>JAUCCX010000001.1:922500-3615974 GCA_034675805.1 Aequorivita sp. | reverse complement strand
AGAACCTTTTAATCTTAAAAAATCATCCCCAATATATTAATATATTTGGTTATAACCTGATTCATTGGCGCTTGCGGTAAATAGGTCAAAAAATAAAAGAGCGAACTATAAAAATAACAAGTTTCTAGTTCTTGTGCAATAGGCTGATAACTTAGTTATTAACAGCTTTTTTATTCCAACTCGCCTTCAAGTCGAGGAAATCTATTGGAAAAGCCGGGGGTTGACGTTCAAGTCGACCTTCTTGGAAAGATCTTTCTAAAATATCCTCAATTAAATAATCTTCCTTTACGTCAAAAGGACGATATTCTTCTTTCAAGGAAATCTCAAAAAGATTAGCAGTAGTATTATACCAAAAGGCACGCCAACCGGTACGCAACTCTTTTACCAACTCAAAAGCGGTAATCCCGGTTTGTCTATGAATAAGCTTTACTAATATTTGGCCCTCGGTATGGGTAAGCTTTTTTAATTGATCTGAGAATTCACCTTCTACGTATTTCTGCACACGCTTGGTATATATTCTCCGGTCTCTCTGCTTATCCAACGTCTTTAATCTTTCCGTCATTGTAGTCAGACGTTCTGAAGCTAGTTTAGCATATGGATACACTTTTCGCGTTTTCCGTCTAAGAATTAAATAGCGTCTTCTATCCTGCTCTGACCCAAACTTAAGTTTGTTGAGAAGGATGACTTCATCTAGATCAATTATTTCACGGGCAATAGTATCTCCTTCTATAATATAATACATTACTTCAGAAGAATCCTTTTCCTTTTTTAGATATTCGGAATCGGTCTGCCCATAAGCTGACTGTAAACCGAAAAAAAGTAGGTATACATATATAGGTACAAAAAATTTCATCAGGACTGTTTAACAATAAAGGTACATATCATCCAAAAACGTTCCAAAAATAAGCAAATTGCCTTGTCGGTCTTAATAAGAAATTACTAATTTTACCAAACATCTTTTTTAAGACCAAAATAAACTATGACTACTTCAATATTAAACGACAAATCTCTTCAGTTTTTAGAAAAATACTTAAACAATGCCTCTCCCACGGGCTATGAATGGGATGGACAAAAATTATGGATGAAATATCTAAAACCTTATGTGGATGAATTTTTTACAGATACATACGGAACAGCTGTAGGTGTTATAAACCCAAAAGCAAAATTTAAAGTAGTTATTGAAGGCCATGCCGATGAAATTTCGTGGTACGTAAATTATATCTGCGACAACGGATTGCTTTATGTTATTCGAAATGGAGGAAGCGACCACCAAATCGCTCCTTCTAAAATCGTAAATATTCACACTAAAAACGGTATTGTAAAAGGCGTTTTTGGATGGCCGGCTATCCATACACGTGATAAGGCTAAAGAAGAATCTCCCACACCTCATAATATCTTTATAGATGTAGGTGCTAAGGACAAAGAGGAAGTTGAGAGAATGGGGATTCACGTTGGTTGTGTTATCACCTATCCCGATCAATTCCATATTCTGAACAAGGATAAGTTTGTATGCCGTGCCCTGGATAACCGAATGGGCGGATTTATGATTGCGGAAGTTGCTAGACTACTCCACGAAAGCAAGGTTAAACTTCCTTTCGGACTTTACATAACCAATTCCGTACAAGAGGAAATCGGGCTTCGCGGCGCCGAAATGATTGCTGAACGCATTAAACCAAATGTTGCCATCATTACGGATGTCACACACGACACCACCACCCCAATGATCGATAAAAAGAAGGAAGGTCTTGCTGAAATTGGTTGTGGTCCAGTAATAGCTTATGCGCCTGCCGTACAGCAAAAACTGAGAGACTTAATAGTTGAAACAGCTGAAAAGAAAATGATTCCTTTTCAACGTGCAGCACTCTCAAGAGCCACAGGAACTGACACCGATGCCTTTGCCTACAGCAATGGCGGTGTGGCCAGTGCCCTAATCTCCTTACCGTTACGCTATATGCACACTACCGTTGAGATGGTACATCGCGATGATGTGGAAAATGTAATTAAACTTATTTATGAAACTCTGCTAAATATCAAAGACGGAGAAACTTTCAGTTATTTTGAATAATTATAAAATTTGACGATGTTGCTAAATTATATTTTAGAAAGTATATTTAATTCAATCCAACTATGATATTGAAGATAGTAGTAATCGATAAACTGACCAAAATCACTACAATCTAAAGGACGATTTAAATATTTCTATTAAGAATTTAGAGACCTTTATAAATGAAAATTTTTAAAGGTCTCTTTTTTATTATATTTACGGCAAAACATAACTCCCTTTGTTATTCAACTCCTTTTCATTTGGATTGTTTCTTCCCATAACACTACTACTCTATTGGGCGGTCGGTTTTAAGCGAATAAAAGTACAAAACCTAATTCTGCTTGCTGCGAGCTATTTTTTTTATGGACTGTGGGATTGGCGTTTTCTTTTTCTTATTGTAGCCAGTTCATTGGTAGATTATTTTGCTGCACTTGCCATTAAAGGAACCGAAAGCGACGGGAAGCAAAAGCTTTTTCTTTACAGCAGTATTATTTGGAATTTAGGGGTTCTTTTCCTTTTTAAATATTACAATTTCTTTATTGATGAGTTTGCATTGCTATTCAATATGCAACAAGGAGAATACGCATTTAGCACTTTGAATCTTATTCTTCCTGTAGGTCTTAGCTTTTATACTTTCCAAACAATGAGCTATACCATCGATGTTTACAAAAAACGAATCCCTCCAACGCACAACCTGCTAAACTTTTTATGTTTTGTAGGTTTTTTTCCGCAATTGGTGGCAGGTCCCATTGAAAAAGCATCTGATTTGTTACCACAATTCAGTGCTAAACGGTCTTTCGATACAGATGAAGTAAAAGATGGCCTCCGACAAATCCTATGGGGATTATTTAAAAAGATGGTGATAGCAGATAATGCGGCACGTATAGTTAATACGGTTTACACAAGTCCTGAAGACTTCGGTAGCCTATCCCTTCTCTATGCTTCCTCTCTTTTCTTTCTTCAGATTTATGGAGATTTTTCTGGTTATTCAGATATCGCAGTCGGAACGGCAAAGTTGTTTGGTTTCAAACTCAGTAAAAATTTTAACATCCCTTATTTAGCAAAAAGTGTTACTGATTTTTGGCAACGATGGCATATTACGCTTACCCGTTGGTTTACGGAATATGTTTATTATCCAATCATTAGAAAAAACCTACGGAGCAACACACGTCGTAATCTAGCCATTTTCTTAACTATGTGCTTAATTGGGCTTTGGCACGGCGCCAATTGGACCTTTGTTATCTTTGGTACTTTTCAAGGTTTTCTAATTGTATTGGAACGAACTCCCTTGACAGCAGACCGGAAATCTAGTTTATTTCATAGATCATTAATTCCACCAATTTTGGTTCCGGTTTTCACTTTTATCTTTATTACCATTTCAAGTATTCTTTTTAGAAGCAAAAATATCGATCAAGCCTGGCTAATTTTAAAGAGAATCTTTTTATTTATTTCCAGTGAAGATATTGGCTCCTTAATCAACAAACGCTTTTTAGTATTCGTCTTTATTATGATGTCTCTTGAGATCTGGACTCGTTTTAAAGATTTCCCATTGACTCGAATCGACAAGTATGTTAACAAACCCACTCGATGGCTTATTTATTATATATTCATTTTTTTAATTTTCCGATATGCCGGACCAAAAGAAGGCTTCATTTATTTTCAATTTTAGTAAGGCCCAGTTGCGGTTTCTAAAATATTGTCTGGGATTTTTTCTTCCAGTAGTCGTAGCCTATGCTGTGTTAGAATTACTCGTTTTAAACATCCCGATAAATTATAAGGTTTTTGGAAATTACTTTCACACACATTCCAATGAAATTGCAGTTATGGGACTGGGTTCTTCACAATTGAAATGTGGTTTTAACCCGGCCATTTGTGATGAAAGTGCAATAAATTTTGCTTCTACCTCTCAACATCACAACGAAGATTTTAATATTCTTAAAGGTACAATAGAAAGACTTCCGAATTTAAAAACGATACTTTTAGAGGTTTCTTACAATCATCTTGAATTGCCACACCACGAGAATGACTACTGGAAAAACACAGTCTACTTAAAATATTACGGTGTAAATGCATTTGAAAGACCAACTTATTTTAAAGATAAACTTGTATATCTTTCAAACCCTCGATTTTATTCATCTA
Source organism: Aequorivita sp. (assembly GCA_034675805.1). Classification (GTDB taxonomy): domain Bacteria; phylum Bacteroidota; class Bacteroidia; order Flavobacteriales; family Flavobacteriaceae; genus Aequorivita. The sequence goes on along the minus strand of JAUCCX010000001.1, from coordinate 3,611,791 downwards.
AATTGATGGATTATTATTTTTATAAAACCGACAAATCAAGGCTTAACGAATTTGGTTTTGATACTAATAATTATGAGGGAGCTTTTAAAGACCTTAAGTATGACGAATCAGAAATAGCACTCCGAAAATTTATGATTATCAAAAGAGAAGATTTAGATATTTTCAAAAAAAATACAATATATCTTTTTGAAATGCTTAATTATATGCAAACTAAAAAACTAAATGTTATAATCTGCACCGTTCCGCTTTATAAGACATATCTAAAGGAAAGGAATCCAAATATCGTTAGGCGTCGCGACAGTATCCTTTCCTTAATTAAGAATAAATACAGCAACATTCTGCTTCTAGATAAAGAAACCGATACACTTCAATTCACTGTAAAGGATTTTTTAAATGAAAACCATTTGAATCCTGATGGAGCTGCCAAATTTACAACAATGGTAAACAAGAAGCTTGATAGCTTGTCCGTTCGAAGGCAATCGACACCTCATTGAAAATTAACACCTTCAAATCCATTAGCTCGGTTGAAATCGAACCAAGGCGAAGTGTTTTAATATATCTGAAGAAACTCTTAGATGTTTCTTTCTTCTGATATTCGTTCTTGCTTTAATTTGTTAAAGTACTTTTTCGCCTCCTTTATTACTTTCGGTGCAAGAATTATGGTCGCCGTCATTGTTGGAATGGCCATCATCGCAAAGAAAGTATCTATCAGGTTAATCATCATGCTCAAGGATGTTGTAGCTCCAACCAGAATACTTGTAATGTAGAAATAATTATAAATCCCTTTATTCTTGGCTCCGAAAAGAAAAGACATGCACTTACTACCATAATAGGAATAAGAAAAAAGTGAGGAAATACTGAATACAGCAATACAAGCCAATAATCCATATTTTCCGAAATAAGGCATGCTCTCTTCAAACGCTGAAGCAGTTAAGCTCACGCCATTTGCGTCGCTGCTTTGCCATACTCCAGCAACCAGAATAGCTAAGGCAGTGAGCGAACATATCAATAACGTATCAATTGCCGGGCCCAACATTGCAACCAAGCCTTCTCGAATAGGCTCGTTGGTCTTTGCCGCACCGTGGGCCATTGGCGCCGTACCTATCCCTGCTTCATTTGAAAATGCTCCACGTCGAATTCCCAGCAATATAATTCCACCTACAACTCCCCCCAAAAACGTATCACCTTTGTAAAAACTAGCAGAAAAAGCATCGGTAAAGATCAATTTAAAATAGCTCGGAACAACATCAATATGAACCCCTAAAATGATCAATACTAGAACAAAATAAAGCACAACCATTCCCGGCACCAATTTGGCGGCGGTTTTACTGATTCGCGACAAACCTCCTAGAATCACTACCGCTGTAATTGCCGCCAAGACCAAGCCTATAATTAAATCGGTTTTAAATCCACTGTAAAGACCCGCTGGTTTTAAGAGTATATCATTGATGGCCTGTGTAAGCTGATTTACATTAAATACAGGTAAAGCTCCCACCAAACCCGCTATACTGAAAAACACTGCTAGGGGCATCCATTTTCTCCCTAAGCCTTCAATTATAAAATACATGGGCCCACCTTGAATTTTCCCTTCACTATCTTTTCCACGAAAGAGAATTGCAAGTGTTGCCGTAAAGAATTTTGTGGACATACCAATTACAGCACTCACCCACATCCAAAATACGGCTCCAGGTCCACCAATGGCAATGGCAACTGCAACTCCTGCAATATTTCCCATTCCAACAGTAGCGGAAAGTGCAGTAGTCAAGGCTTGAAAATGGGTTATTTCGCCAGCATCATTTTCATTGTCATATTTGCCACGGAGGATTGCAAAGGCGTGTCCCAAATATAGAAATGGTAAAAATTGAATGCGAATTAAAAGATACAACCCTCCTCCAATCAAGAGTATCAACAACGGCAGACCCCAAGCTAGAGAGGCCATTTCAGCAATAAAATGGTCTATTTTTTCCAATATGTATTTTTAAAATTTTATCTAATGTATGATTAAAATTTTTATAATTAATACGGAAATTGTTACTTGCAGCGCCAAATGAAGAACCAACTAACCATCTTTCTGCTATTTCTGCCCCTATTTACATTTTGTCAAACGGAGACTGATTGGAAAAAAGGCGCCTTCACATTTACACCAGAATTTCTTTTAGGGAAAACAATGGAGGCCAATGATGGTTTCCCTGATACAAGGCTTCAAAAACAGCTCATTCTAAACTTTGGGAGACGTCAAACCAACAATCCACAACAATGGGCTCAACGTCTTAAAGCCCCGAAAACTGGTCTCTCTGTTGGAGTAACTGATTTTGGGAATTTGGATAGTCTTGGAATCGCTTTAACCGCAATGCCGTTCATCGAATTTAAAGCCTTTGGAAGTAACCGATTTAAAATACTATCTGGTATAGGCGCTTCCTATTTTACTGAGAAATTTGATCCAGAAACAAATCCTCAAAATCGAGCAGTAACAACAGACATTACTTGGGCATTTCGTATGTACTTTTATTATCAATTTCTTTCTACCAACCAAATGGACTGGCGAGCCGGAATTGGTTATTCACACCAATCAAATGGACATACACGCTTGTTGAATCAAGGCTATAATTCCTTCTTAATCAGTCTTTCTGCAGATATAAAAAATCCTTTAAAGCATACAGATAACACCGAGAACACAACAATTCCAGTGTATAAAAAAACGGTTTACGAATATTTTGCATTCCGAGGCGGACTGGGACAAAATGTTTTCGCTTTAGCATTTAACGATAAACAAAATGTTTACACCATCGCTGGGGAATACGGTAAGGTTTACAACAACACCTTCAAAATTGGTATTGGTTTTTATTATAGATTATATCAACATTATTACGATTATATTAAAGGAAATGAATCTTTAGTGCAGCCTGGAAGAGAGTTTGACTATTTTAGAAGTAATCCGTGGTACTATTCTACAAATTTGGGACTGAGCCTTCACGGTGAAATATTTTTAAATCACGTGGGAATAGACCTCCAATTGGGTTATAATTTACATAAGCCGGGCTACAAAATGGATTATAGAATCAACGAAGGCTGGCAAGATCCTCCAAAGGATATTCCCAAATCTTGGGTTTTGGGCGAGCTTGATTCAAAATTTAAAAAGAAGTATCGTATTTCTTCACGCTTAGGCTTAAAATATTATTTAATAGGAAAGGAAAAAGCGCCAAAAAACAATCTGTACTTGGGTGCTAATTTAAACTCAAATCTCGGGCAAGCTGATTTTAGTGAGCTTAGCCTTGGCTACGTTCACAGTTTTAATTTTAGGGAAAGAAATTAACCTTTTTTGGAAAGATACTCCAAAACATTACTTTCAATTCGCTCATAAATATTTGCTACGGGAGCCTTTATAAATTTCTCGCCGGTAATATTCTCGTAAAGTTCAATATATCTTTCAGACACAGTCTCAATATATTCATCACTCATTTCTGGAACCTTTTGACCTTCTAGGCCTTGAAATCCATTTTCAATAAGCCATTGACGCACAAATTCCTTTGAAAGCTGTTTCTGTGGCTCGTTGTTCATTTGTCGAGATCCATAACCTTCGGCATAAAAATAACGAGACGAATCTGGCGTATGGATTTCATCGATCAAAACAATTTTACCGTCTTTCGTCTTTCCAAATTCATATTTGGTATCTACTAAAATCAATCCTCTTTCTGAAGCGATTTCGCTACCTCGTTTAAAAAGCTTTCTAGTGTAATCTTCAAGCTGCAAATAATCTACTTCAGAAACGATTCCTCTTTTTAGAATATCCTCCCTTGAAATATCTTCATCGTGATCGCCCATTTCGGCTTTTGTAGCAGGAGTAATTATTGGCTCTGGAAACTTGTCATTTTCCTTCATTCCTTCAGGCATAGCTATACCGCAAAGCATTCTTTTACCAACTTTGTATTCTCGAGCAGCATGACCACTCATATATCCGCGGATTACCATTTCTACCTTAAATGGCTCACAGGCCTCGCCAATAGCAACATTTGGATCTGGGATGGCTATTAACCAATTTGGAACTAAATCTTCAGTATCTCTCATCATCTTAGTAGCGATCTGGTTTAAGATTTGACCTTTATAAGGAATTCCTTTTGGCATTACCACATCAAAAGCGCTTAGCCTATCGGTGGCCACCATTAGAAGTATATTGTTTTCCAAGGTATAAACTTCACGAACCTTCCCGTGATAAACGTTTTTCTGTCCCGGAAAATTAAAGTCTGTTGAAATTATGGTATTATTCATTAAAATTGAATTTGGTATTTAGAATTCAGAAACTGTATGCTGGCACCGCTACCGCATACTTATTTAATCAACGTTTTCAATATGTTTATAGGCAGCTATCACTTCTTTTACCAGGCGATGACGGATTACATCCTTGTCGTCCAAATAAATCATCCCCACTCCTTTTACGTCTTTTAAGACCAAAAGCGCTTCTTTCAGCCCTGAAATTATACGGCGTGGTAAATCTATCTGGCCAGGATCACCAGTAATCATAAACTTAGCATTTTTTCCCATACGGGTTAAAAACATTTTCATCTGGGCATGGGTCGTGTTTTGGGCTTCATCCAAAATAACAAAAGCATTGTCTAGGGTTCTACCACGCATAAAAGCCAAAGGAGCAATTTGAATTACACCAGTCTCTATATGTGATGCCAACTTTTCTGCCGGAATCATATCACGCAAGGCATCATACAAAGGCTGCATATATGGATCTAATTTTTCTTTTAAATCACCTGGAAGAAATCCTAAATTCTCACCAGCTTCCACTGCGGGACGGGTTAAGATAATCCGTTTTACCTCTTTATCTTTTAAAGCCTTAACCGCCAGCGCAACTCCTGTATATGTTTTTCCTGTTCCCGCGGGACCAACAGCAAAAACCATATCATTTTTAGCCATTAGCGCCACCAGTTTTCGTTGATTGGCAGTTTGGGCTTTTATAGGTTTTCCGCTTACTCCGTGAACAATCGCCTCTCCACTGCCCACTGGCGTCTCATATTCTTCTTTGGTGCGGCTTAGAAGAACTCGTTCGATTACGTTTTCGTCAATCTTGTTATATTTTACAAATTGCTCCAAAAGCATTGTCATACGGCGATCAAATTCTTCCAGTATCTCCTCATCGCCATATGCTTTGATTTTATTACCACGGGCAACAATTTTAAGTTTTGGAAAGTATTTTTTTAGTAAGTCAATATTAGCGTTTTCGAGCCCAAAAAAATCTCTTGGGCTAATCTCTGTAAGTTCGATTATAAGTTCGTTCAAAAGGCGTGCTTTTTTTGTTAGACGTTAGAAGTGAGATATTAGATGTGAGATTTAAATCAGAGACAGAAAACAAGGTCAAAATCTTTTAAAATCGCTATTAAATATCTACTGTAATTGCTACTGATTAATATTTATTTTATTCAGCCAAAATAGTTTTGCTACTAACAAAAGTAACTTATTTTTGTGGTACTTGATTTAAGAATATATCAACAATAATTTATGGCTATAATCACACTTACGACTGACTTTGGAGAAAAGGATCACTTTGTTGGTGCGGTAAAGGGAGCTATATACACTGAAATGATAGATGCGAAGGTTGTTGATATCTCTCATAATGTTTCACCCTTCCACCTTCAAGAGGCGGCTTACATTATCCAAAATGCTTACAAGAGTTTTCCGCAGGGAAGCATCCATGTTATTGGTATTGACTCGGAATTAAACCCTGAAAACAAGCACATTGCAGTTCTTATGGATGGGCATTATTTTGTATGTGCAAACAATGGGATTATTTCTATGCTCGCATCGGAAATACGGCCAGAAAAAATTGTTGAAATTAATATTCACGATAGAATCACGAGTAATTTTCCAGTTTTGGACGTTTTTGTAAAGGTTGCAAGCCATATAGCTAGAGGTGGAACACTAGAAGTTATCGGTAAGACAATTACTGAAATTAAAGAATTGACTGGTATCCGTCCGGTAATTGGTAATAAGGAGAGCAAAATAAGTGGAAACATTATCTATATTGATAATTATGGCAATGTGATAAGCAATATCACTAAAAAAATATTTGAAGAAGTTGGTCGGGGTAGAGAGTTTGTAATCAATGCCAGACATGAAAAATTCACTAAGGTACACGCCCACTACAGTGAAGCCATTAATTTTGACCAGCCCCCAGAACGAAGGGAAGAAGACGGAAAAAAACTGGCGCTTTGGAATTCTTCAAGTTACCTAGAATTGGCAATCTATAAGAGTAGTTCAAAAACCGTTGGTGGTGCATCTTCATTATTTGGTTTGGATTATATGGATACTATAATGGTGAGTTTTATTGATTAAACCATAGAATAATGCGGAATCCCTATTTCAACCTATTCTTTTCACAACGCTAAAAGAAGGATTGATCAAAACAAAACCTTATAAATTGAATAAGATGTTTACGAGAATAGTGAAAATGGAATTTGAGAAGGAAAATATCCCTACTTTTTTGGCTAATTTTGAAGTTGTGAAAGAAAAGATTCGCAGTTTTCCCGGTTGCACATTTTTGGAACTCTATCAGGATAAAAGTGATGTAACAATCTTTTTCACATACAGCCGTTGGAATGATGAAACCGATTTAGAGAACTATCGAAACAGCGCACTGTTCAAAGAAGTTTGGAGCCAGACAAAACCATTATTTAGGGAGAAAGCTGCTGCATGGAGCGTAGACACATTAGTAAGCATTCAGTAACCAGTTGCAGTGGTTAGTTTAGTGAAAGTTTAAAAAATATTGGCGTCTTGGCGCCCCTGCCTTTCGGCAGATTTGAAATAGAAAATAAATGCTGACAATTATAAAACGTGAAATAAACTCCTTCTTTTCCAGTACCATTGGGTATCTGGTGATTGCAGTATTTTTGGTAATAAACGGTTTGTTCCTTTGGGTTTTCAGTGGAAATTATAACATCCTCGATGCGGGCTTTGCCGACCTTTCTCCCTACTTCGAACTTGCACCTTGGGTTTTGTTGTTTTTAATTCCAGCAGTTTGTATGCGTGCCTTTAGCGACGAAATGAAAATGGGCACACTGGAGCTATTGCTCACAAAACCACTTTCCTTAAAACAAATAGTTTTAGGTAAATATTTTGGTGCAGTCATACTTATCCTATTTGCGCTAATCCCGACAATCCTTTACATTTTCACTATATCTAAATTAGGTAATCCTCCGGGAAACTGGGATGTAGGTAGCACAATTGGCTCTTACATTGGTTTACTGTTTTTAGTATTGGCATACACTTCTATCGGAATATTTTCATCCACATTGTCCCAAAACCAGATTGTCGCTTTTATAATTGCAGTCTTCCTGAGTTTTGCTTTGTATTACGGTTTTGACGGCGTTTCTTCATCGTCTTTTAATATTTCAGGAATTGGAATGAAAGCTCATTTTGACAGCGTAGCACGTGGAGTTCTGGATACCCGGGATTTGATCTACTTTTTTAGCATTACGGTGTTTTTCATCGCATTAACCGTTTTAAAACTGAAGCAAAAATGATGAAGTCTTCGGTTAAAAGAAATATCGGCTACATCGCAACTATTGTTATTGGTTTAATTCTCCTAAATCTCTTAGGAAGCTATTTTTACAAACGTTTCGACCTTACGCAGGATAAACGATTTACACTTTCAGAAGAAGCCAAGGAAATTATTGATCCCATTAATTCTCCTCTTATCGTTGATGTATTTTTAAAAGGAAATTTTCCACCAGAATTTAGAAGACTTCAGAGCGAAACTGAGCAGCTTTTAGACGAATTTTCAGCCTATAATTCGAATATCAAATTTAAATTTATAAATCCTACTGATAAAGATTCGGAACAGTTTCTACCTCAATTTGAAAAATTCGGGTTAACACCTGCTCAAATTTCCGTTACTGAAAGTGGAAAACAAAGCACAGAATTAGTATATCCGTGGGCTCTTGCACATCACGATGGCAAGTCCGTGAAAATCCCCCTGCTGAAAAATCAATTGGGTGCCACTTCCGAAGAAAGAGTGAACAGCTCCATACAAAATCTTCAATATGCTTTTGCCGACGGATTTAAAAAATTGGCAACAGTAAAGTCCAAAAAAATCGCAGTATTAAAAGGAAATGGGGAATATGATGACCGCTATATAGCGGATTTCTTCGCAACTTTAAGAGATTATTATTTTATAGCGCCCTTCACCTTAGATTCAGTAGCATCTAACCCTAACCTAACTTTAAAGGCTCTAAACAGCTTTGATTTGATAGTTGTAGCACAACCTACTGAACCCTTTAGCGATATTGAAAAATATGTGCTGGATCAATATATCATGAATGGCGGCAAATCGCTTTGGTTGCTAGATGCTACACAAATACAAACAGATACAACTTCCGGACAGACCTTTGCTTTTGGCAGAGACTTGAATCTAAACGATTTCTTTTTTAAATACGGTCTTCGTATCAATCCAAATTTGGTAAAAGACGTTTATTCCGCGCCAATAGTTTTGGCATCAGGCGATGAACGCGAGGCACAATACAATAGATATCCTTGGTTCTTTAGTCCGCTGAGCAGCAGTGCCAACAACCATCCCATTGTCACCAATATTGAAGCTGTAAAATTTGACTATGCCAGCTCGATTGATACACTTCCTAACAATCTAAAAAAGACGATTCTACTTTCCACATCACCAATTTCGAAAATTGTTGGACTCCCCGCTCCTATTGATTTTGATGTAGAAATTCCAAACAATCTCCAAGTAGTTAACGAAGGCCCTGACCAAAGAGAATATAATGCGGGTGAAATTCCACTTGCGGTTTTGTTGGAAGGAAACTTTACCTCTGCCTATAAAAACCGTGTAAAGCCATTAAAGCTAACGGGGGACTTGAAGAACATCGATGATGGAAAGGTCTCAAAAATGGTTGTAATAAGTGATGGCGACGTCATAAAAAACCAGATGCAGGGCAATCGCCCATTGGAACTCGGGTTCGATAAAATGACCAATTCTTATTACGGAAACAAGGAATTTCTGCTGAATACAGTCAATTATCTCCTTGACGACAGTGGACTTATAAACATAAGAACGCGACAAATTGCGGTACCTTTTCTCGATCCACAAAAAATTGCAACACAACGCAACAAGTGGCAAATGGTTAATCTCTTGTTACCGTTGGGCTTACTTTCACTTTTCGGAATAGGTTTCAACTACTATCGCCGCCGTAAATACACCCGTTAAATGTTAATAAGTTTGTTTTATCAAACACATCAATTGAAATATATTTGTACTTCAGCGGAATTTATATTGAGTAAAGTCAAAATACGCTATATTTTTTGAATCCACTGGTTTATAAAGAAGTTTGACAGGCTCTTCATTATTTTGTTTCACTTTAAACTTAAAGTTTTTGGAGAGTATTTATTGAGAATTATTTCATAAAAAATATACATAATGAAATTCATCGTATCGAGTTCGTATTTATTAAAACAACTGCAAGTTTTGGGTGGTATTATCAACAATAACAATACCCTACCTATTTTAGATAATTTCCTTTTCGATTTAGATAGCAAGAGCCTAACCGTTTCAGCTTCCGATTTGGAAACAACCATTTCGTCAAAACTGGAAGTAGAAAGTACCGAAAAAGGAATGATCTGCGTACCAGCTAGGCTTTTGCTTGAAACGCTGAAAACCTTTCCAGAACAGCCTTTGACCTTTACTGTCGGAGACAACAGTACGATAGAAATTAGTTCCAATCACGGAAAATATGCCTTGGCTTACGCTAGTGGTGAAGAATTTCCAAATGCCGTTGAATTAAAAGATCCTTCCTCAACTGTTGTTCAGGGGGATGTACTAGCTACAGCTATTAGCAAAACAATTTTTGCATCCGGAAATGACGATTTGAGACCGGTAATGAGTGGTGTTTTCTTCCAATTTTCTACAGATAATTTGGTTTTTGTCGCCACTGATGCCCACAAATTGGTGAAATACACACGTGACGATATTAGCGCTTCACAAACGGCAGAGTTTATTATGCCTAAAAAACCGTTGAATCTTCTAAAGAGTATCCTGGGAGGTAGTGAAGAAGATGTAATCATTGAATACAACGAAAGCAACGCCAAGTTCATTTTTGATAATACCGAAATGGTTTGCCGCTTGATCGACGGAAAGTATCCAAATTACGAAGCTGTTATTCCGAAGGAAAACCCAAACAAATTGGTAATAGACAGAAACCAATTTTTGAATTCCGTTCGCAGGGTTTCTATCTTCTCTAGTAAAACAACACACCAAATCCGTTTAAAGATAGCTGGTGCAGAGTTAAATATTTCTGCAGAAGATATTGACTATAGCAATAAAGCAGAAGAACGTCTAACTTGTGATTACCAAGGCGATGATATGCAAATTGGCTTCAACAGTCGTTTCTTGACCGAAATGTTGAATAACCTTACCAGTGACGAAGTTTCATTGGAAATGAGTTTGCCTAATAGAGCTGGAATTCTTACCCCAGTCGATGGGCTTGATGAAGGGGAAACAGTTACAATGCTTGTTATGCCTGTGATGCTTAATAATTAATAAACCAAACATATACAATTTAGAATCCGCCTCTTGGGCGGATTCTTGTTTTAAATAGGTTCTAAAAAAAAGTTTATTTTTTTGATGACAATTTAGATTTTTCATAGATATAGTTTTAATAATATTCCTTAAAACCAAAAGTCATGAAAACCTTTTACACCTTATTAACCGTCTTATTTTTGAACGTTGTGAACATCAACGCCCAAACCACGGATGTGGTTACGGGTCTTAACAATCCTTCAAAACTAGTAATCAAAGATAACTTTCTTTATTATTGTGAACCCACAGAGATCTTCAAAATTGATATTTCCCAAAGTTCCCCAACCCCTATTTCGGTAATAAGCGGACTTAACAGCTTATCTGGAATGGCTATTGGAGGCAATACACTCTATTTTGCGGAATTCAATTCAGGAAGAATTTCAAAAATAGAAATAACAGATCCCACTCCAACTCCAGAGATAGTCATATCAGGACTCAATACACCAAATTGGTTATTGCTTTCTGGAAACACGATGTATTTTTCGGATCCAAACGATAGCATGGTGTCTAAGTTTGACGTGACAGATTCAAACCCAACCCTTGTTTTAGTCGCAAAATCCAATTTTAACTTTAACCCATCCGGATTGGCACTTCAAGGAAACATTTTATATATGGGCCAAGGAATTGCCAATAGAGCTTCTAAAGTGGATGTTACAAGTGGGGTGCTTCAACCAGAAGACGTAGCTGTAGGCTTGGAAAGACCACTCGGAGTATGCCTTTTGGGAAACTATCTTTTTATTGCTGAATACGCGGACAATAAAATTTCGGTAAAGGATCTTACGAACGGTCTCGCTACTGCAGATGATTTTGTAACGGGAGTCGGCAGTCCAACAGATGTTGCTATTGCGGGAAACACACTCTACATAGTAGAAAAGGGTGCAAACAAAATCTCAAAAATTGACGTTGTTTTAGGATTAGACGAAGTAAGCCTAGATAATAACATTAGCCTATTTCCAAACCCAGCAAGTAAGTATATTCAAATTTCATACACAAATACCCCCTCACCCTATTCAATCTATTCCTATGTCGGTGCTAAAGTCTCAGAGGGTGTAATGAAGCCAAATGAAAATATTAGCATTGAAGGACTTACGGCTGGAGTCTATATATTCAAAATCAAAGATGGCCCTTCAATGAAATTCATAAAGAATTAGAGTCTAATTTATTTAAAACTCTCCTTACAAATAAAAAAAATCGTCTATCTGACGATTTTTTTTATTGTTTCAATTGATGACAATTTTGGTTTTGTAAAGATGTACTGGAAACTATGCATCTGATGAGGATATTATAATAAAAGATCTAACTACAAGAGCATATTATATGAAACTTAATAACGACCAAGTTTTCAATTTTATTAAAAGTTAAAAGAGTTTCTGATTGATTCATTTTAAAAGTGCGATGACAAAAACCATTGGTATCGATATACTTTTAATCAATTATAAAATCAAACAAATGAAAAATCTAAGAATATTATGCATTCTATTTCTTTCAGTATTAATTATTTCATGTTCCAAGAAAGATGATGACGAGGGTGAAGGAAGTGCTCCAGCTGCTTCTTTTACTGGTATCATCAATGGAGGGCCCTTTGCAAACTACACCGCTAAACTGGGCAGCTATTCCACCGATCCAAGTGTAGGTCTGACTCTTGCAGTATTGGATGCGGATGGAAATACTATCCGCCTGTTTATGAACCAAACCGGAGGGCTTTCCGCAGGAACCATAAAAGAAATCGGAAATGTTGATAACGATGGCTTTATAACCAGTGCACTCGTTCACCACGCAGATTCACAAACAACATTCAACGCCTCTGAAGGAAACATAAGCATTAGCGAGAACCGTGCGACTCCCGGAGACGAGGATTCAAACATAATTTCTGGTAGCTACACTATGACCCTTAATGACAACGTTGGGACAAGTCTAACCCTAAACGGTACCTTTAATAATTTTGAGTATAGCACATACTAATTTTTGAATATCTTATATAAACCGGAAAAGATTCATTCTTTCCGGTTTTTTTATATTCAATATTTTCAACTTTGACAAAGTTTTAAAACTTTCCCAAAGTTAATCTTACCTTTGTTGCCAATGACACACATAGACACCATAGTAGCAATGGCCACTCCCGCAGGTGCTGGAGCGATTGCAGTTATAAGGCTTTCGGGACCTGAAGCTATTTCTATAGCTTCTTCAATATTTACATCCACTTTTGGGAAGGGGCTGGAAAATCAAAAAACCCATACAGTACATTTAGGGAACATTAAAGATGGAGCAAAAGTAATTGACGAAGTTCTTCTCACAATTTTTAAAAACCCTAATAGCTATACGGGGGAAGATGTAATTGAAATTTCTTGTCACGGGAGCAATTACATTCAGCAGGAAATTATACAATTGTGTCTTCGCAAAGGTTGTAGAATGGCAAAGGCAGGAGAGTTTACACTCCGTGCATTTTTACACGGAAAAATGGATTTGAGCCAAGCTGAAGCTGTTGCAGACCTTATTGCCAGCGATAGTGCCGCAAGCCATCAACTCGCAATACAACAGATGCGTGGTGGATTCTCTTCAGAAATAAAAAAGTTGCGTGAAGAACTTTTAAACTTTGCCTCCTTGATAGAACTGGAACTTGATTTCGCGGAAGAAGATGTAGAATTTGCCAATAGAGATGAATTCCAAAAGCTTATATCAAGAATAACCCAAGTATTAAAAAGACTTATCGATTCCTTCGCTACAGGGAATGTGTTGAAAAATGGCATACCAGTCGCCATTGTAGGCGAACCAAATGTTGGGAAATCTACTTTACTAAATGCTTTACTAAACGAAGAGCGCGCTATTGTAAGTGATATTGCCGGTACTACGCGAGACACCATTGAGGACGAAATAATCATTGGCGGCATCGGTTTCCGTTTTATAGATACGGCTGGAATACGCGAAACAACAGATACTATCGAAGGATTGGGAATCCAGAAAACCTTTCAGAAGATTGAACAGGCACAGGTAGTAATTTATTTATTTGATGCAGAGAAATTTCAGGTTTCAGGTTCTAAGTTTCAGCTTGAGATTGAAACCATTAAAAATAAATACCCTTTAAAAAACCTTGTGATTGTTGCTAACAAAGTGGATAAACTTTCAGAAGAGGAAACAAAACAATTAAATGTTGCCTTGGGCTCTTCTAATGTGTCCAATAAAGACTCTGTTGGAAGGTCTTCTTATATTTTACTTTCCGCCAAATCTGGTCAAGGTGTCGAAGAGCTTCAAAACAAACTGCTTGATTTTGTAAACACTGGTGCCCTCCGCAACAACGAAACCATAGTTACCAATAGCCGGCATTATGATGCACTATTGAAATCCTTGGAAGAAATCATTAAAGTACAGGAAGGAATTGATTCCGAATTGAGCGGAGACCTTTTGGCAATAGATCTTCGGCAAGCGCTTTATCATTTGGGAGAGATTACAGGGAGCGTGAGCAATGACGAGCTGTTAGGGAACATCTTTGCTAACTTTTGCATCGGAAAGTAATCGAAGCGAATGGTTTGCAGAAAAGATTGATATATATTCAATGATAGCTTCTTTTGGGATTAGAGTTTATATCATTTCTTATGAAATTGACCCCACCATAAACAAGAAAGCACCTCCGGAAAAAAGGTGCTTTTTAATACTGTCTAACAATTAAATCCTTTAGAAACAAGTCGAAATCAAACTCGAACAGTTTCTGTCAACTTTAATTTTCCTGTTCTATAAGTTCGGCTGTTTCTAGAACATTGAATTTTTCCAATTGTTCTTCTTCTCCCGTAAAATACGGAAACACGTCTAGAATCGGAGATTCAATAATCGACGGGATTGTGTAATCTCCCATAGTTTCAGCCATAACCTTTGTACTATTCTCAAAAGCCTCTCTTACATCATTAGCTTGCACTAACAAATATATGTTTGTCTTTTTTTCCTTTCCACTTTCCTCATCGAGAGCTACCAAAGAAACCTTTGCCTTGAACCAACGGTCGGAATTCTCGAAAGGATGTACTTCGGAAAAGTTAGCGACTTTTATATTCATTATTCTAAAATCCTCATTTGTATAGGTTTTCATCTCTTCGGTAATTCTGGCTTCTGCTTCGGTATATGACACTGCATCCAATAAATAAGTGTCTGTAGTTACTTTTTGCTCTCCAGTTTCGTGTGTTTTTTTGTATTTCACCTTACATTCATACCAAGTTACGCTCATATCTATATTTTTTTAGGTTGCCAAAAATATGATTTATAAAACGTCTATCATTCGAAATTGATAATAGATATCCACAATTATCCTTGGTAGCTTTCACCTCTTCAATGTCCTTAATTCAACGGCTTAATTTATAATTAATCTAAAAGAAAGTTTGTATATCTTAATGCCACAATCTATTTAAAAAGAACACATTATGAAAGTAAAGAAAAAACTACTCGCGCTTTTTTCTGGTATTGGGCTTTTGATGATGGTCCTAGGACTATACGCTTTCAAGGCTAACCCCAGTATCGATAAAGGTTACATATCATTACCTCCTTGGGAAAACCTTAAAGTCCTTCCTAAAGATATCTCAAAGGATAGTCTTGAACATCTTATGAAAACCTATTCCATTTCCCTAGGTGTAAAGTGCAATCATTGCCACGCACCTAGCAAAACAGATGCAACAAAATTGGATTTTGCTAGTGATATAAAAATTGAAAAGGAAATAGCACGGGGAATGATTGTTATGACTAATGATCTCAACGAAAAATACTTTCAACCCTATTTTCCAGATCCAAAACCAAAACAGGTTCATGTAGTAAACTGTGTTATGTGCCATAGGGGAACAGTAAATCCAGAGAAATATTTATCTCAAATGGGAAATATGTACAAAACCTATGACCCTAACAGGGATAATAGAAAAGAGAAGATTTTGGAAGGAATGAAAAAACAGTAAAATATCAACTTTAGAAGAATCTCTAATTAGCTAAAAGAGTTATTAAAAAATAATTTTTTAGTTTGAATTTGCTTCAATATCGGATCTTTAATACTTAGAATTTTCTCTATTTCTATAAGTTATGGTTAATCATCCCCAAAATTTAGAAATAAATATTGAACATTCACTTTAGATTACTTTCAGGAAAACTGAAGTGACAATTGATGACTAATTATGGCTGAGACTAAAGTCAAAATATTTATAGCATCCTCAGCAGAGGTAAATGAAGAAAGGAAACAATGCATTCTCTATCTAAACCAAATCAATAAAAGCCACCCACATCTTAACATTGATCCAATAGAGTGGGAATATGATATTCCCCATGGCAGTTATCCTGGATTTGAAAGTGTTCAGAAGTCGATTAATCCTTTATTGAATGAGTGTGACCTCTGTGTTTTTATCTTTTATTCCAAAATTGGAAAATATACGAAGGAGGAGTTTGAGCTTGCAAATAATCTTGAAAAAACCCTATTTGCCTATTTTAAAGTAGGTTTTTCTCCCACAAATAAAGATGAGATTAACAAGTATACTGAGTTGATCGAGTTTAAAGAAAGCTTAAACGAAACTACACTTTATAAAAACTATCCCTCACTTCCAGAATTTGAGTCCTTACTAAAGGACAATATTCACCTCTATCTTTCTCAAAAGTTTCCGGCACCTACTAATAACGAAAATAAACCCCTCTCAAATGAAGTATCAACTCTTTTAAAAATTTTAAGTGAAAAACAGGAGGAGATTAATATTCTTAAAAATGCTTCTTTGGCATCGTCAAACAAGGGAGTACAAGATAGAATGGAATCCTTGGAAAAAGAAAAACAATCTCTTTTAGACGAACTTAATGCAAATAAAGAAATCCAAGAAAGACAGGCCCAAGAAAAGCAGGAATTGCAGGATAGATTAGCAACTCAAATAACCAAAGATAAGCTGAAAGAAAAAGCATTTTTAGCTCTCAATGAAAATAATTATGCAGATGCAGAAAAGCTATTACAAGAAAGTGCAAAAGACAGTATCAGCGAAACGGCATCTACTTATTATGAATTGGGGAAACTTAAAAAAATACAACTGCTCTATAAGGAAGCCCTTTATTATTTTGATTTGGCAGTAAAAATAAGTCCAAACGACGTTTACTTCAATATGGAGACGGCAAATATTATGAGGGAATTGGGGCATTATGATAAAGTAATTCTGTATTCTGAAAAGGCCATGCAGTTATTGTATGAAGAAGTGAATCCTAATAATAAAACACTCGCGAATATTTTTAATCAATTAGGAGATGCTTATAATATCATTGGAGAATATGATAGAGCAATTGAATACGCGAAAAAAGCGATAGGCATAGATAAAGAACTTTATGGGGAAATCCATTCCAAAATCTCCATTGATTATAATAATTTGGGAACAATGTATGATAGTATAGGTGATTTTGATAGAGCCTTAGAATACTACAAAATGGCTCTCTCCATTAATGAAAAATGCCCAAGAGACATGGATTTTGAAATTCCCATTTATCACAACAATATTGGCCTCGTTCTTTACGAAAAAGGCAAATATGATGAAGCTATCACTCACTATGAAAAGGCTCTGAATCTTGAAGAAAAATTATATGATGGTAATCATCCTAGAATTGCCACTACATGTAATAACATAGGAGCAGTTTATGACAATAAAGGCGAGTACGATAAGGCTGTAGTCTACTACGAAAAAGCCCTTTCAATTATAAAAAAAATCCAAGGTGAGGAACATCCTGATATTGCCATCGAATACAACAATATTGGTAATACTTACAATAGCAAAGGCGAATATGATAATGCTCTTACATATTTTAATAAAGGTTTGATTATTGATAAAAAATGCTTTGGAGAAGAACACCCAAATATCGCCATTAGATATAGCAATATAGGTTCCGTTTACGATAATAAAGGTGAATCCATTAAAGCAATCGAATATTTCGTAAAGGCCTTGGTCATATATAAAAAATCCCATGGAGTAAGAGTTGCCAATATTGCGGTTTTATATAACAATATTGGTTCGGCTTATGTAAGCAATTCCGAATACGATAAAGCAATTGGTTTTTATGAAAAAGCAATTGCAATCGATAAAAAGGTTTATGGTGAGGAACATTCACAACTTGCTATGGATTACAACAACATTGGCTTCGCCTATTACAATAAAGACGAATACGATAAGGCCATTCAGTATTATAATAGCGCTTTGTCAATTGATAATAAGATTTATGGAAAGGAACATCCGCAAATTGGAACGATTTATAACAACTTGGGTTTAGCCTATTTTAATAGAGAACAATATCAGAAAGCCCTCAATTATTTCGATCTGGCCCTCTTGATATTTCAAAAATTCTTACCAGATAATCATCCAAATATTGATTTTGCAAAAGAGAATATTAATTCTTGCCATAAAAAAATCAATGATTCATTATATTAAAAAGGGTCTATCTAATTATGACTCTAAAGAAAAAATAGATATTTATCCATAGTGAAATCATCACTAAAACAAATTATATACCTCAAATAGATAGTTATGTTTTTAAGGTTAAAAAAAAACACCATATCCATCGCTCTCCTTGCCACTTCTCATTATAATATGATTTTATATATCAGAAAGTAATCCGTTAAGATTTATATAAACCTGGGGATTAGTCTCCGATTTCTGTGGAATTGGCTACTCAAACCCATAGTTTTGCAACTTATTGAATAATAATTGTAAAAACAACATTATGAATCAAGTACAAGGAAATGAAACCGTTAAACTTCACTACACCGGAAAATTGAACGACGGACGAGTGTTCGATAGTTCTGTTGAACGTGAGCCACTAGAGGTAAAACTTGGTGAGGGCCGTTTAATTCCAGGTTTTGAAAAAGGATTGGTGGATATGAAAGTGAATGAAAAGAAAACTATCACCATTCCAAAAGAAGAAGCTTACGGCGAAGTTCAAAAGGAACTTTTTCAAAAAATACCTAGTGAAAATCTTCCTCAGGAAATAAAACCAGAAGTTGGTATGGGACTTGTGTCCAAGAATCCTGACGGAAGTGAACGCCAATTGCGTGTGGCTGATGTAAAGGAAGGTTTTATAATTGTTGATGCCAACCATCCATTGGCAGGACAAGATTTAACCTTTGAATTGGAATTGCTTGAGATAAAGTAAATCCTTTCAAAATAACATTAAAACAAAAAGAGGCTGTTCAAAAAAAACAGCCTCTTTCTATTTAAATTATTTAGATTATTCTTTTATAATCTTTTCTGTTTTTCTTCTCTGGTTATCCAAATATGAAACCAAATAAACACCCTTTGGAAGGCTTTGAACGTTTATTGCATTCTGATAGCCGTCCTGTTTTAAAACCTCTCTACCTAGCATATCACTTATAGAAATTTTCTCTATAGTCGAAAAATCTTTGGCGTAAAGAGAAAGCTCATTCTTTACAGGATTCGGATAAAAATATGAACTGTTATCTTGAGATGTAAAATCTCCGTTTGACAAGATTACAGTATCCGTTAGGACTGAATCACCCTGGGCAATCTTTTTATTGTCGTCGTCTTGAAGAAAGAATACTAACTCGCAATTCATTATATCCCACTCAGCATCTATCGGGATTGTAAATGAGACCTCTTGGCTTGATCCACTGCTGAAATCTATTGGTGTGCCATTTCCATCGGGAAACATAGCTCGCTCTGCAAAATCCACTTCAGTCTCGCCATGCCAGATTTCTTGTATATTAGATTCTGTCAATGCTATGTGCAGTTTCAAGTTTGATCCCGAAAAATCTGCCACCTTATTTATACTTATAGTTCCTGTAATCTCATCATTTCCAACTTCGCCGTTTATGGTCAAGGTAAATGAAGTTTGTTCTGCTATACTTGTTTCGTAGTAGTCCTTATGAACGCTATATGTAGCCCAATCGTCATACTCGATATGTCGACCGTCATAATAAGTGGTTGGATACCAAGGAAAGTTATAATAGTTCTTGCGTAGCACTGATGCTGGATTCTGATGGGAATCGTTGATATGGTACTCTACAACTGAAACTTTAGCGCCATCAGCAATCAAATCGTGAATAATATGGACGACCGCTGGACAAGAGGGACACCATGTGCCAGTTCCTACTTCTACCACTACTTTTTGTCTAGGAACTTCCTGAGCATAAATGGCAAACGAACTTACTAATAGAAAGAGAGTAAATATTCTTTTCATAATTATATCCCTTAGGGTTTACAGATTTAGCGAGGAAGGTACAAAAAATACTAAATATATGTTGGAACATCGGTAATTTCTTAATTAATTCTCAGGTTCATGAGTTGTAGTATCTGGGTCAGGCATTATTAAGTTGCAGTAGCCAGTTGCAGTTGGCAGTTGTAGACAGTTGTAGTATTCAGTGCATCGAATCCCTAATTCAGGCATTACAAGTTAACTTCTCCGCAATTGCATCCACACAATTAATTCCATCAATGGCTGCAGAAATGATACCCCCGGCGTAGCCTGCGCCTTCTCCACATGGGTAAAGGCCTTTTACTTGTACGTGTTCTAGGGTTTCAGGGCTTCTAGGAATTGATATCGGGGAGGAGGTCCTACTCTCGGGTGCGTGGAGTACTGCTTCATTTGTATAATAACCTTTCATCTTTTTACCAAAAGCGACGAAAGCCTTTTTCAATCTTTTTGAAAGTATTGGTGGCAGTACTTCGTTTAGATCTGCAGCAACAATTCCAGGTTGATAGGAGGACTTTGGAAAATCTTTGGAAATCTTGCCTTCCACAAAATCAATCATCCTTTGAGCTGGGACTCTTTGGGTTCTACCTCCTGCTTCCCAACACCTTCTTTCTACTTCCTTTTGAAAGTCGAGACATAC
Organism: Aequorivita sp.; assembly: GCA_034675805.1. Taxonomy (GTDB): domain Bacteria; phylum Bacteroidota; class Bacteroidia; order Flavobacteriales; family Flavobacteriaceae; genus Aequorivita. Next base: position 3,591,383 of record JAUCCX010000001.1, on the reverse strand, counting down.
AAATGGATCACCTTCTTTGTAATTGGGCAAATCTTCTGGGGCTACGCTTACCACAATGCCACTATTTGCATACGGATTATTGCGTTTACTTGGACTCCAACCGTTGGTAACTACCTCTTCTTTCTCAGTTGCACAGGGCGCAATAATGCCGCCTGGACACATACAAAAGGAATAAACGCCCATCCCGTCTACTTGTTCTACTAAGGAATAACTTGCGGGGGGTAAATAAGGATTGTCATCCTCCCCGTGATATTGAATGTAATCGATAAGCCCTTGTTGATGCTCCACCCGCACTCCGATAGCAAAGCCTTTGGCTTCTATTTTTATCTTTTTTTCGTACAGTAAATAAAATATATCTCGTGCTGAATGACCAGTCGCAAGAATAACATTATCAAATTTCAACCACCCCTCCCCATTTATCTGAATGGCCTCAATAGCATTGTCATTTAATTTCAAATCAGTCAATTTTGAATTGAAATGCACTTCTCCCCCATTTTCAAGAATTGCCTCTCGCATTGCAGTAATAATCTTGGGTAGTTTATTCGTCCCAATATGCGGATGCGCATCCACAAGAATGTCCTCATCGGCACCAAAATGCACAAACCACTCCATTGCTTTCAATACATTACCTCGCTTCTTAGACCGAGTATAGAGCTTACCATCAGAATAGGTTCCTGCGCCTCCCTCCCCAAAACAATAGTTGCTTTCTGTGTTGACAAATTGATCTTTATTGATTGCAGCTAAATCCCTGCGGCGTTCACGCACATCTTTACCGCGCTCAAAAACAATAGGTTTCAATCCTGCTTCTATTGCTCTAAGAGCAGCGTAAAGACCTGCCGGACCTGCTCCAATAATGGCTATAGATTTTGCTTCAGAAACATTCTGTGGTATAAAAGGTGGAATGGCTTCCCGTTTTTCACCTTGCAGCCATAATTCAATCTGCAAATTAATTTTGATAGGTCTGCGTCGAGCATCAATGGAACGTTTCCGTATTCGCCAATTGGTAATATTGTGTTTACGGAGTTTTTCCTTCCTTAAAGCAAGCTCTAGAATATAATCTAAATCTTCCAGCTGATGCGGTAATACGGCTATTTGGACCAATCTACTCATGCTGGTAAAGATAGATTTAAATTCATTAATTTTAGATGAGTATTCGGTTCTCAAAATTATAAAACATCCCAATCAAAATATTTTTTTTTACCAATTTTAAACGATATCGCTCCTTCTAACGAACTTCGATACCTCTGCGTCGCCATCCTAACGATATACAATTCTGTGCATATGTGATGTATTACCCCAACTCCCTATATAATATAATTTATATAAGTGCAATCGTTTATAAAACACAAGAAATAATGATTTTCCGTTGTGATCTTTGTGGAAACCATTATGCCTTACAAGACTAAACAATTTCCATTCAGAAGTATCCGCAGACAGTATTCGAATCAACGAATCACAATTAACAAATCACAAATTACAAATCGCGCTCAACAATTAATTATCTTTGTACAAACCCAGAGAAAATATGATTTTTATAGAGAACGAAGGCAATACCAATCCTAAACTAAACCTCGCTTTGGAAGAGTATGCATTGCGAAATTTTAGTGCTGAGAACGATTATCTCCTATTCTACATCAACGAACCCTCCATAATTATTGGACGAAACCAGAATACTTTAGAAGAAATTAATCAGAAATACATTGAGGAAAAAAACATTCATATAGTGCGTCGTGTATCTGGTGGCGGTGCAGTTTACCATGATTTTGGAAATCTTAACTTTAGCTTTATCACCAACCACGACGTAAAGAGCTTAAACAACTTTAAAAAGTTTACCGCTCCCGTGATCAAGGTTTTAAACAACTTAGGCTTAAATGCGGAATTAAAAGGTAGAAATGACATTCAGGTTGACGAAAAGAAAATTTCCGGTACCGCTCAATTTTCCACTGGTAAGCGTATGGTTAGCCATGGTACTTTATTATTAGATACGGATTTAGGTGAAGTTGTAAATGCACTCAACGTAAAGATGAGCAAGATCCAATCCAAAGGTCATAAATCCGTACGCAGCCGTGTGGCCAATATTTCTGAATTTCTAAAGGAACCGATGAAAATTGAAGAATTCCGACAATTATTGTTAGAAGGACTATATGAGGAGAACGAGCCTTTTGAAAGCTATAATCTAACTCCAGAGGAATGGAAAGCAGTTCACAATCTAAAAGAGGAGAAATACGACACTTGGGACTGGAATTATGGCCGATCTCCCAAGTTCAATATTCAGCGAACCAAACGTTTTTCTGTAGGAGAAATAGATCTGCGGATTTTTGTAGAAAAGGGACATATAACGGATTTTAAAATCTTCGGAGATTTCTTTGGAAAGGAACCTGTTGAAAGCCTTGAACAACTTCTAACCGGAGCCAGATACGACGAGGGGGATATTACTGAACTATTGAAAGATATTGATATCAAAGAGTATTTTGGCGATATTCCGAAGATGGAATTTATTGAACTGATTTACGGAGAGGATTTGGTTTAGTGGTCAATGTTCCGTTTGTTGCAATTGGCAATGGCAATTGGCAGTTTTTGTGATCGTTATTAAGCGGCTGATTTCATTCGGAAGTGGACTGTGGCCGTGTTTCAGTAGTCAGTTTTCGGTTAGTTACCAATTGTGAGCCGTCGGTTCTCAGTTTTGGGATACAATTAATTTTCTTTGATTAAATCTCGAATTTAATAATGAAGTCGCAGAAAGCATTATCAGTATCCAGTAGTTTCCCAACTACCATCAAAATTCCAAACCTATCACACTGAGCGCAGCCGAAGCACCGAATTAACAAATCAAGAATCACAAATCACAAATTAACGAAGCACAAATTAACGAATCACGAATTAACAAATCACGAATTAACAAATCACAAATCACGAATTAACAAATCACAAATCACAAATTAACGAATCACAAACCACCAATCCCAATAATGAAGCGACAGTATATCGTGGCAGTGGCCCATGGTCAAAATTAAAAAATAAAAAAAGCCGCAATAAATATTGCGGCTTTTTGAATTTTATTCAGTTGAAATTATTCGACAATAAACTTTCCGTGCATTAACGCATAGTGACCTGGGAAAGTACACATAAACTCATAAGTTCCAGGAGCTGGAGCTTCGAATTCTATGGTATCACTTTCACCACCGCCTAGCATTTTTGTATGTACAAGGATTTTATCAGCCATATCAGCAGGGATATAGTCTGTATCTGCAGCAGAAGCAGCAGCTTGACCTATAGCGGCCATATCAGCTCCTTGTGCAAGCAATGCCCAGTTATGACCCATTACGCTTTTATCCATTGTCCCTACATGTGTTAACGTAAGCTTTACTTTTTGGCCCGCTTTAACGCGAATCTCAGTTTTGTTGTATTTCATTTGGTCGTTACCTTCTATGGTTACGACTGCCTCATTGGAATCATTGGTAGTTTCAGCCGGAGCAGCTACTTCCTCTTGAGTTCCGATTTGCATTTCGGGTTCCTTTTCTTTTTTGTTGTCACCACAGCTAATTGCCAAGGCGGCCATAAATACTAAGATTAGTTTTTTCATTGGTATGTATAATTTAGATTAATTAAATTTAAGGCAAAATTAACGGCTATTTTTAGCATTGCAAAATATAAGAGCAATCATTTTTAAAAATTTAGCAAAGTTCTAACATATTGAATGCGTCAGCTTGAAGTTGAAAAAATATAATGGGAATAATGGAAAGAAGTATAATAAGAGTAAAAGTAATAACTCTTATTTTGCAGTATTCAAAAACTGCTTAAATTGGTTAATGTCTGGAGTATAACCTCGATTCCCAACTTCATTTCCAGTGCTATCAATTATAACAAAATATGGCTGCGCATTTACCTTAAATCTAAGCATTTGCAGTTCAGAATTTTTGTTCCCTATTGTTTTGATAATCTTATTGGTTACCTTAGATTCAACCCATTCACTTTCTGGTAACATAGATTTATCGTCAACATATAAACATACAAAGTGAAATTGGTTTTTAAGTTGTTCCCTTACCCCCTCTTTGGAAAGAATAAACTCCTCCATTTTTCTAGCATTTACACAAGCATATCCTGTGAAATAAAGAAGTAGTGGTTTGTTTAAATTGATTGACTCCTGAAGTAATTCTTCATAATTAATATTCCCGGAATTTTTGAAAATTCCATTTTCATACTCATTTACATCTGTTTCATATACGTCATCGTGGGTGTCATTTAGTTCTCCAAAATCACGAAATACTTCGGTATATGTTTTTGTTGGATCGGAGTTTTCCTGAAGATAATAATGAAAACTATCTATGATTCCTTGAGGCGTTCCAAGAGCTTCCAACAACTTCTTATCTTCTTCCCAATTAGCTATATCTGCGTTTCTCTTTGATAATTCTTCCGAGATTTTAAAGAGCCTAATTGTTTCTTTGTACTGAGGAGATGCTTTAAGCTCCAGTACCCTATTATATAGGTATTGATAGGTGATTTTCACATCTGTTTCAGAAATCATCGGAATCAATAATGCAGCAAGGGCAGTTCCGTTTGCCAAAAGATCAATGTCAGCCTGCTCAAGGCCACAATCTTTTAATTTGGAGAAATTAGTGTTTAAAGTATCTAAATCTCTCCGTTCATTAAAATCTAAATTGATTTCCTTGGATAAAATTTTTTTACATTCCGTTTGCGACTGAGAAAATCCAATGGTAGATTGAAATAACAATAATATTAATAATGCTTTTTTTATTTTATTCATATATCTAACTATCGAAAAAGCCGCTTTAAAATTGAGTGCTCTTCCCTGGCATAGGCATATCCATATTTATTCCCATATCCAAAATTGTCGAGCTTAACATTGTTCAGCACAATGGCGACATTTGTTAATCTTCCGTCATCCACGGCATCTTGTGGGAAATCGAGTAAACGTTTATCTGTATAACCTGCACGAACAACATACAAGGTTATGTCGGCCAATTTGTTTATTAATATAGTGTCGGTTACTAACATTGCTGGAGCAGTATCCATAATAATATAATCAAATTTATTTTTAAGTTCCTCAAAAAAGATTGTTGTGCGCTTTTGCATAAGTAACTCTGCAGGATTTGGAGGAATAGCTCCTGAAACTACAATACTAAGATTTTCATTGTATGCACTTTGTGAAACAACATCTTCTATCAGTATATTGTCATATACTATATATTCAGTAAGTCCTTTCTTAGATTTTAAATGCTCTGGCAAGTACCGCTGCAGCTGTGGATTTCGAATATCTGCCCCAACCAACACTACTTTTTTCCCAGTGAGAGCTAAGGTTAAAGCAAGGTTAAAGGCCACAAAAGTTTTTCCCTCACCTTTAATCGTTGATGTAACAATCAAAGTTTTGCCTTTATTATTTTCTTCCAATTTATTAATAAACAAATACTGAAGATTGGTACGTAGAATTCTATAGGCCTCAGCCATTATACTACTATCATTGTGCTGAATGAGGTCAGACTCATTACGTTTAACTCGAGGTATCTCGCCAAGAATTGGAGTCGATGCCAAATGGCGCTCAACATCTCTACGCGAAGTTACTTTGGTATTCAGCAGATTTGCACCATAAATTCCGGCAAAAGGAATCAAAAGTCCGGCTAATAAGGAACCTAAATAAATCAATGGTTTTTTTGGAGAAACTGGCTGTTTGGTACTATAGGCATTATCAACGATTTTGGCCTTTGGAGAAGTTGCAGCCAATGAAATGGAAGCTTCCTCTCGTTGTTGTAAAAGAAAGAGATAAAGCTGCTCCTTGATGGTCTGCTGCCTTTCTATTCCTCTATAAACTTTCTCCTTCGCTGGTACTTGCGATATTCTCGAATTCAATGTAGATTCTTGAATATTGAGATCTTTCATCGCAATTTTAAGTGCGTTACTCGAATTCTGTAAACTACTTAGAATGTTCCCCCGCATCTGCTCTATCTGATTATCCACATTTTTCACCACTGGGTTTTTTGCGGTGGAATTTTGCAATAATTTATTCCGATATAAAATTAATTCATTGTAATTGTTTACGGCCCCAGCCACCTCATCGCTTCTAATCCCTATGTTTGAAGGCAAAAGCTCAGCATTAGAGCTTTTCTTCATATAGTCAATCATTGTGTTTGACAGTTCCAATTGAGTGCCAACGTCTAACTGCTTCTTGTTGGATTCACTGGCATTCTCAAGTATTATCTGGGCTTCTGCCTGAATGTCGGTAAGACGATTGCTACTTTTAAAAAGCTCCTTGTTCCGCTCTACCGAGTCTAACTCGCGAGTAATAATTTGCAACCTTGAATCTATAAAGGCTGAAGTGTTTTTAGCAATCTCATTCCTATCATTTATTGCATCTTGATTGTATTGACTAACCAATTCATTGAGAAAATCTTCTGCTTTTTGGGTAACAGGCGTTAGAATGCTAAGTTCAAGAACGTTACTGGATTTTATTTCATTCGATATAACCACTTTTCCCTGATAACTTAAAGCCACATTTTCAACGGGATTATAGCTAACCACAATGGTTCTTTCAAAATAAGATTCGAAATCTTTGGTCTTATCTATATTTGGAAGTACGGTAATTTCACCAAAAGGAAGGGACACCTGCTCTCCAAATTTATATACTCCCTCTACAGATTGGGTTTCGTCCTCCAATCTGTATTCAGACCCTGAAATAATTTGTACATATAATTTTGGAACGCCAAGTTTGGTTTTAGTTTCCTTGAAAGATTGGTAATGAACGGTAAATGGTAGATTGGAATAAACTTCAGTAGTCTTTATAGAACCAACTGACTCATACTTAATGTTTAGCCCAAGCTCTTCCACCGTCTTTGAAATCAGCCGTTTGGAATTAAAGATAGCAAGTTCATTATCAATTTTACTGGTATTGAACCTAGATAAAAAACTTCCAAACTGTGAAAATGCGGCCATTTCCATCGGGTTATTGGCGCTTTTCTCGTCCTTTATAATAATGGTTGCCCGAGTTTGATATAGAGCTGTGGTGTAGCGTAAATAGACAAAAGCCAGCAAAAGAGCAATGATAATTCCCAAAATAAAGAGATACCAATAGCGTGTGTATCGTTCTATTATTTCGCGTAATGGTAATTCTTTAGTTTCCTGTGTATATCTATTTTCCTCCATCTTTATTGGCTGCTTTTAGCGAGTTAAGAGAATAACGGTACTCAAAACAATCGTTACAAACGAAAGCAATGCTGGTACATCTGGTATAAAACCAGATTTTCGCACGCCTTTTAATGAAGGCTCAACATAAACAATATCATTCTGTTTCAGGAATAAATAGGGCGTGGAAAATAGTTCGGCGGTTGTATAATCAATTTTGGAAACCTTACGAACACCATCTTCTTCTCTTATAACAGTAACCTCCTTTCTATTTCCGTCTTCGGTAAAATCCCCAGCAAGCGCAATGGCTTCTGGCAAGGTAACTCTTTCGTCTTGGATTCTGAAAACACCGGGTGATCTCACTTCACCTATCACCGTTACTTTAAAGTTTATGATTCGTACATCAACCACTACATCAGTGATATATTCTGAAAGTTTGGTTTTCAGTTCTTTTTCCACCACTCCTCTTGTTTTTCCCATTACTAATATCGTACCCAAAACTGGAAATCGTATGTTTCCTTCTGCATCTACAAGATATCCTTGAAGCTGGATATTACTATTGGTTGAAACTCCTTCAGAGCCAATAGCCCGTTTAAAGGGCTTAACCACTTCTTCATCTATAGAAGAAACGGTAACATAAAGAATGTCGTTAGGTTCGATAATAGGCTCAAAAGAGGTTTCAATCGCCTTCGAATTTAAACTTTCAGCATCCTGAAAGTATATTATTTCCTTTTTTGTAGAACAGGAAAAAAGACTAGCAAAAGTAAGAAGCAGTATTGCTAATTTATTCATAATAAACTTATTTTAAGCTACAAATATAAGGTCTAGATAAAATATAGAAGATGTTTATAGGTATCTGATTATAACAATCGAGCTTTAAATATGCTTTTGCACATCTAATTCTTCATATTCGGAATTATTGCTCAAAAATTCAGGAATAAGCTCCTTTAATTTCTTAACAATTTCCTTTCCTTTTCCATATTCTGAAAGAGATATGATTTCTTGAAGCTTAATCGTCATCTCACGGTAATCCGTCGTTGGCACCTTAGATACCATAATCTTTGGGTGATAAGTTGGTAAGGAAGTTGCAACATCACTCCATAACTCCTCATAAAGTTTTTCCCCCGGTCTCAATCCTGTAATTTCTATATCGATATCTTCATAGGGTTTCAGGCCGGAAAGTAGAATCATGCGCTTTGCCATATCGAGGATCTTGATAGGTTTTCCCATATCAAAAACAAAGATTTCACCTCCATTACCCATAGTTCCAGCTTGAAGTACCAACTGGCAAGCTTCGCTGATGGTCATAAAATATCTAATAATTTCCTTATGTGTTACCGTAACTGGTCCCCCTTCCGCAATCTGCTTTCTAAAATAAGGAATAACCGAGCCGTTGGAACCTAAAACATTTCCAAAACGGGTAGTAATAAATCGTGTTTCAGTACCAACATGATTCTGAAGTGACTGAACATACATTTCGGCAGCGCGCTTTGAAGCTCCCATCACACTCGTTGGATTAACAGCCTTATCAGTAGAAATCATAACAAACTTTTCAATATTGTATTTTACCGATAGGTTTGCGAGATTGATAGTCCCGCCAATATTTACATAAATGGCTTCACGCGGGTTTTTTTCAATTAATGGTACATGCTTATAAGCAGCTGCGTGATAGACCATATCAAATCTATGTTTGGCAAAGAGCATTTCCATCCGATCTAAGTTTCGTATATCTGCCAACATTACAGTAAATTTTATGTTACTGTGGTGTTGATTCATATAGAGATACATATCGTGTAAAGCAGATTCGGCATTATCTAAAATGACTATTTTTTTCGGACTGAAAGCAGCCAACTGTTTTACTATCTCACTACCTATGGAACCAGCACCACCAGTTACTAAAATAGTTTTATTATACAAATCGGCTTTTATTAGCTCAATATCCATTTCAATCGGGCTACGTTCTAATAAATCTTCAATCTGTATCCGTTTTATCTGAGTATTGATGTCTTCCTTACTATTCCAATGCTCAACTAATGGCACGTTGAATATTTCCACCTTATTGGCTAAGCAAGCCTCTACCACTTGATTCCTTTCTTTAATACTCAAAGATTTGCTAACAATCAAAACCCCATCGAGATCGTGCTGCGCCAAGAGCTCCGTAAACGCATTGGACTCATTGGTAATAGGTACTGAAAAAACAGGCCTATTGAGAATTTTAAGATTTTTATTTATAGAGTTTTCAGTAATAAACCCAACAAGTCTATAAGGTAGATTAGATTCTGTAGTAAGGGCTTTCCCAATGGATATGGTTTGATCATCCATTCCCAATATAACTACTCTTTTCTTAAGTTTTCCAACAGTCATTTCCTTTAAATAATGATACATTTCTTTCACTGCAATCCTAAAGAAAATCATCAACGTAAACGAGAAGAAGGTATAAAGTAAAATTCCTGTGGTCAAAAATATTTTTTGTCCCGTTATAACAAAATAAAAATAACCAAATGCTATAGCAGTAACAGCCGTTAAGAATGAAGAGGTCGCTACTTTAAAAATATCTGTAAATGTGGAATGACGAATAATCCCTGCATAAGTCTTAAATAAATAAAAGAAGAAAATATTTATCGAAATAAGAAAAAAACCTCTTATTGGCGTTGGCCAAGAGTCATGAAACTTAAGTGGGGTGCCATCAAGTATCAAAAACATCATTAAAAATGACACACTACAGATACCTATATCCAACATAAACACAGCCCAACGTGGCAAATAACGTTGATCTAGGAATGATATCTTCTTCTTGTGCATTCTCTTCTTGGCAAAAAATATAAATTTTTTAATCACAGATTTTCGTCCATTCGGGGCCATAAATATACCTCAATTCTCGATGAAATGCATTAAAACGTCGTTAATCTTCAATTTTTCTTTATTAATCAAATTAGAACCTGAAGGCAGGCAAAGTCCCATTTCAAAAAGCTTTTCCGAAACAGTTGTACCATAGTATGGCGCATCTTTGAAAACGGGTTGCAAATGCATTGGTTTCCATAGTGGTCTAGATTCTATATTGTTTTCCACCATCGCCAATCTAATATCTTCCGGGGGAAAACCCAAATATACTGTTATCCAATAGAATACAAGATAGCCAATGATTAGAAAAATATTCTCCACTTGGCTCTGAAAATAACTTCACTCCTTCTTGACCTTCAAAGATAGCTTTATAAAACCTATTTATTTCCCTTCTTAAAGCTACGTGCTTATCCAGAACTTCCATTTGCCCTCTTCCTATACCTGCAGAAATATTACTTAGCCTATAGTTGTAACCTATTTCTGAATGTTGGTAGTGTGGAGCCACATCCCGGGCTTGGGTGGCCAGAAAAATTGCTTTCTCTTTATGCTTTAGCTCGCGAGAAACTAAAGCGCCTCCCCCAGAAGTTGTGATGATTTTATTTCCGTTGAAGGAAAGAATCGATATGTCTCCAAAAGTACCGCATTTCTGACCTTTATAACTACTGCCAAAAGCTTCGGCGCTATCTTCTACAACCGGTATTTCATATTTTTCTGAAATCTTTTTTATTTCCTCAACCTTATAGGGCATTCCGTAGAGATGCACTGCAATTATAGCCTTTGGTTTTTTTCCTTTGGAGATACGGTCTTTTATTGCTTCTTCCAAATGATTCGGACAAATGTTCCATGTGTCAGCTTCACTATCCACAAAAATTGGCGTAGCTCCCTGATAAACAATAGGATTTGCTGAAGCAGAAAATGTCATACTCTGGCAGATTACCTCATCTCCTCTTTCCACACCTAATAAAATCAAAGCTAAGTGCAACGCTGCTGTCCCAGAGCTCAGAGCGGCAACATTGCTCCCGTTGCCCAAATAGACTTCCAAATCTTTTTCAAAACCTTCTACATTAGGACCTAAAGGGGCGATCCAATTGGTTTTAAAAGCTTCGTCAATATAATTTCTCTCGTTACCACCCATGTGGGGAGACGATAGGTATATTTTTTCGTTCTTCATTATTTTTTAATCTATTTCAAAATAATTATTTATTGAAAACCTTTAAAACAGTTTTGAAAATAATTCTCATATCTTCTTTAAATGATTGCGTGTAATAGTATTCCAAATTCATTTTTACTTTATCGGGAAAAATGACGGTATCATTATAAGAGTCAGAGTTTGCTTCATTTTTTAATATAGTCTCTTCGTTGTAATATTTTAAAGAAGCTTCACTGGTTAGGCCTGGTTTTAATTCCAATATTTTTCTGTACTCACCTTCCAATCTGTCGTAATATCCTGGAATATCTGGTCGCGGCCCTACAATGCTCATATCTCCTAATAACACATTGACCAATTGGGGTAGTTCATCTAATTTAGACTGTCTAATAAACTTCCCATAACCCGAAATCTCCCCACAACAACTTTGTATAGAACGTACTTTATAAATATTAAATGCCTCGCCATATCGACCAATCCTCTTTTGAAGAAAGATACCATTACCAGTATCTAAATAGGAAATAAAGATCAAAATCAATATTAACCAACTGAAAAGAAGGAGTGCTATAGCAGATAACAAAAAATCAAAAATACGTTTAGAAGTAACCACTCTAATTTTGCTTTATAACCTTTGCTGGAATACCTACAGCTGTGCAGTTAGAAGGTAGGGATGTAGATACAACTGCTCCTGCTCCAACAATAGTATTTTCGCCTATCTCGAGTTTATTAATAATCTTTGCACCAGTACCAATATAAACGCTTTCGTTAATCATTACTTCTCCAGAAATATTTACAGACGGCATAAATGACACATAATCCTTAACAATTGTATCGTGACCTACTGTGCACATTAAATTTAATATTACAAAATTACCAAGATTGATATTACATGTAAGAATGCTACCAGCACAAATTATACTTCCCTTTCCAATAAAAACAGAATCTATACTACAAATCACGGACGGATGAATTAAAATTGGATATTGAATATTTTTATTCTTTAATTGCAAAATAATATTTTTTTTAACGCTCGGAGTTCCGATAGCAATAACAACCTCTATAGATAAATTCAAATTATTCAAATCAGAAATTCCACCTAGAATTTGATAATTATTAATTAATGTGCCTTTTACAAAACCATCATCATAATATCCTTTAAAATTATAGGTAGGTTCAATAAGATTGATAGCGTCAATTATAGTTTTTACTTCTCTACCAAATCCCCCTGCTCCAATTATTACGATATCCTTCATTTTTTATTTCCTTTATAGGCTTCCGCTGTTACCTCTCCTTCGTCGGAGATACCTTCTCTTATAATTACTTTTTTTAAAGTACTAATCAGTATATTCAGATCCAATCTAAAACTCAAATGGTTCACATACCAAACATCATATTCAAACTTCTGCTCCCAGCTTATGGTATTGCGGCCATTTACTTGCGCCCATCCTGTAATTCCCGGTTTTACTTGATGCCGCTTTCGCTGCTCCTCAGAATATAAAGATAAGTATTCAGGTAACAAGGGCCTAGGCCCTACGAAGCTCATATCCCCTTTTAACACGTTGAATAATTGTGGGAGTTCATCTAGTGATGTAGAACGTAAAAATTTACCTAATGTCGTAAGTCTTTCTGAATCGGATAACAACTTGCCACTCGAATCCTTTTTATCATTCATCGTTTTAAACTTGACTATGGTAAAAATCTTTTCTCCTTTACCGGGTCTATGCTGAAAAAAGAAAGGCCTTCCATTATTTACAATTGTTAAACCTAACCAAACCAAGAAAAAGATAGGGGTCGAAACTACTAAACCCAAAAATGCAAAACTCAAATCAAAAAAAGGTTTTATTAGACTATGGTACATTTAGGTTTCTAGATTGGAGACCGTAAAATTAAACATTCAGAGTTATAATAACGAAAAATATTAAGCCGTGATTTTTGTGAAGGAAAAAGAATCATGAAATAGAAATCCTCTGTATTCATTAGTTATTTATTGGCTAATAAAAATATAAGTTCAAATCTGAATTCAATATTAACTAACACACAATACGCCAAAATCCACCTTTGCTAGGTTTCAAAATCCAATTCAACCAGATTAGGGCTTGCAAACACTGCACGCAGAATAACCCGCACTCTTAGCCTCAGACTTAGTTGATTTTATTTTACTCTTCTTAAGATAATGGCAACTCCCTTTATGATATTTTGTCCCGGTTTTAGTGATGTAAACTACTTCTTGAGCAGGATGTATATGTACGACTGATGCAATAGAAGCAATGGAGGAAAAACTGGGAAAAACCGAGAATGAAATTAATAGAAGAAGGAGTAAGAATCTTTTCATAATATAAACTATTGACATTCAAACATAAGAAAAATTAAACTCAAAGAATATAATTATTTATTCTGAAATTTCTCCGGTATCATTTAACAAGCTTTTATATTCAATCAACAAAGCTTCCCAAATTTCTTTTCTACCATATTTCTCAGCGATTATTCTTCTTGTGGATGATTTTAAGCTAGAATACAATACTGGGTCTGTAGCCAATTGATTCATCGCTTTATACAGTGCTGCCTCGTTTTTCGGTGGAATAATAAGACCGTTTTCACCTGCCGTTATAATTTCATTGCAACCATTAATGTCCGTTACAATTGAAGGCAATTGCATCGCCCCTGCTTGTAATACTGCATTTGGGAAGCCTTCGCGGTAGCTGGGAAAAACAAGAGCATCCGAAATCGCAAAATAAGGGGGCACATCGTTTTGATAGCCTACAGAATAAATATTCTGCTTTTCTGCAATGATTTGCATGGTCTTTGGCAACAAGGGATCCAAATCATTTTCAAAAAGTCCAACAAGTAGTAAGGAAACATTTTTATTATATTCGGAAAGTTTTGAAAACGCTTCAATCAATTCGTTTATGCCTTTATCCTTTACCAAACGGCCAACAAAAATGAAAAGGAAATGGTTTTGTGGAATGCCCCATTTATATCTTAATGAAGTTTTATCACCTTCAGAATATAGATTTGGGTCAAAATAAGCCGTGTCAATCCCGTTACTACTACCGTTTCCTATTATTGAGATTTTTTCGGGTTTTGTAAACTTTTCAGCAATTATGAAATCATATAATCCTTTGGAATTGGGATAAACTTTAGTAGCAAGGTGGTATGTTAGCTTTTCAACAAAATTCAGCACTTTTCTTTTAAACCCAGTTGCCTCCATTAGTGGAAGACCTGCAACAGTATGCAATCGGTTCGGAACTCTGGCAAGCCAAGCAGCCATCATCCCCACAATTCCTGCTTTTGGAGTGTGGGTGTGAACTATGGCTGGTTTTTCTTTTTTTTAGAAACCTATATAATTTTATAACTGCAACAATATCCTTTATAGGGGTTATCTTTCTGGTAAGCTCCAAATAAAAAACTCGAACCCCTTCCTTATTAGCATAAATCTCCAACCGTTCCTTTTCTGCAGAAATGGCAACAACCTCAAAATGATCTTTCATAAAGGCTAACTGCCCTTCGAGGAGTTTTTCGAGGGAAATTGGAACTGTTGTTATGCGGATGAGTTTATTCAATTATACCAAATATTAATTAAGGTCTTAATTCCAGTACTTTTTCTATTAAAGCCAGCCATTTTTTATAAACCACTTCCTCTCTATAATTCTTGTAAACGAACTGATAGCCGCTGTTGCCCAAAATCATCCGTTCTTGTTCTGATAGCGCTATCATTTCAATTATTTTTTCGGCTAATTCTTCTGGGTTTTGCTTTTCAAACAAGAAACCAGAACCTGCATTGGTTACTAAAGACTCACAACCAGGAACCCTAGATGTTATAATGGGAAGATTATGTGCCATTCCTTCCAAGATTGCATTTGGAGTACCCTCCCAAAAAGTTGATAATACCAAAGCATTAGCTTTCTCCAAAAAAGGAGCGGGATTTTGAACATATCCCTTTAGTTCTAATATTTTATCAATACCCAATTCCTTTATCATTAACTGGGGCCATTTTAAACCAAAGGTTTTACCCACTACTATAACCTTAATTGAAACATCCTTATCTTTTAAAATTTTTATCGCTTGGAACAATGTTTTATAATCCTTGACAGGTCTAAAGTGCGCTATACTCAATAAAGTAAACTTCTCGTTTTTAGATTGGAAAACGCTCTTTTCACCAATTGATACTGCATTTGGAATATATAAAGATTTTTTAGGCGCGGTAAGTCTATTTGATAAAAATTTATCTAATGTGAATTGTGAGTTAAATACAGTGTAGTTATCCAATTTATAGGATATTTTATATAATGCCAAATAAAACCTTGATATAACGCTGGACCTTACAGATGTTATCAGAGGGGTTCCAAATCTCCGCTTTATCAAGCGGGCTATCACATTGGCTCCGAACATAAAAGAGATTAAGGTATCCGGTTTGCTCTCTTTTATAAAACCAAATAATAGTTTAAGTCCTCTGATAGTGCCAAACCTATATAAATACACAGGAATTTCATTTTCAAACAAGACATCCTTAAAATCGTTTTGTGGAAGGGCCTTTACAATCAAGACATCATATCCTTCGTTCTTAAAGAAAACCGCCAATTTAACCAACTGATGCTCTGCCCCTCCTTTAGCAAGTGATATTGTAAAAAAACAGATTTTTTTAGGTATCATATTGATTTTTTCTCTAATCTAAAAATGGATAAAAAGAAAAGGACAAAAAGAAAAGGAATTACCATTGTTTTTTGTCGAATTGCAAGCCCAAGATTGTATAATAAATAGGCTGCTGGAATAGTAATCATGAAGACAGCCAAAAATGTAAGCCAATAAATGTCTTGATACGAAAATTGCATTTTTTTTGGCAAGTTCCTAAAGATCTTGATGAATAAAAATAACCATAAAGTATTTTCAAAAGAGACTATCAGGCTTAATAAATTAAAAGCATCATAAAACAAAGGACGGAACATGTAGCTTAACCATTTTACGATTAAATTTTCATCACCCATATAAATTGATGACCCTCCCTGAATTCGTTGCCCTTCTAAATCATCGAATTGAGAAAGAATACTCTCAGTATCAACAAAACCAACTCTAGCCATTAGAAATGGAAATATTAAATATAAAAAAGCTGCTAAAAAAGAAAATACAATAATCTTAGATGAAAATTTTATTTTCTTATTTAATAATATCTGTGTTACACCAAAGGACAAAAAAATAAAAACAAGAGTATGCAATCGAACAAAGCCCACCAAAAGCACCGGAACTATATAAAAAACCCAACTTCTCTTAAAAAAATATAAATAAAGTAGAAAACTAATTCCAAAGAAAATTAAGGAGTCCTTTCCTATCGCCACAGACCAAAAATGACTGTTCGGTAGCAACAACAGATAATACCATTTTGTCCATTGCAGATTTGTGATTTTTATCAGAACTTTTAGCAAATAATAATACCCCAAAAGTCCAACAAAGGAGTACACAAAAAAAGATCCGAAATAAGTAAAGCCAAAAAATTTGACCAATGGATATAAAGTAAAATAAATAAACGTGGTTCCTTGTCCAAAAGTAGTCTCCCAACCATTATATGAATGAATCACCCGTCTGTAATACCCTATTGAATCTGCTACATTATTCAGCGAGTAGAAATAATAAAAAACGGTGAAAAACAAGTGAGTTATGCCAATAAGGGCGAACAATCTCATGAACCTTGGTGAGACTTTACGAAATTTTTGAGCAAGAAAAACAACACCGATTATATACATCAATATCACGGAAATATCCAAAATAGTGACCTGAGTCAATATGTTACGGGAGATTTCCATTACTCAGCAAGAAAATTTTCCATCATAAACTTCTGCGGATTGAAGATACTCTCAACAAAACTCAAATCCTTTCTCCAATAACCAGGACAGGAATCATAAGCTTTCATTGAAAACCCAAAACATACCTCAACTATTTTTGGGTTATTGTCTAAATCATAAACAAAATCAAAAGCCAGACATTGTCCACCGATTTTTTCAGTAACGTTTAAAGCGATTTTTACAGTTTCCAAATCAATATTTAAAACGTCGAAATCAATTTTTCCACTGCCAGAGGCACGGAAATCGTTTTCTTTATTGAAGCGTCTTATACCAAAAGCAATGTCGCCCACAACTATTATTCGTGTATCAAAATTATTATTGGGAAGAAACTCCTGAAAATAAACATAGCCTTTTTCCGCTTGTGTTAAAGTGCGTTCAAACTTATTTTTCTTGAAAAATCCAATCGTTTTTTTTACCAATTTTACGGGGTCTTTTATCTGCTTTGCCACTCGCAATTTTTGATCAAAATTGCCAAGAGTAGCGCTTGTTGAAGCTATACCTTCAGCAAATAACTTTCGAATATATTCCACTCCTTCCTCCTTTGAGTTAATGAGTTTTACATTAGTAGAACCAGCTCCTCTTTTAAGTTTTGCGACCAATGGTAATTGTGAAGAATTCAAAAAAGTGAAAGCATCTTCCTTTTCATAAAAAACATCACTTTTCACCATGGGTGCGCCTATACTTTCAAATAAATATTTTTGTGCCACCTTATCGTCAAAATGCCAACGGGTATTAAAGTTTGGAAAAGTTTTAATACCCATCTTTTCAGCTGCGTTCATCACATAAGGAAATACCATTAAATCTTTGGAAGAGGAATGGTTTAAATGCCACATTAAATGCGTAATGTTTTCCTTTTTGAAAATGTCAAGAATATTGGTCTTAAAACAGTCTACCAAAAGGTAATCAAGGTTGTTGTTTTTGCAATAATCTACCCAACGGTCTGTAAAACTTCCTTCTCTATGGTGAATTGCAATTTTCATCTTTTCTATCGATTTAATGTCCAATGATTTATTTTACAATACTCTTTTACTTCATCTGTAAATTCGCCAAAAAAAGGTTTACCAGCATACTGTGCAAAACGAATCGTTTGTCCTTGTAAATTAATCTCAATGATTTTCCATTCATTATCTTCGGTCAAACAAACATCTAAACTAATCAATCTCGCGTATGGCACTTGTTGACATACAAAACGAGATTTACTTAAGAGTGCATCATAAAATGGAATTTGCCCCCCAAATATGAAACCAGTATTCGGATGCGTTTTATATTTGACCCCATATTTATCTACCGCAAAAGAATTCATGTAACCTTTAGAATCGATGTTACAAACTATTCCCCCAGCAGTTTCATTATCTAAGGAACCATCCTTACCAATTCGAAGAGAACAATTCAGGACATTTAAAGAATCGTTCGCAACAGACCGATAGACACACACTCTTATTGTATTTAAACTTTCGTCGTATATATCATTAAAATACGAGTTTTGGAAGATTTTTTCTTGAATTACAAAATTTTCCAATCCTTCTACAATTTTAATTACTTCCGAAATGTTTTTTGGGAAAAATACGTCTTTGCCTCCATATGTATCAATATTAGGCTTTATTACAACAGGAAAATTCTTAGAGGATAATATACTTGGAATTTCTTCCAAAGAAATTCTCTTAAATTTAGTATTCATCAAAACTCCATCAATCTTGTGTAAGTAGTCTCTTGGAAAAAGATTCTCTGTAAACCATTTATTATAATAGCTTTTATTACAAAGAAACATTATCTCACTCCTTTGATTTAAACTAGGTTCGATATCTGCAGCAAAAATTTCTTCAGGTATAATTTCTAAATCAAATTTTCCTGAAAGATTGTAACACATCTCTAAAGTTTTAGTTTCAGCTTTTCTTCTAAAATCTCTCCAATAATTTATATATTCTCTTCTATTTTTATTCAGTAAATGATCAATTTTTATGTAACCATTTTGATCATTATTTTTATATCTTTTTATAAAGCCCTTATGAGCAGCCATTCTTAAATACATGTACTGTATGATGATCCAAATCTTTTTCTGAAAAGAATATTTTTTATAATTTAAAATTTTTCGATACATCTCTGTGTTTTAAATATTCAAAAAATAATGTTATACCCATAATTCCTTGTGATAGTGTTACGTTTATTGCAGCACCAATAATTCCAAAACTTTCAATTAACGGATAAGCCAAAACAAAACCAATAATTGAGGCAGTAACGGTATTTCCCATAACAATCTTATCTTTCCGATTAACGATAAAATAATTAGTTCCAAAAACGTGATATAGTGAAATGAAAAAGACTCCAATGTTCAAAATAAAAAGTACCCAACTAGCCTCAATCGAATGAATATCCAAATACAAAAAAACGAAGTTTCTTGATGCTAATACAGCTATTATTGTTATGATTGAACAAAACAAAATAATTTTGGCTACTTTAATGAAATGATCTTTTTTTCTATTAAGGTACGGGAAAAATACATTGGTCATAATTGTGACTACACTTATCTCCAAATAAATAATTTTCTTTATGGCGTCATAAATTCCTAAAAGACTAGTTGACAATAAGATTCCAATCAAAAAAA
This sequence comes from Aequorivita sp., assembly GCA_034675805.1. GTDB lineage: Bacteria > Bacteroidota > Bacteroidia > Flavobacteriales > Flavobacteriaceae > Aequorivita. The sequence continues at coordinate 3,571,825 of JAUCCX010000001.1, read as the reverse complement.
CAGTAGTATTACTATACATTGTCGGCAAAAACTGATTAATGAATATGGGAAAGTTATCTTTGATGCTGTTATTGATTATTCTAAACCGCAGCCACCTAAATTTAAGTCTGTATTTTTTCACCAAAATGTATTGCCCCACCAATCCAGCCCCAATAAACCCAGCACTTTGAAGCAGTGGATATATCCAATAATCTTCTTGTTTCTTTATAAAAACAAAGACACAAATGGTGAAGAATAGTTTGATGCTAATATTTAAAATAGAAATATATTTCATTTTTTCGATTCCCTGAAAAAACCACTCCGGAAACAAGCTATAACCCAACAAGATTGGCATGGTTAAGAAAAAAAACCCGTCGCTCTTCATAAAATGGTGGGTAGAGCATCACTATCGCAAAAAGCAGCAAAAAGGATAGACATAAAAATATGCCCTTTACCATCAGTACTTTGCTATAAATAAGGTTTAACTTTTCAGGACTATCTCGAAATACAGCCACATCTCTCGTAGCGGTAATCTTAAAGCTATAATCTGTAATCGATTGGAAATAAGCTACTAAGGATGCTGCCAAAATAACGATTCCATAGTTTGAAAATCCCAGAACTCGGATCAAATAAGGTAAGGTAATCAGTGGCAAAAGCATGCCTACCAGCTGTAAGGCAGAAAGGGAAAGAAAATTTTCCAACAATACCTTTGCGTCCTTCCCTTTTAAAATGTTGAGATATTTATTCAATTAAGAGGTGTTACGACAGAAAACCTGACTGTCTTCTATAGCCCACTAAGATAAAAAACTCAATTCGATAAAGTACCAGATTTTATCTCTACAATATAATTGTCTTTTAACTCGATGTATATGAGAAATTAATACCAGTCGGCATGTCGTTCTTTCGAACCTATATAATATATTAAGCCTACACTAATGTTCATAAAACTTCCTGTGACACTATCATAGTTTAGGTATAACAACTCTCCATTATAGTCATAATGCTGCTTTAGGTTGCTTACGTATGTTAAGTCGCCAAAAAGAGAAAAGTCGTCATTCAGTTTCAGCTGTGGAGTCAGACCTATAAGAATGTTTCCCGTATGGTCGGTACCACTAACGGAACTTGGATTAGCCAAAGTAATCCCCCCGCCTGCATGAAATAACAGACCAAAGTGCTCCCTAATACCATAGTCAACGTTCAAAAGTTTGCCAACATTGGCCACTCCTTCTACACCAATCCTGTTAAGAGTTACTCCCATTTTGGAATCGTCTGGGTTAGAAAATCTATTAAAGGCATAATGCCCTTTTAGTCCAAATTTTTCATTAAACATATAACGACCAGACAACTGGAACTGCTTAAAAGAAATATAATTATCACCAGACATACCATCTTTGGGAGCGAAAGGTATGTGAATACCTGTGGAGACCTCAGCAGACCAACGGTTATAATCAGATTCTTGTGCAGTAGCGATAAGACCAAAAAACAAACAAAGTGCTAGTAGGTAAAAGCTTCGATAAGGCAATAAATTCATAGAACAAGTTTATAGGTTAAATTCAATTTTTTACTCCGACACTTTATTGGAGTTAATTAAAAATCTATCTCTGAAATAGAATTGGGATTATTTCACAATAGATTGTAAAATTAGATTATTTTGATAATAACGCAAATTTCTTAATCCTTATTTGGCGAAATTATTTTTAAAGTCGTTTCTGCTTAACGAATTAAGGATTGCCATTGAAAAAACTGCAGTTTTCAATGTTCAAAAATATACAACTAGCGAAGTTGCAAATCCCGAATCCTAAAATAACAAATCTACGCTAAACAATCATCCCCGCAGCAACAGTCTCATGCGTAGCGTCGTCTATCAAAACAAAGCTACCCGTAACTCGATTGTCCCTGTATTCATCAACCATCAACGGTCTTGTGGTGCGGATACTGATTCTAGCAATGTCGTTCATCTTGAGTTCCTTATCCTCTTCTTCACGTGAATAGGTATTGATGTCTATTTTATAGATAACATCCTTAATCATTGCTTTCTGTTCATTGGAAGTGTGAACAATAGTATATTTTGCTCTTGGTCTCGCCGGTCCATTGTTGAACCAGCAGAGCATAGCGTCAAATTCTTGTAATGCTTTTGGTTGATTGTTCTGTTTTACAATCATATCGCCACGACTAATATCTATATCGTCCTCCAAGCTAATAGCGACGGACATAGGTGCAAAAACCTCATCTAAAGGACCGTTCATTGTATCAATACTTTTTATTTTTGAACTAAACCCAGAAGGCAGTACCACTACTTCATCACCAATTCTGAAAATGCCACTCGCCACTCGACCTGCATAACCTCTATAATCAATAAACTCCCCGCTCTGCGGCCGCAGTACAGTTTGCACTGGAAAACGGGCATCTATTTTATTGATATCACTACCTATATGCATGGTTTCCAAAGCGCTTAACAAAGGCGCACCTTGATACCAATCCATATTTGTTGAGCGGTTCACAACATTGTCACCATCTAAGGCACTAATAGGGAGAAACTGAATATCCTTGACATAGAGTTTTGATGAAAACCCTTCAAATTGATGAACTATATTTTGAAAAATCTCTTCAGAATAATCAACCAAATCCATTTTATTGATGCACACGATAATATGCGGAATCTGTAGTAAGGAAGCTATAAACGCATGGCGTTTGGTTTGCTCTATCACCCCGTGGCGTGCGTCAATTAAGATCAAAGCCGCATTTGCAGTGGAAGCACCAGTAACCATATTTCGAGTATATTGGATATGACCTGGAGTGTCGGCAATTATAAATTTCCTTTTTGGCGTTGTAAAATAACGGTACGCCACATCAATGGTAATCCCCTGCTCTCGCTCATCTCTTAGCCCATCAGTAAACAAAGCAAGGTCAACCCCTGCATGACCTTTTTTACGGCTGGTATTTTCAATGGCCTCAAGCTGGTCCTCAAAAATGGACTTGCTGTCATAAAGTAATCTTCCTATAAGTGTACTTTTACCATCATCCACACTGCCGGCGGTTGTGAATCTTAGTAGTTGGTTTTTATCGATTTCCATTTTTGTTGATTCGTGATTTGTGATTTGTTAATTCGTGATTCGTGATTCGTGATTTGTTGATTTGTTAATTTTTAATTTGTTGGTTCGCTAATCGTTAACTTGTCATCTGACAGGTGATTTTTTTAAATTGATGTTACTTGATAAACTTATTCATTTTTTATCATTTTGACTCTGTAAATATCTTATGAAACCATTGATCAATTGAATGCACCTCTCAGTTTGTTCCCGAATTTCGGTTAGTGTTTCTAAATCAATATAATCACAATCTTTTGCTTCAATGGAATGGTCTAAAATCTCTGAGATTGAACCTCTCGAAAAACGCAAAAAATTAATGTTTTCTTTATAATGATACCTTCCCCAGCCTTCTGCAATATTAGCGGTTGAAGAACGTGCAGCTCTTAATATTTGAGAATAAAGTTCAAATTTCTCGTGTTTTGGGAGTTTTACCAAAACATTCTCTTTTAAGTATATCTTTAAATTATAACAAGCCTGCCAACATTTTAATTCCTCAAAATTACTAGCCATACCTTTTTGTTAATTCGCTAATTAGTTTAACTGTTAATTCTTCAGACTGTCAGTTTGTATTTTCATAAGTCAATTCTAGAATTCCAATTCTCAAATCACGAATCAACGAATCACGAATCACAAACTAAAAATACCCCTGTCTCTTCCTATCCTCCATCGCATTCTCGCTACGCTTATCATCACTCCTATTTCCGCGTTCAGTTTGTTTCATAGCAGCTACTTCGGTTACAATTTTTTCCAAGGTATCTGCTTCTGATTCTATTCCGCCAGTGATTGTAATATCGCCCAAAGTTCTAAATCGGATTTTCTTGTTGTGAATTTCCTCATTTTCTTGCAGTTTTAAATGTTCTGAAACTGGAATCCAGGAATCATTCCTCCAAACTACATCGCGCTGATGGGCGAAATAAAGGGAGGGGATACTTATATTTTCACGTTTAATATAGTTCCACACATCCATTTCAGTCCAATTACTTATTGGAAAGGCACGGAAATGTTCCCCCTCAAAATGTTTTCCATTTAATAGGTTCCAAAGTTCAGCTCGCTGGTTTTTTGGGTCCCATTGGCCAAAATCGTCCCTATGTGAAAAGAAGCGTTCCTTGGCCCGAGCCTTTTCCTCATCACGTCTTCCCCCACCAATGGCACAATCTATCTTATTGCTTTCTATTGCATCCAATAAAGTTGTTATCTGAAGTGCATTTCGAGTAGCATTCTTTCCTTTTTCCTCGGCAACCCTACCGTTATCGATAGATTCCTGAACAGAACCCACAATGAGCCGAAGACCTAATCCATCAATCAAATCATCACGAAACTGAATAGTTTCAGGGAAGTTATGCCCCGTATCCACGTGAAGCAAGGGAAAAGGTATTTTTGAAGGATAAAAGGCTTTCTTCGCCAAATGTGTTACCAAAATGGAATCTTTTCCGCCAGAAAACAATATCACAGGATTCTGAAACTGCGACCACACCTCCCGGAGGATATAAATGGCCTCTGATTCTAATTCGTCTAGGTAGTTTAAATAATATTTGCCCATTGATTTTTAGTTAATTCGGGTTTTGTTAATTCGTTAATTCGAGATTCGTTAATTCATGATTCGTGATTCGGGCAATGTTATTTAGGTTTTTAAACATTGATTACTGCCACTGCCTACTGCAACTAACTAACCCACCATTCATTCAATCATTCTTTTCTTAATTTCATTCAAAATTAAAGAAACTCCATCATCTACTGAAACCTTAGTTGTATCGATTTCAATATCCGGTGCCATTGGCGATTCATATGGAGCATTTACGCCAGTGAAATTTTTGATCTCTCCAGCTCGGGCTTTTGCGTATAGACCTTTAACGTCTCTCCGTTCGCATTCTTCTATGGGTGTATTAATAAAAACTTCTACAAAATTGTTATATCCAACAATCCGTTTCACGCTCTCTCTATCTTCTCTATAAGGCGACACAAAAGAAGCCAACACTACCAATCCAGCATCAATCATAAGATTTGCAACTTCGGCTATTCGACGTATATTCTCACTCCTGTCTTCAGGGGTAAAGCTTAGATTATTGTTCAACCCTTTTCGCACGTTATCGCCATCCAGCAAGTAAGTATGTATTCCCTTCTCAAACAAGGCCTTTTCTAAAGCATTCGCAATTGTGGACTTCCCCGAACCCGAAAGTCCAGTGAACCAAATCAAGAAAGGTGAGTGTTTCTTCAACTCACTCCGATGTTGCCTTAATACACTAAAACTATGTGGAATTAAATTTTCTTCCATATAAATCTAATTTAATTTTTTATCTACATAATCCGAATAATCCGAACATTCAAAACTGAACACTGAACACTGACCACTGAACACTGACCCCCTAACCTCTCTCCAGCCCATAATCCACCCGATACCAAACCCGTTCGTGAAGATAATATAAAATCATCTTGGTCAAAAGTTCGCTAAATCCAATTTTCAATCCTGTGAAGGGGTTTCCAGTTATTATCCAAGCCAAAATCATAGTATCCATCGTACCTATCCCACGCCACGTAAATGTTTTGGCAAGGTGACGTTTACGACTTTCACGAACAATTCCCGTCCTTGAAAGGTTGATGTTAAACCAAGCACGCTCGTGAAAATAATACAAGATCATTTTGGTGAGTATTTCAGCCATCCCAATTTTTAATCCAGACCAAGGATTACCTGTAATAAACCAAGATATTAAAATAGTATCAACCGTGCCAACCAATCGCCATGTAATGGTTTTGGCAATATGTCTTTTTCGGGATTGATCTATCATTAGGTTTTTAACACAAAATAATTATTTAGTAAATTGGGCTTGTTATACAGCATTGGTTTCCCTGTACTTTGGTCAATAACATCCAGCCCCACAGCTCTGCAAATGGCATGTCCAGCAGCAGTGTCCCATTCCATAGTCGGTGCATAGCGCGGATAAATATCGGCCAAACCTTCCGCCACTAGACAGAATTTTAAGGAACTACCTTTGGAAACCAGCTCTACCTGATTGTCCTTTTCTATTTCTGAAATAAAGTTTTTAGTATCCTCATTCAAATGAGAGCGACTACCCACAATTCTCACCACAGAAGTAATCTCACTCGGCTTTATTTCTTCTGCATTCTTAAGAACCTCTTCCACTGTGACATCTTCAGAAGCAACTATTATTTTTCGTGAAGTCTTTCCATCTTCCGAAGTAAAATATAACTCCTTTGAAACAGGAACATATATTACCCCCAAGACGGGTATTCCAACCTCAACCAGTGCAATGTTAACGGTAAATTCACCATTTCGCTTTATAAATTCCTTAGTACCATCCAACGGATCAACAATCCAGCATCTTTGCCAGTCTTTTCTTTCGGAAAAATCCAATTGCCTATTTTCTTCACTTATAACAGGAATATTTGTTGGTATCAGATAGCGGTTTATTACATCATTTGCATTTCTATCAGCTTGAGTCAAAGGAGAATCATCATTTTTTATCTCTACGTTAAAATCCGTATCATAGATATTTAATATTTCCTTTCCAGCATCTAAAGCAGCTCTAATAGCAATATTCAAAAGAGTTTGCATAAGTATTTTGGTTTTGGAGGCCAAGTTACACTTTTTGTAAATGTTTGAAGATTCTGATTTGAGGTTTTGGGCAACTTATTTTAGATAATGACAACTTTTTCAAAATCTAAAGTATAAAAATTTGCAGTACCAAGGGGATACATACAATCCATATAGGCATTATGTCTTGTCCTAAAATAGCTATACACAAAAACAGTGTATATGGAACATCAAGAACAAGAGATTTATGCCCTTCGCAAGGATAAACTTAGTCATTTTGACAATCGATTGATTTTTAAAATTGTCGAAGAAGTTGAAAATGGTTCTCCCAGAAAAGAAGTTATTCGCATCTATGGTATGGCAGCGTCCACTTTAGATGTCTGGATGAGGAAATTCAGTTCCCCTGACTATCGGGAACACACAAAGCGAAGAAGCTACACCAACCTTCAGAAGCGCACCATCGTTACAGCTATAGAGCAGGGCAGGCTATCTATCAAAGAGGCCAAAACGGCTTATAATATTAGGGACGAAAAAACCATTCGAGATTGGTTATTTCAATATAAATCCGAAAAAGTCGAGATTTGTATTGATAATAATACTTCGATGGGTACGAAAAATCCAATTTCAAGAGATGTAGAGCAAGAAGCTTTACAAAAAGCCTTACGGGAAGCAGAACTTAAGATAAAGGCACTGAACACGCTAATTGATGTGGCTGAAGAACAGCTTAAAATTGATATCAGAAAAAAGTCTGGTGCCAAGCAGTGATGAAAATGAAACAGGATTTTCCCCAATTGGGGATAGCCGTTTTATGCCGATTGTTTGGCAAGACAAGGCACGCATATTATGATTCGTTATGGCGAAAAGAAAATAGTTCGATCAGGGAAGATATTATACTCCAGGAAGTAACCAATGTCAGAAAGGAACTACCGCGCTTGGGCACTAGAAAACTACACCATGTACTACAGGAAAGGCTGATCTCCCATCAAATAAGCTTCGGCAGGGATTATCTGTTTGATTTATTGTCGGAGCATAAATTATTGATTCGCCAAAGAAAAAGAAAGGCTATCACCACAGATTCCAGACATTGGATGAGAAAGTACAGCAACTTGGTAAAAGACCTTAGCATAACAAGACCAGAGCAAGTTTGGGTAAGCGACATCACGTATATCCGATTGTCCAATCAGTGGGGCTACCTAAGCTTGATAACCGATGCGTATTCAAGAAAAATAATGGGCTATAATTTTCGTCAGGACTTAGCTGCGGAAGGATGTATTGCTGCCCTAAAGATGGCTTTAGACAATAGGATGTATAATCAGCCAATTATTCATCATTCCGACAGAGGCTCCCAATACTGTTCCCACAACTATGTAAGTCTATTAATGAAAAATGATATCGGCATTAGCATGACGGAGAACGGAGACCCCTATGAGAATGCGTTGGCAGAGAGAATAAACGGTATCATCAAGTCAGAGTTCAATCTCTACAGCAGTCCTTTGGGCTTTGAGCAGACCAGCAAGCAAATAAGCAAGAGTATCAAGTCCTATAACGAACTAAGACCGCATGCAAGCTGTGACTATTTAACACCCAAACAAGCTCATTTGCAATCAGGAATATTAAAGAAAAGATGGAAGAACTATAATAAGGTTTTTAACTATGAAAAAACAGTTGTATAGTTACTTTAGGATTATCAATTATAGTTGTATAATTATATCAGGATTTATTTATTAATCTGTATAGTTATTTTAGGACGGGTCATTACCAAATTTATAGCGTATCTATAGCGTATCTAAAGCGTGTTTAAAGCGTGTTTAAAGCGTGTTTATAGCGTATTAACTATATTTGATACCAACATTATACATTGATAGAACCATTAAAATCTATAGAAGAAAGAACAGTTTCATCACAATATATGGCACACTCTATCCGCAATAATGAACTGCTTCTAAAAAATTTGATTTTCATAATGGTAACCTTAATTGCCTTTTGTTATATTTGCCGGCTTAGTTGATTCTTTGAAACCACATTTATGAAGAAAGCTTTACTTTTTTCCATCTTCCTATTAATTTCATTCTCCAGTATTTCCCAAAATGAAAAGCTTGCAAAAGCTTTTGACAGTATTTTTTATCAAATAGCCGTCAACGTTTCTTCAGCCGATCCTTCCAAAGCCATGCATTTGGCGGATTCATTGTATACTTATTCTTCAAATAATAAGCAACGATTAAAATCGCTAATGCTAAAAGCTGATATTCTTGAAAAGCAGGAAAAGCGTGGCGAAGCAATACAGCATGCTTTAAAGGCTTTGAAAATTGCAGAAGAGGAAAATGACTATAGCTTTCAATCCAGGATCTATGGTTTTTTATCTACACAGTACAGGACAATAGGCTTTTTAGACAAGGGAAAGGAATCGATTAAAAATGGAGTTGCAATAAGTTTCAAAATTGAAAATAAAGATCAGGTAACAAAATACAGAGCAATGGCCGACCAAGAAATGGCCGAATATGCGCTGGAAGAACAAGAATATGATCGAGCAATTGAATATCTTAACCTCGCAATGTTATCTTATGACAGAGAGGAGAATAAGCAGTTTAGGGATTTTCAAATTGGAAATACTGAAGAAATGCTCGGGAGAGCCTATATGGGCCTGAACCAAAAAGAAAAGGCGCTGGAACACTTTTCCAAAGCGAATATTGATATTAATAAAGCCGAAGCTGGCAATACGCTATTTGCGGCTTTGATCTATAGAGGTTTAGGAAATGCCTTTTTGGAAAACAAAATTCTAGACAGTGCAGAGATCTATCTTAAAAAGGCATTACTTATTTCGCAAAACGGAAAACACGGAAGTCTAAAACAGACCGTTTATCAAAGCGTTGCTGAATATTATAAGGAAAGGAAACAAATGGACAGCTTTGCCATTTATGATAAGAAATTCAATGAGCTTCTCATCGAAAACACCAACAAGAAAAAAGCAATGGTTAACAGTGCATACAATACACTTAAGGAATACCCAAAAACCAATCCTGAAAATAAAACACTCTATATCGGTCTTGCAATTGCTTTAGGTTTATTGATTTCCTATGTAGTTTACTATAAAAGGAAAAGTATATTCGGCATCTCTAAAATTGATTTAAGTAGCCATGCAAATAAGCCGAACGACCTAATCCTTTCTCAAAAAACCGAGGACGAACTTCTTCAGAAACTGGAAGAATTTGAAGCCTCCAATGATTTTCTTGATAAGAACATGTCCATGTCTGTTTTAATAGGAAGACTGAATACGAATACAAAGTATTTACGACATATTTTAAATAAAAAGAAAAATACGGATTACAACACCTATATCAATGAGCTTCGCATCAATTATATTGTGAACAAGCTGAAAACAAATCCCGAATATCTTAATTATAAAATAAGCTATTTAGCAGATGAAAGTGGCTTTTCTTCCCACAGCAAGTTCTCTGCCGATTTTAAAAGAATTGTACATCTTTCTCCATCTGAATTTATAGAGAGCCTAAAATAATATAATCTTTTTAATCTGAGAAATCCTCTTAATTACAAAGCATCATCCTTTGTAATTAAGAGATTTTTTTTATAAAACAGACTCCTATTTCTAACATAGTTTTAATCAATGTTATAAATAGGGTTTACTTTTTATAATTAGAGCCCCTATTAATTCCATCGACTCCTAATATTTCCCATTGTTTTTTAACAGGACCTTAATTCCCTCATTTACAGAATTATCCGAACTACTTAAATTACGGAATTCACACATCCAAACAATTTAATTAGCCCTCTTAACCTGCTAGTTTTGCAAACGATAACAAAAAAATCCTTTTAGCTTAAAGGTTTAAATGTTTAGCCAAGCAATTGGAATTAGAAATTCAAGCATCAAGTTTCATTTAATAATTAATCAAGAATATCCAACATCATTATTATTCATTATGAAAAAACTATTACCATTTTTAATCACTGTCATTCTATTAATGAACCTTTATAAAGTGAATGCTCAGGTAGGTATCGGTACCGATATGCCAAATCCTTCTACCCAATTGGAAATAAAATCTTCCAACAGAGGTATAATGATACCACAAGTACCTTTAACTAGTGTTACTGACCAAACTACAATCTCTGCAGGAAATCTAGAGAGCCTATTGGTTTACAACATCAATACCAACGCTACGCTTTCACCTGGTTATTACTATTGGTATCAAGGAAGCTGGAATAGACTACTAACAGAAACTGATCTTCCTGATTACATAGTTTTCTGGGACGTTGTAAACAACCAATTTACTTATATAGATGAAAACGGAGATATACAAATTATAACTATAGCCGATCTTGAGACACTTACTTATTTAGGGCTAAACGCAGATGGGCATACCCTTGAATACACAGATGAGGATGGCGTTGTTACCAGCATCGACCTTGAAACAGTGATCAAAAACTTTGAGACTGTTACTACAATCGTTGACAATGGAGATGGAACATTCTCTTATACAGATGAAGATGGAAACGTTACTATCATTGATATCTCCAATTTGGAGACGCTTACTTTCCTTGCCTTAAATCCTAATGGTAAGACACTGGAGTACACAGATGAGGATGGCGTTGTTACCAGCATCGACCTTGAAACAGTGATCAAAAACTTTGAGACTGTTACTACAATCGTTGACAATGGAGATGGAACATTCTCTTATACAGATGAAGATGGAAACGTTACTATCATTGATATCTCCAATTTGGAGACGCTTACTTTCCTTGCCTTAAATCCTAATGGTAAGACACTGGAGTACACAGATGAGGATGGCGTTGTTACCAGCATCGACCTTGAAACAGTGATCAAAAACTTTGAGACTGTTACTACAATCGTTGACAATGGAGATGGAACATTCTCATATACGGATGAGGATGGAAACGTTACTATCATTGATATCTCCAATTTGGAGACGCTTACTTTCCTTGCTCTGAACCCCAACGGAAAAACATTGGAGTACACAGATGAGGATGGTGTTGTTACCAGCATCGACCTTGAAACAGTGATCAAAAACTTTGAGACTGTTACTACTATTGTTGACAATGGAGACGGTACCTTCACTTATACAGATGAGGATGGAAATACAACTACCATCAATGTTTCAAATCTAGAAACACTTACTTTCCTTGCTCTGAACCCTAATGGAAAAACATTGGAGTACACAGATGAGGATGGTGTTGTTACCAGCATCGACCTTGAAACAGTGATCAAAAACTTTGAGACTGTTACTACTATTGTTGACAATGGAGACGGTACCTTCACTTATACAGATGAGGATGGAAATACAACTACAATCAATGTTTCAAATCTAGAAACACTTACTTTCCTTGCTCTGAACCCTAACGGAAAAACACTGGAGTATACAGATGAGGATGGTGTTGTTACCAGCATCGACCTTGAAACAGTGATCAAAAACTTTGAAACCGTAACTACTATCGTTGACAATGGAGACGGAACTTTCACTTATACAGATGAGGATGGAAATACAACTACAATCAATGTTTCAAATCTAGAAACACTTACTTTCCTTGCTCTGAACCCTAACGGAAAAACACTGGAGTATACAGATGAGGATGGTGTTGTTACCAGCATCGACCTTGAAACAGTGATCAAAAACTTTGAAACCGTAACTACTATCGTTGACAATGGAGACGGAACTTTCACTTATACTGATGAAGATGGAGTTACTACAACTATTAACGTTGCAAGCCTAGAAACACTTACTTTCCTTGCTCTGAACCCTAATGGAAAAACACTGGAGTACACAGATGAGGATGGTGTTGTTACCAGCATCGACCTTGAAACAGTGATCAAAAACTTTGAAACCGTAACTACTATCGTTGACAATGGAGACGGAACTTTCACTTATACTGATGAAGATGGAGTTACTACAACTATTAACGTTGCAAGCCTAGAAACACTTACTTTCCTTGCTCTGAACCCTAATGGAAAAACACTGGAGTACACAGATGAGGATGGTGTTGTTACCAGCATCGACCTTGAAACAGTGATCAAAAACTTTGAAACCGTAACTACTATCGTTGACAATGGAGACGGAACTTTCACTTATACTGATGAAGATGGAGTTACTACAACTATTAACGTTGCAAGCCTAGAAACATTGACTGTCCTTGCATTGAATCCAAACGGAAAGACTTTAGAGTACACTGACGAAGATGGTGTTGTAACAAGCATCGACCTTGAAACAGTAATCAAAAACTTTGAAACCGTAACTACAATCGTTGACAATGGAGACGGAACTTTCACTTATACAGATGAGGATGGAATCACTACAACAATAAACTTCGCTAGCCTTGAAACGCTAACTATCCTGGCTTTAAACCCTAACGGGAAGACGTTGGAGTACACAGATGAGAATGGTATTGTAACTAGCATTGACCTTGAAGCAATTATCAAAAACTTTGAGACTGTTACTAAAATCGTTGATAACGGTGACGGAACATTTACATATACAGATGAGGATGGAAATACAACTGTAATTTCAGTTGGTGGGGCCGAAACCTTGACCTCCCTTATTTTGAATGTAGATGGCAAAACTTTGGAATATACTGATGAAAATGGAGATGTGAGTAGTATTAACCTAGAGACAGTTGTAAAAACTTTTGAAACTGTTACCACCATAGTTGATAATGGAGATGGAACTTTCACATATACAGATGAAAATGGAGACACGACGGTAATTTCCGTTGGAGGAGCAGAGACTTTGACAACACTTGTTTTAAATGCAGATGGTAAAACTTTGGAATACAAAGATGAGAATGGAGACGTTAGTACCATCAACCTAGAGACAGTTGTAAAAACTTTTGAAACTGTTACTACTATAGTTGCAAATGGAGATGGAACGTTCTCTTTTACTGATGAGGATGGCAATACAACAAATGTAGATATCCTTAGCCTCTTAACAGCTGATAACGGTTTAACAAAAACCGCTAACAACGTTCAATTGGGAGGTAATCTTATTAAGCCAACTGCTATTAACACCGATGCTACAAACACTTTAGCAGTTACCGGATTGCAAACAGGAACCTATCAAGACAATCTTATGGTTGTAGATCGTACCTCGGGAGTAGTAAAACAATTAAAAGCAGCATTACCTACATTTTTCTATATGCCATCTGTAATTGTTTATACTGCCGCAGACCAGGTGCCTTCAGGAGAAGTGTTTGGCACAATGGATCTTTATGCTAAATACAAGGACCAATTTGAGAATCCAGCCGCAGTGAATCCTGGTGCCACAACTGTCATCCCTGTTCTACCTAAAAGTGAATTGGATTATTTCATAACCTTTTTCGACGATACCGTTTTTGAAAATGTATCTGTAAGTGATACAGGAATTCTAACTTATTCTGTGAAACCAACAGCAGAAGTTTCTTTAGGATCTTTTATGAATATAGTTTTCACAGTAAAACCATAATTTGAAATGTACTTTAAAACAAAGTTTATAGTATTGGGATTAGCACTTGTAATGCTAATGAGTATTACAAGTGTAAACGCCCAATGTTATCCAGATAAGATAGTAACAGCCGCCTTTGCTACTGGTGGGTTAAGCCCTTACAAAGACAATGTACTTTGGTTAACCTGGGGGTCCTCTAATGAGCAAACCTTTCCTTATGGAAGACATAACCAACCTCTTAGTGTTGGGGCCACTTCCTATGCCTCGATAAGTTTGGGTGATGGAAAATATCTGTGTATTGATGCAGAAATTATAGCTATCTCTGATGGCAACATTAACTCATACGCCCCGGGAAATTGGCAAGGGGACTATTTAGACGATTTATATAATATTGGTGGAACTGGAACCAACAATAAACTAGTTACAGGAATATCAAACAGATCTGCCGGTACTTCTCCAAAGTTTAAAATTAAGTGTAAGGCTTCTATAGACGGGATACCTATCCGTATCTCCGGTTTGGTTTTGGCCGATGCAGAGTCACTCAATAGAACCGGAGAATATATTCATACAACAGCTGATGGGGAATGGACATTGGTTGAAGTAAAGAAAAACGTCGCACAAGCATCCTATGAGGTTCGTAAAGAAATTGTTTTTGAAGCCGGGAGTCCTACTTCAAAAAGAACTATGAAGTTTCTTAAAGGAAATGATAATAATACCATGGCTGTTTCCTTTTTGAAATTCAATGAATCTGCGTATGATGTTAATGGTTCAACTCCAGATCTGTCTGTAACTGTAGATGTAAATTTTAACGGAGGAGGTACAACAGCAATTGCTTTAGGAATTTTACCTCCAGAAGTAGATGGTGGAGATGCCCCAATTTCCTATGGAAAACCTTTGCATCTTATTCAAAAATTAGATTTTACCAACGATGGAATCGCTCCCGTAAATGCTGGCTCAACTAGTTTTATAAACATAAACACCGCTGGTTACGTTCCAGGAGCCCTAATAGAAAATATAAATCTAAGCCATCTAGGAAGTACTGCTCCAGATACCGAAACCATCTCATTCCATTCTAACGATGCAATGGGAGACGACAACAACGGACCCGCAGGTGCTAACGAAGAAGACGCGTGGCCTACCATATACAAAAGGTTTTCATTCAAAGTAAATTATTTGCCCGGTAATCTCATATCAGCAACCATTCCATATAAAAGTTTTTCAGATGGCTATATAGCTGGATGGGTAGATTTTAATTTAAATGGTGTGTTTGATCCTAGTGAGAAACAGGAAATTTTTGCACCATCAACCGGCGGAGCAATGGGTAGTATAGTATTGGAATGGGTTATCCCTGGAACCAGAAAACCATACAGCACGTTCGTAAGATTAAGGCTTTCAGAATTACCTGATATTTTACCTGGAGAAATTGTAAATACGGGTGAGGTAGAAGATCATAAGATTTATGTTTTAGGACCAACCTTAACAAATCCGATGATTAACTCTAAAGCGAAAGACAATAACTAAACGCGTTTCTAAAGGCTTTAAAATTAGAAACAAAACGGGTGGGTGTTACAAATCTTTCCGACGCTTAGTAAACTGAAGAAAATATTCTTCAAACAACAAATATTTTACATAGATGAAAAAATCATTTTTTTACATAAGCACTTTGCTCCTATTCACTTTCAAAGTTGTGGCCCAAACCTCCAATGAAGGAATGCTTTACGTAAGTGAAGAGACAAAATTCTCAACAGTTGAACGTTTTGACAATCTTAATACCGGCTCATTTTATAATGATGGTGATACCTACATATATAGTCATTTCAATAATGATGGAGTTTTAGATTTTTACCAAAACACCGGACTTACCCGTTTTATAGGAACCTCAAATCAAGCGATAAGCGGCTCAAAACCCAGCTATCTCTATGATGTACTCTTTAATAATAACAGTAATACTATTCCTTTTCAATTATCAGGGAATATTAACATTAGTGGAGAGGCAGATTTCCATAATGGGATTGTAGACAACGACAATTTTAATGGACAAATTACCTTTAATTCCGCAGCTGAGCATATAAACACTTCCGATTATAGTCACGTAGATGGACCCGTAAATAAATTGGGAGATAAAGGATTTATCTTTCCTATTGGAGACGGAGGTTACTATCGTTTCGGTGGAATTTCCGCCCCTGCGAGTTCACAAGCAAGTTTTGAAGGGAAATTCTATTTTGAGAATTCCGACGAGATGTATCCACACCGCTTAAAAGCTGGGGTTCTAAAGGAAATAGACAACCAAGAATATTGGACCATTATAGAGGAAACTGCTACTAATGAAGACGTATTGATAACACTTTCCTGGCGTGACGTAACAACACCTCAAGCAATGATCAATGCCGCACAACAAGACGCTTTGACAATTGTTCGTTGGAACGAAGCAACCAATATGTGGGTTAATGAAGGGGGAGCAATAGATTTAAATGCGAAAACCGTTACCACCGCCATAAGTGGATATGGAGTGTTCACATTCGGAACAGTAAAACCCGAAGCTGTTCTTCCAGGGGGGCTAACGGTATACACTGCAGTCACTCCAAATGGGGATGGCAAAAACGACTATTTCCTGATTGATATTCCAAATGATGGCTCTGTTCGCGACGTACACGTACAGATCTATAACCGTTGGGGTGTAAAGGTTTTTGAAACAAACAATTATGGTCAAAATGGAAATGTTTTTGACGGCTTCTCTACAGGTCGAATGACAGTGAATGATTCAAAGCAATTACCTTCAGGTACTTACTATTACATTTTGGATTACCAATATGGCAATCCATCAGAAAATAACAGGCATAAACAAGCTGGGTTTTTATACCTAAGTGGCAACTAATAAGAAATTATTCTCATGAATATTAAATTACCAAAACTATTTGTCTTTATACTACTGGGCTGCATGTTTTCGGCTGTCCATGAAGTTCAGGCACAGCAAGATTCGCAGTACACACAATATATGTACAACACGGTGAGTGTAAACCCTGCATATGCTGGTACACGCGGTTCATTAAGCATGATAGGTATCTATAGAAATCAATGGGTAGGTTTAGATGGTGCACCAGAAACTCTTAACTTTTCAGTGAACTCACCAATAGGTGTTCAAGGAGTTGGCTTGGGACTTGGATTTACAAGTGATAAAATTGGACCTTCAACCGAAAGTATAATCACAGCAGATTTTTCATATACTATCGATGTATCTCAAAACACAAAGCTTTCATTCGGGATTAAGGGAGGTTTCTCCTTATTGGATCTGGATCCAAACAAACTCTTAATTTATGATCCAAATGATTATGATTTAGCACAAAAAAGCTATAGTTCCCCAATTGTTGGAGCCGGACTTTACTTGCATTCAGATAATTGGTACCTAGGTCTCTCGTCCCCTAACCTATTGGAAACAGAGCATTATGACGACGTACAGGTATCTACTGCTACAGAGAAGACCCATATATATTTTATTGGAGGTTATGTATTTACACTTAATTCCAACTTAAAATTAAAACCAGCAGTATTGGCAAAAGCAGTAACAGGGGCACCTTTAGCCCTCGATATTTCGGCGAATGCACTGATGTACGATCGCTTTTCACTTGGCCTTGCATACCGTTTAGATGCAGCTGTAAGCGCAATGCTAGGGTTTCAGGTAACCGACAATATCATGATTGGGTACGCTTACGACTATGACACTACACCTTTAGGCAATTACAACGATGGCTCCCATGAGATTTTTTTAAGATTTGAACTGGGCACCAAGCTAAGAGCAAAGGTAAATCCACGCTTCTTCTAATTTTTAAAGTATTAGTTACAGATGAAAAATAATATTACTATATCTATCTTTTCTATATTCCTTCTAGGGTTCGTTTCGGTATTTAATGCCCAAGAGAAGAAACTATCAAAGGCTGATGCAAATTATGAACAGCTGGATTATGTGGATGCACAGAAAATATATCTTGCTGTTGCAGAAAAGGGTTTCGAGTCCGAAGAACTTTTCACAAAACTAGGAAACAGTTATTACTTTAATGCCCAATATGACGAAGCCGTAAAATGGTATGGACGTCTATTTGATCTCAATCCAAAAACTGATCAACCAATAATCCTATTGCGTTATTCACAGGCGTTAAAGGCTACTGGCGACAACAAAAAAGCAAAAGAATATTACAATGCTTACACTGCAAATACAGGAACTGAGGCTAATGTGAAAACTGTTGTTGACTATCTAGCATTAATTCAGCAGAATTCTGGTAGATACCAATTGCAATCATTGGAGGCTATTTATGACGAAAATAAAATTTCATTTGGTCATACCAAAATTGGCAATAAACTTATTTATGCCTCCACACAAGACTCTAAAACATTTCTAAACAAGCGAAGTGCATGGGACGGACTTAGTTTCCTTTCCTTCTATGAAATTGAATTAAACGACCAGAATTTGGCTGTTGGTAAACCTACCAAGTTGAAAGGTGAATTAAATAGCAAGTTTCACGAATCGACACCAACTTACACCAAAGATGGCAATACTATGTACTTCACCAGAAGTAATATTACCTACCAGAAGAAGGAAAATGATCAGAAACTAAAAATTTATAGATCTAAAAAGAAAGCTGATAAATGGGAAGAACCAGAAGAACTTAACTTTAATAGTGACGATTACTCTTCTGCCCATCCAAGCCTAAACTCAGATGAGACCAAGTTGTACTTTTCTTCAGATCGTCCTGGCGGCTTTGGTGAATCTGACCTTTATGTGGCCACTATCGATGAAAACGGGACTATTGGAGCACCAATTAACCTAGGGGCGAAAATAAACACTCCAGGAAAAGAAACTTTTCCTTTTGTTTCTGAAAATGATGAACTTTATTTTTCTTCTGACGGACACTTCGGCCTTGGTGGATTAGACGTGTTTTATGTAAAAATCAATGATAATGGCTTTGGCAATTTACTAAATGTTGGAGAGCCTGTAAATTCCTATGCTGATGATTTCGCATATGGAATAGATGAAACCACAAAAAGAGGTTTTATAAGCTCAAACCGCAGCAAAACATCAGGTGAATTTATTTATGATAACATTTATACCTTTCTGGAAATTTCTCCCATACAGGATATGTTTATGGCCAGAATTGACGGATATGTAACCGATAAACAAACTGGTTTACCTCTGGCCAATGCAACAA
This sequence comes from Aequorivita sp., assembly GCA_034675805.1. GTDB lineage: Bacteria > Bacteroidota > Bacteroidia > Flavobacteriales > Flavobacteriaceae > Aequorivita. Next base: position 3,552,564 of record JAUCCX010000001.1, on the reverse strand, counting down.
TCATAATCAATGATTCTGAAGGGAAAATTTATGCCCAGCTTAAAACTGATGAAAAAGGCTATTATCAAGCTGAAATCAACAAGTTTGAAGCCTATTTCATAAAGGCCGAAAAAGAAGGTTACGATACAGATGAAAAGGTTTCAAAAACTAATCTGACAACGCAGCAAATAGATTTCCAATTACAACAAAACAAAGTGGCAATTGTAGGAGGTACTGACTTAGCAAAAGTATTGAACATTCCTATCATCTATTTCGATTTCGACAAATCAAATATTCGTCCAGATGCGCAAGTAGAACTTGAAAAAGTATTCGCGGCATTGAATGAATATCCACAACTCAAGTTGAACATCCGTTCGCATACAGATAGCCGTGGAAATGATACTTATAACAAAGCACTCTCAGAAAGACGCGCCGAATCAACACTTACCTATCTAGTATCAAAAGGAGTTGACAAGAGCAGGTTAAAATCTGAAGGTCTTGGGGAAACTGAATTAGTTAATAATTGCAGCAACGGAGTTCCATGCTCTGCTGGAGAACATCAAAAAAACAGAAGATCTGAATTTATCGTTTTAGATTAAAAATATTACGTACAGTTGGTGCGTATTTAATTCCCCTCTATTAATAAGTAAAACCGGAGCCTCGTCTCCGGTTTCTTTCTTTAAATCGAAATCTAACTTAAACTAACTGAAGGAACAAAATCATTTATTTTATCTATAAAAAACCCACCTTAAAATTATTTATTTAGACCGAGAGGTTTAAAGCAAATTCAAATGTCACGCATAAATAAAAAATAGATTGTCCATAGTTAATTCGTTAGGATTTAGAATGAAAAACAATTCTCTCGAAGTTAAAAAAAGGCTAAAGCCTCCTTTATAATTGCTCATCAGAAGTGCTTTGGCTATCTTTGGAGGAACCTTTAAAAACAGACAACATGGGCTATTTAAACCTAGATAAAAAGAAAATTACAGAAACTGCAAAAGAACTTAATGTCCTCCTAGCAGATTATCATCTATACTATCAAAAACTTCGAAATTTCCATTGGAACGTGGTGGGTCATAGCTTCTTCAACCTTCATATAAAATTTGAAGAAATGTATGAAGACGCAAAACTAAAGGTTGACGAAATTGCCGAACGTATTTTGACGCTTCGTTTCCAACCTACAAGTAATCTCAGCGATTACCTAAAAATGAGCAGTATTAAAGAATCTTCTGAAGACACCAAAGATATGGAGATGGTTAAGATTCTACTTGAGGACCACGGAAAGCTACTAAAACAAATGCGAAAAGTTATCGAAACTGCAGATAAGGCAAGCGATGAAGGAACTATTGATATGATTGGTGGATTCATTGGTTATATTGAAAAAATAAGTTGGATGCTCGATGCCTGGACAATGAAGACTGGAGACAACCATCCAGAAGTCGGAAAATAAGCGCTAGACTTTAGAATGAATTGAAAAACTGGGGAAGTTTGGATTTGCATCTAAACTTCCCCAGTCTTTTTTATAAGATAGTTGTTAGTCAGTAGGCAAAAATGGGTATAAAACCTAAAAATCAAAGCCCAAGCCAAAGCTGAGACGTGTTCCCTCTTTTGAATTGAAAACGCTTAAATTAGCATTTACTCCCCCTACTGCATTCACCCAAAACCCACCCCCTAATGAGTTGTGCCACTTTTCTGAAATATCGTCTTTAAGCCAAACCCTTCCTAAATCAGCACCTACATAGATTCCTGTTTGAAATGGACGCAATCCAATTTTAAATGACGGCAAACTATAACGTACATCAGCACTTCCAATCAAAAAAGACTTACCTGTGAAACGTTGTTCCCTAAACCCACGTAAACCGTTATCCCCCCCTAGACTGGGCGCTTGATAAAACTGGTAATTCTCACCTAGATTAACTTCATAATTGAGATTCGTTTTTAGTATCAGTTTTCTACTTCTTACTAATGTATTGTAAAAGCCTATACGAGTCTTTATGAACCCGAAGACCTTATCCATATCCTCTAAATTGTCGGTTACCCCAACATTTAAATCGAACATCATCCCTATAGTGGGATTTAGAACATCGTCATAGCTTCTGTAGTTATAGATTCCTTCTAGCGTTCCGTAATAGGAGGTTTCACCTTTATTCCAGACATTAACTTGAGATATGAAATTATCTGGCAATTGATTTACTTCGAAAGCATCAAACGAAGTCTGAAGTTTGAAAATACTACCAAAGTTACTGTTGCGTAACAAGCCTAGGTTCGCAGATATTTGCTGAACCTCTACTCTATTGTACTCATAGCCTTCGGTATGTTGCCAATTTTGTGTTTCATTGCCATAACCAAAAAAGTTTCTTGTGAAATTGGGGCTTGTAAATCGACCCCCTAAAGTGAGATTCAATGTATTCATTATATTAGCAAATTCTCCGTCATAGGCAATTTCAAAGCTATTCCGCTCTGTAAAGTAAGCGGTATTAATAACGTGTTTCTGTGAAAAAGGATTTCGTTGATAACTATCAATTCTATAAACATATTGAAGAGCCGCCCGAAATCCATCATCAGGATTATAACCAATCGCCGAGACCAAACCTTGGGTGCGTTCAATTTGTTTTCGATAATCGTAAACATTAAGATTATAAACATTTGTGAATCGCAAGTTCCCCCCATTCCTATCTACCACAGTATCTGATTTCTTTTCAAAATCATACACCTTTACTCTTCGCCCTTGTTTCAGCTCATAGATATCGCTGTCTTGCCCACCAATCAATCGAACAAAAATCAAATTATTTTCCTTGCCGTCCACAATAAACTTATCACTTCCCGAAAGACCATAAATCCAAAGTTCTTTGGTGTCTTTTGATGAAAAGGTGCGATCTATAAGCGTATCGGATTTTACTCCGTTTATAATATTAAAGCTTCTTACGTTGGTTTTCCCTTCAGGTAAACGTGTTATTTCAAAAAGATCGTCATAATCTGTTCCAATTATAGTCTGTAAGGTAGCGAGGTATGAATAGTAACTATCGGCTATATTCACCAAATTCTCTTTTCGCTCTTTTAGTCTTCGTTTTATTTCTTCTAAAGATTCATCTTGTACTTCTTTGGGAATAGCACTGAAAGCTCTATCTATCACTTCATCAGAAATACTGTCCTGCAGAACTTTCGCAAGATATTTCCATTGGTTTCTGCCAGCGTTTCCTATCAAGGCCCTATCGAGTATTATCCCTTCTTTATTAAACCACTGTAAATCGTTTAGAGTTTTGCCATAAACGTGGCTCTGTTTAGTTCCGCTGAATAAGGAACGTGTTAAATCTAAAATGTTTGCTTCAAAACTGGAGAAAGCATTATCCCTGCTAGTTGGAATGGGAACAAAGACCTTTTTATTCTGTGAATTTTTATATTCAGCCCACCGCCAATGATCCAGCGTTCGATCCCAATTTCCTATGAGCATATCAAAGAGACGGGATTTAATGTAATTTTCCTCATCAACAAAAACATCACCTGATTTTCTAATTTTAGTCAAGATATCTTCTGTAGTTTCCACTTCATCGGGATACTTGAAAAATTCCTTTTCTTCACTTCGTTCTGATGGCTCAACAGAAAGAAGATAAAGTTCATCTCCATATTTCTCATTATAATCTCCTAGTAGTTTTTGCTTGGGAACGTAATAAAGTTGGGGACTTGTATGAAAAATATCAACGGCCTCTGCCATTTCAGGAATAGATAATAATGCATACGGATGCGTTGCGGTATAGAAACTAAAATCCTGCCCCTTTATCGAAGGAACATCGATATTTTCTGCTTCGGAAGGGGTGTTTTTATTATCTTCAAAAACTACTTGTTTCGAAATCTGAAGTGCCTTTTTTCCCATAGGTCTCATTCGGTAGCGATTACCCTTTTTATCGGTCAGAATAAGAGAATTATAATCGGCGGTCCTATTTTCCTGTATCACCCTTAAACCCCCAAACAAAGTATCCAAAGACGCTACTTGGGCCTTGATTGGTGTAGAATAGGCATCTTTATACTTAGCGCCCCAAACTGTTTTAAAGAAGAGGGCCTCACTTATACTGTCCTGCTTAAATATGGGAACGGTGTATTCTTGTGGAAATATTTCTGGATAACTTGACACATCCAGTCTTTTAGGAGCGGGAATCACTTCCTTTTGAAAAATAAGTTCGGGTTTATAGTTTTCACCTTTTACAAAGTACCGTACCCAAGAAGAACCATCATCAAAAACATCTAAAACCGCGAAGCCTTGTGAACCAGTGCTGAAAAAGCCATCCTTGCCAGTTGCGGCATAAGATTCCTTAGAGCCTGCACCAGAAACAATCTGGTTAAATCCATCCTTTTCGATATACTGGAGATTATGATCGTGACCCGAAACAAAAACCAGTCTTTGGTTGTTCTTAGCCAACTTTTGTAATCTGTCCATCAGATTATTATACAATTCGTTATATCTATCCTGCACAGAAACGCCCCCCTGAGAACGTATTTGAACTATTAGGGATGACAAAACAGGAATTGGAATCTTTTTTTGAAATGGATATAAATGCTTTTCCAATGCAAAATAGCCACCGTGGTTTCCATTGGAGAACATTGGGTGGTGCATTGCAAATACTACTGTTTTGTTTTGGTTCTTTTCCAACTCCAAACCCAGATCTATAAAGAATTTTTCACGGGTTTTGATATCGCATTGTTGGTTAATGGTTGGACTCTTATTCCAATCTTCCAAAAACCATTGCGTATCAATAATAATTAACTGTATGTTATCAGAAACACTTATACTTTCCAAGGGACAGCCATTACTCGGTTTAAATGCATCCTGGTTAGGAAATTTCGATTTTACATATTCTTCTTGTCTCGCAACGCCTAAAACTCCACCATTATACCATTCGTGATTTCCAGGAATAAAAATCGTGTGACCATCATAATCTTTAACCGCGGTATGCTGTGCATCTATCATATTTTCAGATTGCTCGCGGCGCGGATCTCCTTTTGGATCCATCCCAGCGGGATAAATGTTATCTCCTAAGAAAATAGTATAGTTTCCGTTAGTTTGCTGTGTTTTGAGATATTCCTTGAAAGTGGTAAGCGCATCGCTCATTCCCCCCATTGGAGAAAGCCCAGCATCACCTACCAGATAGAAGGTCTTCTCTACCTTCTTGGTTGAGGGATACACAGGTCTAGCCTCTTTATCCCTAAACTGTGGTGTGAAAGTGGCACAAGAGGATACGACAAAGGCTAGGATGAATAAAAAATAAAACTTGTTTACAATCATAAATCAGGCTCTCTACTAATTTAAGGGAAATAATTGAGAATTGAAATCTAATGTCAAATATAATAGGACTTAAGGAAGGACGAACAATTGAAGATAGTCCAAAGAATCTCAGACTTAAATCACCCGCGAACCTTACATTCTTTCATTTTAAAAGCTTTTGAAAAGACAACTTCTTATAATGACGAACAAATGTTTTATCCAATAATCCCTCAGTTTGAAAATAGCCTCAAATCTTATATCTTCTACATCGAAACTTTAAGTCCAAATGTAAATCGCAATCCTTCATCGCCTGTGAAAAGATTTAGAGTTCCACTAAGCAAGTCAGCAGTATTTATCCAAAGTCCACCGCCATACGAACTGTGCCAAACATCTGAAGTATCATTTGGAACCCATACTCTTCCCAAATCATAACCTCCGAAGACCCCTATTTGTATTGGCGTTAAGGCCGTACGGAACTTATTAAAGCTATAACGTAAATCTGCTCCCCCAACGGCAGCAGTTCTACCTGTGAAACGTTCCTTTCGATAACTTCGTAGCCCAGAATCGCTCCCGAGTTGCGCACCTTGGTAAAATTCAAAGTTATTACCAATGTTAAACTGTCCTCGAACATCTGTTTTGAGCACAAGTTTTCTATTTCTGGTGAGTGCATTATAGAAAATAACTTCAGGTTTCACATATCCAAAAATACGTTCACCTTCTTGAATGTTTTGAGTCGTACCTGCAACAAAACTAAAATCCATTCCTCGAGTTGGATTGACCTTATTATCATAACTATCGTATTGATATTTTCCTTCAACAGTAACATAATATTTTGTTTTGTCGAATTCTGTCGGATTAGGTTTCAAATCAGTAATAAACCTATCTGGGGTGCCTTCCACCTTAATTCCTTCAAAAATGGCTTTAATCTGAAAAACACTTCCGTAAGGCGAATCCTTTTTTATCCCAATGGATCCACCGTAGCCTCCAATGCGAACGTGGTTGTAATCTTCTTCCATATCAAATTCATAATCTGGATTTATAGTTTCATTTCCGTAACCGAAATAATTTTCAGAAAAATAAGGGTTCTTAAAATAACCACCTGCTAGGAAATTCCAGCTTCCGAAAATATTTGCAAACTCTCCTTCATAATCTACCATAAAACTATTGGTAGCAAAATAATAACCCAATCCCAATCTATGTTGTTGAGAAAAAGGATTACATTGAAACCCATTTAACGTAAAAACATCTGTAACTCCCAACTTAAAACCATCATCAGGGTTGTATCCTACTGCAGGCAATAGAAGATTTACAGATTGTATCTGTTTTTTATAATCGTAGGTGTTAAAATCATAGTTATCAGTAAATCTAAATGCAGCTCCTCCGTTTTGCTCCACTGTATTATTTTTACTTTTCTGGTCGTAAACTTTAACTTTTTGACCGTTGACAATTTTATAAGTATCGTTATTCTGGCCACCGATTATACGAATAAAGATAGGCTTGCTTCCTTCACCTTTAACTTCAAAAACATCATCATCATCTAATCCATAGATCCAGATTTCCTTGGTTTCATCGGCGTAAAAAGTACGGTCAACCATTTTATCTCCCTTTTCTCCCTTCTTAATTCTATATGCCTTGATATTAGTCTTTCCTTCAGGTAAACGGGTTATTTCAAAATAATCATCTTTGTTGGTTCCAGTAACTATCTGAAGCTTTGCCAAATAATCGTAATATTCACCAGCAATTTTTACGATATTATCGCGTCTTCCTTTTAGTTTTTGTTTTATTTCTAATGCGGTTTCGTCTTGCGCTTGTGCAGGAAGATCATTAAATGCACTATCGACGACAGCATCTGTTATGGAGTTTTGAATTAAGGTGGCTTCTTCCAACCAAGCGTCCTTTCCATAATTCTGAATTAATGCGTGATCGAGTTTTATTCCTGCCGAATTAAACCATTTAGTGTGCTTTAGGTCCGCACCATAAACCTGAAATTGTCTCGATGTATTGAAAAGTGTTCTTACCAAGTCCAATAATCCCCCATCAAAGTTCGAGTAAACCTGGTCTCGATCTCGTGGTATCGGTTCAAAGTTGACACTCCCATCCTTATTATTATGTTGTGCGAAGCGCCATTGGTCACTGTGTCTATCCCAATCGCCAATTAACATATCGAAAACCCTAGCACGGATATATGCCTTTTCATCTAATTTATACTTTTCATCCCTTTGCAGTTTCTCCAGAAGGTCATCCGTACTTTCTACATTATCGGGATAATTGAAAGTTTCACCCTTAAAATTTTTATCCGGGCGTTCCACAATCATATAAAGTTCGTTTCCATAATCTTCGTTGAACTTCCCCAATGCTTTTTGTTTGGGGACGTAAAAGAGTTTTGGATTTGTGTGGAGAATATCTGCCGCACCTGCTAATTTTGGTATTGTAAAAGCTCCATATGGATGTGCTGCTGTATAAAAGTCAAGAATCAAATCTTCCGGAATGGTATTCTTAAAATCATCTTCTACTTCCTTATTTTTTATAATCACATTTTGAAGAAATTGCACCGCACTCTTCTTCATTGCTCGCATATTATAGGTTCTTCCGGCTTTATCTTCCAATCTCAACGATCGTGTTTGGTGACCACCTCCTGCCCTTACAACTTTTAAACCTCCATAAAGAGTATCCAGCAATACTGTTTTCGCGGTTACATCAGTCCCATAAACTTTTCGGTAGTGATCTCCCCATACTGTTTTGTAGAAACCTGTTTTTTCAACCATTTCATCACTATAGATTTTTGCATTTACGGTTTCAGGAAAGCTCTCATGAAGTGTTGAGAAATCGTAATCTTTTTCTGCCGGAATTATTTCCTTTTGAAAAAGTAATTCTGAATCTCCATTGTCATTTGCTTTAAAAAATCGGATATTCGATGAACCATCATTGCCTATATCCAATCTCGAAAAACCCTCTTGGCCAGATACAAATTGACCATATTGTCCAAGAGAAGCAGCTGTTGCACCGGAGCCTGAGCCAGAAACAATCTGTTTTACAGAGCCATTTTCATTGTATTGTAAGGATTCGTCAAGACTAGAAACAAAAACGAGTCGGTCCAAATCTTTGGTAAGTACTTTCAACCGATCCATAAGTTCATTATAGCGCTCGTTATAGCGATCCTGTTTTGAAATTGAGCCTTGAATTTTCACCTGCTTAATGAAAGTGCTGTAAAAATCTTTATGGATTAAAGGATATTTGCCGCCGTGTTCTCCATAAGTGATCAAAGGATGATACATTGCAACAATAATTGTTTTATTCGCGTTTTTCTTCAATTCACTTTCAATCTCCGTAAAAAATTTATCTCTGGTTTTAATTAGACATTTTTTGTTCATTTTGGGATAATCGTCCCAATCTTCCAAAAACCACTGGGTATCCAAGGCCAATAAATAAATATCGTCACTCACATCTATACCTTCCAAGGCACAACCATTGTTGGGTTGTATAATATCGGCATCATCAAACCGAGCCTTTAAAAAATCTTCCGCGAGCTCAAGGCCATCCACCCCGCTTTTCCATTCGCGATTTCCCGGTAGCAATACAACTTTTCCTTTAAAATCTTTTAAAGCGTCAATTTGTAGCTGCATCGATGCCTCGGCTTTTTCCTTAGCCTTATCATCTTTTGGTTGTAGCCCCGACGGATAAAAACTATTCCCCAAAAACAAAACATAACTGTCTTTAGCGTTCTTTTCCGCAACATAATTTTTTAGAGATCTAACAGAATTTGAGACTTCTGCGCCATCGTGTCCAGCATTTCCAATCAAGTAAAATGTCTTAGAAATTGACTCTTCAGAAAGCTCTTTGAAAGTGTGATTATTATTGTTTCTGTACTGGGGTTGGTAGGTTGCACAACCACAGAGGACGGTTGCTGATACAAAAGTTATAAAGATGTTAATTTTATTCATATATCTCTTTGGAGGTTGATTTTTTAGTACTTTGGATATCTAAAATTTTTATATGAGCGAGATTGTTCAAGCTGCTGATGATTTTATTTTTCGACTCTTTAAAGACGAGCTTCCGAATACCTTTGTATATCATAACTATACACATTCAAAACGTGTTTATAAAAGTATAAACGAAATCATTGAAAACTCCCAAATTGATGTTAAAGATGCCACTGTCCTACGTTTAGCAGCTTTATTGCACGATACTGGATACACAGTTTCTCGCACGAATCACGAACAGGAAGGAGTAAAAATAGCAACGGCTTTTTTAAAAGAACAAAACGTAGAAAATGATATTATTGATGGCGTAAATAAATGCATTCTAGCTACAAATTTTAAAGAGACAGTTCCGAATTCGGAATTAGAAAAGATAATTCGAGATGCCGATTCTTCACATTTTGGAAAAGAATATTTTGAAGAGGCTAGTGAATTTTTAAGGCAGGAATACCTTTTACAAAATGTCCATAAATTCACTCCCGCAGAGTGGTTGGACGAAAATATAAAAGTATTAGTGGAAGAACACCAGTTCTATACAGACTATGCTTTAAAAAACTGGCAACCCATTAAGGAAGAAAACCTTGCGAAACTACTTAAGAGCCGTAAGAAAAATACCGAAAAAATTCATACGGAGAAAACCAAGGCGAAACTAAAGGCTAAATACAAAAACGATAGCCCTGAACGTGGAATTCAAACCTTCTACCGCACAGCCTTGAGGAATCATATGAAGCTTAGTGATATAGCAGATACAAAGGCTAACATTATGCTATCTGTAAATGCTATTATCATATCGTTGGTTTTATCCAATCTTATTTCCAAATTGGACAACAATAACTACTTAATTGTCCCTACTGCAATATTTATTCTTTTTAGTGCGATCACAATGATTTTGGCTGTAATTGCAACCAGGCCTAACGTTACTAGAGGTGAATTTACGAAAGAGGATGTAGCAAATAAGAGTGTGAACCTGACCTTCTTCGGAAATTTTCATAAAATGGAACTGGAACAATTTGAATGGGCCATAGAAGAGCTCTTAAAAGATAGGGAGTACGTTTATAAATCCTTGACCAAAGATTTGTATTTCCTAGGGAAAGTATTAGATAGAAAATACCGTATTCTGCGACTCACCTACACAATTTTCGTAGCAGGCACAATTATCTCATTAGCAGCCTTTGCTATTTTCTTTTATTTAGAAATGTAACTTTTTAATGAATTTGAGCCATTAGATCTTCGTAAGTATAATACTCCTTCGTTTCCTCATCGCTTTTCGAATAAAGAATATTAACGCGAAATGCTTTCAAACCAGTAACACCCTGTAAATCTTCAAGCTCTAATATTTCTACTTCATTTCCTAGCAATTTTTTATACTGAAGGAATTTAATATATTTCAAATACTCTTCCTCATCTTCTTTTTGAGAATAGATTATAGAAATCTTTCCAGGTTGTGTGATTCGCTCCTCAGTCCCTTTTATATGAGCTTTGTCAACACGTTTCTTTACAACTTCATAACGTGCATTATAAGTGCCGTCCACGTCGAATCGTTTTTCATCCATTCTAAAACGAAGTGACAACGACCCATTAAATACTAAAATCATAGAAGCAACGTCAAGTGTAATAGGTAGGTTATCTTTTAGGCGGAAATAATTGTTCTCCATTTCACACATAACTTGTAGTTGCCACAATCTTAGATTTTTCAAGTATATTTTATCGAAGGATTTCTCTTTGGTTATACTTTCTCCAATATATAGATTGTGCTCAACTCCATCGGTCTTAAAACGTTCGAAGTAATGTGGATACATTTTTTGTGCTTCCTGTTGTTTTCTGTCTAATAGGGAAGCGAGCCTCTTATTGATGAGCATCACTGAATCGTCATAATCCTTTCGGTGCTTGTAAACGAAACCTGTACTGGAATCAATCAACTCATAATATTCATCTATCAGTGTTTTATAGGTTTCGTTTCTCTCGTGTATATGTCCGAAAAACGGTATGATCTCGGAAGATAGAAAGTTCATTATTTTTCTTTCCGTATCTACCTGTAAGTTCTCCTCTATTTCCTTTAAAAATTCTACGATGGTATAATTCATTTGCTCCAGAATGAGCAATGGGCTGTGTTGCATTAATTTTGTTATAATATTCTCTATATAAGTCAATTGAAGCGTTAAATCCATTTTAGTAGCTTCATTTCGAGCGTTTGCAGATTCCTTTATATCGGTCTGTCCATAGAGGGGATAAACATCTTCAAAAACTATTTCATGAAAAAATGTAGGGTTTCCTTCGTTAATTGAATTGAGATAGCGCTTGGCTTCCTTTCTAAATTTCCATTGAATACTGGAATGCAATGATGTACACTCTTCCTGAATAATCAGTTCCAATTCATTTTCAATATTCTGTTTGGAACGCACCACTGTATCCAAAACAAAAGGCATAATATCACGAAGTTTATTTGTATTAATAGTGTTGAGATCATTTGCATTGGGAGAGACAAGCTCCATAATCCCCAATATTTTTCCATCTGAAATAATAGAGGCGAAAATGGCACTCTTTATTCCTTGACCAAGCAATTTTTTGTAGAGTATATTATCGGGATACATTTTATGATACCTTTCAACATCAATAACGTTATAAAATTCTTGTTGTTTAAAAAGTGTATAATACGAAGCATTACAAAGAGCTTCTTTACTTAACTGGGATTTTTCGCCACATAGAATAAAACTTGAAATTTCTTTAAAAAGTGTCCTTTCAAATGACTCCGATTCTTCATTGTAATCTGTAAAACCAATTTTCAAATCCTTTAACCCAAAAATAGATCGGAAAATCCTACTAAATTCTGTGTTGTTGAAATCTCCGTTTTTTTCCAGTCTAAGTAAGCTTGTCTTAAAATCTGATATGGAAACGTCCATAGTTACATCTATCAATGTAGCAATTATAAATCCATTGAAAACCCAGCTATTTGGAGGGAATTTTTCTTTCCAGACCGAAATATCCTCAAAACTTTCAAGTAATTCATTAATATCTTCTTGGGTAATATCTTTTGCTTTTTCCGTCTTTTGAATGTCAACAAAATCAGCATTATATAGCAGTCTATAGTTTCGAATCATTCCTTCGGAATTTGGAATGTTGTAATAATATGAGCGACGGAAATCTACTTTTTTTCCGTAAAAATGACTCAAAATAATGCTGCAACCCATGATGTAAAATTCATCGGCGTTAAAATTGATTATATTCAGAGAAAAGTCATTGCCTGCAGCTTTCATAATACTTTTATACCGCTCGGTACTTTTAAAAGCCACTTCTTGATAAGGAATGGTTGCAAATTTTATTTCATTATTTTCCAAAACCGCAGGAAAAAGCGGCGAAAGAACACCATTGATCTGTTTTTGATAATCTGTTAACTCTTCAAAATTTGTTATGCCCGAAGTTAATATGGGAAAATCTTTTTCTAAAGCAAATATTTCAGAATACCAACTTCTATTGATTTCATTTTTTTCAACTTCTTCTCTATAGGAATCAAAAAGTTTTTTAAACCCTATTTTTATTTCTAATGGAAAATCAATTTTCTCTTCTTTCATAGTATCCATAGATGGTAACTGCTAAATGTAAGCTTTAAAAATATTGAAATATGTTAATAATTAACAAAAAAAACAGTCAATTTCGACTATCAAATAATAAACAACTATTTTTGCCAAAATTTTAAACACTTAATCTATGAGACTCATTTTTGCTTCACTCCTTACAATATCATTAATATCCTGCAATAAAAACAGTGACAGCTATAAGCTGGAAGGCGATGCCGTAGGCTTTGCAGATGGAACAGAAGTATTTGTATACACACTTGAAAACAAACAACCAAAACCAATTGACACATTATTGGTAAAAGAAGGGAAGTTTTCAGCAGTTTACCCAAAAACCGAAACTACGCCATTAAATTTTATGAGAATAGGTGATTTAAATGCCTCTATTCTATTTTTTCCTGAAAATGAAGATATAAAGGCTACTATTTATAAAGATAGTATCCAAGCGTCAAGAGTTGTAGGTGGTAAGCAAAATGCTTCCTACTCAGGTTTCGCTGATCAAATGAAAACTTTCAATAAAAGAAAGCAAGCAAGCATGGAACTTTTCCGTGCCGCCAAAGAAGTCAATGATACTGATGCCATTGCAAAGATTCAAAGTGATAATTTGAATCTTATGGCTGAAGAAACAGAATATAAAAAACGATTCTTAGAGGAAAATAAACACTCCCTATTCTCTGTGATGCTTATCTCTGAAATGGCTAGTAGACAGGAAATCACTCCTACAGAAGCTTCAGAATATCTCGAAAAGATGGATTCTAAAATTATTTCATCAGATCTGGCACAAGATTTAAAAACAAATCTTGATGCTGTTAAGAAAGCAGATTTAGGTAATCCTGCACCTAATTTTAGCGCTCCTACCCCAACTGGCGAAACAATGTCTTTAAAAGATGCTTTAGGCAAATATACTATTATCGATTTTTGGGCATCTTGGTGTAAACCGTGTCGTATAGAAAACCCTAATGTAGTTAAGGTATACAACAAGTATCACGATAAAGGTTTAAATATTATCAGTGTTTCTTTAGATAAAGCAGACCAGAAAGACAAATGGATACAAGCCATAAAAGACGATAAAATGGATTGGTATCATGTTTCAAACCTTCAGTTTTGGCAAGATCCTATTGCACAACAATATAGTGTTCGTTCTATCCCCGCAACTTTCTTACTTGACGAGAACGGGATTATTATTGATAAAGACCTTCGCGGAGCAGCTTTGGAAGCAAAGATTGCCACACTTTTAGGTGGGGAATAATTTTAGGCTTAATTCAAAAATCAAAAAAGCCTCGGTTCTCATTTGAACCGAGGCTTTTTTAATTATTTTAGTTTAATCAATAATTCGCTTTCTATTAAGTAGTTCATAGATCTACCGATTTAATTTAAAAGAAAACTAACATTAATTGTGGTTCTGATTTCCATTTCACCCAATGCGATTGACTGATCACCACCTCCCGAGGAATCGCTCATCGCCGCCATTTTATACATTGGCTGCGGCCCGGAAGTGGCTTTAAATTCGCTTATAGAAACCGCCTTTCCAACAGTCTGATTTAAAACACCCGCATATTCCTTTGCTTTCATCTGTGCATTTTCAATAGCTTTTTTACGGGCTTGGCTTTCCAAAGCTTCTTTGTTTGAAGAAGAAAACTCCACCCCATCTATACGGTTAATTCCTGTGTCAATAAGACCTTTCATTACCTGCTCATACTTATTTAAGTCACGAAGTTTTACTGAAAGTGATTGATTAGCTGCAAAAGTGTAAGTCTTAGAGTTATAGTCATAATTCTTACTGAGGTTCATATATTCAGTTCGCACATCTTTATCTCCAATATTCATTTTCTTCAGGAATTTCAACACATCGTTAATTGTTACATCATTTTGTTCCTTTAAGGTTTTTGTGTTTTCTCCCGTATTCTCAACGCGAATATTAATTGTTACTTCATCAGGAACTACACGAACAATTCCTTCACCAGTAACATCTACGGTAGGTGTCCCTGTATTTTGTGCCATCATAGTAGTTGTTGTTATTGCTAAAATTAAAAGTGTTTTTAAAGTTTTCATAGTTTATATTTTTTTCATTTTTATATTATCTGCTCTGGGTTCTTTAGTGGAACTATTGAATAACGATCGGAAGGGATAGCCTTTTACAGTAGTCCTTTCTTCTTCCATCTCTTCTTTTAGTGCTGAATTTTAAAGCTTTCCCAATCTATGTAGAACAAATAAAATAATCAAAGGAATTGCCAGCAAAACTACAATCCACAAACTAGTTTGGAACAAAGAGGGTGCAAACGAAAGGGTTAACACATATCCTCCAACAGCCCCACCAATATGAGCATCGTGCCCAATATTCCCCAATCTTTTTTTCATTCCGTATATAGAATACAACAAATATGCCATACCAAAAAGCCAGGCTGGAATAGCAATGGGAATAAAGAAAAGATAAAGTCCCATATTAGGATAGAATAGAATTGCGGAGTACAGTATTCCCATCACGGCTCCACTCGCACCTATGGCACTATAATGAGGTTCATCTTTGTGAAAATAAAACGACAAAAGATTACCAGCAAGTAGGCTCGCCACATAAATAATTACAAAATAGGTTACCCCTACACTCCCTATGACCACATTGGCAAAAAAATAGAGTGTAAGCATGTTAAACAGCAGATGCGAAAAATCTGCGTGCAAAAAAGCAGAACTGAACATCCGAATCTGTTCCCCTCTACGAATTCCCGCAATGTTGAACTTGTACTTTTCAAAAAAGGAAATATCGTTAAAGCCTTTTAAGGAGATAATGACGTTGGCAGCGATAATGATTATTGTTGCGAGATGAAGGTTTTGCATAAAAAAGGGTAGTTAGAAGTTAGATATACCAAATCAGAAATGTAAAAATAGAAATAAGAAACCATAAATAGGGAATCTGTACTTATAGGTTTTGGTTTCTTTTATCTGTTATTTATAGAAGTGACAATAGAAGCAACACATTCGTTCACACCTTGGATCGCTACTTCGCAATGACGAGGCATCAATTAAATTTTAACATACTAGCATGATACTAGGGGTTTAGTAGGGATACACTAGCATAAAAGTAGCACTCGAGTAGCATTAGAGGTAGGGGAACTATACATAGATAGAGTACGAAAGTTACATACTTGCGAGTTGACCCACGAAAGTATACGCTGGAACCATACATGTATGCATTTGAACAATACATTGTCAGCGCCTAAAAATGCCAATTGTTTTTTTTTAGTTTTTATCTAAATTGGTGTTTTAATATTGAACGCTCTTCTTCAATGCATCAAAAGTGAACTGATTGCTGTTTTTGTTTTATAAGGAATTAATTAGTTAAAAATGGGCAACCTGTATCAGGATGCACATTATTCATTTCTCTTTGTTCTTTGTTCTTTATTCTTTCGCGCCTCATATTTCCTATTTCAAGAAATAATTTAAGTAATTTTGCGGTAACAACACCTATGCAAAGATTGCTTTATATATTGGCGTATCCAATTCTCTGGGTGCTTTCCATCTTGCCGATGCGCATTTTGTACATCAAGTCTGATGTGCTATATTTTTTGGTCTTTTATATTGTTGGCTATCGCAAAAAAGTAGTGAAAGACAATCTCGCGCTAGTCTTTCCTGAAAAAACACAAAAAGAAAGAAACCAAATCACAAAAAAATTCTTTAAACATCTGTGTGATATCATTGTTGAAACCATAAAGGCATTTACCATTTCAGAAAAGGAAATACGCAAACGTTTTGTAGTTACCAATGCCAACATACTTGATAGTTACTATGGAAACGACCGAAGCATTCTATTAATGGCTGGACATTATGGCAACTGGGAATGGAGCGGTATTTTAAATAAACTGATGCAACATCAAGCTCATGCAGTCTACAAACCTTTAGACAGCAAGCAATTTGATGCTTTGATCAAAAAAACACGTGAACACTTTGGAGGCGTCATTGTAAGCAACAAAAAAATTGTGACAGTACTTTTCAGAAAATGGAGAAAAGGCATTAAAACACTTACGTATATTCTTTCTGATCAAACCCCAAAAATGGGCGCTTTTAAACACCGTGATACTTTTCTGGAAATAGACGTACCGATGTTCACAGGAACAGAGGAGCTCGCTAAAAAACTCGACTTTGCAGTTCTTTATTTAAAAGTTGAAAAAGTGAAGCGCGGTTATTACACCGCTACTTTCGTTCCACTAGCTGACAATCCAAAGGAATATCCCGATTTTCAAATCACCAGAATGTTTTTTGATTCGCTGGAAGATCAAATTCGTCAAAAACCTGAATATTATCTTTGGTCCCATAAAAGATGGAAGTTACGTAACTCCCAAATGCCCGCAGAAGAATCTATTAATTAAATGTTCTCTTTGGGAATGACAAAACTTATCCAGCTATTTCCTTTATCTCAGAAATAATTCTATCCGCCAACTTATCAGCTGCTTCTTGAGATTTCGCTTCAGTATAAATTCTAATAATAGGTTCTGTATTTGATTTACGCAGGTGAACCCAGTTCTCAGCAAAATCAATTTTTACGCCGTCAATGGTATTTATTTCTTCAGAAGCATACTTCGTCTCCATTGCTTTCAGAATAGCATCAACATCCAGTTGTGGCGTTAATTCTATTTTCTTCTTGCTCATAAAATAAGGAGTGTATTTCTTCCGCAGCTCACTCACGGTGATTTTTTCATCAGCCAAAAAACTTAAGAATAAAGCAATTCCCACCAAACTATCTCTTCCGTAATGTAATTCTGGATAGATTATACCACCATTACCCTCACCTCCTATCACGGCATTGGTTTCTTTCATTTTTTCCACAACATTAACTTCACCTACTGCACTAGCTGTATAGGTTCCTCCATGTTTTTCTGTAACGTCACGTAATGCACGTGACGAAGACATATTTGAAACTGTATTACCTGGAGTGTGTCGCATTACATAATCTGCCACCGCAACCAAGGTGTATTCTTCGCCAAACATTTCGCCTTTCTCATCAACAAAAGCAAGTCGGTCAACATCAGGATCTACAACGATTCCAAAGTCTGCATTTTCCTCAACTACCATTTCCATCAAATCACCCAAATGTTCTTTTAAAGGCTCAGGATTGTGTGGAAACTCACCATTTGGTGTGCAATGTAACTTTACGGGTTCTACACCTAAAGCCTGTAATAAAAGAGGAACAGCAATACCTCCAGTCGAGTTAACCGCATCAACAACAACTTTAAACCCACATCTTTTAATAGCTTCAGCGTTTACCAAAGGCAATTCAAGTATTTCATCTATATGTAAATCTATATAGGCATCATTTTTATGGATCTCACCAAGACTGTCTACGCCCGCAAATTCGATATTTCCCGCTTCAGCGATATCTAAAATTTCCTGTCCGGCAGCTGCATTAAGAAACTCTCCTTTATTGTTCAGGAGCTTTAGGGCATTCCATTGTTTTGGATTGTGGCTTGCGGTTAAAATGATTCCCCCGTCCGCATGTTCCATGGCAACGGCCATCTCAACGGTTGGCGTTGTTGATAGGTTAAGGTCAATAACCGTAATGCCCATTCCAACAAGAGTGTTCATTACAAGTTGTTGGATCATTTCGCCAGAAATACGTGCGTCACGGCCAACTACAACTATATAAGTTTCTTTATTTCTTTGTTGCTTTACCCAACTTCCGTAGGCTGCCGCATATTTTACCGCATCAATTGGAGTTAAGTTTTCACCTTGTGGACCGCCAATAGTACCACGGATTCCGGATATAGATTTTATTAAAGTCATTTTCTGAATTTATTTTTCAATTTTAAAAAGTACAGCTCAAAATAAGTATATGATAAATGAGCAATTAAAAGTGTTCCCGCGAAGGTAAGCAGGTGTATTAAAATTATGGTTAAATTTTCATTAAGGTTTTGTAGAACTTCCAGTTTCAAAAATAAAAATACCACGGCATTTAACACAATAGCGTGATACATATAAATACCATAAGAAATACTTCCGAAATGCTGTAAAACCTCACTCTTCAACTCTACTCCTCTATTGTTAAAAGCCAATGAATGTATAAAGAATCCAAATAATAAACAGGTGGACAATGAACGGAACCACATTGGTCCAATCAGAAACCAATCGGTAGTAAAATATAGTAATGTCAGAACGCAAATAAGTATCGGAAATATTGCTATTCGCTTTAAAAACTCCAACATCTTCTTTTCTTCCAATATTGCGACAACCCCACCAAAAAATAGATAGAAAAAAACAAAAATATATTTCCGAAGGAATTCAAAACTGTCAGACCAATAAATTATGAAATACCCTATCAAAAGAACACTCAAAATCCGTAAGATCCATTTCACATTTATAAAAAAAAGCAGTGGTGCTATAACTAGATAAAATTGCTCCTCGATCCCAATGGACCAAAGTATCTCCAGGATTCCACCAGGTTCAAATTTTTGTGCAAAAACATTTGGCAGGAAAAACACATTGTAAAAAAAGGCCTCTTTCCAAGTATAATTTATATCAAAAGGAATGTTGAGAAAAGGCAAAATCACGTTATAAAAAAACAACCCAAATATCAATACGAGATAATAAAGCGGAAAAATTCGTAGAATACGACGAATATAAAAGTCCTTTATTGAAAAAGCATCTCTCATTTTCGCTCGATAAATAATACGAATTATAAGAAATCCACTTAAAATAAAAAACATATAAACGGCCTCCAAACCACGATGGTATATAGGAAGACCATCAAAAGAAGGAAGTCCTTGGTTGTGGGAAAGTTGGGGCAAGTGAAAGAGTAGCACTATAGAAGCCAGAAAAAACCGCAAGGGGTCCAAATTCGGTAATCTGTTCAATTTTTAGTTTTTACAGTTCAAAAATACATATATTTATTGAATGAATTTTTTAGCTCACATCTATCTCTCAGGCAATGAGGAAGAGGTTATTATTGGCAACTTCATTGCAGATGGGATTAAAGGAAAACACTATCAAAATTATCCTCCAAAAATCGCCAAAGGAATCTTGTTGCACCGGGCCATTGACACTTTTACAGATGCCCACCCTACAGTCCACCAAAGTACAGCAAGGCTGCATAAAAATTACAGCCATTACAGCGGTGTGATTGTAGATATACTTTATGACCATTTTTTAGCAAAAAACTGGGATAAATATTCTGTAATACCACTGGCGGAATTTGTACAGAATTTTTACACATTACTTCAGAAGAATTTTAATGACTTACCCACTAGAATTCAAAACATGATGCCTTATATGATTGCTGATAACTGGCTGTATAATTATTCCACTATTGACGGTATCGGTACAGTTTTGTCTCAGATGAATGTGCGCACAAAAGGCATCGCAAAAATGAATTTGGCCGTTATAGAACTTGAGGAATATTACGAAGAATTTGAAACCGAATTCACTTCCTTTTTTGAAGAACTAATCACTTTCTCTAAACAAAAACTTAACGAACTATGAGATTATACTCTGTTTTTTTAATTGTACTTTTTTTAGTTTCCTGTAAAGAGAAGTCAGATGCTCAAATTGCACCAAGTCAGCAAAAAGTTGAAGTCAAATCCGTCATTACCGACAGTGCAATGGTCGTTTCGGCACGTGCGGAAGCATCCAAAATTGGCGCAGAAATTCTTAAAAGCGGTGGGAATGCCTTTGACGCTATGATCGCTACCGAAATGGCATTAGCCGTAGCTTTTCCTTACGCGGGAAATCTTGGAGGGGGCGGATTTATGATTTACAGAACCGAATATGGTGAAATTGGATCTTTAGATTATCGTGAAAAAGCCCCGATGGCGGCAACTAAAGACATGTTTCTCGATAAAGATGGAAATGTAATTGCAAATAAAAGTTCAATTGGCGCACTCTCTGTTGGCGTTCCAGGAACAGTGGCAGGTATGTTTTCAGTACACGAAAAATTCGGAAGTCTACCTATGGAAGTTATTCTAAAGCCTGTAATAAAACTCGCTATGGAAGGTTATGTAATTACAAAACAGCAAGCAAAGAGGCTTGAGTATTTTAGAGCTCAGTTCGAAGAAGTAAATGGACAAGGTTCTATTTATACTGAAATTTACAACGAAGGCGACACATTAAAAAATGCGGCCTTAGCAAATACATTGGACCGTATTGCCAAGAATGGACTGTCTGAACTCTATGGCGGTGAAAGTGGTAAAAAACTTATTTCATATTTAAAAGAAAAAGGTGGCATAATTACTTTGGAAGACTTGGAGGCTTATGAAGCACAATGGCGCGATCCAATAGTCTTTAATTATAAAAATCTAAAAATAATATCAATGGCGCCACCATCAAGTGGTGGTATTTGCTTGGCACAGATTTTTAAAATGATAGAGCCTTATCCTGTTTCTGAGTACGGCCATAACTCTGAAAAATATATCCAACTAGTTGCAGAAGCAGAGCGCAGAGCTTATGCAGATAGAAGTTTTTATTTAGGCGACCCAGATTTTGTGAATATTCCAGTTGACTCCTTACTATCCAACACCTATTTAACTCAAAGAATGGGTAGCTTCAGTTTTGATGCCGCCACTCCTTCATCTGATGTAAAGCCAGGAGTTATCGCTGGGTATGAGAGCCCCCAAACCACGCATTATTCAATAATTGATTCATTTGGAAATGCAGTTTCGGTTACTACTACCGTAAATTCAGAATACGGTTCAAAATTATATGTAAATGATCTTGGCTTCTTTTTAAATAATGAAATGGATGATTTTAGTGCTAAACCAGGTGAACCGAATGTTTATGGTTTGGTAGGCGGACAAGCAAATGCCATTGCTCCCCAAAAACGTATGCTTAGTTCTATGACGCCAACCATAGTTGAAAAAGACGGCAAACTCTCAATGGTTGTGGGTACCCCAGGTGGTTCTACTATTATCACCTCAGTAGCGCAGACTATTTTAAATGTTTATGAATTCAACATGAATATGCAGGAGGCTGTTGATTCTCCAAGATTCCATCACCAATGGTTACCAGATAATATTCGGTATGAGTTTGAAAGATTTCCAAGAGAATTAATCGAAAATCTCATACTAAAAGGCTATCCAGAAAACACCAACTCGGATCCAATTATCGGCAAGGTAGATGCAATTCTAGTGCTTCCCAACGGGAAGCTTGAAGGCGGTGCAGATAGTCGAGGTGATGATACTGCAATTGGGTATTAAATCAATACTTTTTTGAACAAAAATTAACACGCTCGCTATAGCATGCGTTCTTTAATTTCCAATCATTTAAGTACCTTTGCAGGCTATGTCAAAAAATAATGATTTTATTGAAGTTTTGGGCGCACGCGTTCATAACTTAAAAAACATTGACGTTCGTATTCCACGAGAAAAATTAGTAGTAATTACAGGACTTTCCGGTAGCGGGAAATCCTCTTTGGCGTTTGACACTATTTATGCCGAAGGGCAACGCCGTTATATTGAAACGTTTTCAGCCTACGCACGCCAATTTTTAGGAAGCTTGGAAAGACCAGATGTTGACAAAATAGATGGACTTTCACCAGTGATTGCAATCGAGCAAAAAACTACTAGTAAGAGCCCGCGTTCAACCGTTGGCACTATCACTGAAATTTACGATTTTCTTCGACTTTTTTACGCTCGTGCAAGTGATGCATATAGTTATAATACTGGCCAGAAAATGGTCAGTTATAGCGATGAACAAATAAAGCAACTAATTCTTGAGGATTTTGCTGATAAAAAAGTGAGTATTCTCGCTCCAGTTATCCGTTCTAGAAAAGGACATTATCGTGAACTTTTTGAACAAATAGCCAAACAAGGCTTTTTAAAAGTACGCGTTGATGGTGAAGTGCGTGATATAGTAAAGGGAATGAAAGTGGACCGCTACAAAAACCACGATATTGAGATAGTAATAGACCGTTTGAAAGTTCCCGCAATGTCTGAAGCATCAGCCAAGGCAGAAAAAGAAATTGATAGCGACAAACGGATTTCCGAAACTATAAATACAGCAATGTACCATGGTGACGATGTTTTAATGGTATTGGACAATGATACTAACGAAGCTCGGTATTTCAGTCGTTCGTTGATGTGTCCTACTTCGGGAATTTCATATCCGAATCCAGAGCCAAATAACTTTTCGTTTAACTCTCCCAAAGGCATGTGCCCTAATTGTAAGGGTCTTGGAAAGTTATATGAGGTTAATCTTAACAAATTAGTTCCAAATCCAAAGCTTTCGATTAAGCAAGGTGCTTTAGCAGCACATGGACCCCAAAAAAACAATTGGATCTTTAAGCAATTGGAACTAATTGCAGAGCGATTCAAATTTAAATTGACTGATTCTTTTGAAAGTATTCCAAAGGAAGCGAAGGACGTTATCTTTTTTGGAGGAAATGAGAAATTTGACATAGAATCAAAAGCCTTGGGCATCACCCGAAGCTATAAAATAGATTTTGAAGGAGTTGCAACCTTTATTCAAAATACATTTGATGCAAACGAATCAACTTCATTAAAGCGTTGGGCTAAGGAATACATGGACAAAATCCCCTGCCCCGAATGCAATGGTACCCGCCTTAGAAAGGAATCACTTTATTTTAAAGTAAACGGAAAAAACATTGCCGAACTCGCTCATATGGATATTGTGGAATTGGCTGCATGGTTTGCAAACCTAGAAAAAGACCTTTCCGAAACACAAAGAAAAATAGCCTCTGAAATAATAAAAGAAGTGCGATCACGCCTTGATTTTTTAATAGATGTAGGTCTCACATATTTGGCGTTAGACAGAAGTTCAAAATCACTTTCGGGCGGCGAAGCACAACGAATTCGCTTGGCAACTCAGATAGGTTCACAATTGGTTGGGGTGCTTTATATTTTAGATGAGCCTAGTATTGGTCTACATCAGAGGGACAACGAACGCTTGATATATTCCTTAAAACAATTGAAAGATCTCGGGAACTCGGTGATTGTGGTAGAACATGACAGAGATATGATTGAAAGTGCGGATTATGTTATTGATATAGGTCCTGCTGCTGGGAAGCACGGTGGAGAAATTGTTTCTCAAGGAACGCCAAAAGAAATTGAAAAACACAATACTCTTACCGCTGATTATTTAAACGGAAGACAAAAAATTGAAGTACCAGAAAAACGCCGAGAAGGAAACGGAAAAATATTAACGCTTAAAGGAGCAACAGGAAATAATCTAAAAAATATTTCAGTAGTATTCCCCTTGGGAAAAATGATTGGTGTGACCGGTGTTTCCGGAAGTGGAAAATCTACGCTAATCAATGAAACCCTCTACCCTATTCTCAACGCACACTTTTTTAATGGGGTTAAAAAACCAATGCCCTATAAAAAAATTGAAGGACTTGAAAACATTGATAAAGTAATAGACATAAATCAATCCCCAATTGGTCGTACGCCGCGGAGCAATCCAGCAACATATACTGGTGTTTTTTCAGAAATACGAAATCTTTTTGCCAAAACTCCAGAGGCGATGATTCGCGGTTATAAACCCGGCCGTTTTAGTTTTAATGTTGCTGGGGGACGTTGCGAAACATGCAAAGGCGCAGGATTGCGAGTTATTGAAATGAATTTTCTTCCTGATGTTTATGTGGAATGTGAAACTTGTCAAGGCAAACGCTTCAACCGTGAAACCTTGGAAATTCGATATAAAGGAAAGTCTATCTACGACGTTTTGGCAATGACCATTAATGAAGCCAATGGTTTCTTTGAAAATATCCCGAAAATTCACCGAAAGATAAAAACAATTAAAGATGTAGGTTTAGGCTATATAACACTTGGACAGCAATCTACAACACTTTCTGGCGGTGAAGCGCAACGTATAAAACTAGCGACGGAACTATCCAAACGCGATACCGGTAACACTTTTTATATTTTAGACGAACCTACAACTGGGCTTCATTTTGAGGATATACGAGTTTTAATGATTGTACTGAATAAACTTGTGGATAAGGGCAATACTGTTCTCATTATTGAACATAATTTAGACGTAATTAAAACAGTTGACTACGTCATAGACATTGGTCCAGAAGGAGGAAAACAAGGTGGAAAAATTATGGCGCTGGGAACTCCCGAAGAAATTGCCAAGGACAAAAAAAGCTATACGGCGCACTTTCTTAAAAAAGAATTAAATTAGCAGAAATCATTAATTAAAATTTCAGAATGGAACTTTTATATTCCTTTTTAGATTTTAATTTTTAAACATTGAATTAAATAGAATGAGAAACGAACAAGTACCAAAAAACTGGAATGAGGTGAAGACAAATGACTCCTGGGCAATTTTTAAAATTATGGGGGAATTTGTTAACGGATATGAAAAAATGAGTCGGATTGGACCCTGCGTTTCATTATTTGGTTCTGCCAGAACAAAACCTGACCATAAATATTATAAGCTAGCAGAAAGTATTGCCAAAAAAATTACAGAAAACGGTTATGGGGTAATTACTGGCGGTGGTCCAGGAATTATGGAAGCCGGAAATAAGGGAGCCCATCTAGCAGGTGGAACTTCCGTAGGTTTAAATATAACACTTCCATTTGAGCAGCATGACAATCCGTATATTGACAGTGACAAAAGCATTGATTTCGATTACTTTTTTGTACGTAAGGTGATGTTCGTTAAATATTCTCAGGGCTTTGTGGTAATGCCTGGTGGATTTGGAACCCTTGATGAGTTTTTTGAAGCTTTGACTCTAATTCAAACACATAAAATTGATAAATTCCCCTTAATTCTCGTAGGAACGGAATTTTGGGGAGGACTTTTTGAATGGATAAAAACCAAACTATTAGGTGCAAGCAATATATGCGCTGAAGATCTGGATTTGGTACATTTGGTAGATACAGAAGACGAAGTACTCACAATTTTGAATGAATTCTATAACGAATACAATCTAAGTCCGAACTTTTAATTAAACTTTAGAATGTTTAAAAAGATACTAAGCTTGGTATTTGTAATGGTTGCATTGTGCGTAAACGCACAGGGAACCATAAAAACTATGTGTTATAATCTTTTGGAGTTTCCCTCAGCTTATCCAAATAATAGAGCACAAATTTTAAAGGAGATCATACAGGAATACCAGCCAGACATATTTATGGTTTCCGAATTGGAAAGCGCTGCGGGAGCCAATCTTATTTTAAACATCGCGCTAAATAGTGATGGATATCATTACGAAGTAGCTCCGTTTGAACCAAGTCAGTCTGGAGATCCAGACCATCAACAATTGATATTTTACCGAAAGGGGATGTTTTCATTAGAATCCTGGGAGGTATTACCAACATCCGTACGAGATATAAACTATTACCAACTGAAACTGAGCACAGCGGACCAACAAACTGACCCTTTATATATTGAAGTTTTTGTTGCGCATCTAAAATCTAGCCAAGGAACGGCAAACAAGCAATTGCGATTACAAATGGTACAAAAATTCACTAATAGGCTAGAGAGTTTAGACCCAAATTCATTTGTACTCTTTGGAGGTGACTTTAACTTTTACACGCATAGTGAACCAGGTTACCAAAAACTATTGGATACTTCAAATGCCATTGTAATGGTAGATCCCATTAATCGTCCAGGTTCTTGGCACGACAATATTAACTTTCAGGATATTCATTCACAAAGCACAAGAGTCAGTTCTGGCCCCTTTGGTGCTGGAGCTGGTGGTGGATTGGACGATAGGTTTGATTTTATCGTGATGTCGAAAAATATACAGAGTGATCCCAAACTAAGATATATTCCTGAGACTTATAAGGTCTTTGGAAACAATGGGAATTGTTTTGATAAAAATATTAATGATATAGATTGTATCGGCGATTTCAGCCCGGAATTACGAGAAAACCTTTACAATATGAGTGACCATCTTCCCATTGTAATGGATTTGGAAACCAACAAAGAAATTGTTTTAAACACTGAACCTCTCGTTCTACAAAACATTATTTTATTAGAATCTACCTTGATTAAGGATAAATTAAATATTCATTTAAATTCAAATCTTTCAGGAAATATTTCGTTTGAGGTTTATAATGTTCTCGGACAAAAACTATCGGATTACAAATCGACTAATTCAGAATATATTTCAATTGATACCAGCCAACTTTCCAATGGGGTTTATTACCTAAAAACTAGCCTTCCAACTTCACGAATTTTTAAATTTCTAAAGACTTCTTGATAACACGAAGCATTTTATACGGCATTCTTTTTTGTTTGGTATTTCAAGCAAAGGCACAACACGTCATAAATATTGACGCCAAGTTAAACGCGGTACAGCGAACCCTGTCCATTAAACAACAAATAACTTATAAAAACACTTATTCAGATACTTTACACGAAGTTTATTTCTTTGATTGGGCGAATAGTTTTTCTTCTAAGACCACGCCCCTGGCAAAGCGATTTGCGGAGAATTACGATAGCTCTTTTCATTTCGAAAAGGACGAAGAACGCGGAAAAACCAATATTGAAAAAATTTACAGCGATCAAAACAAACCGTTGCAATGGCAACGTGGTGAGGAAGTAGATATTCTAAAAATCATTCCCAATAATCCTCTAAAACCCGGCGATAGCTATACTTTCAATTTGGAATACAGTGTTCAAGTTCCAGATGATAAATTTACCCGTTACGGAGTAAATAGGATAAATAATTATAAATTAAAGTATTGGTATATTTCTCCAGCAGTTTATAATGGCGAATGGCAGGTTTACAGTAATAAGAACACAGATGATTTATTTTTAACACCCTCGCAGTTTACAATCTCATTTGAACTTCCAAAATATTATTCCCTCACTTCAGATCTTGATGTTGTTTCTGAAAATATCTCAGGAAAAACAAAAACCATCCAGCTTTATGGTGAAGACAGAACAAAGGCTATATTGTATATAGAGAAGAGACAAAGTTTCGAGACAATTGAAACCGATAAATTGAAAATAGTCACAAATCTACAAAACAGTAGAATTAACCCTCCCGTACAAGCCTTAATGATAGATAGGGTTGTTGGATTTTTGGATTCTAAACTTGGCTCCTATCCTTTTGACAAAATGGTCATTAGCGAAACCGATTATAAAACAAATCCCGTTTACGGCCTCAATCAGCTACCCAGTTTTATCAGTCCCTTCCCAGATGGATTTGAATATGATATGGAGCAACTAAAGACGATTACTCGTCATTATATAAGAAATACTTTCGCACTTAATTCTCGTGATGATTATTGGCTTCAGGATGCCTTGCAAATTTATTTGATGATGGAATATGTAGATACCTATTATCCAAAAATGAAGATAATTGGGAATCTCAGTAACTGGTGGGTAATACGTTGGGCGCACGCGGCGGATTTAGAATTCAATGACCAATATCCCATTTTGTATTTGAATATGGCCCGTGCCAATATTCATCAATCGCTTACTACTCCAAAGGATTCGCTGTTAAAGTATAATATGAATATTGCAAATGGTTATTACGGCGGAAGTGGTTTGCGTTATTTAAATGACTATATAGGTGATGACGTTTTAAACAATAGTATCAAGCAGTTTTACGAAGAAAATAAACTGAAACCGATAAAGTCGTCAGATTTTGAAGATTTTCTCTCTAATAAAACCAAACTTCCTATTAATTGGTTTTTTGAAGACTTTGTTGATACGCGGACTACTATTGACTTCAAAATAAAAAAAGTTGAAAAGAAAGGTGATTCCCTAGAAGTTTTCATCAAAAACAATAGAAAAACCAAACTTCCTGTTTCCTTATACGGTATTAACAAAGATGAAATTGTTTATAGCACTTGGACGGAACCAATTGACAGTATTTCGTCCATTACTATTCCAGCAGCAAACATTCGGAAACTAGCACTTAACTATGAAGGTAGAATACCAGAATACAATCGCAGAAATAACTTTAAAGCTGTAGAAGGTCTTTTAGATAAACCATTGCAGTTCCGCCTTTTTCAAGATGTGGAGGACCCTAACTACACGCAGTTTTTCTTTATGCCGATCTTTGAATACAATCTATACGATGGTATTTCAACAGGTCTTAGGCTCTATAACAAAACAGTTCTCCCTAAGGCGGTGCATTTCAGTTTGGAACCTCAATTTGGTTTTCGCTCCAAAACGCTCGTTGGTAGTGGCTCCATAAGTTACACTCAGAGAATGGACCAAGGGAATCTTTATTCTATGCGCTATGGGTTTTCAGGAAATTACTATTCCTATGACCGTGGACTTTTTTACAAAAGATTTACGCCCTACATGACCTTTTCTTTCAGAAATCCAGATTTACGTGATAACGAAAAGCAGTTTATAAATCTTCGCAACGTGAATGTGTATAGAGATAGTAATCCGAATGATTCTCAACAAGAGCCGAATTACAGCGTATTCAATATGCAGTATGTATATTCAAACCCAAATCTTATAAACTATTTTAGAAGTGTTGTAGATTATGAAATCTCATCGAAATTTAGCAAATTGTCGGTTAATCTTGAATATCGAAAACTCTTTTTGAGCAATCGCCAACTGAATATTCGCTTTTTTGCTGGAGCCTTTCTTTTTAACGATACTAGAGAAGATGAAGATTTCTTCAGTTTTGCCTTAGACCGCCCTAATGACTATCTTTTTGATTATAATTATTACGGAAGAAGTGAAGATTCAGGACTGTTCAGTCAGCAGTTAATTATAGCAGAGGGCGGATTTAAATCACAATTAGAACCAGCCTATGCAAATAGCTGGATTACCACGGTAAATGCGAGTACAAACATCTGGAAATGGATTTATGCTTATGGAGATGTGGGATTGGTCCACAACAAAGCTAGAGGGACAAATGCAGTATTTGATACTGGAATTCGCCTAAGTCTCGTAGCAGATTATTTTGAGCTTTACTTCCCTGTATATTCTAGCTTAGGTTTTGAACCTAGCTTACCGCATTACGACGAAAAAGTAAGATTTATTGTGACTTTAAGTCCCAAAACATTATTAAGCCTCTTTACGAGACGGTGGTATTGATTGAAATATAATGGGCGTTGTGAAAGTTTAACCAAAGAGGCACGAAGTTTTTCTTAGTGAACTTCGTACCGTCCTTATGTTCTTAGTTTTTAAACCTAGATATTATCTCCAGTAATTATTAGCTGCAGCAATAGTTGCAAACTCCGTTGCGACAACTTGCCCCACAGCTAATAACATTCCAGCATCTTCAGCGTAAACAGGTCGTAATTTTTCACGTACAGCCGCATCAGGTTGTGTTATTTTTATAATCAATCTAGACATTTTTACTGCTAGTTGACGACCTTCTTCCGGAGTTTTAGTGATAAGAGAATTGCCTGGTATTAATTGAACTTGTTCTGACATCTTTTTATTTTTTAAGAATTAACAATGCATAAATTTACTAAAAATACAGCCTTCCGAATTAACTCTAGGCTACAGTTCTTGTAAAATAGAGTTAATCTAAATTTCTTTTGAAGAAATAATCTGTATCCCCAAACGAGCCATTTCATTCTTTTGAATTTCAAACCCTTCGATATTCAGCGGTGGTGAAGCATCTTCAATAAAAAAGCAAGCAAATCCTTCTTTAAAGGCGTCAAGAATGGAATAATAAACACAAATATCTGCTGCCAAACCACTGAAAAACACTTGTGAAGCGCCCTTATCTTTTAAATATCCAGTAAGTCCGGTGGATTTTAAATGGCCATTATCATAAAAAGCACTGTAACTATCAATATTTGGGTCAGTTCCTTTTCTGAATATCGTTTCCCAACTTTGGGTTTTAAGTTGTGGATGAAAAAGAGCGCCTTCAGTTTCCTGTACACAATGGTCAGGCCACAAAGTTTGTTTATTGCCAAGTATTTCAACCGAGTCAAAAGTAGATTTCCCAGGATGGTTTGAGGCAAAACTTATATGGTTCTGCGGGTGCCAATCTTGGGAAGCAACCACCAAATCAAATCTATCCTGTATGCGGTTGATTACCGGCACTATTTTATCCGCATTCGGTACTGCAAGCGAACCTCCCAGCATAAAGTCGTTTTGGACATCAATAACAATTAGTGTTTTCATAATTTAAAACTTGTGTTCAGCGATTAATTGATCACGTTGGCTTTTAAGCTTCTCACTCAATCCAATTTTATAAATATGTGGATTCTGAAACCGTTTATATTCTTGTGGCAATAATTGAAGACGTTCTTTACAATAAGCGGCAATTTCGGCAATAGTTCTTTTCGCAATCGTTCTTTTTCCATCCTCCATCACCTGATTCAAAAGTGGTTCTTGTTCGAAAGCCACTAAATCCAAGTTTTTATTGGAATCGAATGGATGAAACATTCGAGTAATTTTTTTCTTCGGAAGCGAGACCAATAGCATCAGCACCATAGAACATTCCATTTTCATCGATTATTCTATATACTTGTTTTCTGGAAGGGAGGGAAACTTTAATGATATTCTCTGAAAGTTTAATACGCGGCTCTCCATTGTATTCTGAAAGTTTATATACTCCATCTAGGGCAGCATCAGGCTTTCCTGTCACCAAATTAGTTCCTACTCCATAAACGTCTATTGGAGCATTTTGTTCATTCAAGCTATTTATAACATATTCATCCAATTGATTTGACGCAACTATTTTTACATATTCCAATCCACTATCATCGAGCATCTTTCGCGTTTTCTTTGCTAAATATGCTAAATCTCCACTATCTAAACGGATTCCAAAAAGACGGTCTCCCCTATCTTCCATTTCTTTTGCAACTATAATAGCGTTTGGAATCCCACTTTTAAGTGTATTGTATGTGTCGACCAGAAGTACACAATTAATTGGACGGTATTTTGCAAAATCACGAAAGGCCTGCAACTCATCTCCATAGCTTTGAATAAAGGAATGTGCCATTGTTCCTGACGAAGGAATGTTGAAGTCTTCAGCAGCTTTGACATTACTCGTACTGTCAAAACCACCGACAGCTGCAGCCCTAGAGGCAAAATACCCTCCAGTGGCGTGCGCTCGTCGCAACCCCATATCTAGTAATAGTTTGTCACCAGCACTATGTCTGATTCGATTAGCCTTGGTTGCAATTAAGGTTTGAAAGTTGAGAATGTTCAACAATACAGTTTCAACAATTTGCACCTCCAAAATAGAGCCTTCAACTTGCAAAATTGGACGATTCGGAAAAACGATATCTCCTTCTAAAACTGAAAAAATAGAACCGTGAAACTCAAACTTTCGAAGGTATTCCAGAAACTCACTTTCAAACCCATGAATTTTTAAGTAGTCAATGTCAGCATCGGTAAAGCGTAAATCTTCAATGATATCGAGTATGTTATCTAATCCTGCAAAAATGGTGTATCCGCCTTTAAATGGATTATTTCTAAAATAATAATCAAACACTGCTGTCCCTTCTGGCTTGGTTTTAAAATAAACCTGGGCCATTGTCAATTGATATAAATCGGTGTATGACGCTGATATATTAAGCATAAACGAGGATTCTAAAATTTATAATCGTTAAGGATTTGCAGAAATCTTTCGTGCATTAAATCGGTATAATCCAAATGAGTGACAATACGAAGTTTGCCTTGTCCCATTGAACTTATTTTTATATTTTTTTGAAGCAAATCCTTCATAAATTTTGCTTCGGAAATACCTTCCGTAAGATAGAAAATGATAATATTCGTCTCCGTTGGTTCAACTTTCTTAATGTAGGATTGTTTCGCAAGAGTCGAGGAGATCTCCCAAGCTTTTTTGTGATCTTCTGCCAATCGGTCTACGTGATTGTCCAGGGCATAAATTCCAGCAGCAGTCATAAAACCTATTTGCCTCATACCGCCCCCCAATACCTTCCGAACGCGCATGGCCTTTTCCATAATCTTGTTGCTGCCAAGCAGAACGCTGCCCATTGGCGAGCCTAGCCCCTTGCTTAAACACACGGAAATAGTGTCAAAAATTTTTCCATAATCTTTAGGATTCTCTTTTTTTGCAACTAGCGCATTCCAGATTCTCGCCCCATCCAAATGAAGTCCCAAATTGTGTTTATCGCAAACTTTACGAATCCTTTCTATTTCAGAAAAATCATAACAAGCTCCACCCCCTTTATTGGTGGTATTTTCCAAGCACACCAAACTTGTTAATGGACTATGGTAAAAATCAGGGGGATTGATATTCTCCTCCACTTGTGCTGCCGTTATCATCCCGCGTTCGCCATCAATCAACTTACAGGAAACTCCGCTGTTAAAGGAAACACCACCGCCTTCAAAATTGTATACGTGTGCCCATTTATCAGCAATAAGTTGTTCGCCTAGTTGAGTATGCAACTTAATTGCAGCCTGATTTGCCATACTTCCTGATGGAAAGAAAAGCGCAGAATCCATTCCGAACATTTTGGCGAGTTTGTGCTCCAACTTGTTCGTTGTGGTATCTTCTTTATAAACATCATCACCTACCTCAGCATTCATGATTGTTTTCATCATTTCTGTTGTAGGGCGTGTTACTGTATCACTTCTTAAATCTATAATCATTATAATGTTTTAATTTTCACGAATAAATTTTCCTGATTCTTCTAAGCTTTGCAGGAGATTAGAAAGTTCATTGTCAAGTATAATTAATTGGAGTGATTGATTGTGCTTGGCATTTATGTTTTTATATTTTGAATCGTTCGTCAGGTCAAATTCCTTAAAACTCTTTTCAAAAATCTGGTCACCAAAAACAAATTTATATTCCTTATGGCAAGATTTTACACTCATATTTCCAAATGCATTATCATCAATTTTCACCCCTTCATAAGGCTTAACTTCTCCTGTTTTTAAAGCTTGCTTGTCTTTTAAAGATTTCATAATCTCTTTGTTGAGGCGTACATTTAAGGCGTTAAAACTACCGCAATTATCAAATTTCTGAACCTTCATATTTTCCTCATCTACTTTCCAAAAAACGTAAGTTGTATAGTAAGTAGATTTAGACGTACACATTTTTCCATTAGGGAGAATCATCATCTGTATATTACCGTCGCAATAATTCTTTCTAAAAAAATACTCTGGGATATCCTGCATTTCGAACTCGGCCATTTTTTGCGCAACCATTGTATCTACAAAGGCTTCATCATTTTGGGCGAAAATTATATTTGAAAGAAGTAAAGTAAATATTAAGAATATTTTTTTCATAAATAAGAGTTGATAAACTGCGTGAAACTTTCAAAAACTATAAAATTAGCTGAAAAAAACTTTCGGCTCACGAAGTTAATAGTATTTTTGCATTCAAGCTATTTAGTCATCCTGAATTCAGAATGACTAAATAGACCTTCTAATTAAAAAACACCAGCCTTCAATGGCGTTTATATGACTTCAACAGACCAAATCAAAGACCTTAAGGTGCGGCTAGATGCCTTGAGGCGCTATCTTTGACATTGCAGGAAAACGCATAGAGATTACGAACGAAGAAGAAAAAACATTCGATCCCAATTTTTGGAATAAACCACAAGAAGCTGAGGCTTTTATGAAGGTTTTGCGAAACAAAAAAAAATGGGTTTCCGATTATGAAAGCGCAACCACACTTACGGAAGAAGCTGAAATTCTCCTTGAATTCCATAAAGAAGGTGAAGGCACTCCTGAGCAAGTAAATGCTGCATTCGAAAATGCTGAAAATGCTATAGAATCACTGGAGTTTAGAAATATGCTCGGCGAAGAAGGTGACGATATGAGCGCTGTGCTACAAATTACTGCTGGTGCAGGAGGAACAGAAAGCTGCGATTGGGCACAAATGCTAATGCGGATGTACCTAATGTGGGCCGAAAAACACGGATATAAAGTAAAAGAACTCAACTTTCAATCTGGTGATGTAGCTGGTGTAAAAACCGTAACGCTGGAGATAGAAGGCGAATATGCCTTTGGTTGGTTAAAAAGCGAGAACGGCGTCCATAGATTGGTGCGTATTTCTCCTTTTGACAGTAACGCCAAGAGACATACTAGCTTTGCAAGCGTCTATGTTTATCCATTGGTAGATGACACAATTGAAATTGAAATAAACCCAGCTGATATTTCCTGGGATTTCGCGCGAAGCGGAGGAGCTGGCGGTCAAAACGTAAACAAAGTTGAAACCAAGGCCATCCTTACCCACCACCCTAGTGGAATAGTCATTCACAATAGTGAAACACGAAGTCAGTTGGACAACCGGGAGAAAGCAATGCAAATGCTTAAATCTCAATTGTACGAAATTGAACTTCGCAAGCAATTGGCACAACGCGCCGAAATTGAAGATAGCAAAATGGCTATTGAATGGGGATCTCAGATTAGAAATTACGTCTTACATCCTTATAAACTGGTGAAGGATGTGCGTACAAGTCACGAAAGTGGAAATACTGATGCTATTTTAGATGGTGAAATTGACGGCTTTTTGAAAGCCTATTTGATGATGACTGGGCAAAAAGAGAAAAGTGATGAGCTATAGTGGTAAGTACTTAAAAGCTAAATTTTGAAGCTATCCCGAAAAGTGTGTGTAATTAAAATTATGGAATTGGACTTTGTTAGAGTCTGATCCTTTTTTCATATCTTTTTTGCACGGCAAATCGATCTTATTTAAAGAGTCCTATAACCTTACAACTGGATCATTCTCAAAAGTTGTGTATGAATTGAAATAGAATTCTGATTTTCGTTTTTTAAAACCACGCTTTGGACAATTATCTCAACCTACTGAAAATCATTCTTCCCGAATTTTTAATCAATCACTTTGATCCGCCCAAAATAACCATACAGGTTTATCTTTAAATGGTGATATGTGTAATAATAACCAACAGGAATAATGGCTCTTTAGAAACCTTTGAAAAGCAACGACAATAGTGAAAGAATTTTGGAGGTGAATATGAAGCATCTATGGAGTATGGTCGACATAGAGTCGGCATAAAGACTGCATAGCGTTGGCACGCGTTCTGAAAATAAAAGGACAAATTTATACTTCCAAATAATATTTTCAGAGAGGAAAGGTATACTTGTAGAAGTGCCTAGTGCTAATTTACAACATTGTGATGCGGTTGTCAAGTTGAGGAGTAAAATAGTTCAATTCTACTAGGTGTACCCTGGGATTTAAAAAATTTGGCAATGCCTCATTTTCAAAGTTAGAAGTAAAAAAACAAAGGGAACAAGATTTTAAAAATCTAAGTTCCCTTTGCAAATCACATTCCTTCCGCTGGCATTATCCTTCGAAGTAATCCGGGTATATTCTCAGCTGTTTTTGAAACTTAAGCACCCCGATATGACAGTTCAATAAAGATACAAAATTATTTATCTTAACGATATCATTTTCAAAACTTTAACACTTTAAAATAATTAATTCTCCTTCACATTAAAATAGTTTTTGCTTACTATATGAGTTCCATTTTCGCTAAATCCTTCCATTGTAACCTCAAATATTCCAGAAACATCTGAAGTATAAAAGAAAGTTGAATACTCTTCATCTAAAAGTATTAAGTTGGGTTGCCAAAATAATTGAACCCTATAATCAGGGATTCGTGAAAGGATAGTATTCTCACTATAATCTGGGCGGTAATTTTGCTTTTTCTTGACTGTAGGAGGAAGTTTTACTTTTTCTACATAGTCTTCAGATAGGTTTGGGGCAAAGTTTCCAGTTTTGGTCTCAACAGCTATTAATCCACTGTATATTTTTGGACCATAACGATAAGGTTGAGGAACTATACGGATACTTTTAATCTCTCTTGCATTATAGTTTAATACATCATTATTGTTTTGAACCAGCATTCCGTCCATAATTACAAGTGGTGGTAGATCATTAAACTTCGCAAGTCGGTTTGGATCGTAAGCATTGTTTA
The DNA here is from genome assembly GCA_034675805.1 of Aequorivita sp. Taxonomy (GTDB): domain Bacteria; phylum Bacteroidota; class Bacteroidia; order Flavobacteriales; family Flavobacteriaceae; genus Aequorivita. The sequence continues at coordinate 3,516,041 of JAUCCX010000001.1, read as the reverse complement.
CCAAAAACCTACTTTCATCGCCAGAACCTCTAACTGCCGCCATAGTAACCACTTCTACAAAAGTCTCTTTAACCGTTGGAAAACGCGTATAATCATCAAGCAAGAAAAGCGTGCCTAAGCTATCATAAAACGCCGGGTTGATTTTATTGTCCAAAATACTATCTTTTTTTGCATCAAAGTAGGCGTTCTCTATTTGTAGCTGCACACTGCGTCCTTCCAACCAATCTTTTAAGTTTTGATCCAATTTTAAAACAACTGGATTCTTCTTTTGAAGGTCAAAGTTTTTATTATCCAAAGTCAATGTAAAATTGGCGATATCTTTTTCGGTTTCATTTAATTGCACAATACTTTCTTCCGCATCATATCCCTCAGCAACAGAAAAGAAAAATCTACCTTCTCCATTGGTTTTCGCCAATTTAAAAACATAATCCTTCCCAGGAATTGTAAGAGAAACAATTTTATTGGAAACCGGTTTATTATCAATTTTTGAAAGCACAACTCCGGAAATCAATTCGCCACGTAGTTCGGGAATGTAAAATTTATCAGAAAAAGGATTTTCTTTTGTAGAACTTGGTTTGTCTAAAATCTCAACAGGATTTACTTTTCTAACAGAAATGGCGAAGTCGCCACCCAAAGCACCTACAGAACTTTCTATATGCAATGTTACTTTTTCCCGATAACCATAGCTCTCTTTATCAGTAGCTATTTGAATACTCTCTGACGGACTATTCTTTATTAAAGACTCAAGATCATTACTAGATAAAGCGTTAAACCAGACAGTATCAATAATTTTATTATTCGTTTCAGTTTTTACGAAAGTATTTACTACATATAAATCCTTCTGAATAAAGGAATTTTGAATGTTGTTTCTTGAAAAGTTGGTATACCCAATCAGTCTATAAATTCCGGTCTTTAAAGTTGAAGGAATAAAGAAATCACCTATGCCTATTCCCTTTTCTACAATCAATTTATGACTGAAAATTATGGAATCTTCTTCATTACGCATAGATACGTAAAGTATTTTACTGAGATCGCTTGGTTTATTTGTTGTATTGAGAACCAAGCCTTTGTACTGAAGTAATTCTCCCGCCAACAAAATATTGGAATTAATTGACAATTGAACTTTTTCCTGCGGAAAGATGCTTATATCAACAGCCACTTCCTGTTTTGGAATTTGCGAGTTTCCAGCAAAACCAAAAAATAAAACCAATACAAATATTATTCTATGTATCATAATCAATCTTCCCAAAAATCGGGTCTTTCATTAGATGAAAAAGAGGTGCAAACACTACATTCAGGCTGAACAATAGTATAAATTAATCTAGAGTTAGCTATTAATACTTGATATCCAAAGGAGGTGATGGACTTATATAAAGCTTCTCGTTCGTTTTGATCACCATCGAGTACGGTATTATCATTATAATCAAGTTGGAGCATCTCACAATCCACAAAATAAGGTGGTTTTACCAATCCAAAATCTTCGAAATTAAAATAGATTCGCTTTGATGTCATTGAAGAAGCCTCAAAAAAGCCCAAGACCTTTTCTTCTGGATCTGCTTCAGAAACCATATTTCCTGCAACATAGCCTGGTTGTCCCTGAGATAGTAAACTTTGAATACTTCCCAGTTCCTTTACAATTTTGTAAAAAGTAAAAGCCTCTACACTCTGTACATACTGTTTCACCAAGATACTATAACGAGTTTGGATTTTAGAATCCATCTTTGATAAATACCTTACTGGAAAACGGAACACCTTATTCTCATTGAATTCTGTGGTCGAGGCTTGTGTAATCCCCGTTGATATTTCAGTAGAATAACATATCTCTTCGGGTACCCTTGTCGTTAAAACGACGTCATAGGTTTCTTTATCTGGGTCGTAGTTAGCAATTTCAACATAATAACGTGTTGGATTTGGCGCTACTATTTTATAGGTTTCTTCATATTCATATCTAAAATATTTTGAATTGCCAGTTGGATCTGTAGTATTAACTAGAACTTGAACGCCATCCTTACTCTGATTAGGGTCATTGATACGTTCCGTAAATACCTCATCCATTTCTACTACGGGTGGCAAAACAACTGCAGAAGAAGTATAATTCTTGCCGTCTGCGGTATTTACCTTCAAGGTATAAGAAAGGTTAGGTTGAACCTGGAAAGGCTGCTCTGAAACATAATAGCTAAATTCCTCATTCCAATTAAAATCATAGACAGTACCATCATCGCTCGAAACATAGACCATTGCATTGCTTTCTATTAAAATTTCAGAATTTTCAAGAATTGATGTCCTACTCAATTTCACCACTTGGTGCTTGAGTTCATCCGTGATTGTACTCTCCACCACCAAAACACTCTCATAGTCTACTGTTTCAATTTCATAAGGCTCTGTGCAGCTCCATTGAAAAAGAACCAGCGAAAATAATAACGCGTAAAAAATCTTTATCCTCATCATCCTAAAACTTAAAGTTATATGTTATTGTTGGCACCGGCACTGAAAATATTGAAGTTTTGTACGCCTTAATTTCTCCAGCATCATTCACGAAAAACACTGAATACGGATTGTTTCTTCCTAAAACGTTGTAAACTGAAATGTTAACGAAGCTATGCGCCAGTTTCTTCAATTTATGGTTTCCTTCAATGTTTACACCCAGATCCAATCTATAATAATCAGGAATACGAAACTGGTTTCGGTCACTGTAGAGTACCTGTTCTTCCCCAGCAAAAACGTAACGGCCAATTGGATAGGTAATAGGACGTCCTGTTTGATAGGTAAAGTTACCTGAAAAACTAAAACGCTTGGTCAACTTATAATTGGCCACAACCGAAAAATCATGAGGCTTATCATAATTTGCTGGAAAAAAATCACCATTATTAATGCGCTCCTGCAATAGTTGACTATCTAGTTTTACAAATGAGCGAGAGTAGCTATACCCTAAATAACCATTGAATCTTCCCGCATTCTTTTTTACAAGGAACTCCACACCATAAGCCTTCCCTTTGCCTTGAAGAAGCTCGGTCTCAAGGTTATCATTTAAAATAAGCTGTGCACCGATTTTATAGTCGAGCAGATCATCCATTGTCTTATAATAGCCCTCAAGACTAAATTCAACATCTTTTCCAGGAAGGTTCTTAAAGAAACCCAAACTGTATTGGTTGGCACGTTGTGGCGCGATGTTTAAATCGGATAGTTTCCATATATCGGTTGGCGATTGTGTAGTATTGGTTGAAAGGAGATGTAAGTATTGAATCGTTCTGTTGAAACCAGCCTTAACCGAAAAATCATTTCCTAATAAATACCGTCCAGAAATTCTGTATTCTGGACCACCATAGGTTTTTATAAATTCATTATTACCATACTCTTTCACTTCAACTACTGTACTCTCTGACCTTGGCATTCCGTCAGCATAAACATTTTGTGTTGCTGCACCCATTGCTGCATAGAAGGAATAGCGCAAACCAACGTCAAGCAAGAATTTGTCATTTATTTCGAAGAGATCCGCCAGATAAACTGCTGATTCCAAACCTTTCTCTCTATCCACAGATTTCGCCAATACATCAGAATTTGTACCGATAGGTTTGATATTGCCAGGATCAATTGAATAGAGTTTGCTACTAAGTCCGTAACTCAGTTTATGCTTGTTGCTCAGCTTGTAATTGAAATTCAATTTTGCCTGATACTCGTTAAGCTCATAACCAAAGTCGAAATCCTGGTTGGCATCGGCCTCATAGTTTATTCCATATTTGTATTGGCTATTTACCAAAACAAGCTCAACCCTACTCTTTTCACTAAAAGTATGACCATATTTTAAGGAAATCAGCCGATTTTGATAGTCAAAAATCGAATCGGAAGTTATGCTGAATCGGTCTTTACTGAAATATACCGTTCCTTGAATTGTATTATTATTGTCAATATTGTGTTTGTATTTCACTATACCATCATAAAAAGAAGCTTGGCTATTTTTCAGTCCTTCGTCATCGAGACTTCTTAAAATCCAATCGGAATAGGTAGCTCGGAAACCTGCGATTAAGGAAGCTTTTTCCTTCACTACGGGAACTTCTACCGCTAGATTTGCGGTAATCGGTCCGATAGATCCTTCCCCAGCAAACTTTTCCATATTACCAGATTTTGTTTCAATATCAAAAACGGACGACAGTCTTCCACCATATTCTGCAGGAATACTGGCTTTGTAAATTTCCAAACTTCCCGTTGTAAATGGATTAACCGCTGAAAAGAAACCTAAAAAGTGTGAAGGATTATATAGGACAGCCTCATCAAGGAGAATAAGGTTTTGGTCTGCCCTACCGCCGCGAACGTTAAAACCACTGGAGCCTTCACCCGTTGTCTTTATACCGGGCATAGTTGTAGCCACCTTTAAAATATCGCGTTCACCTAGCACTAACGGAATCGTTTTAATGGATTGAATGTCTATATTGGTAACACCTACAACAGCATCACGTACATTTGCGTCTTTCTTAGACCTTACTACTACTTCTTCAAGCGATTCTGTGTTTTCATACAGGGCTATATTTAAACTGCCATCACCATACATGATAACATCTTGGCGAATTCTCTCAAAACCGAGGAGATTTGTCTCCAATTTATTTAATCCATAAGGGAGGCGAATACTGTAATGCCCTTCTGAATCGGTTACAGCGTATCGCAATCTATCCGTTGTCGAAATAGCAAGATTTTGTAATGGCTCCCCTGTTTTCGTGTTTTTTAAAACACCTGAAAGTGTGTATATTTTATTTGCTGAATTTGGGCTTTGTTTTCCGATAGTCACCAGCTTTCGGTGCTGTACCGTGGTTTGCATTACATATTCCTCTTGAAAGATAGGTGCGTTATTATCTTCCGAAGTTTTTCCTTCCTGCTTTTCTTGATTGAAATAATCTGAAGGTAATTCGGTATAAACATAAGTATTGTTAAGTAGGATTACATTTCCATCCTTGAAGACATAATTAATGTTTGTATTCTGAAACAAACCTTTTAATACCTCTGAAAGGGGTTCGTTTTCGAAAGATTGGGTTATAAAATATCCTTTTAACCAATTTTCATCAAAATAAAAGTTTCGTTCAGAAAGTGTTTCCACTTTCAAAACTGCTTCCTTTAAAGATATATTATTGAAATTGACAGAAATATTCTTGTCAGTTTGTGAAAACACTCCCAGTGTTAGAAATAAAAAAGCAATTCTTAAAATTCTATTTTTCATAGAAAAGTTTACCCTCAAAATTATAGTTGATTTGTTCTTTCATTCAGTCCGTCCAAATACTTTACTAGATTTGTCATGAATAGTTCGCGGTTGGATTTATAAAGAGTTTTGTAACTTTTATAAAACTGATGTATCTGATCTTCGGCTTGGGGGAAGGCTTTTTTAATATCTTTTTCGGAACTGATGACAGTGTATCTTCCCACACTTTTAAGCACATAAAAATTATCTTCAATGAACTTATACTGAACTCCACCGCTAATTGCCCTCTCCTTCTTCTTTTTAATGTGTTTTACATATAGATTTAGGTCTTTGCCAAAATAGACAACTTCAAAAAAGCCATTCGCTGCAAGTGTTATACCTGTATCTGTTAACCTAGTAAAAACCCTTTTATAGATAGTGAACGAATCTACAAATTCAGGAATTAGTCTTATGTTGAAGATGCTGAGATTATCATCCGAACGTGCGAGCAAATCATCCTCTAGAAGATCATATTTTAGTGAAACATTTACATAATACTGACCATTGTAGGTAACGGAGCCCTTAGAATAATCAAAACCATTAAAGTATCTATAGGAACCATCTGTGTTTAAAAATAGATCAGTGAATTCTGTACCATTATAAAGACCGGTATTATCGCTACCTACAAGTGCATCATAGGTTTCAAAGACTCTATCTTTAGAATTGTTTTGTGCGTTTGAAAGATACGCGCTAATAAGTAGAATGAGAAAAACGAGATGTACTCTTTTCAAAATGATTTAGGTGTAATTAAAATTTCGAGTTAAAAATACATAAAAAACGCGCGCTTTAAGTGCATCTATAGAGAAATGTAAGAATGGAAGCAATTGGTTCATTTGGAAAGCTTTATCTGAACTTGACAAATAAATTAATTAAAGATCTTTAAAAGAAACCTCTTTTTATTGTAACCAGTCCAAGTTGAAGGCATCAAACACTTATAAAAACATATAGGTTAAACCATTAAAATAAATTTATCATGAGAACAAATTTTGTCATTAAAACATTTGCGATACAAGCTATAGCAATAATCACTTGTGTTAATGGGTTCGCTCAAGAAGCTCCACAACTTAACGATGCAGAAATTGCCAGTGTGGCGGTTGTCGCAAATCAAATAGATGTTGATTATGCTCAACTTGCCATAGAGCGTTCGAAAAATCCGGATGTTCGTGAGTTTGCCAACACAATGATGACCGATCACAAGGCAATAATAAACCAAGCGGTCGCACTTGTCACCAAACTTGGAGTAGTGCCACAGGATAATAGTGTTAGTCAATCATTGATGCAACAATCAGTTGAAACTACTAAAAATTTAAAAACAACCAAAGGCAAGGCATTTGATAAAGCTTATATAGACAATGAAGTGGCTTATCACCAAGCAGTAATAGATGCTGTGAAAGGTGTGTTGATTCCACAATCTCAAAATGCCGAATTGAAAGCATTACTTGAAACTGCGCTACCTATTTTAGAAACACACTTAGCGCACGCTAAAATGGCTCAAAGTAATATTTCGAAATAATGAAAACATTCCAGAAATCGGCTGTAATCTCCGCGTTCTTAGTCATTGGATTAACTACGATATTTTTGTTTTCAACAGGATTCAAAAAAATTGAAGATAATCATCAAAAACCCACTACCCATATTGTTACAATTCATCAAATGAAATTTGACCCAGAGAATATCAAAGTGAAAAAAGGAGATATTGTGGAATGGATAAACAAAGATATTGTGCCACACGATGTTACTGAAGTCAATAAAAAATGGAAGTCGAAACCACTCAATCAAGGCGAAAAGTTTTCAAAAGTAATGACTGGAAATGTGGACTACTTTTGCAGTATACACATAGTAATGAAAGGTTCAGTTACCCTGATTAAATAATAAAATTATAGTTTTTTCATAAATAAAGGAAGAGTCCATTGTTGCTTTGGTTTGGTTGACCTATGCGACAGTGGATTTTCTGAATAGAATAAGCATCAATTGAATTCATTTGAAGTTTTGATTTCTCAAAAACCATAGTACCTTTACTGCAAATTCAACTATGAAAGCTGCAAGTTTAAAGGAAATAAAAACCGAGCTCAACCACCGTTCCACTCAGGAATTGTTGGAACTCTGTCTTCGGCTTTCAAAATTCAAAAAAGAAAACAAAGAACTACTCACTTATTTATTGTTTGAATCTGCCGATGAAGAAGCATTTATTCAAAGCATAAAAGAAAAAGTAGATTCTGATTTTGAATCAATCAATATAAAAACGTTTTTCTACATTAAGAAAAGTGTTCGAAAAATTCTTAGGGAGCTAAAAAAGTTCATCCGCTATTCTCAAAATAAAGAAACTGAAGTGGAGCTTTTACTTTATTTTTGTCACAAACTCAAGGATTTTACCCCCTCTATAAAACGGAATACAACCTTGACAAATCTATATCATCGTCAACTTGATTATATAGAAAAAAAAGTAACAAGTTTACATGAAGATTTGCAATATGATTACAACTTAGAATTGGAGGAGCTGTCGGGGAGGTAGGAGTTTGCAGAAAGCGGAATATAATAGAATTAAAGAATCAGAAATCACTATAACAAATGACTACATTATATCACAATCCACGTTGCAGTAAATCAAGAGAAGCTCTCCAACTTTTGGAAGAGGAAGGAGAGACTTTGGTAATTGTAAGATATCTCGAAAATCCACCTTCATATCAAGAACTAAAGCAAGTTATAGAATTGCTGGAAATAAAGGCAATCGATTTGGTTAGGACACAAGAACAAATTTGGAAAGAAAAATATAAAGGCAAAGAGCTTACAGATGAAGATGTTATAAAAGCAATGATTGAGAACCCGATACTCATCGAACGTCCCATAGCTATAAAAGGAACACAAGCCGTAATTGGTCGCCCACCTGAACAAGTGCTTAGCATATTATAGATACAGGCTTAAAGATTAACAAATGGAGATATTTTTCACAGTCTAATTTAACAGAAAATTAGCACTTCCCAATTAAACCAAAGGTAATTTCGCTCGTCAAATAGGTTAAAAAATTAAATGAAGTTTACATTCTCCCTCCTAGTGTTTCTTGCAACTGCCACTCTGTTCGCACAAAGCCCTGAAAAAAAGCAAATTACCGTTAAAGGTACCATTCTTGAGGATGGCACAAACTATCCATTAGAGTATTCTACCATCTCCTTTATAAATACCGAAGGAAAAACGATTACTGGTGGAATTACTGATCTTGATGGAAATTATAATATTGATGTGCCTGCAGGTGTTTATACTGTGAAATATGAGTTTATATCTTATAAATCGAAGGAAGTTCGAAATCAAAATCTTACCAAGAACATAACGCTTCCCACTGTTAAATTAGCATTAGATGCAGCAAGTTTGGACGAAGTAATAGTTCGTGCCGAAACCACCGAGGTGCAAGTTAGGCTAGATAAAAAGATATACAATATAGGAAAGGATCTTACCGCAGGCGGTGCAACGATTAGTGACGCTTTGAACAATGTGCCATCAGTAACAGTAGATGTAGACGGTGCTATTGCTTTGCGTGGAAATGATAACGTAAAAATTCTTATTAATGGGAAACCTTCTGCCATTGCTGGTTTTGGCTCTACAGATGCTTTAAGACAACTTCCAGCCGAAGCCATTGAACGTGTAGAAGTTATCACATCACCTTCGGCCCGTTATGATGCTGAAGGGACAGCTGGAATTTTGAACATCATTCTCAAAAAAGAAAAAACCTTAGGGATTAATGGCTCTCTAAGTACCACTATTGGTGTGCCTTTAAACAGTAGTGCCTCGGGAAATATTAATTTTAGAACGGATAAATTCAATATCTTTAATACTACGGGGATAAGTTATCGCGATGTACCGGGAACGGCTTTTTTCGATAATCATTATTTTGACCGCACTTTTCTGGATGAGAATGGCAACCCGTCAACCTATACTCCCGAATTTGATCGAGTGACTGAAAATAGAAGCTACGGACGTATTAGACAAAATTTCAATACCAATCTAGGCATAGAATATTACTTAACTGAAAAATCTTCACTTACTGCTAGCGCATTTTACAGGTCGAGCGATGATGAAGATATAACTACCAATAAAACTGGTAATTTCAAGAATAATAATCTAATAGAAAACACTTCCAGGATAGAAACTGGTGATCAAGATGATACTAATTATCAGTTTGCCTTAAACTACGTAAACAACTTCAACGACAATGGACATAAACTTACTGCAGACCTTCAGTATGACAGTGGTAAGCAAAGACAAGACTCATTTATTAACGACGAAAAAACATTTCCCGAATTAAAAATTCAGCCTTCAGAAAACATAATTAAAATAGATAATCAAAAGGAATATTTAGCGCAAGCAGATTATGTTTTACCTCTTGGAGAAAAAGCTCAGTTCGAGGCAGGTTATCGAGGTAATTTTAATGAGACTGAGACCGACTATACGCTATTCAATGAGATTGGAACTACTGGTAATTATGTGCGTAACGATAGTCTTTCAAACATTTTTACTTACACCCAAAACGTGAATGCTATCTATTCACAATACGGTAATAAATTTGGTAAGCTTTCATTCCTTTTAGGTCTGCGTCTTGAAAACACACAACTAAAAGGTAAGGTGGACGCAGAAAATGTTCTCGACAACGTTCCTTTCGATCTAAATTTCGACAAAACCTATACGGGCCTCTTCCCTACTGTCAATCTCACTTATGAGTTAGGAGATAGTGAAAATATAACCCTTGGGTATAACCGTCGTATCAATCGTCCGAGAAGTTATTTCGTCAATCCATTTCCATCCCGTTCCAGTGAAGCAAACATTTTTCAGGGAAATCCTGATTTGAATCCGGCCTATGCCAGCGCTTTTGATTTAGGCTATTTGAGACGTTGGAAAAAACTTACGTTAACCACTTCTGTTTATTACCAACACGAGACCGACGCTTTTCAAAGAATTCAAGAGGAAACTGGGGATCAAACCAGTAATGGAATTCCAATTATTAGATCTTTGCCCATCAATCTTTCAACCAACGATCGCTATGGTTTTGAGCTAGGACTAATGTACAATCCGTACAAATGGCTTTCCCTGAATGGAAGTTTCAACTATTATCAATCTAAAACCGAAGGATTTTATAATAATGTAGATTACGGTGCAGAAAGCGACAGCTATTTTGCAAGATTTAGCAGCAAGGTAAAACTTCCAGCAAAAATTGATTGGCAAACAAATGCATTTTATCGTGGGCCTAGTAGCACTGCCCAAACAGAAACTGATGCAATGCTGTCAGCAGATATGGCATTGAGTAAAGACATCATTAACGACAACGCCACTTTTACACTTAGTGTGAGTGACCTCTTCAATACGCGAAAAAGAAATAGCTATACCTATACTGATACTTTTACCAGCGAAAGTGAATTTCAATGGAGAAAACGTTTAGTAACAGCGTCGTTTATATATCGCTTTAACCAGAAAAAACAACGCCAGCGTCCAGAACGAGGTGGTAGAGACGACGAAGGTGGTTTTGAAGGTTAAATCTATTATCGCTTGAAAAAAGATTAGTTTGGGAAACTTAGAAATCTAAATAATTTTATTTATTTTCGATTATAGGAAAAACTGGCCATATTCTTACATTCTAATGACCTATCTATGGATCATCTATAAAGTTAGTCCGTCCTAAAATCAACAATTTATATTTAATGCGTAGATTTCAATAAAAGAACAGAAATAAAAAAAGGGAACCATATTGGTTCCCTTTTTTAAATATGATGAAAGTTGAAATTATGATTTCAACCCTTTATTTCTTTTTTCTTCACGCTTAATTTTATAATTTTCGTAAAGCGATCCACCAATCCAATAAGGAAGAATGCCTACTAAAAATATCATCAACCAAAATCCAATGGTCACAACTGCCATAATTGCTATAAATCCTAAATATTGCTCAAAAGTAAACATAAGTATATTTGTTAATGTTGAAAGGCCAAAGATAATAGGAATTTTCTAAAATCGGTAATAAAATGTTTGTATTTATTCACAAGAAATAAACAGTACTGCGGGTTGACCAACTTTTGGCTTTTCGTTACCTTTGCACTGGATACCTAAACAATCAAAATGGTGTTCAATTAATTCAATATAAATCCTTTCACAATGAAATATAGAATAGAAAAAGACACCATGGGCGAGGTTAAAGTACCTGCCGACAAACTTTGGGGTGCACAAACCGAGCGCTCATTTGAAAATTTTAAAATTGGTCCCAAAGCATCAATGCCGTTAGAGATAATTTACGGCTTTGCGTATTTAAAGAAGGCTGCTGCTTATACCAATTGTGAACTTGGTGTTCTTTCCGAAGAAAAAAGAGATTTGATTGCAAAAGTGTGTGATGAAATTTTGGAAGGAAAGCACGATGATCAGTTTCCTCTAGTAATATGGCAAACAGGAAGTGGTACACAGAGCAATATGAATGTAAATGAGGTAATTGCCAATCGTGCGCACCAAATTGCGGGGAAAACCATTGGAGAAGGTGATAAAACACTACAGCCAAATGACGATGTAAACAAATCGCAATCTTCAAATGACACTTTCCCAACAGGAATGCATATAGCGGCTTATAAAAAGCTAATTGAAAATACTATTCCGGGAGTTGAGCAACTTCAGAAAACACTTGCCAGGAAAGCGGTAGACTTTAAAGATATTGTAAAAATAGGTCGTACGCATTTTATGGATGCCACACCCTTAACCCTTGGTCAGGAATTTAGCGGTTATGCTGCTCAATTACAGCACGGAATTAAAGCCTTAAAAAACACACTACCACATTTAGCAGAATTGGCTTTAGGCGGTACTGCCGTAGGAACTGGTTTGAATACCCCAAAAGGCTATGATGTGAAAGTTGCGGAATACATTGCTAAATTCACTGATTTACCTTTTGTAACCGCGAGAAACAAATTTGAGGCTCTTGCTGCCCACGATGCGTTTGTGGAATGTCATGGGGCTTTAAAACAGTTGGCTGTATCATTAAACAAAATTGCTAACGATGTACGGATGCTCGCAAGTGGTCCACGTAGTGGAATTGGAGAATTAAACATTCCAGCAAACGAACCAGGTTCATCTATTATGCCTGGAAAAGTAAATCCAACGCAGTGCGAGGCATTAACAATGGTAAGTGCGCAAGTAATCGGTAATGATATGGCTATTACCGTTGGTGGAATGCAGGGGCAATTTGAACTGAATGTTTTTAAACCTGTAATGGCGGCGAACTTCCTTCAGTCTGCACAACTGTTAGGGGATGCTTGTGTGTCTTTTGATGTGCATTGTGCTCAAGGGATTGAGCCAAATTATGAAGTGATTAAAAAACAGTTGAATAATAGTTTGATGCTTGTTACAGCTTTGAATACTAAAATAGGTTATTATAAAGCTGCCGAAATTGCGAACACTGCGCATAAAAACGGAACAACTCTAAAAGAAGAAGCAGTAAATTTAGGCTATACTACTGCCGAAGAATTTGATGAATGGGTTAAGCCAGAAGAGATGGTTTAGTAGGCTTTTGGAGTTAGATTTTAGATTCCCCGAACCTTTCTAAAGGTTCGGGGAATTTTTTTTACTTCTTTATTTTCTTTGTCTTCCCGTAAAACTTCTTATATCTAAAGTAAGCAACAGCACTAAGAATAACTGCGAAAAGTGTTATCCACCACACAAAGGTTGGTGTAGCTGGCGCATCTCCACTGGCATATGAATGGAGACCACTTAAGTAGAAATTTACTCCAAAATAAGTCATCATAATGGAAGCATAGGCGAAAAGCGCAAAAACATTGAATGTCCAGCGGCCACGGAGTCCTGGCACTAATCTTGCGTGGATTACAAAGGCATAAACCATAATACTGATAAGAGCCCAAGTTTCCTTTGGATCCCAGCCCCAATAACGACCCCAGCTTTCGTTTGCCCATTGTCCGCCCAAAAAGTTTCCAATGGTAAGCAACACCAAACCAACTGTAAGAGCCAATTCGGTAACGATTGTGAGTTCGCTTATGTTGATTTCCATGTTCTTATAATTTTTCTTTGTAGTAAAAATCATAAGGAATAAGGATGTTGCGGCCAAAATCATTCCGAGGGTAAATGGACCGTAGCTCATTACTATAACAGCTACGTGAATCATAAGCCAATAGCTATCCAAAACAGGCTGTAGGTTAGCAATAGAAGGGTCTAACCAGCTTTCATGTGCTACCCACAGTATAATAGCTCCTGCAAAAGCTGTGGAGGCAACCGTTAAATTACTCTTTCTTCCAAAAGACAAACCAAAGAAAATGGTTGCCCAGCCTACATAAACAACTGATTCGTACGCATCACTCCAAGGTGCGTGACCACTCACATACCATCGAAGAGCGAGACCTAGTGTTAGCAAGGCAAAGAAAACCCACATTAAAATTTTTGAGCCTTTTATCAGAACCCGTAATATTTTACGGTCTTTGAAAAGTTGAGCAACAATAAATGCCATCATTAAGATTCCGAATACGGCGAAATATTTGTAAAGCCTATTAAATATGTCAACTTTGTTATAAATTGTTTCAGCTTGTAATTTATTCTCAGAAGGCATTATTTCCTTTCCATATTTTTTCTGGAAATTGGTGATACTTTCCAAAAGTTCATTCGCTTGGGTGTAATCACCTGTTTCACGTGCTTTTTTCAAGCTATCAAAATAGAGCGGCAGAATATTTTTGGCATAGAGTGAATCCATTCCTTTTAAGTTTGCCTCTCCAAGCTCTGGATATGAAACCCATTTGTTACCTGCATCTCCTGGGATTGGAAATATCTTAAAAATAGATCCACTCAAAGCAGCATTTAACAATGAAAAGTTTTCATGTGCCTTAATGAAATCCTTTTGAAACTGGTTTGGCGTATTAGTTCTGGTTGCCGCCGCCAAATATGGCTCCAGTTTATAGTTTCCTTTAGTATCGAAAAGATCTAATAGTGCAAGGTTCTTTTGTCCGTCGGGAACGCCTGCAACGTGACGAATACTATCATTGCCGCGCTTTAAAGCTATCAAGGGAACCTCAACCCAAAGCCGAGGAAATTCCGTCATTGAAATAAAAACCTGATTGGCATCTAGGCCTTCATAATGGTCGGTACGGCTTATTTTTCTTAAAAGTTCACTTGCGAAGGTATTGATAGGCTTCATTCGCCCATTGTCTTGAATTATCAAATGTCCAAATTTAGCAGCGTGTTCTTTACTAACGGCATTTGAGGTTATAAGGGAATCTATTTGTTGTTTTGGAACAGTAGTATGTGCAGGTTCTTTAGCTACTTGTGCAAAACCTGAAAAAGATAGCAACAGCACCAAGACGGTAATCATATTTTTCTTCTTCTTTTTAATACGGCTTAACATAATTTCCAACTTGCCAAAGCGACTGTGCTTACTTACAAGAATTGCCATCAATCCTAAATACAAAAAGAAATAACCGATATAAGTAATCCAAGTTCCCCACCAGTCGTGATTTACAGAGAGAATGGTCCCACCTTCGTCTGGGTCAAAGCCTGATTGGAAAAAACGATAGCCATCATGGTCTAATACATTGTTCATAAAGATATCTGCATCCAAATGCGTTTTATCCTCGTTGATTACGGTCACTTTACTTTTAAAGGAAGAGTATCCCTTTTCAGTACCAGGATATTTGTCAGCAATAAACTTATTTAGAGTAATACTGAAAGGAAGATCAATACTTTCAGAGCCATAGCTCATATACACTTTCAAGCCTGCTATTTCAGTTTCTTTTGGGCTTGGAGCTGAGCCTTTTCCTCCAAGAAGACCAACGATTTTGGTCTCGTTATTGGAAGAAACCTCAACGACGAGTGCGTCTTGATTAGCAGGTTCGCCCCTATCCACTTTTACGACGCCAAATTCTCCCTTAGTAATAGGTTCTGGAACCACAAATGCAGTACCTCCCATTCTATAAAGCGATCGAAGCTCAAAAGGCTGAACGCTATCAGCGACCACCTCGCCCTCCGCTTGGTCTGCCATGCGTAGATAGCTCCCTTCAAATGGACTGGAAATCGTGTATTTTCCATCTTCCGTATGCGTAATGTTAATAGCGCCTTCTGTATATTTATTTACTGCAAAAAGAATATTGTGAATATTGGAAACCTCGCCCACTTTCACCCAATGATCATGACGTTCGCCATCACCGGATTCTACTATTTTTAGGTATTCTTCTCCATTTTCCGATTTAGTTAAACCGTCCTTAGCCCCTTTTATAAACTCTTTAAATTTAATAGTTACAGGCTGGTCGTTATAATTTGTTTTAATGGTGAAATTGTTGTTCAGCCTTTCCGAAAGACGTAGTTTTTTCGGTTTTAATTTTCTGCGTTGTGCAACGCCATCAATCATATAATTACCATCTATAAACACATCGAGATATGTGTCTTCAGACAGAATGGTATTTTCTGTCTGTCCTTCACGTATATGCATAATACCTTCAAATCCTATATATCGTGTTACGAAGGCACCAATAATCACAAGGATAAACGCCAAATGCAGCATTAAGGAAGCCCACATTTTACGTTTATGCAGATTGTAGCGGAAGATATTCCCAACAAAATTGATCATAAAAAGCGCCATGATGGCCTCAAACCACCAAGCATTATAAATTAGTTCACGTGTGTAGGGAGTTGGCGGTGTTTCCGAAGAAGCGTCCAAAAAAGTACCTGCTGCCATTGCAATGGCGAAAACAAGAAACAAAACAGCGGTTAAACGAGTGGAGAAAAGAACGGAGGCAATCTTTTTTTGCATTACAGAAAATTTTGGCGTAAAAATACGTAATTGCTATCATTTAGACTACTAAAAACTCGATTGTAACAATTGGAATTTGGCAGAATTGATGATGCTCTGAAAAGAAAAGAGTTAAGGCTTCAAGACCTGAAACTTGAGACGTGAGATTTTAGACAAGATTAAAAACTAAAATCGTCTATTACCTATTTTCGATACCATATTGGGAGCTTATTATTTTTCAGCTTCTTCTTTTCTGGCATTGAAAATATTGAGATGAATAAAGGTACCCATATTTCTAGCACGGTTTATTGCAATTTGTGCTACTTCGCCTTCATAAAGCTCATTGAGAGTTTCCAGCCAAAGATTAATCCACACGCCAAAATGAAGTTCATTTATGGTGTTACCACATTTTTTATCTACTTCAACGTGTGCGTGCAAAGGGTTGCCAAAATACTTCCGTTTATAAAGAAGATTCGTTTCCCAAAAGTCCGTCAAGAGTTCTAAGTGGGTTGGCCAATCGATAATAATTCTATTGAATATGGGCCCGAGAAGTTCGTCTTTCCTTACTTTAGCGTAAAATGTATTGACTAACAAGGACACGTCTTCACGAGACTCAATTTGCTTTTTGCTCATTTTTTTTATAGCAAAGTTATCAAAATCAACAACAAGTTGGCTATCAAACTCACTACCAATAATCGAAATGCAAATTTTCTATTTGAACCTGCCAACAAAGCTGCATTATATCCCATACATAGAGAAACACAAAGAGTTAGCTCTATACAAGAGATTAAGGATGTTCCCTGTGCCAAAACAGTCATGGCTGCAATAGAACCAATACAACTGTTTAAAATAATGGTTAGTGGCACGTACATATAATAATCGTGCTCAAATTCATGCTGAATTGATTTAAAAGAAAGTGCTTTCATTTTTAAGATATTTTTATTATAAAAAAATGTAATGTCCATCATTGATCTTCCATTGATTTAAAAAAGAGCGACGGGCATTTCATTAGTTTAAGATGTTGATTTAATAGTGTAAATTTACGAATCACATTAGGCCTTATCTTATGAGGCAAATCATAAAGTAATGATTCCAGAAGAATTTGTTATTGGATTATGGAGCGACCATCGTAAATATGGATGCTTTAGAAGTTATTCTATCAGAAAAGAAACGCGCAGATTTCTATTTTCAGATTAAATCTGGTGAGGTTAAAATGTATAATATCAATGATAATGGAAAAGAATTCGTACAAGGAATCTTTTATGATGGCGAAAGCTTTGGCGAACCTCCATTGCTTGGGGATTTTAAGTATCCCGCTTCAGCAGCAACTGTAAAACCAACCCAACTCTTCAAATTGACTAAAACGAAGTTATTCGAGTTGCTCACCCAAAATCCCGAAGTAAATTTAAAGTTTACAAAGGCGCTTGCCAGAAGACTTTACTACAAGGCGACTATCTTAAAGGAGATTTCAGTACATCCGCCAGAACATCGCATTCTAGCTTTAATTGATTTTTTAAAACGAAAATATGGTTCCAAAGAGCTTTTTCAAGTAGAACTAACGCGCCAACAAATTGCAGATTTAACTGGTCAACGTGTTGAAACGGTAATAAGAGCGATTAAACAATTGGAGCTAGATGGGGAGTTGAAAATTATTAATAGGAAGGTATTTCGGTGAAGGTTTAAGAGAAAAGAACAAAAGGATATCGACAGTTTGGCGAGTCTTTATTCTATATTCTTTGTTCACTTTCCTATCAATGTTGAACAAAATCTAGAACCCAATTCATTACCTATCTTTTGAAATATAAAACTGTTAACACTAACTTTGTATAATGATAAAAGTAGTTTTTTTAGGCTTTGGGAATGTAAATAGCCAATTGTTTGGGACTTTGCATAAACAAAGCGGAGTTAGTGTAAAACAAGTTTTCAATCGAAATTACATTAAGATGATCTCGCCTTTTGAAGATATTCCTTTTACGGATAATATCTCCGAAATTGTAGAAGCAGACCTTTATATAATAGGGATTCCAGATGATGCCATTTCTGCATTTTCAGAGAGCTTAGCGTTTCAAAACAAGCTGATAGTCCACACTTCTGGTGGGGTTTCGATTGACGCACTTTCCAATAAGAACAGACGTGGAGTTTTTTATCCTTTACAATCCTTCTCAAAACAAAGAGCAGTTGATTTTAAGGATATTCCGATTTGTATTGAAGCGGAAAACGATGCCGATTTAGAATTACTGCGAAATTTAGGCCAAAGTATTTCAAAAAACGTAATCGAAATTCCTTCAGGAAAAAGGGCGAAGCTTCATATGGCAGCAGTTTTTGTTAATAATTTTACTAATTATTTATACCGAATTGGTAGCGAGATCTTAAAGGAAGAAGATCTACCTTTTGATTTGTTAAAACCTTTGATTATGGAAACTGCGTCAAAGATTGAAACACTCTCTCCAGAAGAAGCTCAGACAGGACCTGCTATACGGAACGATATTAAAACTATTGAAAAACATCTACATTTGTTAGTAGGGAGTCCGCATGCAAAGTTCTATGAGCTGTTTACGAAAGAAATTAGAAATATTAAAAAATAAGTACCATAATTATATATAAGTATGAGCTACAAAGAATATCTTAAAAATATAAGCACGTTTATTTTTGACGTAGATGGTGTTTTAACTGACGGCACTATAAATGTAAACACCCTAGGCGAAATGTTCCGTACTATGAACGTAAAAGACGGCTATGGTCTAAAAACTGCCGTTGAACGTGGATATAATATCTGTGTAATCTCTGGAGGCACAAATGAGGGAGTTCGGATTAGACTTCAAAACTTGGGGGTTAAAGATATTTTCTTGGGCGCTCATAATAAAAGGGAGATCTTAGAAAATTACTTAAGCACAAATAGCATCAAACGTGAAAACGTCCTTTATATGGGAGATGATTTACCAGATTATCATATTATGCAAGAAGTGGGCCTACCTACTTGTCCGCAGGATGCTGTACCGGAAATAAAATCTATTTCAAAATACGTCTCACATAAAAAAGGCGGGAAAGGTTGCGTTCGCGAGGTGATTGAACAAGTTTTGAAAGTACAAGGGAAATGGATGCTTACCGATAGAGTCAGTGCGAATTATGATTAAATTGAACTCGAAATCTAAAACCTGAAACTCGAAAATTTGAACTTTTTAAACCTCATCCGTTATCAAAACCTACTGTTTATCGCCTTGGTTCAGGTTTTTATTAAGTATGGACTCTTCCAAACTTTCGAAGTTGACGTTACCTTAACTACAATCGATTTTCTGCTTCTTGTTATTGCTACCTTATGCATAGCTGCAGCTGGAAATATCATCAACGATATATACGACGTGGAGATTGACAGGATAAATAAGCCGAAAAAGGTCTTGATCGGCAAAAAGATTTCGGAGCGTACCGCAAATGGGCTGTATATTGGTTTAAGTATTGTTGGCGTAGCAATTGGGTTTTATCTTTCAAATAGGATTGGGAAGCCTGGATTTGCAGCACTATTTGTTGTTTTCTCAGGATTGCTTTATTTGTATTCTTCTTTTTTGAAGGGGATTTTTTTAGTTGGTAATCTTTTGATTTCGGCTTTAGTAGCGATGAGCTTGGTGATTGTCGGCCTCTTCGATTTGCTTCCTGCGATTAGTGCTGAGAACCTCCCTTCGCAATCGGCTGTTTTTAAGATTGTATTAAACTATGCGTTGTTTGCATTTGTTATCAATCTCATTCGTGAAATCGTGAAAGATCTGCAGGATGTTAATGGGGATAAAAAAGGGGGAATGAATACCTTGCCTATTTCAATAGGTAGGAAAAGAACAGTGACGATAGTATTTCTCTTTGGGATTTTTACGGTTTTGGGAGTTGTTTTTTATATGTATCAAAATTTATATGATCATCAGGTATTAATACTATATTTCCTTTTTGCAGTTATTGGACCACTACTCTATTTCTGCATAAAGGCTTGGGATGCGAAAACACAGAAGGATTACGCTGTTCTTTCAGTGATTTTAAAAATTATTATGTTCTTAGGGATTTGTTCCATAGGTTTGATTTGATCGTGCGGAGCCTATTAAACAGAGTTTCGCATAAGGCCACAGGATTGTGCAGGAAACTTTAAATTATTATATGTTAAAAGAAAAATTAAAAGATTACAATATCATCCTTGCTTCTGGATCGCCGAGAAGACAGGCTTTTTTTAGGGAAATGAATCTGGATTTTACTATTGATGTAAAAACTGTCGATGAAGTTTATGATCTACGCCTAAATCACTGTGAAATAACAGATTATCTATCCAAGCTTAAAGCATCGATTTTTATAGACTTAAAAGTAAGTGACATTCTCATTACCAGTGATACTATAGTTTGGAAAAATGAAAAAGCCTTGGGAAAGCCTGTAGATTTTGAAGAGGCAAAACAAATGCTCCAAGAGTTAAGTGGGCAAATGCACGAGGTTATTACTTCCGTTTGTTTTACTTCAAAGAAATTTCAGACAATCGTGCACGATGTTACCAAAGTCTGGTTTAAAACACTATCTGATGAGGAAATTGAATATTATATAAATAACTATAAACCTTTTGATAAAGCTGGTAGTTACGGAATACAAGAATGGATTGGGTTTATTGGTATTGAAAAGATAGATGGGTGTTATTTTAATGTGATGGGCCTTCCGACTCGACTTGTTTATAAAACGCTAAGCGAGATTGCAAGCTATTGAATTTTTGGTATTTTTACATCAAATCCTTCCGTAAAATGATCTCCTTTAAATTTCTTACTTTTCTCAGTATTTTGATTGTCTTCACAGGCTGTAATTCTTATGAAGAAAAGAATAGCCTGCCACCTATTCTTAAAAAAAAGGAAGCGGAAATTGCAGTATCTAGAACTTTATCAAATCAGTTTAAAGAATATTGGTACACAGGAAATGCCGAAATCACATCCTATTCATTGATACAGGAACGTTACGGCGAACTTCGAGAAGGTAGTGCGGTAAATATTTTTGTTACTGAGGATTTTATCCCAGACGTGCAGGTTAAAGCCAATAATGCTTCAGATAAGAATGTTTCAGTGTTAAAACTAAACCAGATGAAAAATTTCAAAACTGGTATTTATCCTTATTACATAATGACCAGTACGTTCAGTCCTGTTACCAATAAGACTCACGCCCTAAAAGTGAGCAATAGCGTACAGGAATGGTGTGGACAGATGTATATGCAGCTCAACAATAGTAAGGAGTTTGAAATTGAATCACATTCTTATTTTGAAGGAGAGGCTGACCAAAAGCTTTCGTTGAAAAAGACATGGCTGGAAAATGAACTTTGGAATTTAATTAGAATAAATCCTGAAGAATTACCAACAGGTGATTTGATGATTATACCTTCTTTTGAATATTTGAGGCTTCATCATAAAGAAATAAAGGAACAAAATGCCTTTGCGAGTTTAAAGCAAGGAGATTCTATCACTGTTTATACTTTGATTTATAGCAACTTACAAAGACAATTGATTTTATTCTTCAAAAGTACCTTTCCCTATGAAATTGAAAAGTGGGAAGAAGTTAATGCTGCATCTCAAAACGATACTTTAAGATTGAGAACTACCGCAACTAAATTAAAAACAATACGAACTGATTATTGGAACCAAAGCCGGAATGAATTTACACATCTTCGGGATTCTTTGGGATTAAAATAAAAACTATGCTAGATTTAAAACCCTTTTATCCAGAGCTAATTGAATCTGCTATACTTCTGTTTGTTCTATTCTTATTGAGAGCCATTCTGAAAAAGACAGTTCGTAATTTCGCTCGTAAGATTGAACGTTTGGAGCATCGCACAGGACTAATAATGAAGCATGTGGATTTTGTTGTTTTCTTTTTGATTGTCATAGGCTTGATTGTTATTTGGGGGCTAGACTTCAAAAACTTGGGACTTTTTATGTCTTCCATTTTTGCTGTTATTGGGATTGCTTTTTTTGCCCAATGGTCTATATTAAGCAATATTACCAGCGGGGTTATTATGTTTTTTACCTTTCCATATAAGATAGGCGATTACATAAAGATACACGACAAAGAGGCGCCCTTAGAAGGCCTTATCGAGGATATTAAAACCTTCCACATTATTCTCCACACCAATAATAATGAGATAATAACCTATCCTAATAGTATGATGCTCCAAAAAGGAGTAACCATTATGAAAGCTGACGAATTTTTCGAACACCAACACCAAATAGAAGATGATAAAAATAAGACGAAGCTTCCACACGATTAATTTTTTCCAAATAAGTACCTTTGGAAGGTTTCGAATAAATCAGCACTAAAATTCTATGAAAAACTTATTTTCAAGACTTCTATTTTTACTTTTCACAATAGTTGCCACTACCCAAACTCCACAAAAACCTAATGCTTCAGAACTTTATCACTCTCTTCAAAAACTTAATTTTGTTGGGTCGGCACTTTATCTAGCGGCACATCCTGATGATGAGAATACTCGGCTTATTTCCTATTTGGTAAATGACGTTCACGCCAATACCGCCTATCTTTCAATCACGCGAGGTGATGGCGGACAAAACCTGATTGGACCCGAATTACGGGAACTTTTGGGTGTCATTCGTACCCAAGAACTACTTATGGCGCGAAGAACTGATGGCGGGCAGCAATTTTTTACACGTGCCAACGATTTTGGATACAGCAAAAATCCTGATGAGACATTTGACTTTTGGACAAAAGATGAAGTACTAAGCGATGTCGTGATGACCATTAGAAAATTTAGACCAGATATAATTATAAATCGTTTCGATCACCGTAGTCCCGGCAGTACACACGGACATCATACAGCTTCGGCAATGTTGAGTGTTGAAGCATTTGACATGGCAGATAATGCTTCGAAATTTCCAAAATCTGCAGCTGAATATGGTACTTGGAAACCACAGCGACTATTTTTCAATACTTCGTGGTGGTTCTACGGTAGTCAGGAAAAATTTGACAAGGCGGACAAGAGCAAACACGTTTCGGTGGAAACTGGTAACTACTTCCCTGCTCTGGGACTTTCCAATGGTGAAATAGCTTCTTTAAGCCGAAGTATGCACAAATCACAAGGTTTCGGAAGTACGGGATCGCGCGGAACAGAAACTGAATATTTAGAACTATTGAGAGGTTCGAAACCAGTGGATAATAATCTTTTTGAAGGCATAAATACCAAATGGTCAAGACTTGAAGGTGGAAATGAAATTGGTGGAATCTTAAATCAGTTAGAAGATAATTTCAATTATAAAAATCCATCAGAGATGCTACCGCAGCTTTTGAAAGCCTACCCCTTGGTATCAAATTTAAAAGATAGATATTGGCGCGAAATAAAACTTAGACAACTAAAACAGCTTATTTTAGACTGTGGCGGGATTTTTATTGAGGCTGTAGCCGCAGAAAATTCGGTTAACCCAAATACAGATTTTAAAGTAAATATTGAAGCAATAAATCGCGGTAAAGGGGAAGTTGTTTTACAAACTATAAAAGCATCCAACGGGAGTGTTTTATGGAGCAATTCCGAAGCACTGTCTTTTAATGGGGACAAGAAGTTTGAAATAACCACAAATTCTGGAAACCACAATCCAAAATATTCCTCGCCTTATTGGCTTAATGAAAAGGGAAGTGTGGGAATGTATGTAGCGCCCGAAAAACTTATCGGCCTGCCCGAAACACCTGTCTTGGAGCAACTTGTTTTTGAACTTCAGATTGGGAAAGAAACTATTCCATTTACAAAAGAAATTATCTACAAGTTCAATGATCCTGTAAAAGGCGAAGTTTACCGTCCGTTGGAGGTTCTACCTGAGGTTACGGCTTCAATTCCAGATAAGGTATTGATTTTCGCCAGCAACGCGGCGGAAACTGTTCCGGTAATAGTCAGAGCTGGTAAAGAAAATATTTCGGGAACTGTGAGCTTGCAATATCCAGAAGGATGGAAAGTGGAGCCTGTAGAACAGGTATTTCAGCTTGAGAGAAAAGGTCAGACAGAAACTTATAATTTTACAGTAACTCCGCCTAATAATCAAAGTGAAGGATATTTGAAGGCTAGTATTAAGGCAAATGGACAAGTATTTGACAAGGAACTGATCACCATTGATTATGAACATATTCCATATCAAAGTGTTTTATTTCCTTCGGAGGCTAAGGTTGCGAAGATTGATATTCTAAAAAAAGGAGAAAACATTGGTTATATAAATGGGGCTGGCGATGCAATTCCGGAAAGTTTAAAACAAATAGGATATTCAGTAACAACTATTGACCCTTCTAATATTTCAGAAAAAAGTCTTGAAAGCTTCGATGCTATAGTCGTGGGAATTCGTGCTTATAATATCGTTTCTCAGTTAGCTTTTGTACAACCCATTCTCAATAAGTACGTTGAAAATGGAGGGACAATGATTGTGCAGTACAATACAAATCACGCCTTAGTAACCGAAAATATCGCACCTTATTCACTAAAGCTTTCCCGTGACCGGGTAACTGATGAGTTTTCGAAAGTTAAAATGCTATCACCAGAAAATGTACTGTTAAACACGCCCAATAAAATCACACAAAAAGATTTTGAAGGTTGGGTTCAGGAGCGCGGACTGTATTTTCCGAGTGAATGGGCAAAGGAATTCACTCCTATAATAGGAATGCACGATAAAGGTGAGAAGCAAACAAAAGGATCTTTGCTTATGGCCAAATATGGAAAAGGGTATTATATTTATACGGGATTGAGCTTTTTTCGAGAATTGCCTGCAGGAGTTCCTGGAGCGTATCGTCTCTTTGCGAATATGCTGTCTGTGGGGAATTGATTTCGAATAATATGGATTAGTCCTTGTGACTTTGTAAATGGCCATTGTGCGGAGCTTCACAAAGAATCGCAGTAGGTCAATGAAAAAACAAAAATACTATGAACCAAGAATCACAAAAATTTGTTTGGAAATGGAGCTTCACTTTAGTGCTCTTAATCAATGCGGTTTATATTTATCTGTTTTATTTAATAATGCAAAACTTCACTTAAATGCAGCAGATAGACTGGATTGTTTTATTAGGAACCCTTCTTTTTATTGTAGTCTATGGTACTTGGAAATCTCGGCAACAAAGAGATGTTGAAGATTATTTAAAAGGTGGCAATACGGCACACTGGTGGACCATTGGTTTAAGCGTAATGGCTACCCAAGCCAGTGCGATTACCTTCCTTTCAACGCCTGGACAGGCATTTCACGATGGAATGGGTTTTGTTCAATTTTACTTTGGTCTTCCCATTGCTATGGTGATTATTTGTTTGGTTTTTATTCCCATTTATCACCGATTAAAAGTTTATACCGCTTACGAATATCTTGAGACTCGTTTCGATAAAAAAACGCGAACCTTGACTGCCATCCTCTTTTTAATTCAACGAGGACTGGCTTGTGGGATTACCATTTTTGCACCTTCGATCATTCTCTCTGCCGTTTTAGGATGGAATTTGATTTATTTGAATATAATCATTGGTCTACTGGTAATTATATACACCGTAAGTGGAGGAACAAAAGCAGTAAGCGTTACTCAAAAACAGCAAATGGCTGTTATTTTCTTCGGAATGCTGATCGCATTTCTTTTAATCCTAAACTATTTACCTCTAGATATTACTTTTACCAAAGCCCTTGAGATTGCAGGCGCTAATGGGAAGATGGACATACTGGATTTTTCATTTGACTTTGATAATCGATACACTTTCTGGAGTGGAATAATCGGTGGTACCTTTCTGGCCCTCTCCTATTTTGGTACAGACCAAAGTCAAGTACAGCGTTATCTTTCAGGCAGATCTGTTAAGCAAAGCCAAATGGGACTAATAATGAACGGTTTACTGAAAGTTCCAATGCAGTTCTTCATACTTCTGGTAGGGGTTATGGTTTTTGTGTTTTATCAATTCAACCCTTCTCCTCTTCATTTTAATCCCACAGCTGTTAAAGATGTAAAGAAATCTCAATACGCTTCGGAATATGATGCCTTGGAAGTAAAGAAAGAGGCAATTGATCACAAACTTGCAGCAACACAAATAGACTACTCCAAAGCACAATCAGAAATTGAGAGACAAACCTATGCTGCTGAAATAAAAAATTTAAATAAAGGTGAGGAACAATTACGGGAGCAGTCCATTGCTGTAATCAAAAAAGCAAATCCCAATGCGGAAACCAATGATAAGGACTACGTATTCATCCATTTTATTTTAACCAATCTACCACGAGGACTTATTGGGCTGTTGTTAGCGGTAATATTAAGTGCTGCAATGTCATCTACCGCGTCAGAACTGAACGCTTTGGGCAGTACAACCACTATTGACCTTTATAAAAGAAACGTTCCAGGAAAGCGTGAAAAACATTATGTTGCTGCCTCGCGTGGGTTTACACTTTTGTGGGGTCTTATCGCTATAGGTGTGGCGTGCACGGCAAACTTATTTGACAACCTTATTCAATTAGTGAATATTATAGGTTCTATTTTCTACGGAAATGTCCTAGGTATATTTCTACTGGCGTTTTTCATTAAATACGTGCGAAGCAAGGCCGTATTTATCGCAGCATTAATCACACAGGTCATAATTATCTATATTTGGTATATTGACTTGATGCCTTATTTATGGCTGAACTTGGTGGGTTGTGCTTTAGTGATGGGAATTGCGATTTTACTTCAAGTATTATTGCCAAAAAATAAGAACGAAGAAACAATTCTTCTACAAGAGATTTAGTAATACAAAGTTCTAATCAAGGGGTTTTGCGTTACTATAGATAAGATATAACTCATAAACCATTTAAAACATTAAAAAAATGGGATTTAATATCGTATTAATTGAACCAGAGATACCTATGAATACAGGAAATATCGGTCGATTAAGTTTGGCGTCTGGATCAAAATTACATCTAGTAAAACCATTTGGTTTCGAATTAAGTGATACGAGATTAAAAAGAGCCGGATTGGATTATTGGAAACATGTTTCTCTCTTCATTTATGAGGATCTTGATGACTTTTTCTCAAAGAATAAAGATAAAAATTTTGCATACCTCTCGAGTCATGGGACTCAAGATTACTGCTCAATTAACTACAAAGACGACTTGTTTCTGATTTTTGGAAAAGAATCAATTGGCTTACCTAAACACATAGTAACAGAAAATTCAAATATAGTATATAATATACCAATTTACAGTACTCATATTCGAAGTTTAAACTTAGCTAATGCTGTTAGCATAGTGATATATGAAGGTATAAGAAATATAAAAACACATTGCGATCAAGTAGACAGCTCCACCCCTGAATAGAAAAGGAGTGCAAATCTTAAATTATTTACACTGCGAAAATCTAAGGACAACTCAAATGGAGCTTTCCGCAGTAATTTTGAGACAAACTGTATTTAGGTTACGATTCATTAGTAATGAGTTTTATTGTTCCACTTTACTCATTATTTTATTTTAACAGTTTTCATCAAATCGAATATTCGACACAGTCAATGCTCGAAATATCTTTATTCCTATCGATGCAGAAATAACCTTGTCGGCGTACAAATAACTCAGAATGACTGCTCTAAGCGATAGCTAAAGGCTTAACACTGCTCATTTGGGATCTGCTCCTTCTAGATTAATCATTTATCTTTCGGTAAGTAAAGGATAGCCTTGCCGGGCATGTACATCGTATGTTAAATATGGCTACATTTAGCTTACCTAATATTCATTACTGAAAAGGAAAATGAGAGGTTTTAATTTCGGTAATACACAATTAACTTTTTGAACAACTTATTATTTGATTATTACCACAAATAAAATATCCTATGCAAAATGGCCTCCTTTTAAAAAATTTCCATCGCTATTTATTACTAGGCTTGTTCTTGGTTTTATCGCTTCAAGGTTTTGCTCAGGATAAAAAGCCCAAAGTGGTTTTAGTACTGAGTGGAGGTGGTGCGAAAGGTTTGGCACATATCCCAGCATTGCAGGCACTTGATTCTTTGGGAATTGTGCCTGATCTGATTGTGGGAAATAGTATGGGAAGCGTTGTGGGTGGACTTTATGCATCCGGCTATTCTGGTGATAGTATTGCTAAGATCACAAAAGAAGTGAATTGGGAAAAGCTTATGGGAGGACACGTTTCATTTGAAAACGTAAGTGTTGAGGAAAAAACCGAATTCAAACGCTATTTGGTGGAGTTGGATTGGGTTAAAGGAGATATCAAAGTAGGTTCGTTTTTGCTCAATGATCAAAACTTGCGGGAATTTATATCAACATTGACCTTTCCTATTTATAATATCACTGATTTCGATAAGCTCCCTATCCCATATAGGGCTATGGCTACGGATATTGTCAATGGAAAAGAGGTTGTTTTAGATAGTGGTTCGCTGGCCTTTGCCATGCGTGCAAGTATGTCTATCCCAGGTGTATTTTCAGCTATCCCTTATAAAGAGACCTTGCTGGTTGATGGTGGTATTCTCAATAATTTTCCGGTAGATGTTGCTAAGAAATTAGGGGCTGATATTATTATTGGGAGTGATGTTGGGGGGGGAATGGTGACCACGGAAAAGCTTGATAATTTATCCTCATTATTATTTCAGGCAGGAATGTTGAGCAGTCATCTTAAAGAGCCCATGAATCGTGCACTTTGCAATATCTTGATAGATCATACTAAATACTTAACTTTTTCTACTAGCGATTTTCAAAAAAGTGAACAAATTTACCAAGAAGGTAAATTGGCTGTCGCCGACAACCTTCCTGCTTTGGTCGCCTTGTCAGAACTCCTAAAGAAATATAATCAAAAAACCGTCCAGCTGCCAAAGATGGAAGACAGGATTATATTGGATACCATTGTTTATAATAATATTAGTAAAACTAATCTTGCTCTTGTTAAGGCACGTACCAATATTAAAACCAATACACTATACTCTAGACAAAATATTGTTGATGGGGTCAATAGAGCAATGGGAACCACGATTTTTAGTCAGATTACATTTGAACCTTTCATTAATAATAACAAATTGGGAATCCAACTCAATGGTTTTGAACGTTCAAAACATGAAGTAAAAGCTTCATTGCATTACGATGATTATCATGGCGTTGGCGTTATTATCAATTATACAGGAAGAAATATTATTGGCGCAGCGTCTCGTACATTAGTAACCCTTGATATTGCTCAACAACCAAGATTTAGAGTGCAGCATCAGAAAAATTTTGGAAGTGAAAGAGACTATTGGTGGCGAACTGAAGCTTTTGGCGAACGTTTAAAACTACAGAATTTTATTGATGGCCAAAGGATTAATGATCTTAACTACCGCTATTTCGAATTTGACAATCAAGTTAATAGGAATATCAATTCATTGACCAGCTATGTAGGTCTAGGTCTAAAATATCAAAACACACATTTAAAACCCAATGTAGATCCTGATCTCAATACGAATGTTTTTGGACTTAGAACCTATGATTTAAACACTGTCCAAATGAATACGCATTATGTATATAATACTTTAAATGAAGTGTTCTTTCCTACCAAAGGGGTGATCCTTAAAGCCAATATCGGAAGATCGCTATTTAATGATATTGATGTTCAATTTGCTGATGTTAATTTGCCACCTGAAAAAGGTTCGACTACTGGTTATACCAAATTTGGTGTCAATTACGAAAAACGTTTTCTCTTTAATAATGCTATGTCAGCCATTATTGGAGCTTCAGGAAATTTTATAGTATTGGATGGGGAGAATGAAAACGATGTTTCTTTCACAGATTATGGAGTGGGAGCCAAATATTTTCTTGGTGGTAGTCAATTAGCCCCAAGAAGTGAAAGTTTTATGGTTCCAGGACTCAATGAAAATGAGCTTACGGTTACCCAATTTATGATGCTCGATCTTGGGTTGCAGTATAATTTCAAATCAAAATTATACGTCATTCCACATGTTGATATTTCCACAGTGGGTTTTATGGATTTTAATGAATATGTAAGTCATGCTTTTACAGCAAAAGGGAAATGGGAAGATGCAAATAAAACTAGTTTTCTTTTTTCTTCAGGTGTTACCTTAGGTTATAAATCCATTTTAGGACCGATCATCTTCGACGTATCTTGGGTTAATGGTGCTAACAAAATTCGAGCTTCTATAGGAATTGGTTTTCAATTCAATCGATCCAATTAAAATGGAGTTTCTTATAAATAAATAAATAATGGCTTCCTGCTTAAAAAGAAATCTAGTTAAATCAATTCCAATATTTTCAGTGGTTTATGGGTTCCCATTTAATCAACTGCATTGCAGGGAAATTTCGAGTCAAACGAAAAAAACTACATACAATTTCATAAAAAGCAACCAATCGGCCCCTGTTTCTCTATATGATTCCCACTCTTAATCTATCATTAACTGTATATTTGCACAAAAGAAATTAGTATATTCCACAATACAGCTTTCTATTTCATTAAATGTCCAAATTACCAAAAGAGCATAAATTTATTGATCTTTCAGACTATGGAAGGCCTTTAGCTAAAATCATCGCTCAATCTTTAAAGAATACTGCCATCACTCCTATTCATGTCACTATTAGCTTTATAATATCAGGACTCATAGCAGTTTATTATATTGTTCAAGGTGATTATTGGATAGCGGCATTCTTTTTAATTCTCAAGTCTATTTTAGATGCTGCAGATGGGGAATTAGCACGTGAAAGACAAAGACCATCCTATACTGGTCGATATTTAGATTCTGTTGCAGATATTATATTAAATGCTTTCTTTTTTATTTCGATATGGTATATTACTGGCACTAGCATTTGGATATGTATTTTAGCATTCCTAGGATTGCAATTACAAGGCACACTGTACAACTACTACTATGTTATTTTAAGAAATAAATTTAATGGCGATACCACTAGTCGTGTATTTGAAAACAAAATACCAAAGGCGTTAACAGGTGAAAAACAAAAGCACGTTAATATACTTTTTAGTCTGTACAAATTGTTATATAGTGCTTTTGATAAAATTATTTATACCCTAGATAACAAGGCTCATAAAGGGCAGGTATGGCCAAACTGGTTTATGACATGCGTTTCTACCTTTGGTTTGGGCTTCCAATTGCTCATTATTGCAGCTATGCTCGTATTAGGCTTAAAAGCCTTTATTCTACCTTTCTTTTTAGTTTATACTGTTATGGTTTTTGTATTTATCGGTATTCGAAAGTATTTTCAATAGTTAAAAAGATATTTTTCTTATAGAAACATTCCTCCCGAGTTTATCTTTATGGCTTTTGATAAAAGTTAGAGGATATATTAAATCACACTTACGATGTCTTTACACAATGTGGAGAATGTTATAAAAATCAAAATGAAAGTACTGAATAGGCTGAACTTAACTTGAAAATTCAGAGAATTTGAATGCCTAACCCACCAAATAAACTTGAATTTATACAATGCATACTTAGGTGAGAAACTGTTGCATTAATTAGCTTTTCTCGATTTCAGAAAGTATGAGCAGGGTTGTAGGGCTCCCGTATTTAATAAGTTTGTCTATAAATTGCTGTAGGTGTAATTGATTGCGAAGCACAACCCGCAGGTGAATGTTATAAGGACCTGTTATTCTATACACCTCCTGAACTTCAGGGAAATGATTGATTTCTGATAATATATATTTTAGCTTCCCATCAAAGATTTTTAATAAGATAAATACTTCCAATCCATTGCCTAATAGCGCCTGGTTTAATTGCACACTATAAGATTTTATCACTCCTAAATCTTCCAGTTTCTGAACTCGTTCACGAACCGAGGATGGAGAAAGAGCTATTTTTCTTCCTATTTCAGCAAAAGAAACTCTAGAATTCTTTTTTAATAAGTCGATTATCTCGATATCAATATCACTAACCATTGATTCAATTGTTTTAACCCAAAAATACATTCTTTATTTGGATATATTATATCTATGACATTTAATCAATTTAGCCAAGTGACGTATGCCTTGTAATTTTATATTATATAAAAATACTATTTTAAAATGTCCGTAGAAATCTTTTCAATACTCGCAATAGGAATATTTGTCGGGTTTTATGTCCAAACCGTGATTGGATTTGCAGGGTCTTTAATGGCTCTCCCTATTTTGCTCCTTAAAATGGATCTGCCTGACGCCATTGCCTATATCTCTATTTTCTATTTGTTTTCCAGTATTTTTCTCATTTCAAAAGAATGGCGAAACATTGATAAAAAAATTATTCTCCAGCTAGCTTTTGCATCCATAATAGGAGTCATTATAGGAATCGCAGTACTTACTTATACAAAACCAATAATCTTAAAAAGAGGACTAGGGATATTTATACTACTGTATGTGTTATATATTTCATTTGGCAAAAGGAAGATAAAACTTAATAAAACTGGAGTCATAGGTTTCGGAGTTATGGCCGGATTTTTTTCGGGGATATTTTCAACAGGTGGACCTTTGTACGTTATCTGTGTAGAAAACACCGTTAAGAATATTAAAGCATTTAGAGCTACTATGATAGGGGTATTGGGACTTGTGACAATAACCCGGGTCCCAGCGCTAGCGGTTAGCGGAATATTAAATTTCGGACATTTAAAAATGACCATACTCGTCTTTCCCATATTTCTCTTCGCCCAGTTTTTAGGAAAGCGAACTTTTATGAAAATCGAAGAAAGATTATTTCAAAGATCATTAATACTCCTCTTGAGTATCTCAGGTATGATTATGATATTTTAGCATATCTAATTAAAAAAAGAAAATAAAAACTATATGCACTAGACATTACCAATAGTATGAAAAGACTGATCTCTATTGGTATAAAAAGACATTCTTCAAGTATGCCAGAAATGATTATTTCAAATTTAAATGGAAATACCCATTTTTTAAGTCAATATTCGACCGTCCAGTAGATCAACATAAAAAAACTCGAGTATATTCGCCAATTGATATTCAAAATTCTATTATTAAAATTGTTAAGTGCAAATCACTATCTTTCGACTAGAAGCGAAAAATTCTATATTAATTTTCCATAGTGAGCCATAATAATGGAGTTGGCTATCACCGAAAAAATAAAATTTATTAATTAAAAACTTCAAAGAATGTGGTGGCAGTATGCATTAGTTTTCTTAGGTGCGCTATTATTTGACTTAGTGCCATTTCCATTCCCTCCTGCATTTACCATAATGATGTTTTTTCAAATCATTTTTGGGTTAGACGTGTGGATGGTTAT
Organism: Aequorivita sp.; assembly: GCA_034675805.1. Taxonomy (GTDB): domain Bacteria; phylum Bacteroidota; class Bacteroidia; order Flavobacteriales; family Flavobacteriaceae; genus Aequorivita. Next base: position 3,482,885 of record JAUCCX010000001.1, on the reverse strand, counting down.
TGTAATAGGAGTAATCGGCTCTATTTTGGGTAGATATACGCTACTTTTATATGCACCATTAATAGGGGAAAAGTATTTAAAAGTGTCAAAAAATCAAGATATCGAGTTCCTAGGAGGAAAAATGAAGGAGAACAAATGGAAAGGCCAGATGGTTGTTCTTGCTTATTCATTATTACCACTTCCCACCACTCCACTCTTTCTAGGAGCTGGCATTTCAAAAATTCCAGCCATATATATCATTCCAGGATTTCTTATTGGTAAATTTACAAGTGACGCTATTGCTTTACACGCTGGAAAATATGCCTCAGAAAATACTCAAAGTCTAATTGACAACGCTTTATCTTGGCAATCCTTAGCAAGTCTCTTTTTAGGGTTCCTACTCATTTTCGGTCTTTTATTCATAGACTGGCGCACTCTGATTCAAACAAAGAAATTTGTATTGAATTTTAGAATCTTTAAGTAATATCCATTTTGCGAAATGGAAGACAAGAAAGTTAACTTACATAATAATACTATTAATTATGGCCACTGGATTATTCTCTTGCTCCAATGTGCCAAAAGCTATAATGGTATTAATACCTGATACAAAAAAATGGTAGATATAGGGTAATTAATATATAAATGGATCATACCATAATAATTGGAGCTGGTTTATCAGGTCTCCTAACAGCTTACCGTCTAAAACAAAAGGCTATCCCATTTAAAATCTTAGAAGCTAGATCTAGAATTGGTGGAAGGATTAATACTGTGTATTTAACCAACAATACACCTGTTGAAATGGGCGCAACATGGTTTGGTAATCAACATAAGTCTCTAATCGCACTCTTAGAGGAATTAGATATTGAATATTTCAAACAGTATATGGATGGCACCGTATTCTTTCAGCCCTTCTCCACTTCCCCAGCACAATCTATACAAATCCCAAGTCAACCTCCCAGTTACAGAATTTCTGGTGGCACATCAAATCTTATAAACACATTGTACCAAAAATTGGACGCAAAAGATGTGCTACTTAATCAAACAGTAACACAAATTAAATTCCACGAAAATGCGGTTCAAGTAATCACCAATGAAACTTTTGGAGGTAGTAAAGTCATCTTGGCCATTCCTCCTAAATTGTGGGCAAAAAAAATCTTATTTGAGCCTTCAGTACCAAATAGCCTGATAGACATCGCAAAGCAAACACACACTTGGATGGAAGATTCCGTTAAGATTGCGTTGACCTATAAACAACCTTTTTGGCAGCAAGAAAACCGGTCTGGCGCCCTCTTTAGCAACACCGGACCAATTACAGAGCTATATGACCATTGTAATCGTGAAAGATCCAAGTACGCTCTCTGTGGGTTTATAAATCCAGCCTTTAAGAGTCTCAATTATGAAGAAAGACGCCTGACTGTTATTAATCAGATAAAAACTGTTTTTGGAAGGAAAGCTGAGGATTTTATCGACTATAAGGAATGTATCTGGAGCGACGAAGAGAACACCTTTGAAGCGACAGATATCTCACTCTCTCCACATCAAAATAATGGTAACCCACTTTTTAATCAGTCTTTTTTTAACGATAGGCTTTTGATTTCCAGCGCTGAATCGGCTTCAGAGTTTCCTGGCTATATGGAAGGTGCTGTTTCTTCTGCAAATGTAATTGCTAAAAGAATAATAGGAAATCAGTAATGTAAGTTTATGAATAACGAGTTACGCTATATCAAGACTACATATACCCTTGATGAATCCCTTAAAACCTTTGAGGATATTTATAAATTATAAATGCAGTATTAAACTCTGCCCATCAAAAAAATATTTTTTGACCCCAATTCCAAAATAATTTGTACTTTCATAATTATATATCTTTATGAAAGAGGACACTACAAACTTTCCTGCAATTTTAAAGTGAGATCTTTACTCTCGCGAAGCACGAGAAATGACTGTAGTAAAAGACAAGGAATACTAAAGAAAAATGAGATTTATTTCTCCAAATAGAAGTTTTAAGAAGATTTAAATACAAAACCTCAATAATATTCCCAATCCTCACCTAACTAGTGTTGGAGATGTTTTTAACGATTCATAAAAGATAAATCATGAGAAAAGCAAAAAGCAACTTTTTAAGAAAATTAATCGAAAACTTAAATCAGGAGGTTAAGGAATACAACCTATCTGAAAGCAGTACTTCTATAAATACATACAGTAGAAGAAAATTTATTGGTGATACTACAAAGGGAGCGATCGGTGTTGGCTTAGTATTAAGTCTTCCTTCCTTTATCATCTCTTGTAAAAATGAAAAGACTATTTCTGACCCCAATATTTTGGATATTGCCATTCTCGGTGGAGGAATATCTGGACTAAACTGTGCCAATCACCTATTAAGTTCAAATTTAAATTTTAAAGTATTTGAAGCCAGCAGAAGACTGGGAGGAAGAATTCTAACACATTACAACGATTCTCTTGGATTGGGTGTTTTTCCCGAATTCGGTGGGGATTTTATAGACTCCAGCCATGAGGACATGATTAATCTTGCCAAGGAATTCAACCTTGAATTTATAGATCTGGAAGAAGAGCAGAAATTAAAGAATCTGGTTAAGGATGTTTATTATTTTGACAATAGAATAATTCCAGAGGATGAAATCATAGAAGAATTTAAAAAAATAGCTGAAAAAATATCCAAAGACAAAGATTCCCTGGGAGAAAATTATGATACGCCAGAAGCTGAGATTCTAGACAATACGGCATTAAGTGATTATATTGCTTCTTTAGATTGTGCTCAATGGTTAAAAGATCTTTTTACTGCAGCCTTCACTTCTGAATATGGATTGGATTGTCCGGAACAATCCACATTAAATCTTCTAGATATGATCGATCCTGACACCAGTACGGGGTTCAAACCTTTTGGTGATAGTGATGAAAAATACAGAATACAAGGTGGCAACTCAAAAATAATCGAGGGTCTAACCGAAAAAATTGGGGAGGATAGGATAGAAAGAAATTACGAAGTATCAGAAATCAATGAAAATGAAGAAGGTTTTTACCAAGTTAAATTTACAAATAACGAAGAGATTTTAGCGAAGAGAATTGTCTGTACAATTCCATTCACTATCCTGCGCAAAATAAAACTCAATCTTAAAAATATTTCACAAGAAAAGAAAAAGTGTATTGACGAGTTAGGGTATGGAAATAATACAAAACTTGTTTTGGGATACACTGGAACGCCCTGGTCTGAGAAGCCCAATTCGGCAATGGGATATCTATTCCACAAAGACATTGTAAACGGCTGGGATAGTAGTTACAACAAAACACCTAATAATGACAGTGGAGCATATGTAGCTTATTTTGGTGGTAGCTTCTCTGTAAATCTAAGCAATGAATCATTCAAAAATAAAATGGCTCCTCCCGATCACTTATGGAGAACTGAATTGCCAGAAGTGACCGTGACCAATCTTGTTGACGAACTCGATAAGGTGTTCGTAAACTCAAAAGATAAGTTTCTGAAGAAACACGTATTTGTAAATTGGATTGATTACCCTTACGTAAAAGGCAGTTATTCCTGTTATAAAAAAGGACAATGGAGCACTATTGCCGGTTTGGAAATAGAACCCATTGGCAACTTTTATTTTGCAGGAGAACATTGCAGCGAAGAGTTTCAAGGATTTATGAATGGAGGGGCAGAAACAGGAAGAAGTGTTGCAGAAAAACTTTTGCAACTAACAACTAAAAAAGAGGAAGTATAAGTAGGTTGGTCAACTTTGATATCCTAACTCATCCACAACTTTAAAACAATCCGTGTACCTATAACTGATACCCTATTTTATAGATTGAGTTTTAAAATCGGTCACTTGAGTAACGCTCAACCAATAACATCGTTTAAAAATTATCCGAATGATTAGAACAAGAATAGGAAACAAACAGGATATCGAAGGAATTCTAGCCCTCCAAGAAAAATATTTATATCGCAACCTAAATGAGGAAGAACGAAAAGGTGGTTTTGTTACTACACCATTCACAGTACCTCAACTTGAAGAAATAATTACACAAAACGGAATATTCATAGCGGAAAATGAGGAGAATCAAATTATCTCTTATGCTTTTGCTGGAAGTTGGAAATACTTTGAGCAATGGGAAATCTTTAATTTTATGGTATCCCGATTTCCAAAATTGTCCTTTAATGGCAGCAAAATTACCACAGAAAATAGTTTTCAATATGGACCTGTCTGTATTGATAAAAAGTACAGAGGAAAGGGTTTATTAAATCAAATTTTCGAGGAAATGAGGATTGAATTTTATAAAAAATATCCAATCTCTGTTACCTTTATAAATAAAATCAATGTAATCTCTGAAAAGGCGCACACTAGAAAATTAGGGTGGATAATAATAGACGAATTTGAATTTAACAATAACACTTATATTGGTTTAGCCTTTGATATGAAAAACTCAGTGTTGAAGTAAAATAAAGGAATGGTAACGAATATTTCTAAAATAACAATCAATGCAAATCCCAAAAAAGTATGGGATATTATAACTAAACCTGAATTTGTAAAACTTTGGCAGTATGGCAGTGACTTACAAACAAATTGGGAAATCGGGAGTAAAATTAAATTCATCACCGCTTGGGAAGGAAAAATATTTGAACAATGGGGAACAGTTTTAGAATATACACCACCGCAAAAACTACGGTACTCCTTATTCGCTCCAAGACCAGAACTTGAAGACCGACCAGAGAATTATTTCGAAATGATCTATTTATTAACTGCTGACAACAAACATACAAAACTTGAAATAATTCAAAAGGACAAAAGAACGAACGCTATTCAAGAAGATGAACAGGGAACTGAGAACCCAATTTTAAAAATGCTAAAACAAGTTGTAGAGACCCGTTAAAATAATCGCGGTTGCTATTCATAAACTAAAAAAAACACCGACCTAAGTTTGGTTGTATGGTATCCGAAGAAATGCAGGCATTTCTTTTATTTTTTAAAGATAAGCCTTGAAATCTTTTGGTCTCCAGAGGCAAAAGCAATGCTATCATTTACAAATTCAATAGCATAAAAACCTTCTTTTGAAAGTTCTTTCCAATTCTCTCCACGGTCCCCGCTAAAGGAAATTCCGAGAGAACCTACAGCCACTATCCCTTGCCCCTTCATTCCTGGAACATATTTTACAGAAGAACGATATCCAGGTTCTTTGCCATTACTCACAAGTTTCCACGTTTTTCCGCCATTTTCAGTAATAGCCTTATTCCCTTCGTTAAAGGGCTTGTCTTCCCAGTTACCGCCAAAAACAACTCCATTCTTCGCATCAAAGAAATCGATACTATAAATACCTGTCATCGCTTTTCCCTGAACTATAGGTGTGTTATAAATCTCCCAAGTCTTTCCTTTGTCGGCCGTGTGCATAACACGTGATCTTTTTCCACCCGTCGCAACCCAGGCATTATCACCGAAAATTGCAATGTTGGAATTACTTGCTGCAAAAGCTGCTTCACCTTTTTCCACAATAGGCAAGTTTTCGCAAGAAATCTTTACCCATGTATTTCCACCGTCACGAGTTATAATTACCGACATACAGTTATTGATAGGATCGCCGATGGCAATGCCTTCGTCATCATTCCAAAATTTCATTGAATCGTAAAAAACATTACTATCCTTCTCATTATAGACTTCTTCAATATTGGTAGCTTCAGACCCGTTAAAACCTATTTTATAAAGTACCGCCGGATTGGCTATACTTAAAACGAATACAGCCTCATTTGTAGTAGCTATAGAGCGAAAATGAAGCAAGGAATCACCATATTTTATGACAGCAAGTTTAGGTGTATCACCATCAATCAACCCCACTTTACCCCTGTCAGCCGCAAACCACACTCGATTTGCATCAATGGGTTGAATAGCACGAAAGCTTAAGCTATCTATAAAAACTGGAGTTATATTAACTGAATTAAATTCAACATCAGTTTTATTGCTACAAGAAATAAGTGTTAGTGCAATAAGAAGAAAAAGGATAGTTCGCATTTAGGAGTTTTTACAAAAGTAAGCATTAGTTTAAATTCCAAAGAATAAATCAGTGTTGTACCACAAAAATAATATAAGATCCATTCGGGACTTCGATTTAAAATTTGCTAATTGATTTTCAATACTTTAGTTAAACTGACACTATTCCGCTAAGCATAAAAAATCATAAGTTAGAAAACAAAAAAATATTTCTTATCAGTTATAGGTCATTTGTTCCTATTTTATTTTCGATTTCGATTTCAATTTCATTTTCAAAAATTCTAACATTAAAAAGATACCTTTGTAGTCGAAAAGTTTTCGATTAATAAGGAAACCTTATGGTAAACCACGAATACACGAATTTATATAAAGCTTTTGTTGTTGTGGTAACAAAATAAAAATAACAATGAAATTACACCGAAATCTGGTATTTGCAACAATAGATTCCCTTCAGCTTATTTTCAATGAAAACAAGCAAGCGGACAAAGTATTGAAGAACACTTTGAAGCGAGATAAACGTTGGGGAGCGCGAGATAGAGGCTTTATTGCCGAAACTACTTATGATATTGTTCGCTGGAAAAGATTATATGCTGAGATAGCCGAAGTGCGCGAACCTTTTGACCGTCCAAACCTCTTTAGATTATTTACCGTTTGGGCAACCTTAAACGGCATTGCAATACCTGAATGGAAACAGTTTGAAGACACTCCAACTAGACGTATTAAAGGAAAATTTGACGAGCTATCAAAAATCAGAAAATACCGCGAATCTATTCCAGATTGGATGGATGAATTGGGTGAAAAGGAATTGGGGAAAAAATGGGATAAGGAGATTAGTGCATTAAACCAATTGGCTGATGTGGTTTTACGAGTAAATACTTTGAAAACTACAGTGGAACAACTTCAGAATGAACTTTCCGATTTAGAAATCGAAACTGAAACTATAGAAGGCTATCCAAATGCATTAAAGTTGAAAGAACGCTCAAATGTTTTCACTACCGATGCTTTTAAAAATGGCCTCTTTGAGGTTCAGGATGCTTCTTCACAAAAGGTTGCAGAAATACTCGATGCAAAACCTGGAATGCGAGTTATAGATGCTTGTGCTGGAGCTGGAGGTAAAAGCCTTCACATTGCAACAATGATGGAAAATAAAGGCCAGCTCATTGCAATGGATATTTACGATAGCAAATTGAACGAACTAAAGCGCCGTGCCAAACGGAATGATATTTTTAATATTGAAACCCGTGTTATCGATTCCACGAAAGTGATAAAAAAATTAATCGAAAAGGCTGATAAGGTGCTTATTGATGCGCCGTGTTCAGGTTTGGGTGTTCTTAAGAGAAATCCAGATGCCAAATGGAAACTAAAACCTGAATTTTTAGACACTATCCGCGCTACCCAAAAAGAACTTTTGGACAGCTACTCAAGAATGGTGAAGCCAGGCGGACAGTTGGTTTACGCCACCTGCTCTATCCTCCCTTCGGAAAACGAACTACAAGTAAAGGCTTTTCTTGCCCGTGAGGAGGGCAAGGATTTCACCTTATTAAGAGAAGAAAAAATATTGCCAAGCAAAAGTGGTTTTGACGGATTTTATATTTCTCTATTAGAAAAAAAGTCAGAAAAGAAAGCAACTATAAAAGGCTTAGTTGAATAAACTCGATATTTCAAATAAAAAAAGAGCGGACCGACATCCGCTCTTTCTTATTTATATAAAGATTCCTAGGAATTTATTTTACAATTATCCTACCGGTTTTAAAAGATTTGGTCTCTTGCCCACCAACTCTAACAAGATAAACCCCGCTTGACATCTCACTCATATCAAGATTGGCTTTATATGAATCGCCCATTTTGTCTAGCATTTTTACTTTAAATTGTTGTCCCAACATATTGTAAACAGCTATATATGCTTTGCCTTCATAGGCTGTTATAAAGTTTACTTCAAAGTTTCTATTGTTTTCTGAAGTAATAATCAAGTCACCTTTACTGATTGAATAATCATTAACACCAAGTGTTCCAATATTTGCAGTATAATCCTCGGTTTCTCCGAAACTTGTTTCCTCGCAGGCATCATTAGGAACAGGTGCACTCCAGTTGGACTTTGCTCTCATTCTATGTGGCCCTATTGCGGCTCCTGCAGGGACAACCAAAGGCATAGTTTCCGTGAATGTCCCAGCACCTTGACCCGGGGCAATTTGATAGTTGTTAACTACAACTTCATCAGTAGTAAAATTAGAATCATCATTATAATCGATCCAAACTTTTATATATTGACTACCATAATTTGTAGTAACCGTCAAATCATTGGTACTGTTAGGTGCCAAATTTGCAACTAAATTAGTGAAATCGGCATATCCTTCGCAACCGGATGGATTGTTTATTTCTGCTATAGAAAACAATTTAAAACCATCACCATAGGAACAATCCATGCTTGGTTGGCATAAAACATTCTCAATGATCTTCGTAGTTGAATTATTTGCAGTATTAGAATCACCTGCCAAAGAAGTTGAAACGGTAACATTATAGGTTCCCAACGCTGAAAAATTTGCCTTCTGGGTAAAACTATAGCTCACTTGCTGTTCAGAAACAATAGGTCCAACAAAATTCTCTACTACGGGTGTCCCACCATCTATAACATATTGTACGTTAAAATTTGATTGTGTAGAAGCACCGAAGTTCTTAATGGTAGCTGTAATGGTTTCATTACCCAAGCCTGGTCCAGAAACGGGTGCTGTAATTTCAGTTGCACCTACATCATTTGCCACAAGATTGGTGACACTTTTGGTAAATGGATCATTCGCAGGAAATTCATCTCCTGTAAGATCGGTTTTTACTTCAATCACATAGGTCTGCCCCGAAGTCCCCAAATTTAGCTTTTGAGTAAATGTATAGGTTGCAGTTGCATTTGGAGCAATACTTCCTGTATAAGTCTCGGAAGCCACCAAAGCCCCATCTAATCGTAGTTGTAACGGAATATTTGCTTGTGCCACACTTCCAAAATTACGGATACTAACTTCTACGGTTTCTGCATTTGTCAAGATTCCGTTCTCGGGTTGAATAATATCATTAATTCCTACATCCTTAGTAAATCCAGTAGATAATGTAAACGCTGCTATCTGTGTTCTCCAGTTATTGTTTGAAGGAAAGTATTCCGCTGTAAACCAAAATGTAAAATTATCAGGGTCCATAGTTAAATGTGAATAATCACCGAATCTATTTGTATATGTCTGCACCCCGGTACCCTGGAATATCTCTGTTTCGGCAACTGTCATCTGTCCCAAGGGATCACCGTCAAATCTTCCTGTGTAACGTATTCCAGCTTTAAGAGTTGCACTGGCAACGTTAAATGCTAGACCAATGTTTCCGGCCGCATCCATTCCAGCACTTCCCATAAAACGACTATGGCCATCAGCCGGTGCATAAGTCCCCTCTTGAAAAATAGACCACGGATTAGTGGCGTCATTGCGAAGTTCTATCCATCGAACACCTGAAGTATCGTTGCCATCAACATCAGTATTAAAAGTAATTACCCAACTATTATGACCTGCGAAGCTTCTGTAATTTGGTGCATAGGATATTATACCTCCGATCATATCAATTTTCTGACTAGTTCCTGGTTGTTTCACATCTCCAGTTCCAAAAGGGGCGAATACTGAATTGAAAGGTGCAGTAGGTATTTCCAAAGGTGCAGAAATTGTTGAATTCCCTGTATTATTCCAATCGAGCTTTACTTCCCAAACTTTTAAGTGATCATAAGAGACTCCGGACCAACCATCATCTTGTAAATAAGTAACATAACCTGGTACATTTGCAGGATAAGTGGTTCCTAAAAGGTTTGCTGGCTCAGGACTTAGCACGGTATTACCGTTTTGAACTATCCCTGGTAATGGAAATCCAAGTATCTTTGGACTTGGTCCACCGGCAAGCATAACGTCTCTTTCAACAGCGTATACTAAATTTGAAGTTCCAATATTGGCTGTGAGATAATAGGCATCACGCCATACACTATAGTGTGGATAATCAGGGAAACTACCGAAGGTATACTGATATACATTATAAGCACCCGTAGGATCACTCGTTTCTGACACCCCAATTGCAAGCGAATTGTTTGTTGAGCCGAACTGACTCACAAACCAACGATCTGCAAGTTGATCATACATAACGATTGGATCTCCAGAATTGGTTCCTATTCCTAAAAATGAACCTAAAGAAACTGGACCTACCAATAAAGTTCCAGTTTTACTAAATATTTTTACAATGGAATTCACTGCATGTACATAGTGATTTGGACCAGCAGCTCCTGTTGGATCTGGCGGAACAAATCCAGATTCTGAAGAAGAAGCTCCAATAAAGTTTTGCTCAATCGCACGTGTTTGAATAACACCAAAATTATTTTGGGTGGTTTGGTCAATCCCATTAGGTAAAGCATCAAAGTTTACCTGCTCGTGATAGCGCGAACGGTTTTGAACTACTTTAATATCTTTTACACTTTGATTGGCGTCTCCTTCCTTAACGACAAAATCGCGAAGTGGAATTGTTTTTCCAATGAATGTACCCACTATAACTTCTTTCGGGGGAAAGGTTTCTTGGGAATAAATACTCAAATTAATGAGCAGAATTGGTAATAATAGTAATAATCTAAGTTTCATAAGTTGTTTTATTTAAAAGTATTGGAAAGATACCACAATATTTTTTAAATATAATTATAATAACAAATCAATACTATAGTTCGAAATAGCTATTAAATCTCGTGGAGTTCCAAAATAAAGAAGCCGTCCCAAAATCATTTTGGGACGGCTTCTTTCAAAAAGTTATTTATTAAAATTATTTCACAATAATTCGTGCAGTTTTGACTGTTTTTGTAGTTTGGCCTCCTGCCTTAACAATATACACTCCACTAGTAGCGAAGGACATATCCAATTTTATATTATACGCCCCATCCACTTTTCCAATTGGCTTGCTACCTAATTCCTGCCCAAGCATATTATAAATAGAAATATAGCCCATACCATCATAATCAGTCACCAAGGATACATCAAAGATTTTATTGTCTGTACTGGTGATTAATAATTCCCCATTCCTGATAGACATATCTTCAATGCCTAATGAACCTATATTAGCTGTATAATCTTCTGTTTCCCCAAAAGATGTTTCTTCACAAGCATTCGCAGGAACGGGACCGTTCCAATTAGCTTTGGCTCTCATTCGGTGTTCCCCGATTAAAGCACTTGATGGAACAACCAAATCCATAGTTTCAGTATAAACCCCAGGCCCCTTCCCAGGAGCAATTTGGTAATTGTCTACCACAACTTCATCTGGTGTAAAAACAGAGTCATCATTATAATCTATCCATACTTTAATATACTGACTTCCAAAGTGTGTTGTTACTGTCAACGGGGTGGTCGTGTTCGGTGCTAAATTCGCGATTAAATTTGTAAAATCAGCATAGCCTTCACAATCGGACACATTATTGATTTCCGCTATTGAAAACAATCGGAAACCCTGACCTGCAGAACACAATCCTGCGGGTTGGCAAATTAAATTTTCAATTTCAGCAGTAAAAGCATCGTTTGACGGATTACCATCACCTGACAAGGATGTTGAAACGGTAAGACTATAAGTTCCCAAAGCAGAAAAATCTCCTTTTTGAGCAAAACTATAGCTCGATTCTTGTTCAGGTGCAATTGACCCAACATATGTTTCAACTACAGGTGTTCCGCCGTCAATTACATAGCGTACATTAAAGTTTGATTGTGCATTTCCTCCAAAGTTTCTAATTGTAGCTGTAATGGTTTCATTATTGCCTAAACCTGGACTGCTAACTGGCGCTGTAATTGCAACAGCACCCACATCTTTCTGAAGAAGATTAGTAACCTCCTTGCTTAATGGATCGTTGGCAGGGAATTGGTCACCAGCCAAACTGGTTTTGACTTCAAGCAAATAGGTCTTCCCTGGAGTTGATAAATTTGCTTTTTGCGTAAAAGTATAATTTGCAGTATTACCTGGAGCGATAGTTCCCGCAAAAGTTTCACTGGCTATTAAACTACCGTCAACACGAAGTTGCAAAGGAATGTTTGACTGTGATGCTAACCCATAATTTCGGATTACAACTTCAACAGTTTCAGCATTCGTTAACATACCATTTTCGGGTTGAAGAATTGCATTCACCCCTACATCTTTAGCAAAACCTCCTGAAATCTTAAAAGAAGCAATTTGGGTTCTCCAAGCATTATTACTTGAAAAGAAATCCGCCGTGTGCCAAAAAGTAAGATCATCAGGATCCATAGAGGTATGTCCATAATCCCCATATCTGTAGGTATTGGTTCTCACACCTACTCCGGCTTTAATAGTAGTTTCAGCCACTGTCATGGTCCCTAAAGGATCCCCGTCCAATCTCCCTGTATATCGAATACCAACTGGTAAAGTCGAACTTCCAATACTATATGCAAGCGCAATATTTCCATATATATCCATTGCAGAACTACTCATAAATCTACTGTGGCCATCTGCTGGAGCATAAGTTCCTTCTTGGTATATTGACCAAGGATTTGAAGCATCGTTTCTCAACTCAATCCATCTTATCCCTCCGGTGGCGTTCGCATCAATAAAAGTATTGAAGGTTATAAGCCAAGAGTTATGTGTAGGGAAACTTCTATAATTTGCACCAAAAGAGATTATTCCTCCGTGTCCAGCAAGTTTTTGATTGGTTCCAGGCTGTTTTATTGCGCCCTCTCCAAAAATTTCACCTGCATCAAAAGGGCCAGTAGGAATCTCCATGGGTGCGGATATAGTCGAGTTGCCTGGATTTGCCCAATCAACTTTCATTTCCCAAATTTTTAAATGGTCATATGAAATCCCACTCCAAGCATCATCTTGTAGATAAGTAACATATCCCGGAGTATTCGGTGCAATTGTAGTTCCCAAAAGATTCGCTGCCTCAGGACTCTTCACTTGGTTTGGGTTCACCACAATTCCTGGTAACGAAAATAATACCATTGCAGGATTGGCTCCTCCGTTTATTATTTCATCACGATCTAAAGCAAATGCACGGGTTGTAGATCCGTTCAAGTTTATAGTTCCATAATATGCATCGGGCCATACGGCATAATGCGGATAATCTGGAAAACCGCTAAAGGCATATTGATAAACGTTATAAGCTCCTGTCGGATCGCTCGTGGCTGAAACTCCAATGGCCAAAGAATTGCCACCGCTTATACTTCCAAACTCACTAACAAGCCATCTATCTGCCAATTGGTCGTACATAACAATTGGATCACCACTGTTTCCGCCGAATCCTAAAAAGGTTCCTAAAGCAATTGGTCCAACTAATAAGGTTCCATTTTTAGAGAAAATTTTTACTAGTGAATTTACAGAATGAACATAGTGATTGGGCCCAACAGCTCCTGTTGGATCAGGCGGATAATAACCAGACTCCGATGAAGAAGCACCTATAAAATTCTGTTCTATCGATCTTGTAACAATTTTACCAAGATTTAACTGAAGATTATCAATAACCGTCGGTGGCACATCATTAAGTTCAATTTGGGTCGTAGATTCGTTTGGCACTACCCGCAAGGTCTTGGGGTCTAAATTGAGATTGTCTGGCATAGTCGGAAAATCACGTAAGGCCATGGTCTTTCCTACAAAAGTTCCAACAATAACCTGCTCTGGCGAAAATTTTTGTTGAGCAAATAAGCCAGTAACAAGAAAGAATAGCAATGTAGAAAGTAATGTTTTTTGCTTCATATGTTTATTTTTTTTGATTTTGGGAATGAATAAATAAAAGTTTGACAATTTAGTGATAAATTCTATCACACACTATTAGTCAGCCACTTAATTAATATTTATTCTCTTTCCTTAATGCTTATATTGAAGCATAAAATCTCTTTGAATTTAGTTACCTTTGCATCTTTAAAAAATGAACTAATATTCAAAAGGATGATTCACTTTTTTGGCAATATTGAAAACACCGTTTTTGCAGTCCAGTCACAAGGAAATATTTCAGAAGAAAACACTAAAAAGTTGGAATGGCTCTTCGGCAACCAACCTAAAATAGCACAGTCTGAACTATCTATAAACGCGACAGATTTTTTCATTGGCCCACGTGCCGCAATGGTAACTCCATGGAGTACCAATGCAGTTGAAATTACTCAAAATATGGGTATTGATGGAATAATCCGCATTGAGGAATTTCATCACAATTCAATTAAAAAAGTGGTTTTTGACCCTATGCTTTCGCATAAGTTTCAAAAGTTGGATCAACTTATTTTTGATATTGATATTAAACCAGAAGCAATTCTAGAGATTGAAAATATTTCAGAATACAACCAAAAAGAAGGTTTGGCTTTAAACGCTGAAGAAGTTGGATACCTAGAAGACCTCTCTAAAAAATTGGGAAGAAAACTTACAGACAGTGAGGTTTTTGGATTCAGTCAAGTGAATAGCGAGCACTGCCGCCACAAAATTTTCAATGGCATCTTCGAGATTGACGGCCATGAAATGCCCTCTTCCCTATTTAAATTAATCAAAAAGACTTCTGCCGAAAATCCTAATGGAATTGTTTCGGCATATAAAGACAACGTAGCTTTTGTTAAAGGACCTACAGTAAAACAATGGGCACCGAAAAGTGGCGACAAACCGGATTGGTACGAAGAAAAAGATTTTGAAAGCGTAATTTCCCTTAAAGCCGAAACCCATAACTTTCCAACAACCGTTGAACCTTTCAACGGGGCAGCAACGGGAAGCGGCGGTGAAATCCGCGACCGTCTAGCTGGTGGAAAAGGGTCTTTGCCTTTGGCAGGAACCGCTGTTTATATGACTTCCTATTCACGTCTGGAAGAAAATAGACCTTGGGAAAAATCAATGCAAGAACGCGATTGGCTTTACCAAACGCCTCTCGATATTTTAATAAAAGCCAGTAATGGCGCTTCAGATTTTGGAAACAAATTTGGTCAGCCATTAATCGCCGGTTCTGTTCTCACTTTTGAACACGAAGAGGAAGCTAGAAAATTAGGTTTCGACAAAGTCATTATGCTTGCAGGCGGAATTGGTTACGCAAAAGCAAACCAAGCCATTAAAGGAAAACCTATTGAAGGCGATAAAATTGTTGTCCTCGGGGGTGAAAACTACAGAATTGGGATGGGAGGGGCAGCAGTTTCCTCGGCAGACACAGGGGAATTCCACAGTGGAATTGAACTAAACGCCATTCAACGAAGCAACCCCGAAATGCAAAAACGTGCCGCCAACGCCATTAGAGCAATGGTAGAAAGCGACCACAACCCTATCGTTTCCATACACGATCACGGAGCGGGCGGACATTTAAACTGCTTGAGTGAATTGGTTGAAGATACTGGTGGTAAAATTATGCTAGATAAGCTTCCTATTGGAGATCCTACCCTATCCGACAAGGAAATTATGGGCAATGAGAGCCAAGAACGTATGGGCTTGATCATCAGCGAAGCCAATATGCAAAAACTACAAAGAGTTGCAGACCGCGAACGTTCCCCAATGTATGAAGTTGGACACGTAACTGGCGACAAACGCTTCTGTTTTGAAAACAAATATGGTGAAAAACCTATGGATTTCGCTTTGGAAGATATGTTTGGTAGCTCTCCAAAAACAATAATGAAAGACAAAACCATAAACAGGAATTATAAAAATCCTGATTATGAAGTTTCGAAAGTAAAAGAATATCTGGAGCAAGTGCTCCAATTGGAAGCCGTTGCTTGCAAAGACTGGCTTACAAACAAAGTGGACCGTTGTGTAACCGGTCGCGTTGCAAAACAACAAACCACAGGTCCATTGCAACTCCCGTTGAACAACTGCGGTGTTATGGCATTGGATTACCACGGAAAAGAAGGCGTTGCTACTTCTATCGGCCATTCGCCATTAACAGCCTTAGTAGACCCTACTGCAGGTTCTAGAAACGCTATCACTGAGTCTCTGACAAATATTGTTTGGGCACCATTAAAAGACGGTCTAAAAAGTGTTTCTCTCTCTGCAAACTGGATGTGGCCTTGTAACAATGAAGGTGAAGATGCCAGACTTTATGCCGCAGTAAAAGCTGTTTCAGACTTTTCAATCGATTTGGGAATCAACGTTCCAACTGGAAAAGATTCGCTTTCAATGAAGCAGAAATACAAAAATGATGAAGTAATTTCTCCTGGTACAGTAATCATTTCCGCTGCAGGAAATTGCAATGACATCAAAAAAGTAGTAGAACCAGTTTTGCAAAAAAATGGAGGCAGTATATATTACATTAATTTTTCTCAAGACGAATTTAAACTTGGAGGTTCCTCTTTTGGACAAATATTAAATACAATAGGCAAAGATGTTCCAACAGTAAAAAGTGCTGAATACGTAAAGAATGTCTTCAACACTTTGCAGAATTTAATTAAAGAAGAAAAAATACTTGCTGGACACGATGTAGGTTCTGGTGGATTGATTACTACTTTACTTGAAATGTGTTTTGCCGATTTGAATTTAGGTGCAGATTTAGATCTTTCCACCTTAAGTCAAGTTGATATCATAAAAGTTTTATTCTCTGAAAACTGTGGGGTAGTAATTCAAGCCTCTGAAGATACTTCAGTTGAAAAATCACTTTCAGCAAACAATATTCAATTCTCAAAAATCGGAAGTGTTACAATCTCCGACTCATTAAATATCCAATATCACCAAACCTCATTAAAGTTTGGAATTCAAGAGTTTCGTGATATCTGGTATAAAACTTCATATTTATTGGATAGAAACCAGAGCGGCGAAATATGGGCTAAAGAACGGTTCAATAATTATAAGAATCAACCATTAACCTTTAAATTCCCAAAGAATTTCGATGGCAAAGCTCCTGTCAGTTCAAGCGCAGTCGAGAACGCTACATCGAGACCTAAAGCCGCTGTTATCCGCGAAAAGGGAAGTAACAGCGAACGCGAAATGGCGTATATGATGCATCTTGCTGGCTTTGATGTGAAAGATGTGCATATGACAGACCTTATTGAAGGTCGCGAAACTTTAGAAGACATAAAATTACTTGTTGCCGTAGGTGGTTTCAGTAATAGCGACGTTTTAGGAAGTGCTAAAGGTTGGGCAGGCGCATTTCTTTATAACGAAAAGGCTAACAAGGCTTTAAAAAATTTCTTTGCAAAAGATGATACTCTTTCTTTAGGAGTATGTAACGGATGTCAACTTTTTGTGGAACTTGGATTATTGAATCCAGAAGATGACGAAAAGCCAAAAATGCTTCACAACGATACTGGAAAATTTGAATGTGTATTTACTTCTGTAAAAATTCAGGAGAACAATTCCGTTATGTTGTCATCTTTAGCAGGAAGTACTTTAGGTATCTGGTCTGCGCACGGAGAAGGGAAATTTAGTCTTCCCAAAGCAGAAAACCACTATAATATCGTGGCAAAATATGGTTACGATGCTTTACCCGCCAGCCCAAATGGCAGTGATTTCAACACTGCAATGATGACCGATAAAACAGGGCGCCATTTGGTGATGATGCCCCATTTAGAGCGCTCTACCTTCCCTTGGAACTGGGCACATTATCCAAAAGACAGAAAGAACGACGAAGTTTCACCTTGGGTTCAGGCTCTTGTGAATGCTCGGGAGTGGATTCAGTTTAAAAAATAAATTAAAAAAAAAAGCCGCAAAATGCGGCTTTTTTTTTAGTGAATGCAATCAACAGCAACAGCCTGTTTATGAAAAACCAACAAAGTGAAGCCAAAGAAGTAAAGAAGCCCTGGCCAACCAAAGACGCTATGGCTCAAGTCTATAAAATGAAACTTTGGGGCGATAACAAATCTGATTTCTATTCAGGTGTGGGCTCACATCATCCGGAAATAATAATCCCATACATAGATACTGTAAAATCATTTTTAACTTCCTCCAAAACCCCACTAACAGTATGTGATTTAGGCTGTGGAGATTTTAATATTGGTATAGAACTCGTAAAGCATACTAAGAAGTACATTGCAGTAGATATAGTCCCAGGCCTTATAGCGCATAACAAAGAAAAGTTCAAAGAAGAAAATTTAGAATTCTATTGTTTGGATATCGCAGTAGATGATTTACCATCTGGTGATTGCGCAATATTAAGGCAAGTGCTCCAACATCTATCGAATGCCGAAGTTGAAAGCGTAGTAAATAAATTATCCGATTTTAAGTATGTTATCCTAACAGAACATCTGCCACTAGGAGATTTTGCCCCCAATAAAGACATCATCTCAGGTCAAGGAACGCGATTAAAAAAACAAAGTGGCTTAAATCTCCTAGCACCCCCCTTTAATCTTAAGGTAAAAGAAGAAAAACAAGTATTGTCGCTTAATTCAAATGATAGCATTGGCGTTATCGTAACCAAAATTTATAAAATATAATTCTGAGGTCTAGTATAAAAGATGTAAGGCTGAAAATAAGCGATAATTTTTCGGATAATCAACAAATCAAATCTTTAGCTTTTTACCCGCCCGTACAGAAAAGGTAACGCTCGTGCGGGTTTTATATTATTCTTCTAAAAGCCTACAGAAGGGCTACAAATTCCAAAATATAAAATAAAAAAGAGTTGAAAATCAAAAGATTTGACGACCTCAACCCGTAAAGAGACCCCTAATTTAATCGAAACAAATACATTTCAACATAAAGACAACCTGTTGCTGCAAATAGGTTTAGTTTTTTGTCACAAATCAAAAATGGTCAGGAAATAAAGCACTAAAGGATATTAATGCTAGCATTCTGACAGCTTATGACGTGTCAACTCTAAATTTATCACACACCAAGCTAGCAGTTCTTTCAACTTGCGAAACGGATCTTGACGATATCAAAACCCAGAGATGTTGTTTTCAGTAAGCAGCGTGCTTTTAGATTAGCCGGCCTTGATAAAATAATCATGAGCAAATGGTCTGCCCCCATGCTGAAACCGTCGAACTCAAGCAAAATTTTGATTCAGGATGGATGGGCGGAATGAATATTTATGAAGTATTACAAGAAACGACACCAAATGCACTTAAAATATCCCAATGAACAATCCAAATGTGCAGCATTTGTATTCATAGAATAATTTGAATATAAATATTTCATAGATTAGTGCTGGAATACTCAAGGTGTATTCAATCTATAAGACAGCATTAAATTACTTGATAATTAATAGTAGAAACTCAAACCATATGAGGACAATAGTTTGCCTTTTATTTTTTACTATTGTTTTTAGTCTTCACAATCTTTCACGGGCTCAAATTGAGAATACAAATAGCTGGGATATACTTAATCAGAAAGTAATTGAATATTACAATTCCGGTGATTATAAAAACGCTCTGATTTATGCTGAAGAAACTGTGAAGCAGGCAGATGAAGAATTTGGAAAAAACAATTTAAATTACGCTTTGAGTTTAGAGAATTTAGCTATTGTATATAAAGCAACGAGCAATTATGAAAAAGCCGAGCAATTCTACCTTGAAGCCTTAAAAATTAGAAAGGAAGTTTTAGATGTAAAACACCCTATTTATATTTCGAGTCTAGATAATTTAGTCGACCTATATGAATCAATTGGTAGCTATGAAAAAGCCGAACCACTCTACATTGAAATCTTAAAAATTGAAAAGGAGGTATTGGGTGAAAAAAATCCTGAATATGCAACTAGATTAAACAGCTTAGCCATACTATATTATACTATTGGCGACTACGGCAAAGCTGAACCTCTCTACCTTGAAGCCTTAAAAATCTACAAAGAAGTGTTTGGTGAAAACCACCGCGATTATGCTACGAGTTTAAACAATTTAGCACTGCTATATTATGCTATTGGTAATTACGAAAAAGCCGAACCGCTATATCTTAAATCTATAATAATTAGAAAGGAAGTGCTGGGTGAAAAAAATCCTGAATATGCTGCGAGTTTAAACAATTTAGCACTGTTATATGAATCAATTAATAAATACGAAAAAGCCGCATCCATCTACATTGAAGTTTTAAAAATCAGAAAGGAAGTGTTCGGCGAAACCCACCCTGATTATATTAAGAGTTTAGACCATTTGGCTATACTGTATTATACTAATGGCAACTACGAAAAAGCTGAACCCCTCTTACTTGAAGCCTTAAAAATCTATAAAGAATTGTTTGGTGAAAAACATCCTGAATATGCGACGAGTTTAAACAGCTTAGCCTTGCTATATTATAACATTGGAAACTATAAAAAGGCTGAACCTCTCTACATTGAAGCACTAGAAATCTATAAGGAAGTATTGGGAGAAAAAAATCCTTCTTATGCTACAAGTTTAAACAATTTAGCCCTCTTATATTATGCTATCGGTAATTTCGAAAAAGCCGAACCGCTATATCTTGAATCTATAATAATTAGAAAGGAAGTGCTGGGTGAAAAAAATCCTGAATATGCAGCAAGTTTAACCAACTTAGCCCTGCTATATTATACTATTGGCAACTACAAAGAATCGGAAACTCTCTTCCTTGAAGCGATAGAAATCTATAAGGAAGTATTGGGAGAAAAAAACCCTTCTTATGCTACGAGTTTAAACAATTTAGCCCTCTTATATTATGCTATTGGTAATTACAAAAAAGCGGAACCGCTATATCTTGAAGCGGTAACAATTAGAAAGGAAGTGTTGGGTGAAAGACACCCTGAATATGGGACGAGTTTAAACAACCTAGCCTTACTATATTATGCTATTGGTAATTACGAAAAAGCCGAATCTCTCTACCTTGAAGTGATACAAATATATAAGGAAGTATTGAGCGAAAAAAACCCTTCATATGCTACGAGTTTAAACAATTTAGCCCTGTTATATAAAGCGAAGGGCAACTACGAAAAAGCTGAACCTCTCTACCTGGAAGCATTAAATATCAGAAAGGAAGTATTGGGTGAAAAAAATTCTGATTATGCTATGAGTTTAAACAATTTAGCCACACTGTATTATACTATCGGCAAGTATGAAAAAGCAGAGCCATTCTACCTTGAAGCCATAGAAATCACAAAAGAAGTTTTGGGAGAAAAACACCCGGATTATGCAACGAGTTTAAATAATTTAGCCCTGCTATATCAAAAAATGGCAAACTACGGAAAAGCCAAATCGCTCTACCTTGAAGCAGTGGATATCACAAAGGAAATGAGTGGAGGAAAACACCCAGATTATGCTTCGAGTTTAAACAATTTAGGTTCGCATTATGAATCAATGGGCGAATACGAAAAAGCCGAATCGATCTTCCTTGAAGCTGTAAAAACCAGAAAGGAAGTGTTGGGAAGAAATCACCCAGATTATGCAACGAGTTTAAACAATTTAGCAATGCTTTATGCTTCAATGGGCAATTATGAAAAAGCCGAACCATTATTTCTTGAAGTATTAGAAATAAGAGAGGCAGTGTTCGGGAAAAGACATCCTGATTATGCATTGGTCTTAAATAATTTAGCATCGCTATATGAATTAATAGGCAACTACAATAAAGCAGAATCGTTCTACCTTGAAGCAACGGATATCTATAAGGAAGTGTTGGGCGAAAAACATCCTTCTTATGCATTAAGTTTAAATAATTTAGCTTTCCTATATCAATCAAGGGGTGACTACGAAAAAGCTTTACCACTCTATCTTGATGCATTAAAAACCAGAAAGGAAGTGTCAGGAGAAAAACACCCTGACTATGCTTCGAGCTTAGCTAATTTAGCATCTCTATATAAATCAATGGGTGACTACGAAAAAGCCTTACCACTCTATCTTGAAGCGTTAAAAATTAGAAAGGAAGTATTGGGAGAAAAACACCCTGATTATGCCTTTAGTTTAAACAATTTAGCAGCGCTATATCAATCAATGGACAAGTACGAAAAAGCTGAACCACTTATCATAGAAGCAAATCAAAATATTATAAACCAAATAAATACGAACTTTTTATTTCTTTCAGAAGAAGAAAAACAACACTTTTTAGAAACAGTTTCCTTTAATTTTGAGTTTTTTAATTCCTTTATTCTTACACGAAAAGTGGAAAACCCTTCTCTAACAGAAATGTCTTTTAATAATGAAATTGCGATGAAAGGTGCGCTGCTAGAGTCATCTTCTCAGATGAGGCAGCGAATTTTAAGTAGCAATGATACCACGCTAATAAATAAATTTGATTTATGGATTGAAGCTAGAAAATACATCACTGCTGTTAGCTTACTTACGAATGAAGAGCGTACCAAAAGAGGAATCAACCTCGATATACTTAATGAAAAAGCCAATACTCTTGAAAAAGAACTTACGGTAAAATCAAATTTGTTTAAAGAACAGGTAACACCTACGAACTGGGAGGATATCAAGAGTTCTTTAGAGCCAAATGAAGCACTTATTGAATTTATTAATTTCAATTATTATAACAAAGAGTGGACGGATTCAAATTTATATGCTGCACTTATTATTCGGTATGACTCTAAACATCCTGAATTTATAAAGCTATTTGAGGAGAAACAGTTGCAACAATATCTATTTGGTTTTACTTCAAAGGACACTTTACGAGGAGCTAAAGCAACGAATATTTCTTCACAAGCTTCTGAAGTAAGTGGCCCTTTGAATCCTGAAATTTACACCCTTGTTTGGAAACCCATTGAACCCTACTTAAAAGACACAAATAAGGTTTACATTATACCTTCTGGGCAATTGCATAATTTGTCTTTTGCAGGATTAGAGATTGATAGCACCACTTTTTTGTGTGACCGTTTTAATATTCATACCCTCATAAGTAGTCGCGATATTCTAAAACTAAAAGCAGCTTCTAAAGAAACAAAAGCATATAGCTACACGGCTTCCGTGTATGGCGGCGCCATCTTTGATATGGACTATAATGAAATAAAAGCAATGGACTCTATAATTTATGAGATAAAGGGCGATGAAATGGCAATGCGTTCCATACCTTCAAATCTTATTCGTGGTGGGACATTCAATTATTTATCTGGCACAAAAACAGAAGCCGATAATATCAATATGTTACTCACCAACAATAACTGTATCGTTTCACTTTATGAAGGCAATAAATTCACTGAAGGGCAATTCAAATCACAAAGTGGAAATAATGCACCACAAATTATTCATATTGCCACTCATGGTTTTTCATTACCCAACTTAGATAAAACTCGAAAAGAGATCCTTAATTTCAGCGAAATAAATACATTTCAACAAAACGATAATCCGTTGCTTCGTACAGGTCTAGTTTTTTCTGGCGCAAATCAAGCTTGGTCTGGAAAAGAAGTGCCCGAAGGTATTGATGATGGTATTCTTACTGCTTATGAAGTGTCAAATTTAAATTTAACAAACACAAAGCTAGCAGTTCTTTCTGCTTGTGAAACTGGTCTTGGAGATATCAAAGTCGGAGAAGGTGTTTTTGGTTTACAGCGTGCTTTTAAATTAGCAGGTGTTGACAACATAATTATGAGCAAATGGTCTGTCCCTGATGCAGAAACCGTAGAACTTATGCAAGCCTTTTATTCAGGATGGATGGGCGGAATGAACCTTCATGATACATTCAACAAGGCACAACAGCAAATGAGATTAAAATATCCTGAAGAGCCATCCAAATGGGCTGCTTTTGTATTGATAGAATAGTTTAAAATATATATTTCTTAGATAAGTATTAGAATACTCAGGTTCTTTTCAGATTATAAGCAAATTGGGTTAATTCTTCAGTGGTATGCAGTATATTGATGAGTATTTTTTAAAACTGGTTACAATCCTATGTGAAAGATTAAAAAGAAATCAAAAACTGAATAAAATTGGTGAGAATTTTGAAACAGTCTTAAATGTTTGTAGTTTTTTTACCAAATCCTATAATCCACAGCGATATTTTGAATTCTGAATGTTGGTGTTTGTAATCCATTCGATAAATTTGACACGCGCTTGAAAGTATATTCTTGCAGCTCACTCAACATCACTTGTCCATCTCGGTTTATATCTGCCTCACCAGATTTTAGACCATGCAACAATGAATAAGTAAACAAACCATTATTCCATTGATCCCCTTCAAAGGCCAGTTCGAGACCACCAGCAGAGGAGATTACATTTGTACCATTTCCCCGTCTAAGGTCTGCAAAAAGGTTTTTGCTAAAACTTGTTATATCATTAAGAGTTTTCTTCGTAGCAATGGGTTTTGCCCCTCTTGCTGCTTTTATGTTTGAAGTTTCATTACTTAAATTTGAAAAAGAGGAGTTCGCATCCACTTCATCTACATCAACTTCCCCACTGTGACAGGCATCTAACAATATGATTTTTTTAAGTGATACCGTCTTTGATAAAAGACCATCAAAAATTTCGTAAGGTATTCCACCTTGTGAAGGTTTTTCAAAATTCATTTCTGGAGAAGCAAGAAAATACTGATAGTCGCGATCGAGTAAACCATGAGATGCTACAAAGAGGATGACCACATCATCCTCAGTAGCACTGTCGAAAAATGAAGCAGACTCCAATATTGACTTTTCACTAACTGCATCATCGATAAGTGTTTTGGTAAAAACCTGTTGAAAAGCTTGAGACTCCTTAAAGGTGCTAGCAACATCCAATGCATCCTTTGCGGCATATTTGAGGTCATAGACATTATCTTGAAAATCGCTCACGCCTATAGTCAGAATGTATAAATTTGGTTTTTGGACCGTGCCTACTTTCTGCACAAAAAGTGTTTCTTTTTTACTTTCAGCTCCCTTATTATTTAATACACTAACCTGAATTTTATTACTGCCATTGATAAGAGGCACACTCACATTTAGCGTTTGCTGCCTTGTATTATTGGGAATCTCGCTTTCGAAATTTAGATTAATAGGAACATCATTATTCCACAACTGAAGTTGTTTAAGATCGGTTTCGGTATCTCCAACTTCCACTTTAAATAACAACTGATTCTCTTTTGTGATAGTAGGGATCGATCTTGGAGCCACTATAGCCAGTTCTGGTTCGTGAAAAGTATCTTTAAATGTATCTAGGTTCAACCCAAACTTTTTTAACCGTTTTTGATACATTGTTTTATAGGCATCTAAAATATGTTGTTCAGACATTCCTAATACACTCAACACCAAGTCTGGTCTATTGTACTGTAAATCGAATTGCTCTGGGCGATATACCCTATTATTTCTAGAAAACCAGAGGTATTCAAAAATATCTTGATTCGCAACGTAATAATTATCTGTTGTGGAAACAAAGAAATTGCTATTAGAATTAAAATAGGCACTTGACAATCGTTTCCCGGTTTCTCTATTTATAATTTGGTTAATTCCATTATCATCACGAATAGATTTATAAGGACTATCGTGATATTTTTCTTTCCAAGTTCCAAATATATTCTCTGGTGTAACTCTGGAAATAAGGGTATCATTTGAGGTGAAAAGTCTAAGCTCTTGAGTTCTTTTTAAATCCGAACTGCTCACAAAAATACGACCAGCTACTTCGTGAAAGACAATATCCTGCTCGAACGGGTTTTTGTCAAATTGTAAAGTTGACTCCTGCTTTGAAAAAACGTTAAAGAAGCTGAAGAATGTATTTTTATAAGGATCTAGATTCTCATTGTCTTCATTTACGTAGTCATCATTTACATCCCCGCTATAGTAATTGTCTACAATTAGAGGCTCTGCATAGCCTCCAAATCCGTTTTCATCATCCTCCGAGATCATCACGGTTTTGGGATATATATCCAACCCCACATTGACAAGTCCAATAATTGTAGGCTGTATATACCTGTAATCAAAAGGAAGATTTTTATACCGAGCTTCTAAATAAGTGTTGTTATTTGGGTTTTCCACAGGCGAATAATATAAATCATTACCATAAGGAGTTTCGTAATCCTCTCCCTCAGAATCTTCCGTATAGGTGTTTTTATTATTTCCAAATCCTTTAAGTACTAATTCCTTCCCTTTCGTCTCTTGCAATTGTAGTTGGTTACCTGTCAAAGGTTCATTTTGTACCGAAGTTTTTCCAGTTTTTAAATGGAGTTTGAAAAGTGCCCTCCCATTCATATCAAATTGCACATACGCACTCTCACCTTTAATTTTTACAGCCTTAAAATTGTGAAATAAAAATTCACTCACCTCTGGATGCAATTTTATTCTCTTAGTTTTTCCCCGAGAATTGGTTATCAGAAGATTTCCCGTGGGCCGATTCATCATTACTTCCCTGCCGGGTATAACTTTAATGCCATCCTCGCAGTCGAAGCAATCTTCATAGGTTTCCCCTTGCTGGACAAGTGTAGGTTGTATCTCGAGTTCCACCCTATATTTCTTATTCTGGTGAATGGCGACAAGTCCTTTTTCCGAAAGTATAAACTTCAGAGTTTCCGCATTGTACAAATGAGTGGTTTTTTCTTCTAAATTATATCCGGCAATAAATTCCCCATCTCCTGTAATGTACACTTGATTGTAATAGAAATCTTCAAAAAGGTGTTTTGGTTTAAATTGAAAATTTTCCAGATTTAACAAAAGTGTTTCTTCATCTCCTGTCTGTGAACGTTTAACCCCAATAATGGCGAGATCTTGCTCTTCACTTATCTTTAAACTGTTTATACCATAAGCATCATCTATCTCAATTCTGTTTGTGATTTGTCTATCTTTTATATCTAAGCTTATAATCTGCACCTTTTCATATCCATCATATGTAAGAAGTATCTTGTTTTTATAAAACTCCATTGCGGAAACCTTCAAGTTTGGTAAGCCTAAATTGTCCCAAATTTCATAACTACTTGTTTTTAAATCATACACGCCCAAAGAACCGTTATCAAAACCCGATACCCAATAATTTTTGTACAGCCCAAACTCTTGATCGACATTAAGTAGTGCTTTACACGTTTTTTGAAAGTTTAGAAATGCGACAATTTCATCTACATCATATCCGCTCGTAATAAGTGGATCCGTATATAAAAAATTAAGTATGGCATCTTTTGTATTGTAAACCTCACCAATGGACTTTGATTCCCCTTTTTTAATATCATACTCGTTTATAATGATCTTGGCTTTTTTAGTAGTCCGTTCGTCTTCTTCATACAGAAATGCGCTAGAATCTTTGTTAAAAATAATTCCAACGGGAAATTGATTTAATATTTCCGTAGGGATATCAGTTGCGACTATAGTATTATCGGTTATCCGTGTAATAGAAGTTTTATTGGAATTCTTTAAAACGGCGTACAACAAATCTTCTGTTAAGTGCACAGAAGCCACTAAGTTTGTCTCTATATCCAGACCTTGCGGATAGCTGATGTTTTCATGTTCAAATTCCCCTGCCACATCAAAGATTCCAACTTTTTGATTCCCTATTAATGTATAGTAAAGCTGTTTATTGATGCGCTGCCATTGCAAATAGATTAATCCTTTATCAAAATTATGTTCGCGTATAAATTCTTTTTCTTGAGTATGGATATTGTATTTAAAAATAGAGAGACTATATTTCCAGAACCCTCCCTGTTGTAAAATAAGTTCATTTTCATTTAGAAAAATAACATCGTCATAAAATGTATCCAGAATAATTTTCTTGACCTCTTTATTCCCCAAATAATCATAAAAAACAATCCAAAAAGCTTGCGATTCTGTTTTGTCGTTCCACAAGGACACTGTGTACATAAGCTGGGAAGAATTGGGAATAAAGTGTGTGCTTATAAAACTAACATTCGAGAATTCCTTAGTAAACCCAGCAGTTATCTCGGTGATGCGTATATTTTTTGTTATTATTTTATTTCGCGTATCCCAAACGCTTATCGAGTTGTCATTAGACGATACAGCATAGGAGTAGTCACTATTAAAAGGAGAATCTACCGTGTTATTGAAATCTCGATTGATAACTATCTTATCTAATCCCACATTTACATTAAAATCCACTGTCTGAGCCAAGCCTAGCTTAGCATAAAATAAAACAATAATAAATAAAAAATACTTCATCTTATTAATTCAAATAATCTATTTATACAATACAAAAGCTCCCCATTTATAAGGGTCAGCAGCGTATTTTTTGCTCATGGTCAATTGCGCTTTATTAAACGACTTTTCAATAGTACCACCCCTAATCCAATCCGTATAAAACAACTCCATAAATTCCACTGTTTCAGCATCTGGAACCTGCCATAAAGTAGTTATTTGATACTGAACCCCTGCCATTTTTAAGGCTCTTTGCAAACCCATAACACCTTCGCTGCCATTAAGGTCGCCAAGGCCGGTTTCACATGCGCTTAACACTACGAGTTGGGTATTACTAAGGTTCATTGTGGAAATTTCTTTGGCCAATAAAATACCATCCTCTTCTTCATACGGATTACCTCCGTTTTCCCAGGCGTAATTACCTCCAGCCAACAGTAAGCCAGAACGATACATTGGGTCTTCATTGGCTTTATATACATTTTCCTTTTGAAAGTCTATTTCTTCGTGTTTTGTTTCCATTGGAATATAAAACCCGTGGGTAGCTATATGAAATACAGAAGGACTCTGGGTTAAAGCCCATTTAATATTCTTTTCAGTTGCATTTTCTTCACTAAAATAGATTGTTTCCTTTTCGGCTGCCTTTAAAAGAGATTCAATTTTTTGGGATTCAATTTTGGTGCCTTTCAAATACGTCCAAGTATTCCCTCGCAAGCCTCTTTGAGGAATTGCACTGAGATCAAAAGTATCTTTAATTGCTTCCTTTTTTGTTGCATCGTACTCATAATTGATACCACCTGCCAATAAAAAGGAAGTAGGTATTGTAGTGGTTTTTTCAAACAATAGATCAGTAAGACTCAACATATAATTGATTTGGTATTTTTCGCCTAAGTATTTGCCTGTACTGTCTTGCATCGCTGCAAAGGAAACTTTGCTTAAATACCCCGATGGAGAAAGATAAACAGTATTAACATCCGATAAATATGGAGTAAGTTTCTCCCATATCAAATCATATATATTTGTAGTAGAGAGTTCATTATTGACAGGTGTAGCACCTCGTTTTAAATAATTTGTATTAATACTATTTGCGCTAGTGGTAGAAATATTTACTATATCCAAAAGTTCCTTTTCAGTAAATAAAACAACCATTTTGGGTTTAGCTAATTCAGGTCTAATTATATAGGCGACATAATAGGTAGTATCAGTCCAAACCTTTTTATGAAAACCGAAATTCGTAAAGTCCATAGCCACTTCTCCCGGTTTTAAATGTTTAATCATATCTTCATATTTCGCAGATAATCCTTCTTTCAATTCTTTAAAGTCTTGTGATTTAGTTAATAATTCTAGTTCCGCTGCTTTAGCTTTGGTTTGATAATCGGAAAGTGAGGGGCTTTGTTTCTCAATGGGCCTGGCCAATTCTCTATTTATCAAATTTTGATATAAATCCAATTGTGCTATCATGTTTACTATAATCGTATCATTGGAGGATTGTAATTTTTCTTTAAGCAAATTGCTACTTTTCAAAGCCAGACCTTTGTAAAATAAAATATTCTCCCAAGCCTTAGTTACAATGTTAGAGTTTGAATCAGGAAATTGAACTATCAAACTTTGCATAACCTCCGTATAAAAGAAATCTTTCTTGATTAAACTTGCTTTGGAATCTTCAGATAAACCTAATATGTTATTGGTTAAAAATCGTTTATTAGATTCAATACCATTTTGATAAAACGCTAAGGCTTTTGCATATTCCCCCATTTTTTCATACAGTCCTGCCAAGTTGTTCAAAATCAGACCATATTGTGAATGGTCTTTTCCTAGGCTCTTGTCGGCGTTTTCAAGAGCTTCCATATAGAAGTGTAAGGCTTTGGCATATTCACTCATACTCTTATACAATAATGCTAAGTTGTTTAAACGAATACCATAGTCTGAATGGTCTTTGCCTAGGCACTTTTCGGTAATTTCAAGGGCTTCTAAATTCAAGGGTAGGGCTTTGGCGTATTCACCCATACTTTGATAAAGCAATGCTAGGTTGCTTAAAACCAAGGCATAGCGTGAATGACCTTTACCTAGGCTTTTTTCGGTATTTTCAATAGCTTCAAGGTAAAAATTCAAGGCTTTGACATATTCTCCCATACTTTCATACGATCCTGCCAAGTTATTTAATCCAATACCGTATTCTGAATGGTTTTTGCCTAGGCTCTTTTCTGTGTTTTCAAGGGCTTCTATATACAAAGGCAAGGCTTTAGTATATTCACCCATTCTTGCATACATTGTTGCCAAGCTATTTAATCCAATACCGTATTGTGAATGGTCTTTACCTAGGCTCTTTTCTGTATTTTCAAGGGCTTCTATATACAAAGGCAAGGCTTTAGCATATTCACCCATCTCTGCATACAATCCTGCCAAATTCCTTAACCCAGCACCATAGCTCGAATGGTCCTTTCCTAGGCTCATTTTAGTGTTTTCAAGAGCTTCCACCAACAACGGCAAGGCTTTGGTATATTCACCCATAGTTTTATACAATTCTGCCAAGTTATTTAAACGAATACCATAGTCCGAATGGTCTCTTCCTAAGCTATGTTTTGCGTTTTCAAGAGCTATCAAAAATAAGGGCAAGGCTTTAGTATATTCACCTATAATTTCATATAATACTCCCAAGTTGTTTAAAACAGCACCATATTGTGAATGGTCTTTCCCTAGGTTATTTTCGGTATTTTCAAGGGCTTCTAAATACAAAGGCAAGGCTTTGGCATATTCGCCAGTACTTTTATAAAATTCTGCCAAGTTATTTAAACGAATACCATATTCTGAATGGTCTTTGCCTAGGATCTTTTCGGTGTTTTCAAGGGCTTCTAAATACAAGGGTAAGGCTTGGGTAAAGTCTCCCTTAATTCTATACAATTCTGCCAAGTTACTTAAACCAATTCCATAGTGTAAATGATCCTTTCCTAAACTTTTTTCGGTGTTTTTGAGTGCTTCTAAATACAAGGGTAAGGCTTTGTCGTATTCTCCCATGCTCTCATACAATGCTGCCAAGTTGTTTAAACGAGCACCATATTTCGGATGGATTTTACCTAGGCTCTTTTCGGTATTTTCAAGGGCTTCCAGTAATAAGGGCAAGGCTTTGCTATATTCACCCATACTTTTATACAATCCTGCCAAGTTATTTAAACGAATACCATACCTCGAATCATCCTTTCCTAGGCTCTTTTCGGTATTTTCAAGAGCTGCTAAGTACAAAGGCAATGCTTTGCCATAGTCTCCTATGATTCTATACAACTCTGCCAAGTTGTTTAAACTAATACCATAGCCAGGATGGTCTTTACCCAAACTTTTTTCAGTATTTTCAAGGGCTTCTAAATAAAGGGGTAAAGCTTTTGAATATTCACCTATAATTTCGTAAAATGCCGCCAAGTTGTTTAAACGAACACCATAATCTGAATGTTCTTTACCTACGCTTTTTTCGGTGTTTTCAAGTGCCTCATAATATAAAGGTAAGGCTTTTGAATATTCTCCAATCTTAGCATACAACCCTGCCAAATTGTTTAAACCAATACCATAATAGGAATGGTCTTTACCTAATGTATTATTACATAATTCCAATACATATAAATAATCATTAATAGCTTGGTTTTTGTCAATTTCTGATTCGATTTTACTTTCCCAAATTAATAATAATACCCAATTTTCTTTATCCCATTTTTCTTCTTTTGATAAAGTAATCGACTCTTTTATATTCTTTTTGGCATCAAAATATTGATGTTCGTTATATTGTGAAACAGCTTGATCAAATAAATCACTTGCATTTTGTGCTTTCAGGGAAAATGAAAACATAAAAACTAGAAGAATCAGAAAGATTGATTTAATCATTTTATTAGGATTAGCTTATAAATGTAGATGAATTAAGCTAAATTAACTATAGGCTTAGCTTCTATATACTCGGTCATTATGACAATATTCTAACAAATGTTTTGAGAAGATTGCGTCATTCATTATAAATATCCCACCATCATTATCAAGAGTTTTAAACGAGTTCACATCTGTTCTTCAGCTTAAAACTATTGATACAGTACAAAAGCTCCCCATTTATAAGGATCATCAGCGTATTTTTTGCTCATATTCAATTGCGCTTTATTAAAGGATTTTTCGATAGTGTTACCACTTATCCAATCTGTATAAAACAATTCCATAAATTCCACTGTTTCAGCATCTGGAACCTGCCATAAAGTAGTTATTTGATACTGAACTCCTGCCATTTTTAATGCCCTTTGCAAACCCATCACACCTTCGCTACCATTAAGGTCGCCAAGACCGGTTTCACATGCGCTCAACACTACGAGTTGGGTATTACTAAGGTTCATGGTCGAAATTTCTTTGGCCAATAAAATACCATCCTCCTCTTCATAAGGATTACCTGCATTTTCCCAGGCATAATTACCTCCCGCTAGTAGTAACCCAGACCGATACATGGGATCTTCATTGACTTTATATACATTTTCCTTTTGAAAGTCTTTTTCTTCGTGTTTTGTTTCCATTGGAATATAAAACCCATGGGTGGCTATATGAAAAACAGAAGGACTCTGAGTTAAAGCCAATTTAATATTTTTCTCAGTTGCATTTTCTTCACTAAAATAGATGGTTTCTTTTTTGGCTGCCTTTAAAAGAGATTCGATTTTTTGGGACTCGCTTTTAGTGCCTTCCAAATAGGTCCAGGTATCCCCTCGCAATCCTCTTCGAGGAATTGCACTGAGATCAAAAGTATCTTTAATTGCTTCCTTTTTTGTTGCATCGTATTCATAATTGATACCACCTGCCAATAAAAAAGAAGTTGGTGTTGTGGCAGTTTTTTCAAATAACAAATCAGTAAGACTCATCATATAATTGATTTGGTACTTTTCGCCTACGTATCGCCCTGTACTATCTTGCATAGCAGCAAAGGATACTTTACTTAAATACCCCGATGGTGAAAGATAAATAGTACTAACATCCGTTAAATATGGAGTAAGTTTCTCCCATATCAAATCATATATATTTATAGTAGAGAGTTCATTATTGATTGGTGTAGCGCCTCTTTTTAAATAATTTGTATTGATATTTTTTGCATTGGAGGTTGAAACACTTACCCTATCTAAAAGTTCTTTTTCGGTAAATAAAACAACCATTTCGGGCTGGGATAATTCAGGTCTAATTATATAGGCAGCGTAATAGTTGGTATCTGTCCACTCCCTTCTATGAAAATCAAAATGAGTGAATTCTATTGCTGCTTCCCCCCGCTTTAAGTGTTTAATTATGTCTTCATAACTCGCTGACAAGCCTTCTTTTAATTGTGTAAATTCCTTCGATTTTGCCAATAGTTGTAATTCTGCGTCTTTGGCTTTAGTTTGATATTTAGAAAGCGAAAGGCTTTGCTTGTCTATTGGTTTTGCCAATTCTTTGTTAACTAAATTCTGGTATAAATCCAATTCTACTAATATGCTTACTATTAATGTATCATTGGAGGATTGTAATTTTTGTTTCAGCAAATTGCCACTTTTCAAAGCAAGACCTTTGTAAAATAAAATATCTTCCCAAGCTTGAGTTACAATGTTTGGGGTTAATTCAGGTAATTGAAACATTAAATTTTGTGAAGCCTTAATGTAATGAAAACCTTGACTGATTATACTTGTCTTAGAATCTTCAGATAAACCAAAAATATTATTAGTCAAAAACCTTTTGTAAGATTCTGTACCCCTTTGATAGAACGCTAAGGCTTTGTTATATTCACCCATCTCTGCATACAGAGATGCCAATTTATTTAAAACAACAATATATTTTATATGATCTTTACCAAGGCTCTTTTCAAAGTTTTCTAACGCTTCTATAAACAAGTCCAAAGCTTTGGTAAATTCACCCTCGTCAGAGTAAATTACTGCCAAATTGGTTAAACTAATTCCATAATCTGAATGCCCTCTACCTTTTCTTTTTTTTACATTTTCATGAGCTTCTAAAAACAATGACAATGCTTTGGAATGTTCCCCCATTTCATAATACACTGATGCTAAGCTATTTAAGCAATTATCATAAATTGGAGGATTCTGGTCTAAGTTCTTCATAGTATTTTCAAAGGCTTCCAGATGCAAATTTAGGGCTTTATCCAAATGACCCATATCTTGATATAACGATGCTAAGTTGCTTAAAGTCGTGGAATAGCTTGAATTATCATTGCCGATTTCTTTTTTGTCGATATCAATGGCTTCCAAATATAAAGGCAAGGCTTTATCATATTCACCCATACGATGATACAATACTGCCAAATCGTTTAATTGAATAGAATAGTCTCTATGTTCCTTGCCATTTTTTTTTGCGTTTTCAAGAGCTTCTTTATATAATGGCAAGGCCTTGGCATAGTCATCCATATTTGAATACAATCCTGCTAAATTATTTAAACAGGTAGTGTAGTGCGGATGGTCTTTGCCTAGATTCTTTTTGGTATTTTCAAGAACTTGTAAATACAATTGCAAAGCCTTGGCATAATTTCCCATCTTTTCATACAATACTGCTAAGTCATTTAAACTAGCACCATATTCTGAATGACCTTTTCCTAAGGTCTTTTCAGTATTTTCAAGAGTTTCTATATACAATGGCAAAGCCTTGTCATATTCATTTAAATTATAGTAAAATGTGGCCAAGTTTTTTAATCTGGCGATATATTCTGGATCGTCTTTGCCGATGTTTCTTTCTGTATTTTCCAAAGCTTCCCAATACAATGACAAAGCTTTATCGTATTCATCTAATTTATAATACAATTCTGCGAGTTTGAGTAAAATATTCCTATATTCCAGATTATTTCTTCCGAGATACATTTCAATATATTCAAGATGTTCTACACACATTTCCAAGGCTTTTGAATTTTCATCAATTTTAGAATATAATTCTACAAGGCTGATTAGACTATCCACATATTCTGGATCATTTTTTCCGAGATTAATTTTGGCGTTTTCAAGAGCTTCTAAATACAATTGCAAAGCCTTGGCATAATTTCCCATATTGTCATACAATACTGCTACATTTTTCACCATAATTAAATAATTCGGATGATCCTTACCTAAATTCTTTCCTGTGCTTTGAAGAGCTTCTAATGCCAATGGCAAGGCTTTGTTATATTCACCCAAGCTTTTATACAACAAGGCTAAGTCATTTGAACAAATACCATAGCAAGAATGGGCATTTCCGAGGGAGGTTTTGCATACCTCAAGCACGTTTAGGCAATCTATAATCGCTCCTTCAGGGTCAATTTTCTCTTCAATTCTACATTTTAGCATGAGAATACCAACCCAATTTTCCCCCTGCCATTTCTCCCTTTTTGCCAAGATAATTAACTCATTTATAACACCTTGTGATTTCATATATTGTTGGTTATCATAAAGAGACATTGCTTGATCATATAAATCAGTTGCATTTTGTGCTTTCACAAAAATTGAAAACATAAATACTAAAAGAATAAAGGAAACCGGCTTTATCATTTCATCCAGATTAAGTTATCAACATAGTTAATTAGAGTTAAAAATGATTACCCATTAGCTAGTTAGAAATAAGAATATCTATCAAGTTGTAGAAATATGATTGTCCATTTTAAATATTTGAGTAACAAAATTCAAGGAGATAATTCATATTTGATCAGATAACCTCTTATCTTTCGTCAATAATAGTTTTATTTTTTTTGATTTGGAGGGATCTAATTGTTTGAGAAGAAATTTTAACAGCGACTACAAGACTTTTGAAATACAAAATCATTGTTAAAGAAAAATAATTTGTCTTACTATTCTATAACTAAGCAAGCTTTTTTCATTCCCAAATTACAGGATTTTGAAAAGGCCTCAATGGCTAATTCATGCTCCTCATTTGTACAGTCTCCCTTATTATAATATAAATACCCTAAATTAAATAAGGCTACCCTATTATTAAATAGAGCAGCCTTCTTTAGCCAATAAATCCCATCTGGTTTATTAACTTCAACTCCCATTCCCATCCAATAAATTACCCCTAAAAGAACCATTGCGCCATCATCTTCATCAGCTGCCGCTTTTTTAAGAATCAATATAGATTCTTTAATATTTTCGGAAGAAACATTTGACAACACTTTATAAAAGCCCGTAAAGACATTGTACAATGTTGGATTAGATAAAGTTAAAGCCATACCATCGCGATACAATTCTCTATCCAGATCCAATAATATTCCTAATTTGGTTGCTCTATGCAAACATCTTACATAAATATCATTTATTGGATTTTGCAGATTAGGATTGAATATATCAATCTCTATATTTTGTTGGAAAATCAAAAGATATTCTTTAATGGCTTCCTCGTCATTTTTTTGTATTGCTTCCTCGGCTTCATGAATCAATTCCTTTATATCAGTTTGCGCATTTACCATAAATGAGAAATTAATATAGAATGAGATTATAATTAATAATTCTTTAATTGCTATTTTCATTTAGTCAATAATATATTTTTCAAGGACAGTTTTTAACGCATTTTCCTTGATGGTCTATATAGAAATCATTTTCTCCATCTAAGGAGACCAAAGCTATTCCATTTTTAAAATTCTCAGCCCATTCATATATAAATGGAATAACTACATTTCCATTTTTCGATAAATACCCATACATATCTTTGTTATTCTGAAAATAAGATAGACCTTCAGACCATCCACCTGCATCTTGATAAATTAATGGTGTGAGCTCTTTACCTGTGACATCCATAAGGCCACATTCCCTATAATCTAAACATACTCCAATTATACCATCCTCGAACTCTCCCACATCATAATACTTGGGTTCAACTATAATTTTCCCCGAGCTATTTTTAAATCCAATCTTTCCATCAGAATCTTTAAATTCATAGAGCTTTTGTGCGTTAATTTGCAGGCTTAGCACAAGAAGTGTGATTACTGAAAATAATACTTTATGCATTTCTTAAATATTATAGTTATTTCGTTAAATTTAGTTAAATTTAGTTAAATAAATCTATAAGAAAGTTCATTTTAAAAAATTCATTTTCTAAGCTTTTTAAGTAATTTTAAAAGCCTTCAAATACCAAGAACAATGATTTGATTTACACCATGCTTCTTTAAATTTCCTTAAAATTTAAAAAATTAATATCCTAACTAGCGTTGCCAGTGCGTAAAGATTTGCCCCCATAAAATTCAAATACCTATAAATAATGTTGATTAGCCTTTTTAGATTCTAATAATTCATGAATTAATTCTTCTTCTCCACTTCATCTTCTTCCTTTTTTCCAGAAAATTAACTCCATGATCCTATTTCTGGTTTAAAATAGGGTTCTCATTTATATTGTAATGCAGCTTGATTAAATAAATCCATTGCATCTTGTGCTTTCAGAGACATTGAAAACATAAACGCGAGAAGTAAAACAAGAGTTAGTTTCATCATTTCAAAAAGATTAGCTTATAAATGTAGTTAATTCTATTAATGGAATTAACATCTTTTTAAGAGTAAAAATCACACTCTCTATTAAGACTATTTTGGCCAAACCCCAAAATGGGCAGATCTAAGCAAACTCTTGTTAATAGCAAATAAAAATCCGATTGTTCATGCTGAATGCCTGAGTAAAATAATTGGCTTTCAGTCTTTTACTCTTATCCCTCCTGGTATTTATCGGCACTAAAGAGTGACAAAATGTAGAAAATTTGAAATTCAAACGATGATACTATTTTAAACTAGACTCTTAAATTATCAAAGTGTTAACGAAAAGTGTTTTTGATGCGATATTTATTAAATATAAAGTATTATGTTTATTGACTATTGATGCTTATAAAATCATTTACCTTACCAAAACAAACGCCGCCCAACTATATGGATTGTTCGGATATTTTTCCTTCATATGGTTTTGAGTAGCTAAGAAACTTTCTTCCAACACCTTTGAATTAAAGAGTTTTGTGTAAAAATACTCCATAAATTCAGCCGTTTCAGCATCGGGGACCTTCCATAGGCTCATGATTAGGTATTTGACCCCAGCAGCTTTGAATGCTCTTTGTAAACCAAATACTCCTTCACTTCCTTTGATTTCACCTAGTCCCGTTTCACAAGCTGATAGAACGACTAAATCAGTGTGATTCAAAGAGAGATAGGAAACTTCATAAGCTGTTAATATACCATCATCACCGGTTGGATTATTGACTTCTCCTTTCCAACTTTGGTTAGCTCCAGTAAATAAAAGACCTGAGCGAAACATGGGATTATCACTTTGTTTAAAACTAACCGTAGAAGTTTCATCGGTTAAGAGATCTGTTCCTGTTTTATTATCTGGGTCAGGAAAGAAAAACCCATGAGTGGCTATGTGAATAATTGTTGGAGAATCTGCTCCTTCCAGCTTTTTAAAAACTTCTTCAAACGCCTGTTTTTTAGTAAATGTTGTTGTTTTTATTTTTGAGGCATCAGCAATCTTTTTTATACTTTCTACCTCATCTAATGTTCCTCTTAAGAAATTCCATTGATCTCCTCCCCTGCTTAAATCAGTAGGAAGTGGAGCAGATACTATCAACGATTGCGAAGAATTAGTTGAAGTACCAGACGATTGATCCAAGTTTGCATCGTAATCAATTCCTCCAAAAAGCACTACTTCTTTAAATGAATTGCTAGTTGGTTTCTCTAATAATTTCGCAGTAGTACTGAGTTGTTTTAGGTGATATAAATCTGAAAGATACTTCCCTTCAGGTGAAACAATCGCGGAAAAAGCAATTTGATGTAAAGTTCCAGAAGGGGAAAAATAAATGGTTTGTCCTTCTTTTAAAAAGGCTTTCAAAGGTTTCCATAATAAATCATAAATCCTTTTAGAATCTTGTTGCACACTCAATTCTGTCATTCCGCGATATAGCTGATTGATATTTTTTTGCTGTCCTACTGAATTGATTAACAAGCTATCTAGTTGTCTTTGTTCAAAAAGCGGAATCAATAAAGGAGCTTTATCATTTTTTCTTACTACTAAAGCAGAATAGGAAAGGGTATCTGAAAATACATAATCATCATAATCTAAGGGTATATTTGTGACAAATTCAATTGCTACTTCATTTTCGTTGAGTTTGTTTTGAACATCTTTCCAATTCGAAGCACCTATCTCTTTAGGAGCTCGGATCGAATATGCGATTTTAATCAACTGTTTTTCAAGATTTTCAGATTCTAACTCTAGTTGATGTATTCCCAGTTGTTTTTCAGATGACAAGGCGTATTGTTGAGACAACAATTTCTTTGATTGAATCCAACCATCATATAAGACTTTTCCTTCTTTATTAGCGCTAGTTAAAATTATCTCTCTTACTTCTTTAGAAGAACTCAATACCAACTCTTTAGAGATTAATTCAATGTCATAAAGAGGCCCAAAATCGACCTCTTTTTCTTTTTGATATACTTGATAAAAGCTTTTAATAAGTTCGAAATTATAAAATACTGAAAGAATATAATTTTCCTTTTCGTTCTCAGATAAAAGAGAAAAAGCCTGCTGAATGTCCTTTTTGAGATACGATAAGCTTTCTAGATAAGAGACTAATGCTCCGTTAAGATCATTTAATTTATATTGAACGAGTCCTAAGTTAATTAAGTGAATTACTAATGTATTGTATCGATCGGGACTGTTCCTTTTTAAAATTGAGATGGCTTGCTTTAATAACGGCCTCGCCTTATTATATTCATTCAATCTTAAATAGGTTAAAGCTAAATTGTTAATATAGTAGCCATAAGAGGAGTGTGTTTCTCCCAAGGTACTTTTTGTTAAGGCCACAACTTTTTCTTGTAAAATCAGTGCTTTTTGATATTCTCCTTTCTTTTGATAGATAAGAGCTAGGTTATTCATAATGTTAATACGAACTGTATGATTTTCTTGCAATATCTCACCTGCGATATCTACGGCTTCAATAAACAGTTGCTCTGCTGTATTCAATTCTTGAACGGTTTGATATAAATTGGCCAAATTATTCAAAGCGTTGAGGTAATAGAAATTTCTCTTTCCATTTGATATTTCTATATTATTTAATACATATTCAAACAACTGAAAAGCTTTATCATATTGCCCAAGTTTTTGATAAAGTAAAGCTAGACCAGAAACGATTGTGTTGTATTCAGGATGACCTTTTCCATAGTATCTTTCTGAAATCGATAGTGATTTTTGTATTGATTGAATCGCATTATCATATTGCCCTAGCTCTGAATAAATCAATGCCAGATTATTTAATCTTACCCCAAGTTCATTAAGATTTGTATCAGGTATTTTTTCAATAATTTCTGTCCCAATAAGACAATATTTCAAGGCGTTTTGAAGATCACCTGTCATTCTATATAAATCGGCTAAATCACAAAGAAGAATACCATAATCTTCTAATTCTGTTTTCTTATTTTCTTCAAATATTCTTTTTGATTCTTCAAATGCTTTATAAGCTTCAATAAACTGTTGATCCTCTTTATACAATAAGCCTATTCCTCTATGGACTGTGGCATTAAGAAGTTGATTTGATATCTTTCTTCCCTTTAGAAATTGTACTTCATCTTTTAATGTGCTAATCCCAATAGCGTAGTTATTGGATTTATCAAAAAGATTAATAAGATTGTTCAAAATAAGAATATAATTATTGGCATTTGAATTTATGTCCAATTTTGTAATAGCAACAGCTTCCATAAATAAGGGAAGTGCAGTGTCAAATTTTTGTAAACTAATGTATGAGAGCCCCAAATTATTGAGATAGGTAGCATAAAAAATGGATTGTAGTCCAAGTTCTTCTTTTGCTATATTTATTAACCTTTGAAATACGGGAACCGATTTTTCATATTCTTGGGTACTTTGGTAGGCTAGCCCCAAACCATTGAGAATTTTGCCATTCAAGTCAATGTTGGTTATTTTTTTCTCTTCCAAAAACTGCATTTCTTTTTCTAGAATTTCAATTTTTAAAGTGGTGTTCTCAGCCTTATTCAAAAGATTAATCAGATTTTCTATGAATGAATTATAGATAACAGCATTTGTA
This sequence comes from Aequorivita sp., assembly GCA_034675805.1. GTDB lineage: Bacteria > Bacteroidota > Bacteroidia > Flavobacteriales > Flavobacteriaceae > Aequorivita. The sequence goes on along the minus strand of JAUCCX010000001.1, from coordinate 3,442,063 downwards.
TTGATGTCTAATTTGGCAATGCTAATAGCGTCCATAATCAACGGAAGTGCATCATCAAATTTTTGCAAGTAGCTGTATGATAATCCTAAGTTATTGAGATATGTTGCATAATAAATAGATTGAGTGCCAAACTCTTCTTTTGAACTGCTTATCAATTTTTGAAAAAGGGGCACTGATTTTTCAGTTTCTTGCTTGGCTTGATAAGCAAGACCTAAGGAATTATATATAGGTGCTATTAAATTAAAATCTGTTATCTTTTTATCTTCTAAAAATTGCACTTCATTTTCAAGAATAGGAATTAGAAAAGTATTGTCTTTAACTTCGTTGGATAAACCAATCAGATTGTCGAAGATTAGGCTATAGGTATCTGGATTTCCATGGATGTTTATATTAACAATTGCAATGGCTTCCTTATAAAAAAGCACGGCAATGTCTACTTTGTTTACATTAAAATATGAAACGGCAATATTATTGAGATAGGCAGCATAGTTAATAGATTGATTCCCAATAGTTTCTTTTGATAAATCTAATAACTTTTGAAAAACAGGTATTGAATTTTCAAACGATTGTTTGTTTTGATAGGCCAAACCTAAATTATTAAGTAAAAAAAGGTGCTCCTCATCAGCTTTACCGAATGTAGAAACAATTAAAGGTTCAGCCTTGCTATAGGTAGCTATTGATTCATCCCACATTTTGAGATCAAAATAGATTTGTCCTAACCAATTCAGTTTTTTCACATAATACTCACCATTTGTTTGATTTAAATCTTCAAAAACAAGTAAGAGTGCTAGACAGTTTTCAAGTGCTTTATTATACTCTTTCACTTGATAATAAGAAGTCTGCGCTCCATCTAGTAAATCAACAATTAACTCCAAGCGAGGATCCTCTAACTGTGATTCATTTATAGCAGCTGCCTCGTAGAGTTGAGCTGCCTGTAGTATTTCTCCTTGATTATAAACAGTATTAGCTTCATTAACTAATTCATCTGTCTCTTCTGCACTTTGAGAAAAACAAACACTAATTAGCCCAAAAGTATAAAATAATATCAGGAGTTTTTTTATCATAATCCTTTATGAAAATAACGCATCTTTTTTTAAAAGTAAATATATTAATATTCGTCGAAATTCAGAGATAAACTATAAAAGTGGGAAGCTATCTTTCAATTTATTTAAATTGTCAATAGAGGTTTAAGTTTTTCATTGTATATATCGTAATAAACATAATTGTATATTTGGTTCAATAAACCAATTTTATGAAAAATCAATTCTATGAAAAATATAATTTTATTCTTTGCTTGCTTTAGCTTTTTTGGAACAATTAATTCCAACGCTCAAAGCGTTTCAGATCAAATTGAAAGCTCACTAAGTGCAGTAGTTACTGTAACAGTAGAAAAAACCTTACCTGCGGGGAAAGTTTTAATGGGTTTCCGTGGTGTTATAGTGGAAGAAGCGTATGAAAGGTCATTAGTTCTTACCAATGCAGTTAGTTCAGGTTCGGGATTTGTAGTTGAAAAAAACGGAAAGAAATACATCGTAACCAATGCACACGTTGTTGAAAGTGCATCAGACGAACGGGGAAGTCTTTATGTGTATTCATACAACAGAAAAAAATATGAAGTAAAAATTGTGGGAGGCGATTCATTTTATGACGTTGCAGTTCTGGAATTTGTAACTCCGCCCGGAAAAGAATTCAGCAGCTTAGTTTTTGCAAACAAATTACCTCAAATTGCCTCCAGAGTTTATGCAATTGGAAATCCTTTGGGCGAATATCCATATACCGTAACCGATGGAATAGTTAGTGCTGTTAACCGTGTACGTGATGGAGTTACTGGTAAATTTGGATTTATTCAAAGTACAGCTACGATAATTTGGGGAAATAGCGGTGGCCCATTAATTAATGAGTCGGGTCAGGTTGTGGGGATTAATTCTCAAATTGCCTTTGCCAATTCCCCAGATGGCTCTGTCTTGTTGATGCAACAAATCAACTTTTCTTTGGAACCTATTTTGGCTAAAAGAATAGTGAGTGATATAATCGAGAAAGGGAAATTATCCCGAGCCTATTTGGGCGTTGAGTTTAAGCAACGATCTGAAATAGTAAAAACAAGACAGGGATTGACCACAGGTGCTCTAATTGACAACTCCCCTATCCTTTCAAGTCTTTTCAAAGGAACAGATGCTTCTACCAAACTGAGCACCTATATTGGTTGGGGCCTACTTAAGGTTAACGATAATGAAATAAGGAATATGGAAGAAGCCTATGGCGAGTTTGAAATAATTAAGCCCAATTCACAGGTGAAGCTAACATTGACCAATGGCACGACAATTAAGGAGATAAGCCTAACAACTACTGAACTGAAATCTGCAAATCTTGAAGAATTAGCAGTTAGTGTTCTCCAAAAGATCCCTGATGTTTTGGTTGATAGCAATTCCCCTCAAGTTAAAATCTATACCCAAAATAAGAAAGAGGCTGGCTATTACTTGGTTGGCGGAGGTTCTGTTGCCAGTGATGATCTATGGAGAGTTACCACGCTGTCGGACTTGGGCGCCTTACTTCGAATTTATGGTTTACGTGGAGGTGTTGAATACATTATTACATCAGAGAATAACTTTAAACAGGAACCACAAACCATTAATCACTTTTTTAGTGATCGGAATGATGTTTTTCAAACTATGTTGTGGTATTAAGATTTTATACTAAGAAGACACAAGACAAACTTTGGTAGAGTTGTACAAAGAAAACAAGTTACGAGCGATTTAAAAGGATACAGTACAGAGTTTGTTTATGAGATTGTGGAATAAGGAAAAATAAAAAATCTAAAATATGAAACAATATGTTTTATTACTGTTTTTGATATTAAATTCATTTGCGCACGCAAAAGCTAATTCTGAAGCTTTTCTTGCAGGACCAAAAATAGGTACAATTACCGTTCATGTTATTTCAATTGGTATTAATAAATATAAACCAAACCGCTTTAATGAAAATAATCGAATTTATCAAATAGAATATGCAGTTTCAGATTCTAAAGCTATAATAGAAAAAATAAAAAATGATTCTATTGATTCACGTGGTTATGAAGCAATAGAAAAGAGTAATTATAAATTAAAAGGAAAATTTAATTTTTACAATTTAACTGATGAAAACGCCACTCTATCCGAAATTAGAAAAACTCTCAAAGAAATAATAATCAAAGCCAAGATCGATGATTTTTTCATTTTTTATTATGGAGGATTTAGTTTTGCAATAAATGATTCTGGCAATGTTCACCTAGCTACTTACAACAATTATGATATATTATCCCCAGATATAGACGAGAGTTTTTCATTAATCGAATTAGCACAATTTCTTGAACAAATAAAGTGTAAAAATCAATTAATAATCTCTGATTCAGGTAATGGAATAGAATTTTCACAGGACCTAATAAAAAACATGTTTGAATCTAACGCTCTAATTTCTGAAAATACATCTAGAAATAGGATTATAATGACTACAGAGGGAGTTGGTTATGAGTCCAAGGAAATAGGTGGTGGATATCTTACGTATTATTTGCTCAATGAAAAAATTAAACTTCTTGATATTTTCAAAAATATTAATGTCTTTGATTTTACGCTTGCTAAGATTGAAATACAGGAGCCTTTAGAAGGTAAAAATCTAAATCAAAGATATACAAAAATATATAGTGAAAACGAGTACACTAAGATCCTAAAAAACAGTGCTTCTATTTCAAGAGGAGCAACAAAAATAAACACAAACTCAGAAGATAAAAAAGATAAAAACACCACTTCACAAACTCACGCTTTATTAATAGCAACCAACAACTACGAATCTTCACAAGAATGGAATACCTTAAAGAATCCTATTAATGATGCAAATTCTGTTGCGGAAATACTAGAAAGCAAATATAATGTTACCGTAAGTAAGCAGTATAATAAATCGTATAGAGAAATATTAGAAGAGATTGTAAGAATCAAAAATGTAATGAAAGAAAATGACAAGTTTATTTTCTTTGTTGCTGGCCACGGTTACTACAGCGATAATTTATCCGATGGTTTTTTAGTGTTACAAGACAGTAAGGAATCAATTGATGATTTTGGATTAAATAGTTATCTATCTATGGCAACGCTTCAAAGATTGCTTGATAATATGCCGAGCAAAAACGTATTTGCAATCTTTGATGTTTGCTTTGGTTTAACCTTCGATCCACTTTCTAAAGATTTAGCTCTTTCCAATTTAAAAAACATCTCAAAAGATATAAGTCTGGATGAGTTTATAGCGCGTAAAAATGAAAACTATTCACGTATTTTTCTAGCCTCCGGACAATATGAAGTTCCTGATTATTGGAAAAATTCTCTTGCTCATTCCCCTTTTGCAGACAAACTAATTAAATCCCTTAATTCTGAAACCGATTTCACTAACCCAAGCAAAATCTATTCAGCTTTAGAAGGAAATATAACACAACCCTTTTTAAAACAGTTTGGAAAACATGATGAGAGAGGGGATTTTTTATTGAAGGTAGAATAGGATAAAGGTAATTTATAGGGTAAAGAAATCATGAAAAAAATTATTCTAATAGTATTCTGCTTTTTAGCTTGCAACTGCTCAGTAATGTACGGCCAAAGTTTGACTGAAATTATTAAAAGCCATGAAAAAAATTTAGGAAAATTACGTATCTATAGGGGCCTTGATACAGAATCTTGGAAAACTACGGGAGATGTATCTGAATATTCCCTTAGAGAAATTTTGAAAAGTTATAATAAAAATGTGGCAATCTTAATCTACGCACATCATAATGATACGTTATCCGTAACTCTAATCTCAGAAAAAGGAGTTGTTGGACAACATAATAATAATAAGATTACCAAAGAAGAAATTATAGATAAAATATATGATGTTAATACTTTATTTTCCACTCATCTTAGTGAAAGCATAGCTACTATTAGGGGGGCAAATCCTATTGATAAAAATAATAAAGACTCGAAATTAGAAAATTCTTATGTCGATTTAAATGAAATGCTTCTCCCAAGTGTTTTCAATTTAGAAAATTATAGTCATATTATTTTTGTTCCTATCTACAATATAGCAACATTACCTTTTTCTGCATTCAAATTAGGAAACGATTATTTAATAGATAAAATGAGTTTTTCCATTGCTCCAAGTTTATTCGAATTGATGGTTTCAAAAGAAATAAATTCTAACCAATTGGGCGGCGATATCTATTCCTCTAGATATAATATTGTGGCTTATAATTGGGATAATGCGTTGTTCGTTGCAAATCCAGAATACCCAAAGAATTCAATTTATGATTTTCAAGATTTACCTGGTGCAATAAAAGAAGTAGAATCCATCACAGAAACTTTATCACCTAATACTTTTAAAATACTTACTGGCAACAAGGCTACAAAATCGGAAATAATGAAAAATATTTGCGATTATGATTTGCTCTACTTTGCAACTCATGGTATTTCAAATTCAGAAAATCCTTTAGAAGAAAGCTATTTAGTACTAGCTGAAGAAGAAAATAATACCACTAAAAACAATGCCTTTCTTACCGTGAAAGAAATCATGGATATACGTTATGATTGTCAATTAAATGCAGCACTTGTTATTTTGAGTGCCTGCCAGACTGGATTGGGAAAATCACATGAAGGAGGTATTATTGGCATGGCTCGTTCTTTTCAAATTGCAGGAGCTAGCCATATATTAATGAGTTCTTGGAATATTAGCGATATAGAAACCTCAAAATTAATGGTTCTTTTCTTTAATGAATTAAAAGTTGCTAATTCACTTCAACCCCATGAATCGTTACGGAATGCAGTCCTTAAATATAAAAATGAAATAAATAGCGATCCAAAATATTGGGCTGCCTTTTCAATCTTTGGCGCTCCTTACTAATAGATTTAAATAATATGAAATATCACACTTCCGCTTTTAAAACAATTTGGCAAACACGATGAAAGAGGAGATTTTTTATTGAAGGTAGAGTGAAATTACCATAATCGATGCTTTTTATGTTCAGATTAAATGGTTAGCAAAAGATTTTTTTTTAATTGAAAATATTAGAATCATGAAAAGTAATTTCAAAAAACACCTCAAATATAAATTCATATACCTGTTTCTGTTATTATCAAAATTTGGTTTTGGGCAAGAACCCAAATTAATGCTCCCGATTGGGTATACAAATTTGATTTATTCCGCCGCCCTTTCCCCCGATGGAAAGAAGATTGTAACATTGTCAGAAGACAAGACTGCTAAAATATGGGATGTTGAAACTGGAAAACTCATCGCCGATTTAATTGGGCATACTGAATCGGTTACTTCCGCCGCCTTTTCTCCGGATGGAACGAAGATTGTTACTACTGCTTCATTGGATACTATCGTTAAAATATGGAAAGCCGAAAACGGAAAGCTACTGACCGATTTAACAGGGCAAACTGATTCGATTATTTCCACTGCCTTTTCCCCCCATGGAGAGAAGATTCTAACCATCTCAGGAGGAAAGACTATCAAAATATGGAATGTGGCCGATGGAAAACTCATCGCTAATTTAACAGGACATACTGATGAGGTTAAATCCGCTTCTTTTTCTCCCGATGGAAACAAGATTGTAATCACCTGGGGAGACGGAACTGCCAATATATGGGATGTAGCTAGCGAAAAACTCGTTATAAATTTAGCAGACCGTACTGAAATGTTTAAAACTGCTACCTTTTCTCCAGATGGAAAGAGGATTGTAACCTCCTCGTGGGAAAAGGATGCCAAAATATGGGATGTTGAAAGTGGAAACCTCATCGCCGAATTAATAGGACATACTGATAGAACTATATCCGCCGCCTTTTCTCCAGATAGAAAATGGATTGTAACTGCCTCCGATGATAGAACCGCCATAATATGGGATGTTGAAAGTAGAGAACTCATCATGAAATGTAAGGGGCATGAAAGATCGGTTAATTCTTCCTCTTTTTCCCCCAATGGAAAGAGATTTGTAACTGCATCGCGGGACAAAACCGCCAAAATATGGGATGTTGAAAGTAGATACGTCATCGCCGAATTAATAGGACATACTCAATCAGTTTATTCCGCCATCTTTTCCTCCGATGGAAAGAAGATTGTAACCGCCTCCGATGACACTACCACCAAAATATGGGATGCTGAAAACGGTGCACTGCTCTATACCTTTATTGCAGTGGATCAATCTGACTATTTAATATTTGACAGCTATGGCCGTTACGATGGTACCGAAGGAGCCAGAGATTATCTTTATTTTACTTGTGATACAGAAATCATTAGCCAGACCCAGATAAAAGATTTATTGTATGTTCCCGGTTTAGTGGGTAAAATAATGAATGGGCAGGATATCAACTACCCCAAACTCTCCGATTTAGATATTTGTGATGCCTTGCCATTGGTGGAACAGATCGAAGATACTGAGAGTAATTACTTTTATAAGATTACGCCACGTAAGTTGGGTCTGGAATATGTGGAAATCTATGTGAACGGTAAAAAAGTAATAAATGTCAGCAAAGGCGAATTAAAGGAAGAAAATGGTCTCTTTTATCTAAACCTAAAAAATACGGATGTAAAAAAACATTTCATTGCTGGGGCTGAAAACAAAGTAAATGTTGTCGCCATAGCACTCCAAAGTGGAAATGAGTTGCGTTCTCGTGGTGCGAATATAGTTGTTGTCGAAGAAAAGAAAGAAAATTTGGTAGTACCAAAATTGTTTGCGGTGATGATTGGTATTAATGATTATAAAGACCAAGCGCTCAATTTGAACTACCCAGTTAAAGATGCAAACGAACTAGGCAAGGCAATAGAGTTAAGTGCTCAAAAACTACTCGGCAAAGACAATGTGATTATGTATTCTATCAACAGCCAAGTAAAAGCTGGAAATGGATTCACAACGCCTGAAAAAGAAGGTATTAAGCGAGCATTGGCAGAAATAGGTCAAAAAGCACAACCCGAAGATATTATTATGCTATTTTTTGCGGGTCACGGTGTAATGCAGAGTGGCGACGAAAAATTATTTACTTTTTTGACAGCAGAAGCATCTCAATCAAATCAAATAGGCATTACTACAAAAGAATTACAGAATTGGCTGAGTTACGAAGGTCCAAATAAGATACTCGCCAATAAAACTATTCTGATTTTTGATGCTTGTAACAGCGGACAAGCGACACAAGAATTGATGGCAATGGCAAGAAGTGATGACGATACTCGCCGTATCCGTCAAGTAGAGGATCTTAAAGACAAATCGGGTATGTTTATTTTAGCGGCTTCGGCACCAAATCAGGCAGCTTATGAATTGCCACAATATGAGCAGGGCTTACTTACCTATAGCCTACTTTCAGTTCTGAAAAACAATCCTGATATCCTCGATGATGGTAAATTCTTGAATGTACAAAAATGGTTTCTGGAATCTGAAAAATACCTACAACAGCTTATGGCGAGTTTGGGACTTAAACAAGATGCACAACCTTTTGGAACGGCTAACATTCGTATTGGTGAAGTGGATGAAGATGTCAAGCATAGCATTCAACTTGCAGTAGAAAAACCAATGGTTATTTGTGCAAATGTGCTTAACGATGCGACGTTTGATGATGATTTAGGATTGAAAATGATCATCAATGCAAGTTTATCAGAAATCTCCGAGCGGGGCGTGAACCAAAGTATTGTTTATCCCCGTAAGGAAACTGAAAACACCAATAAAATAAACATTCGCTACACTTTAAAAGACCAAACGATATTGTGTGAAGTTCGATTATTGAAATCGGGTGAAACATTACATAATACCAAAATCACAGGTAGTAAAAGTGATATAGATGGTTTGGTAGCGGATATTATTCAGGAGATAATTAAGTATGTGAAATAATCGGTGCTGTTTTAGAAGTCTTAAGTAATATTTGATTTTCTGGATTAAATAGGGACTATCTCATAAAGTGTGTTAGTTAAAAAAATAGATATCTATTTTAAGTAAATACTACCATACAGTAAAATCAAATTCTAAATTTTCTTTTCTTGAGGTAGGATTTTGTTTGCCATTAGTAAGTTCATACACATTTTCAATAACATAATCTCTTAATTCGGTAACCGTAATCTTTCCATCTTCATTAGCATCACTCTCTTGAGACTTTAATCCTTGTAATAATGCATAGGTAAAAACCCCATTGTTCCATTGTTCACCTTCATAAGCAAATTCCACTCCACCTGCCGAACTAATTACCATTGCTCCCGTTCCTTTTCTTAAGTCAGCAAATAACATTTGCATAAGTTCGAAAGAATTTTCTAGACCAACTTTATCCTCTTTGGTTTTTACCACAATGGCTCCTCTTTTAGTTACTATAACATTTTCTGCATTGTTAATATTTGATTTTTCTATATCATCTTTATCTACCTCTCCAGAGTGGCAGGCATCCATAAGTAATAATTTTTTTCTGGCCGGTATCCCATCCAGTAAACTTTCAAGATTTTCATAGGACAAGCCTCTTTTAGATGGATTATCGAAATCAATATCATGAGTGGCCAAATAATAGTCGAAATTGGAATCTAAAATTCCATGTCCGGCGAAGAAAACAATAACCACATCAGATAAATTTGTTTGATTTAATTTGTCCTTAACCTTTAGTACATTTTCTATGGTAACTTCCTCGTCAATTAATTTTGTGATTTCAATTTTACTATATTCCCCTTTAATGGACTCGGTGTAATCACTTATATCTAGAGCATCCTTGGCGGCATATTCCAAATTATAATCTTGATTAAGATATTTAGATACACCGATGCTTACAAGATATAAGGCGGGCTTTGTGTCTTCTTGGGTACAGTTTACTTTTATGGTTTCTTTTAAACTCTCCAAACCTCTAGAATTAGTTGTAGAGAGTTGAATTTTATTGGACCCCGGAGAAAGTGCTATTTTAAAGTCGTCTTGTAATTCCTTTAGGTTTAATTGTTTTACGTTTTTTCCTTTAACACCATAAATAGGCACATCATTAATCCAAACATTTATTCTATCAAGCGTATATAAATCGTCTTTTGCCAAAACGGAAATGACCAAACTATCCTTATTTATAGTTACGGGAATTTCATTTACAATATTTAATTTTGGAAGATGAAACTCGCCTGAAAGTTGTTCTTCTTTAAAACCTATATTTTTTATTCGTTTTAAGTATGCTTTATAATAAGCGTCGGAAAGATTATCTTGTTTTATCCCTAGTTCAAACAAAGTGTTGGCAACCTTGTCTGGTCTATTGTAATATAAGTCAAATTGTTCAAAGGGATAAACATTGATATCCTTTTTAAAGGCTAAATCCTTTACAGCACCTTTTGAAGCATAGTAATAATCCTGATCATTGATAATTACAAACTCACCATCACCTATAAAAGCAGCCGAATATACTTTCTTATAATCCTGGGTTAAATCGAACACATTTATTTTGTTGTTTGCGCCCAATAGCATTAAAAACCTTTCATTTAAATCTACCTTAGTTATGTCATCCAAAGTTCCTTGAAAAGTTTTAACAACTTTAAAGTTTTTGATTGATAAAACTTGAATCATCCCGTTTTCAAAACCTAAAATTAAATAAAGATTATCCTTAGTAAACTTGCCAAATTTTAGATTAAATCCCTTTATATATTTATCGTAAAGAATTTGATTGGTACGAAGATTTTCTACTTTAAGGTGATAATTTTCTTGATAGGCATATAACATTTTATTTTGGGACACTTCATTGACTGCCGTATTTAATTTTATATTGACGTCCTTGAACTCTGAAGTTAGGTCAATATAGCGTTTATGGGAGAAGGTCTTTATTTTTTTACTATTTATATTACGTTCAAAAAGCTCGATGGACAACTCTTCATCACTCTCCTTTGTTATTCCCATACCATTCAAAGTATAATCAGTCGAGCCTGAAATTTGCAGGGATGCAATGCCGGTATAGTTAGAAACATTTGCTTTATCTATTTCTGCAATCTTTTCACGAGTCTTTAAATCGTAAATCTTTAGCATTCCGGAAGCTTTATCTTCAAAAAAGAGCAACTCACTATCGTCAGAAAGTTGACAAGCACTTGCATCTTTGTAATCCACACCTGTGTCAAAAAGCTTTTGGGTTTTTAATGTCGATAAATCAATTTCCATATAATTGGATCCATCTCGGAAATAATAGAAATCTTTAGTTTTAGAAAACACACCGAAATACGGGTAATTATTTCCTTTTAACCTAATTGTTTTAAACGATTTTAAATTAAATAGAAAGATTCCATTCTTATTAGAATAGGCAATAAAATCACCTTTTAGACTTATTTCACTTGCATAAACGTCATTGCTGAATCTGTCTATTTCTGTTATGGTCTTACCTGTTTTACCATTCCAAATTTTTATATTTCCCCACGCATCAGCGGTGGCAAATAATTCCTCATTTTTGTCATAGGCCATGGCAGTAATAAGATCTATATGACTCGTTTTAGGTTGAAAAAATAAGTCCTTTTCATTATTTAGATTTCTTAATTTAATTTCAGTATTGCCGTACATCAATAATATTTCCTGGTCTTTTCCGAATTTACTTAGCTTTCCTGGTTTGTTATAAACAACTTTTCTGTTGACAATATCATATATAATTGTAGAATTATTTCCGTCAAACTCTACATAAGAGAAATAATTATTATCCTCACTAAAGTCCATAATATTATTCCAGTAAGTATTATATACCTCCTCCTTTTTCCTAGGTATAGCAAGAATTTGTCTTGTTTTTAACTTGTCATCAACAGTAAATAATTTTATATAATGACTGCCATAGGTTGCAATAAATTTATCATCTGATGACACTTTTACATTCAATATCAATTTGTCCATTTCGGTAGAACTGTTAATATCAATTTCTCCCAAGTAAGCCCCGGAATTTGAATGTAAAAACAAAGGCTGATGCCAGCCGTGGATGTTAGTAGCGATTATTGCATTTTGTTTGTTAAAAACTTCTACAAGATGAATACTTCTGTTTCTAGTGGCATAGTTTAAATATTTTTTCGATTTACCGGTTACGTGGTCAAAAAATTCAATCCCTTTACCTGAGGCGACAATTATAGACTTTCCGTCACTATCAAAAACAAAATCATTTACAACGGCTTGTTTGGTAACAAATTCGCTTATTAAAAAACCTGTTAAAACCTCTCTTACTTTTATCTTTTTTCCATCTATGCTTGCAATCAACTTTCCGTCTGGACTGAATCTTAATTGACTTGAAATTGTAGTATTGGAAGATTGAATTATTAACTCTGGTCTTGGGTTATTCATTCTTTTTTCCAATTCAGTTTTGGAAATTACATTACCATAGGAACTTGGCCCGTTGGATGAGATGGTAAAATCTTTATGAAAATGTAATTTATTTACCCATGTAGAATCTAGGATATATGTTTCTATCAGATTGGAGGATTTTAAATCCCATAAATTTAAGGTGCCATCGATTGAACTACTAAGTAAAAAATGTTTCTCCTTGTCGGTAATTATATCTTGTATATAACTCTCATGCCCCTTATAAAGAGTAGGATTTGTTAAACTGGATTTGGTTAATGGCACAGTAAATATTCTTCCCAGGCCACCAATTAATATTTCAGAATCTAAAATCTTTATACTTGAAATGAAACCTCCTAAACCGGTTGCCTTTGATAATTCATTTGTCAGCGTGTTGTTGGTTATTTTCCACGTATAATAATCACCTTTTGATGTCCCTACTGCCAACCAGCCATTTTTTAAATCAATTGAAGTTGGAACCTCGTCCTCAAAAGGCAAGGTATGCTCTATTTTATTAGTAGAAAGGTTATAAATATTAATTATGTTTTCACTCCTTAAACACGCAGCCAAAATATTATCTGATTTGGAAATAGCTAATAATAACGGATATGCGCCAGTGGTTTCAATACGTAGCGTTTCTTTTTCTAATTTTGTATCCCAAACTTGAATGGCATTATCCCTGGTAACAAATCCTAATAAGTTTTCATCTAATGAATAATTATTTACATAAGAATTTTGAAGTTTTACAGGAGTTTTTTTATCTCCAGAACTATGTGAAAAGAAAATTTCATCTTCATTAATTTGAACAAATTTATCTTCATTAAATGAATCAGACTGCTCATAGATAACACTTTGGTTATGGATTGTATTTACATAAAACTTAAATAATGGTCTACCTTCAAAATCAACGATATCAAGATTCTTACCATAATTTATTGCGAAACCTAAGCCGTAAATGAATTGATAATTTTTAAAATTGGTATCAAATCTATATTTGTAAGGATTACCTTCCTTTGTTAATATTGAGATATCATTAAATGCTCCATAAAGAGCTACGTCATCGTTTATGCTCTGCAAATTGTAAGACGAGTAATTTAAAAATAAGTCATTAAACCTATTTTCCTTTGATAGTGAATTACCATTAAAATCAAAAAACTCAATAGCAGGTTTGGAACGTTCAAATTCTTTTAGAACAGCTACATTATTTTCCCCAAATGCAAAGTCAACAATTTTAAAGCCATTAATTTTGGCAACTTCTTTAAAGTCTTTATAAAAAATCAATTCGCCATTAGTTAACTGCCCAGTAACTGAATTGTTTTTTGAATATTTAATTAATTCATTGAAATAGATACCTGGGTTAACTCTTGGATAAGATTCCTTTTTTCCATCTAAAACATCCAAATAGGAAATAACATCTGGCTCTAAAAAAAGGAATTTGCCCAATTCAGAAGAATAAAAGGAGCTAGAACATATTACCGGTTTTTTATACTCACCAAGTTTAGTGTAATTTATACTGTTGTAGATATAAACATTGGTCTCACTTTCAACGATCAGAAAGCTTCTATCCTCATCAAAATGAATGGATTTTCCTGAAGAATTATCCCCTTGTAACCGCTTTAATTCTTCACCCGTAAATAGATCATAAATAACCGTCTCTGCTGATGGAGCAATATTAATTGCAACTCTATGGGTTGCAAACGAAACTTTAAATGAGGTTATGGATAAGTTATCATTAGGCGAATAATTCACTATTTGGTTTTGCGCGAATGATTTAAAAGCCAAAAGACTAAAAAGGATTAAAAAAAATCTGAATTTCATATCTTAAATTTTATCTAACCCAAAAGTTTCAAATTTAAACAATAACAATCTAATATAGATTTTTGAGAATCCTACTAAATTATTTTTTGCTGAAAATCCACTACAATTAATTCATCGGGTATAGCTCATTTTTTTAATTAATCACCTTCTCAATCACAGAAGCACCATCCTTTACAATTTTGATTTTGTTATCATCCAGAATTCCGGGAAGTTGATTGATGTACTTACTCTTTCCACCTTCAAACTCTTCTACCTGAATCGTGAGGTTCAAAACTCCATACTTCTCATTGCTAGCAATCTCACTCGAAATAGGAATATCGTAATACCAAGGCGATAAAATGGGTTTATCAATTTGATTATGATACCCATATTTTAAATTTCTAAATTCATAAACCTGTTCGATCAGGGTTTTGGACATTGGCTCTCCATCCGTACTTCGCCACTGCCCTTCTATAAGTATTGAAATCTTTGCATTTAAATTTTCATCCGTATAAACACGGGTTTTAGAGAAAAGAATACGAAGTTCATTAAAGCTTAATCGGGTAATACCAGGATTTTCGGGATCACTAAGAATTTCGATAATCGCGTGAAAATTAAGCAAATCATCATTCTCAGCTCTAATTACATCAGTAAGCATCAAACTAGCATTGCTCCCCCTTGTTTTGGAATCGGCTTGATATTCCGATTCAATAGTATTACTTAGCTCTCCCTTCTTTTCTATATCGGTAGGTTTCGAATATTTCTTAATCTGAATTTTATTATATGTCTTTTCTACTCTTCCATTATTTGAGCTATAATAATCATTGATGGAAATTGTCTTTGTATAATTACTGGTCAAAGATTTGGACGCCTTTTCGGCAAAATAACTAGCCCCTAAAAACAATCCTTGCACAGCTAAATCGATGGCCCCTCGGGAAGCCGGTTGTGTAAGCTCGACAATAAATTCCTCGTTGGCTTGAATATTGGATTTACGGTGGGTGGAACAAGAAAAGATGAGGACTAAAGTAACCAGTAGTATAAGTTTTTTCATAAGTACAGCAAGGTATTTCATTAGATGTAAGACTAATATAATTATAATTATTGAGTTTAATTAATTACTTATTCACGGTTTTCAAATCATCAATAATCTTAGCAAAAGCATCCTCAATAGGTAATTGATTTAAAATCGTAATCGTACTAATAGGCTTTATTGGAATTTTATTTTGAATAATTATATAACTTATTTTTATTTCATCATTATCCTGAGCATACGTTCCAGAAATCTTATAAGAGTTTGGATATTCTTTGGCCCGGGTAAATCCAATATCGGATTGTTTCCCCTTTGAAGCATTGTTTTCTAAGTAAGCATTAAAACTTTCAGATAAGGAAAGAACATCATACATTAAAGAATTGTCTGAAAACGAAACTTCAAGTAGCATTGGTTTTGGATCAGAGATAATTATTTTATTTTTCACCTCTAAATCCACTTTTCCAATATCATAACTTTGCTGATTATCTGGGCTTTTAAAAAAAGGCTTTTGAATTCCACCAATCTCTTTGGATAGGTTAGGCACTTCTTCTACCGCGAATTGAAAGAGTTGGACAATATCCACATACTCCTCCCCAGCATCTTTTCGAAGTGCAGCACCTTTCATTGCCTTTAATAAGGAGTAGGTCAATAAACCTTGTCCAAATATGGAGGATTCATAACTAACTGCATCTGCCGCGGAACTGGCCAAAACATAAAAACCAGTCCGATCTTGCATTCTATCTAATGCCCTAATCTGACTGGCAGGTACATCTTTGGCATCAAACATCTTCTCTGCTGCTTTCCCAGAAGAACACGCATCCAAGATTAATATTTTTTTACCAGCTGTAATTGTATTTATCATTTCTGTCAATTCATCACTCGAAATAGCTACTGAATTTCTAATTGCTGCATCATTTAAAGAGGCTGCATCAGCATTTGATGATTCTTGTGTTAGATAATAAAAATCTCCATCAGCACCTCCAAAATTCACTCCATGACCCGATAAGTAAACAATTAGAATGTCGGAAGGTTTCATTATTTCACCATATTTCGATAGGGAATTTAGAATATTGGCTCGACTTGGTCTTTTCTCCGGCTCGTTAAAATCTGTGCTTAAAAGTTCTATAGTGGTATTCTCTTCCCCAAATAGATTTTCAGCGGTTAGCTGGAGTGCATTTGTAAAATCAGCAGCATCTTTACTTGCATATCTTAAATCAATTAGATTTCCCATATAATCAGACGTCCCAGCTACCAGGCCAAATAAACGAATAGTTTCTCGCTGATCTTTGACAGCTATTGAAGTAGCAACCATTCCCTTAGAATTCGTTAGATTATAGGATAAAATCTCAGGTCTCGAATTAATCCAACCTTCTTTATTGGTAGCGATTACTTTTATTTCGGCAGGGTTTCCTTCCGTAAACCTTCTATTAAATTTATTCAAATCAATACTAATTGATGTCGAATTACTATCAGCATTAAATTTTGCATCCCTAGCATCTGAAATCACTTCGGCATTATCGATAAAAACCGAAACTTTTCCGATTCCACCTTTTTGATTTTTAAGATTTATTTTCAACTCATTACCAACAATCTCACATTTGACCTTTGGAGCTAATGGCACGGTTTCTAAAGCCAATGGAGTGCGGAGTCTTTCAGCGTTATACCCTAACTTTATCTGCAAAAGATTGGGTTGATAATACCGGTGTTTTAGTTGTTCCAATTCAATGATTTTCCAGGGTTCATCAATATCCAATTCATCGTTTACCACATAATAGATTTCTTTCATTGCCTGGGGAGATGCGTCAAATAAACCATCCTCATTTACAACAACCCAATCTTTACTGTTTAATAAAGACAAAGTACTTATGGTTTTACCTGTTTCGAAATCCCATATTCTTATGGTATTATCGTAGGAAGTGGTGACTGCTTTTTTATAATCTTCAGAGAATGTAATATCCAACACCCAACTTTTATGTCCTTCCAGTTCTTTTTCAACTTCTAAGCTTTGGGAATTAAGAAAAAGCACTTTTCCATCAGAAAAACTGACTATAAGCTGTTTTAATTTAGAATTATATTGGAACATCTGACAGATATTACCATCATTAAATTGTTTCTCTTTGATGCTTTTACCCGAATTATCAACAAGATATATTATTCCTTTATGAACGATATTAGTTAAATTTAAATCAGTATTAAATGCCAAAATAGAACTCTGATAATCACCTTGATGAGAAAGTACTGGGGCAACTTTTTCTTTACTCTCTAAATTAAAAAACACAAGGTTATTTCTATTTTCATAAGTGTCATAAAAAACAACCGTATTATTATCAGACCAAGCTAAATTGTTTTTCCCTTCAGTAAATACTTCAAAATTTTTTATTTGCTTACGTTCAATAAGATCATAAATTATAAAAGGTGCTTCATAATAGTTATCTATAACTAGTTTTGTACTATCGGGGTTCAGATATATTCTATAATCATTCCCCAAGTTCACAATCGAATCTTTAATCTGTTTAAAGTCCTTTTCCCATAATATGATTCTTTTATTTTCTTTGGTTATAATACCTTCTTTATAGGGAATAATTGCTAATGTATTTTTATTTGAAGACCATATTGTTTTTAAACTGTTGTCAGTAAGATCCCAACTTTTTATTCTTTTATCTTCTCCCCCCAGGTATAATTTATTTTGAATCAATAGCGGTATCTGATAGGCGGTTTTCGACGGAATATATGATTCTGAAATTCCTGTTTCTAAATCTGTTAGGTTAATTTTTATTCCATATCCCGTCGTATACACCACTTTAGTTCTAGTGCCAGGCACAAAATACATTCTAAAATTTGCCACGCCGTGATTTTCAAGAAACATCACATCCGTATGTATCACCTTATTTATGCTATTGGTTTGAGTGTTAAATAAAAGAAAAATGATTTTTTCATCCCTTTGGCAGGCAATCAATAATTGATCTTCCGAAATAATCTCAATATCAAAAGGAGAATAATCCGATATAGAAATTTTTTCAGAATCATCAAGATTACCGTTGGTAATAACTCTAAGTTCGTTTGGGTCTTTTACCACATAATATTCTTTTGAACCATCCTCAGATACTACTGAAGACCGAAATATAGCAGATGATAAATAAGTTGAGTGCAATATATTCTTATCACTAGTTTTGGTAACCGCAAAATTAATATTGGAATCAAGTACAGAATCATCTTTCGCAGAGGTGTAAAATTCTGAGCCTTCCTTTATAAAACATATCTTATTAATGGCAAATTCATGATATGTTTCTTCTATATTAAGTAATCCTGTTTTAAGATCAAATTCAGCAATTACTCCCCATCGATTACCGCTTAAAAAAGTTTTATTATCGGGTGAAATTGCTATGGCCGATACACGAGAGGGATATTCGCCCTTACATTTAAAAAGGACTTTACCCGAGTATAAATCCCAAACGATATTTTCCCCTGTAGCATCACCACTTACTACCGTTCTATTATCAGAAGAAATATCAATGGCTGACACAAATTCAGTATGCTCCCAAAAAGTAAAGACTTCTCGTTTTTCCTTTAAATCATAAATCTTAACAGAATTATCCATGGCGGCAGAAACTAAGTATTTGCCATCAGGAGATATTTTTATAGCCATTATCCAGGAATTCTGTCCGGATGGGATAATTAGTTCTGCCGTTTGGGAATTGATTGCTAATGGCAAAAACAAGAAAAAAACTATGATGGATAATATAATCTTCCTTTTAGCCATTATGCTTCAAATTTTAAATAATAATAGTGAAAATAATAACACAAAGGCTAGAGTAAAATAATAAATGCTTATAGATAAATCATTTTCAATAACTCACGTTTAATATATAATTGAATTTATTTGTTAGATGCCAAATCTAGTTATTGAAATAATCTTCATTTATTAACTATAAATTAATACATTTATCACTCAACTTGTAACCTTTTAACTTTCAAACTTATGAGAAATCTATTTTTACTTCTTTTAGTCTCTCTTTTCTCTTTGCCCGTATTAGCAGAAAAGCACGCTTTAATTATTGCGCTGGGTTCTTATAATAAAGAAACTGATTGGTCTAGTATTAGTTCCGCAAATGATGTTGAAATTATTAAACAAGCCTTAATTATAAAGGGGTTTTCTGAAGAGAATATTCACGTTTATATCGATGGTCTCACAAAAGATGGAATCTTGAATGCTATTAAAAGTGATTTGATCAATAAGGTGAAAAAAGGTGATGTGGTTTATTTTCATTTTTCAGGACATGGCCAACAAGTTGCGGATTATGATGGTGATGAATTAGATGGCTTAGACGAAGCTTTGGTTCCAATAAATGCTCCAGCACGAAATAAGGTGCGAAATTCAACTACTGGTGAGTGGGAAAATTATAACGGAGATAAACATCTACGGGATGAAGAATTAGGTTTGATTTTGGATGAACTCCGGATTAAATTAGGGGCTTCAGGAAATGTGATGGTTGTGATTGATGCTTGTCATTCCGGAACAGCAACAAGAGGAATTAGTAAAGCACGAGGCTCAAAAGAACCAAATGTTCCTGATGGTTGGAGACCTCCCAGTTCAAAATCAAGAGGGGAAGTCAAGGAAATAGGATTTGGATTAATTACTACCGAAGCGAATAAAGCTGGAATGGTTTGTTTCTCTGGTTCCAGTCAAGATGAATTGAATTACGAATACGAAGAAAATAATATCGGATATGGCTCATTATCTTACGTTATGAGCAAAGCATTAATTGAATCCGACAACAGTACAAGCTATCGTGCCCTCTTTGAAAATGTAAAAAATAAAATGGCAGTAATTGCTCCTAAGCAAACCCCACAAGTTGAAGGAGTAATTGATCAAGAAATTTTGGGAGGTAAGTTATTGGGAGCAGCTAATTACTTCAGTGTAAAGCATTGGAAAAACGATTCACGTTTAGAAATTAACGCTGGCAAATTGCATTCGGTAAATACCGGTTCAATCGTCGCTTTTTATCCTGCCGATACCAGAGATCTAAGTAAAGCAAAAGCAATTGCGGTAGGCAAAGTAGTTTCTGCCCGAACGGCTGATTCTGAAGTAGAATTAACCGAAGGGAAATTGGATAAAAATAATGCGCTTTCAAGTTGGTGTTTTGTACGTGAAAAAAACTTTGATGAACGAAAATTGAAAGTACAGGTGATAGTTTCTGAACCTAAAGATGCGGATGTGGTGAAGCGGCTAATAAAGGAATATCCAATATTGGAATTTACTGAAGATACTCTATCTGATTTATTAGTGGAAATAGGAGGGAAAACTAAATCCAGAGGAGCAACAATTAGTGTTGTTTCAGGATCCGACGATGTTATTTTTGAAAAACCAGTTAGCTATCAAGGACAGGCCATTAATGAAAAAGAAATAAATGAAGCACTTCTTAAAATGGTATCTTATAGTCAAGCTCTTTTTCTACGAGAATTGGAACTTGATAATCCAGAAATGAAGGCGGAAGTAATCATTATTCCCTTAAAAATAAGGGACGGGGCTAATCGAAGCAATCTTAGTAATGAGGATTTTACAGAATTAGACCCCGAGACTTTGAGAGGCGAAGATGGAGTTCTTAGAGTAACTGAAGGAACTTTTGTTCGTTTGAAAATAAAAAACAATTCAAGCAGGACAGTGTATTATAGCTTGATAGACATTTTCCCGGATAATGATTTAGGTATATTATATCCTGATGATAGAAGAACGGCTGCGGAGTATAAAGTAAAAGGCTTTAATGAATCTGATGTTATGAATGTTTTTGAGATAGGACCTCCTTATGGGAAGGATGTACTGAAACTTATTTTAAGTGAACAACCTATGGATCTTTCAAATGTAATTTCGACTAGGGGGCAATCACGAGGAGGTGGCAATCCATTAGAGTCACTATTTCAAAATTCCTTTAAGGCGGCAAGAGGGCCTAAAAATACGCCAGTGAGTGCTGAAAGCATAGGTATTTATACTTTTACGTATGAAATAGCTCCAAGTAAATAGAGCTTGGATTTCAATGAATATGAATTTTTTGACAACGAATCAGTTTTAGCAAAAAAACCCAATTTCAAGCCTTTTCAAACCCTCACTAAAGGGTGAAAGGCTTGAAATGCACTTGATTCCCTATAAGGATAGGACAAAATAAGTACATTTCAAAACGCACCTGATTGGTTTACAATTTTTCTAATTATTGATGACGGGCAATAGTGAGTTTTGCCAAAGTTAAAAAAGCTTGATTCTCAGTTAGAGTAAAGGCTAAATCATAACAAGCTATAGCCTCCTGCAACAATCCATTGTTCTCATATAAACTTGCCAATTCAACAAGTTGATCGGTAATCGTTTGAGAAGTGTCAATCGACTGAACCAACGAATTTTTTAAAATTTTAATTCTCTCCTTGGAAGTAAATATAAAATAAAAACTTGCGCAATTAGGCTCCTTTATAGGATTGACAGACCAGGAGTAACTTTCATTTTCTTTTAAAAAACTCAAGGAATCAACATCAATAGATAACTCAGTAGCATTCTGGACTTTGGTATAAAAGAGTATTCTTTCATCATTTAAATCTGGTGACTCATCAGTAATTCGGAATTCGTAACTTATATTGGAAGGAGAGCCTTCCCAAGTAAATAAAAGTACGGAAGCACTTAGAACTTGCCCATTTATTGGGCTGATCATTAGTGCTCCAATGCAGTTACCGCGTGAAACACCTCCTGATTGCTTGAGATAATTATCAGCATATTCCCGTATATCTTCATCAGATCGGACGAGCTCAGACGATATAAATTCTATAGTTTTTCGAGTAAAATTTTCTTCTTTACCTCTATTTTTAAATAGATCAATCAAATTCTTGGCTGAATAACTTCCCTTCGATTTAACTAAAAGTAAATTATAGTCGTTGTCACGGAGAATCAACTCTGATTTTTCTTCGAGCTTAAAAACAGTTGAAGGAAGGATTTTGTAGTTATAGAAAGCCTGTTCATTATGCTGCGATAGATCAGAATAATGTACTTTCCCCGTAATGTGATAAACAAAAAGGTCCTGAGCCCAAGTATTAATAGTAATAAGTTGGATAAGAAGTACTAAACTGAAATTTAAGATTCGCCTCCCCATGCTCTTTAATTAGTATGAAAAATATGTTTTAAATCCCCATTTTTTATTCATCCAAAGCACACTCTCAGAATAAAAGACCAAAATCTCGGCCGCTAAGACAACTGAGACCAACAAAAAAGAGGGTTCTACTTTTATTTTAAAATAATGAAAAGTAATTAAAGAAAGAAAAACCAAAAGCCCAAATGAAGCTATTTGGCAAATTTTAATAAGACGCGATGCCCAGTTTACATAACGCACACTGAAATATATAAATAGAATCATACTTAAAAAGGTAAGAAGGAAAGCAATCAGATAATTCACGAGTTTTGAAAATTCGTGAATGTAATTTTGTGAGAGCGTCATACTTATAATGTTAGCGTGAATTTCAACTCCGTACATATCAGGTATAGAATGCCCACCAAAACTTTTATTGAGTGGAGTAAGGTATAAATCTTCGAAATTTATTTCTCCCAAATGGCTACCCATAAAGCCTAAAAGAACAATTTTATCTTTTAAAACCGTACTTAAAGCTGGATTTTCTAAATCTTCAACATCCAACTTTATAAAATTTTCATTCTGGTAATTGATTACTTCTACCCTCCCCTTTCTTTTTTGGGACGCTTTGTAAGCTTCAGTTGAATATTGTTGTACAATCTGAGTACTAAATGACTCGATAATTTCTCCATTAAGGTTTATGCTCGGTTTTATATAGCGAATGGTTTGATTTTCTTTAGCTAAAAAATTAGAAAATCCCTGAGGTGTATTATGACTAAATAAAGGGTCAGATTGGGTTAGGCTTGGTTTCTCACTAGTATCTGTGTATTCTAGCCTGTTGATTAGTATGATATTATTTGATTGATGGATTGCTTGAGCCAATAGTTGGTCAGAGAGGGAATCTTTAGGCTGGTAGAAGATAGCATCTAAACCAATTACTTTTGGATGGTATTGTTGAATGGTATTTATTTGGTCGGCAATTGACTTTCGGTCATTAAAACCAATATTTACCAAAACAATATCTTTGTTTACATCGTTATTTTCTTTTTGGAGATTTGAAAAATATAAATCTGTAAGCTGAAAATCCTCTAATGCTTTTGAGATAGGGTCGAGATAACTTACATTAATAAATATAATTTTTAAAAAAAACAATATCCCAAAAGTAAATAGAGATGCCAAAAAGGCATCTCTATACAAATAAAATAATTTTTGTCTTTTCTGTTTCACTAATAAACTACTATTCTTTTAATTTAATGTTGAAGCTACCTTGACAGTCTCCAGAACCATTCCAGTAATAAGAACCTCCAGCTGTTTCTGCATACCAAGAAGTAATGCCACCAGTAACACATAAGTCGTCATATTCATAAGGAGTAACGCGACCACGGTATGTACCATCTACCCATACATCAATATAATAACCTGTGTAATTGTCGAATCCAAGACAACAAACAGGCCCTCGAGTAGTATCTTTTGGAGCTACCACGTCTTCTGTTGGGCGTTCATGCTTAACAGCTCCTCGCGAAGCTTCTACTTTTTGCCCAATAACATCTACCCCTTTTGTCTGGGCATTGCTAAAATTGATTGATAAGACCATCATTGCTACAGTCAAAACAACATTAAAAAACATTCCTTTAATTTTCATAGATTTAAATTTTTGGTTAATAAATTGTTAAAGTAAATATAAATATATATTTGTAATTAATTAATATTTTTAAAAAAAAATGTTTTAGAAACGCAATGTTATAATTAGACTAAAAGCCTAAATTAGAGATTAATATTTATTGTTAGGCTTTCAGACTAAATAAGCTGAAATTAGAAATAATACTTTAAAAAAAACACCTTTGACTAAAGCCCTCACTGAATGTTAAATTTCAAACAGAAATCTGATACAAACAAATTGTAAAGACCGAAGCCAAACGCCTCGGTTTTTTGTCTTGTGGGATCAGTTAAGTACAATTTGCTCAAAGGACAAGTTCCAAGGTTCATGAAATAGGTGAAAATCAGTATTTATGAAGAAATGGGTTATATGAAAAACTATTTCGACAAGGAGTTGGATAAAACCAAATTAATCGAATATTCTAAAAAGCGTTATTTCGATTTGATAATACTATTACCTTTCAAAAAAAATAATCCAAAAACAGTTATAAACTTTCAAAGGATGCTTAGGGAACCAATTATCATATCGTCATTAAAGACAAACTTAAAGCGCTTTTAGGGAATCTAATAGTAACAACATTTGGGCTTACTATAACTATGACGGTATCAGATTCGGCCTCAAAACACACAAGACAAATTAAATATTTTGATGCCACCTCAAATAATATATAAATATGAAAGTATTCCTCTGTTTTAGGTATTGCGCTATTTTCTTTTTTCTTTTATCTTCCATAACTAATGCACAAACCACCCTTTCAAAACAAGAGGCTACTGAGTTTATAAAAGATTATTACACCAATTTCCAAACAGGCTATGATTTTGATGGAAAGTATAAAATCATTTCAGAAAATTTTAAAACCGAATTTTCTGATTCAATCTTCATTTTAACCTTTGATACCTATCGTGAAAACAAAAACATCCAAAACCAAAAAGTAACAATCAATCTAAAAGATATTCTATCATTAGAACCTTATGGCACCGATGTCGTTGAAGTTTACGGCAACGATCCGTTTATAATACCCATCAATGGAAAATTGGCATTTTCAACAGAAAATGAAGTATTTGAAATCCCTATATATTATGAAGTAGACGAGGATGTAACTACTTCCCAAATCTATGAGGCCTTTGAAACCATTTGGAAATTCCATAAGAAAGAACAATAAATAGTTATTGCATGCATTTATAATACAATCTGGTTGAACTATATTTAAATTCTCTAAAAATAAAAATAGAATTATGACATTTGAAGCGGCGTATAACACTTTCATTCTTGGCAAAAAAATAATCTCTTATGGATTTCAACAACCAGTAAAAACACTGTTGCCCAATGGTTATTATTCATACCCCGCCGGCTATTTCACAGAATTCGAGAACAAATACCGAATGATTTTTAACGGCGCTTCTCTTGAAAAAGCAGACGTTCAGGAAGCTCTAATTTTAGACCCATCCGGCTTGCCAATTGCTCGAGATACGGAGACTATTTATTATTTTGATTAACCTTTAAAAAGAAAACTGCCTCTACATTAAAATTCTTAAACATACTTAACACATTAAATCAATGAACAAACTTCTTCTTATGCTATTAATGCCAGCTTTATGTTCGGCACAAGGAATAAATTTTCAAAACAATTCCTTTGAGGAATTATTGGCAAAGGCTAAGAAAGAAAATAAAATCCTATTTATAGATGCCTATGCGGAATGGTGCGGTCCCTGCAAAAAAATGGCGATGTATGTGTTTCCAGATACCTCAGTTGGCGAATTTTATAATGCCAATTTTATAAATGCTAAAATTGATATGGAATATGATGAAGGCATTACGATAGCTGAAAATTATGATGTTGTCGCCTACCCTTCTCTTTTATTCATAGACGGCAACGGAGAATTACTTCATCGCATAGTTGGTTTCCAAAATCCTGAAGAATTAATAATTGCAGGAAAAATGGCGCTAAATCCTAACACGCAACTATACACCCAAATTGATAAATATAACGACGGAATAATAGATTCAGAGTCTCTATATCAACTTGCCTTAAGAATGGTAAGGAACCAAGATGAAGAAGCGAGTCTCTATGCCAGAGCCTATTATCAAACGCAAGAGGATTTGCTTACATACAACAGCATTGACTTAATGTATGAAACTATGGATAGTCCAGAATCTTTTGAATTTGAATTTCTACTTCAAAATGAGGAAGAAGCTGAAAAAATATATCAAGACAATTCCATTTCTGATAAATTGGACAATATAGTTTTAATGTATGCAATAGATCTAAATCTCCAACAACTACCTGAAACCACTACCACAGAAAATCTAGTTTCAGCGGTTGAAAAAACAATTGAATTTTTCAGACCCAAAAATGCAAAGGATTTAGCTAATTATTTTGGAATGCTACTCTCTGAAAAGAAAAATGATTTTGTGCTTTTTGAAAGATATGCCCTCGCCTACTTAAGCAAAGATTATAAAAGCGAAAGTTCCAACTTGTTAAACGGAGTAGCCTGGCTCCTATTTGAGCATAGTGAAAACAAAGAATCACTGGAAAAAGCACTATCCTGGGCTCTTGAATCTGTGGCAAAAGAAAGTGTTTTGTCCAATAATGATACTGTCGCCAATTTGTACCATAAACTTGGCGATAAAAACAACGCCCGTTTGTATGCAGAGATGGCACTTAATTTAGGAAGAGAAGCAGGTGAAGATACCTCCACTACAGAAGCATTATTATTGAAGTTAAAATAACTCATTAAAATGAAACTCTCCAAAGAAGAAAAAAAAAGTCTGGCAAAAGCATTTCCGCATTGAAAAATTAGAAAATATTCCAAATGAAATGACAGGATTTTCATCAATTGACGGCGATGCAGATGATGAATTAATGTTTTACTTCGCCAAACGTGTTTCTATCCCAGAAATATATTTAAAATGTTCTTTCGTAACAGATGAAGGTATAAGCCACATCAGCAAGATTAAGCAATTAAAGGACCTTACCTTAAGAGATCATTATAAAGTAACCAAAGCCAGCATCCCTTACTTTAACCAAATGCAAACCTTGGAGCGCTTAAACATCACCCTAACAAAAATCACCTTGTCTGATCTATGTGAAAGCTTAAACAACCAAAGCCTGAAAGAGGTTTTTGTTTCTTCCGAAGAAGATGAAAAAAAAATAGAAGAAAAAGGTTTCATCCTAAAAGAACGTATGCCCAATTGCAATGTATATTTGGACGCCTCTTTCAATGAATATGGTGAAGGCATTCCTGAAGAACCAATATTTTAAGCTAAGATGCTACTTATAAGGTAAATACCAGGCCATATTTTCAGGCATCCTTAAGCTACAGATACTCAATAGTAAAACCTACTTTCCCCCTAAATAGGTTCGGGCTAGGTCTGGGTCAAGTCCGGGTTAGGTCTGGGTCCGGTCTGGATAAATTGTTTGGATTTTGGGCACTTATCACGAAATTCACTACCCGCATAATCGCTATGCCCAATATGTTCAGACAAAGATGGATTCAATTAGCTTTCTAATCACAACTTCGCTGTACTCGGTAGTTCGCAACCGTCTTGAAGCTAAAAACGGCACCCCAAATATAAGCACGAATGGGACGAAAAAAAAATATAGGCTCATATTAGCGATAATTTCGTAGTGAATTTAACCTCAAAATACGCTAAAAAACCGCAAATAATAGGCAGCTTACCTCAATCAAATAATAATTAATTAGTATCAAAATTGTCTAAATATCACACGGAAAAATCCACTTGGTTACAAAATTATCATTCTTATCTTCCCTGATCGACTATTCTTGGATGGTGACTTCTAAAGAATTATTATTTCTAAATAATAATTAGGCATAATTTTGATCTCCTAGGCATTCCAAATACACTCAAAATGTTTATATTTAAGAAATGGCAATAGGATTCAATCCTTTCTCTTTTCCCTAAAAATCTAAAATAATTTTGCTATTTTCACTTTCTCAACAATACTATTATGACAGATCCAAAAAGACTCTTTGATTTCCCATACTATCAACTTGAAAAATATCCTCTAGAAAAAGCACTTATTACCAAATACAACGGTAAATGGGTAGCCACTTCCACCCAAGAATATATAGATAAGGCAAACGCTATCAGCCGTGCCTTGATAAATATGGGCGTAAAACCAAATGACAAAGTCGCCTTGATTTCCACCACCAATCGCACCGAGTGGAATATCTGTGATATCGGAATTATGCAAATTGGAGCTCAGGATGTACCAATCTATCCAACCATTTCGGAGGACGAATATGAATATGTTTTAAACCATAGTGAATGTATGTATTGCTTTGTTTCGGATCAAGAGGTCTATGACAAAGTGATGGCGATAAAAAACAATGTCCCCTCGCTAAAAGATGTCTTTACTTTTAATGAAGTTAAAGGTGCCAAAAACTGGAGCGAAGTTCTTGAAAATGGAAAAGACGAAAGTAACCAGAACGAAGTTGAAAAACGAAAAGAAGTCATAAGTGAAGATGACGTTGCAACTTTGATATACACTTCTGGAACCACGGGAAAACCTAAGGGCGTAATGCTTTCGCATAAAAACATTGCCAGCAATGCCAAGTTTAGTGCCGAGCGCTTACCAATAATAGTGGGCAAATCATCTGGCTTAAGCTTTCTGCCGGTTTGCCATATCTACGAAAGAATGCTTCACTATATGTATCAATATTGTGGCGTGGAACTTTATTTTGCTGAATCTCTTGAGACTATAAGCGACAACCTAAAAGAGGTGAAACCAGAAGTAATGACTGCGGTACCACGGGTACTGGAAAAAGTATATGATAAAATATACGCCAAGGGAGGAGAACTCACTGGCATTAAAAAGAAGCTCTTCTTTTGGGCAATAGAACTAGGTTTAAAATATGAGCCTTACGGAGAGAATGGTTGGTGGTATGAAACACAACTCAGCCTTGCTAACAAATTAATTTTCAGCAAATGGCGGGAAGCTTTGGGTGGTAATCTAAAGGCTATTGCATCAGGAAGTGCTCCCTTACAGCCACGCTTAGCTCGGGTATTCAACGCTGCACAAATTCCGGTGATGGAAGGATATGGCCTTACCGAAACCTCCCCCGTTGTTTCTGTAAACGATATGCGCAACAAAGGATTTAAAATTGGCACCGTTGGGAAACCGCTTCGGGAGACAGAGGTTAAAATTGCTGATGACGGCGAGATTCTAGTAAAAGGGCCCCAAGTAATGCTTGGATATTTCAAAAACCAAGAACAGACGGATGAAGTTATGAAAGATGGCTATTTCCACACTGGTGACATCGGCGAGATTGATAGTGAAGGGTTTCTAAAGATAACCGACCGCAAAAAAGAAATGTTCAAGACAAGTGGTGGAAAATATGTGGCTCCACAGGTTATTGAAAATGTAATGAAGCAATCTCGTTTCATCGAACAAATGATGGTGATCGGCGAAGGTGAAAAAATGCCTGCTGCATTAATACAACCCGATTTTGAATTCCTTAAAGAATGGGGAAGTAAAAAAGGAAGAAACCTCTCCTCCGACCCCAAAGAAATTGTCAAAAATCAAGCAGTGATAGATCGCATTCAACAAGAAGTAGATTTTTATAACGAAAGATTTGGTAATTGGGAAAAAGTAAAAAGATTTGAATTAACTCCAGAAATCTGGAGCATTGAAGGCGGACAACTTACTCCTACTATGAAAATGAAACGAAAAGTGATTAAAGCACAGTATAAAGATTTGTACGATAAGATTTATGGACATACCTCTTAAATCCTACTTTTTGTGACTTTGGAAAACATTTTACACAATCAAAAGCATTTCAGTTTAAAAACAAATCATCAAAACATAAAAGTGTGAACTGGATTCTGCTCATTATAGGTGGTTTGTTTGAAGTAGGCTTTGCAGCTTGTCTTGGGAAAGTAAAAGAAACCTCAGGCCTAGAAGCAAAGCTTTGGTTCGGCGGCTTCTTAATATGCCTTGCTATAAGTATGTTTCTTCTTATAAAAGCCTCCAAAACGCTTCCTATTGGCACAGCTTACGCTGTCTGGACAGGAATTGGTGCGGTAGGTACTGTTTTAGTTGGTGTTTTCTATTTTAACGAACCAGCTACCTTTTGGAGAATCTTCTTTATTTCTACATTGATTGCTTCCATAGTAGGACTGAAATTTATTTCGTCCTAACAAGAAATAATTCCTTATCAACTAAATATCAATAAATCCTTGGCTTAAAACACGGATGAATTCTCGAAAACAGAGAAAAGAAGATCTAATTACCTATCAAATCAATTTTCACAGATTTA
This sequence comes from Aequorivita sp., assembly GCA_034675805.1. Lineage (GTDB taxonomy): Bacteria > Bacteroidota > Bacteroidia > Flavobacteriales > Flavobacteriaceae > Aequorivita. The sequence goes on along the minus strand of JAUCCX010000001.1, from coordinate 3,411,918 downwards.
TCTGCAGCTAGATTAAACTGACAATCCCCAAAAGTAGGTGCCGAGAACTTCGGTTTAAAATTATTGGAAAAAGCATAAGGCTCTTTTGGGATTCCAAAAAAGTTTCGATCACAAGTACCATTTCCATTTTTATCGTGATACATCGAAATAGCATAGTTCCCCTTAGGCAAATCTTTAACCACGAAGGTTTCTGAATCATTTTTTACTTCAATGGAAATACTTTTATAAGCCTGCCCTTCTTCCAAAAATTTCTCACCATTATTAAAAATACCTATTTCAAGTGTTCCTTCTAGATTTTCAATATTATCTATTGTAACCGTGAGCGTATGAGTTTCACTTGAGGTATTTAAAAAGAGGAGCGAAAAAAATAGTATTAAGTAATTCATTTGTTTTAGCTTTAGTTAAGGATTTCGATGACTTTACAAAGACAGTATCAGTTAAAACATTACAACATACCCCTCCATTTGATAGGTAGGAATATCAATCAAGGCCGATAGTGTCAATTTTGTATACGGGTTTAGTTCGGTCACTGGTTCTATATGGTTTTCTGCAGCGGCTTGTCCGCAAAGGTGTATTACAGCCCCATAATCAGAGAGTTTTTTCATCAAATCTAAATTGGGATTGGGTTTACTCATCCTTTTCAAATAAGCTTCTTCAGTTAAAGTAATTGGAGTAGCAGGACCACTGATTACGCCAACAACGTGAATATTTTTATGAGGCACACCTCCATTCTCCAAAAGATTGATTAGCCTAGCCATCTTCCAAAGAGAGCCATTCACCCCTTCTCTCTCCTTATCTGAAGTAATATGGAAAAGAAGCTTGTATTCCTTACTTGGGTCTGGTTTCACTGCCACATTTTCAAATTCCGCAATTCTTCCATAACCTTCAATAACAGGAGTTTTCCATTCTTGTGCATTCATATTTAAACTTATTACAATTAGAAATATTGAGATAACTATCGGATTTTTCATAGTTTAGATTTAGAGATTATTCTCCGAAAAATTGTCGTTTCATCTTTTCGTCATTATTCCGAAGTGCTATTAGCGGTTCAGACTGTTTCAAAAGGTAATACTTAATTGGCTTTCTCAAAAGCGATGCTCCAAATTTCTCAAAACCGGAAACCTTTTCTTTTTCCATTTCAAAATAATCTTCCAAACTATGATTTCTAAAATGAACAATATTCTCCAGCTCATCTCCATCTTTATAATACCCACAATGAAAGTTTTTTTCAGCAAAGGCCTTATCCGGAAAATTGAGTTCACCAAGTCCAAAAATATTAAAAGAGCGTTGCAGAAATCCTTCGTAATCAATTCTGCACGTCTCCCCCCCACCTAGGTTGAATATTCTTTTCGAAAGCTGCTCCTGCTTCTCTATAGCATTTACAAACGCCCTTGCCGTGTCTTGTGGGGTCGCAATCTCCAATGAAGTGTCCAAAGGTTGATGAAACATTAGTTTAGACATTTTATGTCCCCCCATAATAGCAGCCAATCTGAAAATAGTCCAATCTAGTTTACTATTCTCAATGATTTTCTCCGCTGCTATTTTAGTTAGTGCATATTCATCTCCAGGGCTAGGATCCAAAGGATCACCTACCGCAATATACGGGTTCTCCAAGCGATCTCCATAAACGGAAATTGAGGAACTGTAAATAAAGAAACAATCAGGTGAATGTTTTTCAAGTAATTGAACCAGATTCCGTGTTCCTTCTACATTTACTTTCTGAGCTAGATCCGGATGATCATCCGCTGTTGGAGGAATGATAGCTGCAAGATGAATGATATAATCTTGGTCTCTAACAATCTTTTCAACATCTGTTATATCGGTTATATCGCCGTATATCAACTCAACCTTATCCGAGTAAGAACCTAGTCTCTTGATGGAGGATTTTGTTTTTTTATCGAAAACAGTAAGTTTCAAATTCGGGATTTTCATCAATTGTTTTAAGACTTCGAATCCTACTGTACCGGAAGCACCGGTCAATAATACTGATTTTGGTATGGTCTCCATTTATTATATATTTCTTCAATTACAAATTCGTTAAAAACCAAAAATCTTCATTTCTGTATTTGGCATTGTTTAGGGTTTCATTCCTGAATTCTCGCCAAATATTGTGAAATGAAGATTTCTTTATATAATGCAACGCTTTCTATTTAGAAACTATGCTTTCCAAATTAATCGAAATAGACCGCCTCGAAAACTGCCAACGGTGCTCTTCGGCCAACGTTTAATGAAAGCTCGTCTCCATTTATAGTATAGTTATCAGCAAGTTCAAAAACTTTCAAGAATTCGTGTTCTTTAAAATCAACATCTGGACAAGCCATCATTGTGGTTGCCATATGTGAAAAACGGATTCTGTTTCCTTTTTCCAAAGTATAGCTTCCCATCAAGTTATTGCAACCAGCGAAACCAGTTACGCGATTCTCATCAGATTTCAACATAAAATAAACTTCACGTTCTTGGTTCTTGGACATTTTAACCTCTTGCCCTTCTAAGGTTTTTAACTTCCAGTATTTCTCAACGATAGGCTCATTATTCTTAACCACTTTTTTAAAGACCGCCAAAGGAGCTCTTTTTCCCACATTAAGTTCTAATTTATCTCCTGTTATACGATAGTTATCGACTAATCCAAACATCTCTAAAAACGCAGACTCATTAAAGGCTCTGTCTGGACAAGCCATTCTTGTGGCGCCCAATGCTGAAAAGCTAATACGGTTTCCTTCTTCTAGTTTATAGGTTCCAAAAAAGTTATTGCAACCTGCAAATCCAGTAATACCATTTTCCTTTTCATTTAAAGTAAAGCCGATTTCTTTTTGGTTTGCTTGTAAGGCCTCAATGTTTTTTCCATCAAGAGTTTCCAATTTCCAATAGGACTCTGTAATTTGATTGTTGGAAGTTGTTTCGGGATTTTCCATGGTATTTTGGTTTTGTGTTGTCCCACAACTGTAAAGTGAAAAAGCTGCGAGGGCGATGGTAAAAAGTTGTAATTTCATAAGTAAGTTATTATTCCTGTTTTTATTTAATATTGATGAAGTGTAAACTACCGCTTTAATTTCATAAAGAACCTTATAGAAAAGCTAAATTAAAGTGAAGCTTTACTAACTTCATTTATTGTCACTATGGGCTTTGCATAAAGCAAGCCAAAACTAGAAAAATGTATGATTTAGGGGAACTTTAAGAGAATTTTAGGCTTTGCGGAGCAGCAGGTGCGACAAAAGAATAAATACTGAAAGAACTAGCCCTAAAACAGAGACTCCGGTCCATTTGTATGCTTCCCAGGCAATTGCACCTAAAGTGGTTCCTAGCGCCCCACCAATAAAAAAAGAAACCATATAAACGGTATTCACTCTATTCCTCCCTTCAGGATTTTTTGAAAAAATAATATTCTGATTGGTTATGTGGAGTGCTTGTAAACCAAGATCAACTAAAATAACACCTACCACCAAACCAAAAATTGAATTGTCTGAGACTAGAAAAATAACCCAAGAGAGAATCAATAATATCGCTGAAAAAAGGATTATTCGGTTTTTATCGATCTTATCACTTAATTTGCCAACGACTGTTGCCCCTAAGGCACCAGCAATACCCAGCAGGCCAAAGAGACCGGTTATAGTACTTCCGTAGCCAAAATTATCTTCCATTAAGAAAACCAAAGTAGTCCAAAAAGCGCTCAGTCCTGCAAAGGCCAACGCCCCGCGTAAAGATGCTATTCGTAATGAAGGCTCCGTTTTAAAATAATGCCAAATAGATTTTAATAGGCTACCATAACTACCTGGAAAATGCGGATTGAGTTTGGGTAATCTACCTCGAAGAATAAAGAACAAGAGCCCCATCAATACAGCGGCACTATAATACATTATACGCCAACCAAATTGCTCTCCAACAAAACCACTAATAACTCGACTACCTAAAATACCAATCAACAAACCACTCATTACGATACCGATTGCGCGGCCCCTTCCTTTGTCATCACTCAACTGTGCTGCCATTGGCACAAAAAGTTGTGGTATTGCAGAGGTGAAACCAATAAAAAAACTACTTACAATTAGTAAAAAAAAGAGAATCTGAAAGAGCAGCGGCTATCAAGGAAACAATCATCAATAGAAAATCCACTTGAATTATTTTGTGGTTTGAAACTTTATCACCTAACGGAATAATAAAGAGTAGTCCAAACGCATATCCCAACTGAGTACTAAGAGCCACATTACTTACTGCTGCCTCAGATACACCGTAATCAACAGCCATTTGATGTAAAAGTGGCTGGTTATAGTAGAGATTCGCTACTATCAAACCAGCCGAAAAACTCATTAAATATAATATGGAATTGGTAAGTTTAGGAGTCATTCCGATTATTGAGATAGTCTATTTATAATCAACTTCCGCGATAAGTTGAATATCCAAAAGCGGATAATGTAATTGGTACATGATAATGACTTTTCCCCGTAATTTTAAATGCAACTTCTACGAAAGGGTAAAATGTCTCTTTATTTTTTTTCTGGTAATACTCCTCAACCATAAATGTAAATCTATAGATGCCCTCATTATCATTCTCTAATGGCAAGAAATCATTTACTCTACCAGTTTCAGAAGTTATCTTTTTTGAGACAAAATCCCAAGTTCGAGTTTCGAGATTCATTTTTTCTAATTTTATAGTAACTCCTTCTACTGGCAATCCTTCTGAAACATCTAAAATATGAGTTGATAACTGGTATTCCTTTTGTTGCGCGAAACCTACTGTTGTTGCGAGCACTAATAATGCTGTCAATAATAAATTCTTCATTTTATCTTTTTAATTGTTAATACTTTTTGTTGTAATTCCTACTTCTGGTATCTCTGCAGTCTTGGCAATAATATCGTCATTCTCGGCACTGCCACCACCTGCAACACCAATGCTACCAACAACATTACCTTTCCAAAAAATTGGGGAGCCTCCACTTAATAGTAAAAGTTCTGGCAACGTATTTAAATTTTCTGAATCCGGATTGGCCTGTGCATTTCTCATTAATTTAAGAGTTCCAGTTTTCGTAGACAGAGCTGTAAACGCCTTTCTTCTTGCTGCCTCTGTATTATGCGGACCAATATTCTTGCCTCTTGCAGCTAATATAATTTCACCTGACGCATCTAAAATAACAATAGTTGCATTTTTTCCAAGAGATGCCGCTTTATTCGTTGCAGATAATAGAAGTTTATTCGCGGCTGCCAGATTGAGGGTTGGAATATTGTCAATATATTCATTTACAATTATAGAATCTGAATTTTGCGCTAAAGACGTGATGGGTATCAAAAAAAGTAGAAATAAATAGTACTTTGCCTTCATTGTTTATTTTATTTGCAAAAATATTAAACAACTATTTTTTCTTAGTTAGATTTGGCAAAACTTTGTATAAAATTTATAAGAGTAACGATTCAGTAAAGACCGGAATTTCAAACAGTTTTTATTCGTTTTGGTGGTTCTGTCTTTTTGATTCTTTTTCAACAAACTTTTCGTGTTGTAATTCCGCAACATAATCTTTCTTCCTTCCGTATAAACTTTTAATATTTTCTTCTTTTCCATAGATAGTGATTACATCATCTGGGAGTAATTCAAAACTTCCAGTAGGATTCCCTACATAATCACGTCCTATTCTGTCTATCCCCAATACAGTAATTCCCTCATACCTTAGGCCTAGTTCCCTTAAAGTTTTATTCGCTATCCAGTTATTCTCAGCAATCTTTTTCTCGCTGATTCTATAATTGTCTTTTAAATGAAGAACAGCGGCATAATCCTGTACTTCAAGATCTGTGTACTTTTTGAGCATTTTATTAATGATTTTGGACAAGACACGATCAACCCATTCGCTTCTAATTGCCCAATAAACTAAACTCACCCCAACCACCACGATTATCAATCCATATAATTTTGATGCTAAAGTATCAGGAAGTACAAAAGTTAAAATCAGTGAAGACATTACTGTTACAATCCCTGCGTTTCCTATGAGCATAAGATTAAAAATAATCTTACGTCGCACAGGGTGATTCATTATATTTTCTGACTCTGAAGTGGTAAATCCGGCACCAGTATAAGCAGAACGTGCTTGAAACCTTGCGCTTTGGGTTGATAGCCCAGTGTGCATTAAAGCAATGCTCGCAACTTTTGTTATTAAAGCCGAAACAGCTACTACTAAAAATAAGGTGATTGCAGCAACCATAAATTTTTTGTTTTAAAGTTGAACCATTTTTCTGAAGCCAAAACACTCGAAGTCAATAAGCATATTTAACAGTATAATGTTTCTCAAATATTATTGTTTAATATGATTTACAAAAGGTTGTAAATATTAGAAACTATCCATAAAAATAATACATTGGGGTGAAAAATTTGGTGTTAAGATGGATCATTCTCAAAAGTTGCATATGAATCTAAATAGAATTATTACTATTCTTAAATTATAATGAACTACCTATGTAGTATGTATTGCTTAAATTCTGGTGAACTATAGGGGTTGACCTAGCGGATCAATAATAGTTCTACGTCAATGTAATAAGATAAATAGGTGACCTACCTCCAAGTAAGTTTTATCTCTAAATTATCTGAACAAAAAAAGGCTACCTAAAATAGGTAGCCCTTTCAATTTCTTTTTGAATTTTATCTTTTTACAATTTTAAAAGATTTTTCCTGTCCGTCAATAGCTATTCTCACAATATAAATACCACTTTTTAATGCCGATAGATTTAATGTTTCATTCAGTTTTGACAACTTTTTTGAGATCATCTGCTGACCCAGTACATTATACAAATTAATATTGCCCATTGGCTTATTAGCCTTTAATATCAATTGACTATTGTTATCTACAAAATGACTAAAACCTTGGAACAAATTATCTCCAACACTCAGTGTTGTAGCTGTCACTCTAAGATCATCCAAACCAAGCATCCATTGGTCAGCAGTTTGGTGCCTAAATGCGATGTACACATCTTGACCTATATAGTCTTCTAGACTTAATACCATTGTGCGACCTTCAGGTGTTGGTAATGTTTCCCAAAAAATTGGTGTAGCATCCAAAATTGTTTGTTGATCATTACTGGTAGTTACTGTAACATAGTAAGTCTCACTAAAAAAGTTATGAAGACATACCACCCCCAACATAATAACTAAAATCCACACCGGAAGATCCTTCTGGAATGCTAATCATTGGCAATACCAAAATGTTATTTGCATTTAGTGATCCTTGGTTTCCATTTCCTGCGTTACCTTCAGTAATATAAGATGCAGACATAATAAATTTGCTGGTATATACCAATCGCATATCTTGATAGAAGTTGTCTGGATGAGACAGGCCCCAGTTGAAGCCATCTCCATCTAAATCATAGGATATAAATGTTGGCGGAATGTCTGTGTCCTCACCCACGTTGTCACCTACTTCATAAGATTCAAAATCTTCTTCATAGATAACGTTTTGGGCATTCATTGCAAACGCAACAAAGATTGTTGCAAATAGGGTAATTTTTTTCTTAGTTATAGATTTAGGTTTTGTTATGTGCCATAACATAATTATACCGTAGTTATATGACAAAAAACAACGAGACTATTTTTTACTTTAACGGTGTCCCGTCCTGGTCTAAAGAACCTGCTTCAATAATAACGAGTTTTTCAACATCAATATATTTTTTTTATTGCGGCATTTACTTCTTCTAAAGTTACTGCTTCCAACATTGCTGGATATTCATAAATATAATCTGGTTGTTCCCCGCGTTGTACAACTGCCAAAATATTGCTTGCCATTCCTTGTGTAGTTGAAAGACCAATTTTAAAACCACCAATCAAACTAGATTTTTTGTCTTTTAATTCTTCAGCGGTAATACCTTTTTCCGACCATTTTCTAAGTTCTGTCAAAGTTGCTTCTTTTCCAGTTGCAAATAATTCCGGATTGAAGGAAGCATTTATAAACCAATACCCATCGGCGAAAATATAACCATCTTGACGGGTGTAAATACCATATGTCAAACCCGCTTCATCACGTACAGTTAACATCAATCTTCCTGAGAAACCACCACCCAAAACGCTATTTCCAATATAAAACGGAAGAAAGTCTGCATTGCTACGACGCATTCCTGTGTATTGGCCGATGAAAAGTTCAGCACTCGGTTTTTCTGGAATTGTCACGACTTTTGTAAGTCCATCTCCTTTTTTTACATTGAAGCTCTTCAAACTTCTCTTTACGCCACCATTCCAGTTTTTAAAGTTCTTTTCTAAAGATCTGTAAACTATTTTAGTATCTACATCCCCCACTGCAACTAGATGCATATCTGCAGGGCCAAAATACTTTTTTTGGAATGCTTTTATATCTTCCAATTTAGCATCCTTAATATTTTCAATGGATTTTTCAATTGACGTTGAATAGTTAGGATGTCCAACAGGATATAGATTCTGGGTCAAAACTATGCTCCCCTGAGTTCCAGGATCAGATAGTCCTTGTTGCATATTTCCAATGAATTGCTGCTTCAACAAATCAAATTCCTTTTCGTCAAAAAGCGGATAGCGCAGCTCCTCAGCTAACATTGCAATTACTGTATCAACATCTTTGGAAAGAGACTTAAAGCTAATGCTAACATTATCATTATCTGATCCCACATAAATATCAACTCCTAGGTTTTCCAATTTTTGTGAAAATTGAAATTTATCATTTTTGGTGGTTCCTTTGCTCAACATTGCAGTCGTAAGGGTTGGAATCATTTCGTTGTTTTTTCCATCAAAGAAATCACCTATTGGAAAGCTACCGTAAACAGTAACAAAACCTTTAGCTCCTGTTTTCTTTATAATAACATCAATGCCAGCAACAGTTTTTCTGATAAAATTCTCATTACTGAGGGCTTCCTTTGAAGCATCACCGTCTAAAGCGGAAGCCTCAACTTTATTTGCAACATTTGGGAACATTTCGGGGTTTCTGTAGAAATATTTCCCGCCTGCTTCCATTGCTCGTTTAGCTTCGCCTTCTACACTTTCTGGGTTTGACCCAGCCTTTTTCGGAATAAAATATCCTGTAGTGCTTTGGTCTGCAACCAAGTATTTTTTCGCTACTCTTGCGACATCGGCCGCGGTAACCTTTGCCAATTTTTTACTTTCATTAATATATTCTGTCCAATCTCCACCGGCAATATATTCAGTCAATTCTGAAGCAATACTTCCAGAACCATCTCTTCCTAAAATAGTTTGAGCGTTTAGGTTTGCAATAATTCTATCAATATCTGCTTGAGGAATACCTTCTTCTTTAACCTTTTCAAGGCTTTCCAAAAGTTTCGCATTCATTTCCTCTGAATTCTTTTCAGGATCAAATCCTAAACTCACAGAGAATAAACCGCGCTCTGCAAATTGTGAAGCTGAAGCAAAGGCATAATATGTTAAACCTGTATCTACAAATTCTTTATTCAGCACTGAAGAAGGACCACTACCCAACGCGTCAGCCAAAATAACCAATGCAGGAACGTCATCATTTAATGCTCCAGGAATTTTATAGGCTACGGAAATCACACTGGTTTCACCAGCTTTGTTTATGACAATTTTTCTTGGACCATATTGTGGTGGCTCTTCCGTGTAAGGCTGAGGAATAACGTGTGTTGCTTTAGAAACTTTCCCAAAATATATATCTACCATTTTAAAAAGTTCGTCCTTATGAAAATCCCCAACTACAGTTAACCAAGCGTTGTTTGGCCAATAGTAAGTATCGTAGAAATCGCGAAGCACCTTCATTGGCATTTTTTCTATATCAGAACGCCATCCAATTGTCGAGTGGTGGTACCCGTGCGCCATATAAGCGGTTGCCCATAATTCTTTAGACAATAATGAATTTGGATTGTTTTCTCCACGTTCAAATTCGTTACGAACTACTGTCATTTCAGCTTCTTTATCTTCTTTAAGTAAAAGAAGATTACGCATTCTGTCTGCTTCAATTTCAATAGCAAGTTCAATTTTATCACTTGGGATTGTTTCGTAATAGTTTGTACGGTCATTCCAAGTGGTAGCGTTCATCTGCGCGCCGTAACGGGTTAATTCCGCATCGATTGAAGTACCTTTAGACTTATTGAATTTTTCAGTTCCTTTAAACATTAAATGCTCCAAAAGATGCGTCGATCCAGTATTTCCAGGAACTTCATATTTTGAACCGACGTTGTAAACCATTTGAACATTTACAACTGGCGCGGCATTATCCTGAACTAAAAGGATTTTTAGCCCGTTTGGCGTGTAAAGGTATTCTTCAACTCCTTCCAATTCCTTCACTTTTTCAAATTTAGTATTGGTAGTTTGGGCAATTGCCGATTGCTGAACAATTAGCAATGAAGCCATAAAAAACAGTGTTTTAAGTGAAAATATATGTTTCATAATTTATTTCTTTTAATAAGATGTAAGCGGTGATTTTTATAAGCGGTGTTTAATATTGATTAAAAAAAAAGGGCCAAAGAAATAATATCATTGGCCCCGATTTTCGTTATCCCGGGAAAACAAATCAAGGAACAATCCCGGGAAAACTAACTAACCAACTAAAAAACAAATCAAAAACTATATATTCAATGAATTGAACAATTCTTTTAATCTCGGCTCTGATGGGCGTGGTGCGTCATAGCTTACAATATTCCCATCAGGATCCAAAAGAATAAATCTAGGAATACCTTGGATAAAATAATCTTGGATAAATTGTGAATCGATTTCTTTATCAGCCAATAATTGAGTGCCCAATAATTCCTTATCGACAATCATTTTTCTCCATTTTTCCTCGTCTTTTTTACGATCTATTGAAATGCCAATAAATTCAATGTTTTTACCTTCATATTCCTTTTCAACTTCAATCATATATGGCATTTCATAAATACAAGGAATACACCAAGTAGCCCAGACATCTATATAAACATATTTGCCTTTAAAATCTGCCAAGGAGCTTTTTCCGCCTTTATAATTCGCATAATCTGCAAATTGAGGGGAAATCATTCCTGGACTTAAAGCTGCATTGATTTCCAATTGCTCTTGATGTTGAGCTTGAATGTCTTGTTCAAATTGAATAATGCTTTCTTTCTCTGAAGTAATAAAAGCAGGATTCAAAATAGACTTTTTACTTTCCAAATTGTCAGTCAAATCTTTTGAGTACGCTGAAGTTTTCGTGTCAAAGGCACTATTTTCAAGACCGAGATATTCTTTGTAATCCTCACCCATCAATTCATTACTCTTATTCGTTTTGTATTTAAGAAAATTGTTCTCTTCAGAGCCATTTCCATTGTAAGAAATTGTTTCGGCAATTTTATTTCCATCGAAATTCACTTCTAGGTTCATATCATTCGCTAAATAAAGACTGAAAACATTGTTATAAACAGCCGTGTAATAAGCAGGTGACTTCATTTTTAGAGTGTCACGAAAAAAACCATTTTCATCAACTTTTATCACAACCGATTCAGAAGTGATTGGGTCGTAAAGACGAAAACCTGTATTCTCAAGTGGGTTTGTAATTTCACCATAGATTACAGCGTAATCCTTTGGCGGTTGCTCCTGCTTACAGGCTGCGAAAAGACAAATAATTGCAATTAGAAATATATTTCTCATTTAATTTTTTTTTATTTTAATATTCTTTTAAATAGAATGTTTAAGAGTCCGTTCGAGCGCAGTCGAGAACTAAATGACCCTGAAAGCTAATGAGGTCTCTCGCGATAAAACTATCAGGAGCGCTCGACCATACAATATTTATCTAATATCCAGGATTCTGAACCAACGTATTATTCCCAATCAACACTTCAGATGGAATAGGCAATACAAATTTATTTTCATTATTAAGAGTCGGTTTTATAGAGGAAGCATCTAAGTTTCCAAGTACGTCATAACGCACAAGGTCAAAAAGAGGTTCGCCATTTTCAAAGAAAAGCTCCAATAATTTTTCTTGGCGAATATCTTCTAGTAATGTTGGTATATCTACAAATTCTTTTGGCTCTACCCCTGCTCTTTCGCGAATTGTGTTTAGGCTTAACAAAGCAAGTCCAGTGTCGCCACCAGCACGAGTTAAGGCTTCGGCGTGGACCAAATACATTTCAGCTAGACGCAAATGATATAATGTATTATTTTTTGAACTTGAAGTATAACCGAAAGGATATTTTGCTTGTGAATTATCACCCTGTGTTTCGTCAGAATAAGCAAAACTAAATCGTGGATCATAATCTGAACCAGGGCCTTCTAGACTTCCATCATCTGCTGCGCCCACCTGTGCATCAGCAAGTGAACGTAAATACTCACTGTATGAGGTTCTGCTAATTAGGTTCATATTACTTCCTCCTTCTGCACCGGGTCCAGCGAAGGGAGCAAAAATAACTTCAGATGAATTAAATCGATTCGTGAATATATCGTTATAGTTCATTTCCAACGCATAGCCTTCACCGTTATAGATTACTTCTTCAGCAAGTAAAGCGGCTTCCGCATATTTTCCTTCGTATAATTTCACTTTCGCCAATAAGGCTTTTGCTGCTAAACTTCCACTGTAAAAATGTTCAATAAAAACAGGCCCATTTGCTACCGCATATTCCAAATCTGCTTCAATTAAATTGTAGGTTTCTTGAACTGAATTACGTGGTTTTGATTCCAATTCCGTAGAAAAGGTCGTGCGCAAAACAACACCATAGCTAGAGCTGAGATCGTAGTACTGACCAAAATAACGCAGTAAATTAAAATAAGAAAAAGCTCTTTGGAATTTCGCCTCAGAAATCATTTCAGCTTTACGCTCTTCCGAAATTCCTATTGCTTTTCCAGCTTCCAATTCCTGAATCAAAAAGTTAGCATTGTTGATAATTTTGTAATGACCATTATATAGATTCGTTAAAAATCTATTTTCTACAGGTACTTCGTTAGTGTTAAAACCTCTATCACCACTAACCCCTGCAATTAATCCTTCATCACCATAGGCAGCTAAATGGAGTGGAAAGAAACTTACATCGAAAGCACGTCCTAAATCGTATACGCCATTTAGCACTAATTGTGCAGAGGCCTCATCACGGATGGTATTTTCAACAGTTAGTTTATTTATAGGTTCTATATCGTCAATACTGCAACTTGAAATGGTGATCACTACCGCAAGTATTAAAAGCTTCTGAAATGTGTTTATATATTTTTGCATCTTTTCGTTTTTTAGAATTGAAATTGAACTCCAAGTGAGAATGATTTTGACAATGGATATGGATCCTCAGCACTTACTTGATCTGTTATAGAACCTCTTTCTGAAAGACTTTCTGGGTCTATACCAGGCCATTTGGTCCAAGTTGCCAAATTGCTCGCCGTTAACATTAGTTTTGCGCTGTCAAGACCTAATTTCTCCATTAAATAAGAATCGAAACTATAAGCCAATTGTAAACTTTTCAATCTTAAATAAGAGGTGTCAAAAAGATATCTATCTGAAACTCTGCCACTGGCAGATGGATCTGTATAAAGAGCGCGTGCATAACGTGCATTTGGATTTTCAGGAGTCCAAGTATTTAAAGCGTATTCACTATACTTGTTTTCCCCAAGGTTATTGTAGGTGCCCATTGCAACTGCATCCCAAATTGTCTCTGCACCCACTGAATATTGCAATAAGGCTGAGAGACTAAATGCTTTATAAGTAAATGTGTTAGAGATTCCTCCGAAATAATCAGGTTCAATATTACCAATAATAGCTCTGTCCTCAGAAGTTATTTCACCATCACCGTTAATATCCTCGTACATAAAATCTCCGGCTCCAGTTGAGAATTGATCATAAAAACCGCTCGGTGAATTTGAATTAAGCGCATCTACTTCTGCTTGGTCTTGGAAAATCTTTACAACTTTATACCCTTTTATAGTTCCAACAGGTTCGCCTTCTACGTAATAATCTAAAAGGAAAGGATCTATCGTAGCTCCTTTTAATTTATCCAATTTGTTTCTATTGAAAGCCCAATTTACATTAGTGCTCCAAGTAAAATCAGTTGTGCGGATTATATCGCCACCTATACTAACCTCAACTCCTTTGTTCGAAATATCCAAAAAGTTAGAGAAATAAGTGCTTGGGCCTAGTTCTAATGGGAAAGGTGTACGTACTAATGCATCCTTTGTTTTTCTAGTATAAGCATCTACGCTTCCACGAAGTCGTGAGTTGAAAAATGCAAAATCTAGACCCATGTTTATTTCATCTGTTGTTTCCCATCCAATGTTTAGATTTGGAAAATTATCCGTCGGAATTACTGCTGTGCTTCCGTTGTATATATCGCTTGCAGTTGTTTCAAAAAACTGTAGATAAGCAAAATCTGCAACGTTTGTAGAACCAACGCGACCAATACTAGCACGAAGCTTCAAGTTATTTATCTTTTCATTTTCATAAAGGAAGCTTTCATTCGCAATGTTCCAACTCGCAGAAAGCGATGGAAAATATGCACGCTTATTATCTGGCCCAAATTTAGAAGATGTATCTGTTCTAAAGTTAACCGTAGCATTATACCTGTTTTTGTAATTATAAGTTAACCTTGAGAATATGGAATTTAAACCGGTTTCAATACGGTTGCTTGTGTACCCAAGTACAGATTCTGCTGAAGATGCGTTTATTAACACTTCATCGTCTGGAAAACCGGCGTAAAAATGACTGTTATTGTCAAAGTTTGTTCTGTCCCAAGCTAAGCCCGCAAGAATATTAAAATGATGATTTGAAAGTTTAAAATCGTAATTGGCAGTAAGATTTGTGGTAATATTTGAAACCAATCCATCTGTTTCACTCAAATAAGAATCATTTGGAAAAAACACAAAATCAGTTTGAGTGATTTTTGGTGTAAAAATGCTACCAGTATTATAGAAAACAGCCGCATTTACATCTGCCTTAACTTTTAGATGTTTTATGGGTTCAATTTCTACATAACTGTTACCAATAAAATTATAGGTTTTATTATTATTTTTGTTTTGAAGACGCATTAGTGGATTTGGCTCCAAAGTTTCAAACCCATAAATATAATCTGGTTGTGCATATAGTCTTCCGAGTTCATCATAAACTGGAAGGTCTGGACGGGCGCGCGCTATGGATGTATTGATGTTATATTGGCTAAAGCCATCATCTTCACCCGAATTTGCTTCTGTATGGCTCACATTAACCGATCCTCCTACTTTAAGGTAATCTTTCACATCACTATCTAGTGACATACTTAAGTTGTATTGCTTCAATTTATCTTTAACCGCAAGACCTTCCTGGTCTATAGCCGAAAGACTTAAAGCGTAATTTGTTTTATTTCCACCACCATTAATGCTGAAATTGGCTTGTCTGGTTACAGCAACATTTCTGAAAACAACATCATTCCAGTCTGTATCGGAATTTCCGAAGTAATCTTCACGAAGACCGTTATAGTTTACCATAAAAGTTTCGAAATCCAATTCTACATTTCCAATATTGGCAAGATCAAAAGAATAGAATGGATCCAATTGACCAGCATTCATAGCTTCAACGCTATTTTTCATCAATTGATCGTAGAAACCTTTATATTGTTTTGCGTTTAAAACATTTAAAGTATTGATTGGCTCTGCTATTGTTGTAGAAGTAGAAAAGTTAATGGTAGATTTCTGACCTCTTTTCCCTCGTTTAGTTTGAATAAGTATAACTCCGTTAGCTCCTCTAGAACCGTATATAGAAGTCGCAGCGGCATCTTTTAAAATGTCAAAACTTTCAATATCATTTGGGTTCAGCGTTAAAAGTGGATTTGCACCACCAATTGCATCAATATTAAAAGGAACCCCGTCAATAACATATAAAGGTTGGTTAAGACCATAGGAAGAAAGAGGAGAAGTAATACCTCGAATATTCAAACGCACTGGCGCACCAGGTCGCCCAGTACCTTGAGAAACTTGCACACCTTGTACCAATCCACCTAAAGCACGATCAAAACCAATATTTCCGATAGAAGCCTGAATCACTTCACCTGTTTTAACCGTAGTTACAGCTCCAGAAACATCTTCACGTTTTTGTTCGCCGTAACCTATCAGTACCACTTCGTCCAACTGACTTAAATCCTCTTGCAGTACGAGATTGATTATTGTATTTCCATTTACCTCAAAGCGTTCGGTCTTATAACCTAAAGAAGAAAAAACCAAAACGTTTTCACCATCAGCCAAAGTAATTTTATACTCCCCATCGAAATTGGTCACAGTTCCTTTTTGAGTACCTTCTATAAGAACGGTTACTCCTGCCAAAGGCATTCCAGTTTTATCAGTAATGAAACCTTTTACTGGTTGCTCTTGGATGAGGTTTTGAGTAGTTATAAGATTATTGCCAGCACGTTTTACGATTTTTTTCAAAACAATCTGATTCCCCAAGATTTGATATGAAATATCGCTATCGCCAAAAAGATTTTGCAAAACTTCAACAACTGATTCGTTATCGACAGAGAAAATTACTCTTTTGCGAACGTCAATTTCTTTACTGTTGTAGAAAAAGTGAAAATCCGTTTGATCTTCAATAAGTTGAAATACCTGTGTAAGTGGTAATCCTTCTGATATAATAGAAACATTTTGGCTCTGTCCATACCCATTGGCAGCATTCATTTGAAAAAGACTGACGAGCAATAAAGTGAAAGAAAGTTTCATCTTTAAATGATTGGTGTTGAAAATGTGCAAGAGCACACCTTTGATTGGTTCATTTTTCATAGTTTTACATCGATTTTTACTTTGTTGGAAATAAGGTTAAATCATTTTTATTAAAGAGGAAGGTGTTGGCGCATCTTCCTTTTTTCGTATCGATACCAATTATCTTTTCGGTTTTTTGATGGTAATGGTTCGGTTTTTTATAACATAGTCGAAGTTTTTATAGGTTTGGAAAGTCCTTAAAACTTCATCTATTGTTTCATTTGTAAATGTTGCGGTAATATTGATATTGGCAAGCTCTGGATAATTATTTTCAATTTTCATATTGAATTTTCGCTCCAGTTTGTTTGTTATTACTTTGAAAGAATCACCCTCAAATACTAATTGACCTTGAACCCAAGCAATATATTTAGTGACGTTTACCTCCTCAACCTGCAAGTTATCGTTCTCAAAAAATACTTTTTCATTAGGCTTTAAAATTTTGGTGTCGTTAGCTGTATGTTTGTTGTGAGCGGCTACTTTCCCTTCAACTAAAACAGTGTATGTTTTTTGATCATCTGTATAGGAGGTCACATTAAAATGTGTCCCCAGAACTTCAACGTCCATATCTTCAGTACTTACTATAAAAGGATGCGCAGCGTCTTTGGCAACCTCGAAATAAGCTTCCCCATTCAAGAAAACTATGCGATTTTCATCATTTATAAAATTTACTGGAAATTTTAATTTTGTACCTGCATTTAAAACAACTTGTGAGCCATCAGAAAGTACAAGCTTAAAGGTCTTTCCATAAGGAACGGAAAGCGTATTGTATTCCAAATTATGTAAAGCCTCATTACTGGTATAAATAAGAGCATCGTGTTTTTGTTCTGATATACGACTGCCCTTTGCATCAACAATCACAGTTTCCTTGTTTTCATCAACAGTAAAGATGCTACCATCTTCCAACTGCAGCGTAATTTGAGGAGTAGCTGAAACGATATTTTTATCAGGGGAGTTAAAATATATACCGTATCCAATAATAGCTACTCCCACAAATGCTGCGGCATATTTCAGCCAATTGGGGAATAATTTTCTTACGGGTATTTTTTCCTTTTCCTGTCGAATGTCAGGAATGGCTTCGGAAATGTTTGCCATAAACTTTTTGTAAACTACTTCGGAATCTTTGGAGACTGAAAGGTTGTTGAGGCGATGGTTTATTTTCACGAACTCCTTAAATGTTCTTTGATTTTTTGGAGTTTGCAACCATTCAATAAGCTGAATTTTTTCTGCTTCAGAAATGGTTTCGTTCAAATATTTAATTATAAGGGTTTTCAAAACTATTTTTTCTCTTTTATACCTCTATGAGACAAGATAAATGATTTACCCTTAAGTTTTTTTTAAGTATTTTTAATATTCCTAAATTCGAACCCGAAAATTAGGAGAAAAAATAATGGATGATGACCATTTGATAGCCGATATAAAACAAGGAAACGAACGTGCATTCAAGTCTTTGTTTGAAAAATACTATTCGCCACTCTGTGCTTATCTTAGAAGCTATACTCCCGATTTTGATACTGCTGAAGAAATCGCACAGCGAACTTTTGTGAAATTCTGGAATAAACGCGAAGAAATTGAGGTGCATACTTCTGTGAAAAGCTATATTTTCAAAATGGGTTATCATTCTTTCCTAAAGACTATTCGGCAGAAAAACAAACATACAAACCTGCTTGAAGAACTAAAATATAAAGCGTTGGAAGAAGAAGAGCAACGCCCAGAAAACGATTTACAAGCAGCGACAGAAAGGCTTAAAAAAATTATCGAGATCTTGCCCCCACGTTGTAGAGAAGTGCTTACTTTAAAAATGCAAGGAATGAAATATCAGGAAATTGCTGATCACTTAAATATTTCTATAAAAACGGTTGAGGCACAAATGCGAATAGCATTCAATAAAATACGAGATGATTTTAAGGATGGACTTATTTTGTGGATTATTCTTAATAAATAAACCAATCACAATAATTGCCGAAAATATTATATTGAAAAATATCCTTTTTCACAACTGACATTTATCATATCATAGTCCCATCCTCAAAAGTAATTTTGCGGCAGAATACAAAAAAGTCATGCAAACAAATCTAGTTTCAAAATACAATGTTCCAGGTCCCCGTTACACCAGCTATCCAACAGTGCCATATTGGAACGATACGGATTTTTCTCTGAAAGGGTGGAAACAGAATTTAAAAAAAAAGTTTTTCTGAAAGCAATTCTACTGAAGGAATAAGCCTATATATCCATCTTCCATTCTGTGAAAGTCTCTGTACCTTCTGTGGCTGTAACAAACGAATTACCAAAAACCACACGGTTGAAATACCATATCTAGAGTCCATTTTAAAAGAGTGGTACCTTTATCTTGAAATGTTTAATGAACGTCCTATTATTAAGGAGTTGCATTTAGGAGGTGGAACACCCACATTTTTTTCCGCAGAAAATCTACGACTTCTCATTAGGGGAATATTTCGCGATGCAACTATGGCCAAAAATCCTTCCTTTAGTTTTGAGGGTCATCCCAATAATACAAAAGACGACCATTTACAAACACTTTACGATTGCGGATTTACCCGAGTGAGCTATGGAGTCCAAGATTATAACACCGCTGTACAAATTGCCATTCACAGACTCCAGCCTTTTGTAAATGTAAAACGTGTTACTGACAGTGCGCGCCAAATTGGTTATACCTCCGTGGGTCATGATATTATTTTTGGTCTTCCTTTTCAGACTAAAGAACACGTAATCTATTCTATTGAAAAAACCAAGGAACTGATGCCTGACCGTATTGCTTTTTATAGTTATGCACATGTGCCTTGGATAAAAGGAAATGGACAACGTGGTTTTAAAGATGATGATTTGCCGAGTGCAGCAGAAAAACGGAAAATGTACGAAACTGGAAAAAGAATGTTGGAAGAGGCAGGATATATTGAAATCGGTATGGATCATTTCGCTCTTAAATCTGACAGTTTATACAAAGCCGTAGAAGAAAAGAAACTTCACAGAAATTTTATGGGTTACACTGAAAGTAAAACTCAAGTAATGATTGGTCTTGGTGTTTCGGCTATTGGAGATAGTTGGTATAGTTTTGGTCAAAACGCAAAAAATGTAGAAGAATATCAAGATTTAGTGGAACAGGGAATCCTTCCCATCCATAAAGGTCATAATTTAACCGAAGAGGATTTGCTGATAAGAAAACACATTCTGAATATGATGTGTAGTCTTGAGACTTCTTGGAAAGACCCATCTCTAAGGTTTGAAGAATTGCCAGAAGTATTATCTAAACTAAAAGAAATGCAAGACGATGGCCTAATCGAAATTGGGCCCGATAAAATTCGAATTACCGAAAAAGGTCGTCCTTATGTAAGAAATGTGTGTATGGCTTTCGATATTCTTTTGCAGCGCAGCAAGCCAGAAACGCAATTATTTTCGATGACCATTTAATATCGAAAAAATAATCACTTATACTTTTAATAGGATGACATTTATCATTTTTCCACGAAAATCATATTCTGACCTTTGTGTCATAAATTAAAAAGCAGGTCAAATGAACTTCTCAAAAAGTGTTTTAATCATCGCCCTTTTTCTGGGTCTAAATCAAGGATATTCACAATTTACGATTGATACCGAATTACGTCCACGATTTGAATTTCGCCACGGATATAAGACTCTTTTTCCAGACGATGCTGATCCAGCAGTCTTTGTTTCACAACGTACTAGATTAAATTTCGGATATAAGACCGAAAAGCTAAATTTCTACTTAAGCCCGCAAGACATAAGAGTTTGGGGCGATGTACCACAATTGAATGTGGCTGATGAAAATGGGTTTTCATTGCACCAAGCTTGGGCCGAAATCTTATTAGTTTCTGATCTTTCTCTAAAAATAGGACGTCAAGAAATTGCTTATGACGACCAGCGTTTTTTAGGAAATGTGGATTGGGCACAACAAGGCAGAAGTCACGATGCCGCAGTTTTAAAGTTTGAACCAAGTTATATGAAACTGCATTTAGGGGTAGCTTACAACCAAGATGGGGAGGCCTTAACTGGAAACGTCTTAACTGTAAATACATATAAAAGTCTTCAATATTTATGGCTACATAAGGACTGGAATAAAATTAAAACAAGTTTTCTTTTGCTGAATAATGGCGTCCAATATATTGACGAAATAGACGAAACAAAAAATGATACACGATATAGTCAAACTGCAGGATTACAAATAAAGGCAGGAATGGATAAAGTCAACTTTAGTTCAAATCTGTACTATCAATTTGGAAAAGATATTTCTGATAATTCAATAAATGCTTATTTATTTTCTTTGGAAGCTTTATATTCGGCCTCTGAAAACCTTAAACTAGGATTAGGTGGTGAATTGCAAAGTGGTAATAAGTATGCCACTCCATCAAATGGAAAAAATAAAGCTTTTAATCCACTCTATGGCACGAACCACAAGTTCAATGGTTATATGGACTATTTTTATGTGAGCAATCATATTAACAATGTTGGATTAATAGATTTCTACGGGAACGTGAAATATTCTTTCAATAAAAAAACAAGTATAAACGCTGTCCTTCATCAATTTTTTGCAGCTGCAATAGTAAATGATGATGTTTCAAAAAATTTAGGTTTTGAAATGGATTTAGTAACTTCGCTTAAATTGAATGAATTTGCAGGTGTTCAAATAGGGTATTCCCAATTTTTCGAATCTCCAGCAACTGAGGTTGTAAAGAATAATTTTGATGGAAATACCAATAATTGGGCTTGGGTAATGTTAACGATTGACCCTGTCCTTTTTACTTTGCAAAAACACAACGAAGGAATAGATAGATAATACTCATAAAAACCCCAATTAATGATATGCTCGTGAGAAATTTAAAACCAACCAATACTAACGAGTCGAGCATAACATATTTTTTAACAACCAAATAATATATCCACATGAAATTAAGTACCAAAAAGATTTTCGTTACCAAAATGTTACTAGGCTTAAGCGCAGTTTTATTTCTTTCGAGTTGCGTCAATAATCAATCGGACAAAAAGTATAAAAGAACGGTAGATATTCCTATTAACCAAGAGATGATCGCTGAACTTACATCACCACCATTCGTTCCTACGCCTGTTGGAAAACGTAAAGCGAAAAAACTAATCGTCGATTTGGAAATCCAAGAACGTGAAGGCGAAATGACCAGTGGTGTAAAATATGTTTATTGGACTTTTGGAGGAACTGTCCCAGGAAGTTTTATAAGAACTCGTGTAGGGGACGAAGTAGAATTTCACTTAAAAAACCACCCAGACAACAAGCTTCCTCATAACATTGACCTTCACGCTGTAAATGGTCCTGGTGGTGGAGCTGAATCTTCATTTGTAGCTCCTGGCCACGAAAAAGTATTCTCTTTTAAGGTACTCAATCCTGGATTGTATGTTTACCATTGTGCAACTGCACCAGTAGGTATGCACATTGCAAACGGAATGTACGGTCTTATTTTAGTAGAACCGGAAGGAGGTTTATCTCCTGTTGACAAAGAATACTATATAATGCAAGGTGATTTCTATACAGAAGGTAATTATGGAGATCGTGGCATGCAAGCATTCGATATGCAGAAAGCTATTAATGAAAACCCAGATTATGTTGTATTCAACGGACACGTTGGTGCTATGACAGGGGATAATGCACTTACAGCAAAAGTGGGTGAAAAAATTCGCCTTTTTGTTGGGAATGGCGGTCCAAATTTAGTTTCTTCCTTCCACGTGATTGGTGAAATCTTTGATAAAGTTCACGTTGAAGGAGGCGATTTAATAAACGATAACGTACAAACTACTATGATTCCCGCTGGTGGCGCTGCTATTGTAGAATTTCGAGTGGATGTTCCTGGAACTTTCATTTTAGTTGACCACTCTATTTTTAGAGCCTTTAACAAAGGTGCTCTTGCTATGTTAAAAGTAGAAGGAGAAGAAAACAAAGTAATTTATTCAGGTGAAATCCACGACGGTATTTATCTTCCAGAAGGTGGTGTGATTCAATCTATGCCAACAGGTGGTGTTAAAAAGGTAAAAGAAGAGTTAAAAGCTTTGAGTTTTGAAGAAAAAATGCAATTTGGTAAGGATAAATATATGGCTACGTGTGTTGCCTGTCACCAAGCTGATGGAAGAGGAATTGAAAATGCTTTCCCTCCTTTAGCAAAATCTGATTACCTAAATGCTGATGTTGATCGTGCAATTGATATTGTTTTACACGGTAAAACAGGAGAAATTACTGTAAACGGTAAAAAATACAATAGTGTGATGACTGCTCAAGCTCTTACAGATGAAGAAGTTTCAAACGTACTTACTTACGTTTATAACAGTTGGGGCAACTCCAAAAAAGAAGTTACTCCGGCAATGGTGGAAGCCGTTAGAAACAAATAAAAACATTGTTCAAATTGAAATATTATAGCACCGCCTTTTTCTTGATCCTTACACTGTTTTCTGAGCTTTCAGCCCAAAATAGTAAAATGATTGTTGTAAAAGGCGGTGTTTATTTACCATTATACGGTGCGGAAGATCAAACCGTAAAAGTTGATCCTTTCCTAATGGATGTATATCCTGTTACAAACACAGACTATTTGGAGTTTGTAAAGAAAAATCCACAATGGAAAAAAAGTAACATAAAAAGTTTATTCGCAGACAAAAGTTATTTGGCAAAATGGAAAGATGATACTTATTTCACGGGCCTTCCAGATGCTCCTGTAAATAATGTATCTTGGTTTGCAGCCAAAAAATATTGTGAATGTCAAGGCAAACGTTTACCCACAATGGATGAATGGGAGTTTGCCGCAATGGCGAATGAAAATATCCCAGATGCAAGGAAAATAAGATCTTACAACCAATACATTTTAAATTGGTATGAAGCCCCAAAAACCTATAATCAATCTGTCGGATCTACCTTTAAGAATTATTGGGGTATCTATGACCTCCATGGTTTGGTATGGGAATGGACCCAGGATTTCAATTCCGTTCTTATCTCTGGAGAATCTAGAAAAGATGTGGACAAAGACTCTAATCTTTTCTGCGGAAGCGCCGCAATAGGTGCTTCAGATTTAATGAATTATGCCGCTTTTATGCGCTATGCTTTCCGCGGAAGTATGAAAGCGCGATATAGCTCTCAAAACTTAGGATTCCGATGTGCTAAGGATATAGAAAATTAAAAAATTGATATGATAAACAAACTCAAATATATTTTTATCGCTGTCTCTTTGGTGGCGATTTCTTGTAATGAAACTTCAAAAAACACTGAAAACGATAACCTTGAAAACACTGGTGCCGAAAAGATATCGGATATGTCTATTTATAATCTCCCCTCCCACTGGACTACCCAAGACGGCAATGAAATAGAATTAAAAGAATTACAAGGAAAGGTTTTGGCTATTGTTATGATCTACACTTCTTGCCAAGCTGCTTGCCCAAGATTAGTGGCAGACATGCGAAACATCGAAAAACAGATTCCTCAAGATAAAAAAGACGATGTACAATATGTTTTCGTGAGCATCGACCCTAAAACGGATACTCCAGAGAGATTAACAACCTTTGCAAAAGAAAATGAAATGGAAGCTGACAAATGGCTCTTCCTGACTGGTACAGAAGAGGATACACGCGAATTTGCTGCCGTATTGGCCGTAAACTATAAAAAAATATCACCAATGGATTTCTCCCACTCAAATATTATCAGTGTTTTTAATCAAGGTGGTGAACTTGCACACCAACAAGAAGGTCTTGGTGTTGACAATAAAGAAACAGTTCAAGCCATTATTGATTTGGCTAAATAATTTTTACTCTGAAGTAAAAGAGAGAGAAGAGAGGAAAGATTAAGGAAGATCCTAACTAACCTCTAAATTCTATCCTCTATTTTCTGGATTATCATTTTTCGCTTCCTTATTGTGTACCATATTTTTTCGCTTTTTGCTATTCTTAATGTACATAATAATTGCAACGATTATGGCGAAACATACTACAATTGATATTATCGTTGTAACCATACCAGTTGTAAAATCGACTAAAGGGATAGAATTTAGTACGTTCATAGCCTAAGTTTTTTTATAACTTATCACTATCAGAAGAGGTAACATCTTCATCTTTCTTTTTTGTCCCTCCCAATACAAAGGCAAGCACAATGGCTGTAAGAGCAACACACAATACTGCAAAGAAAATAATGATTGCAGTTCCCATACCCCAATTAGCAAGTGGTAAGATTGAATTTGTCATAGTCTTAATAAATTTAATGGTTATTGATTGATTCATTTTCTAAGACCATAGGATCGCAATTATAATTAGCGTCCACGGTCTCTTTTATTGGTTTCGGTGAAATATATGGAATGCCCAATCCCAAACCTCTAACAATAAATAGGCAACCTATTATAACTACAAAAACTGGAATAGCACGGCGAATACGCTGACGCACTTGCCCGTTTAAAAAATTTCCAAGGTATATGGCAGACGTCATCAGAGGAATTGTTCCTATCCCAAATAAGGCCATATACAGACTTCCCTTAATTGCATTACCCGAAGCTATAGCTCCAAAAACCGCCATATAGACTAAACCACAAGGAAGAAACCCATTTAAAAAGCCGATAGTTAAAAAAGTATCTGGAGTTTTCTTTTTAAGCTCCTTTCCTAACGCAGATTTCACTTTTGAAATAATACCATAAATCGGCTTTGAAAAATTATACTTATTGAATGTTTTCTGCGGAATAAAAATCACTGCGAGCATTAGAAGGCCAATAATAATAGAAAGTTGTTGTTGAAAACCGAACAGATTAAGACTTTTACCTACCAATCCAAATGCCAATCCTATAATGCTATAAGCCAATACCCGACCAAAGTGATAAAGAAAAATCTGTCCGAATTTCTTTAAATTATTCGTTCTATCAACCGGTAACAAAAATGCAATAGGCCCACACATTCCCACACAGTGGAAACTGCCTAATAATCCAAAGATAAGTGCGGTTGCTAGCATTTTTTCTGTTCAATATTTTAAAATTCCAAATTCAAGATTCAAGGTTTATTTGAAATTTCAATTAGTAAACAATTTCCCTTTTATATAGGTAATCTTCTCCTTCATAACTCCATTGAACTATCGTGTTCCAGCGGCCAGCCAGTAAACGTTTGTCAGGTATGAGCAAATTTGGACTT
Source organism: Aequorivita sp. (assembly GCA_034675805.1). Classification (GTDB taxonomy): domain Bacteria; phylum Bacteroidota; class Bacteroidia; order Flavobacteriales; family Flavobacteriaceae; genus Aequorivita. Next base: position 3,386,165 of record JAUCCX010000001.1, on the reverse strand, counting down.
GCAAGTTTCAAAGGAAATTGAAAATCCAATTTTTTGTTGGACGGCCTATATAGGAACACAGTGCCTTTAATTCTCGAATAGTCAATGTCCTTTGGAAAAGTCAGCATCCACCCTTCTGCTATTTTTTTACCTGAAATATTACTTTCTAAAGTATTGGAGTTTGTCTCATCATCCATTTCTTTCTGAAATACCATTTCTTTTTTATAATATTCTTCAGTAACCAAATCGTAATCGTATTTTTCCTCTGTGCTTATTCTAATAACAAAGTACATAATGAATCCTATAAAAAGCACCAACCAAATCGCCAATCCTGTACCCCAATTCATTTTCATTACGCTATTATTTATTGATTATTTATATTTTTCATTTCTTCTTCCAAGCAATCTGAATCTTTCGCTACATTCTGCGGTTCAGTAACAAACACTTTTTATAAGGTCTCATTTTGAGCTCTGTTTCAAGAGCCTTATTTATAACTTCGCGGGCCTAAAAACGTAGCACTTGTTGTTTCAATTAAATTCTTACCACTATATACTTCAATCACCGCTCGGTTTTTATCACCGCTCAAAGCAGAATTATTTATTTCAATGAATAATGTTCCTTCAGCTAAATCTTGTGCGGGAACTACAATCTCTCCTTGTTTTACAGTATGTATTGTTCCTTTGGGAGATTTTAATTTAAAATGAATATCGTCAATGTTCTTAGTAGTTTTGTTGAGCAATTTATAAGTAAACACATTACTAATTATATTGTTCTCCTTATGCTCGTACAATTGCCCTGGTAGTCGTAAAATATTAGCTTCTACATCACTTCTTAAAAATAGAAGCCCAGACAAAACTCCAATTAATATAACTAATACTGCCGTGTAACCTTTCAGCCTGGGTGTGAATTTAAAAGGTGCCTTTTTTTCAATGTTCTCTTCACTTGCGTAGCGAATCAATCCTTTTGGAAGACCAACTCCCTCCATTATGTTATCACAGGCGTCTATACATGCTGTGCAGTTAATACACTCTAATTGCGTTCCGTTACGAATATCTATTCCCGTGGGACATACGTGAACACACTGAAAACAGTCAATACAGTCTCCCTTTCCTAAAGCCTCTCGATCTTCATTCTTTTTAAATTTAGAACGTCCCAATTCTCTCTCACCACGTTTGTGATCATAGGCTACAACAATTGATTTGTTGTCAAGCAGCACACCTTGTAATCTACCATAAGGACAAGCAATAATACATACTTGTTCGCGAAACCAAGCAAAAATAAAATAGAAAACACCTGTAAATATAAAGAGTGAAATAAGTGTGCTTATATGATCCAATGGCCCTTCAATTACGTATTGAATCAAACGTTCACTACCTATAAAATAAGCCAAAAATATATTCGCAGTAAGAAACGAGATGACAAAGAAAAGCAACCATTTTAATAATCGCTTTCTTATTTTTTCGGCATCCCATTTTTGTTTATCCAAACGAATCTGCGCGCCTCTATCACCGTCAATCCAATACTCGATTCTTCGGAAAACCATTTCCATAAAAATGGTTTGGGGGCATATCCAACCACAAAAAATTCTTCCGAAGGCAGCTGTAAAGAAAATAATAAAGACAACCCCAATAACCATCATTATAACAAAAAGATAAAAATCCTGTGGCCAAAATGGAAATCCAAAAATGTTGAAACGGCGTTCCAGCACATTGAAAAGCAAAAACTGATTTCCATTTATCTTCACAAATGGAGCTGCAAAGAGAAATACAAGTAGTAAATAACTCACATACTTCCTGTATTGATACAGTTTACCTGATGGCTTCTTAGGATAAACCCAAGCTCTTTTTCCTTCTTCGTTTATTGTACCAATACTATCTCTGAAACGTTCGTTTTCGGGAGTGTCCACTTCTTGTGATATTAGGATTTAAGTTTAAAGTCTAATTTTCAAAATTGAACTTTCAACTCAAATATGGGTTAAAAATTTATAATTCTGCAGTGGCCACTTATTCGGTCCACAAATCGCCCTCTGCTTCTTTGCCGTCTTGCGGATTGGTACCGTGTAAACTAATAACATAACTAGCTACTTGAGCAATTTGACCTGGTTTTAAATCGGATTTCCAAGGAATCATACCTTTTCCCGCACGGCCGCCTTCGCTAATGGTATGGAAAACATTCTTGATACCACCACCTAAAATCCAATTATCATCAGTAAGGTTTGGACCAATACCACCTCCACCATTATCTTTATGGCATGCCACACAATTCTCTGAATAGATAACCTTTCCAGCCGCAAGGTCAGAAGCTCCAGTTAATAGTTCAACAGATTCCGCGTCAATTAAATCTTTGTTGTTTTTCTTAAATTCGGCTATTTTTTCATTTGCCACTGCTACTTCAGTTTCGTATTCGACAATCTGGGTAGGGCCATCAAACATTTGATAATAGGCAAAATAACCAATTGCAAAAACAATAGTAATATAGAATAGATAGGTCCACCATGGTGGCAGGTTGTTATCCAACTCTCGAATTCCATCGTAATTATGATCTAAAACAATTTCTTGTTCTTTTTCCATTGGCTTGGAATCCAACATTTCGTGATATTTCCTTTTGACCCAACCAAAGCGGTTTTCTTCACGTAAAGTTTCGGTTTCTTTATAACGAGCCTGAGCCTCTGGCTTAAGACTGTTAAATAGAATACGTTGTAATGCTGCTGCAATTACCTCAAAAGCAATGGCTATTAGTAGTACCATTCCTAAAACTACCCATATAATTGGATATTTGACTATCGCCAAGTTTTCTCCAGAATCAACAATTAGTTCCAGTAGAAAAAAGGCGAGGATCATAAAGCCGATGACTCTTAAATATGATGCTATTTTCATAATAGTTTTTCGTTTTGGTTGTTAGTATCATCTTCCAGTGGAATATTGCTCACTTCGGTAATGTGCTCTTTTTTTGCTGTGACCACCCAATAAAAAAGTATCACAAAAAATATGAAGAATATCAGAAGTGAAATCATTGGATATATTTGAACATTATCTATGTTCTCGAGGTTTCCTTTTACAAATTTCAGCATAACTAGTTGTTTTTGGCCGAAGCATCTTCGGTGTTTTGTACTTTAATATCGGTCCCTAGTCTCTGCAGATAGGCAATAACTGCTACAATTTCTCGATTTTTCATTTCAATGAATTCTTCCCCGTTGTCCTTTGCATATTTTTTATCTGCTTCATAGGTTGTAGCAAAATCAGGATCACTATATAGGTTCTTCTCTATTTTTGTTCCCTGCTCATCCATCCATTGTTGCGCTCTTTCAATTTCCTCTTCAGTATAAGGAACGCCTATTTTTGAAAGGGCGCGCATTTTTGTTTCAGTATTAGATTTGTTCAATTCTGAACTCACCAGCCATTTATAGGACGGCATAATAGATCCTGAAGAAGTGCTCTGCGGGTCATACATATGGTTTAAGTGCCAGTTATCGGAATACTTCCCGCCAATGCGGTGCAAGTCTGGACCGGTTCGTTTACTTCCCCATAAAAATGGATGATCGTAAACGTATTCTCCAGATTTTGAATATTCTCCGTAGCGCTCTACTTCACTTCTAAAAGGACGTATCATTTGTGTATGACAGTTTACACAGCCCTCACGAATATATATATCTCGACCTTCCAATTCTAAAGGTGTATATGGTTTCACTGTGGAGATCTTAGGAACATAATCATCAACCATCAGCGAGGGAATAATCTGTACCATTCCACCAATTAAGATTGCAATTGTAGCGTAAATAGTCAGTTTAACCGGACGACGCTCCAACCAAGTGTGCCATCCCTCACCAGAAGTTTGTCTTTTGGTTACTGGAGTAAGTGGAGCTGCTTCAGCAAGTTCATCTGTAACTTTACTACCTCGTCTGGCAGTCATTATCATGTTATAGAGTAATATGAAAGCTCCGGTAATATAAAGACTACCTCCAATGGCACGCATCCAGTACATTGGCATAATTTGAATTACAGTTTCAAGGAAGTTTGGATATTTAAGGCTTCCATCCGGATCAAATTGATTCCACATTGAAGATTGCATAAAGCCTGCAACGTACATTGGTAGGGCATACATAATAATACCTAGCGTACCTATCCAGAAATGCGCATTGGCTAATGGTATGGAATATAATTTGGTTTTAAAAAGACGCGGCACTAACCAATAGATCATACCAAAGGCCAAGAAACCGTTCCATGCAAGGGCTCCAACGTGAACGTGAGCAATAATCCAGTCACTAAAGTGAGCAATAGCGTTTACATTTTTAAGTGAAAGCATTGGGCCTTCAAAAGTCGCCATTCCGTAACCAGTGATAGCAACAACAAAAAATTTCAACACAGGGTCTACCCTAACTTTATCCCAAGCACCACGTAAAGTCAAAAGACCGTTAATCATACCTCCCCAAGATGGAGCCAACAGCATTACAGAAAAGGCAACCCCCAAGTTCTGCGCCCATTCTGGAAGCGCAGTATATAATAAATGGTGAGGACCTGCCCAAATATAAATAAAGATCAAAGACCAAAAGTGAACTATAGAAAGTCGATAAGAATATACCGGTCTGTTAGCGGCTTTTGGCACAAAATAATACATCAAGCCAAGAAATGGAGTAGTCAAGAAAAATGCCACGGCATTATGGCCATACCACCATTGCACCAGCGCATCCTGTACACCAGAATACATTGAATAACTTTTCAAGGCAGTTACCGGAATTGCCATACTATTTACAATATGCAAAACAGCTACGGTTACCCAAGTTCCCAAATAGAACCACAGAGCAACGTACAAGTGACGTTGACGTCTTTTTACCATTGTCATAATCAAGTTGATACCGAAGGCTACCCAAATAATAGCAATTGCAATATCAATAGGCCATTCTAGCTCAGCGTATTCCTTTGAAGTGGTATAGCCCAACGGCAAGGTAATGGCAGCAGCGACAATAATTGCTTGCCATCCCCAAAAGTTTAAGTTACTAAGAAAGTCACTCCACATACGGGCTTTCAGCAGACGCTGTGAGGAATAATAAACTCCAGCAAAGATTGCATTCCCAACAAAGGCAAAAATAACGGCATTCGTGTGTAAGGGTCGCAAACGACCAAAACTCAGCCAAGAAATTCCGTCTGTCATGTTCGGGAACATAAACATATAGGCCAGAAGTAAACCGACGCTCATACCTATAAGCCCCCAAAAAATGGTGGCATAGATGAATTTTTTGACAATCTGGTTGTCGTAGTAAAACTGTTCTGTTTGCATAGTGGTAATAGAATTATTTATCTGAGTTGGTTAATTTTTTCTTAGGGTCCGTAGGCAAGGCTTCTAAAGTATTACTTGTTGATCGGAAATCTTCCTTAACTAGTTCATCATCAAAAAGCATTCTTACGGATGGTGTATAGGTATCGTCATACTGTCCATTTTTTACTGAAAAAACAAACAGTGTGAAAAAAATTATAGCAACGAGGAGACTGATTGCCAGTAGCATATAAATGATTGTCATACCTGAAATTTATATCTCAAAATTATTGCTGTAACCATAGTTAAAGTATGATATTCGTCAATTTTTCTTATTTATATTCATTCTTAATTTCTTCCCGATATACTGTGTTCTAATAGTAGTAAAGACTACAATACTAATAGAACTTAAAGGCATCAATATAGCTGCAACAACAGGGCGTAAATGTCCCGTAACAGCAAATGAAATTCCTATTAAATTATAAAATAGTGAGAGTAAAAATGCCCATTTAATTATCTGTACTCCACTTTTCGAAAAATCTAGATAATCGGAAATTTTGTTAAACTTTGAAGCGTCCAAAATCCCATCACAAGCTGGAGAAAACACATTCGTATTCTCTGAAATAACAAAACCAACATCACTCTGTTTTAAAGCACCGGCATCATTGAGCCCATCACCTATCATCAAGACTCGTTTGCCTTGTTGTTGCAATGATTTTATAAAATTAAGTTTGTCCTCCGGTTTTTGGTTGAAATATAGCTTCACTCCTTTTGGAAGCATTGCCTCCAATCGTTCACGTTCGCCTTCGTTATCGCCGGAAAGAACAATAACTTCTTTATCTCTTCCAATTTGCTCGAAAACTTCGGCTACTCCGCTTCTGTATTCACTGTTGAAAATATAACAGCCTTTATAGACTTTGTTCGCACTTATGTGAACTGTGGTTTTATTTTTAACTTCAGTTATAGTGTCTTCATACAAGCCAACAAATTCATAGGAGCCAACTTTTATGGAATTATCGTTAAAGGTTGCAGAAATCCCTTTCCCCACCTCTTCCTTAAATTCATCCAAAGTTTGGATATCGTTTTTTTCCAAAATACTATAAAGTGATCGGCTCAAAGGGTGACCTGAAGCACGAAGTGTGTTGGTTAGCAATTGTTTTTCTTCTGAAGAAAGAGCAACACCTTCATAAGTAATCAGGTTTTTCTTATTGGTCGTGAGGGTTCCCGTTTTATCGAATACTACTATATCCAACTTAGCCATTTGCTCAATTACCGAAGCCTCTTTTAAATAGAGACTTTCTTTTCCGAATACACGAAGTACATTTCCTAAAGTAAAAGGAGCTGCTAATGCAATAGCACATGGACAGGCAACGATCAACACCGCTGTAAAGACATTAAATGCTTTTGAAGGATCAACGATCATCCAAAAAATGGTAGAAATAAAAGCTATTGTAAGAAGCGTTAAAGTAAAACGTTTACTAATGCTATCGGTCAGTGACTCAAAAATACCAGTTTTTCCCTTGCTAAAAACATCGTTACTCCAAAGCTGAGTCAAATAACTTTGCGAAACAGGCTTTAAAACTTCCACCTCAACTACTCCTGCTTGTTGTCTTCCACCGGCAAAAAGCTTATCGCCACTTTGCTTGGAAATGGGCTCAGCCTCGCCAGTAACAAAACTATAATCGATTAGCGCATTTCCCTTTATCAAAATTGCATCAACAGGAAGTATTTCATTATTCCGAATCAAAAGGCGATCACCTTTTTCAACAGTATATACCTCGGCTTGTTCCTCTAAAGTCTTTCCTTCGGAATCTTTAAAAATCCGCGTTACGGCAATTGGGAAGTAAGATTTGTAGTCGCGTTCAAAAGAAAGATATCTATATGTTTTTTGTTGAAAGAATTTCCCTAGAAGCAAAAAGAAGAGAAGCCCAGTTAGGCTATCAAAAAAACCAGTCCCCCAATCCATCACAATGTCTATGGTACTTCGTATAAACAGTACCGCAACTCCCAATGCAATTGGTACATCAATATTTAATATCCCAGAACGAAGTCCCTTATATGCTGAAGTAAAATATCCACTTGCAGAATAAAAAACAACAGGAAGTGAAAACGCAAACATCAACCAACGGAAAAATGGCTTAAACTGATCCAACCAAAATTCAGAATGTTCAAAATATTCAGGAAATGAAAGGAACATTACATTCCCAAATGCAAAACCTGCAATTCCTAGTTTATAAACGAGGCTTCTGTCAACGTGTTTTTCCTTTTTATCGGAATCATCAAGTGAAATATAAGGATCATAGCCAATTCGACTTAAGAGAATAACCAGGTTTTTTAGGGAGCATTCCTCAGAAGAAAAAGAAATCCTTATCGTCTTTTCAGGAAAGTTAACTTGTGATGATTTTACTGCAGGATTCAGTTTGTTTAGATTCTCAAGAATCCAGATACAACTGCTACAGTGAATTGAAGGAATAACAAAGGAAACAATCTGCATATTGCCATCGTTGAATTCCAGTAGTTTTTCAACAATACCTTCGTTATCAAGAAAATCATATTTACCAGCAATCTCCTGAGGCGAGATACCCGGTGTTTTTTCAAGATCGTAATAATAGCTCAAATCGTTATCGTGAAGAATATCGTAAACCGTTTTGCAGCCCTTGCAACAAAAGGATTTTTCATCATGCGAAATCTCTACATCCAGACACGCATCTCCACAATGGAAACAGTTTACCATCAATCTAAAATTTGCTCATTATAGCTGGTGCAAATATTGCAAAACCTTCATCGGTGGCAAATGATAATTATCAGCTTTTAAATTAATATGGAACGCTGTAAAATCATTTTGACTTCAATAATCTAGGCAGAAAGATATATACTTTTAATCTGTTTAAAAAATAATATTCCAATAGATATAGGAAATAGGCAGCTTAATAAAGCAAGATAAATGTAGTAATCCTGAAAGAACGGAAGCCCAAGCCAGATAGCTAAGGGCTTGTAGAATATTAGTGCTTCTGTAGTGACGAAAGCTATCAGAAAAAGCCATAGGAAGCTTTTTGGAATACTAATAAGCTTGAAATAGTTTAAGAAAGCCAGCATAGTTGTAATCACCACGCCAAGAAACACAATATGCAAATAACCAATGACAAAATCTTTAAGCTGAAAAGCTAAAGTAGCCATACATGGAAATGCGGATTGTAACTGCATCCATACTTTTACAATTACTAAAACTCCAGCAATCTTCAGAAGGAAAAAAGCACGAGGAGTGAAGATTTCTTTTAAATCTCTGAAATTACCTTTAAGCAACAAATAAAGTTCATAAAATGCAAGTATTTGCGCTACCGATCCCACAAGTCCCAAAATATAAAATACTTTGGGCGGCACAAACCAAAGCACCGAAAGAAAGAGGGTGAAGATGATACCGAAATTTAAAAGCAGGAAAAAAGATTTCAACTTTTCGGTATTAAACTTTATTCCATTTTCCTCAAGGATATAAAAGAGAATACCCAATAACGCCAAGATAAACCAACCATTATACTGGAAATGAAGGTAAAAATAAATTGATGTTTTATACCAAATAGACTCAGGCCCTAAAGTTGACATTACACCGCCAATCGCCCAAGGACCAATACTGGAAAGAACTAGATACCAAAGCGAAGTTTTTATGAGTTTCCAAGAAAAACGCTTTTTGAAATGAGATGGAATATATTTCATTGCAAACCAAGCAAACCAGTAGGAGGCAAACAAAAACAGCGTTGAAAAAATAATGGAATAGAGGGCATATCCTTGAACAGGAAAGGTTACTATCATTCCAAGGATACAAATATTAGTAAAAAAGAAAATCCGCTTGTAAAGCTTCGGTTTTTGTGCTTCGGCAAGAAAAATTTTATAAATCAGCGTAGTTAAACCTAAATAAATCCAACCTAATAGTGCGGTATGAGAGTGCGCATGAAGTAAAAACTTATAATTGATTGGAAGTATTGTCACAAAATAAAACCTAAGGGTAAGGCCCATCAATGACACAACTAAAAAATATGCTAAGGCAATACCAATATGTTTATTTAAGTCAACCAAGTGGCAAAATTACAAAAAAGCAGTTCGGAATTTGACATCAAACATTCAAAGTTGTCCATCTTCCGAACTGCCCTAAAAACCAATTAAATAAAAATTCAGATTTGGGGATATAAATATTCCTTTAAGGGTTTAATTTTTTTTTAATTTCTTTTCCAAATTCAATGCTTTTGGGAAAAGAATATTGTTTTCTAAATGTATGTGGTGATGAAGATCTTGTTCAAATTCTTCCAACTTGGCATAAAATGCGCGATAGGTATTGCAAGCTCCTTGTGGTGGAGTGTAGTTATCGCTTAATTCGGCAATTCTACGCAAAATTTCACCAGCTTCTTCATGTTCCTCTTCCATCATATGGATAGGATTTTCTACACTTCCGAAATGAATTGGTGGAACCTCAGTTCCTTCACGTTCAGATTTCACTAGTTTCTTAATAAAAGGAAATAAAATCAATTCTTCCTTTTTTTGGTGGGCTGCCATTGCCTGAACCACTTTTGTGACTAAAGATTCTATTTCTGCGAGTTCGGTATAATGATGACCGTGAACATGATTAACACGTTTTGAATATTGTAAAAGTAAAGGACTGTTTTCTTCAACATAATGATGGTGAACATTTATGATATGATCAGCAAGAAAATCCAGTTTCCAGCTATTATAGTCTGAAGCTCTGTCTGGAGTATTCTCAAGGTTTACTAATTCTGCTTCTAAGACAGAAGGATCTACTTTTGCTTTTTCACAAGCTTTTGCAATACTAATTCCTCCGCCACAGCAAAAGTCAATTCCGTGTTTTTTGAAAATATGTGCAGCTTTTATGTTTTCCGTAACCACATCGGCTACGGTGCGTTCTTGAAGTGTTGTCATGATTTTTTAAAATTTAAATGAATATTTAATCTTGCAAATCTCAGCAGAAAAAAATGAAATAATTATGACTTAAATCATATAATGACATTTTTGTCAGAAATTAGAATTCGTTTTGAACTATTTAATAATTAATTGTTTAACATGATTTAAAAAAGAAAAAGATTATTCCCAAAAGGGATCGTGATAATCAGGAGTTTTCTCTAATTCATTATGAATCTCTTCTATTTTCTCGAGTTGAGTTTGTGTTGCAACTTTTTGAATTTCATTGAAAAGTATGCGTTCTTCGAAACGAATATGGGCATCCAATTCTTCCTCTAAACGATGAAGTGATTTTTCTGGATCCTTTGAGTCATTGAATAAACGTTTTATCCGTCGATGTTCCTTTAGAGCGCGTTCAACCAATTCGTTACCTTCTTCCATTATCGGGAAAAGATATTTTTCTTCATCTCTGAAATGGGGTTTTATCTCGTGTTCATAAAACCATTTGGCATATTCCTGCAACCGTTCCGTATCAATATTCTTATGAAAACCTTTACGAAGTTTCCAACTAAATAACAGCCCAAAATGATGCTGCCTACTTAAAGGCTGCAAGGCTTGATGACGTTTTATAGGTTTTTTCTTTTCCATAGATTTAAGGGTTTTCTACATATTTTATTCGTTTGCCCCCACATTCTGGACAACGTTCAACAATTCTTTTTTTATTTTTAAATCCATCTACATGCTCCACCATAAATTTCCCGACTTTCACATATTTGTCTATATGGTTTTTAACATCAATCTGCTTGTCCTTGGGCATTAAACGAATCTTATCATCATACTGCTGATATCCCCAACAAAAAGGACAGTTTTTATCACCAAACTCTTTCTTGGTTTCAACTATGACTTCTTTTGGCTTTTTTTGAAAAAATACAAGAAAACGATGAATATAGTTCATTTGTGCTGAATTAAAAAATCAATTCGTTGCTCTAAAAAATATCATTCCGGCTCTTTAGGATTAAGCGGTCTAACAGTCATTTCACTTATCAACATGTTGTCTGGTGTCTGTAGGATATGCAACAATGTTGATGCAATATCTTCTGGCTGAAGCATATTCAGGTGCGAGATAATTCCTGAACTTTTAAAAAAACTTGTATTGATGGAACCTGGATTTAGACAAGTCACTTTAATATTATCTTCTCTCAATTCTTTAAAAAGTGCCTCACTAAAACCACTTATACCATATTTAGTCGCAGAATAGGCAGCGCCTTCGGCACGAGTTGTGATTCCAAGAATAGATCCGATATTAACTATATGTGTACTTTCCATTTTCAACTTCATAAGCTTGACGGCTTCTGAAGTAATACAATACATTCCGTTTAAGTTAGTATTTACCATTCTATACCATTCTTCAGATGGCATTTCATCAATTTTCCCGAAGGAACCTACACCTGCATTATTGACCAAAATATCTGGAGATCTTTCTTTGGAAAAGGTTTCGACAAACCATCTTTTTACAGCTTTCTCTTCAGTAATATCCAGCTTAACAGGAATAAACTTACTCCCAATATTTTTCTGAATCTCTTGAAGAATATTAATATTTCTTGCCAATCCAAAAACCGTTGCTCCAGATTCAACTAAGACTTTTGAAATAGCTGTTCCAAGCCCGCTGCTGGCTCCAGTAACAATCGCAATCTTATCTTGAATATTCATTTTATTGCATTCTTTAAAAACTCAAAATGAAATATTCTTATGGATTATAGCTTCCTGGTTCCTTCCGAAATCCAATTGCCAATCGGTTCCAACCATTAATAGCCACAATTGCCATCGTGAGTGCCAAATGCTCTTTTTCGCTGAAATGTTTTTGTACTTCTTCATATAACGAATCAGCCATATCATTTTTAGAAATTAAGGTCATAGCTTCCGTCCAAGCCAAAGCAGCACGCTCTCGTTCAGAATAAAATGAAGTTTCCCTCCATGCCGACAATGCATACAGTCGCTGTTCGGTTTCACCAGCTTTACGTGCATCTTTTGAGTGCATATCAATACAGTAAGCACAAGAGTTTATCTGAGAGGCGCGAAGTTTCACCAGTTCATAAAGACTAACTTCAAGACCTGAACCAACTACATATTTTTCAAGTTCTAACATCCCCTTAATAGCTTTAGGGTCTGTTACATTATAATCCAATCTCTTTTTTGACATGATTCTTTATTTATTTTTTAAGATGATAAAAATTTGATTAGAACGCCTCTTTTACAATTTTATCAGCTGGAATATTCAAATGGGTTAATTGCTTCTCAATGGCATCCATCATGGGCGGTGGGCCACACAGATAATAATAAGAGCCCGACGGCGCACAATTCTTTTCTAAAAAATCTTCCGAAATCTGTCCGTAGGCATACTCTTCAGTTTTCTCCTTTGAAAGGATGTTTATGAAATTCTCTCCAAGCATATTGGCAAGTTCTTCATTCAAAATAATATCCTCCCTTGTTTTATTAGCAAAGATGAGTTTGTTCGTTCCGATTTTTTTCTTTTCGTTTAAGTCACGAAAAATTGAAATAAATGGGGTCACTCCTGCTCCACCCGCAATAAAAGTACCTTCGCCCTTATATTCTATAGCTCCGAAAATATCGTTTACTATTAGGTTGTCCCCTGCTTTTAAAGTGAGCAGTTCATTAGTAACACCTTTCCTCTCTGGGTATGTTTTTATTGTAAATTCAAGATGATCATCTTTCGGTAAACAAGTAAATGTAAAAGGTCTACCTTCATTCTCCCATCCTTGTTTGTCAATAAAAATTTCCGTGGCCTGTCCCGGAGTAAAATCGGCTCCAAAAGGTTTTTCTGTAACAATCTGCAGCACGTCATGAGTAAGGTGCTTGATTGATTTTATTTTAACGGGTTCATTTTTCATAATTATTATAGTTTATCTGTTTTTAAATATTTTGACTCCCTAATGCCGTTATTTAAATAATCGATAAATCCTATTTGCTATGCTTCTCCATTTCTTCCATGGCAAGAGTAGCATGTGCATAAGCGGCTCCTGCACGCATTTCAGCCGCTACCCAAATCGCCTCCATTATTTCTTCCTTACTTGCCCCTTTACGCATCGCTTGTGGGGTGTGAGCTCGAATACAATAAGGACATTGGGTAACGTGAGCTACAGCAACTGCAATAAGTTGTTTTGTTTTTTCATCAAGCGCTCCAGCCTGAAATACTGTTTTACTGAAATTTCGCCAAGCCTCGATATTCTGTGGTGCTAATGCGGCTTTTTTCTCAGCCAATTCACGAGTTGTATCTGGAAACATATTTGTATTTGTCATAATTCTTACTTTAAAATTATTACTATTTGATCAGAATTCACGTTAAAGGCATCCTAACTTTTAAACTCAATTGCCGAAGTGTTTTCCATTATCGCAATCGCGTGAAAATCTGAATTTATTTTTAAACTGTGCTCTATCCTTGGCGGGATAATAAAAGTAATACCTTGAGCTAGTATATGATTGCCATTAGGCATTTTTAAAACTGCTTCTCCTTTCAAAACTACTATTACTGCTTCTTTTGTACTGTGGTGAAGTGGCATTTCCATTCCGGCTTTAGCTGTTATCTTAAGTGTTTTGAACATTTCACCGTTGTTAAGTGGCGTCATTTCGGGTTTATTAGAATTTTCCATAGCAACTAAATTTTAAAACTTCACTTTATATCCACTCTAACCATTTAGCTATGCGTTAAAAGAAAGATTTATATAGTTCTGGGCTCCAGTACATAATAAGGTAGAACAATCCAAAACCAAAAAATGCAATCAACAAGGCCCAAACCCATGCTGGTATAGCTTTTGGAGTTTCTGAACCTTTTATGACAAAGAAATCCTTGGTTTCACTTCCATAAGCATTAATGATCAAGGGCACTTGGGTGTCTACCGTTTCGTTATCCTTTAATCCCACTACAGAAATGGAGGGACCATTACGCACTACAAAGGGAACCTCCCGAATACCTTCTATTCCATTAGATGACTTGGCAACAATTTTTAAAATGTGTTTACCATCGGGGATTTTGGTTGTGTCTAGAACAACTTTTACTGGTGGCGCAAAAGACGCAAATGGTTTTGGGTCTTCATCCAAAAAAACCTTTATGATTCTGTTATCTTCCATAATTTAAAATCCTTCATTTCTAACGATATTCTTAATATGATCTGGATTGCTCTCTTTTGGTCTGATTAAAAATTTCAGACTATAGAACAAGGTACCCACCACGATTATCACGCCCGTCCATATGATTATATAGTCGAGCATTCCCGAAGGGCCTGGACCGTGAGTGATATTCTCAAAACCAGCTGGTTGATTCTTTTGACAAACGTCGCAAGCCCAACTTAGTTGGTTACCTAAAAAAAATAAGACTGTAAAAACTGATAATATCTTTTTCATCTTTTATTGATTTAGTTGGTTTATAACGAACTCTCTAATTTTCTTAACATCCTCTTCCTTTACGGCTGACGCCTCATTACCCCAACTGCTGCGCTCATGTGTTATAATAGCAGCAATTTCAGCATCAGTCAATTGATCTCCAAATGGAGGCATTACACCGAAATCGGTTCTAGCATCATAGCCTTGGAGAACGATTTTAATCATTAATTCTGGGTCTTTATTATTTACAATCTCACTGCCCGCCAAAGGTGGAAATGCTCCTATTACACCTTTTCCGTTATCTTGGTGACAAGCAGCGCAGGTTTGCTTATATAAATTGGCACCATCAAGACCGCTACTTGATTTACCGCCGCTCATTCCCTCTTCTTGAATTTTTCGCAATGCAGGAATAAAATCATCTACATTACCCCCAGGCAATTCTGTTTGTTGCAGGGATTTTAAATAATCTACCAATAACAAGGCGTCTTCTGTCGCAACCACTTTTGTTCCAGGTTTATTAAAATATTCTTTCGGAACGGAAATGGTTTTATCATCCTTGCCAACCATTGTACTATCAACTTCTCTAAATAGCCAAGGGTAAGATGGCATTACAGATTCTGATACCACGGATCTTGGATTATACAGGTGTAGTAAATGCCAATCTTCACTTGGTTGGCGTTTTCCAATATTGGTCAAATCTGGACCTGTTCGTTCACTTCCCAAAAGAGAGGGAGATTGCCTCCAAACATCCAATCTTTTTTTGCTGTAATAATAATCAGATGGAATTGAAGGGCGACTTCCCCACATATTATCCATTTCAATATTTCTAACCTGTTGTGTATGGCATGCCATACAGTTTTCGGAAACATATATCCGTAGCCCTTTTTGTTCGTTGGCTGTTAAGGGTTTTTGTTCCGGAAGAGGTTCCGTTTCCTGCATCTGGAATGCTGGAAGTATTGCTATAATTATACTCAGCGCTATAAACACGACTCCTGCCGTTAGCACTAAATTTTTATGTTCTTTATGAAAGTTGAGCATTTTTAATCTAATTAAACAGTTATATCCTCTATTTTTTTTGACTTGACTTCGATTTCCACTTTTTTATAGTTCCTCACCATATAATAGAAATTATAGACAAAAACTAAATGCGAAAGGAACATTAGTGAACCACCAACGGCACGCCATACCCAATAGGGCGTCATAAGAGTTACCGATTCAATAAAAGCATTTCCTTCTATCCAGCTAAGTCCCTTGTAAGTTCCTCCCATCATTAGAGAAATCATATAGGCAAAAAGCCCAATAAACGCCAACCAGAAATGTGCCCCAACCAAAACTTGTGGCGGCTCTTTTCCTGTCATTTTTGGCAAAATAGCATAAATACACGCCCATAAAAAGAAGGCGATAATACCATACATAGTCATATGACTATGTGCTACGTTGAAATCGGTAAAGTGCCAAACGAAATTCGTAAATCGAAAAGCCTGGACACTTCCTTGCAACGAGCCAACGAAGTAAAAAATGGTTCCAACCAAAAAGAAAGGCAATACATAACTTTTTGAAATATGGTTCCAACTGCCACGCATCGTCATTAAGAAGTTTGTTGTTCCGGCAATAACAGGAATCGCCATACCCGCACTGAAAACAATAGCAACTGTTTGTAGCCACCAAGGCAAGGGACTAAAAATAAAGTGATGCGTTCCGATCATTGTATAAAATAACATTTGCGTCCAGAATGCAAGCACTCCTAAAGAATAGGAATAAATTGGTTTATTTAGTGAAGAAGGTAAATAATAATAAACCAGACCCAATGTAAATGTCATAAACCACATCCCAACTCCTTGGTGCATATAATATCCTTGAATTATAGTTTCACCTAAACCGTCTTGGTAAAAAGGTAAATAGGCTATGGTAGTTAAAACTATAGTCCAAATTAAAGCAGCTAGAATAAACCAGTTTGATATGTATATTTCAGAAATTTTACGCTTTGCAACTGTTTTATAGAAGTTGATAAAAGTAATGATCAACGCAATTGCAAAAAGAAGCATAATTGGCCAAATATATTCACGGTACTCTCCACCTCCGTTATTAATACCGGCCATCAGACTCAAACTTCCCAATATAATGGTTGCATTAATAAGAAACCATCCAACCCAGGCCAATTTCCGGCTATGAATCACAGTATTGGACGTTCTCGCAATAACAAAATATCCTAATCCAATCATAGCCATGGATGACCATCCCCAAAAGACCATATTCGTATGGACAGGACGTAATCTACCAAAAGCAAGCCATGACTGGTGATCCATTTCTGGCCAGACAAATTTCATCCCTAAATACTGACCGATAAAGGTTCCCAAAACCAACCAAAAAGCAGCGGCGCCTATATAATAAATCACGATTTTCTTTAAGGCTTCAGGAGTTTCGATACTAAGCGTTGTTTTCTTTTTTTCGTCGAAAAAAGCATTGCTAGGCTTATTGTCAATATGATGAATCAATCCCTTTTCATCTACTGCTTCATTTTCCCCGCCCAACTCATCACCAGACAGTTTATATTTCAGCGCAGCTTTCCTTTTTTCGAGAATAGAATCGATATCGCCTTCTTCCATTCCAATAATCTCATCATCGAAAGCCATTTTATTTTTAGCAAGCTGCTTTCGTTTAAGTGTATCTACGTAGGCATTCAATTTAACTAATAGAATTATCACCGCAACCACCATAACAATGGCAATCAAAACAAAAGTGCCAATAATTCCAGGGCTTGACAACCAGTTTTCTGTTGAAATACTACCTCGGTTTTGCGATATCAAAAATTGGGGTATACAACCCAGGACCAATAGTATGAACCAATTCATTTTCTTCATTTGTATCTAATGTTAGCTATTTATTTAGTGGTTTATTTATATCATTCAATTTCTTACCTTTTTGTCCGAAATTATTTTAAATTTTTATCTTTTCAAAAATGAAACCCCAATGTCCAATCCATTTGCCAATTCAAAGAGACTTGTATTTTCCAGCATCACTCTAAGACTATCCCTAATAGCGACAAACTTTTTATGCATGGGACAAGGTTTTAATGCATCGCAGGAATCAAATCCAAGCGCACAACCCAAATAAATCGAATCACCATCAATAGCAGCAACAATATTGCTTAATTTAATTTTTTCTGCCCTACCCTTTGGAATTTCGAATCCACCAGTTGGGCCTTTTAAGGATGTTAAAATATCTTGCTTTGCCAATTGGTGTAAAATTTTGGCAGTAAATGCTTCTGGGGAGGCTATGTTAGATGCTATCTCCTTTAAACTAACGCGATTGCCAACAGCAGACTGCGATGCGATATACACTGAGGCTTTTATTCCGTATTGACAGGCCTTTGAAAACATAGTTTGCTTTTAGTTGTGCAAAGGTATACAAAAAACCTATTTCTGATAAAGTTATCAGAATTAAAATTATCTACGATTTTTCTCCATACTGATTTGTAGAAGCTTAAAGTTTTAAAAACGTTTCGCCGTTGCGAAGTTTTTCGGCAAGTTGCAGTACGGTTGTGTTTTCGCACATCTTTTTTAAGCCTGCTCTAATGTCTTGAAATTGGTCATGGACTGGGCAAGGATGTTCTGACGAACATTCTGGCAATCCTAGACTACAACCTTTGAAGATACCATCTCCATCAATACTAGCAACAATATTTGCTAACGTAAGAGTTGAGTCCTTTTTAATATAAAAGCCCCCATTTGGACCTTTTTTCGACAATATAATTCCTGCTCGCGCAAGTTGTTGGCAAATTTTTGCAGTAAATGGTTCTGGGGAATCTACGGCTTTGGCAATTTCAGTAATATTCGGTCGCTTATCTTGCTCTGATTGCTCTGCAATAAAAAGCACGGCTCGAATTCCATATTCACAAGCTTTGGAGAACATAATATCTATTTTTTTCAAATTTAGATAATTCCCTATACTTAAAAGATAAAGAAATCTTAAAAGTCTATAAACTTCTTTAAGAAAAACGAGCCTAATATCTTGTTTTATATAAAGATTTAATGAAATCTCTTTTTAGCCTCTCGCTCCAATGCCTCCCTATGATCTGGATGGGCGATTGAAATAAGAGCCTTTGCTCGTTGTTCCAAACCTTTACCAAAGAGATTCACAACTCCGTATTCAGTTACCACATAATGAACGTGAGCTCGGGTTGTAGTAACACTAGCTCCCTCTTTCAAAAATGGTGTGATTTTGGAAATACCTTTGTTAGTAATGGATGGCATCGCTATAATTGGCTTACCTCCTTCAGAAAGTGAAGCGCCACGAATAAAATCCATCTGACCTCCTACTCCAGAATATTGATACATTCCAATACTATCCGCACAGACTTGACCCGTTAAATCTATTTCAATTGCACTGTTAATAGCTGTTACCTTGGGGTTTCGGCGAATAATCGCAGTATCATTTGTATAGGCAGCCTCCTTGAAATGTACATTTGGGTTATCATCGATAAAGTCATATAATTTCTTGGTTCCCATTGCGAAGCAAGTAACAATTTTACCTGTCTTTATCTCTTTCTCCTCGCCAGTGATAATTCCCTTTTCTACCAAAGGAAGAATACCATCGCTAAACATTTCTGTATGAATCCCAAGTCTTTTGTGGTTACTTAAATTGTGAAGTACAGCATTCGGGATATTGCCAATTCCCATTTGTAGCGTCGCGCCATCTTCTACCAATTCTGCAACATTTCTTCCAATTATAGCCTCGATATTAGATGGCTCTCCAATAGAAGCAGCATAAATCGGCGTGTTTATTTCGACTCCAAAATCTATACTTTTTATATGAATAATTCCATCACCATGAGTTCTTGGAACATTCGGATTTATTAAAGCTACTACGCGCTTCGCAGTTTGAATCGCGGGCAATGTTACATCCACGGAAAGGCCTAAAGAACAATAACCGTGTTTGTCTGGCGGTGAAACTTGGATAAAAGCGACGTCTAATGGCAAGATGTTTCTTCTGAATAACCAATGGATCTCACTTAAAAAAACTGGAATGTAATCGCCGTGAATAGTGTTTACTCCTTTACGAACGTTATCTCCAACAAAACAACTGGCAAGATGGAAAGCTTCGTTATAAGGTGCGTCCATATATTTAGCTTCCCCGTGGGTATGTATTTGAACTATCTCAACATTTTTAAGTTCGCGATATCTTTCACATAGAGTGTCTATCAATAAATTGGGTGTCATTGCAGCCCCTTGAAAAAATACGCGATTATTTGATTTTACTATGGATACAGCTTCTTGGGCAGATACGATTTGCATGGTTCTTTGTTTTTATGCAAAGGTTGGCAATCTCTCGGATTCTAAAAATGATTTTAATCAGATTTTCTTAAATAGACAGGAAGATATCATCAACCAGTCCCAAATAAAAACTTCGACAAAGTATTGAACTCTGTCGAAGTTGCATTAGACATCATTATGTTTAAGCCTTCACTTCAATGGTTTCTAAAATATCATTCACAATGGAAATTCCCTTATCATTATTATACCAAACCTGGAGCGTTTCTTTAAAAGCATTATCAATTTTTCCGTGTTCTGTTTTATAGTCAGTAACAAGCTTAGTTGCTGCTTTAGAACGAGGCCCAAAAGTCTGAATCACATTCATCGTTATCGCATCAACCATAATCACCATTGGAATAGACTGTGACCCATTAGTTAAAAATTGATCCATCAACTCCGGATTTTCATCGCGAAGTACAATCTTTAAATCAATGTTTTCGCAGTGCTGCGCAATCTTGTTTAAAAATGGAAGTGTTTGTGCAGCATCCCCACACCAAGGTTCGCTAATGACAAGCCATATCTGTTTTTCAGAAATATTCTTAAAATCATTTATATTTTCTTCTGGAATTTGAGCTGTCTTATCCAATCTTTTGGTTCGGCTGAAATTCAATTTTGTGTAATCGATTTTTTCCTCGGTCTGCTCGCCAGTCGTTCTACCTTCTTCCACCAACTGTTTAAAAAGCAAATTATACTTTGTATAATCCATTGCTTTTTTAATCGATTGCTCTATCAACGTCTTCATATTTTTTCTTTTATGTTTTTCTTATCGTAATCTTCGTTATAATATCCACCACGGTTCTCCTTTCTGATCATTGACTGCTGAATTATCAAATGCGCCACATTAATCATATTCCGAAGTTGGCAAAGAGTCGTGTTTAATTTATGTTTTTGATATAAAGTCTCTGTTTCAAAATATAACTTTTCCAATTGAAAAGAAGCTTCTTTTAAGTCATTATTATTTCTAACAACACCTGCAAATCTTCGCATTAAATGTTGTAATTCAATTGTTTTCTGCCGAAGAATATTCGAGCCACTTAATATAACTGTACCCTTATCATTCCAGTCAGCAATTGAAATAGTCGTCCGTAAAGGTAGGTTCTTACTTATGTATTTAAAAATGCGATCTGCATAAACCAGAGCCTCAAGCAACGAATTGGACGCCAGTCTATTGGCTCCATGCAAACCTGTATAGGAACATTCCCCACAGGCATATAGATTCTTTAGTGAAGTCCTTCCCTCCATATCCACAACCACACCACCGCATAAGTAATGTGAGGCCGGTACTACTGGAATCCAATCCTTTTCTAAGTTTATATTCTTCTGCGAACAGGTTTCGTAAATATTGGGGAAATGTTCCTTAAATTCTTCAATATCAAGATGGGTGCAATCTAGATAAACACAATCCTCCCCAGAATTTTTCATCTCAGAATCAATAGCCCGAGAAACAATATCTCGTGATGCCAATTCCCCACGCTTATCATAATTCAACACAAAGCGTTCCCCGTTCTTGTTCCGAATAAACGCTCCAAAACCTCGTACCGCCTCAGAAATTAAAAACGAAGATTGATTTTTTCCATCGTAAAATGCAGTGGGATGAAACTGGATAAACTCCATATTCTCAATTCTAGCTTTTGCGCGATAAGCCATTGCAATGCCATCGCCCGTTGCAACTGCTGGATTGGTAGTATGTCCGTAAACCTGCCCCATTCCACCAGATGCCAGAGTTGTACAGTCTGCTTTTATAACAAAAATACTTCCTGAAATCTGGTCCAAAACATAAGCTCCATAACAAGAAATTTCTTCGGTTTTCATTTCTGGAAAATGATGCTCCGTAATTAAGTCTACAGCAAAATGATGCGGTAGAAGTGTAATGTTGGCTAATTGGTTGGTGCGTTCCAATAGAGCGCGCTCTATTTCGTTTCCGGTTGTGTCTTTATAATGGATTACCCTAAATTTAGAATGACCACCCTCCCTACCAAGAGTAAGTTCGCCATCAGCATTGGTATCAAAATTGGCTCCCCATTCCATTAATTCCTTTAGGCAAAGCGGTCCCTCTTTGATGACCATTTCTACCACTGTTTTATCACAAAGTCCATCGCCAGCAATAAGGGTATCATTAATGTGTTTTTGGAATGAATCTTCCTTTAAATCGAAAACCGCTGCTACTCCACCTTGTGCATATTTGGTGTTTGATTCAGATTGGTGAGCTTTGGTGACTACTGTAATTTTTTTCTTTGGAAACTTCTCAGCAAGTTTCACCGCAAGCGTCAATCCCGCTGCTCCTGAGCCGATGATAAGAAAATTGGTTTTCATCATTATTTTGATAATTCAAGCATTCGCTCAATGGGCAGAATGGCTTTTTTTCGTACATCTTTAGAAACCTCTATCTGTGGAGTTTCATTTAGCAAACAGTCATATAATTTTTGCAGAGTGTTCATTTTCATAAAGGCACACTCACTGCACGCACAAGTGTTATCCTCTTCCGCTGGTGCAGGAATCAATACAGCTTGCGGTACTTCTTGCTGCATTTTATGAAGAATTCCAGCCTCGGTGGCAACTATAAATTTTTCCAAAGGATGCTTTTTAACATAATCAATCATCCCAGCCGTTGAACCAACATAAGTTGCCGTTTCCAAAATATGGCTTTCACTCTCTGGATGAGCGATTATCTTAGATCCAGGATTTTCTCTATACAGTTTCAAAAGCTTATCCATTGAAAAAGCCTCATGTACAATACAAGCTCCGTCCCAAAGTAGCATCTTTCTACTAGTTAATTTCTCAATATATCTTCCTAAGTTTTTATCTGGTGCAAAAATAATTGGCACATCTTTCGGAATTGAATTCACGATCTTTTCAGCATTTGAGGAAGTGCATATAATATCACTTAAAGCTTTTACTTCCGCAGAGCAGTTAACGTAAGTAATAACAACGTGATCTGGATGTGCTTCTACCAATTTTCTAAAAGTATCAGGAGGACAAGAATCTGCTAGTGAACAACCAGCCATCATATCCGGCAATAAAACCTTTTTGTTTGGGTTCAATATTTTGGCAGTCTCAGCCATAAAATGAACTCCTGCAAAAACGATTATGTCGGCATCGGTTTCAGCCGCTTTTTGTGAGAGTCCTAAACTGTCACCCACATAATCCGCCACTTCCTGTATCTCTGGCACTTGATAATAATGCGCAAGTATTACAGCGTTCTTTTGTTTTTTAAGTTCGGTTATTTTTTGATGTAAATCCATCGTATTTATGATTTGTTTTTTTTAGAAATACTTTAAATATTGGGTAAGCAACAACCAAAAGGGAGAGGAAAATGGCTATTCCAAAAATGAAAAATGAAATATAATATGGAATGAGCGAGTCCTGCATTTCAGAAAACGAACCGTCTTTTGAAACGTACATCCAGAAACTCCTTTTTATACCAGCAATGATGAGGGAAACAAAAAATATAAAAAGTGATATATTCAAAGAAACAAAGCCTCTTTTTACCCATTTTCTATCTGTTTGAAAATCTGGATAAAGCTGATGTACAATAAAAAACAATGCTGAAAATAGAATTGTCGTGTTAATACCTATCGTAGTTCCCATAGAATGGGCAACAGTAATATGCGTTCCGTGCGTAAAGAAATTGATAGCGGGAATAGAAAATAATAAGGCTAAAATAATATTTATAAAAATCCAAAAATCCGTAGCTAGTAAAAACCGATATGCCATAGGATTATTTTCTTTTTCAACCTTTAAAACCGAGCGCTTCCAATTATAGATAATCGATGCCAAAACAATCCATTCTGTCATACTTATAGCATAAGCAACGTAACGAATCCAGGGTTGTGTAGGCAATAGATATGTGTGGTGTGCCCATCCGAACATTAAATTGGTCAATCCCAAAAAGTAAAAGAAAAATGCTATTTTGTTCGTAGCAACATTACTGTCTTTCTTGATTTTGGCCATTAAATAAATAGAAATCCCATAAACCAACATATTCCAAGAACCAGTGAAAGAGCCGGTTGATTTCCACTGCACAGCAAAGTCTTTGATAAAATTCAACCTGAAAAAATCAAACAGCCAAAAATGTGCTTCCATTAAATGGTAGCACATAAAAACTATTCCCGTGCCCCACATCCAGTAATATATAGGCCAACCCTTTACGTTTTTGTAAAGCATTTTAAAATAATTTATCCCGAAGAATACCCATCCCAACAGAATCGGAATCATTAAAACTGGCGCGAAAGCGAAGTACTCTCTACCTTCAGTATAATCAAAAGCAAAGGAAAAGTAAATCGCGATTCCAGTAAGGAAAAAAATTATAAAATGCAATTTGACCAACAAAGGCGAAAAAAGCTTGAACTTTTCAACATACGTCAAAAAGAAATAAATACTGCCTGTGGCAGAAAGTACAATCCATGAAATGACAGAAGTAACGTGAAAAGGACGCAATTTTGAAAAAGGTATATATTCTTTCAGAAATTCAGGCATTAAATATTGAAATGAGGCGGTCATTCCAAAGAACATTCCCAAAAAAAGCGCGACCATTGCAAAAAGGAGAAAATAAATAGGAGTTTTACTTTTCATTTCTATATTTTATTTTAACCCAACCTGTAGCTTCAATTTCGGCATCATAATTAGGGTAGATTCCTGTTTCATCTACTTGTTTTAAATATTCTACCAAAGCATTTTGTTCATCTTCAGAAAAATGAAACTGAGGCATACTCTTTACACCGCTATTTAAAAATGCTTTTATATATAACGGCCCCTTGCCCTCGTGGGAATAGGCATTTGTAAGATCAGGGCCTAGATAACCGCCCAAACCATATAACTGATGACAGGACCAGCAACGATTGCTTTGAAATAATTGCTGGCCTTTTACGGCCATTGGAGATAATTTTTCAACCGCAACATAGCCTTCAGTGTTGTAAACAATATAGTTGTATATACCAAAAAGGAAAATCAAAATTGCAATTGTTAAAATGTAGGGCTTAGTGCTAATGGACATTTCGAGATGCTAAAATTGGAGTAAAAATAATTCAACAAACCTGACAGGAATATGACAAATATCAGTTTTAAGACAAATGTATCTTATTAAAATGATTCCGCCCAAATTCTCTTTCAACATTTATTCAATTATGATTTTTATCATACCTTCCCTCTAGAACAAATTTTACTTTTATAGCTTATTTTCCTCTATTATGGTCAACAAACAACTTCTTCAACCAAACAGTATAGTGATAATCGGTGCTTCCAATGACATCAAAAAACCTGGAGGTAACATGTTGAAGAATATTCTCGCTGGCGGTTTCAAAGGAAATTTGACTGCTGTAAATCCAAAAGAAGAAAAGATTCAAGGAATAAAAAGTTATTCCGAAGTGAAAGACATACCTGAAACAGATCTTGCCATTCTCGCCATTCCAGCAAAGTATTGTCTAGAGACAATAAAAATCTTAGCTGAAGAAAAAAACACAAAAGCCTTTATCATAATTTCCGCAGGGTTTGGAGAAGCTGGGGAAGAAGGAAGGCAATTGGAACAGGAGATCGAAGAAACCGTTGACAGTGTGAACGGTTGTTTAATCGGTCCAAACTGTATCGGGGTAATTACAGAGTTTTATAAAGGAGTTTTTACAGCACCCGTTCCACCCTTCAAACCAAAAGGTTGTGACCTTATCTCAGGTTCTGGCGCTACTGCCGTTTTTATTATGGAAGCAGGAATGGCCTTGGGCGTTTCTTTTGCCAATGTTTTTTCAACTGGAAATGCTGCTCAAACGAACGTCGAGGATATTTTAGAATATATGGACAATCATTTCAATCCAGAAACTGATTCTCTTGTTAAACTGCTTTATTTAGAAACTATTTCCAATCCAAAAAAACTTTTGAAACACGCTTCCTCCCTTATTAAAAAAGGAGCTAAGATTGCTGCCATCAAAGCCGGTAGTACTGAGGAAGGAAGCCGTGCAGCTTCTTCACATACAGGCGCAATTGCAAGTAGTGACATGACTGTAAGGGCACTATTTAACAAAGCAGGGATCGTTTATTGCAGTAGTCGGGAGCAATTGTTAAGCGTAGCTGCCATTTTCAATTATAAAAAATTAAGAGGAAAAAATATAGCTATTATTACTCATGCTGGTGGTTCAGCCGTAATGTTGGCTGACCAACTTTCCAAAGGGGGGCTCAAAGTACCTGAAATATCAGGCCCCGATGCAGAAAGACTAAAGTCCTTCTTATATCCTGGTTCTTCAATTGCAAATCCCATAGATTTTCTAGCTACGGGAACTGCAGAGCAACTAGGCATTATTATAGATTACTGTGAACACAAATTTGAAAATATCGACGCGATGGTCGTAGTTTTTGGAAGCGCTGGATTATTTGATGTTGAAAATGTTTATAATGTATTGAGTGTCAAGCTTGAGATATGTAACAAACCAATTTTTCCTGTTCTGCCTTCGGTAGTTAATGCACAAAGGGAAATTCAATCATTTTTAAAGAAAGGCCATATCCATTTTCCAGATGAAGTTGTGCTAGGAAAAGCCTTAGCTCAAGTATATAATACACCTGACCCTATTTCAGAAAAAATTTCGTTACCATTAATTGATATTGAAAAAATTAGAGCGGTGATTGACGCTGCTTCCGAAGGATATCTTTCCGCATCCCAAACTGTCAAATTATTGGATGCGGCAGGAATTCCAAGAGTTCAAGAAATCGTGAAAAATTCAAAAGAGAAATTGCTAGGAGCAATGGGATCTATGGATTTTCCTGTAGTAATGAAAGTAGTTGGGCCGCTTCATAAATCCGATGCGATGGGAGTTGTTATGAATATTGCCAATAAAGACGAAGTCGCAGATACTTTCGATTTACTAATGAAGATTGAATCAGCCACCGCGGTTATGGTACAGCCTCAACTAGTGGGGCTGGAACTGTTTGTTGGTGTAATGAAAGAACCGGGATTCAATCATACCATTTTATGTGGTTTGGGTGGAATATTTATCGAGATTTTAAACGATGTGTCGGCAGGGTTAAGTCCGATTTCCAAAAATGAGGCTGAAGGAATGGTGCAATCACTACGGGGATATAAACTGATTCAGGGTGCAAGAGGAAAAAAGGGTGTGAACGAAGCAATATTCGTGGAGATTATCCAACGACTTTCTGCTTTGGTAGAGTCAGCTCCCGAGATCATCGAAATGGATCTCAATCCATTAATTGGAACGCCAAGAGCAATTACCGCCGTGGATGCGCGGATTAGAATTGGATAGACAATATAACTTTAGCAAAATTTTGAACTTTGACAAAGTTCAATTAAGATCCTTAAATGATCCGTCCCAAAATAACCATACAGGTTCATCTTTAAATGGTGATATGTGTAATAATAACCAACAGGAATAATGATTCTTTAGAAACCATTGAAAAGCTACGGCAATATTGAAAGAATTTCGGAGGTATATATGAAGCATCTATGGAGTATGATCGACATAGAGTCGGCATAGCGTCGACATACGGTCTGAAGATAAAAGGATAAATTATAATCCAAATAATATTTCAGAGTGGAAAGATATACTTGTAGAAGTGCCTAGTGCTAATATACAACATTGAGATGCGGTTGTCAAGTTGCGGAGTAAAATAGTCCAATTCTACTAGGGGCGCCCTGGGATTTTAAAAATTGGGCAATACCTCATTTTCAAAGCTAATAATTTTCAGAGAATAGTTTAAATATGAAAAAGAGCAGGATATTTTTTTTTGCAGACAAACAACAATCTTTGCATAAACACAACAATTATGCTTAATCGTTCTTAAATGCCCATACCTCTGTTGGCCGCCAAGCCAAGAATTCGAATAGCAATACTATCCAAAAGGTATTAGTCTTTTTTCAATTCTATAAAGTAGAAAGCCAAGTAGTTAAATTTCAGAAACGATAATCCCAAGGCATTCTGTCTTGTCCTAAAATAGCTATACACAAAAACAGTGTATATGGAACATCAAGAACAAGAGATTTATGCCCTTCGCAAGGATAAACTTAGTCATTTTGACAAGCGATTGATTTTTAAAATTGTCGAAGAAGTTGAAAATGGTTCTCCCAGAAAAGAAGTTATTCGGATCTATGGTATGGCAGCGTCCACTTTAGATGTCTGGATGAGGAAATTCAGTTCCCCTGACTATCGGGAACACACAAAGCGAAGAAGCTACACCAACCTTCAGAAGCGCACCATCGTTACAGCTATAGAGCAGGGCAGGCTATCTATCAAAGAGGCCAAAACGGCTTATAATGTTAGGGACGAAAAAACCATTCGAGATTGGTTATTTCAATATAAATCCGAAAAAGTCGAGATTTGTATTGATAATAATACTTCGATGGGCACGAAAAATCCAATTTCAAGAGATGTAGAGCAAGAAGCTTTACAAAAGGCCTTACGGGAAGCAGAACTTAAGATAAAGGCACTGAACACGCTAATTGATGTGGCTGAAGAACAGCTTAAAATTGATATCAGAAAAAAGTCTGGTGCCAAGCAGTGATGAAAATGAAACAGGATTTTCCCCAATTGGGGATAGCCGTTTTATGCCGATTGTTTGGCAAGACAAGGCACGCATATTATGATTCGTTATGGCGAAAAGAAAATAGTTCGATCAGGGAAGATATTATACTCCAGGAAGTAACCAATGTCAGAAAGGAACTACCGCGCTTGGGCACTAGAAAACTACACCATGTACTACAGGAAAGGCTGATCTCCCATCAAATAAGCTTCGGCAGGGATTATCTGTTTGATTTATTGTCGGAGCATAAATTATTGATTCGCCAAAGAAAAAGAAAGGCTATCACCACAGATTCCAGACATTGGATGAGAAAGTACAGTAACTTGGTAAAAGACCTTAGCATAACAAGACCAGAGCAAGTTTGGGTAAGCGACATCACGTATATCCGATTGTCCAATCAGTGGGGTTACCTAAGCTTGATAACCGATGCGTATTCAAGAAAAATAATGGGCTATAATTTTCGTCAGGACTTAGCTGCAGAAGGATGTATTGCTGCCCTAAAGATGGCTTTAGACAATAGGATGTATAATCAGCCAATTATTCATCATTCTGACAGAGGCTCCCAATACTGTTCCCACAACTATGTAAGTCTATTAATGAAAAATGATATCGGCATTAGCATGACGGAGAACGGAGACCCCTATGAGAATGCGTTGGCAGAGAGAATAAACGGTATCATCAAGTCAGAGTTCAATCTCTATAGTAGTCCTTTGGGCTTTGAGCAGACCAGCAAGCAAATAAGCAAGAGTATCAAGTCCTATAACGAACTAAGACCTCATGCAAGCTGTGATTATTTAACACCCGACCAAGCTCATTTGCAATCAGGAATATTAAAGAAAAGATGGAAGAACTATAATAAGGTTTTTAACTATGAAAAAACAGTTGTATAGTTACTTTAGGATTATCAATTATAGTTGTATAATTATATCAGGATTTATTTATTAATCTGTATAGTTATTTTAGGACGGGTCATTCCTTATTTTTGGACGGGTCAAATTCAGGGATCACCTGTATATAAGCCATAGATAGTCCATTAGAATATAAGAAAATGGCCTTTTCTTCATACATTTTAAAAAAAGGAAATTATTTTAACTTATATCTTTACAAAGTATTATAATCTTCAGGCAATTATGGCCCAAAACTACAACCGGATATTCACGCTCTTAGCAAATTCTAAATTTATCTAAACCAAGTGCAATTGAGTTTCTTGTATTTTAAAAATCTCACTTTCTGCATGTTCCAAATCACTTTCAAATTGAGCGGTATTCTTTAGAATATAATTTGAAGCCAAAACGCGATAATGCTCAATTCCATCTAAAAGATTTTTACTGAAATTATCCCAATTTTTAAAATCCCGCGGAGACGGAATCCTAGATTTTTCTATTTCCTTTTTTAGGAAATCGACATATAGTCTTAATTCAGTAACAAACATCGCAGCGCGATTAGGTTTTTGCATAATATCTTTTCGGCCATAAATATGATCGGCCATATCACGAAGGCTAGCAATCTTAGAAAAGTTGATAATATTTGGACCAGGACAAATGGTAACGGCTTGTAGCTTTTTTAGAAATGACTCCTCATACTTTATTGGTGCGGCATTGCTCAAACCAATACAAAGACATTCCTTGCTTAAAACATCGTCTACTTGTCGCTGGTATTCCACCTCTGGTAGATCCA
This sequence comes from Aequorivita sp., assembly GCA_034675805.1. Taxonomy (GTDB): domain Bacteria; phylum Bacteroidota; class Bacteroidia; order Flavobacteriales; family Flavobacteriaceae; genus Aequorivita. The sequence continues at coordinate 3,356,130 of JAUCCX010000001.1, read as the reverse complement.
AAGTCTTCAGCTGCTCCAGTTTCAACTTTTGATATTTGGTTGAAGCAGTACATATCGGAGTTTTGGTGAATTCCGTGTTCGATTCCAATAATTTCTCGGTACAAGGACTGCCTGGTTTGTCTTTTTTAATTCTATCCAAACGCTCTATTTCTGCAGTGGTTCCTTTCAAGTAATTAAATTCAACACCAAGGGGTGAGGCATTACTCCGAACAACATCATTTTCCTTAGATTGAGCCAATAATTCCAATGTCTTTTCATCTACTGTGGTAGCTTCTGGACACAATAAGAATGGAGTTCCCCAACCGGTGCCATCCACTTGATAATAGTCTCGCAACAAATTATCTTCTTCACTAGTTCCAATTCCTCCTTGAACTGTTACTTTTATTGGATGTGGCTTGTCGAAACCAGGCTTTCCTTTCGCAGTAATCGCGGGATTATATAGTTCGAAAAGACTTTCTTGTAATTCTTGTTTCTTCTCTTTAAACTCCTGAAGAATTGGTCCCATGAGCAAACCTTGAGTGGCGAAAACGTGGCCCCCACAATTCAAACCAGACTCAATTCTGAACTCACTCACCCAAATTCCCTTTTTCGCTAAGTATTTTCCCTGAATTAACGCTGAACGATAATCGCTCACCTTAATGATCACCTTTTTATGAAAGCTGCCCCAGTCATAAGCATCAAAGGCTGAAAAGCCTTCCATATAATTATATAGACGTGGATTCATTCCTGCGGAAAGAACAATAGAAGAATTGCTTAATTCGCAATCTGCATAACCTTTTAAGGCAGTAACTGCGTCAGAACCATTTTCTATAGGTTGTTTATTTTTATCCAATTGATCTTTGTCCACTTTGGTCATAATATTTACTTCGATGGAACCTGGAACAAGACTTTCTCTCAACAGTTTTTCAACAGTCTCTTTTTCTTTCGGATCTGACATTGAAAACCATTCGTGATATTTCTCCTTCAGCATACTGCTGTCAGGAAGCATTTCAAAATATTTTACAATATCTGAGCCGGTCTCGAAAGCTGAAGACTTCAGCTTTTCCATTTTGGATGCGACAATTCGCTGCATCAAATTAAGGTAGTCTGTGACTCTTCGCGCTCTGTAATTTTCTTCTCTTACGGTAATAGGAGTATACAATTCGTTGTTTAGCTGGTAGTAATATTTCCGCATTACCTCTATTAAATTGTCCTCAATTATGGAAAGTGTAGAGTTTATGCCGAAATGGGCAACTTTTATGGGAGAATCAATGGTAAAAGCAATTCCCATTACGGGAATATGGAAACTGTGCGGGCTAGTAATCTGCATTTTAATGGAATTTGGATTGAAAAGCAGTAAAGGTGAGAAATCTAAATTGGCTACAATATGACCGACGTCATAAAGAATACTTATTAATCCTTTAATTAAAATTTGCAGAAAGCGGTTCTTGGGCAATGGTGAAAATCGGCTAAGAAGTAAAAGCCTCGCTCAATTTGTCAAATCGAGCGCAGTCAAAACCTCAAGAATAGTTCTCGACTGCACTTGAACAGGCATGAAATAGTACTATCAAACTAGGTTGCCTGAATTAATACTACTTAAAAATCTTTTCTCTTTGCTATCAACCAAATAAAGAAAGTAGGCACAACAACCCAAAGAACCAGCATTATAAAGGACAAAATCAATCCAAAGCTAGTTCCAAAGAATTTTTGAAAGACCGCGCCAGTGTATCCCAATAAAGCAGAAATATCGAGTTTCAAAAGTATCAATACCCTTGACAAATCAACAGGGTTAAACATAGTAGCAACTAAAGAGAATTTATCTAATGGATAATCTTCAAAATATAAAAGTGACATTAAAAATATTCCATCATAGATCACCGCCATAAACAACCAGAGAAGAATGGCATAACCGAAGCCTTTGATTCTATTTTCGTTGGAAAGTGCAATTACGAATGCAAGAGCAGTAAAGATAAATGTAAGAAAAGCACCTGTTACCAGTAATAGGGAAAAATCCCAAATGGCACTGCTGTTAAAAATTCCATAGAAAACAAAGGGCAATCCTAAGCCGATAATTAAGCTCATAGTTAAAGAAGTTGCCACACCAAAATATTGTCCCAAAAATATCGAACTACGTTTTATGGGTTGTGCCAAAAGTAATTCAGTAAATTCCCTGGAGTTGTAATAATACATGACCCCGAAAATAGTTCCTATAAGCGGTACGAGAATAATGATAACATTCATCAAGGTTATAACTGCCTTAGAAAGATCATTGTTCAAAAATAAAAGTACAACGCCTAGAAGCAGATAGAACAAGAAATAAACGTAGCTCCAACGGCTTCGCATTAAATCGTAAAAACTGTATTTTAATATCTTAAGCATAACTAGAGGATAAAATGGAGGCTATTGCGTGTTCAAAATCAGGTTGTTCAGTTTTGGATTTCAGTTCAGGAATCGTTCCTTTGAAATAAATTTTCCCTTCCAAGAGAAAAACAATCTCATCGGCAATTTCTTCCACAAAACTCAAGATATGGGACGTAACCAAAATGGTTTTTCCTTTTGCCTTTTCAGCAAAGATCAAATTCTTCAACCGCAAATGTGAAATAGGATCCAAACCGCTGGTAGGTTCATCAAGAATTATCAAAGGACTGTCAAACATAAATGTAAGCACCAAGTTTACTTTCTGTTTTGTACCTCCAGAAAGGTTTACTAATCTTTTATCAAGGAATGGCTGCAGTTTAAATAGTTCTATCAACTCCTCATCGTTTGTAGCATTGGAAGCCCTTAAGTCTTTGATCATCGCAATCAACTCGTTAACCTTCAAGTTTCCTGGAAAGTTGGCTATTTGTGGCAGATAGTCAATCTTATCACGATATTTAAAATCGTTCTTTAAGGATTTTCCATTAATTAAAATTTCACCTGAATCTGGCAATACCATTCCCAATATAGCTTTTATAAGAGTGGTTTTTCCAGAACCATTTGGGCCGAGAATGGAAAAGATCCCACCTTCTTTTATGGAGAGATCAATGCCTTTTAGCACTTCATTCTTTCCAAATTTTTTATATAAGTCCTTAATTTCTATCATGGTGTATAGGTTTCATTCTTGGATTGTCATCCAACAAATCGTCGGGAGTGAACACTGGGGATACTTTTTCAGAAAAGTCTATAATATCTATAAACAGACTTCGCATTAAAATTATCGTTTCTGGAGTGCGGTTTACTATATATGAAAAGAGCTTCACAGGACGGTATGGCACGTCTCCAATACCATTTTTGTCTAAATCATAACCTGTGTAGTTACTCCAATAATTACTATTAAATTTGTTGTCATTAATTTTCCCATTATAGGAAATATCGAACGAATTATATAGAAAGTTGTTATTTATAATTTGATTTAAGTAGCAGGCACCTTTAACTTTTATTGCATAACCATTACTTGTAAAGTCATTGTCGGAGTACACCAAGCGGTTACTTCCTTCAACAGTGATACCGACAGTATTTTCAATAAATAAGTTATTTTTGATATTGGCGTCATTTACTTCCTTCAACAGTAATCCGTAGGCAGCAGTTCCCCAGTTTTTCTTAATGACGTTGTTTTCCACCTCCATAAATTTTGAAAACATTAAAGCGATTCCCGCACCATTGGTTTCAAAAACATTATTAATAACATAGTTTGTATTACTGAACATAAAATGAAGTCCATAACGCACATTATTCTTGCTTAAATTATTAGTAATGGTTATATTATCAGAGAACTCAAGATAAATACCATCACGGACTTTCTGAACGTCATTTCCAATTACCTCCACGTTTTTACAATACCATAAGTGAATTGCATTTCCAGAGTTAAATTCGGTTACCGCCTCTCCCCTTACTTTATTATTCAACACTTTTCCATTATTGGATTTTTGTAAATAGATCCCGAAGAAAAGTTTTTCCAACTCCAAGTTCTGAATGATAAACCCTGTGCTATTTACAACACGTACGGCAGCATAATCTGTAGTATAACTTACACCTACATTAATGATTTTAAATCCGTCAAGAGTAACATTATCGGCGCCTATTGTAATAATCTCTCCTTTTGCTTCCCCATCTATTGTGGGAAGATCTTCACCTATTAAAGTGATACTTTTATTAATTTTTATATTGGCTTCTTTATAAACTCCCTTTTTCACCAGAACAGTGTCTCCTTCAGAAGCCGATTCTATGGCTTCATGGATCGATTTCACAGGACAAGATGAACAAACTGTAATTGTTTTTGACCATCCATTTGCAATGGATAATAGAGCAGTTAAAAAAAAAGATTATGTAGTGTTTATTTTTCAAAATTGAATCAAAATTAATCAATAGGAAATCATTCTCATTTGAGATGATTAAAAAAGTTTGAAGATACGCAATTTAAAGAAGCTTCTAGAATACTGAAGTCTGTGAAAAAGATGTTTTTCATTAGCAGTATAAATTTCAATATTTATAAAAAAAGCTTCAGCAAAATTAATAGCCTGTTTTGCTTATTAATAACTGCTGAAGCCATTTTAACTTCAATGTATTATAGTTTTAAGTGTTCCTGAATCTCTATCCAAGTGTAAATAGTACCAGTAAATTTTTCTTGAGCTTTTTGTCCAGCATCTACACTTAGAAATGCCGAAAGGTTAGCTCCCATTGGACTTTGTAATTTTTCGCTGACCAAATAAGAAGCTTTTGTTGCATCAGTCAATTCACCCGGTTGATTAAAATCTGCTACTAAATAATGAGCCATTTCTGTATTCTTAAACTCATCCTGTAAAGAATGAACCATACACTCAATTGCATCATATTTAAAAGCCTTACCCTTAGTAGTTACTAATTGTGAAGCATGTTGCCTATCTACAATTGTCATGTTACAAAAGTGGCAAGCGTCTGAGCCAAAATTTATAGGCTGTGGACTAACATTGCAAGAAGCAAATAAAAGTGTTATTATACTCTGAAAAATAAACTGTTTCATCTGTTTATATTTTTAATATTTAATAATCAAATTTCAATCTATTATGGAAAATCTACAACATCATATTCCAACTCATTCTTATAGACAAATCGAATTTTGAAGATTATCTATGCCTAGTCTTTTAAAGCTTTTTTATATTCCTTTTTCCCAACAAAGAAAGCTACAACTGTAAGCATCATTCCGACGAATATCATATAAGCTCCTGTTGCTGGCCAAGAATCAACATCAAAATTAAGCATTTTTTGATAGCCTAAAAGTGGTGGTTTGTAAGTCATGGGAGTTCCATCTGGATTAAGAAGCTTCATAATTGCCTTTGGATCTAGATCTGTTCCATACTCTATAAGCCATTGATTGAAATCATACATTCCCATTAATCCTAATACGGACATTAATAGGAACCATCCTAGGAACCACTTATAACTCACCTTTCCGAAGAAACCCAGTAAGCCTATAATTACTCCAATAGCAACCATAAGTCCTATTACTTTAGGAAAGACATCAAATTCCCACATATCTTCAACTTTAGGAATTGTTTTCATTCCAATATAGTGATTAAGGCCGTCAATATTCTGAATATCAAATTCCTCTACACCCTGAATTCCCTGAATATAAATATCCATCCCTAGCGGGTCTGGGTATTGCGGTGCACCCAACATAATGTTCCACAAGGGGAATTTAAAAAGCCCCAATAAGAGCAAGGAGCCAATTATCATTATTATTCCTGCTTTTTTCATTTTGTTTAAATTTTAGATCTTAAACGTAAGTGTTTGGTTGGGTTTTTGTTTAAGCGCGGTGGAAATAATTTGGAAATATGATTTTTATAATTTGAAAATATTCTTTTGTTTTCTAACTGTTTTTTAAAAAGACGGGGGAAATCAACAACCCCCGTCTTCATTGAAAATACTATCAATCACTAATCAGTATTTTCACAACTAAAAACACTTTTTTAATCTTCGCCTAAGCTCCAAGACAATTCAATATTAGAATCAGCTGGACTTACACGTACATATCCTTGCATTTCTTGGTGAAGTGCAGAACAGAAGTCTGTGCAATAGAATGGCCAAACCCCTACCTCTTTAGGTTCCCAAACCAAAGTCTCTGTCGCTCCTGGAACTATCAATAATTCAGCATTGTTCGCTCCAATTACTGCAAAACCGTGAGGTACATCAAAGTCCTGCTCGTGGTTTGTAATATGGAAGAATACCTTATCACCTACTTTTACACCTTCAATGTTATCTGGGTTAAAGTGGCTACGAATTAGGTTCATATAAACGTGAACTTCTTTCCCTTGACGCACTACCTTAACATCATCGTCAGTTAGAGCTGCATACGGGTGTTTGTTTTCTGAAAGCTTATAAATTTTTCTAGAGTTAGGTGCTACTAAATTAGCTGGGATTGCAGCTGCGTAATGAGGCTCTCCAATTGTTGGGAAATCCAACAATAATTCCATTTTATCTCCGGAAATATCAAATAACTGTGCAGACTGAGTAAGTTCTGGACCTGTTGGTAAATATCTATCTTTTGTAATCTTGTTCAATGCAACAAAGTATTTACCAAATGGCTTACGTGAGTTTCCTCCAGGAATCATTCCGTGACCTACAGAGTAAAACACTGGCTGACGGTCTAAAACTTCCCAAGTACCAACTTTCCATTTTACAACTTCAGAAGAGATAAAGAAAGTAGTATAAGCATTTCCTTTGTCATCAAATTCAGTATGAAGTGGTCCTAATCCTGGTTGTTTTACTACACCTGCTAAGATATCCTCAAAGTTCAAGATTGGAATACCATAAGCTTCACCATCGAACTTCTTATTTTCAATAGCAGCAAGCATCTTTGTAAAACTGTGAACTGTTAAGTCAGCAGAAAGTTTTCCGTTACCTACAATATATTCACCTGTTGGATCTACATCACAACCGTGTGGAGATTTTGGAGTTGGCAAGAAATAAACTGCACCTGGCACATCCATTGGATTCACTGTTAGCACTTCATTCAGCATAGTAGATGTAGCAGTATGGGTGTTCTCATCCATTAGGTTATGTGCATATTTAGCAGCAACCTTAGTTCCTCCACCATTGTTCACATATTCTTCGATTACTTTCCAGTTTACCGCAGCAATGAAATCTTTATCGTTCTGAGAGGCATTTACCTCCAATAATGAGTGTGCTTCTTCTGTGTTATAGGTAGTAAAGAAGAACCAACCGTGGCTCTTATCACGTCCCGGGTGTGAAAGGTCATAGTTAAATCCAGGCATCATCAACTGGAATTTAATATTCATTCTTCCTGTTTCTTGATCAACTTTTATAAAAGTCAAGGATCCTTTAAAGTTTCCTTTATAATCTTTTATAGACATATCTTTCTGTGGAATCGGCACAGAGAATCGAGTTCCTGCAACCACATATTCGGTGTTTTCAGTAATAAAAGAAGAACTGTGGTTACCCGCACTGTTCGGAATCTCAAGAATTTCTTCAGTTTTGAAGTTTTTCAAGTCAATTCGTGCAATACGCGGGGTGTTATTACCATTGATAAAAACCCAACGACCATCCAATACCCCATTCGTTTGAGAGATATCAGGGTGGTGAGAATCGTCCCAAGGCACAAAACCAAAAGATGTATTCAACATAGGCTTAGTCTCCTCAGAATATCCCCATCCATTTTCAGGGTTCTGTGAGAATACAGGAAGAACTTTAAGTAAGCGACCTGATGGCAAACCATAAACGCCAAGTTGACCACTAAACCCACCAGACATAAATGCATAGAATTCATCGTGTTCACCGGGAGCAACATATACTCTTTCGGCAGCGTTGGTAGCAAGACCTCCTTGGCCCTTTCCACCTTTTCTGTCATTTCCATTATTACAGCCTACCAATCCAGCAGCCATAACTAGGAAAATTAAAATATTAATTGTTTTTTTCATTGTTCTATTGTTTAAATTAAATTGTTTAAATAATTAATTGGCCGGCAAAATAACCTTATCCACCACGTGAACAATACCATTACCAGCTGGAATACTAGCTATAATTTTAGCTCCGCCTACGTAAACATCATCTCCCTTTACTTCAACTATAGCATCTTCACCACTTGCCTGTCCAACTTTCTTAAATTTTTTCAAAAATTCTTTTGAATAGTTACCAGGTGTCACATGATTCTTAAGTATGTAAGCCAATTTTTCTTTGTTCTCAGGCTTTAAAAGTTCTTCTACTGTTCCTGGAGGCAATGCTGCAAAAGCTTCATTCGTAGGAGCAAATACCATTAGAGGCCCGGCATTTACCAATGAGTTTTCCAATCCTGCGGCTTGTACAGCTGCTACAAGCGTAGTATGATCAGGAGAACCGATTGCAATTTGAAGCACGTTAGGCTGTGACTCGTCATTTTCAATGAATGCTTGTCCTTGGTTTTTTTGGACATCACTTTTTGGGGAACCTTCTATTGTAGTCCCAGTTTCAGAAGTTGTTTCGTTTTTACAAGCTGAAAACAGTAGCAATGCGGTCGAAACAAAGAGCAATTTAATGGTCGTTTTCATTTTAGTGTTGGCTTTTTAACCCCTGCGAGGTTTAGTATCCCGCAAGGGTGGTTGGTTGTTTAAGTATATTATAAAGTTCTAAAATATTCTAATATCTGTCTTGTCTGCTCCTCTGTCATGTGCTGGTTGGCCATTGGTGAGCCATTGAACTCAACTAATAGAGCTTTTGCAAGAGGGTCATTCTTAGTCATACCTTCTGGATCCATAATCATATTCATAATCCATTCTGGTGTACGTCTTTCTAAAATTCCTTTTGGAGCGGGACCAATAAATTTCTTGTCTGGCTTATGGCAAGCCATACAATTTGTTTTATAAATTTCCATTCCCTTAGCAGCCATTGCTTGGTCAATCTCAGCAGGAATAACCACACTCTTAATCGGCCCAACCCCTTTATTTGTCAAATCCACCGTTTCAGAAGGTTTCTCTGTTGAAGCTGGAGCTTCATTTGTGGTTTCAGTAGCAGCAGGCTGGTTAAGCTGAATGCTTTCTTTTTTCTTTTCCTCTTTCCCACCGCAACTAACTAAAGTTAGTATTGCAATTGCGGCCATTGATTTAATTATGTTTTTCATAGTTGTTAAGATTAATTTACAGGACAAAATTAGTATGAAGGCTTTAAATAGAATATGATTTTCGTCATATAAGGGATGATTTTATCTTTATACCACTTATCAAAGAAAAATTTATAATCTAAATTGTTATTGGACAAAGATGAAAATATTTATAAACCTAGTTTATGATAAAAATCATTCTTGAAAATATTCTAACCATTCATATTTGACAAAAGCCTATAAAATGACAACCATCCTTTTGCTCACAGATTTTTCATATAATTAAAAAAATACTCTCAAATTTGCAATGAGTTTTTTCTAAAGGTGAAAGGTGCACATTCCATATTCTGAATACACAAAGGCCAGCGAGTTAATTAACTGTCGATATCCTTTCTAGCTCACCTGGAGCTTCTATTTATAAAGGAATTTTGAATGACAATAATTAGAGGCTCGAAAAATTGATTAAATTTTGCGAATCAATTTCTGCAATAGAAGATTTCACCTTTATGACAAAACTAGATTTTGCAAACATTATTGATGCCGTAAATAAATTACTCACCCTTTTCAGAATAGAACATATAATAATGGATACCAACAGCCTGGCAGGTGTTGCAGAAGTTATATTTGGCAGCAACACGCTACAGATAACACGAAATGTGAATTTCCCAATAATAGCAGTTCCAGAGGGATCTACTTACGAGCAAATAAAATCAATTTTACTCTCTCTAAATTATCAATATGATGTTTCTCCCGAAAGATTTAAAGTTCTTTTAGAAACAGTTAAAAAACATAAAGTATCTTTAAAGATTCCTGAAATAGAGGAAAGGAATATTGAACTTTCCGAGCAAAAAAACCGAGTAGAAGAGATTTTTAAAGAAATAGCTTTTAAACGTTATGCAATCAAAAACATTCCTGCCCCAATTGCTATAAGTGCTTTTCAAGAATTAATATCTATTCAACTTCACGCAATGGTCTCGGAACCTAAAAGTTTTTTGGACCGTTTCATTTTTGGGTCTACTACCTCAAAAATCAATTATAGATCGCAGGTTCCGTTATTAGTACTTCAAGAATAGTACTTTAATAAACAGTTCAAATCTCTAAAATGTTACAGGAGTTAAATCACTACCTGCCAATCAAAAGCTGGTTCTTTTTTAGTGTTTGTACTAGCGTCTTTACGTAATCACGAATAGTTGTCGCAGCTCCAGGAGGATCAACAATGTCTATTTTTCCACGCCATATTAGGTCCCGCTCCTTGTCTGGACAAAGACAATACAAGGAAGTCTCAGTATTGTAGATAGGATAATCCTCTGTCTGCTCCTTACCGTAAACAGGGCGATTTTCGTTATAATAATCACTAAAAGACTCAAATGACTTTGTAAGATTTCGGTATGATTGTGCAATGGTAACCTTGTTCTCCTGCCCCGTGACTTTTGAAAAAAGAACCGCATCAAAACCAGCGTTTAAAAGCTGTCTTTCAAGATTTACCAAATCTGCCTCAGATTGATTGTTTTCGTTAAACGGGATTTCGAAATAATCAACACTCTTTACTGCAATCACATTTTCTGCCTCCAAAGCTTTCACGAGACTGTATTCAAATTGGCGTTGCAATCCTCCATCCGGTGTTAAACCAACCACCAAAACTTTAGTGGCCTGAAAATTTGAGTTTTCGGCGTTTAAATATTCATCTACCAAACGGTTTGTCGAACAACTAGAAAGTAGAAATACAAAAACCAACAACGTAATTAATCTTTTCATATAATCATAATTAGTCAAAACTCTTCTTAAAGTATGTATATGTAAATATACACTTCTCTTTTCCAAATTTAATATTATTTGAAAACCTCATAGCAATTAGTAACATTCCAAAGCATTAAGATATAACACTTCACACTAGTGACTGATTATTATTCAAAAAATATTCAAATAATCTGAGTGTAAAGGTAATTTATGTATCTTTGTTAACCAAATGGTTAAACCATAAAGTTGAATAATGGCAAAGACGAATAAAAATCAGGATACTGAAGGACAGATATTAGATGCAGCAAAGGATGTATTCCAAAAGAAAGGTATGGATGGCGCACGTATGCAGGAAATTGCAAATGAAGCTGGCATAAACAAAGCTATGCTACATTACTACTATCGCAGCAAACAATTGCTTTTTGAAGCGGTGTTCAACAATGCTTTCTCACTTTTGGCACCTCAGCTAAACAAGATTTTGAATGACGATTCCTCTATTGAGGATAAGGTAAAAAACTTCACTAGCAACTATATTTCCTTTATCTCCAACCATCCCTATCTACCAAATTTCATAATTCACGAAATGAACCGCAATCCGAAATTTTTCGAAAATATACAACGGAATGCTGCATTTCCCACACTTGATAAATTCAAAAACCAAGTTTCGACAGAAGTGGAAAACGGAATTTTAAAACCCATTGACGGGGAGCAACTTTTCATCAATATTATTTCTTTGAATATCTTTCCTTTTGTGGCAACTCCCTTAATAAAAGGATTTTTAAAAATAGAAGAGAAGGCTTTTAAACAACTCATGGAAAAACGTAAAATCGCAGTTTCAGAATTCATTATCAATTCCATAAAAAAATGAAAAAGTTTGCATTTATACTCTTCGGAATAGTTCCAATCTTAGCGTCATCACAGCAAACTCTCTCTTTGGAAGATTGTTATTCCTTAGCGGAAAAAAATTATCCATTAGCGAAACAAATAGCCTTATTGAAAGAAAAATCAAATGCAGAAATTCGAATTCTGGAAAAGGAAAAACTACCAAAATTGGATTTAAATGCACAGGCTACTTACCAATCCGATGTCATCGAATTTCCATTACAAATACCAAATTCCACTGTTGAGCCACCCAATAAAGATCAATATCGAGCCTCCATTGATGCAAATCAATTGATTTATCATGGTGGAAGCATAGCAGCAAATACAAGATTAAAGGCTGCCGAACTAGCAACACAACAACAGCAAGTTGCCGTAAATCTATACACTTTAAAGTCCCGAATCAACCAAAATTATTTCAGCATACTACTTTTTCAGGAACAAGAAAACCTTCTTCTTTCAAAAAAAGAAGAACTCAATGCGCGTTTAAAAGAACTAAATGTTGGAGTGAAATACGGAGCAGTCCTCCCCGCTTCCGAACAAATATTGAAAGCAGAGCAACTTAAGCTAGAGCAACAAATTGCACAAACTAATTTTGATAGAAAAAAAGCTCTCAACAATCTCTCTTTGCTACTTTCTCAAACTTTAGATAACAATTTAACCTTATCCAATCCAGACATTTTGATAGCTCCAGAAATTGAATCACAACGCCCGGAACTGGAACTTTTCGACCTGCAGAACACACAATTGGAAACATCGAAAGAAGTAATTACCAAAAGTAGTCATCCTAAATTACTAGGTTTTGCACAAGCTGGCTATGGTAATCCAGGATTGAATATGTTAGACAATTCATTTCAGGATTTTTATATGGTAGGATTAAAAATGAATTGGAATGTTTTTGATTGGGGAAAAACGAAGGAGAAAAAACAAGCTATTGACATTTCAAAAGACATAGTTTCAACCGAAAAAGAAACCTTTTTGTTGAACAACACAATTCAACAGAAAGAAACCGAAAGTGATATCGATAAATATGAAGCAATACTGCAAAAAGATTCCGAAATAATCACGTTGCGCAACAAGGTTTTACAAACAACGACTTCACAGTTGCAGAATGGCGCCATCACTTCATCGGAATATATCACGGAGTTGAACAATCTCTATGAAGCCAAAATTGACGAGCAGTTGCACAAAATACAATTGTCGCTTTCAAGAGCAAATTATAAAGTAATTAAAGGAGATTCAAATTAAAAGAATAAACACAATGAAAAAATCACAAGTTCTTATAACTACATTCCTTTTAGGGACTATAATCTCCTGCTCCAATGGCGAAAAAGCAGATGGCTACGGTAATTTTGAAGCCACTGAAATCACCATCTCTTCCGAAGCAAACGGAAAATTGGAATTTCTAAATTTAGAGGAAGGATTAGTCTTAGAAAAAGGAGCTTATATTGCACTTGTTGATACACTTCAACTTTATCTGAACAAACAACAGCTAATCGCTTCAAAGGAAACGGTTGCATCAAAATCGGGTGGTGTTTGGTCGCAAGTAAGTATTTTGAACCAACAATTACAAACGGCAAAAACAGAACAACAACGCGTCCAAAATATGTTTTCCGAAAACGCTGCAACACAACGCCAATTGGATCAAGCAAACAGCCAAGTGAATGTGATTAAAAAGCAAATCCAAAGCGTGGAAACACAGAATGCGCCAATTGTAAACGAGGGAAAATCAATCGATGCCAAAGTTGCGCAAATCAATAACCAGATTGTTAAAAGCAAAATTACAAATCCAATTAAAGGCATAGTGTTGACCAAATATGCCGAACCTGGGGAGATTGTTTCCTTCGGAAAACCACTTTATAAAATCGCTAATATTGACGAAATGACTTTGCGGGTTTATGTAAGCGAAACGCAACTTTCAAACATTAAAATTGGGCAAGTAGTTACTGTGAAAATCGATTCCGGAGAAGAGATGAAAGACTTCAATGGGGTTATAAGCTGGATTTCAGCTTCTGCAGAATTCACTCCTAAGATTATTCAAACCAAAGAAGAACGGGTGAACCTTGTCTATGCCGTGAAAATAATTGTAAAAAACAACGGCAATCTAAAGATAGGGATGCCTGCGGAAATGTGGATTAAGTAGCATATGAATTAATATTCCGTAATTGTGTGGAATAAACAATAGTCAATATTAGATATAAAAAATACTATGACAACAGAAGAAAATACAGAGAACTTAGATAGTTATTTAGACAATCATTTCATACATCGAAGTAATTGGTTAAGAGCAGCCGTACTTGGAGCTAATGACGGTATTTTATCTGTTGCCAGTATTGCTATTGGGGTGTCAGCTGCAAGTGCTACAAGAGATCCCATTGTTTTAGCAACGGTGGCCGGCTTGGTCGCTGGGGCATTATCAATGGCGGCGGGTGAATATGTTTCTGTAAGTTCACAAACAGATGTTGAAAAGGCTGATATCGAGCGGGAGAAAATAGAATTAGAAGAAATGCCAGAAATAGAACTACTTAGATTAGCAGAAATCTATGAACAAAGAGGCCTAAAAAAAGAAACGGCTCTCACTGTAGCAAAGGAATTAACAGCAAAAGATGCTTTGGCTGCACATGTCAGAGATGAATTGGGAATCAACGAAATTAGCCAAGCAAAACCAATGCAGGCCGCTCTAGCCTCGGGCTCATCGTTTATTGTTGGAGGAATTCTTCCTCTCATTGTCACCCTATTCCTTCCATTAAAAAATATGGAGTACACATTATATGGGTCAGCCATTTTTTTTCTAATAATCTTAGGTATAGTAGCTGCCAAAACTGGTGGTTCAAGCATAAGGAAAGCAATTATTAGAATCACCTTTTGGGGAACTATAGCCATGGGAATTACAGCGTTGGTAGGGTATCTATTCGGAGTAAATATTTAATAAACAATCAAAAAATAATAAATCAAAATTTAAAATTATGAAAAAAACAATTTTAACTGCAGTGATTATTTCCGCATTATTAATAAGCTGTAACGAAACAAAAGAGAAAAGCGAAAATATTGAAACTGTAGAACCAACGGAAGCTGTGCACGAACACCACGGAGAAGAAATGGCCGCTGAAACGCATCCAATCAACAATGCGTGGATGGATGAAATTAGCCTAGACAATGGGAATAAATGGGATGCAAATCTGGAAACCACCCAAGGCGTTGACAAAATGTTAGATATGGTTAGATCTAGTGATTTAAAAACTGTGGAAGATTATCACACGCTAGCTTCTAAGCTGAACGAAGAGAAAAATGTAGTGGTTAAAAAATGTACCATGGAAGGTCCTTCGCACGACAATCTACACGTCTTTCTTCATCCACTTATTGAGAAAATTGAAGCTTTAGGAAAGGTTTCAACCACGGATGAAGGAGCCGAAGTAACATCAAGTATCAAAGATAATCTAAAAGGATATTACGTGTATTTTAAATAGATTTTGGCTCTAAAAGCAAAATCATGAACGGGAAAAACAACATCGTAATCGGGTTCCTTACCATGGGATTTTTCATAGCATATGGTTTCCTGTTAATCGATTTGATAGACTTTGCACCAGACAAGTAAGAATGGGTGAATACTTACTCCATTGGCAAACATTTTGAGACAAGATAGGCGTACGTTCATGGCAACCTATTCGCCTTTCTAAATATTTTGATTGGCTACCTATTGTTGCGTTTTAAAACAGAGTTTTCAAGAGCAAATATAATCTCATGAATTGCCCTTATCTGTTTATTAATGCCGCTTTGGATATTGTCTGAGGTCTATCTTGGCCTTCCACCCAATTTGTACTCATTGGCGCAATTTGTATGACTGTGCTAGTGTTTTGGCTGGGCATTTCATTTTTTAAGATGAGAATGATAAATGAATAAATTTTAAAAAACAATGGAAAAACATCATTATAACGTAGAAATAGATTGGCGCGAAGACAGAAAAGGAATTATGTGTTCGCCAGAATTGGCTATAGGCAATGATAAATTGTCAAACTGTATTGAAATTGCTACACCTCCAGAATTTCCAAAGGGAATACCCAATATTTGGTCACCCGAACATCTTTTTACAGCTGCAGTTAGCAGTTGTTTGATGACAACATTTTTGGCAATTGCTGAAAACTCAAAACTTGAATTTTCAGGATTTAGTTGTAAGTCGAAAGGGGTTTTGGAAAAAGTGGATGGCAAATATTTAATGACGGAAATAATTCTGGAGCCAACTGTAACAATCAAAGACGAAAAAGATCGTGAACGAGCAGAACGAATAATTCAAAAATCTGAAGCGGCCTGTTTAATTTCAAATTCAATAAAATCAAAAATAACAATGGAGATAACCATCAAAATAGTAGCGTAAATGAGTATTTCCCTATGCCATATTAGTAAATCTTATAAATCCGTAAAAGCAGTTCGGGACATATCTTTCAGTGTGAACCCGGGCGAACTCTTCGGACTCATAGGGCCTGATGGCGCAGGGAAAACTACTCTTTTTAGAATTTTGACAACGCTACTTATCCCAGATGAAGGCACCGCCACCGTTGCCGGTTTAGACGTGGTAAAGGATTACAAAGCAATTCGAAATTCAGTAGGTTATATGCCGGGTCGATTCTCTCTTTACCAAGATTTGACGGTGGAAGAAAACCTCTCTTTTTTCGCCACAATTTTCGGAACAACGATTGAGGAAAACTACAATTTGATTGAAGATATTTACGTGCAGATTAAACCATTTAAGGACCGACGCGCTGGAAAGCTTTCTGGCGGAATGAAGCAAAAACTGGCACTCTGCTGTGCATTGATACACAAACCTAAAGTACTTTTTCTGGATGAACCCACCACAGGTGTAGATCCAGTTTCACGAAAGGAGTTTTGGGAAATGCTAAAACGTCTACAGAAAAAAGAAATCACCATATTGGTGTCAACACCCTATATGGACGAGGCATCATTATGTGATAGAATTGCTTTAATCCAAGATGGCGAGATTTTGGAGATAGATACTCCCGAAGCGATTGTAAGCAAATTCCCTAAAACTATATACAATGTAGGTGCTAATAATATGTATAAATTAATACAAACGCTTCAGAACTACGAGCACTTATATAGTGTATTTCCGTTTGGAGAGTTTGTGCATTACACAGACAGAAGAGATTCGTTTGAATTGTCAGATTTAAAGTCATTCTTGGAAAAGGCAGGACTTAGCGATATTGTTATAGAGACTACCCAAGCCAATATAGAAGATGCCTTCATGGAATTAGCTAAAAAATGAAACAGGAAAACGTTATAGAGGCCGAAGAGTTAACTAAAAAATTCGGTGCCTTCACAGCTGTGAATGCCATCAGTTTTGAAGTTAAAAAAGGAGAGATCTTTGGATTTCTGGGTGCTAATGGTGCTGGAAAGACCACAGCAATGAAAATGCTGATTGGAATCTCCAAGCCGTCATCGGGCAATGCAATTGTTGCAGGATTTGATGTGTATACCCAAACTGAATCCATAAAAAAGAATATAGGCTATATGAGTCAAAAATTCGCGCTTTATGACGATCTAACAGTAAAAGAAAATATTACTTTTTTTGGAGGCATCTATGGTTTATCCAGAGCGAAAATAAAAGAAAAAAGGGAACAATTGATTTCCGAATTGGAACTAGAAAATATCAGTAATAAATTAGTCGGTTCCTTGCCTTTGGGATGGAAACAAAAACTATCATTTTCAGTATCGCTCTTACATGGGCCAAAAATTGTTTTTTTAGATGAACCCACTGGCGGCGTTGACCCCATTACCCGAAGACAGTTTTGGGAAATGATTTATAAAGCTGCAGACCAAGGCACCACTATTTTTGTGACTACACATTATATGGACGAAGCTGAATATTGCGACCGAGTTTCCATAATGGTAGAAGGAAAAATAGAAGCACTGGATACGCCAAAAAAATTGAAGGAACAATTTAGAGTGGATTCTATGAACCAAGTTTTTTTGAAGTTGGCAAGGAACATTGAATAGAAACCGTTGGAAATTTAGAAAAGTTGATTTGACATTCCAAGTGTAGTCGAGAACCTTAAACTTCGAGATTGTCAAATATGTCTCGATCAAACTCGACCAGGCAGTAGAAATTGTTTTTCTAAAATAATTGATTAAATAAAATGAAACGATTTATAGGTTTTATAAAAAAGGAATTCTATCATATTTTCAGAGATAAACGATCTTTGTTTATACTTTTTGGCATGCCTGTCGCCCAAATAATGCTTTTTGGATTCGCTATTACCAACGAAATAAATAATGTGGATATCGCCATTTTAGATCATTCAAAAGATACGACAACTGAAGAAATAATCAATAAAATCTCAGCGTCAAAGTACTTCACAATAAAACAAACTATCATCAGAGAAACTGAGATTGAAACTGCGTTTAAAAAAGGAAAAATAAAAGCAGTATTGAATTTTGAAAAGGATTTCAGCAAAAACCTAATAAAAGAACAAAATTCTACCATTCAAATAATAACTGATGCAACCGACCCAAATACGGCAAATTCAATAACCAATTATATCAATTCGATACTTCAAAACTATCAGCTATCAAAAAATGAAGGGATTCAATTAAATTATCAAATTGTTCCACAAACACGAATGGTTTATAATCCCGAACTGAAAAGCGTTTTTATGTTTGTCCCTGGCGTGATGACGATTATTTTAATGTTGGTTTCAGCCATGATGACTTCAATATCCATAACTCGTGAAAAGGAATTGGGAACAATGGAAATCCTGTTGGTATCACCCTTAAAACCCTTTCAAGTGATTATAGGAAAAGTAGTTCCGTATATATTTCTATCTGTTATAAATGCAGCAATTATCATCCTTTTGAGTATTTTTATATTTAAGATGCCAGTGCAGGGTAGTTTGTTTTTATTGGGGGCCGAAAGTATTTTATTTATTATCACATCATTGACTTTAGGAATTTTAATTTCAACCATAGCCGAAACACAACAGGCCGCAATGATGATTTCCCTAATGGGCTTGATGCTTCCCGTAATATTACTTTCAGGATTTATTTTCCCAATATCTAGTATGCCGGCACCACTGCAAATAATCAGCCATATAATCCCTGCAAAATGGTTTATTATTATTATCAAGGGTATTATGCTGAAAGGCGTTGGGATGACATATATCTGGAAGGAAACTCTAATCTTGATTGGAATGACCCTTTTCTTTATCGGATTAAGTATCAAAAAATATAAAATACGGTTGGAATAATGAAAACAATCGGCTACATCATACAGAAGGAGTTCAGGCAGATCTTTAGAAATAAAGGGATGTTACCCATCATATTTATACTCCCCATACTACAATTGGTCATTCTGTCCAATGCTGCTACTTATGAAGTGAAGAACATAAAGTTTGCATTCATAGATTTCGATCACACCTCTTCATCTCGCTCCTTAATTGAGAAGTTTAACGCCTCAACTTATTTCAACGTTTTAACTGATTTTACCTCACAAGAAAAAGCAAGCGCTGCGATGCTAGCTGGTGAAGTGGATGTGGTACTAGAAATACCAAATCATTTTGAACGAAATCTAATAAAGGAAAAAGTAGCTGATTTATCCATCACAATTAATGCTATTGATGGTGCTGCCGCCGGAGTGGAAAGTGGCTACGTAAATCAAATTGTTCAAAGTTTTAATAAGGATATAAAAATGTCAATTATGGATACTTCACAAAAAGTTGTACCCCCCGTGACAATTACTAGCATTCCATCTTTTTGGTATAATAATACTTTAGACTATAAAACCTTTATGGTACCAGGTATTCTAGTGTTATTGGTAACTATGATAACCCTATTTCTCTCGGGGATGAATATTGTTCGTGAAAAAGAAATCGGTACTTTGGAACAAATCAACGTAACACCTATTCGTAAAAACCAATTTATAATTGGAAAATTATTTCCATTTTGGGTAATAGGAATGGGATTGCTGACAATTGGGCTCATACTTGCAAAACTCATTTTTAATATCCCAATATTGGGTAGTATACTCCTTCTATACGCCTACACTTCCATTTATATTTTAGTCATCCTCGGAATGGGCCTCCTAATTTCAAATTTCACAGATACACAACAGCAAGCTATGTTTATCGCTTGGTTTTTTGTTGTTATATTCATACTGATGAGTGGATTATTCACCCCAATTGAAAGCATGCCAAAATGGGCACAAATAGTTACGGAATTCAATCCTATCAAATATTTTGTCGAAATAGTACGAATGGTTATGCTCAAAGGCTCAGGATTTATGGATATCTTACCACAACTTTGGAAGACGCTTGTATATGCTGTAATAATGAATGGTTTGGCTGTTTGGAGCTATAAGAAAGTAAATTGATGCAAGACCCCATAAAATACCATCTTAAAAAGAGCGAATCACCATTTTTGCAAGGACCTCTTTCTCGGTTTAAAGAGCTCATTTTTACATTTAAAGTACAATACAATTTTATAAAAGGCTTTCGAAAGATGCACTTTATTGGTCCCTGTGTTACCGTTTTTGGATCGGCGCGTTTCACCCCAGAGTCCAAACACTACCAGAATGCTGAAAGAATTGGAGCCGAACTTTCTAAATTAGGATTCACTATTATGACCGGAGGTGGCCCTGGAATTATGGAAGCTGCCAACAAAGGTGCTTTTGAGGCAGGTGGTTATTCTGTTGGTGTCAATATAATTCTGCCCTTTGAACAAAAGCCCAATCCATACTTACATAAGTGGATAGACATTCCGTATTTCTTTGTTAGGAAATTTCTCCTAATGAAATATTCATATGCCTACGTAGTAATGCCAGGAGGAATGGGTACTCTGGATGAACTTTTTGAAGCAATTACCCTCATACAGACAAAACTTATCCAAAACTTCCCAATTGTTATTTTCGATTCGGTTTACCACAAAGAATTATGTGAGCACATTCAAATAATGGCAAATAATGAAAGCATAAGCCCTAAGGATATGGAACTATTTTTCGTGACAGACTCGCCGGAAGAAGTTGTAGAATACATAAAGGTCCACTCTATTGAACGGTTCGGTTTGGTTAAAGAACAATACAGACCAAAGTGGTGGTACGGTGAAAATAGAAAAAAATATTAAATCAATAGATTATGAAAAAAGATAAAATTGCCAAATACGTTATTGCAGTTATACTGATTGCTTTTGCCCTAATAACCATTTTCATGAGTAGCTCTGTCCTATTTGATTGGTTTGGCATTCGCGCTAAAGAAGGTAACTATGTTCCATTTATTGTAAAAACGAACTTGACTGCAGGTTTTCTTTACCTAATAGCAGCCTATGGATTTATAAAATCAAGTACATGGTCCTTCTGGGCAATGCTTTCAATAGTTCTACTTCTCTTTTATGCATTTACCTTATTATTTATCCATATGCATTCTGGCGGACCTTATGAAAATAAAACAATAGGAGCTATGATTTTCAGAATTCTATTTACCCTATTATTTGCTGGGCTTATTTATACCTATACAAAGGAAAGGAAATGACTATCTCTTAAATCATAGTACTATTGACTCTCTTCCGAGTCAGTTACATAAATAGTAAAATTTTAAAACCATTTATTTTAAAACATTATGGAAAGTAAAAGCATCGAAATAAAAAAAATCAACGGCGAAATTGAAGATTTCGATATTGAAAAGTTGAAAACCTCCCTTAGAAGAAGTAAAGCTTCCGAAAGTGAAATAGATGAAATCGCAAAAAACATACTTCCAACCCTTTACGACGGAATGCTTTCCAAAGAGATCTATAAAAAAGCGTTCTTAATGTTAAAAAAACAAAACCGTACATCAGCGTCCAAATACAGTTTAAAACGGGCAATCTTAGATCTTGGTCCAACAGGCTTTCCCTTTGAGCGATTGATAGGTGCTTTGCTAACACATCACGGTTACACCACACAAGTGAGTGTTATACTCCAAGGAGAATGTGTTACCCACGAAGTGGACGTTCTGGCTGAAAAAGATGGCTATACCTATACTGTGGAATGTAAATTCCATTCTGATTTTAGAGCGGTAAACAATGTAAAAGTTCCATTGTATATAAATTCACGTTTTCTAGATATTCAAAAAAAATGGAACCAAGATCCTTCGAAAGTATCGCATTTAAAACAGGGATGGTTGGTAACCAATACCCGTTTTACTTCAGATGCCATTAAATACGGTACCTGCGTGGGGCTTCATTTATTGAGCTGGGACTATCCTGAAAATAATGGGCTTAAACAGAACGTAGACAAGTTTGGTCTCTACCCTATTACTACATTGACCACTTTAAACAAGAAAGAAAAAGATCTTATAATTGAAAATAAAATCATCCTGACGAAAGAACTTTATGAATCTCCTAATGTCTTAGACAAAATAGGAGTATCAGCCTTAAAGAAAAAAAAGAGTCTTAAATGAAATAAAGGATTTATGTGATTTATAATGTGTTACTATTATGGAAAATGAAACATCTCATAAAAATCAGAATATTGTTAAAAAAGAAAAGCTAGAAAGATATGACTCTCGAGGTACCCAAACCTTGTTTAAGACTATTTCAAGAAATCATTATAACCTGTTGAAAATGGTAGACAACAAAGCAAGAATAGTTCTTACTGTCAATTCCATAATAACTTCATTACTCTTAGGATTACTGTTTGTGGTTCCTAAATCTCAAAAAATTCCGTTGGGAGTTGGTACAAGAATATTAATTATTTGCAGTATGCTATCGATGATTTTCGCATTGTTTAGCATGTTACCTTATCGATATTTTGGAGTTTCCTATATAAAGAGTGGATACAAAGGAACGCTCTATGCCGAGAATTTCGCCAAACTATCACTTGATGAGTTTAAAGCTGAGTTTGAGCGAATAATGTTAAAAGGTCAAAATATATATGATGAAATGATTTACGATCTATATTTTTTAGGGAAAAGTATTGTAAGGAAGCAAAAACTACTGCTTATTTCAGTAATTATTTTTTTGATAGGCTTAGTGTCTGCAATAACATATACACTTATTAATGGACTGGTATAATTTATGTAGAAGGAACCGAAGGGCAGTGGTAAAAGAATTTTACAACTTATTTCGATTGGAGTCGATTCCACAACGTTTACAAAAATTATAGTCTTGCTACGAGTTCGAAGTCTATTTCAATCTCATCTTTTATTACTATTAGGCCAAACATTTTTTTAGGAGCTTCGAGGTTAAAATCTCGTATATCCAATTTTAACTTCCCGATAAAACGGTCTAGAGGTGCAGAAATTATATCAACTGGAAAGCGATATTTCTTTTCTTTTCCTGCAATCGCAATTTTCACATAAGCCTCTCCCCTTTTTCCTTTATTAATCTTGATCTCAGTCAATTCCAATGTGATTTTCGGATATTTCTTGGTATTTAGCAAGGCATGAAAATCTTTGTTAATTACCTTATTTCCACAGTCAAAACCTTCATTTTTTAGGAAAAGAATGGCATTCTTAAAATTGATAGCATCACCATTTCTTCTGTAAGCTACCTCTCTAAAATCCTCTAAATATAATGTATTGAAAACACATTCAAATTGGCTAATATTGGTATCGCCAGTAATTGACAGTTGGCTACTGGGCAGAATCTTAATCTTCATTGCAATAAAATCATCTTGTGCAAATCCGTTTAGACAACACATAAAAGTTGAGCAATATAACAGGAAACGATTCATTCTTCCTCTTTTTAAAAATGGGGGAACATTATGTTCCCCCATCTGTAATTTATTCAATTCATTTATTAAAAACTTACAACAGCTTCAAGCATAAAGCCGTCAAACTTACCGCCATTTCTTATATCAGTTGGTTTAAATCCATCGTATTTCTGGTTCACGTATTCAACCTTCGCAAGAATATTTTTAGTTAGAAACCAGCCAGCTGCAACATTAAATCTTGAGATGTTAACATCGGTTCCACCTGCCATTTCTCCATCAACATAATTATAACGTCCGCCAACATACACATTTTCATTGTTTCCAAAGCGATAAATGAGCTCTGCAGCATATTGATTGAAACTTCTTGTATCAAGTTCGGCATCTGCCTTTCCTGAAGCTCTTTCATAAGTTCCGAAAAATTCAATTCCTTGGTATTTAACAAATGGGTTTAACATAAAGGAAGTAAGTTCATTCTTTAGCCCTGGGTTAAACCTCCCTGAAGTAAAGTTTGCAGAAGGAGTAGCTCCTTCTGCCTCCATCACTAGGTAATATCTCGAACCCGCCCTGTCTGCACTGTACAGATATGCATTTGCGCTTTTATTGGTGTGATATACAGAACCTGTTATTCTAACACGTAAATCATCGTTGATGTTACTGTCATAACCTAATTTAGCTATAAATGATGGATCTGTTTTGTCTGGGTTGTCCACCGCTTGGTTTAATTTACCATTTGTTACACTCAACATACCCAAGAAACCACTTTTAAAGTAATATACCTCTGCTCCTACCTCAGTAGTAAATCCATCCATTATAAGGTTTCCAACAAAAGGGTTGTAGATAGCTTGAGCATTATCACTCCTTCTAAAATGCGCATCGCCATAGTTGTTTTCCATATGCCCAATTTTAATTCTCACATCCTTCATCAAGTCTTCCATAAAACCTTTGCTAATAAAGTCCAGTTTATCTATTTGGATATACCCTCCTTTAACATAAGGTTCAGGGTGGTGGCGAGAGGAAAGATAAGTTCTTAAATGCATTCTAACACCATCGTACAATTGAACGTCAAGGTCAAGGTTTGCAGTAGGCAAGTTAAAGTTACTTCCAATTTCAATTAACGAAATTGGATTTCCATCTTTATCGACTGGCTTGCCTGTATTTTCGTGATCTAAAGCTTGGAACTGAATAGTCGATGCCCCACCGATACGCACATGAACACCATTAAAGGTAGATGTTGTGTCTTTTGGAGCTTCAAATTGTGAGATTCCTCGTTGATCGGCAAATCTAAAGTTGTCAAGATCTCTTGCTTCTCTTTCTTGAGCAAGGGCGTTAAAGCCAAACAGGATTACTAAGCCTGCAGTGAAATATTTAGTTAGTTTTTTCATTTTTATTGATTTTTAGATTGATTATTTATTTTAAAATTCTATTGTTACTATTTTATAAAAGTTGATTTAAATTTAACATCTACAGCATCGCCAGTAGTAATAGTGCCAAATACTGCTTTTGGAGGATCTATTCCAAAATCTGTCATCTTTATTGTTTTGCTTCCAGAAAGTACAATCTTAGAGTCGGTAACTTTTAAATCAAAATTCATTTCAATTGGTTTTGTTTTACCAGCTATTGTAATACTACCAGATGAAGTTACTTTACAATCACCATTGCTCGCGCAATTGATACTATTCACTTTATTGAGTTTATAAACTATTTTCTTGTGCTTTTCTGTGTTTAAAGCTTTATAGGTATTTTTATCCATTGCAGATTTTCCACTTTTCAAGCTTTCTGCTGTTACACTGAAATCAAGCTGCTCTATTTTTGTGAGCTGGCCATTTTCAAAATTTATCACAATTTTACCTTGTTGGTTTTCTGCAGAAATCATCCAATCGTGAATATTCGACGTCCCGTCTATTTTCAAGGTAGAAGCAGAATTACTTAATTGATAGGTCTGCGCAAAAGAAGTTTGGGTAATAAAAGCCATTAATAAAAGGCTACCAAATACTAGTTTCAGTTTTTTTAAAGTTCTCATAATCTATGCTTTTTAAGTTAGTATAAAGGTAGAATCGGAGAAAGAAAGAGATTATGACCATTGTCATCAAAATGTGAAATTATGACCATTATCATTAAAATGAGATTTTTTGAGAAAGGAAAGAATACAAGAATTCATTCTAATTTTCCCCGACGATAATTAACTTGTGAGTAGATTTCGTCAGAAATATAGAAATATGAATACTAGTTATTTACGGAATATTTTGGAAGTGACGTAGCTATTTGGTTGGAATACTGTTGGAACTAACTATTCTTTATTTTGTATAAAAATATCTTTAATACTGTTTAAATTAGGAATGCTAACTTTCCATCCATAGATATCCATCATTTTTAAACGTAAAGCGTCCTGTGCCGAAGGCTCACCGTGGATGAGGAATGTTTCTTCAGGAATATTTTTAATGTTGCTAGTCCAATCCAAAAGACCTTGTTGGTCTGCATGTGCCGAAAGACTTTCAATATGGTGAATCTCTGCTTTAACAGGGTAATATTTTCCAAAGAATTTCAGCTCGTTAGTACCTTCGAGCAATTGTCGGCCACGAGTTCCTTCAGCCTGATAGCCTACCAATAAAACAGTAGTGTTGCTTTTGTCTATCATCTGTTGGAGATAAGTAAGCACCCTTCCGCCTGTGACCATTCCACTACCGGCAATTACCACTTTTGGTTGCGGATTATCTATAGTTTCCCAAGTTTGTTTATAAGAGGTAATGATATTCATTCGATTATTCATCGCGATGAAATCCTTCATCGGTATTTTGTGCCAATCGGGATAATTTTGAAAAACAGAAAGTACATTATTGCCCATCGGGCTATCGATAAATATAGGGATGTTTGGAATTCGATTTTCATTGTACAGTTTCCAAAGTAAAAACATCAAAGTCTGCAAGCGCTCCACTGCGAAAGATGGGATAATCAAATTGCCGCGGTTGTGGATAGTTTGGTTGATCAATTCTACGAGTTTATCCGATACACTTTCCTGTGGATGGTTTTTGTCACCATACGTACTCTCAATGAAAAGATAATCCGCCCACTCCGGTTTTTCTGGTGGGAAAAGCAATAGATCGTGTTCCCTGCCAATATCTCCTGAGAAGACAAAAGTTTTTCCGAAGATTTCAAGTTCTATAAAAGTGGCGCCGATAATGTGTCCGTTATACCGAAACCTAAATTTTATATTGTCCGAAAGTTCAATCCATACATCCCTTTCTTCAGCTTGAAAAAAACCTAATGTTACCTCTGCTTCTTGTAGGCTATAAAACGGTTCTGCCGGTTTGTGTTTGGAATAACCTTCTTCATTGGCTTTTTGAGCTTCTTCTTCATGGATTTTAGCACTGTCCAACAAAATTATTTTTGTAATCGCCAAAGTTGGTACCGTTCCAATAATCTTTCCGCGGTAACCTTGTTTTACCAATCGCGGTAAATAACCTGTATGGTCTAAATGTCCGTGCGTAAGCAATACCACATCAATCTCGGAAACCTCTATAGGCAGGTATTCCCAATTCTTTTCTCGCAGTTCTTTCAAGCCTTGAAACATACCACAATCTATAAGAATGTTTTGTTCTGAGGTTTCAATCAAAAATTTAGATCCAGTTACGGTTCCAGCTGCACCTAAGAAATGGATCTGAAGTCTCTCCATTATTAATTATTTTGGCATAAGAACCTTATTTCCTCTAAAATGCGTTTTTTTCGATTTTCCGATACCCCTAAGTGATCGAGATAAAAACCATCATTTATCAATTGTTTGCAAAGCACAACATCTCGGCTGAGCAAAAATTGTTTTTCGCGTTGGCTCAAAAGTGTAGAAACGGTTACAGGATAAAGACCTAAGCGGTCTATCCGATCTTTGAGGCCATTATCTTTAGGGAAATCCCAACTTAAAAGATACAAACCTATACACTTGCCATATTTTAATGCGTCTTCAGTGAATCTAGTGTTGGTGACTACCCAACCCTCGTTGGGGATTTTTTTATGGTGTTCTTCACCATAAAAATTAAGAATATCTTTATATCGGGAATGGATATACAATGGCACTTTCACATTACAATTACGACCTTCCTCACTGTGGAATTTACATTCAGCTACAATATATTCATTGTTTTTTTGTGCTACCACATCCACTTCGTGGGTAACGCATTTTCCTTGCATATACTGACCGATTTCTATTTCGTAACCACTATGGAATAATAAAGCCCCAATAAACTTCTCAAAAGGAAAACCTGTTGGCCCCAACTCATAAATTGCTTTTTTTAATTTGTATTTTGAAGCATAGCCATGTTTCTTTTTTTTGAGAAGTGAGAATGCTCGGTTGTAAATCTCTTGAGTTGAAATACCTTGATAAAGCTCATCACGAACGTTATTGGCAATGTCATTGACCAAATCTTCCTCAGCCCCACTCTTTTTCAAGGAGTTTTTAAGTTTATCTATTGAAAACTTGGCCCGTTCCCCAGAATGCTTTAAAATCTCAACTTCCATTTTCTTCATAGATTAATCAGTTTCTGGAATCGTGAAGAGCTAATATTGGCACTTTGGAGTGTACACCAAGGCTTTTGACTAATGGATTTGAAAATACACTACCAAAAAACCAATGCTTTCTATTTACAAAACCTATCATACCGCTCTTTCGTTCATCTACGAATGATAGAACACCTTCTTTTACGGCTAACTTTTCAAACCAATGATAAGTATATTCTACTCCTTCAAAATAGCCTTCAAGTCGTTCGCGATTATTTTTCTGTTTTTCAGAAAGATCAGCCTCTTTTCCTATATGTAAAATTCGAATAGGAGAGTTTTCCTGTTTTGCTATGTTAACAAGGGTTTGCATCTCCCTTTCCTTAAGGTGACTTTTAAAATTAGTTGGGAAAACAATTTCGTTTATTGTTTTGTAAGATACATTCGCCGGAACGGCAAGAACGGCACATTCTCTTATACTTTCCATTACGTTTACTGAATTTCGGCCGTATGCAACTTCACTGTCATCTGTTATACCCCGTGTTCCCATTACTATGAGATTTACACTTTCCATTTTCACCTTCTCCTCTATGGAATCGATAAGGGTTCCGAATTTATGTTCAAAATGAATAGTATGTCTCGGATTGTCTGCCAATAGCCCTACTTTATTTTTTAATAGTATCATTTTCTGCATCGATTCTTTTTCGGCGGCATCATATTCTTCCGGTTCTGGTTCTGGAAAAAGCAAATTGCCTTGTGCCGATCGTGCTAAAAAATAGGAATGGAAAATATGAAATGTACAGTCATTATTTTTAAAAAGCTCGAATGCATAAACTATAGCGTTAAATGCATTTTTCGAATAATCAGTTGGTATTAATATAAATTTTTGCATAACAAGATTTTTATTTTCGATTCACAGGTAAATTAATTTCTTAGATCGTGCATTGCCAAAAGAGGCACATTTGTATGTTTTCCAAGTTCTTTAACCATTGGATTGGAAAACACACTTCCGAAGAAATTGTGTTTTTTATTTACAATGGCAATCATTTCACTTTCACGACTCTGTACAAAACAGCTTACTCCATCTTTTAAATCTACACCGTATAATCTGTGGTGAGTAAAAGATGCAGGGTCGAAGATTGTTTCTAATAGCTTTTTATTTTCTATCTGCGATTTATTCAGCGCTCTATCCTTTTGAACGTGCAGGATGCGAATGGGAGCACTTAGCAAGCGTGAAACCTCAACCAAAGTTGCAAGTTCCTTTTGTTTGTAATGGGTTCTAAAACTTGTTGGAAATACTATCTCATTAGGTTCTTTAAACAATACAGTTGAAGGAATAGCCAATACAGGACAATTGCGAATTTTTTCCATTGCATTTACCGCATTGCTACCTAGAATGACGGTTTTATTGTCTGTTTCGCCTTGGGTTCCCATAATCACCAATTCAATATCTTCCCTTTCCACAACTTTTTTCATCACGTCAAAGAAAGAACCAAATTCACTTAAATAATTGAAGTTGTGCATTTCATTTTCTTCGTAATAACCCATTTGCACTTTTAATCGCGCCAGATTCTTTTCTGATTTCTCCTTGATGTTATTAAAATCTTTATCTGTTGGTTGAGGGCTCAACAAATTCTCTTTGGAGTAACCAGAGAGATAATATGTATTAAGAATAAAAAAATCACAATATTCCCGTTTATAAAGTTCCATCGCGTATTTAATAGCGTTGTACGCATTACGTGAAAAATCAGTGGGTATTAATATTCTCTTTTTCATATTTTGAATTTAAATGAATGCTTTATTCTATTTAAAAGATGCCTTAATATTTGATTGGAATAACCAAAGTTGGTACATGCGTATGCTTCCCAACCCTACTCACAACCGGTTCACGGAAAAGTTGCTTGATAAAAGTGTGTTTGTGATATATTAAAGTAAATAGGTCTATATTTTTATCATCAATAAAACTGTGAAGCGTTTTTGAAATATTCACTTTCTTGGGGACAAAATGAAATTCGGTGTCATATTCGGTAAGATCATTTCTGAACTTCTCAAGATTTTGCTTTTGCTTTTGGTCTAGGTCAGCTTCTAAACCAACATTGATTATATGAAGTTGTGAGTTATACTGTCTTACCAATCTTGTTATGGGTTTCAATTTTGAAAGCTGGTAAAATTCATTATAATCTGTAGCAAAAGCTATGTTCAAAGGAATAACAAAATCAACTTGGCTTGGCACTATAAGTAGCGGACATCCCACTAGCGTTTTAGTAATATTTACAGTTGTACTTCCCATAAGAACATCTTCGGCCCCTGTACGCCCCTTGCTTCCCATTACCACAAGATCAATCCCCTCTGTGGCAACCAATTTATTGATGGATTTTGATAATGGCGCAGGAGTAGAAATAACATCATATTTATGCGATTGTTTCTCTGTATCAAGCTTAATTTGATGTAACAACTGCTTTCCGTCTTCATCTGATTGTTGGTAAAGCTGCTGAACAACATTTTCCGATCTACCAATGTCAACGCGACTGGTCAGCTTATCAACCTCATTACCAAAAGAATGGAGAATGGTGATTTGTACTGATTCTTCGCTGAAAAGCTTTGAAACATAAAACAAAGCCGCATAGGCGTTATTGGAGAAATCTGTGGGAACTAGTATTTTTTTCATCTGTGTCTAATTGTTTTATAGAAATATTTAAACCTAATAATGACCCAAAAAGAAACTAAGAGTCACTCAGCGTTTGAAATGTTTAAAATATTTAATATTCTATAGATATCAAATTATTATTGAATATTTCATGATTTATAAAAGTTGTTAACGTGGCAAATTTTGAAGCACTAGGAAAGGAATGTCTATTTTAAGGCCAATCTTCTCGATAGTGGATTGATACAAAATATTTTCTAAATAGGAATGGCGAGTATTTACCATAACTAACATATCAATTGGGTTTTCAATAATAAAAGTATTAATTGCCTTTGTAACGTCTTTACTCGATTCTTGATTAAAGTTGATTTGATTTTCACTTAAAGAAGCCTCTAAAAAAGTCTTATTGTCCTGCTGTCTTAATGATAATGTGGGAAACTTAGACACGTAAAGGAAATTAATTTTGGAGGCAAAGCATTTAGAAATTGTTCCTAATAGTTTTAATTCTCTACGTTTATAGGGTATTAAAAAATCCGTCGGGAATAAAATATTTTTTGGATGTACATCACCATACACCTCTGGTACTGCTAATACAGGGCATTTAACATATTTTATTACCTGAAGGGTATTGCTTCCGAAAGTTATTTTTTTATCATCAGTTTCACCCTGGGTTCCCATAACTACAACGTCAATATTTTCCTTTTCCACCCAGTCGTTCACTGAATCTACCAACATACCAAATTCCGCAATTACAATAATCTTATGTTTTGGGTTTGGAGAAAAACTAAAAAGTTTTTCTCGCATCTGTTCTAAGTTCTTCTCTACTTTTTCAAGTATCTGTTTTTGCAATTCTTCAAAATTAGCATCAGGCGAATTTGTTTTCGCTTCATACACTTCATCTGCAAAAGCGTGAAGTATATAGATATCAGAAGGCCCATGCTTAAAAAGCTCAGCACCATATTTCGCAGCGTTTAGGGAGTTTTCAGAGAAATCGGTGGGAATCAATATTTTTCGCATTAGTTTTTTTTTTAAGAATTCAATATGTAAATATAGCGTTTTGTCTGCGGAGAAAATATGATAATTGTCAGCCAATCACTTGATTTTTAAGGATTCGTTATGACATAGAATCCCGTTGGTTTCGTAAATTGATATAAAAAATATTATGAAACCAAATCCTATCGCATACTTATTTATAACAACTCTAGTCTTAGTTACAGTGACTATTTTTGTCGCAATGGATTTTCCCTTTAATTGGATATTTTATCTAACTGTATTAGGGCAAATCTTACTTATTGTTTCTGTTTATAAGATTCTTCACGATAATTATTCTACAGATAAGACTTTTGAAGATTTTTACGAAGATCATCCAATTGGAAGAGAAGATTATTAATGCCTTAATTAGTGGTTTAATTACCGATTACCGAGACCAGGAAGCGTTGTTTATCACTACTCGTGTATCACTAAAAAAGGAACATTGGTATGATAACTCACAATTTTTACTGAAGGTCTTAAAAGTAATCGTTGTATAAAGTTTAAATTTTTTGCAACTATGGAAACCAAACTTATTTCCCAAGTTTCTATAAAATTCTGTATTCCTATTTCGAGTTCCTTGTTTTCAACAAAGTGAAAGCTGTGCTTCTTTTCTCTAAAAAAATAGTGCAAAAATCCTTTGTTATCGGTTTGTCCAGAAGTAAGACCCGTATTTTGAGATTTTATATGAAGGATGCGAAGAGGAGAATTATGAAGTTCTAATGTTTCAGAAAGCGTTGTAATTATTTTATTTCGATAAATACAATTATAATCAGTAACAAAGGCAATATTCTTAATACCTCTAAATCGTGCACTTCCTGGAATTACCAATATGGGACATTTTACTTTCGTAACAACCTCGCAGGTGTTACTTCCCATTTCATTGGTGTTTGTCTTCGAAGCTCCTTTTGTACCCATCAAAATATAATCGATTTCCTTTTCAGAAATGTGTTTTCGAATGGCCTCTACCAAATTAACTTCCTCATGCAATGGAAAAAAGTTATGCTCGAGATTCTTAGCAGAAATACGACAAGTCTTAATTTCTTCTTTTAAAAGCGAAGCAGTATTTTGAACGGTCTGAATCTCAGAATCGGATTCAAGAAAATCCTCATATCCCTCATCGGTTTTAGACGTTTCTTTTTGAGAAACATGGAGAATATAAAAATTCACAGGAATATCAGCAAAATAATCCAAGGCATAGCGAATGGCATTATGTGCATTTTCAGAAAAATCCGTAGGAATTAATATATTTTTCATTGTAAACTAACTTCTCGACAAAAGTATCTGTATGGTTTGATACACAAAATGACAAAAATCAGTTTTTGGAGATAAGAGTACAAATCTTGAGATAAGAAATAGCAATAAAAACCTTTTTATCGTAAACTCTCATATTTATAGATTATTCTAACAGATTGTAGAGTGATAAAAATAAAATTTAGGAATTTAATGCCGCGTTTGTTAGGACTATGATATTTGAGTAATGTTTGACAAGGGCAGAAAATAATCAAGGAATGAAGAAGGTTTCACAAAGTATCTATGGAGTAACTACGGAGCAGAGTCGACATAAAATCGACATACGGTAAGTTTATGGTGCGCTTCTGAAGGTTGGTGTAGCTTCTTCGCTTTGTGTGTTCCCGATAGTCAGGGGAACTGAATTTCCTCATCCAGACATCTAAAGTGGACGCTGCCATACCATAGATGCGAATAACTTCTTTTCTGGGAGAACCATTTTCAACTTCTTCGACAATTTTAAAAATCAATCGCTTGTCAAAATGACTAAGTTTATCCTTGCGAAGGGCATAAATCTCTTGTTCTTGATGTTCCATATACACTGTTTTTGTGTATAGCTATTTTAGGACAAGACATTTAGGCTCAGAGGAAAAATAAAATCGAGGGTAGAGATTGTGATTTATCCATTCTAGTTATGCTTCCACTAATCATCACAAGAGTTGATATCTTAGACTAATATTCAACAGCCCTAAGGCGTTGTCAAGTCGACTCCTCTTATTTTTTTTTTATTTTAGATTTATCTAAAAGAAATCGTCAAAATCAGAAATACCTTAATTTATATCCTTCAGACTTTCCAGATCGATTATACGAATGTCACGTCCTTCTATTTCGATGATTCCATCTTTCTTAAAATCGGAAAGAGTTCTAATAAGGCTTTCTGTAGCAATACCAGCGGTTGTGGCAAGATCATTACGTGATATACGCAATGGAGCTTCCGGATTCTTATTCATTATTTCAACGAACTGAATAATAGTTGTAGCAGTTTTTCTTCGAACAGAGCTGTAGGCCATTTTCACTAATTGCTGTTTTATTTCGGAAAGATTATCTGTTAGCATATTCATCAATTCCAAGGATACATCCTGGCTTTTTCTCAATATATCCCTAACAAAGGTTTTTGACAACGTGGCAACTTCAATATTTTCTACGGCTGTGGCTGTTTCAGTATAGGGTATGTTATCATCAAAAGACGTAAAACCTAACAAGTCATCTGCTTTGTATAGGCCCGTGATGAGTTCCTTTGCATTTTCATCCATTGTATGTGTTTTCACAACCCCTTTTAAGATTAAAAACAAGCAATTGGAATGATCTCCTTTTCGGTAAACATTTTCTCCCTTTTTGTATTTCACCATTTCTCCTTCATCGCAAAAAAAGTTTTTCAGCTGATTAAGATTTTTGGGGCTATCGTCATCTTCTATAGAGTCACCTTCTGAAGTCTTTTTGCGCATTTCCAGAATGCTGGCTTTTGCTAAACGGCTTTCCACTGCGCTCAACAATTCCTCTTCGTCAAAAGGTTTGGTTAGATAATCATCGGCCCCCATATCCATCCCTCTTCTAATTTCCTTATGCTCGGTCTTAGCCGAAAGAAAAATAAATGGAATATGTGCGGTTTTTTCATTTGCAGCCATTGCTTCCAGAACACCGTAGCCATCAATTTCCGGCATCATAATGTCACAAATAATAATATCTGGGATTTCACGCTCCGCCTTTTCTATGCCAATTTTACCATTTGGGGCAGTTACAACGGTGAAATCGGAAAGTTCCAAAAGTTCGGCTGTATTCTCTCTTAATGCGGTATCGTCTTCAATGAGAAGTATTGTCTTCATTTTATTCTACGGTATTTTTTATTGGGAACGTAATGGTAAAAGTGCTGCCATTGTTTTCTTCACTTTCAAAGGTAAGTTTACCATCGAGGCTTTCCAAATGACTTTTCACAATATTTAATCCGATACCTGTACCTTGATCTAGTAAAGCATTCTCGGCACGAAAATATCTGTTAAAAATAAACTTCTGCTCCTTTTGGGGTATTCCCATTCCCTGATCAATAATCTTAATGGTTAAGAAATCTTCCTGAGGTATTACAACTACGTCAATAGTCGTGTTTTCAGGGGAGTATTTTATAGCGTTATTAATAAGATTGGTGAGGGATAACTCAAGTATTTTTTCGTCGAAAAACAGAATTATATCATCAATATTATTTGGGTAATTAATTCGCTGGCCTTCTTTCAACAGCATATTTGCATTATAAATTACCTCGTTTATAACCTTGCTCAAAGGAAAAGTATCAAATTTATAAGTTGCCTTTCCAGATTCCAAGCGTTCAATGGATAAAAAGTCATTCAGAATATTATTCAGATATTTTACCTTATTCTGAATAGTCTTTAAATGCTTTTCACGTTTGTCCTGCTGATCTGTTTCTGTGTATTTTCCCGCAAGAGTCGCAGAAGTAAGAATACCGCTAAGAGGTGTCTTAAACTCGTGAGATACTAAAGAAAGAAACTTTGTTTTCAGCTCGTTTAACTCACGTTCTTTTCGAAGTGATTCCTTGATTTTGTATTCGGCTTCCTTTCTTTTTGCAACTTCTTCCCTCAATTCGTTGATACTCTGCTTTAGGGCATGTGTCCGCATCTCAATTTTTTGCTCTAACTGGGAGTTTAGCTCTACTATTTGTAACTCTTGATTTTTCCGAACTGTTATGTCCGTAACCAATGCCATGACGTATCTGCTGCCATTGATTTCGAATGGATTGAGGCCAGCTTCAACTGGAAAAGTGCTTCCATCCTTACGTCTTCCATGCAAATCGCGGCCGTGGCCCATCTGTCTAGGGTCTCTTCTTCCCATAAACTCAGATACCTGCTCATGATGGGAGTTATGGTATTCTCTAGGTATCAAGATATTAAGGTTTTCGCTCAGCAGTTCACCGGATTTATAACCAAACATTTTGTCAGCCGCTTCATTAGAGGTCACGATCTCCTGTTTCTCGTTAACGATTACGATACCTTCTGAAATTGCCTCAGATAGAATTCTGAAAACATTATCTTTTTTTTCCTCAAATACCTTCATTGTCCAAAAGTAACAATTTTAAACAGTTTTTTTGAACTGATTATTATCATAAAAATTCAAAAGAAAACAACATAGATTTACATCGTTAAAAATCATAAAACTATATAATTATGGGAAATGTGGATAAACCACAACTGCTTTTCTACCAGAAAATGGGAGAACTTTTTTATGCCGTTGCGGCTGCAGATAAAGTGGTACGTAAAGAGGAATATGACACGTTGAAAAACATGGTCCTAGAAAAGTGGAAGAATCTAGATGATTATGAAGATCCATTTCACACCGATGCTGCCTATCAAATTGAAGTAGTTTTTGATTGGTTTGACTATGAACAACTTGATGCGAGCGATTGTTTTGACAGTTTCGCTGATTATAAAAAGGAAAACCCGAAGTTATTTACTAAAGAAAGAAAGGAGTTAATATGGGAAACTGCCGATGCAATTGCAAGTTCTTTTGCCGGTAAAAATAAAAGCGAACTCATTATGTTGGCCAAGTTGAAAAATCTCTTAAAAGACTGAGACCTATAAAAGAGGGTTTTTAGCTTTCCATTTTCAAATGTTTCTTTAATTTTATAAATCAAACCTCAAAAACTATGAAAAAGTTTCTTCCTGTTCTTATTTTACTTACGCTTCTTGGCTGTAAAAACGATTCAAAAAAAGATCAAGATGAATCCGATAGTGACGCTTATACAGAAGAAAATATAGATTCTTTACTGGTTTCAGATAAAGATTTTCAATTAATGGAACAAACTCTCAATCTTAAAAGAAGAGAACTAATAGAGAAAAAAGATCAAAAAGCTGAACTTGAAAACCTACTTATCTCTAAATCATTTTTAAAAGTAGCTGAATGGTACACCTTGGACTTTAAATATCCATACCTCAACGAAAAAATAAACCCTCACTTCGAAAATTTTAACGAATACATCACTAAGAATTATTTAGATGCCAAAGGAGTGGAAAAACAGATTTTAGAAGAAAAAAGGTTGTGCGATTCCTTAGGAATTCCAAAAGAAAATGAAAAACGTCTGGTAGATTATAAAATCTACAATCTAAACGACCGATTGATAAGCGTACTGTTTTACAAAGAAAACCACTACACGGGAGCAGCACATGCCGCGTACACGTTTGAAGCTTTAAATTTTGATTTGGAACGTGCTGTTTTTATGAACTATGAAGACTTTTTCAATGATGGTTCTGAAGAAGAATTACGTGAGATTTTAAATGGACTTTTAAAAAACAATATAAATTCTGGCGAGATGTATTATGACTGTTGGGCTATCTCAGCAGATGATTTCTTTGATGCTAAAAACAACTTTGTAGTTAACGATGATGCAGTTGAATTCTATTTTGACGATTGCGTTATCTGCCCCTCATATACTGGAACTTATTCCATTAAAATTCCTTTGGAGATGTTGATGCCAGTTTTGAGGAAGTTCAAAAAGAACCCTTTGTTGGGTTGAAATCGTTTATTGAAAAATTAAAAACCTTACGACTTTACGGGCCTGTGAGGGAAAATCTGGTATCGTATGAAAAGTAATTTCAAAGACATAATAAACTCTGACACTCCGGTATTGGTCGATTTTTTCGCAGATTGGTGCGGGCCTTGCAAAGTGTTGGCTCCTATTCTAAAAGATGTGAAAGATGAATTAGGGGATACTGTGAAAATAGTGAAGATAGATGTAGATAAAAACCAGCCGCTCGCCTCCCAATTTCAAGTGCGTGGAGTGCCGACAATGATATTATTTAAAAATGGAAAGCAACTTTGGAGACAGAGTGGTGTTTTGCAAAAAAATGATTTGGTTTCAATAATCAACCAACACCGTACTTAATGGAATTGAGCCAATTTATAGATCATACACTCCTAAAGCCTACCACAACTTCTGATGATATAATTAAGCTTTGCAACGAAGCAAAAAATCATAACTTTTATGCTGTTTGCGTAAATGGCTGTTATGTATCATTAGCGAATAAAGAACTCAAAAATTCAAAGGTGAAAATAGCTGCTGTAGTTGGCTTTCCTCTAGGTGCCAATAGCACACAGGTTAAAGTCTGCGAGGCAAGTCAGTGTATCGAGGATGGTGCGGATGAAATTGATATGGTTCTGAACGTAGGTTTTCTAAAGGCAAAATTATACAAACAAGTTCAAGATGAAATTGCCGCTATAAAAGAATCAATTGGCAAACGAACATTAAAAGTAATCCTTGAGATCTGCTATTTGACCGATGAAGAAATAAAAATGGCTTGTCAGATCTGCAAAAGTGCAAAAGCAGATTTTGTAAAAACCTCTACTGGTTTCGGAACTGGTGGAGCTACCGAAAAGGCTGTGAAAATTATGATTGAGGAAGTAGGTGATACTTTAAAAGTAAAGGCCTCAGGTGGAATAAAAGACACCGACACGGCAAAAAAATATATTGAAATGGGGGTTAGCAGAATTGGAACTTCTTCAGGAATCGAAATAGTAACCTCCACAAAAAACAATATTGATGAGCACACATATTGAAGGAAAACTAGGAGAGATTGCAGAATCAGTATTACTTCCTGGCGACCCATTGCGCGCCAAATGGATCGCAGAAACTTTTCTCGAAGATGCAAAATGTTATAACAATATTCGGGGTATGCTGGGTTATACAGGTACCTTCCAAGGAAAACCAATCTCTGTGCAAGGAACAGGAATGGGCATACCATCTGCCTTGATTTATTGCCACGAGCTTATAAATGATTATGGCGTTAAAAACCTAATCCGCGTAGGTTCAGCAGGCTCTTATCAAAAAGACGTCAATTTACGTGATATCGTAATCGCAATGGCAGCCTCATCTAATTCAGGCATCAACAACACTCGTTTTGTAAACTGTGACTACTCACCTACTGCTGATTTCGACTTATTTATGAAAGCCGCACTTTATGCCAAGAATAATAACATCCCAATAAAAGCAGGGAACATACTTTCCAGTGATCAGTTTTATGAAGATAATTTTGAAAACTATAAAAAATGGGCAGATTTCGGGGTGCTATGCGTAGAAATGGAAGCCGCTGGGCTTTATACTATCGCAGCTAAATTTAATGTGAAAGCCTTGGCTATTTTGACGATTTCAGATTCTTTGGTAACAGGAGAAGTGACTACCGCAGAGGAACGTGAAGGAAGTTTTTCAAAAATGATTGAAATTGCACTAAATACATTGCTTTAATCAAAAAAGCAGGAACTCAAAATTAGAATTCCTGCTTTTATTCGTTAATTGGTGTCGATAGCAATTAACTATATTACTTTAAAAGTCATCACCGGTAAATCTGAATGGTTTACTACATCCTCCCCTATACTTCCAGAGAAAAAATGTGCCAAACCTTGGCGACCCTGTGTTGGTAAGGCTATAATATCTGCCCCAGCAAGTTGGCTATATGCAAAAATTCCAGCTTCAACCGAATAGTCATTGTATTGTATTACATTATTCAGGCTATCAAAAGGATTTGGATCTTCGGCATCGTTCATAAAAGTCAATATACGTTTTTCTATCTCCCGAGTATTTCTGAAATCCCCTGCAAGATTGACGTAAAGCGGTTGCATTTTAACTCCTAGAATATCAAACATCCTTTTCGCCTTTTTATAAGGCACAATTGAATTAGGTAGAAAGTCACAGGCAAAAACCCCAAGTTGTGGATTAAAATCGGTTGCTTGATGTTTAATGACCAAAACAGGGATTTCAGATGTACGCACCACTTTTTCAGTGTTGGAGCCTACAAACACCTCTTTGAGCCCTGTTGTTCCGTGAGAACCCATAACAATCAAGTCAATTTCCATTTCCTTAGCAACTTCATTGATCTCACTGAAAATAGTGTAGTTGTGCACGGCATCGGTTACGGTTATTCCTTTTAGATAATCCTTATCTAAGAATTCTGCAAAACGGGTTTCTGCAAGGCGCATATAGTACATTGCTTCAAAGACTTCCTTAGATTGGTTGCGATTTACTACACCATCGGAAAGCCCCATCATATGTAAGGCTACTATTTCGGCATTTTGTTTTTTTGCAATTGAAGCAGCCACCTCCATAGCATGTTCAGAATGTATGGAAAAATCTACGGGAACTAATATTTTTTTCATCTATATAATGTTTTAAAAATTGGAAGATGGAATACCCTAATATGCAACTTCAGTTGATTTATATTCTTTAAAAAGGTATTACATCTCAATTAATTTAGTGAGTTGTGAATTTTGCTTTGCGCTTCTTAAGCTGTCTTTCCAAATCGGAAATTGTTTCTTTTGCCGCAGCCTCAAATGTTTCTGCTTTTGAAGCAGCAAAGATTTTAGGCCCTGGAAGACTAACTTCTATCTCGCATATATTGCCTTTGCCATATACGTTATTTTCCATTTTAAAACTTACGTCAGCCCTAATTAGCCATTCGTATTTTTCAGCGATTTTTTGCAGTCTCTTTTCTACATATTCGTTCATTGCCTCGCTGGTCGGCATTTTTACGTATTGAATGTTTATAGTCATGATACTTCTTAATTGGTTTCTATTATGCCAAATATATCCTTTTTTAATTGGTTTTTAAATGACCGATGTCATATTATAAAAGATGATTATTGTTTGATGGAAGTAATTTCTTCAAAAGCAAAAAAATCCCACCACGATTCTTCGTAGTAGGATTTTCAAAAATGATTTGATTTAAGTGAAACTACTAATTACAGCAGCTTTCTCCTTCATCCTTTACGCCAAGTTTCTTAAGGATTTTTTCCATCAAACACCACCTTGTAAATGACGATTGAAGCAAATTGAATCCCACAAAAGCGGTGAACCATAGCCAATTAATGTTTACATAAACAGCCAAAACAAGACTAATTAAAATAAAACTTCCGGCAATTGCCCTAATATATCTGTTAACCATAATATTGAAATTTAAATTTATAAAATCACCATGCCTTCTCATTGCCCATAACAGAGGAGATTAATAAAATAACCTCTCTGGACTGGGGAAATTTAGGAGCAAATTAAATACTTCTCTCTATGGGAACCACAACCGCGTGTATGGGATTGTTAGTTTCCAATTCTTTATTAAACTCTTCTACTAAGTCAAAAAATAGATCAATCTTTTCATCCTCTGTAAATGAGAAAAACATACTGCTGTCTGCTCCACTTTTTTGTGACGGGAACCAACTGGCATTCATCATAAACGATGATGTTCCATTTTTATAGCCCTCAATATCAGAGCCGCTATAACTTTCGATATTTGACTTTTTAAAAAGCTTAAGGACTTCTTTTTCAAATTGGTCCACTACGGTTACAATTAATAGTTTCATCAGAATATTATTTATTGTTTATTACTAGTTATTATCAGCAGAACTTAGTTTTTCAATTTCAGATCTACCGTCTACCCACTCACTACTACTTAAAGTTTTTTCGTTCAATCATATAGTAAACCAATGGCACCACAAGCAATGTTAGCACTGTGGAAACAATGGTTCCGCCCATAAGTGAGATTGCAAGTCCTTGAAAAATTGGGTCGAATAGAATTACAAATGCACCAATTACAACGGTTCCTGCAGTTAGTAAAATTGGAGTAGTTCGTACCGCTCCTGCTTCAATAACGGCTTGTTTTAACGGGATTCCATCTGCGGTTCTAAGGTTTACAAAGTCTATCAACAGTACAGAGTTTCTAACCATAATTCCTGCCAAGGCAATCATCCCAATAAAGGAGGTCGCTGTAAAGAATGCTCCCATAATCCAGTGGCCGAGTACAATTCCAATCAATGAAAGCGGAATGGCAACCATCATTACAACTGGCGCTCTAAAGTTTTGGAACCAACCGACAATCAATATGTATATTATAATAATTACTCCCAAGAAAGCAATTCCCAAATCGCGGAATACTTCTAAGGTAATTTGCCATTCTCCATCCCACTTCACTGTGAAATCATCTTCAAATTCTGGTTGTTGCAAATACAGTTCGTTCATTTTATAACCAGCAGGAAGCTTAATTTCGTTGAGCTTATCTGTCATTCCCAATATGGCGTAAACAGGACTTTCAAGTTCTCCAGCCATATCTGCCAAAACATAAACAACACGTTTTTGGTTTTTGCGGTAAATACTTTTAGCGTGGATACTTTCTTCAACAGTTATCAAATCACCTATAGAAACCATATTACCTTGTTTGGAAGCAATTTTTAACTGCGAAATATCCTGAATTGTAGATTTTTCCTGTTCCCCCAAAGACAAAACTATCCCTACCTGTTCGGTTGCATTTTCAGCATAAATATTTGTTACAGGCCTATCTGAAAGAGCCATATTCATTGTGTAAACAACCTGCTGCGGTGCTACACCATAGCGCATCGCTTTTTCTTTGTCAATTACAAATTGATATTCCTTCTGATCGGCTTCCACCATCCAGTCCACATCCACAACGTCTGCAGTGTTATTTAAAATATCTTCAACTTGTTTGGCGACTGCGATTTGCTGGTCGTAATTGGGGCCGTAAATTTCGGCTACAATAGTTGAGAGTACTGGAGGCCCAGGTGGTACCTCTACTATTTTTACGTTGGCGCCAAACTTCTTCCCAATTTCTTGTATCTGGGGACGAAGTTGTTTCGCTATATCGTGACTCTGGGCAGTTCTTGCTTCCTTATCAACAAGATTCACCTGTATATCTGCCATATTGCTACCACCTCGAAGGTCGTAATGACGCACCAAACCATTAAATGTTATTGGTGCCGAAGTACCTACATAATTCTGGTAGTTTACCACAAGTGGTTGCTGGGAAAGATATTGTCCGATTTCCTTAGCTACTACAGCTGTACGTTCCAGAGTAGTTCCTTCTGGCATATCGATTACAACTTGCATTTCGTTCTTATTGTCGAAAGGAAGCATTTTTACCGCCACAGATTTGGTAAAGAACAACATTACAGAACCCAAGAGAAGCACCACGGTAGACCCTAAAAATATCCATCGAATCTTTTTATTTTCAATTAAAGGTGTTTCAAATTTTGAGTATAGCCTATAGATAAATGTGCTTTCCAAAGGCTTTTCTTCCTTAGGTGCTTTCCCTTTCTTCTCTTTTTCTCGCAAGAAAATATAACCCAGATAAGGTGTAATTGTTAACGCTACGAAAAGTGAAAGAATCATCGCTATAGAAGCTCCAATAGGCATTGGCGACATATATGGCCCCATCAATCCAGAAACGAATGCCATTGGCAATACAGAAGCTATTACTGTGAGAGTAGCCAAAATAGTTGGGTTACCTACTTCGTTTATCGCATAAATAGCTGCCTGCTTAAACGGTAGGCGTTTCATCTTAAAATGTCGGTGCATATTTTCGGCGATAATAATGGAGTCGTCAACCACAATTCCCGTA
Organism: Aequorivita sp.; assembly: GCA_034675805.1. Classification (GTDB taxonomy): domain Bacteria; phylum Bacteroidota; class Bacteroidia; order Flavobacteriales; family Flavobacteriaceae; genus Aequorivita. The sequence goes on along the minus strand of JAUCCX010000001.1, from coordinate 3,312,961 downwards.
ACAAATACCAGAGCGAAAAGTGTAATCCTATTCAGTGTATAATCTAATAGATAGTAACTTAAAAGCGTCAATGCAAATGTAATTGGCACTGACAGAAAAACTACCAAACCTCCACGCCAGCCCATTGCCAGCATTACAACCAAAGTAACCGCTATGATAGCACCCATAAGGTGCATCAATAATTCAGAAACTTTTTGTGAAGCGGTTTCACCATAATTCCGTGTGATTTCAACGTGAACATCATCTGGAATTAGATTGCTTCGCAAATGATCAACTTTATCAATAATCACATCTGCAATCTTCATTGCATCCGCCCCTTTCCGTTTTGCTATTGAAATGGTTACAGCAGGGTATTCCGAAGGGTATTTAGAAGCCATTTCACTTGCTCCTCCATATCCGAAAGAAACATACTTACTCGGGATTTCAGGTCCATCAAAAATTGAGGCAACCTGTTTTAAATAAATAGGTTGATTTTGCTGCACGCCAATAACCAAGTTTTCAACATCGGTCGCAGATTTTAAAAAGTTGCCAGTTGACACCAAAAATTCAGTATCATTATTATCGAAACTGCCAGAGCTCATTTGTTGATTGCTAGCTTTAATCATTTCGGCAACCCCTAAAAAGTCTAATCCGCTAGCCGCTAACTTATCTTTATCAAGCACCACGCGCAACTGTCTATTTCGCCCTCCAAGTTTATGAGTTGTAGAAACTTCCTTTACTTTTTCAACCTCTTGAGTTAGTTCGTCTGCTAGTTGTTTAAGTTGATAATCGTCATAATTCTCGCTCCAAAGAGTGATTCCCAGCATAGGCACATCATCGATAGCCCTAGGCTTTACAAGCGGCATAGTAACACCTGGAGGCATTTGGTCCATATGCTTGTTCATTTCGTTATATAGTTTTACGAAGGAGCGTTCAATATCTTCCCCTACGTAAAATTGAACAATCACCATCGCACCTTCTTTCGAAGAAGTGGAATAAACATACTCAACACCTGGGATATTTGAAACCAATTTCTCCAGTGGCTTCACTACTCGCGATTCTACCTCGGTTGGGGAAGCACCAGGATAGCCTACAAAAATATCGGCCATCGCCACATCTATCTGCGGTTCTTCCTCACGCGGTATCAAAAAGGAACTGTAAACTCCAACGACCATAAAAACGATCATCAACAGCACAGTAAGTTTTGAACCTATAAATAACTTGGCAATCTTGCCTGCTAATCCGTCTTTCATTATTATTGTTTAATGGTTATTTTAGCGCCGTTGTAAAGTTTTCCTTCAGCAGAAACGATATAGTTTTCATCTGCAGCCAAGCCTGAAAGCACCTCTATATTGTCTCCAAAAGAGCGCCCCACTCTCAACCATCTTAAAATGGCTGTATTGCTCTGGCTTACTGTATATATTCCAATTAATTGTCCTTGTTTTACCAAAGATTCTTGAGGTACCATAATGACAGTGCTATCAGTTTTCTTTTCTATAGGAAATTGTACGGTAGCGTACATTCCCGAAAGAAGGTTAGCATCCGATTTGTCCAAGACAACCTTCACCAAATACTGTCCACCTGTATTTCTTGCCGAGCTGCTCACTTCAGTAACAGTACCAGCAATGGATTGACCTAAGGATTTCACCATTATTACCACTTCTGTACCCGATTTTATTTTTGAAATCTCACTTTCAGGAACTGAGGCCGTAACTTCGAAATTGCCTGGACCTTCTACTGAGATCAATGGAACACCAGGGTTTGCCATATCACCTGCTTCAATAAATTTATTAGTTACAACACCATTGAATGGTGCACGAAGATTTACATACGCAAATTGCGATTGCACTTCATTTCTCATCTGTTTGGCGCCTTCCAATCTCGCTTTCGCCATTTCGAAACGAGCAAGTTGGTCATCAAGTTCCTTCTGACTGGCACTGTTTTCTGCAAATAAATTTTGGAAACGCTTATAATCCTTTTCCGCATTATTGAAAGCAGCTTGTGCCTCAGTAATGCCCGCAGTAGTCTGGGCTTGTTTTGCAGAAAGATCCGTATTATTTATACTAACTAACAGCTGACCTTTTGTTACCTTTTGACCTACGTTTACGTGAACCTTATCCACGAAACCCATCATTCTAGTACTGAGCGTGGCACTATTTGCAGCTTCGATTTTCCCGCTTGCAGTCAAAAATGGAGAGTTGCCTTCTGCCGCTACCGAACTTACAGTAACAGGTACTGCAGGAGTTTTATCTATGTTTTTTTCTTCAGAAGATTTATTGCAGGCAGTAAAGCTTAGTACCGCCGAAAAAAGAAGAAGTGTATATATTTTTTTCATCTGGCTATAAATTTTGTTTTTTAATGGTCATATGCAACATCCAATCGGTCTTTAATTCTAGTACATAGAAATTGACTGTGGATGTTTCATTACTGATATTAGTTTTTGGTTAAAAATTGAAGGTATGCTAATGCGTAATTATGCTGGAAAACAGTGTTATAATATTCCAATTGTTTCTGTGAAAACTGTGTCTCCGCCATCAAAAGATCCGTTGTTCTTTCAAGACCTTCTGTGAATCTATTGGAACGAATTCGAAGCGCTTCTTTGGATTGCTCCAACGCAAGCTCTGTCAGTTTTAAATTATTCTGTGCATCTTGAAACATACGTTTGGCCTTGTTCAACTCCAATTGGCTTTCAGATTTATATTGATCCAATTCAAGACTTGCTTTATTGAATTCAGCTTTGCTCTTTTGAGTTTTTCCGAAGCGTTTTGAACCGTCAAAAATGTTCCAGGTTAAAGCTGCTCCAAACAAATAGCCATTGGCATCCGCCTGAAAAATTTGATCATCATATAGTTCATAGCTTCCAAAAGCATTCAATCTAGGAAGGAATGTCATTTTATCGGCTTTGTAATTTTGTTTGAAGGCTTCAGCTGCAAATTCCATTGCCTGAATATCAGCACGAGAATCGGAGATGTTTTCAGTAGAAACAAATTCAGAAGAAACCATTAGCGAATCCGTCGGTTTCAGGACGCCAGCAACTTTTTCATTCATAAGAACCGTCAGGTATTCTGAAGCGTTTATGACGTTACTTTTTGCGTACTGCAATTGGTTTTCCACTTCGGTAACGCGTACCTGTACCGCCAGAACATCGCTCTGTTGCAAGTAACCCTGTTTGAAACTGTTATTTGCCAAACGGAGGTTTTCATTGGCAGCTTTTAATGCGGTTTCCAATACTGCAACACTTTTATATGCCAACTGCAATTGCATATACGCCTTTTCCGTTTCTAGTGCGATATAATCACCCGTTCTAGAAAGTTGTAATTGGGTTGCACTCAGTTTTGCTTTGGCAGCTTTTCTTTGAAAAATACCGTCAACGTTAATAATTGGTTGCTGAACTTCAAATTTTGTCGCATAAATTTCAATCTGTGAAGGATTGTTTAATTTATTTGGATCAAAATCTGCTTGAGTCACTATTTCTTGATTCAGCTTAAACCCAAAAGCCATCAAAGGATTCGTAGTTGCCATTCCTGTATGCGAAGCAGTAATATTTGGAAGAAAGACCGCATTGGTTTGGTTATAATCCCCTTTGGCTGCAAGCACTTGCTGCTCTCCTATCTTTAATTGATTGTTTTGTGCAACAACCTTTTCCAAAACTTGGGCTTTGGAAATAGGTACCGTTTGTTGGGCAAAAACCATTGCCGGCAACAAGCAGAGAAATGGAAGAAATTTGTTGATTTTCATTTTTTAAATTAATTTGATGCAAACATAACTCAGAATTCAGCATTGGTCAGTAACTAATGTTACCAAAGTCTTGTGCATAGACATATAAAAAAGCACCCCTTTCGAGGTGCTTTTTCAACCAAATAAATCTGCACTCTTCAGGAACGAACCAACCAAGAAACGTTCCTAAATACTTTCAATGGCCTTGGCCAATTTTTTTTGAACATCCTTTGCTATTTCTGCCAAGGAGTTATTTTCTACTGCCATCATTGAAGCTGCTGGATCAACAGCTGAAACTTCAATAACTCCAGGTTCCCTTTCTTGAACTATCACATTACAAGGTAACATAGTTCCGATCTTGTTTTCTGCCTGCAGCGCTTTATGCGCCATTTCTGGATTGCACGCGCCGAGAATTGTGTAATTATAAAAGTCAGCATCCAACTTCTTTTTCAAGGTGGCTTTAATGTCTATTTCTGTCAAGACCCCAAATCCTTCTGTCTTTAAAGCTGCCGTTGTTTTTTCAATAGCATCTTTAAAGCTTGTATTTTTTAATGTGGTACTTATATAATATTTCATCACTATTACTATTTAACTGAATAACTTAGGACAAATTTAAGGCCTCAAAACGGATAGTACTGTAACAAAGATTACACAAGGAATGATTTCAACACTTTCCTCTTTTTCACTATATCATTCATTCTCTCTGTAACTAAAGTTACATTCAAACAATACTAAATCATTAAATTTGCCTCAAATGAACTTGAAGAACTTAATAGCGCTCTTTTTGACGGGTCTTTTCTTGATGAACCTTACAGTATCTCAATCTGGTGGATTGCTAAAGGTTTTGACAGGAAAAGAGGTTACAGTAGTTCATCCTTTTTGTAAAAAATCAAAAAGCACTTCCAATAAAGGAAATGCATTAACCGCAGATCCCACATCTACAAGTTCCATTGAGATACCGGCAATCTGTACCACAGCTTTCGATTTTAAAACAGCCTCCTTCTCTTTTGTTACTGCAGAAAACAACTTCAAAGCTTATGGCTTTACAGACATTCTTCACTTGAAGCTTTTCACTGAGCAGTTATACATTCCTCCCAGAGCCTAACATTCTGCTTTAGTTAAATCATACCTATTGGTCAAGCCAATAGCGTTCAAGCTTTTGAATTTTATTGATTTCGATCAGTAAATCACACACGCATCTTTTTTAAACTTATTTATTATGACTCCAAGTATAACTGTGAGCAGGCGTTCCGTACAACTGCTGCGCATTATGGTGAGCGGAATTTTTTTGGTAGCTGGATTCAATCATTTATTGGAAATAGAGAAAACAGTTCAGCGAATCGAAATAGCGCGATTCAAGGGTTTTGCAAACTTTTTTGGAAACCTTGAGCTACTAGTAATATTTTCCGGAATAGCTATGCTAGTGGCAGGTTTCAGCTTTACGATAGGCTTTAAAACCCGTTGGGCTGCCATTGTTCTGCTCCTAATTCTTTTACCGATAACACTCACAATACAAGTAGGACAAGTAACTAGTCTCGGCCCTTTATTTAAAAATATCGCTATTGCTGGGGGGCTTTTGTTCTTTATTCTAAACGATATAAAACCTTTTAAAACATAAATAAATGAAAACAATTCTTTCAAGCTTCATATTATCCATCTTTTTCATTATCGGGAATGTTCAGCAATCCATTTCACAAGAAACCACAAAACACAACTATGTAGTGCTGACAAAAAAAGTAGCGCAACTGAAACCAATACTGCTAGCTGCAAAAGACCTAGCAAAGGAAGATGGTCCCAACTTCGGCAATTTTGAAGTAATTGTCTGTGGTAAGGAGATCGGTGTTCTTACCGATATTGAAAAACTACAGCCCCATCTAGAAGAAGCAGAAAAACTAGGTGTAAATATTATTGCCTGTGGCTTTTCCTTAAACAAGTTTCAGGTAGATCCAAAAAAACTTCCTAAGGATATGATAATTATTGACAATGGAATCCTTCACAGCTTTAAGCTTCAGAAGAAAGGCTATTTGAGCTTATCACTATAGAAAACAGAATGCAAATTTTAAAACAAATAAAAATGAAAAAATCATATAGATATATAATTCCTATCCTAAGTCTCCTTGTGCTATTAGCTTGGAAAAGTCCAACTATTATAAACAATAAAGAATCGGTACAGCATAGCAAAGACACTTTGAAAATTACCATTCTCCAAACTGCGGATATCCACGGGCAATTAGACCCTCATCCCGAACTGTTTTGGGAAAATGAAGAAATTGTATTTAAAGAGCGTGGAGGCCTTGCACAAATAAAAACCCTATTCGATAGGGAGCGAGAGAAAAACCCTGGCAGAACATTGGTTGTAGATGGTGGCGATTTAATTCAAGGTAGTGGCTACGTCGCCTTTTCCGAAGGAGAAGTTATGGCCGATGTTATAAAAAACATGAAATACGATGTTTTGGTTCCAGGTAATTGGGAAGTAATCTATGGGAAAAACAAGATGTTGGAGGTTTATGAAAAATTTGACACTCCCACCATAGTCCAAAATATGTTTCACGAAAACTCTAATGAAAATCTATATCCATCCTATTTGGTAAAGGAAATAGATGGAGTTCGTCTCGGGTTCATCGGTATCAACGATCCAGATGTTCCCATTAGACAAAACCCTATTTTTAGTGAAGGCATCGAATTTACACCTGTGGATGACAGCGTAAAAAAACTTATAGATCAGATAAAAGTTGAAGAGAGAATCGATGTGATGTTCTTGATAACCCACATCGGGATTTACAAACAAGTTACTTTAGCCAACAATCCAATCGCAGAAAACGTAGATTATATTCTAGGGAATGATACACACGAAAGAGTTCGCGAAATGATCCAGGGCAAATATGCCAAGGTCACGGAGCCGGGAGCATTCGGATCTTTTGTTGGGAAGTTGAACCTTTACTTTGTAGATGGGAAACTGGTAAAGGACGATTATGAACTAATGGATGTAGATCCAGAAGTTTATGCCGCCGATCCCCAAATACAAGCTATAATCAATAAGAACAAGGCTCCATATAAAGAAAATTTGGAAACCATAGTAGGTTATACCAATACCCCTATGTACAGATATCTGACTGTGGAAAATCCAATGGATAATCTAATCACCGATGCCGCTAGATGGAAAACAGGAGCCGATATAGCCATCTCTAATGGGTTTAGATTTGGGAATCCAATTGTTCCTGAAAATGGAGAACCTGCAGCAATTACCCGAGCCAATCTTTGGAATCTAATGCCAGTGAATGAACCGGTGAAAACAGGAAAAGCTACTGGAAAACAAATTAAGATGTGGCTTGAAAAAGAAATGCACAACGCCTTTGCGCAAGATGCAACAGAACGTTTTGGTGGATGGTTGGTACGCTTTTCAGGAATGAAAGTGGAATTTAATAGTCAGAATGAAAAAAACCAGCGTATAAAATATGTAGAAATCAATGGCGAACCCATTGATGAAAACAGGTACTATACAATTTCTGCCTGCAAACGTCCTGGAGATCCAGAAGATGTTCTCTGCAGAATGCCCAATGTGATAGATGTAGAGACAAAAGAATACACTATTCACGAAGTTGTGGAGGAATATTTAAAACTGCACTCTCCAATAAGTCCGGTAATGGATAAGCGTGCCTATTGTGATTATCTAGGCGAAAAATCCTTTTCCACAGTACCCGGAACGGATTACATATTTAATTAGAACAGTGTCCAGTCGAACGTCTGGCAGGTCGAGCGCAGGCGAGACCTAACACATTCGGATAACCCAAAATATTATAAGACCATCTATTTACCCTAAAAAACAAAAACAACATTATAAAAAATAATACTATGAACAAAAAACTTAAAAAGAACATCATTGAATACGGGCTCTTCGCTATAATTATATTAGGTATTTATTTTTCAGGATTGCATACTGAGATTATCGGATTTGCGCAACGCGGTCTTCTTGCAACAGGCGCTATGAATCCCAATGTAGAACAGATTGAAGAAAGCTCAGAACCAAATGAAATCGCTGCCACACAAGCCGATTTTAGCCTGAATTTAGTAAACTCTAAAGGAGAAAGAGTTTCGATGGAAAAGTATCGTGGCAAAGTAATATTTATCAACTTTTGGGCCACTTGGTGTCCACCTTGCGTTGCTGAAATGCCAGGAATAAACAAAATGTATAATGATATAGACAAGGATAAAATTGAGGTACTTATGGTCTCTTTCGACCAGAAATTTGAAAAAGCAATTCAATACAAAAACAAAAACGTGTTTGACTTTGAAGTTTATGCCCCTGCCGCTGCCATTCCACAAATGTATGATTCGCCAAGTATTCCAACCACTTTTATTATAAACTCTAAAGGCGAATTAGTCTTTACACATAAAGGTATGGCCGATTATAATAGAGCGGATTTCAAGGAGTTTTTAAAAAGTCTGTAAAGCCTCGCGAGATATTTAAACTAAAAAACCATCTTCTTAAGAGAGGATGGTTTTTTAGTTACTATACAAAAGACGGTTATAAATTCTGTTAACAACAGTTTACCTACCATAGAATACAACCGTCACTGAATCCCCTCTACCTATTAGCCGGGGTAATCATAATATGCGAACGATGCGTACCGGCATCCATCAACCAAGGCATTCCTGGGGCTTGTGGTTTAGTTGGTAATCCTGTGCTTTCACCCGTCATATACGGTTTGTAAAGCACATAACGAATTTTGCTCACTAAAAGTTCACCAGTTTCAGGGCTGTAATCTTTATCTTCTCCTGCCAATACATAAACCATAGAAGGTTCTGCAGGCATTGTTAAAGTTCCATCGTCTATTTCAGTTTTTCTAGCCTCTTGTTTTTCCTCATTAGATTTCCCTTCAGCGACCAAAGCTCTTCCTCTTGCCATAAAAGGCTCTAATTCGGCACTGTAGCAGGCTACATTTATCCCTTCTTTGTTGGGGTTATCTGCCAGGCAGACCATTCCGTTAGACCCTTCACGCAGCGTGACAAGTTTTCCCTCGGCATTATAGCCAAGCACGGTAGCGCCTTCGCGATACATTTCTGGTGCGGCCAAAAGTGCGGTTTTTATCTGTATGTCTTTCGGTAAGATTTCACCTTGTGAAAATGCGGAAAAAGCAGATGCAAAAATGAAGACAACTAGTATTTTTTTCATAGTCAAGCTTTTTTAAAATTGAAGGTTTAAGATACGAATTATTTCACGGCTGCGAATTTCTTTTGTTTAAATACTCTTTTAATAGGAAAGTCAATGTTTAAATTAATCTATTGTTTCCAATTTCATTTTAAACATCTTAGCAGCAGAAGTATATCCACCTTCGGTTCCATCTACAAAATGCGAATGTTTTGTTTTTCTATCCAAGACGTAACAGGACATTACAGAAGCGTGAGTAACGTGAATGCCATAAATAATCTTTTTATCTCTTTCAAGTTGATTTAGATAATCTATAAAAAGGTCTATCGTATTCTGCTCGGCTGTGAAAATTGTATTTATCATCCCATCAAGCATAAAAGTATGAGACAACTGGCCAATTTGTTTAATATATTGCTTTCCACTATCAGATAGGTTTAAATAAAATGCTCCTATAAGCGTTGAAAACCAATTTTTAAGTAAGTAAATCCAATTCTTATTGACGAGGCTAATTTTCATCTCTTCCCATATATTAGCAATGCTATAATTTAATTTTAGCTTGTTTGATTTAATAGGTTGCCTGTTTTTAAAGGGGCCAAAGATAGTATCCATTTGAATCAGAACATCTCTATAAACCGCTCCTTGATCGGTCTCATTTACAGAATCCAATAGTAAACAAATAACCTTATTTTCGGTCTTTGTTGGATCAATTTGTCTCCACCTACACTCCATCCCTTCTAAATCTAAAAGGTCATTTTTAAAATCGGTAAAGCTCTTTTCTACAAAGGTATTTTTAATGATATCTTCAGCTTTTTTTAAGCCATTTCCTAATACAATTGGAATCCTTAATTGTTCTGTAAGTTGATGTTTGGCAATCTTTAGGCTAGACTTTTGAGCGGTTAAATTTATAATGGAAATATGTCCAACTCGGAGTGTTAGACTGGTGTTTCTTTTAATATGAATACTGTAATTTTCTAAGACTACTATAATTTTATTTAAAAGCAGCGATGGAAGAATAAAGGTAGCCCCATCACCACCAAAAAAATATGGTATTTCAATATTCTGCTTTTCTCTTTTGATGGTGTTTAACACAGAGATTATTGCACCTGTTGCAGCTAAATTTATCTGATGGTGCTTTCCATCCGCAACAGCTTGGGTGGAATTTTCAATATCCACCACTACAACCTGCCAAGTGTTTGGAATATCAGAAAAACTGGATTCATTAGCCAATAAATCGATAAGAGATTCATTCGAACTTTTTAATTTGGAATAGAAATTTATGTCTTCCATTATTACAAATTGTGATTGGTTTATTAGACACAAATTCAATCTTAACTATGCTTACCAAGGAACAAGGCTGTGTATTCGAACGGAATTAAATGTGCGAACGATCAAATTTAGCACAAAAACTCCATCAATCTTTATGGGATCCTCGCAATCCCTTCACTTTCAAATCCACATAAACCTCTTGAGTTCCGTGATATTGTTTTCCAAATTCTATGTCAATTTGATACTCTATATGGTACACGTTTAAAACGTCATCTATTTTATCTTTCTTTCTTTTTGTACTTTCAATCCCCTGTCGATACTTATTTAATGCTCCAAAAGCCATTCCAAGAGGTGCTAGTCCAATTGCCATAATTATTACTGGAACGGTTGAGATAACTCTGTTATCAAAGGCGTATTTCCCCAAGAAATAGCCTCCGACAATAACTGCAATACCGATTGAAATAAAAGTCGCAAAATAGATATAAGTCAATATTTTAGTCCGTTTTACTTTTTCGTATTCGATATTAACGGTTTTGAGTTTGTTCTCAAACTTTTCATTCAGCGTAATATTAGCACAGGTTTTATTAAAAGCAGGTTTTCTATCTGTTAAGCCGCAGGTCGTTCCGTCTTTTAAATTTACTTTTTGGTGGTCACATAATTCACAATGCCTCGCTAAATCCATCTTTTATTAAATTCATTATTTAGTTAATCTTTCCCCTGGCACAAGGGTTTTTTCTATTGCAACACAGCCAGTAAATAACTACCCTACTAGAATTTCTTCCTATTTATGCATCACCAAGGCTTCAATCCTACCAAATATAGTCCTACAATCCCAATTAGAAATCAAGGTCAGGAAAATAAAACCCACATAAAGCCCTGTTTCAATTTCAAGTTCGATTCCAATTTCAAGTTTGACTTCAACTTTTATCCCTCCAAATAAAAGATTTTTTTAACAAAACACTTACCTTCGAATGACAAATATAAAACCACATCACAATGAAACTTTACCAATGGTTATTTCTACTCTTCTTTATTTCTTTCCTAACAGCAGAATCACAATACGACCCCTCAAAAATCTTTGTCCCCGATTTCTACCAACACAAAGGCGATAACATAAGAAGCGCAAGTGGAAAACCCAGTTCAGGCTATTGGCAAAATGAAGCCGACTATAGCCTAAAAGTTGGATTTAATATAGAAACCCGTCTTTTACAGGGAGATGTTACCATTGACTACACCAACAATAGCCCCGATCAATTGGACGCCCTATGGTTGCAGATGGACCAAAACACAGCAAAGCCAGAGGCTCGTGGAAATAGTTTAAGAAACCCAAATGTAGTTCCAGATGATTCCAAAGGTTACACCATCAGCAAGATAAGACTTTTTAAAGACGACAAATGGCAGGAGATTCCCTTTATTGTGGACGGGACACGAATGCAGATACGCTTGAAAAACAGTTTAAACCCCAAAGAGAAAATTAAGTTGGCTATTGATTACTCCTACGAGCTACAGCCAAAAGGCGGCGGAGGCCGTTCAGGCTATATGAATGATGAGAATGGCAGGATCTTCGAGTTTTCATATTGGTATCCGCGGATGTGCGTTTATGATGATTATTACGGTTGGAACACCCTGCCTTTTATTGGAGGTGGCGAAATGTATTTGGATTATGGCACTATCGACTATCAAATAACAGTTCCTGCGGACCAAGTGGTAATAGGATCTGGCATCTTGGTAAATGAAAAAGATATTTTAAACAGTAGAACCTTGGACCGCCTTGAAAAGGCAAGGAAATCTGATGAGGTGGTATTCATAAGAAATGAAAAGGAATTGAAAAAACCAGTTACCAAAAGTGAAAAGGGACTAGTGACTTGGCATTATAGAATGGCAAACACCCGCGATGTAGCCTGGGCAATGTCCAGTGATTATATTTGGGATGCAGCCAAAATGAATCTTCCTGGTGGTGAGACTGGTTTGGCGCAATCAGTATATCCTGTTGCTGCTACCAAAAAAGGAAGAGCGTGGGCTAGATCCACAGAAATGCTAAAGGCCTCGATTGAGGATTATTCCAACAGATGGTTTGAATATCCCTATCAAGTAGCCTCCAGTGTGGCAGGTTCCGTTGGCGGTATGGAATTCCCGGGCTTGGCGTTTAACTATTGGGATGTGGAGCCATATATGATGTTTTTATTGGCTTCCCACGAAATAGGCCACACCTGGTTTCCAATGATTGTAGGTTCAGATGAAAGACGTCATCCTTTTATGGACGAAGGTTTCAACACCTTTATGAATTTGGTCGCACAAGCGGATTTCAACAAAGGCGAACTCGCACCCAAACGAGACGGTGAATACGCTCCCAAGGGTGGTAATCCCGCAGACGAAATAATACAAGTAATTGAAGATGCCAAAGACGGACCCACCCTGATGACCCCTGCCGACGCCCAGAATTATAAGTTCGTGCATCCATTGGCATATTTTAAATCGGCATTTGGTTTGGTTTTACTACGCGACGTAATCTTGGGCCCCGATAAGTTTGATTACTCCTTTCGGCAGTACATCAAGGATTGGGCATACAAACACCCAAGGCCAGAAGATTTCTTTAGAAGTATGGACAACGGTTCAGGCGAGGATCTAACCTGGTTTTGGCAGGGCTGGTACCACAACAATTGGCAATTGGACCAAGCCATCACAAAAATGGAGTACACCGAAGGCAAAGAAGCCAATGGCGCTGATATTACGGTAACCAACAACCAACAAATGGTAATGCCTATTCTGGTAAGCGTAGAAGAAACCAACGGCAAAACCCACAACTTCCAAGTACCTGTGGAAATCTGGAAGTATGGAAAAGACGCTAAATTCCACGTGAATACCACTTCCAAAATAAAGCACATTGCGCTGGATGCGGAGCATCAATTGCCTGATGTGGATAGGGGAAATAATGAGTGGAAGGGATAATTGATATCCGGATAACGAAGAAAAAAGGTGTTTTTTAGCTCAGTACTTTGTTGAAAAACGATTTTTTTTCAGTTACAATTTAGTTGTGAGTTAGGAGCTCGCTCAGGCAATGGTTGTTTGCTGTTGTGGCACGCGTGGCAATCGGGAGTTTTAAAAATACTATTTATTGTGATTTGGAAATCTAACGAAGACAGGTAGGATGCAGGTTTTGGGGCGCCAATTGTGTCAAATATAACACGTAAATTCTGCTCCTTGTAATTTTGGGCTTTTTCTGATGTATATTTGCGACTTAGAAAGGGTCAAAAATTTCAATTAGACAAAGTCAATTTACCCGAATCATTGTATTGCAAGTTGGCTTGAGTTTATTTAGAATTTGACCAGGCTCAATTAAATCTCTTTTGACTGTATAGTTCTGATAATCAGACTTGAAAGTATCCATCTCTAAATTTATAAATCTCCGATTTTCAATATTTTGCCCAAAGTTAGTCCAGACCAGACCCGGACCAGACCCGGACTTGACCCAGACTTTTTTAGGAGTATCTTAGGGGTATTATAGGGGTTTCTTAGGGCAAGTTTTGGACAAGACATTATGAGCACGAACGGAACGTTCCCGCTAGCCTTTAGATTAGCAGAATGAATAATCACTTTAAGGCAATCACGATGACTGCAATTTTTCTAAAATAAGCGTCTAACTATATTTTATTAATTTAGAGCTAGTTAACCATAGTTAATTTAATTACCCATAAAACTTTACGGTTCTTGGATTTAAATTCTAAAAAGGAGTATCCACTTATTATAAAAATATTATGAATACCATTCTAGACCCTTCAGGTTTTCCCAAGACTCGCTTAATCTGAGTAATGATCCTGTTTTCATTTTTTCAAATGGATTGTTTGCTACTGTTTTGCCATCTTTGTCATACATCATAAACTTGCCCCCTACACTAGCAATAAATCTATCCCCAAGAGCTACCTGAACAGATGATTTCACTCCCTTGAAATCAAGGGTTTGAGTAGATATCATTGTTTTGCGTTTAGGTTGTAATCTAGAAGTAATTAAACTAGAGGAGCCTTCACGACTTGCGTAGATAGCACCATCAGATTTACGAACACTTAAATCCAGTCGCCCCTTTCCAGTTGGTGCTTTGAAAGGTTCTTTTTCCTTAAGTCGGAGTTCTTTATCCGCTCGAAAAAGGGTTGACGCTTTTACATCAGTGAATACTAATTCTTGAGATGTATGATCCCACGCCATTGCAGCCACATTTAAACCTACCGACACTTTTTTCAAAGTTTTCCCAGTACGGGTGTGTAACATCGAAATATTAGAATCGTGCGCGGCATAAAGACGTGGGCTACGGGTTCCGCCATAAACTAATCGTTCAACTGGCGCTGCCAGTTGCGCTAGTATTGACCAATTATCAGTATGGCGATTATATTGCCATACGTCCCCTGAGTTGGGATCTCCAACCACTACAAGCCAGGGGTCGCTTGGATGGATTGCCAAATCTTTTGGTTCACCTTTAAAGGGCAATTGTGATGAACCGTTACTTCCCGAAGAGGAGTTGTTACCACTCAGATCACTGCGCGTCCAAGAGATTAAATTACCATTAATTGTCCACGCACTAGAAGGCAATATACCTAACAGTGTGTCAAAAATACAGTATACGGTTTCATCTCCGTATTCAATTTCTAATCCCGCTAAATTAAAAATCTTTTTTTGATCATATTCTGATATCAACAGGACGTTAACGCTTTTATTACTAATTTTTACGGTGGCTTCTGTTGGATTAAATTTAATTATTTCACTCTTACTCTGCGTAATCTTGCTATCGTCCTTATCCGTCCAAGGATCATGAAGAGACATTGTATATTCGTCTTTTGACTCAGTGACCCCCACTAGCGTTAAGCAATGCCCGTTCTTTCGAGTTAAGGAACTTGTACTGCCTTTATCTTTACACCATCGACCAAAACACAAAGTGAGCAAAGCTCCGTCCAGCAAATAACTTTTAATTCGAGCTCGAGTTAGAAAAGAGTCATCGCTAAATGTTTGCCCGAGAATCATAGCGGACATTTTTCGGTCATTACACCATTCTAAAAGTCCAGAAAAAGCCGCAGCGTGCGACGTTCCTTTTTCGGAATTTGTCTTCATTTTTGCACCGAGCAGAGATATATTCCAAATAGCTCGATTGAAATTTTTATACAAAATATCTTCAAGGGGACCTGTTGGTACGGATAAAGTAGCCCTTATACCTAGATCATTAAGATATTCTAACCAATTATATGATGCGGTTGGTACACAATGATTTTTACCTTCTCCCGAAAGAATCGTCCATCGTTGGTCGGTATCCGGCACTCCAAAAACCATAAATTTAAATTGATAGGTTTCCCAAATCCCAGGCCAGTTGCCAGAAATAGGTTTAGGATAACCAGGGTCAGCCTTGTCATTTTTTACATCATAACGGATGTAATTATTGCCTTTGAAGAAATAAGCCTTACCGTTTGGCCAAAGAACTGCAGCATTAATACCTTCTGCCCACAAGCCTTTCCAATACTTCGCAATCGGCTTTGGATAGCCTGGATCCGCTTTTTTATTAGCTATATCAAAACGGATATAATCCTTTCCTTTAAAGAAATAGGCTTTGCCATTGGGCCAGGTAAGGACTGCGTCAATTCCATCAGGCCAAATACCTGGCCAATTATCTACAATACGCCTAGGATATCCTGGATCGGCCTTGTCTTTAGCAATATCGTATCGAATGTATTGCTTTCCTTTAAAAAAGTATACTTTTTTATTGGGCCACTCCGCAGCAGCATCAATACCATCGCCCCAGATACCGGGCCAATATTTTGCAATTTCCTTTGGATAACCCGTAACGGCTGCATCCGCAAGAACATCGTATCTAATGTATTCATTTTGTCGAAAAAAATAAGCCTTCTTAATCCACGGAAGACCGGCTGAAAGCGGTAGCAGTATTACTGCTGAAAGTTCTTTTCCCATAATTCATCGGTATTAAATTCATATAAAAATGTAATTTTATAATATCAATTTATTGATGGGGATATGGTTTTAGCAACTTCGTTAAACCTGTGATCTACTCTTTTGTATTGCTTAAACCCTCAACATAGAACTACTATGAAGTTAATTATTTCCTCTCGGTTAACATTTAGGCTATCCAAATAGATTTAGAGAATGCCTCTAACAGATGTAACATATTGTTTATCAGCAATAAAGATATAAAAAGTCTTTCTAAAAACAACTTATATATTGAAATAATTGTGCTCCGGGATTTTATGGATTCCTTATCAAAATTATAGCGCGGAATTCGTTGGGACCTAAATTTATATTCGATTGGTGCTGTTCAAATTAGTTGAAGAATGTTTGGTTTAAATAATAGTGCGGGGTTTATTTGCAAGTCCACAGATAAATTTTTTCAATCCGGAAGCCTAAAATAATCATGTCAAAAATTGATGCTTTTCATAGGAGTTCTTTGTAACCCGCTGTGTTTACTTCATAAGTTGTATCTAATTGCTGAAGCTGCTCCTCTTTTTTTGGTATGTGCAATTGATTTATTTATGTATAAATTTCTAATTTCGTCAGGTGCTGGAACTCCATTAAACCCGTATCCAATTTTTGTTTTTCCGTATTTCTTTGAGCTTGGTAAAACTTGTTGTGCAATCGTACTTTTTTTTTCTGTCGTGCGTGTGTAAGGAAAAACACACTCTTTGACAAGCTTTGGTTAGTGTGGCTGGTTTGAGCGGTTTGGCAGTGTGTGTGACTTTGAAGTGTTGGCCATTTTGGGTTATTTAAGTTCATAATATTTATCAAACTCCTTTAAAATATTAGTACTGTAAAATCGCTTTTTTGTTCCTGTCAGTTTATTCCAATCCAAAGGTCGTTCGTCTGAAAGCTTCTTGTCCTTTTTACACTTTGCCATCAATTTCAAGTAAGCTGTATCAAATTTGAAGTTCTTATATCTTTCTTTCAGCCTTGGTTTTAAATGGTCTGTAAAGTTCCAAGGATATTTTTTCCTGAATACCTCTTCAGAATCTTCTTTGTAAGAAATGGCATTCGGGTCATCCGGATCATATTTGAATGATGTTAAGGTATCAACCGATTTTGATTTCACCCATTTTGTTTCTAGTATCAGTGAAATGTTGTGTTCATGCGTTTCGTCAGATGGAAAGGACTTCTCTTTCGCAGCTATGAATTTTAGCAGATTTTGGTGTTGCTTGTCTTCCTTGTTAATTGAAAAACTTTGCATTTCATGATGGTGGAAAAAGGAAATAGGCATCAGATAGAAATTGTACTGGCTTAAATCATAGTCAAACCATTTGTTCGCCATGTTTACATAACTTTTTAAGGATGAAGTTCCTATTTCTAAAAACTTCTTTTCAAACAGTTTACGGTCGTTCATGAAGTGAATGGCATTATCCCGAATTTCAATGAGCAATCCCAAATTTTCTTTTAGCCGTAGGGGAAGTTTCAATTCCTTGATGGCGTTGGTAACATCAATAGTCAAATAATTGCCCGACCGACTGGTTTTGAACTTGGACTTTTTATAAGGTGTGCCGTCTTTGCGTGTTTTGTTTGGGTCAACTATGTAAATGCTCTCCAACTTGTTTTTATTCCGCTGAAGGATGCGGGCTTTTAAAAGTAATTCCCAAGCATTTACCATAAGAATGGAAAAACTCTCTTCTCGGTATTTGAAGTCAGGTTTGTTGTATATCTCAATAGCCGATAGTGCCGCATGAACCGATTTTTCAAGTAAATACTGATATCTGGCTTTTCGTGACATAGCGGCTAATATATTATCCCATTGGTTTTATCATACTTTCAATAAACTCAATTTCTCCTTCACTTAGGTTGTACTTTTGGTAAAGCTGTTTGTCTATTTCAGGGATGGAGTTGTTCCAATCTATGTCTGAATTTTCTGTGAAATCTTGTATGGGCACCCATGTATAGGTTGATTTTGTTGCGTCTTGTGTCATTTTTCTAAGTGAGACTAAAAATCTTAAGAACTTAGACCTAAGATATTTTTCAATACTAATAGCCTCATTTTTAGAGTTAACAAAAAAGAAAAGGTAAGATTGAGTACAGACCGAAGGATTTTCGGCAACTAGCGGTTTCCCGAGTACTACATCAGGAATTTTTTTTCCGCCATCTGAACCAGCTTTTGGTATTAATACCTTGAAAGTATCAATAAGTTCTATGCTTTTCGAAATGTCATCTCTGTTTATCCAACCTACCTTTCTTTTACCTTTAATGATGTAGTGTAATGGTACATATCCATTAACTCTGTTTTTTTCAAACTCATTAAAATTCGAAGTCCATCCAAACTCCTTGTCTACAGATAGTATTGTGATAATCGATTCATTTTCCTGTTCTAGGATTTTATCCAAAATAACAACAGAAAGGCTATCACGAACCAAAATATCAAACTTGTCGAGCTGCCTTTTAACCGGGCCATAAACATTTTCACCTCGAATTGTCGTAACGTTACATTTACCGTCATAATCCGTTTTCCATAAGAAATAACAAATCCCACCTTTCACTTCAACGCCTGGAAAGATTTGATTAGAATCAGGATAATCTGTTAATTGATTAAGTCTTCTATCTTCTAACATAGATTGTCTGAAATCTGTCAGGCCTAAACCTCCTGACATCCATCTAGATGGAACTATGAGGCTTAAATAGTCTGGGCTCAAATTTTTCGATATTTCTATAAAGTGATTATACACTGGCATACTTCTATTTCCGCTCTCAGCCGTTACTTGATAAGGCGGATTACCTACGATTGCGTTAAATTTCATATCGTTGTTGTTATTTGCTTTCCAATAAGATTGGCCTTTTTTAATTTTTGCGATAAATTTTTCGGGGCGTTGAGTAATTTGTCGCACCATGTCCTCAAAATAGTGCGTGTTTACAGTGGCTGCTCTAAAACCCACTAAGGTTCGTTTTGTAATACTTTTAGCCATTGGCGTTTTGCATAGTACAAATACATTTTCTGCCACGGTTGTATCCCAAAATTCCTGCTGTTGTTCAATGGTGAGTGTGTTAGGCTCTTTGTCGGGATACTTTTCCTTTATCCGATTGCGGAAAATAGAATAGACTACATACAAGGGGTAAAGACCCGATTTAGAGTTGATTTCTAAAATTCGTGTATTAGTTGCAAAAACATCTTCTGTAACTTGGCCTTGCGAACTATAAATTGGATGTGCTATTGTCTTTTCTCGCTTTTCGTCTAAAAAGACATAACCTCCCAAGCAGTCACCCAAGTGCATGTTCACCACTCGCCAAGGGGTCAATACGGTTTCTTTGTCGGGATTTCTAAAGGTCCCAAAAATATGGGTGATACGTTCTATGCGTTCCTCTACGGTCAAGTGGTCTGTAGCACGAGCTAAAGCTCTAATTCGTTTTCCTGCTGCTCGGAAAACATCTGGTTCGTAATACTTTTTAAATTTTCTAAAAGTAGCTTTATCTACGCCTTTTGGCATAAACTCCTCCCAAGACTGGTTATCTACCAAGTCGGTAAAGTTGTCAATAGAAATTTCGGTTTCTTCATTTTTCACATCAGCACCGTAAATCAACAGAGGCATTCGAATAGAAATACCACGAAGAATTGAAACAGCTGTATCCCGCATTTTCTTCCGCTCTTTGTAACGATCTAAAAGTTCGTTCTCTTCTGGACTGAGTTCCTTTTTCTTCTTCTTTTGGGCTTGCTCTATTTGCTCATAATCTTCTTCTGTAAAGCCTTGTTTGTTTATTTCTATGTCATTGCTTTTAGGTATGGCTTTAGTACTGCCAATCACTTTTTTAAGCCCATTGAACTCTTCCACTTCCACATCATCCAATTGCATCAATTGGTCCCTGTTGTATAGGTGCGAATCTTCAAAACCGTTGTTCACCACTCGTTCGATATACACTTTCTTGAGTTGTTCGAGCATGCCGTTCACATCATAATCAGTCATTCGCGAACCGTCAAAAGCTATTATGGGGCAGAAGTTCAGGAACTCGCCCATTATTTTGCGGTCTTCGCCAGTAGTTTTCCCTGTCTTTGCTGAAATTTTAGCCGTTTCAGCAATCACTTTTAATGTACGGTCTGGAGCGAAGTCGAAAACAAAGCATTCTTCTTTGGCTTTACCATTTATGGTTGCAGGCGTTTGAACTCTAAAAATGGTTTGCATGTATGCAGAAGCAGAAGTGTTGTGTGAGCCTGAAAGCATGAAAACTGCTGTCCATGCTTTAACGGAAACACCTGTTGTTAAACGACCGCATGAAAGAGTAATCGTGTAAGTTTCATGCGGATTATCACCAATGGCTTTTTCGACTTTTTTTAATGCTTCCTCGTTAGCTTCTTCTTCATCTCCGTCACCCGCCACATTAACAATGTCAAATTGACCAAAAACAGGGTGGGTTTTTAGCATTGCACTCAAAGCTTTGGCCTCTTTAACGCCCGGAACCATCCAAAGTGAGTGTCTAAAATTATTTCGATATTCTTCAGTAGAGTAAGGGTAATTGCTTTCGGAATCGGATTTGCAGATAAGATTTAAGAATGAAAGCACATCTTTTTCATGGAGAAAGCTCCCTGTTTCACCCACTCTAAAAAACTCACGGAAATTAAAAGCTACTTCTTCATCAATATAGCCATGTAATAATTTACCAAGGTCGTAAGTGAATATATTGAGTTTTGGAAGTGAAGAATAAGGGTTTGGGTCGCCAAAGTGGATTTTATCCCAATCTGCTTTGGCCTTTTGCTCCATCACATAATCCCAAGTGTAGATTTCTTCTTCTTGGTAATTGTCGAGTAAATTGAATGGAGTTCCTGAAAGGTGTAGAACCTTTGTGTTTTCCTTTTTAAGCTCCCTGAGCACATTTGTTCCTAATTCAGTTTGCGTGCCTTCGTGTGCTTCATCTACAATTACGAAATCCCAAACAGTTCCAAATAACTCGTCATTTTTATTGAAGTTACCACCTACCAATTCAGAACCTCTAAGGTCTTGCATGGATGCAAAGTAGATGTACTTGGAATTTCCTTTTTTACATTCTCTTTCTAGTGTGGTAAACTGGTTTCCTTGGTTTTTTGAACCATAAGCGTACTGTGGAGAATCGTAGAATATTTTCCCAAAGTCTTCAAACCAACCCTTATCAACAACAGGTCGGTGGGTCAAAATAAGTGTTCTAGTAAAATTATGGTCTTTAACAACTTGTAGTGCAGAAAGGGTTTTTCCAAAACGCATTTTAGCGAACCAAAGCATTTCGTTGCTTTTTTTGAATTGCTTAATGGTTTTGTCAATCGCTTCTTTTTGTTCAGGTCTAAATACAATCGGATTTTGAGTATCTGAAACCTCGCTGGCATGGAGTGAATCTTTTCCCTCTTTTACAGCGGTGATTGCTTTTTTAATGGTTTCAAGGTCGGTTATAAACCACTCATTGGCCTTGTTTTTTGAGTCAAAAATTTTCTTTTTTACTCCTGACCGTGTAAGCACATTATGAACCTCATGGTCTGAAAAAGATTTAAGACCACTTTTATCGTTGTAAATTGTGAGTTCCGTATAAAGTAAGTCGTAAGCAATACCTGCGGTTTGCGTGTATTGGTCAATACGGTTTTTGGCAGCTTTGTTAAGTGCTTTGCTGTTTGGTTCGAGCCCCCAAATATTTTCATTGTCAGAAGTTGCTTCTCCAATTTTTAAACAACCTCTATGAGCATCATCATTGATGCGGAAAACATAGATTAACTTTAGTTTTAAAGATGATGTAAATTTCATTTTCCGCGATTATTTAATAGGTCAATGAACCTGATTTTTGTACCTGTCTTTCCTGTTTTCGAATCTTTATTATACCAATCTTTGATTAAAGCGTATGTGCCATTGTGTTTTAGGATACTACCCTTTTCGCAACCTTCGCAAAATGTGTGTTTGGTCTCACTTTCTCCAAAAAGATTCACGCTAGTTACCGTTTTATGACCGCAACTGTTTGGAATTACACCTTTCAGCCCATCCATTTGCCAAACATTCCAAGAAATGATGTATGCGATATATTGAATAGATTTTAAAAGTGGCTCTTTGTCAAACTTAACCGTGTAATTTTCTATAAATGTTGCTAGCATGGCTTCCCTTGCGAGAAGTAAGCTATCGCCTTGCCATTCGAAAGCGTAGGTGTTTTTATAGGCTGTTTGAGCTGCCTTTAGCCATTCCCCCGATGAGTCAATATTTTCGTTAATCACTCTCAGTTTTCTGTCTAAAATTCCAACTCTATTTTGAATAGGAATGAATTCTCCTGTTGTACTATCATATCGGCTAGTGATATAAGGAGCTTCACCGCAAGCAATTTCAAGTCGTGTATCTCTAACATAGCCTCTCCAAGTTTTACCTTTTGGGAAGGTTATTTTGTTGGTGTTTACTTCCCAAGATTTAGCTCCATCAGACATTGTCTTTTCTTGATTGAAAACTCCATGTTTTCCAAACCATGCATTGTCAATTAGGTTGTTCTGTGCATTGCATATCCAAGATGGAGTAAAAACCTCTGCCATTTCTTTAGATCTGGATTGTTGTAAAGCTTTGTCTTTATGAACTCTAGGCATGATGATATTGCCGTATTCACCTGTGATTAGTTCTGGTAGGATGTAGGACTTAGAATTGTATGACTTCCCAAGATGTTGGTAGTTGTTAGTAGCCCAGAAAATATTTTTTTGAGTTGAGTGGTCACGCAGTAATATTTCGAGTACATCAGGGTACTGAGCGACTATTTCATTTTCAAGTATGTCGATTCCTGTTCGCACTCCTTTAATTTTCTTTGTTAGATATTAAAAGTTCCTTTACATCAATTTCAAGAATTGTGGCAATTTCATAAAGGATTTCAAGTCTTGGCTGTTGTCGGTTTTGAACGTATCCGTTCACCATGTTATAACTCTTACCGAGTTTTTCAGCCAACCAAGTTTGCTTAATTCCTTTCTCTTCAAGCACTTCCTTTATTCGGTTCATGTCCGTATAAAATTAAAGAGCAAAATTAGCACAAATTTTCGTTTATCTCGTTTTTCAATATACATTTCGTTCGTTTTATTGTTGTTGGGTCTGAGATTGGCAAGAAACAACTCTATTGGTTTATTAGCGTTGGCTTTTGTGTCGGCAAAAACCAATTGTGCTGTTTGTGCGGTTGGGTTTTCTGCATGTTCGTTCTTCGTGAAGGTAAAACGGCTGACGATAGGCGTCGTTTTTCTGTGTTGCGTCTGAGGCAGAAAAATGCAGCTAAGCGTTTTTTACTAGTTGTTTTTATATTTTCATTCCAATTTCTATACCCTTAATTCTTTTATATAAATCAGTTGCATAATTATCAGTCATACCTGCTACATAGTCAAGAACCCCCAAAACTCTATTATAAACGGCATCTCCGTCATAATTATATGTAGTGGGCAAAAGTCTAATAGCCTTTTTATCAGACTGCGTTCTATCGTCTTTTTGTTTTAAGATAGGAGGTATGAAATGTGAAAGTAGCTCATACATAACATTGTATCCTGCATTTTCTATTTCAACTACACTTCTATTATTATATATGTGATCAACAGAAAAATCAATAATTTTTGTCAATGCACTACAATCATCTTTAATTAAATCAAAAATTGGCTTTTTAGCTGTTCCTCCTAGAAAACTTTCCATATTTTCTTCGTAAATCATTTTTGCTTTCATTGTTAAGGCCCCAATTGACTTCGCTCTTAAGTAAGAAACCTTGTCATTTCTATCAGTTATTTTTTTTAGCTGTTCGTCAATCATTTCAGAGTCATCAAAACCAATGCAATTAACTAAAAATCTCAATGATTCTATACATTCTGAATGCTCAACAATACCAAGTCTATGAGCATCCTCAAAATCAATGATATTATAACAAATATCATCAGCGGCTTCAACTAACCAAACAAATGGATGTCTTAAATATATCAATGGATTAGCATCTTCTTTAATCATTTGAGTGTTTTCCACAATCTCCATAAAGGTTTGCTTTTCTGATTGAAAAAAACCAAACTTTTTCCTATGAATGAATGATTTGTCTTTAGCAACTGACTCACACGGATATTTTGCAATTGCCGACAAAGTAGAATATGTCAGTTTTAAACCACCTTCCGACTTACCAACTTGTTGCTGAGTTAAAACTCTTATGGCATTTGCATTACCTTCAAAATTTATCAAATCGGACCATTCTTCATTTGAAAATTTTGATTTTAAATCGAATTCGTTTTTAGTGAAATAACTTGCTATTGCATCTTCTCCAGAATGGCCAAATGCAGGGTTTCCGATGTCGTGACACAAACAAGCTGAAGCAATAACGTTATAAAGATTGTGTTTATAAAAGTATTGACTTTCCTCTGAAAGATGATTTTTATATTTATCGAAAATTGATTGTCCAATTTGACTACCTAATGATCGACCTACTGATGCAACTTCGAGTGAATGAGTTAGCCTATTATGAACAAAAACACTTCCTGGTAAAGGAAATACTTGTGTCTTATTTTGAAGTCTACGAAATGAAGACGAAAAGATAATTCTATCAAAGTCACGTTGAAATTCAGTTCTCGGATCACCAGAATTAGTTAATTTGTGTACTCCAGTTCTTTTATCGCTATATAATTCATTTAAATCAATTTTCATATTGTGTAATTTAGTTATTCCTTAGCTTTAAACCTCTTTTTAAACTCTTCAAAATCAGTGTTGTACAGAATGTTGTAATTAACATTACACCTACAGAATATCGGAACCCCATTTGGATGCCGATGAACTACTGCAATATGTCCAAGACTATTATTCTTCATAGCTTCTGATATTTTTTCTAACGCAAAATCTCCAATATTTTTTTGTTGACCCAATTTAAAATTAACAATGATATTAGGTTTGTCTATTCCAATAAATTCCAAATACTTATTAAGTTTAATTAACTGTTCTGTAGAACGAAATGTAAACATAATTCTAGCGTCAATCCCTTTTCCAGTTAAATAATCTTTCTTAACTTCCTCAATATCGGAATAATAACGATCATCTAAATTGTCGTTCGGTTTCCAATACCAAGGGTTATTTTTTGTAATTAAAACTTTTTGTAATGAGGTCGACAATAACAAATCTAATTTTAAAACAAACAGAATAGGTCCATAATTATTCGGTCTATTATATTTCTTATGTAAATCTAAACCATCTACAAAAACATCATCCCAAACATTATATGCAATGTCTTCCTTGTCAGATTTTTGAAAAGTTTGGACTAGATTATTGTCTTTGACATAAGCTCTTGAAAGTAAAGCTCGATTATTAATAAAAGTTAGGGAGGTCAAAACTGTATTTGAGTGAAATAAATTTTTAACTCCTTTGTCACTTAGGATTTTATATAATGCTTTAGTTGATAAGTAGTATTTATCCATTCATATATTGTCTCTAAAATTACTGGTATCGGCTTTGTGTATGGCTGTCTTAAGTTTGATTCTTAATAAATATTTGATAAGCTATCAAAATCAAATTTATAATTCCAACAATAACATTAATTACTGTGGTTTTGTTGTTAAGTCTTGAATTGGTAAAATTCAACTTGTTGGCCTTTAAATTCGATTCAGCAAGTTTGATTTCAAGTTGTGACTTTATAAAGCCATCATTCAGTTTAATGTCCCAATCTTTATAGTCTTTTATTGAAGGGTCAGCTTTATATTGACCAGATTGAGTAATCAATGAAGTTATCCTTACTTTTTTTAATGTTTGTTCTTTATCATTATACACTTTGTCTTTTCCAAGTTCTTCTACCATGGCCCAACCAACTCTGCAATAACCATTTTTATCATCATGAATATGAGACTTTATCTTTTGGATAATCTTGTCAACATCCTTATCGGTCATTTTAAAAGTTGAGCCACTCATGATGATAATTATTTTTTTGGTTGCTTAAAGAATTCGTTACTGTCTGTTGAATATGTTTGCTAACGTTTTGCGGCTATACGCAGGCAGGGATTTAACCACTAAACTTCCTACGAAGAACTGAACTTTAAATTTACCACTTTCCTGTCATACGAAGTACGAAACTCCTGCTTGCGTATAGGTGATGTTATGCCTTTGCCCTTCTTTCTCTGTCGTATGTTTCATTGTCATTGTGTTGATTTTTTTATACGTTGGCTTGGTAGCTCTTTTGCATTTTTGATGCTTTGTGCGTTAGCTAAAAATGCAAATGTGCTACCAAAAGCGTTGGTATTTATTCTATTGTCGATTTAAAATATCCATAATATTTATTTACAATTAAGTTTCTGTCAAGATATAAGTTTGAAAGTTCACAAGTCGTTTCGGGTGTCAATGTACAAGAATGACAAGCTGCTAAATTGAGCTGTCCAACACCCTGTCCTTCTGATTCGATACAAATCGGGTCTGATGAACAGTCAGATGCTCTAAGAATAGCACTATTGATAATGTTATTTAAGTTTTCTAAGTCATTACACAAATTGGATAGTCCTCCTAAATATCCGTCAGTTCCATCAAATGCTGAAATTAAAAAGCCATACATTGTTTCACTGACATATAACCTTTCTGATAAGGATGAAGCTGGATAACCACAAACATATTCCAATTCACGCATTAATAAATGGGAAAGCGTATGTATCAATACTTTTCTTGGTGTTAAAGATTTTGAAATGATTTGATGAGATTTCCAGTCTGCATTTTGAGCGTTCAACTTAATTTTTTCTGTTCGTTCTATTACTTCTTGCTGTTGTTCCCAATGTTCCAATTTTTGTTTATCTAAAACAAATAAAATTCCTTCTCCGTAACTTTCTAATGCAGGCAAGGTTTTGGTGTCAAAGTTGTTTTTAGAAACTGATTGCCTTTGAACAGTATATTCATATTCGTTTTGGTCTTGCAAGATTGAATCTATATCTATTGGCTCGTTTCTGGTAAATGAAGTTTGAACCGTAGTTCTTTTCTGCTTATCAATCTTTACCAACTTTGAGAAACCATTTATTTGACTCGTACAGTCAATCACTCGGAATTTGATTTGCTTATTGTCAGGCTGTTCTTTTTCCAAGAAATAATCATATTCTGTTTGTCGGTAAACATTATCCGGAATGTATTTAATATCGCCTTCTTCTAAATATTGCTGGATAAGTTCTATTGGAATATTCTTTAAATCACTAATCAAATCAGCAATTTGTTCATTGGAATATTTTTGCTTTGCAAGCATATTATCAATTTCAATCCTGATTTCAAAAGAAAGTGGGTTTTGCAATTCAGGAATAAACAAGCTGCTCAATGTATTAGCATAATAAACGCTGTTGCTCGTTTTTAACTTTACGCTTGTAATTTCTCGGCAATCTTCTTCGTGAAATTTGCCAATGGTTTGTCCTAACCAATATTTTTTTCCATTACAAATTTGCTCGTAATTAAAAATACCTTTCAGGTTTGCTTTTTTCTTACAGTTTTTACATTCTACCCAAATACCCGAAAGTTCAGTATTCTCACGGCTTATTCTGTAAATTAAATTTTGATTCTCACCACAACATTTTTGGGAAAAGTCTAATTGTGGACCGGTAGTCTTTTCGTTCTTATTATCATTTTCCTTTTCCTCTTCGTTTGTTCTGTCTGTAGGTAGTCTATTGTTCCAAAATTCCCAAGGTAAATCATGAATATGCCCATTTCTACAAGTCATTACAAAACGGATTTGTTCCAAATGATTTTCTTTGCAGTCCTTGTTACTGCATTTAGGTGGATTGAAAAAGTCTTGATTTTTCCCCGCACTTCTCCAACGGTTTTTCCATTCAAAATATGTTGTAAAACGATTACATTGTGTACAATAAAGCCATTTTGGGAAATAGCTTGCTTTTGGTCTAACTTGATGTAAAAAAGATTCTCTGTCAGTAGGAATAGCTACTAAATGTTTCAAATTTGGAAAACGGTTTTTAAGTCGTTGCAACAAACGGTCATCTTTAATAATGTAATGTGCTAATTTCTCGTTTAGGTCAGAATAACCCCAATTATCAAAAGTTTCTATGATTATTGAATTATCCGTTGTTTCAATCAATGAACCAACACCGCCATAATTTGATATATGCTTACTTCTTCCGTGTTTTATTTTATCGTTTGCCATTTTTTCTAATATTGTCTGATTAAAATTTCGGCACTTGGTTCTACACTTCGCATTGATTGCATTGCCGTTAATGTTTCATCATCATTTTTCTTTTCCTGAATGGGAACAATCAAGGATTCTTTAGGGCGATCTCTCCAATAATATTTCAGGTCTTTTTGTGCTTCTATCTTGTATTTCCAATCTCTAAGAATATCATCCACTTTTTCAGTAATCAATTGCAAATCATTTTGAGCAAATTGATGATTTTGGAAAAGTTGGATAAGATTATTTCTCAATTCAGACTTTACTTTATCGTCTAATAAAGCATTTGCCATATTATTACTTGTGTATGGGGTTGAGTGTCTGAAATACGCAAGAATGAGTGTGAAAAGCATTTTGTCCAAAGCATTTTCAGCAAATGGTGTCACGCTTAATGGCTCAACTTGTTTGTAGAATGTTTTGTGGAATTGAACAAAATCTTCATAGTATGATAAATCACGACTATTGAATGGGTCATAAAGCGTAAATACTAAACCTTCATTTTTTCGAGCTACACGACTACTTGCCTGAATATATTCTGCTGTATTGGGGGGCATTCCATTCATTACCATTACGCCTAATCTGCCTACGTCAAGACCAACACTAATCATATTAGTTGCCAACACTAAGTCGATAGCCTTTCGCTGTTTAATATCACCTGTAAATTGAGTATCCAACTTATCCAAATTCTTTTTAATCTTTTCGTTCGGAATTCGACTTGTCAACTCCAAACTTCTTTGTGCTAAATAGTAATGATTAAGATTACTCGGATAGTTGTTGTCTAAAAGTCTAACTTGTATTTGTTCAACAATACGTTTCAACTCCGAATTGATTTTATTAGAAAAACGTCCGATTTCTTTCAGGCTTTTGAAATAAGAAAGTATCGTCCAAAAGTTGTCGGCTTCGCTTTTATCAGTTGCTTTTTTCCAAATTTCTAATCTTGCATAGAGTAGGGAAGCCAATAATTGTAAATTAGTAACAACGGTTGTTTTGCCTGTTGGCAAAATGCCAATGTATTTCCTTTTGCTTTCGTCAATCACTTTTGAGAAAAAAGTATCATCAGAATTGGTGGCGTATTGCGGAAACACTCTTGCTTCACGTCCGTACAAGCCTTGAATTTGCTTGTCAACATTCTTTACGGTTGCTGTGGAAGCAATGATTTTAGGATTGTTACAAAGTTGTAATAGTGCATTTTCAAACAAGCCTACTAAACTTCCTAATGTTCCATTTAGTAAATGTAATTCGTCCTGAATAATTAATTCAGGTTTTCTATTTGACCCATTGTTAAAAAATTTAGTTGCTTCTCCTTTCCAAGCCAATGCAGCAAATTTGTCAACGGTTGCAAACAATATGGTTGGTGGTTTTGAATAAATATCTTCATCAATCAAAACAACTGGTAAGCCACCATTTGTTTCTGAAAAATGACAAGCATCATTCAAGCAATAGCTATTTAGTTGTCTGTTAATGCGGTGTCCGATTTGATAAGTCGTATCTCTTTCTATTATTCTGGAAATGATTTTAGAGTTACACCATTGACAATTTGATAATTGAAAAGGATTGATAACATATTTGTCTCCTCTATTCAGTTTTTCCTGTGTTGCTTCAAGTTTTTGGGTTGCATCTTTTAAGAAATTTGGTATCGTTTGCTTTCCTACCCAAAAGCCTATAGACACTTTATTATCTCCCAAATCTTTGTAGTTACTTCGGATAAATTCACAAGCTAAAATCATTTTTGAAGCACGTTCAAATTGTTGTGCCGAAAGCAATCTTAGTGTATAACGAATGATAATATTTACTCCGTCATAATTCTCGGGATATTGAAGTCTTCTCCAAAAAATAAGAAATGCAGAAACTGCTAAATAAGCTTCTGTCTTTCCACCACCCGTTGGGAAATACAATAAATCTATTAATTCTTTTTCATTGCTGTTTTCTTCCACAAAGGAAGCCAAGCATTGCAGAATAAATGCCAACTGAAACGGTCGCCATTCGGGTATTCTTTCAGATGGGAAAGGTTGTGTTGCATAATCATCAAACTTATGTTGTAATACTCCGTTTCGTTCCCAAACTTCATAGCCTTCTTTTTTCTTGTTGAAATGTTGCGCACTTTGAAACATTTGCAGATAAATCGCTGTATTAGCTAATTGAAAAGCTCGAAAAGCTTTATCATTTTCAGAAAGCAACTTTATTCCGTTATTTATTCGTTTATAAATCTGCTCACACTTTACAATATTTTTTAGCCCTAACTCATTTCCGATTGCTGATTTTCGTTCGTCCTCAATCCAGTTTTTATAAGCACCAGCAACTTTAGTAAGATTGGAAATAGTACTTTCCTTATCTGTATTGTAAACAGAAAGGTTTTTGATATTGAGTATGTCTTCTTTTATTTTATCGGTTTCCGAACTTTGACTTTTCACATCATAGTCTGGCAAAAATGTTGATTTTATCCATTGTGGCGTGTTGGGTGATTGAGCATTTTCCCAAGTACAAGCCGTGTTGTGTCCGATTCCAAAAGCTAATTTTTCCCGATAGAGATAATCCAACATTTTATCTTCATCGGTTTTATATAAATCCTGTTTGTAATCTCTAAAGGGTAAAAGCCTATCACTTTCGATTTTAATTTGCGTTTGAAAGCAACTTACTTGATTAACTTTCTCTTTTGAAAGTGAGAACTTGTTTTTTTGGATTTGTACCTTGTTCTCAATTATCGCTTTTATGTAATACTTATTGGAATAATTGGTGTAGAGTTTTAAATGGAAAACAAGGTTTTCTTTTAGCTCTTTACTCCAATTATCTGTATCGCATTTTGGTTGTTCTGCTAATATTAATTGAAGATGTTGATTAGGTGCAGAAACAATATCAGCAATGATTATTTCAAGTTCAACACGATTGTTATTTCGTTTGAATTTATCTTTGAAAAAGAGTTTTGAAATGGTTTTTTGCAATGCGTGGTCATAAGATGTTGCCTTACCTAAAGATTTTAAACTATCTTGAAAATAAAGGTATTCTTCCGTTAACTTTCCTTCTTTAGTTCGCTGTACTTTCTTTGTTTGAGAAAGTACTTTATTCTTTTCATCAAAACTAACAATACCATTTAATCCGTGTTCGGTCAATAAATTGACACCTTCTCCACTGTAAGGGATTTTAATTTCTTCGGGTTTAGCTTTTATGTAGTTTCCAAAACTAATAATGGCTTTAAATTTTTCACACGATTTATCAACTGAAAAAGTTATTCCAAAGTGAGAGGGAAAAAATGTATTAGCTGTGTATTTTGGTTGTGTATCCGTTTTTTCAGTTTCGTCCTCATCCTCTTCGAAAACTTCTATTTCTTTATTTTCTGGCTCTGCATAGTCAGAAGAAAAATCGGTTATATCTTCCCCATCTTCGTCTTTCATTTCTAATTCACCATTATCACTTGCGTCTGGTTGCAATTGTTTAGGAAACAAAATCCCTGAAAAATACCGTTGTAATGGTTTGCCTTCTATAATTTCATTACTAAAATCATCTTTGCATAGAAAAATATCAGAACCTGGGCCGATAATTTCTCTGCGTACACGGTCAATAACTATGTCTCTATTTTCTGCTGTGCTCATAATTCAATTAATTCTAAGGTTGAGTAATCTAAGGTTTCGATGTCTTCCTTGAAAACTTCTTTGCTAACTACGGTATATATTGGCATAAATTCATCAACGAATTTGCTTAATGTATTTTCGTTGAAGTTTCGTTTTTGTAAAATTTCACCAATTTTTTTTTTCTTTTAAAAACAATCGCAATTCTTGTTTCATTCCTCGTCCAAGTACAATCATTGTGCTGTTATAAGTGGTTTTGGATTTTAGAATTGGTTTTAATATAGCATCTATCTCGCTATCTTGCTTATCTTGATAATATAGTTTCAGGATAGCTCTTATGTCGTTATTGAACATTGGGAATTTTCGTAAACTTCTTTCACCTCCATAGGTGTCAAGGGTGTTTTGTTGCACTCTCAACCCCTTTTTCTTTAAATTTTCATAAAGTAAATCATTACCAAATTTACTTCTCAATTCTCCTATAATTTGTTTCCAAAATATTGAATGCTCTTCAACTTTCCCAAAAATATCAGGCTCGGTCTCAACTGCTACTTGATATAGGTTTTCAGCCAATTCATCCTTGGGATAAACCCTGATTTTATCTCCTACTTTAATTTTATACGTTTTTATTAGGTCGCCTCTGTTTGTAAAAATGGTATCGTTGCTTTCTAAGAATAATATCGATTTTTCAGTAGTCACTTTGTAAATCAATTTTTCTTCAATTTCGTTAAGCAATAAATCACATTCGTTTTTATAGCCGTCATAAGCTCTACTACTCATTTCATCTAATCGAGAAACAATTCCGTTAATAGTTGTACTAATATCAGTTACATTCTCTCTAACAACTTTGTATTCAATTCCGCAAATTGTCAAACGGTCGTTTGATTTAATTTCTGCTTCAATTAATTTCTTTCTTTGGTCAAGATATTTGTGATATAGGTTCTTTTCTTGTTTGTAAACCAAAAGTCTGATGTCGTTATTCAAATTGTATAAATAATCAAAGTCCTTTTGCCCGTTGAAAGAATGAAAAATAAGTGTTTTATTGTGAGTGTTCGTTTTCCTTAATGCAGAAAATGGAATTATATCAACATTTTTATTTCTGATATGTTTGGCTATAAAATCCAAATCATTATTGTCAAAAATCGCAACCGTTTTATTGTTTGTTTCTTTTAGATATTTTAATAGTATTTGCTGTTTGGGTAAATTGTCTTTTAAATAATTTAGTGTTTCAAGTAATGTTGATTTAGGATTATTTTCTTCAAGAAAATCAACTGTATAACCTCCTGAATTATCCAACTCTCTTTCTAATTCTCTATTTATCGTAATTCTTTCGATTAAATTTTCAATAGTTTCTTTTTGTATTGCGTTTATGGCTATACGGATAATGTTTCCATAGGATTTTAGTTCAAATCCAAATTCAGAATGCACAAATAATGTTTTCTCATCAAGTCTCTGGATAAGTTCATCTAATTCAGTGCTTGGTATGTTTTTGAAATTTATCATAGCGCATTTAAAATTTCTAATTCCTCCCTGAACCAATTCCAACAAGGAATTTCCTCGTTTTTTAAGGGCGAAAAACTATTCGATATAATAATTAGATTAAAACCAAATCTTACTTTGTCTTGTATCATTTGCTGAATTTTGTCAGCTTCGGTATCGAACACAATAATGGTTTTTATTTTTTCTCCTTTTAAAAGAATATTTTGATAACAGACTTCATATTTAGGCGTTACGTATGAAATGCAATCTGTTAAAGCATCTATTGATTTTTGCGGATTTATATCACTGCCTTCATTTGGATTTGGTAGATATATTGAAGGTATTTTGCCTTTTTCATTGATACTGTCCCAAAATGGTCTTTTAGCAATGAAGACTGTTTTCTTCTCAAAACGTGTTTTGGGAAAGTCGCTCTTTTCCCCATTTAGGTTCTCAAAAAATGCAAAGTAGTTTTTGATCGTTCGTTCACTTATTCCTTTTCCTGTGTCAATCTTTACAAAGTGTTTCGTAAGTCTATGATAATTTACGTTGGGTAGTATTGCAGGTGATATTTCCACCTTCGTTTTTCTTAAAACTTGTCTTAAAGTGAAGCTGTCATTATCAGCTTTTATAATTTCATAATACTGATTATCACTTATTCTCTTCAATTTATCCCCAACATTATAATTGTCCGGCAAGTCATAGTGATTAAGATAGATGTCGTTTGCAAGTTCAACAAATAAGTGTTTGCCTATTTCAAATACTATTTCTTTCGAGTTTTGAAAGTTGAAATGTATTGGTTGGTTTTTCTTGTAATATTCTAAAACGATTTTTGTTGTCAAGCACGAAGCATTACCGTTGATAGTGTTCAGGGTTTTTATGTTTTCAAATTTCTCCCAAAGTGATTGATAATATTCTTCGTTTAATATCATTATATGTTAGTTATAGGTGTAGAAAGTCCGATTGGGGCAAAGGCAAATGTGCTGCATAGCGTTGGCTTTGTGCGGTGGGTTCCAGCTCTTTTGATTTTGTCGAAGCGTTGGTATTCTGTCTTTCATTTCTCTGTTCGTTTATTGTCAGTCGTGTTTTTTTTAGGGTTAGGCATAACATATGGATATACGACATATATTATAGATCTATCTCGTCTATATCCCATATGTGCGCCACGCTAAGTTGTTAATCCTCCCAAATGTAACCCAATTTCCCCACCCCTTTTTACGGGATTCCGCATTCCTGGAAAATTCTTACCTATTAAACCGCAATAGCAACTGCGTTTCCAAAAAAATATATTAGGCTATTTAAAATACAAAGCCCTCTTTCTTAAGAAGAAGGCCAAGTGTCATTTGATTTATAAGATCTATTATAGATTTATTTCCCATAGTATAATAGTCCGATCATCTCCAGCAGAAATCAAATAATTATTATAGATGCTCCAAAGTAATTTGTTTACAGAGAAATGGTGTCCGTCATAATCTTCCCTATTAATCACTTCTAAAAGTTGAAATGTCTTTGAATCCCAAATTTTTAAAGTTTTGTCACGACTAGCGGTAGCGAATACTTTAGAATCTGGGCTGTATGCAATATCATAAATCGCCCAATCGTGTGCTGGAATTGATTTTATTAACTCATAATTTTCTACTTGCCAAACCTTCAAAACAGCATCTCTACCCCCCGATAAAAGCAATTTTCCATCTTCACTGAACCGCACAACATTTGACGAAAGCTCGTGTGCAGCAAAGATTCTTTTTTCCAGTAATGTTTTTAAGTCGAAAATACGAATGTTGCCATCTCCTGAAGCAACGGCTATTTCAGAAGTCTTATAATTAAAATCGATGTTTCTTACTTTTTCATCACATAGTTTTTCAATCTTGATTAAGGTAAAAGTATCAAGGGAATAAACCGCAAAACTACCGTCTCCGCCAGCTGTATAAATGCAGTTGGTTTCAATAGAATACTTAATATCAAAGACCTCTGCGGTATGGTTCTTTAGAATCTTTATTTCTTCATTCTTTTCTAAATCGAATATATGAACAGTACCATTTGAAGTTCCTGCCAGTACTAATCTTTTTTCGGGAATGTGGCAAATCGAATATAAAACTGAAGGAAAATTAGCCACTATACTCTCATTCTGAAATGTTTCTAAGTTCCATTCAGCCAATATCTTATCCCCACTCCCCGAGAATATAAGATGCTCAGCTGTTCCTTTATCTAAAGCGTATATTGCTCCAATATGCCCTTCCAGTTTAGCTATTTTCCTTACCTCGATTTTCATTTATACAGAAGTTTATTTGCGATTTCATTGTTCTTATTGAAGAGCGGTCAAGTATAAGTGTAGTACGGGCTATCGAAGACACTGTTTTCATTTTATCCAAATATTATTATCTGGTGAAATGTTCAATTTAGCAATAAATCCCGGATTATGCTTGTGCAATGCTAGTCGTATGTTGTTATGTTTTGCAGGATTTATCAAATCATTTAAAGTTGCGGGATTTGCTCCACCAAAATTTCATTTCCAATTTTGTCATAATAAACACAAGTCATTTCGTTAAGATTTACAACCCATTTTTCGATTCCGGTTTCTGCACAGTCCTTACAAAAAGTAAAATAGTCTCTTTTTCCTTGTTGGTGTTCTTTTAGCAGTGCCTTAAAATTTTCTTTATTACTGTTTTTTGAAATAACTAATTCATCATACTTCGGTTTTGATTTGGTGCTATAATTGTTTTCGCCAAAATACTCTGTATGACTGTCTCTAACCCAAGTTTCAAAACCTTTAACACCCAATCCTTTTATTTCTTGAATGTATTTTGGGAATTCTGCCCCTGATTTTACTTTTTCGTGAGCTTGTTCGATCTGTTCTAGTGTAAACATAATTACTTTTAAATTTTCGTTCTATTTCCTGTTGGTTTCGTGTCGCTTTACAATTCCTGTCAACGTGAGTGTGTGTATCAACTCATTTTTGACTAAAATTAATGAATCAATTGGTCTTTATAGAGCCGTTAAGTCAGTATTTTTGATGCTGATGGCACATGGGTCAATATCGCTTCAAATAGGGTCTATGATGTTAATGCTAGCCTTTTTAGCCTATTTCTCAACACCTTTGGACCGAGAATAGACATAACTCAGCTCCCAAAGTGTGATGGTTGGCATACTGTGTGAACGCAGGTAAGCATATACAGTACTGTAGTTTTTACAGTCTCACTATTTTTTCCGACAAATGATACTTTGGATTGTTAAAATAAAAAGGGCCACATATAGGCTAGAAAGGAAATAATGAGAATGATAGCGTGAAAAAGGATCAAAGACCACGAAATTTTCTTTAAAAAACTCACCACATCTATGTTATAAGAGAAAAATGGCATACGTACATAAAGGGTGGCCAGGAACCAGGAGATCAACAACACTATAATTCGGTCATCCACCTGCGTAATGTTTCCGGAATCTATATATCCCATCTTCAGCCAGAATGAATATACAAATGCGGTATATAATGTATAGAAAACAGCGCCAAGATTAA
Organism: Aequorivita sp.; assembly: GCA_034675805.1. Lineage (GTDB taxonomy): Bacteria > Bacteroidota > Bacteroidia > Flavobacteriales > Flavobacteriaceae > Aequorivita. The sequence goes on along the minus strand of JAUCCX010000001.1, from coordinate 3,276,234 downwards.
GTAGAAGCGGGCTTTCTTTAATTCGGAAAAGCTTTACGGCTAACTTGGCTGGGCTAAAGCGCCATTCTGGGAAGGCGAAATTGATAAAATAAAGCAGAATATCTGTTAAGACTATAATCACAAAGGGCGCAGATTCCGGTCCGGGCAAATGCAGGAATGAAAAACTTATCATTAAAAGGAATGCGCGGAATACGGGCTTCAGGAAAGAAAGCAGTAGCATAGGCCCCAGTAATACGATAAATAGTATCCCGTTCACAATATCTGCCCCCAAACCATTACCGCTAAACCAGCTGGGCTTTTTGGAATCTTCCTCTTTTTCTATGGGTTTATAGACAACCATCATCATTGGTTCTACAAAATAGGTGATGATACCTACGATGCCGAAAATGGTATTGAAATATCCTGAATCTGAAGTAGTATCATTAAATTCTGTAAGATAAACTGGAACTATTTGAGAGGCAAACACAAAGAACAAAATACTGCCCAGCAACCAGAAGATTACATTCGGTGCATTTAAAGACATTTTCTGTGGTTCATTGGGTGCGGCAGAAGCGAACTGAGCCGTGTAAGTTTCTTTATTGTGCTTGTGGTTTTTTTTCATTGCACCAATTAAAATATGTTTTTCGCAAGACTTTTATTTGTTGGTAGGCTTCTAGTTTACTGGTGGGCGGTTGTTTGCTGGCGTTGTTTTGGGCGATGTTTGGATAAATAGAACTGTTGCATTTATCCCCATTATATCCTCCCAAATCTAAGGGATTTTTATTGAATTAAGATTAGCTTATATACATAGGTGTAAATTGCTGTCCTTTCAATTGAATTATTTCTATTAATAATGGAAAGTACCTTAAATCTGTTCAAGAATCCAAAAATTTCAACTAAAAAAAATGACCCCAAGCATCATCTTCAAATGTTTAGAGTCAAATTTATATTGGGCACTCGATCTTGGATTAGAAATTAAACCTAAGAAAACAGCCTCATATAGTAATTCTGATTGTATTAAATATTAGCCGCCTTAAGCACATACGTTTACATATTTTATACAGGCACCTGGGCCGCAACTTCGGAACGATCCCAGTTCCTATGCTTCTGTATTGCTTCCTTAAATGCATTTGCTGCTTGGTTAACTAGAATTGCTTTATCGTCTGTATGTTTCCCAGCATAAGTCATTTTTAAAAAAGACTCCCCTTCCCCATCAACCGCAATAGTCTTGCAATGCTTAAAAGCTTCGTTAACAAATTTGAGGAACTTGGCATTCTTTCCTAAAGCATCCACAGATTTCTTTCCACCTGGAACATAGACCGCATCAAACAGCACACTTTCAGTGGTCATTATAGAAGCATCTACTTTATGTTGAATGTTTTCATCACAAATTATGGTACCACCTTCAGGAGCGATTATTTTTAACACAGCTCCATCCTTCTCTAAAACAGATTTCATTTTGTTGAGGTTTTTCATACTAAATCCTTCGGCTGCAAGCACAGCAATTTGTCGTGTTGCAACAGTATTGAATTTAGTATTTGCCTGGCTCAAAGCAGGAGATTGATCCAAATAGTTCTTCTTAGGTCCAGGCTGATGTTTCTTTACATCAGCATCTGCACCAATAGATTGATTTAAGGGTTGCTCTACACTCTTAGGCACCTTCATTCCCAATCCAGTAGCAACCTGTTTTGCAAGCTCGCTATCAATTTGATTAACCATATAAAGCATACGTGCTTTTATAGTGTCGATTTTACATTTCCCTAATTCAAAAATATAAGCATCTCTAACATGATCCTGTTCCCATTTGGCAAGACTTCTATAAAATAATGCAGGTTGCGAAAAGTGGTCGCTAAAGCTCGCGCTTCGTGTTCTTACTTTCCGTGCATCTATGCGTTCCTCGTAATTTCCAAACGCACCTTCAGACATTTTAGAAAGATGAGGACATCCCCCACTTATAGTATTCGGAAAATAGGCAGTCTGCCCATTGGGAATTTCCATCTGCATATGCCCGTCTCTTTGATTGTTATGTGCAACAACCACGGGCCTATTAATCGGAATTTGATGGAAATTCGGTCCTCCTAATCTCGAAAGTTGTGTGTCGCGATATGAAAACAAACGACCTTGTAAAAGCGGATCGTTCGTGAAATCGATTCCAGGTATAATATGTCCCGGTAGAAACGCCACTTGTTCCGTTTCGGCAAAGAAATTATCTGGATTCTTATTAAGAGTCATTTTTCCAATGATTTTAACCGGAACCATTTCTTCTGGGATAAGTTTGGTAGGATCCAATAAATCAAATTCATACTTATGCTCATCAGCTTCAGGAATTATTTGCACTCCAAATTCCCATTGTGGAAAATGACCTGCATCTATGGCCTCCCAAAGATCCCTTCTGTGAAAATCAGAATCTGCCCCACTTATTTTTACCGCTTCATCCCAGGTAACCGAATGAACACCCAACAAAGGCTTCCAATGAAAACGAACAAAGTGCGAAACTCCTTTCTCATTTATAAACCGATACGTATGAATTCCAAATCCTTCCATCATTCTAAAGCTTCTTGGAATGGCTCTGTCGCTCATAGCCCATATTTGATTGTGAAGCGTTTCAGTAGCATGTGATACAAAATCATAAAAGGTGTCATGGGCAGATGCAGCTTGTGGAATTTCCATATTCGGTTCGGGCTTTACGGCGTGAACCAAATCCGGAAACTTCATCGCATCTTGAATAAAAAAGATGGGCATATTATTACCCACCAAATCCCAGGTTCCTTCTTCCGTATAGAATTTTGTAGCAAACCCTCTTACATCTCGTGCCAAGTCAGTAGACCCTTTTGACCCAGCCACCGTAGAAAACCGCACAAACATCGGAGTCTTTCGAGAAGTATCATTAAAAATCCCTGCTTTAGTGTACTGAGGAATTGCTTCATAAAGCTCAAAGAATCCGTGAGCTCCACTTCCACGAGCGTGTACAATTCTTTCAGGGATACGTTCATGGTCAAAACTTGTGATTTTTTCTCTGAGAAGAAAATCTTCTAAAAGCGTGGAACCACGCTCCCCAGATTTTAAAGAATTATTCGTGTCATTAATTTTTAAGCCTTGATTAGTCCTCATGGTAGTCCCATCGATTTCCCAATTATTTTCTTTTAGTTGCGCTACCTTTTTAGAGGGCTTTTGATTACTTTTCTTTTTCTCTTTCATAGCAGTTTTTTTTAAGTGATAAAATTTTTATTAATAGATAAAATGCAATTTTCTTTTTCGTTCAATACCATAAATTTAAAGAAAATAGAATATCAATACAGAAATCCAATCAAATTTGGCTAAATGTTATGATTTTAGTCAAAATACGTTCTCATAATTATGAAAAGTAAATTAGAGCCAATCATATGTACTAAAATTTGTCTTTAAAGCATTAATAATCAATTGCAATGAATAGTAACTATCTGAGGAATTATTTTAAAAAAGGATGAATATATGGCAAATGAAAAATAACGGAAACCGATTTCCGATTTTTAATGCTTAGCAAAGCATTATTTTAAATAAATAGAATTAGCCATAAAACCATCCTTACATTAGGGATGGTTTTTCATTTTAAGACTATCTGCACATTAATAGTTAGGCATTAACAACTAATTTAGAATAGGCGTTAAATTTTTTTTAAGGACTCAGGTACATAGAAATATTGCATATAAATTTACTGTTATTGATAAATGAAAAATGAATTAACTAAAAATCAATTGCTATGAAAAATTTAGAAGAATTATTTGAACATCAATTACAAGACCTTTATAGTGCTGAAGACCAACTCACAAAGGCACTACCTAAGATGGTAAAAAACGCCGCAGATGCAAAACTAAAAAAAGCCTTCGAAGATCATTTGGAAGAAACAAAAGAGCATAAAAAGCGTCTGGAGGAAATTTGCAAAGAATTAAAGATTGATCCTGATAAAGAAACCTGCAAGGCAATGAAAGGTCTTATTAAAGAAGCATCCGACTTTATGAAAGAAGTTAAAGATGACGACGTAAAAAATGCCGGGATGATAGCCGAAGCGCAGAGAGTGGAGCATTATGAAATTTCGGGGTATGGTACCGCGGTGCGTTATGCCAAAGAACTTGGTCATAAAGCCATTGCCAAGAAACTTCAAAAAACCTTGGATGAAGAATATCACGCAGATAAATCCTTAAATGATCTAGCAGAAAAACGCCTGAACGCGAAAGCAATATAATAATAGAAAACTCTCAAAAAAACCCGTTTTAATAACGGGTTTTTTTATAATCTAAATTCCATTTCTTATACAATTCTTTATAGCACCATGTTAGTGTGAGCCTTCTGTCCTCCTTAGATAAGAGTATCTTTCAAAAATTTCCGATACAACTTCCACCGCTTTAAAAAACACGCAACTCCCCATCCTTCCTACGGCAACAGAAATTCCCTTTAACTACACCTTAAACCATTAGTATAACTTCTTAAAGCTCTCTTAAATACATTTTCCAATTAAAAAAGACTTGTTATTTTTAAAACCAAATTAACAAGTTTAAAAATACATTTATCGACAGTATTGCAGAACAAATCTTAAAACGAGCCAGCGCTAATACGTGAATAAGAAAGAATTTTGAAGCAGTATATATAAACGAAGGTTCACGCTCACAAATAACTAAAAGGTTTTGGATATAAGCTTTCATAATGAAGGAAAAAGATGCTGCAATTGCAATCATTCATATAAATTGTTGGAATGAAGAAAGAGTTATACCCATTTCGGAAAATCTCTAGTCTAATTGAAATTAACTTTGATGCATATCAAGGTTTCATGAAAGCCGCAGAGAATACAGATGATAAAATTTTACAGTCCAATCTATTAGACATTGCCATGCAGCGGTTGGAATTTGCCCATCAACTTTCTAAAAATATAGAAAATTACGATTCATATTTAGATACTAAGAGCAAGGGTAGTGTCAAAGCTTCTTTTCATAGAATCTGGATTGACCTCATAACCATGATATCTTCCGAAAAGGATAAAGCCATTTTACAAGAATGTATCCGTGGCCTTCAAACTGGTATAATAAAATACGAAGAATATTTAGAAAAATTTACATTCAGTGCCGTACTCACTTGTATAATTGAAAATCAGCTAAAAGAAATCAAAGCCATCTTTGAAAAATTGACTAAGCTCGAAGATGCTATTAAATAATAGTACAAATAATGAATAAACCTAACCACTAGCGAAAAAATCAGTCGGGGATCAAACAGCTTACAACTGTTCATTTTTTAAAAAGTTTCTCTGAAATACTACATAAGCATTATGTCCAAAGACAATTTAAGTGATTTCTTTTACTCTGGAACAAGTGGATTGGCGATACCTTTTAACAAAACGCAATATCCCGCTGAATTTAAAGATAAAAGTCAATTACAATATTATGCATCGCAGTTTAATAGCATAGAGATTAACAGCTCCTTTTATAAGCTGCCCAAAACCGCTACAGTAAAAAACTGGGCAGAAAGCGTACCCAAGGATTTTAGATTCACTTTAAAAGTTCCTAAATCGATAACTCATTCCCCCGAATTGGACGCAGCTCCTCACCAGTTAACTGAATTTATGCAGGTTATTTCGCAAGTAGGTGATAAGAAAGGTTGTTTGCTTGCACAATTTCCTCCATCATTAACAATAGAAAAAATTGAACCCTTCACACAATTATTGAAGCAATTTAACCAAGAAATAAAATTATCTTCCTGGAAATTAGCCGTTGAGTTCAGACATTCGTCCTGGTACGACCCTTCAGTTTATCAGCTGCTTAAAACTTATAACACTTCCTTGGTATTACACGATATGAAGAATTCCACTACACAATGGAGCAATGTATATGATGAAATTATTTACGTTAGGCTTCATGGGCCCGAGCCTAGATATCGAGGGAATTATAGCGATGAATATTTAAAACAAATTGCCGAGGCTGTAATAAATTGGATTAACGAGGGTAAGACTGTTTACACATATTTCAATAACACAGTTGGGGCTGCATTTAACAATGTAAAAACTCTTAATGAATTTGTTCAGGAATTAAGACCGTAAAATAATTAAGAAAACATTGAATTGCATCAAGATTCCTGAGTGATGGATAATAGAACAAATTATAATGAGCGGAGTTCAAGCATAATTTGAGATAGATTTAACGCTATCCATTTCTGAATTTTGTTTTCCGCATTGAATCATTTCTTACATTTATTTAAGAGATAAATAGTAAAGGAAAACAATTAAAATTTAAACGTATGATGGATGGCAATGAGTATAGTTTTGATTTTATAAAAATCTTATTCGGAGATTTTACCTTTCTCATTTATGTGGAAATCATCATTAGAGTTTTGATAATTATGATATACACTATTTTGATGATTCGGTGGATAGGAAAACGTGTTGTAGGCGGCTTGGGTAGTGGCGATGTATTATTAATAGTTGCTATGGGAAGCGCGGTTGGTGATGCTATGTTGTACCCCAGTGTTCCGTTATTCGTTGCGATTGCAGTAATTACTATGATCGCAATGTTCCAAAAATTCTACGTTTACATTGGTATAAAATATCAGCCAGCAAGAAAAGTCACACATCCTACGGTTTTAAAACTCGTGGAAAATGGTCAACTTTTAAGAGCGAATTTCTCAGTGGATCAAATTGATGAAAACGAAGTTTTAATGCTTTTAAGACAGGCAGGAATAAAATATCTATCCGAAGTGGAACACGCATATTACGAGCAGTCTGGAGAATTGAGTGTTTACAAGTACGAGAATCCGATTCTAGAGAATTGTATTTTGCCAGAGCATAGGGATAAATTAAAAATGAATACCTAATTCAGTTTTAAATCAAATGCAAGCCTAATGAGCAAACGTAAAATAAGTAAACAAGAAGTCGAAACCCATACCCATTTGAAACCTGAAATCGATAAAAATCCCTTTCACAATCCAATCATAAGATTGCAAAAGGGAGTTTAAAGTGTACTATAAAATCACTCTTTAGCTATACCTTCAATTTTCCTTGAACTCCAAGATCAGGTTCGTTGCCCGTTATGGCTCCACCGGCCATTTTCAAAAGAGAAATCACCTTACCGTTTTTCGTATCCCAATAATGGGCATCGTCAGGTTCTATTTTTATGGTTGTTATATTCGGGTCGTCAACCCCATCAAACCAAGCATCGTCCCCACTTCCGTAAAGTTCCTTAATTCTATTTTTGTCGCTACTGATGGTTGCACGCCCGTAAACACTTAAAAATTCAAAATTCCCCTTATCGGCATAAATTAAATGAGCTCTCTTGTCTCTTTCAATATTTAAGTTGTGGGTGCTCGTCTTGTTACTCAGAAACCAGATATTTCCATCCTTATCCACTTCTTTTGTGCTCATAGGAACCGTATGAAAGGGTTGGGATTTCAAATCTGTAGCAAGCATTGTAAAATCGATAGATTCCGCAAGTTGCTTAATCTTATCTTTTGCTTCGGTACTATAAAGGTTTTTTGTACTCATAGTTTTTTGTTTTCAAGGTACTAAACATATGAACACAGCCAATTTAAAGAAATCATAAAGTTTATCTTTTTTCAAAAAAGAGTAAACAAAACAGAAGCACCTCCGAAGCATTAAACCAACTGGTAAACAACCCCTTTCAACTTCGTAATGTATAATTACTCGGAGGAATTCTATTAACTTGCCTAATTAAATGACCCCAACTTCCCGAAACTGATTTCATGTCTTTTAACTAAAAAAAAAGCATATTAATTTAAAAAATAATTAAAATATTAACTTTTATGTATTGGAAATATTCCATAATTTTGGAATAAAACCAAGCTCATGGAATACATAAAATATTTTAGTACATTTCTAAAGTCAAAAGGCACCCCTCATTTAAATTCGGATCAGATGAGAAGATTGTTAAACATTGTTGCCATGGAAACCACCATCAAAAACGTAAAAGACCTTGAAATCACAGGGAGCACAGCCTTTAAGATGATCAACGATTCAGAAGCCTCAATAAAAAATCTCACCAAAGGCCTAGCCCCAGAAGCCCTAATGCAAGAAATGATGCGCCTGTCCCAAAACTAAAACCAGAAACACTTACAACTCAAGACTCAAAACAGACAACCGAAAACCGAAATGTGCTACGAAACCGCCCTGACAAAAATGAAAAAGCAAGTCGTGGAATATTTCCACGCAGACTTTGTTAGCCCAAGCGAATACAAGCCCTATTATCATCATTCTGGATTTACGCATCCCAACCTACAAATAATAAAGATGGATGAACCCAATGCCATTCACCCTGGCAGATGGGGGTATATTCCAAGTTGGGGAATGAATGACATCCCTACTTTCCAAAAAAAATACAATACCCTAAACATAAAATCTGAAAGCCTTTTTCAAGGCCTCTCCAAAGAAGCAGCATACAACAAGCGATGCCTAATTATAGCAGATGGCTTTTTTGAGCCCCATAGAACCGCAGGCGTGTCAATTCCCTATTTTTGTTATATTCCATCCAAAGAATTTGACGATGGTCGTCACCTCTTCGCTTTTGGTGGTATATATTCCGAATTGGAAAAAGACACAAACCAATTCACCTGCTCAATCCTTACAATGGAAGCCAATCCCTTCTTCGCTGAAGTCCACAACATAAAAAAACGCCAACCCTTCGTTCTGGACGAAGGCCTTTACGCCGAATGGTTCAACCCAAACCTAAATGAAGAAAATGTCTTAGAACTAATCTCAAATGGCTTCACCTCAAAACCTTTCAGCGCCCACCCAGTAAGCACTGATCTATACAAACGAACTCTCGACACCAACAAAGCCTACATACTCCAAGAAACCCCACCCCCCGGCCTATTGTTTTAAGATAAACAACCAACCAGAAAAGAGCAACCCTATTCAGGCAAGCTCAAACCCAAAATCCACAACCGAAAACCCACAACAAAAAAACCTCTGTGCCCACCGTTGCTTTGTGGTAAACCAAAATCCAACCCACAACCCACTACCACTTTTTAAGCCACCTACCCTATTTATGGTATTGACAAACCCCACCCCAACAACTATTTTTATAAAATAAATAGAAGCACCATAATTTTATTAACAAAAAAGGAATCCAATCCCTTCAAACACTATTTTTATTATGAGAAAGCAATATTATTTTTTTATACTATTTAGTCTATTGTTTGTTACCGCCTGTTCAGCGAACGATGACAATGCTAAACCACCCACGTCAAACACTGATATCATGAAAATAATTACAGGGTTTAACTCCAGCTTTTTTATAGATACCCAGAACAATACCTGGGCCTGCGGCAATAATAGCTATAACCAATTAGGCTATCCCACCGCCAGTTCGCAATACGTACCCGTAAAAGTAATAGACAACATAAGCGCAATAGCTGCAGGAGAAAAACACACGCTTTTCCTTAAAAAAGATGGTAGTCTATGGGTAGTAGGCAATAACGAATTTGGACAATTGGGTACTGGCAATACAAATTCCCAAGCTGCGCCAATACAAATCGAAACTGGTATTAAAGGAATAGCAGCAGGTAGGGATTTTAGCTTTTTTATTAAGAGCGACAACAGCCTATGGGCAATGGGCAATAATGTTTTTGGACAGCTCGGCAATGGCAATACCGATAAGCAGACTACCCCCGTAAAAATAATGGATGGCGTGCAATCAGTATCAGCAGCAACAGCCCATACACTAATTCTAAAAACAGATGCTAGCCTTTGGGCTTGTGGCAATAATCAATCCTATCAACTCGGCGATGGTACCGATGTGCACAGAAGTACCCCCGTAGAAATCGCCAGCAACGTGATTCAAATGAGTCTTGGCAACCAATTTTCACTATTCTTAAAATCCAACGGATCGCTTTGGGGCGTAGGTTTTGATGGCGCGGGACAATTGGGTGACAACGGACCCTATACCGTTCACAACCCTAAAGAAATTTTGACTAACGTAAAAGAAGTCGCTGCCGGTTATGGCCATTCCATGGCATTAAAAAATGACGGCACCCTATGGGTGGCTGGGTTAAATGACTCCGGACAATTAGGCACTGGCAATAATAACAACACAGGGGTTTTTACAAAAACATTGGAGAATGTAAAAGCAATTGGCGCAGGAAATTATCATTCCCTAGCCTTACTTGCGGATGGCAAGATTATGTCTTCCGGAAGCAATGGTAGCGGCCAATTGGGCATAGGACGCGGACAAAGCGATGCCAATAAATTTAGTGAAGTTAACTTTAATTAAATAAAATAATTACTAGTGAGAATCGAATTAAGGCAAAGCCCAAACCCACAACTGAAAACTGAACAATGAACAAAATAATAAAAAACTATTTATTCTATTTCGGCGCAGGATTCATCCTCATCGTCATCGGCTCTTTCCTCCTACCAAAAGTCGCAACAAGTGGCGGGAAATACGGATTAATTTTCGGTATAATTGGTTTCGTAGCCTTAGTGTTGTTTATCATATTATTTGTTACGAAGAAAATGGCAGGAGATATTATGTCCAATTTTCCCATTGGGGAATTCACAGGTTTTCCTTTTAGCGGAAAAAGTGCTGCTGCGCCCGACATTCCCAACGGCATTGCAACTTGGGCGACAATTACCAATTTCCAGCAATCGGGGATTAATATGAGTATGGGCACCTTTCAATATTACGAAATGCTGATAGACCTCAACGTTGAAGGTACAGATGGAACCACTTGGCCGGCACGCGTTAAACAAATGGTCCCCTTAGCGCAATTAAATATGTTTCAAATTGGTACCCGTATCAGTGTAAAATACGATCCAAATGATAAAAGCAAGGTGGTTTTTACCACACAAAATCCAAATCAAGGAGGAGGTGGAGCGAGTATGGATATTCCAGGCTATGGCACCATTAATTCACAGACTGCACAAGCAGCAATGCAAACCGCTCCTAAGGATATTACACTTAGAGTACAGGCTGCACACGCTTTGTTTCAAGAGTTAGCAATCACAGGCGTCGCCGCAACTGCAACCGTTCTTTCCACCCGATTGGTATATGAAAACTATATGAACGGGGCCGATGTCTACCTATTAAAACTAATGGTAAACGCCACGGAAATTCCTCCTTTTGAAGCGGAAACAACAGATCTGATGGCTAAATCCGCACTTCCAAAAATAGAACCCAATAAAACAGTCTATGTAAAATACGACAGAAACAATCCACAACGAATGAGTTTGACGGGAACTGACAAGCCAGACAGTGCCATTCTTCTTTAAAAACAGTAAATTAGATAAATTAACTCGGCTAATTATCTCAAAACAATTATGAAAAGGTTTTATTTCCTTACAGTCTTTACCCTTTTTGCATACCAGCTTGGCTTTGCACAAGGTTTTACTGTTAATAATCTCACAGCCGACATCTATTTGAGCTCTGAAGGTTATTTTGATGTAGTGGAAAACTACGACATCGAATTTACTGAAGCGAAACACGGTCTTTTTAGGGACATTATCACCAAGTTCGATTTTGAAGATGAGAATGGAAAAGTATCAAAGCGGGAAATATATATATCCAATATTGAAGTCCCCGGGGAGAAATTCAAAACCAACGAAATCTTCGGAAAAAGCTATGGCGATAAACTGAATGTTCGCATTGGAGATAAAAACACTTTAGTTAGCGGGAATAAACATTACGAGATTAAATATCGGGTTGAAAACGCACTGATTTTTACGGATGATTTAGTCCAATTATATTGGAATATCAAGCCTTCGGATTGGCCTACTATTTTCAATAAAATCAACTTTACCATCCACACTCCTGAAGGCGCTTTACTTTCTCCCGAAAATTGTTTTGTTTACACTGGATTCACAGGAGATACAGAGCTTTCAACAGAATTTGAATATGATTATTCTGGCAATAACTTTTCAGGGAAATCAAAAGAAAATTTAATTTCATCTTTTGGTCAGAATGTAACGATATTGGTGAAATTACCAAAAACTTTGGTTCAGGAAGTAGATTTTACACCTCCATTATGGAAACGCTACGGATGGCTTGGTTTATTGGGAGTGGGATTTTTAGCCATGGTTCTATTTGTGCGAAACCGATTGCATGCAGACAAAGTTATTGTGGTTACAAGTTACTATCCCCCGCAAAAGATGGATCCAGCGATGGCAGGCTACCTGATAGACAATACGGCGGATCGTAGGGATATTACCAGTTTACTCCCTTATTGGGCTACAAAAGGCATAATCCGAATGGAAGAAACCACTAACGGAAAAAACGCCTTAAACAGGAATCTGAATTTTATAAAACTCAAAGATCTGCCCACAGATTCTGTCGATTATGAATTAAGTTTATTCAATAAAATTTTTACAGGAAAAGAAGAGGTATTAGCAAGCAGTATTCAAGGAGGGATTGGAGAACCACTACGTTTATTATCTAAAAAATCAGATCAGTATTACAAGCAATCAAAAGCTAAGTTGAACAAGTGGAAGCTAATAGTACTGGGTGTTTCTTGGTTATGGGCATTCTCCAGCATTCTTTTATTCACACTCTTTTCTATTCTATTTCCTAGCCATCTATCCTTCATATTCATTCCCATCCTGCTACTTAATTTCATCTTTTTTTTCTTGATTTTTCCTATTTTATTTGCTCTTCTCGCCAATAAAAACAGGGCTAAAAACCTACAAGGAAAATCAATAATGCCTGAGCTGTTAGGTTTTATCAGTTTATAAAAATTGCTGAAGTAGATCGGATTAAAGCCTTATTAAAACAAGACCCTTATTACTTCGAAAAAACAATGCCTTATGCCGTAGCTTTTAATCTGTTAAAAGAATGGACGAATAAGTTTGAGGATTTAATTGTTCAAGCGCCAGATTGGTACAAAGGCAGTTCTGGATCCACATTTAGGTTTAATTCTTTCGCACGTTCCTTTAGTGGCAGTATGGCGGTGACAAGTGCGGCAATGGTATCATCCCCTTCCCGTTCCAGCAGTAGTTCATTTAGAAGCAGTAGTTCATTTAGAAGCAGCGGCGGAGGTTCTTCAGGAGGAGGGGCTGGCCGTGGTGGTGGTGGGAGTTGGTGATTATTTGGTTGTAGGTTGTTGGAAAATAAAAATATTAATGTATTTAGTATGAATTAGATTAAATATGAAACAAACAATTCTCTTCCTACTCTTTATACTTGCGAGTGCCCCTGGGTTTGCTCAAGGTTTTGTCGTTCATAATTTCCGTGCTGATGTTTACATTAGCCCCGACGGTTATTTTGATGTTGTGGAAAACTACAATATCGAATTCAAACAGGAAAAACACGGGATTTTTAGGGATATCATTACCAAATTCGAATTTCAAGATGAGAAGGGAAAAGTATCAAAACGGGAAATGTATATTTCGAATATTGAAGTTCCTGGAGAGAAATTTAATGTCAACAAGATTTTTGGAAAGCAGTTTGGCGATAGAATCACTATTCGTATCGGGGATAAAAACACTTTGGTAAACGGCAATAAGCATTATGAAATCCGATATCGTGTAAAAAATGCCCTATTCTTTACGGATGATATGGTACAATTTTATTGGAATATAAAACCTGCAGACTGGCTAACGGTTTTTAATAGAATAAACTTTACCATCCATACTCCCGATGGTGCTTCGTTTTCCCCTGCAAATTGTTTTGTGTATTCCGGAAAGACAGGTAATACAGAACCTTCAAGAGAATTTGACTATGATTATTCTGGCCATACCTTTTCAGGGAAATCAAAGGATAACTTTCTATCGCTCCCACAACAAAATGTAACGGTATTGGTCAATATGCCAAAATCCTTGGTGAAGGAAGTGGACTTTACACCCCCATTTTGGGTACGTTACCAATGGCTTTGTACCTTGGGACTGGTTCTACTGGCAATCTATACTTTCATAAAAATAAGATTACACTTAAACAGAGTAATTCCTGTTACAAGTTATTATCCACCACAAGGAATTGACCCCGCAATGGCTGGCTATCTAATAGATAATATGCCCGATTCCAGAGACATTACCTGCTTACTTCCTTATTGGGCAACAAAAGGTATTATCCGTATGGAAGAAATTTCAAAAAAAGAAGGCTTATTGTTCGGGGATTTAAAGCTTATAAAACTCAAAGCCCTGCCCCCAGGTTCAGCAGAATATGAATCTAACTTGTTCCAAAAGATCTTTGGAGCGAAAGAGGAGGTTTTGGCAAGCACCTCTCGCGGAGGAATTGGTGACCCACTGCGGTTATTGGCCGAAAATGCGGATAAGTACTATACTGACAAAAAATCCAAGTCACGAAGGTTGAAATTGATTGTACTTGCCCTCTCTGAGCTATGGGCATTTTTTAGTATTATCTTTTTACCCATTTTCCTCCGCCCCTATATTAACATAGATTCAGGATACTTCATTGCTTTTACAATAATCAATTTTCTCTTTTTCTTTGCTGTATTCCCTTTCGGATTTGCATATATAATCAATAAAATCAGAACGAAAAATGAGCTAGGAAAATCTATAATGCCAGAGCTCTTGGGCTTTTATCAGTTTATAAAAATCGCTGAAGTAGAAAGGTTGAAAGCTCTATTAAAAGAAGACCCCTATTATTTCGAAAAAACAATGCCTTACGCCATGGCTTTTAATATGTTAAAAGAATGGACAGCCAAATTTGATGGTTTAATTCTCCAATCACCCAATTGGTATACTGGCAGCAATACTGGGACGCAGTTTAGATTTCATGTCTTTTCCTCATCTTTTGTCAGCAGTATGGCTATGGCAAAAACATCCATGGTCGTTTCACCCTCAAGAGGGGGTTCTTCAAGTAGCAGAAGTTCTTCCGGTGGCGGTTCTTCGGGCGGTGGTGCTGGTGGCGGCGGTGGGGGGAGCTGGTAATCAGTATTCAGTGATCAGTGATCAGTGATCAGTGATCAGTCTTCAGTAATCAGTATACAGTGGTCAATAATTGATAGTTAAGAATTAAGTATTGCACAGAGTGAATTATGAAAAAAATAATCCTATTGCTTAGCTTCTTTCTTGTGAACACGCTCGCGTTCGCACAGGTCTTTATGGTTAAAAATTTTACTGCCGACATTTATCTTAGCACTGAAGGCTATTTTGATGTGGTAGAAAATTATGAGGTTGAATTTAAGGAGTCTCAACACGGTATCTTCAGAGAGATTATAACTAATTATAAACTTAAAACCGCAGAAGGAAAAACAGAAAAACGCAACCTGGTTATTGAAAATATAGAAGTGCCCTATAATAAATTTGAAGTTTCCTCTAAACGAGAACAGCGCTTGGATGGGAAAGTGGTCATAAAAATAGGTGACAGAATGAAGTTCATAAATGGATTACAACACTATGAAATCAAATATCGCGTGTATAATGCTTTCCTATTTGAAGATGACACTGTCCAATTTTACTGGAATATAAAACCAAACGGCTGGGTAGCGGTTTTTGAGAAAATAAATTTCAACATCTACACCCCAGAAGGCTCCAATCTTTCCGCTGAAAACTGTTTTCTCTACGCTGGAAATATTGGTACAACTACCACTTCAAAAGCCTATGATTACACTTATTCCAATAGCACTTTCTCTGGAAAAAGCCATGATTACACCTACTCCATTCCTGGGCAAGATGTAACTGCCTTGATAAAATTGCCCCTTGGTTCCATCAAAGAAAATTTTATCACGGTTCCATTATGGCAACAATATGGATGGGTTGGGATCCTTGGTTTTCTGTTGGCAGTTTTTTGGTATGTATGGTTAAAATATGGAAAAGACGATAGGGTTATTTCTACAACAAGCTACTACCCGCCAAAAGACATCGACCCCGCAATGGCAGGTTTCCTTATAAATGACAAAGACAACACTTCAGATCTTATCGCCCTAATTCCACACTGGGCAGCCCAAGGCCTGATTACCATAGAAGAAATTCCAAAGGAAGGCCTCTTGGGCAAAGCTGATATGAAACTTACGAGGTTAAAAAACATATCGGTAACCGCTCCGGATTATCAACAAAGAATCTTCAGCAGCATCTTTGGAATATGGGGCAATGTTGTCCTTATCAGTAGTCTTCGCAATGTTTTTTATGTGTCAATGAACCAAGCCAAAAAAGAACTGCACGCTGCCGCTCAAAAATACTACGAACCCGAATCCAAGAAAATTATGAAAACCACCACAATTGTTGCGATTGTGTTAGGCGTTCTGCTCTGCCCTATCTTTCTTTTTACTTATGGTCCATTGGCAGCGGTTCTCGCCCCCGTTGTCTGTGTCTTTATTGTTTTCATGAGCTTCTTCCTGCAAAAGAAAAACAATCAGGGCAACGCTATAATGTCTGAATTAAAAGGCTTTAAACAGTTTATAAAAATAGCAGAAGTCAAGAGGATTGAAATGCTTATAAAACAAGACCCGCAGTATTTCGAAAAAACAATGAGCTATGCCCTCACCTTTGGTTTATTGGACCAATGGGCTAAGAAATTCGATGCATTAAATCAACAACCACCAGACTGGTACACAAGTAGTAGCAGTACAAGTACAATGGGAATTATGGCTTTTTCAAAATCCTTTTCGAGCACTATGGCAACCGCTTCATACGCTATGGTCAGCTCACCATCCAGCAGTGGCTCTAGCAGCTCTTCCGGAGGTGGGTCCTCAGGCGGTGGTTTCGGCGGCGGCGGCGGGGGGAGCTGGTAGTTAGTTGACAATTATGAATTATGAATTCTGAATTATGAATTCTGAATTCTGAATTCTGAATTATGAATTCTGAATTCTGAATTATGAATTATGAATTCTGAATTCTGAATTATGAATTATGAATGGAAAATTAAACATTGAACAGATTAATTATGAAAAGAATCCTCCTAATGCTATTCACCGTTATTATAAACAACGTTTATAGCCAAACTATTAAAACACTTGAGCCTACAATAGGAATAACACACGACCTCAGCGCTGAGGCGCAGGAAGGTATTTATAGACGTGATTTTTTAATGGACATAAAAGAAAGGGAAGGCTTTAGAGAAATACAACAACGAAAATTGGATTCTTTAAATGAGATATACCCCGAAGGGAAAACAAGTATTTGGGATATTATAGATGATGGTGCAAACTGGTATGACAGTGGCGGACCTTATGCCGTACGATCATCTTCCGCTTTAAAACCATCCAATGGGAAGAGCTATGAAGCCTCCAATGCACAAGATCTAAAATTGGATACTGCGTGGGTAGAAGGGGTAAATGGAAATGGCGAGGGGGAATATCTTGAGTATTTCTTTAAAAATGACAGTCCGCGAGTTACCAAAGCAATTATCTTAAATGGCTATGTAAAAACACCACAACTCTGGAAAGATAATAGTAGGGTAAAAGATTTGGATTTCTACGTCAACGGCGAGTTCTATGCAAGCCTTCAACTAAAGGATATTCAATCTGAACAAATTTTCAAATTCCCTCCCCTTGGTCATAGAGAAGATGGCAAGGATTTAATCTTGAAATTTGTTATTAAAAGTGTCTATCCCGGAGCAAAATATAAGGATACAGCCATCACAGAAATATATTTTCAGGGAATAGATGTTTATTGATTAAAAAGATAACAACAAATGAAAATGACCTATTTTTTATTAGTCATCGCTTTGGGTATTGGCCAGTCCATGGCAGCACAAATAAGCATGAAAGCTTTTAAACCTTTCACCGATGGTCGAACCATTACAGATACATTGCTCAATGGATCTTTACAAAATCCTGAAGAAATATTATTAATTCTTTCTAGTAACGAAGTGGATGGAAATGAAAAAATGATATTGCTGCATAATTCAAAGGGAAAACTTACTAAAATTGCCGAAAACGAAGAGCTCATAATGAATACCAGTTTGCTTGGCGTTTTTGGAAATAATTATCCCTCGTTTTTCAGAAATAATATTTTCGTATCCTATTTAATAGGTAGCAATAGTTCATCATCAGAGGTTTCTATTCAATTTGAAAAAAATGAAGATGATGGTAATTATTACTTTAAGCAATACCTCTTAAAAAACTATAATTTTGGAGTGGAAAATCTCTTCTCAAGACAAAAAATAACCAACTCACAAACTGGCAAAATTAGATTTTCAGAAGCAACCGAAAATATGATACTTGAAAAATCACATTCAAACACATTGCTAGATAAGGCCGAATCCGACTATGCAACAACAAAAAAATATACCAAATTCATTCCTGAAGGTTGGAGATTAGCAATGGTTACTGAAGGCAATCTTAATCTGGATGACTATAAAAAAGATGCGTTGTTAATACTTTATAATAATGAAGATTCTAGAATACAACCGCTACTTCAGCAGAAAGATGGCAGCTATAAACCAACTTCCTCAAATGATTATTTGATTATAACTGATGAGACTTTCAATGTAAACAATATAAAAAGCATTATCAAAAATGGGTATTTCACTATAGAACAAAGAATAGCTACCGATGACCTTGATTATGACCATCGCTACATTACTTTTAAATACGATACCAAAACCAAAAGATATTTTCTGCACAGGTATGATGTAGAACATTTTTCAGGTTTTGACACTATACCTTCAGCAACCGTTACACATTTAACCAAAGACAATTTTGGTTTCATATTGTTTGAAGATTTAGATTATACACCTGGCGATTATTTCTATGAACCAGCATTTGCTACCATCACGGGAACTCTTGTTGAAAAGCAATTTTACGGTCCCCCTAACTACGGAGAAACCCCTGAAATGGATAAGAAGGTAAAGGTAATGATCCTAAAACCAGACTATCCTATTAATGTATTTGCCAGAATCGATCAAACAGATATTGAAACTGCAAATAAAACTATCCGCGGCACAACTGATCTGCAGACATACACGCTAAACAAAACAATGGATCTATCCTCATACCTCAATAAAAAAATAACACTCCAAGGAACTCTGATGCAAGCGCAATCCGGCGGGCATTACACCCCAATCGTGCTAAAGGTGAATACAATAATCAGTAAACAATAATACCATGAAGACAATTTACCCTATAAAAACAAGCTTCCTAACAATACTAACTTTATTGCTTATTTCCTGCCAAAACGGAACCAAACTAACAGATGGAAATCTGACTGACCTTTCCGAAACAGTAAATGATACAATACAATCATTGGATGAGATTGGAGGGACAGCCTTCTTCACTCCAGTGGAAATGTTGCTGCCTGTGCAATACCGAAAGGAAAGTACAGGCTATCCCGAAAATGTCAAGTCTAAGGAATGGTATGAATTTTACAAAGATGAAAAAACAGGGCAATGGAAAATTGAAAAAAGCAAGCCTGTTATCTCTTATGGCCGTGATGAATGTGTTGGTGAGGATGTAATGATCATCAGAGCCACAAAGGAAAACTCCATTATGTTTATAACTGCTTTTGAAGGAATGATGGAAAACCCAGCTACCGCTTTTGAGGCTATGTCTATATTTCCCGATCACAACCTAAAGTTCAGTTTCCGCGGAAAAGACTACCAGCTCTCTCCTATTGGAAGTTATATTGATAATGAAGGACATATTATGACCTCAGCCTCAGTTCAAGAAATGAACGAAATCGATTTGGGAGATACCCAAATAGATGATTATATGCTCAGCTTCTCTGCACCCGAAGATGTGACATATAATATTGCAACCATCCCCCAGATGATAGGAGTAACCCCAAGTGTTATTTGGGCGGGAGATATGAATGAAGATGGCTTACCAGATCTTGTTTTGAGTTTATCCAATTTTTACGAAGCAGTACACGTTTACCTCTTTCTTTCTGATAAAAACGATACACAGAAACCTCTGAAAAAAGCAGCTGATCTAGATGTGCAAAATGATTGCTAAACATTTCATACGATGAAAAAAACACTTTTATTACTATTAATAGGTACCGCCGCAACTATCTTTACTTTCAGCTGTGGCAACGGTAACCCTTTTTCCCTTTCTGATAAAGTTGCTATAAGCGAGGTAGCGGAAACCAATACTCCTACGAACGACAGTATCGCCATTATGAAGGCTCTTGAAAATGCGAAATCTGATAAAAAGTTTATTACAGATTTAGGTCTGGAAGAGGAAAAAGAATTTCATTTCAACGAATACATCATTCAAATTCTTCAAGGCGATTTAGATGGCAACGGCTCTGATGATGCCCTGGTATTCTTTTCTATTGAGGGTCGTGGCGGGGGTAATAATTGGGATGCCCATTATGCGGCCTTTCTAAACCAAAACAATAAATGGAAATACGTATCGCAAATAGATGCAGGTGGGATGCATAGGGAATACGTCCTATTCCTGGAACATATTGATAATGGGAAATTAGTAGGCAAGTTTGTGGGCAATATGGATGAAAGCCTCCCAGAAATTCCAGCAGAATATCTCTTTAAAAACGGTGAGATCATTAACACCTTCACAGCTTTACACAAAGGGGAAAATGACGAAAGGGAATACCTTTCCATCTCTAATATCCTAACCCCTGACAATACGACCATTTCATTGTCAGGAACATTAAAAGAATACGAAACCCTCTTAGGAAATGGTAAAATCACAGTACCTAAAGAACAACCCGAATGTGGCACTTACTTTGAGGATGGCATTATCAGCTATCTCGAATATCCTTATCTAAAATTTGAACTCAACGATAAAAATCAAGCAGCCTGGATAACTGTAGAAATGCCAAATAGTGGTATAAAAATACAAACTGACAAAGGCACAATTACCGAAAAAACTAAACTAGAAGAGTTGAAATCTATCTTTTACAAAACAGATAGTTGGTGGACATTTGATAACGACAAAGCTTTAAAAACCTTCGTCATCCCGGATGGGTTTGAATCTGACAACCAATTACGCTTCCTTTTTGACGAAAATGGGAAGCTTTTAAGCGTTTCTTTATTTGTGCAATGTTAAGAATGAAAACTAAATATGCAACTTTAATTATATTAATTGATATTAGGCTAAATAACTTAAAACATTAGACGACCTTCCTTAAACACAACTGCCAACCGCCACTGAATACTGCTGCATCATCAGCCTCACAAATCCGACGGTCCTAAATTCTTTTTATTAGTGTCAGCACCCTTATGACTCGTCATCTGTTTAATCACCTCCGGGCTCTTAGCCATATTCTCCATAAAAGGTTTAAACAGATCAATAGGGATTGGGAAAAGAGTAGTAGAATTATTTTCAGCTGCAATTTCAGTTAAGGTTTGCAGATAACGAAGCGTTAAAGCACTAGGTTGCCTAGATAATACTTCAGCAGCATCCGTTAATTTCTGAGAGGCTTGATATTCTCCTTCTGCGGCTATTACTTTCGCTCTTCTGTATCTTTCGGCCTCCGCTTGTCTTGCCATAGCTCTTTGCATTTCTTGTGGCAAATCCACTTGCTTAATTTCAACAGTTGAAACCTTAACGCCCCAAGGATCTGTATGCGCATCGATAATTTCTTGCAACTGTAGATTTAATTTATCTCGTTTAGAAAGAATATCATCCAATTCTGATTGCCCCAGAACACTCCGAAGAATGGTTTGGGAAAGCTGTGATGTTGCATAGAAGTAATCTTCTACTTCAATAGTCGCTTTTTCAGCATCAACTACCCGAAAATATACAACTGCATTTACTTTCAATGTAACGTTATCCAGTGAAATAATATCTTGAGTAGGCACGTCGTGAACAATGGTTCGCAAGGTCACCTTTTTCATTTTATCAATAAAAGGAATAAGGATAATAAGCCCCGGCCCTTTGCTTCCACCTTGTGTAACTCTTCCTAACCTAAATACAACCGCGCGTTCATATTCCTTTAGAATTTTTATTGAACTGAGTAAAACGAGAACAACGAAAAATATTATAACATAAATTGGAACCATAACAATTGAATTTTTAATTAGTTATTAAAGGTACGGCTTTAACGGTGAGTTTAAATTGATTAATCGCAACAACTTCTATCTCAGTTTTGGCTTCTATAGCTCCCGCCTCAGCAACAGCATTCCAAAATTCACCGTTTACTCTTACTCTTCCTTCTGGTGAAAGAGCTTCCATTGCAATCCCTCTAACCCCTACTAGGGCTTCAATACCCGTTTTTTTCTTGGCGAATTGAGCTTTAACACCAAAAAATACAAGAAAAATAAAGAAAGCCGAAATCACTACAACTGAAGTTATAAGGACAGACCAAGAAATATAAAGCACATCTATAGAAGGAGTTTCATCAATTAAAAACATAGATCCTAAAAATAAACAAATTACCCCACCGATGGATAATAAAGCATAGCTCTGAATTTTTATTTCTAACACAAAAAGGATAATCCCCACGATGATTAACGCCAAGCCCGTAAAATCAATCGGTAAAACAGACATACCGAAACCTGCTAATATCAAAGAAACTAAACCGATTATACCGGGCACCAAACCTCCGGGATTGCTAAATTCAAAAAATAAACCCATCAACCCCATTATTAAAAACACATACATCAAATTAGGTTCACTCAAATAAGTCAAAAACCTTAGCTTCTGCCCCATTTCTACAGTTTCCACATCCGCCGAGGCAGTATGAAGAATTATATTCTTTCCAGAATTTAGACGAACCGTCCTCCCATCTATTTTATTAAGCAATTCATTGAGGTTATTAGCTTGCAAATCAATTATACCATCCCTTAACGCTTGTTCAGCTGAGAATGATCGGCTATTGGTGACCATCTGCATTATCAAGGTTGTGTCTTTTCCTCTGTGTTCCGCAATAGAGCGTATAAAAGCTGATGCATCTTCTGTCATCTTCGCATTCATAATAGAATCTGGAATTCTACCTTCCAAAACAGGATGAGCAGCGCCAATATTCGATCCGGGACTCATCGCAGTGATATTTGAAGCCAGTGCAATAAACGCCCCCGCAGAACCAGCATGCCCACCAGAAGGTGTAACAAAAGAAATAACGGGAATGGATGAGTTCATTATTTTACCCACCATCTCCCTCGTAGGCTTCATCAACCCCCCAGGTGTATTGATTTTTAGCACCACACAGGCGGCATTTTCTTCGGCGGCCCTGTCAAGTCCGCTGTTAATATATTCCGCCGTTGAAGGATAAATGGGATCGTTTAAGTTTAAGACTACTACCTTCTGTGCATAGACCAAGCTACTAAACGCCAAGCCCAGTATAACAAAGAATATTTTTAAAGAGAAATACTTCATTTGAATCTTCAAAATAAGTTTTCTTAAAGATAAACAATGCAATTCAGATTTTCGATATGTTTTGTTTTTACTATCTGAAACTTTCCAAGAAGATATTTAAGGAATTGACTCTTTGAAACCCTCACCTCACCAACGCAGCCTTAGATTTTTCCCGCGATAAGTCTTTGCATTAGAATCATTAATATTGGGAAGATGTGAATATTATGATTACACCACCTACCGTCTGAAACCTTCATCACGAATCAGCGATCATAAAAATATCACAGAATTATAAAACAATGAGAAATAGTGAGGAACTGGTTGATGTTGGGTGAGGCTATTGATGAGATCGCTTTAAACACCGTCCCCTCGGCTCATCACCCTCATACAGCACGATTTCAGAATGCAGAAACTGTGCTGCCTCTGCTGAATCTTTCACCTTGGTAGCACTGCGATCTAGCATCTCTACTTCAAACTCGGTTAATACACTTTCCCTCAATCCAACTACTCTCCATTGAGATAATGGTCTGCATCCTCTTGAGATCCCCCGAGCTAGTGCCAATGCATCTAGCAACGCCTGATTCGCCCCCTGTCCTTTAAACGGACTCATAGGGTGAGCCGCATCTCCTATGAGAGTAACTGGACCTCCTTTCTCCAATAATTCTGGCTTGAGTAATTCTCGGTCATATACAGGATAGCCAGAAACCTGATCTTCCAGAGTCGCCGCTAATATCTGAGGAATAGGATCGTGCCACTGAGTCCTTCTGCACGCTTCTTCGTGGAGTGCTTGAGCTCCTTGAGCACTTAACACTTTAGCGTCTTCTTCTAGCATCGGGAAGCTTAGCTGCCACATTACTGAGTCGTTCGCATACGGCATAATATAAATCCGCTCCTTCCCATTGGCCGTTTGAAATACCGTAGCCGAGTCGAGCAAAGAACTCTCGACACCTTCGAGAGCAGCCAACGGACAAATACCCAGGATCACAATACACCCAAGATACCGTAAAGGGCTAATCTCCTCCCCAAACAGCAACCTCCGCACTGTACTGCGAATCCCATCGGCGCCAACCACAAGGTCTGCCTTGGCGGTTATCATCTCTCCGCCCACTTGAAAGCTAAGGGCTACCCCTTCGTCCTCATCTTCTTTAAAATTTATTAATTGATGGCCCCATTGCACAGCCTCATGTCCATCCAATTGTTCAAGCAACGCTAAGCGCAAAGCTTGCCGTGCGATATGCACATTGGTGCGCTTCGAAAAAGGTTTCGCATCTGCCTGCATCCACTTTCTCATCCCCCATTCCCCTATCACTTTGCCATCCGTAGTATGGACCACGTGTCTTGTTGAAATTACGCTTTCTCCTAAGGAGAAAATCCCAAAGCCCTCAATCGCTTTACTAGCTTGTTGTAAAGTAAGTCCGTAGCCTTGAGATCGAACATCAAAGCCGCTATCGCGTTCATAAAGTGTAAAAGGGATTCCGCGGTGCAAACAAGCCACTGCGAGAGCCACGCCTCCTATGCCACTCCCAATAATAGCTACGTGTGGATAATGTACCCTGTCAGCGATAGGATGGCTAGCAGCAGGAACCAGCCCAGATCCGCCACACTTCAAGCAAGAATATAGATGCCCCTTAGGACGAACGGGCTCCACCTCTTCGCCCTTCGTTTTTTCAAATTGATCGAGTGCCATCTTATAACGAAGTCGCTCTTTCTTACGAAGCCTCTTGCTCTTTTTCCCACGCCCAAGACAATCAGGACAAATAGTCCAACAAGTGCCTGCATTTTCCTTATTCACTTCGTTATTATTTTACTTGATATTGACTCCCTCAAGAAGAAAAAAGGCAGGCAATATAATTGATTCTGGGTGTAAAAGTAAAGTAGTGATTATGATTTTTATTGCTTTGGTACAATTTAATTATAGAAAATTATATTATTCTGGATTGATGATAAAATGATTAAGACTCAAATAAAAAAGCTTACAGACCCTATTTCAGATCTGTAAGCCTAAATAAAATTATCATTAAGAAAATGCTTGTTCTTTACCTCAGTTTTTTCTTTTCATTCGTTATTGTTCAAAGTCCAAATTAATGCCTTTTCCTTAGTTGCTCGGAATATAGTGTTATGTTTTTCTTCGGGTTCGTCTGAATATTTCCAAGTTAAATTTGTGTCTGAATTTTTTAGTTTCTCTTCTAATTGCTGGGTAAATGATGAAATGTCACTTGCTCCAGACCCTGCAAACCAAAGCTTTTTCATTTTGTAATCATTTTCTTTTAACAAACTATCGAAATTTTTCGCTAAGTATTGTTCATTAAACCACAAGGAAGGATCCATGGCAATATAATAGTCGAACATTTCACTAGCTAAAAGAAAAGTTTCCACTGTAAATAATCCAGCGGCAGATTCACCAATTAGTGCTTTTTTATTTGTAGTTCGATACTTTTCATTTATTAAAGGAAATAATTCGTCATTTATAAACTTCCTAAAATTGGCAGAACCACCTGCATTAGGAACGTGCTTTAAGTCGTACGCAACTTTCGTAGGTCCATATAAATCTCTTCCACGTTCCGTATTCTCAATACCAACCAAAATAAATGGAGGGATTTTGTTTTCTGCTATCAACTCCGCCAAAGTATTTGCAATGTGTGGGAAGTCTTCTTTAATACCACCATCTGGCATATATAATACCGATAAACTATCCGTTGATTGCTCATAAATCGGTGGAGTCCAAACATTAATTACTCTGTCTTCATTAACAATATTTGAAGAAATTGTATAAGTATCGTGTTTTGGGATTGGATCGTTATAGACAACAGCCTTGTTGCAACTAAAGGCAAGTAATACTATGAATAGATAGCGAATAGAGTTTGGCATTTGTTTCTGTTTTTAGTGAGTGATGGCGATTAGAATACAACTTAGGAATGATATTATATTGCATATTTACAGCAATCCCAGTTGTTTATATTCCCAAATATAGAAAAAACTACACATTCAGCTTTATGCTAAAACGCATACCATCAAAAAATACCTTAATACAAAAAAGTTTAGAGTTTCAATTTCTCTGTTTGTAAGCCTAGAATAATAGGGTCAATTCCAAAAACTTTGGGGATAATGAAGAAAAAGATGTTTTTCTCACCACAATTCTTTGTAGTAAACCTTTATAATTTTTGAGACTCTAAAAAGATCTCCGCATTTTTCAGTCCAGCTCCTTCCACCAATAATTTAATATCCCCAGCTTCCTTACTTGCCTGAACAGTAACAACAAGTTTTCCACTAAACATTTTCATTGTTGGTAAATGGAACATCTCAAGAGAGGTTGCATCCCCATTACAAACCGCACGAAAAGTTCCATTGCCCGTCACCTTAAATTTTAATTTGTTCGTGGCCGTAGGACATTCATATCCTAATTTATCCACTACAGAAACTGTGATATAGGATAAATCTGTGCCATTGGCTTCCAATAGCGTTCTGTCTGCGTTTAGTTTTAATTGATATGGTTCTCCAGCAGTATGAATACTTTTTTCTGCCACCGTTATATCTTCATCATTAAAAGCAACCACCTTGAGCTCTCCCGGTTCGTAGATAACATCCATCCACATAAGTCGATACCTGTTTAGTGAGGTGGCATTATTCTTTTTTTGAATACCTAAGCTTTTTCCGTTTAGAAACAATTCTGCCGAATTATAATTGGTATAAACAAATACAGGAATAGTATCACCCTCTTTACCTTCCCAGTTCCAGTGCGGGAGGATGTGCAAGGTTTCCTCCTTTGTATTCCATCTGCTGCGATAATGGTAGAAACGATCTTTAGGTAAACCTGCAAGGTCCATAATCCCAAAATAGGAGCTTCTTGATGGCCATTCTGTGTAATAGGGTGTTGGTTCACCTAAGTAGTCAAATCCCGTCCAAACAAACTCTCCAATCACCCAAGCATTGTCATCTTGTAAAACAGCATCTACATCTGGAATGTTTGACCAACTACAATACTCCAAATCGTAAGACGAACATTGGTAATCCGCATATTGCTTCATTTGAGCTTCCACCACAGGAAACTTGTAAATTCCTCTAGAACTTACTGTAGAAGCAGTTTCAGAGCCCAAAATAATTCCTTGAGGAAATTTTTCATAGGCCTCATCGTAAAGATAAGTGCGATAGTTTAATCCAGGGACATCTAACAGCGCTCCAAATCCAGATTCCATAGTTGCGGCCACCTGATCCATTCCTACTGTTACTGGCCGAGTGGGATCTTCTCTATGAAAAATGTCTTGAATCATTTTGGCTCTCTTGGCACCCACAGCACCAAATTGATCTGGCACTTCGTTGCCCGCGCTCCACATAACAATACAGGGGTGATTTCTAGTAGCGCGAACAAGGTTTACAATATCCTTTTCTACATCAGTTTCGAAAAAGCGATTGTATCCATTTTCTACTTTTGGTTCTGCCCATTCATCAAACGATTCGGCCAAAAATAGAAATCCCATTTCATCACATAACTCCAATTGTTCAAGAGAGGGCATATTATGGGAACTTCGAATTGCATTTGCACCCATATCTTTTAAAATAAGTAGCTGTCTTTTAAGTGCAGCTTTGTTAACAGCTGCTCCAAGCGGTCCTAAATCGTGATGTAAACAAACACCTTTAAACTTGGTGACTTTACCATTAAGGCTAAAGCCTTTGTTTGGTTCATATTTAATGTCCCGAATCCCAAATTTTGTTGTCGTTGTATCCTGTAGCAGATTGTCTTTATAGACTTCTGTAACAGCCTTATATAAATAGGGAGAATCTACGCTCCAAAGCTCGGGGTTTGTAACTGCTATGTTTTGATCAAATTCATTATTGAAAGATTGGTCAGTTTTGGATGAAGCCACCTCCTTTCCATTAGCATCCAGTATTCTTATGAGGAGCGTAAGATTTTCTCCTGAAACTTTTGTTTTGATATTTACCTTAGCGAGATTATCGGATATATAGGGCGTAGTAATAAAACTTCCCCATTGATCGATACTGTTTTTGTTTTTAATTATAAGGCTAACATTGCGGTACAAACCTGCCCCAGGATACCAACGAGAGGATAAACCAACATTTGAAAGATGGACCGCAATGCTGTTTTCAGCGCTTGGATTTATATATTCCGAAATATCAAAGTAGAAATAGTTGTAGCCGTAATTCCATTCTCCCACCTTCTGTCCGTTTATGTAAACTTTTGGTTCACTCATAGCACCTTCAAAAAGGATAATGGCCTTTTTTGTGTCGTCAAAATCAGAAGCCAAAAACGTATTTCGATACCAAGCTTCCCCAACATAAGGTAGCGCCCCGCTTCTTCCCGTTAATTTTGAAGGGACGTAAATACCGTCTTGCGAAATAGTAACTTCTTGCGCATCGATGTTTTTATCAAAAGGGCCCTTTATTGCCCAATCGTGTGGCACCATAACTGTTTCCCATTTCGAATCATCGAACTGCTTTTGAAATGCATTGGCATTTTCCCCTTTTTGAAATTTCCAATCCTCGGTTAGAAGAATAGTTTCTCGCTCTTGGGAAACCATAAGCAAAGGCGTAATAAAGAAAACAAAAAAAAGAAAAAGGGGCTTCAAATTCATATACCTAGAATAGCATTGGGGAATCGTTTATAATTTCTCCCGGATAAAGGTGACTTTTAAAATTAGATCTAATTCCACTTCATATATAGCAATAACTTTTAGAAGTTCAATTCCTGTTCTTCCAGTCACTTCCTCTTGATCGATTACCTTATTGTCAAATACGATTCTATTTCTGATAGAAGCATTTAAGTTAGGGGAGGTATTAAAAATTTCAGAATAGACTTCCCTCAAATTTTCTATTCCAGCTATAAAAGGCTTGCTTTCTTGAAAATTATATATCTCAATTTCATTAGAATAAGTAGACAAAAACTTGTCTAAGTCTCTTTGATTATACGCATCTAGTTGCTTTTGAACTATTACTTCTTCAGTTGTTTTATCGTTTGTCATAGATTTCCTAAAACGAGTTTCTATTTAATTTCGTTACTTCTAAATGTATTAAAGAGTTTGCTAATCACTTTTACCATAAAAGTTCAGTTCCATCTTCAGAATTCCAAAATATACCGCTTTCAAAGCCGTTACTTAGAAAGTTGAAAATATTTTCTGCAGATTCCCTAGGCGTCACAGTCCCATTTTTAATGTTATCTTCTCTTATTGTAGTTTTTACCCACCCAGGATGAACAGCCGCAACTTTAATTTTATCTTTCAATCTGTTCGCTAGAATTTTGGAGTACATATTTAAGGCACTTTTCGACATTCTATAGGCAACTGAATCATCTCTTTGACAAAAATCGATTGAGCCCATTCTAGAAGATATATTTAGTATCATTCCATTTTCACTAACTAATTCAATCAATGCTTCGGTGAAAAATACAGTTCCGGATACATTGACATCAAATGTGAGATTGAAAGAATCTCTTTCAGGCCTAGATGTGTCTAAATCTGGTCCGATTCCAGCATTATTAATTAAAATATCAATGTACTTAAATTTTTCAAAAAGCTTTTTGTGAGCTTTCTCGATACTTAATGGATCTGAAAGATCCAATTCCAAAGAATAAAAATTCCTACCCTCGAAGTCTTTAATTATTCCTGTTCGACTTGTGCCAATAACAAAGAAGTTTTCATCCAACATCTTCTTGGTTAGAGCGTATCCTATTCCCTTACTTACTCCTGTAATTAATACAATTTTATTCATATTACGTAATTCGCCTAAATGTTTGCGGATAGGCTTGTTAAAAAACTTGCTTTGAAAAACTGAACCTGACTTAGCTCTAAACACATCATACCACTAAACCGATTTTAGTAATACTTTTTCCTTTCAATCAGTCAATTTGCTTTTTTAGAATACCTCTTTCCACACTTTGGTTAATTAAATTCTCGGCGTAGTCCCAAATAGCTCTTGATCCGTTTTTAATTTCCATTTTTTTATCATAAACCTTTTGATATGGCACATTAAATTCCGACCAAGTTCCACCATCATTTGAAGTATTTTGTAGCAAGGGTTCAAACCTATCCATTGACCTTGCAAACTTTGCTTCATCTGTAATACCTTCTTCAAATTCTTCCCAAATCGCTATAAACTCTTCAGCCTGTTCAATTGGTAAAAGTCCGAAAATTCGTTTCGCTGCAATAAGTTCTTCTTCTGTATTTGTGTGGCTTTTTGTAGCATCATAAATAAAAGTGTCGCCAGCATCAATCTCAACTATGTCGTGAATTAAAACCATTTTCAAAACTTTAAGGACATCAATTTGCTCGTCCGAATATTCTGCCAATACGATTGTCATCATTGCTAGATGCCAACTATGTTCAGCGTCATTTTCGTGTCTGTCGCTGTTGAATAATTTAGTTTTTCGTTGAATGTATTTTAACTTGTCAATTTCTTTAATGAAAGTTACTTGTTTTAATATATTATCATTCTGCATTATTCTATAAATTTTGAGAAAAATGTTAGCCATTTCAAATATAGAACAAAACGCTATTAATCATTAAAGCATTCCTTATTCAACATAAAAATATCGCCTGAGCTCCTCTATATCATCTAATACAAATACCGGGAAAAACACTGACCACTGAACACTAACTAGCGATCTCCTCCATTTATAATCCGAGAAATAATCCCCTTATGATCCGTAAGTTCCGCAATTATAATCCCCGCTATATGAAGTACAATAAACGCCACCAAATAATAAATACCCAGCACGTGCACCTCTTCCAATGATTTAGTCCAATCTTTCGGCCCCCATTCAATCAAAAGACCCGTAACCAAAGAACCTACAACACATATATAAAATATGATATAAGTCCATTTTTGAAACCTTTGCTTGGTCGTTAATTCTTTGGCAAAAGGACTTTGAAACCTCATCGTTCCAAACAAGGGAAGTGTAAAGCGAATACTAAATAATCCAACTAAAACATAACCTAAATAAATATGCCAGTCCCACATTGGTTTTCGTATTTGCTTCGCCATTGCCACTATCTGCTCCCGCGAAAGAGATTGATCTGTGCTATTCAGATAATTCTGAATGATATCAGCCATATTATTCTTATTCATCCAAGTCAATCTTAAAAAGATTGTTATCAGTAAAAGCATAAAAGTAACCGCTATTGTCCAATGGATAATTCGGTAGATTCTGGGATAATTTGTTGTTTTCATAATTCTTATTAATTTTAAGTCCCCTCGTAAACCCGCCTGTTTAAAGTGTAGGTATACCAAGTCGCAGTTCTCATTCCGTATTTTAAATCAACTTAGTTCATTTTCAAGTTCAATTTCATCTCCATCAATGCCCTCCCCCATCTTCTTCCTGCAACAACACAAAGCCACCTTTCGTCAAAAACTTCCCATCCATAGGTAATGAGGTCTTAAAGCTTGTAAATCCATTATAACTGGCTTCAACCTTTACATCCATTGGATGCAAATTAAATCCGTTAGTATCTTCACTTTCTAACATCAGCACGTAATGTTTCCCTTCCTGTTCCACAACGGCGTTCTCGGGCAAAGCCAAAGATGTGGTAGTACCAGTAACTATGTTAGCTTCCACAAACATCCCAGCGGTAAAATTAGCCTCATCCTTTTCATCAATGTGCCCGTGAATCATCGCGATTCTGGAATTGGGATCTATTGAAGTTCCAACTAAATGCACCTCTCCCTTAAAAACTTCTTTCGAAGCCTCGGGAACTGTAAATAGTATTTCCTGTCCCTTTTTAAGTTGTAGCAAATCCCTTTCAAATATTTTCAATTCTAAATGAATGTGATCTGTGTTCATTATCTCCATAATCTTATCAGCCGAGGAAACATAAGTTCCTGTATTCACAAAAACTTGAGTTACATTACCGCTAATCGGACTGTAGATATTGACTTGTGAAACAATATTTCCTGCTTCAACCGATGCAGGGCTTATGTTCAGCATTTCTAGATTTTTCTTTAAACTATTGCTACGAGCCAATGCTGTCTTATATTCACTTTCACTTTTCAAAAAGCTTTTTTGGGAAGTGATTTTTTCATCCATCATAATCTTCTGTCGCTCGTATTCAGAATTTAGATAAGAGAGTTGCGCCACAGTCTCTAGGTAACTCTGTTGCATCGCGATAAACTCAGGGTTTTCAATAGTCACCAAAAGCTGTCCTTTTGAAACCTTATCCCCAACAAGCAAAGGAGTACTTTTAACATATCCCCCTGAGAAGGCGCTGATCACAGCGCGGCTTTGTGGCGGCACATCTATCGTTCCACTGCTATGTACGGTTTCTGCAAAGGGTTTCTCAGAGAGTTGACCTATCTCCATTTTCGCATTTTCAAATTGCGCCTTGGAAAGATATATCGTTCCTGTTGTATTTTCCTCCACAGAAACACTAGATAAATTTTCCTCAGTTTTCGAATTGTTGCAAGAGGCAAAAACCAAGAATAAAAGCAACAATAATGATTTTATATAATGCATAACTAATATTTTAAAATGTTAAATAGTTTATAGCGATTACCGCTTGGTTGTAATTGTTTTGATTTTCCAAATGCTGCAATTCAATTTCATAAACATTTTCAAGACTTTGTATATATTGGAAGAAGTCAATCTCCCCATTTTTAAAACTCCCATTTGCAGTTTTTAAAATTTCCTCGGCAAGGGACTTCCCCTCTTCTTGGTAGTATTGAAGTGCTTCCTCATATTTGGAAAGTTCTCTCATTAGTTGTACCTGCTTTGAATTAATATGGAGTTTAAAATCCTCTGCTTGTTGTTCACTTATTTCTACTGCTATTTTAGAAGCTTTTATTTTGGAAGCGTTACCTCCAAAAAATAACGGAATCTTCAAGCCAATCTGATATTTATACAGATTCTCATTTAATGTGGAATTACTACCCAAAGAATATGAAAAACCGATATCCGGCAACAATTGCTGCTGCTCCAGATTTCGCTTTGCACGGTAGAAATCTGTTTGATTCTGAAAGTATTCCAATGCAGGATGAGAAGCCAAGTTTTCCATTGACAGATCGATCTTATCCAAAGCCTCCATTTGTATCTTCAAGCTATCCCTAGATTGTATAACGGTCTTCAACTTTTCAAAAGCTATTTGCACATCTTCCATACTCTGCCGATAATTTGTCTCCAATTGACGTTGCTTTGCCCTAGCAGTTATTTTTTCTAGATAATTGGTTTCGCCAAGTTCAAATCTACGCTGAGCAGAATGTGCGAAGTTTTTATACAGACTGTCTAACTCTCTATAAATCGCTGACCTATTACTTTCATATTGAAATTGATAATAAGCAGCTGCTACAATTCCTTTTATTTTCCTGATTTGAACTTCGTGTTGACTTCTTTGCATTTCATAGCGTTGGCGGTTCACCTTTTTCCCTGCGAAATATACCGTGGGGAAAAGGATATCCTGTTGCACTCCAAATACATCAAGCGGAAGATTGTTTGGCGCGATATTGTTTTCATCATATTCATAGAATACGTGCGTCTTATCAAGGCTGAAAGCACTCCCAATAAAAGCCTCGGCTTCATCTCTTTGCAGTTGTGATGCTTTTAAACCAAGGTTATTTTCCAAAGCAATTTGTTGCAATTGCTCAAGGGTTAGAGGTTGTTGCTGTGCAAATCCTGAAAACCCGAGAAGTAATAGAATCACAGAAATAGGTATGGTTTTTCTTATCCCTTTTCTC
This sequence comes from Aequorivita sp., assembly GCA_034675805.1. Taxonomy (GTDB): domain Bacteria; phylum Bacteroidota; class Bacteroidia; order Flavobacteriales; family Flavobacteriaceae; genus Aequorivita. The sequence goes on along the minus strand of JAUCCX010000001.1, from coordinate 3,242,457 downwards.
CTCTTACTTTTTTTATCTGAATCAAAAATCGAAAACAGAACAGGCAATACAATCAAGGTTAACATAGTAGCCGTTATTAACCCCCCAATTACCACAGTTGCCAATGGACGTTGTACTTCTGCTCCGGCACTTGAGGAAACTGCCATTGGTAGAAACCCAAGGGCAGCAGCCATTGCCGTTAGTAAAACAGCGCGTAATCTATCTTTTGTACCTTGGATAATCAACTCTTTTTTGTCTTTCATCCCTTCCTTTTTTAATTCTTTAAAATGTTCTATCAAAACAATTCCATTTAAGACCGCAATCCCGAATAATGCGATAAAACCAACTCCCGCTGAAATACTAAACGGCATGTCGCGCAGCCATAGAAACAACACTCCACCCACTGCTGCTAAAGGAATCGCAGAGTAAATCATGAGTGCTTCCTTTACGGAATTAAAGGCAAAATAAAGCAGGACAAAAATCAACAACAACGCAACTGGAACAGCTATAAGCAATCTATCTTTTGCGCTCTGAAGATTCTCAAACTGCCCACCATAATCGATAGTATAACCTACTGGAAGTTTGACATTAGTATTGATAAGTTCTTGCACATCGTCCACAACACTTTGCAAATCTCGATTACGAACGTTTATTCCAACCACAATCCTACGCTTGGTTTGATCACGGGAAATCTGTGCTGCGCCTTTGGAGTATTTTATATCCGCCAACTCCCGTAATGGTATTTTTTCCCCAGTTGGGGTGTCAACATATAAATTTTGAAGATTGGAAATGTCTTGTCGGTTGTTTTCATCCAAACGAACTACCAGGTCAAAACGTTTTTCTCCTTCAAAAACACTACCCGTTATCATTCCTGCAAACCCCATGGAAATCATTTTGTTCAAGTCTTCAATATTAAGACCATATCGTGCCACCTTCGATCGATCAAACTTTACATTCATCTCAGGTAGTCCTACCACTTTTTCGACTATAATATCATCAGCACCTTCAACATTTTCAATTAGTTTCTTAATTTCGTTTGCCTTGCTGCTAAGGACATCTAGATCCTCCCCAAAAATCTTAATAGCAATATCTGCTCGAACACCAGTAATAAGCTCGTTAAAACGCATTTCTATGGGCTGGGTGAATTCTACTTCCATCCCAGGAATAACAGCAAGTGCTTCCTTAAATTTATCGGCCAATTCATTCTTAGTCTTAGCGGAAACCCATTCCTTCTTGGGCTTTAAAGTGATAATGACATCGCTCTCTTCCATAGACATTGGGTCTGTAGGTACTTCGGCCGCGCCAATACGGCTGACCACCTGATCCACTTCCGGGAAGTTTTTGATCAAAATCTGTTCTATTTGTGTGGTGGTTTCTATAGTGTTACTTAATGACGTCCCCGTTTTCAATATTGGTTGAATTACGAAATCACCTTCGTCCAGAGTAGGGACGAACTCTCCTCCCATCTGCGTGAATAAAAATATCGTTCCAATTAAAATAACTCCGGCTAATCCTAAAACTATCTTTTTCGCTCCCAAAGCCCAACGAATTGTGGGATCGTAAAGACGATTTACAAAGTTCATTATGCGAACAGAAATATTTTTAGACGATACCGTGGTAGGTTTCAAAAATAAGGCAGCTGCTACAGGAACGTAGGTAAAACACAATATCATAGCTCCCATTAAGGCAAAACTAAACGTCATAGCCATTGGTCGGAACATCTTTCCTTCTACGCCGCTTAACGAAAGAATTGGTATAAATACAATCAAAATAATCAACTGCCCAAAAATCGCCGCATTCATCATTTTTGAAGCACTATCTTCAGTGATAATATCTTTTGCATGTTGGCTTTTATGTTTAGAAAGCGCATTAATTTTGAACGCATTTTTATTAATCTGAAAGGCGACAAATTCAACAATAATTACCGCGCCATCAATGATTATCCCAAAGTCAATTGCTCCTAAACTCATCAGGTTGGCATCAATTTTAAATAGGTACATCATGGAAAGCGTAAATAATAAGGAAAGAGGTATAACCGATGCCACCACCAAGCCTGAGCGAAAATTTCCAAGTAAAAGAACAACCACGAAAATCACAATTAGAATTCCTAGAATCAGGTTTTCTGCTACCGTCGAAGTTGTTTTTGAAATTAGAACACTCCTGTCCAAAAATGGATTAATATAAACACCTTCTGGCAAGGATTCTGAAATCTCTGCCACTCTCGCTTGTACCGCATTAATCACTTTATTGGAATCGCCACCTTTTATCATCATTACTTGGCCAAGTACTTTTTCACCTTCCCCATTACCAGTAATGGCACCAAATCGTGGGGCACTTCCAAATTGGACATTCGCAATATCCTTAATGAAAACAGGAAAACCACCTTCACTTCTCACTACAATATTCCCAATATCTTCCAACGTAGAAACCAAGCCTTCTCCCCTTATAAAATATGCCTGATTTTCCTTTTCTATATAACCACCACCAGAAACGCTATTGTTTTTCTCCAAAGCCGTAAAAACGTCTTGGGCGGTAATGTTCATCGAATGAAGCTTATTGGTGTTTATTGCTACCTCATATTGCTTTAAATGCCCGCCCCAAGTGTTTACCTCTACTACGCCAGGAATCCCTGAGAGCTGTCTTTTAACAATCCAATCTTGTATTGTCCGGAGATCTGTAGTTGAATATCTATCCTCAAAACCTGGTTTTACATCGAGAATGTATTGATAAATCTCTCCAAGACCAGTAGTAATCGGCCCCATTTCGGGAGTGCCAAATCCTTCGGGTATATTGTCAACAGCCGATTTAATTTTTTCAGCAATTAGCTGCCTAGGCAGATATGTCCCCATATCTTCCTCAAAAACTATGGTGACTACGGAAAGTCCAAATTTTGAAGTGGAACGTATTTCCTTAACACCCGGCAAATTAGCCATTTCCAATTCAACCGGATAGGTTATAAACTGCTCCATATCCTGAGTGGAGAGGTTTCTGGAAGTTGTAATCACCTGTACTTGGTTATTGGTGACATCAGGTACGGCACCAATGGAAAGCTGTGTGAGGGAATACACCCCAAAGCCTATCAACACAATAGTGAACAACCCGATTATTAGTTTGTTTTTTATACTGAAATGAATGATTTTTGATAACATAATTAAATGAAAGCCTTAAGAATTTCAACAGCTATAATGACAGCGTTGAATAAATGAAACAAGGATTTTCGGTTTCAAACCATTTGAAAATTCAAATGATACAAACCATCACAGTAATTTATGGGAAAGAAGATTCCCAAACAATACTGTTATTTAATTATGCGATTTTCGGGGGTTGAAAGATTGAAGTCCTTTCAAGAAAAGAATAAAGATCTTGGTAATAAAAATGGGGGTTTGCAGTATAAGAAATTACAGATTTTTCAAATGGAAACTCATAGGCTATTACAATTACATCTGCCAATAAATGATTACAACTATTATGCTGAAAGGGAAGTTTCTCGTGTTGTGACTTTTCTTCCTTATCATTCTTTTGGTGTTCTGATTTTAAATCCCCGTAGTGTTTTTCAAAAAATGCAAAGAAGTCATCTCCGTATTCGTCGGAGTGATACTTAGCGTGTTCCACCAAATCGTTCAGAAGAAGAATATCAGACAAACTGAACCCTACGCTTTGAAAAAAAACGAGAAAGGAAAGCGATATGGCAATTAGAGTTTTCACTTAAGGTCAAAAATAGATAAAAATTTCCGTATAAAAACTGATTAATATCAGCCTAGTATCCTGGTTCACGTGTTCCCCCATGCCCACCTGCTACAACGAACATAATTTTAATGCTCAAATAGATAAATTTAAAAAACTGTATGACGGGGTTCGTCATAAAAAAACGTTTGGTTTTTGATATGCGCTTTGTCTGTGTCATTTTTACTGATTTAAGTTTATATACTGTTTAATAATTGTGTTTAAAGTCGATTTGTGAACTTGAAGTAAGACTTAATATCCTTTGTCTTACGTAGAAGCTTTTATTTCAAATAAACGAAATTAGTCGAATCCTTTTGTCGAGTCCTACATCATACGTCTCAAATCTCACGTCCAAAAAAAACTTATTCAGGAATTAAATACCAAAACGGCTTCATTTTGGCCTTGTACATAAATGCATGATGCAGAAAGAGTTTCAGCCAGTGACCTGCTAATCCAATGTCACCAAAAGTCTTACCTAATTTCCTACCTTGAGTATCTGGATATTTAATATAATCTGGGACTATTGGAAATGTGGTAATGCTCACCCCACTGCCCTTAGTCATCCCAAAACCTGCCGATGCAATACAGGCAGCACCCATATTACCCATAGAGCCTTTGTGTTGTCGTGTTTCCTTTTGGTTTTTAATACTATCGATGATATTATCCGCCACCAATCTGGCAGTCATCCCTGAAGGCATACCTGTACGCGGTGGTGAAGGTGTTATATCAGTACCATTTGGACTTTTCCTAGGTTTAGAAATAGAATGGGGTGGCGCAAAAGCAATCCCCGGAGCAAAAATATTGTTGTAGCTGGGATTTTGATAAGTCTCCGGCCAATCTTGAACTTTCCATTCCTCATATGGTTTAGACGTATAGTCCGCATCTACTATCATAAAACCTTTAAACAATTTATCAGTAATATCTTCATTGCTTTTGTCAAAAGCCTTAAATCCATGACCGGAAAAAGAAGGAAGCAACATCCCAAAATCATATTCTATACTCTTAAATTCTCCATCTAAGTTTTCATAATGGGCTTTTCCATCTTCAATTTTGGTAATTCCAGCTCCCAATATCCACTTAATACCGCGATCTTCAAAGATCATCTCAATCATCTCACTTGACTTCATAATATTGTTGCCATAACTCATCAACATCCCGTCCATCCCGAAATCACCAAGTCTATATTCATTGGAAATCCATGTGACATCGGCCATATCGCGCACCTTATGTCTGCGAAGCTCTTTTTCCACATTTAATATATATTCGAAAGCAGCACCTTGACAAGTCGCTTTTGCGTGGCCAGTGCCCACTAAGATCTTAGCCCTCTTACCCTTCTTCATTTCTTCGATAAGCGCACTCAATCCTTCCCAAGCATGATCAGCATGGGTATAAGTACAAACTGAATAGGTTTTATTTGTTCCAGGAACTAAACCCTCAGTAGCCTCAAAATTGAGTTTTGGGCCAGTAGCATTTATCAGATAATCATAGGAGATCTTTTCTGTTTCGCCCCTTTTCCCCTCTGAAACATACTCAGCAATCACAAAGGGCTTGTCTAATACAGAATCACCCTCTGGATGGAAGGTCACTACCTTTGCCTGTTTGAAATCAATTCCCTTCTTTTTATATAGAGGAGCTAAAGGAAAAAGTATTTGTTTCGATTTCATTCGGCCAATACCTACCCAGATATTTGAAGGAATCCATTGATAATTACTATTTGGAGAAACCACCACGACTTCGTGGGTTTTATCCAATTTTCTTCTGAGATGGGATGCAGCTACATGTCCAGATATCCCCGCTCCTAATATTACAATTTTCGCCATGGTAAAGAGATTTAAATTTGTAAGTTACTCCAAATGACAACCTTAAAATATGATAATAATCATATTGAAATGAAGTAGTTATATAAATCAAAAATGGAACTAATAATAAAGGATAGCAGTAACTTTTGTTACATATAAGCAAATATATTGGGGGAAATATTTCTTTCGTCACCAGGAAATTTTAACTTCGTACTAAATCATTTTAATTATGATTATCCACGACTTCAGCATAAAGAATTCCCTTATCAACCAATACATTCGGGAAGTTCGCGATATATCGATCCAAAAAGACAGCATGCGCTTCAGAAGAAATATTGAGCGTATCGGGGAAATATTGAGTTATGAAATGAGTAAAACACTTGAATATAGCTCGAAGGTGGTACAGACTCCCTTAGGCGAAAAAACTATCAACGTACCCAGTTCCGAAATAGTTTTGTGCTCCATTCTCAGAGCTGGAATACCATTACATCAAGGTATCTTGAACTATTTTGATGGGGTGGAGAATGCTTTTATCTCAGCTTATAGATTCCATCCAGATGGAGGAGATGCCTTTGAGGTGCACGTGAAGTATTTGGCCTCCCCCTCCATTGAGGGTAAGACTTTGATTCTGGCCGACCCAATGCTTGCAACCGGAAAAACACTAGAAAATGTTCTAAAAGCCTTGGAAAATCACGGGAAGCCAAAACAAATACATATTATCTCCATAATTGGGGCAAAGCCCGGAATCAATCTCGCCGATATAATCTTTCCCAAAAACACGCATCTATGGATTGCAGCCTTGGACGACGCCCTCAATGAACGTGGATATATAGTCCCAGGTCTAGGTTACGCAGGAGATCTCTGCTACGGACCGAGGCTTGATTGATAGATATTAGACGCGAGATGTGAGAAGCGAGACATTGGATATAAGACTTGCCTCTAATAAAAGAACCCAGTCTCCTCCGTGCCTCTGTTTTGCCTCTTCAGCCATGAGACAAGTTACCTTACGTCTACCAATAAACACTCACTTCTAAAAAATGTATTTGTCTCTAATCTAACATCTCAAATTTTAATTCATACAGCCCTAAGTCCATATCGAGCATTTTATCTTAAAATAAGATTATCTCTTTCTCATCTTTATAAAAAGCTCATTACCGGCCCTTGGCGGAATTGAATTATAAGCTGTTTCCATTTCATCAATTATAAATTTTTCTTCAAAAAGAGAACGGTATTCCCTTTCACTTCCACCAAATGGAGGTTTGTTGTCATTTAAAGGAATATTAAAAAGCAACCCGACCAATTTTCCATCAGGCTTCAACAATTCGTGCATTTTTGAAATGTACTTTTTTCGAAATATAGGATCCTGTGCACAAAAAAAAGTTTGTTCCAATATGAGATCATAAGTTCCTTCTAATCCGTAAAAATCGAGATGTAGTAAATTTTCCTTCGGAAAGGAAGGAACCCGCTTCAGTAAGTTTTCAAGAGGAAAGCTCGAAATATCGATAACTGAAATATTAGCGAATCCTTTTTTAAACAAATATTCAGCTTCATAGGAATTACCACCACCAGGAATCAATATTTTCAGATCTTTGTTAGATAGCTGGTCTATATATTCTTTCAGAGGCGTAGAAACATAACCGATATCCCAACCCGTTTCACCTGAGGCGTATCTATCACTCCAAAACGATTCGTCTAGATTTATTCTAACCATATCTCACTTCAGTTATAATGTCCATATCTCAGGTCTATCGCCTAATCACTAAACTCAATACTCCAGATTCCACGAACCTCATTTTCGTTATAGCCCGTAGCTTGATCACTTGGGTATAATTCCCTTATTTTTGATAATGTAAGTGTTTCTAATTCCTTTCCGGGAGTTCCGTGGCATTTTAAACACATTGAATTGGTTACTATTGGGTAATAAAATTCGGTTTCATTTCCAATTTCTACTATAATCGGCTTCACCTCGCCACCAGTAGCAACTTGTTTTTTAAAGTTTTCCAAATATTCTAATTCCGCTGGATTAGCTCTATTTTTGGGGTTTCTAGGCTTGTCAGTAACCCGTCTAATATGGGCCTTGTGAACGGTAGACATACTATCGGTTATAGGCATTGCCTGAATATTACAGAAATCGAGAGCAGCAATCACTCCATTTTTTTGAATTTGCCCCATTAGGTTTTTCCCCAGTTCGGCTTTGGTGGTTTGTGCCATATCCATTCCGCGTTCCTTAGTTGAAAGTTCTACAGTTTTAACTTGATTTTTGCCCATTCCTTTTCCTCCAGCCATTTTACCCTTCATCTTTGGACGGTCACCGTGCATTTTGTTATAATGTTCTTCAAACCAAACTGGTTCTTCAATCTCATTTTCATACATATAATCTGCGATCTGTCGGATGGTTTCTTCAGGATAAAATTGATATGGCATTAATCCGAATTTCTTGACAGCTCCAGGCATTTTTGATATTTCTTCGGAAGGATTTTTAGACCATTCTACCATTGCATTTACAAAATCTTCTTTTGAAGTATCTTCAGAAATATAATGCATTTTAACGGCGATCATCGGCGGGGCAATTATAGCCTCTTCAGCAGTTTTTGGATTGTGGCAAACGTAGCAGTTGTTTTCCATCAATTTTTTCCCATGGTGCTCCTGAATGATTTCCCCTTCAGTGAATTCACTATTTTCAACAGTTGCCAGATACTCATTTTGATTATGAGTGTTACAGGCTGATAGCAAAAACACCAAAAATAATGTAGCAAATACTTTCATATCAAATGGTTTAGTTTGAAACACTTCAAAAATAAATTTAAACAATAATCTTTGCAGTAACAAAAGTTACACTCCTATTCTGCTTAAAACTAAAACTTTAAAATTATTTCAAAGTGAAATTATCTGGATACTATTCCGATAAAGTTCGATTTTACCAAGGGATTCCAATTTCTTTAGCAAACGGGAAACCACTACACGTGAAGTGTGAAGTTCATAAGCGATTTCCTGATGGGTAGAATTAATCAAGGAATCGTTTGTAACTTTTTGTTTGTTTTGAAGATATTTTACCAAACGCTCATCCATATTAAAAAAAGCGATACTATCAATGGTTTCAAGCATTTCTGTTAGTCGTGCGTGATAGCTCTGAAACACAAAATTGCGCCAACTTTTATATTTCCCTGTCCACTCCTCCATTTTTTGGATGGGAATCATTATCAACGTGGTATCGAGTTCTGCAACGGCACGGATTTCACTTTTGGTTTGGCCCAAACAACAGGTCAAAGTCATGGCACAAGTATCGCCCCGCTCAAGGAAATACAGCAACAGCTCATCCCCATCATCGTCTTCTCTCATAATTTTCACTACTCCTGAAATAAGTAACGGCATAGATCGCACATAATCACCGATTTCAATAAGTTTTTCGCCTTCTTTTACCTCTTTTAAAGTGCCTACTTGGTTAATTTCCTCGATTAATTCGTCTTCAAAAATATTGGTAAAATTCTCTTTTAAATTATAGAGCATGCAGCAAATTTTTGGTTGGTTTTTAAAGAACGAAAATACCAAATTTAAATCAGTTTTCCTTGGCTTCTTTCTTTTTCTGTTTTTCCTGTTTTTTAAAAAATCCTCGAAAGAAGAAGTTATGCTGCAAGGCTTCCATATTTTGATTCAGTTTTTCGGAAGCCTCTTTTATTTGGATCATTGTAGAATCTATCTGTCTTACAAAAGATTCGTCTTGAGTAATATGATTAAGAGCTCCTTTACCTGATTTTAATTCCTTTATATAATCATCCAAGTTTTTGGTCATCGCATTTACATCTTCACTAGATGTTTCAAGATTGGCAAATAAGGTTCTAATTTGAGATGAGGCAGCGGTATCGCTTAAAATTACGGATGCAGCACTTTCGTCATAATTTATTTTTGAGACAATAGAATTGATTTTAGCAATTATCTGAGTAGCGCCTGAAGTAGTTTTTCTTAACTCTTCCGCAGCTTGTTTTATATCCCGCGCCATCAAACTATCACTCACTAATGCACCCAAAGTACCTTTACCTTCCACAATTAGATTTGTGATCTTCAACAAATCAGCAGTTAATAACGCAGCATTTTCATTGGTTTTATTTAAGGTCTTCATCATATCAGCGGTACCTGTGCCATTGTATGACTGAATGGTATCTCTAGTCACTACTGTTGCTACTTGAAGTTCCTTACCGGGTTCGATATTCACAACCATACTTCCCACAAGACCATCTGAACTAATTGAAGCAATAGCATCCTTTTTTATAAAAGTGGATATTTTTTGTTCTACAGACATCTCCACGATTATCTTTCCCTCCTCCACCATTTCTATCTTGCTAACCGTGCCCACATTTACACCAGAATATCTAACGTTGTTCCCCAATATAAGACCATTTACATTTTGAAAAACACTATATAAGTGAATGGTTTTTGTGAACATCTGCTGTTTTTTTCCAATAAAATAAAGGGCTGCAATAAGAAGAACGGTTCCGATCACTATAAATACACCGACCTTTATTTTTTGTGAAGTTGATTTTCCCATAATATTAGTTTTTAAAGAATGCCTGAACCTGTGGTTCGTTCGAATTCGAAAGCTCTTCAAAAGTCCCTTCGGCATAATTGATACCATCTACCAACAAAATCATTCTATTTGAAACCACGCGCGCGCAATCCACATCGTGTGTAATAATGATCGAAGAAGTACGGTATTTTTCTTGAATATCTCGCATCAACTGGATAATCTCTTTAGCTGTAATTGGATCCAATCCTGTTGTTGGCTCATCGTACATAATGATTTTAGGCTTCAATATCAATGCTCTAGCCATGGCTACTCTGCGCTGCATTCCACCCGAAAGCTCTGCAGGCATCAAGTCTATCGCATGCACCAAACCCACATTCTCCAAGGCTTCTTTCACCAAAATCTCTGTTCCTTGAAAATTCTCTATTTTATCTTTATGACGGCGCAAAGGAAATTCCAAATTCTCTCTAACAGTCATTGAATCATAGAGCGCACTTCCTTGAAATAGAAAACCTATTTCAGTGCGAAGCAAATCCAATTCCGTTTGGCCCATTGTGGTAATGTCCTGGTCTTTTATTGTGATACTACCACTGTCGGGTTGAATCAAACCAACAAGACATTTTACCATTACAGATTTACCAGAGCCCGACTTCCCCATAATCACCAAGTTTTCCCCTTCAAAAAGTTTCAGGTTGAAACCTTTCAATACATGATTGTCTCCAAAACTTTTTTGAAGGTTTTTTATCTCTAGAACGGGTTTTATGTTTTTTGTTGGATCCATTTATAATTCGAAAAATATATCGGTTACAAAAACTGCAATAAAATCAATAATGAATAACAGCATTGAAATATAGACCACTGCAGAGTTTGATGCTTCTCCCACCCCAACTGTTCCCTTGGAACAATTGTAACCCTTATAACATCCAACAAGACCAATGGCGAAACCAAAGAAAACTGATTTCACCGTCGCTGGAAGTAGATCACTGAATTTTAAGGCGCTGAAGACTTGGTTAAAATACAATGTAAAAGATACATCGCCTTTTAAATTCTCAACAATGGCAGAACCTAAAAGAGCTATTGCGTCTCCCATTATTATCAATAAGGGTAGCATTAAGGTAGTAGCTACAACTCGGGTAACCACTAAATACTTGAATGGGTTCGTGCCCGACACCTCCATGGCGTCAATCTGTTCGGTCACGCGCATTGATCCAAGTTCTGCTCCTATTCCAGAACCAATTCGCCCCGCGCAGATAAGCGCTATAATCACAGGTCCAATTTCGCGAACAATAGAAAGACTGACCATAGAGGCCATCCAAGATTGCGCACCGAACTGCATCAAAGTAGGCCTCGACTGTAGTGTAAACACGAGACCTAAAATAAACCCGGTCACACCCACCAATAACAATGAACGATTGCCCATATTATAACATTGGCGAAGCAATTCCTTAAACTCAAAAGGCGGACTAAAAACTTCTCTAAAGAAGCGACCAGCAAATAAGCCCATATCGCCGATCTCGGCGAAGAAAGATTTAGCTCGTGTTAGTATAGAGTTTTCTTTATTCATTTAAAAAAATAGGAAAACCAAAGATAGTGTTGGTTTAGGTTAAGAAGTATGATTTGAGTCACCAAACCAAGTTTAATCATTAGTTTGAAATTTTACAATCACCGAAAACACACTTATAAAAACTGATTACTATAATTTTTTCAACTTAATCAAAGTTATTTCTGGCCGCATTCCTAGCCTTCCTGGAAATCCAAGCCACCCCAATCCTCTTGTAACATAAAGGTGCTGATTACCTAAACTATACAATCCAGCCCACCGTTTGTATTTGTATTTGATGGGGCTCCATTGTTTCCCCATAATACTGATTCCAGCTTGCATCCCATGGGTATGGCCTGAAAGTGTAAGGGCTATATCTGTATATTTTATCACTTCAGCATCCCAATGAGAAGGATCGTGTGAAAGCAAAATCTTAAAGTGAATATCTTCAACTTCATTCAAGGCTTTTATTAAATTACCATCCTGTCTAAAAGGTGGAAGTCCCCAATTCTCAATACCTAAAATCGCAATAGATTCTTCGTTTTTTGATATAATAGTTCCTTCATTGAGAAGTAGTTTAAAATCTATTAAATCATAAAAACGTTTTATCGATTCAAAATTTTCGTTTTTCTCTTCAGGGGAATTCCAACTACTATAATCTCCATAATCGTGATTTCCCAAAACTGCATATTTTCCATTTTTTGCAGATAATTTTTTCAGAACCACATCCCAGCCGTTCAATTCCCAAGCAAAATTATTTACTAGATCTCCTGTAAATAAAATAAGGTCTGCGTCTAATTCATTTATGATATTTACCGCTCTTTCCAAAATTCCATATCGATACCCGAAACTTCCCAGATGTAAATCGGAAATATGCACTATTTTAAGATCATCAAAACTCTCAGGCAAATCTATATGAGGAACCGTAACGCGATATACTTTAAATTTATAGACCGCTTTAGAAATAGCATATACTATAACAAAAAAAGGAAGAAATCCTGCTATTAGCCCCACCGCTGGGACTATAATCAGCGAAGATGTTCCGGAAAAGATATAATTCGAAAAATATAAAATACTTATAACTATAACAAATAATATTTTCGGTATAAAAGAAGAAATGGTTAAGCCATACAATGAAGATATCAATGTCTGTCTTTTAGTTACCGGTATAGTTTCCATTTTAATTTTCAGTATTAAGATAGCGGAGACTAATCCAAGGGTAAACGTCCAAAAGAGGATATTGATACCTATTCTTAAAACAGAAGAATCTATAAAATCTGTAATTGATTGCAACCAATAAAAAGAAAGCGCATCAACCCCTACGATAACCACGCATAACAAAAAGACTGCAAAAAGTGAATATGTACGCATCCTAGTTCTTCATTATCTGATATTCAAGAAAGAAAACTTTCAGTCAATTAAAATAAGAATTAATTCTTCATTAATTCCACAGCAGGAATTACCATGAAAGGCACATTGGTATGATATACCATTTGTTTTATAACTGGTTTAAACAATAGGTTTTCAAAAAAGGAATGTTTGTTTTGGATCATTACCAAGAAATTGATTTCATGTTTTATTTGAAATTGTTCCACAGCCTCTGCTAAATCAACATCCTCTGTTGTATGAAAAACATGTGGGTTATCCTTAAACAAATCTTCCAATTGGTTTTTTACCCTCTCTTGATCCATATTCAACGGCTGACCGTAGTATATATTTAAAATATTAAGTCGTGCTTCATTACTTGTACAAATTGACTTTAATAATTTTAAATTTTCATTTTTCATAGAAAACTTAAAGTCTGTTGGGAATAAAATCTCCTTGGTTGTTTTAAATAAAAAATCTTCTGGTACCGCTATAACAGGGCAGTGGGCTTTCTTAATGGTAAACATAGTATTGGTGCCCAAAAATACTTCTTTGGCACCTGTTGCACCCTTGGTCCCCATAACTATTAAATCAATATCGCGTTCCTTAACTGTTGCTATAATTGCATCAGTCAATAAATTGAAGCATGCCAACCGTTCAAAACTATGTTTCGGATTATTAAATTTAGTTTTCAGTTTATCCTCTATTTCCTGTAATCCACTTTCCGAATTCTTTCTGGTGATTTCCTCCAACATTAGGGTAGAGTAACCGTCATGAAATGTTCCAATATTGTACGCAATGGGTGTAAATGTGTTGAGCAAATGAAACGTGCATTTTTCATCCTGGAAAAGCTGGACAGCGTACTCTATAGCGTTCAAAGCGTTTTCAGAAAAATCTGTTGGAAGCAATATGTTTTTCATTGTAATAGGATTTAAGTTCATTCTCTAGAAAGGTATTATAAGCTATAACTCAAAGTCAGCTGGTCATACCATAAAAAGCTAAGTTAAATCTGGAAACTTTATTTTACAATGATTTCTATCATATCACCTATTTTATAGCAAGACTATAATTTAGATCTTATCCGAATAAATTTAAATAAGTTACATGCACATTTGATCAAAGTTTTGAAGCGTCGTCCCTATTAGGATTTTCTACACACTCTTTATCTAAACGAGTGAACCCATCCTCCCAAAAATTAAGTAAAATGAATTATATGAATATTTATTATTTTTATTTCCATTAATTTGTTGTTTATATTTAGAAAATGACTAGGATTGGTTTGGTACTTTCAGGTGGAGGAGCTCGTGGAGCAGCGCATATTGGAGTGTTAAAAGCATTTGAAGAATATAATATTTCTCCAACTCATGTTTCTGGCACTAGCGTTGGTGCCATAATTGGGGCGTTATATGCCGGAGGTGTCCATTGGTCTGAAATATTGAATTTCTTAAAGACAACCTCCGTTTTCCATACCAAAAGATTCGCATTTAATAAACCTGGATTTTTAGATACAGAAAAATTTTATGATGATCTTAAAGTCTATTTCCCCAGAGATAATTTCGATACTTTACAAAAACCGCTATTTATTCCTGCAACAAACATTTTAACTGGAACATTAAAAGTTTTTAGCAAAGGACAACTTATAAAGCCCATAATAGCATCCGCATCTTTTCCAGGAGTTTTCACACCTACTGAAATCAATGGTTCTTATTATATAGATGGCGGAATACTAAATAACTTTCCAGTGGAACCTTTAAAAAAACACTGTGATAAAATAATAGGAGTTTACATCAATTCGCTTAGGAAGGTCAGTATTAAAGACTTAAAACACTCCTATAGTGTGGCTGATAGAGCTCTAAAAATAAGAGCTGCCTCAGAATCCATAAGAAAATTTCAAGAATGTGATTTAGTTATCTCTCCAAAAAACTTAAGTGACTATGCTGTTTTCGGAATGAACAATATAGATTCTATTTTTGAATTGGGCTATTCTACTACCATAGATGTTCTGAAAGAAAATCAAGATTTTTTTGAATAATAAACCCTAATAAAAATATAAAGCATTTAAAATATTATTTCTTTCTGAGAGAAAAAGGAGAATTTTGACCTATTCATAACAAAGAAATAAGACCAAGAACCAAATCATTCCAATCAATATAATTGAATAGAATAAGTTACCGAGTTTTTGGATATTAATTAGCTAATAAATCAAAACCTTGGTTTCCAATGTTTTATTTAAATGTTTTTCTTTTTTAATCTCTCTAATTTATGCTCCATATCGCTAATGATATCTTCAGCTTTATGGCTCATATTTGAAATGGTATTTTTAATTTTTTTGTCAAATGCTTCTTTATTATCGTGAGCCGTTTGAACGAGATCATCTTTGGCGTGTTTTAACCAATCTGAAACATCTTGCGTGGTATCTGCGGCGGCGTGCTTTATTTTTCTTCTTGTCTTACTCCCTTTATTAGGAGCATAAAGAATCCCTAATCCTACTCCTATCGCCACACCTGTCAAAACTGCGATAGACAATTTACCCATATTATTTTTCATGATAATGATTTTTGAATTAATTATGATTGTATAAAATTAAGCGAAAAATATATGCTGCGAAATGATATATGTCAGCTAAGATATCTTTAAAAAAAAAATTATAAAAATCATTCTTATTAGATATGAACTTCCTTTCTTTTACTAAGAATTAGGGGTGTGGTTAATGCACCTTTATCAGTTTGGAAAAGAATTATATCCTGGAGAACACATTGAAAATCATTGTAAAAAAAATCTAATTCATAATTCAATATCAAGTTGAATCGGGCAATGGTCTGAACCAAAATATTCAGATAATATTTCAACTTTTTTTATGTTATTAACCAAAGGATTACTGATCAAAAAATAATCAATCCGCCAACCCGTGTTTCGTTCTCTGGATTTAAATCGATAACTCCAATATGTGTAAGCAACTGTATCTGGATGAAAATGTCGAAATGAGTCTACAAGTCCAGCCGCGAGGAGATTATCCATGCCATCAATCTCTATTTGAGTGTAGCCTGCAGTCTTGTTGTAATTGGCTTTGTCATTTTTAAGGTCAATGGCTTGATGTGCAACATTCAAATCTCCACAGAGAATTATTGGTTTTGTCTTCTCCAAATTTTTCAGATAACTTCGGAAATCGGCATCCCATTTTTTCCTATAATCCAGTCTCTCCAATTTCTGTCCAGAATTAGGGACGTAGACATTTATTAAATAAAAATTATCATATTCCGCGCATATCACCCGTCCTTCAGTATCGTGTTCAGCAACTCCCATGTCATAGGTAATTGACATCGGTTTTTCTTTGCTTAAGATTGCAACACCAGAATATCCTTTCCTCTCTGCAGAATTATAATATTGATGATAATTACTCATTTGCACCAAGGCTTCCTCAACTTCACTGTCCTGTGCTTTTGTTTCTTGAAGACAAAGAACATCAGGATTTAGTTTAGAGATATCTTCAAAAAAATCCTTTTTAGTTATTGCCCTTACACCATTAATATTCCAAGAGATTATTTTCATCTTTTATCTATTCTTTTTGTAAATATCAGAAAGATGAAAGGAATTTACAATAAATACTAAGACGAAATATGATCAACTTGAATTCATCTCACCACAAATTTGGTTACTTTGGAAAAAGCCTCTTCCAATGGCTGTATTGGAGTAATAGAATCTAATGCTTGGATTGTCTATTATTATGCCCCTTTAGGAACTAAGGTTGTTTTTAAATACGAATTACAAGGTAAGAATGACGAAGGAGAAACTGTCAATTTTAAAAATATCAATCCTAGGTTCGAAACTATAAAATTGAAAGAAGTTACTCGTGACACTCTCTGATTGACATCAATACATCCCTAAAAAACTCTGATGGATTTTTTACGTTTCCACCATTTTACAATTTCATACCACAAAGCACTTAACACGCCAATCCCAATACTTATAACTATTTGGTTTAAACCAAGTCTTTCAAATCCGAAGAATTTCGTAAATGGTGGGACAAAAAGAAGCGATAAAGTTATACCTATTGTTATTCCGACAACAATCGGAACCAATCTGTTTTTATATTTAAAAGTAGTGAAAATAGAATAGAAAAAAGATCGATTTACGAAAGTTAGAGCAATGTTCGCGGCAATAAGCGCAGTAAATACCATAGTACGGGTTATCGCTTCATTCTGTCCATTGTTAACAGCCAACTGATAAACTGTTAAGACTCCTATAGTAATCCCCAGGCCTTGAATTATACTTGTAAAAAGTTCGTTCCAATCGAAAAAAGTACTAGAAAAAGGTCTCGGTTTTTGAAGCATAGAATCCTTTTCTAGCGGTTCATTCTCATAGACAATCGAGCAGGTTGGTCCCATAATCAATTCCAAAAGAATTACGTGTATTGGGGTAAAAATGTTTGGATATACCCATCCCAATACAAGCGGAATAAAAACCGTAAGTATGATAGGTATATGAATCGAAATAATATACTGAATAGCTTTTTTAAGATTAGAATAGATTTTTCTACCCATCGCAACAGCATCTACCATTTTAGATAAATCATCGTCCACTAGAATCAAGGAGGCGGCTTGTTTCGCGATTTCAGTTCCCTTCTTCCCCATCGCTACACCAATATGCGCGGCTTTAAGTGCCGGTGCGTCGTTTACACCATCACCTGTCATTGCCACAATGTGACCTTGTGCTTTTAGGGCATTGATTATTTTCAGTTTTGCTTCGGGAAACATTCTCGCGAAAATATTTTTTTCTGAAGTGATTTTTTGCAGTTCCTCGGTATTCAAAGCAACAAGATCATCGCCAGAAACAACTTCGTCCGCACCTCTAAAATTTACCTTTTTAGCAATGGCCATAGTAGTTTCTGCAATATCGCCTGTAATTATTTTAACAGCGATTCCAGCATTATAGAAATCTTGAAATACTTTCTCGATATTTCCTTTTGGCGGATCGTAGAAAGCTAACAATCCTTTGAATTCAAAACGGAAATTCTGTTGTTTTTTTGGCCAGGCAGTTCCTTCGAAATGAGAGGTTCCAACGCCCAATACCCTATAACCTTCCGCGGCCAGCGTGCTAATTTTTAGTTTGAGCTTTTCTTTTTGCTGCACGCTTAAATTTGAAACGGCTATCAAAGCCTCAGGCGCACCTTTAGCCGCGATAATCCGATTTCCCGCCGCGTTTGCAAATATATGAGTCATCATAGGAGGCTTGCCACCCAACGGGTATTCATGAATCATTTTGAATTCTGATCGAGCATCAATTGTAGTCATAGATCCATAAAGCTTGTGTATAGACTGCTCCATGGTATCAAAAGGAATTGGTTCACTAGCCCACATTGCAATTGTGATGAGGGATTTCTCGCTGTCTGAAAGTGTTTCTTCAAGCGAAGTGATTTTATCTGTTTCCAAGGTGTAAATCCTGTCGAGCGTCATTTTATTTTCTGTAATCGTGCCCGTTTTATCTACACAAATTACGGTAGCACCTCCCAAAGATTCCACAGTTTTCATTTGCTTAACGATTACCCCTAAGTTCATCAGTCGCCAGGCTCCAATAGCCATAAAAGTGGTAAATGCAACAGGAATTTCCTCTGGCAAAACACTCATAGCAAGTGTTAGCGCTTTTAAAAGACTATCTAACACGTTGCCTGAATTGTAATAATTAATCCCCCAAACCAATAGAAAAATAACCGCTCCCGCGATTACCATCTTTTTTACAAAATTGTTTATCTGAAGCTCAAGAGTGGATTTTTCAGAAGAAATGGATTCAATGCTTTGTCCAATTATTCCAACTTTAGTTCGATTTCCAACTGCGAAAATCTCTGCAATAGCAAGCCCTCCCGCCACTTGGGTTCCCATATAAATTCTATTATCGTTGGAAAAAGTATCCTTTTCAACGGAAAAGGATTCGCCCGTTAATATAGATTCATTTACCGAAAAGTCATTGGAATGCACAATAGTGCCATCAGCCACGATGGTTGAGCCTTCTTCCACCATTAAAAAATCACCAACAACAACATCCTGACTATTGATTTCAACAACCTCTCCATTGCGTATTACCTTTGAATGAGGTTGTGAAAGTTCTTTTAGTTTTTCGAGGGCATTGTGCGTTTTTGCATCTTGATAAAGCGAAATCGCAGCGACTAGTATAATGGCGACTGCCAAAAATATTCCATCTCCGACATTTCCCGTGAAAAAATATAGGATTGCTGCGACGAGTAGTAAAATTACCATTGGCTCCTTAAGCAAAGACTTTATTGCTTCAAGAAAGGGGTTTCTCTTTTTTGATTGAAGAATATTTGACCCAAATTTTTTACGTGACGCCGAAACTTCGGAGTCTGATAAACCTTGAATATCGAAGTTTTCTATTGACATCTATGAAACATAATTGAATAATCAATAAATCTATGAAATATAAATATTCTTATTTATGACAATTATCAATGGAAATACACTCCCAACATTTCTGATTTAAACCTACAGGGGAATATTCCCGTGTTTTCTAATTGGACGCGGCACGTCTTTATTTTCCAACATCGAAAAGGCTTTTAATAATTTTCTACGTGTTTCTCTCGGTTGAATGACTTCATCAATAAATCCGCGTTGTGCAGCTTTAAATGGATTTGCAAATTTTTCGGCATATTCAGCTTCCTTTTCCGAAAGTTTTAAATCAGGGTTATCGGCAGCAGCAATTTCATTTTTAAAAATAATCTCACTCGCACCCTTCGCTCCCATCACCGCAATTTCAGCAGTTGGCCATGCATAATTCATATCTGCTCCAATATGCTTACTGTTCATTACATCATAAGCCCCACCGTAAGCTTTGCGGGTAATAACCGTAACACGCGGAACAGTTGCTTCGCTCAAAGCGTATAGCAATTTTGCGCCGTTAAGAATAATTCCGTTCCATTCCTGGTCTGTTCCCGGCAAAAAGCCTGGAACATCCACTAAAACCAACAACGGAATATTAAAGCAATCACAGAAACGTGTGAACCTAGCTGCCTTTTTAGAGCTATCAACGTCTAAAACGCCCGCCAAACTCATTGGCTGGTTTGCAACAATCCCGATACTTCTTCCTCCTAATCGCGCAAAACCCACTATAATATTATCTGCATAATCTTTATGCACTTCGAAAAAGGAATCGGTATCAATAATTCCTTTTATCACATCGTGCATATCGTATGGCTTATTGGCAGAATCTGGAACGATACTTTCTAGCTCATCTCTAAATTCATCAGCAATGTCAAACGGCAATTTCTCAGTTACAGTTTTATTATTCTGCGGAAGATAACCGAGCAAAGTTTTAATTTGTTCCAAACAAACTATATCATTTGCAGCAGTAAAATGTGTTACACCACTTTTTGTAGCATGCGTTTTTGCGCCACCCAATTCTTCTGAAGTTACATTTTCATTTGTAACTGTCTTAACCACATTCGGGCCAGTAACAAACATATAACTGCTATCTTCTACCATCAAGGTGAAATCAGTCATCGCTGGAGAATATACAGCCCCCCCTGCACACGGTCCCATAATTGCCGAAATCTGGGGAACGACTCCCGAAGCTTGAACGTTTCTGTAAAAAATATCAGCATATCCGCCCAAAGAACGAACGCCTTCCTGAATGCGCGCCCCACCCGAATCATTCAACCCAATAACTGGTGCGCCTACACTTATAGCATGATCCATAATTTTACAGATTTTCTCAGCATGTGTTTCCGAAAGCGCACCTCCAAAAACTGTGAAATCTTGTGCAAAAATATACACCAATCGACCATTTATCGTTCCATAACCAGTTACAACACCATCCCCATAATACACTTCTTTTTGCATATCAAAATCGGTGGTTCTATGGGTAACGAGAATGCCCATTTCTTCAAAAGAACCTTCGTCCAAAAGATATTCTACTCGCTCCCTAGCAGTAAGTTTTTTCTTTTCATGCTGTTTGGCAATTCGCTTTTCTCCGCCGCCTTTTTTTGCTTCGGAAATAATTTCGTGCAGTTTTTTATTGTTATCGGTCATAATAAATGTAATTGTTCTCTTTGCGAACTCAGAATCTTTGTGGTAAAAAATTACACCACAAAGGCACTGAGGGCACCAAGTATTTACTTCGGCAATCGAAGTTTTTCTGAATCTTTTAAATATTGTTTCAATGCGAAAAGAGCTGCTAACTTTGCATCTTCCTCATTAATTTCTCGTAATTTTTCTCCGGAATAGTATTTCTTCACAAAATTAGTGTCAAAATTCCCACTTCGAAAAGCCTCATGCTCAAATACAAATTTTCCAAATGGAAGCGTTGTACTAACACCTTCAACGTCATATCCTGAAATGGCTTCTAGCATTGTTTGTATCGCCTCATTTCGGGTTTTTCCGTAGGTTATCAACTTGGAAAGCATTGGGTCGTATTGGATTGGCACTTGCATTCCTTCAGTAAACCCATCGTCCACTCGGATATTTTTTCCACTTGGAGGACGATAAACTTCTAGTTTCCCAACGCTTGGCATAAAATTATTAAGTGGATCTTCCGCATAAACTCGAAGTTCGAAAGCGTGGCCATTAATTTTCAAATCTTCTTGCGAAAAGGAAAGTTTTTCATTATTGGCTACATTTATTTGCTGCTCAACCAAATCGAGGCCAGTAATCAATTCGGTAACTGGATGCTCCACTTGCAATCGCGTATTCATTTCAAGGAAGTAGAAATTAAGTTTATCGTCTAAAAGAAATTCCACCGTTCCAGCACCAACATAATCACAGGCCTTTGCAACTTTTACAGCCGCTTCTCCCATTCGTTCACGCATCTCAGGGGTCAAAACTGATGAAGGTGCTTCCTCAACCACTTTTTGATGGCGACGTTGAATACTACATTCTCTTTCAAAAAGATAGACTGTGTTACCAAAATTATCTGCTAATACCTGAATTTCGATATGTCTTGGTGAAGTGACAAACTTTTCAATAAAAACTGATCCATCCCCAAAAGCATTCTCCGCTTCACTGATGGCGCGTTTCATTTGATCTTCAAATTCATTTGCGTTTTCAACAATTCGCATTCCTTTACCACCACCACCAGCAGATGCTTTTATAAGAATTGGAAAACCTATTTTTTTTGCAATATCTTTTGCAGCCCCAACATCCGTTATTGCTTTATCCGTACCAGGTACCATCGGGATGTCATATTCCTTAACAGCATCTTTTGCAGCGAGCTTGCTCCCCATTATACGAATAGCATGCGACTTTGGGCCAATAAAAATCATCCCGCTTTTCTCTACACTTTCACCAAAGTCTGCATTTTCACTTAGAAATCCATAACCTGGATGGATGGCATCAACGTTTAATTCCTTAGCAACCTTTATAATTTTATCTCCTAATAAATAGGATTCATTGGAAGGTGGCGGACCAATGCAAATTGCCTGATCAGCAAACTTTACGTGTGGTGCATCTCTATCTGCTTCAGAATAAATGGCAACCGTTTTAATACCCATATTTCGGGCAGTTTTCATTATTCTCAGCGCTATCTCGCCACGGTTGGCGACCAATATTTTTTTAATCATCTGTCTCTAATTGAATTAGCAATCTTCCTTTATCAACCGTTTCACCTTTTGTGATGTTTACAGATTTAATAATTCCATCACGTGGCGCAGTCAAAGTGTTTTCCATCTTCATTGCTTCCAAAACACAAAGGAAATCACCCTTTTTTATGGTGTCTCCTGCCGAAACATTTACTTCCAAAATCAAACCTGGCATTGGAGCATTAATTTCATCCTCTACCGAAGCATTCCCAAGGGATAGACCCATTTCGGAAATAAGAGCATCAAGTTGATTCGCTATTCTAACTTGATAACGATTACCATTTATAGATATGGTGTAAATTCTTCTAACAAAATCTGAGTTAAGAGTTTCAATCTCAACCGATTTATTATTATATATCATATTGGATTTTTTGTTATCGGAAATAACATCAAGTGTTTCCAAATCTTTCGAATTCAACGAAAACTCAAAGTTATCATTGACAATCAATTTAAATTTTTCTTCCATAAACAGAAATTTTGATAAAGGTAAGATTTGTGGAAAGATTATGCCAATAGGAAAACGGTATATATAGAAAAGGTGCCTAAAAAGTTTAGTTATGTTAGCTAGAATTCTTCATAAGTAATCGCAGAGAAGAATTCCACTAGACGATCACTAAGGCTAACAACTTTTTAGACACCTTCTAATTAAAATTCTATAATGTTTTAATTATTTTTTAGGTTTAGGTTTCGACTTCAACTTCGCTTTCGATTTCGATTCTGCTTTTTCCCGCTCCAATTTGGCAATATACTTGGGTCTCAATTTATTTCTTACCGCACTCAAAGCAATCCTCAATTCGCTTATACGAGTTTCCAAATCCTTATTCGGTTTATAGCCTTCACCATCAAGATCGGCTACAACATTGAGAGATTGGGTTAAAAAATCAAGATGTTCCAACTCTGCTGCTTTTTTCGATGCGGAACCTGCTTTTCTCCAAATTTTATTAAAATTCTGAATAACTTCATTCCATTTTGATTCCATTCTTTCTTCTTCCAGGGTCAAGAGAAGACATAAATCGATATTTAGAGAGGCGACCAAGTCCCAATAATCAAGATCTTCAACTTCAGATCTTTCGGCCAATTTCTTCTCTAGCTCCAAAAGTGTTTCTTTAGCTTCAGAAAAAGTTCTCAACTTATATTTTTTCTTATCTACAGTAAATTCGCCTCCATCTTTCATTGCTCCATTAAACACCAATAAGGAAGCAAGCTCTATTGAATTCACAAGAGAATAAATTTTGTTTGAATTAAAATCATTGCCATAAGCTCTCTCATAATGAGAAATTGCCGTTTTATATGCATTACTCCGCTTATTAGAATCTGGCGCTAATAAGGCCAAGCGTTTGTGAGCACTCCCTAAAAGATTGTGACGTTCTGCCGTTTCCCCGGAAGAAACTAATACAGAAAGGTCACCGATTACCCGTTCTGTATTTTTATAGGCTTCTATTTTTAAAGCAGGGTCGGAGTTTTCATTTTCATAAATTTCTCTGATATATTGCTTTGCTCTTGTGTTGCAGTATTTCTCCATACAAGAAAAAGAAAAATCTGCATTTTCCATTTTTAATAGCTCTTCATAATTCCCAATTGCTTCAATATACATCGCCAGTTCCTGATAAATTTTGGCTACTCGCTCTATAATTTGCGGAGTTCTCAAAACATCTCTATCCACCGCCGTCATTATCGTATTCAAATCTGCTAGATGGTCTTTGCCAGCGCTAGTTGCCATCTGCAATTGATTTAAAAGATTGTCTAGATCTATCTCCGCTTCTTGCGGAACAATATAACTTGGCGACCAAGAACCTTTTCCCGCTGAAATACCTTTCAATTTAAAAAATGGATCTCCATAACATTGATAAGCGCCCCAAGTATTATTACCTGGATGTTTTTCATAAATATAATTACGCGCATTTTTTACGGCATCGCCAAAATTATATCCGGAAAACATACTGTTGTAAAAAACCTGAGCGAAATCTAAAGCGGCGGCATCATTCACTACCCAACCAGCAGCAATTACTGCTTTCACACCAATGCTTATCAATTGGGTTCCAATGTTTGCAGCTAGTTTATATCTGTCTTGATAAAACTTTTCGTCTTCAGAATTACTATAACCAAGATGACAACAGTTTACAAAAACGAGTTCTGGTACCACTGGCATCTGCTGAATTTCGAAGACAGTAAGAAATATATCCTTCCCGATTACCATCCCCGATTTTTTAGGAGATTTTGGGTTGAATACACCGTGACCTGCAAGATGTATTATTGTATAATCATTACAGAAAAAATTCTTGACTATACTCGCAGCGTCAGTTCCGATGAGATGCGTTGTAGGATAGCCAACGTTTTCCAAAGTATCTTTCACCATCATTCCCTCTTCTTTTGCACCTGGCAACTGAGAAACAAATCCATCTAATATAGGGTCAGCAATTATCAAAGCTCCTTTTTCCGCAACTCGTTTTATATTTATTCTGTAGTCTTTGGTTGATAATTGACGTATCATTCCTGCGTTGATACAAAGTGGTTTGGCGTTTGTTGTATTGTCCTGAAGCAATTCCCAAGGGTATGAAGCTGTTTTGGTGTCAAGTATCCAAGAGATATTTCCTTTTCGTTTAAGCTTCTCCTTTAAATTGTTAGGTATCAATAATTCGAAAAGAGTCTTTGCAGTACAGGCAGACCATTGATTACTGCTAGAAGCCTCCGAGATAAAAAGATCTATTAATGGAGTACTACTGTAAAGTTCATTTTCTTCCTCTCTTGAATCACCCGTGGAAGAACCAAAAACCATACTTGATAGTTCCCCGGTTTCCTCATTTCCTTCTTTGAATTTGATAGTTATTCTGTTCCACCAATCCTCAGCATTGTCCAATGGAGTTCTTTTTTGGATACCAAGCAAGTTTTTGATCCGCTTGTTACCAATAATAATATTGAAAGTCGAATTTTCCTTATTGGCTATTTTGTTGAGCACATACATACAGTTTAATGCCCTGTCTGCGTATAGCTCAACAATCTCAATATTTTGAACGGTTTTGTAACCTTCGTCTCCTAGCAACTTTATCTTTTCGTTAGCTCTGTTCACCCCTTCAATTATGGCTTTTAAGGAGCCTTCAACCGAAAGGCCACCATATCCTGAGGCAACGCTTAAGGATGAAACCCCGATACCCTTTTTGGGAACATCAGTACCCCGAATGATTATCAAATAGTTCAGTACTCCTTGTTCCACAGATTTTGAAAGCTGAAAAGAAGTAAGTTGGTCAGGTTCTCCAAGACCTACTATAATTGCTCCTTCGAAGTCGCTTTCTTTTGTTCTGAGAAATATAGCGCTAGTACCAATTTCACCAGGGTAAAGCCCCAATCTATGTTTGGCAGTTAGACTACCGTTAAGGTAGTTATCTATTGACCTTTCAGCGTAGAGCACTCCATCATTCAAAAAATGTCCCGCTATTACCGGATATTCGGAATATCTTAAATCACCATTGCTAACAGTGACGGTAACTGGTATCTGGCTTGCAACAGGTTCTATTTCATCTCCAAGGCCAAAAATGGTTTTTTCCAATCCATTCTGTGACAGATCAAAGTCTATATCCGGTTCTGCTCTGAATATTTTTTCTTCTCCTCTTAATAAAGGTTTTGTATTGCGGATTAATTTGGTTTGTCCTGTGGAAAGTATCTCCTCTATGGCATTAAAAAGATCTGGTTCATTGGCTAGTGCGCCGTGGGTAACACGTGAATAATATACCGCATTGGCTTGAATAAGTTGTTTTGGGATACCGGATTCCCAAGTTACACTTTGATCTCCTTCGCTGGTATATAGAAAATACAATTGTTTTTTTGGAGGAATTTCATCAAGGTAGTAACCACAAGGAGTCATTTTGTCCTTTCCGGCTATATATACCATACTTGTATAATCTATATCATCTCTTTTCTTCAATATATTATCACGGTAATTTTTAAAATAATCCAGATCAGATTGAAGCGGTAATGGCCAATTAGATTTTCCAAAATAGTTCCTCATATTCTCCCAGGTTTCCATTTTGGCAAAATCATTTTTAGGATCGGTTGTTAAAGGTAGCAAGGCCAATATACCTGGGAATTGGGAGAACATTTTAAGCAATCCCTCTTTGGTATGGAAAAGGTCCAATTTGCTCAACTTTTGGATTATGGCATCTTCCCCGAACAGAACCGAGGGTATTCTGAACGAGCCCCCAAGCGGCGATCCAAGAAAGAGTATTCTAAAACCTTTTGAAGCCTTAAGATCTTGCCAAGTATCATCGTGATTAAGAATAAAATCACGTGCCAGAAGTCCGCCCATGGAATGGCCGATAATCTTTATGGGCTGCCCCAGCTTAAGCAAACTTTTAATTTTTGTGTTGAACTCACTAGCACATTCAGGAAGTGGTTTTCGCCAATCAAAAGGAAAGACGACTACATCATATTTACCCGACAACCATTTATAAAGTTTATAATAGGAAGTTTTTACCACTGAATCCGCTACAATTTTGTTCACATTGGAATATCCAAGCTTAATCAATCCCCCAGTAAGGATACGCCCATAATGAAGCCATATTTCCTTGTCCTTTTGTGTGAGGTTAGAGCCCATTATTCCGGGCAACATTATTACTATTGGTTTTGAGCCTGAAGGCGGAACTGGAGACGGATACAGTTCACCTGATTCCACAAGAGCTCTGTCACTTCCGGGTATTTCATACTGTGGAATAGATTTAAATCCTGGGATTAGCTGGCCTTCTGCTGTTTTAAGCACTAGGTCTATCGCTTCTCTGGTTTTATCATTTTCAAAGTACTTTACGTGATTTACCTCAGCACCTTGGGCGAAGAAATACTGAATGTTATCCTTACGTTTTACGCCCAAATACATAGAATCTGTATTTACAACCAAATCGTTACGTTGCCAGTAGAACAATTTTCCCAGAATTACAAAAAGTCCTTGGCCCGAAAAACTTACCCTTCCATTCCCTGAAATAATAACCAAAGGCTGCCCGTTAATTGCAGTCGCCGGTGATGGGTCATTCAATATTTTTATAAATGGGGATTCCGGTCTTTGAGCCTCCAATCCAGGAAGTACATTTACATCATCCTTACTCTCTACTGCTGCGGAAAGTAATTCCTTTAAAATATCACCAAAAGCACCGCCCACTATGGTTACCAAATTAAAAAACACATTCAGTATATGGTCCAACCTTTTTGAAGCGAGTTTGGTTCCTGCTGCAGGGCAACCAACTCTAATAAATTTAGCAACCGTTATCTTTTTGTCTTTAAAAATTCTGTTAAGCGCCTCTATATTCTCAATATCTTCTTCCCTATCACCTTCCTTTTCAAGCAATGCAATATGATCACTGGTAAATCCGATGGAAGATTGATCATTATTATTACTGTATTTATTAAGAATATCCCCTACTATCCCACCTCTGGAATGAGTAATCATATGAACTACCGAATTATCGGGCAACATTTGGGCAAGTTTTACAACATTCAGTAGGGGGCTCTCTGTAAGGGTTCTATGCTGAAAAGCAATTACGTTTTTACCATAAATTTGATGGAGGGTATTCCATGCAGGGGAAGCCTTTAAATCCTGAAAAGCTCCGAAGGTATCTGAATTGGTTCCATGGATAAAAAGAAAAAAGGGATTGTTGGAAGGTTCTCCGTCAAAAGTCCCAAATTTAAAGTCTTTATTAACAGTGAACAGAGCTGCACCGGTAGCCAAGTAATTATTTGGAAGAATAGTACTGTCAATCTCATTTTGAAGATGCTTGTCTTCCAGTTTTTTAGAAAGCGCTGCAACCCCATTTCCAACTGCCTTCTTTGCAAATACTTTTAAAAGCTTTACTGCTATTTTACCAACAATCCCCCTTTCTGTAGAAGGGGCTTCCATGGAATCGGGTAAAACGAAAACATCAGGTTGCATATCGCGGCTTCCTGGAGGTTTTAGGGCTGGATCTAGTTCTGGAAAAACTTCATGCATAGTTGAGGCATCGCACATCCAGGATGTGCCATCGTCAAGAACCAACTCCAATAACTTATCATTTTCCGCTAACTGTATTTCATGCTGATTGGAAACATCCCTATTGCTGGCCTGCAAGTTATAAACTACAGCTCCTTCAACGTTAATTTCCTTTTTGCCATAAACTACAAGTTTTTTGATCGGTTCCATAGTATCGTGTATTAGGTTATTTTAAAAAATAGATAAGTCTGTCTTGTTTAAAAAATCCGTATTCGGGCATACAATGCTCAAATACAATAGTTTAAATGGACATTAAATGTAAGACTAATTAATTAATTTAACATTATATCCCTGAACATGAGCTAATTAAATAAAAACGGGAATGTTTTGTGAGGAGTTTAAAAAGTTACGATAATTTTTCAAATTCCAACAAAGTTTTATATGTTCAATTTTTAAATGAAGAAATCAATGTTTTTCTGTCACATTTTTCAGTATCTTTTTGGGAACAAAATGATTATGAAGTTAAAATCTATCTTACTCCTACTATTAATATTTTCAGTGTCTTGTACGCAGCCTCAAAAGAAAAACGATATAGCACTGAAAACGGAAGCTCAGTCCTATAAAACTGAAGAGGTAGTAAAAAATCTTTTCAATCCTTGGGGAATGATTTGGTTGCCAGATGGCAGTATGCTTATTACCGAAAAAGATGGTAGATTAATTCATTTTAAAGACAATAAAAAAACTGAAATAACAAACGTTCCAAAAGTTTATAATAGCGGTCAAGGCGGATTGCTGGATATTGAATTACATCCAAACTTTAATGAAAATGGTTGGATTTATATGACTTACGCTTCCGGAGAAGGGTCAGGAAAAGGTGGAAATACTGCATTGATGCGATGTAAACTAGAAGGCAATGCCCTTACAAATATAGAAACACTCTACAAGGCTGAACCAAACACTACTGCCGGCGAGCATTTTGGTTCACGGATTGAGTTTGATAATGATGGCTTTCTATATTTCTCCATTGGGGAACGTGGGGAACGAGAATTAAATCCGCAAGATATAACCCGTGATGGTGGAAAAATTTATAGATTGAATGATGACGGAACCATCCCAAAAGACAATCCTTTTTACAACGAACCAAATACAAAAAAAGCCATTTATACTTACGGAAATCGAAACCCACAAGGAATGACAAAACATCCCGAAACAGGAAAAATCTGGATGCATGAGCATGGGCCAAAAGGAGGTGATGAAATCAATATCGTAAAAAAGGGTGCCAATTACGGCTGGCCATTAGTAACTTATGGAATTAATTATAGCGGTACAAAAATCACCGATGAAACTACAAAACCAGGAATAGAAGTGCCAATTTATTATTGGGTTCCATCAATTGCACCCTGCGGTATGGCTTTTATTACAAGTGATAAATATCCACATTGGAAAGGCAGGCTATTAGTAGGCTCATTAAAGTTTGCTTACGTTGAACTGCTTACGCTAGATGGAGAAAAAGTTACAAATCGAGAGAAAATTGCACAGGATATAGGTCGCGTTCGAAATGTAAAAATGGGTCCTGACGGTTTGATTTATATTGCTGTGGAAGGGCAAGGAATATACAGATTGATTCCTGGGTAATAGTGTTCAAGTTCAGAGCCAACTTGAGAATCAATAGTAAATAAGCCATAAATATCTCCTATAGAAAGCCTTCAGCAATTATATATGGAAATCTCCACAATCACTAACCCTAATAAATATTGCTCGCGTCGTATTGCTTTTGAATAATTTATTTTTTAGCGACTTTCTTTTTCTTTCTATAGAAATCAAAAGCAAACCAACCAATTACTAAAATCACGAAATACATAAGATAGGAAACCGGTTTTCCACTACCACCAACAGTTGTAAAAACACGATCCCAGCGTACTTTTTTATTTAATCCGTCCCAACTCATCCAAACAAAAACAGGTTTTCCAACCACGTGATTAAAAGGTACGAAGCCCCAAGTACGAGCATCCTCACTATTGTTTCGGTTATCACCCATCATCCAATAGTAGTCCATTTTAAATGTATAATCTGTGATTGCTTTTCCGTTTAATAAAACTTCAGTACCAGATTGCGATATTTTATTGTCTATTCCAAGTTCACTGCCTTCATAAACTTCTATAAGACGCTTATAAAATGGCAATGATTGTGGTGTTATGGAAACAGTTACTCCTTTTTTCGGAATGTATAATGGCCCAAAGAAATCATTGTTCCAAGGGTAGTTTTGATTGTTTGGAAAGATGCCTTGGTCCCACTCCCCTTTTTCACTCCGCAAACGGTTAACTTCAACTACATTTGGATTATTCTTGAGCATATTCAAGGATTCATCTGAAATAGCGGCAAAAATATAGCTGCCGTTCTGGTAACCATAGCGGTCAGTAATATTGTAACGGTTGTGAAGCATTTCAGGATTTAGTTGTCCGTTTACTTTCACTTCATAAGAAAACTGAATTCTCGCACGGTCTGGCAAATCGTTCTTTTTTCCGTTGATAAAAACATAGCCATCGCGAACTTCTAAAGAATCGCCAGGCAATCCCACGCAGCGCTTAACGTAGTTTGATTTTTTATCGATAGGCTTTTTATAATATATCCCAGATTTATCAAAAAATTTCCTAACCGTATCCACAGGCCAGTTAAAAACCACGATATCATTACGCTTGATATCCTGAAATCCTGGAAGTCTGAAATATGGAATCTGAGGTTCTGTGAGGTATGATTTTGTATGAACCAAGGGAATAGTATCGTGCACCATTGGGAATGCAATTGGCGTCATAGGTGTACGCGCCCCATAATGGAACTTACTAACAAATAGAAAATCACCTACTAATAACGTTTTCTCCAACGAAGAAGTTGGAATGGTAAAAGGTTGCATTATATAAGTGTGGACAATGGTTGCTGCAACCACTGCGAACAGAATAGAACTCACCCATTCTCCTGTTGAAGTACGAGGTTTTAGGCTTCGATCTTGAATGTAAGTGAGTTTTTGCGTGTAGTTAATGTAGTATATATAGAGTCCTAAAGTCAGGATGCCCAAGATGGTATCGGTTGTGGAATTTCGACCGAAACTTCGCAATGTTTCTACCCAAACTACTGGAAACATTATCAAATTCACAATAGGAATAAAAAGCAAAATCGTCCACCACCAAGGACGGTTTATGATCTTCATTAAAACCACGGCATTGTACACTGGCACCGCTGCTTCCCATGCTTTTCTACCTGCAGCCTTATACAGCTTCCAAGTCCCCGCCAAATGGATTAACTGAACTACTAAAAAAAATATAAACCAACCTGTCCAACTCATAATCTATTAGCCCCCCTGCCCCCAAAGGGGGAGCAAGAGGAAATTTTTTAAATGTTAATTCTTAACTTCAAATTTCCAATTTTATTCTTGATGACTTCCGCTTCAAATCCCTCCTTTGGGGGTTAGGAGGATAGTACATCCTTCATTGTAAAAATTCCTTTTTTATCTTTTAACCATTCTGCAGCCAAAATCGCACCTTTTGCGAAACCTTCACGACTGTGTGCTTCGTGTTTAAATGAAATGCTATCTATGGGAGAATCGTACGAAACTATGTGCGTTCCTTTTACGTCTTCTTCTCTTTTAGCTGTGATCGTCAAACTATTTTCTTCGGAAGTATTTAGCTTCCAATTATTCTTGTTGCTGTGTTTTAAAATTCCTTCAGCAATTGTAATCGCCGTCCCACTTGGTGCATCTTTCTTTTCAAGATGATGTATTTCTTCAACCGAAACATTGTATTCCTTCCATTGGCCCATTAACCTAGCGGCATATTCATTAATGCTAAAAAAAAAGATTAACACCAACACTGAAGTTGGACGCATAAATGAAGCTTCCGTTACGCTTTTCACACAAGTCTTTCATTTCATTAAACTTCTCCAACCAACCTGTGGTCCCAGAAACTATTGGAATTCCAGCTTCCAAAGCCTTTGAAATATTTGCAATAGCAGCTTCTGGAGATGAAAATTCAATTGCAACCTCAGCCTCTTGAAAATTTCCTTCGGTAGATTCACTAGCACTTTTAAAAACCACAGAATGTCCTTTTTCCAAAGCAAGTTTTTCAATAATCTTACCCATTTTACCGTATCCCAGAAGTGCAATTCTCATAAGAAACTATTTAAATCGATATGTTAGTGACATTCCGTATTGAGGTTTTGCATTGAATTGATTGTAGTCAAAATTTGGCTGTAATGATAGGTCTTCACTCACTTCATATTGCTTAAGATGTGCATCAACATTGGCATCTACTACGTTTAAAAAATAGAATGCAACTGTAACGATAATACTAATACTCTTATTTTTTTGGGCTGACTTTTGGGCATTTATCAAGCGGTCATTTGAAATTCCTTGAAATTCATCATCCGTATATCCCGCAAGTCTTCTCTTGTAAGCATCTCTAAATCGATCATAATCATCATCCTGTTGCTTATAGAAGTAAATACCTGCCGCCATTCCAGCATAAATAATTGGTATCTTCCAGTATTTCTTATTGTAGACCTGCCCCAATCCAGGTATTACGGCTGAATAAAATGCTGCCTTGGCAGGAGCCAATGGATTGTATTCTTCTTTCGGCAAAAGTGAATCGCTCACCACAATAACCTTTTCTTCCTTTTTTACAGTAAGAGAATCAGAAGTCTGCGCAAACAAGGATGTAGCGAAGATTAAAAAAAAAAGTATATATGAAATTACTTTTCACTTTTTATCAGCTTCAAAATACGTTCGAAGTCTCCTTGGTTTTTAAAGGGAACCACAAGTTGTCCTTTACCTGACTTAGAGATCTTTACATCTACAGAAGTTTCAAAAAGATCTGTCAATTCTTTTTTTGCTTTTTTAGCGAAAGGTGGTACGCTCGTTTTCACAGGTACCGCTTTTTCATTCGGATTTTTAAAACTTCTAACTAAAGCTTCCGTATCGCGAACGGAAAGATTTTGGCTTAAAATTTTTTCATAAATATCCAATTGTTCACTTAAATCATCCACATTAATCAAAGCCCGACCGTGTCCCATACTAATGAAACCATCACGCATTCCAGTTTGAATAATCGGATCCAGTTTCAGCAATCGTAAGTAATTCGCGATAGTAGAACGGTTCTTCCCAACTCTATCACTAAGTTCTTCTTGAGTTACGTTTATTTCTTCAATTAGTCTCTGATATGAAAGTGCTATTTCGATAGGGTCTAAATCTTGCCTTTGAATATTTTCAACCAAAGCCATTTCCAACGATTCCTGATCATTCGCAATCCGGATATAAGCTGGAATAGTTTCCAAACCAATCAATTTCGAAGCGCGGAAACGACGTTCCCCACTTACCAGTTGGTACTTATTAAAATCGAGTTTACGAACCGTAATCGGCTGTATTACACCCAATTCTTTAATCGAAGAAGCCAATTCACGAAGCGATTCTTCATTAAAACTTGTTCGTGGCTGAAAAGGATTAACCTCAATACTACCCAAATCAAGTTCTACGATACTACCTACAACTTTATCGGCATTTTTATCGGCAACAGATTTTATATCATTGGAAGGATCTTTCAATAATGCTGAAAGTCCGCGGCCTAATGCTTGTTTTTTGGTCGCTTTCGCCATTTATTCTTTTTCGTTTTTTTTAATTAATTCGTGTGCCAGACTCAAATAATTGTCGGCTCCTTTGCTGGAAGCATCATAACTAATGATGCTTTCACCATAACTAGGCGCTTCGCTTAAACGTACATTACGCTGAATGATTGTTTCAAAAACCATTTCGTCAAAATGCTTTTTCACCTCATCTACCACTTGGTTTGAAAGACGCAAACGCTGATCGTACATTGTGAGCAACAACCCCTCAATATCAAGATCCGCATTATGGATTTTCTGAACACTCTTAATGGTATTCAAAAGTTTTCCAAGGCCTTCCAGTGCGAAGTATTCGCACTGAATAGGAATAATAACGGAGTCCGCCGCAGTTAGCGCATTCAACGTTAGCAATCCCAATGATGGAGCGCAATCTATAAGTATATAATCGTAATCATTTTTTAAACTTTCTATAGCTTTCTTCAGCATATATTCTCGGTTCTCCACATCAACCAATTCAATCTCGATAGCCACCAAATCTATATGTGACGGAATTAAATCTAGGTTTGGAGAATTTGTAGAAACAATAGCCTCCTTCGCTGTGGCGCTGTGCTCAAGCAATTGATAAGTGCCTATTTCAACTCCCTCTACATCAATACCTAATCCAGAAGTCGCATTGGCTTGCGGGTCCGCATCTATAAGTAGTACTTTTTTCTCAAGAACACCCAATGATGCAGCTAAATTTACTGAGGTCGTGGTCTTACCCACTCCTCCTTTTTGGTTTGCAATTGCAATAATTTTACCCATTAATTTGCTTGGAATTTTAGCAGTTAAAAGTACAATTAATTATGTGGATAGAAAATCATTTTTGTTAACAGAAAGTCAACAAGAGAAGTTATGAGTTCAGAGTTATAAGTTATGAGTTATCAATTTCTCATAACCTTTAGGATTTCTTCTTCTCGCGGATCATTGCTTCAAGCATATCCCACATTTGTTGTGGAACTTCTTCCAGCTGGTTCATTTGTCCAGCGCCTTTAAGCCACTCACCGCCGTCTATAACAACCACTTCACCAT
This sequence comes from Aequorivita sp., assembly GCA_034675805.1. GTDB lineage: Bacteria > Bacteroidota > Bacteroidia > Flavobacteriales > Flavobacteriaceae > Aequorivita. The sequence continues at coordinate 3,207,327 of JAUCCX010000001.1, read as the reverse complement.
TTATATAAGCTGAAAAATCTGACACTAGATAAGCTGCTAAATTTGCAAGTTCTTGATGTTCCCCAACACGCTTCACAGGTACCTTTTTTGCCGGATCAAATTTTTCTTTTAAATCCCCAGGCAGCAATCTGTCCCACGCGCCTTTTGTTGGAAATGGCCCCGGGGCAATGGCATTAAAACGTATTCCGTATTTGGCCCACTCTACTGCCAAAGAACGCGTCATTGCAAGAACTCCAGCTTTTGCTGTAGCACTGGGAACAACATAAGCCGAACCTGTAAAAGCATAGGTTGTAACAATGTTTAAAACAGTTTTATTAGTTTCTTTTTTTTCTATCCAATGTTTACCAAAGGCGAGTGTGCAGTTTTTTGTTCCTTTTAAAACAATATCAATTATCGTATCAAAAGCATTCGCAGAAAGTCTTTCCGTTGGTGATATAAAATTCCCTGCAGCGTTGTTCAATAGCACATCAACAGAGCCGAATTCCTTTATCGAAGCTTCAACCATTGCTTCCACTTCGTCATAATTACGTACATCGCATTGTACAGGAAGTACTTTTCCCCCTGTTAAGGTTTCAAGTTCCTCTTTTACTGTCTGTAATTTTTCAATGTTTCTGGAAGTGATCACCACATTGGCACCAAGTTCCAAAAAGTAGGTAGTCATTGCTTTGCCAAGACCGCTTCCGCCGCCTGTTATTACTATTGTTTTTCCTTTAAGCGCGTCGTCGCGTAGCATTTTTGCAGTGTAGTCCATTATCGATCTTTTAAAGAATATTATTCACAAAGATACGTAGAGTAACAGGGAAATCCACAGAAGTTGATGGTGGTTTACGAAAAGAAAAGTCAAGGAAACTTAAAATTAGTCGCAGAAACTAGTCTTCGGATTTCCAAATTAACTTCTGTGCCGTACCGTGGTCTCCCAAATGATAAACGCTTATTGATGTCGCTTTAAAAGTAATTGGCTTAAACACATTTTGATCTAAACTATCTAAAAAAAATCTGTCTGCAACACCCAAACTAATATGTGGATCAAAGTTTTTATAACTGTGTTTTTCAATAAATTCAGGAACATAAGCTACTGTAGATTCACTAATGCGGCTGCCATCCGGATTTTGCACAAATGATTCTACACCGCCGTTGTAAACTATAAAAGGTTTTACCATTTCAATAGCTTTCTCGTGAAGCTTCAATAATTTCAGACTTTTTTCCACGACAATCATCGCGAAGCTTTCTTCCTTTTCTTTGTAATAAAAAAAACTTTCGGCATATAACGTGTCATTTTTAATATCCTCATAAAGCCCTTCCAAAGATTTTTTCACGTTTGTTAAATCATCTTCTTTGATGAAACATTGCAACAATGTAATGTGGGGAATATGGTTCTCATCCAGCTTTATTGTTTCTGGATTATTTTCTTTCATTAATTCATTTAATTGAATGGCTTGCGCACGCATCTCTTCAGAAATAGTTAAAAGAACATCTATGGCGATTATCTTTTCGTTTTTTGGCGCACACGAAAGCGCAATTAAACCCAATCCAATTGCGATTGCGTATCTTCTCATAATAACATTCTCTATTGAACCAACATTTTGATTATTTGTGTGGAGGTTCCATTATCCAGTTTCAACAAATAGATTCCAGAAGTTAGCGTATGGTTCCATATAATTTCTCTTTGTGGTGCAGTCCAAGTTTGCTCCATCAGCTTTTGTCCCGTAATACTGAATACTGAAGTTGTTAATTTACTATTCGAAGTATTATGTAAAACTTCGATTTTGATATTGCCCTGAACTGGATTTTGAGCAAGTATAAATCCATTTTTCAATTCGTTTTCTGAAATTCCAATCACTCCGTTTCTGATTTCATCTAATGCAAACTGTGCATTGGCAGCTGTTACTGTAACGTGGCTTTCGTTTTCTGTTGGTATGTAGAAATTTACAAAAGGTGAATTGGCCACATTGGGTGTTGCAAACCAATTTGGATTTTCGATGGCCAAGGAACTCATCGTTGGGATAAAGGAATACAAATCTTGTTGCAAAGCATTGATAAAATCTATCAAAACCTGGTTACCACCACCATCGCCAAGAGCGTCACTGATACTTCCAGTGCCTCCTGGAGCACTGTCAACCCCGTCAGTTGTGCTTGATGATTTAGACTTTGTTTGATACGTGCTAATCGGAATACCAAAAAAGTTTACAGTAACATCAGTCACTGTGTTTGTCTGATTTGCGGCTGGAGTGAATTTTAATGCAACATCAATGTCTGTAAATGCATCAACCTGAAGATTGGTATCTACCACGGTAGTACCAGGACTTCCCGTTTTTGTTCCATTTCCGCTACCATTAATCATTGTCACATTTCTTACGTTGTTCGGAAAACCGAGTGCATCTAACTCCGCTTGAAACGCGTTTCTAAAATTAGGAGCTCCTAAAGGCAATACTTTTGTAGGATCTTGCTCGTATGGAGAACCCACCAGTAGATGCCCAAGTAAATGATCAACTAGCATTTCTTTTGCGGCAGGGGAATTCAATAGTTGGTCAACCACCATTTGCGCAGTTGCGTCGCCAACTTGTATAGCAAAATAGTTTATCAAATATTGAAGACTAATCGGAATATTTGCTCCACGATGGGGTGAATCAAAAGAAATGTAGAGACGCGTTTCAGGATCGAGGCTGTTACTTTCCATATACGCTAAAGCATAGCGAGCAATGAGGCCACCCATACTCGGTCCGAAAACAACAAGTTCCTGATCCCCTACTTTGTCTGCATTTAACTGCTGTATCATCGCTATCAAAACCATGGCGTTTCGCTGAATGTAATCTGCGCCACCATCTATATCTTTTCCACCGGTATTGTAAAGCGGAGCGTTGAGAATTATAATATCAAAACCTTCATCACGCAGAATGTCAGCCATATTTTGTCCATCAAAACTAAGGCTTGCATACAAACTACTGATACCACGAGAATCTCCAGGATCGAAACCGTCAAGAATGATGATTGGCTTATCCAATACACCATCTAGATTATCCAAAAAGATTTCATATTCGCCTTGACCGAAGTAGGACTGGGTTTCTTCATAGCCTTGGTAGGCAATGTTTGCGATGATGGTTTCAACCGCCATACTTTCGGGGTATATAGCGCCTTCAGGAATGTTCTGAAAGCGTATTTGAGCGAAGGAGAACTGGGTGGTGAGGATTAAAAGGAAAATGTAAAACTTTTTCATTGGTAGTTGGATTTGGTGTTGTTGGGGAAAGGTAGTAAAAATTTAGGTGTTGAATGTTGATTTTAAGTTTGAACCTGCCTGAATAAAGCTATCTGTTGCAGCCGTAGCTTGACAGAATAAAAAATTTATTGCTCATTGTTTATTTGGGGGGTTTTTGATGTATATTAGCTACGGAAATACGGTTGAGATTAAAGATTTGTTTTACTTCATGGTTGTACTTATTTCCAAATCTATTTGTGAAGACGTTATGTTCTGATTTCCTCTTCAAATTACCCCACCCCACCCGGACCTGACCCAGACCTGACCCAGACCTAACCCAGACCTAACCCAGACTTTAATAGGCTTATCGTACAGTATTCGTTGGAGTATTGGAGGGATTGCTTAGGATGAATGCTTCTATATAAAGGAGACATTTTTGACCTATACGGAATAAGCTTTACCCTTTACGGATCCTTCGACTGCGCTCAGGGCAGGCTCGGTCACCGAGAAGGAAAGGAGCATCTTAATAAGGGAGATTCTTAAAGCTTCAAAACCCAGCGCATCAACTTTAACCTGAATGGCGTATGTGGGTAATACCGGATTGATGGATCAAGCCAAGTAGGTTTGTCCATCACACTTTTGTAATGTGTAAACGTTTTAAAGCCTGCCTCGCCGTGATAACTGCCGATTCCGCTGTTGCCTACACCACCAAATGGGAGGCTGGCATTGCTGATGTGCATCACGGTTTCATTAATGGCGCCGCCACCGAAGGAAATCTCTTTCAAAACTTTCTTCTTTACGGAACTGCTTTTTGTGAAAACGTAGCAGGATAAGGGTTTTGGGAGGCTGTTTACTTTGGCAATGGCTTCTTCTATTGTTTCATAAGTGATGACGGGAAGAATCGGACCGAAGATTTCTTCTTGCATCACAGCGTCTTCCATCGTTACGTTTTGCATTATTGTGGGCTGAATGTAGCGGGTTTCTGGATTAGTTTCGCCACCGTGATATATTTTTTGGGGTTGGAGCATCTTGGTGAGGCGCTCAAAATTGTTATCGTTAATAATCTGAACGTAATTACCATTTTCAAAAGCGAAGTGCTGACTAATTATTTCCTGTTTGGTTTGTTCGAAAAATTTCTGCTCTATACTTTTATGGACTAGTACATAATCCGGTGCGATACAGGTTTGGCCAGCGTTTAGAAACTTACCCCAAACAATTCGTCTTACTGAAACCTTTAAATTGCAAGTCTCGGTTACTATTGCAGGGCTTTTCCCGCCAAGTTCTAATGTAACTGGAGTGAGGTTTTCAGCAGCAGCCTTATAGACTATCTTGCCTACTTTGGTGCTACCGGTGAAAAATATCTTATCGAATTTCTGCTTTAAAAGCTCTTGAGTCTCTTCTACTCCACCTTCAATGACAGTGAAAAAAGCAGGGTCAAAATTTTCCTTTACAATTTTGGAGATTGCGGCTGCGGTATTAGTCGGCAATTCACTAGGCTTAAGCACGACAGTATTTCCGGCTGCGATTGCTGCGATTGCTGGGGCAAATGAAAGTTGGTAGGGATAATTCCACGCGCCAATTACCAAGCAAACACCTAAAGGTTCAGGAATAATGTAACTGGAAGCAGGGAAATTGAGAATGCCAGTTGAGACCTTCTCTTTCCGGGACCATTTAAAGATCATTTTTCTGGCTTCCTTAATGTCTTTGTAAAGTAGGGAGAGTTCAGTACTATAATTATCAAACTCCGATTTTTTGAAGTCTTTGTAAATAGCATCATAAAGCAATGATTCGTTTTGCTTTAAAGCATTTTCAAGGGCTTTAAGTTGTCTTCTTCTAAAGAGGATATCTTTTGTAGCGTGGGTATTGAAGAAATTGCGCTGCTTTGAAATTATTTCCTTCATAAAAATCAATTTGCATTAAAAATACTTCTAATCAAATTGATTGTTGTTAAAGAAAGGAGAAAAAACTTATTTACCCCTATTCAAAACCTTATACTCCTCATAGCAGCCACTAATGGCATCTAGAATTTGCAGATCATTTGCAGTTCGAATAAAGTCTTTAGAGTAGCTACATTTATTGAGAATTTCATCAATATCGACACGTTCCAATTGTAGTACAGCCATTAAGGTTTCGCGGTCAAATTTACTTTGAAGCAGGTTTCTGATTTCGTCACTCTCCTTCATTTGGCGAAGTTTTTTCATCTGTTTCGGTCGTTTCCCGAAGACGTTATAGAGGAAATCTGCTGGGTTGAAAATAGAGCTTAACACCTTGCTAACCGCTCCAGGCTGATTGCTTCCGCCTTCATAACCTGTGCTAAGGCCTGATATTCGGTAGCGGTAATTGTCATAGATGGGAATCAGCTTTGCGTCGATTTCAACATAACCCGTGAGTTGTACCGGCCTAATTACAACTTCTTCCAAAGCGATACCGAGTTCAGTCATTTTAACCTTAATATCACCAAATCGAAGCCAGTCATTAGTTACCCGAACACGCAGCGACTTGAAGCCGAGGTATGAGAAATACAGAGTATCATTCACAGCTGCCCTTATAGCGAATTCCCCTTTTGCGTTGGTGGTAGTTCCTTTTACTTGGTTTAGGTTTACGATGTTTACGTTTTCCAAAAAGTTATCATTTGCATCATTCATAACAACTCCTTTGATCAAGTGATCATCCTGTGCAAAAGAATTGGCAGCGATAAATAGGAGGGCAATAAGTAGGATATATTTTTTCATATAAATAATAATATACGCAAAATTTTTATTGGGGTGAAATGTTATATTCATTTTCAATCTTAGCTTTCAATTGTTCTTTTACGCCTCCGAGCCATTCATTTTTTAAAATACTTAAAACGATGCTATCTCTTCTGCCCTTTGGTGCTACGCAGTTGCTTCGCAAAACTCCTTCAACGGTACAACCTATGCTTTTCATCGCAGCGATACTTCGTGCGTTGTTTGCATCTGCACGGAACTCTACACGCTCTATGCCAAGTTTTTCAAATGCAAACTCCAAAAGTAACAACTTGCACTGCTTGTTTATTCCCGTTCCCTGAAATTCCTTTCCATACCACGTGTAACCGAGTTGAATGGTATTGTTCTTTTTCTGAAAATCGTAGAAACGAGTACTGCCTGCAACCTGTTGACTGCGTTTGTCAAAGACAACAAACGGATATGCGGTTTCGGCATATCTTCCGTTTAAGGCGAATTCAATATAATTCTTCAAATTCTCTAAGCCATTCGCAGGTTGTTGAGAGTACTTCCAAATCTCAGGTTGCAACTGCGCAAAATGCTGAAGGCTTTCAAAATCTTGCAGAACAAGTGGACGCAACCGAACACGGTCACTTTCCAATATATATTCTTCTAGAAAATTGAAGGTTTGCATACACCTTAAAAAAATACGGGCCTCATTATTAGAGGCCCGTAAATATACTTATATAGACTGAAAACTTTCACTAAAGTACAATAATTCAGAAATCAGAAATGATTTAGGCATTTCTTCTACGTCTTCCACCAGTTCCCTTTGTTTCGGGGCGTTCGCTGCTTCTACGGCTTTTTGCTTTAAACGTTGGTTTATTACCACCTTCAGAATTGCTGCTACGTTTTTTAAAGTCCCCTCTTCGTCCGCTGCTTTCGCCACGGTCTCGTCCTCTATCTCCACGATCGCTTCTTTCTCCTCTTCTTCTACCGCGATCACGTCCGCCGCCACTATCGCCACCTCTGCTTCTACCGCTGCCTCCGCTGTCTTTTGAGATTTCAATATTTATCTGTCTTCCGTCAAGTTTAAAATCCTTAAAGATGCCCATCACCAATTCTTGGTGCTTGGTATCAGTATTGAAGAATGAAAAACTATCTTTTACATCAACTTTATAAACATCATCTTTTCCAAGATTCAGCAAATCGCGAAGGAAATCTTTTAGACTCATCCAATCGAAATCATCTTTATTTCCAATATTTACAAAATAGCGTACGCTATCAGTATCATCAGAATAAGCACGTTGCTCGCCTCCTGCAATATTTAAATCTTTACTATTTTTATAGTAATTCAAAAAGCGGGTAAATTCTACTGAAAACACCTTTTTAATAAGCTCTTCTTTAGTGAAGTCTTCCAAAACCTCATTGATATTTGGAAGGTATGCGTTAATCTCAGGATTTATTTCAGTGTTCTTTATGTTGTTTGCCAAATGAAACATTTGTACTTCACAAATCTCCATTCCTGAAGGAATTTCCTTAGCAACAAATTGCTTTTGAATGATCTTTTCAATAGTTCTAATCTTCCTAACCTCACTTTTAGAAACAATTACTATTGAAACCCCAGTTTTACCAGCGCGTCCAGTTCGGCCGCTACGGTGCGTATAGATTTCAACTTCATCTGGAAGTTGGTAGTTAATAACGTGTGTAATATTATCAACATCAATACCTCTTGCAGCAACATCTGTCGCAACCAACATTTGTATTTGGTGATTACGGAAAGATTTCATTACCGTATCACGTTGACTCTGGCTCAAATCTCCGTGTATCGCAGCAGCATTATAACCATCCTCAATAAGTTGCTCGGCAACTTTTTGGGTATCGTTCTTTGTTCTACAGAAAACTACAGAGAAAATATCTGGATTTGCATCTGCCAAACGCTTTAATGCATTGTAACGATCTCTTGCATTTACCAAATAATATTCGTGCGAAACTTGGTCTGAACCAACGTTTTTAGTTCCTACGGTAATTTCTACCGGAGTATGCATAAACTTTTTGGCTATCGTTGAAACCTCTTTTGGCATTGTAGCGCTAAAAAGCCAAGTACTTTTATCTTTTGGCGAATGTGAAAGAATTTCGGTGATGTCTTCATAAAAGCCCATATTGAGCATTTCATCGGCCTCATCGAGAACACAATATTCAATTTTTGAGATATCAATTAAACCACGACCAATCATATCTTTCATACGACCAGGAGTGGCAACGATTATTTGTGAACCTCTTTTAATCTGACGCGCTTGGTCAGTTATACTTGCACCACCATAAATAGCGGTTACATTAAGCCCTGGCAAATATTTACCATAAGCTATCATTTCATTTGTAATTTGAAGACAAAGTTCGCGGGTTGGCGAAAGGATAAGACCTTGAGTTGTACGACTGTTTACATCAATTTTCTGCAACATAGGGAAACCAAATGCTGCTGTTTTACCCGTTCCTGTCTGCGCTAAGGAAACCATATCGGTTTCACGATCTAATAGGATTGGAATTGCTTTTGCTTGTACTTCCGATGGGGTTTCAAAACCCAAGTCGGCGATGGCTTTTAGAAGATTTTCTTCCAAGCCGAGTGCTTTAAATGCTGTCATTTTATTTAATAATGTTTTTTATATGCGTGCTAACAGGAAGCGACTGGACATATAAAAAACGGACAGCTTCACTATAACACTCCTCACCCTGAGGACTTTTCTCTAAACCTGAAGTCGTCTGACCTCATATTTTTAGAGGGCGCAAAATTAAGATAAAGTTTTCAGTTGACAGTGGCAGTTGGCAGTTTTTTTTAAAACTTTCTATATCTGACCTATTTTGGCGGTGACTTAGGAACGCTTACTACACTAATGAATTCAATGTTTACAAGTGTTTGCTTAGAACTTTAACTAGCTATGGCAACTTGACTAAAAACTCAATCAATTTTCGCATTGCCTTCCCACGGTGTCCGATTTCACTTTTTTGCTCAAGTGTCATCTCTGCGAAAGTTTTATCAGAACCATTGGGTTGGAAAATTGGATCGTAACCGAAGCCCGAATTGCCGCATGGTTTTTTTGTAATTTCACCTTCACAGATACCTAAAAACATCATTTCAGAATGGTTCATTGAAAGTGCAATTGCAGTTTTAAATCTGGCTGAACGATCATCTTTTCCTTGAAGATTTCTTAAAAGTTTTTCCATATTCGCCAATGAATTATGGGAATCACCAGCATACCTCGCACTGTAAACTCCAGGTTCGTTGTTAAGTGACTTTACTTCCAAGCCTGTATCATCCGCAAAGCAATTGAGTTTGTACTTATCACGCACATAGTTTGCTTTTAAAATTGCGTTGCCTTCAATTGTGTCCGCCGTTTCTTCAATATCTTCATTACAGCCAATATCATCAAGACTTAGAAGTTCAATGTGGTGCGGAACCATTGCTTTCACTTCTGTAAATTTATTCTTGTTGTGGGTGGCGAAGACGAGTTTCATTGGGATTAACAATTATTAATTTTAGAATTTGGAATTTTTATTGGGAATTTGGTGCTTGATATTTAGGATTTTCGATCTGGTATCTTTCAATAATCTCATCTGAAGCTTTAATTGTTCTTTTAATCCATTCCATTTCAATTTCGGGTATTTCTTCTTCAGAAAGTTGCCATTTCACATTGCTTTGTTTCAGTTTTGAAACCACACTTTGTAGAATTATTGCGGCAGATACAGAGATATTTAAGCTTTCAGTGAAGCCGTACATTGGAATCTTCAGATACCCATCAGCAGCATTCATAACAGTATCGCTCAAGCCCTCACTCTCTTTTCCGAAGAAAAAAGCACTCTTTTTTGTAACATCAAATTCGTGCAACATTGTAGAATTATCGTGTGGAGTGGTAGCGATTATTTGATATCCAGAGTTTTTTAGATTTTTAATGCAATCTTTTATAGAATTATACCTATTAAAAGTCACCCATTTTTGGGCACCCATTGCAATTTCCTTATCAATTCGCTTACTCACCTTCTCTTCCACTACGTGGAGGTCCTGAATTCCAAAAACATCACAAGTCCGCATAACTGCACTAGTGTTGTGAAGTTGATAAACATCTTCGGTAACCACTGTAAAATGTCGTGTTCTGTCAGAAAGCACTTTTTTAAAGCGTTCTTTTCTACGTTCAGTTAAATAAGATTCTAAATATTTTAATAATTCTAAATCCAAAGTTGAGCAGTTATAGAGTTCCTGAATTTTTGCTAAGATAAAAGTTATTGATTTAATTGGATGATTCTTAAATCCGGAATTTTGAATAACTTAGTAACTAAATAGTTTTAAAATGAAAATAGCAGTATTGACGGGTGCTGGCGTAAGTGCAGAAAGTGGAATAAAAACCTTTAGAGACAGTGACGGGCTCTGGGAAGGGCACGACGTTATGGAAGTTGCCTCTCCCGAAGGCTTTGAGCGTAATCCCGCTGCGGTTTTGGACTTCTACAATCAACGTAGAAGGCAACTATTGACCGTAACACCCAATGCTGCTCATTTTGCGTTAGCAGAGCTCGAAAAAACCCACGAAGTAACGATCATAACCCAAAATGTTGACGACTTGCACGAACGCGCTGGAAGCACGAATGTTGTGCATCTTCACGGTGAGCTTCTGAAAGTGAGAAGCACTTTTGATAAGGATTTGGTTTTGGATTGGAAAATAGATTTGAATCTTGGGGATTTCTGCGAACACCACCACCAATTGCGTCCACATATTGTTTGGTTTGGCGAAATGGTGCCTTTGATTGAAGTTGCTTCTGAAGTGGTAGAAAAAGCCGACGCAATCATTATTGTGGGAACTTCAATGCAAGTTTATCCAGCAGCCGGCTTGATACAATATTCTAAGGAGGATGCACCCATTTATTTTGTGGATCCCAGGCCTTCCATTTCAGAGACTAATAGGATTAGGGTTTTTGCTGAAAATGCATCAACCGGAGTTCCAAAAGTTGTTGAACTTTTAAAATAGCAACAGTATGCTTCCAGAAGATTTGAAAAAAAAAATGTTGGAGGTTGACTGCAGTCGCAAAAAAAGACATAAAGTCGCGTATTGGATAGTAAAAAACCCCATTATGTTATGGAGACTCTGAGCTCCTCCACAAACCATTCAAATGTATAAAATGAAATTTCTACATTATTCCTATCTTCCAAACTTATAATATTCCAAATACGGATGTGGAGTTTTATTGATGGAGTTTATCATTGCGTCCATTCCCATTACGCTGAAAGTAATGCCATTGCCACCAAAACCCAAAATATAGTGTTCATTTTTTTGGGGATCAATCTTTCCGAAATACGGCAAGCCATCTTTTGTTTCACCGAAAGTTCCTGCCCAAGAATAATCCGCAATAAAAGGAATTTCGGGGAAGCATTTTTTAAAGCTTTTTGTGAGTTCTTTTTCTTTTCGAGGAAGCAAGGCGTCACGACGAGCAGCATTTTTAAAATCCCTGTCACCACCCCCCATAACAATACGATTGTCATCTGTACTCCTAAAATATAAATATGGAGCATCCGTATTCCAGTAAATTGTGTTTTTAAATGCTTGGGGAACTTTTACATATGCTTCAGAAGCCAAGGCAAAAGTGCTTTTCAGATTTACAATATGCTCTTTTACAGTTTCAATACTTTCATAGCCAGTACAATGAATTACGTCATTAACTTCAATAAAATGATCCTCTCTAGTCTTTGCAATTAGTTTGTTATTTTTTACTTTTATCTCTTTAATATCTGTTCTATCATATATTTCTAATCCCTTATCACTACAGTATTTAAGTAAATCGTTTGCAAATTGAAAAACATCCATAACAGCGCCAGATTTTGATTCAATGGCAGCGTAGGCATTCAATCCTAGTTTATTAAGATCTTCCTTAGCAAGCCATTTTACATTAAAGCCATGCTCTCTTCTGGCTTCAAATTCATTTTTGAGAAACGGAATATCCTTTTTCGAAGAAGCGAAGTAGACACTTTTCTTATATTCAAAAGCGCATTTACTTTTGATTTTATCAACTATTTTTTTGATATCTGTAATTGCCTTTTCGCAGTTTTGATAGCTGGAAACTGCACAGGTCAATCCCGATTGTTCAATTAATTTGTGAAGTGGTACGTCTATTTCATACTGAAGCATCGAGGTACTAGCAGCTGTACTGCCGTTACAAATATCCCGACGATCCACCATTATTACTTTTTTGCCTTCATTAATAAGTTTATATGCCATCAAGGCACCCGTAATACCCGCACCGACTACCAATATATCTGAAGTAATCGATTGTTGCAATGAAGGATAACTTTGCGGAAGGGAATTTACAATAAGCCAAAATGGCTCGTTAGATCGTACATCCATAATTAGTTTTTTAAGAAAGATAATTAAGAGTTAATAGAATTTCAATGATATTAAGCAGAAATTAACACCGAGCGTTAAACCCTTCTCAATTAAGAATACTATAAGACAAAATACATTTTCTAGAAAGTATCTTTATTGAAATTAAAATCATAAAATCAAAGGACCATGAAAACGACAAATGAACACGCAAAAGAACAAAACCACGACAAGCTTGTGGATAATCTACAAGAGCTTTTAGAAAAAAATTATGATGCCGAAAAAGGTTTTACCAAAGCCATGACGGATGCCAAAAACCCTCAATTAAAGAACTTTCTAAAACGTCAAGCAGCACAAAGAAGCCGCTTTACGACCGAGTTAACTCAGGAGATCCGGAATCTTAATGAGGAGCCAAAGGAAAACGGAAGTATTACGGGCAATCTCCACCGCACGTGGATAGATATAAAAAGTGCAGTTTCTGGTAATGAAGATGAGGCTGTTCTTGAAGAATGTATCCGAGGAGAAAAAGCGAGTTGGGAAGAATATGACAACAAGCTAAAAAAAGAGAATTTTCCTCCTAGTATTTCGAGTGTAATTCAAAAACAAGCTTCCGAAATTAATGCTACATTATCTAAAGTGAAAACCTTAGAAGACATTGCCGATAGGTAGTAATAGATTTATGAAGAAGATCAAAGGCAAAAAAAGCCCCGAGACCACTTTGGTTTCGGGGCTTTCCGATATTTAAAGACCTTTAATTTTCAACTGGTATGCCAACCTCTTTAATTGCCGCAAAACCTCCTGCCACATCCACTACGTTGTGAATACCGCGACTCTTTAATATAGAGGCGGCAATAACGGAGCGATAGCCACCCGCACAGTATAAGTAACATTTTTCACTCTCTGGAAATTTCTCTAAACATTCATTTAAAAAAGCAAGGGGAGCGTGAACAACTTTCGGAATATGCCCATTGGAAAACTCCCCATCGTTTCGAACATCAATGATTGGCACGTTGTTTTCCATTTTATTTTTTAGAGTTTTTGCATCGATAGACTCCACTGTATCAATTTCTTTTCCCGCCTCTTTCCAGGCTTCAATACCGCCTAATAAATATCCAAGCGTTCTGTCAAATCCTACCCTTGACAATCGCGTCACTGCTTCCTCTTGTCTACCGGGAGAAACTACCAATAGGATTTTCTGTTCCACATCAGCCAGTAAAGCACCAACCCAAGGTGCAAAACCACCATCTAAACCAATAAAAATAGAGCGGGGAATATGACCATCAACAAACTCAATCTGATTTCGAACATCCAAAACAATTGCACCAGTTTCATTTGCAGTTCTTTCAAATGTTTCCGGATCCAGTGGTTGTGTTCCTTGAGCAATAACTTTATCAAAAGGCATATAACCTTCACGATTCATTTTCACATTCATCGGGAAATATAGTGGTGGCGGTGCTAACCCATCAGTAACTTCCTTAATAAATTCTTCACGGGACATATCGGCACGCAATGCGTAATTCATTTTCTTTTGGTTGCCCAAAGTGTCCACTGTTTCTTTCATCATATTTTTACCACAGGCAGAGCCAGCACCGTGTGCAGGATAAACGATTACATCATCAGCCAAAGGCATTATTTTATTTCTAAGACTATCAAAAAGAATTCCTGCGAGGTCTTCTTGAGTAATTTCATTGGATTTTTGTGCAAGATCAGGTCTACCGACATCACCGAGAAACAGAGTATCTCCGCTGAAGATAGCATAATCCTTTCCCTCCTCATCTTTCAATAAATAAGTAGTGCTTTCCATGGTATGTCCAGGAGTGTGGATTGCCGTAATTGTAACATCACCTAATTTATAAACTTCGTTATCTGTAGCTAAAATGGCATCAAAAGATGGATTTGCGTGTGGTCCGTAAATAATTGATCCTCCGGTTTGTTGTGCCAAGGTAATATGCCCACTCACGAAATCGGCATGAAAATGAGTTTCAAAAATATATTTAATTTTAGCGTTGTCTCTTTGAGCGCGTTCCAAATAGGGTTTAGTCTCACGTAGTGGATCAATAATAGCAACTTCCCCTTTACTCTCAATGTAATAAGCTCCCTGGGAAAGGCATCCCGTGTAAATTTGTTCTACCTTCATTATTTTTCGTGTTTTGACAAATATAATAATTGTATTTTCCATAAACTTCTCAAGTAATATCCAAAATTCAATTTTTTAGAAAACTTTTACATTTAAGACATTTAACTTATTCTATCTTTACGCGTTAACCCAGTAAAACGATTATGAAAAGACTTGCATTTATTTTGGTGGCACTAATCATTGCTTCCTGTGCAACTGAAAACAAAAACGATGAAGTTGTTCGCGAACTTGCCAAAAAGGACATTATTGAAAAACTAGGGCTTCCAGAGGGTACTAAATTCAAAGATGAAGATATTAAATTCACAGAAACCGAGGCGACGGAAGGCTCACTAGGCATAATTTATATCGTGAAAATAACTATAAAATCCCAAGACCGAGAAGGCAATGAGGTTATAAAGACACACATCATGAATTACAAAAAGACAGGTGATGGTGGTTTGTCTGAAAAAGATTATGAACTTATTTCCTTCGAATAATATTATTTTAACAAGCTTATGAAAATTATACTTTTTTTAATTTTATCCCCTTTTATACTCTCGTGCAATGCGACCCACACCACAAAAGGACCAAAAAAGACCAATGTTGATTATGCCAACACAATAACAGCGAAAGAGCTTAAAGATCATCTTTATATTTATGCTGGGGATGCTATGGAAGGCCGAATGACCGGATCAAAGGGTCAGCGAATGGCAGCCGACTATATTCGTGACTTTTATATAGAGGAAGGAATTTCACCCGCGCCAGGCACTGATAATTATTTTCAATACCTACCTACCAGTTTCTTTGAAGGAAGAAGAAATCCACAAGCCTCAGAAAATGTGATAGCCTTTATAAAGGGCTCTGAAAAACCAGATGAAATTATTGTTATTTCTGCACATTTGGACCATGTGGGAATGGACAATGACGGAAATGTTTTTAACGGCGCTGATGATGATGGAAGCGGAACAGTTTCCGTTATGGAAATGGCTCAAGCCTTTCAACAAGCTGTAAAAGATGGGAATGGACCAAAGCGTTCCATTCTTTTCCTACATGTTACAGGGGAAGAAATTGGACTTTACGGCTCACGTTATTACACCGAAAACCCATTGTTTCCATTAGCGAATACCGTTTGTGACCTAAATATTGATATGATTGGAAGAATTGATCCAGATAAAAAAGACAATCCCGAATATGTGTATTTAATTGGAAGTAATATGTTAAGCCAAGAATTGCAAGATATTTCAGAATCAGTGAACAAGAAATACACAAATCTGGAATTAGATTATAAGTTTGATGATCCCAATGATCCAAATCGTTTTTACTATCGAAGCGATCACTATAATTTTGCCAAAAACAATATCCCCGTTATCTTTTATTTCAATGGTGTGCACGAGGATTACCACAAAATAACCGATACTCCTGATAAGATTGAATATGAATTAATGGAGAAACGAGCAAAGCTAGTCTTCTTAACAGCTTGGGAACTGGCGAATCGTGACAATAGAATTGTGATGAATAAAAAATAGCTTCCTAAAATCTTAAACGAAAGAATCCTCCCTAAATGGAGGATTTTTTTTTTAGATAAACTGTAGGCCTATAAGGCAAAAAAAAACAAATTAAATAGAGTATATGATCCTTTAGAAGGCTCGGTAAAGCAATGGGTATAGTGAAAGGATTTAAGAGGTATATATTGAGTATCTAAAGAGTAAGGTCGGCATAGAGTCGGCATACGGTCAGGAAATAAAAGGGCCATTTTATACTTTCAAAATAATATTTTCAGAGAAGCGAGGTATACTTGTGAAAGTGATTAAAGCCTTGGACTAATATACAACATTGTGATGCCGATATCAAGTTGAGGAGTAAAATAGTTCTATTCTACAAGTCCCACTCTCGGGATTTAAAAATCTGTCAATGCCACATCTTCCAAATTAATAATTTTCAAAGACTAGCTTAGATATGACGAAGAACAGGAATGTTCATTTACAGACTAACAACTATTTTGCATACACCCACCGATTGATTCTTATCTGAATGGAATCACTATTAAATACCCGAAATCTTAAACGAAAAAACCCTCCCGAATGGGAGGGTTTTTATTTCGGGTGGAAGACCGGTTTCGAACCGGCGACCTCTTGAACCACAATCAAGCGCTCTAACCAGCTGAGCTACAACCACCATTTATTGTGCTTTAAAACACAACTCCGCTAAGCGGACGCAAATATAAATCAATTCTTACGTTTGCGCAATAGCCTAATGAAGAAAATCATATTAAATCAAAAATAGAATTTACAGCCACATATCTTTCAGCGGTAAAACCCTCAGCACATTCAGTGCCGATAAGCCTTCCCAAATCTTGGGCTCTATAAGTTATACTATCGCGAAAGTTGGTAGACGAAATGGGTGTTTCAGGTTCATCTGCCTCCTTTTTATGAAATTGACTCTCATAAGCGAAAACTGCCTCAAGTTTTTTATCTAAAAACCCCGTTACATCAACTACAAAATCTGGTTCGATATTTTTCCACTGGATGTAATGATAAACATATTTTGGTCTCCAAGCATTTTGATGATTACCATCAAGAATAGTTTCAATTTTTTGCAAGCCGCTCAAAAAACAGGCATCACTTGCAAGTTGGCTCGCCATTCCGTGATCTATATGCCTATCATCAATAGCATTGCAAAACACGATCTCAGGTCGATATTTTCTTATAATTTTAATTATTTCAAGCTTCGATGCTTCGTTATTCACTATAAATCCATCAGAGAATTCGAGATTATGTCTAAATTCTACCCCTAAGATCTCAGCTGCTCTTGCAGCCTCTTTATCTCGTATTTCAGCGGTCCCTCGAGTTCCGAGTTCCCCCCGAGTAAGGTCCAAAATGCCTACTTTTTTTCCACAGTCAATTTCCTTAGCCAATGTTGCCGAACATCCCAATTCCACATCATCTGGATGGGCGCCGATTGCAAGTATATCAATTTTCATAAATTATTACTTTCTAAGTTTTTTTCCATTTTTGTAAGCATTTTAAACGCCCCTTGTAGATCAGCTATCAAGTCTTCGATTTCTTCAATTCCAACAGAAAAACGTAACAAGCCATCGCTTATGCCCTGCTCTTTTCTAGCTGCAGGAGATAAAAGCCCATGAGAGGTTTGCGCTGGCGAAAGGATTGTTGACTCCACTCCTGCCAAACTCATAGAAGGTTTTATCATATTTAAAGATTTTAGAAAAAGAGAGACATCTAAAGATTCGTTTATTTCAAAAGAAAGCATTCCTGAATAGCCTCTCATCTGTTTTTTAGCCAATTCGTGCTCTGGATGATTCTTTAGACCTGGATAATACACTTTCTCTACCAAAGGATGTTTTTCAAGCCATTTTGCCATTTTCTTAGCGTTCTTATTCTGAGCCTTAACGCGTAGTACCATAGTTTTCATACTACGTTCCAAAAGCCACACAGTGTAATCACTCAAGCTTCCACCAAAATTTTTGGCGAGGTTCCAAATGATTTTTATATGTTTTTCACTTGCAGCAACGGCACCTGCACAAATATCACTATGTCCACCCATATATTTTGTGGCACTGTGGATCATTATATCAATTCCGAAATCGGCTGGAGTCTGGTTTACGGGTGACGCAAAAGTATTGTCAATCATAGTAACTATTCCGCGTTGTTTAGCCAATCTTGATATCATTTCTAAGTCGGTTATCCTCATCAATGGATTAGAAGGAGTCTCCGCAAAAATCACTTTCGTGTTTTCCTGAATTTTTTTAGCAAAATCCGTTTCTGAAAAACCTTCGGCAAAAGAATATTCTATACCATATTTATGAAACTCCTCTACAACAAAATTATATGTTCCCCCGTATAAGGTTTGTGGTAACACAACGTGATCTCCCTTGTGTAGAAAAGCAAGCATAGTAGTGCTAACAGCTGCCATTCCACTTCCAAAGATTAGTCCTGCCTCACTTTTTTCAAGCATTGCAATTTTTTTGCAAAGCGCTTCTTGATTTGGAGTGTTGAAATAGCGCGGATAACGTTTTACCTCTACGTCTTCATAAGCATAGCTGGTGGACATAAACAATGGTGAAATTGCACCTTTAAACTGTTTGTCCTCTACTTCGCCGACGTGGGTACAGATGGTGTTGAGACCTATGGGTTTTGATTTCATTATAATTACTTTTCAGAAAGGACTAAGGTATAAATTTGTTTTAAGCTTGCCTATTTTGAATGTTTATATATTTCATAAAAACTCTATAAAAAATGAATTTTCGTAGAAAAGCGATATCTTTACAATACCTTGAATTTTAATAAAAAATATGTCCAGAATCACTTTTATCTTTTTGTTCTTTCTCATAAATTTTGGATTTGCACAAACCTCGATTGAAGACGGAAGATCCACCGTAGAAGTTAGAAAAGTTAAGAAAAACGGAAAGTTTGAAGTACATACCTCTAGATATTTTATATCTGCCGGAAAGGATTCTAAAAAAGTTCAAATCCGAATTAAATTGGAAGCCACCAACGGAGAAAAGAATATTATAGACCCAAATAAATTTTATTTGGTATTGGATAATTATAAAATACGATTGCGGCCAGTAGATTTAAAATATCCGTTTGCAATGGCTTCCGTAGCTTTTGATCGGCTTATAAAAGAAGACGAAAGAGATACTGGAAATACTGCTTGGGGAGGATATGCAAAGGGAACAGGGGTTCCAGATTCCTTTTTTGATTACAGTATTGAAGGTTATAAAGATATAGACATAAGTTTGAATTTTGGTACCGAAAGAAATCCGATTGTTAGGACGGTTTATTATCGACCAAATGATATTGAGAGCTCTTTAATCGATATTTATTTTATGATGCCAAAGGGGGCCAAGAATGCTAGATTTTTTTATGGAGATATAAAAATTTCAGATATTACCGTTAAATAATTCGATTTTTAAATTATAAAAAACAAAGATTTGAAACTACTACTTACCAACATAAAAGAACTGCTCCAAGTACGCGAAACTTGTCCCATTAAGTTGAGTGGCAAAGAGATGAAGAAACTTCCAACAATAAAAAACGCTTGGGTATTTATACATCACGGTATCATTGAAGATTACGGGACTATGGACAAGATGGGACCACACCAAGGGTTTAAAACCCTAGATTGCAGTGGAAAAACTGTACTTCCAGCTTGGTGCGATAGTCATACACACATTGTTTATGCGGGAAATCGCGAACAAGAATTTGTTGATAGAATTAATGGTCTCAGCTATCAGGAAATTGCTGAAAGAGGTGGTGGAATTGTAAACAGCGCCAAAAAATTACAGGAGACTACTGAAGAAGAATTATATTACGAATCTGCTGCGAGATTAGAAGAGGTTATGCGTCTGGGAACAGGTGCAATTGAAATTAAAAGCGGATATGGATTAACCACCGAAGCCGAACTGAAAATGCTTCGCGTCGCAAAAAAACTTGCCGAAGAATTTCCAATCACTATTAAAACCACTTTTTTAGGGGCTCACGCGATTCCAACAGAATTCAAAAGTAATAAAGAGGGATATATGGATTTACTTTGCCGTGAAATGCTTCCAAAAATAGCAGAAGAAAAGCTCGCCGACTATGTGGATATTTTCTGTGAGGAAGGTTATTTTTCAGTTGCTGATATGGAGCATATTCTTTCAGAAGGAAAAAAATACAACCTCATTCCCAAAGTACATGTCAACCAATTTAACAGTATTGGGGGTATTGAAGCAGCCGTTAAGCACAACGCATTAAGTGTAGACCACTTGGAAGTAATGACCGACAAAGACATTGCCGATCTTCAAAATAGTGACACCATGCCCGTAGCACTTCCCTCCTGCTCCTATTTCTTGAGTATCCCTTATGCTCCAGGTCGAAAAATGATTGATGCTGGATTGCCTATGGCAATCGCAACGGACTATAATCCTGGGTCAACCCCAAGTGGGAATATGAATTTTGTAGTTGCTACGGCTTGTATAAAAATGAGGCTCACCCCTGAAGAAGCAATAAATGCGGCAACTATAAATGGAGCTTATGCAATGGGTCTAAGTACAACCCACGGTAGCATTACCAGAGGAAAAATGGCAAACCTCATCATTACCAAACATATTCCATCTTACGGATATTTGCCCTACGCTTTCGGCAGTAATATGATAGATACTGTAATCATTAATGGACAGGAAGTAGAATGAGTTACGTAAAAATCTATAGGGAAACCGATATTACTTCTTTTATAAAAAAACGAGTTGGTGAAACCAAGTTTGGCGAAGAAGTAGGTTTTGTTGAAACGCTTGAAGATTTAAAAAATCACTCTGCAAAATATGTTTTAATAGGAATTCCTGAAGATATTGGCGTCCGTGCCAATTTCGGAAATCCCGGAACTTCAAAAGCTTGGGAAGCTGCATTGGGAAACCTTTTGAATATTCAACAAAACCATTTAACCAATGCTAGAAATGTGATTCTTTTAGGTGAGATAGACTGTGATACCCAAATGAGACAAGCGGGATATCTTTCAAAAGATAAAAACCACTATGCCGAAGAATTAGGTGAATTGGTTACCCAAATAGACTATAAAGTTACCGATGTAATAAAAACAATTATTGAAGCTGGGAAGTTTCCAATTATCATAGGAGGAGGCCACAATAATAGTTATGGAAACCTGAGAGGTGCTTCTGAAGCATTGAAAAAACCTGTTAACTGTATCAATTTTGACGCGCATACTGATTTTCGGCCCCTAGAACATCGTCATAGTGGCAATGGGTTTTCATATGCTTTTGAGAAAGGCTTTTTAGACAAATACTTCATTTTTGGACTTCATAGAAATTATACATCCAAAGTAGTTTTCAATTCGATAGAAGAAAATTCCAAAAGAGTAAAATTCAATCTTTTCGAGGATATTTCAGTAAATCAGAAGTTATCCTTTCTGGAGGCGATGAATGATGCTGAAAATTTCTCTTGCGACGAAAATTTCGGAATTGAGCTGGATATGGATGCAATTGAAATGATGGGCAGCAGTGCAATTACGCCCAGTGGATTTTCTTTGACTGAAGCTAGAAAATTTGTTTCACACTTTTCAAAAAACAAAAAAGCTTGTTATCTTCATATCTGTGAGGGTTCACCGACAGCGGGAATTTCTCCAAATCAAGTGGGTAAAGCCATTGCCTATTTGGTGAGTGATTGTATTTTATAATTCATCAGAAACTATAACTACTTCTTTATTAGTATATTTATAATAAAAATTCAATGGAAAAGGGACTCTATATTTTAGTGATTATCTTAATGATAAGCTCTTGTAAGAACAAAATAGAAGATGTTGAGCCTACAATGACAGCAAATACTACATTAACTGAAATTGATGGCGGAGAGGCTGCAACTGAAAAAGGTTTCACAATTAACCCGGTTGAGCATGCGAGTATGGTTTTAAACTGGGATGGAACTATAATTTATGTTGATCCCGTTGGCGGTTCAGAGATGTTTTCAAAATATACTGAACCTTCAATGATCTTAATAACTGATATTCACGGTGACCATTTAGATATTCCAACCCTTGAAGGAATCCTTGGCGAAAAGACTTCCATAATTGCACCTCAATCCGTATTTGAAAAACTTCCAGAATTACTGCAAAAAAAGACTGAAGTTATAAAAAATGGAGGATCCACTAGTGATTACGAAATTAAAATCGAAGCTATCCCTATGTACAATCTTAGGCCAGAAGCTTTGAAATTTCACGAAAAAGGTCGTGGTAACGGCTATGTATTGGAAAAAAACGGCAAACGTGTTTACATTTCGGGCGACACCGAAGATATTCCCGAAATGCGCAATCTTAAAAATATTGATATTGCGTTTGTATGTATGAATTTACCTTATACTATGACTGTTGAAAAAGCTGCTGAAGCGGTATTAGCTTTTAAGCCTAAAACGGTATATCCTTATCATTATCGCGGTGAAAATGGCCTAAGCGATGTTGCCAAGTTTAAATTCTTAGTTGAAGCAGGAAATCCGGACATTAAGGTTACGCAATTAGATTGGTATCCGAATAAATAAACGCTAACACAACACTTAGAAAAATACTTTTCCAATAGACAATAATTTTATAAATAATGGCTTATGAAAAACCTTCTACACCCCTTCAAATTTATTGTCTTACCGATATTATTTTTAGCGATTTTTATTTCAAGCTGCAAAAATAATTCCGAAGAAAAGGCTATTGAGAAAGAAACAGGAAAAATAGAATATCCTGCCGAATGGATGTACAACCAACGTGCATATCCTAATAATTATATTAACAAAGGTGCGTATAAAGACGCATTCGCACAATCAAAACAGATTCTTGCCAATAGATCTCCCGAAGCTGCTGGGGAATGGACTTTCGTAGGTCCGTTAAACACTGGTGGACGAATTACCGATGTAGCCATAGCTCCAGATAACGATGATCATTTATATTTAGCAACTGCTACCGGGGGAATTTTTAGGTCCTATGACCGAGGAATAAACTGGACTCCTATTTTTGACGAAGTGTCCAAACCTTCCATAGGCGATATTGCAATTGCACCTTCAAATCCACAAATTATTTATGCCGGTACTGGCGAAGCCAACGGAAGCGCAACAGATGGGGCATATTTTGGTGATGGGATTTATAGAAGCACTAATGCAGGAGATACTTGGACGAATATTGGCTTGCCTGAAAGCAATCACATTGGTCGTATTGTGGTTGACCCCACAAATCCCGATCGTGTTTTTGTTGCAGCTACAGGTCAATTATATGGAAAAAATGAAGAGCGCGGAATTTACAGAACTACCAATGCCGGTGGGAATTGGGAGCGTGTACTTTTTGTAACTGACTCCACAGCAGCTATTGATGTGGCAATGAATGTAGCTAATACAAACATTATTTACGCCGCAATGTGGGAACGCACCCGAAAACCTTGGGAACGTGATTATGGCGGAGTAACATCTGTAATACATCGTTCTATGGATGGCGGAACAACTTGGACCGCCTTGGGCACTTCCAATGGTCTTCCTGCCCCCAATTCGCAGACTGGACGAATAGGTATCGCTGTTTCAGAATCTGAACCTGCCACGGTCTATGCACGGTTTACAACTAATGAAATAACTAACGAGTTCAATGGACTTTATAAATCAACAAATAATGGAGACAACTGGACGCTTGTAACTTCCGCTGGTGCGCTGAGTGGAATAGACGCTAACTTTGGTTGGTACTTTGGTAATGTTCGAGTTAATCCTACTAATGCCAACGAAGTTTATATTCTTGGTTTGGATGTAGCCAAATCAACAAACAGTGGTACTTCTTGGCAAACCTTGAATGGAATGCATGTAGATCATCACGCGTTGGATTTTTCAAGAACCAACAGCAACTTTATGCTCGCTGGAAATGACGGGGGAGCATATATTTCAAATAATGGCGGAAACAGTTGGTCCAAATTTTTAAACCTCCCAATAACACAGTTTTATAATATTGAAGTTGACAAAGCACAACCTGAAAGACTCTATGGAGGAACTCAGGACAATAATACTATTAGGACTATTACTGGCAGTGCATCTGATTGGAAATCCATATGGGGTGGGGACGGTTTTCATGTAAATGTAGATCCTGTTGACAATAATTATATCTATGTGGAATCACAATACGGATATTTGGGACGCAGTACAAACGGGGGTAGTTCTTTTAATGAAGCAACCAATGGCATCAGCGGAAACGATAGAAATAACTGGAATACACCTGTTATAATTTCTCCTTTCAACCACGAAATATTGTATTACGGAACCAATAGACTATACACGTCAAACAAAGCCAGTTCTTGGTCTGTAATTAGCCCTGATCTAACAGATGGTCTTCATCCGAGCGGCTCTTTAGCCTTCGGAACCTTAACTGCAATTGCTTCCTCTTATAATAATCTAGATGTTATTTATACTGGAAGCGACGATGGAAATGTAAATGTAACATTCGATGGTGGCACTACGTGGACGAACATAAGCGATGGTCTACCGGATCAATACATTACTTCCATAGCAACAGTTCCGGCAAATGATCTAACTGCATATGTTGCTCTATCTGGCTTTAAATATATGGACTATACACCTCGCGTATTTAAAACTACTGATGGAGGGCAAAACTGGAGCGATATTTCATCCAATCTTCCAAATATTCCTGTAAATGATATTATTGTTTATCCAGCAGAGAATATACTTTTCGTAGCCACAGATTTAAATGTTTGGTATTCCAAAGACGATGGCTCTAATTGGACAATTTTAGGAAACAATCTTCCATTCACAGTCGTTATGGATTTAAAATTCCACGAGCCTACAAAAACTCTTTATGCTGGAACATTTGGAAGAGCAATGCACAGTTTTGATGTGAGCGATATTTTAGGTGTAAATGAGAATCAATTAACTTCAGATTCAGTCAAAATTTATCCAAATCCTGCGACTTCAGAATTTACAATTACACATACATTTTCTTCCGAAGGAAATGTCCAGCTTTTCGACATTACAGGAAAAAAGATAAAGGAATTATTTAGTGGGAATTTTGCCACGAATAAAAGCATCAAAATTAAAACTGAAGGAATTGCACCGGGTGTTTATTTAGTGAAAATTAACAATGGTAAACTATCTACTACAAAAAAGTTAATGATAAATAAATAATCTATGAAAGCAATACACATCACAAGAGCTGGTGGTCCTGAAGTATTAATAATCAAAGAAACTCCTCGTCCCATACCACAGATAAATCAAGTTCTGATTAAGGTAAAAGCCGCTGGAGTTAATCGGAGTGATGTTATAACTAGAAAAAAACCCGATACTTACGACCAAGGATCTGATTCGATAATAATACCAGGTTTGGAAGTTTCGGGAGAAATTGTAGCTATTGGAAAAACTGTCACGGATAAAAACATCGGCGATAAAGTCTGCGCCCTTATTTCAAGTGGTGGTTATGCAGAATATGTGGCAGTTCAAAGCTCCCACTGCCTTCCCATACCTGATGGGATAAGCCTAATTGAAGCTGCTGCCATTCCAGAAACCGTGTTTACCATTTGGTTCAATGTATTCCTGTTAGGGAAACTCCGGGCCAATGAAAAATTACTGATCCATGGTGGCACAAGCGGCATTGGCACTATGGGCCTACAAATAGCCAAAGCTTTGGGTTCTTTAACATTCAGCACTGTAGGTTCAGATAAGAAAGCTGATTTCCTAAAGGAAATGGGGTTAGGGACAGTAATAAATTATAGAAAAGAAGCCTTTGAAGAAGTCTTTAAAAACGAGAAGATCGACGTTATTTTAGATATGGTTGGTGGAGATTACACACAAAAAAATTTAGATATTCTCAATAGGAAAGGGCGTCTGATCAATATTAACGGAATGAAAGATAATGAAGTGAATATCAATCTTCGGACTATAATGAGCAAAAATCTCATTTTAACGGGAAGTTTTCTCAAACCACAATCTGATGAAGTGAAAAGTGAAATTGCGAAGGAGGTAGAACAGAATATTTGGCCCCTTTTTAAGAGCAAAAAAATAAAGCCGGTAATTTATAAGACATTCCCATTAGAAAATGATTCCAAGGCACATCAACTCATGGAAAGCAGCGAGCATATTGGCAAGATTTTATTAACTATGGGGTAATCTTGATCAAAAAAAATCTGGCTTTCATTATCTCTACATATTGAAAGATATGATTACGCCAGATTCAATTATCACTTTAAAAACTCTGTTTAGGAATATAAACTATTACTGCTTTTCACAAATCACGCCCCAGATGGGTAGCACATTTTTAGCAGAATTTATCTTTACATTATCCTCATCAATCACCTTAAAATCTGCTGCACCCGAATAGTTTTTGTCAAATATAGCAACAAGTGAGAACTCGGGGTTTTTAAAGTTTAGGATTTTCCAACTTCCGTCAGCTGTGTATGTCCCCTTTTCTGAAATCACAAAGGGTCTCTCTTCTGTATTTGGTTGTGGAATACTCTTTAAATCGAATTTAAAAGTGTTATTCTCAAAAAGTTGCAACGAAATTGATGCAACTCCATTCCCTAAACTTTTATAAGCTAAGGTCTCTTCTTTTCCAAGAACAACTTCTTTTGATTCTTTTGAAGATTCCACCGCAGTTTTTTTACTTCCACAAGAAGAAACAGTGATTATTAGCACAATCAGGGTAATATTTCTCCACATAACTTATCGTATCAATTTTTTGTATTTAATACGCTTCGGCATCAAATCACCGCCCAAACGTTTCTTTTTGTTTTCTTCATAATCGGTAAATCCTCCCTCAAAATAATAGACTTCACTATTACCTTCAAAAGCTAGGATATGTGTGCAAATCCTATCTAAAAACCATCTATCGTGACTAATTACCACCGCACAACCAGCAAAGTTTTCCAAACCTTCTTCCAACGCTCGAAGCGTATTTACATCCAAATCATTTGTTGGCTCATCCAATAGAAGCACGTTGCCTTCCTCTTTTAAAGTTATTGCTAAATGGAGTCTATTTCGCTCTCCCCCTGAAAGCATGGATACTTTTTTATTTTGTTCACTTCCACTAAAGTTGAAACGACTTAAATATGCTCTCGAGTTAACTTGTCTACCACCCATCATAATCAGTTCTTGACTATCACTGAAGTTTTCCCAAATAGTTTTGTCTGGGTTGATATTGGAATGTGCTTGATCCACATAGGCAATCTTTGCGGTTTCACCCACTTCAAAACTACCTTTATCTGGAGATTCCTCACCCATAATCATTTTGAAAATGGTGGTTTTACCAGCTCCATTCGGACCAATGATTCCAACAATTCCTGCTTGAGGTAATTTGAAATTCAAATCATCATAAAGTAATTTGTCCCCAAAAGCTTTTGAAACTCCTTTTGCTTCAATCACATTCGTTCCCAAACGCGGGCCATTTGGGATGTATATCTCCAGTTTTTCATCAAGTTGTTTTTGGTCTTGACTTAAAAGTTTGTCGTAATTCTGTAAACGCGCTTTTTGTTTTGTCTGACGGCCCTTGGCTCCTTGACGGACCCATTCCAGTTCTCGTTCTAAGGATTTTTGACGTTTTCCAGCTTGTTTACTTTCTAGCGCCAATCTTTTTGATTTCTGGTCCAACCAAGAGGAATAATTTCCTTTCCAAGGAATGCCTTCTCCTCTATCCAATTCTAAGATCCATCCGGCAACATTATCCAAGAAATAACGGTCGTGGGTCACGGCTATTACCGTTCCCTTATACTCTGACAAGTGATGCTCCAACCAGTGAACACTTTCAGCATCCAAGTGGTTTGTTGGCTCATCGAGCAACAATACATCTGGTTCTTTTAATAATAATCTACAAAGTGCAACCCGTCTTTTTTCACCGCCAGAAAGAACGCTAATTAGTTTGTCTGGATCTGGCGTACGAAGGGCATCCATCGCGATTTCAAGTTTTGTATCGAGTTCCCAAGCATTTGTTGCATCAATCTTATCCTGAAGTTTTGCTTGCTTGTCCATCAATTCGTCCATTTTTGCTGGGTTTTCATAAACCTCGGGAAGACCAAACATATCGTTTATCTTATTGTATTCATCAAGAATATCAACTACTTCCTGCACACCCTCTTTTACTACTTCCAAAACAGTTTTGGACTCGTCCAGCTTCGGCTCCTGTTCAAGATAACCTACGGTGTATCCTGGTGCGAAAACCACATCACCTTGATAATTCTTTTCTTCTCCGGCAATAATTCGTAATAAAGTAGATTTACCACTTCCGTTAAGGCCCAGGATACCGATTTTGGCACCGTAGAAAAAACTTAAATAGATGTTTTTAAGCACTGGTGTCTGGGCAGTTTGATAGGTTTTTGTCAACCCAGACATTGAGAAAATTACTTTTTTATCGTCGCTCATTATTTTGTTAATTCGTTAATTGGTTCATTCGGCATTCGCTAACCCTTCCAGTGTTTAAAACGCAGGAATGGTTATATGATAATTTGTTTATTTGTAAACACACATATAATCAATGAAGATTTAACAATCTCAATAGGATCATCATCTGTCCTGTATGATAGGCTGTATGTTCTATCAAAAGTGTGACTTCGCGTAATAAAGTTTGCTCGTCTTTTCCATTCTTAACAGGCTGCGTTAGCTTATTCTCTTCATTTAATAAGAAATTCTTTAATCGCTCTCGGTCTGTGAGGTATTCTGCTTTCAACGTTTCCCATTCTTCTTGATGCCGGCATATCTTTTCCTTTGGCCAATAATATTCGGGCCATCTAGGTTCTGTATAATCGTCGGAACAAGTGAATTTCACTATATCCTTCTGGGTGAAGACAATATGGAAGAATAATTCGTAAAGTGAATAAGGTAGGTTGTCCGGACGTGTATTAATATCTTCGAAAGAAATTTTCCTCAAAATTTCGGTTAACGGCATAAAAGCTTCACCCCCATCGAGATGTTTGGCAAGACGCTCACGTATTTTTCTTTCTTCAGACATAGATTCGTTAATTCGGGATTTGTTAATTCAGACGTTGCGGACTAAATACTGCTACTACCCACTGCTACTGGACACTGGTCACTAAATTACACCCTTCCTTTCAATGCGTTAAAAACCCAGGCAATAGCAAAGAAACCAATTCCTACAGCAGCAAAGCCCCAGCCTGCAACATCGTCATAACGGAAAGCGCCCAACGCGATCAAAATACAGCCCATTAACATCATTATAAAAGTGGCCCAAGCCAATACCGTATTTTTATTCATTCCCATAGTATATTTTTCTTTGTTTGATTTATCCTGCAAAGGTATGTGCAAAAACAAATATCGGCAATATATAGTAGAATTTCGTTAACAAAATGTCATAGTTAAAAAAGAATAAATAAAAAAGAACAGAGAACAAAGACAGATTGGCCAAAGTTTATGGAAGGAGATTATTTGCATTTTGTATTTTAGCGCAAACAATATTTTTCAATGGATTTAAACTTCAACAAAAACGAAGATCACAATAAACTTTTAGTTTCAGAATTGCGAAACAGACTCGCCAGAGTAAAACTTGGCGGTGGTCAAAAAAGAATAGAAAAACAGCACTCACAAGGCAAATTAACCGCGCGAGAACGAATTGATTATCTTCTCGATCCAAAAATGCCAAGTATTGAAATCGGTGCATTTGCTGGTGATGGCATGTATGAGGAACACGGGGGTGCGCCTGGAGGTGGAGTGGTTGTGAAAATTGGTTATGTAAAAGGAAAGCAATGCATTGTTGTTGCCAATGACGCCACAGTAAAAGCTGGTGCTTGGTTCCCAATTACTGCGAAAAAAAATCTCCGTGCGCAAGAAATTTCCATTGAAAACCGCCTACCGATTATTTATTTGGTAGATAGCGCAGGAGTATATCTTCCAATGCAAGATGAAATCTTCCCCGACAAAGAACACTTTGGGCGAATTTTTAGAAACAACGCTGTGATGAGTAGTATGGGAATTACTCAAATTGCTGCTGTTATGGGCAGTTGCGTTGCTGGTGGTGCTTATCTTCCTATTATGAGCGATGAAGCACTTATTGTTGATAAAACAGGAAGTATCTTTCTAGCAGGAAGCTACTTGGTAAAAGCGGCAATTGGCGAAACTATTGACAACGAAACCCTTGGAGGTGCTACTACCCATTGTGAAGTGAGTGGCGTTACCGATTACAAAGCGAAAGACGATAAAGATGCTTTGAATAAAATAAAAAACATCATTTCGAAAATAGGGGATTTTGATAAAGCCGGCTTTAACCGGGAGAAGTCAATAAAACCAAAAGAAAACCAAGAAGATATTTACGGAATTCTACCAAAATCAAGATCGGAACAATACGATATGCGTGAGATTATAAAGCGAATCGTAGATGATAGTGAATTTGAGGAATACAAAGAAGGTTATGGTCAAACTATTCTTACAGGCTATGCCCGAATTGATGGGTGGGCTGTTGGCATTGTGGCAAATCAGCGCACTTTGGTCAAGACCACTAAAGCAAAGACAAAGCCTAGCGAAATGCAATTTGGAGGTGTAATTTATAGCGATAGCGCCGATAAGGCTACACGCTTTATTGCAAATTGCAACCAAAAGAAAATCCCACTTGTCTTTTTACAGGATGTTACCGGGTTTATGGTAGGGAGTAAAAGCGAGCACGGCGGCATTATTAAAGACGGTGCGAAAATGGTAAATGCGGTTAGTAATAGTGTAGTTCCAAAATTCACAATAATTATTGGAAATAGCTACGGAGCAGGGAATTATGCAATGTGCGGAAAAGCTTATGATCCACGATTGATTGTAGCTTGGCCTAGCGCTGAGCTTGCGGTGATGAGCGGAAACAGCGCGGCTAAGGTATTGCTCCAAATTGAAACAGCTTCATTAAAAAAACAAGGAAAGGAAATTTCCGAAGAAGAGGAAAAAGCACTTTACGACAAAATAAAGGCGCGATATGACGAACAGATTTCTCCTTATTACGCGGCTTCCAGAATTTGGACTGATGCAGTAATAGATCCGCTGGACACTCGTAAATGGATTTCAATGGGGATTGAAGCTGCCAATCACGCTCCAATCGAAAAGCCTTTTAATCTGGGGGTTATTCAGGTTTAATTATTGTTTATTTTCTATTATTATTGTTATTGATATTGAATTATAATTAAAACACCTAGTGTCTAAACACAAAATTAGGCTTAAACCCTTCCGGCATTTCGAACGCTGGAAGGTTTTTTTGTTTCGCCTTACGCGAGTTTCTTCCTCTTGCGATTAATGTAAATCAAAAGTTCAACTTTTGTTTAATGGAAAGCCTAGCCATTTTTTTTTACGGGTGGCCCCAACTTTTTCTGCCGGGGACGGAATTGGCTTTGGTTTATTTTTGGCATTTCTATTTACCTTATTGGGTCAAAACTCACCTTACCCCTCTCTTAGAACGTTTTTCCATTGTTCTTTCTAATATTCATAAATAAAAAGACAGTAAATGAAATTAGAGTAAGGCTTTAAAAGTGTGTGAAACAACTAAATATTATTTGTATTTTGATGCCTGAAACAGTTTAAACAACAACCATAGCCTATGGAAAACGAATACGTAATCTTCCGAAAATTCCCATCTCTTGAAGATGCACAAGAAATGGAAGCCCTCCTCAACAATCATGGTATAGAAACAACTATTGGAGATAATATTCCTCCCGTAGATGTTACTTTTTCTGGAAGCACCTTGCTTAATGATTATGAGATTCAAATAAAACAAGAGGATTTTAAAAAAGCAGAAGAAATTCTTCAAGAAAATGTTGGTGATATTTTTGATCGAATCGGAAAAGACTATTACCTGTTCGACTTTACAGATGAAGAACTCTACGAAATTTTGCTTAAATCTGACGAGTGGGGTGCTCTTGATTACTCCCTTGCCCAGAGAATATTGGAAGATCGCGGCAAAACAATTGACACCGATTTACTTAGCAGTTTAAAAAGACAACGCCTCGACGATTTGGCAAAACCTGAAGGAAATCAAAAGTCATGGGTTATTGGTGGCTATATTTTTGCTTTTATCGGTGGACTCTTAGGAGCAATTATCGGCTATTCCATTTGGACTTCAAAAAAAACACTGCCCAATGGCGAAAAGGTATATTCCCACTCTGAAAAAGACAGAACACAAGGGAAATATATATTTTATATTGGCCTGATTGTATTTCCTCTCACAATTATATTTAGATTAATTGATTTTATTTAGTTATAAAATCTTGAAAAAATAATACAAATTCAATCAAACCACCTCAACCATGGAAAACAATACCCCTCCTATTACTCCAAAACTATTTTTAAGAACGATTACCACAATTCATTTTGCCCTTGTGGCTGGAGTGCTAATATTTGGGGTCGTAATGTTCACAATAACAATAAATCAAAAATTGGACCTGAGCTATTCGGGCGATGTAATGTTCTTCGTAGTACCTATTTTCGCTATTGCCGGAATTCTAGTCGGTAATTATTTATACAGAAAAACAATAAAGGAATTATCTTCAAAAAATACCTTACGAGAAAAATTAGGAGGTTTCCAAACGGCCTCCCTTATAAAATATGCTTTACTTGAAGGCCCCGCCCTTTTGGGCCTAGTCGCTTTTATGAATGAAGGAAATCGATACTACTTAATTATTTCCATATTCCTAGTAGGATGGCTTTTTATGCAAAGACCCACTCGCGACAAAATAGAACGAGACTTAATGCTGGAAGGAACTTTAAAAAATGAATTTGCGCAGGAAGACTTTCCAATATCTTAAATTCAAAAAAGACTAACCATTTCAGTCAGATAAATATTTAAGATATTAATTCTTGAAAATCATTTTTAAAACCTCAGCCCTTTTCACCTTTCCCGTTTCCGTATAAACCAATTGCGGCAAAGTGTATATTTTTTTGGGTTTTTCATAATTTGAAAGGATTTCGAAGACTTTTGTGTAATCTTCCAATCGCAAATTTTCTTTATTTTCGACTATTAAAATAACCCGTTCCCCTAAAGCATTATCACCTTCTGAAGCAATAAAAAAAGGCTGACTAATATGGCGAGAAAGTTTTTCTTCAACAGTTTCGGGATGTACTTTCACTCCGCCAGTATTGATGACATTATCAATTCTTCCCATGAATTTAAAGGAGGTTGGAGAGAGCAATTCCACCACATCATTTGTAACAACTGCTTCTTCAGAAATCTCTGAGGCGTTAATTTGCAAACAACCGTTTTCAGTGAGGCAGAAATCAACTTTTGGAAGAGCAGAAAAAATCAATGACTTTTCCTTTCCGTTTATAGGTCGGACGGCTATATGGCTAATGGTCTCGGTCATTCCATAAGTCGCATAAATATTCGTTGAAAGGGTTTGAAGTTGCTCTTCCAATTTCCAAGGCACTGCTCCTCCTCCAATAATCAGTTTCTTCACTTTATGCAAATCTGCCAATGAATGAAAAACTTGATATGGAACCATTGCCGTGAAATCAAAGTTATCATTATTATATTCCAGGGGATTTTTTTCGGGAGGACTGGTATGCAAGTTCCAGCCCGCAACCATTGCCCGAACCAACATCATTTTTCCGGCGATATATTCGGAAGGCAGACATAACAGAGCCTTCGTTCCTTCCAATAAATCAAAATAGGTTACAGTTGCAGAAGCACTGTTATACATATTTTTTTTCTGAAGCTTAATCTCTTTTGGACTTCCCGTGGATCCAGATGTTTTTACGGTTATAAAATCGGCATCATTCAACCATTCCATAATAAAAACTCCAACGTTTACTTCATCATCTTTGCCATTTTCGGCTAAATCCATTGCATATTCCCTTAAAGCTACCACAGAAGAAAAACCTCTATTGTTTAGTTTAAACTTTGGATTTAGTAATGATTTCACTATTCTTCAAATTTTCGATAACCTTCAAAATTGTCAGTAACTACAGTTTTCAATTCATCTCCGATTATTGGCTTTTCAACCTTTCCAAATAGTTTTTCACCCCAATTTTTCCATTTGTAGCGATATGCCAAGATAATTAGAAAAATAGGATATAAAATCAAGACAGGAGCAATCACATCAAAACCTGCAGACGGTTCAGAAATATCTTTAAAAATAGAATGGGTTTTAAAAACTGTCCAATCTGCTGTTACCAAGATTGCCGTAATCAAATTATTTCCAGCATGGAAACCGAGCGCCAATTCCATCCCCTCATCCATCAGTGTCATAATCCCAAAGAAGAAACCTGTGCCGATGTAATAGATCATTATAATATTACCCAATTTATCAACTTCAGGGTTCGCCAAGTGAAGTGCACCAAAAACAACCGAAGTAATAATCAATGGAAGCCATCTATTTTTGGCAATAACTCCTATACCCTGCATCAAATAACCACGGAAAAGATATTCCTCAAAACTCGTTTGCAGTGGAATCATAATAACCGCTATAACAGCTAGTATAATAAACGGCACCAACTCAAACTGTAGTACATAATTTTCCGGATTGTTGTAGTAATCAAGAAGTGTAACCACAAGGGTGGTCACGGTTATAAGTCCGAATGAAAAAAATACACGTCCCCAATCAGTTTTTTTACGTGAAGTTGTCAATTCCAAAAAGGGCTGTTTATGCAGATAGCGAACCACGAGATATATCGCAAATAACCCCACTGCGAAGCTGAACAACATCAAGAACAAGGTGAGGTTTGAGTCTAATACCGACATCATCACATTTTGGTCCTGAAGAGATTCAATGTCTCCTCCATTCGTAAAGATTTTAAGAGCAACTGCAAGAATCAACGGAATTGTTCCTATCTGACTGGCAATAAAAATAAGTATGAATCCCACCAAATAGCGCCACCATTCGTGAAGGGATTTAAAGGCTTGATTAATATACATTTTTAGGTGTTAGAGATTAGACGTGAGAAATAAGATATAATAATAAATTTTAAATCTGAAAATTCCAATCTCCGGTTGGCTTGTAATGTAGCGCTCCATTAGAAACTTCCAGCGGACTTTCAATATTATTAGTGTAAAGGCTGCCCGTGCCTAAACCTTGTGGCAATTTACTGCTTTTTGTGAAAGTATATTGCGAAATAGCGTTCAATCCAACATTACTTTCCAGCGCCGAAGTGATCCACCACCCTGCATTGCAATTTTCCGCAAGTGCTATCCAATTATCGCTTCCTCGGAATCCACCAATTAATGATGGTTTTAAGATTATATATTGTGGTTTTATCGTGTTCATCAATTCCGTTTTTTCTTCTTTAGGAAAAATTCCGATTAGCTCTTCGTCTAATGCAATGGCCAATGGTGTTTCTTCGCAGAGTCTTGCCATTTCTTGCCATTGACCTTGTTTAATAGGTTGTTCTATGGAATGTAACTGCAAGTCTGAAAGTATTTTTAGTTTTTCCAAAGTTTCTTTTGGCAAAAAAGCACCGTTGGCATCCACACGTAGTTCCACTTCTGAAGCGGAAAACTCCTTTCGGATCGATTTCAAAAGTTCCAATTCTGTTCCGAAATCGATGGCACCTATTTTCATTTTTACACAAGTGAAACCTTGCTTCAATTTTTCAGAAATCTGCTCCTTCATAAAAGCTTTGTCTCCCATCCAAACCAATCCGTTTATCGGAATCGCTTTTTCCCCACGAGTAAATTCTGAAGAAAACAAAACAAATGGGCTTTCTGAATTAAGTGACTTAAATGCCGTTTCCAAACCAAATTGTATCGAAGGGAATTCCGTTAGCACTTCGTAAAGTTTTTCTTCTCCTAAAGAAATATTTTCACAAACCCATTGTAATTTCTCTTCATAATCTGGTCTATCGTCAATACTTAAACCTCGCAATAGTCCACACTCGCCCACTCCATAGGTTTCTTCGGTTTTAAGAATTAGAAAATAGGTTTCTTTAATACTCATAACTCCCCGTGATGTTCCGCTGGGGCGTTTGAAGTTTAGGGTGTGTTTTTTAAATTCAGCTTTCATTTTTTTCTCTTAAACCTACCTTCGGACGGGCCGGGGCACGAAAACACATAGAAGTTTTACCAAAAGTACTTGGCTGCTCCGTGACCTTCCCATCTTTTTTATAGTTCGATACTTTCTCCGATTTCAAAAAGCATCAAATCTTTTCCAGCTTCGTAGAATTTACGTTTTGCTTCCGCGTGATCTATTTCTATATAGCCGAAGGTGTCATAATGAACCCCTAAAACTTTATCACATTCAACGAAATCACTTGCAAGAATCGCGTCGTCGATTCCCATAGTGAAGTTATCGCCTATGGGAAGTATTGCCAAATCTAGTTTTATTTGAAGCGGAATAAGCTTCATATCCATAGTCAATGCAGTATCACCAGCTATGTAGATGTTTTTGTGCTCACCTTCAATCACAAATCCCCCGGGCTGACCACCGTAGCTCCCATCAGCAAAACTACTGGTATGGTGAGCTATAACGTATTTCACTTTTCCAAATTCAAACTTCCAGCTTCCGCCGTGGTTCATTGGGTGTACTTCAATGCCTTTTGCTTGGTAATGATTTGTTATTTCAAAATTGCTCACGATGATGGCACCTGTTCTTTTTGCTATTGCTTCAGCGTCTAAAACATGATCTTGATGGGCATGCGTTAGCAATATATAATCCGCCTTTAAATCATTAATGTTGATTTTGTCTTTAGCAAGATCGTTCCCTGTAATAAATGGATCTACTATAATGTGCTTTCCTTTTATTTCAATACCCAGACAATTTTGGCCGTAGAATGTAATTTTCATGAAGTTCTTTTTTCTTTAAATATAAAATTAAAACCAAGCCGATGCAAAAAATAACAGAGAAAACAAAAAAGTACTAAGTGCAACTTTCTTCAATTCGGGATCTAAATGAGGGGGTGAATTATTTTGTTTTACATTCTTCAGATGAATAAATAAGGGTATAAATGCTAATAAAGGCAAGAATTGGAACCCAGTTGCCTTTTTTAAGATAAAGTATGCCAAAGCAAAGACAAAACCTCCAATTATAAGAAAATAGTGATAGTTTTTCACCTTCTTCCCTCCCAATAAAACGGCAAGGGTATTTTTATTTACATTGGCATCTGCCAGCCTGTCTCGCATATTGTTCAGATTCAAAACAGCTGTGCTCAAGAGTCCGATTACAATTGCGGGAAGCAATATATACGAATCAAGATTTCTTGTGAATAAAAAGTAACAACCCAAAACACCTAATAATCCAAAAAATAGAAATACAAACACATCACCCAAAGCACGATAACCATAGGCTGTTTTACCTACTGTATAAGTTATGGCGGCTACAATTGCTGCTATTCCCAAGACAAAAAAGATTGTAGAATGAAGAAAGTTAGTCCCTTCAAAAGCAACATAAATTAGAAAACAAGCAATAATTAACGTGACGACGGAAGTTATAAACATTCCTTTTTTTAAATCGGTAGCCGATAACACACCACTTTGCATTGCACGCATTGGACCAACGCGTTCGTGGTTATCTGTTCCCTTAACTCCATCGCCGTAATCATTGGCAAAATTGGAGAGAATTTGAAATCCTAAAGTAGTTGCCAAAGCTAGTCCGAAAACGCTCCAGGAAAACATATTTGATTCTTTTGCCGCCGCGCCAGCAGTTATGATTCCAGAAATTGATAATGGCAACGTCCGCAACCGTGCTGCAGAAACCCATGCCTTTAGTTTTATCATTCATTAATTATTTAGTTCGACAAAAATACGTTTTAAAAAGAGGTGTTACAATTTTTCAAAATGCTTATTCCAACGGAAAAAATATGTTTATTATATTCGCTCTTTTTAATTTTTAAAACTAAATAATGCAAAACTCAAACAGTTACAATATCGCATTGCTATTCATTAGACTGGCTTTTAGCGGAATGATGCTTACCCATGGCTTCCCAAAACTTTTAAAAATAGTTTCAGGAGATTTTTCATTTGGAGATCCCATCGGTATAGGTGAAACCCCTTCATTAATTTTGGCGGTACTTGGCGAAGTTGTCTTCCCTATTATGATAATCGTTGGTTTTAAAACTCGTCTAGCAACGATACCTGTGATTATTACGATGATAACAGCAGCATTTATAGTACATGCCAATGATGCTTTTGGTATAAAGGAAAAGGCTCTTCTTTATTTAATTGGTTTTATTGCGATTGCCCTTTTGGGAGCTGGGAAGCATTCGGTCGACGGAAAATAAGTTTGCAAGTAAGCAGCAACATTTGGCTGTTTTCATTATTCAGTGGGAATCACAGATTCACGAATCAACAAATCTCAAATTCAAAAATCCAACAATCACATTGAAAAAATAGCAGTGGGCATTTACTATTGATCGTTTTGATGTTTTTAATTGAAAATCTTCACTAATAATTCCTTCAATAAATCCCCTTGTGAAATATTTGCGGCACCTACACCTTTACCCTTCATATCTATCTCGCGAATGGAAGCTATAATAGCACTTACTTTTTTCATCGGATAATTACGGGCAGCGGTTTGGTAATCTTTTATAAAAAAAGGATTAACGCCTAGAACTTTGGCAGCATCTCCCTTGTTGGAGAGCGCATGATATTTCAGTAATTTAGAAAAAAAACTGTAAAGTAAAGCCAAAGTCATCACCAATGGATTATTCTTGGGGTTTTGCGAAAAGTATTGAATTATAGCGAATGCTTTTTTTACATCCATTGCACCAATGGCATTCTGAAGTTCAAAATTGTTGAAGTCCTTGCTAATCCCAATGTTTTCTTCAATAATCTGAGGCGTAATCTGTTCACCAGGCTTTAAGATTAATTGTAATTTCTCAAGTTCATTGTTCACTTTACTTAAGTCATTTCCCAGAAATTCCACCAACATTTGCGCTCCTTTTGGGGTAATAGTATAACCTTTTCCTGCCAGAACGCGTTTTATCCAATCTGGTACTTGATTGTCATAAAGTTTTTTACTTTCAAAAAGAACTCCCGTGTTGGCAACTGCCTTTGCCAATTTTTTACGTTTGTCCAGAGTTTTATACTTGTAGCAAAGCACTAAAACTGTTGTTGGTTGCGGATTCTCTGCATAATGCAGCAAATTTTCAATAGTTCTGGAAAGATCTTGTGCTTCTTTTACAATAACCACTTGTTTTTCAGCCATCATTGGGTATCGCTTGGCATTACTTACAATATCTTCTACCGAAATATCACGACCATAAAGCACCATTTGATTGAAGCCTTTTTCTTCTTCAGACAAAACGTTTTCCTCAATATATTTTGAAATACCATCAATATAATAAGGTTCATCACCCATCAAAAAATAAATGGGCTTTGTTTTTCCGCTTTTAATATCGGTTATGATGGATTTTACTTTGTCGAGTGGCATGCAAAAATTAATTGTCTGTTTGAGCGCAGTCTAGAACTTCTTGTGGACCTCTCGACTGCGCTCGAGGGACATTCATAATGAAAATTAAAGGGAAGTTCCGAACGAAATTTGTTTCTTTGTTTAATGCAAAAACTCAACTTTTCCGAATATTCATTCCGCTTCAAAAATAGCGAAAATAAAACGTTGGTTTTTGATGAAATCAGAAAAAAATTCGTGGTACTCACACCCGAGGAATGGGTTCGGTTGCATACAGTTCAATTTCTACTGAAAGAAAAGAACTATCCTAAAAGCCTTCTCAACGTTGAAAAACAGGTTAAACTAAACAACACTACTAAGAGATATGATATAGTAGTTTTTAATAGTGACGGTAGCATTTTTCTCATCGTAGAATGTAAAGCACCATCAATAAACATTACTCAGCTCACTTTTGACCAAATTGCTAGATATAACCTAGCCTTGAAAAGTGAATTCTTAATGGTTACTAACGGTTTGGAGCACTATTTCTGCAAGATGGATTTTGAAAATGAACGTTATATCTTTTTGGAAGATATTCCGGATCGGGATTTGCTAAGTCGTTGATTCGTTAATTTGTGACCCCAAGGGATGTTTTATATTAACCACGAAAACACGAATTATTTTTCTCTTATACTTTTTGGATTTCCCGAAGCATCAGTAATAATTTTTTTACCGCAAAGTCGCAGAGATCGAGTAGAAAAAGATATTCTAAATTAGTTTTGAGATTATAAAACGGGAACCTATTGGTATGTTTTGGAATTTATTTGGATTTTGGTGCTTAGATTATTTACCATTCAGTCTCTCAAATTTACAAATCACAAATCCCCAATCACTAATTAAGGACTTTTAATTAAGTTTGCACTCGTGAAAGTAGCAGTAGTAATCCTTAATTGGAACGGTAAAGATTTGTTGGAAAAGTTTCTACCTTCCGTGGTTTCATTTTCCATTGAAGCTACTATTTACGTTGCGGATAATGCTTCAACTGACGATTCGGTTTCATTTATTTCGAAAAACTTTCCAACCGTAAAAATCATTCAAAACGAAGTTAATGGCGGGTATGCCAAAGGTTATAACGATGCCTTGAAAAATCTTTCTGAAACTATTTTTGTTTTGTTGAACAGCGACGTTGAAGTTACTGAGAATTGGCTTCAGCCTATTATTTCAGAATTTGAGGAAGATAATTCTATTGTCGCCGCACAGCCTAAGATTCTTGATTTTAAAAACAAAGAATACTTTGAATATGCGGGCGCTGCTGGTGGATTCATTGATAAATATGGATATCCCTATTGCCGTGGGAGAATTTTCAATATATTAGAAAAAGATACAGGCCAATACAATGATGTTTCACAGATATTTTGGGCTTCAGGGGCTTGCCTTTTTGTAAAAGCCGAAGCGTTTTGGCAAGCTGGCGGATTGGATGAAGATTATTTTGCACATCAGGAAGAAATTGACCTTTGCTGGCGTTTGCAGGCAAAAGGAGGTAAGATCCTTTACGTGGGAAGTTCAAAAATTTATCATGTCGGCGGTGCCACTTTGGATGTTTTAAATCCGAGAAAAACGTTTTACAACTTCCGTAATTCTCTTTTAAATCTCCTAAAAAATATAAAAGGAGCGAAAGCTTTCCGTGTAATTTTTGTAAGAATGATCTTAGATGCAATTGCCGCTCTTCAATTTTTATTGCAGGGAAAACCCAGACATTTCCTGGGCATTTTAAAGGCGCATTCTAGCTTCTATGGTTTTATACCAAAATTTATAAAAAAACGAAAGAAAAATGCATCTCCTCTAAAATATTTCACAACCAAATCTATTGTATATCAATATTTTATACTGAAAAACAAGATTTTTAGCGATTTATAACCTAAAGTATTGTTAATCGTTTTCGGACTAAAGCGGATTTTAATAATTTTGGTTCCGAGTATTTGAAACAAACAATCTAATATAACACTTACAAATTATGAAGAAACTATTGATTCTAGCAATGTGTTCAGGTCTGGTATTTACTTCTTGCGTATCCAAGAAGAAATATGCCGAGCTTGAAACGAAACAACAAAACACGCAGGACTTGCTAAATACTGCAACAGTAAAACTTAACGATTGTCTTACAGAAAGAGCGGCATCAACAGCACGTGCTAAAGAACTTGAAGAGCGTTTGGCTGATATGAAGAAGACCAATGCAGATCTTATTCAAAGTTCAAAAGACCTTACAATGTTAACATCCAAAGGAGCTACCAATCTTGAAAAATCATTGGAGAGCCTTAAAGAAAAAGACCTTAAGATTACTCGTTTACAAGATGCTCTTAGCAAAAAAGATAGTGTAACTCTTGCTTTAGTTACTAGTCTTAAAAGAGAAGTTGGTATGAACGATCCAGACATCGAAATAAATGTTGAAAAAGGTGTAGTTTACATTTCACTTTCAGACAAAGTAATCTTCAAAAGCGGAAGCTACCAGATTTCAACACGAGCTACCGAAATCCTAGGAAAAGTTGCGACTGTGATTAACGGTAAACCAGACTTTGAAGCTATGGTTGAAGGTCATACAGACAATGTGCCTTACGGTAAGAGAGGTGAATTGCTTGACAACTGGGATCTAAGTGTGAAACGTGCTACAGCAATTGTAAGAGAACTTCAAAATCTTGGAGTTGCACCATCACGTCTAGTTGCAGCAGGACGTTCAGAGTATGATCCTTTAGTACCAAACACAACAGCTGAAAACAGAGCGAAAAACAGACGTACCCGTATTTTGGTACTTCCAAAAATCGATCAGTTCTATGATATGATCGAAAAAGAAATGAAAAATCTTGAGGCTGGAGGAAAATAATCTTCTAATGTTTTCAAAATAAGATTAACCCGGTCCTAAAGACCGGGTTTTTTGTTTCTTTTCTTCTGGAAATTCAAGGAGTTTTCGTCAACCTTTTCGTATCTTAGTTCACAAACCAAGCGACTTTAAATTGTAAAGAAATGGAAGAATTCACAACCAATTGGACACACGATGAATTAAAGGCATATATGTTATTGTATTGCGCTCACGCCGATTTCATTGTTACGAGAGAAGAAAAAGAATATATTAAATCGAAAGTTGGAGAAGAAGAATATCAAAAAATACATAAGGAGTTTGAAGAGGATAATGACTACCAACAAATTCAGAAAATACATTCTACGATAGAGCGACTAGAATATTCAAAGGAAGAAATTGATGATGCTTTTCAAAGTATTAAGAAATTATTTCTATCTGACGGAGAAATGGATATTCTGGAACAAAACATATATAGAGGTTTGAAGCATTTGCTTAAAAAATAAATCACTCCTTTTTTAGATTATGCTCTAATCGCACTAATTTTAGGGGCCAATAATGAGATGATTCGGAGTTTATTTATAACTCTAAACTTCCCTTTCCCTCCCGTATAACGATTGGTTCTGGTCCAGTTAGATCAATAACGGTGGAAGCAATGTTTCCGCCATATCCTCCATCAATAACGAGGTCAACAAGATTGTCCCATTTCTCTAAAATAAGTTCAGGATCAGTTGTGTATTCTATTACTTCATCTTCATCCTTAATTGATGTTGAAATTATCGGGTTTCCCAGTTCGTGTACGATGGCGCGAGCAATCGCATTGTCTGGCACACGAATCCCTACCTCCTTTTTCTTTTTGAAAACCGTTGGTAAGTTATTATTCCCAGGAAGGATAAAAGTGTAAGGTCCTGGTAGATTTCGCTTTAATAGCTTAAAAGTTGGGGAATCTATCTGCTTTACGTAATCACTCAAATTACTTAAATCTTCACAAATAAATGAAAAATTAGCTTTTTCCAATTTAACTCCTCGCAATTGGGCTACACGCTCTAATGCGCTCTTATTTTTTATGTCACATCCCAAAGCATAGACGGTATCGCTGGGAAAGATAATAACTCCTCCATCCCGAAGAATTTTAACCACACGTTTTATTTCCTTAGGGTTCGGATTCTCTTCGTAGATCTTTATAAATTCAGCCATTGCATTATTTTTGTTTTAAATATAATTCATTTTATAGCAAATAACAACTGCTCACTTTATGCGTGCAACATAAAACTACATTTTGTTCGTTATGGAATACAACAAATATATTTATGAAAAAGCTGCTCGTTATTTTAGTATTCCTCGTACTCCAATTTAGTTATATTTCCTGTTCCAAGGACAGTGATACTATAACTGAAATTCCTATAAAAGCAGCGACATTCTTAGATGTCTCTTACGGAACAAATCCTCAACAAAAGTACGATCTTTATTTACCAGCAGATCGCTCCACTACAAAAACAAAAGTAATTGCATTGGTTCACGGGGGTGGTTGGATTGAAGGAGACAAAAATGATATGGCATTTCTAATTCCCTACATCCAGCAAAAACATCCAAATCATGCAATTGTAAATATAAATTACATATTGGCAGATGAAAATACTCCTGCTTTTCCAAATCAGATTTTAAATCTAGAT
This sequence comes from Aequorivita sp., assembly GCA_034675805.1. Classification (GTDB taxonomy): domain Bacteria; phylum Bacteroidota; class Bacteroidia; order Flavobacteriales; family Flavobacteriaceae; genus Aequorivita. The sequence goes on along the minus strand of JAUCCX010000001.1, from coordinate 3,163,697 downwards.
GAAGTGATAAACAAACTTACTAATGAAAGAGACGCCTTACAAATTTTTCCAGAATTCGCTCTTATTGGAGTTAGTGCTGGAGCACATCTTGCGTTGATGTATGACTATGTTTACGATCCAGATGATCAAGTGAAAATAGTTGCAGACGTAGTTGGACCTACCGATTTTAAAGATCCATTTTACAGTGAAAATCCAAATTTTACAGCTTTAATGACTTTGTTGGTAGATGAAAGTGCATATCCATCAGGAACCGATTATGCGAAAGTCCTGAGTCCTGCACTACAAGTTACAACTGATAGCAGCCCTACTCTCCTTTTCTATGGAAATGCGGATCCTTTGGTGCCACTTTCCAATGCAACAACATTAAATTCCGCACTAAATACTGCACAGATTGATCATAATTTCAATGTGTATGAAGGGGGTCATGGGGATTGGGCACCAAGGGATATTGATGACATGCTAGCACAAGTTAGTTCCTACGTTGATATTTATTTAGAAGTAACGGAATAGGCAATGGTTAATTCGAAATAATGAATAGCGACCTACTAGTGGGCAGGTAAATTAACCGATTACGAATCAACAACCTTCAATTTTGCAAAACGAAGCAGTAACTTTTTTAGGCCTCCGTTTTCAAAATCTATTTCGGCTTTCGTATCTGCTCCAACACCTTCCACATTAAGAATTTTTCCCTTCCCGAAACGAACATGCTCTACCATTGTGCCAACGTTTAAATTGGCATCTGCAGCACTAAAGTTCTTATCGGTTTCACTGACAACGGGTTTTAATCTACGCAATTTCCGAAGTTGTTCTTCTGTTGGACCCGATGGTGCTCTGCTTGCAACAGGCTTTTTTAATCGAAGCTTGCTATGGTCCACATCGTCAAAGATATCAGCATCCAGTAATGGTTTATAGCGGTTTTCGGTGATTGGAGTTAGATATTCCAAAAAGCTTTTCATCTATTTCCTCAATAAAACGGCTTGGTTCAGCATCTATCAATTTTCCCCATCGATAGCGGCTTTGAGTATAGGTTAAATACGCCTGCTTTTCAGCGCGTGTTAGAGCCACGTAAAACAAGCGCCTCTCCTCTTCCAATTCACTTCGTGTGTTCATACTCATTCCGCTTGGGAAAAGATCCTCTTCCATTCCCACAATATAGACATAGGGAAACTCCAAGCCTTTTGCTAAATGTACAGTCATAAGAGCCACACGATCACTATCACCCTTATCGTTATCCAAATCTGTGGCTAGGGCGACGTCTTCCATAAACTCAGAAAGTGAACCAGTAGCATCGGCAATCTCTTTCTGCTCTTCCACAAAATCGCGCATCCCATTGAGCAATTCTTCAATATTTTCAATACGTGCAATACCTTCAGGTGTCCCGTCTTTCTTTAATTCCTGAAGCAATCCCGTTTTCTTTGAAACATGTTCCGTAATTTGAAAAGCATCATAACTGCCATTCAAAACCTGAAAGCTTTCGATCATTGTCACAAAATCCAGCAACTTGGTTTTAGTTCCCGAGTTTATCTTTAAATCGATCTTGTCAATATTTTTCATTACCTCAAAAATTGAACGGTTGTAGTGATTTGCTGCAACGATCAGTTTTTCTATTGTAGTTTCTCCAATTCCCCTGGCAGGATAGTTTATGACCCGTTTTAATCCTTCTTCATCCTTAGGGTTCAAGACCAATCGTAAATAAGCAAGAACGTCTTTTATTTCTTTGCGTTGGTAGAAACTAAGGCCACCATAAATACGATACGGAATATCCTTCTTTCGCAGTGCATCCTCTATGGCACGGCTTTGGGCGTTTGTTCTATATAAAATTGCAAAATCCCCATCTTTTAATTGGTGGTTCATTTTGTTTTCAAAAATGGAGCTAGCAACAAACCTACCTTCATCACCATCAGTCATTGTTCTGTTTACAAGAATTTTACTCCCTTCATCATTGGCTGTCCAAACTATTTTGTCTAATCGGGTTTTATTTTTTTCGATGACGTTATTAGCTGCATTCACAATGTTTTTAGTCGAACGATAATTCTGTTCAAGGCGGAAAACCTTTACCTCATCGTAATCCTTTTGAAAATTCAAAATATTATTGATATTGGCACCGCGGAAAGCATAAATACTTTGTGCATCATCACCCACCACACATATATTTTGGAACTTATCTGAAAGCGCCCTCACAATTAAGTACTGACTGTGGTTGGTATCTTGATACTCATCTACCAGAATGTATCGAAAACGGTTTTGGTATTTTGCCAAAACATCTGGGAATCGTGTTAAAAGTTCATTTGTTTTCAGTAGCAAATCGTCAAAGTCCATAGCCCCTGCTTTAAAACATTTATCAACATAGGCCTGATAAATATCACCCAAACGTGGCATTTTTGCCATTGCGTCTGCCTCCATTAAATCGGGATTATTGAAATATGCCTTTACGGTTATCAAACTGTTTTTATAGGAAGATATACGCGAATAAACTTGTTTGTATTTATAAACGTCCTTATCAAGGTGCATCTCTTTGATAACTGCTCGAATAACACTTTGTGAATCTTGAGTATCGTAAATTGTAAAGTTTGAAGGATACCCCAATCTATGAGCTTCAAACCGAAGGATTTTGGCGAAAATACTGTGGAAAGTTCCCATCCAAAGGTTTTTGGCTTCACTGGCCCCAACTATCTTCGAGATACGGCTTTTCATTTCACGAGCAGCCTTATTCGTAAATGTGAGTGCTAAAATATTGAATGGGTCAACTCCCTGTGCCATTAGATACGCAATACGAAATGTGAGCACTCTAGTTTTTCCTGATCCAGCACCCGCAATGACTATCATTGCTCCGTCCTTTTGCAGCACTGGCGCACGTTGAGCATCATTTAGTTGTTCTAAATACTTTTCCAAAATCTTACTTTTTTAAAGCTGTGAAATTAGCCAATATAAGGCTTTTACACCCATAATCTTTGTCCAAATTATAAACAAAGTTTAGGATAATCTCATGCGAATGGAGATAATTTAGTTAAAAAGAAGTTCTATATCTGACTTTTTGAAAAAATCAAACCTTTCTTTAAAGAGGGGTTATTTATGATTAAAATTATTTCTGGGACAACAGGGGAAAGACTTCCTTTTTCCAACTACCGTCAACTTGTTGAACTGAATACTGGTAGTCTCCAGCTTCAACAAAAGCAGGATTAAATTGATAATAAGCGAGCTCCAGCTTAAGCCCTTCCGAATTTAATTGGGTTATAGTTTGGTTTTTTCCGAAAATACCCATAAAATCCAATGCAAGAACAGGCAAGTTGATGTCGCCTTCCAATTTATTAAATCCATAAACCTGATAGAAATTCACTGGAATCATCTCAGTAATATAGGTACTTTGTTTACCGCTTACCTGACTAAATTCCCACATATATTCCTTTTCAATTATGGGTTTTCCATCAATATTGCTCGATTCGTCCATCGATTTCGTTATTCCGGTAGGTTTAATTGAAACATAACGATCTGAAACAGGGTATAAAACTTTTTCATCATATAAATCTGGACTTGCGACCCAATCGATATTCTGACTCCCAATGGTTTTAATTCCATGCCCATCGTCTCCAAAAAAATAATAATTCCCCTTAATATCGCTCACAACAAATTCGACCATCGGATCTTCAGGCATATACATTAATTGCCCATTCTCTGGATTGTGATAAATCCAAAATTCCTTTGTTTCCTCCCCTTCATTTGTGTATTCATATATGAATGCATGGCTGAAGTAAAGTGTCTGGGTAGGGTCATACTCAAGATGGTCCGCCTCTAACATAGTTCTCGTATCAGCGTTGGGTTCATCTTCAATAATTTCGTCAGAAGAAATCTCTCCGACTTCGTTTTCATTTGGCGATTTACAACCAAAAACAGAAATGGTGATCAAAACGAGAAATAGTATAGCTGCTTTCATTAGATTAATTTTCACAAGTTTAAGCATTATTTCTTAAACTCGAAAAAACTTGTAAGCTCTCGTATTTAGTGCCGTGGATCTTAGACCCTACTAAAAGTAATTTATCTGTTTTGCACCTATTTTATAGGTATAGGTTTTTCTTCGTAAACAATCAATAAAGTATTCCAAAAGAAAAAAACAGATACTTTTGTAGGTGGTTGGAACCAATGGCATTCTTCACAATATTCTTCAGATTCAATTTTATTTAAATATATTTATAAAAAATAATTTATATGAACGAGATTCTATCATTCTTAGGTCAAATTCCTTGGTGGGCTTGGATAATAATAGGTTTAATGATCGTTGCCATTCGCGATGTTTTCTTTAATAAGTATCACGCTGTAAGCCACAACTTTCCTATAGTTGGCCATATACGCTATATGCTTGAAAGTATTGGGCCGGAACTACGCCAATATATAGTTGCCAATAACCGTGAAGAACTTCCTTTTAACCGTATAGAACGCGGTTGGATATATGCATCCGCCAAAAACCAAAACAACTATGAAGGATTTGGAACTGATCGTGATATTTATGAGCCGAACTATATTTTCATAAACAATGCGATGCTTCCCTATAAGGTCGAAAAAGACAATCCGAATTATAAAAATCCATATTTTTTGCCTTGTGCGAAATTAATGGGTGAATATAATAAGAGACGTCGACCCTATCGCCCCACCTCTGTTATTAATGTTTCTGCGATGAGTTTTGGGTCACTTTCGGCAAGAGCTGTAGAGTCTTTAAACAAAGGCTGTGGACTTGCATATGCATATCACAATACAGGAGAAGGTGGTCTTTCCCCATATCACAAAACGGGAGCAGATGTTGTTTTCCATTTTGGGACAGGATATTTCGGAGTTCGTGATGAAAATGGGAACTTCTCTATGGAAAAGATAGTACAATTGGTAAAAGACAATCCACAGGTTAGGGCCATCGAAGTAAAGCTTTCCCAAGGAGCAAAGCCTGGAAAAGGAGGTGTTCTTCCCGGAGCTAAAATTACCCCAGAAATAGCAGAAATCAGACACGTACCCTTAGGTAAAGACGTTCTGTCTCCCCCAAACCATAGTGCTTTTGATGATATAAAAAGTATGGTTGATTTTGTTGAAAGTATAGCCGAGGCAACTGGACTTCCTGTGGGAATTAAGTCTGCTGTTGGACGCCTAGGTGAATGGGAACAATTGGCAAAAATAATGAAGGAAACTAACAAAGGCCCTGATTTTATAACCATAGATGGTGGCGAAGGAGGTACGGGAGCATCACCCCCAAGTTTTGCCGATCACGTTTCCTTGCCTTGGCTATTTGGTTTTGCCGAAGTATATAAAATTTTCAAAAAACACGATATCTGTGAACGTGTTGTTTTTATAGGAAGCGGCAAATTAGGTTTTCCAGCAAGAGCTGCAATGGCATTTTCTATGGGAGCCGACCTTGTAAATGTTGCCCGTGAAGCAATGATGAGTATTGGATGTATACAAGCACAGTTATGTCATACCAACCGCTGCCCAAGTGGTGTTGCTACTCAAAGCAAATGGTTGCAACGCGGAATAGACATTCAAGATAAATCGGTTAGAGCACATTTCTACTTCAAGAACTTTAGAAAAGAACTTTTGGAAATGACTCATGCTTGTGGTTATGAACATCCTTGCCAATTCACTATGGACGATGTTGATTTAACTGTGGGTGACAAAAACCTCATCAAAACTTTATCACAATCTTTTATGTACCACAAATGTGCAGTACCGTTTGAAAGCATGAAGGAACTTTCCCATTGTGAACATCTCGGTGGTAACTACCACGAAAAAGAAGCGAAGAAAGAAGTGAAAGCAATGCGAAAGGAAAATATGGTGCGGTATTGATTTTTTAAGAAAATTATCTCTTGCCAATATTTTCAAAACTCTTAAGTTTGTTCACTTTTAAAAATAGCTATGGAAGAAGCAACCCAAGTTTTAAGTTATGTAGCCTACCTCTTACCAGCAATCGTTGTGGGATTGGTAGCTTATTTTTTCTTTAAAGGCCATACCGCTAATGAAGAAGGGCGACGTAGATATTTGGTTCAAAAAGAAGCCCAAAAGCAGGTCCTGCCATTACGCCTTCAAGCCTATGAGCGAATTGTTTTGTTTTTAGAGCGTATTGATCTTAATAAACTATTAATTCGAGTAAAACCCTTCTCAGATTCTATAGCGGATTATGAAAATCTATTGGTGAAGAATATTGAGCAAGAGTATGAACACAACCTTACGCAACAGATCTATGTTTCTCCAGAATGTTGGAATTTGGTTAACTCCGCCAAAAATGCGACTATCCATGTAATTCGTCAAGGGACAATGCATGAAAAAGAAGGTGATGTAGATAAGATGCGCGCATGGTTACTACAGAATTTTATGGAAGAAATAACACCTTCCCAAAAGGCTTTGGCATACGTGAAAAAAGAAGTGAGCGAACTCTTTTAAACCTCAAGGCTTAAACAAGTTGTGCTGAATGGCGAACAGCATTAGTCCAATTCTGTTTCTTAAGCCTAGCTTTCGATAGAGAGAATCCCTGTAGCCCTCAACGGTCTTATAGCTACAAAACATGGTATCTGCTATCTCCTTATAACTCATATCAGTACAAGCCAATCTTATGAATTCCAGTTCCTTTTCTTTTATTTCGGTATCCATGTTTTTATCCAAAGATTCCATAAGTATTTGTGAAATAGTATTAGTGTAATAATGCCCGTTTTTCATGACCTCCAATAGTGCCTTTTCAAGAATATCCTTTTTGGTGTCTTTCATTAAATATCCCTTAGCTCCAGCTCGTAGCATTTTCAAAATAGTATACTCATCTTCTTCTATGGAAAGAGCGAGGACCCTTACATCAGGATAATTCGTCCTTAGCTTTTCGGTAGTTTCTATTCCATTCAATATGGGCATTTTGATATCCATTAAAACCAAGTCTGGAATATTTTTAGAATCTTCTTTTAGCTTATCCATTAGCTCTGCCCCATTTTTACATAAATAGAGTACATTAAAATTTTCGAATCCCTGGACTAATCCTCCAATGGCTTCAGATAATAAAAAATGGTCATCTACAACTACTACTGAATAATCCATTGTCTAATTTCCTTTTAAAATTGTATTAGCGATTAAACGCTTTATGTAAATTCATATTTTAAATATAATGCTGTTCCATTATCTTTCTCAGAATTTATATTTAAAGTTGAGTTTATAAGTTTTGCACGGGTTTTCATATTCTTCAGACCAATTCCCATAAAACTATCATTCTCTTCAAACCCTACCCCATCGTCCTCTGCCGTAATGAGCAAGAATTTATCTGAGTACTCAAGAACAACATTAAGTGAGGAGGCCTTGGAATGCTTTATGGTATTTGAAAAAAATTCCTGTAAGATTCTGAAGAGTATAATCTGGGTATTCCCATCAATGGGTACCATACGCCCTTTTACCTTTAAATGCGCCGCTATAAATTTTAGCCGATTAAATCTTTCCATCTCCATACTCACGGCATCCGCTAAACTAAGGCTTTTTAAGGCTTCTGGGTTTATTAATTTGGATAGCGCTCGCAATTCATTTATTCCCGCACCAATAGTCTCAGAAACCTCTGCCATGAGCTCTGGCTTCTCAATTGACATCTGTGCTTGTATTTTGGCGAGGGTCATCAGTTGCCCAATATTATCGTGCAGCTCCCAACTTATATTGCGAAGCGTTTCTTCACGGATTTCTATTTGAGATTCTGCAAGTTCCCGGTCAAAGGCCTTCTTGGCTTTTTCCTGCTCCCCTAATAACTTATTTTTTCTACGGGAAAAAACACTAAATAAGACGATAACAATAATAACCAATGTTATCGGAATAGCTATTGCTGTAATTATTATTATCTCTTTTTCATCCATAAAAAACCTACAAGAAAAAATAAATACATAACAATGATAAGAGAGAGCTGTATTACTATTAACAGATCAAAAAAGATATCTGGTTCGTAAAACCAAGTTTTGATTATTTTTATAGGAATATATCCTATATAAAATAAAAATAGACCGACACTTACCCAAAATAATAAATCGTTTTTTATAACGAGTATAAGGGATGATTGTAAAACGCTAATGTAATAAAGGATTATACAATATATCAATATTACTGATCCCGCAAGGTAAGATATTGTGAAGGAATTCTTAAATAAACCAACAAAAACAAAGTCTCTGAGATAAAAAAGCCAGAAAAGAACAATTCCAATTTTGATGTATCTTTTGAATTTTTCCTCACTAATTACTTTCATAAAGACATAGAAAAAGAATGTAAAATGAAGTAAATAATAACTATTGAATACGAAAAAATTATGGATCGAATAAGTATCCCTAACAAATTTACCTATGAATTCCGTTAGAATTGTAAGTAAAAGAATTACAGGCAAAAACCCTAAGGGTGTACTCTTATATTTTGGAAATTTAAAGATTGATATCAAGAAAACGATCACGTAAAGCGATAAACTAATCCAACCAAGTATTTGCAGAGTAATTGCCAAAAAACCTCCTTATCTAATCGTTATTCCCAAAATCATCTTTTCCCGGGGGTGGTACAATCTGGGAATCATTCAAGATTAAACTAGTGGTTCCCCCCCCCTTGAATAGAAGCACTTTTCGAGATGAAGAAGCCAGCCTCATTCAATTGTCCCTCTGATTCTGCCTGAGATTTATTTTGATTATCTTCTCCTGTATTTGCATTACTGTTAATAGGTACTGCCGAGTATTTCCCATCGACCTCCTCAATAGAAAATCCGACATTCTGTCCATTATATTCCATTGTAGGAACCATAAAAAGACTATTTCTTTTAGGATACCTCACATTATCTCCATTTGGAAATTTCTCACTATTAGGATAATTTGAAAGGTAAAAGCGCAAGGTTTTTACATCTACATTTGCCAACTTAGCTTGATACTCTACATAAGCAACATACTGTTTTATTGTCTCCAAATCATATTCTGCATAACGTGTTGGCGTGAACGATGCTATATCAGATGCAATACTATCTTCATACTTTTTGATAATGGGCACTCTTCTTAAACTATAACTATCATACATTTCCGAGGCACGCTCTACAGAGATTATTTGGCTTGGAGGATTTACTGGACCCGGATCTGGTCCACCAATCGATTCTTGGCAGCTTATAAACATTAAATTGACAAAGGCTAATAGCAATAAAGGTTTGATTATTCTTGTTTTCATAATAAATTTGGGTTTATAGTTGAGGCATAAATGTAGTTACAAATGCAGAAAATTAAAAATGAAAATTCGGAAATCCAAAGTGAAGACAAACTAAAACGACTGATTATAAGTCATTTGACTTTACAAGTGACATACAAATACAGGTAAAACACTGAAAGAATAGGGGAAATACCCTTTTTAAAACTAAGCTCCAAAACCAATAGCCTCACATATACTGAAAAACTAGAGTAATTATAAACTAATCTCCTTCTGTCCGAATTTCGTTCAACTCTTCATTTTTATGATGGGCATATTCATAACCGTGCTCCCACCATTTGCTCATCATCTCTTTATCAAAAATCAATGAATTGGTAGTCAAAACTGTTGGAGTATAATAAAGATTTATAATAACGTTTTTATTGGCAGCCACAAACTTCCCGATGCGGATGTTCTGTTTCTCAATCCGATCTGCCATATAACTGTGAATGTTAGTAAGCAATGAAAATACATTCTTGGAAGGTAAGCGGTTGTAATAGGTTACTTCCGTTTCCAAAATTACTACATCAATCATTGTAGCTCCAAGATTTATGGCTTCTTCTATAGGAACCATACTACCAAAGCCGCCATCGGCATATTCACAGCCATCTTTTTTAACAAGACTCATAAATGGTGTAAAGTTTGAAGAAATCCAGATCCAATCCAAAAAATCTTCATACGCAAAATCATTAACTGATTTATATTCTAACTGATTCAAAGAAAGGTTTGAAACAGTTACTACAACTTCTTTTTTGGAGTTTTTTAAAGAATTGAACTCCTCTTCAGTAAACGTCTTACCAATAAGTTTTCGAAGATTGAGACTTTCACCGAAGGTCTTTTTACCTTTTAGAAAATTTCTCATTACCGTAAAATGATTTATCGCAATCTGCTTGCCCCCAAACTTATCCTCTTTTACAAGAAAAGGACAACTGTTGAAGATACTTTTTTTGGTTTACGGAGGTGAAGACTTCTTTTATTTTTTTAACTTCATTCAGGGCCAAATGTGAAATGAGTAGACTACCCGTAGAAGTCCCCACAAAAATGTCATAATCCTGATGGAGTTCTTCCATTAGATATTGCGCCACACCACCTGCGAACGCGCCTTTACTACCTCCACCAGATATTACCAATGCTTTCATTCCTTGACTATTGTGTTTAAATAATTTGCAGCCTTATCTGAAACTTGTCTTCCTAAAACTTTTACTTGCTCGTGATATTCTTTAGTGCGAAGCACATTATTGAGAAGTTCTTTTGACGTCTTTGCAAAACGCCAAGTAGGGTGCACGCACGCCTCCAATAAGTTTTTAAGGGTTTCAATATCCCATATATTAAGCTCATTTACATATTCGAAAGCTTTTTCACGAATTTCAAAACTATAGTCGGTTGCGGTGTAGTTTTTTAATTCATTTAGATAATTAAGTTTTTCGTTATTGTCATAGCCTTCGGTAATCAGCGCCAATGCAAGCCACAACTGACGGACGTTTTTATTCTGAAAGCCCACAATCCCTTTTGTTTTGTTGAGATATTCTGTTCGTTTTTCGGGAAACTGCATATACAATTGATGCAAAGCTGCCTCTATCGTTACATAAGATTCGTCATTTAGTAAGCTTTCGAATCCGTTCTGAAGTTCCTTGGGAATTTCTTGCAGCGAAAGTGCCACAGCTTGCCGAACAAAAAGATTGTTACTTTCGAAAGCGTTTTTATAAAGTGAAATAGATTCCGAAATAGGTTCATCCATTAGTTGATATACCGCTTCCTGTCCAATAAAATCATTCGGAAAACTAAGCGCCGTTTTCAATTGAAGCTTTTTATTGGCCAAAGGTATTGCCCGTAGCGCCGAAACTTCAAAGTAGTTTCTTATAAATGTTGATTTCAATAAGGATTGATAGGCTTCTTCCGCCTTAAACGCGCTTTGTTGCAACCAATTCTTTTCAAATTCTGTTATATCAGTGGTTGCAACAGCTCTCACTTCATTTAAAAAATCTTCATTAGAGACGTTTTTGAATTTATATTTTTCTAAATAATTTTTGATTGAAGTTTTAAAAGCCTCATCCCCTATTCGTTCTCGTAAAATGTGCAATGCCCAAGCTCCTTTTTGGTAAAAAGTGAGCGAGCTAGCTTTCGGATTTAAAAGCGATTCCCCTTTTCCTTCGTCGCTTGCGGCTTTCAATTGTTCCGCAGTCTGGTATAATTGCCAATAATAATAGTCATCCCCGAAGATTTCTCTTTCAGCCAGCAAGGCATAATAAGTTGCAAATCCTTCCTGCAACCAATGATCTTCATTTGCTTTTTCCGTAACCAAATCGCCGAACCATTGGTGAGCCAGTTCGTGTGCATTTACATTTATATAATTTCTGTCGTTAAAGCCTGTCGCGTCTACCATAAACGCTTCAGAAAAGAAGGTTGCCGTAGTATTTTCCATTCCCGCGTATAAAAAATCGCGAACGGGAACCTGCTTGTAGTTTTGCCAAGCATAAGGAACTCCTATTTCAGTTTCTAAAAAGTCGAAAATCTTTTTACTGTGGCGGTATGTAGACTCTACTTTTAATGAATCTGACGGTTTAAAATATAATTCAATTGGAATCCCTGAATTTGAAACCAGTTCCTTTTTATCGAAATCACCAATGGCGAAAGCTACTAAATAGCTGGACATCGGATTTTCCATTTCGTAAAACCAACTAGAATTAGTATTCAATTTGTCCAAGACGGTTAATCTTCCGTTACCAATCACGGTTTTATTATTCGGAGCTAAATACATTAAGTCAAACTCGATTTTATCATTCACATCATCGATGCTTGGAAGCCAATGGGATGTGTATTTTCCTTGGCCCTGGGTCCAAATTTGGTCGGAATAAAAATATACGGTCTGTTTAGGATACACCTCATATACAACTCCTACTGAATATTTTTTACCTTTTTCAAAATTTGAAGTTAACCAGACTTTAGTATCCGTACTTGAGATATCGATATTATTCTCACGACTTAATAATATTTTGAAGTTAACAGCATCCAGAAATATTGAGTCTGAATCTTTCAATACATCAAAAACCACCATTAAATGACCTTCGATCTTTTTTTCTTCTGCAGTAGGAATAACGTAGCCCGAGATATTTAAAAAATCCACTACATCCGTTTGCTGGGCAAACAATTTGCCACTAAAACCAAATCCGATAAATAGCAAGAAGAAAAGCAATGAAGAAACCCTTCGAGGCTCATCAGCTAAATTAAATCTCAGAAAATCAAACATAAAAAAAGGTTATTCTTGATATTCAAAAATAACCTTTTTAGAATGTACGAAGTAGATTTACTACTCTAAAATAATTCTTTTCACACCAGTTCCGTATGAATTTTCAATGTTTATAAAATAAACTCCCTTGGAAAGATTAGAAATATCAAAAGAATAATCGTTCAATTGCGAGGCAGATTTAAAGTAATAAGCTTTCACAGATTTCCCTTCAACAGTGTTAATTGTCATTCTAGAAGTAGATTCTGGAAATGCTGTTTTTATTTTAAAAACTCCTTTTGATGGATTTGGGTAAATAGTAAGATCGTAAACCTGGGTATTATCTATACTTTTAATCCCCAACGTATTACCATAGACTAACGGATTGTTACTTTGATTTATAATGTGTGTATCAACATAGTAAATAGGGTTGGAACCATCATTACAGTCAGCACAGGTCTGTCCTGAAATGCAATTTGGGTTGCTCGGGTGGCAAAAATCCTTATAACTAGGATGAAAACGGTAATCCAAGTCGATTGTGCTACCTACATAGGAAGTCAAATCATAGATACTTGGTGGCGAAATAGCACCTGGGCACCATCCCGCTCTATTGTATTGCCAAGTGCCTTTTTGGCCCGTGCAATTGTCCGGATTTGGATTACATACATTCCATAGATTCTGGGTAAATGTTTGGGTTCCGTTAATATCTATATAATGCGTTGCATTAAAGAATTCGGCAGCATTGCCAGAGTTATTTCCTCCCCAATTGTGTCCAGTATTAGAAACTCGCAAATGGGAAGCTTGTACTCCTTCAGGAATTTCAACATTAAATGTTTCCACAGGTTGTAGGTTGTTCATATCACCAAAAGGATAATCACCATCCCATATTTCAACTACGTTGCTATAAGTGTATTCCGGACTGCCTGCGGCATAGCTTGTATCCAAGGTTAGTTGCCATCCGCCTGTTCCCCACGTGTCAATAAAAACACGCATTTCCACCTCTCCTTGCAACAATGACATATAATCAGTCACATTTAATTCGTGACTGCACGCGACACCATAGGGTGTTATATAACGTATCAACTGAATCCAATTGCCATCGGGAGCCTTAATATCTATAAATGCCCAACGGTCCCAATCATCACATCCGCCGGGAATACTTGGACAAGCAACATCTAAAAAGGCATCAATTTCATTATATGCACCAACGAATTGCGGAAATGTATAGGTCCCGTAATACCAGCGATTGTTTTCACCTGTAAATTCAATAACCACATCTTCAAGGCTCCGAATCATCTGAGTAGAGGCAGTACTTGCAACAATGATATTTCGCGTTATAGAAGTTTGGTCGCCATTGGTGGTTTTGGCCGTCATTACTATTTGATGATTTCCATAAGTATCCGGCGTCCATAAATAATAATAAAATCCTGTATCAGCTACAGCTTGGTACTCTGTACCATCAATATTGATTATTACTTCTGAGATAGTATCAGGTGCTTCAACAGAGACATTCATATAAATGGGATACGCTTTCAAAGTGGGCATCTCAATAGGATAATCTTCTGTTAAACGCGTTGTGAGCTCAGGTGTAGCAAGGTTTTCCGCAAAAATTGAAACTTGCATAAGTAGCGCCAAGACAAATAGGACGTAGTTTTTTTTCATTAAGGGATATTTTATAGCAAGGAAGATAGCGTGCTAAAATATTCTTCCTTTGATTGTTTATAGATTAGTGATTCAAGAAATGGATTGTTTAAATTAGCACAATATATTGACAAATATATCTTTTAAACCCTAATCAAAAAGTTACTAAGAGCTTTTTATCGAAAAAAACAAACCTGATCTATGAATGCCAATTTCTTGCAAACCCCTATCGATTATCTGAAAGGCGTTGGCCCCAATCGGGCGGATTTGCTAAAAAAAGAACTTGGAATACACACATTTCAGGATTTGCTGAATCTTTTTCCTAATCGGTATTTGGATCGCACCCAATACTACAAAATCACACAGCTGCAGCAGACCAATGCCGAGGTGCAGCTTATAGGAAAAATTGCACATATTAAAACCGTGGAGCAAAAGAACGGCAAAAGGCTGGTCGCAACTTTTATTGACGAAACTGGCACAATGGAATTGGTTTGGTTTCGAGGCCAAAAATGGATCCGAGAGAATTTAAAACTGAACGTTCCATATGTAATCTTTGGAAAAACAAATTATTTCAACGGCAGTTTTTCTATGCCGCATCCCGAAATGGAACTGCTCGATGCACACGAAAAAAGTATTCGCTCTGCAATGCAACCGGTGTATCCTTCCACCGAAAAATTGGGAAATAGCGGCGTCACAAATAGGGTGATAAATGGACTGATGCAACAGCTTTTCTTGGAGACCAAAAACACCTTCTCAGAGACCCTCTCAAAACCCCTTTTAGAACAACTAAAATTAGTCTCCAAAAAGGAAGCACTTTTAAACATTCATTTTCCAAAAAGCCAAGCCCATTTGGCTCGTGCACAATACCGATTAAAGTTTGAGGAATTGTTCTATATTCAACTGCAATTAATCCGAAAAAACCTTATCCATAAATCGAAAATTAAGGGGTATACTTTTGATAAGATTGGTGAAAACTTCAACACCTTTTTTTCGGAACATTTACCCTTTGAATTGACAGAAGCACAGAAGCGCGTTATCAAGGAAATCCGCAACGATATGGGAAGCAATGCACAGATGAATCGACTTTTGCAAGGAGATGTTGGTTCTGGGAAGACCATAGTTGCGTTAATGTCAATGTTAATAGCACTTGACAATGGTTTCCAAGCTTGCTTGATGGCACCGACTGAAATTTTGTCAGTCCAACATTTTACAGGATTAGTTGATTTATGTAAAGAACTGAACACCAGTATAGAATTACTCACAGGCTCAACTAAAACTTCAAAGCGTAAGGAAATTCACGAAAAGCTCGAAAATGGCGAATTAGACATCCTAATTGGTACCCACGCCCTACTCGAAGATAAGGTGAAATTTAAGAATTTAGGGCTTGCAATTGTGGATGAACAACATCGTTTTGGGGTAGAGCAAAGAAGCAAACTTTGGCATAAAGGACGCCCTCCTCAATCCTCCCCAAGGGAGGAAGCAGATAGTGTGCGTCAAAAATATATGACAGCTAGACCTTCTGCTTATAAATTAATGAAAGAGCTTCAGCTAGAAAACAAGAAGCAACCAACCCAAGCTGAAACAATTTTATGGGAAAGTCTTAGAAATAAAAACGGTGGTTATAAATTTAGAAGACAACATATTATAGATGAGTTTATTGTCGATTTTGTCTGTCTTGAAAAAAGGCTGGTAATTGAAGTAGATGGAGGTTACCACAACAACCCGCAACAAAAAGAAGCAGATGAACTAAGAACTCAGATTTTAAAAGAACTGAGATTTAAAGTTATACGGTTCACAAATGAAGAAATAATAGGAAATATCGATGTTTCATTAAAAACAATTGATACTATTTTGAAAAGCCTCCCCTCCGGGGAGGTTGGAGGGGCCATCCCCCCTCATATCCTCGTTATGACCGCCACCCCCATCCCCCGCACTCTTGCGATGAGCATTTACGGCGACCTAGATATCAGTGTAATTGATGAGCTTCCTCCGGGTAGAAAAGACATCAAAACCGTGCATCGTTTTGACGCAAACAGACTCAAGGTTTTTCACTTTATAAAAGACGAAATTTCGAAGGGTCGGCAGGTCTATATTGTGTACCCTTTAATACAGGAAAGTGAGACGATGGATTACAAGGATTTGATGGACGGATACGAAAGTATAGTGCGCGAATTTCCACTGCCGGAATATCAAGTTTCAATCCTGCACGGACAAATGAAACCGGCAGATAAAGAGTATGAAATGAACCGTTTCATTAAAGGCGAAACCCAAATTATGGTAGCTACGACGGTTATAGAAGTTGGCGTAAACGTTCCAAATGCGAGTGTAATGATCATTGAAAGTGCTGAACGTTTCGGACTTTCACAACTACACCAATTACGCGGTCGGGTTGGACGTGGTGCAGAACAGAGTTATTGTATTTTAATGACTGGCCATAAACTCTCTGCTGATGCCAAAACCCGTATGGAAACTATGGTGCGAACCAGTGATGGTTTTGAAATTGCTGAAGTCGATCTAAAACTCCGCGGTCCCGGTGATATGATGGGCACCCAGCAAAGTGGAGTACTAAACTTAAGGATTGCAGATATAGTAAAGGACGGTGAGATACTTAAGATAGCCCGAAGCTATGCAATGCAAGTTTTAAAAGCAGATCCTAACCTTACTTCTGAAGAAAATCTTCCTATCAAAAACACTTTTGCACAGCTTGTTAAGTATCGGAATATTTGGAATTATATTTCGTAGTGTGTTGTGAGTGGGTTCTGAGTTGTCTGTTTTCTGTTGTCGGTTGTCAGTTTGAGCTTGCCTGAATAACTGAGGTATTTTTATATTGTACTGGGAGTGCAATAGGGGTATGCTAGGGGTATACTAGGAGTAACTACGACATACTATCGACATATAGTCGACATATCATCGACATACAGTCGACATACGGATTTGGATAATTGGAGAAAATGTTCTATTTTTAGCTTCACATTAACCTTTAAACCAGTGTATTATGGCTTCAGATAATGGATTTCCACCGATAATAGGAACGTACAACGGCATTAATTACTACATGCGGGATGGCAAGCAGCACCAACGCAAAGCAGGGGGTGGATTTACCACCGAAAGTATAAAGAACAATCCAAAGATGCAAGGAATTCGTAATAGAAATAACGAGCTCAAGCTTTGCAGTAAATTTAACAAGGATTTTAAGGCCTCGATGTTTCCGTTTTTTAAGGAATTTAAAGATGGGACTCTTTACAGGAGGTTGATGAAATTCTTTATGGCAATCAAAGATTTGGACGAGGGGCCTGAGGGTCATCGGACTGTTGGGCGAGGGCTGGGTTGCGATATGGGAAGAAGAATGATAGGGGAGTTTAGGTTTACTCCTGGACCCGATGCGCGGGAAATACTTGGACCAGGAGTGAATTTTAATCAGATTACGGGGGTTTTAACAGCTCCAGGATTTGATCCTGAACGCTTAAGATTTCCAAAAGGAACTACGCATTTCTTTATTAATTATGGCGTATTGGAGTACGATTTGAAGGCCAATGTGTTTCGGTTTATTCTCAATGATGGGGCTTTAGTGTTTGCAAAGGGGGATGATGCACGGGAATTGGTGTTGGAAGTGTCAGAAAAACCCAAGAAAGGACGATTGGTTTTTGGGGTTGTGAAGGCGCAGTTTTATGAGAAGTTGCCGGATCGATTTTATAAGTCGTTTGCTAAGGAGGCTGTTGGGATTGGGATTGTTTAGGTTGCTTGTTGTGGGTAATCTGTTGTGGGATTGAGCTTGCTGATTTTGATTTTTTGTTACTTTCGTTGTTTGACTATTAGGATTTCGTCGTCAGAGAATTCCATCCAGGCTATATCATAAACATAATGGAACATTTTGTTTTTTGAGTTTATGTGGAAATGGGTGTGATATTTAAAATGGAAGCTTTTCTTCTCAAGCTGATTTCTATAAACTTTTACCTGCGTTTTGTTCTTGCCCAGTATTTCCAAAAGGATGGCGTAATTCCGTTTTAGATAACCGTTTATCTCTATCGCCGCAATTTTCGAGGCGTAGCGAAGTTTTTTGTGATAGACATTTTTACAGTATGTGGAACAGAAAATTTTATCTGATCTTCCTTTAATGGGCTTTGTACATGTTTTGCATTTTTGATCCATACAATATCTTATTATATAGGCAAATATACGTATTCGTTCCTAACGGATATATACGTTTAAGATCGTTTAAGATAGCGTGCAGGCTATTCTATTTTCCTAAATTTGAGTAAATATCTAAAAATTCTATTATGGAAAGTACGGATAAAACCCATATTATTATGTACCTCCCCCCAGCCAAGGCAGGCCGAATCAAACTTTTTATACCTTATGAAATGACAAAAGAGAGGGAGGCTTTTAAAAAGCTGAACGGAACTTTTTATCATTATCATCAAAAGCTATGGAGCATCGTCAATTCTTCAGAAAACATAAAAAGGCTCGAATTGCTTTTCGGTGAGAAATTAATCAAACAAAACACTGAGGCCCCTTCTGCCCTACCAAAAGTGGAGGTTTCGCCAGAAATACAGACTGAACTGGATCGGAACCACCAGAAAATGATATTAAAAGGGTTTAGTGGATCCACTATTCGCAATTACCAAAATAATTTGACACAATTTTTAAAATATTTTGAAGCGGCTGAATACCGCGAAATAACTAAGGAGCAAATTGAAGGCTATGTGTATTTTCTGATCAGCAAATACAAAATAAGCGAACAGAAACAAAATCAGCTTATAAATGCCATCAAGTGCTATTATGAGCATACACTAGGGATGCCTAGGGAATACTATAACATCACTCGGCCAAAAAAGAGCAAGGATCTTCCAAATGTACTAAGTTTGGAAGAAGTAAGGCTAATCTTGAATCATCCGAAGAATATCAAGCACAGGGCCATACTAAACACCATCTACGCCGCCGGTCTGCGTATAGGGGAATTGATACGGCTACGGGTTAGTGACATTCGTAGCGATGATGGCTATATTTTTATCAAGGACAGCAAAGGAAAAAAAGACAGGCATACAGTGTTGAGCTCGAATCTCTTGGATCTTTTGCGCGAGTACTATCGCCAGCATCGCCCCAGTTATTGGCTCTTTGAGGGGCAGGACGGCGGACAATACTCAGCCAAGAGCATTCAATCCATCTACAGAAAGGCAGTAAAAGAAACCAACAGCAATCCTTGGAGTACACCGCACACCCTGCGCCATAGTTTTGCTACCCACTTAATGCAACAAGGGGTGAACATTCGGTATATTCAGAGTGCCCTAGGGCATAGCAGCAGCAAAACCACAGAGGTTTACACCCGTGTTTTGGGGATAAGCAACAAAACTTTAAAGAGTCCTTTGGATACTCTATATGAATCCTTTACATTTGACAATAACAATACTAAATGACGTGTCGCACAAGTGCAATATAGACGCAATAGACCAGAAGATATGTCGTATATACTAATGTTGTGGGAAAGTTGATTAAGGTAAAAGTTGGTGCAAGCAATTCGCAAAAAAGAATCCTGAAAATGGGGTTGGGGATAATCAGCAAAAATGAAAACACGGTTTTTAGGCTATGGAATCGCAAAATCCCATCAAGGGCAATTGATTATTTGCTGAGGATAGTTGAATGATTTGCTGGGTGAAGATTTTTTTGGCAGGTGTGTTTTTGCAAAATTAGTGCTGGGGATTTTGCGATTCCGATGAAGGCAGTCGCTTATTTGCTGAAGATAGTAGAACGATCAGCGTATGAAGATTTTTTTGGTAGGTGATTATTTGCGGGGAATTAAAAACCGTGTTTCCGGCAAGCTTTTGGGGCCATTTCCTTTCCGCGATAATCCGTGATATTGGAAAACCCTCCCACAACATTAGCTATAAGCAATGCGGGATAAGTGCCGAACCGAAAAGCAGTTGTATATTTACGAGGTCGCCAAAACTTTTTGGCGATTTGTATAAAAAGAAATTAAAGAACAAAGTTTTGGCTTATCGCTGGTTCAAAATAATTGCATTTTTGCCCCGCACTGCTCATAGCCGAGACGTTGGCAACAAGCTAAAAACCATTCTTATGAACAAACTACTAATTTTCGTAATTTTATTTTCGGTTGGGTCATATGGCTTAGCTCAAGATCCAAATCCTGATTTATTTCAAACTTGGCACCTAACATATATACGAGGTTCGGATATGGATACTCCTATTTTAGTCGCGGAAATTAATCCTCCCGTTTATCCATTTATGACTATTTCAGAAAACTTAACTATTGTCGGTGAAGGAGCTTGTAATTCTTTTGAGGCATTATTTGAACATTTAGGCACAAATTATATGTCAAATTTGGAATTTTTCAGTACAAATAACATTTGTGATTTTCAATCTCATACTATGTTGGAATCTATATTTTTCTACTTTATGTCTATTGAGTGGCCTTACGAAATTAATACGATAAGTGGGGGATTAGAACTTAGAATGACCACTCCAATAGACGGGTTAGCAATCTATCAAAATCATCCACTTTCAAAGCCTGATTTTTCTAAGAACGCTATTAAAATTTATCCAAACCCAAGTAAAACAGTAATTTATATATCATCTCAAGAAAATACAATTGATAAAGCGATTATTTACAGCGCAATTGGAAAAAGAGTTCTAACTAAAATTAGAAATATAAGTGAAATTGACATCTCAAATTTTCCATCAGGTATCTACCTATTAAGATTGGAAACAAAACAAGGATCTACTACCCATAAAATCATCAAAACGAGTAATTGATGAAAAACAATATTAGATTGAATAAAGCCTGTTGCCAACACGAGTATAAACGCAATAGCGGGGTTAGTACTTAATCAAAAATTAATTTTATAAATTTAAAGTCAGTTATAAACCGAAAGATAAGTGCGTGAATTCCGCTCCTGCGCTTATAACAAACGTTGGCAACAATATAAAAAAACAATGAACATAACATTAAAATTTCAACTGATTCTAATTCTATTTTCTGCTACTTCGACTTTCGGACAGAATAAAAGAGATATTATAATTAATGATTCTATTTATCCAATAATGCATAATCCAAGTAATTATTTGGAAGTTAAAAATCGGATTTTAGATTTAGAAAAAAAGTATGGTTACGAAGTTGAGCTGAAACAATCATTAATAAATTACAGCTATCAAAACGATGATATTTCTTTCTTCAAAAAGGAATTATCGATATTAGTAGAAAAATACGGATTTCAACTAATTTATTTAAATGGCAGAGAATTTTATTATGATGCAATTACAAAAGGCGAATTATCTGATTGGTTCAAAAAAATGTTTTTGAAAAATCATTTTGTGTGGTTAGAGAACAATTTTGAGAAACAAATAGATTTAAAAAAGCTTAATGACATTAAAAACAAAGACCAACTTATTGACATTTATACAGGCAAAGTTATAAAAGAAGTGAACTTGGACTCAATCCAAATAGTGAAAATATCCAATTTACTTAGTGAATTTTTATTTACAAATATTTCCGAATTAAATCAAATTACCATAAAAAATGACAATTATCCAACTGGAAAAAGTTTTGCATTAATTCAGAATGATTTCAATGTTGCCGAACTTCATAATTTACAATCAAAACCAAATATTGAACGATTTTGGAGTCTTTTTTATCCCTATTTTAAAAAAGCATATTTGAATAATGAAATTACCTTCATAACTTTCAAAACATATGACCAAATGAGTTTCGTGCATTTTGGTAATCAACATTTCGGACTTATAGAAATTGATAAAATTCCTGATTTTTATAAAAAAGAAAATATGACGGAAGTTCCAATTGTTGATTTAGAATTTTACAAGAAAATTAAGAAAGAATTTAAGTGGAGATAAATACTGTTGCCAATAACTAAGCATTCGTGTGGTCGGTACGACCCAACATGAATGCCGTGTTGACTGAACCGATGTTGGTCGATTTACCTCTATGGGGATTGGTCTGTTTTGGGATGGATTTTCAGGAGTTGGTTGTTCCGGTTTTGGTTATACCGGTCTCCTTATATTGCTAAGGAATAGAAAAGCACATTACGTTTTGTGGTCTCTCTCCGCTATTTTTCAGTTTTTTTAGATGGTTTTATTCAGTTTTGGCCATAGCTGTCCCCTTGCGCTGGGATTTGCGTTTTTATATAGGTCTGTTCATTTGTTTTTTGATCTGCTCGCGCCAATGTTGTGGCGGTCCGCGAGCTGTGAAGGTCGCGATGGTGACCAGATTTCCCTTTTTGCAGGCTGGGCATTTGCGGTGCATTAAAGGTGCTGTTTCCGCAATCTTTGGCCTGCCCAGATCTTCCTGCAGTTCTGGGATTATAGTTCTTTTGTAATAACTGCTCAAGATGCCATAATGCCTGATCCGGGTAAACCCCTTGGGCAGGATATGAAGCGAAAAACGCCTTATAAACTCGGCATCAGATAACCTTAGTATGGACTTTTTACCCCCGTGACGATACTCCTTTACCATAAACCGTACATTTCCACTTTCAAGACATTTTATGCGATGGTTACTGATCGCAATCTTATGGGTATAGCGGCCTAGGTATTCTATTACCTGTAAGGGTCCGAAAAAGGGGCGTTTGCAATAGACTACCCAATTGTGTTTGAACAGACCTCCGTAAAAAGAAGGGGATTGCTGTTTTCCCAACTCTTTGCGCAGCCTAGCCACAAAACGTGCCCTAAAGACCTTGCTCATAGCCTTTACGGGGAAGAGGTATTTTCCCTTGTTTTTGGCAGATTTCCATTTGCCAGATTTAGTAATACCGCCTCCAGGAACAATGCAGTGCAAGTGTGGATGCAACGATAGGTTCTGGCCCCAAGTGTGCAGGATGGCGATCATTCCCATCTTGGCGCCCAAGAACTTGGGGTTACTACCAAAATCCCTGATAATGCCCCAAGCTGTCTTGAATAGCAAGCTGTACACCAATTTTGGCTCATACAGACATAATTGGTTCAGTTCACAGGGCAAGGTAAAGACCACATGGAAATAAGAGACCTTTAATAAATCTGCCTCTCTTGCCTGTATCCATTCCTCTTTTTTATGTCCTTGGCACTTGGGACAATGGCGGTTACGGCAACTGTTATAGCTAAGGTGAAGTTTTTGACAGGCTGGATTATTGCAACAATCAATGTGGCCTCCAAGGGCCGCGGTGCGGCACTTGCGCAAGGCGTGTAGGGTACGAACCTGCCAACTGTTGGCACAATAACCGGCAAGGAGCTCCCTGTTGCGCTCCAGTACGTGCGCTACTTCATAATCGGGATAGGACATCTTCTATTGTTCATAAAGCCTGTCCAGCGGACTGAACGGCTTTTGCCTACCCGATTGTGCCACATGAAGGTAGATAAGGGTTGTTTGAATGTCCGCATGTCCCAAGAGATCTTTCACGCTCATAATGTCCAGACCCATTTCCAAAAGATGGGTGGCATAGCTATGACGCAGGATATGGGCGGTAATCTCCTTTTGGATGCCGCTGCGCTTGCGAGCCTCACGGACAATCCATTGTATTCCCCTTGAAGAAAGTGGGACAGGTCCTCCTTCAGAATCATTACCATTAAAACACCAAGTGACGGGGTTTTCTGCCAAGAAATACTTCTTTAGACCACGGATCTGCATCTCGGATAAGGGAACATAACGATCCTTGCGTCCTTTGCCCTGACGCAGGTGTAGCATCTTCCTGTCGAAATCAAGGTCTTTGCGCTGTAGGTTGCGAAGTTCAAAATTGCGAAGTCCACAGCCATAGAGCATCGCGAGCACCAATCGGTGCTTAAGCAATTGGGGGGTCTTCAGCAACTGCTTTATCTCCCTTTGGTTTAATACAACAGGGAGTTTCTTGGGGCGTTCAATGGAAGGAAGTATGACTCGCATTTCTTTGATCCCAAAGACGCGGTAGGCATAGCGAAGCCCATAAACGGTGTGTTTGAAAAAACTGTCCGATGGGGTCTTGCGTTGTGACTTTAAAACGTGTAAATAGTCAAGCACCTGTTCCTCATCGAGGTCAAGTGGACTACAGTTAAAATGGAGTGCGATGTGTGCTAGACAGCGGGAATAGTTGGTAAGAGTGCTCTGGCTTTTGCCGGCGAGTTCAACAGAACGCTTGAGTTTGTGATAGAGTGTTGCAAACTCTGGAACGGAAATAATAGCCCTTTCAATGAGGGTCTTACTTTTTTTTCATAATATTGAGTATTAGATTAAACCTTATCCTAAAGGTAGTGAATTGTGATATTACTGTCACCTGAAGCTACCTTTAGGTTTAGTTCAACAGCGCATATAGTTTATGGCGGAATTAGTGCCAAACCCAAAGTTTTGTATTTTTAGAAGCATAAAACCTTAACCGAAAAAATTGCGCATTTTTGCCCGCCACAAACCATATGCGCAAGACGTTGTGCATAATTTAAATATGAAATATTCTCTAAAAATATTACTATCCCTACCTTCAATAATTGGACTTGTATTTTTAATTACAATTCTAATACCCGGATTAAAAAACTGGGTCAATCAAAATGTAACCGCCACATCAAAAATCGGAATTTATATTATTGGACTTGGAATAATTCAGTTCGTTTTACTGACTATAAGAGTTTGGTCTTTTAAAAATATTTCCCGAAATAAGAAAGGAGAAGAAACTTTTTATTTATTCTCATTTAATTATTTTGCTGCTCTTAATTATATATGGAAAACCGATAGAGAATTTGTGAAAATGGAAAAAACTATGCACAACAATGTATAACCGCAATTACGGCGGATTCGACTACGTCCGAATCCACTCGGAATTGCTAAAGCCTGTGCCAAACCGAAAATTAAAGCATACTAACCCGTAACTGACGGTTATACTAGACCGTTGTAAAACATTAAAAAAACCGAACTTCAATCAAAACACCACATAAATTTTATGAAAAACATATTATTACTATTCATTACAATGTCTTTTTTTGGTTGCGAAACTCATCAAGAAAACACAACTGATTTAGCAAATTTAAATCTAAACGGGAAAATTAAAAGTATTACAGAAGTTTCATATGAGGCAATTGATGAATTTGGAAAAATTAGCAAAGGATTGAAATATAGAGATGATAATTCTATCAGAAACAGATTAGACTTATTTCCTTCAAATACTGGGTTTTATAAACTTGAAAATGGAATTATATTAAATGATTTCTTTATGCAATTTAACGAGTATGGGAATTTAATAGAAATTGACAATTTTCTTGATGGTTTCCCAAATGAAAAATACATTTTTGATTATAACGACAAAAACAGAAAAACAGAAGAAAGGGAATATAATCGGTCAGGAAAAATAAATAATTCTTCTAAATATACATACAACAACAAAAACCAAATTATACAAGAAGATTTGTATGTCAAAAGCACAGATATTAATAGAAAGTTCACTTATGACTACAATGAAAATGATGAATTAATTGGTAAAACAATGTTTTCCACAAATGGACAAAGCATAGATTTATTAACAAAATTTACCTACAACAAACAAGGATTGCTTATTGAATCAAAATATTCAAATTCAAATAATAAGTACGCTTATAAATACAATTATTTCTATGATAAAAATAACAATCTAATCAAACTAACTTATACAGACAATAAAGGCTTAATCCAACAAAACTATCAGTTTAAGTATGACGAAAATAATAATGTGATTGAAGAAGAATTAATTCATTCCCAAGATACTGTGACAACTTATGGTTATAAGACAAACTTCAGCTATAAATATAATTACAAATACGAATTAGATAAATTAAATAATTGGATTAAATGTATATTACTCGTAGATAACAATCCTAAATTTATATTTGAAAGAGAAATCGAATATTTTGACCAACCAAAAATAAAAAATCAAGAGATAGTAAATATTGAGAATAATCAAGAAATAAAAACCAGAAAGGTAAATAATCTTACCATTCCAATAAATGGATGGGAGATTTTAGTTGACAAAAACGATGAAGACATAAAACTTCATAATCTGATATTGCAAAACGGAGAGAATATCGCTTCAATTTTATCTACAACAAATAAATATATAACGGATTTAAGAGAATATTCAGACTATCAAAACGAAAAGTTCATTAGGAATATGAAACCCGGAGGCTTGTTTTTAACATCTAAAAATATAACTCAAGGAAAATACAAGAATGAAAATTCAATTATAGAAGAATTTGATGCTTTTCACGAACCAACTGGGCAAAATTCAAAAATGATTTCAATAACATTTAAAATCAATGAATATTTTTATACGATTTTTTATAATCAAAATACAGAAACGAAAAAACTGATAGAAGACATACAAATTAATAACTAAAAAAATAACGTTTTACAACACAGTATATAAGCTATGGCTTGGTCAGTCCTCACTTGGAAAATCCTGCGGATTTTCCAAAGCCAGTTTTTATTTGGAGAGGTCCGTGCAGAGACACGCCACAGCTTATATACATAAACGTTATAGCCAATGGTAGGACGACCAAACAACAGTAGAAAATTATGACGAAAATATACAGACTTTTATTACTCGGAATTTCATTCGTGCTACTAGTTGGACTTGGCTTCTACATTCGACAAGACTTTTCATTTTTGCTGAATGACTTTTGGTTTACATCAGGTCTTTTGCTTCTTATTTTGCTTTCACTTATTGACCAACCCCATTTTTCGAAAGACACGAATGTTTTTGTAAATACCGTGACGGCAGCTGTTTCACTGCTTTTAGTTCAGGCTGACAACAGAGACTTTTTGTTTTGGACTTTTTTATCATTCATAATTTACTTAACGGTTAGTAGTTATACTTTAATGTGGCTAAGAACAAATCCACTTAATGAAGAAAACAAGGCTGTTCAACTATTCTCTCGTCTCAACAGACAAATAGGACGACCAGATATTTAATTGGTTATATTTGTTGAGATTAAGTTGTATTTTTTTTTTTATAAAAAACACTTTTTAGATATTGATTATCCGTATACAAATTTCTGCAAATGAATGATAATATTACCATACTAGTGGTTGAAGACGAAATGATTATTGGAGCAAATATTTCATTGCAACTTACAAATCTTGGTTATGAGGTAATTGGAATCATTCCGAGAGGTGAAGAGGTTTTACCTAAAATAAGATTGCAGCAGCCTAAAATTATCCTATTGGATATAAATTTAAAAGGTGATTTAGACGGTATTGAGCTCGCACATCTTATTCAAAAAGAATTCAATATTCCTATAATTTACTTGACTGCAAATTCTGATGAGCATCATTTCAATAGAGCAAAGTTTACCCATCCGTATGCTTTTTTAAGCAAACCTTTT
Source organism: Aequorivita sp. (assembly GCA_034675805.1). Classification (GTDB taxonomy): domain Bacteria; phylum Bacteroidota; class Bacteroidia; order Flavobacteriales; family Flavobacteriaceae; genus Aequorivita. The sequence goes on along the minus strand of JAUCCX010000001.1, from coordinate 3,136,324 downwards.
AAAAAAATAGATTTGCAAAGGGCAATTGAACTCGTAATACTTCGTATAGAAGAAGAAAAAAAACAGGATCTTCATGAAACAGAAACATTCGTCATGAGTGATTCGATATTCGTAAGAAGTCATGATAAAATGATTAAAATTAATATCAATGACATTCTTTTTATAGAAGCAGAACGTAATTATTCTAAAATTCATTGCAAAGAAAAGCAACATTTAATTGTGAGTACATTAAAAGATTTAGAAGAAAAGTTGAATGTAAATAACTTAATGAGAATTCACAGATCTTTTATCATTAATATGCAACACATTGATGAAATTGCCTCTACTCATATTGTTATTGCGAAAAAAGCTATTCCTATTACAGCTGAATTGAAAAAACAATTATTACTTCATATCCAAAAAGTATAATTTTAAAAGAAGATGAATAAATTAAAATTGCTTGTATTTTTATTTCTACCTTTTATTATTTATAGTCAAAACTCTAAGATAACAGATTTAGAGAGAAGACTATCATCAGAGAAAAATCAGCTTAAAAAACTGGAAATTCTTTATGAAATGGTTAAAGTTGTTTCTCAAAATGACTTAGAACAAGCATTAGTTTTAGCTCAAAGAGGATCTAAGTTAGCCGATGATTTAAAAGAGAAAAATTGGCAACCAAAGTTTTATGAAATAAAAGGAACAATGCACGCTAACTTACTTCAATTAGATTCAGCAAATTTGTATTTTGACAAAGCAATGAAAGGTCATAAAGCTGTAAAAAATGTAAAAGGGCAAGCAACTACATCTTTCAAATTAGCGTGGATTTTTAAAAAAAATGGCGAATATGAAAAAGCCATGAAAGAGGACATTACTGCATTAAAGTTAATGGAAAGCATTGATGATAAGGCAGGTATTTGTAATGCAATGACAAATGTATCTTGGGACTTAACTAAGCAAAATAGATTGAAAGAAGCATTTATTTATGCTGAAAAAGCGATTAAAATGGCTGAGGATAACAACTTAGTATCTGAGTTTTTTTATGTTTATAATAATGCTGGAGAAGTTGCAATTGCAATGAAAAAAAATCAATTAGCATTAGATTATTTTACTAAAGCTAAAGCCATTGCTAAAGAGCAAAATTTCGGTCAAGTATCTTTAGTAGATATTGGTAATAGTCAGGGAAATGCACTTAAAAAATTAGGTAGATATGAGGAAGCTATTCGTTTATATGCAAATTGCTTAAAAATAGCAAGAGAAGCAAATTATCAAAATGGTATTAATACAGTAATAGCTAATTTAGGAGAAATTAATATGTTAATTGGTAATTATAAAGAAGCACTTAAATATCAGTTAGAAACAATTCGATTGCAAGAAATCAATAATGATATTACCAATTTAATTGAAAATTATAATCACCTTAGTACAATTTATAAAAATTTAAATCATTTTGAATCCGCACTTTCCTACAAGCAAAAGGCTTATGATTTAAAAGATAGTATAAATTCTATTGAAAGTGATGCTAAAATGTCGGAGCTTTTGACTAAATACGAAACTCAAAAAAAAGAAGAAACAATTTCATTTCAAGAATCTAAAATAGAACAACAAAAATTAGTACAATACCTAGGAATTGTAGTTGTAGTGCTACTTTTGGGATTGCTTATTTTTGCATATATAAGTTATAAAAATAGAAGTAAAAGTAATCGACTTTTAGCTCAGAAAAATGCAGAAAACGAACTTCTTCTTAGAGAAATTCATCATAGAGTAAAAAATAATCTTGAAATTGTATCGAGTTTGTTAGCATTGCAATCTGCACAAATTGACGACACAGAAACTAAAGCAGCCATGACTGAAGGTCAAAACAGAGTTAATTCCATCGGAATTGTACATCAAAAACTTTATCAAGGAACTAATCTTGGTGCGATAGAAATGAAAGACTATTTTTTTAATTTAGGAGAAAATATTCTTGATACTTTTGGTGCATCACAGAGAATTGATTTAAAATTAGCAATGGATAATCTAGATTTAGACATTGATACTGCTGTTCCTTTAGGGTTAATAGTTAATGAGCTACTTACTAACGCAGTAAAATATGCTTTTCCGAAAAATGAAAACGGGACGATAACCATACAACTTCAAAAGCAAAACCATAATACACTTCAATTAAGAGTTAGCGACAACGGTATAGGAAAATCTGCAACAGTACACGGAACAGGTTTTGGCGGTCAGTTGATTTCGTTGTTGACCCAACAGTTAAATGGAACCATGAAAGAAGAAAACAGAAATGGAACTACATTAGTTTTTGACTTTAAAATTAAAAAGTCTGCATAATTTCTTCGGTAAATAAAAAGCACTCTACGGACACAATTTTGTCTATTTCGTCCTAACTCACTTTATTTTCATAGCAGTTATCAATTACTTAGATGCGTAATTTCTTTTCATCTATTTAATTGATACGATAATTTATTGGAAAAAATTACGCAAATAGAATTTTGATAATTCTATTATACAAATCTGTTGTATATACTAATTCATTAACCAAGTAATATTATAATATATACTAAATAAATACAATTCAACGAGAAGCAAATTAATTATTAATTCAAAATTTTAAAGATTTTTTATTCAAAAACTATTAACTAAAAAAAACAAAATCATGAAAACAAAAAAACGATTATTTAAAAATACTTTGCTTTTGGCGATGTTATTTATGTTTACTACTTCAGTAAGTTTTGCACAAGATGCATTGATTTATGTAGAACAATATTGGGTAAAACCTTCTAAAACAAATGAGTTTATGACGGCAAGAAAATCAATATTGAATGAATTTGAAAAGCATAAATTTCCCTATTCTTCAAGCTTTTCTTTTCTATCAGACGGTAGCTCAATCTCATTATCTCGAATTAAAAGTTTCGCAGATTTAGACAATAATCCATACAAAGAATTTTCTGAAAAAGTAGGTGTTGCTAAATTTAGTAAAATGAGTGAAGATCATGATAAATGTTTAGATAATATCACGAGATTTATTCTTCATTACAAAGATGATTTGAGTTATAGACCTAAAGGAGAAACTTTTGAAGGACATGATTTTGCAAGAATATATTTTTTATACATAAATCCAGGTGAGGGTAAAAAAGTATACGACAAAATTAAATCAATAAAAGATTCATTTACTAAAAAAGGAGCTATTGCCAATTTTACTATTTATCGAAGTGGAATCGGAACTCCTAACGAATATTATGCAGTTGTATTGAGTGGCAAAGATGAAGCTCATGTTAGTAAGATGTATGAAGATAATGACAAAATTGTTGGAGAAGATGTGAATAAATCTATAGATGAATTATTTATGATGGCTTCAAAAAAGGAAATTTTATATAGTTGGTCAAATGACAACTTGAGTTATAAGGTTAAAAAATAAATTAATCTCATTTAAGTAAATACAAACATGAATAGAATTTTATATTTCTTTTAATTCTATAAATAAATTAAAAAATAATTTTATTATGACAAAATTTTTATTCTTTTCACTTTTCACAACTTTGCTAATTCTTAGCAGTTGTAATAGTGGTGATAAAACAACTGTTGAAAACAAAACAACAGATACAACCGTTGCAAATTATCCTTATACCATTGACAAACCGGACAATTGGGAAACTGGTAGTACAGAAAATACTCAGTTGGCATTGACAGCATTAAAAGCTTGGGAAACTGGTAAAATGGACGAAGCAGTAAGTTATTTTGGAGATTCGATTCAAGTACGATTTGATGGAATGGACCAGAAAATGTCTAATGATCAACTAAAAGTTTTTTTCGGTCAGATTTGGAATAGCACATTTAAGATTTACATGATAGATTGGAAGTCGGTTCAATCTAAAGATAAAAGTAAAGCTTATGTAACAGTTTTTTACAGAGAAAGTTGGAAAGACGAAAAAGGAGTTACAGATTCTATTGATGCTGTCAATGATTTTGTAATAAAAAACGGCAAAATTGTACAATTAGATAATTATTTTAGAAAATTACACTAATGTAAATTTTATACATTACGATTTCTTATTGATTACAAGTTTAAATAAAATATGTAGTTTGAGTTTGTTACGTATAAAAAAAATTAAAAAAAAGGTTCATTAATGTTGAAAATAATTTTCTTTTTTACCAAAATCGCTTAAACTCTCATTTTTTATTTTACATTTGAATGATAAAACATTTTTGGAAAAAATCTAAAAGCTCAATGAGTAAAATCAGTTTGAGCTTTTATTTTGCGTGCGAATGTTTGAATATTTATTGAAAATTAAAAAGAAATTAGTCATGTGGGAAAAAGTTCAAGAAACAGTTGAGTATATTAAAAATAAAACCAATTTTACACCAGAATATGGAGTGATTTTAGGTTCAGGATCAATAGCGTCCTAAACGTTTAAAAAAAAAGTCAAAAAAAGAGGGTTGAATTTTGTATCTCAAATTATCTTTGAGTTGCACAACAAAAACCCGCCCTCTTATGGCAAATATAACGCTGTTTTCTCAAATAATTTCAAAATTAGACCGTTCAAAATTCAATAAATTAGTAGCAAAGAAAGAAACTGACAAACATAATAAAGGTTTCAATAGTTGGAATCATCTAGTTTCGATGCTTTTTTGTCAATTTGCAAAAAGCCAATCTCTTCGCGATATTAGTAATGGACTTCGTTCAGCTACTGGAAACTTAAACCATCTTGGAATAAGTAAAGCACCTTCCAAGTCTTCAATTAGTTATCAAAATAAAAATAGATCACATGAACTTTTTAAGGATTATTATTTTGAACTACTTCAAAGTTTAGGACAGCATCCTAAATTTAAACAAGTAAAATTCAGAATCAAGTCAAAGATTTTTTTATTAGACTCAACCACTATCAGTTTATGTTTAAGTTTGATTGGGCAAAATATAAGACTGCAAAGGGAGCAGTTAAAATGCATACATTACTTGATTTTGATGGTAATTTACCTGCTTATATTAATATTACAAATGGCAAAACGGCTGACAACAAAGGAGCTTATGAGATTCCGCTTTTAAAAGGCAGTGTTATTGTAGCTGATCGATTTTACAACGATTTTTCACTTTTAAATGTTTGGGACAGCAGCGGTGTGTTTTTCGTCATTAGACATAAAGAGAATCTACAATTTACTACAATAAAAGAAAATGAGTTACCCGATAATTTGCATCAGCATATTATGAAAGATGAATTAATTGAACTCAAAAATGGTCCTTCAAAAATTAAATATCCTAATAAATTAAGACGAATTTCCCTTTGGGACGAACAAAACCAACAAGTAATAGAATTGATAACGAATCAATTTCATTGGTCACCTAACACTATTGGGGAATTATATAAAAGTAGATGGCAAGTAGAAATATTTTTTAGAGACATTAAGCAATTACTGCATATAAAATCATTTATAGGCACTTCGGAAAACGCCGTAATGATCCAAATTTGGACAGCTTTAATAACCATTCTTATTCTAAAAGCATTAAAGGCTCAATCTAAATTTGATTGGTACTTATCTAATTTAGTAGCATTCATTAGACTCAATCTATTCGTTAAAATTGACTTACAAAAATGGCTAGATAAGCCCTTCGAAGAACACATAGAACCGCCTCCAGAAAATATACAAGGGGTTCTGTTTTGAAAAAAGACCATTTCAAAGATTAAGCTCAATGAAATGGTCAGGTTTTCTATGTTTGGATTTTATTTAGGACAGGATTGGTTTTGGATAATATTTATGATTCTAAATGTTCCAGCATTAGCAAAAACAATTGAAGGACTTTTTATTACAATTAAAGAGAAAAATGACAAAGAAGCAATTGGTCAAATTTTCGGGGTTCAATCAAAAAACACTTTTCTCGTTAAGTTGTCAGAAAATAGAAGTCAAACAACACGAATATTTGAATTTGTTGAATTTAAATATTCGATAGACAACCAAATTAAGAAAGGGCTCATCCTTGATGTTTATTTACTCAATCAGGAACAATGGGTTAAAGTTTTAACAACCCAAGAAATTGAAAGAATATTTTCAGACAAAGTCCTCTTCACCTCACATACACCAGACTTGGTTTATAAAATAAGTGAAGTACCCAAAACTGATTATTTAGAACGCTTTATTGGTTTGGTAACAGAGAACTCCACAATTGAAAAAATAAAATTTGTTTATAATTCTAAAGCGTTAATATCAGAAGGACAATTACTTGAAATCAATATTCACAACGAAAGAGTTTTATATCAAGTTATTCAAGGAACAACAAAAATTGAATTACTCGAAAATAAAAATCAAACAGGTTTAATCATTGCAGAAGCAATCCAATTAGGGACTTGGAATAATGAAACACTAAGATTTGAACAGTATGGTTGGGTTCCAAGCATCAATACTCCTATTTACTTAGCAACTAACATTAATGAAGTTCCTTTGCAACCATCAGAATTTGTTATCGGAAGTATTCCTGGTACAAACTATCCTGTTATCATTAATAAAGAAGTAGCAATCACGCATCATACCGCGATTTTGGGTGTAACTGGTTCAGGTAAATCGGTATTTGTTCGAAATCTAATAAATCAAATCGTAAACGAAACAACCAAAGTAATAATCATTGATTTGACAGGGGAATACAAAGCCAAAATCAATGACATCCAACCGATAATTTCTGAAGAAAATGCCAAAAAGGCATTTGAAGCAATCGAATTAATTGCAGTTGAAGAACGAAAATTTGCCAACCAAAGGGATTACGCTTTAATCAAAGCACAAGAAGAAATAATAAAGAATGAATTTTATACTTCCATAAAAAATTTCCTTGAAGGACAACCTAGTGAAGCAATTTTTGAGCTTCCCGATATTTCTAATAACTCCGAGATTATTGAATATACAAAATGGTTCTTTTGGGTATTATTCAAAACTGCTAAAACTAAAAATAGTTTTGGTAAACGTGTTTGTGTTGTTCTAGAAGAAGCTCATACTATAGTACCTGAATTAAATTCAATGGGTGTTTCAGACTTTGCTTCAAAGGCTACAGTTAACAGTATTGCTCAAATTGCGTTGCAAGGAAGAAAATACAACATTGGTTTCTTTGTTATTGCACAGAGAACAGCGAATGTTTCTAAAACTGTTTTGACACAATGTAATTCAATTATCGTGTTTCAAGAATTCGACAAGACAAGTAGTGACTTCCTTTCAAATTATCTTGGAACGGAATATATCAAAGCCTTACCGACACTAAAGTTTAGACAAGCTATTGCAGTAGGAAAAGCTTTTAAATCAAATGTACCAATGATTTTTGAAGTCCCTGAATTAGATACATAAAATCATTTAGAGAAAGAAAAACCGTAACAGAAAAACAGACAAAAAATGACAATAAAAGAAGCAATTATAAAAAGCCTTGAAGATTTGGACAGATTGGCTAATTCTATTGAAATTTGCGACCATATATTAGCAAATAGTTATTATGAATTTGCTGGTAAAACACCTCCTGCAACTGTTTCTGCTCAACTTGGGGACTTCATTCGTAACGGAGATACAAGAGTAAAACGAATAAAGCAAAGCAATGGAACTTACTCTTACTACTTGACAAAAAACGAACAAAATATTGGAATTGAGATATTGAGTGGTGAAACCGAAACTCAAATTGTAAAACCAATTAAAATAAACAAGTTAAAGACTTACGAAGAAAGAGATTTACACAAACTTTTGAGTAGTTATTTAAAAAACACTGACACTTACTCAAAGACAATTTTTCACGAACAATCAAACGGAAAAGACAACAACCAAATTTGGACGCATCCAGATATGGTCGGAATTAAATTTTTGAACTTACAGACAAAAGCGAGTCAAAATTTTTTAAAATCAATAAATCGAGTTGACACTTTCAAATTGAGTTCATACGAACTGAAAAGAGAAATTAACAGTGACAGTGAACTTAAAAAAGCATTTTTTCAAGCGGTTTCTAATTCAAGTTGGGCGAATTATGGATATTTAGTAGCATTTGAATTTAGCGACAGTTTGAACGAAGAAATGGCAAGACTTAATCAATCGTTCGGAATTGGAATTATTGAACTAAATGCAAATCCTTATCAAAGCAAAGTACTATTTCCAGCAGTTTATAGAGATTTAGATTTTAAAACTATTGACAAACTTTGTAAGATGAATAAGGAATTTGAAAAATTTATCGAACAAACAGAAAAACTAATGACTGCAAGCGAAAAATATGTCTCAGGAGCAGAAAAAGAACTTGACGAATTTTGTGACGGCTACTTTGCAAACGACACAGAAGTTGAAAATTATTGTAGAGAAAAATATATACCGACAACCGAAGAATGACAAGAACCACTGGCTATAACAGCACCTACAAAAAATTGGCGGTTCAGTGCTTAAATGAAACTTTGTACTTCGTATCAAGTTCAGTACTGGCAGACAGTTTTGTGCTTCGAAATCGCCAACTTCTTGTAGCTGCCAAACGTTAGGTGCAAGCGTAGAGAACGACACCGCACAAGAAACAGACGACTAAAAACAGAGAAAAAGTAAACCATTTTGACAAGTGAACACAGACATAAAAACGATACAACAAACGGACAACGAGTAAGCCGACACTCATTGCCTACCCTTCTGTGTTTTAATTTTTTCCCCACCGCACAAAAAAAATTGAATTGCGAAGCAATCACGAACACCATTGAAAATAATAATAACGTGAGTAACTTCTATTGCCACCGCACAAACGAAGTTCACGAACACCAAAAAACAATAATAAACCCGTTCGTAAATGGCACATTTGGTTTTTTCCAACACACGAGCCAACGCTCAAAAAACCAAAAGAGCCATTTTTTAGCCAACGCACGGACAGAAAGACCGACAATAAAAAGTAATTTAGCGAACTAATAAATAAAGAGAATTTTAAATGAGTGAAGACCAAAAACGAGTATTAGAACAACAACTTTGGAATATAGCCAATACGCTGAGAGGAAAAATGAATGCGGACGAATTCCGTGACTATATTTTGGGCTTCATTTTCTACAAATATCTGAGCGAGAAAATGGAAATTTTCGCTAACGACATCTTGCAACAAGACAAAATCAAGTTTCGGGAAATAACGCCAAAAACAGCACAAGCGAACGACTTTTTGGAAGCAATCAAAGAAGAAGCTTTGGAAAAATTGGGTTACTTCCTTAGACCCGAAGAACTCTTTACCGAAGTAGCTAAAAGAGGGATGGGCAACAACGAAGACATTGACCTTTTTGACGAAAGCAAAACCAATTTCATACTTGAAGACCTTCAAAAAATACTGACCAACATACAACTGAGTACAATGGGTACTGACAGCGAAGAGGACTTTGACAACCTCTTTGAAGATATGGATTTGAACAGTACCAAACTTGGTAAAACACCCGAAGCAAGAAATACAATTATTGCAAAGGTGCTAACGCACCTTGACAAGATTGATTTCAAATTGGAAAACACGGAATTAGATGTTTTGGGTGATGCTTACGAATATCTTATTGGACAATTTGCCAGCGGTGCAGGTAAAAAAGCAGGTGAATTTTATACGCCACAGGAAGTTTCTAAAATATTAGCAAAGATTGTTACTACAGGCAAGCAAAAACTAAAATCAGTTTACGACCCTACTTGTGGTTCAGGCTCTTTGTTGTTGCGTGTAGCCCGAGAAGTTAAAGACGTGGCAATGTTTTACGGACAAGAAATGAACCGTACAACCTACAACCTTGCCCGAATGAATATGATTCTGCACGGTGTGCATTATCGCCAGTTTGACATTAAGCAAGAAGATACATTGGAATATCCGCAACATATAGAACAGTTACCATTTGAAGCCATTGTTGCCAATCCGCCTTTCTCTGCCAAATGGAGCGCAAATCCCATTTTTACGAGTGATGACCGCTTTAGTCAATACGGAAAATTAGCTCCTGCAAGTAAAGCAGATTTTGCCTTTGTGCAACATATGATTTACCATTTGGCTGAAAATGGAACTATGGCAATTGTATTGCCACACGGTGCATTGTTCAGAGGTGGAGCAGAACAACACATTCGTAAATTTTTGATTGAAAACAAAAACTATTTAGATGCAATAATTGGACTACCCGAAAAGATATTTTTTGGAACGGACATACCCACTTGTATAATGGTTTTCAAAAAATGCAGAGAGAACCCAAATGATGTAGTTTTTATTGATGCCAGCCAACACTATGCAAAAGGAACTCAAAATTATTTAAGACAAGAGGATATTGATAAAATCATAAACACCTATCAGAACAGGATAACAGAAGACAAGTACAGTTTTGTAGCTTCCCTTGAACAGATTCGTGAAAACGATTACAACTTGAACATACCACGCTATGTAGATACATATGAGGAAGAAGTGGAAATTGATTTAGATGCAGTTTCTACCAAATTGGTTGATTTGGACAAAGCCATCAAAACTACAGAAAGCGAGATAGCTAAATTTTGTAAAGAATTAAATATTTCAACGCCTTTTTAATGATGAGAAATACCAATACAAAACCAGTTTTGCGATTTCCAGAATTTAAAATGGAATGGAATTTCCTTTATGGGAATGAACTATTTGAACCAATCTCAAATAAAAACCATAATTCTGATTTGCCAATTTTGGCAATTTCACAAGAGTTTGGAGCTGTTCCAAGAGATTTAATTAATTATCAAATTTCAGTTACAGATAAGAGTGTTTCAAGCTACAAAGTTGTTGAAAAAGGTGATTTCATTATAAGTTTAAGGTCGTTTCAAGGTGGAATTGAATATTCAGAATACAAAGGCATTTGTAGTCCTGCATATATCATTCTTCGGCCAAAAAGAGATATTGAAGATTATTTTTTTAAATACTATTTAAAGACTTTCAGATATATCCAACATTTACAAAGTAAATTAGAAGGTATCAGGGATGGGAAAATGATCAGTTATAAATATTTTTCTGAAATAAAATTACCCTTCCCTTCCCTCGCAGAACAGAAAATAATTGCAGATTTTTTAATTCAAATAGATAACCGTATTACTCAACTAAAAGAGAAAAAAGAGCATTTAGAACAATACAAAAAAGGAATTACACAAAAAATATTCTCCCAAAAACTTCGCTTTAAAGATGAAAATGGAAAGGACTTTCCAGCGTGGGAAACAAAAAAGTTAAAGGATGTTTTTTCAAGAAAAACAGTCAAAAATAAAGGGAGTTTAATTAAAAATGTATTGACTAATTCAGCAACAAGAGGAATTATTTCACAAGGTGATTACTTTGACAAAGACATTGCAAATCAAAATAATCTTGAAGGCTACTACATTGTTGAAGTTGATGATTTTGTTTACAATCCTAGAATTTCTGTTTCAGCACCAGTTGGTCCGTTAAAAAGAAATCATTTAGAGAAAGGAGTTATGTCGCCCCTCTACACGGTATTAAAACCTAAAAAAGGCAACTTATGCTTTTACGAGCACTATTTTCAAACTTCATTTTGGCACAAGTATATGAGAGGCATTGCAAATTATGGAGTGAGACACGATAGAATGAATATTACCAATGATGATTTTGAGAAACTGCCTTTGCCATTTCCACACATCAAAGAGCAAGAAAAAATCGCCTCATTTTTAAATGAAATCAGCCAACAAATCAGCTTGGTAAATGAGCAGTTGGAAGAAACTAGAACCTTTAAAAAGGGATTGTTAAGTAAATTGTTCTGCTAGTTAAATGGATGATATGGAAGTAAATAGAAAATATAGTTTGAAAATGTTTACAGAATTCAAAAATAGTTGTACCTTTGCACCAACAGTACCCGTTCAGCATACCGTAAGATCTGCTAGCGGGTCATTCTTTTTTTATAGCTATGGCAAATAAAGTTCCACACTCCATAGCAGACCAAATTGCCTTGCTCAAACAGCGAGGAATGCTCTTCAAGGATGAGCCTTCTGCACACCATTTTTTAGAAAACATCAGCTACTACCGTCTCAAAGGTTATTGGTGGGATATGCAAGCAGATTATACGCTACATACTTTAAAACCCAACACCTACTTTGAAGATATATTAGACCGCTATACTTTTGACAGACACTTGCGTTTGATTCTATTTGATGCCATAGAACGCATAGAAATTGCCCTACGCACCAAAATGATTTACCACCTTTCAATGTCGTATGGTGGTTTATGGTATTTGAACCCAAATCTATTTGAAACTACGCCTCTACCATCCGACCCAAACATAACAATTTATCAAAACACCATCCTTGAACTCAAAAAGGAATTTTTCAGAAGTCAGGAAATTTTTATCAAAGACCAAAGACGAAGATATCCCAATCAGGATGCAGATGCTTGGAAAATAATGGAAGTTGCTTCTATGGGTACATTATCAAAGCTTTACAAAAATTTGAAACACCAATTGCCCGAAAAAGCAACGATTGCAAATGAAATGGGATTAAACCTTCATAACGAACTTTCAAGTTGGTTAGAAGCAATTACTTATGTCAGAAATATTATTGCCCATCATTCCAGGTTGTGGAGTAGAAATATGGTAAAAGTACCAATTGCCAATTTAAATAACCCACTTTCAACTTGGTTAGATAAGCCACTAAACCCAGTACAAAGCAAAAAACCATTTCTAATCATAAGCACAATGGTTTACTTGTGTAACGAAGTAACGCCCAATCATCAAATAAAAAGTAAAATATTAACCCTTTTTGCCAATAACCAGAATATACCCATCTACAAATTAGGGTTTTTGAACAATTGGCAGAACCAAGGTTTATGGAAATAAAATGAGTAAACAAAGCGAACAAATATTAGAAGAACAATTGATTGCCCAGTTACAAAAATTGGGTTACGGATATATTACGCTCAATAATGAAGCGGCTTTATTGGGCAACCTTAAAAACCAATTAGAAAAGCATAACAATATTTCTCTTTCAACTTCTGAATTTGACAAGGTGCTAAACCTTTTGAACAAAGGTTCAGTTTTTGAAAAATCAAAAACACTTCGCCAAAAACAGCACATTGTAAGAGACAACGGAGACAACCTCTATTTTGAATTTCTGAATACCGAACATTGGTGTCAAAACCAATATCAGGTAACCAACCAAGTAAGCCAAGAAGGGAAATACAAAAACCGTTATGATATTACCATTCTAATCAACGGTTTGCCCTTGGTTCAAATAGAACTAAAACGCAGGGGATTAGAACTCAAAGAAGCCTTTAACCAAGTAAACCGCTATCAACGCCATTCATTTGGTGCAAATTCTGCATTATATCAATACGTTCAAATTTTCATCATCAGCAACGGAGTAAATACAAAATATTACGCCAATAATCGCAACCAAAGTTTCAAGCAAACTTTTTATTGGACAGATTTTGAAAACAAGCGATTGACCAATATTCTCAACGGTTTTACAGATGCTTTTTTAGAGCCTTGCCACATCAGTAAAATGATTTGCAAGTACATTGTTTTGAATGAGGCTTACAAAATACCAATGGTGCTTCGTCCTTATCAGTTTTATGCAGTAGAAGCATTGATTGACCGAGTAAAAAACTCCAACAAAAACGGTTATATATGGCATACCACAGGTTCGGGCAAGACCTTAACCAGTTTTAAAGCCAGTCAAATTTTAATGAATTTCCCGGAAGTTCACAAAGTTGTTTTTGTAGTGGACAGAAAAGATTTGGACTACCAAACTACCAAAGAGTTCAACAGTTTTAGTGATGGTTGTATTGACGGAACGGACAATACTGCTAATTTGGTAAAACAGTTTATTGGCACATATAAAGACAAAAAAGGCGAAGCCAAAAACACAAAACTGATTGTTACCACCATTCAAAAACTCAATACTGCCATCAGTAAATTGAAGTACGAAAAGAAAATGGCAGACTTGAAAGACAAGCGAATCATTTTCATTTTTGACGAGTGCCACCGTAGCCAGTTTGGAGATACACACAAAAGAATAAAAGAGTATTTCAACAATGCTCAAATGTTTGGTTTTACAGGCACGCCCATTTTTGCCGACAATGCCAACAAAAACGAATTAGGCAAACGAACCACCAAAGACCTTTTTGAAGACTGTTTGCACAAATACGTAATTACAGATGCCATCAAAGATGAAAACGTATTGAAATTTTCGGTTGAATACGTAGGCAGATATAAGCAAAAAGACACAGCAACCGAAATTGATATTGAGGTTGAAGACATTGACACGCAAGAGTTGATGGAAGATGAAAAGCGATTAGAAAAAATTGCCGATTACATCATCAACAATCATAACCGAAAAACGCACAGTAGAGATTTTTCGGCAATGTTTTGCGTGGACAGCGTAAAGTCATTGATTCGCTATTACGATATTTTCAAACGCAAAAAATTAGCAGGAGAACACAATCTAAATATTGCAACCATTTTCAGCTATGCAGCCAACGAAGATGATGCAGATGCCAATGGCTTTATTCCCGAAGAAGTTTCTGTAGTTGAAGAACCGAGAGCATTATATGGCTTGCAAGCCCACAGCCGTGAGAAGTTGGATGAATTTATTGAAGACTACAATCAATTGTATGATGTAAAGTATTCCACTAAAACCAGTGAGGATTTTTACAACTACTACAACGATATTTCAAAGAAACTGAAAGACCGAGAACGTCAACCCGAAAATGTTAACAATCGCATTGATGTTTTATTGGTGGTGAATATGTTCCTAACAGGTTTTGATGCCAAGAAAGTGAACACGCTTTACGTTGACAAGAACTTAAAATATCACGGATTGATTCAAGCATTCAGCCGAACCAACCGAATTTTAAACGAGCAAAAATCACAGGGTAATATTGTCGTTTTCAGAAACCTGAAAAACCGAACAGACGAAGCCATTACCCTATTTAGCAACAAAGAAGCGATTGAGGTTATTATAATGAAACCTTATGAAGATTATGTTGCCAAGTTTGATGAAGCCTTTGAAAAGTTGTTGGAGGTTACACCGACAACTGACGCAGTTAACGACCTTGAAAGCGAAGATGACGAACTGAATTTCATTAAGGCATTTCGTGACTTGATGAGAATTAAAAACATTCTCACTGCCTTTTCAGACTTCAAATGGGAAGACCTGCAAATGAACGAGCAACTTTTTGAGGACTTCAAAAGCAAATACCTTGACTTATACGACAAAGTAAAAAGCAACCACCAAAAAGAGAAAGTTTCCATTTTGGAAGATGTTGACTTTGAATTGGAGTTGATACACCGTGATGAAATCAATGTTGCTTATATCATTCAGCTTTTAATCAAACTGAAATCTCAAACACAGAAAGACACGACAAAAGCAGAAAAGGAAATTTTCAATTTATTGAGTACAGAAGCTACTCTAAGAAGCAAACGAGAGCTCATAGAGAAATTTATTTTAGAGAATCTTCCAGTCATAAGCGACCCCGACAACATTACACCTGCATTTGAGCAGTTTTGGAACGAAGAACAACAAAAAGAATTTTCTAAAATCGTTTCAGAAGAAAACCTATCAGCCGAGAAAACTGAAAAACTCATTGAAGATTACCTTTTTGCTGAAAGAGAGCCACTCCGTGACGAAGTTTTAGAACTAATTGAAGGCGAAAAACCAAGTTTACTACAACGCAAAAAATTAGGCGACCGAATTTTAAAACGTATAGTTGATTTTGTGGAGACATTTATTAACGGAATGAATTTGAATTGATGATAACTAAATTTAATTCCATAAAAAAAGTAGGTTGTTACGAAGACCTTACAACAAATGCCAACAAGCCATTTGATAAGGTAAATATTCTGTTTGGTAATAATGGAAGCGGTAAAACAACATTTAGTAATATCCTTTATCTGTTATCCAAACATTGTAAGGATAAACAAACACTTTTTGAGGAATTAACAGAGAGTGATTCAGAAATAGAAATTGAAACAACAGGCGGTAAAATTTCTTTGAAAAATGTTATCGCTTCAGAACTTGACATTTATGTTTTCAATTCAAAATTTGTTTCTGATAGTGTTTACAATGGAAACACCTCAAATATTGATTCTTTCAGTAACGAAATAAAATTGACAAATGAAAAAATCAATTTGATTGATAAAGAAATTGAGATAGTACTGAAAAGAAGCATAAAAATTAATGATTGGATAAAGGAAATACAGAATAAACTTGATGCAATTTGGAAACCTTTGGCTGATGATTTTCAAAGTAAAATATCAAATTCTCGTCTAACTAACGTAAAACCCGATATTACCTATAAAGTTGAAGGCGAAATTTTTACGCTAAGAAATGAGCTATCAAAATTATATTGGAACTATGATAATGTATCAAAGCAAAGTGGTACAATTGCTCGTTTAACAGCAATAAAAGAAAGACTTAACACTTTAACTGAAATACACATTGATTTTGAAAAATTAAACTCCTTTTTAGAACATCAAATAAGTTTATCCGCTAAGAACAACCTAAAAGAACGAATAAACAAGTATGAACAGAAATCTGAGGAGAAGAAAATACAAAATCAGATTGGAGATGTAAATGATTGGTTTAAAAAAGGTGGTAGATTATTGTTCTTATCAAAAGATATTGATAATCATTGCCCATTATGTAATTCAGACATAACAGATAATATTGATTCAATTTTACAGGAATACACTTCTCATTACAGCGAAGCAATCATCAAACTTTTTGATTTTCTTGACAATCTTATTAATCACATTGAAAAGCTAAAGAGTTTCGATTTTTTAAATGCTAACTATGAAATAAGCACCGATCTAGTCGAGACAATTAAATTGTATGACATTCAAGCAGATAACTTGGTTTTTGACAGAAATGAGGATTTATTAAGTTCATTAGAAAGTGTGCTTCTTAAATTGAAAGAGAAAAAGTCTGCACCTGACTCAACAATAAAAATTGATGGCAGTGCAGTAGAGTTAATTCAAGCGTATCAAGAGATAATTAGAAAATTTATCAAAGCTATACAAGAAGCTATTGACAAAGAAATTAACGCACTAAAAGGGAAAAACATTGAGGATATTATCAAAGAAATAAAGGATAAAATAAAACAGATTGTTTCTGTTGAACTTAACCAAACGAAGAACAATATTTTTGAATCCAAGAGAAGAACAAATTCTGATATTGCAAGTACTTGTCAGAATATTTCCAGTATACTTAAACAATCCTCAGAACATCTTCAAACCTCAAGAAGTGAAGAATTATCAAAACTCAATGCAGAATCCAAGTTTGTAAACATTTATTTAAAGCATTTTGGAATTTATCATTTCATCATTGATAGGGATAAATCTAAATCGCAAGACAACATAACAATTACTTTTACTGAAACAGGAAAGAAAAAATCAAAATTTGGTTTCTCGTTAAGCGAGGGTGAAAAAACCGCATTAGCTTTTGCCTATTTCATTAGTAAATTGAGAGTTGAAAAAATAGAAGGCAGTAAAGAAGAATTTGAAAACACCATAGTTGTTATTGACGACCCAATTTCCAGTCTTGACGATAACAGAGTTTTTCAAACAGCCAACCTGATTGATTCATTTCTATTTTTCAATAAGGACAACCCGGCAAAACAACCAAAACAAGTTTTCATACTTAGCCATAATTTGGTTTTCATCAAATATATGTACAATGCTTTGCGGACAAATCCTGAAATAATCGACAACATTAATGAGTATTATATTTCAACAATTACACCATTCATAAAAGATTTGCCCTCTAGCCTTAAAAACTTCACCAATACATATATTCATAAGCTAAAGACAATTATTGAATTCAAAGAGAAACAAATAGATTACGATTCAGTCAAAAATTATCTTTCCAATTATATGCGGATTGTTTTGGAAACATTTTTGGGTTTCAAATTAGCCAAAGTCAATGATGACAAAGGAAGGCTTCCAGGATTAGATTCTCTTATCAAAGCAATGGTTACGGAATTTAAAAACTATGAGGACAGAGAACTTGATGGTTTAAACAAAGACAGAGTAATTGAAAGATTAAACCATCTAAAGAAAATTTCAGACCACGAATCACACGGAAATATTCACAAAGCGGAAGAATTTATTTTTATTTCAGAAGAGGAATTACGACAGTTTGCAAAAAATACAATGCAAGTAATAAACTACATAGATGAGTTTCATTTTAAACGAATTAAAAGTCATAATTAATGGAAAGCCAACGCACAAAATCACACACATTGCCAAATCGCACAAGCCGGCACACAAGCCAAAACTTGGCAAAGAGTGTGCTTTTTCCAACGCAGAAAGAAATTCAATTTTTTTTTTCTCCCTCCCTCTTGAAAAAATTAAAACACCCAACACACTAACCTACACGACAAAGACCGTAAAACTCAACAATGACAATGGTTTACAGACACGGACGACAAGAACGCCAGCACCTAATCGAGTAGACGGGTGACGACTTAAAAGTCGCCACTGCGCCTCTCACACCACCGTACATACGGGTCTCGTATACGGCGGTTCGATAATGAAACTTATCGTTTATAATATTCGATTAAACCCAAGTAGCCTTTCATCTTTAACCGTTTTATGGTAATTGTGGTTCGCAGAATCGGACTTTGGGCTACTGCCCATCCTCCCATCCTTGTTCGGCTCCAAGCGTATGCTTGGTCTTGGTCAATTCCCAATTGAATCAGGTTTTTCCGTTTTCGTTCGGGTTTCTTCCAATGATGCCAAATACAGTACCGCAAGCGGTTTCGCAGCCATTCCTCCAACTTTTTAAGCTTGGCGTGAATGGATGCCGGTCTAAAGTAATTTATCCAACCCCGCACCAACAGTTTGATGCGTGCGATACGTTCTCCCAAACTAGCGGGTATCGTCTTTTTGGTCAGCTGTTTAAGTTTTGCCTTAAACTCCTTCCACTTTGACGGTTTTACTACCAGTTGGTATTTCCCTTTTTCCCCTTTCTTATAGGTTGGCACAAAACCAAACCCAAGTACTTGGAAGTCCAAAGGTTTACGTACGCCACTTTTCTCCCTGTTTATAGGTAATTGGAGTTTGTTCTGCAAGAACTTGTAGATACTGTTACCTACCCGTTTTGCAGCCATTTTACTTTTGACATAAATACTGAAATCGTCGGCATATCTCACGTAGCGGTGTCCACGCTTTTCCAGTTCTTTATCCAGCTCGTTGAGTAGGATATTGGAGAGCAATGGACTTAAAGGAGAACCTTGCGGCACGCCTTTGTTGCGTTTGTGGAGTTTGCCATTGATACGTATCGGCGCTCTAAGAAATGAACGCAGGAGCTTCAACGTAGCTTTGCATTTCACCTTTTTGTATATCAGTTCCAGAAGTATGTAATGTTCCACCTCGTCAAAGAAACTCTTTAGGTCGATGTCCACTATATGTTGGTATCCTGAATTGATATTCTCAAGGCTTTTTGCAATTGCCTGATGCGCATTGCGCTTTGGTCTGAACCCATAACTGTGCTGTTGGAAGTCTGGCTCAAATACGGGTTGCAATACTTGGTGCAGTGCTTGCTGAAATACCCTGTCAACAACCGTAGGAATGCCGAGCAATCGCATCTTACCGTTGCTTTTGGGGATTTCAACGCCCCGTATTGGAGATACTTGATAGGACTCCCGTTCTATTTGCTGGATGTACCGCTTACTGTGGGTTTGCAGGTGGGATTGCAGTTCCATTACGGAAAGTCTGTCCACACCTGCCGCACCCTTGTTGCGGTATACCTGCCAATAGGCATCGTTTAGGTTCTTTCTACTTGTTAATTGTTTAATCATTCAAACTATTTAGACTTGCTGTCTCGCTTAATCAAAGGCTACTGTTTTACTGGAAGACTATCCGTAGCGTAAAACCGCTCCTTGGTTTATTAAAGACCATTATCGTTCAGTCCTTCCCCAATTGTGAGACCTGTACAGTCTTCTCTGCACCTCGTTTCCCGTGGTTACTATGACTTCTGCTGACTTCTCTTTGTGATTAACTCGTAATCTAAGAGACCTCCCCAGGTAATTGCATCTTCTTTCACTCGATTCCTGCCAGATCTACTGTTTCGGTGTTCACTTAAAAGTGTTTCGGACTTCACAATGGTGTGTTTGCTCATCCAACCTTACAGCCTCATATCTGATTCCTGTTCGTCAGTACCGAGTTTTGTAGTTCCGCTTCCTTCAGTTCTACCCTCGCGGACAGCAACCTTGCGGCTTACTAATGGTTCAAGGCGTTACCCCTGCCCATAAGGGACTTGCACCCTCTAGATTAATTATTTACCTTTCGGCAAAGGAAAAGATGCCCATGCTGGGCACACACAGCACCTATAAGAAATTGGCGGTTCAGTGGTTAAATGAAGTTCAGTTTTTCAATCAAACTTTTGTGCAGGTTGACAGTTTTGTGCTTCGAAATCGCCAACTTCTTATAGCTGCAAAACGTTACCTGCAATGTTAAAAGACGACCGAGCAAACTGACAACGACATATTTTGACTGACAGACAATTTAACTTTGTAAATAAAAAAACGGGACAGCTGAAACCCGAAAGAGTAAGCAAAAATTAAAATCAAATTATTATGGCTATTTCAAATGTTCAAAATGAGGGTTCTTGGATTAGAGTTTACGATGAAAAAAGTAAAAAAATATCCGAAATGTCAAGTTCCAACAAACAAGTTGTAGGTATTGGCTCTGATTTCTTTGTCACAGAAGAAGGTTCATGGATTAGAGTTTATGATGAAAAATGCAAAAAAATATCTGAAATGTCTTCAAGCAATAAAGTTGTTAGAGCTGCTGCGGGTCAAACTTTTACAACAAAAGAAGGAAGTTGGCTAAGAACCTATGATAAAAAATGTAAAAAAATTAGCGAAAAGTCTGCGTAATATATGGAAGAAAAGCAAATTAAAAATAAAGTTGCTGAAAATATTCAGCAACTTTTTAATAATTCTGAAAGCATTAGAATACCAGCATATCAAAGAGCATACAGTTGGGGCGACAAACAATGCTCTCAATTTCTTGATGACCTTTTGGAACAAAAAGGGAAGAAATATTATTTGGGACAGTTCCTTTTTGAAAAAGACGGAAATACACTTTTTATAATTGACGGACAACAAAGACTTACAACAACAATTCTGTTTTTATCCGCAATCGCCAAAATCAAAATTCTAAAAGGTGAAAACGTTGACAACATTAGAGAAACCTATTTAACGGACGTTTTTAAAACTATTGATGACGACCAAGTAATTTTTAAAAAAGTTACTCAAAAACATTTGGTATCAGCAATTGACGACACCGAAACAATTTCACAAAAGAGAATTATTGAAGCCTTTAACTTCTTTGAAATAGAGTTGAGCAAACTTGATACAGAGAATTTAAACTTAATTCAGCAGACATTAGAAAATGCAGTAATCAGCACATTTTATATTACCAACAAAGTTGAAGCTACACAGGTTTTTGAATATCAAAACAATCGTGGTAAAGAACTTTCAAGATTTGAAGTAATCAAAGCATATTTAATGCACCAGATTTACATTCAAAGCATAAACAACAACCAAGCAAACAATGACATTGCGGAAATCCAAAGCATTATTTCCAAAACATACAGATACATTGAAGCAGTTGAAGGCTACTTCACAGAAAACGAACTTTTAGATAACTACTGCAATTTGTTTTTCAATATTGGCGGTAACATTGAAGCGATAAAGGAAAAACTTAACAAAGAAGAAAATAAAACGCAATGGATAAAGTTGTTCTTTGAAAACTTCGTTGAACTAACGCATAGTGCCAAAAGTATTGTAAGTAATAAAAATAAATCTGACATAACAAATCTATTTTTTGTTGGCAACGAAGCAAATTGGAAGCTTGTTTTGCTGACACTTTTCTACAAAGGAGAAGTAACAGGCGACACTTTCATAAAGATATTGAAATTATTAGAAGTGCTTTGCTTCAAACTTAAACTTGGCGACTATCGCACAGACTATTTGCCTCATTATTCAAAACAGTATTTCAACCCAAAAGTTGCTTATAATATTGACAATCTATATCAAGACATCAAGAACGTAACTGAAACAGGATTTAAGTGGTATTGGAACGACGGAGATAGATTTAAAAACATAATCACAAACTATTTTGACAATGAAAAATGGCATTACAATCGAAACACAATCAAGTTTGTTTTGTGGCAATACGAAAACAGTTTAAGAATTAAAAACCGTTCTGGAGCATTGTTGGACAAAGACCTTTACAATTGTTACACGATTGAACATATCAAACCACAAAACCCGACAGATGAAGAATATAGCGAAGATTTTAGAAATAATTTTTTACAACTTGCAGGCAACTTGGCTTTATTAACACAGAGCCAAAACAGTAAGTTTGGTAACAAATCGTTTGACAAGAAAAGTGAATTGTTTCAGGACACAGCTTTATCTAGCTACACAGAAATAAGAGAAAAAACTCAATGGACAGAAATTGAAATTTCAGAGCGACACAAACGAATTTCAGATTTTGCTAAGCAGTATTTTGACACTATGAATTTATAAGAAATGAAAGAAACATAGCAGGTAATCGAGTAGACGGGTGACGACTTAAAAGTCGCCACTGCGCCTCTCACACCACCGTACATACGGGTCTCGTATACGGCGGTTCGATAATGAAACTTATCGTTTATAATATTCGATTAAACCCAAGTAGCCTTTCATCTTTAACCGTTTTATGGTAATTGTGGTTCGCAGAATCGGACTTTGGGCTACTGCCCATCCTCCCATTACTCATCCTTTTGTATTGTTTTTAATGGTATTCGTGAATGCTCCGCATTTCTAGTTCGGCTCCAAGCGTATGCTTGGTCTTGGTCAATTCCCAATTGAATCAGGTTTTTCCGTTTTCGTTCGGGTTTCTTCCAATGATGCCAAATACAGTACCGCAAGCGGTTTCGCAGCCATTCCTCCAACTTTTTAAGCTTGGCGTGAATGGATGCCGGTCTAAAGTAATTTATCCAACCCCGCACCAACAGTTTGATGCGTGCGATACGTTCTCCCAAACTAGCGGGTATCGTCTTTTTGGTCAGCTGTTTAAGTTTTGCCTTAAACTCCTTCCACTTTGACGGTTTTACTACCAGTTGGTATTTCCCTTTTTCCCCTTTCTTATAGGTTGGCACAAAACCAAACCCAAGTACTTGGAAGTCCAAAGGTTTACGTACGCCACTTTTCTCCCTGTTTATAGGTAATTGGAGTTTGTTCTGCAAGAACTTGTAGATACTGTTACCTACCCGTTTTGCAGCCATTTTACTTTTGACATAAATACTGAAATCGTCGGCATATCTCACGTAGCGGTGTCCACGCTTTTCCAGTTCTTTATCCAGCTCGTTGAGTAGGATATTGGAGAGCAATGGACTTAAAGGAGAACCTTGCGGCACGCCTTTGTTGCGTTTGTGGAGTTTGCCATTGATACGTATTGGCGCTCTAAGAAATGAACGCAGGAGCTTCAACGTAGCTTTGCATTTCACCTTTTTGTATATCAGTTCCAGAAGTATGTAATGTTCCACCTCGTCAAAGAAACTCTTTAGGTCGATGTCCACTATATGTTGGTATCCTGAATTGATATTCTCAAGGCTTTTTGCAATTGCCTGATGCGCATTGCGCTTTGGTCTGAACCCATAACTGTGCTGTTGGAAGTCTGGCTCAAATACGGGTTGCAATACTTGGTGCAGTGCTTGCTGAAATACCCTGTCAACAACCGTAGGAATGCCGAGCAATCGCATCTTACCGTTGCTTTTGGGGATTTCAACGCCCCGTATTGGAGATACTTGATAGGACTCCCGTTCTATTTGCTGGATGTACCGCTTACTGTGGGTTTGCAGGTGGGATTGCAGTTCCATTACGGAAAGTCTGTCCACACCTGCCGCACCCTTGTTGCGGTATACCTGCCAATAGGCATCGTTTAGGTTCTTTCTACTTGTTAATTGTTTAATCATTCAAACTATTTAGACTTGCTGTCTCGCTTAATCAAAGGCTACTGTTTTACTGGAAGACTATCCGTAGCGTAAAACCGCTCCTTGGTTTATTAAAGACCATTATCGTTCAGTCCTTCCCCAATTGTGAGACCTGTACAGTCTTCTCTGCACCTCGTTTCCCGTGGTTACTATGACTTCTGCTGACTTCTCTTTGTGATTAACTCGTAATCTAAGAGACCTCCCCAGGTAATTGCATCTTCTTTCACTCGATTCCTGCCAGATCTACTGTTTCGGTGTTCACTTAAAAGTGTTTCGGACTTCACAATGGTGTGTTTGCTCATCCAACCTTACAGCCTCATATCTGATTCCTGTTCGTCAGTACCGAGTTTTGTAGTTCCGCTTCCTTCAGTTCTACCCTCGCGGACAGCAACCTTGCGGCTTACTAATGGTTCAAGGCGTTACCCCTGCCCATAAGGGACTTGCACCCTCTAGATTAATTATTTACCTTTCGGCAAAGGAAAAGATGCCCATGCTGGGCACACACATTATGTATAAGTAATAGCGGTTTTAATGCTGAAAATGAAAATTTTAGCACAAAACAAAATTTAGTGGTAAATTGAAATATTAATTTTGAAAGCCGCTACTACTCATACATTAGTCGTTGCCCAACATAAATTTCAAGAATATAATTACCTATGAAAACAAGTCAATATATAAAACCTGGCATAGTCAAAATAAAAGGATTGATTTTCATTCTTTTAGTTCTAAATTCATTTGATGTAATATCACAAGATGGTTTTATAGACATCTCATTTTCAGATAACGGTGTACTAACATTACCTAATCCTACTGCAAATTTTTCCTATTATGGTATTATAACCGATATTTCAAACAACATATTTATATATGGCGGAAATCAAATAATTAAATTAGATGAAAATGGTCAATATGACAATAGTTTTGCTAATTCTGGAATAATGACATTTCCATATAATACGATAGACATTAATAAAAGTATAATACTACAAAATAATAAAATCGTTGTCCTTGGTAGAAAAGCTAACGATATATTTATTTCAAGAATTAATCAAAATGGCAGTTTGGATACAACGTTTGGTTCTAGTGGTTTTTTTCAGTTTAATAATGGATATGGTAAGGATGAAGCCTTTTCTATAATTGAAAGTGATAATGCATTTATTGCCGTTGGATATAGTATTAATGAAAATAATAATAAAGATTTTATAGTATTAAAGATAACCCAAGATGGATTATTGGATGAAAACTTTGGGAATAATGGTGTCATTATAGTAAATAACAATAATAATGATGATGTCTTAAATGATATTATCATTAATGAGAATAATGATGTTTTTGCTTGCGGTAGCACCTATGATCCTAATGCATACTTTGATAATCGCTATGATCTTTCTCTTATAAAGATTAATTCAAATCAGTTAGATTCTAACTTTGGAAATAATGGGCTATTGGTTTTAGAATCTTACTCTAATGAAAGTGCAATTAGTATTGATTTTTACAATGATTCGTTATTTATTACAGGTACGTCAATGAGTATTACAGGTGATTTTTATAATTTAAATTTTTATAAAACTGACACTAATGGAACACTTGACAATGATTTTGGGAGTGGTGGTATAGTAAATATTTTTCATCAATTAGGCTCTCCATTCGATAACAATAAGCCAATAAAACAAGAGAACGGGAAATTTATTTTTGGCACTAAGTTGAGATTTAATGAAACTTATACAAGAATAAAATGGGACGACGGCTCAATTGATGATAGTTTTGGTAATGACGGTTATTTTACACTTGAAATGACTAGAAGTAACTTATACTCATTAACTAAACAATTTGACAACCGTTTTTTAGCCTTAGGTAAAAAATATAATGGTTCTTCATTCCAGCATGTTCTAACAAGACATATTTTGAATGATAATGTACTTCAAATAGATACAAATGACTTAGATGATTTTATTGTTTATCCAAATCCAAATAATAGTATATTATTTTTAAGTAATCGTCAAAACTTGCACATAGATAAAATTTATATAACTGATATATCTGGAAAAGTAATAATGGAATTAACTCGTGATTTTGATTTGATAAACCTTGAGAATTTTGAATCAGGAATATACATTCTAAAAATCCAAACTGAATCTTCAATAATATCCAAAAAGATTATTAAATTATAAAATGTTCGTTGGTTAATCAAGTAAACGGCTCCACTCTAAATACCAACGAAGTGCGCAGCCGAAGTGCCCTCCCGAAAACTTCCTGGATACCCAGCAACCATGAAAGTGATGAAAGTATGCCAAAATGCATCCTTGCGGTGGAAGTCATATTATTGGGTATATTTAACTGCTGGACTTAAGGGCAAATACGTCGGAGTTGAAGATCAGGGAAATGGAATTTGGAGAGTATTTTATAGAGACGTATTTTTAGGTTACTTTAATGAAAATAAAATCAGAGACAAACAAGTATCAATTAGACTAAGTCAGAATCTAGTGTAAAGCATGTGACTTTAACTTTGTAAACTATTTGCCTTAACGAACATTTGAGAAAATTTTGAATTTATACCAAATTTTGGTATATTTGAGAAAATTAGTATTCAAATGAATAAAAACACATCAATATCCCTCGGAAATTATTTTGACCAATTCGTTCAAAGCCGAATAAGTGAAGGAAGATTTAAAAATGTAAGTGAGGTCATTCGTGCAGGATTGAGACTTTTGGAAGAGGAAGAAAATAAAGTGATTGCATTGAAAAAAGCTATTCAAGACGGAATCGATAGCGGAATAGCTCACGACTTTGATCCAAAAAAACATCTTGAATCTCTAAAAGCGAAAAAGCACTTGAATGGCTGAATATAAATTTACCCACAAAGCTGTAGAGGATTTATCAAAGATTTGGGATTACACATTTGAGGTTTGGTCTGAACAACAAGCTGACAAATATTACGATGGCCTAATTTCCATTTGCCGAGATATCGCGGAAAATCCAGATTTAGGAAAAAACTATGATGGGATTTCAAGTCAACTTTTCGGATTGAAGACAAATCGACACATAATTTTCTACAGAACTCTGAATGAAAACTATGTTGAGATAACGAGAATATTACACGAAAGAATGGACTTAAAGAAAAGAATAGCGGAATAAACCTACACACAACAAAAGTATAAAAAAATAGGGCAAATTAGTGCTAAACTCAATGGTTCCAGCTTATTTTCGAGTCGCCAAACATTTGAAAAAAAAAACAAAATGAACCAACAAAAAATCTGTACAATATGTGACATTCCAATTCAGGAAAATTATTGTAGCAGATGCGGACAAAAAGCTTCTGAAGAACCAATTACAACAATTTCGCTGATTACAGACTTTTTGTCGAACTTCTTTTCTATTGAAAGATCTGGTTTTACAACCATATTTAAAATCATATTAAATCCAAAACCGATAGTGGATAATTATTATTCTGGATTTAAAAATTACTACGCAAGTCCCGGAAAGATTTTGCTTTACGGAATCGCAGTAGTTGCTCTTCACGTAAGTTTCGTGAATAACAAGGTAATGGGAGTTTCTTTAAACTTACAGAATTTTAATTCCCAATATTTCTTCTGGATTAGTTTGCTCCCGATTTTGCTCTTTATTTCATATTTGGCATTTATTCGTAAAACAAAAAGACTTTCGAAACATCTCATTTCATTAATTTATATATCAAGTTCTTTGTTCATTATTTTGACAATATTAAATGACTTAATAATATTGTTAACTGATGACAAACTTGGAATATGGGCATTTGTAATTTTTGTTGTCTTGATATTCCTGTGGAATAGTAGAGTTTTCACAGATAAAAAAAATTATTTATACATTATTTTAAATACGGTAATTCAATTAACTATTTTTATGGGAATAGTAGGAATATTAATGTTAATCTCAAACCAATTAAACAGCGATAAAAACGTGTGGCAACAAAGAACTCCTATGAAAAGCACCGATCCCGTTCTTCAAAATTAATATTTTTATTTCAATTATCTCGTGATGATGGTTTTTGAACTTCTATAAAATAGCTTCGCATCCTACTGTAAAGTGTCTCTCTTGCCGAAGGATAATCAAAGACCACTGCATCAACCCAGTCACGGAATTTATGGCTCCAATGGTCATTATCAAACTCCTCGGGAATAGCAATTCCAAAATAGAGCAGTTGCATTTTAATAAAACTCTTTACACGTCTGAAATCCTTTACTAAATCATTGCGCCTTCTAAAGAGACTCCGCAATTGCTCACGCTCCACATCTGGAGGGTGAATACTCTCAAGCCTGCCGTCTTTAAGCTCTCTGATTATCAATTGGGCATCTATTTTATTAGTCTTTGTAAAACGCTCCTTGCCCCTGCGGTGGATAACGGCAGGGTTGACTACTAGGGAAATCCAGCCATAGGTCTTAAAACTGCCGTGGGCGTAATAGCCGCAACAGCCAGCTTCATAGGCGGTAGTAACCTGATGGTCGGGAAAATGTTTGGCTACATACTCGTTTAATACTTTAGGGTTTGGAGGCTCCGTGGCGCAATGAACTTTCCAGCTCCGCTTGTGAATGTCGATGCCAATGTATAAATTTGGTTGGGCAGTGGGTTCTAATTTCATATCTTATTGTTTTGGTGAACTTTAAAGATACGAGACTCGCTGCTTTTTCATAGATGCTATAAGTTATGGCTTGGTCAGTCCTCACTTGGAAAATCCTAAGGATTTTCAAAAGCCAGTTTTTATTTGCAGAGGTTCGTGCCGAGACACGCCACAGCTCATATAAATAAACATTGGCAACAATATAAAAAAACCCAAAATGACGAAAAAAATTTTACTTTTAATTTTAACAATTTGCATAATATCGTGCAAAAAAGAAAATACTATAGCTGAAATAGGAAAACCCGTCCCTAATTATACTTTTAGTAATATTTTAAACAGTAAAGAGAACAAAATTTCTTTAAAAGATTTAAAAGGAAAAACCGTTATTTTAGAATTTTGGGCAACTTGGTGTGGTCCGTGTATTCCTGCAATGAAAAAATTAGATAGCTTACAAAAAGAATTCAAAGATGATTTAGAAATCATTGCCATTTCAGCAGAAAATGAAGACAGACTCGAAAAATTCATTAAAAGTACAAGCACCTCTTTATGCATAGTTTCAGATTCAACTCACACGGAAAGCTTTAAATATAAAGTAATTCCGCATTCAGTTATTATTGATAAAAATGGTGTTGTAAGAGCTATAACAAATCCTGAAAACATAAATATAGATGTTATTAAAAATCTGATTTCTAATAACAAAATTGATTTAGATTTAAAAGATGATTTCTACATCGACCCAAACTCTAAAGTTAATACAATTAAAAAAGTAGCGAATTCAAATTATAGAATTGAACTTAAAAGTTATGACCAAGAAAAAAGAGGTGGCTCACAGATTTTAAAAGACCCAGAAGGAAACATAAACGGAATTGAAATGTGGAATAGTCCAATTCCGCGTCTTTATCAAACACTTTTTGAAATTGCGTCATCTAGCAGAATGATATATAAAGACAGCTTAGGTGAAAATGATTTTCCATACGAAAAGAACTACCAATACAATCTGACAATTGAAGTATCGCATAAATATCAAGATAAATGGAGAGAGATTGGAATCGACTTTCTTAATGAAAATTTCGATGTCAATGCTAAAATTGGAATTGATACTTTAGAGTGTTATGTTTTAAAAAATGTGGATAGCACAATAAAAGAATCAAATTCTGATTCGTCCGAATATATGTTTATGGGAACAATCTTAAAAACGAAAAAAATCAAAATGTCCCAATTAGCAGAGTATTTGGAAAATTTCACGTCAATACCTGTTTTAGACCAAACAAATTTGAACGGAGAATATGATATTGAACTGGAATGGCAAGCAGAAGACCCAAAAACCTTGCATACTGAATTAAAGAAATACGGACTTATTTTTGAAAAGTCCGACAAAAAATTACCTGTTGAAATAATGGAAATTTATCGGAAAAAATAAAATACTAAACTGCGAGACTCGTTTGTAGCCTGTGCCCACACCAATAAGCCAACACCTATAAAAATCTACATCTTATCCACAGATACTCCAAAGAAACCTCTACGATTCTCCCAAAAAAGTCCAGGTCAAGTCCGGGTCAGGTCCGGGGTAGGTCCGGGTCAACTCTGGATAAATTATTAAAAAGTGAAGGGCTGATAATTTTAGAATTGTATAATTTCGAGTCTAGCCATTAAGCCTAACCTCTCAACAGAGATCAAATTAAGTCTTGCCAAATTTTCAATAAATTAAAGTAGATTACAATACAATGATAAGGGAAAATAGGCTTTATCTAAAGGATAATATGAACCATTTCGAAGCTGCCAATATACATCAGAAAAAGACCAAAATTACACCGAGCAGAATTTATGTGCTATATTTAGCACAAATTGCATCCCAAAATCCATATACTACCTGCCTTCGCTAAATTTCAAAATCACAATAAATATTATTTTTAAAAAACGCAAGCTTCCACTGTGTACACCACAATCTATGCATCCTCCACTTGAATCACCCCATAACTCGTAACAGTACAACCAAGATTAAACACACAAAGAAGGAGCGGCAAACAAAAACTTTCCTCTATAAAAGCATAATTGTCGTTTGATTGTAAAATTCAACTTTGAATACGGAATATGCTGGATAAGGTTTATGGGTATGAATCAAAAGGATTTAGCAGAAATTGTAGGATTTAAAAGCGGTGTTAGTGAGATTTTGAATAAAAAACGAAAACTGACTTTAGATATAATAAGAAAGCTAAATACTACACTTCATATTCCAACGGAAGTTTTAAGCCAAGATTATTAATTGAATAAAAGCCAATTGTCAATAACAGTGTATACAAAATGCGTAGTTTAGTGCTTAATTAAAAGGAACTGAATAAAATAAAAAAATACGAGGATAAAAAAATGACTTAACCAAGAATTAGGGTTAAAATCAACCATCTTAATTATCCCGATAGCTCACAGCATTGATAACATTCTTATACATACTTTTACAACAATATGGAACAAACTGAATTTTTAGAAAAAAATGTATTTACTGATTTGAAAAACTTGAATGAAGGTTCCGACCTACAGAACGTTCAACATTTTTCTGAGTCAGATTTCGAAATCGTTCTTCAACGAGTTGAGCATTTCGGAATAGGAGTTTATAAAATTGAAACTTGGCTGAATGGAGAAGTCTCTGCAGTTGCCACACACGAAGATTTTAAAAAGAAAGCTACTGACCCAAAATGGTATAAAAAGGCCTTTTTGACATTCAAATCCCGTCAATCTGGACTTACTTATTCCGCAACATATAAAGTTTCAATTAAGCTTTTAGCCAAATACACTGTGGACGATGAAGAGCTGAGCTAAACAACTAATCATTTCAAAATAATTCCTAAAACACCAAATGGAAACTAAAAAAGCCCAACTTCCGCTGGGCTTTTCACTTTTAACAAAATCAAACTATACTAGCTATTGTTCTTTTTTTGTAGGTTGTGCAATGGTTTCCTTTACTTGATCTTTAATCTTTTCTTTATCGCCCACAACAATCAGCGTCATTTTTTCTGGAGTGATGTATCTTTTCGCCATCTCCTGCACTTGTTGTGGTGTTACCGCATTTATGTTTTTCACTTGGTTTACCAGAAAAGATTCATCCAAATTGTGAACATCCAAAAAATTCAGCTGCCCAATAATTCCATAAGGAGTCGAATTCTGTAAAACATAAATTCCTGACATATAATTCTTCATTCCGTCTAGTTCCCCCTCGCTTGGTGCTTCGGTTTGCAAGCGCACAATCTCCTTTTTGATTTCGTCAAGAGATGCTCCTGTAAATTCAGTAGTTACATCTGCACTTTCATACCAAAGACCAGTTTTATAATTAGCTGCTAAGGAGCTGTAAGGAGAATAGGTGTATCCTTTGTCTTCACGGATATTGCTTGTAATTCGGGAACCAAAGGAACCGCCTAAAAGAGTATTCATTACTTCTAAAGGAATATAGTCCTTATTTGATGGATCGGGCACCGGAAGCCCATAATAGATTGTAGATTGGGACGCATTGGGTCGATCGATTATTTTTACCTTCCCTTGAGATTGGGCCTTTGCAAGAGGATAATTCACCTTTTGACCTTTTCGCCAATCACTCAGTTGGCTTTTGGCCACTGCCTTTACTTTTTCAGCATCAAATTGTCCTACCACATAAACTGTAGTTCTTTGCGCTCCAAAATTTGAATCATAAAAAGATCTTACATCATTTAAAGTATAGGAATCCACTTGTTCCGTGGTTGGATATAACCTTCCGTATGGATGATTGGGATATAATTCAGCAAAGAACTCTTTCCTGGCCTGTGCGCCTGGAGTTGAAAGAGAAACAGTCAAGTTTCGCTTCATATTATTTTTTAATCGCTCCAATTCGCCGTGTGGCAATTTTGGATTTTCCAAAACATCAGCTAAAATTTTTAAGGCCTCTGGTGCAAATTCGGAGAGTACATCAGTACTCAAGGTAGTGGTGTGCGGTCCAACACTAATATCCAGATTACCACCCATTCCAGCAAGTTTGTCTTTAACTGAATAATCTCCGGTAGTGCCTTCCTTCATTAAATCTCCCAAGAGATCGGCTAACCAAATTTGGTCTTTGGTTTCGTTTATATTCCCAGTCTTTAGGGTGATACTTATAGTTGCCTTTGGAATACTGCCATAGGGCACCAATACCAATTTTAAGCCATTGTCAAAATCGACCACTTGCTTTTCAGGAAGTGTAAAATCCTTAGGTGCTGATCCTTTTGGAGGAGTTTGCTTCTGTGCGATACTGGGTATGGCTAAAAACAAAGCTGCCACGAATATATATATTGAAGTTTTCATTTAGTTTGTTTTATCGTTGTTGGCCAAAAGCGGATTCACCACCAAGATGGTACGGTTTGTTTTTCTCAAATATTCTGAAATTGTCGCTTTCATAATTTCCGGCGTCACTTTTTTAAACTCTTTTTCCAACGTATTTATCCTTGCAGGATCGTCGTCAAAAAGTGCAAAACTGCAAAGCAAATCCGCGCGACCTAAGCCGAAACTCCCACCTAGATCATCATATAATCTTGAACGTATTTTCACAAGTGCGCCGTCTATCATTTTCTGGTCCACTTGGCTTGAAAGATTGTTTATCACTTCATCAACAGCATCCATTACTTGTCTTTTTGAAGTTTCGGTGTCATAGGTTACATCAAACATTAACTGCATCGGACCGTTGTAATTGAACATATTCCCCAAATAATTGATGCCTCCACTCACATTGGACGTATATCCTTTTTCATCGACAAGTTTTTTCCGAAGCAAGGCATTGTCTCCCTGAATTAAAATTTGATCTAAAAGACCCATAGCGTAATATTCGGGAGTATTGCGTGTTGGCATATGATAGGCAACAGCTAGTGCTGGTTTATTTGCAAGTGAATCATTTTTAGTGAATTCCTTTTCATTTTCCTGCCTTGGTTCTGAAATGTCTGGTTTAGAAGGGATAGTTGCAGATGGAATTCCGCCAAAATACTTTTCAACCCAAGCTTTTGCTTCAGCCATATCAAAATCTCCAACAATGGATAAGGCAGCATTGTTTGGCGCATAATACGTTTTAAAGAAACTTTCAACATCTTTTAAATTAGCTGCATCCAGATCCTTCAAATCCCCATAAAAGTTATGTGCATTATACCAGTTGGTGTTTGCATATTGTGGCATATCCAACCACGGAAAACCACCATATGGCTGATTGAGCACATTTACTTTTACCTCATTCTTAACAACTCCTTGCTGGTTGGTGAGATTATCCTGCGTAATAGCAAGGCCCTTCATCCGGTCCGCTTCTGCCCAAAGCATGGTTTCCAGTTTATTTGAAGGAACAATTTCAAAATAATTGGTGAAATCGAAACGCGTGGAGCCATTCAAAACACCTCCATTTTCCTGCACCAATTTTATAAATTCCATTTTTCCAAGATTTTGGGACCCTTGAAACATCATGTGTTCAAAAAGATGTGCAAAACCAGTTCTGTCTTTCGGTTCAATCCTAAAACCTATGTTGTAATAGGTTGCTACGATAACCGTAGGTGAAGATTTATCTTGTGATAAGATAACTTTTAGGCCATTATTTAATTTGTAGTATTCTATCGGAACATTAAACTCTGACGACTTGTTCTTTTGCGCATTGTCTTTCTGGCTAAATCCAAAGATTCCGGTCGCCAAAAACAAAAGCAGCAGCAATTTGTTTTTCATAGATGTGGTTTTTGATATCATAACTAGATTACTCAATCTAATAGACTTAAATATAATTAAATTGTTACAGAATAATGATATTCTATAATAATTCGTACCGCGATAAAATTTTCATTTCGGTGCGTTTCAGAAATTAATTTTGTTGCTCATTTCAATACTAATCATTACTTTTAGTTTTATGACAGAAACCGCTTTAGAAAAAGAAAACAAAGAGCTCGCTAAGCAGTATAAGCAGTTGTTGAAGATCAGTTATCGCACCCTTACAAAGGAAGATAAAAAACTGATACGCAGTGCTTTTGACCTTGCTGTTGATGCTCACAAAAACCAACGTCGCAAAAGCGGCGAGGCCTATATTTTTCACCCAATTGCGGTTGCAAAAATTGTCGCTTCTGAGATAGGTTTGGATGCCACTTCAATCGCTGCTGCGCTTTTGCACGATGTCGTTGAGGATACTGAATACACTTTAGATGACATCGAACGAATGTTCGGCACCGCGGTGGCACGAATCGTAGACGGCTTAACCAAGATTGCCCACATCTCAATGTCTGAAGATGTCTCTATGCAAGCGGAAAACTTCCGAAAAATGTTGCTTACGCTTAATGAAGACATTCGTGTAATCATTATAAAAATTGCAGACAGGCTTCACAATATGCAAACAATGGACTCAATGCCGCCCGACAAGCAACGAAAAATCGCCTCGGAAACATTATACATATACGCTCCCCTCGCCCACAGAATAGGACTTTACAATATAAAAAGCGAACTGGAAGATATGGGCCTCAAATTCACAGAGCCTGAAGTATATACTGATATATTGAGTCGAATTAAGGAAAGCAAGGAGGAACAGGACGCATATATTGAAGCTTTCAACAAGGTTATAAAAAATTCATTGGACGCTGAAGAACTAGAATACGAGATAAAAGGACGTCCAAAATCTATATTCTCCATTCATAGAAAGATGCTTGCCCAAAACGTCACCTTTGACGAAGTTTACGACAAATTTGCCGTTCGAATTATCTATAAAAGCAAACCCGAAAACGAAAAATTCTTAGCTTGGAAAATTTATTCCATTGTTACAGATCATTTTCGTCCAAATCCAATCCGCTTGCGCGACTGGATTTCTTCCCCAAAATCCACAGGTTATGAAGCTTTGCACATAACCGTTATGGGCCCGAAAGGCCGTTGGGTAGAAGTACAAATTCGAAGTGAAAGGATGAATGAGATCGCAGAAAAAGGATTTGCTGCGCATTATAAATACAAGACCAATGAAAAAGACGACGGTGGATTGGAAAACTGGTTAAACAAACTTCAGGATACACTAGAAAATTCAGAGATAAGCGCTGTGGATTTTGTGGAAGAGTTCAAGTTGAACCTATACGCCAAAGAGATATTCGTTTTTACACCAAAAGGTGATTTGTATTCCCTTCCAAAAGGCGCAACTGCTCTGGATTTCGCATTTCACATTCACACAGAAATTGGAATGCACACACGCGGCACCAAAGTCAATGGAAAACTAGTGCCTCTGAGTTTTGAACTGAAAAGTGGCGATCAAGTGGAAGTTATCACTTCTGATAACGCGAAGCCTAACGCCAGCTGGTTAAACTACGCAACCACCGGTAGAGCACGTTCAAAGATA
The DNA here is from genome assembly GCA_034675805.1 of Aequorivita sp. Classification (GTDB taxonomy): domain Bacteria; phylum Bacteroidota; class Bacteroidia; order Flavobacteriales; family Flavobacteriaceae; genus Aequorivita. The sequence goes on along the minus strand of JAUCCX010000001.1, from coordinate 3,100,508 downwards.
AAATCTTCGCTAAAAGACGAGAAAAAAGAACTTGCCGAAGAAGGAAAAGAAATATTAACGAGAAAATTAAAATCCTTAAAAATTAATCTAGACGAAACGGCCATAAACCAATTGGTTGTTTTCTTCAAGGTCAAAACAAGTTTGGATCTTTATTATCGCGTTGGTGCAGGAATTATCGACAATCAAAAATTAAAAGATTTTGCTGCTTCTCGTAGCAATGCTTTTATCAGTTTCTTTAAGAACAGAATTCGCAAACCAGATAAACCTGAAGATGTTCACAAAGATGAAATTACCGAAAAGTTTGACCAACTTGTTTTTGGGAAAAACGAAGAAAAATTGGACTACAAAATGGCCAATTGCTGTAATCCTATTCCTGGAGATAATGTTTTTGGCTTTGTTACCGTTAACGAAGGGATTAAAGTACATAAAAGCAATTGTCCAAATGCACTGCAACTGCAGAGCAATTACAGTTATCGAATTATGCCCGCCAAGTGGATTGACTCTACCCAACGTGAGTTCAAGGCAAATCTTACAATTAGCGGGATTGACACCATAGGTCTAGTAAATGAAGTGACAAAAGTAATCTCAAACAACCTGCACATAGATATGAAGAGTGTCCACTTTGAAAGTAATGACGGAATTTTTACAGGAAAAATAATTGTTATTGTAAAGAATAAAACGATTTTAAATAACTTGGTGGATAACATCAAAAAAATAAACGGAATTGATAAAGTTACTAGAGTCTAAAATTTGAGTAACTTTGCATCCTTAATTATGAGTTCAAAAACAGATACAAACAATCAGGCAATAGTAAAGAACGTTTTTACGGGTTTTCTTGAGGATAAGGGACACCGTAAAACGCCGGAACGATATGCAATTCTTCAGGAAATTTATGACCATGACGATCATTTTGACATTGAATCGTTATACATAAATATGAAGAATAAAAATTATCGTGTAAGCCGCGCTACTCTTTATAATACTATTGAATTGCTCTTGGAATGTGGCTTGGTGCGCAAACATCAATTTGGCCAAAACCAAGCACATTATGAAAAATCATATTTTGACCGCAACCACGATCACGTCATTCTTTCAGATGGCGAGGTTATCGAGTTTTGCGACCCAAGAATACACAGCATCAAAAAAACCATAGAAGAGGTTTTTAATATTGAAATAACAAACCATTCACTTTATTTCTACGGAAATAAAAAAAATCCCGAAGAAAATACCGACGGGAACAATTCCTAAAAAATTATGGCAGTAGACTTACTACTTGGACTACAATGGGGCGATGAAGGCAAAGGAAAAATTGTCGATGTCCTAACTAAAAACTATGATATAATTGCTCGCTTTCAAGGCGGTCCAAACGCGGGCCACACTTTGGAGTTCGACGGAATTAAGCACGTTTTGCGTACCATTCCTTCAGGGATTTTCCATAAAAGCGCAATAAACGTAATAGGAAATGGCGTTGTAATAGATCCCGTAGTTTTTGTAAAAGAATTGGAAGGACTGGAAAAATATAATGTCGATTTCAAGAGAAATCTTATTATTTCTAGAAAAGCACATATAATTCTACCTACGCACCGTTTGTTGGATGCAGCCTCTGAAGCTTCCAAAGGAAAAGCCAAAATTGGCTCAACCTTAAAAGGAATTGGTCCAACATACATGGACAAAACCGGTAGAAACGGTATTCGTATCGGAGATTTGGAGCTGGAAAATTGGCAAGATAAATATCGCGCCTTGGCCGATAAGCACGAGGCGATGATCAATTTCTACAATGTGGACGTTCAGTATGATTTAGCTGACCTCGAAGCTGAATTCTTTGCTGCAGTAGAAACACTGAAAACACTTACGTTTATTGATAGTGAAGAATATTTGCACCAAGCCCAAAAAGATGGAAAAACTATTCTAGCTGAAGGCGCCCAAGGCTCCTTGCTTGATATAGACTTTGGAACCTATCCTTTTGTAACATCATCAAACACTACTGCTGCAGGGGCTTGTACTGGTTTAGGCGTACCACCAAACAAGGTGAAAGATGTATTCGGAATTTTTAAAGCATATACCACTCGCGTAGGAAGTGGCCCCTTCCCTACTGAACTTTTTGATGAGGTGGGTGAAAAAATGGCTAAAATAGGAAACGAGTTCGGCGCAGTTACTGGGAGACCAAGACGTTGCGGTTGGTTAGATTTAGTGGCTTTACGTTATGCCGTACAAGTAAATGGTGTAACTCAGCTCATTATGATGAAAGCTGACGTTCTAAGTGGATTTGAAACCCTAAAAATTTGCACTGCTTATAATTACAAAGGCGACATCATTCACCATTTACCTTACAACATTGAAGCAGAAAATGTCACTCCTATCTTTACAGAAATGAAAGGTTGGAAAGCAGATTTAACAAAAATGGATGATATCTCCCAGTTGCCAAAAGCACTGAATGATTATATCGATTTTCTGGAAAAAGAACTTGAGGTGCCAATTAAAATTGTTTCGGTTGGCCCTGATAGAAAGCAGACCATTAAACGATAATCAATTTTTTGTTGGTATTTTCGTTCCTAATAACAAATAGATCTTTTTTGAAGATATCATCATTCATATTTTTTGCCGCTTTTCTTTTCTGTGGAATAAATCTTTCTGCACAGGAAAAGCAAAAAATCGATATCCAATCGGGTTATCTTGAATTGCGTCCAGAATTTCCAAATGCCGCCATTTATACAAAAGATGAAACCGGCCAAGTTTATATCATTCACGAAGGAGTGGAAATGTGGTGCGATCAAGCTTTCGTTTACTTGAAAAGTAACTTCGTAAAAGCTTATGGTGACGTACGCATTTCCCAAGGCGATACCGTCTCTATGAATAGCAAATACGCTGAATACAATGGAAACACACAGTTTGCTTTCGCAAGTGGCGATGTGGTTTTAACAGAGCCTAAGACCACCCTTAAAACAGATACGCTCTATTTCGACAGAATTAAACAACAAGCCTTTTACAGAACTGGCGGTACAGTTCAAGATACCGCAAGTGTTCTTACAAGCAAATCTGGTCGATATTTTGCAGAAAGTAAAAAATATCAGTTTCTTTCCAACGTAAAAATCGTAAACCCAAAATATACCGTTAACAGCAATCAACTGGATTTCTATTCAGAAACAGGAGCGGCATATCTTTATGGGCCCTCAACTATCGTAAGTGAAACTAGTACGGTTTATTGTGAAAGAGGTTATTACGACACACGTGGCGACACTGGTTATTTTGTAAAAAACTCAAAGGTCGATTATGAAAATCGAACGCTTTACGGCGACAGTATTTATTTTGACCGCAATAAGAATTTTGCCTCAGCCACTAATAATATTCGAGTTCTGGACACCATAAATAAAAGTGTAGTCCGTGGTCATTACGCCGAGGTCTTTCGAGAAAAAGACTCCGTTTTTATCACCAAACGGGCTGTTGCCATTACCGTTCGCGATAATGACTCCATTTATGTGCATGCAGATACGCTACAAATAACAGGAAAGCCAGAAAACAGAATACTAAAAGGTTTTTATAAAGCTAGAATGTTTAAACCCGGTAAAGAGGGTGATGAGCCAACAAGTGGAAAATGTGATTCAATTTATGTCAATGAAAAAAGAGGAATCACCAAATTGTTGCGTAATCCTGTTCTTTGGAGTGGCGAAAACCAGATGATTGGAGATACTATCCATATTTTATCAGATACAATCACTGATAAACTGGACACCTTAAAAGTGTTCAACAATGCGTTCTTGGTACAAAAAGACAGTATGGGTTTCAATCAGGTAAAAGGAGAGCGGCTTATCGGACTTTTCACTAATAACGAATTGGACACGGTAAACATCAATAAAAATGCGCAGGTAATTTATTATTCCCGAAATGATAAAGAAGAATTGGTTGGCATCAACAATACAGTTTCCAGTTCCATTCAAATGTATCTAGAAGAGCAACAAGTTACTGGAATACGTTTTATAAAAAAAGCAGCTGGAAAGGTGTACCCACCCTCTATGCTCCCACAAAATGCGAGGCTCTTGCCAGGTTTTCAATGGCGTGGTGAAGAGCGATTATATTCTGTTGAAGACTTATTTAAAGGAAAACCCGTTCCTATTCTTCCAAAGATAACGGGGATTCCATTGCCAAAAGACGAAGGTGAATTTTTTGAGGATATCCCAGAAGATAAAATTCAAGTGCCGGAAGAATCAAAACTTTCTCCTAAAGACTTCCAAAACCGTCCCGACGATCCTAAACCTGAAACTTTAGAAAGCGAGGCGAAACGGGATTCTATTCAGAACAAGATGAATGATTCCATTCCAAATAACAATAAATAACGTCAGGTTTTGTTAAGTCGAGGGTCTAATTAATTATCCCCTGTACTCGAACTGACAATACACCAAATGAAAAACGATTTCTATAAATACCAAGCACAAACAACCACACACCCTTTGGCGTTGGAGATTTCACATGCCAGTGGAAGTTATATCTATGACACCTCGGGCAACAAACATTTGGATTTTGTAGCTGGAGTTTCCGCCTGTACTTTGGGCCATTGCCATCCGCGAGTGGTTACAGCCATAAAAAACCAAACAGAAAAATATTTACACGTTATGGTGTATGGTGAATACATCCAAGAGCCAGCTGTAGCACTTGCAAAATTACTTTCTGAGAATCTTCCTGAAAATTTAAATACTACCTATTTGGTAAACAGTGGTACCGAAGCCATAGAAGGAGCATTAAAACTAGCACGTCGTGCAACTGGAAGAACCCAATTATTGTATGCTAACAATGCCTACCACGGAAACACAATGGGCTCTATGAGCGTAATGGGTTTCGAGGAGCGTAAAAATGCCTTCAAACCTTTAGTACCAGATTGTTTCCCCGTAAATTTTAATAGTGAAGTGGATCTCCAAAAGATAACTCCTGAAACCGCAGCTATTCTTCTAGAAACTATTCAAGGTGGTGCAGGATTTATTCAACCAGAAAAAGATTATTTAAAAAAGGTACGCCAACGCTGTAATGAAACTGGAACCCTCTTAATCTTAGACGAAATTCAGCCAGGATTTGGCCGTACAGGTAAACTCTTTGCCTTTGAACATTTCGGTATTGTACCAGATATTTTAGTAATGGGAAAAGGAATGGGTGGTGGACTTCCAATTGGTGCTTTTACTGCATCGCACCAAGTTATGTCCTTACTTCAGGATAATCCAAAACTGGGACATATAACTACTTTTGGTGGAAACCCTGTTATTGCTTCAGCGGCTTTAGCGACGCTACAAGAACTGACAGAAACCGATATTATGGCACAAACGCTTCAAAAGGAAAAACTTTTCAGAAAGCTTCTCCAACATCCACTGATTAAAGAAGTTCGTGGAAGAGGTTTGATGCTAGCGGCAATGGTTGAAACTGCTGAACTTGCCTCGGAGGTAATATTGGCTTGCAAAGACCGTGGGTTGATACTCTTTTGGCTACTTTTTGAAGGTCGCGCTATCAGAATTACTCCTCCGCTCACAATTAGCAATGACGAAATTGAGGCAGGTTGCAAAATACTGACAGACGTTTTAAACACTATACAAAATCAGTAGAAATACTATAAAGCTTTATACTATAACGCTTTACAAGTATTAATTCTGTTAATAAGTCCGTTAACAAGAAACACGGCATAACAATTGAACTTGTATATACATTATTATCTTTAAAATAGAAGAAACCCCGTTAAACCGTGCGTATGCAATTAAGTTCAAACGAGCATAATAACTTCTCGCTGGAAAGATTCGAATCGATGCTGAAAACCAACAGCGTTCTGTTTTTCGATTCGGAAGAATTTGAAGAGATAGTGCACCACTACCTTGAAAACGGGAAGATTGCACTAGCTAAGAAAGCCACAAAATTAGGACTGGAACAACATCCTTCATCCACCAATTTGAAACTTTTCCAAATAGAAATGTACATTTTTGAAAACCAATTGGACATCGCAGATGAACTTTTGGACGAGTTGTATCTATTGGAACAAAGCAATGAGGAGATTTATATCCAAAAGGCGAATATCTTTTCACGTCGTGACAAACACGCAGAAGCAATCCAGCTTCTAGAAAAAGCTCTGGAAATTACCGATGATGAGGCTGATGTGCTTTCTCTGCTTGGAATGGAGTATCTTTTCATGGAAGATTATGCACACGCCAAATATTATTTCATTAAGTGTTTGGAAGAAGATGAAGAAGACTATTCTGCACTTTACAATATTATTTATTGCTTCGAATATCTTGACGAATACGAAGCAGCAATAGATTATCTAAATGACTTTCTCAATAAAAATCCATACTGTGAAGTAGCTTGGCACCAATTGGGCAAACAATATTACGCGCTTAAAGAATATAAAAAGGCACTTGCAGCTTATGATTTTGCTATAATTAGTGACGATCGGTTTATAGGGGCCTATCTTGAAAAAGGAAGAGTACTTGAAAAATTGAAAAAGTATGAAGAAGCCATAGAAAGCTACTCCATTACCTTAGGCTTAGACGACCCCACTTCATACGCCTTGTTGCGTATGGGGAAATGTTACGAAAAATTGGGTAATACGGAAATGGCAATTCAATTTTACTCAAAATGTGTAGAGGAAGATTCCTTATTGGATAAAGGTTGGATAGCAATTACCGATTTTTACACCAAAAACAAGCAATACCAAAAAGCACTTTATTACATTGAAAAAGCAATAAATATTGATGCTGAAAATGTTCTTTATTGGAAACGATATGCAAGAATTAGCAACAAACTAAGTCTTTTTGAAGAGGCTGAAGTTGGGTACAGAAAAACCTTGGAACTTGGCAATTACGAATTGGAAACCTGGATCACTCGCGGTGATATTTTAACTAATCTAGGAGAATTTGAGGCTGCGGTAAACAACTTTAATCAAGCTTTGGAATTCTATCCTGAGCACCCCGAAGTGGAATACCGTCTTTCTGGACTTTATTATACATTAAATGAAAATGACAAAGGAAATTTTCATTTAAAAAACGCTCTAAAGTCTGAACCAGAATTTTTGATGATTCTCGAGGAGCTTTTCCCTCAGGTATTTCAAATGAAAACGGTGGTGGAAATAATCAAACAACACAAAAATCCTTCACTTTAATTTACGTATTTTTGAGGTTTTAGCAAAATCAGCTTATGCCTCAAAGAAATTTTCTACAGTATTTAATAATAACGGCAAAAGGCCTTGCAATGGGTGCTGCCGACGTCGTTCCTGGAGTCTCCGGGGGAACCATTGCCTTTATCTCTGGTATCTATGAAGAACTCATAGAAACAATCCATAACATTGACTTAGGCTTTTTCAAAATCTGGAAAAAAGAAGGTTTTTTAATGGCGTGGAAACATTACAACCTCGCCTTTCTATTGGCTCTTTTCACAGGAGTTTTCATAAGTATTATATCACTAGCAAAATTGATTACCTGGCTTCTGGAAGTTTATCCAATAATGGTTTGGTCGTTTTTCTTTGGCTTGGTCATTGCCAGTATTGTTTTTGTCGGCAAACAAGTTAGCAACTGGCGTTTGAGTATTATTCTTGCTCTAACCGTAGCTTCCGTTCTGTCATATCTTATAACAATTGCAGATCCCATTGGCTCGCCAGAAAGCACTTGGTTTCTTTTTTTCGCAGGATTCATCGCCATTATTGCGATGATACTTCCAGGTATCTCAGGTGCCTTTATTCTATTGCTACTTGGAGCATATACAGCCGTAATTGGTATCGTGACTCAATTGAGTGAAGGATTGACCACTTTAAACGGCTCTTTATTTCTTAGCGCATTTGGTAAGCTCCTAGTATTCGGAGTTGGGGCGATTATAGGCTTAAAATCATTTTCTAAAGCACTAAATTGGATGTTTAAACATCATAAAAATTTAACGCTCGCTGTGCTAACCGGATTTATGATAGGGGCTCTTAACAAAATTTGGCCTTGGAAAGAGATTTTGCAATACAGAGTGAATCATTCTGGAGAACAAATCCCATTTATTGAAAGAAGTATTCTTCCAACAAATTACGATGGGGATCCACAAATATTATATGCGCTGCTTTTTGGAATCATAGGTTTTATGACTATTTTCCTACTAGAGAGACTTGCCGTGACGAAAGAAGACTCAAAAAACTAAGCTTTAACTTTTGAATTAAGAAATGTACGAAAATCGCTCCTTTTCCGATAAAACCTGGCTAGTCCTAAAGGGATTGGGAATGGGTGCGGCAAATAAAGTACCTGGTATTTCTGGAGGAGTAGTGGCTTTTGTTGCAGGATTTTATGAAGAATTTATTTATTCACTCCAAAAAATAAACAAGAAAGCCTTCAAACTTCTTATCGGCGGGCGATTTAAAAGTCTATATCGATATACAAATGGTCAGTTTCTAACACTGTTGATCTCTGGAATGATTATCAGTTATTTCAGCATTTCCAAAATTTTGGACTACTTAATCGTACACTATGAGTTATATGTGTGGAGTACTTTTTTCGGAATGATTATTGGCTCCATTTATTTTATTCAAAAAGATTTTGGCACTTGGAATCGCAAATATTTAGCTTATCTCCTTTGTGGAGTCATTGCTGGCGTAGGAATTAGTTTTTTGGAACCTGCGAAAGAAAACAGTAATCTCATTTTCGTTTTTTTCTGCGGAATCATAAGTGTTTCAGGAATGACCTTACCAGGACTCTCTGGCTCTTTCATCCTGATACTTCTAGGGAATTATGTGTTGTTATTGGTAGATTCTGTGAATGCACTTTTTGACACTTTTGCCAATATTTTTCAATGGGATTTCAGCTGGATCTATGATCCAGAACGCATCGAACTCCTAAAAGTTCTCGCTGTTTTTTCAGTGGGCTCTTTGGTAGGTTTAGTTTCGCTTTCACACTTATTGGCATACGTTCTCAAACGTTATAAAAAAGCAACCTATGCTGTTATAATTGGGTTTATCGCTGGATCACTAGGCGTTGTTTGGCCTTGGAAAGAGGAAAAATACGACTTGGATACGTTTGGGCAAATTCAATTTGACGACAACGGTAGGAGAATAATAACAGGTTACAATCGGTACTTTCCCTCTGAGTTAAGCACAGAAACTATGCTAGCGATTGCTTTTATTATAATTGGTGTATTGATCGTATTAAGTTTGGATTGGTACGACAACTACAAAAGAAAACAACATGTCTAAATTTGGTCTATTAGGAAAAAACATCAGTTATTCCTTTTCGAAATCATATTTTTCTGAAAAGTTTGAAAGAGAAGGTCTTTCTCATTCTTATGAAAATTTTGATATTCCTTTTATAGAATTATTTCCTAAGATAATCTCAGAAACACCAAACCTAAAAGGATTAAGCATCACTATTCCATACAAGGAAACGGTGATAGAATTTTTGGATGAGCTAGATGAAGATGCTGAGAAAATAGGTGCGGTCAACACTATAAAAATTTTAAAAAATAATAAATTAAAGGGCTACAATACTGACCATTTCGGATTCCAAAAATCATTAGAGTCGTTTTTACCGCTAAAGAAACAGACAGCTTTAATTCTTGGAACTGGAGGAGCTTCAAAAGCAGTGGCTTTTGCTCTGAGCAATCTAGGTTTTGACTTTAAGTTCGTCAGTAGAGAAAAAAGTTCTTACACCCTAACTTATTCAAATTTGGATAAATCCCTTATTGAAGAGTATTTGTTGATAGTAAATTGCACACCCTTGGGCACTTTCCCCAATATCGAGGACTGTCCCCCCATTCCCTATCAATTTTTAACAGAGAACCACCTACTTTACGATCTAATATATAATCCAGCAGAAACCGCATTTTTAAAACACGGAAAATCCCAGCAAACACAAATTGTTAACGGACTGGAAATGCTAGAAATACAGGCTGAAAAAGCTTGGCAAATATGGAATTCATAAAATTCATTAGATAATATTAAAAAAACGCTGTAAGCTTTGCCAATTGCAGACTTGTTAGTATATTGAGCCTCTAAGAAAAATGAACCTAAACATTGAAACAAATGTCTGACGAAAAATTGCAGCAGGAAGAAAACGAAAAAGAAATTCCAACAACAGATACTGCACAAGAATCAAAAAAAACTATTGAAAATACCGAAACTTTGGAGGAAGAAACTTCTGCGGAAGCCAATACCGAAAAGATTGAGGAAAAAATAGCTTCGGAAGAAATTGCAGAAAGCAGCCCCTCTTCTAACGAAAAATCTGATGAGGTAAGCATCGCAGAAGAAGCAATAGTTGAGGAGAAAGAATCGGCTGAAAAAATAAGTGAAGAAACTCCTACCGCTGCCAAAGCCCCAAAAGAAAGCCCATCCATAGCGGAAGCCTCAGAAGTTGAAGATGAGGAAGAGGAAGAAGTAGCTTCTTCTGAAGATGAGGAAGAAGACGAAGAAGATCACGAGGAAAAGGCACAAAAAGATTACAGTACACTTTCCAAAAAGGAATTAGTCTCAGAATTAGACAAGCTCCTGAAAACAAAAAAGATACAAGAATTAAAACACGATGTTGAGGAAATTCGTTCAGAATTCAACAATCTGTTTAATGAAGAACTAGAGCAAAAGAAGGAAGAATTTCTTGCCGAAGGAGGAAAAATAATTGACTTCCACTACACTACTCCATTAAAAAAGGAATTTAATTCACTCTATTTTGATTATAAAGAGAAACGTAATACCCATTATAAAAGCCTTAAGAAAGATTTACAGTCCAACTTAGACAAGCGTTGGGAGTTGATCGAGGAACTTAAAAGTCTTTTGAGCGCTGAAGAAAACATCAATACTACTTACAAGCACTTTAAGGATATTCAAGAAAAATGGCACGTGGCAGGAGCGATTCCACGAGACAAGTACAACACCGTTTGGAACACCTATCATCATCACGTTGAAAATTTCTACGATTTTCTTCATCTGAATCGTGAGTTTCGCGATCTGGACTTCAAACATAACCTTGACGCAAAACTTAAATTAATTACTCGTGCAGAAGAACTTGGGCAGGAGCAAAACGTAAATAAAGCATTCCGCGAATTGCAGATGCTCCACAAAATGTGGAAAGAAGACATTGGACCAGTTGCCAAAGAATTTCGAGACGAGGTTTGGGATAAATTTAGTGATGCCACAAAACTTATTCACGATAAACGTCAAGCACTATTGGCAGAAGTGGAAAAAGACTTCGAGGTCAATTATGAAAAGAAAAAAGAACTGATCGAGGAAATTAAGAAAGCTACTGAAGAAGCTAAGCCAAGTCACCAAGGCTGGCAAAATGCCATTAAGAAAATACAGGAATTACGCGATACTTTCTTTAATACAGGTCGTGTACCAAGAGCCAACAACAAAGAAATCTGGAAAGCATTTAAGGATGCCACAGGTAACTTTAACCACGAAAAGAATAGTTTCTATAAAAACCAGAAAAAAGAACAATATACCAATCTGGAAAATAAGCGTGAGCTTATAAAAATTGCAGAAGACAACAAGAATAGTGACGATTTTGAGGCTACAACGCCTTTGATGAAAAAAATTCAAAACGATTGGAAAAATATTGGTCACGTCCCCAGAAAGGATAGCGACAAAATTTGGAAACAGTTCAAAAAGGCTTGTAATCATTATTTTGATCGTGTGAACGAAGAAAAAAATGAAGCAAATAAAGAGGAAACTGTTCATTTAGAGGCAAAAGAAAAAATGCTAGAAACCTTAGCTAGCTTTGAACTTAGCGGGGATCACAAAGCCGACGTAAAAGCCATAAAGGAACATATTAATGCTTGGAAAGAAGTGGGACGCGTACCTTACAACAAGCGTAATATTGAGCAAAAATTCAATAAAACATTGGACGGACTGTTTTCTAAACTTGATTTGGGCAAAAAGGAAACCGAACTTATCAAGTTTGACAATAAGCTGAATACACTTGTTAACAGAGAAGACGACCGCAAGTTACAGAACGAACATTTCTTCATCTCAAAAAAGATTGATGAAACCAGGGATGAGATTAGGCAGTTAGAAAACAACCTTGGATTCTTCCATCACGTGGATGAAAATAATCCACTTGTTAAGGAAGTTCATAATAACATAGCGAGACACAAAGAACAACTTGAAGTTTGGAAAGCAAAGCTTTCGAAAATCAAGGAAGTGCGAGAAGAATAAAATTCAAAGATGCCGGATTTTCATCCGGCATCTTCCTTACTGTAGACGACTACTTAGTCTTAGCTTCATTCCAATAAACATCCATCTCAGCGAGAGTCATATCCTTCAGGGATTTATTCATTTCTTTAGCTTTGCTTTCCAAATATTGAAAACGCTTTATGAATTTCTTATTAGTCCGTTCAAGTGCGTTTTCAGGGTCCACCTTTAGGAATCTTGCGTAATTTATCATAGAGAAAAGTACGTCGCCAAATTCAGCTTCTATTTTTTCCTTATTATCTTCATTTATCTCATGTTGCAATTCTCCAAGTTCTTCCTGCAGTTTCTCAAAAACCTGTTGGGGCTCTTCCCAATCAAAACCTACACCTGCAACTTTATCTTGGATTCTACTAGCTTTTACCAATGCAGGTAAAGATTTTGGAACACCTTCCAAAACACTTTTTTTGCCCTCTTTCAATTTTAAGTTTTCCCAGTTTCTTTTCACTTCTTCTTCATCGGCTACTTCCACATCACCATAGATATGAGGATGGCGTGAAATGAGTTTGTCGCATATAGCGTTACAAACATCAGAAATGTCAAAATCTTTGGTTTCACTGCCAATTTTCGCATAAAAAACAATATGTAAAAGGACATCTCCCAATTCCTTTTTTACTTCGTCCAGATCATTTTCCAGAATGGCATCGCCCAGTTCATAGGTTTCCTCAATGGTTAAGTGCCTCAATGTTTCCATCGTTTGCTTTCTGTCCCATGGGCACTTCTCGCGCAGTTCATCCATTATTGTCAGTAATCTGTCGAAGGCTTGTAATTGGTCTTTTCGTGAATTCATTATTGTAAAATTCTGTGGATTCTTTAAATGCTATTATTGAGAATTGTAATTTCAATAAAAAATCCCAAAATCCAGAGAGGATTAAGGGATTATTTAAAATAAATATATTTAAGTGCTTAATACCTAAATACTAGGTTTTACGTGAAGCAGCGCTTTTTGTTGTTCCTCCCTTTTTGGCAGATGACGCTTTTGGTGTTGCTGTTTTGGGATTAGCAGTCTTTGTTGTAACTACTTTTTTAAGCTTCGCTTCTTTTTTTTCTTTAGATTTAACATCTGTATCCGCTCCCTCTTCGGTAGTTTCAGCTGTTTCTTCTTTTAATGCTGAAAAATCTGTAAGACCATTTTTCACTAGCATATTGTACCATTGTACAACTTTTTTGATATCGCTTGAATACACTCGATCTTCATCATAATCTGGCATAACCCCAAAGAAAAACTCTTCAAGCTCTTCCTTAGAAGCTTTGTGACTGATGGTTTCCTTTCCCTCTTCCTTTTCAAAAATCTTTTTGAAAACTTCCCGAAGTGGCACTTCTTCCGTCAATGTATAGATAGCGATCTCAGAAAGCAAGCTAACATTGTGGCGACCACTTACATTAATGGTTTTACCATCTAAAAGAGACTCTGCGAGGAAGCCAGCGCGGGTCTGTGATTTAAGTTTGTAAAGACCGGGTTTACCGGCGATTGAAAGCACTTTTTCTAAGCTCATAAAATACTTTTAAAATTTTTAATGGTTGCAAATATCTTTGGTTTCATCCATATACACAAGCCTGTTAACGTTTCTTTTTTGCATTTGGAAATTTCATTCTGTAATCAGTACTTACATTCCCTTTAGAAATATTATTCAGCTTGTTCTTTATCAATCGCTTTTTCAATGGTGAAAGCTTATCAGTAAAGAGAATTCCTTCTATATGGTCATATTCGTGCTGGATGATTCGCGCAACAATTCCATTAAAAGTTTCTTTCTGTTTTATAAAATTCTCATCTAGATATTCAATTACAATCTCCGGTTGTCGGAAAACATCTTCACGAACATCTGGAATGCTCAAACAGCCCTCATTAAAAGCCCATTCATCACCAGACTCCTCAACAATTCGAGCATTGATAAAGACTTTTTTAAACGTTGAAACAAACCTACGTTCATCTTCGGAAAGATCATCATCATCTTCAAAAGGAGTTGCATCCACTATAAATAGGCGGATGGGGTAGTTTACCTGCGGTGCTGCAAGGCCGATACCTCGTGCTTCATACATTGTTTCGAACATATTTTCGAGCACTGTATCCAAGTTTGGATAATCCTTATTTATTTCTTCTGTTTCTTTTCGCAACACGGGATCTCCGTAAGCAATAATCGGTAGTATCATCGAACTATTTATTATATAAAAATTCTTGTAAAATTATTGTAGCGCTAATCTCATCAACTAGTGCTTTATTTTGGCGTTGTTTCTTTTTCAATCCACTGTCTATCATTGTTTGAAAAGCCATTTTGCTAGTGTAACGTTCATCTGCGCGCTTCACTTCTAAGTCGGGAAAAACTTTAGAAAATTTCTTTAAAAATTTCTGAATTTCAACTTCAATACTGGAATGGGTTCCGTCTTTCTGCTTTGGCTCCCCAACCAAAACGAGCGCCACTTTTTCTGAAGCAATATATTTCTTCAAAAACTCCATCAATTCTGAAGTAGCAACTGTTGTCAAGCCCGAAGCTATCAACTGCAGTTCGTCTGTTATAGCAATACCTGTGCGCTTGCTGCCGTAATCCAGTGCTAAAATTCGTCCCATACTGGCTGCAAAAATAAGGGTTTCGGAAATAGTATGCTAAAAATCACTAGTTAATTGGATTGGAGGTTTTATATTTGTGAAAATTGGAGACAGAAAATTGGACTTAAGTAAAACAGGACGTATACTTCTTGCTTGCCAGTCTTGGCTCTGTGCTTCCTTTAATCTTGATTCCAAAAAAATATGCAAGAACTTCAACAAACTATAGAAAAAGCCTGGGAAGACCGTTCTCTACTAACCGAAACCGAAACCATTGTCGCCATTCGCGAAGTAGTTAACCTTTGTGACCAAGGGAAACTCCGTTGTGCCGAACCAACTAACGACGGTTGGCAAGTAAATGAATGGGTTAAAAAAGCAATTGTACTCTACTTCCCTATTCAAAAAATGAAGACTTTGGAAGTTGGGATTTTTGAATATCATGATAAAATACCATTAAAATCTGGATATGAGGCCAAAGGTATTCGCGTTGTTCCACCGGCGGTGGCCCGTCATGGAGCCTATATTTCCAAAGGCGTGATTCTAATGCCCAGCTACGTGAATATCGGTGCTTATGTGGATGAAGGTACCATGGTGGATACTTGGGCAACCGTGGGCAGTTGTGCCCAGATTGGTAAAAACGTTCACCTTAGTGGTGGTGTTGGTATTGGAGGTGTTTTGGAACCTTTGCAAGCCGCACCTGTAATTATAGAGGATAATGCTTTTATCGGTTCTCGTTGTATAGTGGTTGAAGGTATTCGTGTAGGTAAAGAGGCCGTTTTGGGTGCAAATGTGGTGCTTACTGCTTCTACAAAAATCATCGATGTAACTGTTGAAAACCCTATTGAAATAAAAGGATATGTTCCAGAACGATCTGTAGTCATTCCCGGAAGTTACACCAAAAAGTTCCCCGCTGGAGATTATCAAGTACCCTGTGCATTGATTATTGGCAAGCGAAAAGAAAGCACCAATTTGAAAACTTCTCTAAATGATGCTTTAAGGGAGTATGGAGTGGCGGTATAGATGGTCAGCAATCAGTGGTCATTTAGTTACTGTTGGCAGTTGCAGTTAACAATCTTAATCAAAAAAGATTAAATTCTTACCTCCTCCTGCTTCTTCGCAACTTCTTAATATTAATTTTCTTCTGAAATACCTTGCTGTACTTTAGCATTAAAGTATGGGTTTCTTCAAAGCTCTTGCTATAAAGTTTCGCATATTCAGCTGCCATTACCTTGATCATGGTTTTTGATAGCCAAAGTCTACGAAAGTTGTGCATCCGCATCTCAAAATCCATTGGCTCAAAGCGCATACGATTCAAATCGATTAGATAAAACTCATAAACATCCTTCCCATGATCTATAATCAAAGTATTGCCTGGAGAATGATCCAAAAAATTTACGCCGTTTTCGTGAAGTTTAAAGGTGAATTGGGTAAATTGTCTTAGAATTTCATTCCGTTTCTGAAATCCTGGGTTATGTATCAGTTCCCGGAAATCAAAATCATAATCCACGTGCTCGCTCACGTAATAACTTTTTTTCAATCCACCAGAAAACATTTCCATATAAGCAATTGGAAAAGGCGTGTTTATCCCTAAGCCAATAAGTCTAGAAGCATATTCAAATGACCGTTTAGCCTTACTTTTTCGAAGAAACTCATAGACCAATGATTGAAATACATTAGGAGTTTTAAACTTTTTTATATTAAAAGAAACACCTTCAAGTTGAACCCTTTTAATCACATTCCGCTCGCCTTTCGTCACATATTCTCCTTTTTCTGAAAAATTATGAAGCACATCCCTTAGCTTTGCAGCCATATGTGAGTAATTTAGATGAATTACGAAATTCTCTCGCATTTATAAAAAAGATATTATCAAAAAAGGTATTTTGCGAAGGTAATCTATAAAAATATTTGTCCAAACCCAAAGAACAGGATTTTTAAAGAAAAAAAAAACGATTTGCGGAGAAGGAGTCTTACAAGACAATCTTTATGAAGAAAATACTCGTAATACAAAATAAAAGAATTGGTGACGTGCTAATAAGCTCGGTCATTGCAAATAATATAAAAAAGGTTTTTCCCGACAGTGAAGTAACCTATTTCGTATATGAGTACACTGCTGGCGTTTTGGAAAACAATCCAAATATTGATCGTATTATCGCCGTAAAAGAAAAAGAATTAAAGAGTTATTCAAAGCTTATACAAACCATTTCGAAAATAAAAAAAGAGGCATACGATATTATTTTTGATCCCTATTCCAAATTACAAAGTAGATTGATTTGCCTCTTTTCAGGTGCTGAATTCAGAATAGGATTGAAACGTGCCCACAAAGATTTAAAGTTTCCTTTTTACACCCATCCTATCAGTTTTCTAGAACACCGCTCCAAAAACTGTGGTAAAGCAATTGAAGACAGAATCAATATGATCGCTTCGGTTTTTGAACTTAAACAACCCGAATATACTCCAAAAATATTCTTAACCAAAGAGGAGCAAAATTACAGTCGAATTGATTCTCTTCAAAAACCAGTAATTATGCTCGGCATTTTGGGTAGCACACCCCAAAAATCAATGCCTTATGAATATATGGTCGAAATAATTGATTATATAACTGAAAATTACCACGGTACCATTTTATTTAACTACGCACCAAATCAGAAAGAAGAAGCGCTTAAAGTTTACGAGATGTGCCAAAATAAGGATCAAATAAATTTAGATATTTACGAAGACTCTATCCGTGGCTTCATAAAACTGATGAATAAATGTGATCTTTTAGTTTCGAACGAAGGCGGTAGCGTTCATATAACAAAAGCCCTGGACAAGCCTACATTCACCATTTATTCACCCTATGTAAACAAAGAACATTGGTGCAGTTTTGAAGATGGCAACCAACACGATTCCATACATCTGTTGGAAGAGAAACCCGATCTTTTTAGCAGTTTTACTCTGGAAGAGCGAAGAGCAATTGAAGAAGACCCTCACGCACTTTACAAAGAACTAACTCCGGAAATGATACTTTCAAAATTAAAACCGTTTCTCGAACATCATCTTTCGAAGTTTTCTTCCTAATTCTTCAAAACTTCTTCCTTGCAACGGATTTTAGGATTTCCAGATTTAATTATCCCATGTTCTGTCCAAACACATTTTTCTTGTTTTGTTACTTTTCTAATTGCTTTGTTTTTAACAAACATTTCCTTGGTAACATACCCGCGTTCGTGGTCCAAGTGAAGTGTTACGGTACTATATCTAATTTGCTGTGGCTTTATTCCGTAGTTCATCAAACGCTCACCCATTTCGCGATCTTCACCGCCATACTGCATACGTTCATCAAAACCATTTACAGCAAGTACATCCTTTCTCCAGCCTGAGGCATTGTTACCGTCCCATGTGGCGCTAGTTGGGGTAAAAGTATTTAGAATATCTTCCTTCAAACCATAGGAAGTAAGTTTGTTAATCTTAAAAGTCTTTTTTAAGCCATGCTTCAAAAGCCACTTCGCATTAAAACATCGCTGCGTTTCTATGTCGTTTTTAGTGATTTGTTTTGAAATTTTCATAGACAGCTTAAAATAACCAGCCGAAAGAAAACATCCTGGACGGCTCAATCCCAAATGCGTAGAAACTAAATCATTTCGCGGTATACAGTCGCCATCGGTAAAAATCAGATACTCCCCTTTTGAAGCAATGACGGCTTTGTTAAGAATTTTTGTCTTCTGAAAACCGTGGTCTTCTTGCCAAACATGAGTGATTTCTAGAGAAGAATTTTCTTTAAAAGAATCGATCAATTTCTTCGTTTCTTCGGTAGATCCGTCATCTGCAATGATTATTTCAAAATTCCTTTCCATCTGTTGCTCAAAACCCCAAAGGGCTTTTTGGAGCCATTCTGGTTGGTTGTAGGTGCTCACAATCACAGAAACATAGGGTGTAGCATCAGTGTTTCTCAATATTCCGTAGGGTGTCCATTTCTTTTTTTGATCGCGAGTTTGTCTGCGAATAGCAAGATTCTTTTCAATTGATTGCTGGTTTTTATAACCACGCGGATGGTCTAAATGTAATACCACCGCATTGTAGCGAATCTGCTTGCTTTTTATTCCCAAGTTGACCAAACGTTCCCCAAGCTCACGATCCTGTCCACCGTATTGCATGCGTTCATCAAACCCGTTTATAGCCAATATATCTTTCTTCCAGCCTGAGGCGTTATGGCCATTCCAACTAGCGTTGGTAGGAGTAAAAGCATTTAAAAGCGAAGCCTTAAATGGACTCGACTGAAGCTTGTTGTTTTTAAAGGAAGCCTTCAGTCCATGTTTCTTCAGCCACTTAAGGTCGAAACACCTTTCAGAATAGATATCCTCTTTGCTGATTTCTTCGGAAATATTCATAGGCAACATAAAATAGCCGCCTGAAAGAAAATAACCTATCTCGCGATACTTAACGTGCTGCTCCACAAAATCCTTCCGAGGAATACAGTCACCGTCACTCATGATAATATATTCAGTATTGCACTGTTGGATGGCCTTATTTAGAATTTGCGATTTTTGAAACCCATTATCTTCATGCCAAACGTGGACGATGGGATAAAAAACTTCCGTTTCCATCCTTTTGAGCAACTGACGAGTTTCATCATTGGAACCATCATCAGCGATTACCACTTCAAAGTTTCTATATGTTTGATTGTTATAACCATACAGTACTTTTTCCAACCATTCGGTGGAATTGTAGGTGCTTATAATTATGGAAGTGTCCAATTGCTTCATCAGTGCAAAGATAAAGTTATTTATGAAGTTGGCTCAAGAAACAAAAAGTTGTAATTTCGAAATGAAAATTAATCTTTGTGAAGAATTCGAAACTAACAGTGATCATACCCACTTTCAACGAGGAAGCTTACCTTGAGGATGCACTTTTTTCTGTTTCTTTCGCAGACGAAATAATTGTGATTGATTCTTTCAGCAAAGATAAAACGCCAGAAATAGCCAAACAATACACCACCAAATTCCTGCAACGAAAGTTTGATAATTTTTCAAACCAAAAAAATTTCGCCCTAAAAGAAGCAACTGGCGATTGGATCCTGTTTGTTGATGCAGATGAAAGGGTTACCCATTCTTTGGAAGCTGAAATAAAGGAAACCATCCAAAATCCAAAACATGGCGGTTACAAAATAAACTTCCCACATTTTTATATGAATCGATTTCTATACCATCACAGCGATGATGTGCTTCGATTGGTGCGACGGGAAGGTGCCGTATTTTCAGGTTCTGTTCACGAAAAATTGTATTGTGACGGAAGTATTGGGAAATTGAAAAACAAGATGCTCCATTTTACATACAAAGGTTTGGATAATTATATATTGAAAAAAGAATCGTACGCTTGGTTCCAGGCCCAACAACAATTCGATAAGGGGAAAAAAACCACTTGGTTCCACTTACTCTTCAAACCTACTTATCGGTTTTTCCGTTCTTTTATTTTGAAAGGTGGTTTCCGCGATGGAGTTCCGGGAATGACCGTTGCAGCTGTAAATGCATATGGAGTTTTTGAACGGTATGTGAAATTGATGTTGCTTCGAAAGGGAATGCGTTGAAAACGAAGATGCAGATTTTAAGCTTCAGGTTGCCTATTTTTGTACATTTAATATTAAAATAACTTCCCAAACCTAATTTTCTGTCGAAACTTTAATAGTGAAAATTCTCCCTTTACGTCAATTCGTTCAATCTCATATAGCTTTTTAAAAGGGAAATTGTTTATTCGGTTGCCTATTCGTAGGCCATATTCAATTCCTTTATCAGAAAGCAGCTCTTTAAAAATCTCATTGCGCGATTTTTCTTTGGGGAATTTGCCGTATGGATAGGCCAAAACAGGCGAGAAATCCAATCCATTTTCCAAAATAAATTCTAAACATCTATTAGTGTCGGCTTTAATCTCAGCATCGGAAAGCTCTGTGTATTTTTTATGGTAAAACGAATGAAAACCGAGCTCAACGATTTTTGGATCGAGTGATTTCAAATGATTCGCAGTCATTATTTCCAACGAAGAAGTATTCCAACTATCGTTTTTTCCAAGAAAATCCAAAGGCACGAAAAAAGTAGCTCTCAACTTGTATTTTTTTAATAAGGGAATGGCGAGTAACATCTGACTTACGTAGCCGTCATCAAAAGTGATGATTATGTTTTTGCCAATAGGTAATTTCTTTAGTTGTAGCAACTCTTTAAAGTGAAAGGTTTTATAACCATTTTCAGCCAGATGCTTAAACTGTTCTTCAAGTTTTTCAACGGAAATGGTCAAGTCTTTTCCCTTTTCCACAGTTATATGATGGTACATTAAAATCGGGAGCTTCGCCATAATAGTTTTCAAATTTATACCTGTAAAATTATTACTTTTACGCAAACTATAACCCATTTTTGGAAAACCCTGTAAAAATTTCCGCTCTCGCCATTACGCTCAACGAAGCGCACAATATTGAAGCCTATCTAAAAAGTCTTTGGTTTGTGGATGAAATTGTAATTGTGGACTCCTTCAGCACAGATGAAACTGTCAAATTAGCCTCAAAGCATGAAAAGGTCACGGTGTACCAACGTAAGTTTGATAATTTTTCCTCCCAAAAAAACTTCGCTATTTCAAAAGCCAAAAATGACTTGGTCACTTTTTTTGATTTAGATGAAGAGATAACGCCTGCCCTCGCAGATGAAATCGTTGAAAATAGCAAAAACCCAGAAGCAATAGCCTATTTTGTGAAACGCGATTTCTATTTTATGGGGAAACGCATAAAATACAGCGGATTGCAAAATGATTATGTGGTGCGCTTTTTCAATAAAAAACAATGCCAGTACAATGCAAATTTGGTACACGAAACATTAGAAACTGAAGGCAAAACGGAAAATTTAAAAAATACTTTGCCCCATCACACTTACAAATCCTTCGACGATTACACTGCAAAAGCGCATCGCTACAGCGCGCTACAAGCAGAAATGCTCTACAAAAAAGGTAAGAAGCCAAATTATTATCACTTTCTGTTCCGCCCTTTTTATCGCTTTTTAAATCAGTTTATTTTCCGTTTGGGAATTTTGGATGGAAAGGAAGGCTTTATTTTGGCCTATATTAGCGCTTTTTCGGTTTTTAAAAGGTATGTGAATCTTTGGTTGTTGTACAGGAAGATTGAATAGCAAAATTTTGTCTATGTCTGGTCGAGCGCAGTCGAGACCTCATTATGATTAAAATTACGAAGTTCTCGACTTTAGTTTATCCTGAGCTATGCCGAAGGGCTCGAACGGACATCATATACCTCCATTGATATATCAGTGAATAGCTACAAATATTTATCAATCCCCTTTACGCACCATTTACTTTTTTCTGAAAGTGCTTTTTCCTGAAGTGTATCGTTAATTTCAAAACGGCTTTGATCTTTCACTTCGTGCCAAATATGATAGACAATACCACGATATCTCAACCTTCTACCCAAAACACCATTGTGCATCATTCTTATAATTAATTCAGAGTCTTCCCTACCCCAACCTTCGAATTCTTCATTATAGCCATTGACGGCGACTACATCTTTTTTCCAAAAGGAAACATTACAACCACGCATTTTGTCCGAAACCTCGTCAGTAGTCCGGAAAAGGTTGCTCAGTACTGGCAAACGCAGGTTTCTTGTACGTTTCTTAATACCTTGGGCGAAGAAGTTGAATTTTATTTTCTGCGAAGCAAACAATTCCGGAAGAAATTTCTCTTGAATATTCACGCGACTTCCAAAGAGATAGACATTTGATTGTGCCAAAGCTTTGTGGTCACGAACAAAATCTTTGTGCATAATACAATCGCCATCCACTTGAATAATATATTCGCCTTTGGCGGCAGCAAGAGCCTTATTCAAGATAATTGCTTTTCGAAAACCTTTGTCTTCATGCCAGAAATGATGTATAGGTACAATTAACTTCTTTTGAAAGTCTTTGATTAAGTTTTTTGTCTCTTCAGAAGAGCCATCGTCGGCGATTAAGATTTCATCCGGCTTTTCCATCTGATTTCCTACACTCAAAAGAACTAATTCCAGTGCTTCTGGCCAATTATATGTGGAAATTAATAAAGATGTTTTCATTTAAAAAGATGTTTAAAATACTGCCCCAAATTCTTCTTAAAAAGAAAGATTGACGAAGGATGTAGTTCGGGCTTTTCGTTTAATCGTTTCTTTATTTCATCCATATTCTTAGACTCTATATAGTCCAAGGTTTTCCATCCTTCCGGTTGCAAGTAGAAAAAATCCTGCATCTCCGTATAATTATCCTTATTTACAGAACGCCATTTTTCAACATACTGCGCAATATCAAAATCTTTAGAATGTCCCCAATTGTTGAGCTTTGTCATTAAATCGGTTTCACTTCGGGAAATACATTCGTGCATCAATAAATTATCGGTGTAAATAATTCGTTTCCGATTTTGACGGGCAAAAGTGTATTTTGGATAATTAGTAGCTAGTAAAACCTTTGTAGGATTGTCCACATAGAGCAAACCATCATCAGTGTATTTGTACATATTTATAAGAAATCCGGCTATCTGAACGGGCGTCTTTTCAGGATTCTCTAGAAAACGATTATATTTCCGAAGAGTTTTTACAAAGCCTTTAAAGTCGATAAAATATTCATCTGCATCTACCTGTACCAACCAATTTCCAATCCCCATTTTCTCGGAAAGCAAAGTGCGCTCTCGAGTATCATTTTCAATAGCGGAAAGTTCGGAAATATAGAAATCATCTTTATAAATCTGAATTTTATTTTCAGTATCAAATTCGTACAACCAATCGTAAAATGACTGCGAAACCTCAAACTTTTCTCCTGACCAAGTTCTGTATTCTTTGTCCTCAGCAATAAAAATGGCATCGGCATCCATATAAACAGGAGGGATAGCCTTTTTGAGATTTTCATAATCATAAGACAACAAAAAACCGACATGAACTTTTTTCATATATTAATTTTTACAAATATAGTTTAAGTCATATTAATATCTATTTTTGTCAATACAATCCCATGGAATGTTCGAATTATCTGTCATAATGCCTGTTTACAACGGTGAATCTTTTTTAGAGGAATCTATTGACAGTATCTTAAATCAAACGTTCTCTGATTACACGTTGATTATTATTAATGACAACTCAAACGATGATACTCAGGAGATAATAGATCGGTATGTCAGACTTGACAATAGAATAAAGTGTATAAAGAATAACATCAATCTTGGTCCAGCCAAATCACGAAATCTCGCAATAGAATCTGCAAATACAGAGTTCATAGCGTTTATGGATGCTGATGATAGGGCAGTTTCAACTCGATTTGAAAAACAAATGAACTACTTAAGAACCCATACGGAGGTGGGTGTTTGTGGTTCATGGTTTACTTTTTTTGGAAAACAAAATAAAGTTGTTAAGCATAATATAAACCATGATGAGATTAAAGTTGGTTTTTTAAGGAGTTGTACAATAGGCAATCCTACTGTGATGTTAAGGAAATCGAGTTTAGGTAATTTACGATTTGATGAAAACATGAAAATTGCAGAAGACTACTCATTATGGAGCCAATTAATAGCAAATACAAAATTTCACAATATCCCAGAATCTTTGTTATTTTATAGATGGCATTCAAACAATATGAGTCAGACGAAGATCGAGAATCTAGAAGCTTCTGAGTTTTCAATTAAGGCCAAACAATTGGAAAATCTCGGGATTCACCCGGAAAATCCCAATATAAAATATTATGTTCATGCTGTTTCGCTTAAAAAAAATCAGACTAAGGAATCTATTATAGAAACTATAAAGGCTGCCAAGGTGCTAATGGAAAGAAATAAGAAAACACAGTATTACAACCAATCTATTTTTGAGAAACATATAAATAATACTATCATAAGAACTATTAGAAACGCAAAGAACAATGATAGGGATTTTTATAAATATGTAAAAAATGAATCTGGATTTTTTTCTAAAATTTCAAAATTAGATGCCACAATTTTATTTATAAAATCTTATTTCAATTAAAGCTATGAAATCCCCGCTGATAAGCATTATTGTACCATGCTACAATGTAGAAGAATATATAGATATTTCGTTGGGAAACATCCTATATCAAACCTATAGCAATTGGGAGTGCATTGCAATTAATGACGGTAGTAAAGATGGGACAGAAAATAAAATAAACCATTGGGTAAAGCAGGATCAACGGTTTAGATTAATTTCTCAAGAAAACTCCGGGGCTGCCAGTGCTAGAAACAAAGGTTTGAAGGTTGCAACAGGTGATTGTATTCTTTTTTTTGATTCTGATGATTTGTTGGACGAAAATTGTTTAAAAATTCTTATTAGTCAGTTTGATCAAACTATAGATATTGTTATCGGTAAGAGCGCTATGGTTATAGGACAGACAAAAGAAATTATCGGAACGTTAGAACATTATTCGGTTACCGATAAAGTTTTGAATAATATAGACTTAATTGAATTAGCATTAAATTCTCCATTTAGTGTAGTGCCCTGGAATAAATTGTTCAATTCAAAATTTCTCGCTTCAAATAACTTAACATTTAAAGATGGCGTTAAGCATGAAGATGAGTTATGGTTTTTCGAAACCATGCATCTAGCTAAAAAAATCATTTTCAATTCAAATATTACTTATTATTATAATGTTGATAATCAAGACTCTGTAATGAAAAATTATAATTTGAAGAGTTTTAAATCATATTTATCTATGGCCGAACATATTTTTAATAATTATTATGTAACCGAACAAAATATGCATACTAAGAGAATGGTCGGAACCTATATTCTCAATTTTCAATTAGTCGTTATTTCTGGGTTTTTTCGATTTCTAAAAAAGAACAAAGTCTCCTATAAATCGGAAGGAGTTTCACTTATAAATAAACACATCCAAAACAATCCAATAAATGATTTTTCACACCTCAACAGTGAAAAATCCAAACAATATACACTATTTATAAAATACATAAAATTAGATCCAGAAACTGCCTTCAAACTTGTAAGAAATACGAATAAAAGGAATCTATTAAAATTTATTGAAAATATATATTTAAAATTACGTTTAAGAAATGCACTAAAAAAATCTAAAAATCCAAATTTATCAACCCAATAAAACCTGTTATGCACATTTTAATAGTCGATTGGTCAGGCCCTATTCCTGCGTTGAAATACGGAGGAACCGAACGTGTTATTTGGGGACTTGGTAAATGTCTTCACGAACTTGGCCATAAGGTCACTTTTTTAGTGCCAGAGGGTTTTACAGGTGATTTTGCTGAGAGCATTCCGTTAGATCAAAACAAAGATCTAAATGTACAAATACCAAAGGATGTTGATGTGGTCCATTTCAATTATCCTCCCAATCAGCATATCAATAAACCATACATAATAACAATGCACGGCAATCCGAAGCCAGACGAATACATAGATACAAACACCGTTTTTATTTCCAAAAATCAGGCTGAAAGACATCATTCAGAAGTGTTTGTTCACAATGGACTGTATTGGGATGATTATGGCACGCCCGATTTAGAAAAACAACGAACCTATTTTCATTTTTTGGGAAAGGCTTCCCGCAGGGTAAAAAACGTATTTGGCGCGGCTAAAATAGTAACAAAAGCAAAAGGGAAATTATTGATAATGGGAGGAGAACGTTGGACTACCCGTAATTTAACCCGAGGTTTTCAATATATTTTTAATCCGAAAATTCAATTTTTGGGGATGCTCGATGATACAGAAAAAATGAAGGTTATGGAAAAATCAAAGGCATTGGTTTTTCCAGTGGAATGGCACGAACCATTTGGTTTAGTTATCATTGAAAGTCTATATGCAGGATGTGCCGTGTTTTGTTCCACAAACGGTTCATTGCCAGAATTGTTGAGCCCAAAAGTAGGATTGGCATCCAATGATTCTAATGAATTGGCAGAAGCACTTCGCAATTTCAGCTATGACCCGCAACGTTGCCATCGTTATGCAAAGGAACATTTCAATGCCAGAAAAATGACTTTAGAATATATAAATTTATATAGAAAAGTAATTGCTGGAGAAACCTTGCATACAAGTAACCCTAACTATCTACACGAAAAAAATAAAATAAAATCAATATCATAATGAAGGAAGAAATTGAAAACACATTACTTGTCCTAAAAAAAGGTGGTCTCATCCTTTACCCTACCGACACCGTTTGGGGAATAGGCTGCGACGCTACCAATCCCGATGCTGTAGAAAAAGTTTTCCAGCTTAAAAAAAGAAGTGACAAAAAATCTTTAATCTGCTTAGTAAGTGATTTCAAAATGCTAAATGAGTATATCGAGAATGTTCCCGAAGTTGCTTACGATATTTTGAAATACGCCAAAAAACCGACCACTATCGTTTATGACGATCCCATTCGTGTGGCTGAGAATATCATTGCTGAAGATAATTCGCTCGCAGTTCGGGTTCCTATGGATGATTTCTGCAAAATACTGATAAAGAAATTTCGGAAACCTATTGTTTCCACATCGGCAAATTTTAGTGACTCAAAAACTCCCCAAAGCTTCTCCGAAATAGACCCATTAATTTTGGAAGGCGTAGACTATGTTGTAAATTTGCATCACGAAAAAAAATCCGGAAAACCTTCAGCCATTATTAAGTTGAAAAATGATGGAAGCGTAAAAATAATTCGGCAATAATAATGGTCACGAATGCACGAATATTCTAGCTAAATGAACCCGAAATATTATGACTAACATAATTTATAAAGAAGATAGTTATAATATTATGGGGTGCTTATTCGAGGTGCATAATAATTTGGGTGGAGGTTTTTCAGAAATAGTTTACAAAGACGCACTGGAATATGAGTTCAAATCAGAGTAGATACTTTATGAAAGAGAAAAGATGTATTCTGTGAAATATAAAGATATTATTCTATCTCATAAATTTTATGCTGATTTCGTAGTATTGGACAAGATCATTCTCGAAATAAAATCTGTAGAGACTTTCCATGATAGACATTTTGCGCAGTGTATAAACTATTTAAAAGTATCTAGATGAAAAATTGCACTTTTAATAAATTTCAAAAAAGACATTTTAGATTATAAAAGAATTATATTATAAACTACAAAAACATTAAAATGAATCTACGCTTTAAAATTGCACAGCCTTTATAATCAATTTTTCATTAAGGCTAAAAGCGAACTGATTCATTAAAAAGTAGTTGAGCATTCGTAACGTTAAGTAATCATTCGTGCATTCGTGGCAAAAAACAAAAATTAGTGGTAAAACAAATCTATATATCTGCTTTAGAGAATCCTATTTTTAGAACTATTTCCAAAGCGGCTTCAAATTTAAATCTAGAGAGCTATGTTATTGGGGGGTACGTTCGCGATTTCATTTTACAACGTGGCGAAGCGAAAGATATTGATATAGTTGCAGTAGGAAGCGGAATCGATCTAGCTCAGGAAGTTTCAAAACTATTACCGGGAAAACCTAAAGTTTCAGTTTTCAAAACCTACGGTACCGCAATGTTAAAAAGTGGCGGAGTAGAACTTGAATTTGTTGGTGCTCGAAAAGAATCTTATTCGGAAGAAAGTAGAAATCCCGCAGTGGAAAACGGCACTTTGGAAGACGATCAAAACAGAAGAGATTTTACGATAAACGCTTTGGCTTTAAGTCTGAGCGCCGATAGTTTCGGCAAATTGCTGGATCCATTTAATGGGATTGAAGATCTGCAGAAAAAAATAATCCGAACTCCACTCGATCCAGATATTACTTATAGCGATGACCCGTTGCGAATGATGCGAGCCATCAGGTTTGCGACACAGTTAGATTTTAAGATTGAAAGAGAATCCCTGGAATCCATTACGCGAAATGCGGAGCGAATAAAAATAATTACCAATGAACGTATTGTTGATGAGTTAAATAAGATCTTGCTTTCCAATGTGCCTTCAAAAGGTTTTTCACTTCTTCACAAAACAGGTCTTTTGCCCTATATTTTACCAGAATTAATGGCATTACAAGGAATTGACGAGAAGGAAGGCCAAACACATAAGGATAATTTTTGGCATACATTGGAAGTGGTTGACAATATTTCAAAAACTACGGATGACCTTTGGTTACGTTGGGCGGCATTACTTCACGATATAGGTAAAGCACCCACAAAAAAGTTTGATAAAAAATTGGGTTGGACGTTTCACACCCACGAATTCGTAGGTGCAAAAATGGTTTATAAACTCTTCAAGCGCCTTAAATTACCATTGAATGAGAAAATGAAATTCGTTCAGAAAATGGTTTTGATGAGCTCGCGTCCCATAGTTTTAGCAAGTGATGTTACTGATAGCGCCGTACGTAGATTAATTTTTGATGCCGGTGACAACGTAGAAGATTTAATGACTCTTTGCGAAGCTGATATTACCACCAAAAATCCGAAGAAATATAAAAAATATCACGCCAATTTTCAGCTGGTACGCAATAAGATTGTGGAAGTAGAAGAGCGTGATCAAGTTCGAAATTTTCAACCGCCAGTATCTGGTGAAGAGATAATAAGTACGTTCAACTTAAAACCTTCACGAGAGATAGGTATAATTAAAGATGCGATTAAAGAAGCGATTCTAGAAGGCGAAATACCTAATGAATACGAAGCTGCAAGGGAGTTTATGCTGAAAAAAGGAAAAGAATTAGGATTGCAGATAGTTCATAATAATCAATAATAATGGGTAAATTAACCACAAAGGAAGCAGATAAGATATTTAAAACCTTTATTCTATAGGCGACTGTTGATAAGATCTCTGCTGCTAAAAAAATTAATATTAAAATATAATTCGTGAAGTTGTGGCAAATAAAGACAACAAAAAAGTAATCTACTGGCTCCTTACGGGCTGCTTTCTGATTTTCATCATGGTAGTAGTTGGGGGCATTACCCGTCTAACTCATTCTGGACTTTCAATTTCCAGTTATAAATTAATTTCTGGTACAATTCCGCCGCTAAATGAAACGCAATGGATAGCCGAATTTGAACACTACCAACAATTTCCAGAATATCAAAAACTTCATAACCACTTCGATTTGGAGGATTTTAAGGATATTTATTTCTGGGAATACATCCACAGAGTTTTGGGTAGATTATTGGGTATTGTTTTTATAATACCGTTTTTTTATTTCCTTTTCAAAAGGCAACTTACAAAACTCACGATAAAAAAGGCAATAATTCTTCTATGTCTAGGTGCTTTTCAAGGATTCCTAGGCTGGTATATGGTCAAAAGTGGCTTGATTGATAGACCGAGTGTCAGCCATTATCGACTTGCAATGCACTTAAGCACCGCCTTTTTAACCTTCGCGTATACTTTTTGGGTGGCATTGGATTTATGGTATCCCGTGAAAAAGGAAATTAATAAACATTTCCGAAATATTATTAGAATAGGATTGGTAGTATTGCTCATCCAGATTGTCTGGGGTGCATTTGTAGCGGGATTGAATGCTGGCTGGATTCATAATTTCTGGCCTATGATGAGTGACGGAGAGTGGATACACGAAACCGTGACTACTGAGCAGATTCCAGTGTGGAGAAACTTTGTAGAAGGAAAAAGCGGTGTACAATTTATTCACCGTTATATGGCCTATATAGTAGTGGCAGCAATCTTTTTTATCTGGTATAAGGCAAGAGAAATGCAACTCACACTTCCACAAAAAAATGGTATAAATCTATTGTTAGTTCTAGTTTTAGTGCAGTTCACATTAGGTGTTTTCACTCTTTTATTCCGAGTACCCGTAGCTTTGGGCGTTTTGCACCAAATAACAGCATTTTTCTTACTGGCTGCAATGACTTTTGTGTTACACCGATTTTCCAAATAAATAGATTCCCAAAACTGTAAACTACCACCGAAAACTGTTTACTTTTTAACTAACTTTGCATTCCAAAAAAATAAAAAATGATTTACCGTTTCAGAATTATCCTCGACACACACGAAGACGTTTTCCGCGACATTGAAATTCAAGCTTCAGCCTCCTTGGAAGACTTTCACAATGCAATTACTCAATCATTCGGCTTTGATGGTCAGGAAATGGCTTCATTCTATATAAGCAACGATTTATGGGAAGAAGGTGAAGAAATTTCCCTTTTTGACGTAAGTGATGAACCTGGCGGTATTCGCGTGATGTGTGAAACCTATCTTGAAGATATCGTAGATGAAGAAAACACACGTCTTCTTTATGTTTACGACTTTCTGAATATGTGGACATTTATGGTAGAATTGGCGGATATTGCCGATTCGCAAGAAGGTGTTTTATATCCAAATTTGATGTACGTCCAAGGTCAGATTCCCGAAGAAGCTCCCGAAAAAGAATTCATAGCTGAAGAACTTGACGATGACGATTTCGACGAGGAATATGATCTAGATCCCGAAGATTATGATAGCCTTGATTTCGATGAAAACTGGAACTGATTTTTAAGTAGCAGTATTCAGTTGCAGTTTGCAGTCAAAATTCACAATTCTTAATTCTTAATTAAATAAATGATCAATCTTTTTTCCACCCACATTGCATCCCTTTCCATTCATAGAGTGGGTAATAAAAGCCGAAGTGAAGCTATTTTTCTTTCCGAGGCACCTTATAAAATGGACGATGAAATTACGCCATTGTTGAAAGAATTCTTTCTAAAACCGTTTCGCGAGAAGGAAGAGAACTATTTTAATTTCGTACACGAGTCAGATTTAGAATTCCACGAGCTCTATAACAGTGTTACAAAGATTTTTGATAATCCGCAAAACAGTCACGAAGAAAGCCGAAAGATTGCTAGCTATTTGTACAATCAATCTGAACATCCTCATATAAAAAGCGGCGAGGTTTACGTTGCATATCTTGAAGGTGTACAGTTGGACAATGTAAAGATGGATGCAATCGGGATTTTTAAAAGTGAACTGAAACAGGATTTTCTTCAGTTTTCAGAAGAAGGAAATCAGCTAGATGCAATGCTGCAACACGGTGTAAGTCTTAATAAATTAGATAAAGGCTGTATTATTTTCAATACAGAAAAAGAAGAAGGTTATAAAATCCTTTCTGTAGACAGTAATCGTTATGATACACGCTATTGGCTAGAAAGTTTTTTAGGCGTTGAAGCACTTGCTGATGATAACTTTCACACAAAAAAATATTTGAAATTCTGTCAAGATTTCGCAAAAGACGTGGTTTTACCTGCCGAAGATAAAAAGCAGGAAGTAATGTTTATGAACCGCGCCGTAAATCATTTTGCCAAAAATGATACTTTCGAAGAAACAGCATTTATGAATGACGTAATAGACAATCCTGATTTATTACCAGAATTTCGCCATTATAAAGCAGAAAAAGCACCGAAATATAGCATCGAAGATTTAACCACTTTTCCTATAGCAAATACGGCTGTTACGGCAGCGCGAAAGAAAATAAAGAACGTAATCAACTTAGATACGCACATTCAGATAAAACTGGATTTCATCAATCCTGAAAGTGCTGAAAAATATGTTGAAAAAGGTTGGGATGAGGAAAAGCAGATGTATTATTATCTAGTATATTTCAATAAAGAAGAGAAGAGTTAGCGTTCAGTTTTCAGAACAAAATAGTTTTTCCATGATTGTAAAAAATTTCATCTTATTATTTATCGCCGCTTTCACCTTCAATTCATGCAGTGTAGATAAATGCGATGTTGATTGCAATTCCGGGCCTCTTGGTTTGAGTTTTGAATTATTAGACAAAACAACAAAAGAAAACCTATTTACAAACGGCACTTTTCATCCAACCGATATTGAAGTTTTGGATTTGGATAATGACAATCACAGAGTTCAGTACGTTTTTATAGATGAAAACAATTTAAACACAATCAATCTAGGTCCTTTTGGTTGGGGAACTAATCTTGTAAATTATATTTTAAAGGTTGGAGAAACCAATATTTTCACCTTGCACGTAGATGCTGAACAGAAAACAGAAGATTGTTGTTCTTTTGTACAAATAAAAGAACTTGAAATCAAAAACGCTGATTATTCACAAAATATTCAGAGTGGGATTTATGAGGTTCTAGTGGAGTTATAATCTAAGATTCAAGGTTTTGGAATACAGAATATTGCCACTGATTACTGAAAACTAATTCCCAACTTCACTGATAAACTTAATTCGATACAAGCGCAATTCTTCTTCATCATAATCACCATCAAACTCTTCAAGTGCTTCTTCAATTTTATCGCTCTTTGCTTCTAGAAAATACTCATGAATCTCTTCTTGTTGGTCTTCGTCCAAAACTTCATCTATCCAATAGTCAATATTGAGTTTGGTACCGCTGTAAACAATAGCCTCCATTTCCTTTATGAATTCACGCATTTCAAGGCCTTTTGCATTGGCAATATCTGGCAACGAAAGTTTTCTGTCAACGTTTTGGATAATATATAACTTTAATGAACTATTACTTCCTGTGGATTTTACGATAAAGTCCTCTGGTCTGATAATATCATTCTCCTCAACGTAATCCTGAATCAGCTTTAAAAAAGATTTTCCATATTTTTTAGCCTTTCCCTCTCCCACCCCGTGAACATTGGAAAGTTCTTCCATGGTAACAGGATATTTAAGTGCCATGTCCTCCAACGAAGGTTCTTGAAAAATAACAAAGGGTGGTAGATCGAGGTCGTGTGCCACTTTTTTAAGCTGTGCTTTTAATAATTTAAACAGATTTTCATCCACGACATCTCCGCCTTTATTCAAAGCAACTATAACATCATCATTCGCATCTTTGAACGAATGGTCTTCCGTCATCATAAATGAGGTCGGTGACTTTACAAATTCTCTACCTGAATTAGTTAGGTGGATAACACCATAGGTTTCAATGTCCTTTTTAAGATAACCAGCTACCAAAAGTTGGCGTAATAGTGCCATCCAATAGGCCGAGTCATTATCAGAGCCGGAGCCAAAATATTCTTGAACGTCAGTTCGATGGGACTTAATAAGCGCATTTACTTTTCCCACCAAAACGTTTACAACTTCCTTGCCCCTATATTGCTCATTTGTTTTTGAGACCACCTCTAAAAGTTTCTTAGCATTTTCCTGTGACTCATGTTTCTTTTTTGGATAGCGCATGTTGTCATCCATCATGCCTCCATCACCCGTTTCTGTATCAAATTCTTCTCCAAAATAATGAAGAATAAATTTTCTTCGTGACATGGATGTCTCAGCAAAAGCTACCACTTCCTGCAAAAGTGCATGTCCTATCTCCTGTTCGGCAACAGGCTTTCCACTCATAAATTTTTCAAGCTTTTCTATATCCTTATAACTATAGAAAGCGAGACAATGACCTTCGCCACCGTCTCTTCCAGCACGTCCCGTTTCTTGATAATAACTTTCAATACTTTTTGGAATATCATTATGGATGACGAAACGAACATCTGGCTTGTCTATTCCCATTCCAAAGGCTATAGTAGCCACAACCACGTCTACATCTTCCATCAAAAACATGTCTTGATGCTTTACACGGGTCTTTCCATCCAAACCAGCGTGATAAGGAACTGCCTTAATCCCGTTTACCTGCAATGCCTGCGCAAGCTCTTCTACTCGTTTTCGGCTTAAACAATAAATAATACCACTTTTTCCCTCATTCTGTTTTACAAAACGAATAATATCAGAGTCTACACTTTTGGTTTTTGGGCGTATTTCATAATAGAGGTTAGGACGGTTAAACGAAGCTTTAAAAGTATTGGCATCCGGCATTCCCAAGTTTTTGAGAATATCCTCTTGAACTTTTGGAGTAGCAGTGGCTGTTAGTCCAATAATAGCAATATCATCGCCTATTCTTTGTATTATACTTTTCAAATTTCGGTACTCTGGTCTAAAGTCATGTCCCCATTCACTAATGCAATGGGCTTCGTCAATAGCTAAAAAGGAAATTTTCTGAGTTTGGAGAAAATCAACATATTCTCCTTTGGTAAGTGACTCAGGCGCTACATATAAAAGCTTGGTTATTCCAGAAGCAATATCACTTTTTACCTTTTTAACTTCGGTTTTATTGAGGGAAGAATTCAATACATGGGCAATTCCTTCTTCCGAGGAAATCGCGCGCAATGAGTCAACTTGGTTCTTCATTAATGCAATAAGGGGAGAAACCACAATTGCAGTTCCTTCCTGCATAAGTGCGGGAAGTTGGTAACAAAGAGATTTCCCTCCTCCTGTGGGCATGACCACAAAAGTATTTTTGCCATCAAGGATACTTTTTATCACATCTTCTTGTAAGCCTTTAAATCGGGTAAATCCAAAATATTTTTTTAGGGCTGCGTAAATATCGGTTTCTGGCACGCTAGTAGTGTTTTTAATGTGTTATTCAGTTTTAGTCAACAATACATTGTTATACAGATTAACAGTTGTAATTTTGCAACCGTCATAAGTTGACTGCATCTTAAAAAGAAAACGATCTATATTAAGTTTCTGAATTAGGTTTAATTCTATTCTAAATATACTAATTTCTGAAACAGTTACAAACATTCAAAAGCATTTAAGTTTTGAACACACAAAAGAGAATTATTTCCATAGCAAAAAACACCATAGAAACTGAGAGTAAGGCAATTGCAAATTTAGTGCAATTAGTAGATGAGGAATTTGCTGGAGCTGTAGATTATATCTTCCATTCCAAAGGAAGAGTTATCGTTACTGGAATAGGTAAAAGCGCCAATATCGCTACCAAAATTGTCGCAACACTGAACTCAACAGGAACTCCTTCAATATTTATGCACGCTGCAGATGCAATTCACGGCGACCTCGGGACTGTCCAAGAAAATGATACGGTAATCTGTATTTCAAAAAGTGGCAATACACCCGAAATCAAAGTTCTTGTATCCTTAATAAAGGCTATGGAGATTAAACTGATTGCCATCACAGGGAACCGCGATTCATTTTTAGGACAACAAGCGGACTTTGTATTAAATGCTTATGTCGAAAAAGAAGCCTGTCCCAATAATCTTGCTCCAACAACAAGCACAACTGCCCAACTGGTTATAGGTGATGCTTTGGCAATGTGTCTTTTGGATCTACGCGGATTTTCAAGTAAAGATTTTGCACGATTCCACCCCGGTGGATCCTTGGGAAAAAAACTTTATCTGCGCGTTAGCAATTTAACTTCGTTAAACGAAAAACCTCAAGTAAGTCCTAATACAGACGTAAAGAAGGTTATCGTGGAAATTTCTGAAAAAATGCTAGGAGTTACAGCCGTAGTAGAAAACGGAGTAATTGTAGGCATTATTACAGATGGCGATTTACGAAGAATGTTAACTCGAACAGATAGCTTTAATGGATTGACGGCTAAAGACATTATGACGAGAAACCCAAAAATAATAACAAACAATGCCATGGCAGTTGAAGCAATGGAAATGATGGACAAATTCGGAATTACCCAAATTCTTGCCGAGGATAAAGGCAAGTACTGTGGTGTGGTTCACATTCATAATCTTACTAAGGAGGGAATCATTTAATGAAGAAAAAGGCCTCCCCCGAAAAAGAAATGTCATTTTTGGACCATTTGGAAGAGTTGCGATGGCACCTTGTCCGCTCTACAATAGCTGTAATGGTATTGGCTATCTTGGCATTCATATTCAAAAGGTTTATTTTTGACACTCTAATTTTTGGTCCAACCAGACCCGATTTTGCGACCTATTCCATATTTTGTGACATTTCCCAATACTTCGGAATGGACGCTTTCTGTTTCCAAGAAATGCCATTTAAAATTCAGAGTAGAACGATGGCTGGACAATTTTCGGCACATATGTGGACCTCTATTTACGCAGGTATTATAATAGCATTTCCATATATCCTCTATGAGTTTTGGAAATTCATAAGTCCTGGACTTAAGGATAACGAAAGAAAATCAAGTCGTGGCTTTATTGTTATTGCATCGTTTCTTTTCTTTTTGGGCGTGTTATTCGGCTACTATCTAATAACTCCTCTAAGCATTAATTTTTTAGGAAATTATCAGGTAAGTGAAGAAGTTATAAATCAATTCGATTTGGACAGTTATATTTCTTTGGTGAGAACATCGGTATTGGCGTGTGGTATAGTGTTCGAATTGCCGATATTAATGTATATCCTAACTAAAATTGGGCTAGTAACTCCAGAGATGCTACGAAAATACAGAAAATTCGCATTGATAATTGTATTGGTGCTTTCAGCAATAATAACACCACCCGATATTGTTAGCCAAATAATTGTTGCTATCCCAATACTCATTCTTTATGAGGTGAGCATTTATATCTCCAAAATCGTTATCAAAAATAAGTTGAGGGAGGAAAGAAAAAGGACAAAAGAGCAAAAATAATAACAAAGTATTTTCAAGAGAATATAAAGGAGTTATATAATATGCCTTTAGTTTTCTAATATTAAAGATAATGGAAAAGAATATAGTTGAAGAATTCAATGCCTATCGGGAAAAGATGAATAAAGAAATGCTTGATGATAATAATAAAATCATCAAGCGCATTTTTAATCTAGATACCAACGCCTATATGGAAGGCGCACTTTCCAAGAAGACAAAGGAACTTCTTGGTTTGGGAAATTCATTGGTATTAAGATGTGACGACTGTGTCCGTTATCATTTGGAAGAATGTCACAAGCTGGGCCTGACCAAAGAAGAAGTTGTTGAAGGAATGAGCATTTCGTTACTAATTGGTGGCACTATTGTAATTCCTCACTTAAGGAGAGCTTTTGAGTATTGGGAAGCTTTGGACGCACGGGAGAAATAAACATTTACCATTACGAAGACGTGAATAATTGATATATTCGTGAATTAGTGGCAAAAAATTAAATCCAAGAATGAAACTAAAAGCCGAAAATCTTATAAAATCCTATAAAGGCCGCAAGGTTGTAAAAGGCATTACCGTAGAAGTAAATCAAGGCGAAATTGTCGGTTTACTTGGTCCTAACGGTGCTGGAAAAACCACTTCCTTTTATATGATTGTGGGTTTGATAAAACCAAATGGAGGTAAAATCTTTTTGGAAGGAACTGAGATTACCAAATACCCAATGTATAAACGAGCGCAGCACGGAATTGGTTATTTGGCACAAGAAGCTTCTGTATTTAGAAAATTGAGTGTTGAAGATAATATTTTAAGTGTTTTGCAGCTCACCAAGCTTTCAAAAAAGGAGCAACGTGACAAAATGGAATCACTAATTGAGGAATTCGGACTAGGCCATATTCGCAAAAACCGAGGCGATCTTTTAAGTGGCGGTGAAAGACGTAGAACAGAGATTGCTCGCGCCCTCGCAACCGACCCGCACTTTATTCTTTTAGACGAACCTTTTGCTGGAGTAGACCCCGTGGCTGTTGAAGACATTCAACGAATTGTTGCACAACTTAAAAATAAAAATATCGGAATTCTAATTACAGACCACAACGTACAAGAAACACTGGCGATCACCGACCGAACTTATTTAATGTTCGAAGGAAGTATCCTTAAACACGGAATCCCAGAGGAATTAGCCGCAGATGAAATGGTTAGGAAAGTATATTTGGGCCAGAATTTTGAGCTACGAAAGAAAAAACTGGAGTTTTAGAAGCAATTCCTCATTGCAAATATGTCTATATTTTATAACATTAGCTGTGTTTAGAATGTAAATCACATTGTTAAAAACCAAAAGAAAAATTCAACAACAACACTTGACCCAACTTATATATTTAAAGTATTTTTGCCTATGCAAAACAACGTCCTAATTTTAGATTTTGGATCGCAGTTCACCCAATTGATCGCTAGACGCGTTCGGGAACTGAATATTTACTGCGAAATCCATCCATTTAACAAAATTCCAGAAAACCTTGAGCCGTTTAAGGCCGTGATACTATCTGGCAGTCCGTTTTCCGTTCGCGCGGAAGATGCACCCCACCCGGATCTTTCACAGATTAGAGGTCACAAACCACTTTTAGCGGTTTGTTACGGCGCTCAGTATTTGGCCCATTTTAATGGCGGAAGTGTAGAGGCTTCAAATATTCGCGAATATGGAAGAGCAAAACTTTCCATGATTAAATCTGGAGAAGATTTCTTTAAGGATATTCCTGAAAACACGAACGTTTGGATGAGTCACGGCGATACAATAGCGGAACTTCCTGAAAACGGAGTACGACTGGCAAGTACCGTAGACGTAATAAACGCCGCATACAGAATTGACGGTGAAGAAACTTACGCTATACAATTCCATCCTGAGGTTTATCATACAACCCACGGCAAACAGTTACTAGAAAATTTCTTAGTGAATATCGCTGAGGTTGAACAATCATGGACCCCCGCTGCTTTTGTAGATACTACTGTCGCCTCTCTAAAAGAGCAAATCGGTGAAGGTAAGGTTGTTCTTGGATTAAGTGGCGGTGTCGATTCTACTGTTGCTGCAATTCTCCTAAATAAAGCCATCGGAAAAAACCTATACTGCATCTTTGTAAATAATGGATTGCTTCGGAAAAATGAATTCGAAAACGTACTTCATCAATATAAGGATATGGGATTAAACGTAAAAGGAGTTGATGCTTCGGAACGTTTTTTGAAAGCTTTAAAAGGCGAAAGTGATCCTGAAAGAAAACGCAAAGCAATCGGTAATGCATTTATTGAAGTCTTTGATGACGAAGCGCATCAGCTAACGGGCGTGGATTGGCTTGGACAAGGAACAATTTATCCAGATGTAATTGAAAGTGTTTCGGTGAATGGTCCTTCAGTCACCATAAAAAGCCATCATAACGTAGGTGGACTACCAGATTTCATGAAGCTAAAAATTGTAGAACCCTTGCGAATGCTTTTCAAAGATGAAGTGCGACGTGTAGGAAAAGAAATGGGCATCGATCCAGAATTATTGGGAAGGCATCCATTCCCAGGACCTGGTCTTGCAATCAGAATTTTGGGAGATATTACAGCAGAAAAAGTTCGTATATTACAAGAGGTTGACGCAATCTTTATAAACGGATTAAAAAAGTGGGACCTTTACGATAAAGTTTGGCAAGCTGGAGCGATTTTACTCCCTGTGAACAGCGTTGGCGTAATGGGCGACGAGCGAACTTATGAAAAAGTTGTCGCTTTGCGAGCCGTAGAATCCACCGATGGAATGACGGCAGATTGGGTAAATCTACCATACGAATTCCTACAGGAAGTGAGCAACCATATAATAAACCGCGTTAAAGGCGTTAATAGAGTAGTATATGACATTAGCTCAAAACCGCCCGCAACTATTGAATGGGAATAAAAAGAATTTGAGGCTATGTTTAACAAACCTAAAAAATCAATTATTCATATGTTGAAATGTTTCATCTACGTTTCCGTGATCCTACTTTTCACGATTAGTTGCGGCTCTGTGGCGCAGCAACAATACAAAAGCCACGCCGTCCAAAAAGGCGAAACGGTTTACAGCATAGCCAAAGATTATGGAATTTCTGAACAAACTATTTACAATCTTAATCCAGATACAAAAAATGGATTGAAAGTAAACAGCATACTTATTCTTCCCACAACCAACGTAATAAGTCCAGTAATTTCAAACGATAAGAACCTCCGCGAGCATAGAGTCAAAAAACAAGAAACTTTATACGGAATTGCACAATTATATAATGTAAGCGTTGACGATATTAAAAAACTGAATAAGGAATTATATTCGCGTGGTCTCAAAAAGGGAGAACGATTAATAATTCCATCAGCTTCCAAAGACATAGAAACTAGTGGACCTACCGTAGGTGATAACTTGCCAGGAACAAAGAAATATACTGTCCAACCCAAAGAAACGAAATTCGGAATCGCAAGAAAATTCGGTATTTCCATAGCTGAATTGGAAGATTTAAACCCCGATTTGGAAGAAGGACTAAAAGTAGGTGCCATAATTGTAGTTCCAGACAAAACAGTAATGGAAAACGCTGAAATTGACGATGTCAATTTCCAGTATTACGAAGTAAAACCCAAAGAAGGTTTTTATAGATTGAAAACTAAGTTCGGTCTTTCAGAAGAAGAGATAATCGCACTAAACCCTTATGTTAAAGAAGGTTTAAAAGAAGGAATGATCTTGAAATTACCAAAAGAGGGATCCAATATTTCTATCAAAGAAATTTCACAAGTCGATCTTGAAAGTAGAATCGACAACAAGAAAATGAAAACGATTGCGCTAATGCTTCCTTTCAGATTAACGCGCACTGCAGATTCTACTCAAAATGACCAAGAGTCGCTTAAAAAGGACCCAACCCTTCGCGTAGCCTTAGACTTCTACAGTGGCGCATTAATGGCTGCAGAATTTGCGAAAGATAAAGGTATTTCGGTAACCTTAAACGTTTATGACACGGAGAAAAGTGAGAGCAAAGTAGCTTCCATTATTTCAAATGGCAACTTTAAAAATGTTGATGCAGTAATCGGCCCCCTACTTCAGAAAAACGTAGAAAAAGCTTCAGAAATGTTGAAAAGGGACAAAATCCCAGTGTTTTCTCCACTGAGCAACAGAGACATGGCTATGAACCATAATCTTTTCCAAACGCTTCCTACAAATACAGTGCTTGAAAAAACGATGATTCAATATTTAGAACAAAATTCTTTGGGAAAAAACATAATTATCATTTCAGATTCCAAAAGAGCCCAACAAAAAGGATTGATACTTTCTGCAATTCCTGCGGCAAAAACAGTATCTCCCCGAGGTGGTGGATATATTCAGTCAAGCGATGTTACATCTGTAGCTTCAGATGGAATAGAAAACTGGGTAGTGCTGGAAACGGAAAATCCTGTTTTGGTAAGTAGTGCGGTTAATGTATTAGCAGGAATGGCCGGAAACTATAAAGTTCGATTATTCACATTAGATAAAAATCAAGCCTATGAATGGCACGAAGTTTCAAGTACAAGACTTGCAAAATTAAACTTTACTTTTCCCTCGGTTAATAGAAATTTTTCAGAAGACGATCGTGAACCATTTTTAATAAGTTATAAAAATAAATATGGCATTCTACCTAATCGTTATGCCATTCGTGGATTCGATGTAACTTATGATGTATTACTGCGCTTAGCCTCAGAAAAGGATATATACGATGCTATATTACCTGAAAACGAAACCGTTTATATTGAAAATAAATTTCGTTATGAAAAATCAAACACCGAAGGGTATTGTAATGAAGCAGCTTATATCCTAAAATATAACGATCAACTTAAATTCGAAGTAGTAGAATGAGCACCTCAAAAGTAACTTACATAGGAAATCTTCGCACAGAAAACGAACATTTAAAATCTGGAAATAAATTCATTACCGACGCTCCCACCGATAACAATGGTAAAGGAGAGGCATTTTCACCCACAGATACTGTTGCTACTGGACTTGCAAATTGTATGATAACAGTTATGGGAATTAAGGCGCGCGATATGAACGTGAATATGGATGGAACTACTGGTCTAGTCACTAAAATCATGGCCGCAGATCCCCGGCGTATCTCCAAAATAGAAATTATTTTGAATTTTCCGGCAGGAATAGATGATAAGTCAAGAAAAATACTAGAAAACACAGGTAGAACCTGCCCAGTATTTTATAGTCTTCATCCGGATATTGAAAAAATAATTGAATTTAATTGGGGATAACTTCCTCCTTAGGCGGAGAATCGTTTAGGTATCATTTTTGATTTCAATTTAATATGAAACTACTCTTTGCCTTTATATTTTCCATGTTATTGTTTACTCAATCGGATTCTGAGAAGATACCGTGGAACGAAAACAAGAAACTCAATTGGGAAGACTTTCGAGGAAAATCCGTCCCAAGCGCAAGTTTTGTAGCTAGCTCCAATACCGGTATTAATTTTCAGTATTCCTATTCATTAAAAAATAATGATTTAGATGTAAAATATTCTGTCGAAAGCTTTTTCTATCCTGAAAAATCTTGGTTTCAACCTGGGAAGGTAAATCAGCATATTCTGAATCATGAACAAGCCCATTTTGATATCTCAGAATTACACGCGCGGATACTTCGGAAAAATCTTGCTAGCAGAAAATTTTCAAAAAAAGTAAAGTCTGAAATCGAGGGTGTCTATCAACAAATTGAACAGAAGCGACGAGCCATGCAGGTAAAATTCGACGCTGAAACTGATCATTCCCGTAACGTAGAAAAAGAAATTCTATGGGAAAAACAAATTTCAAAACAGCTGCAGCAATATGAATCTTGGAAGTAGCCCAGATCCCAACCACTTAATTGAGCTTGCCAATTATAAAATGCCGTTCGGAAAATATGAAGGTCAGTATTTGGCAAATATTCCTGAATACTATTTTGTGTGGTTCAAACAAAAAGGCTTCCCGGAAGGAAAACTAGGAAGGATGATGGCCGAAATGTACGAACTGAAGTTGAACGGACTTGAGGGCTTGCTAAAAAAACTCATTAAAAAGTAACTCTTTGTAGTTCCACTGTGCAATAAACTTTAAGAAAACTCCATAAAATGAAGAAAATATTAAGCTATATCTGGCCGACCACACGACGATTTTCTTCTAAAGTAAACGGAATCCTAGAAGTGACCTATATCAACGGCAAAAAAGTTTTAGATACCGAAAACGCAAATTATTCGTATGGTTCACTTCAAAAAATACTAGAAATTGGTTTAACAAAAGTTGATTTAAAGTCAGTCGAAAACTTACTTCTATTAGGAATGGGCGGTGGTAGCATCATCAAATCCCTTCGTGGAACCTTTGACTATCAAAAAAACATTATAGCTGTTGAAATTGATCCAGAAGTCATTACACTAGCCAAAGATGAATTTGGAATTTCACCTTCGAAAAAACTTCAAATCATACAAGAAGATGCTTTTGAATTCGTGAAACATTCCAAAGAAACATTTCAGTTAATCATCATCGACATTTTTATAGATTTAATCGTCCCTCCTATTTTTCAAGAGAAAGAATTCTGTCGGAATGTCGCTTTCATTCTTCAACAAAACGGATTTATAATTTTTAATGTGGGAGTCAATCTGAAAAAGAAATCTGATATAGCTGAAAAAATCATCGCCAATTTTGAAAATAATTTTTTGTTCCAAACGCTAACAAAAGTAAATGGAACGAATACTTTACTCGTGGCGCAAAAGCTTAGGCATTGACGGAATTTCTAATACTTTTATTAACAGTTGAGATTTAACCAAGATACTTTCCTGCTTTCCACAATAAAAATGTAACTTTGCATCCCGTATAATCATTTCAGCACAGGCATTCATGAACACCACAAAATACATCTTCGTTACGGGCGGGGTTTCATCATCATTAGGAAAAGGAATTATAGCCGCTTCATTGGCCAAACTACTACAAGCCAGGGGATACCGTGTTACCATCCAGAAATTGGACCCATACATTAACGTGGATCCAGGAACAATGAACCCATACGAACATGGCGAATGTTATGTAACTGATGACGGTGCCGAAACAGATCTTGATCTCGGCCATTACGAACGTTTTCTGAATGTAAAAACTTCACAAGCCAATAATGTTACTACAGGACGAATTTACCAAAGCGTTATCGAAAAAGAACGCCGTGGTGAATTTCTTGGAAAAACTGTCCAGGTTGTTCCACATATCACGAATGAAATAAAAGAACGTATACAATTACTTGGAAAAACGGGTGATTACGATATAATTATAACTGAAATTGGCGGTACTGTAGGCGATATAGAATCACTACCATACATTGAAGCCGTAAGACAGATGAAATGGGAAATGGGCGATGACAATGCATTGGTCATTCATCTTACACTCATCCCCTACCTTTCTGCTGCAGGCGAACTGAAAACCAAACCAACACAACACTCTGTAAAAACTTTAATGGAAAGCGGAATCAGAGCAGATATCTTGGTATGTAGAACAGAGC
This sequence comes from Aequorivita sp., assembly GCA_034675805.1. Taxonomy (GTDB): domain Bacteria; phylum Bacteroidota; class Bacteroidia; order Flavobacteriales; family Flavobacteriaceae; genus Aequorivita. The sequence continues at coordinate 3,056,021 of JAUCCX010000001.1, read as the reverse complement.
ATGAACTTTCAAGAGATTTAAGAAGAAAACTTGCGCTTTTCTGTAACGTAAAAGAGGAGGCAGTGATCCAATCCATTGATGCTTCAACTATCTATGACGTTCCAAACATGATGTTAGAGGAAGGTTTAGACAAAGTGACACTACACAAGCTAAATCTGAAAGACACAACAAAACCAGATCTGAAACAGTGGAACAAATTTCTAAAAAGACATAAAAATCCAAAAGGTGAAGTTCAAATCGGCCTTATCGGAAAATATGTGGATTTACAAGACAGTTATAAATCTATCCTTGAATCCTTTATCCACGCGGGAGCAGAAAATGAGGTAAAAGTTAAAGTGGAATACATCAACTCAGAACACATTAATGCAAAAACTATAGGTAAAAAGCTTTCAAAACTAGACGGCATCTTAGTTGCACCTGGTTTTGGCGAACGCGGTGTTGAAGGAAAAGTTGCTGCAGTGCAATATGCTAGAGAAAACAACCTACCCTTTTTAGGAATCTGTTTGGGAATGCAAATGGCAGTAATTGAGTTTGCGCGCAACGTGCTCAAATTAAAAGATGCCAATAGTACAGAAATGGATACGCAAACCAAAAACCCAGTGATTAGCATCATGGAGGATCAAAAAAACATTACAGAAATGGGTGGAACTATGCGACTCGGATCTTGGAAATGTGATCTGAAGAAAGGAAGTCTTGCAAGCAAAATATATAAATCAGAAACTATAGAGGAGCGTCATCGACACCGTTATGAATTCAATGATAAGTATCGAGAGCAGTTTGAGGCGAAAGGATTAATCGCTACAGGTACAAATCCAGACACCGGCTTGGTAGAAATAATTGAAATTCCTAGGCATCCTTGGTTTGTTGGTGTACAGTATCACCCAGAATATAAAAGTACTGTTGCTAATCCGCATCCGTTGTTTGTAGCCTTTGTTAAAGCGGTACACGAACATGCAATAAAAAATAAATAGGACAATTTGGCGCATTACCAATAAAGGCTGAATTGTTGCGAGGTTTACAAAAATATTTCTGTGAAGAAATACCATTCTTTCAGAACTTAGAATGACCACTTAAAATTAAAAACTCAACCTTCCGAAAATGGTTTCGGAAATATTAAAACGATCGCTGACACAATCTGCGACTGATTATGGAACAAAAGAAATTCGACTTTAACTCACTCATTGGCTTTTTATTAATCGGTGGAATCCTAATCTGGATGCTCTACCTTAACAAACCTAGCGAGGAAGAAATTCAAGCCGAAAAGGCAAAAACCGAAGCTGCCACAAAAGAAGAAGCCGCTACAACTGAAAAAAATCCAGAAGATATATCTCTAACTGAAGTAATTTCCGACACTATGAATGGGCTAAAAGCCGGTGATTCATTAGTATTGGAACAGTTGAAAAATAAATTGGGCTCTTTTGCATATTCAGAAACGCTTCCATCAGCCACCAATGAAAGTACCGTATTTGAGAACGATGTACTTTACTTAAAAGTTAGTAACAAAGGAGGGTATATTTCCGAAGCTCGTTTAAAAAATTTCACCCAATATGATTCCGTTCCAATTTATTTGATCAGAAACGGAAATGCTTCACTTAACCTTCAGTTCTCAGCGGAGAACAGAACTTTAAATTCTCAAGACTTATATTTTGAGCCAAAATTAAGCAAAAATGGCGAAGACCACGTGCTTTCAATGAAACTCAAGACTTCAGAAAACGGTTATATCGAATATCGATACACGTTACATCCTGGAGAATATATGATGGATTTCAGCCTCAATAGTCAAGGATTGGATGGTGTAATTAGCAATTCAGAACCAATGTATTTGGACTGGAAACTTAAAGGCTATCGCCACGCTAAGAGTATTTCATATGAAAACCGCTATTCGCGTTTAACCTATGAATATGATGGTGCAAAACATTCAAAACTTTCCCCAAGCGGTGATGATAAAGAACTGGAAAAAGATGTTACTTGGATGAACTTCCGTCAACATTTCTTCAGTTCCATGTTATTGACAGATACTCCTTTCAAAGAAGTAACACTCACTTCTGAAAACCTTGTTCACAACGAAGAAATCGATACTCTATACACAAAGCAATACGGCGCCAAAATTCTTTTAGAGCCTAAAGGTGGTGCCTTGGCTTACAATATGAATATGTATTATGGTCCATCAGATTATAAGATATTCAAAAAATACGATCGCAATCTAGACGAAGCAATGCCCCTGGGCTGGGGAATTTTTGGAATAATAAACAAGTATATTATCATTCCACTATTTGGTTTTCTAACCGACTTTCTACCTGCAGGAATCGCAATTATAGTATTGACCATTCTTATAAAACTTCTACTCTCTCCAGTTCAATACAAACAGTATTTAGCGCAAGCAAAAATGAAGGTCTTAAAACCTGAAATGGATGAAATAAAAGAGAAGTACAAAGACAACAAGCTTAAGATTCAGCAAGAAACAATGAAACTCCAAAACTCTGCAGGAGCGAGTCCACTAAAGGGTTGTTTACCAGCTTTGTTACAGATTCCTGTGTTTTATGCGCTCTTTACTTTTTTCCCCTCGGCATTTGACTTAAGACAGAAGAGTTTCCTTTGGGCGGATGATCTTTCTAGTTATGACACCGTTGCTGAGTTACCGTTCCATATTCCATTTTACGGTGACCACGTGAGTTTGTTCCCTATCTTGGCCTCTATCGCCATCTTTATTTATATGATGATGACAACGGGTCAGAGCATGCAACAGCAGCAACAACCAGGAATGCCAAATATGAAATTCATAATGTATCTTTCACCGTTATTCATGTTGATTTTCTTCAACAATTATGCAAGTGGGCTTTCGTTGTACTATTTTGTTTCAAACTTAATCACCATCGGGATTATGCTTGTAATTAAAAACTTCATTATTGATGAAAATAAAATTCACGCCAAGATTCAAGTAAAAAAGGCAACTCCTAAAAAACAAAACAAGTTCCAGCGTAAAATGTCTGAAATGATGGAGCAAGCTGAAGAGCAAAAAAAAGGAGGAAAACGATAGAGCATTTTTGATCTATATAAATTTGAAAGGGTTTTCCTTCTGCACTGGATTAAATTCAGTACACCAGGAAAACCCTTCCTGATATAATAAAAGCAATAATAGAATGCAAACTTCTTCGTTTAGTTTTATGTAAGTATAAATTGAAATGAAAAGACTTAGTATTATTTTTTTCTTGGCAATAATTTTCTGCTTTACCAATGTTTTTGCACAAGGTGAAATCAACCAAATGGATGCCCAAGGGCAGCGCCATGGAATCTGGAAAAAAACCTATGACGGAACCAATCAATTGCGCTATGAAGGTACTTTTGAGCATGGAAAAGAAGTTGGTGAATTCAAGTTTTATTGCGCAGAATGTAAAGACAAGCCTTCCGTTGTAAAAAAATTTAATGACAAAGATGATATTGCCGATGTAAAATATTTCACTATTAAAGGCAAATTGGTCAGCGAAGGGAAAATGAAGGACAAAGATAGAATAGGAGAATGGGTTTATTATCACAAAAAGTCCAAGGAAGTAATGACCAAAGAGAATTACGAAAATGGAAAACTTCATGGAAAAGTAATCACCTACTACCCTAACGGGAAAATAACGGAAGAAACTGATTACAAAAATGGGATAAAGGATGGTGAAGATAATTATTACTCGCCCGACGGGATTTTATTAAAAAAGCTTCTTTACAAAGAAAATGAGCTACAAGGGAAAGCACTTTACTATGATGCTTATGGCAACGTGATAATTGATGGATTCTACAAGGATGGTAAAAAACATGGCCTTTGGAAGTATTATAAAGATGGCAAAGTGATTTTGGAAGAAACCTTTCCAAAACCAAAAGATAAATAACCCTCTTTCATAGTAAGGCTATCAAAAAGCTTCCGACCACCATATTCTAAAAGTCTTTTATCTTTGCATTTTTATCGAGATTATGAAAAAACGAGTAGTTGTTGGATTAAGTGGAGGCGTAGATTCGAGTGTTGCAGCCTATCTTTTAAAAGAGCAGGGTTATGATGTTATTGGCCTTTTCATGAAAAACTGGCACGATGATTCTGTAACTATCTCGAATGAATGTCCTTGGCTGGAAGATAGTAACGATGCTATGCTTGTAGCTGAAAAATTGGGGATTCCATTCCAAACCGTTGATTTAAGTGAACAATATAAAGAACGAATTGTTGATTATATGTTCAGAGAATACAAGATGGGGCGTACACCAAACCCAGATGTATTGTGTAACCGTGAAATAAAGTTCGATGTTTTTATGAAAATCGCCCTAAGTTTGGGAGCAGATTTCGTAGCAACTGGGCATTATTGCCGTAAAGGTGTCCTTAAAATAAAGGATAAAGAAGTATACCGACTCCTTGCTGGAAAAGATCCAAACAAAGATCAATCTTACTTTTTGTGTCAACTTTCACAACAACAGCTTTCAAAAACACTTTTCCCAATTGGCGAATTATTAAAATCAGAGGTTCGGAAAATTGCTTCAGATCAAAATTTGATAACTGCTGAAAAAAGGGACTCTCAAGGTTTATGTTTTATTGGTAAAGTAAGACTTCCAGAGTTTCTTCAACAGAAATTAGCGCCAAAAGACGGAATTATCATAGAAGTGCCCTCAAGCTTTTCAGAATATAAAAGAAGCCACCCAGAATTTGCTTCCGAAGAAGAAAAACTCATATATCTTTCAACCAAACGAAAGTATTCTCAAATCGATGGTAAGCAAGTAGGCATACATCACGGAGCTCATTATTTTACCAATGGTCAGCGTAAAGGGCTCGCAGTTGGCGGAACCAAAGAACCTCTTTTCGTAATAGCAACCGATGTTGAGGAAAATATAATTTACACCGGTCAAGGCAAGGATCATCCAGGATTATATAGTCGTGGGCTTTTTGTTAAAAACAAAGAGATTCATTGGGTTCGAGAGGATTTAGAGCTTGAAGAAGATCATAGAATGGAAGTTATGGCGCGAATTCGTTATAGACAACCATTAGAAAAAGCAATATTACATCGCACATTTTCCGGACTTTATGTTATCTTTGAAAATCCGCAAGCCGCGATTGCTGAAGGTCAGTTTGTTGCCTGGTATGACGGTTCTGAATTACTCGGAAGTGGTGTTATTTCTTAAAATAAATTTATGGCGAATACTTTGCCCTATTCCTAACAAATGAATTCTTGCAATAAAGTATCGCGTCACCTTAAAAACCAATATTATATACAGATGAAAAAACTACTCCTATTAGCTATTGTTTTTATTTCCACTTTTAGTTTCGCCCAGGTACAGGATGCCCTTGTATATCTTGAAGCTAAAAACCCATCCGTAGTTACCGCTGCCTTGGCAAACCCTATTACAATTATGACCCAAGCTGCCATTGACAGAAAAATGGCGCAAGGTATTATAATTGATGACCGCGATGTTCCTTTGAACGAGACACAGAAAGCTGCTATTTCAGCATCTTCTGGAATTTCAGTTTTGGCAAAATCAAAATGGCTAAATGCAGTATATGTTCGCGGTACGGAAACAAACATCAATAACCTTTTGAATCTTTCTTTTGTTACCGATGTTGAATTTGCAGATAAAAGCTTAAATAGACCTGTAGGAAGACAGTTTACCAAAGATAAATTTGAGATTGAAAACCAATCTAGACCAAATTATAATTACGGTAGTGCTAGGAATCAAACTGAAATGATCAATGTAGATTATCTGCACGATAATGGCTACATTGGAGAAGATATCCTTGTAGCATTTATGGACAATGGTTATCCAGGTGTATTGACAAATCCAGCTTATACGCAATTACGTAATGAAGGCAGACTAAGAGGATATTATGACTTTGTAGATCGTAAAACAAATCCAAATGGCACAGGGAGTCATGGAGCATCAACCTTTAGTGATGCTGCTGGATTATTGGATGGTCAGTTTGTTGGCACTGCTCCAGGCGCAGCTTATTACTTGTTTATTACAGAAGATGGCAGAGAAGAATCTCCAGCAGAAGAAGCTTATTGGGTAGAAGCTTTAGAACGTGCTGATAGTTTAGGAGTTTATGTAACCAACACTTCATTGGGCTACCAAGCTTTTGATAGATCTGCATACAACCATAGTTACGAAGATCTTGATGGACAAACCACAATTGGAGCTAGAGGTTCTAATGCAGCTTTTGACAAGGGAATTATAAATGTAGTTTCCGCGGGAAATGATGCACAAGGTTTTGGCTATGTAGGTACACCGGCTGATGCAATTGGTTCATTAACCATTGGTGCCGTAGACGCAAATGAAAACTATGTTTATTTTAGTTCATTTGGCCCAAATTCTAGTGGAAGAATTAAGCCAGATGTTATGGCCAAAGGTTTAGATGCTGCAGTAGTAAATCAGTATGGTAATGTTACCACCGCAAGTGGTACTTCTTTTAGTTCACCAATAACCGCTGGGGCTGTTGCTTCACTTTGGCAAGCCGCTCCAAATTTAAAGAACGATGTTATTATGCAAGCTATTCGTGAATCAGCTGATAGATACAGTAATCCAGATGATTTATATGGGTACGGAGTTCCTGATTTTGGTTCTGCATTAGAGGCAATATTACTTTTGGGTACTGAGCAACTTATGCAAGAAAACTACTTTGCACTATATCCAAACCCTGTCACAACACAAATAAATATATCTTTCCCAAAATCGGCAGATAAGGCTGACTTCGTATTGTTCAATATCTTAGGAGAAAAAATTCTACAAAAAAGTATTAGCCCTATAAAGAACAGCATAGATGTTTCAGAACTTTCTTCAGGAATGTATATTGCTTCAATCACTTCAAACAATAAAACAACAAGCTATAAAATTATTAAGCAGTAGTGCAAAATCGTATTACCGAACTTTTTAATATAGAATATCCTATTATTCAAGCCGGAATGATTTGGAACAGCGGCTGGCGACTTGCCAGTGCTGTTTCAAATGCCGGCGGATTAGGGCTTTTGGGTGCAGGTTCTATGTACCCCGAAATATTAAGGGAACACATTTTAAAATGCAAAAATGCCACGAATAAACCTTTCGGCGTAAATGTACCAATGCTCTATCCCGATATTGATAAAATTATTAATATTATCATTGAAGAAGGAGTCAAAATTGTTTTCACTTCAGCAGGGAATCCAAAAACATATACCGCAAAATTAAAGGAAAATAGAATTACAGTAGTTCATGTGGTTAGTAGTGTAAAGTTCGCCTTAAAGTCTCAGGAAGCTGGCGTCGATGCTATAGTAGCTGAAGGTTTTGAAGCTGGTGGACATAATGGTCGCGAAGAAACTACAACATTTACTTTGATTCCAATGGTGAAAGAACAATTGGATATTCCACTAATAGCCGCCGGTGGAATTGCTACGGGCCGAGGAATGTTAGCCGCAATGGTTTTGGGTGCAGACGGTGTGCAAGTGGGAAGTCGCTTTGTAGCTTCAGATGAGGCATCATCTCACTATGCTTTTAAAAAAATGGTGGTGGATGCAAAGGAAGGCGATACGCATCTTACTCTAAAAGAATTGGCACCTGTAAGAATGTTAAAAAACAAATTCTTTGAGAGTATAATGCAACTTTATACTACCAGTCCCTCCAAAGAAGATTTACAAAAGCATTTGGGACGAGCTCGAGCCAAACGTGGAATGTTCGAAGGTGATTTGGAAGAAGGAGAATTAGAAATAGGCCAGATTGCCGGACTAATTCATGATATAAAACCTGCTGCTCAGATTTTAAAAGACATCATAGAAGAGTTCGAAATGGCTAAAAAAGAAGCTCCTAAACTTTAGTAGGAATAAAAGTATTTTCCGCTAGAATCTAAACAAATTCATCGATTAATCGCAGAACAAGTTCTTCTGATTTTTTCCCTATCGATAATCGTCAGTCGTGGGCCTGTTCAATCAAATAACTTGAATATGCAATGACATTATCTTCAGAGAAATTAAATCACCTTTTTTAATAATGTGTAAATTCTTAAAATTAAACAAAAGAATAGCGGGGGGCCGGCCCCCGTCATTTTTTAACTTACACACGTTATGAGATAGTCCCTTTTAACAGCTCCAATACAACTACTAAAATTGGATTATTTCACTCCTCAACTTGACAACAGCACAAAAATATTGTATATTAGACTAAGGTTTACATCACTACGATAAGTATAGCAACTTCCACTTAAAAATTAAATTCGGAATTACATCCGCCTATTTATTTACCGTCCATATGCCGACTTTATGTCGATTTTATGTCGACATGACTCCATACATACTCTATAGATATGTCCTGAATACTTTTTCTACGCCCAGTGAAGTTACTAAGATTTTCTAGGTACCACAATCTCTATTTAATAATGGCTTTAAAGTCACATAAATTATTCTGTTTCAATTCCAAAAGTTGTAGTTATGTAAACATCGATACTAATCTATAAAGAAAGACTCTACACTTTTTAATTGATTTTAATAACAAAAATTGTAATTCCATTTCGATTCAATTCCTGATCCGTCGCATATTTGGGAATATAAAATACTCAAAAATAAAAAAGCCTCCCAATTGGGAGGCTTTTTCTTAAAAAAATTGTGTGTATTAAAGTACTTTTACGTTAACCGCGTTCAATCCTTTTTTTCCTTCTTGAAGATCAAATTCTACTTCGTCACCTTCGCGAACTTCGTCGATAAGGCCTGAAATGTGTACAAAATGTTCTTTGTTGGTTCCTTCTTCAGTGATAAAACCAAAACCTTTGGTATCGTTGAAGAATTTTACTGTTCCTTTGTTCATTGTATTTAAATAAATAATTAATATAAGATGCAAAGATAGTGTTATTATTTACATATTAAGTTTTTTATTGGGTTTATTTTAAATATCTAAATCTTAACAACACAAACACGTTATAAGCCCCATACTTTCTAAAAAAATTATTTATTCATCACTTTCCGTTTTTTGCTTTCTATTTTTGCATTTAACCATTCAGGATATTCCGTGTTATCTTCCGCTTCAAGAATATTCACATCTTGCTGCTCATTACTCATTAAAAGTTCAGATTGTTTTAAATTCAATATTTCTCCTGCAGTTTGAACACCTGAATACCCCGCACCCGCAACACCATGGCTAACAATACTTGCACCACATAAATACAGATTCTCTATTTCACTTTTCGCTTTATATGCAAAGGGGCCAATCTGTGTGAATTTTTTCTCGGTCCCGTAAACACTTCCTCTAGTAGTATTTATATAGTATTCATTGGTTATCGGTGTGCCTAATTCTTTGTGGACAATATTCATACGAATATCGGGGATAATTTTCTCCAAGGTTTTGACCATTTTCTCCGTAAGCAACTCCTTAAATTGAAGGTACTCTGCAGAGCGAGGGTCTGTTTCATTCTTGAATTTTTCAAAACTTTTATAATCCAAATAAGTGATCGCCTCTATACAATGGTGTTTCCCATCAAAACTTGATGGATCCTTTAGGGTTGTACAACTGATGAACATACCCTGAAACGCATCATCCGTAGTCATATCTGGTAGCATCATTTGCTCATAAACCTGATCGAGATCTTCGTTTGGCATAAGCCAAATATTACCAGAATCCATTCCAAAAGCCCGTAGATCCATAGCTAAAGTTAAAAAAAGCATTAATGAAGTACACGAATATTTGGTTTTATTCAATTTCCTCTTCAGTCTTCTACTTAAATTTTCTTCACCAACTAAGTTGAGATATGTAATATTTGGATCGGCATTTGAAATTATACGTTTTGCAAATATCTTCTCCCCACTTTCAAGTTCCACGCCCACAGCGGTTTTCTTTCGCTCACCTTCCAATAAGATTTTTTTAACTGATTGCTGGGTCCTCACCTCACCGTTATATTTCTTAATTGCAGCTGTCATCGACTTAACAATTGCGCCACCGCCACCACACGGATAAAACCCACCGCTGAAATAATGATCCATTACCGCGCAATGCAGTGGAAAGCTAGCCTTTGCAGGCGCAAGCCCGTGATCGCCAAACTGGATGTTTAGTATTTTTTTTAGAAGTGGATCTTTTATGTACCAATCAATTACCCGCTTTAAGCTGAAAAGCGCATATTTCCCCATATTCTTTGTTCGGAAGGGAATGGTGAGGTGCTGCCAAAATCCTTCTACATGAGGAAGGAGCTGTAATTCTGCACTTACGTTCCTAACCAGGTTTAAGTACTTTTCTATATTTTTTTCCTCCTTTGGAAACCTCTCAATAAGTGCGGCAACCAAATCATCAAAATTTCCCGGAAAATCAAAACGCTCATCTCCTATATATACGTGCTCATAGGCCAAAGGATTCATCCTAAAAAAAGTAAGGTCGTCAGCAACACCTAATCCTTCATAAAGTTGGGCCGTAGACTGCCCTTTTTCCAAAAGACCCACATAATGAACACCAGGTGTAAAACGATGCCCGTTTAAGTAGAAACTATGGCACCAGCCACCTGGAACATCGTGCTGCTCCAAAACCAAAACCTTTTGGCCTGCACGAGCCAAGCAGATAGCCGCGGCAAGTCCGCCAACCCCACTGCCTATAATAATTGCGTCTAAATTTTGTTCCGAAGAACCAGAAAAAGAACTTTCCAACCTTATTATTGTGTCTAATTTTATTTAACTGAATCTAAACAAATCTATGGTTTTTATTCAAAAGGAAAATCGTTATATAAGGAATTTGATGAAATTACAATTCCATCACAATTTGATTTCTCATAATATCCTCAAACGTCTCTCTCTTTCTTATCAAATGCGCTTTGCCTTTATACCAAAGAATTTCCGCCGGGCGATAACGAGAATTGTAATTACTAGACATTGTGTAGCAATACGCCCCAGCATTGTGAAAAGAAAGAATATCTCCTTCGTGAATTTCAGGAATACGTCTATTGTTTGCAAAAGTATCTGTCTCACAAATGTAACCCGTTACAGTGTAAAATCGATCTCTCCCATGAGGGCGGGAAACATTATATATTTCGTGCTTCGACCCGTAAAACATAGGACGAATTAAATGATTGAACCCACTATCCACCTGCGCAAAAACCGTAGAAGTTGTCTGCTTTATCACATTTACCTTTACTAAAAACTGTCCAGCCTCACTCACCAAAAACTTACCCGGCTCAAATACCAACGTAAGCTTTCTACCGTATTTCTTGCTAAATTCATTAAAACGTTTACTCAGTTTCTTACCAAGTTCTTCCACGTTGGTTTCAATATCATCTTTTTTATAGGGTACTTTAAAACCACTCCCGAAGTCGATAAACTCAAGATTGTCAAAATTTTCGGCAGCATTAAAAAGTATTTCAGAAGCGTATAAAAACACATCAATATCAAGAATATCACTGCCCGTGTGCATATGAATTCCGTTAATGTTCATCCCTGTGTTTTCAACTATCCTCTTTAATAGTGGCATTTGGTGGATTGAAATACCAAATTTGCTGTCAATATGGCCCACTGAGATATTGGCATTTCCTCCAGCCATAACATGTGGATTTATACGAATACAAACTGGAGTTTTGGGATGCTTTGTTCCAAATTGTTCCAAAATAGAAAGATTATCGATATTGATCTGAACTCCCAATTTTGCGGCTTTCTCTATTTCTTCTAAAGAAATCCCGTTAGGTGTATAGATTATGTTCTTTGGTTTTGCACCGGCTTCCAACCCAAGCATTATTTCTTGAATGGAAACTGTATCCAAACCACTTCCCAGATTAACAAGTAATTTTAATATAGAAATATTGGAAAGTGCCTTCACGGCATAATTTATCTTTAACTTCTCGACCTTATCAAATGCACTGGTTAGACGTTTATACTGCTTTTCAATTATTGCGGCATCATAAACATAAACAGGGCTTCCAAATTCTTGGGCAATTGCCAATAGGTCTTGATTTTTCATCGTATAAAGAATAAATTTTTAAAAATTAAGTCGTAAAAATAGGGATGTATTCAACAATTTCTCATTAATTATCACTTAATTTTTCATTTTCAGTAATACTATAAAAACTTAGAGAGGAATGACTTAAAAAACATTAGCGCATTCCTATGACATTTGTTATTTTTGCATTCCATAAACAAGTACAAAACCGCAACTATGAATTTACACGAATATCAAGGAAAGGAAATTTTAAACAGTTTCGGCGTTGAAATACAACGCGGTATCGTGGCCACCACCCCAAAAGAGGCAGTGGAAGCCGCAAAAAAACTAACAGAGCAAACCGGAACAAGCTGGCACGTTATTAAGGCCCAAGTTCACGCCGGTGGCCGTGGAAAAGGTGGAGGTGTAAAACTTGCAAAGAATTTACAGGAAGTTGAAGATATCGCAGGAAAAATTATTGGGATGAACCTTATTACTCCGCAAACTTCTGCGGAAGGAAAAAAGGTACACCAAGTTTTGGTTGCTGAAGACGTTTATTATCCTGGTGATAGTGAACCTGAAGAATACTATATGAGTGTTCTTTTAAACCGTTCTACCGGTAGAAATATGATTATGTATTCTACTGAAGGAGGAATGGATATTGAAACCGTTGCTGAAGAAACACCACATCTGATTTTTACTGAAGAAATCGATCCTGCAGTTGGCCTTTTAGGTTTTCAAGCAAGGCGAGTAGCTTACAATCTTGGATTAAGCGGAAAAGCCTTTAAGGAAATGACAAAATTCGTTACTGCACTTTATAAAGCTTACAACGAGTCTGATTCATCTTTGTTTGAAATAAACCCCGTTTTAAAAACTAGTGATGATAAAATTATTGCAGTTGATGCAAAAGTAAGTATTGACGACAATGCACTTTATCGTCATAAAGATTATTTGGCAATGCGGGACATACGTGAAGAAAATGCTGTAGAAGTTGAAGCACAAGAAAAAGGACTTAACTATGTAGATCTTGACGGAAACGTGGGCTGTATGGTAAACGGAGCAGGACTTGCAATGGCGACAATGGACCTTATTAAACAAGCCGGTGGCGAGCCTGCAAACTTTCTTGATGTAGGAGGAACTGCAAATGCCGAGCGTGTTGAGGCCGCTTTCAAACTAATTTTGAAAGATCCAAATGTTAAAGCAATTTTGGTTAATATTTTTGGGGGAATCGTTCGTTGCGACCGTGTAGCTCAAGGAATTGTCGATGCCTACAAAAACATGGGGACTATACATGTGCCTATCATTGTACGCTTACAAGGAACTAATGCTGATATCGCAAAAGAATTGATAGATAATAGCGGACTAGACGTTCACAGTGTTATCGAATTTCAAGAAGCTGCAGATAAAGTTAAAGAAGTACTTTCTTAATTAGATATAAGAAAACAATTTAAAAAGCCTTCCAAAAAATATTGGAAGGCTTTTATTTTAGCCTCTTTTTCATTCAGCCAACGCCCTGAGAACCTGCTCATCCTTTTCAGAGTCAAAATCCATATCATCGATTAACACTTTCAATTCTTTATTAATTGTAACTGTATAAGAATCATCTGTTGTGGGTTGATCCTGCAGATACCTAAGCATGCCAATAAGTTTCTGCATCACTATAGGATCATGCTTACAATAGGTGCGCAAGGACGCCATAACATTATATACCAATTCCCCAAACTGAATAATAGCAATTTTTATATATGTTTCTCCATCTCTAGAAATAACGCCAGTATCCTTTTTCCTCATCCGTAACGAAAAAAGTTCAGTTAAGTAATCTATGGCATTAATAGCAGTCCCTGGATCATTTATCCCAGGAGACATTGCTTTTACAGCAATTTCTGTAATCTGTTTAAAGGCTAAAGTATAATTGTCACGGATGTATTCCCCACGTGCAAAGTTTATGTTTGAACATATATCGCCTACAGTTTTATCATCTAATGCCTTATTGGTTTTTAAAATCGAATTGTTTTTCAAAACAAACAATCCTTTCGGCACTGTTATGTATATCTTCACATCATTCTTCTTACAGATATCGGTTATATTCTTGATGGAGATATTCTGAAAATAACCACCCCTGGTAGATGTATAACTATGCCATTCCGAAGTATTTGAAAAATAAGAAACAGGCACACTGGCAGCTTTCTCTTCAGCCTCAATAACTTCATTTAGACGATCTGTAGCCTCATCATAAATCCCATCCATAATATTATTAATCTGAATACTCTGAGAAATATTGTGAATAAAAAATATAAAAGCAGAAAGACAAACAATAGTAAAGAATACACCTAGTAATATCGAAAAGCCAGGAAGCGTATATTTCTCTTCACTAGTATTAACAGAAAACAATGTAAAAATGTTATAAACGATTGTTCCTAAGAAAATACCTAATATAATTTGGTGCCTCTTATTGGAAATAAGTCCCGGAAGCAGACGCGGTGAAAAGTTACTGGAAGCCTGACTCAATAAAAGCATCACCATAGAAAAGCTAAAAACCATCATTGAGATCAGTCCACCAATGCAGGTACTAAGCACATTGAGCGCAGTATCTCCATCTTCAACCATTAGCATCGGGAAAACTCTGAGAATATCTCGAGAAATCCCATGTTTCTCCAGAATTATCATTCCAAGTGCTAAAAAGAATCCACCAATCGCAATGAGCGAAGGATAAAAAGCTATTTTACTTTTTACAGTCCGAAAAAAAGTAGCTATACGTATAACAAAATGTTTCATTGGATGCATTTATAAGACAAAACGACAGTTACACTATCTAAAAACAGTCATAATGTCCTGTTTTGAACAATGGAATTGTTATTGACTATTGAGTAATTGAAATTAGTGAAAAAATAATACAATATTATAGATATGAAAACAGTTAATAAAAACAACGTCTGGCTACCAGAAATTTTGGGAAATTTATTTTTAGAAAACAGGCTTGATGCTTTAAACAATTATGAAACATTTAGCATTCCGGCTGTAAATATCATTGATAAATTCCCGAATTTTGTAGTCGAATTAGCGGCACCAGGATTAAAAAAAGACGACTTTACGATTGAGGTTGAGGAAGATACGCTCCGAATCACTTCAAAACGGGTAGAGGAAAAGAAAGAAGAGTCAGAAAATTCGAGGTTCAGTAGAAGAGAGTTTAATTACACAAGTTTTGAACGTTCTTTCAAGCTTCCTGAAAATATTCAAACTGAAAATATTCAGGCTAATTACGAAAATGGAGTCCTTCGGGTTACACTCCCAAAAATGGAAGAGAAAAAAGCATTGAAGAAAATGGTTGAGATTTCATAATTGAAATTTAATTTGGTTAGTTAGTTGAAAATGACCGCGTGCTACTCAATCGGTACGCGGTTTTTTCATAGTGCTAATTCGGTCCTCTTCTCCGTTTTCCCTCTTTACTTTTTTGCTCCCTTTTTAACTTTCGTTCCTCTCGTCTTTTTACTTCCGGCTTTTTTTCCTCAGGCTTCTGTCGGTTATTTTCAGGATAACTCTTTGGTGAACCATCACTGTCCTTAACCGAGTCTTTTAATATTTTTAATTCTTCTTCTGTAAGATCCCGCCACTGACCAACAGGTAAATCACCTAATTCTAAATTCATTATTCTAATTCGCTGTAGGGCCACAACTTCATATCCCAAATATTCGCACATTCTTCGAATTTGTCTGTTTAAACCCTGAACTAAAAATATCTTAAATTCAAATCGGCTTAATCGTTCCACTTTGCAGCGTTTCGTGACTGTATCCAATATTGGTATTCCCGAGCCCATTCGTTTAATAAACTCGTCGGTAACATGCCTATCTACTTTTACAATGTATTCCTTTTCGTGTTTGTTTCCGGCTCGAAGAATTTTGTTTACAATATCCCCTTCATTGGTGAGTAAAAGCAAACCTTCACTGGGTTTATCCAATCTTCCAACAGGAAAAATACGTTCAGGATGATTTATGAAATCAACAACGTTATCATCAAAGCGGGTATCAGTAGTACAGGTAATGCCAATTGGTTTGTTCAGCATTATATAAACTAGATTTTCATTTTCTGTAATCAATTTTCCATCAACTCGGACTTCATCATTAGGCATCACACGATCACCGAGTGTACTTTTCTCACCATTTATGGTCACACGCCCTTTTTCAATTAAAGTATCCGCTTCGCGGCGGGAACAAAACCCACTATCACTGATGGCTTTATTAATTCTGACAGAATCTGGATGGTGCATATATTTTTTTTTGTAAAGATACTGTTACGTTTACAAAATTAAAAAGGTTAAAATTGATTTAAACACGTATTATTTTTTAGACAAAAATCGTAGTTTTCAAAAAACAAAATCTATATGGCTATACTCGGCTCAATCATCAAAACAGCGATTGACCTTCGTGGAACAATCATTTCTGAAAAATCGCCCATTGAATCGCAAAAAGAAGTCTTAAAATATTTATTGGAAAAAGCTAAAGATACCGCTTTCGGAAAGTACTATGGTTTTTCAAAAATTTTAGAGGCTGAGGATATCCAAAAAACATTTTCGGAAAAATTACCCTATTTCGATTACCATCAAATGGAAACTGAATGGTGGAACAAAACCCAAGAAGGTTTAAAAGATATTGCCTGGCCTGGATGCCCAACATATTTCGCTCGAAGCAGTGGGACCACAGGGAAAACGTCTAAGAAAATCCCGGTTACTGATGAAATGATAGAAGCAATTCGCTCGACTGGCATCAAACAGGTTGGAGCACTTACCAATTTCAAAATCCCATCTGGTTTCTATGAAAAGGAGATTATGATGCTTGGTAGTAGCACAAACCTAGAAGAACAAAATCAATTCCTGGAAGGCGAAATTAGTGGTATCAGTGCCAGCAATATTCCATTTTGGTTTCGAGGTTTTTATAAGCCAGGAGAAGAAATTGCATTGATGGAAGACTGGGATGAAAAAGTAGATATCATCGCTAAACGTGCTCGTGATTGGGATATCGGTGCGTTAAGTGGAATTCCCTCATGGATGGAGCTCATGCTCAAAAAAGTGATCGAATATCACAACGTGAAAAATATTCACGAAATCTGGCCTAATCTACTAGTTTATACTACAGGCGGCGTGGCTTTTCAGCCATATGAGAAAAGTTTTAATCAGTTGCTGGATCATCCTATTATTATAATAGATACCTATTTGGCTTCGGAAGGTTTTTTGGCCTTTCAAAACAGACCAGACACCACTTCAATGAAATTAGTAACCGACAATGGAATCTACTTTGAATTTGTACCTTTTCAACCTGAATATATCAACGAAGATGGTTCAATATCGCAGGATGCCCCTGCCCTAACCCTGGCCGAGGTTGAACTGGAAACAGATTATGTTTTAATAATCAGTACCGTCTCTGGGGCTTGGCGATATTTAATTGGAGATACCATTGCTTTTACGGATATAGAAAAAGCAGAAATCAAAATCACTGGCCGTACCAAATTCTTTTTAAACGTAGTTGGCTCTCAGTTATCCGTAAACAAAATGGAAGTCGCTTTATGTGATATGGAAGAAAAATTTGATATTAAAATTCCAGAATTTACTCTGGCCGCGGTTAAGATTGACGGCGAATTTTATCATCATTGGTATTTAGGATCTGAAACCGAAATCAATTCTGAAGAAATTGCAAATGCATTAGACGAAGCATTAAAGGAAGCTAATAAGAATTACTCCGTTGCACGTTCAAAAGCCCTCAAAGGTGTTAAAGTAACGACCATAGATCCAGGAATCTTTCACGAATGGAATGCTAAAAACAAAAAGAAAGGCGGACAGGTGAAAATGGAAAAAGTTATGGGCGAAGAAAAGTTTGCGCATTGGGAAGAATTTGTAAATTCTCAGAAAAAGTTATAAAAGCTAATCCTCTATTTCTACAATTTCTGGGTCCGTATGGACCTTGTTTTCGTTTATAAGTTCCATTACCTCTTCAGGAGAAATATATAATCTGCGGATTCGATCTTTATATCTTCCAGAAAGATTAGCGTTTTCTAAAATGAAATTCTTCGTCTTCAAAATGTAATCTCCCATTCCGTGGGAAATAGCGTAGGTATCGGCCGCACGTTCTACTTCCTTTATATGTATTGAAGAGAAAAGATATTTTATCCCAAAAATCAACATTCCCAGATTGGTTCTACCGCTGTAATCTATTACATGGCCCAATTCATGACCAATCCACCCAACTTTTACATCTGAAGGAATATCATCCATTGTAAAACTCTCACCTTCAATCTGAATGCTTCGGCTTATAAGAATTACATACTCCCGGTTTTCCTTTCGCTTAAAAAAACTCGCAAAGCGCGGTTGAGCCTGCATTGTAGATTTCTTAATCTTATCCTTGAATTTGAACGCAATCGCAGTTCCTGCAAGTTCTGGATAAAATGAAAGTGCCTCCAAGGCTTCTTGTTTTATATTGTCGGGGATAACTTTATTTTCAAAGTCGATATTTTGCGCTGAAGCCATAGAAAGTGAAAAATACAAAATAGGCTTAAGGATAGACGTTAAGGACATCGTAAAGTTTTAAATTTATTCTATAGCGATTTGAGGATTAGTAAATTCGAGATTAAATGATTCGGGAGTGATAATATGGCATACTCAATATAGAAATCTCGAAATTTGAATCTTGAACATAAAACAATTTAAACCTCCTCTAATTGTTTTTGATACGTTTTTATTTTATCCCGAAGCTTGGCTGCCATCATAAAATCTAAGTCTTTTGCAGATTTTTCCATCGCTTTTCTAGTATCACGGATTTTCTTTTCAATTTGAGCTTTGTTTAAATATTCCACTTCCGATTCGGCGGCAAGGCTTTCAGCATTTTCAAAAGTATAGGCTGCTTGTTTTGATTTTGTTAGTGAGTTTTCGAAAGACTTTTTGATTGCTGTCGGGGTAATGCCGTGTTCTTTGTTATAGGCAGACTGCTTTTCCCTTTTATAATTTGTACTATCAATAGTTTTCTGCATACTATTTGTTATTTTATCAGCATACATGATGGCTTTTCCGTTCAAGTTTCTCGCAGCCCGACCTACGGTTTGTGTCAACGAGCGCTCACTTCTTAAAAAACCTTCTTTATCTGCATCAAGGATTGCTACCAAGGAAACTTCAGGTAAATCCAGTCCTTCCCGCAATAGGTTCACTCCTACTAATACATCAAAAAGTCCTAAACGCAAATCTTGCATAATTTCGACACGTTCCAAAGTATCAACATCACTATGAATATAGCGTGTACGGATTTGCACTCTAACTAAATACTTTGTTAGTTCTTCTGCCATCCTCTTGGTCAAAGTAGTTACCAAAATACGTTCATCCTTCTCTATGCGAAGATGAATTTCCTCCAACAGATCGTCAATTTGATTTAAGCTCGGACGTACCTCAATTGGTGGATCAAGCAAACCAGTTGGGCGAATAATCTGCTCAACATAAACACCGCCACTCTTTTCCAGTTCGTAATCTGCAGGTGTTGCACTTACATAAATAACTTGATTTTGCAAAGCTTCAAATTCCTCAAATTTCAATGGGCGGTTATCCATTGCGGCTGGCAAACGGAAACCGTATTCAACTAAATTTTCCTTTCGAGAGCGGTCACCACCATACATCGCTCCAACCTGCGGTATCGAGACGTGACTTTCGTCCACAACCATTAAATAATCTTTCGGAAAGTAATCCAAAAGACAGAAAGGGCGTGTTCCAGGAAGACGCTGGTCTAAATAACGTGAGTAGTTTTCTATTCCACTACAATATCCCAATTCACGGATCATTTCAAGATCAAAATTGGTACGTTCTTCTAAGCGTTTTGCTTCCAAATGCTTTCCTATTTCCTTAAAATATTCTATTTGCAAAACCAAATCATCCTGAATAGCACGAATGGCTCCTTGCAAAACATCTGGCGAGGTTACGAACATATTTGCCGGATAGATATTCAATCTGTCGTATTTGGCTTTTATATTATTGTTCAGGGGATCAAACACTTCAATTTCTTCAATTTCGTCACCAAAAAAATGGATTCTGAAAGCATCATCCGCATAACCCGGAAAAACATCTACGGTATCTCCTTTTATTCTGAAACGACCGTGGTTGAATTCTGCTTCAGTTCTAGAATAAAGACTTTGTACCAATCGATGCAACAATTTGGTACGCGAAATGGTCTGCCCTTTTTCCAAATTGATTACATTTTTCTGAAATTCTGCAGGATTCCCGATACCATAGAGACACGAAACCGAGGACACCACCATTACATCTCTCCTACCAGAAAGCAACGAGGAAGTTGTACTAAGTCGCATTTTTTCAATCTCTTCGTTAATGGAAAGATCTTTTTCAATATAGGTGCCGCTGCTAGGAATAAAAGCTTCGGGTTGATAGTAATCGTAATAAGAAACAAAATACTCTACCGCATTGTCGGGAAAAAGGTTTTTGAACTCCGTATAAAGCTGGGCCGCCAGGGTTTTGTTGTGAGCCAAAACTAAGGTTGGCTTTTGCACCTGCTGAACAACGTTCGCAACGGTAAAAGTTTTTCCTGAGCCAGTCACACCCAACAAGGTTTGGTATTTTTCTTCAGAATTCAGACCTTCCACCAAGGCTTTTATAGCCTGTGGCTGGTCTCCGGCAGGTTGAAATTCTGTAGCTATTTTGAAGTTCATGGGTTCTTTTTCAATGCTTCACAAAAGTACGGAAAATAGATTTGAGACTTGATACGTGAGACCTGAGATGTTGTAAATTGAAACAAATGAAAGAATTGTTCTTTCGCTATCGACCAGACGTGTTATTACTCGGAGTTGTCCCAAGGCAAACAAAGATATGGTTGATTTATGAGTTGTCCCTGATATCTATGGTAAAGTGCAAGAATACACAATAGGATTAAAATCACCTTTCAATTTTTATCTGATATTTACACAATAGGCCAATAACCTCTGCCAATGAGAACTTCGCTCCTTTTATGCGATTCTGTTCGGGATTTATGGAATAGTTGGTTGCATTTCGTAAATCTACCATTTCTAGGTTCGTGTTTTGGAAAGTGGCATCCTTCAAGTCGCAACCACTGAGCTTGGAGTTTTTTAAATCTGCTTCGCTGAAATCTACACCTTGCAATTGTGAGTTTAAAAAAGAACTTCTATTCAATTTCAATTTAAAGAAAATAGAATGATCTAATTGACAAGTATCGAAAACCGCAGCAAAACCAAATTCATTGCAAGCATCAAACCGTAAACCTAACATCTTACAGTTTTTAAAATGGACATCCTGAAGGGATACGTTTGCCAAATTGGCATTGCTAAAATTACAATCCACAAATTTACATTTCAAAAATCTGATTTCCGAAAGCCTGCTGTTTGAGAAATTACAATTAGTGAAATCACAATATTCGTACTCCGCTACTTCTAATGGCCTCTCTGAATAATTGATATTAGTGAATATCTGTTCATCTATATATTTAAAATCCATTTCATTTACCTTAATCTTGACACTCGTCAATTATGAGTATATTGGGTTTTTTAATTCTTTTAATTTCAATTTTTTCACCGTAAAATTTCGGTTCAACATTGAAGACGACATCTAAAAAAGCTTTTGTTCGAGCGAAATACTCTCTTAATTTCACTTTAAAACCACTTTTCCCGTCGATATCCCTTGCATTATAACCAATTGCATTTATTCCTCTTTTTCCAGCGATATAAATCGCTCTTTCATTATGAAATTGCTGCGATATAATTGTAATGTTTTTTTGTCCGAATATTGCTTCGGCCCGTACAACAGAATCCAAAGTTCTAAATCCGGCATAATCCAAAAAGATAACTTCTTCTGGAATTCCTCTCTTTATCAGTTCTTTTTTGAAGGTTATAGGTTCGTTATAATTTAGAGTACCATTGTCGCCACTCACTAAAATGAAATCGATTTTATCTTGGTTATAAAGTGCTACTGCAGCATCTATTCTATATTTAAAATATAGATTTATGCCTCCTTCCTTATAATATTTTGAAGTGCCCAAAAGCAATCCAACTCTATTCTTTTGTATGGCCGAAATATCGGAAAAAGTCTTGTTCTTGGTAGATTCTGTTATTGTATAATTTGAAAATAAAATCAATATCAGCGTCCCAAAAACTATCAATCCAATAATTTGTATTAATCTTTTTTTGATCATTTCTTAGAATTGTGAAATCAATTTTAGTCAGAATAAAGTAAACCGTCTTTCAAAAAATAAAACTTCTCAAAAAGCGGACAGATTAAAGGTACTCTAAGTTGCTAAACAAAGCTAATTAACAGATTTTATCTTAGCTTATGTTTTTAAAGGAAATAAAAAGAGTAATTAATGGTACTACATTTTTAGATGCAAAATTTCTTTACACCTGTGGATCTTTCCGAAAAACTTCTCCCAAATTAAATAATAGAATACAGAAAAATACCCATATTAAACCGGCAATATATCCACCAGCAATATCGGAAGGAAAATGCACACCTAAGTATATTCGACTAATACCAATACTCAAAATAATCACTACTAGTAGAAGAATGATTCCATATTTAAGTATAATATTTATCTTAAATCTAGAGAATAGATAGATTAAGAATCCATAGAAAGCCATAGCACTCATTGCATGACCGCTGGGGTAACTTAAGGTCTCTACAACTACCATATGTTCAATTCCCGGTCTGGCACGATCCACTATGCGCTTCAGCATCACGTTGGAAATTGACGCTAATAACAATACGAATATTGTTTGCAGAATATATTTCCAATTCTTAAAATATAACACAGTTACAAGTATGGCAATAATCACCATAATTAAGTAGCCATAAAAATCTCCTACATTGGTTATAAAAATAAAATAATTGGTGAGGATGGGTGTACGATAGGAAATAATAAAATCTGAAATCTGTTGGTCATATTGTCCCAACATATCTTCTTTTAAAATTTCAGTCAGTTCGATAAAAATACTTATCCCAAGAACTACAACTATAAGTGCAACAAGAACGATAATTATATAAGGAAGTTTAGGATTGTCTTTCCGAAAAGTACGTTTTAGGAAATTCCTAAAAATCTCTATAAACTCAAAAATAGTTTGCCTCATCTTAAAATGAAAATCTCTAAAGATAAGGTCATTTTAGGAGCTAGCGATTATTTTTAATGTGATTCTTTTCGTGTCGAAACTCTAACCAATGTTCAATATCTCCAAAATGGTAGCACTGCTTCATAAAATTTCTTTTTGTAACCCTTTCAGAGAATTTTCATCTAAAATAACGGACACCCGAATTGACAGAAGCAGCATATCAAAACTTTTTTAATTGGATACAAATCCAAAGACTTATTAAAAGCATGAAAATCAACGGAGAAAAGAATATCGAGACCGTCTTCTTACCAAAAAGTGTAATACGGATAGACATTCAAGCGAACAGCGACAAAGAGAAAATGGACTCCATAATCTATAAGGTCATCTTCCATCCAAACAGCGCCAGGAGAAGCATAAAACTCCCCAGCATACCTATTGGTAACGGCAGCCAAATAGTCTGCAATTGCGGAACTGAAAATTCCCCCACCCGGAATGTACCCCACATGTCCACCAGAAGTAGGGTTTAACCCAGTATTCAGAACCCGTTCCTCAAAAAATCCCAATACCCTATCTAAAGAAGATTTTTGACCATCTATACTGAAAAAACTATCAGCATCCGTGGCCTGATGTGTATTGTAATTGAAAACTTTTCGCTCGGGAAGGCTCTCTAAGAATTCTTCAGTAAAATGATTTATTTTATCAAAAAGCACCTTTCGTTCCTGGACGGTCTTCTTCTAGTTCGAAAATAGCCTTGGAAAAATTTGGATTATTGTCTTTCATAGAGTGGGAATAATAGAGACAAAAATAAAGAAAAATTCACGAAAATTACTGCCTATATTCCCCCCGAACCTCATCGGTATTAGCGAAACAAACTGGAGAAGCATTTTGTGAACTTGCATTCTTGACTTCAATCCATTTGCTCATATATTTTGTACCTTGTAAAGTGTGGTGTTGCAATATTTGCCCTATAAAATTCTCCTGACGATGTGTTTCAAGATTTAATAAAAGCTCATTAATAAGTGATTTAAATTCTTTACGGAAAAGTATTTTTCGAAAACGTTCTTGAATAATTCTAAAACCATTTTGCTGTGCTTCCTGCCAAGCTATCTCTTCGGAATACAATCGTATTGCACTGTTGATAAAGCTTTCCTTAGAAGAAGTCGTTTCACCCCCAAAAGGAAAGTCTCCACATAATCCCTCAACTCCAATTTGTGTCGTTACTGAAGGCAATCCAAAATACATCGCATCCAAAAGTTTACCTTTAAGTCCAGCGCCAAAACGGATTGGAGCCAGCAGCACACGATAGGTTTTCAATACTTTTTCTAAATCTTCTACCCATCCTTTTATTATAAAACCTTCCTTTTTATCGTTGAGTTGAAGAATTTGTTGTGGGGCATACGCTCCGAAAATATGAAGCTCGGCTTCGGGAAATCGCTCTTTTATCCCCGGCCAGAATTCCTTTAACTGTAAAACTGAATCAACATTTGGTGCGTGTAGCAAATTGCCGATAGTAATAAAATTCTGCCGTTCCTTAAAAGTCTTTATTTGAGTATCGTTATTATTTGTTGCGAAGAATAGAGGCAGGTAATAAATTATTTGCGACGGGATCTTAAAGGTTTCCTTCAACAAATTCATTTCATATTCTGAAATAATAAGCGAAAGATCGCATCGCAAAATACTTGCAAGTTCCCTTTTGGCGATTTCTGAAAACAGCTTTGCTTCGGAAACTGGCTTATTCGTTTTTATTGCTTCTTCCCTAGCCTTCCGTAGAAAATGTAAATCTTCGGTATCGAGTAATTTTAAAGTATTTGGACATTGTTCTGAAACACGCCAACCGAATTGTTCTTCGGTTATGTAACGGTCGAAAATGACGGCTTCTGCATTCAGTTCTTTTATAAATTCATCAAAAGAAGCATCATTCAACTGAATATTTTTTACTGAAATGCACCGTTCTTTAAGATCGATGGTTTTTTCAGAGATGGCCGCCGTACTAGCGAAAGTTATTTGAAACCCTTCTTCGGAAAACAATTCAATCAATTGCATCATCCTGCTTCCCGCTGCGGTAGTACTGGGCTCGGGGAAGGTATGGCCAATGATTAAGAGTTGTTTCAAATTCTGTTATTTATTAAAATACTAGTTACCCAAAGATATTGCACATAAACCTAAAATAGAAAAAGGAAGAAAGCACACCCAAAAGTATGGCGGAGCTGACAAACAAGGTGGAAAGGATAACTATTTTTCGGAATGAACGGTAATTGATATAGTTAAGTATAAGTTGAAAACCCAAGGCCACAGCCTGCGCCACCATCAAATTGTCTGCACAGAAAGAATTATCCACTCGATAATAGAGAAAATAACTCAACAATATTACCAAAATTGAAACTATTGTAAAAATGAAAACAACGGTTTTGGGAAATCTAAATCTCTGCGAAGTTGTCATGATGTTCAAGTTTCTTTCAAATATAGTCAATCGAGCAATATATGTAAAGACTGGAATCAAGATTTTGAAGCCATCCTCAAAACACCTTGGAATAGTTGTTCTTCCTAAAAAGATCAAGTCTAGCAAAACTCAATATAAAGCTCAACGCTTAAAATATTTCTACTGAGTTAAAATATCAATTAAATAACTTCAGCGTAAAGATCAAAATCCTCCGCTGCAGTAATTTTAACATTGAAGAATTCGCCGGCGCGCAAATAATCATTTTCAGCGTTTATCAAAACTTCGTTATCCACGTCTGGACTGTCAAACTCTGTTCTTCCAACAAAATAGCCGCCTTCTTTTCTGTCAATCACTACTCGAAATTCCTTACCTATTTTCTGTTGGTTCAATTCCCAAGAAATCTGGGATTGAATTTCCATAATCTCATTGGCACGATCCATTTTAACTTCTTCAGGCACATCATCTTCTAGATTGTAGGCGTGTGTGTTTTCCTCGTGACTGTAAGTAAAACAGCCCAAGCGCTCAAAACGCATTTCCTTAACCCATTGTTTTAATGTTTGGAAATCTTCTTCCGTCTCGCCTGGATATCCAACGATTAAAGTTGTTCTTATTGCCATGTCTGGAACGGCAGCTCTAAACTCTTCCAACAATTTGGTCGTCTTCGCTTTGGTAGTTCCGCGACGCATCGATTTCAATATTGAATCTGATATATGCTGTAATGGAATATCCAAATAGTTACAGATTTTTGGTTCGTTCCGCATCACTTCCAAAACGTCCATCGGAAAACCTGTTGGAAAAGCATAGTGCAATCGAATCCATTCAATACCTTCAACTCTTGCAAGTTTTTGAAGCAATTCTGCAAGATTTCGTTTTTTGTATAAATCTAATCCGTAATAGGTCAAATCTTGAGCAATTAATATCAACTCCTTCACTCCTTTTGCAGCTAGTTTTTCAGCTTCTGTAACCAAATCTTCCATTGGTGTACTTCTGTGTTTTCCGCGCATAATCGGTATAGCGCAAAATGAACACGGACGGTCACAACCCTCCGCTATTTTGAAATAGGCGTAATTTTTTGGGGTAGTTGTTACTCGTTCTCCTATCAATTCGTGTTTATAATCTGCACCCAATGCCTTCAAAAGCCCTGGAAGTTCTGTAGTACCAAAATATTCATCAACATTGGGAATTTCCTTTTGAAGATCTGGCTTATACCTTTCCGAAAGACATCCAGTAACAAAAACTTTATCTACAAGTCCTTCTTCCTTTTTTTGAACATATTCAAGAATGGTATTTATGCTTTCTTCCTTGGCATTATTGATAAACCCACAAGTATTAATAACAACAATATTTCCCTCTTCCTCGTGTACTACTTCTTTGTTGCTTGCCCGTAATTGGCCCATCAAGACTTCACTGTCATAGACATTCTTCGAGCAGCCTAGGGTTACTACGTTAATTTTATTCTTCTTTAGGGTTTTGGTACGCATATATTTCAATTTTGAACTAAAATTCCAGAATTTATAATCTTGAATTTAAAAGCGTGCAAAGATACAACCATTTTAAACTATTTCAGCATTATACGCTCAAAGCTAAAATTAAAATTATTAGAATAGAATCCATTTAAGTACTTCTATTTCCTCAATCCCCGAAAACTGCTAACTGCAACTGTATACCGCAACTTTTTTTAAGTAACTTTACAATTCTTATAAATTAAATAATTATTTAAAGATGAAAAAAATGACTTTCCTGCTGGCCTTTCTATGTACCAGCTTTTTATTCGCACAAAAAACAATGACTCCTGAGCTTTTGTGGCAGGTGAAAAAAGTAAGCCCTATTGGAATTTCTAACGACGGAGAAGTTCTGTTTTACAAGGTTTCGATTCCGAATATGGAAGAGAATAGCTTCGATTCAAAATATTACGCGATGCGGGTTGTTGGTGGTAATTTTGCAGAAGTCACAAAAGAGGAAGCAAAGGTGACCGACAAAAATCTTTCTCCAAATGGCCAGTACCTTCTCATGCACAAAGAAGTACACGTAAAAGATGTAACTGGAAAAGATATTTATAAAGACCTTCCAAAAAGTGACGCTTATGTATATACTTCTCTAGATTATCGCCATTGGGACACATGGAATAACGGAAGTTATAACCACGTTTTCTACAAAGATTTGAAAACTGGAGTTGAAACTGATATTACTCCACTACAACCATATTATACTCCGCAAGCTCCATTTGGAGGTGATGAAGATTACGTTTGGGACCCCAAAGGTGAAAACATCTATTATGTAAGCAAGAAATTGGCGGGCACTGAATATGCTGTTAGTACAAATACTGATATTTATAAATTCAATTTAGCAGATAGAAGGACTGAGAATATTACTGAAGAAAACAAAGGATACGATACTCAGCCAGCTTTTTCAAAAGAAGGTGCTTTAGCATGGTTACAAATGAAAACTGATGGGTATGAGGCCGATAAAAATGACATAATTGTTTTACAGGATGGAGTTAAACAGAATCTTACTGCACAATGGGATGGAACTGTAAATGGTTTTATGTGGGCAAATAAAACCAAAAATATTTATTTTACCGCTCCAGTTGATGGAACAAATCAAATCTTTAAGGTAGATCATCCTGGAAAAACTAAAAAAATGCCAGTTGTTGAGCAACTTTCAAAAGGTCAATTTGACGTTACAGGAATCGTCGCGGAACAAAATGGACAGTTAATTGTTACCAGAACCGACATGAATCACGCTTCTGAAATTTTCTCTTTCGACCTAAAGAGCAAAACCTTCAAACAACTAACTCAAGTAAATACAGAGTTTTACGGAAAACTCGATCTGCCAACGGTTGAAAAAAGAATGGTTACAACCAAAGACAATAAGCAAATGTTAGTTTGGGTAATACTTCCTCCAAACTTCGATAAAAATAAAAAATACCCAACTTTACTTTATGCACAAGGTGGACCACAATCGGCACTTTCACAATTCTATTCCACTCGCTGGAATTTTCAATTAATGGCATCGGAAGGTTATATAATCGTAGCTCCGAACCGAAGAGGAATGCCAGGACACGGTGTAGAATGGAATGAAGCCATTAGCGGTGATTGGGGCGGTGGCGCAATGCAAGACTACTTAGATGCAATTGACGATATTTCAAAAGAATCTTATGTCGATAAAGATCGCTTAGGCGCTATTGGCGCTAGTTTCGGTGGCTACTCTATATTTTGGTTGGCAGGTAACCACGATGGCCGCTTTAAAACATTTATTGCCCACGACGGTGTTTTTGATACGCGTGCAATGTATGGAACTACAGAGGAATTATTCTTCGTAAATTACGATATGGGTGGCGCTTACTGGGAAAAGGATAATGCAAAAGCGCACAAAGCATTTAATGAATTCAACCCTACAACTTATGTTGATAAATGGGATACTCCAATTATGATAATCCAAGGTGGAAAAGACTACCGCGTACCGATTGAACAGGGTCTGGGAGCTTTTCAAGCCGCGCAATTAAGAGGAATAAAAAGTAAACTTCTCTATCTTCCTGAAGAAAACCATTGGGTGTTGCAACCACAAAACGCACTTGTTTGGCAACGAGAGTTTTTTAGCTGGTTGAAAGAAACGCTTTAAAATTGACATAAGACATTCAACTACAGAACTAATAGTCTCAGGACATAAAGCAAAAAATCCACAAATATTTTTATGAATATTTGTGGATTTTTTGCTTATTCATTAAGACTATTTATTTGAAGAAGGAATCCACAAACTCAAATTTGTTGAATACTTGAAGGTCTTCCATTCCCTCACCTACTCCAATATATTTCACCGGAATCTGGAACTGATCACTAATTCCAATTACTACACCACCTTTTGCAGTTCCATCCAATTTTGTAACAGCCAGTGACGTTACTTCTGTTGCTGCTGTGAATTGCTTCGCTTGTTCAAAAGCATTTTGACCAGTAGAACCATCCAAAACCAAGAGCACCTCGTGAGGTGCATCTGGAATTACTTTTTGCATCACGCGCTTTACTTTGGTAAGTTCGTTCATCAAATTCACCTTGTTGTGAAGTCGACCTGCGGTATCAATGATGACCACATCTGCATTTTGATTTACGGCGCTCTGAAGCGTATCAAAAGCAACGCTGGCAGGATCACTACCCATACTTTGTTTAACGATAGAAACTTCAGTGCGATCTGCCCAAATTTGCAACTGATCAATTGCTGCGGCACGAAAAGTATCCGCAGCTCCCAAAACCACAGTTTTTCCAGCCTTTTTAAACTGGTAGGCAAGCTTACCGATAGTTGTGGTTTTACCCACTCCATTAACTCCAACAACCATCATTACATATGGTTTTTTATTTTGTGGAATTTCAAATTCTGTAGCGTTTCCGGAGTCTATCTCGCTTAAAAGCCCAGCAATTTCATCACGTAGAATCTTGTTAAGCTCATCTGTCCCCAAATATTTATCTTGAGCAACACGTGCTTCAATCCTATCTATAATTTTTAAAGTTGTATCTACTCCAACATCACTGGATACAAGAACTTCTTCAAGGTTATCCAGAACATCATCATCTACTTTGCTTTTTCCGGCAACAGCTTTGCTCAGTTTGTCGAAAAAGGAGATTTTGGATTTTTCAAGTCCTTTATCGAGCGTTTCTTTTTTCTCCTTGGAAAATATCTTTTTAAATAGACTCATCGTTCAATTGGCGATTATCAGTGTTAGTAAAAATATACTAGGGGTGAATTTATTTTCTAATAGGCAAAAATACGAAAAGCCACCTTCGTAAAAAAGTGGCTTTATCTCAATATTTTAAGTTGGTTATTTTTTGTTCAACCAATCGTTTACCATTTCTGGAGCCATTATAGCTTCAGTAAATGTATATGCCCCTGATTTTGGCGATTTAACCATTTTAATTGCTTTGGTTAAACGTTTTGAACCTGTTTGTAATGATGCTACTGATTTCTTTGCCATGACTTATATTATTTAATCTCTTTATGAACCGTCATTTTTTTCAAAATAGGATTGAATTTTTTCAACTCCATTCTGTCCGGTGTATTCTTTTTATTTTTGGTAGTGATATAACGAGATGTTCCAGCTTGACCAGACTCCTTGTGCTCTGTGCACTCCAAAATTACTTGTACTCTATTTCCTTTTTTAGCCATTGTAATAGACTTTATTAATTATTGCAATTATTTAGTTAAAAAGCCTTTTTCGCGAGCTTCTTTCATAACCGCAGAAATACCTTTTTTATTGATGTCTTTTATAGCAGAAGCTGAAACTCTCAGCGTAACCCACTTATCTTCTTCTGGAATATAAAAACGCTTTTTAAGCAAATTTACATCAAACTTACGTTTGGTTTTATTCATCGCGTGCGACACGTTATTTCCAACCATCGCTTTCTTTCCGGTAAGTTCACAAACTCTTGACATTTCCTTAACTTTATTAGTTATTTTAAATCAGGGTGCAAATTTAAGAAATTCTTTTGTGATGTACAACAAAAGGAAATTAGTTTTTTGAAATTTCTTTTAGAAGCATTTCAAAAGCTTTGTTTATAGTCTTTTCTATAACGCGATAACGATCATTCCCAAACCCAAATTTTTCTGAAACAACTCCTTTCGGGGAAGCAATTGCGATACACACCGTACCCACATCATCTACCCCATCACCTTTTGTAGGCCCAGCGATTCCCGTAGTTGCGATGGCATAATCTGTGTTGAAAAGCCTAGAACAATTTATGGCCATAGTTTCTGCAACTTCAATACTAACTACAGTATGCTCCTTAATGAGTGTTTCGGGAACACCGAGAATTTTTATTTTCAACTCGGTTTTGTAAGGAATGATTCCGCCCAAGAAAAATGTAGAAGCCCCAGCCTCAGCAGTAATATGTTCAGCAATTGCTCCCCCGGTACAACTTTCCGCTAAACTTATGGTTTGATTCTTTTGATTTAGAATATGTGCAATTCTACCTACAATGGTTGTTTCATCTTCATATCCTATAGCGATATCGGAGAGCATTTCATAAAGGACCTCCATTCGGCTATCAATACTTTCTTTTAGCAAGGCTTGGTCTTCGCTAGTAGAGGACAACCGCAAACGAACCTTTCCTAATGCAGGCAAATAGGCAAGCTTAATTTGCGCGGGTAGGGCATTTTCCCAATCCTCGATTCTTTCCGCGATTGCGCTTTCACCCATTCCATAAGTTAAAAGTGTTTTATGGTAAATAAATGGCCTCTTAAAACGTATTATACTTCTAGGCAATACTTCTTCCCGAAGTAAATGCCTCATTTCATATGGCACACCTGGCAATGAAACAAAAACGGTATTGTCTTTCTCCATCCACATTCCTGGAGCCGTACCTTGCAAGTTGTTTAATATGATAGCCTTGGAAGGGACCATTGCTTGCAGGAAATTGGCTGGTAACGGCTTATTAAGTTGATATTTTTTGAAGAGAGACTCAATATTATGAATTACATTTTGATCCTCAACCAAAGTATCTTCAAAATAATCACAAAAAGTTTGTTTCGTTATATCATCTTTTGTTGGTCCAAGCCCCCCAGTAATGATAACAAGGTCCACTCGCTTTTTCGCATCTTCAAAAGCTTGCAAAATATGAAGACGATCATCCTGAATTGAAGTAATTTGGTAAACTTTAATCCCTATTTGACTCAACTCTTTCGCGATAAAGGCTGAATTTGTATCAATAATCTGGCCGATGAGAATCTCATCGCCAATTGTTATAATCTCTGCAAGCATTATTTTAATTGGAAATCTTCCTTCAGCTCATTGAATACACGATTCAAAGTATCTAATACATTTTCAAGATAAGGAATTACTGAAGCTTTACTTTTAGAAGTTTTGGACCAGGTTTCAATACTAGTAATATCTTTAAGAGCCTCAATACCAAACATTTCAATATTAGGTTTCATTTTATGGGCAAATTGATAGGCTAATTCTCTATTCTCATTTTGAATAGCCTCCTCCATAGAATTTAGATCGGTAGGTATTTCCTCTAGAAACGTTTGTGCCAAAATGATTAAAAAATCATTGTCACCATCTGCAATCTCTTCTAGGTTTTCCCTTGCATAATACTTTGTCATTTCTATTTTACTTTTATGGAAAACATTTCTATTTTACCTATAAATCCCGTCAATATATCATCAGCTTTAACGCTGCCAACACCCGCAGGAGTTCCTGTAAAGATAATGTCGCCAATTTTCAGGGTAAAATATTTTGAAACATATTCGATTAAAGCATCAATTTTCCACATCATCAGCATAGAATTGCCTTTTTGGACGGTTTTTCCGTTACGTTTCAGGCTAAATTCAATGTTATTTATATCTTCAAACCCCTCCTTTCTTAAGAAATTTCCTACGACTGCGGCGCCGTCAAAAGCTTTTGCCTTTTCCCAAGGTAGACCTTCTTGCTTCAATTTTGTCTGTAAATCTCTGGCAGTGAAGTCTATCCCCAAACCAATCTCATCATAATACTTATGTGCAAACTTCTGGTCAATATGCTTGCCTATTTTATTTATTCGAACTAACAATTCGACCTCGTGGTGAACGTCATTTGAAAACTCTGGGATAAAGAAGGGTTGTTTCTTTAAAAGAATGGATGTATCTGGTTTTAAAAAAATTATGGGTTCAGTCGGTTTTGCACTGTCAAGCTCCTTGATATGATCTGCATAGTTTCGGCCAATACATATTATTTTCATCTTGATATTAGAATTTTGTATTAAACTTTTGAAGCCGAATACGGGTTAAAACCTTTTTGGTGTAAAGTGGGAAATCGGCATTTAATAACCACCCAAAATAACCAGAATCCTTCTCCATAATATCTGTAACTAAATTTCCCTTATATTTTCCAAAAGAAAAAACCTCAACTCCATCTTCATTATAACTTATAAACCCGGCAAAATCTGCATGGTCTTTATGTGAACTAAAGTCCGCCAAAAAGTTGATGTCATTTTGTAAATCAGGATATTTATCCAGTTGCGACTTTAAAACTTCGTAAGTTGCATTTGTATCAGCAGCGGCGCTATGGGCATCTTTTAAATCCTTGTCACAATAGAATTTGTAGGCAGCTTCTAAAGTACGCTTTTCCATTTTATGAAAAATGGTTTGCACATCAACCGAAAGTGATTTCTTCATATCAAAATCCACTTCTGCACGAAGCAATTCTTCCGCCAGCAAAGGAATATCAAAACGATTGGAATTGAACCCCCCAAGATCACTATCTTTAATTAAAGTGTAAACTTTTTGAGCCAATTCTTTAAATGTCGGCTCTTTAGCGACCATTTCATCAGTAATTCCGTGTATTGCAGAAGATTCCTCTGGAATTGGCATCTCTGGGTTTACACGCCATGTATGGCTTTCCTTGTTGCCATTAGGAAATACTTTCAGGATGGCAATCTCTACAATTCTGTCTTTTGCTACATTAATGCCAGTGGTTTCAAGATCAAAGAAACAGATTGGTTTTTTTAAATTGAGCTCCATTTTTTCTAATTTATTTAAACAAAGATACTTTTTATTGAAGTTATGAAATAGCCATAAAAAGAAAGAGGGGACTTGAAATTCAAAATCCCCTTTTCATTAAAATTTATTTTAGCTAAATCTCTGTATTTACGTCCCAGTCTTCCAAATAATCTGCTACTCGTTTTACAAACTGCCCACCCAAAGCCCCATTTACCACTCTGTGGTCATAACTATGGGAAAGGAACATTTTATAACGAATACCTATGAAATCACCTTCGGGAGTTTCAATAACCGCTGGGACCTTTCTGATTGCCCCCAAGGCTAAAATACCAACTTGTGGCTGATTGATAATCGGGGTTCCCATAATACTTCCAAAAGTCCCCACATTTGTAACAGTATATGTTCCTCCCTGAATATCATCTGGTTTAAGCTTGTTTTCACGAGCTCGGCTTGCAAGATCATTTACTGCTTTACTCATTCCGAGTAGATTTAATCGATCGGCATTTTTAATTACCGGTACAATCAAATTACCATCTGGCAAGGCTGCTGCCATTCCAAGATTTATGTTTTTGCGCTTAATGATGTTATTCCCATCAACAGCAATATTCATCATTGGGAAGTCTTTTAAGGCTTTCGCCACGGCTTCCATAAAAATCGGAGTGAAGGTTAGGCTCTCTCCTTCGCGTTTAGCGAATGAACCTTTTACTTTATTTCTCCAGTTCCATACATTAGTAACGTCACATTCTACAAAAGACTGAACGTGGGCAGAAGTCTGGGTACTTTCAACCATGTGGTGAGCAATAAGTTTACCCATTCTGGTCATTTCTATTACTTCATCTTCTCCACTTACTGAAACTGGAGATTTTGGTTTTGTTGCTGCCTGCTCTGTTATAGCGCTTTTAGTTTCAGCAACCATCTTTGGTGCTGAATCCTGTAAATTTCCAGAAGTACGATTCTCAACGTAAGCCAAAATATCATTTTTGGTTACTCGGCCATCTTTCCCACTACCCGTAATCCTATCAAGCTCTTCTTGTGAGATATTCTCTTCAGAAGCTATATTTTTTACCAATGGAGAATAGAAGCGGTCACCTGTATTTTCAATTGCGGTCTGGACAATTTGTTTTGCAGTTTCAAATTGACTCTCAACTTCTTTTACCGCATCAGAGGGAGCATTAACCGTCTCAGAA
Source organism: Aequorivita sp. (assembly GCA_034675805.1). Classification (GTDB taxonomy): domain Bacteria; phylum Bacteroidota; class Bacteroidia; order Flavobacteriales; family Flavobacteriaceae; genus Aequorivita. Next base: position 3,020,978 of record JAUCCX010000001.1, on the reverse strand, counting down.
GCATTTTGAGTTTCCTTCTTTGAGCTTTCATTACTTCCGCCTTCGGTTTCAATAATTGCTATGGTTTGTCCCACTTGCACTACATCATCAATGTTGAAAAGTTTCTCAATCAACACACCATCTACCTCGCTGGGCACCTCACTGTCCACTTTATCAGTAGCGATTTCCAGTACTGCCTCATCGGCCTCAATTTTATCGCCAACTTCTTTTAGCCAGTTTGTAAGAGTTGCTTCTGCAACGCTTTCGCCCATTTTGGGTAGTTTCAATTCAAATCTTGCCATAATATAATTTCAATGTCGTATTTGGTTGGCGTATAAGCCTATTCTTAAAACCTTGCAAAATTAGTTAAAATTTGTTCTTCAAAGGTTTCAAATTTCTTAAAAAACTACCACCCCACCTTTTTCGTCACTTTGATCGCTTCCAATAATAAAATTACAACCACTAGGACGAATTCGAAAAAGATTGCCTTTGTCTTTTAACTGTTGCATTAATATGAATATTTGCTTATAAGAAATATATTCAGCATCAAAAACAAACAGACTGTCCTTAAGAACAATTTGAGAATGCACATGTTTTGAAGCCATTTGAAAGACTGTGGAAGTAGCTTCAGAAAGTTTTTCGAGCAATTCAATGTTTTCAGTGAAAAAATAACTCCTTTCAGGTTTGGTCGATTTATCTAATTTTCCTTCAGAAGAAAATCTTTGCACTTTTTTGGCTAGTGCAACTCCTGCAGACACAGAACTTTCCAACAACAAGCTTTTATTAAAATGCTTTTTGTAAAAAATCTGCATTGCGCCGTAAAACCGATCAAAATATACATCATCCTTTTGGGTACTCTCACCTTTATAATGCAGAACAGTTGTTGTTCCTAAGTAATGGTTTCGATAGCCAGCTTTAGTGATTTTATAAGAGAGATCTATATCTTCCCCATACATAAAATAGTCTTCATCAAAGCCACCCACCTTCTCATAAATACTCCTTTCTAAAAGCATAAAAGCTCCAACCAAAACTTCTATTTCACCTTTGGAAGTTTCCAAAAGATGGCTTGCATAATACTTCTTATTAAACCCAGTAAGTTTTAAAAATGAAACTTTTGGAGTAGGGAGGTTTCTTTTACTTTCAGGAAGAAATTTCCCCGTGCCATCCATTAGATAAACTCCTAATGCTCCAATATTCTCAATACTTTCATAATATTGTATAGTTCGAGTGAAAGTGTCTTCGGCAACTGCGGTATCTGGGTTTAAAATACAAACATATTTTCCTTTCGCGATGGCTACAGCTTGATTATTTGCCTTGCTGAAACCTACATTTTCCTTGTTTTCGATTAAAATAATGTTTGGAAAATTCATTTTTACCATTTCACAACTATCATCTTTGGAATCATTGTCTATAACAATAATTTCAGCATCCAGATCGGCAATCGCTTTTTGGACGGAAAGAATGCACTGCTCTAAAAAATAGCGGACATTATAATTGAGAATAACAACAGAGAGTTTCATTATTAAAAAATATTTGAGAAATTAGGAAAATATGTCCGTCCGATTGGCGGGCGGAATTTCCTCATACACAACTTTAATCGATTTATAAATTTAAAAAAGGCATTTCAAAATCTAAATACTTTTTAGTGAAGATTCAAAAGGTATTCTATGTAAAATGCTTCGACCCAATGTAACCTCATCCGCATATTCCAATTCGTCGCCAACTGAAATTCCGCGCGCGATGGTTGTAGTGGTTATTTTGTAACTTTCTATTTGTTTGAAAATATAAAAGTTTGTGGTATCTCCTTCCATAGTAGAACTCAGTGCAAAGATAAGTTCACGAACGGATCCAGATTTAACTTTTTCTACAAGAGAAGGAATGCTAAGATCGCCAGGGCCTATACCATCCATTGGAGAGATCTTGCCTCCCAAAACGTGATAATGACCACGATACTGACTGGTATTTTCAATGGCCATAACATCTCTAATGTCTTCAACAACACAAACCAATTCTGAATCGCGGCGTGGATTGGCACATATTTCGCAAAGTTTTGAATCGCTTATATTATGGCAACTTGCACAAAAATTAATATCCTCCCGCATTTTCAATAAAGTGGAGGCCAATTTTTGTGATTGTTCCTTTGGTTGTTTCAATAAATGCAGCATTAGTCTTAAGGCTGTCCGTTTTCCAATTCCCGGGAGTTGGGACATTTCATTTACTGCATTTTCAAGAAGTTTTGAAGAAAATTCCATAGCATAATTCCTGCCGCCAAGATAAAAAAAATGCTTCAGAAAAAGAGATTTTTCCTGAAGCATTCCTATTATAAAAACAGCTCTTAGTTTATAAGAAGTTTTTTGGTTACTGTGCCCTCTTCACTATTGATACGCACAAAATATGCACCAGGAATAAGTGAAGAAATATTTACGTTATGCTTGCTGTCTACTAAAGTCTGTGCTTCAAAAACAACCAATTTTCCGCTAATATCAAAAATCCGTATTTCAGCGTTCATCGATTTTGGCAAAGCAATTGTAACCTCTGATGTTGCCGGATTAGGGTAAATGCTAACCTTGTCCCCAGTCAATACTTCATCAATACCTGCCGTACCCTCTACCAAAGGAGATGCCCAAAGACCTCTTCCGTAGGTACCCGCATAAAGCGTATTTGTTGTTTTGTTGATGTCAAATTCATTGATCATAACGTTTGGAATTAGGTTATTGAAAGGCTGCCATTCTGAGAAAGTGTTGTCTATATAATAGATCCCATAATCCATTCCCAAATAAAGTCCATCTTTTCCATTATTATCCCAAATCACTGCCAAAGCACTAAAATTCGGAAGGTTCATTTTGTAACTTGTCCACGTAGCGGCTCCATCGTCAGAAACCATAACGCGGTTCGCACCACCAATGGCAACAGCTATTTTATTCGGATTTGTTGGATGGATCGCAATGGAGTTTATCGTTCCACCAGGCAATGTTGTTTGTTCCCAATTTGTTGCCCCTCCATCTCCCGTTCTATATAAAAAAGGTCCTCTTGAAGTATACATTACTTGATTATTGGATGGAGCTATTTTTAAATTGTCCAGATTCCCACCGAAACTTTGTGAAATAGATGTCCAAGCCCCTCCCATATTGCTGGATTTATAAACTTGATTATATCCTACATAAATAGTGTTTGGAAGGGTAGGATCTTGTTCAAAGGGAGTAACCCAGTTTCCTGAACCGTTTCCAGGCAAGTTCATATTCAAATATGAATTTCCGCCGTTCATTGATCTATATAATGATCCGAATTGGCTTGTTCCATAGAATATATTAGAATTTGTTTTGTCGATAAATGTTTCCATTCCATCAGCGCCTAACCAATCTTTCCATCCCGTAGCAGCTTTATAAAAAGATGTTCCATTGTCTTGAGAACCTCCAGAAACAATTACATCTGCAGTTTGGGAAACTCCAATTTTATAAAACTGGCGGATTCCAAGGCCTTCTGTAAGATCTTCGTAATAGTTTGTAGTTACTGTACCAGTATTCGTTGCTCTAAAAATACCACCATCAGTGATAGCGTATAGTGTAGTTCCGTAAAACATAAGATCATCCACATCAGCATGGCAATAACCAATATTTTGACTAGCAGCATTACCCGGAACCCAATCCGAAGTGCAACTAAAACTTGTTCCACCGTTCGTGGATCTCCAAGTAAGGATACCCGCAATATGCACTTCATTAGCGTCTGTAGGGTTGACTGCAATTGCCATATCTCTAGGAGCTTGACCATTGTTATCATTACCGCTTGTACTATATCCAAAATAGTTCAATGAGCCATGATTCAACTTGGTAAAACTATTTCCAGAATTACTAGATGTATAAAAACCACCAAACTTACCACCTGAAGCTTCAAGCACGTAAACAACGCTAGCATCAGCTTCAGATACTCCAATCATTTTTGGACCAGTTGAAAAACCGCTAATAGTGGTAAATGTTGCACCACCATCAGTAGATTTATGAAACCCACTTCCTGAAGCGTACACCACAGAAAGATCCCCAGGCTTAAATTCAATATCATAACCCCTATTATCAGAATTAATCTGATTCCAAGAAACACCACCATCCATAGATCTGAAAATACCAGAGTTCTCCGATGAACCGAAAATCATATTAGGGTTGGTTGGATTTATAAGAATTTTGTTTACTATACTATTTCCAATAGTTCCTAATAAATTCCATGTAGCTCCAGCATCGATGGACTTAAATATTTTACCATTCGTGGAACCAAAAAAGTAAGTACTTGAATTTGTAGGGTGAATAGCTACAGAATAAACCGAGAGGTTAGAAAAGTAATCATTCAAAGAAATCCATGTTTGGGCGCCATCAGTAGTTTTCCAAACCCCTCCAGTATTAGCTCCAACAATCATATGGTTTGCATTGCCTTCTTCAATAGAAAGACCTGTAATTCTACCAACTCCAGGATTCCAGCCAGAAGTAGCATTCCAAGCTTTAGGGCCAAGTTCTTCCCAATTGTCGTTAAGTGCTATCCTGTTTTGAGCAGTGGTATTCAAATAAGAGTTCCAACGTTCAAGTTCAGTCAATCGCTCTTCTGTTGTCGGTAAATAACCATCAGATTTTACCATTCTGAGAGCGTTGTACTCCCATCTCTTAAATTGTTTATAACCCGTTCCGCGACCTTTGTCTTTTCCAGCAAAGTAAGCTTCGGCATTGTCAATAACATCCTGGACTTTATAAGTGCCAGCATCAATCATTTGAAGGTATTCTCGTGATTGTGAATGGCCAGCAAAAGCAGCAAAAAACAATGCAAGAAGTAGTAATAATTTAAAACGCATCTTTTTAATTTTTAGAGAGTTATACGATTATTCTTTCGAATGCACCAAATGTATTAAAAATAAACAGGGTGGAGAAATCAAACTTTGTATTTTTACGCCTATAAATCCATAACTGCAAGTCCAGAAAATATATGCAACCACTACATATTCTCTTTTTAATCGTTGGCTATTTTTTAGTATTGATATTAATTTCATTTTTAACCAACAGAGGAGGTAGTAATGCCGATTTCTTTAAAGCGGGAAAGCAATCACCTTGGTATTTGGTTGCTTTTGGGATGATTGGCGCCTCGCTCAGTGGCGTTACATTTATCTCTGTTCCAGGATGGGTAGAGGCTTCAAAATTCAGTTATTTTCAAGTGGTTCTAGGATATATTGTGGGTTACGCCGTAATTGGAACTGTACTGCTTCCGCTTTATTACCGATTAAATTTAACTTCTATATATACCTATTTAGATGGGAGATTTGGCAAAGCCTCCTATAAAACCGGAGCTTCATTTTTTATCCTTTCAAGGGTTATTGGCGCTAGTTTTCGACTCTATTTAGTAGCCATAGTTCTTCAAAGCCTCGTCTTTGATGCCTTAGACATACCATTTTGGGTTACGGTAACCATTACCATTATGTTGATTTGGCTTTACACTTTTAAAAGTGGAATAAAGACCATTGTTTGGACAGACACTCTTCAAACTCTGTTTATGCTTGTTGCAGTGGGAGTCGCTGTATATTACGTTGCAACAGATTTAGGCTTATCTGGCAGCAATCTTTTCAATTTTGTCGCGGATAGCGATATGAGCCAGATTTTCTTTTTTGATGATTGGAAATCAGCAGATCATTTCGTGAAACAGTTTATAAGCGGAGCCTTTATAGCAATCGTAATGACTGGATTGGATCAAGATATGATGCAAAAAAACCTCACTTGCCGTAATTTGAAAGATGCACAAAAAAACATGTTTTGGTTTACAATTGTCTTGACTATTGTAAATTTTGTCTTTTTGGTATTGGGCTTATTATTGACCGTTTACGCTCAACAAAACGGAATAGACGCCCACAAAGACCAACTTTTCCCAACACTTGCTTCCCAAAATGAATTTGGAATCGGGGTTGCGATACTGTTTATCTTAGGATTGATTGCCGCGGCGTATAGTAGTGCTGATAGTGCATTGACTGCATTGACTACTTCCTTCAGCATCGATATTATGGAAATCGAAAAGAAATATGACGAAAAGACACAAGTTCGTCTACGCAAGCGGATTCATATATTGGTTTCACTTCTATTGATTGCCGTAATCATTATCTTTAAATATGTTATTGCAAATGAATCGGTGATTTCCAAATTATTCGTTTTTGCAGGTTATACATATGGCCCACTATTAGGATTATACGCTTACGGCTTATTTACTAAATGGAATGTAAAGGATCGACTTGTACCCGCAGTCGCAATTATCACACCCTTTTTAGGCTATGGTATAAGCGTTCTTTCTAGTAAATATCTAAACTTCGACTTTGGATTTTTTATATTAATTTTGAACGGAGCACTTACATTTTTAGGCTTAATATTGATTCGTTCCCAGAAGAACTAAAGTACAAGCCACTTCATATTCAATATTGTTGTCTTTAAGGATTTTATAAAGCTCAGGGTTTTCTGTCCCCGGGTTGAAAATAACTCGTTTAGGTTTTAATGAAACAATATAATCGTAATACTCAATCTGTCGTTTTGGATTTAAATAGAGAGTTATGGTATCAATATCATGGAAATCCTCCCTCTCCGTGGAAATAACAACTCCAGCAACTTCCCCCTTCTTTAAACCTATAGCTTCTACAACATACCCATGATTCACTAAACGATTAATTGCAAGATTGGAATATCTGCTCGGATTAAGGCTGGCACCAAGTACTACTGTCTTCTTCATTTTAATAGTTTTTAGGGAAAATACGATACTACGAGCTAAGATTTCATAAAAGTTCGTTAAAATGAAAAGTCAAATGAAACATATTCTCTTTTTCACCGTCTATATAGTATTAAGAATTTATTCTTTACTGCGACAGTTTTTACGTTGATGGTTAGTGTTAATAATTGCAGTAAAGATTCAAACCTGAGGCAATTGCCTCGGGTTTGTTTTTTAACGATCACAATGTTATTGTTCTGTTAAATAATGGATTGCAGTGAAACTAATCATCCTCTTTCTTCGTCTAAAGTATAAATACCTAAAACATCATTTTATAATTTATTTGAATTAGCCTTTAACGAATTATACCTTTTTTAGGTAAAAGAAAAGCCTTTCAGTTTTGTTGAAAGGCTTTCTTATTATTTTCATTTTAAGAAATTACCATCTAATTATAACGCTTCCCCAAGTAAACCCACTTCCAAAAGCCGCCAAAACCACTAGATCACCCTCTTTGACTTTGCCTTGCTCCCAAGCCTCGGTCAAGGCTATTGGGATAGAAGCCGCCGTTGTATTTCCAAATTTCTGGATGTTATTGAAAACTTGATCGTCCGTCAATTTTAATTTATGTTGAATAAACTGCGAAATACGAAGATTGGCCTGATGCGGGACAAGTAAATTGATGTCTTTCACATTAAGATCATTGGCTTCCAAACCTTCCTGTATCACCTCCGCAAAACGGGCTATGGCATGTTTAAAAACAAACTGTCCGTTCATCACTGGATAATACGGAATATTCTCCTGCGGATTTTCAGCAATTATCTCTGGAACCCAATGGCCTGTGCTGGGGCCTTGCAAAGAGAGCTCCCCTTTGTGCTTCCCTTCACTATGGAGATGTGTTGATAAAATTCCAACATTCCCTGTTTCACTCCTAGACAAAACAGCTGCACCGGCCCCGTCTCCAAAAATTACAGAAACGTTTCGTCCACGTGAGGAAAAATCCAATCCACCACTGTGATTTTCACTACCAATCACCAAAATATTTTTATACATTCCCGTTTTTATAAATTGATCAGCAACTGAAATTGCGTATATAAATCCGCTGCATTGGTTGCGAACATCTAAAGCCGGAATGGTACGCATTCCCATCATTTCTTGCACTTCCACTCCACCACCGGGAAAATACATATCTGGGCTTAGCGTTGCAAAAACAATCATATCAATATCATTCGGAACAAGATTGGCGCGCTCCAAAGCTACAGTCGCAGCTTTTACTCCCATAACAGAAGTAGTATTGCCGTCACCCTTTTTTATATGCCTGCGCTCTTTGATACCAGTTCGTTCTTGAATCCAAGCATCGTTCGTATCCATTAATTGCGAAAGATCATAATTGGTAACCACGTTTTCGGGCACATAATATCCTAGACCAGTAATTTTTGAAGTGTACATTTATTTGAATTTTAGATAGAAGCGAAAGATAAGTATATACCGCTTTTAACGAAAACAAATCGAAACATATATAGTATGCATGCATAGCAAATAAATTATGCTTATTTTGAATATCTTTAAACCTTAAAATTTTTACCATGAAAAAAATTATTGCATTTATTGCCTTTCTTCTCATCACTGCCAATTTCGTTGCACAGGAAAAACTAACTTATCAAAAACCACCAAAAGAAATCCTAGAACTTGTAGATGCCCCTCTAGCACCTTCAGTTTGGATTGACAGCAAGGGTGAAAACGTAGTTCTGTTTTATCGCGATACTTATAAATCAATTGCTGAACTTTCTGAGACAGAAATGCGCTTAGGTGGGCTTCGTATCAATCCTAAAACCAATATTGGTAGCAGAACGCGCTATTTCAATAATATAATGGTGAAAAAAGCCATAGAGAAAGATGCTCGTCAAGTAACAGGAATTCCCAAAAATGCAAGGCTCTCATATTTCACAACTTCCCCAAACCAGAAAATAGTTGCTTTTTTAAATACTTCTGAAGATGGCGTTCAATTGTGGGTTGCAGATATTGAAAAAGCAACAGCAAAAAAACTCAGCACCTTAAAACTAAACGCAAATATGGGAAACCCAATCAATTGGTTTAAAGATAGCAAGACACTTTTGGTAAATGTCATTCCAACTAATAGAAAAGAATTGATAAATACTTCCGAAGCAGTTCCAGAGGGACCAACGGTTACCGTTAGCGCCGGCGAAAAAGCCCAGAACCGAACCTATCAGGATTTGCTAGGTAGTCCTAATGACGAATACAACTTTGAGCAATTAGCGATTTCAGAAGTTAAAAAGATTTCTTTAGAAGGAAGTGTTTCCGATTTTCTCCCCATTGCAATGTATAACGATATAAAGTTTTCGCCTGATGGTAATTATGTAATGGTAAATTTGCTTAAAAGGCCCTTCTCCTATATTGTGCCTTATTACCGTTTTCCTTTTGAAACAAACATTTATAGAACCACAGGGGAATTAATCCAAAAAGTAAATGAGGTGCCACTAAATGAAGTTGAACCAAAAGGATTTATGGCAACGAGAACAGGAAAACGAAGTATGGGTTGGCGTTCTGATAAAGCTGCAACTTTATATTGGGCAGAGGCATTAGATAAAGGTGATCCTGAAGTAAAAGTTGATTTTCGCGATGCCGTTTATGAATTAGAGGCTCCTTTCAACGGAAAAGAAAAATTGCTTTTGAAGACGATAAATCGTTATTCTGGCATCACTTGGGGTGATGCTAATTTTGCCATAGCCACGGACTATTGGTGGAACGACAGAAATACTAAGACTTATATTTTCAATCCGTCAAATGCTTCAGAAACACCAAAGATTATTTTTGACAGAAGCTATCAAGATAAATATAGTGATCCAGGAAATTTTGTGACTCGCCGAAACGATTATGATGAGAGAGTTCTCGATATGGATAACGGCAATACCTTCTTAATGGGTGATGGTTTTTCGGAGAAAGGACAGTTTCCTTTTATTGATGAATTCAATTTAAAAACACAAAAAACAAAACGTATCTACCAATCTAGTTATACGGATAAACTAGAGAACCTTAATTCCGCTATCGATATCAGGAAGGGAAAAATTCTGGTAAGAATAGAATCACAGAATGAATACCCCAATTATTACTTCAGAAATATTAATAAGAAGAATGATTTAACACCAGTTACCTCCTATGAAAACCCTTTTAAAAGCATTCAAAACGTGCACAAAGAAGTTATTACATACAAGCGTGATGATGGATTGGAACTTGAAGGCACTTTGTATTTACCCATTGGCTATGATATGAAAAAGAAGGAAAAAATGCCTATGATTCTATGGGCTTATCCTCGCGAATTCAAAGACAAAAATAATGCGGGGCAAAACACCACCAATCCCAATGAATTTATCTACCCCTAACTATGGTTTGCCAATTTATTGGGTTACACAGGGATATGTAGTCTTGGATGATGCCTCATTCCCAATTGTTGGGGAAGGTGATGAGGAACCAAATGACACATTTATAAAGCAGTTGGTTGGCAACGCCAAAGCCGCCATTGATGCTGTTGATCAAATGGGTTATATTGATAGAAATCGTGTTGCCGTTGGCGGACATTCCTACGGGGCATTTATGACTGCAAACTTACTAAGCCACTCTAACCTTTTTGCTGCTGGAATTGCACGTAGTGGCGCATACAACAGAACGCTAACCCCTTTTGGCTTCCAAAGTGAAGAAAGAAGTTATTGGGACTCTCCCGAAACCTACAATACCATGTCCCCCTTTATGAATGCCGACAATATGAAAACTCCATTATTATTAATACATGGAGAAGCAGATAATAACTCTGGTACATACCCACTTCAAAGCGAAAGGTATTTCAATGCTCTAAAAGGCTTGGGAGCAACAGCCCGTTTGGTTTTACTTCCAAAAGAAAGTCACGGCTATAGCGCTAAAGAAAGCGTGCTTCACGTTTTATGGGAACAAGACCAATGGCTGTATAAATATGTGAAAAACAGAAATAGCAAAAACTTAAATGCCTCCTCAGAAATAAAGAAATAAAACAAAAAAAGGGATCCGTCTCAAAATAACCATACAGGTTTATCTTTAAATGGATATGTGTAATAATAACCAACAGGAATAATGACTCTTTAGAAAGCTTGGAAAAGCAATGGCAATAGTGAAAGAATTTTGGAGGTATATATGAAGTATCTATGGAGTATGGTCGACATAGAGTCGGCATGGAGCCGACATACGGTCTGAAAATAAAAGGACAAATAATACTTCAAAATAATATTTTCAGAGAGGAAAGGTATACTTGTAGAAGTGCCTAGTGCTAATATACAACATTGTGATTCGGTAGTCAAGTTGAGGAGTAAAATAGTGCAATTCTGCTAGGTGTGCCCTGGGATTTAAAAAATTTGGTAATACTTCATTTTCAAAGTTAAAAATTTTCAGAGAATAGTTTAGATATGAAAAAGAGCAGGATTTTTTTTTCAGGCAAACAACAATCTTTGCATAAACAACAATTATGCTTGATCCAATAAAATAAAAAAGGGCGTAAATTAATACGCCCTTCTTAAACAACCTAACCAATTAAATAATAGAATATTTACTTTTTCATAGCAATTTAATATTCGATTACTCAATTGTAAATATACCATTCTTTGTTTAGTGAAATTGTTAAAGGATTAAACAAAGTTTTGTTAAAGTTTAAACGTAATTTTTATAGTTATTGATTTCAACTTTTGCGCCCAAATCATTCATTAAATTGTAAAGTCCGAAAAAGGTTCTGTTGATATAGAGGAAATGTTTCGACCCTCTATTTCCATTCATTTTCCTAATTTCTGTGTCTTTCGAATATTTGTTGCTCAATTCTGCAATTTCTCCAAAGAATCCCTCATCCGAAAAATCGAAAGTTTCACTGTGGAATGGTTTTGTAAACAAGCTCAACATTTCATAAAACAGTTCTGAAAAGAATTTAGTTTCCTCAGGAGAATCGTCCTCTTTTAAAATTTCCAAAGCATACATTTTCTCCAAAAATATTTCCGAATTTTTAATGTTTTCGGGCTTAGCTAGCTCGAAATATGGAGTGTAGAAATCTTCTGGCACGCTCTTTACACAGCCAAAATCTATCGCGATTAAATTTGCTTCAGTATCAATCAAGAAATTTCCTGGATGTGGATCAGCATGTACGCGCTTCAATACGTGCATCTGGAACATATAAAAATCCCATAGGGTCTGCCCTACCTTGTTTGACTTTTTAGTATCGGTATTACTTTTTACAAATTCAGATAAGTGCTGACCTTCCATCCAATCCATTGTGATAATTCGCTCATTCGAAAGTTCTTCATAATACTTGGGGAACCGTAGATTTGGAATATTGGCACATGCTTCACTAATCTCCTTGCTTTGCTCTACTTCCAACACATAATTGGTTTCCTCTAATAACTTACCCTCCACTTCCTGAAAATATTTATCACTGTCCTTCCCTTTTATATTGAACATTTTCATAGCAACAGGCTTTACCATAGCCAAATCGCTGCTTATACTCTCTGCAACGCCTGGATATTGTATTTTAACCGCGAGATTCTTACCATCTTTGGTTGCCTTGTGAACTTGCCCAATACTTGCCGCAGCTACCGATTCTGCCTTAAAAGTATCGTATAGACTTTCTGGCGAATCACCAAAATATTTTTTAAAGATTTTGCGAACCAAGGGTGCAGAAAGCGGTGGCACTTGAAACTGTGCTAAGGAAAATTTTTCAACATACGCCTTCGGCATAATGTTCTTTTCCATACTCAGCATTTGCGCAACTTTTAGAGCGCTTCCTTTTAGGTTTTTCAAGCTGTCGTATATATCCTCAGCATTACTTTCATTGAGTTCATCCTTATTGTGTTCAGGATTCACAAGTTTTTTACCGTAATACTTCAAATAATTTCCGCCCACTTTTACACCAGTGGTCATTAATTTTGAAGCACGCTGAATCTTATTGGTGGGTATTTTATCTATCGTCTTCATTACACCATTTTTTCTTTCCACAAAAACTTTCCAAAATCGAGGACACTTTCAAGTGGTTGCGTATTAAAAACATCAAAAATTGCTCGAACGGATTTTTCAATTGCGATATCAGTATTTTCAAAGCCGGCTGAGTTATCATCCATCCAGTATTTCAACAGAAATAGTGTTTGCAACCATGCACCTTCAGAAAAAAAGCTTGCCGATTGCTTTAAAACTTTAAACTTCTTATCCTCATTGTTTTCACGAATCAATTCAGCTGCAAAGTGTTTTATATCTTTTCTAAGTCCTTTTAACTGACCCAAGTTTTTCAATATATTTTGATGCTCTTTTAAAGTGAAAAGAACATAGCTTCGGTTTAGCGTAAGTAATTCAAAGAAAGTATAGAAAAAAGTAAGCATCTTTTCCTTGTTGGAATAGTTCAAAAACGATTCGTCTTTATGTGCTAGGGAAATTGTTTGTTCATAAAAGGAACTCCAAACCTCCATCTGCAATCCTTCAAATGAACCAAAATATTCATAAAATTCTGCTTCTTCAAAATTCTGTTCCTTGCAAAATTTAAAAACACTTTTTGGTGTTTTCTCATTCAATAGAACTGATTCCATATAATGCGAAATTATTTTCTCCTTACTAATCTTCTTGGATGTAGACTTTTTTGGTGCTGGGGACTTTTTATTTACAGTGGCCATTTTATCGTAAGTATTTAAAATTGAATTGAGTTTGACTTTTTCAACAAGTTACAAAGATAACAACTGTTTAACTTTCTAATTCGTTGCCTAAACAATATGTTGTGTTAAAGTTTAAGTGCATTTTTCCGTGACAAGGTGGCAGAAATATCTTATGTGGTATTTTATTTGACTAATAGCACCATAGACAATAACAATAAACAATTATAAAAATGAGCAAAGGAACTATCAATGTATCAGTGGATAATATTTTCCCACTGATAAAAAAGTTTTTATACAGCGATCACGAGATTTTTCTTCGTGAGTTAATTTCGAATGCTACCGACGCCACTTTAAAAATGAAGCACTTGACAAATATAGGCGAGGCTGAAGGCGTGGAATACGGCAACCCAATGATCGAAGTGAAGTTGGATAAGGAAAAAAAAAGAACTTCGCATTATAGACCAGGGAATCGGGATGAGTAAAGAAGAGGTTGAAAAATACATCAACGAGATTGCATTTTCCGGTGCTGAGGAATTCATTGAAAAATACAAAGACAAAAATGGCAAGGATGCTGGAATAATCGGGCATTTCGGTTTAGGTTTTTACTCTGCTTTTATGGTGGCCGAAAAGGTTGAAATCATTACAAAAAGCTACAAAGATGAGCCAGCAGTACATTGGACTTGCGACGGATCGCCAGAATTTACTTTAGAGAAAGCAGACAAAAAAGAAAGAGGAACTGAAATCATTCTTCACATTGCTGAAGATTCTACTGAATTTTTGGAAGAATCGCGAATTGACGAATTATTGGTGAAGTACAACAAGTTTATGCCTATTCCAATTAAGTTTGGAACACGTACAGAGACACTTCCAAAACCAGATGACGCTAAAAAAGAGGACAAAGCTCCAACGCAAGAAGTTGATAATATAATCAACAATCCGAATCCTGCTTGGACCAAACAACCGAATGAACTTAAGGATAAAGATTACAATGAGTTCTACCGAGAATTGTACCCGATGCAATTTGAAGAACCACTTTTCCATATTCACTTAAATGTTGATTATCCGTTTAATCTTACAGGAATTCTTTATTTCCCAAAGATGACAAATGATATGAGCATTCAGAAGGACAAAATCCAACTCTATCAAAATCAGGTTTTCGTTACCGATAATGTGGAGGGAATTGTTCCAGAGTTCTTAACGATGTTACGTGGAGTTATAGACAGTCCAGATATTCCACTAAACGTTTCGCGAAGTTATTTGCAAGCAGACGGTGCTGTTAAAAAGATTTCAAGCTACATTACCAGAAAAGTAGCGGATAAATTGAAGAGCCTTTTCAACAGTGATCGCGAAGGTTTTGAAAAGAAATGGAACGATATTAAAATTGTAATTGAATACGGTATGCTTACAGAAGATAAATTCTTCGAAAAAGCGCAAGACTTCGCCCTTTATCCAACTGTTGACAATGCTTATTATACTTTTTCAGAGCTAAAGGAAAAGATAAAAGACGTGCAAACAGATAAGGATGGTAATCTTGTTATTCTTTACGCTTCAAACAAAGAAGAACAGCACAGCTATATTGAAGCTGCAAAAGAGAAAGGATATGAAGTTTTGCTTCTGGATTCACCTATCGTGACGCATCTGCTTCAGAAAGTAGAAGGCAGCGAAGAGAAAATTTCATTTGTTCGTGTTGACAGTGATCACGTAGAAAACATCATTAAGAAAGATGATGAGCAAATTTCAAAACTTTCCGATGAAGAAAAAGAAAGTTTAAAAACATTCTTAGATAGCATTATTCCACAGGGAAAATTCAGCGTACAAATGGAGGCTTTAGATAGTAGTGCCAATCCATTCATAATCACTGAACCAGAATTTATGCGTAGAATGAAAGATATGCAAAAATCTGGAGGTGGCGGTGGAATGTTCGGAATGGGGGGTTTCCCTGAAATGTACAACCTCATTGTAAACACCAATCACGAATTGGTTAGTGAGATCCTACATACTAAAACCGAAAAGAAAAAGGAACGTTTAGTTAATCAAGCACTCGATTTAGCAAGATTGAGTAAAAATTTATTGAAAGGTGAAGAACTTACAGCGTTCATAAAACGTAGTTATGAGATGATTAAGTAATAATTTCAATAAATAATATTCTGAAAAAGCCATTCCTGAATCTGCGGAATGGCTTTTTTTTATGACTTTCCCGCCACATATCACAAT
This sequence comes from Aequorivita sp., assembly GCA_034675805.1. Taxonomy (GTDB): domain Bacteria; phylum Bacteroidota; class Bacteroidia; order Flavobacteriales; family Flavobacteriaceae; genus Aequorivita. Next base: position 3,005,409 of record JAUCCX010000001.1, on the reverse strand, counting down.
AAAATACACTATTGACATTCTGTTAACATAAAATTTAAAAATAATAGTCCATATTTAAATAAATTAACATATATTTAAGGTTCTAACTCTAAATGTATTGAATTATGAAAAGAATTACATTTTTATTTTTCTTGAGTGTTCTGTTGACCATTCCATCGATGACTGGTCAACGTATTGCCAATAGCGCAGCACACCTGGAATCAAGCAAAACTGGAGGCCGCATTGGCCAGGTTATATTTCCCTCTCCTACAACCCGAGTTGCCTGTGATGGAGTTTTGGCTAATTACACCAATAGTACTAGCAATGGAGCTGGTACAACTTCCCAGTCATTTTTGGACCTACCTACCTACTCAAATGCGGCTGCTGACGACTTTGTCGTTCCGGGTAGCAATGACGCCATCATTTGTCAAGTGGCTATAAGTGGGTTTGCGTTTAATCCCGTTGCCGCCGATCAGGTCCGGTTGGATATATATGCCAATGCCGGAGGTGCACCTGGGGCATTGGTCTTTACCGAAACATTTCAATACCTTTCCGTGGATCCCACCAAGACTGGTTCATTCGTTCTTTCACCTACTGGTGTTCCCAATTTGACCGCTGGAGCCACCTATTGGCTTAGCGCTGCCGTTATTGCAGATTACTCAGTTTCTGGACAATGGTTTTGGACCACCGGCACTGACACAAATGGAAGCGCACCCTATTGGCAAAACCCAGGAGGTGGGTTTGGAACAGGTTGTGCCACTTGGGGACAACTCAATACGTGTTTGGGCGATGCTTCTACCAGCCTTGCAATGGACATAAGTTTTAATGAAGTTGCAGGCGGAGGAGGTTCAGTTGGCGTATGCGCCACAGACACCCCAATGGCTTTTGACCCACCGTATAATATTAATTCAACAATTACCATTACGGAAACAGGGATTATTGGCACCGGCAGTGGTGAGTATCACTTTGACGACATTAATTTTAACGCACAGGACGGATGGGCTAGCGACCTTGATTTCTTTCTAAAATCCCCTTCAGGAACCATTTTAACACTTTCCTCGAGAAAAGGAGGTAGTAATGGTTTGGCAACCGCAAGCACACTAACCTTTACAGATAGTTCTACAAACGATATAAACGTATGGTACGGCGGTGCTCCCTTAGCAGACTATCAAGCCCAAGGCGGACTATTAAATACTGTTTTTGCTGGTGAGCCAGTAAACGGAATTTGGACTTTAAACGTAGTAGATGCGGTCCAAATTTCAGATGGTGGAATGTTAAATTCTTTTTGTATAAATATGAGCCCTGCAGGTGGCACAGTGGGCAATCCACCAGTGATTGCTTGTCCCGCTGATATTACGGCAAATAACGATGCCGGTGTTTGTACCGCTGTTGTTAATTTCGCTAATGCCATTGCCTTCGATATTGAAGACGGTGTAATTACAACTACTCAAACGGGTGGCCCAGCAAGCGGAAGTGCCTTCCCATTGGGTGCAACTACCGTAGAATTCTCTGCAACCGATAGTGACGGCAATACCGTAACCTGTGAGTTTACAGTGACTGTGGTTGACAACGAAAATCCAGTAGCTGTTTGCCAGAATGTAACAGTTGATCTTGATCCTGTAACAGGAACCGCAAATATTACTGGGGCAGACCTAGATAACGGCTCAAGCGACAATTGTGGCATAGCCTCAATTACACTTAGCAAGTCAGCATTCAGTTGTGCGGATGTTGGTGATAATACAGTTACAGTTACAGTTACCGACAATGCCGGAAACACTGCTACTTGTACTGCCACCGTTACCGTGCAGGACGTGACCGCACCAGAGGTATTCTGTGTGGGCGGTTTTGCCACCTTCAGCCAGTCTGAAGATTTTGAGGGTGCAAGCATTCCAACAGGATGGACCACTGTTATAGAAACCGGCGGCTACGACTGGAGCTTCGGTTCCGGTACAATGCCAGGAGGAGACAGCTTCCCAACCAACGCTGCCATCTTTGATGATGACGCAGCAGGAAGTGGCGGAGGAGCCAACAAAGCTAGATTGGTGTCACCAGCCTATGATCTTGCCGGTGCGACCAACGTGGAACTATCCTTTGACTATTCAGTACAGGATTTCGCTGGCTCTGGAACTTTTGAAGCAGAAGTTTGGGACGGTACTGCATGGCAACGTATCCTTTTTGTTGACAACACAGATCAACCCCCAATAAACAGCGGTATCATTGATGTCTCTGCATATTTAAACGCTGCATTCCAAGTGCGGTTCACGTATGACGATGAGGGCGATTGGGCCTGGGGTGCAGGAGTGGACAACTTTCTATTGGAGTATGAGAAAGCCGGTGGTGGTGGACTTGATGTTTATCTTGATGCCAATGGCATAGCAGTAGTAGATGCCAATGATTTGGTGCTCGGCGTGACCGAGGCCTGCGGATACTCCATTACTGTTGCCGGTGGCACAGGAGGTGGTGGATCACCTGGTTCTATAACCACCCTATTCGCTTCGAATAACGGTGGCTCACCAGGATGGATCCAATTTTTTGATATAACCGTAGGTCCTAACGATATCGACATTACCGATCTTGATGTGAACACTTCTGATACTGCAGCAATAAATATGGATATTTACACCAAATTGGGCACATCTGTGGGCTTTGAGCTAAATGCTGGTGCATGGGGCGCTCCAGTAGCTACCGGTACAGGTACCGGAGCTGGAACTGACCTTCCAAGTAATGTTATTTTGGCAACTCCTTTAACCCTTGATGCTAATACCACTTATGGAATAGGTATAAAGATGGATCGTTCCCCAAGATACACCAACGGAACAGGATGCCCAGGAAACCAGTGCTACAGCAATGCCGACCTATCGCTTGCTTTAGGTTCGGTTGTAAGTGGCCAGTTTAGCGGTTCGGTGTTCACACCACGCATTTTCAACGGAACAATAAACTATACTTCAGGACCTGCAGCAGTTATTGAATTTACCTGCGCCAATCTTGGAGAAAATTTAGTGGAAGTAACCGTTACAGACGCCAGCGGAAACGCAGCAACTTGTATGGCCGTAGTAAATGTTATAGACAACATTGCACCGATAATCACTTGTGCCGGAACTCCTGGCCCTGTGGCAATATTGGAAGATTTCAACGGAAGCTCTATCCCATCTGGATGGACTACCCAAATTAATTCTGGATCACAGGACTGGGCATTTGGCTCTGGGGTAATGCCAACTGGTGGCAATTTCCCGACCAATGCAGCAATCTTTGACGACGATGCTGCAGGTAGCGGTACAGTTAACATGGCCACATTAATTTCTCCTGTTTATAATTTATCAGGCTCTGCAACCGCATCTATCTCTTTCGATTATGCGCTGCAGACCTATTTAGACGACGGTACTCTTACAGTAGAGGTATATGATGGTGCTGCTTGGCAACAGGTGTTATTTGTGGATGCGATCACAAACCCAACGAATACTGGAAATATTGATGTAGCAGCTTACATAAATACCAATTTTCAGGTCCGTTTCATCTATGATGATGAAGGGGGCTGGTCTTGGGGTGTAGGCGTAGACAACTTTACCCTGAACTATGAGATAACCTCGGTTACCCCTATAGATATCGCTCTTGGACCGGATGGCACTACCACTATTGATCCTTATGACCTGATTCAGGGAGTAGATGAGGCCTGTGGTCTTAGCACTGTGGCCATAGACGTTCCTATTGTGACCTGTGCAGATATCGGCACCCTTATCACTGTTACTGTGTTCGCTAGCGATACAAGTGGAAACATTGCCTCCTGTACCGCAATTATCAATGTGATTGACACTTTGGCACCGGTAATCACCTGTCCGGCAGATCAGACTGTTGATCCAGGAGCCGGTAACCTGTACTATATAGTACCGGATTATTTCGCAACCGGTGAGGCAACTGCTATCGACAACTGTACGGATCCAGTGACTGTCACTACCCAAGATCCCGCTCCAGGAGCTGCAATACCAGATGGTGTTTACACCGTTACATTGACAGCCACTGACGAGTACGGGAACACTTCTACCTGTGACTTCGAGCTTACGGTAGATACCATCGTGGGTGTTGCCGACAACTCTCTTGACACTGGCCTGATGTTGTATCCAAACCCAGCCAAGCATGTTGTGAACCTTGTTAACAAGACCAATATCTCCCTGGAGAAAATGATGATCTATGACATAAACGGAAAACTAGTTAACCAGGTGGACCTTCGCACTATGCAGGGTGAAAGAGCGGTAGATATCTCATCGCTAGCCTCCGGAGTTTATGTTGTTCAAATTATTGGTGACAACGCAAGCACTGTCAAGCGATTGATCAAAGAGTAATTCTTTTCAATACATAATTTAAGTTAATTTTAAAAGAAAAAGCCTTCCAGTGGAAACACTGGGAGGTTTTTCCTTTTTATTAAATCAAGGTCCGAGGAACTCTTTAAAAAACTTACTTTTAAGGCCTAAAACCAAAAATATGTTACCCTGGCACCAATATCTTATGGGAGTGATCTTCGTTCTTGCGGGAATGAACCATTTCAGAAAACCAAAAATGTATGGGCGCATCATGCCCCCATATATACCCGCACAAAATACACTGGTACTGCTCAGCGGTATTGTGGAAATGATATTGGGGTTTATGGTAATGAACAAAAACTCGCAGGAAACCGCCGCCTGGGCAATTATTGCCATGCTACTGGTCTTTCTGCCGGTCCACTTCTATATGCTCCAGAATGAAAGAGCAGCGATGAAACTACCCAAATGGGTGCTCATCCTTCGGATCCCATTACAGTTTGCACTTGTTTATTGGGCCTATTTATATACTTAAAAAAGATATAAGACCTAGCTAGGGCAACTAATACCTCTGCTAGAGCTATGGACTAAACGCCGATACCCATTATTAAATTTTATATTAAAACAAACCATTCCCAGATTACGGAATGGCTTTTTTTAGTATTCTCATCATATTTCACAAATAAGATAAATAATAGAAGCTCTATTAACCTAAAACTTAGAAATAAAATATGTGGTTTCAATAATTTAACATACATTTATGCTTCTAACTCAAAATATATTCAATTATGAAAAAAATTACATTATTAATTCTCTTTATTATTGGTGTGGGTTATTCCCAGACCAATAATTTAGCAGGAACAGGCGTAGATCCCAACGTCCATCTCAACGGAAGTGGGGTAATGCAAAATCGTATACTAGCTCCCTGTAGTTTTACACAACCTATAATAGCTATTCCTAACGGTTACAGCATTTCTTTTACCGACCCAGGTAGAAGTGTTGCTGATGATTTCACCGTTCCGGCAAATCAAACTTTTGTGCCAAGCAATTTTACTTTTGTAGTCGCTTTGACCAATCCGGTGGTTTTAAATAGCACAAACATTGTTTTCTACGCAGACAATGCAGGTTTGCCAGGCGCACTTATAACCACTTTGACTGCACAGGTTCCCGTATCGCAGAATATTGTTGGTACCGCCTTTGGTAGAAATTTAAGGGAGGTTGTACTAAATCTTGCTTCTAGTGGTGTTTCCTTAACAGGAGGAGCTGCGGGTACAAAGTATTGGGTAGCTTTAGAAAACGGTATTCCAAGTGATGGAGCAGACAACCCTTTTTGGATTGCTGAAGATATAGTCAATGGAAGCGAATCTGCCTATAAAGCTAGTACTAATGGATATGTCTGGCAACCAGGAGCACTAACTTTTGGATCACCTAGAGATATGGTGTATTCCCTCTCAGGAGATTGTAGCGCAGCCCCTCTCACGTATTGCGCCGCTAGCGGAAACAGCACAACTTATGAGAATATTACAAATGTAACTTATGGGGGCATTAACAACTCTACAGTGGCACCCCATCCTGGATATAATGATTTTACAGCTCAAGTGGCGAATGTAAATCGGGGAGGAACGGATGTGATATCTGTGACGATAAAAGCTGATGGGAGTGACTATGTTTATGCCTTTATTGACTGGAACCAAAATGGAATTTTAAATGATGCTGGAGAGGTTTATACCCTTGCAATCAGTACCTCAAGTAATGGTCCACATACCATGAGCATTACGGTTCCTGCTGGGGCTGCGCTTGGTGACACTCGTATGCGAGTTAAAGTGGGTTGGCTTGAATCAACACCCAATCCTTGTGGCACTTTCTCATTTGGAGAAGTCGAAGACTACACCGTTAACGTTCAAGCACCAGTAGTAGGAAATCCTCCTGTAATTGCATGTCCTACTGATATAGTGGCTAACAACGATACCGGTGTTTGTACCGCTGTTGTTAATTTCGCTAATGCCATTGCCTTCGATATTGAAGATGGTGTAATTACAACTACTCAAACGGGTGGCCCAGCAAGTGGAAGTGCCTTCCCATTGGGAGCGACTACCGTGGAATTCTCCGCAACCGATAGTGATGGCAATACCGTAACCTGTGAGTTCACAGTAACGGTAATTGACAATGAAAACCCAATAGCTGTTTGTCAGAATGTAACAGTAGATCTTGATGCTTCAGGATCATACACCCTTACGCCTGGAGAAATTGACAATGGATCTTCAGATAACTGTGGTATCGCAACATTGCAATTAGGGTCTATGGGATCTTCCACCGGTAGTTTGACCACTACATTTGTAGGCGGTAACTCTCTGGCGGGAAGTATGTTCGACCTTGAGGCTATTAATAACCTTACCATAGATTCTTTCGACGTAAACATGGCAACAGGGAACACTGCAGATATTGAGGTTTACTTTAAAACTGGAACTTGGGTAGGATCAGAGTCCAATCCGGCAGCTTGGTCCTTGGTAGGCACGGCTACGAACATTACTTCGGCAGGAGTTGGCCTGCCCACCCCTTTAAATCTTGATCTGGGAATTAATGTGGCAGCAGGAGATAGGGTTGCGTTTTATGTAACACGTACAACAGGAAGTCTTACCTATACAAACGGAACTACTGTTGGTGCTTTGTTTGCATCGGACTCAAACCTACAAATGTTTGAAGGCGCTGGTAAAGGATATCCTTTTGGATCTACATTCCAGCCACGTAATTTCAATGGAAACATTATTTATTCTACCGATGGTGTTCTTATGCCAATCTCTGGTGACCTTGACTGTAGCAATCTTGGAACAAATGATATTTATCTTATAGTCACTGATAATGCAGGAAATGTTTCATCTTGTCTTGCTACCGTAACGGTTCAGGACGTTACTGCACCTGAAATATTCTGCTTGGGCGGCTCTGGAATTTTCTCTGAATCTGAAGATTTTGAGGGTGCGAGCATTCCAACGGGATGGACCACTGTTATAGAAACCGGCGGCTACGACTGGAGCTTCGGTTCCGGTACAATGCCAGGAGGAGACAGCTTCCCGACCAACGCGGCCATCTTTGATGATGACGCAGCAGGAAGTGGCGGAGGAGCCAACAAAGCTAGATTGGTGTCACCAGCCTATGATCTTGCCGGTGCGACCAACGTGGAACTATCCTTTGACTATTCAGTACAGGATTTCGCTGGCTCTGGAACTTTTGAAGCAGAAGTTTGGGACGGTACTGCGTGGCAACGTATCCTTTTTGTTGACAACACAGATCAACCCCCAATAAACAGCGGTATCATTGATGTCTCTGCATATTTAAACGCTGCATTCCAAGTGCGGTTCACGTATGACGATGAGGGCGATTGGGCCTGGGGTGCAGGAGTGGACAACTTTCTATTGGAGTATGAGAAAGCCGGTGGCGGTGGACTTGATGTCTACCTAGATGTAAACGGAATGGCAACAGTAAACCCAATGGATCTTCTTACGGGCGTTAACGAAGCTTGTGGCTACACAATCACTACTGGTGGCGGTGGAGGTGGCGTAGCGGGCTCATTGACGAGTCTGTTCGCATCAGGAAACGGTGGTAGCGCCGGTGGTGCTGTTTATTTCGATATCACTGTAGGACCGAATGATCTTGATGTTACCGAAATTGATATCAACACTGCAGAATCTGGCACATTCACAATGGATGTTTATACATTAGTAGGCACCTCTGTAGGTAATGAGGATGATGCAGCTGCTTGGACTCTGTCGTCTACCGCTTCTGGTACTGCCGCAGGTCAAGATATCCCTTCTAATGCTGTTTTAGCTACACCGATCACTTTGACCGCAAATACTACTTATGGTATGGCCTTAGTATTGGATTCAAGCCACGGACATAGATACACTAATGGCGATGGAAGCAACGAAAACTACTCAAACGCAGAAATGGCCATGGCTTTGGGAGCTGCCTCTAATGTTCCTTTCACACCTGGCATCTTTACCCCGCGTGTCTTCAATGGGACAATCCATTACGTAACGAGTGGCGGTGGAAGCTCTCTTGACTTCACCTGCGCCGACCTAGGCGAGAATATTATCGAGGTTACAGTTACTGATGACAGCGGGAACACTGCTACCTGTATGGCCGTAGTGAATGTTATAGACAACATTGCACCAGTAATCGTATGCCAGGACGCTACAATAGAGCTGGGTCCAAACGGAACGACCACTGTCGATCCTTACGACCTAATTTTGAGTTTTGTTGAGGCCTGTGGTCTTAGCACTGTGGCTGTTGACGTTCCAACAGTAACCTGTGCAGATATTGGAGCACCGTTTACAGTAACAGTATTTGCTAGTGACGCAAGCGGAAACATTGCCTCTTGTACCGCAGTTATTACTGTAGTTGACAATTTGGCACCGGTAATTACCTGTCCAGCAGATCAGACTGTTGATCCAGGAGCCGGTAACCTGTACTATATAGTACCGGATTATTTCGCAACCGGTGAGGCAACTGCTATCGACAACTGTACGGATCCAGTGACTGTAACTACCCAAGATCCTGCTCCAGGAGCTGCAATACCAGATGGTGTTTACACCGTTACATTGACAGCAACTGACGAGTACGGGAACACTTCTACCTGTGACTTCGAGCTTACGGTGGATACCATCGTGGGTGTTGCCGACAACTCTCTTGACACTGGCCTGATGTTGTATCCAAACCCAGCCAAGCATGTTGTGAACCTTGTGAACAAGACCAACATCTCCCTGGAGAAAATGATGATCTATGACATAAACGGAAAACTAGTTAACCAGGTGGACCTTCGCACTATGCAGGGTGAAAGAGCGGTAGATATCTCATCGCTAGCCTCCGGAGTTTATGTTGTTCAAATTATTGGTGACAACGCAAGCACTGTCAAGCGCTTGATCAAAGAGTAATTCTTTTCAATACATAATTTAAGTTAATTTTAAAAGGAAAAGCCTTCCGGTGGAAACACTGGGAGGTTTTTCTTTTTTATTAAATCAAGGTCCGAGGAACTCTTTAAAAAACTTACTTTTAAGGCCTAAAACCAAAAATATGTTACCCTGGCACCAATATCTTATGGGAGTGATCTTCGTTCTTGCGGGAATGAACCATTTCAGAAAACCAAAAATGTATGGGCGCATCATGCCCCCATATATACCCGCACACAATACACTGGTACTGCTCAGCGGTATTGTGGAAATGATATTGGGGTTTATGGTAATGAACAAAAACTCGCAGGAAACCGCCGCCTGGGGAATTATTGCCATGTTATTGGTCTTTCTGCCGGTCCACTTCTATATGCTCCAGAATGAAAGAGCAGCGATGAAACTACCCAAATGGGTGCTCATCCTTCGGATCCCATTACAGTTTGCACTTGTTTATTGGGCCTATTTATATACTTAAAGAAGGTAGATGAGTTGGGACCGCCTGAATCTATGGCGTCACGAGGAAACTAAAAGACTTAAAACAAGCCTATTAAATCACCATTAGTTTTTTTTGATTAACTAAAGATTTCATTTAATAGCCCAGCTAATCGAATGCCTCCCTTTTGAAGTTGGGAGCGAAGCTTATCCATATAATCATACATATAATTATAACTCAGCTTTTGTCCAATCTCAGTGTTTTTATAAATGTCTTCACAAAGCTCACGGCTCTCATACATCCAATCTACAACAGAGCCAGACATTAAATTTTTTACACGCTCTTTAGAAAGCATATCTGTGTTTGCGGCTATTTCAGTATAAGACATATCATAAGAATCCAACATTTTGGAATCCCAAACAGTATGAAGATTGGTTCCATTTTTAAACCAAAGCACTTGAAAATCGTTTCCACCTTTATCTTCTTCAATACCGATGTGTAGCGGTTGATGAAGGTCCCCTAAAAAATGGATCAGCATTTTAAGATGAAACACCTTTTCTTCTTTTGAGCTTTTATCATTCTTCAACACGGCAATACATTTATCAATTCCTTGAATGATATCACCTTTTTCACTTTTTGGATAGGTTTCATATTTTTCCCCAAAAGGAAAATTCACATAATGCCAAGGTCCGTAAGAATCGTATTGATGGTCACTTTTTATGTCGTCACCATAGTTTGCCACAAAAGCCACAGAATGTCCATCTAATAATTTTCTAATTTTCCTTTCTGCCCTTTTGCTTAAATAATTTTCGGCAACTTCGCCCACTACCCTATGTCCTGTTTTCCCCCAGTCTTCGGAGGCAAAAAGGCTTGAAATAGAAAATAAAACTGAAAATAAAACTAGAACGAACTTCTTCATATTGATGCAAGATTGAAAGTGCAAAGATAGCACCTTAAATAAATTTAGATTGGATTCTAAAAAATTGTTTGAATTGAAGTTTTGCAGGCAGACCAAGATTGAAGTCCATTTATCACATTGAGTGCAGTTGAAATGTTTTCGCTACCTATCCATTTATGTAAGCCAACGACAGTTAAAGCTACAACTCATTCCACCAAAGTCAATATAAACATCGAAAAAAGGCCAAAATGAAAAAGAGCAGTTTTTGCGTTTTCTATTTGGCTCCACTAATACCGGACAGACTTGATTCTATCTAACTTCAACTCACTTCAAGTTCTGATCAATAATGGTTTTTTTATTTCTTCCTAATCATTTATAAGTCCAGATTTAAACAAAATGAGACAAGTTTAGCGCGTGTATCTCGATCGTACAAGGAAAGCCGCTCAAATAGAAAGTATGATAATCAACTCCTTTCTTATCCAAAAATCCATCAATCATCCAAAAAGCTTCGCTATTTTTGCACTCTTAACTAAGTAGGCAAATGGCACTATCAGATTTCATTCTCAATTCAAACGAAACGACCATTGGCTTGGACCAAATCCATTTAAGTGAGGCAAACAAAGATGCTTTAAACCAATTATTAAAGGAGTTTAAACATCTCGCAGTTTTAAACCAATACAATCTTCCTGTCGATAATAAAATATTTCTTTTTGGCCATACCGGTTGTGGAAAAACAACTACCGCCAAGGCTATTGCGAATGCTATAGAGAAAAAGATTATTATCTTAAATCTTGGAAATATTGTGTCTTCTCGTTTAGGGGAAACCGCAAAGAATATTACTGATGTCTTTAAAAAAGCCATCCGTGAAAAAGCAGTCTTATTTCTGGATGAATTTGATTCTATCGGAAAACTTCGCGACCACGATGACAAAGATTCCAGCGAAATGAAACGCTTGGTGAATACGGTAATCCAATTGATAGATGAACTCCCAAATGACACTTTATTGATTGCCGCCACAAACCATTCCAAAGTTATAGACACTGCGCTATTGCGAAGGTTTCAACTAAAACTAAAGTTCGAATTGCCTAACGAGGAACAATTGGACGTCTATTATAATTCACTTTTGGAGCAATTCCCAAAGGAATTCAGAAATGTAGAACACGTTTATGGTATTTCATATGCGGAAGCAAAGGATATCACGTTTAGAGCTATAAAAAACGCTATAATTGCAAGTGAAGAGGCCAAAGCTCAATCGGAGATTCACGAAAACGCAGAACAATAGTCTAAAACGCCCAAGAACAGCGCCGATTGTAGTATCTTTACGCTCCTAAAAACAACTCGTGCATCCCAAAAATCCTTTCAACAAAGACTATAATTTTGAAGCCCTTATAGCAAAGTACCCACCGCTTCAAGCCTTTGTTTTTGTAAATGAACACGGCAATAAAACAGTAAAATTTGGCAATCACGAAGCTGTAAAGGCTCTGAACACCGCTTTGCTTAAAACGTACTACGGGATAAACTATTGGCATATTCCTGAAGATAATCTATGCCCTCCAATTCCCGGGAGATTAGATTATCTCTTACACGTCGCAGATCTAAGCCCCAAAACCGACATTCAAATACTAGATATTGGAACTGGAGCGAACCTGATTTATCCAATACTCGCCACTTGCCACCTTAATTGGAAATGCACGGCAAGCGAAGTAAATCTCGATTCGCTTAGCAACGCACAGCAAATCATTGATAAAAACCCTGTATTAAAAGATATTGAATTGCGACCCCAACAATTCAAAAGTCATATTTTGGAGCACATCATCCAACCTACTGATTCTTTTGATGTAGTTATCTGCAATCCGCCTTTCTTTAAAAACCGAACAGAGGCAGAACAAAGCAACCGACGAAAATATCAAAACCTTGAACTAAATGAAGAAAATCCACAGAATTTTGGTGGGCTAAGCAACGAGCTATGGTATAAAGGTGGCGAAGAAGCCTTTATCAAAAAAATGGCAGAAGAGAGCCTTCAGTTTAAAGACCAAGTGCAATGGTTTACCGCAATCGTCTCCCAAAAAGAAAATCTGAAAAACATAAAGCGAGCAGTCAACAAAACCAAGCCTTCAGAAGTGAAAATAGTCGAGATGGAACAAGGCAACAAACAAAGCCGCTTTATTGCCTGGACGTTTCGATAAGATACTTTTATAGGAAATCCTTCAATAGGTTCTGTAGCTTTTACCAAAAAATATAAAAGTTCTTTGATTACTCAGTAACCTACTTTCGTTTCCTAAAAATATAACTCATCCACACAGGATCGTTATCACTTGAAACAACAGATTGGCGATCTAAAAACTCCCAGTTGTGGGCGTTCATATAATTCAACAAAGCTGAAGTCTGCTCAATGTTTTCAATCTCCTTAATAGAAATATTTTGCCCTGAAAGAGCAGTCTGTTCTTCGACCTTAATCCGCTTAACCTTCCCTCGATTATTGGCTTTTTGAACAATAATTATTTCAAGAAAATCATATTTTGTAATTTCTTGTGAATGTCCTTCCAAAACAAACAAAAAGAAAAGGGCAGCTACTGAAAATGTTATAAGTTTATTCATATCTTTTATATTTCTTTCTAAAGTACAATTATAATTCTTTGTGACGAAAAGGTTTATAATCAACTTCAAACACGATACTCATTAAAACAACTGATATTCTACAAGGTTTTAAAAACGCTCCCGATTTAAAAATAAATTCGGAGAACTACCCTTTTGAAAATTTTGATTTTCTAGATGAAGATATCATCGACAGTGACTTTCACTTCCCCAAAGATTTGGTGCTCGGAATGCAAGCCGAAGCCTGTTTTGAAGCCTATCTGACCCGTTCCAAAAACTACAAACTCCTCGCTGCAAATGTTCAAATTCAAGGCGAGACGGAAACCTTAGGAGAATTGGATTATATTGTTAAGAATCTCAATACCAATCGCATTATCCATATCGAATTAGCTTGCAAATTTTATTTATACGATGTAGACACAGGTACATTGGAGGAAGAAAGATGGATTGGACCAAACAGAAAAGATAGCTTATATGACAAGCTGGAAAAGATTAAGTTGAAACAATTCCCTCTCCTATTTAAAAATGAAACGATTGAAAAACTTAAAGCACTAAACGTTGAAATTCCGACCACGCAGGAATTATGTTTAAAGGCATTTCTATTTCTTCCAAAGCCATCCCTTCCGATAGGCAGAGATTTGAAAAGAAGCTCCCTCCCAACTAATTATGCAAACTGTATTGCCGGCCATTGGATAAATCTCAATGATTTCTCACAAGAAGATAAAAGCGCTTTATACGCAATTCCATCAAAAAAAGAATGGTTTTTACCTTTAGAATCTATTACCGAATGGTACTCTTATTCAGAAATACAAGAACGGATAGCAGAACAACTTCAAAACCGCAAATCTCCTTTGATTTACAAAAGAACGCTTCAAGAAATAGAGAGATTCTTTGTGGTATGGTGGTAGGTTTTCTTTCAAAAACATAAATAAAAAAACTGTCTATATTGCATAACAGTTTAACCACCTACTTAAATCAATCGAAAATGAACTATATCAACTTTCTATTAATCAGCATATTTCTCTTTTCCTGCGGACAAACCGCGGAACAAAGAGAACGAAACCCTTTATCAGAAAATATTGAAGATTTGATTGAAGATGAGCCAGAGAGTGTTGACTTAGATGCGGAAGTTGAAATCATAGACCCCAAAATACTTATTCCCTCAGTTTATCGTGATGAATTGGGAAAAGATCTTTCGCAGTTAGACGACACTTGGAAAGAATTATATTTTAACGAGAATAAAAATAGGTGGTTCGTAGATAAGGCTTCTTTTGAAATTACACGCGACTTTGATCATTGTGCTGGAGATTCCGTCACCATTGTCCTTTCTGCTCGAAAAGCAATATTATTTTTCAAGGATATGAAGACTCCCTTGGAAGAGATTCAAGCCGTTATTCCTTCATATGAAACAATGTTTCCTGAGCGACAATTGGACTTTACATTTAGCTCAGGAGAATACACACTTAGCTCATCAGGCAAAGTAAAAATATGGGGAGAAGATTATTTTTCTTCCGAACAAATCGCTGAAATCAAAGAGGATGATTTTAGGGATTACCATATTGACAACTATTCCTTAAACCTAAAGAAAAAGGATAGCCAATCACAAGAAATCATACGTTTTTCCGAATTGGCATTCACTTGCCCGCTATTACTTTGGATTGGAGACTTAGATCAAGATGGAAAGCCCGACTTTATCTTTGATACCCCAGATGAAAGCAGGACCAGAAATGTAGAACTCTACCTTTCCTCCCAAGCAGAAGGTAACAACCACATCAAAAAAGTAGCGGATGTTTTCACTTCAAATGATTGTTAAAGGAGACCCAACAAATGGAAAACTTCAAACTAAGAAAACATCATCGTTTTTGGAGAAACAACAAGTGATTGAATAACAAATCTAAAACAAAAATTCATCTCTGGACTATTAAGAAACACGCCACAATTTGGAATGTCTTTCAGTAGTTTAATGGAAAGAATAAGCTACTCCATCTTAAAAGTAACCACTGGTATTTCAGCGTGATTCGCGATGTCTTCGCTAATGCTGTTGTTAAAAAAATGTGCTAAGCCACGTCTGCCGTGTGTAGTAACGCCTATAAGATCTGCATTCATTTTTTGACTGAAATTAAGGATACCCTCCTCAATAGTTCTATCACTATGAACGCTCGTAGTAACAGCATCGGCATTTATAGCAGTTTCCTTTAAAAGAGCATCAAACTTTTCGTCTATCTCTGTACTAGTCAAGAAAGTGTTACCAGGAGTATTAACATAGAGAATATTCATTTTGGCTCCAAGCTTTTGAGATAACTTATAGGCATCGATTAAAGATTGTTTGCTGTGCTCGTTCCAATCTGTGGCAAATACAAAATTCTTCACATCAAAATTTTCATTTTTTCTCTTAATCACCAACACAGGTATATCTGAAGTCCTAACTACTTTTTCAGTATTAGAACCAACAAACATTTCCTTAATTCCAGTAGCTCCGTGAGAGCCCATTACAATTAAATCTGCTTGGTATTTATGGGCGGAATCTATAATACCCTTAAAATCCAAATAATTTTGTACATTTTCCTCGTATTCCACCCCCTTCATAAATGGCAATTCCGCCACATCACTAAAACGTTTTTGTGCCAATTTCATATAAAACAAAGCAGCTGGCAAATCACCTTGATGGGTAGTCTGGGCCGAAGTAACATCATTAGTCTTGTCACCTCTCGGCAATAAGTGATCTGGGATTTCCAACATATGGAGCAATACAAGTTTGCTATTGTATTTTTTGGTCAATTGCACAGCCACTTCTAATGCAAGCTTGGCCGTTTCTGAAAAATCGGTAGGCACAAGAATAGTTTTCATAATTATATAATTTAAAAGCAATCAAGCTAAAAATCAATAGTCTGTAGCTCGATGTGCTTACTCAAAGTTACTTATAATTGCGTTTAACAACATATAATACTTTCCCAAAAAATAAGCCTAGAAGAGACCAACTGAACACTGATCACTGACCACTGACACTTTTTAACATACTAGGATGATACTAGGAGTTTAGTAGGACTTGACTAGCTTAAAACTAGCACTCGAGTAGCACTAAAGGTAGCTGAACAATACATAGACACGGGTTGAACCATACATTAATACGGGTTGAACTTAGAATACATACATTTGAATCATACACTAATACGCATTTAAAAAATTTGAACGTAGCCTATATGCGCACTTTTGAATCTTATTTTTGAACCTTAAATCAATGTTTTGATAATAAATATGTTTTTTTTAAAAGGAAGAAAATTGGATTTTGGATATTTTCAATCAGAAGATATGTTTAAGTTAAGAAATAACAACCGACAAACCCGTAACTGACATTTGTCAACCCACAACTGCAAACTGCCACTGCCTACTGCCAATCAAAACTGACCACTCATCTAACTCCGTGCATATCCATTAAATACATCAAACTGGCCATAGTAGCAGCTCCAAGTTCCAACTCGCGCTTATTCACTTGATCAAAAGTATCATTCTCTGAGTGGTGAATATCAAAATACCGTTGTGAATCGGGCTGTAGTCCAGCGAGAACATCAATATTCCCTTTCATTGGACGAATGTCGGCGCCACTGTATCCTTCTGCAAATAAATGGATCAAATAAGGCTCAAAAAGTGGTGCCCAAGAACGTATCTGTGTCACGTTGGCAGCATCAGTTTCAAGTGAGAACCCTCTTGGTGTATACCCACCGCTATCACTTTCCAAAGCAAAAACGTGTTTCTCTTTTTTACGTTTTGCTTCCTCGGCATATTTCAATCCGCCGCGCAAACCGTTTTCTTCATTCATAAACAATACCACGCGAATGGTGTGTTTTGGCTTATAGTTTAATTTTTTAAACAAGCGGAGCACTTCCATACTCTGCACTACTCCTGCCCCATCATCTTGAGCACCATCCGCCAAGTCCCAACTGTCCAAATGTCCACCAACAACCATAAATTGGTTAGGATTTACGCTCCCGGTAATTTCACCAATAACATTAAAAGAAGGTACATCTCCCCAAGTTTTGCAGTTCTGTTTAAAATAAAACAAAAGGCTTGGTTGAAGTTTTAAAAGACTACTAAGATATTCAGCACCATTCGTACTAATAGCGGCAGCTGGAATCCGTTTAGATTCTGGAGTATCTCCATAACTCATAGCACCTGTATGTGGCGCATCATCCATTTTAAGTGACAACGAACGAACCAATACCCCTATAGCGCCATATTTAGCCGCCTGCTCTGCCCCAGAATAACGTTGGTCTGATGCCCCGCCATAGGCCTGACCCGTGTGAATCAAATCTGCTTGCATAGGACGGGTGAAGAAAACAATCTTCCCTGCAATCTTTTCCTTACCCAATATTGCCAACTCTTCAAAATTATTAACTTCCACAACTTCAGCTTTAATCCCTAGATTCGGAGTAGGTACAGAACCCCCAAGAGCACAAATATTGGCTATCGTTTTCTCTCCTGAATTAGTCTCGATATAGGCGTACTCTTTAAAACCTCTAGTCCACTTAGGAACCATTACCGGCTGAAGCCACACTTTGTCCAAACCGAGTTCATTAAGCTGTTCTTCCGTATATTTTACAGCAATCTCAGCTTCATTGGAACCTGAAAGCCTACCACCAATTTCATTAGAAAGATAATCCAACCAATCATAAGCTTTTCCATCAGTTAAAGCTGCTGTGTAAAGCTTTCTCAACATAGTAGAGTCCTGCACCGCAGATTGTGAAATCCCTAATTGAGAAAAAAGTAAAACAAAAAGTAATATGGGAAAAGAAGTTTTCATCAGGAGATTATTTAAAGGGATTAATCATTTATGAGCCTTTCACGGTATTCAGAAATCTTGGATTTGATATCGTCGTCCAGTTCCGGTTCTTTAATATCTTTATACATTTTTAGTTCCTGAAGCATAATTTCTGCCACAAGGATACGCGAAATTTCCTTATCGTCTGAAGGAATTACATACCAAGGTGCATTTGGTTTTGAAGTACGGTTTATAGCATCTTCATAATATTTTTGATATTCGCTCCACAATTCCCGTTCATCTAAATCTCCAGGGGAGAATTTCCAGTTTTTGTTCGGTTTATCGAGCCTTCGCAGTTGGCGATCCTTCTGCTCATCTTTTGAAAGGTTTAAGAAGAACTTAAAAATAATAGTTCCGTTTTGTTGAATCGTCCTTTCAAAATCATTGATTTGCTGAAAGCGCCTGTTCCAAAATTCATCATCTATATCTTCCAAGCTCTTTACATCTGGCAAGTTCTCACCAAGAATATACTCAGGGTGAACCCTCGTGACCAAAACATTTTCATAATGAGTACGGTTGAAAACACCAAACTTTCCGCGTTCTGGAAGGGCAATATAATGTCGCCAAAGATAATCGTGACGCTTCTCTATGGCTGTGGGAGTTTTAAAACTATGTACCACTACTCCACGAGCATTGAAATCTTTAAAAACCTCCCGAATTAAGCTGTCCTTTCCAGCAGTATCCATTCCTTGAATACAGATGAGAACAGCGTATTTGCCGTGGGCATAAAGTTTGTCCTGCAGCTCGCCTAGTTCTTTTCGGGTTTTCTTTAAATGTTTTTTCAGCTTCTTTTTTGAAGCATCGAGGTCAAATTTCGTTTTTGTGCCGTCAATTGTTATTTTCTCAGAAATTTTAAAGTCTTCAATTTTTATTTCTTTCATAATTTGATTTCAGGATGTTGGATACACTTATGAATTTTTAAAATTACTGAAATTATTGAAACCACGACGCACGTTATTTACGACGAATAGCCGTGCGTCGCTACGTTATTTGCTGGCGAAGGATTTAACGTCTTCTTCGCTTATTTCTTTTCCACCGAGAATAATTAAACGCTCCACAACATTTCTCAATTCGCGAATATTTCCCGTCCAATCGTATTCTTGCAACAACTTTATTGCTTTGTTAGTAAATTTCTTCTGGGCAGTTCCATGATCACTTGAAATTTTTTCGGTAAAATATTCCACCAACAATGGAATATCATCCCTTCTATCGTTTAAAGAAGGTACTTTTATAAGAATTACCGCCAATCTGTGATATAGATCCTCTCTGAAGCGCCCTTCCTCAATTTCCTTTTTTAAATCTTTATTGGTTGCAGTAATAACGCGAACATCTACTTTAATATCCTTATCGCTTCCCACTCTTTGTACTTTGTTTTCCTGCAGTGCCCGCAGTACTTTAGCTTGAGCAGAAAGACTCATATCACCAACTTCATCTAGAAAGATAGTTCCACCATTAGCTGCTTCAAACTTCCCAGCGCGGTCTTTGATTGCAGAAGTAAATGCTCCTTTTACGTGACCAAAAAGCTCGCTTTCGATCAATTCACTGGGAATAGCGGCACAGTTCACTTCAATCATAGGACCGTTGCTGCGTTCACTTTTTTGATGGAGCCAATGAGCCACAAGTTCTTTTCCAGTTCCGTTTGGACCTGTAATCAAAACACGGGCTTCTGTAGGCGCCACTTTTTCAATCATATCTTTTATTTGCTCTATAGCCGAAGATTCGCCAATCATTTCATAGTTTTTGGAAACCTTCTTCTTTAGGCGCGTATTTTCTACCACCAATTCCTTTCTATCTAGTGCAATACGAACGGTATTTAACAAACGATTCAAATCTGGTGGTTTCGAGATATAATCAAAAGCGCCCAAGCGCATCGTATTTACGGCAGTATCTAAATCTCCGTGGCCGGAAATCATTACCATTGGTATTTCTGGTTTTATTTTCTTTACTGCTTCCAAAACCTCAACACCATCCATTTTCGGCATCTTGATGTCGCAAAGCACGAGATCGAAATCTTCTTTTTTGATAATTTCCATTCCGGCGAGGCCATCTTCAGCTTCAAAAACTTCGTATCCTTGGTTTTCTTCGGTAAGAATTTTGACTAAAACCCTTCTGATTGCTGCTTCGTCTTCTATTATAAGTATTCTTGACATTTTTAATATTTAAATTTTATCCCTGTCCTAAAATAAGGCGAATTTTCGGTATTTATCTTATAAACCTTTTTTCCACCACCATCTGTCAATCTGAAATCATTGTAAACGGAATGTGCAGCATAAGCATAAAACACCAAATGTTCGGTAAAGAAATGCTCGTAGCCGAGGCCAACGAGTCCAATTGTCATTTCGATACTCTCAGCAACCTTGCCATCCTCCCCTTGATCTATAAGCGGAACGAAACTCTCCTGAAGATTTGCAAAAATATTATCCAAGGTAGCATAAGCCTGGATTGCATCTTTATGACTATCCTTAAAATAGTACCTAACATTTGTTTTTGGTACTCCGAGAGTATACGTCCAATTAGGATGGAATTCTCTATAATAATTCAAAATTGGTAATGGGTACCATCTTCCTGCGACTGTGGAATAAGTAATTCCAGCTATAAATCGGTATGGTTTATCGCCTTCGGCTACATTATCCCTCATATCATTTACGGCATACGCGCCCACTTCATATATCAAATCGTCACTAAGAATTTTCCCTTCAAAATCACTTTGTATTTTCACACCTGCTTTAGTTCCAAATCGCCAATTTTCATTTTGTTTCCATACATAACCTACATAGGCATCCAACTGTTGGACGGAAGTTACTAAATTCTTATCTAAAGCAAATACATCTTCTATGTCCTTAATATCTAACTCCACAAAACGATAGTCAAATCCCACCACAATCATTCTTTTGCGTTCCTTATCTAAAGGTATTGGTGCTTGCAGCAAGGCCCTATATCGCTGTATGGAATTATCTGATTTTGAAAATGGCAGGTTTAAGTATTCAATACGAGCCAAATCCGTAGTTTGTGCCGCCATTCCCACAGTCAAAAACGCTAGTATCAAAATAATTAAATTGCTTCTGTAGATCATACTTTTCTTCTTTGGAAGCCACAAAAAGGTTCATCTCCTTATTCCTTTTTTGGTGAGTAACGGAAATAATACAAATCCTTTTGTGGAAACGGAATTGTATTGTTGTTAGTACTTAAGCCATTTAAAAATTTCCTTATAGGTTGGTTTCTTCCCATACATCAAAATACCAACCCTATAAATCTTAGCTGCAAACCAAACCATTCCAATAAAAGTAGCAAAGAGAATTACTACTGAAATAAGTTGTTGCCAAAGTGGCACTCCAAAAGGAATACGCATCATCATAACAACTGGCGAAGTAAAGGGAATATAAGAAAACACCTGAGAAACAGCGCCATGAGGATTATCGATGACAGTGAAAAAACCGACATAAACTGCTAAAATAAGGGGCATTAAAATAGGCATCATAAATTGTTGTGTGTCCGTTTCACTGTCAACCGCAGCACCAACAGAGGCGTAAAGAGAGGCATACAACAAATATCCCCCTATAAAGAAAAGTATAAACATCACTACTAAATTGGTTAGCGGTAAATTGTTTATTTCCAGCATTACATCCTGCATCATTTGTTGCGTACCGCCATCAACACTTCGTTCAATAACCTGTTGCGAAGGTGATGCGGCAGCTGGGTCGATTCCAAAAATAGAAGTTACGGCCGTCATCAAAACCAGAATGAGAATCACCCAAACCAAAAATTGGGTAATTCCAGCTAAAGTGGTTCCAAATATTTTTCCTAATAGCAATACCCTAGGTTTTACTGAAGATATAATCACCTCTATCACTCGACTAGTCTTTTCCTCAATCACACTGCGCATAATCATGTTACCATAAATAATGATAAACATAAAAAGTAAATAACCCGCGGCACCTCCAAATATCAATTTGATTCCCGAGCCAAGCTTCGAGGTTTCCTTTCCTTTAAAAGTTTCTTGATTCGCGCTAATATTTATATGAAGACTTTTGATAGTGTCAGAATCAATTCCCGCTTCTTTCAACTTTATGGTATTGACTTTGTTTTCAAGCAATTTATTGATATCGCCCATCATAGATAGCGAGGGTGAATCTGCCGAATAGAAGGTTATTCTTTTTGAAAGATCATCAATATTCTCCGTTTTCGGAATGTACAATAAACCGTTAACCTCTTCAGTTTCTGCTTGTTCTTTAGCTTCCGATAAACTGGTGTCGAAAAGAAATTTATACTGTAAATGTGGGGTACTATTGAATTCCTCAATGAACAATCCACTTTCATCCAAGATTGTAATTTTGCGAATCGTGTCGTTGTTTAAACTGGACAAATAGGCAACCAACGCAAAAATACCCACAAAAATAAGAGGGCTCAAAAAGGTCATTACAATAAATGATTTATTGCGAATTTTAGTAAGGTATTCCCTTTTTATGATTAGAGGAAGATGATTCATCGTTGTTTAACTTTTTTGGATGGTTTCAATAAAAATATCGCTGGCCGAAGGGATTACCTCCACAAAATGTGTTAACTGGCCAAGAGATGTGAGATAGTTCACAAAGTCATTTGTTGAAACCGAATCCGGAACTTTCACTTTATACTTTAACTCGTCATTTATACTTTTAAAAGTTGCAGGATAGATTTCGAATTTTTCTTCTAATGAAGCTGTGGCGGTAGTGTGATTTGGGGTTATCAACCCAATTTCAAAAACATTGTTTTTGTATTGACGTTTAATATCTACTAACTTTCCATCCAATATTTTATTGGATTTATGAATCAGTGCTATATGATCGCACATTTCTTCTACAGATTCCATTCTATGGGTAGAAAAAATAACGGTTGCACCATCATCACGAAGTTTTAATATCTCATCTTTAATAAGATTTGCGTTTATAGGGTCAAAGCCGCTAAAAGGCTCGTCAAAAATTAATAGCTTCGGATTGTGAAGCACGGTAACTACGAACTGGATTTTCTGTGCCATTCCCTTCGAAAGTTCCTGTATTTTTTTATCCCACCAGTCACCAATCTCCAACCGATCAAACCAGTATTTAAGTCGTTGTTTAGCCTCCTGTTTTGTAAGTCCTTTTAGTTGTGCCAAGTACAGCACCTGCTCCCCCACTTTCATGGTTTTGTACAGTCCTCGTTCTTCGGGTAAATAACCTATAAATTGAATGTGATGAGGCTGCAAGGCTTCGCCATCCAAAATTATAGAGCCTGTGTCAGGCATAGTAATTTGATTTATAATTCGTATCAGAGTAGTTTTTCCCGCACCGTTAGGACCTAACAATCCAAAAATGCTTCCTTTTTCTACCTCTATAGACACATTGTTGAGCGCCTTATAATCGCCATAGCTTTTGGAAACATTATTGACCACTAAAAGTTTTTCCATAGATTTTATTTGAAGTATGTAAATATATTGATTTGATAGTTTCCCGACTTCCAAAGGGGCGAGATTTATGATTTCTTTTACAAAATTGAACAAAAACGAAACCGGAATCAATTTTTAGAGCTATCCCATTAAAAGCAAAACCCACCCAAAAAATGAATTCATGGGTGGGAAAAAAAATTGCTATGAAAAAGAAAAATATCACTTCTAAAACGAAGCGACTTTTCAAATATATATAAAAATATCTATTTAACGTTTGTTTAAGAGAACATATCTTTTACTTTTTCAAAAAATGACTTGTCTTCTTTTTCAGGTTTTGGTTCAAAATGTTCATCATTGCTCATTCTCTCAAAAAAGTCTCTTTGTTCTTTCGAAAGTGATTTTGGAGTCCAAACGTTCACGTGAACCAGTAAATCACCTGTTCCGTAGCCATTAATACTTGGAATTCCTTTATTGCGAAGACGCAGGATTTTACCGCTTTGTGCACCTGCATCAATCTTTATACGAACTTTTCCAGTGACGGTTTCAATTTCTTTTGAAGTTCCTAAAGCTGCTTCAGAAAAACTTATATACAAATCATAATGAAGATTATCGCCCTCACGCTGCAATGTATCATGTGGTTTCTCTTCAATTGCTACTAAAAGGTCTCCAGGAATACCCTCTCCAGGCGCATCATTCCCTTTGCCTGAAACTTTTAACTGCATCCCGTCAACGACCCCTGCCGGTATCTTAATAGATACTGTTTCCTCGGTCAACAACATTCCTTCTGAATCAGCATTCGCCGGCTTGGAATCAACGATTTGACCTAGACCACCGCAAGAACTACAGGTTGCAGAAGTTTGCATTCGGCCCAAGATTGTATTTTGAATTCGAGTTACTTGGCCTTGTCCGTTACAAGTAGAACAAGTTTTATATGTTGTACCCTTTGCTAATTTCTTGCGTTTTACTTTTATCTTTTTCTCAACACCATTGGCTATTTCTTCCAGTGATAGTTGTACACGGATACGCAAATTGCTGCCTTTCACAGTCCTGCGACCACCGCCGCCAAAACCTCCACCGCCAAAACCACCGCCGAATGCTCCTCCAAAAATATCTCCAAATTGACTGAAGATATCTTCCATATTCATTCCACCGCCGTTAAAACCTCCACCACCTTCAAAGGCGCGATGACCAAACTGGTCATAACGTGAACGTTTGTTTGCGTCACTTAAAACCTCGTATGCTTCAGCCGCTTTTTTAAACTTGTCTTCTGCCTCGTGATCGCCCGGATTCTTATCTGGGTGATATTGAATTGCTTTTTTGCGATAGGCCTTTTTAATTTCAGCCTCCGAAGCATTTTTTGAAATTCCTAAAATTTCGTAATAATCTTCCTTCATATTTATTGTCCTATAACTACTTTCGGATAACGAATTATTTTATCACCAAGAGTGTATCCTTTTTCTACTACATCGATAATTTTACCCTTCAATTTCTTCTCGGGAGCTGGGATTTGAGTGATGGCTTCATGTGAATCTGCATCAAAAGCATCACCTGCTTTAACATCCATCATCTCTAATCCTTTAGAGCGAAGAGTTTCACGAAGTTTATTATTTATAAGACCGACCCCTTTAAAATGACTGTCATCTTCAATCTTTTCTATTTCCTTTAAGGCGCGCTCAAAATCATCCAATATTGGAAGCATTGAAACCACTACATCCTCACTTGCAGTTTTAAACATTTCAATACGTTCACGAGAGGTGCGTTTTTTATAGTTTTCAAATTCAGCAAAAAGTCGCAAGTAACGATCTTTTTCGCGTTGAAATTCATTTTGTAGTTCAGAAAGGGCATCAGTTACGTTTTCTTCAGCAATTTCCTGTTCGTTTTCGTTTATTCCTGTATCGTCAAAAGCCACTTCTTCATTTTCGTGGTCTGTCTCTTTGAATTTATCGTTTTTGCTCATAGTAGCGTTCTTTCATTTTTTTGTGAAGGGAGCAAAAGTACTGCCATTTGTGATAAAATGTCAAAATGTCACTGCTTTTAATTTAATAATTCTTTAAGAGAAATGTTTTAATTAACAGTTATGTTTGCATTCATTCTATAAAAAACATTAAATATGAAATCGATTACTTTAAAAATTACAATTTTGGCATTTTTGGCCGTAGGAGCGTTCTCTTGTAAGAATACTGAAAAAGATTCAGAAGTTGCAACAGAGCTAGCAGCCGAAGCAACTGAAATGGCAGTTGAATATAATGTAGATACAACCGCTTCTCAAATTATGTGGGAAGGAGCTAAACCAACCGGAAAACACCACGGAACAATTATGCTTTCTTCAGGAACCATACATCTTAATGAAGGAAACGTAGAAGCTGGGAATTTTGTTATCGACATGAATACTATCAACGATGAAGATCTTGAAGGTGAGGATAAGGCAAACTTAGAAGCGCATCTTAAAGGTACTGTAGATGGAAAAGAAGGTGATTTTTTCCACGTGACTGAATATCCAACTGGAAAATTTGAAATGACTGGAATTGAAAATAATGTGGTGAAAGGAAACTTGACCATAAAAGATAAAACCAATGCGATTGAATTTCCTGCAACTGTTACTATGGAAGGTGACAAGATGATTCTGAAGAGTGAAACTTTCGAAATTGACAGAACTAAATGGGGTGTGAATTACCTTTCAAAATCTATTTTTCCTAACCTAGGAGATAAGTTTGTTAACGACGCTATAAAGATTACTGTTTCATTGGTTGCTACCAAAGCTTAATCAAAAAGATCATTTACAAAATATTAAGAGAGGCTATTCTGCCTCTCTTTTTTATTTACAGTAGATCTTGTAATGCGTTTTCCAGGTTATAATATTTAAACTGATAACCCAGTTGCTCAATTTTATGAGAACTCACCAATTGTCCGTGTAATACCAGAACAGACATTTCACCCAACAAAAGCTTTAAAGCAAAAGCTGGAATATTTGGCATCCAAAGCGGGCAATCCATTTTAGAAGCTATCATTTTGGTTATTCTTTTATTCTGAACAGGATTTGGTGCTACTGCGTTGTATATTCCCTCCAACTGTCTTTTAAATAGAAAAATATAAATTCCGGCAATATCCTCAATATGGATCCAAGATTGCCATTGTTCACCACTTCCTAAGGCTGCTCCAACTCCAAGTTTTATTGGTTTCATCAACTTTGGCAACGCGCCACCTTCTCGGGCCAATACAATTCCAGTGCGCACTTTGCTCACCTCCATTCCCAGATCCTTAAATTTTGCTGCGGCAGCTTCCCATTCAACAACAACTTTTGCTAGAAAAGTGTTATCGATATCGTGGTCTTCTTCAGTATATAATTTGGTTTTAGAATTGGGATAGATACTAACACCACTAGCAGATATAAAATGAACTATATTATGATCTATCTTGTGAAGTGTATCATAAAGCAAGTTCATACTTTCAATCCTGCTATCCAGAATGATCTTTTTATAATTCTGTGTCCAACGTTTCGAAATGGTGGCGCCGACCAGATTTATAATAGCAGTTACCTCTAAAAAAGCATCGACATCAATT
Source organism: Aequorivita sp. (assembly GCA_034675805.1). GTDB lineage: Bacteria > Bacteroidota > Bacteroidia > Flavobacteriales > Flavobacteriaceae > Aequorivita. The sequence continues at coordinate 2,978,494 of JAUCCX010000001.1, read as the reverse complement.
TCTCCATTTTGAGGATTCCAATAAAAACCTTTGTAGTTATCTGAGTTATTAATTTTCTCTTTGCTGGTTGTGAGGTAATTAACAGCAATCCCATCTCTGTGACATTGTCTTACCAACTCATTTCCTATAAGCCCCGTAGCCCCTGTTATCAGTACTCTATTCATAATATCTTAAAAATAGAAATTCAAACGGGAATTGCAAAACACCTTAACGGAAGATTGTGAATTGGTGAATCGGGATTATTTAATTAAGTAATGAAATACTAAAGAGAATCAAGAAGCAAGGTAATAGTCAAATAAGTATTGAAGTTGATGAATTAGCCGAGGTAGAGTTAAGCGCACTAATCCATCTTTTACCTAGACTGCCCACTACCTACAACTGCAGCTGTTTAACATATTAGACCTTGAAGCTTATACCTTAGTACCTCTCATCATTTCCTTTTTCCCAGGAGGGCCAGGAAGGCGTTCAACAATAAAACCAACTGCTTGCATGGCTCGTCGTGCATTGCCATTTGCAGCGTAGGTAACTAATACTCCTTTTGGTTTTAAAGAAGCATACATAATCCCAAAAATTTCTTCAGTCCAAAGTTCAGGCTGAACTCGAATTCCGAAAGCATCGAAATAAATTAGGTCGAAATTATTAATGGCAGTAATTTCAGAAAAAAGTCTTTGAAGCTTAAGAAGTTGAAAGTTTTCTGAGATCGATGCTTTTTCTTCCCACGGGAATTCATGAAGCCGTAAGAAAACCTTATCAGAAGTCTTAAGCATTTCAGTGTAATTCATTTTTTGATACTCCTCGAAACCAAGAGGATATGCTTCAACACCTGTATAGTCGATATTCCAAGAATGTTTTTCGGATTCTAGGTAAGTGAGAAGTGCATTTAAACCAGTTCCAAACCCGATTTCCAAAATAGAAACCTTAGAATCCCCATACTCTGAAAGCCAATGATAAAGACCTTCTTTTATGAAAACGTGAAGAGCTTCGGCTATTGCACCATGCTTAGAGTGGTATTGTTCGTCCCATTCCGGAATATGCAAGGTATAAGAGCCATCGCCCGTCTTTAATAAAGTTCGTTTCAAAAAATTATTGTTTTTCTACTTCTGGAATTAGCACACCATCGGCTTCAAGAGCTAGAGTGCGCTTAGGAGCAATGATTGCAGCAATTTCTTCTACCGATTTTCCAGCATCTTCAGCGTAGTGACGCTGATCTTCTACACTCATTTCCTCTACATAGGCCTTTCCGTTAACAATTATTTCTTGACCAGTAATATCTTTTGGCATAAAAAAGCCATAGTCTTTAAATCTTACCATTGCTTCGTTCTCACCCATATCAAGATTCATCCAACATCCTTTTTTTTGGCACACCTCTTTTACCTTCGAAGTAAATTTTACAGAAATAGTGTCTCCTGGTTTTAGGCTATTATATTTTTCGACCATTTCTTGTTCGGTCATAACCATTTCATCAGAAATTTCATCGCCATAAGTTTGATAGTTTATAGCAATCTCTTCCATTTCTTTGGGAATACTTTCCTCAGTTTTTTCATTTTTACAGCTAAAAGCAACAATGCAGATTGTTAGTATTAAAAGAATTTTCTTCATTTCAAACCGTTTAATAATTAATTGATTAATAAGTTGTTGCAAGTTTAATGATTTTTTGAATTTTATATGGTGTAAATTTTGTCTATTTTTACAGAATAAACATTTCTTTTAATGAACATTTCTCCTACACACCAACTAGAAATAGAAAAAGCTGAATCTTCAAGAATTGGAGATGTAGATTTCGATAACCTTGTTTTCGGAAACGTTTTTACCGATCACATGTTCGAATGTGACTACAAAGATGGCAAATGGCAAAATCCGAGGATTAGACCTTACGGACCTTTAACTATCTCACCAGCCGCAAAGGTTTTTCACTATGGACAGGCAGTTTTCGAAGGGATGAAGGCTTATAAAGATGACGATGGTAAAGTTTGGCTTTTTAGACCCGAACAAAACTTTTTGCGCATCAATAAATCATCGGTAAGACTAGCAATTCCTGAATTTCCTAGAGAATTTTTCTTTGAAGGATTGACCACACTTGTGAAAATGGACCAGGATTGGATTAAACCTGGCCTAGATAATTCCCTTTATATTCGTCCCTTTGTTATGGGAACGCAGGTTGGCGTTGGGGCCTCTCCATCAACCGAATATAAATTTATGATTTTAATGTCTCCAGCACAGGCGTATTATTTAGGTGATGTAAAAGTAGTTATAGCTGACCATTACAGCCGTTCTGCAAACGGGGGTGTAGGAGCTGCAAAAGCTGCCGGAAATTATGGCGCACAGTTTTTCCCTACCAATTTAGCTCGTGAAAAGGGTTTTCAGCAAGTTATCTGGACCGATGCTAGCAAGCACGAATATTTGGAAGAAGCGGGAACGATGAATGTCTTTTTTAGAGTAAATGACAAATTATTAACCGCTCCAATAAGTGATAGAATCCTTGACGGTATTACCCGTAAAAGTGTAATCGCACTTGCTAAACAAGACAATATTGCGGTAGAAGAAAGACCAGTTTTAGTTACTGAGATCGTAGAGGCTGCTAAAAATGGAAGTCTAAAAGAGATTTTCGGTGCAGGAACAGCAGCAGTAATCAGCCCGGTTAGCGCATTTAGCTACAAAGACGTAAGCTATGACCTTGATAAACAAGAAGATAGTTATGCCACAAAGTTCAAAAAAGAACTTACTGAAATTCAGCATAACCTTAGTGATGACCCATTTGGATGGAGATTTGCGATAGAATAACATCCCAATAAAATATATAGATTTAAAAGTCCAATTGAGAAAATTATCAATTGGACTTTTTTTGTTTAAGGGGCATCTTACTTTTATTCTTTCTCTAGAATAGCCTGGATATTAGGTTTAAAGTAATTTGGCCCTTTTAAAACCTTACCGTCTTCACGATAAATTGGTTTTCCATCTTCACCCAACTTACTCATATTACTTCGTTGGATTTCGTTAAAAACCTCTTCAATTTTATGTTGCATTCCATGTTCAATGATTGTTCCACATAAGATATAGAGCATATCACCAAGAGCATCTGCAACTTCAACTAAATCATCGTTATTAGCGGCTTCAAGATATTCCTCATTTTCTTCGCGCATAAGTTCATAACGCAATAAATTCTTTTTGATTCCAAGATCAGCTGTGGGAGTTTCTTTCATTCCAAGTGCGAAAGCCTTATGAAACTCAGAAACAGCGGCAATTTTATTCTTCATATTTATATTTATTCAGTCGGTTATCTTTTAAATTACTATTGTATTTTTGACAATTGTAAAATTACAATATTATGTTCACTACGGGCCAATTGGTTTTTGCCATTATATTTTTTGTTGCTTTCATCATTATAATGATCTATAGCTATCGTGGCGATATAAAACTTCATAAAAAATATTACAAAGGAAGTCTTTGGGTGTTGGTAGGTTTCATTCTTTTCGTTCTCTTTTTAATTGGCATGAAAACCTATTTCAAGCAATAGAAACCAAATAAAAATTTCTGAGTATCTCGATTCAAACAAAAAAAGCGCTTCGAAAATTCGAAGCGCTTTTTGTAATTATTAACGATGGTTTATTGTACCACCGGCAAATTGCTATAGTTTTTTGAATAGAATAACATTTGTTCCACAAAATCTTTTGGTTGCTCAATACTAAAACTTTCAATCTCACCATTGGCATCCATTTTTGGAACGAGCATAGGATTTACAAAGCCACTATATGGAGCAGATGTAAATTGCTTATTGCGTTCTAAAATTTCTTTGTGAAGGTTTTGATCAACTTTTACACCGTAGGTTTCAACCAAATGTTCCACAGCTGCATAGTCCCCCTCACTTTTAATTCTTTGTGTCTCGCGAAGCAATTGACCGAACAAATCATGTAATTTTTCATAATCATTGATGTTATAATAGGTTTTGCCGTCACGTGTTATTTTTTCAATCACGTTATCGGCTTTTCCTTTTTCATAAACCCATGCTGAAACCCATTGGCGATTGCGCATATGCGCTTCTTCAACATCATCTCCAAGGTTTAGACGAATTAATTGCGTCATCAAACCATTGCGGATATATCCATCATATGCTGCCATTCCAACTTTCTTCCAATCATCAACCAATCCTAATTCCTGTAATTTTGGGCTATACAGATAATAAAGCCCAACCAAATCGGCACGTCCTTCTTCCAATGTGGAGGCATAGTTTTTAAGTGTTTCTTTAGTTTCACCAACACCAGGGTTCATTTGGCCAGAAGCATGCCCAATTACTTCATGAAGAGCTGTATGAAGTTTATCGGCTAGTTGACCGTATTTTTCTTCTAGCTCCAATTCTTCCTCATCATTTACAAATTCCTTCAATCTATCAGTGCTTCCTGCGTTGTTATATGCATCAATAATATTACCAAGGGAAACCGATTTACTACCTACGGCAGCACGAATCCAGTCGGCATTTGGAAGATTTACACCTATTGGTGTACTTGGAGAAGAATCTCCTGCTTCACCGGCAACATTTACTACTTTATAAGTTACACCTACAACATTTTTCTTTTTATGTTCTTCCATTAATGGAGAGTTGTCTTCAAACCATTGTGCATTTTCAGAAAGAACTGCCATTTTTTCTGACATGTCAAAATCTTTGATTTGAACGATGGTTTCAAAAGAACCTCTATAACCAAGTGGATCATTATAAACTTCAATAAAACTGTTTATATAGTCGATATTACCTTCGGTAGCTGCAGTCCACGCAACATTATAATCATCCCAGGTTTGAAGATCTCCCGTTTTATAATACTGTATTAAAAGTCCAATCGCATCTCCTTGGGCCTGGTTTTCAGCAACACCTTGCGCCTTTTCAAGCCATTCAGTAATTTTATCAATCGCCGATCCATAAAGTCCACCAGACTTGTACACTAACTCCTTAAGTTCTCCATTTTCTTTTACCAATTTTGAATTCAAACCATAAGAAAGCGGTTTTTTAGCGTCTGGAGATTTCATTTTTGCATAAAAGCTCTCTACATCCTTATTTGTTACGTTGGGACCGTAGAAGTTAACTGCACTTTCAGCCACATTGTCCACACCTTTTGCTTGATTTACTTTTTTGGAATCTTTATCATTAAAGATAACATCAAAAGCTTCGCCTTCTAATTGCGTGTTGGTATCTAGCAAAAGTTGCTTTAAATAATCAGAAGAGAAACCTGCTTCCAATTTGGCATTTGAATAATGATGATGAATACCGTTGCTGAACCAAACACGTTTTAGATAAATCTCGAAGTTTTTCCAGTCTTCGGTAGACTTATCTCCTTCATAATTGATGTAAACATTTTCCAAAGCCTTTCTTATAGTAAGGTTGTAGCGGTAGTTTTGATCCCATATAATATCTCTTCCTGCCAATCCTGCCTGAGTAAGGTAATATACAAGTTTTTGTTCCTTTAAAGTAAGTTGTTCCCAACCAGGAATTTGATAACGTAAGATTTTTACATCGCTAAACTGCTCGACGTTATAATCAAAATCTGTAGTTTCTACAGTTTCTACTTGAGCTGCAGTTTTTTCCTCTTTGTTTTCTTTACAGGAAAAAAACAGCAATCCAGACATTGCCATGGCAATTAAAAAGCTATTCTTCATTTTTAAGTTTTTTGGTTTTAGCAAATGTACTAAAATAATTTCCGCGATATTAAAGGTTACATATTCAAATAAGATTGCAGACTTTGATTTTCAAAAGGATCAATGAAATTTAACTATCTTAGCAACACAAATCAACCTTCAAGAAATGAAAATTTTAAAGTACTTACTTTTCCTTATCCTCATTATTATTATTGGAAGCGCAATTTATTTTGGCACCAAAGATGGATCATATGACATTCAAGATTCTATGGTTATCAATGCACCACCAGAAGTTGTTTTCAATAAAGTGAATGATTATAGGAGTTGGGAAACATGGGGACCGTGGAAGAAGGAAGACCCCTCAATAGTTTTTACCTATGCCGAAAAAACATCTGGCGAAGGTGCTTCTTACTCTTGGAAAGGTAATATGAGTGGTTCAATGACTACAACGAAGGTAATTCCTAATAATGAGATCGAGCAAAATGTAATATTGAAATCTCCAGCGGGAGAACGTAGTTCACTAATGTATTGGAAGTTTGAGGAAGTTGAGAAGGGAACAAAAGTAACTTGGGGAATTAAAGGAGAGCATACATTGGTTGATAAATTTTATCATTCTTTAAAAGGAGACAATTTTGATGTGCAAATTCATAAAATGGACAAAGCAGGTCTTGAGGGTTTAGCAGGAGAAGTAGTAGCCGATATGGAAAAATATTCTATCAATGTTGATGGTGTAACTCAATATGGTGGCGGGTATTATATGTATACTACTACAGTTGCTAAACAAGAGGAACTTGAAGAAAAAACAAAGCCTATGATGAATGAAGTAATGGGGTTCGTCACCAAAAACAAGCTAAATATGGCAGGAAATCCATTCACTATCTACAATCAAATAGACAATGCAAACAACACAGTTATTTTTTCCGCTGGAATACCAGTTAGGGAACAAGTAATTACGCCAGAAGGAAGTCCTGTGGTCTGTGGATTTATGGAACCCGTTTCCACAGTTAAAACCACCTTAAAAGGAAATTATAACCACTTAGCTGAAACCTATACCAAAACGAGAGAATACATTGAAAAAAATGGACTCCAAATCGATCCAGAAAGAAAAATATTTGAAGTTTATATAACCGATCCTGAAGAAGTTCCAAATCCAGCTAATTGGGTTACTGAAGTTTATATACCAATAATATCAACCCCTGAACCTTTAGATCTCGGAATCTAGATGAAGCAATTAGTATTAGTTTTTATAGGTGGAGGCATGGGAAGTTCCTTGCGATATGTGTTTTCCAATTATTTAAATGATTATAAAAATGGAATACCCTATGGCACGTTCGCAGCCAATATTTTAGGAAGTCTTCTTATTGGTCTAATACTTGGACTCGCATTAAAGAATAATACACTTTCTCAAAATACAGTTTTGTTTTTAGCAACTGGATTCTGCGGTGGATTTACAACTTTTTCAACGTTTGCTTATGAAAACCATCTGTTTTTAAAATCTGGTGCCTTTATGCCTTTCGCACTTTATACTATTGGCAGTTTTGTGGTTGGCTTTGCGATGGTATTTTTAGGAATGTGGTTGGTGAAATTTTTTTAATGCTTCCCAAACTCTTTTACCCCAGCTTCAATTCTAATTAAAATATCATTCTCTTTAGGAGGAATGGGGCAAGAATAGCGAGCATTATATGCGCAATAGGGATTATAAGCTTTGTTGAAGTCAATAATCATTGTGTTACCTTCGGGAACTCTTTGGTCTATAAATCTTCCACCGCCATAAGATCCATCTCCACTCGTCAAATCAGTAAATGGCAGAAATAGATAGTCCTCATATCCAGGTTCGTCATAAGGCTGTGTACTTTTAAAAAGAGACAATACAAATTTCTTTCCTTCCAAAGTAAAATGTGCCTCTCCATATTTTACGTATTCTGGTAAACGCGCTGTTGTCGTCGGCATCAAAAATGGTTTTTCGTTCGGGGTTCGAATAAATTCTGCTTCTACCCGATATTTCAAATCTATAGGATAGAATTCCAGCCCTTCAAAATTTTTAAAGTCTTCAGGAGTTAAAATCGTGGTTTCAGGATTCGTGTACTCCTCGTTCAATTCATCTTGGGCGGCTTGACTTTCATAAATAAGTACTTGATCTTGCGCAATAACAACAGTGCTAAATATTAGAAATGAAAGGAGTAATAGATTCTTCATAATTCGTTTTCCGTAAAAATAGAAAAGAATTTCATTTTTAAATACTTTTTTTTCAAATCAACTTGTCTGCAGCAAGACAAGCTAACTATCATACTGTTTACCATTAAAAGAATTATCCATAAGGAAAAGACATCTCATACTTCTTAATTATTTCTATTTTTAGAAAAAAAAATAAGAAGCATGTTCAAATCTTCCATTACCATCCTATTTATTTGCTTTACTGCACCGTTCCTTTTTGCACAACACATTAATATTGACAAAAAAACGCTTTCGTTTTTAACGACCCAAGAAAAAGTATATGTTGTATTTGTTCAAGATTCATTATTAATGATTGACGATCGACTTGAAATAGAATTTATCCAGAAAATGAGAGAGAAGATAAGCAATCGTAATCCTACTGAGGATGCAAGAAATTGGATTTCGGCTTACAAGAAAAACAAAAATGAAACTTGGCCAGAAGTTTTTGTAGCTCAATTAAATGAAAAACTAGAGGAAAACAAAACCGCTCCTCGTTTTGAAATTGACAACACTGATGCTGTTTACACAATGAAAGTAACCCCAACATGGATGTATTTTGGTTATGATGCTGGAATTATAGATAGACCAGCCAAGGTTACACTTCAAATATATTTTTACGAGACAAATAATCCGAGTGATGTGATTTTCACCACAGAGATAAGTAGGGCAATGGCCAAATACAATAAACAGGATGGTGATGGAGAAGGCGCTGGACCTAGTCTAAACAGAATGCGAAAAGCATACGCCATGGCTGGCTATAAATTTGCTAAAGCTTTAAAACGAGTAGGGAATTAATTTTTTCCTGATGAAAAATATTTTTTCACTACATTTGATTTCAAATTAAATTAAAAATGCAAAATAGGTCATACATCTGCCCATCAACTCTGGTCATTTCTGGAAGAAAACGTCCGAGATGTATGTATTGATTATAGAACTATAAATTTATTCAATATAAAAACGTCCCGGCTTAAATCGGGACGTTTTACATTTAATAGAAGGTATTTAAACCGAAATCTTCAATACCAATTTCAAAAAATTAAGATAGAAAACTAAATATTCCTTTTGCCTCTTTTAATCACAGATGAAAAAAATATACTCCAACTATCTAGCAAATTTCCGAGGGCTTTCCCACGAAATTTGGCTTTTGGCTTTGGTGACCTTTGTGAATCGAGCTGGAGCAATGGTAATTCCATTTTTATCGCTATACCTTATAAACGTTGAGGGTTTTGATCTTCCACATGTGGGGTGGATTATGTCTTGTTTTGGTTTGGGATCTTTGGTCGGCACCTATTTTGGCGGAAGATTGACGGATAGTATTGGCTTCTATAAAGTCATACTCTTCAGTCTATTTTTTGGAGGAATCGGTTTTATTTTACTTCAATTTATAGATTCTTTTTACGGGTTTTGCATTGGAATATTTCTACTGACTTTAATGACCGATTCAGGTAGGCCGGCAATATTCGTAGCAGCAGATACGTATAGCCGCCCAGAAAACCTAACTCGGAGCATCACACTTATTCGCCTAGCAATAAACTTAGGTTTTTCAGTGGGGCCATTAATTGGTGGATTGATAATTGCGCATATCAACTACAGCTCCCTATTTTGGATTGATGGCCTGAGTTGTATTGTAGCATCTCTCAGTGTTATTGGGCTATTAAAACCTAAAAAACAAAAAGATAAAAAGATTCCAAAAGAGATAGTAATTAAGGAGGGGGTTCCGCCCTATCTAAACAAACTCTTTATGTTGTTTTTTGTCATAATGGTCGCAAATAGTCTGGCTTTTGTGCAGTACTTTTCTGTAATGCCCATATACTATGAAAAGGTTCACTTTCTGACCGAAGATATCATTGGCTGGTTATTGTTTATTAATGGAGCAACAATCGTTCTTTTTGAAATGCCCTTGATAGGTTGGCTTGACCGAAAAAAAGTATCAAAAACGATGGCTACTTTTTGGGGGATTTTCTTACTTGGCCTCAGCTTCTTGGTATTGAATCTTACAAATTGGAGTGGAGTTTTGGTGATTGCAATGTTTTTAATGACATTGGGAGAGATGATTGGATATCCTTTCTCAAATTCGCTGGCGCTTGAAATGGCACCAAAAGGGAGAAAGGGAAGTTATATGGGATTATATAGTATGAGTTTCAGTTTCGCTCATCTCATTGGCCACAATGGAGGAATGAATATGGTAAATAGCTTCGGATATTTTAACACTTGGAACGTTTTCTCAGTTTTTCTGCTTTTAGTAGCTAGTTTAACCCTCTGGCTGTACTTCTTGCTGAGAAAATCAGAAATAAAAAAAATCTAAACTAATTTTTGATTTCTTCCGTTTTAACGTTCCTTCTAATTTTTCGACTAGTTATTACTGCATCTAGGCATGAAATCATAAGCGCGACCCCTGCAAAAAGGCAAATAAGTCTAACCAGCATTGCTCCGGGATATTCCAAACCTGTGTATCCAAGTAATGCTGACACTATTGTAATTATTAAAAGTTGGGAAGTATATTTTTTCATTTCAGATAGATTTTTGGTTACTCGTTTTGATAAAGATAATTAGAGAGTAAGTCTTTAAATCTTAAAATGAATCCAATTACCAGATTTTTAACACAATTAGGATCATATTATTGGCTTCAAATCGTTGTTCTTTACCACTTGTGAAAGAACTATTTGAGTTTTTGTTTCGCCATAGATTATAAGTTGATCGATAAAAGTTTCTAAGTGTTTTTGATTCTTAAGAACCACTTCCATCACTATGTTCTCATTTCCTGTTATTCGGTAGCAGTTGAGAACTTCATCATATGTTTTCACGATATCAAGGAAGGGTTTCAGTTTGCCCATAAACGCACGAAGTGTGATTATAGCTTTGAATTGATAACCTGCCTCAAAAGGAGAAATCGCAGTATAATAACCCTGGATGATACCCGAATCTTCCATTTTTTTTATTCTTTCAGAAACTGCGGGTGAGCTTATGCCCACTTGCCTTCCAATTTCAGTATTGGGCCTACGCGCATTTTTCTGCAAGCAATTTAAAATTTTCCAGTTTAATGAATCGATACTCATATTAAGGTTTATTTTAAAATTAACATCATATTTAAAGCAAATATATCAATTCACTTTAAAATCGATTGCATAAAATCATTTCTTGTCCTTAAATTTGATACGCTTTAAAAAAAAAAGAAAAGAAAAAATGTCATCTCATTCTCTTGCAAATAATCCACATTCGGCTATTTATAATAAAGCCTTAGATATATTCTCGTTGAGTAGAAGTATTTCCAACTATCTTAGTCAGGATCTCGCCCATCTTCAAAGAAATGGAATGGAAGATCCGAACATCTACTTTACTGGTGACATTGTACAACAATCCGTTTCACTAGGACCAGAAATACTTAAAGCAGAAAGCCAGCCATTTTCTGAAGAGAAGCATAAATATGCCGCTTCAGTAATGCGTCTTATAAATCTGCTTCATAAAAATTGCGAACGTTTGGAAAGAGTCAATAGCAACGGAAAAGATTTCCTACCCCTACTTCGCAAAGAGCTTAAAAAATTTAGAAAACTCCAGCATACTTGGCTTCTTACCCTTTAGATTAGCCCCGATAAACTTTCTCTTTATTTGTCTATATTCAATTATTGCATTTTTAGTAAAACATAACTTAGAATAGACATGTTTGACGAAGAAGATAATTTCGATTCTATGGAGCGTTATAGTCATACTCGACAGATGCCCTTGTATATAAAAGCTGAAGAAATTTTGGAATTAGTAAGACATTTGGTTAATTCTGTCGAAAATACTGATATCCAGTTTAAGCGGAAAGGCGAAAAGGAAATGTTAGAACATAACCTTGATTATTTAATGGAAAACTCCATGATAATCCCTGCTAAAATTGCTGGCGCCGAAGGAGTGGATCTTTATGATATTAAAATGGAAAATGCTGCGATTATTCGAAGAGCGGCTCGAGAGCTAATCTTAGATGCTCGGAGCATACAAATGCACGGTTTTAAGGATACTGAATATTTAGATTTACTGAGAAAGGAAGTTGAAGAATTCCGCATTCTATTTGCTGAATGGGTAAAAACATTCGACCCTTGGGATTATATAAATGACCGTTGGGGATTATTCAATCCGCCCGGCATAAATTATGACGATCACGATCCAGACGACGATATACCATTTGACCCCAGTAATCTACCAGAAGAATTTTTTGGGGATTATGAAGACGAAGATGATTTTGAGGAGGATTGGGAGGAAGACGATGATTCCGAAGAATAACTAACGCAATAAACGCGGATCAAAATCCATTTTTTCTGTTCGTATTATTTTAAGTTTTCCAAAATCCTTATGCGAAGGGTTTATTAAGATATTATGCTCTTGATGCAAAACAGCAGATGGGACTTTCATTGCCAAGCCTTCATTCTTTTTCAGCCAATTTGAACCAAACATTTGCAACTGGTTTACCGCTGCTTCTGTGTTCCATCTAGGCTTTATAAAATCAATAGACTGAATTTTTTTAATGGATGAATCTGGGATTTCAACTTCTATAAATGAATAATCCAAAGGAAGTTCGGCATAGTCAACATGTACAATTATTTCAAGTAAGCTTAAGGACAGGTTTTCCGAAAAATACAACATTGCGTCTCCTACCTTATTCCAACGACCCCCATACAGCCTGGCTCCTTCTCCAGACAAATCATCGATGAACTGTGTTTTGGCAATTCTATAAATACGCACAATTAAGAAGGAATTCCGTGAGCTATGCGGCCCATCATATTTTTAACATACTGAATACCAAAACGTGTATCTAGAAAATCTAAAGGTTTTTGACCGTTAAATATATATGGAGTGGAATGTAACCATTTTCTAAAATTATCAAGTGTTTCAAAAACCTCTATACCTTCAGAGACTACCTCGGCAATTTCAAAAAGTTGTTCTGAATTTGAAACAGTTAATAGATCATCATCAGCCTTACGCTGGAGGGTTCGATGAGATACGTGCAAAAGATCACTTAACCTATCCATAGATATATTTAGCACATCGCAAACAGAATACACTACGCTTTTTGGCAAGCCTTTTCTGGTAATATGAATAAGATCTATATCACTATTTACTACCTGCCCCACCTGACCTACACCGCCCAACACCCCGACAATTCTATCAAAAGGATTATCCAGAAGATAAAAAACTTCTGGTTCCTTAATTAAATTTACATCGGTATGGTTATTATAATTTTTCATATTCGCGACATTTTACACAAATATATGTATTTTTGTCGTGTATAAGAAATTTAATCTCACTTATTTACATATTACGTCTATATTGTCCTCCCACTTCAAATAATGATTCAGTTATCTGGCCTAATGAGCATACCTTAGTAGCTTCCATAAGTTGCTCAAACATATTTTCATTATGAATAGCTGCAATTTTCACTTTTTCGATCGAAGCAATTGCTTTCTCACCATACATCTTATGCAGGTTTTGTAATGTCTCTATCTGCACCTGCTTTTCTTCTTCAGTAGCGCGAATAACCTCAGCAGGAAGAACTGTGGGTGAACCTTTACTGCTCAAGAAAGTATTAACTCCAATTATCGGAAATTCGCCATTGTGCTTTAAAGTTTCATAATACAAACTTTCTTCTTGAATTTTGCTGCGTTGATACATGGTTTCCATCGCTCCCAAAACTCCACCTCGCTCTGTTATACTGTCAAACTCTTTCAAAACAGCTTCCTCAACCAGATCGGTCAATTCCTCAATAATGAAAGAACCTTGAATCGGATTTTCGTTTTTGGCTAGCCCCAACTCTTTGTTGATTATCAACTGAATTGCCATTGCACGACGCACACTTTCTTCTGTTGGAGTGGTTATTGCCTCATCATAAGCATTGGTATGCAGAGAATTACAATTATCATAAATAGCATACAGAGCTTGAAGCGTTGTACGTATATCATTAAAATCAATCTCTTGGGCGTGCAGAGAACGACCTGAGGTTTGTATATGATATTTCAACATTTGTGCTCTCGGATTTGCTCCATATTTTTCCTTTAAAGCCTTAGCCCATATTTTACGCGCTACTCTTCCTATCACAGCATATTCAGGATCTATTCCGTTGCTAAAAAAGAAAGAAAGGTTCGGTCCAAATTCGTTGATGTCCATTCCACGGCTCAAATAATATTCAACGTAGGTGAAACCATTAGAAAGTGTAAATGCCAGTTGTGTAATAGGATTGGCGCCAGCTTCTGCAATATGATAACCACTGATAGAAACCGAATAAAAATTACGAACTTTCTTCTCAATAAAATACTCCTGAACATCTCCCATTAATCGCAGCGCAAATTCAGTAGAAAAAATACAAGTGTTTTGAGCTTGATCTTCCTTTAAAATATCCGCTTGTACTGTTCCACGAACCTGTTGTAATGTTTCATATTTAATCTTGTTATAAACTTCGATATCCAAAACCTGATCCCCGGTTACACCAAGCAACATCAATCCTAAACCGTTGTTACTTTCGGGCATTTCTCCATGATATTTTGGACGTTCAATTCCCTTTTCTTTATAGATTTTAGCGATTTTCTTTTCAACTTCATCCTGCATTTCATTTTCAACTATATACTTCTCGCAGTTTTGATCTATTGCAGTGTTCATAAAGAAACCCAACAACATTGGCGCAGGGCCATTGATTGTCATACTTACCGAAGTCATAGGATGACTCAAGTCAAAACCTGAATACAGTTTTTTCGCATCGTCAAGACAGCAAATAGAAACTCCGGCATTACCAATTTTTCCATAAATATCCGGTCGATGATCTGGATCATTTCCATACAGTGTAACACTGTCAAAAGCAGTAGAAAGTCGTTTGGCTGGCAATCCCATACTTACGTAATGGAAACGTCTATTGGTACGTTCCGGCCCTCCTTCCCCAGCAAACATACGGGCGGGATCTTCACCTGTTCTTTTAAAAGGATACAATCCAGAAGTATACGGAAATTCTCCTGGTACATTCTCCTGAAGCGTCCAGTTCAAAATATCACCCCAAGCTTGATACTTCGGAAGTGCTACCTTTGGAATTTGAGTATGGGAAAGTGATTCGGTATGAGTTTCGATATTTATTTCCTTTCCACGTACTTTAAAGCTGTAAATAGGATTTTTGTATTTGTTCAATTTTTCATCCCAACCTGTGATTACTTCCCAGTTATATGGATCTAAATTCAATTTTTCACGATCAAATTCAGCGAGTAACAATTTCAATAAGTCTTGATTTTTTTCTGAACTGATAATAGATTCTGAAATAATCCCGCCTTTATCTAGTTCTGGTTTTTTTCCAGAAACAGATTCCATTGTTTTGAAAATACCATAAAGTTTTTGAGCTACTTCGGCCTGTTCTAAAGCCTTTTTATCATAAGCTCTATTATTTTCAGAGATTTCAGAAAGATAACGTGTACGCGCGGGTGGAATCACAAAAACTTTTTCTTGCATTTCTTCTGTAACATGAAAATCACTTTTTAGACCTGCTTCAGTTTTTTCAGCAATTTTTCCCATAATAGCTTTATAAAGCGTATTCATGCCAGGATCGTTAAACTGGGAAGCTATAGTTCCATAGACGGGGAGTTGATCTTGCGGAGTATCCCATAACATGTGGTTACGTACATATTGTTTCTTTACATCGCGCAACGCATCCAAGGAACCGCGTTTGTCAAATTTGTTGATAGCAACCAAATCGGCAAAATCCAGCATATCAATTTTTTCAAGTTGGGTTGCCGCACCAAATTCTGGAGTCATCACATATAATGAAACATCACTGTGCTCAATAATTTCGGTATCACTCTGTCCTATTCCTGAAGTTTCTAAAATAATAAGATCATATTCAGCAGCTTTCAGCACTTGAATAGCTTCGGCGACATATTTTGAAAGTGCAAGGTTGCTTTGTCTGGTAGCTAAACTACGCATATACACACGTGGTGAATTGATAGCATTCATACGGATACGATCTCCCAACAATGCACCTCCTGTTTTTCTTTTAGAAGGGTCAACAGAAACAATACCAATTGTCTTTTCGCGAAAATCTATTAAAAATCTTCGTACCAATTCATCAACTAAAGAAGATTTACCTGCGCCACCAGTTCCAGTAATTCCTAAAACTGGAGTTTTTGAATTTTTATTTTTTATATGAATTTTATCAAGTGTTTCTTTTGCGATTTCAGGAAAATTTTCAGCTGAAGTAATAACTCTTGCAATTGAACCAATATCTTTCTTAGCAAGTTTATCAACTTGACCATTTAATTTATCTCCTATAGCAAAGTCAGATTGCTGTACCAAATCATTTATCATTCCCTGAAGCCCAAGCTCACGACCATCATCTGGTGTATAAATCCGTGTAATACCATAATCCATTAACTCGGCAATTTCAGAAGGAAGAATTACACCGCCGCCGCCGCCGAATATTTTTATATGTCCGGCACCTTTTTCCTGCAATAGATCATACATATATTTAAAGTACTCATTATGCCCACCTTGATATGAGGTCATTGCGATTGCATTTACGTCCTCTTGAATAGCAGTATTTACGACTTCTTCAACACTCCTGTCGTGTCCAAGATGAATCACTTCAACGCCAGTAGATTGGATGATTCGGCGCATAATATTGATGGCAGCATCATGGCCATCAAAAAGAGATGCGGCAGTTACAATTCGCACTTTATACTTTGGTTTATAAGGCTTTATCTGTTGCATAGTATGGTTTACTTAAAAATATGTGTTGCAAATTTAGTCAAAACTCAACGAACATAATACTTTACAACAACAATGATCTAGTAAATAATTATTAAAACACTTGTGCTTATTCAATATTTTTGTATCTTGCAGCATCAATATTAAACAAATAAAAACTTAACATTATGAAAAAAATTTACATTTTGGCACTAGCATTAGGTGCATTTAGTTTGTCAATGAATGCTCAAAGTGAGCTATTTGACAATATGGATTCTTACAACTTGGGTGATGTTTCTTCTCAAGCTGCACATTGGAGAACTTGGTCTGGTATTGAAGGCGGTGCTGAAGATGCAGATGTTGTAGATGATTACGCTCTTTCTGGTGATCAATCTTTGCTAATCAGCGGTAACGGAATCGAGGATATGATTCTTTTAACTCCTACAGCTCCAGCTAGCGGTATTTACTCTCTTGAATTTTCAGCTTATATTCCAGAAGGAAAATCAGGTTATTTTAACATGCAAGCTGCTTTAACTCCAGGTGGTTCTGCTTGGGTTCAAGCTTTAATGGGCGGTAACGTTTATTTTAACTGTGATGGTGCTTCAGGTGGTATTGGAGGTGTTACAGGCGTTATTGATTGTTCAGCATTTGACCAAACTTTTGGATACCCAGAAGATGAATGGTTTAAAGTACAAAATATCTATGATCTTGACAATCAAACTTGGGATATGTGGATAGATGGTACTCAATTTGTTTTTGCTCAGCCATTTGCTTTTGGAGCACAAGTATTTATAGAGCTAGCAGGTGTTGATTTCTACTCTGCAAGCCCTAATAATGAAATGTATCTTGATGATATTACTTATTACAAAGGCAATATCCTTTCAACTAATGATTTCTCTGAAAACAAATTTTCAGTTTATCCTAACCCTGTAAAAGATATGTTGAACATTAAATCTACTTCTTCTGTAGACAATGTTACTGTTTATGATATCTTAGGAAAAGTTGTTCTTCAAGAGAACCCTGGAAAAATTTCTCCAGCTATCAACATGAGCAATCTTGCTTCTGGATCTTACTTAGTTAAAGTAACTATTGGAAATTCTTCCAAAACAGTGAAGGTTCTTAAATAAGAATATTTAAAAAACACTTTACCAAAAGGCCCTTCAATTTTGAAGGGCCTTTTTATATAAAAAGATTTTCTATCTAGATCAAGAAAGTCAATAATATTAGTTTTGGCGATATCTGGAAAATTAAATATTGGTAAATAAAATTACTGTTTATAGAATCTTAGGTATGTTTGTTCAATAAAACCTCTTCAGCAAACAACTTGGCCATTCTATCTTTTGGTTCTTAGTTAGTTACGATAATTTTTCGAAATTCTTTCAAAACAGTTACAGTCCCTAAATAAAACTTTTAAATATTTTTTGCCAAAAGAGCCCTCTAAATAGAAGCGCCTTATCTATATTTGAAAAAAATAATCCCTAATGGATTATAAAATAACTTCTAATATTAAACAATTAAAAGCTTAACATTATGAAAAAAATTTATCTTACGGCACTTGCATTAGGTGTCTTTGGCTTATCAGTAAACGCACAAACGGAGTTAACAGATGATTTTGAATCTTACACGATGGGCGATATTTCTGCTCAAGCAGCTCATTGGAGAACTTGGTCTGGCCTTGAAGGTGGGGCTGAAGATGGAGATGTGGTAGATGACTATGCGTTTTCAGGAGAGCAATCAATGCTTATAGGTGGTAACGTTATTACCGACATGATCCTTTTGGTTCCTTCAGCTCCAATGAACGGTATTTATTCAATTTCTTATAGTGCCTATATTCCGGCAGACCAATCAGGTTACTTCAACATGCAGGCTGCATTGACTGCTGAAGGAACAGCATGGAATCAAGCTTTAATGGGTGGTAACGTTCACTTTAATTGTAGCGGTACTACTCCAGGTCAGGGTATGATTGATCAAAGTACAGTTGACGACCCACCATGTAGTGTTGCTGGTGCAACTTTTGCTTACCCAGAAGACGAATGGTTTAGAGTTGACTGCGTATATGACTTAGACGCTCAAACTTGGAGCATGTTTATTGATGGCTCAGCAACAGGTATTTCAAATTACCCATTTGCTTTCAACACACAGGTATTTATTGAGTTAGCTGGTATGGATTTTTATTCTGCTAGCACTAGCAATGAAATGTATGTTGATGATGTGAGTCTTTATAAAGGTGACGTCCTTGCCACTAATGATTTTGCTGAAAACAAATTCTCAGTGTACCCTAACCCAGTAAAAGATATATTGAACATCAAATCTATAGCTTCTATAGATAATGTTACTGTCTATGACATATTAGGAAAAGTTGTTCTTCAAGAAAACCCTGGAAAAATATCTCCAGCTATTAATATGAGCGGCCTTACATCAGGATCTTACTTGGTTAAAGTAACTATTGGAAACTCTTCCAAAACAGTAAAGGTTCTTAAATAAGACATTTTAAAATATTTTTTACCAAAAGGCCCTTCAATTTTGAAGGGCCTTTTCTATATTTGAAAAAATAAAAATAAAAACTATGTGGATTAAAAAAGCTCTATTATTTTGCTCAGTGTTTATCGTGCTTTCTTGTGCAGAATTACAGCAGGTAGTTAACACACTTCCAAATCAAACAGGAATTGGAATGGACCCAACCCAAATAGCAAGTGGTTTACGGCAAGCTTTGGATCAGGGTATTGAGAAACAAGTAACCAAGCTTACCAAAACTGATGGTTTTTATAAAAATCAATTAGTCAAAATTTTGTTGCCGCAAGAACTACAAAAAGTAGATCAGACTCTCAGAGATATCGGATTGGGAAGTTTGGCTGATGAAGGCTTAAAAGTACTTAATAGAGCCGCAGAAGATGCCGTGAAGGAAGCAACACCTATCTTTGTTACGGCTGTAAAACAAATTACATTTACCGACGCCAAAACAATCCTATTAGGACCAGATAATGCAGCTACAAATTATTTAGAGCAGCGAACCAACGCAGCACTCTATACAAAGTTTAATCCAGTTATTAAAAACTCATTTTCAAAAGTGGGTGCAGATCAAATATGGAGCAATATTATCACCAAATATAATTCTGTACCATTCGTAACTAAAGTGAATCCAGATCTTACAGATTATGTTACCCAAGAAGCTCTCCATGGCGTTTATAAAATGATTAGTGTTGAAGAAAAAGATATTCGAAACAACATTTCTGCAAGAACTACAACGCTCTTAAAACAAGTCTTTGCTTTACAGGATTAGAATAACTCCTTATTTTAACATTATCCCTATAAGATCCGGCATATTTGTGATTCCCTTAACCCATCCTTAGGACTAAATTGTACCCTACAAAATTATCTTTGCAGTAAGAATAATTTTGTAATGATAAGTTGGTTTAGAAAAAGATCCAGGATAGAAATGCTAAAAGAGAGATATACTCATTTAATGAGGAAGTCTTTCGAAGTCGCCTTGAAGGATACTGAAAAAAGTGAGAGAATACATTGCCAAGCAGTTAAGCTTTTTCAAGAAATACGTTATTTATCACTTCAACAAAGTGATAAATAGTATTAGCATATATTATGAAGTGTTTTAAAATATTTTAAAGCCTTCGTTAATCGAGACCCATACCAACTAAAATATTCCCCATCTACTAAACATACCTCCACATCGATATTTTCTCGTAACTTTAAAACATGCTCGTTTTTAAAAGGATAGGGTTCTGTTGAAAGAAGTATTAAATCAGCATCTTTAAAAGCCTCAATATCCACTTCTGGGTAGCGGGATGTGGACTCCTGAATTACATTTTCAAATTTGTTGAGGGCTAGAAGTTTATTTATAAAAGTATCTCTACCTGCCGCCATATAAGGATCTTTCCATATCAAATACAAAGCCTTTCGAACTGGACAGTCTTTTATGAATTCTTGAAAAGCTTCTAATTCAAACTCAATTTCTGAAATAATCTCTAAAGCCTTTTCAGGAACCCCAAAAATTTTTCCAAATTCGTCAATCATTGCAATACTTTCATTAATAGTATTAATATCGCTAATCCAAACAGGAGCAATCTTCTCCAACTGAAGTACCATTTCTTCAGTATTCTCCTCCTTATTACAGATAATCACATCTGGATCTAGAGATTTAACCTTACTTATATTAATATTTTTAGTTCCACCAACAATCATTTTGTCTTCGCGCAAACGGACTGGATGCACACAAAATTTAGTTATGCCCACAATCTTGTCGCGCAAACCAAGATCAACCAATAATTCGGTTTGGGAGGGAACTAAGGATATTATGCGTGAAGGAAAGGCTTGGAAGATTAAAACTCTATTTAACTGATCAACGAATTCCATCAAGTATGGTTTTCATTTCAAGCTGCATCTTTTCGGCTTCTAAAGCAGCTGCTTCAGCAAAATTCTCATTATTGGAAGCGTAGATAATTCCGCGAGAAGAATTTATAAGCAATCCTATATTTTCAGAAAGACCATATCTGCAAACTTCTTTCAAACTTCCACCCTGTGCTCCTACTCCAGGAACCAATAAGAAACTGTTCGGAATAATCTTTCTAATGTCTGCGAGATATTCTGCTTTTGTAGCGCCTGCAACGTACATCAAGTTTTCACTGTTCTTCCATTCCTTGGATGTTTTCAAAACCAGTTTATAAAGCTCGTCATTACCGATTTTTTTGGTCTGAAAATCAAATGCGCCATCATTAGAAGTAAGTGCCAATAAAATAGTGTGCTTATTTTCAAAGGCAAGAAAAGGTTCTACAGAATCCTTGCCCATATAGGGTGCAACTGTAATTGCGTCGAATTGTAAATCTTCAAAAAAAGCTTTTGCGTAACGGGAAGAAGTGTTTCCAATATCCCCACGCTTTGCATCGGCAATGGTAAAAATATTAGGATAGTACTCGTTCAAGTATTTTATGGTTTTTTGCAAGGACTCCCAACCTTTTATTCCATAAGCCTCATAAAAAGCCGTGTTGGGTTTATACGCAACTGTAAAAGTATGGGTCGCATCAATAATAGCCTTATTGAAAGAAAAAATAGGATCTTCGTCCTTCAAAAGAAATGCAGGAATCTTATCAATATCAACATCAAGGCCAATGCAAAGAAATGATTTTTTACTTCTAATCTCTGAAACTAACTGATTGGTTGTCATAATAATCCCTATTTAAAAACATTCCTAAGTCTATATGCCTCGTTAGGAATTTATATGAAATTTAGAAGGTCTCCCCTGTTTCTTTGAGCTTTTCTGTGTTACTCACCAATTGAAGTTCATCAATTATTTCTTGAACATCACCATTCATAATATTCCCTAAGTTGTAGAGGGTAAGGTTTATTCGGTGATCCGTAACACGTCCTTGTGAATAATTATATGTTCTAATCTTTGCACTACGGTCACCACTTGTTACCATAGAGCCTCGTTTTAAGGCATCTTCGGCTTGTTTTTTGGCTAACTCCATATCGTATAAACGCGAACGGAGAACCTTAAATGCTTTTTCTTTGTTCTTGTGTTGTGATTTTTGATCTTGGCACTGCGCCACTAATCCTGTTGGCACGTGTGTTAAACGCACTGCTGAATAAGTTGTGTTAACAGACTGACCTCCTGGACCAGAAGAACAAAAGAAATCTACCCGTACATCCTTTGGGTTAATTTCAATATCAAAATCTTCGGCTTCAGGGAAAACCATTACAGTTGCGGCACTAGTATGTACACGTCCTTGAGTTTCAGTCTGCGGTACGCGTTGTACACGGTGAACGCCGGCTTCAAACTTTAAAGTTCCATATACGTCGTCTCCCTCAATCTCAAATTGAATTTCTTTAAAGCCCCCGCTAGTTCCTTCATTCAAATCAATAACATTCGTTTTCCAGCCTTTTCCTTCACAGTATCTAGTATACATTCTGAACAGATCTCCCGCAAAAATACTAGCTTCATCACCACCCGTTCCGGCTCTTATTTCCATTACGGCATTTTTCGCATCTTCTGGATCTTTAGGCACTAAAAGAAATTTTATTTCTTCTTCTAACTGTGGCAAACGAGTACTTGCTTCGTCTTGTTGAAGCTTCGCCATCTCAACCATTTCGGCATCGCTTCCATCTGAAATTATTTCCTCTGCCTCATTAATATTTTCAGTAAGCTCTAAATATTCAGATCGCTTATCCATCAAAATTCTTAAATCCTTATATTCTTTATTCAACTGAATATAGCGCTTTTGATCGCTCATTATATCAGGTTGAATAATGAGGTCGCTCACCTCGTCAAAACGTTGTTTTATAATTTGAAGTCTGTCTAACATATAGATTTTATAGTGGGTGCAAATTTACAATTTTTTAGTTGAAATTATTTCGAACTAAAAATGATAAATTAATAGTTGAATTCCCCGAATTCTGATTTAATTGTCAGCTTTTTTGATGCTGAACTTTCCACGCGACCAACAATTTGCGCATCCACATCGAAAGATTTTGAAATTTGAATAATTGATTCAGCTATTTTCTCAGAAACGTAAATCTCCATCCTGTGCCCCATATTGAACACTTGGTACATCTCTTTCCAGTCAGTTCCACTTTCAGATTGGATAAGTTTAAAGAGAGGCGGAACATCAAATAGATTGTCCTTTATTATATGCAGGCTATCAATAAAATGAAGAATCTTCGTTTGCGCCCCACCACTGCAATGAATCATTCCATGAATTTCTTCATTACTAAATTGTGACAAGATTTTTTTAATTATTGGGGCATAAGTACGCGTAGGAGAAAGGACCAGTTTACCTGCGTCCAAAGGACTGTTTTCCACCGTATCCTGTAATTTTCGAGAACCAGAATAAACAAGCTCTCCAGGAACTGATGAATCAAAACTTTCAGGGTATTTATTAGCCAAGTATTTTTCGAAAACATCGTGTCTCGCAGATGTCAATCCATTACTTCCCATTCCACCGTTGTATTCCTTTTCATAACTGGCTTGACCAAAAGAAGCTAAACCAACTATTACATCACCAGCTTTTATTCTTGTGTTATCAACTACATCACTACGTTTCATACGAGCCGTGACGGTTGAATCAACAATAATAGTTCTAACAAGATCGCCAACATCAGCAGTTTCTCCACCCGTAGAATGAATTGTAACTCCATAATCTTTCATTTCGGCTATGAGCTCTTCACTACCATTTATAATTGCCGAAATTACTTCTCCTGGAATGACATTCTTATTGCGTCCAATAGTAGATGACAATAATATATTATCAACAGCACCCACGCAAAGCAAGTCATCGATATTCATTATCAGTGCATCTTGAGCAATGCCTTTCCAAACCGACAAATCGCCAGTTTCTTTCCAGTAAGTATATGCGAGTGAAGATTTAGTTCCGGCACCATCGGCATGCATAACAAGACAATAATCTTCATCGCCGGTTAGATAATCGGGGACAATCTTGCAGAATGCTTTTGGGAAAAGACCCTTGTCCACATTTTTAATAGCGTTGTGTACGTCTTCTTTCCCTGCGGAAACACCTCTTTGCGCATAACGTTTAGAAATTTCTTTACTCATCGAATAGGGCTTTAGGCTGCAAAAGTACACATTAAAAAAAAGCCCACAAAGGTGGGCTTTCAGGGTTTTTTAAATATTTTGAGTTTTTATTCCCAATCGGGCATAAATGCCTTTGTGAATAACATTTGTTCAGACTCTGATTCATCAAAAATTAACGAATATATTGCTGGAACCGCACCTTGATAGTTTAAAACACGGGTGAATATCAACCCACCTTCTGATGGCGAAAACTTAACTTGCAAATCATTTTCTCCTGGCAAGACATCAGTGGACACCTCCTGTGCTGGCCCACCGGCAGGAATATTATATAAGAAAATTCTCCCCTCACCGATTCGATAGGACGAATCTTGCCATCCAGATCTATCTCTAAAAAACACTACTTTATCCCCATTAGCCGAAATATCAATACCTCCGGCCGCACCAAGCATATTTTCATAAATCACTGTTTCCTCAAGACCCGTCGAAAGTCTAACGGTAAATATACGCACACTGTATCCGTTGGCATCATTGGTCTTAATAAGTACTAAATCATTGTCAAAATCTGGTACTGCCACTTCTGAAATAAAGGAACCATCTGTAGTTTCATAAATCGTTTTAGTATCGCTTCCATCAGAGTTTACTGAGTATAGCTTATCAAAGCTCGGATAGTAGAGCTTACTATCATTTAAGGCCCAGGTATAGTCCAGTTCTTCAGTACGAAAACCCGCTACAGGTGTTTGTGTGGTAACTCTTTTCACATCAGTACCGTCAAATTTCATTGTAAAAAGATGTGTATTTCCTCCCGAATTTCTCATAAAAGCAATCCTACCTAGTATATTGCTTTTTCTTGGACGGAAACTATTTTGATTTTCGCTCGTAAGCTGTAAAACGTTGTAATCAGGCAACTGTTGATTTCCTACTTCAGGATTTTGATCTCCAGAGAAAATCACTAAATTCCCATTTTTCTCCTTAACAAATACAAATGGGTTATCAGGTAAAACAAGAGTCTTAAACTCACTTATCATTGAGCTTACTGGATCATTGTTGCCATCATTTACTGTTACTTGCCAAAAATATTTGGTAGCAAGTTGAAGGTTTTGCACAGTATAACTAGTGTCCTGCGCCACCTCAAAAATCTGCATCTCATCTGTTGTACCATTTCTTAAATCCAAAGTATATGAAAGCGTATCATTGTCGGGATCTGTTGCTTGCCAAACAAAAGTAACCTCCAGAGGTAACTCTTCAGTTCCATCTTCTGGCGAAACTAAATCAGGCTTGGAAGGAGGCATATTCTTAGCAGTGGAAAGCGATAGCGTAAATGCAACTGTTGAAGTATAGTCTTCGGCAACAGAAACAGCCTCGAAACCAGCTGAATACCCTGGCAATTCAGCCTGAACAGAATAATCATCAACAGGGATTCTATTCATTGAAAACTTCCCTAAAGTATCCGTAAAGACTGTTGTGGTAGCAGGGTTAGTCGTTATTTTTACATTTTTCAGAGGCACTCCACTAATTTTATCAACTACTTTTCCTGTAAGGGTACCATATAAAACTACGTCAATGGTATCTTCGCTACAGCTCCAGATGAAAAGGAGAAAAGTTGCACAAATGATGGTTATATATTTTTTCATCTTCTTAATTTTATTGGAAAATTACAATTTAAAATAATAATTTATTCCTAGCCCTAAGTTATAGTAATAGTCATTTCTTTTTCCATGTACAATCCCATCAACTTTATCACTAAAAACGATATTTTGTTCCCCAAATAATTTAACTCCAATCTTATTAGAGATAAAATATTCAACTCCTGCTCCAAATTGAATCTTGAAAAAACTATCACCAAAGTTTAAGTTTGAACCTTCCACGTCTATTAACATTCCTGGGCCTGCATATATAATCGGCGACAAAATATCATTTGGTAAAATACTAAATTGACCATTTAGATCAATACTTCCAAAAACATTATCAAATTGTTTTCCATTATCCATTCTAAAAACGGTACCTACCAATCCAACATTAAAATAATTACCAAAACCCCTACGATAGTCAAGTCTACCCATAGGACCGAAGTTTTGAGTAGTATAATCATTGTCAGGCAAAGTTCCTCCCCCCGAAATACCAATTGAATTTTTAGATTCACGCCCAACCTTAAATCTATCCAAAAGCATAGTGGCTTCGTCTTTTTCTTTTTCAGCAACATAGTCTGCTACCAATTGATCATTTGCTTCTTTTCCCTCTTGGGTACTCCAAAATTGTTTTTGAATTCCTTCAATAATAAGATCGTGTACTGCCTTTTCTATTGCATCCTTCATTGCCAGTTGAACAGGTTCATTTTGGGTTACTCCTGTTTCCGCTTCTAACAATCTCTGAAATTTTACAAAACGAAAAAAGCTGGCGTCAATAGCTTGTGAAAGAATTGTTTTTGAAACATATATAGTTTTTAAAATCTCTCCATTACTTGTAGAAACCGCTCTAAGATAAACGGTAATTCTATCCTGACGATATTTGGCTGACCCTCCAACACCAAAGTAACGCGCTCCCACTCCACCAGTAATAATATTGGTGTCATAAGAAATTACACCACCTTCCAGTATTAACCCAGCATATAAAAGCGGAGGTAACGGTGGCTCATTGGGATTTAGGTTTTTTATGTAATCTTGTTTCGTTGTCCGAATTATATTTCTCTCAGTTGATAGATTGCTCAAATTCTCACGCTCAATGGGTATAAACCAACCTGAATCCTCTAAAGCTTTTATTAACATTGTAGTTCCACCCTGTGAAATAGCAGTACTGAAAGTGCTTCCGTTTTCCACAGCCTTATACTGACCTGTCTGATCACTAAAATTATAAACCGCAACCTCCAATGGCTCGGCCGCGGGAGGTAAATCCAACAGGATTTGTGTAGATTGTGAAAACTCACCGGTACGAGAGGCTTGTTTGAACAAAGGCTGATTAAAATAAGCCGAACAGGATGAAAATAAAAACCCTCCAGCCAAAAGAATTGATCTTAAAATTATTCTCATGAATTTCTTTTAATTTGGGACAATAACTTGTGTTTCCTCCCCATTGGAGGTATCTAATATATTTATCACCAAGCCTTCATCAGATTGGTATATCTCAACATTTAAAGTTCCGTAAGTAAACGTGCCTTCTTGTCCAAAATTTAGACCTCCGAGTTGTTGCTGGAGCAGTAAGCGTGAAATTTGGCTCAATAACTGCTTGTTAAGGCTGGATCCAAATTTCTGAAGTTCAGATTCTTGATCACGCTTATTTGTAGGCGCTGTAAGCTTATTTTGAGCAGTCGCTGAGCTTAACATCCACTGATAATTAAACGTATCTCCCCCAAAAGCTGGGTTTATAGGTTTATATGAAAACTGTTGGGCATAACCAACAGAGACAAAGAACAGAAATAATAAAATCGAAAAAAATAATTTTGAAATTTTCATTTTAGTATCGTGTTATGGAGTTATTGTTCTGTTGCTTTAATTCTTGAAGATAAGCAACACATCTATTCAAAGCGGTTTTCGCCATACTTTGTAAAAAAGACTTTTTCGGTTGTGAAAAAAATTGCCACACCAGTTGATTGTCAATCTTAACAGAAATTCTTGTATTTCTGAACTTACCAGGTACCTCCTCTATGATTATATTTTTTTTTGTTTTTATTCCTAGGTTAAAGTACTCGGCATAAAAATATTTATGAAAATCACGGCCGGCTTTGGTCAAGGTATTTTGTAATACTAAACCATCTAAAACATATCCATCTTGAGGCGCAGCCTGATCGCCATTTGCCACTTCTTGCTGCGGATAAAGCCTCGCATGTTCCACCTCCTGATAACCATTTTCATCTATCAGCTCTAAACGATCCTGCCCCACTGGCTTATCTTCGAGGTCATAAAGAATTAAAACAATGGTTATTTTACCAACCTCATTAAAATTGACAGTTGTGATTGAAAGTACAACTTTTTCATTTCCTTTTATAAAGAAAAGATTAGATTCGTTACTTTTATATGTATTATTATCGGCATCAGTCTTATAAACAATAAAATCATATCTTAAATCAATATCAGTGGGAGTAAGATTTTCAGCTGTTGCGCTAAAGGAATAGAATTCACTATCTTTTTTTACATCGATCCTCGCAACATACTTTTTGTTATATAATTGGGCATGCCCCTTTGATCCAATACCAAATATAATAAGGACAATAACAACCTTTATTAAGCCATAAGCATGTACTCTAAGTTCACCCATTTAATTTTGACTTCTAACGATAATCGTTGGAGAAGCTTCTGTTTGTAAAAATTTAATTGATTTTGTTAGTTCATTTACACCATTACGCTCAAAGTTCAAATCATTCCCATTTTGAATTAGATCGAGTGAAATATCAGCATCTGGACTGTTTACAAAATCTCTAATTTGATTATTATCTCCATTCTGTTCTAGATCGGCAACCGCTGTATTAGCAGTATAATTTAATTGTGTCTTATTGGAATTACCGTTTTGAAGCAGGTTTATCTCACTGGCATTCGTGTTAGTTTGAATGCTTGCAATGTTATAATCCCCAATCTGGCGAAGAGACACTGCATTACCTTGAAGAGTTGCATTCTTTGGATTCGGATTATTGAACATCCCCAGGTTTGCAAACATCGCAGGAGTTATGTTTTTTCCCTGCACCACAATTTCACTACCATCTGTGTTATCTTGATTTCCTTTATATGTTTGAGCCGAAACAATGGGTGTTATAATTAAAGAAAGTAGAGCGCTATACATCAAATTTTTTAGTAACGTCTTCATCATTTTGTGTTTTTTAGATTCATTCTTTTATAGATCGGCGCTTTATATTTCTGAGTTCCCAAACAGGATAGAGGAATTTAGACCTATCATAATAATCATATGCTATCTAGAGTATTCATTAAAGATATTAAATTTATTGTAAAAGGAGGGCAAAAACTGCCCTCCTTTATATATTTATAACTTATTATACTATAAGGCTTAGCAACCTGGGCAAATGTCTGGAATATTCAAATTTGGAATATCAGTAAATGATCCTGGATCTACATCCGGAACATCACAGTTATAAGCTCCAGTTGCTGTTCCACCTGGACCTTGTTGTAGGATATCTGCTTGGTTACCACCATTAGGCATACCGTCTCCTAGGTTTTGCAGTACAGTATAGCTTTGACCATCATATTGGTTTATAAAAGCTTGGTTACACTCACCTCTCTGTCCAGTTGCAGCATAGTTGTTATCTCCCCATTGGTTAATGTTCGCTAGATTATGGTTACCTCTTTGGGTTGAAAGCGCTAAGTTATCGTTTCCATCTTGCATTTGATAGGCTGTGTGGTTAGAACCATTTTGTCCTATAGCAGCGTCGTTATCATCTCCAGTTTGTACTTGACGAGCTCTGTTAGATTGTCCGTTTGCGTTACCATAAGCATTTTGAACAATTAAACCACGGTTATCATCACCATCTTGTGCTTGGAATGATTGATTAAATTTACCGAATTGGGCTGACTGAGCTATGTTGCCCATACCAATCTGTTCTTGGCGAGCAATTGCCCCGTCAGAACCAGGATTCCAAGTCCCATTTTGGATATTATCAATTGTCATCAAACCACCATAATAAAGATCACCAACGATTGGATTACCAACGTACTTTTCATCACCCTGCATAACATAAGCATTGTTTCCTTGGCCAGTGGTACCAGTAGAAAATTGATTTTGAACAGACGAGTTGCCATCTCCAAATTGAACGGTAGTAGCCATATTTTGCGCCCCGTTACCATCTTGGAACAATAAGGCTTGGTTGCCATCGCCTAGTTGATCAACCTCAGCTAAGTGACCATCAGATTGATTAGGATTGGCCTTTTGATGAATATCAGATTTGTTTGAATCTCCATCCTGCGTGGTCCACGCTCTATTATTATCCCATCTTTGTAAAGTTCTAGACTGGTTGTTGTTACCATCTTGATTTACCTCAGCCCAGTTGTCCTCGGCCTGATTGTTATTTCCTTGTTGGACATATGCCTTGTTATTAGCGCTAGCAGTATTGTTCAACCCCTGATTGATTAGTGAACTATTTCCATCTCCTTGTTGAAGGGATGTGGCTTCGTTAGCGGTACCTCTTTGATGCATTTCCGCTCTGTTTTCCTGTCCACTTACGCCACTAACGGCACCATTTTGGCTAACATAACCAATGTTTCCACCACTTCCCGTACCATCATCTTGGTATGTGGCTGCAGAATTACTTACCCCTACTTGCCTTACTCTTACCTTCTGGTCGTTTCCGTTTTGTACAGACTCACCGGTATTAGCATTAACATCTGAAGACATGTTTGCAATCTGCACTGCTTGAGTGGGTGCAGCGGGCGTAACCTGTGCAAACGCAAACCCTCCAATCATTAGCGCGACAGCGCTCAAAATCACTTTTTTCATAATTAAATAGTTTTAAAGATTAATATTTGGTTAAAAAAATATTCAGTTCTTAGTTAGGAATTTCTTCCTTTAAAAATCATTGTTAAAATAAAATGACTTTTAGTATTTAAATTATGGGGATAGTTTTGAAAATAAACTAATTAAAGCTCATTTTTCATTATAGAATGGGGAAGATTTAGATTGTTTTTTTGAATTCTTAGTAAAAATTAAATACTACAAGATCCAAAAATACCTAGGGAGAGGTTTGTTACTCAAAATTTTGAGGATGTGTTTCATTGGCATTGATACCATCTAATCACAATTCAAAGATGCAAAATATATATTGATTTTCAAAGAGATACGGGATGAATCTTAAAAAAAGGGGGAAAACCATATTTGTAATAAGGGTTTTCCCTTAATAGAAATTCCAATCGACAGGATGAAATCTAAAAAACATCGATTAAACACAAAAAAACTTAACGCTAGAACTTTATGTTAAACTTTTGTTAAACATAATTTAATGTTTGTTGGTAATACTAACTAAGCGCCTCAATTGTGATAGCATAGTCGGGTTAAATATGGTGTAGTTCTTACAATTCCATCAAATAATAAAGAATACTTACTAGCCAATCGATCTTTAATTTTCCATTTCCAAGCTATCCAATTCTTAAAGAAATATTTAAAACCTATTTTAATAAATACTCCAATAAAAAGGAGGACAAAGATGTCCTCCTTTTTTTAATCCATAAATAAAATTCCCGTTCTTAGCAACCTGGACAAATGTCAGGAATATCAAACACTGGAATATCAACTCGGGGAGTAGTTGGTAATTTAGGATCGAAACCACAATCAATAATCGCTCCTCCACCTGGGCCAGACTGGAAAATATTAGCTGTGTTATTACCATTGGGTAGGTCATCACTAAGGTTTTGTTCTACACTGTAGCTCTGACCACTATACTGAACAATAAGAATATCGTTGCATTGTCCTCTTTGCGCTGAGGTAGCATAGTTTTGATCGCCTCGTTGATGGATGTTTACATCATTATCCAGGCCTCTTTGGGTGGAAAGGGCCTTGTTCTTATTACCAATCTGTGTCTGGAAAGATCTATGGTTAGAACCATTTTGTGCAATTCCAGCTTCGTTATTATCACCACTTTGATCTTGTTTTGCGTAATTTCCCCCTCCGGATGGAGCGCCAAAGTCATTTTGATCTGAATAGGCGTGGTTGCCATTTCCTTGTTGCCATTGTTCTGCATAATTATCTGCACTGTACTGCAAGGCTGCTGCTATGTTATCATCCCCACTTTGAAATTGAAAGGCGACCGAATTGTCTGCCCGTCCAAGATTGAAGGGACTATTCATAATATCATCAACACCTTCAAGGTCCCACCAAAGTTGATATGCCACGGTATTTAGTACATTATTTCTACCTTGGCTTACAACTGCATTATTACCCAAACCACTAACTGCAGAAGAAAATTGAGTCTGGAATGAAAAGTTATTATCCCCATCTTGATAGGTTGTGGCCTCATTTCGGGCGCCATTTCCATTTTGTCTTACCCATGCGTCATTAAGGTTTCCAATTTGATCAACCTCGGCTGTGTGACCAATAGAATTGTCTGGGTTTGCAATCTGCTCGATATCAGCATAGTTGTCATTACCCAACTGTTGAGTAAGGGCCTGGTTTTTGTCATATCGCTGATTCGTACGAGCCTGGTTGTTATCGCCATCTTGATCTATTTGGGCCTTGTTTTTTTGACCTTGCTGAGCACCTGTATCCCCTTGTTGGACTAATGCACGGTTCTGCTTGCTGGCTGTATTAGACAATCCTTGATTTACCTTAGATTCGTTAAAATCACCATATTGGTATTGGGTAGATTGGTTCTCCGTACCCTTTTGGTGGAGTTCCGCCATATTGCCCTCTCCACTCAAGCCTCCAGAAACATTCCCGGTTTGCAAAATTCTAGCCTGGTTTCCACCAGAGCCTGTACCATCATCCTGCATAGTGTAGGCGCCTTGGCTGGTTCCAATCTGCCGAACGGATACCTTATTGCTATTGCCGTTCTGAATAGACTTGCCCATGTTGGCAGTGGCTGGTGCCGACCCCAACGGAGTCAATAATTTAGCATTTGATGGTGCTGTTGGTGCCTCTGGTGTAGTCTGTGCCAAACCCACAACACCGATAATTAATGCAACTGCACAAAAAATCACTTTTTTCATAATAGGAAGATTTAAAGATTAATATTGGTTAAAAAAGATCTTGTTCAGTACAGAATTACCCTTCTGTTTAAAGTGTATCCATACAAATAAGCTCTGCTTTGATATTTCTTTGATTGGAAGTAAAACGAAGATCTAATACAGACTTAAAAAATAAGCCTGTATTAAATCAATAATATTAATTCTTCTTAGCAACCAGGACAAATATCATCCAAGGTAACTCCAGGGAAATCATAGTTCATATCCAAATCCTTTGGATTGTCAAAAGAACAATTAACTGTACCAGCTCCAATGTCCCCTCCAGGACCCATTTGAAGAATGTCGGCTTGGTTCCCACCAGCAGAAATATCGAATATACCCAAATTCATATTCTGTTCAACGCTATAGCTTTGGCCATCATACTGAACAATTAGAGCTCTGTTGTCTTTTCCGTGCTGTGCGGCATGTGCAACACTACCATCACCAAATTGGTGGGTGTTCAATTTATGTCCAGATCCTGCTTGGTGGGCCAAAGATGTATTGTTATCTCCTGTTTGTGCCTGTAAGGATTTATGGTTGTTGCCTTGCTGCACCAAACCAGCCGTATTGTCATCACCATTCTGGTCTTGTCTAGCATAGTTGGAAGGTTCACTATCGTTATAACCGCTTTGTACCATTCCTCCTCTGTTATTGTCACCAACTTGGTTTTGTTCTCCATAGTTAGAATAACCAATTTGAAAAATACCACCACTGTTGTCATCTCCTACTTGAACCTGTAAAGCTTTGTTATTTTGATCTACCCCGCTATAACCAACAGCACCAGCAGCGATATCCACATCAGACGTAACGTTAACCCACTGATCATATGCTTCTGGGGCTACAGCATTGAATGCCACCGAACCAGGGCCTTGATGAATCCCGGCATCATTCCCAGAACCACTACTGGCCGTAGCAGTCTGATGTTGTTGGGCTTGTTGGCTGTCACCTACTTGATAGGTACGAGCTACATTGCGAGCACCATTACCTTTTTGGTTGATGTAAGACTCGTTCTTGTCCCCTTCCTGTTGGTTCATCGCATAATGGCCATCAGTATGATTTGGCCCTGCGTTTTGGACTATCATGGATTTGTTTTCATTGCCTGTCTGCTGTGTCCAAGCATCGCTATTGTCATAGGTCTGTTGGGTCTGGGCCCAGTTATCCTCCCCGTTTTGATCAATGGCAGCGTAGTTGTGCTCTGCGTTCTGACCTGTCCCTTGACGGATACTCGCCTTGTTGTTCCTGCTGCCTTGGTTTGTTTGCCCTTGTCGGGTCACAGCCTCGTTATAGTCACCTTCCTGGCGGGTATAAGAACTGTTTGCTTCGCCAGACTGCCTAACATCGGCTTTGTTCTCAACCCCGCTAGCGGAAGATACATTACCCGACTGCCAAACATCTGCCTGGTTTTTACCCACTCCTGTGGTTCCGTCATCCTGCACTGTATATACAGATTGGGAAGTACCCGCCTGGCGCACGCGTACTTTGTTCTCGTTGCCATTCTGAATGGACTTTCCTGCGTTGGCCCCAGGTCCAGATCCTGAAAGTGGAGCAACAACTTGGGCATTTGGCGACGAATTGCCATTGGCATCAGTTACCTGGGCAAAGGTCACCCCGCCTAACAATAGCGCGACCGTACAAAAAATTACTTTTTTCATAATAAAAAGATTTAAAGATTAATATTGGTTAAAAAAGATCTTGTTCAGTACAGAATTACCCTTCTGTTTAAAGTGTATCCATACAAATAAGCTCTGCTTTGATATTTCTTTGATTGGAAGTAAAACGAAGATCTAATACAGACTTAAAAAATAAGCCTGTATTAAATCAATAATATTAATTCTTCTTAGCAACCAGGACAAATATCATCCAAGGTAACTCCAGGGAAATCATAGTTCATATCCAAATCCTTTGGATTGTCAAAAGAACAATTAACTGCACCAGCTCCAATGTCCCCTCCAGGACCCATTTGAAGAATGTCGGCTTGGTTCCCACCAGCAGAAATATCGAATATATCCAAATTCATATTCTGTTCAACGCTATAGCTTTGGCCATCATACTGAACAATTAGAGCTCTGTTGTCTTTTCCGTGCTGTGCGGCATGTGCAACACTACCATCACCAAATTGGTGGGTGTTCAATTTATGTCCAGATCCTGCTTGGTGGGCCAAAGATGTATTGTTATCTCCTGTTTGTGCCTGTAAGGATTTATGGTTGTTGCCTTGCTGGACCAGACCAGCCGTATTGTCATCACCATCTTGTTCTTGCTTAGCATAGTTGGAAGCACCTCCATACATATATGCTTGTATCATACCCGCATTGTTCCTGTCGCCGTTTTGGTCTTGTTCCCCATAGTTATTTCCATTCTCATATCCACCAACTTGCAAAATTCCCGCACTGTTATCATCACCTACCTGAATCTGTAAAGCTTTGTTATAAGCACTTGGTGGTGAATAATAAATATCAATTGCCGAAGGATCTACATTATTAAGAACATTATTCCATTGGGTAATTGATTCTGTGGCAACATTATAATATCCTGAACCAAGCCCTTGTTCGATTCCAGCTTCATTTCCAGAACCACTTCCAGCAGTGGCATCCTGATATTGCTTAGCTTGTTGGTTATCACCTACTTGATAGGTACGAGCTACATTGCGAGCACCATTACCTTTTTGGTTGATGTAAGACTCGTTCTTGTCCCCTTCCTGTTGGTTCATCGCATAATGGCCATCAGTATGATTTGGCCCTGCGTTTTGGACTATCATGGATTTGTTTTCATTGCCTGTCTGCTGTGTCCAAGCATCGCTATTGTCATAGGTCTGTTGGGTCTGGGCCCAGTTATCCTCCCCGTTTTGATCAATGGCAGCGTAGTTGTGCTCTGCGTTCTGACCTGTCCCTTGACGGATACTCGCCTTGTTGTTCCTGCTGCCTTGGTTTATTTGCCCTTGTCGGGTCACAGCCTCGTTATAGTCACCTTCCTGGCGGGTATAAGAACTGTTTGCTTCGCCAGACTGCCTAACATCGGCTTTGTTCTCAACCCCGCTAGCGGAAGATACATTACCCGACTGCCAAACATCTGCCTGGTTTTTACCCACTCCTGTGGTTCCGTCATCCTGCACTGTATATACAGATTGGGAAGTACCCGCCTGGCGCACGCGTACTTTGTTCTCGTTGCCATTCTGAATGGACTTTCCTGCGTTGGCCCCAGGTCCAGATCCTGAAAGTGGAGCAACAACTTGGGCATTTGGCGACGAATTGCCATTGGCATCAGTTACCTGGGCAAAGGTCACCCCGCCTAACAATAGTGCGACCGTACAAAAAATTACTTTTTTCATAATAAAAAGATTTAAAGATTAATATTGGTTAAAAAAGATCTTGTTCAGTACAGAATTACCCTTGCTGTTTAAAGTGTATCTATTCGGATAAACTAGAATTAAAGATTTGTTTGATAGGTGATAAAACGATGGCTTAGGGCAGCCTAAAAATAAATGGGGATAGAGAAATATCTAACAATTAATTAGCTGATACACAGTCAAATGTAAATCGATTAATCGGATTTTAAAATACGTAGAATTACGTATTTAATTAGTAGCCTACTAAGTTTGTGTGAATTGACTGAGACCAATCCCTAAAAAAAACAATTAATTATAAAAGAAAAGCTATAAAAAACTGATAACTGGTTTTCTTAAATCCTCAGGGTTTCAATGGTACTTCAATAAAACTGCAAACCATAAAAAAGAGGGCGATTAAGCCCTCTTATGAATTATTATTTAGTATTGTTATTTAGTAAACAATAGCTCTCTATATTTAGTCAATGGCCAAATTTCATCATCCACCAACAATTCAAGTTTATCACAGTGATAACGGATAACTTGGAAATAAGGTTTCACATCATCACAGTATGCAAAAGCTCTTTTAACAAAATCCTCAATCTTATTGGCTTTTTTGCGAGCTTCAATCATGTCAGTTATTCCTTTATTGATTTCAGCAATATGCCCACTTATTTGTTCAATAAGATGCATCTGCTCAATAGAGAATTTTTTAAATTCTGTACCATAAATGTTCTTTAAGCCTTGCACATTTTCAATTAAAATATTCTGATAACGAATTGCCGTTGGAATTATATGATTGCGGGCAATATCTCCTAAAATACGCCCTTCAATTTGAATTCGCATGGCATAGTCTTCCATTTCAATTTCATAACGAGCCTCCAATTCTACTTTACTCATAATCCCAAGTCCTTCAAAAAGTGAAATTGTTTTTTTGGAAACTTTCGCTTTTAATGCTTCTGGAGTTGTTTTATGATTGCTTAATCCACGTTTTTTCGCTTCCTTCTCCCAAGCCTCTCCATATCCATCCCCTTCAAAACGAATTCTTTTCGAGTCTTTAATATATTCTCTTAATACGTTGAAAATAGCATCATCCTTCTTCATCTTCTTATCCTTGATAAGCGCATCGACCTTTGTCTTAAAGTCAATCAACTGCCTTGCAACAATAGCGTTCAGGACAGTCATTGGGTTTGCGCAGTTCGCGGTTGAACCTACAGCTCGAAATTCAAATTTATTGCCAGTAAAAGCAAAGGGTGAAGTTCGGTTACGATCTGTATTATCCAATAATATCTCAGGAATCTTACCTACAACATTTAGTTTTAGGTCCGTCTTTTCCTGAGGAGAGAGTTTTCCATGGGTCACTTTTTCCAATTCATCCAGAACCTCAGTCAATTGAGACCCTATAAATGCCGAAATGATTGCTGGAGGAGCCTCGTTAGCACCCAGACGGTGATCATTGCTGGCGCTTGCAATGGAAGCTCTAAGCAACTCTTCGTGTTCATTAACAGCTTTTAAAGTATTGATAAAGAAAGTTAAGAATTGAAGATTCTTCATTGGGGTAGTGCCAGGACCTAGAAGATTTACTCCAGTATTTGTTGCCAAAGACCAATTGTTGTGTTTTCCACTACCATTTACATTGGCAAATGGCTTTTCATGAAACAATACCTTAAAATTGTGTTTTGCCGCAATTTTGTGCATCAAGTCCATTAATAAGGAATTATGGTCAACAGCCAAATTGGTCTCCTCAAAAATAGGAGCTAGTTCAAATTGATTCGGTGCAACCTCATTATGACGAGTTTTCACAGGAATGCCCAAGAGCATACATTCTGTTTCCAAATGACGAATGAAGTTAAGTACTCGAGCCGGAATTGAGCCAAAATAGTGATCATCCAATTGCTGTCCTTTTGCAGACGAATGCCCTAATAAAGTCCTTCCGGCCAAGGAAATATCTGGACGGGAAGCTGCCAAAGCACTATCCACCAAAAAATACTCCTGTTCCCAACCTAAAGTCGCATTCACTTTTGTCACGCCCTTATCAAAATATTTAGCTACCGCGGTTGCAGCGTTATCTATCGATAGTAACGCTCTAAGCAATGGCGTTTTATAATCTAAAGCCTCCCCCGTGTACGATACAAAAACAGTGGGGATACATAAAGTAGTTCCATAAATAAATGCTGGAGAAGTCGGATCCCAAGCGGTATAACCACGAGCTTCAAAGGTATTCCTTATTCCACCACTAGGAAAACTGGAAGCATCTGGCTCCTGCTGCACAAGTTGACCACCTCCAAATTTTTCTATTGCGTGCCCGTCTTCCATAGTCTCAAAAAAAGCATCATGCTTTTCTGCAGTGGCACCTGTCAACGGCTGAAACCAATGCGTGTAGTGTGTTCCTCCCTTGGCAATGGCCCATTCCTTCATACCTGTAGAGATATGATCCGCTATATGACGCTCAATTTTACTCCCGTTTTCAATAGCGTCCATAACACTTAAAAAGGAGTCCTTAGTAAGATACTGCCTCATAGCAGTTCTATTAAAAACATTTTTTTCGAAGATTTCGGAGCGACGTGCAGGTTCGGTAACTGGAACTGGAACCCGATTAAAGGTTTCCTTAATAGCATAAAATCGTAGTGTGGGCATTTTGTTTGTTTTTATGATTTGACACTGCAAAAATAATAAAAACAGAAACACACCCCCTAAATTTTAATGCTTATTTTGAAAAAGTATGTGTAATTTTATAAACACCCCCCTCTATAACCACAAATACCTGGAAATAAATTTTATTGCAAAATAGTCATCCCTATAAAAATAGCATAAGCTGCCATCAAAAGAATACCTCTCTTTCGGCCAAGTTGGTATGTTTTGGGAAGAAAAGCCAATGGAACCAAAATAGCAGCAAATCCAATCATCCAAAAAATATCGTTGGTTAGCACTTCTTTACTTTTAACTACAATTGGTTGAATAATAGCCGTAATTCCCAATACGGAGGAAATATTAAATATGTTTGAACCGATAAGGTTGCCCAATGAAATAGCTTTTTCCTTTTTAAGCGCGGCAATTACGGAAGCAGCAAGTTCTGGTATACTTGTGCCTACCGCAATCATAGTTACAGCAATCACTCGCTCACTAACACCAAATCGCTCAGCTATATCTATGGAACTACTTACAAGAATCTCACTCCCAAAATATAGCGAAGCCCCACCAATGAGAAGCCAAACAATTATCTTAAAGTTAGAAGCTTTAGATAAACCTTCGTCAATGCTATCGTCAACTGGAATAGAACCTCTTTCTTTTTTTGCCTTCCTAATTAAAATCCAGAGATAGACAACAAGCATTAGCAATAAAGCAACTCCTTCTGAACGGGAAATAATTCGGCCACTTTTCAAAATAAAATAGAGCCCCACAGAGAGAATCATCATCACGGGCCAATTCAATTTGTAAAAATCTTTATCGATTGCCAACGGAGAAATAATTGCAGTAATACCTAATACGAGACCTATATTAGCGATGTTTGAACCAATAACGTTACCCAAGGCAATATCAGAAAATCCATTAAGCGCAGCTTGAAGACTCACTAAAAGTTCTGGCGCGGAAGTTGCAAAAGAAACAACTGTCAACCCAATTACCATTTTTGAAAGGTGAAGTTTAAAAGAAAGTGCTACTGAGGAACGAACCAAGAACTCACCTCCTACCACCAACAAAATCAATCCTAAAAAAACCAATAAATATTCCATAAAATATAGTTGCGTGCGAAGATACTAAATGAAAAAAAGAATTAGTTGTATATTTGTTACTATCCCCACAAAAATTTTAGCCTTTTACAGTCCATAAATTCAGTTTTTCGGACTAATTTTTAATATATAAATAATTATGAAAACATCGATATACAAGACTGTTCAAAAATCTTTCTTCTTTATGGTTTTGATTTTTTTCTCATTTCCTATTTCATCATTAAGTGCAAAAGGCTTAATTGAAAAAACAATGAAAAATGGTGCTGTAATGGAAAATCAGATTATCATTAAAATAACAAAAAAAACTACATTAGAAGAACTTGAGAATATCAAAAAACAAATGATAGATGAAGGGCTTGGCTTTAATTATTCAAATATTGTTTATAATCAAGAAAAAGAAATTATCTCCATTTCAATAAGTTATCGC
This sequence comes from Aequorivita sp., assembly GCA_034675805.1. Lineage (GTDB taxonomy): Bacteria > Bacteroidota > Bacteroidia > Flavobacteriales > Flavobacteriaceae > Aequorivita. The sequence continues at coordinate 2,938,305 of JAUCCX010000001.1, read as the reverse complement.
GATGCTAATAATAACCAGGGAAACTACAGCGTTAGTAGCGAAACTCCAATAAATAATATTTTAATTACTTCTAATGGAAAACAGATCTCCGTAAAAAGTGAAGGTAGCGGCAATCAAGCATTCATAAATCAAGGAAATAGAGATGAAATTTCCACTGATAATCTCCAAAGCATGGAAGAACAAAGAGCGGAAATGCAGAAAAGAAGAGATGAAATGGACAAGAGAATGGCGGAACGTATGCAGGCAATGAACGCAAGACAAGCCCAAATGCAGTCACGTATGGTAAAGGAAAGAGATAGCATTTTCGGGGATCCAAGTATAACCAATTTCCAAAATTTTAGCGGGAAATACAATACCATAACAAAGAGTACTTCCAACGCAGAATTGCTTGAACTAGAAAAAATTTATGAATCTGAAAATATAACATTTTCATATAATCAACTAGAACGCAATGCGAATGATCTGATATCACATATATCGATCACGATCAACAACGGCAACGGTTCCATTTCAACATCTAGTTTTGGAAACTCAAAAGACCCAATAAACGATGTTTTAATAGGCGTAGATTCAGAACATACAATTATGAAAAGCTCGGAGTAGCCTTTTTACTGCAGTTTAAAAATATATCAGCTTAAAAATTGTAATTTTAGAAGAAAATCTCAATAAATTGAAAAAAAAGTTTTTTAAACTCTTGTCAAAAGTTAACCGCAAAGTATTGCCAAGCTTCACCAAGCAGAGACTAGACCTAGCCAAAGCCTCAAAATTTCAAATGGCAATTTTTGCCTATAAGCTGTGGGTGACCAAAAATGCCTTAGATTAATATTTCAACAAGGACTTAACATTCTGTCTTTTTAATTTTTGAATTCCGTTCAAAAACTGCAATTCAAGCAAAAAGTTACATTGCACTATTTCTCCACCCAAACTTTCAATCATATTACAGGCAGCGCGAGCAGTACCTCCAGTTGCCAAAACGTCATCATGCAACAAAACACGGTCACCTTTCTCTATTGCATCTTCGTGCATTTCTAGCGCATCCATCCCATACTCCAACTCATAGGGCTCATTTATAACATTAAAGGGAAGTTTTCCCGGCTTTCGAATTGGAACAAACCCCGCATTAAATCTCTGAGCCAGAAGAATCCCAAAGAAAAAACCACGAGACTCTATACCCACTACCTTATCTATCTTCTGGTCTCCAACCATTGCAGCCAATTGCTGAACACAAAATTCGGTCGCCTCAGCATTTGCAAGCAACGGAGTTATGTCCTTAAAATGGACACCTGGTTTCGGAAAATCTCCAATATTCCTAATATATTTATTTAAATCCATTTTTTTATGTTTATTATTTGTCTTGCAATTTAAAAAGAAATATATTTGCACCCGCTAAAAGCGACAATAATTACGGCCTTGTGGCGCAACTGAATAGCGCACCTGATTACGGCTCAGGAGGTTCCAGGTTTGAATCCTGGCAAGGTCACTTAGAGCGAAAAGTCTACACGATAGTGTGGACTTTTTTTATTTACAAGCACGTCAAATGCCCTTCAGCTTTTGTAAGGGATTGGAAATAAAAAAAGGGCGCCACTTTTTCGGATCAAGCATAATTGTTGTGTTTATGAAAAGATTGTTGTTTGTCTGCAAAAAAAATATCCTACTCTTTTTCATATCTAAACTATTCTCTGAAAATTTTTAACTTTGAAAATGAGGCATTGCCCAATTTTTTAAATCCCAGGCTACACCTAGTAGAATTGGACTATTTTACTCCTCAACTTGACAACAGCATCACAATGTTGTATATTAGCACTAGGCACTTCTACAAGTATACCTTTCCTCTCTGAAAATATTATTTGGAAGTATAATTTGTCCTTTTATTTTCAAACCGCATGCCGACTCTATGCCGACTTTATGCCGACTCTATATCGACCATACTCCATAGATGCTTCATATATACCTCTAAAATTCTTTCACTATTGCCGTTGCTTTTCCAAGGTTTCTAAAGAGTCATTATTCCTGTTGGTTTTTATTACACATATCACCATTTAAAGATAAACCTGTATGGTTATTTTGGAGCGGATCCGCTTGTTCTACGGCCCATACTTTTCATTGTAAGGCAGGAACTACAACAAGATATCCAATCCCGGCAATGTCACGAAAACAAAATAAAACGACGTTTTAATAATATCAGGATTCATTTATTAACCTAATTTCGGATCAAAGCTAAGCCCAATATATAAGCCATTTATACTTTAAAGATAGTTCTTCAAAAAATAAGAAAGACGTCCGTTGTATCTACAATCTAAAATTAATGAAATCTTTCAGTCAAAAAAGCCTTCCAAAGCGTCGAAACATTCTGCCACTTCCCTCTCTAATTCCTCCAATTTGAGAAGGCCAAATAGTTTGCAAAATGCTTTTTTACAGAACATTATCTTAGCTATGTTTTCAGACAATTTTTGTGAATAACACATAAAAAAACCCGCTATAAAGCGGGTTTATAATTACTATCATTCCTATTCTAGTCTTATCTCCACTGTATTTTCAGTAGAGGTTTAGACTATTTCCGCACTCAATCCTGCTTCTAATAGCATAGAACATCGAGGCTTCAATTCATCAAACTCCCCTGTCTTTACAGTGCACTTTCCCTTATAGTGAACTATTATCGAACACTGTTCGGCTTGCTCTGGCGTGTGTTCGCAGGCGAAGATCAAACTATTTATTACATGATCAAAAGTGTTTACATCATCATTGTAAAGCACTATTTCATTTTGGTTACTCTCTTTTTCGGCAACCGAAACATCTTCCTGAATCTTTTCCTTGGTACTCATAAAACATTTATAAAATCCTTAAACATATGAAAATTACGAAATTTTAAACTTAGCCGCAACCCAATTGTTTTTCTCTTTGTTTTCAACGAAGCTTAAACCTAAATTATTGCAAGTTTCTGTAATAATTGGTAAGTCCTCTGTATAAAAACCACTTAGATAAAGTTCCCCACTTTCAGTAAGACTCTTGCGATAGGTCTCCATATCATTCAATAAAATATTCCTGTTGATATTGGCTATGATTACATCATACATTTTACCATTCAATAACTTTGCATCTCCTAAATGAATAGAGATATTCTTACAATTATTCCTTTGAATATTTTCTAAGGAATTTTCAAAACACCACTCATCAATATCGATGGCATCCAATTTTGACGCCCCACGCATCTCAGCTAAAATAGCCAAGACAGCCGTACCACAGCCCATATCCAGAAGTCTCTTTCCTTTGAAATCATTTTCCAAAATAAACTGGAGCATCATAAAAGTAGTCTCGTGATGCCCAGTACCGAATGACATTTTGGGCTCAATAACAATTTCATACTCAAAATTCCTCTCCGGATGGAACGGGGCGCGAACAGTACATTTACCATCTACTTCAATAGGATCGAAATTCTTTTCCCATTCTTCGTTCCAATTTACTTGCTCGATTTCTGAAAAAGTATATTCAATCTTGAACTCCTCTGACTTAAGAATATTAATATCTTCCAGAATAGTGTCATTCCACTCTTCTTTTTGAATATAGGCACTTACACCATCTTCATTTTCTACAAAGCTCTCAAATCCGGCATACCCTAATTCAGCAATAAGGATTTCTGTTCCTGGCTGCAGCGGACTTACCTTAAAATCGTATCCTATATAAATCTGTGACATTAAAAAGAATTTACAATGTTCATAAAACTATCCACCTTCAATGAGGCTCCTCCAATTAGACCTCCATCCACATCATCCTGTCCAAAAATCTCTTGGGCATTGTCTGGCTTAACGCTTCCACCGTAAAGAATAGAAACCTTGTCGGCAACAGCATTATTATAACTTTCGGCAATAGTCATTCTAATAAATTTATGCACTTCTTGAACCTGCTCAGGACTTGCAGTTTGCCCTGTACCTATTGCCCAAACAGGTTCATAGGCAACAACAATATTTTTCCAAGACTCTTTCGAAATATGAAAAAGACCTTCTGAAAGCTGTTCTTTAATTACTTCGAAATGTCGTCCGGCATTTCTATCTTCAAGTTGCTCCCCGATACAGAAAATAGCGGTCATTTCATTTGCCAAGGCCGAATTGACCTTCTCAGCAAGAATAACCCCGTCGTCATTAAAGTATGCTCTTCTTTCACTATGTCCTAAAATAACTGTTTTAACGCCCACACTAATTAGCATTTTAGCCGAAATCTCGCCGGTAAAAGCTCCTTCGCTGCCTTGATGCATATTCTGGGCGGCAACACCTACAGGGTGCTCCCTAAGCGATTTAAACGCATGACTCAAGCTGGTAAAAGGCGGAGCTATTATTATCTCGACATTTTCTGGAAACATCTGCTTTTTTAATTCAACAAGAAACGTTTCGGTTTCTGCCAAATCATTATTCATTTTCCAGTTCCCTGCGACTATTTGTTTTCTCATGTCTTTTTATTTGTATTTTATTGTCTATGGCTCAATCGTTTTTGATTACGGTTGTCAAGACCATCGAAGCACTTTCATCAGATAACTGAAATCTGAAACTACTACTGCCTACTTATTTTAGGATCCAACCATCCGTAGATTATATCCACAAAAATATTGATTATAATGAACAATGTAGCTATTACCAGAACTGCTCCCATAATTATTGGCAAATCCAGCGTGTTCAAAGCATTTACAATTTCCTTTCCCAAACCGTTCCATCCAAATATATACTCCACAAAAACAGCTCCCGCAAGCATTGATGCAAACCAACCAGAAATAGCAGTAACCACTGGATTTAAAGAGTTTTTGAGCGCGTGTCTCGTTATAATCTGATAAAAAGAAAGCCCTTTCGCCTTTGCAGTGCGAATGTAATCCTGATTCAAAACCTCAAGTAAAGAATTTCGCATTAATTGACTCACAACCGCCAAGGGACGGATTCCCAAAACAATTGCAGGAAGTATAAGGTTTTTCCACTGAATATATTTTCCATTACCGAAATCATCAACTTCATAAAGACTTCCAGTCATATTCAAATTTGTGTATTCATGAAGTAAGAAACCAAAAATCCAAGCAAAAATAATCGCACTAAAAAATGAAGGAACACTCATCCCTAAAGTACTCACAAACTGAATCATTTTATCTATAAAACCATCTTTAAAAAGTACCGATATAATTCCAAGAAAAACCCCTATAATCATTGCTATAATAATTGCTGAAACTGCTAGCACAAATGTATTGGGCAATGTTTCCGCTATTACTTGGCTCACCTCTTTCCCATTCTTTTGAAAAGATTCCCGTAAATAAGGTGTTTTTAAAACTACAATAGTATTGCCAATGGAAAACAACCTAGCAGCATTGTATTTTCCTTCGGAAAGAAAGGTATAATCCTCAACGTTTTCACTGTGAAAGGAAATTGGTGATAAATCGTTTAAATACCTAACATACTGAACTAAAACAGGCTGATCAAAACCGTACTTCTTTTTTACAACAGCAAGCTGTTCTGCAGTTTCGTTTTGACCTAGCATCATTCGTGCAGGGTCCCCAGGAAGAATAGTGAAAAGAAGAAAGATTACTGTTACCACCCCAAACAAAGTGAGCAAAGCATAACCTAATTTTTGAAGTAAATAAACAGCCAATTATTTATTGTTTTATTTGTTCCATAGTTCGTGGTTCATATACAAAATCATCACCAAAAAGAACTTTTGCGTAATCTTCTATTGTATTTTCAAAACCAGCTTCGATTCTTCTTTGGTTAACAGTTTCGGCATTTTCAATGGGCCAGATGAAGGAGCCGCGTGCGTCGTCGTAAGTCATTCCTTGCGTGCCATAAACTTGTGGTTTACCTTCCATCATTAAATAACGATCTTCCATCATTCCTGCAGAAGTTTTGGGAATTTCCCCATCATTGGCGGCTTTCTTAACCAATGGCAAATAAAGAGGTATCTTATCGGGATTGTGCTGTAAAACATTCCAAGCTACCAGACTAGACTCTTCGCCAACGACAGATTTACCAGGATAGCCTTTTTCAATAAAATATCTTTCAACAAAAATCATATTTACACTGTCCAATACACTTTGTATTTGAGATAAATCTCCACTATACTCCGCCTCCGAAAGCCCCATGCTTTCACCAAGTTTCTTTCTTTCTTCTAAAGACCTAGATTGCATTAATTTACGGTATTTCTGATCTAGAACCGCAATACTGTCCAAACGTTGTTTTAACGAAAGGTCTAGTTTTGGCTTCGCACTTTTAACAACTGGCAATTCCAATTTAAAGGCATCGTTCCAATGAAGCTTTTGCTTTATGGTTCCTTTGTCTAACTCCAAAATTCCAGGATTACTGCGTACAATAGTTTTTAGCGTTGTTTCATCACAGAAATAAAACTTAAAATTAAGCCTGTATTTTTCGGTAAGTTCTTCTGTCATCTCTTGTGAAGAAGCCGATAGACCAATTACATTATAACCATTTTTCAAAGCTTCATCTGTAACTTCTTTCACGGAGCTATAACCATCTTTCTCTGTATTACCCAAGCTATAAGCAACTATTACCACAAGATTCTCCTCATTTAAATATTGTGCTGTGTAATCCTCCCCATCACGCTCAATTGTAAAATCGTGGATTGGCGGCGTATAACCTTCTTGAATCATCTTGGTTTCAGTATCGATAAGTTCACCATCTACTTGGGGATAATCCCCATTTGTCGTGATAACTTTTTCTTTTCCGTCTATTTTAAATTTCCATCTGTATTCATACTTAGGACCTTGCGCACCTTCCGGAACGGTCATTCCTTCGGTAATATTTGCTCCAATTTTATACGGACGGAAGTCTATAATGGGAAGGTGTAATAAAACATAATAGGTTATTCCCAGACACACCACGAAAGAAGCAAAAATGAGGATACTCCGAGTTCCTTTTGTGAAAAACGGTTGAATGTACTTTTGTCCAACAAAAAGAATCAATATTAAAACTAACAATACAATATCCTTGCTGAAAGATTCCCAAGGCGTTAGCGGAATGGCATCCCCAAAACATCCGCAATCGGTAACTTTGTTAAAATAGGCAGAATAAAAAGTCAGGAATGTAAAAAACACTATCATAAGCAACAAGGCCCATAGCGTGAACTTCTTTAAATATCCCAAGAGTAAAGCAACACCTACCAACACTTCAAAAATTACCACAAATATGGCAATCAGTAAGGCGTAAGGAACCAGGAACCCAAGATTCAAAACTTCAGGTGCAAAATAATCTTTCAACTTAAATGCAAACCCTACCGGATCGTTTAGTTTAACCAATCCGCTAATGATAAAAAGTAATCCGACTATTATTCTTGATATTCCAACTAATATTTTCATAAATCTTAAGTTCTAACTTTATTAAAATCTCCAAAAATCAAAAAAATTCAAAACGAAAAAAATCTAATATGAAATGAAAAGTTCTTTCGTCAAAGCCATATTTAAATGCTACATTTTTGGAATTTGGTACTTTATATTTGGTTTTTATTCATTTAGTTTTTCTGCCAAATGAATCAACGCAAAAACAGCATAATTCACCATATCCTGATAATTGGCATCTATACCTTCTGAAACTAAGGTTTTTCCGCTATTGTTTTCAATCTGCTTAACGCGAAGTAGTTTCTGAAGAATCAAGTCTGTTAACGAGCTAACTCGCATATCACGCCAAGCCTCTCCGTAATCATGGTTCTTATCCATCATCAACTGTTTGGTTTTAGCTACTTGTTCATCGTAAAGTTGCGTAGCATCTTCCACAGAAAGATCCGGTTGCTCTACTACGCCTTTTTCAAGTTGAATAAGCGCCATAATGGAATAATTCACAATTCCAATAAACTCACTCGTTTCGTCTTCTGCAATTTTCTGTTCCTTATTTTTTTGCAATCCACGAATACGTTGTGCCTTTATAAATATTTGATCTGTCAACGAAGGAAGTCGTAGAATTCTCCAAGCACTTCCGTAATCGTGCATTTTATTGATAAACAGATCTCTACATTTTTCAATTTGTTCGTTGTATTGATTTGAAGTGTCTGTCATTAGTGATTTGTAAGATTTTGCGTAAATTTCGCTTAAATATATCAATTTAAAAAATTGCAGACCTTTAATTGCCGTGGCAAACTCATAGACCTTTCCATCCCAAAAGTGATGGGCATAATCAACGTAACACCTGATTCTTTTTATGACGGTGGAAAAACCTTTTCTGAAAAGGAAGTTTTAAAGCAATGCGAAGAAATGCTTACTGAAGGTGCCACGTTTTTGGACATTGGCGGTTATAGCTCACGCCCCGGAGCAGATGAAATTTCGGAAACGGAAGAAATCAAACGCGTTGTTGAAGCAATTGAAATCATTATAAAAAAATTCCCCGAAGTATTAATTTCTATTGATACCTTCCGAAGTCAAGTAGCACAAAATGCAATTGAAGCTGGAGCCTGTATAATAAATGATATCTCGGGAGGAGCCTTAGATGCAAATATGTATAAAGTCGCCTCAAAATTGAAAGTCCCCTATATTTTAATGCATATGCGCGGCACTCCCAAAACAATGGCATCCCTTACGGATTATAAAAACGTTACTATTGAAGTCTTAAAAGAATTATCAGAAAAAATCTCACTTGCTCGTGCTGAAGGCATCAATGACATCATTATAGATCCAGGCTTCGGTTTTGCTAAAACACGTTCTCAAAGTTTTCAACTTTTGAATAATCTCGAGCTTTTTCAAAATTTGGAAGTCCCTATTTTAGCTGGCGTTTCTAGAAAATCAATGATTTATAAAACCTTGGAAACTTCCGCAGAAAACGCCTTAAACGGAACGACATCGCTAAACACAATTGCACTTTCAAAAGGCGTGTCAATCCTTAGGGTTCACGATGTAAAAGAAGCTATTGAATGTGTGGTTTTAAACGAAAACCTGAAAAATTCTCGTTAATAAAGTAAAGCAACAATAGCGGCAACAGTTTCAATAGGAAGAATTTTTAAATTACTTTTACTAAAAATAGCAAACCTTGGATTTTCTCGACATACGAATTATTGATATTGTAGACATCTTGCTGGTAGCATTTCTGCTATATTATCTCTATAATTTAGTAAAAGGAACTGTGGCTATCAATATTTTGGTGGGAATCATTATAGTTTACGCTATTTACATCATCACTCAACTCTTGGAAATGGAACTTTTAAGCAAAATCCTGGGAGGCTTTCTAGGCGTTGGGATGTTTGCTCTGGTGGTCGTTTTTCAACCTGAAATCAGGAAGTTTCTCTTAATGCTGGGATCGACAAATTTCAATGCAAGGCGAAGATTTTTAAAACAGTTTAAATTATCAGGGAACGACCCAAGCTTTAAAACAAATTTAGAGGGCATAATAGCCGCTTGTAAGAAAATGTCAAGTACAAATACTGGTGCCTTAATTGTTATTCAACGCAACAACAGCCTTGATTTTGTAAAAAACACAGGCGACGAAATGAACTTAGAGGTAAACCAACCTATCATTGAAAGCATTTTCTACAAAAATAGTCCCTTGCACGATGGAGCTATAATCATTGAAGAGAACAGAATTACAGCTACTCGAGTTATTTTACCAGTTTCTAACGATAAAAAAATACCATTGCGATTTGGTCTTCGTCATAGAGCTGCTGTGGGTATTACCGAAAAGACGGATGCCGTTTCTTTAGTCGTTTCTGAGGAAAATGGACAAATCTCCTACTTAAAAGATGGCGATTTTGTACTTTTTGAGGATACTGATGAACTCTTTAAAATTCTAAAGAAGGATTTGAGTTAATATTAAATAGCTTCTTCTTTCATAAATTGAACTTCATAGAGATTTCTGTAGAAACCATTCTCCAATTTCAACAACTCCTTGTGGGTTCCTTCCTCCACGATTTTACCTGCATCCATTACGATAATTTTATCTGCCCTCTTAATAGTGGCCAAACGATGCGCGATTACTATTGATGTTCGATCTTTTGTGATTTTATCTGTCGCTACTTGAATCATTTCCTCAGAATAAGTATCTACAGAAGAAGTAGCCTCGTCCAAAACCAAAATACTTGGTTTACTAACGTAAGCTCGAAGAAAAGATATTAACTGGCGTTGCCCAGAAGAAAGCATGCCCCCACGTTCCTTCACGTTATAATGATACCCTCCCGGAAGTGAGTCAATAAATTTGTGAACTCCAATTTCCTTGGCTGCAGCAACGACTTCTTCTTCTGAAATATTAGGATTGTTAAGTGTGATATTGTTGAGAATAGAATCTGCAAATAAGAATACGTCCTGAAGAACAACGGCGATTTGACCTCTTAAGGATGCGAGTTTATATTCCTTCAAAGAAATCCCATCAATTAAAATATCACCATTATTGATTTCGTAAAAACGATTCAATAAATTGATAATTGTACTTTTTCCAGCTCCAGTAGCACCGACTATTGCAATGGTTTCACCTGGACTAGCTTTAAAAGATATTCCCTTAATTACTTCTTCACCCTCATTATAACCAAAATACACATTATTGAACTCAATCTCGCCGTTTGTGCTTATATAATCAACAATTCCAGTATCTGCAATATGGGCTTCAGTATCTAAAATACCAAAAACACGATTGGCTGCAACCATTCCCATTTGCAATGTATTAAACTTATCCGCAATCTGTCTAAGTGGTCTAAAAAGCATTTCGGCATATTGTATAAAAGCCGTGATTATACCAAGAGTTACAAAACCTCCACCAATTATGTTCAAACCCCCATACCATACCACCAATCCCGTAGCCACAGCTCCAGTCATCTCAGCGATTGGAAAGAAGATAGAGTTGTACCAAACTGTTTTTATCCAAGCTTTCCTATGATCTTTATTTATTTCTTGGAACCGCTCATATTCCGTTTTTTCCCTGGTGAATATTTGCACAATTTTCATTCCAGTGATTCTTTCCTGAACAAAGGTATTAAGGTTGGCCACTTGATTACGAACATCTTCGAAAGCAACTTTCATGGCCTTTTGAAATACTCTGGTAGCATATAAAATAAAAGGTAGAACAATAAAAACAATTAGTGACAACCGCCAACTTTGTGTAAGCATAAACCCAGCAATCACAAGCATTTTAAGTAAGTCACTAATAATCATAAATAAGCCTTCACTGAAAATACTTGAAATAGTTTCAACATCATTAACAGCGCGGGTTGTGAGTCTCCCTACAGCACTTTTATCAAAATACTTCATTTTGAAACTCATCATTAATCGAAAGAGCTTTTGACGAATATCGCGAATAACACTCTGCCCGAGCCAGTTTGTGTAAAAGATGAAAGCGAATTGAAAAATAACTTCCAGAAAAAGTACGATTACCATTAAGATCACGTACTTCATAAACTCTTGACCATCTTTTGGCACCATAGAGTTATCAATCGCCAAACGCAAAAGATACGGACGCAGAATTGCAAGCCCAGACATCACAACAGCAGCAAAAGCCACAAAATAAAATATATTGCGATAGGGCGTTGTAAAAGCTAATAATCGCTTAAATAATTTAAAATCAAATGCGTTACCTGTGGTTTCTGACACGGTTTTATTAATTTATCAATCTAGAATTAGAGAATAATTTATCGAATCTTTATTTCCCATCAACCTATATAGTCTCTATTCTATGTTCTATGTTGTTTGTCCTTTTCTAACTACTCTTCAATCTACTCCCTACTCTTTTCTCTTATCAAAAAAGATATGCGCGGGATATTCAACTCTGGTTAAATACAATCCATGCGCTGGAGCAGAAGCTCCAGCTTCTTCCCTACTCTTACTTTTTAATATTGCCTTAAAATCTTCTAAGGAAGTTTTGCAATGGCCAACGTCCAAAAGCGTGCCTACAATTGCACGGACCATATTCCGCAAAAAGCGATCTGCAACAATGGTAAAAATAAGCGTATTATCCCTCTCCTCCCAATTTGCTTTCGAAATTGTACAATTGTATGTTTTTACATCTGTTTTTGAGCGTGAAAAGCATTTAAAATCTCTATGATGTAATAGTAATTCTGCAGCTTCGTTCATCAAATCAATATTGGGTCTAATATTAATCTGAAATGCAAAATCCTTTAAAAATGGATCTTTTTGAAGTGAGACATAATATTTGTATTCCCTTTGCAGCGCATCAAAACGGGCGTGGGAATCATCTCTCATTAAAAAAATATTCTTTATTGAAATATCCTTTGGAAGAAAGGAATTCATTCTGAAAATCAATTCAATTTTGTTTTCAATTTCCTGAAAATCAAAATGTGCAAAAAGTTGTTTTGCGTGTACACCTGTATCGGTTCTGCCTGCTCCCGTAACTTTTATTTCGCTTCGCAACAAAGTTGAAAGCGTTTCTTCTAAAACTTGCTGCACGCTAATTTGCTCAGGTTGGCGCTGCCACCCAAAATATTTTTTACCATTATAGGCTATTTCTAAGAAATATCGCAATTTATTTTTTTTCAGAATTGACAAAATTACAATATACAAATCAGTAAGGTTGTTATAAATTTCAAAAACTTAATACCTTCATCCCTGGAGCGCAATCCATCGATAAGTTTAGTTGTTTATCTAAACAAAAACGAGAAGGTATATGAATTTACTTAATTTTGTAATCACTAAACTTACTTCATCTACAAACCTAAAAGCTTATCTTGAAAAAAATACTGCTCCTAAGCGACACTCACAGTTATATTGATGGAAAAATCTTAAAATACGTAAAGCTAGCTGACGAAGTATGGCATGCTGGTGATATCGGCAATCTTTCTGTAACAGATACCATTAAGGCCTTAAAACCATTACGCGCCGTATATGGCAATATCGATAATACTGAAGCGAGAATGGAATTTCCACTCCACAACCGGTTTTGGTGTGAGGAAGTAGATGTATGGATAACGCATATTGGTGGCTATCCTGGTAAATACAATCCTTCAATTCGTCAAGAAATATATTCTAATCCTCCAAAAATTTTCATTTGTGGTCATTCGCATATTTTAAAAGTGATGCCTGATAAAACCACTGGACTGCTGCATATGAACCCTGGCGCCGTCGGAAAACACGGCTTTCAAATTGTGCGCACAATGCTTCGGTTTGAAATAGATGGAAAAAATATTCAGAATTTGGAAGTTATTGAATTTGACAAATAAGAACTAGATCTCTTGTTTATTGGTTATCAAAAACAAAAAACCCCCGAAGGTGGCGTCCTTCAGAGGTTTTGCACTAATATACCAAGATCGGTTTATCGCAAACGATCAACAGATTTTACAAGATCCTCATCCCTTTTAATGGCCTTATTGGCCAGCACTAAAAATACGATAGAAATGATGGGAAGAAGAACCCCAATACCCTTCACTGAAACGAAAGTCTCTCCGGATAAAGTAAGCGATCTGTAAACGAAAACTCCCAGTAATACAAAGTTTGATATGATGTTTAAACGGTTTAGAACAAATTGTAATTGCCGCTTTTTGAAATTTAAAATTGAAATTATCGCTAACGCAATAGATACGAAAATGAGACCAAGAACCAAAGGTTCATTACGCTCGATAATGACGGAACCATCCTCACCCAGAACAACAGGAAACCACATAAAAAGAGAGCCCATTATAATGACTGAAACAATTAAATAAATAGTTTGAATACGTTGGATCATTATTTAAAACCTCAATTGCTAGGCAAAAATACGTTATCTTTTTAAAAAAAATAACAGTAGTTTTTAATTTATTGTTGTATTATTGCAGTATCTATTCGTAACCAACTCAATCAAGGTTACTTAGTCTTCGAAAAAATTTTCAACGTACTTACCTTCTCAAAAGGAACATAATAGTATCAACTTAAACTATAGCATTTTTTTACATGTTTGAAATTTCAGAACTAAAAAACAAAAAGCTTCCTGAGCTCCAGGATATAGCTAAAGAACTTAATGTGCCAAAATATCGCACTCAAAAAAAATTAGACTTGGTTTATCAAATTCTTGATTACCAAGCCGCAAATCCCAAAGCAGTAAAAGCGGTCATTAAAGCCGAAGAACCTTCCCCCGAACCTGCAAAAATGGAAAAAACTACTCCAGTTTCTAGAGATAACAAGGAAAAAGGACCAAACCCTCGCCCTCAAAATAACGACAATCCCAATAAAAAGCCTCAACCTCAGAAGCAACATCACAATAAAAAAAGTGATGATGATAAAAAACCAAGAGAGGAAAATCGCCCCTCAAATGATAAAAAAGAAGTTGATAAAAAACCTCAACATCAAAAATCAAGCGGTGGTGATAATGACATGCGTCAAAAAACCCAACGTGTGGACCATAATACAGACAATCGTCCAAAGCATCAAAGTCACAAACAAAAAGATGGCAACGTACACGACAACAGAAGTAACGGCAACAAGGATTCTCGCAACCGTTACCGCGAACCTGATTATGAATTTGACGGCATTATTGAAAGTGAAGGTGTACTAGACCTTATGCAAGATGGCTATGGCTTCTTGCGTTCTAGCGACTACAACTACCTTTCTTCTCCAGATGATATTTATGTTTCACAATCCCAGATTAGACTTTTTGGACTAAAGACTGGTGATACTGTTTTAGGCGAGGTTAGACCTCCAAAAGAAGGAGAAAAATATTTCCCTTTAATTAAGGTGAATAAAATAAATGGTTTAAACCCGAACGTAGTTCGCGACCGTGTTTCTTTTGAGCATTTAACACCACTTTTCCCACAGGAAAAATTCAACTTAGCAGATAAGCAAAGCACTATTTCTACAAGAATCATAGATCTTTTCGCACCAATCGGTAAAGGACAACGTGGAATGATAGTTTCACAACCCAAAACAGGTAAAACTATGTTGCTGAAAGATATCGCAAACGCTATCGCGGCAAACCATCCAGAAGTTTATCAAATTATCCTTTTAATCGATGAGCGCCCTGAAGAAGTTACAGATATGCAGCGCAACGTTCGCGGCGAAGTAGTTGCTTCAACTTTTGACAAGGAGGCCACCGAGCACGTTCGTGTTGCCAATATCGTTATTGACAAAGCTAAGCGATTGGTAGAATGTGGTCACGACGTTGTTATTCTTTTGGATTCAATCACACGTTTGGCTCGTGCGTATAACACTGTGCAACCAGCAAGCGGTAAAATATTGAGTGGAGGTGTTGATGCTAATGCACTTCACAAGCCTAAACGTTTCTTTGGAGCCGCACGAAATATTGAAAATGGAGGCTCATTGACTATTATTGCAACTGCATTGACCGAAACTGGCTCCAAAATGGACGAAGTTATCTTTGAAGAATTCAAAGGAACTGGAAACATGGAACTTCAATTGGATAGAAAAATTTCCAACCGAAGAATTTTCCCAGCTATTGACCTTACTTCATCTAGTACACGTCGTGATGATCTATTGCTTGATGAGAACACCATACAACGTATGTGGGTACTGCGTAAATACCTTGCAGATATGAACCCCGTAGAAGCTATGGAATTCATTAATGATCGTATTAAGCAGACAAGAAACAATGAAGAATTTCTTATTTCAATGAACGGTTAAAGGAAATAATATTAATCACGTAAAAAACTCCTTCAACTAATCTTGAAGGAGTTTTTTTATGCTCTTTTAACTAGAGCATTCACAAGTTGAGTCTTAGTTCTTCATAGGAACTTAAACCAACTACAAATGAAACTTTTTTATCAAGCCATCTAGCCTCTTCCATGTAGTTGTGAAAATTGATAGTTTAGGATGTACTATTCATTAATATCAATAATTAGTTTTAAAATCACAGGAAAACTATTTGAAAATAGTTCCATAGAATTAAAAAATATTTTAAAAGTCCATATTCTTTTGACGAAAAATTAGTTCATAAAAAAACCCCAATCTTTCGATTGAGGTTTTTAAAACTTTTATTTCTTCTATAGCAATGACAGCTTATTGCTTGACAACTTTCTGAGTGTAAGCTCCCAAATTTGTTTCAATATTAAGGAAATAAACTCCTGCCGCAAGACCTGAAACGTTCATTTCACCGTTTGAATATGTAACTCCTGTAGTTTTACCAAGAACGTTAATCAAAGACACACTTTTAACATCCACGCTCGATGGAAGTTTAATGTTCAATACATCTGTTGCAGGACTTGGATAGACAGAAACAACATCAGCCAGGTTAGTACCTACTGAAAGTACTTGGTTACCAAGAATATTCATAACATAATATTCTGGACCAGCAACTTCACCTACTGGCGTTGGCTCAGAAATACCACAATCTTCAGCCATTAAGTAACTGAAATCAGTTTCTCCAGCAACATTAACTCCAGGAAAATAGGTCTCTCCGGCATTTCCGTTGCTGTCTCCCGCATTTACTTCAAAAACAACAATAGATCCAGCTGGAATAGTCAGTTCCAATGGCACTTTAATTAAAGAAAGATCGTCTGCAGCACTACTTGTATGAGTAGTTCCACCTATTAAAGTAAGCTCAGCAAAAGTAAGATCAATCTCGCTTGCAGTGTAAATGTTCAAATTAATGATTTTACCATCATCTGCGCTTCCTTGACCATATTGTACTTCAGTAATTTCGAAACTACCAGTAACGTCGAAATCTGATAAATCATAAGCTCTTAGGAAGGAGTTCGCACTGTAAGATCCACCAGCGTTATCCCAACATGCAACACCTCCATCGGTTACGTTAACTGGATCACCAGATTGAGTAAGAAGTGTTTGTGCTTGTGATGCTACAGATAGCATAATTGTAATAACTAATAATGTAATTTTTTTCATTTTTCTATTTTTTTTTTAAATTAATAATGATGGCCAAAGCTAGGTAATACGGGCACTCACAAAAAAAAATAAGTCTTAAATTTTATAAACTGAGTAAATCATATTCTGTAAATTGTTCAAAACAAAATATTTATAATTGTTTTATAATAAAAGTTTAACTTTTCATTGGGAATAATGTGATTCCACCTAAAAAACACCTGTATTTACCAAATAAATAATCGGATTTTAGCTATATTTTAAAAGAATTATTAATGATAACTTGTTTTAAGAATCATTAACCTATTTCTATAACAATTTTCCTCTTTTCTCAAACCCTATAAAACTGGTAATACATCAGAATAAATCTTAAGAATCTCAAATTTTTAAAGCACTTTTGACACAATTAAAAGGTAAATCAGAGTGGAGAGAATTACAAATAATTTCAATCTTTTATAAACAGTTAAGAATCAAAAGTGGGGTTCATTTAATTTTTCAATCAAATATCCCAAGTTTTAACCTTTAGAATAATGATAAATTCTTTTCTAAGTCAACTGATTCCATCGCGTTTGATAATATCCTCAACATTACTTTTAGTAAATAATTGACGAGAAATTTTGAGATTTCTCCTTATATCTTTTAGGATCCAACATTAAGTAATGCATTGATAGTATATTTGTTTTAAACAATTCATTTATGAAACACATTCCATTTTTCCTCCTTCTTTTTATATATAATTTTATTCAAGCCCAGCCCACATTAACTTTCGAAAACTCTGATGGAACGCAAACTGGCTCATATCAAGAAAGCATAGACTTCTATCTTGCACTCGAGAAGAAATTTCCATCAATCAGGGTTTATGAAATGGGGCTAACGGATAGTGGCTTTCCATTGCATATAGTCGTTTTTGACCCCCAAAACACGATCCAAAAGAAATTTGAAGGCTTCGCTAAGCATGGTAAAAATCTATTGCTCATAAATAACGGGATTCATCCCGGAGAACCCGACGGGATAGATGCCACAATGTTACTATTCAGAGATTTTGCGGAAAATAAAACTCCAATTCCAAAAAAAACAATAATTGCAACAATTCCCGTCTATAACATTGGAGGTGCTTTGGATAGAAATAGCACGAGCCGAACGAATCAGGATGGACCTAAGGAATATGGTTTTCGTGGAAATGCTAGAAACTATGATTTAAATCGAGATTTCATAAAATCTGACACCAAAAACGCAAGGGCTTTCGCTGAAATTTTTCATTGGTTGAATCCAGATTTTTTTATTGACAACCATGTTAGTAACGGCGCCGACTATCAATACATCTTAACACATCTTTTTACACAACACAATAAATTGGGAGGCGAATTGGGAGATTATCTACAAACCTCCTTTATGCCACAATTTGAATATTCTTTGCATAAAAAAAAGTGGGATATTACTCCTTATGTCAACGTATTTAATCAAGTTCCGGAAGTGGGTTTTTCACAGTTTTTGGATGCGCCCCGCTATTCCACTGGCTATGCAGCATTATTCAACACGTTGGGGATGATGGTAGAAACACATATGTTAAAACCTTATAAAGATAGAGTGGAAGGAACTTATGAACTAATGAAAAGTTTTATAGATGTAGCCGAAGAAGATGCTTCAAAAATTAAAGAATTACGAAAAAAATCATTCGAAAAATACAAAGTAGGTGGTTACTACCCACTTTCTTGGCAAGTTGATTCTTTAAAAACTACAACACTTACATTTCTAGGCTATGAAGGAAAAATGATTCCAAGCAAAGTTACAGGTAGAGAACGTTTAAAATATTCCAGGGATAAACCTTTTACCAAAGACATCACATATTACAATTCTTTTAAAGCGATTGATTCCATAAGTATTCCATCCGCATATATTATCCCTCAAGGATATTGGAATGTTATTGATCTTTTGAAATTAAACAAAATCAAATTTTCAGTAATAAAAAATGATTCAACCGTTTCAGCTGAAGTTTACCGAATTAAAAGTTTTGAAACCGTGAAAAGTCCATTTGAGGGACATTATTTACATTATAAAACCGAAGTCACGAAAAGTATAGAAAATGTATCGGTAAAAAAAGGCGATTTTTTAATAAAAACACAGCAGCCTGGTGTTCGTTATATTTTGGAAATCTTGGAACCCGCGGCTCCTGATTCATTTTTTAATTGGAATTTCTTCGATGCGATTCTTCAGCAAAAAGAAGGCTTCTCTCCTTATGTATGGGAAGATATGGCCGAAAAATTCTTAAATGAAAATCCCGAAATCAAAAAAGAGTTTGAGGCAAAAAAAGCTGAAAATCTCGAATTTGCAAAAAACTGGTACGCACAACTGGATTGGATTCATAAGAAGTCACCATATTACGAAAAATCACACCTCCGATATCCGATCGTTCGGGTGGGTAGTTAAATATTCCTTTGGGAAAAGTAATTTTATGTTTTCATAAGAATCAAGTAAAGCTTTTTGAGATTTTTCGAAATCCTTCCACTTTACCTTTTTGATACCTTCGTTGGCTTCGGGAATCAGTGGCCCACTATAATCGCTGAACATTTCGTACCAATAAGTTATTTTCAGCCGAAATTTATTGTTGCGAGTAAAAACATGGTAAGTAGTCTTTAGAAACGGTCCTATTTCAAGATTCTTTACCCCTGTTTCTTCAATAACCTCGCGGATGGCAGCTTCTTCATGAGTTTCGCCCTTTTCAATTTTTCCTTTCGGTAGGTCCCATTTTTTATTTCTTCTAATAAAAAGAATTTCCTTTTTACTGTTATAAACTAATCCGCCAGCGGCCTCAACAACTTTAATCTTTTTGCGAAGAAAGCGCTCCAACTTTTCTGCATTTTTGTGATATAGGTTAACATAGAGTAGCTCCCCGTTGTTTATCTTTTTTACCAACTTTTTAAAACGCGCTTGTTTTAAAGGGATGGTAGTGTAGTGTTCTCCAATATTTTTCTCTGTAGAAAGAATAATGGGAATATCTTTTACAAAAACTTTATACATTTGCAGTATGATATTAAATAAAGAAACGGCACAAAAAACCGCTGCATTATTATTGCAAATTAATGCAATAAAATTGCAACCACAAAACCCTTTTACATGGGCGTCTGGATGGAAGTCTCCAATTTACTGTGACAATCGCGTTACACTTTCCTATCCCATAATACGAAATTACATACGGGAAAACCTTGCAAAACAAATCGAAGAACTCTACGGAAAGCCCGAAATGATTGCCGGCGTGGCAACTGGGGCAATCGGCATAGGAGCTTTAGTGGCAGACTATATGAACGTGCCTTTTTGTTATGTTCGTCCAGAGGCAAAAGGACACGGACGCCAAAATAAAATTGAAGGCCATCTAGAGCCAAACACCAATGTAATAGTTGTGGAAGACCTTATTAGCACTGGAAAAAGCAGCTTAATGGCTGTAGAAGCGATAAAAGAGGCTAAAGCAAACGTGAAAGGCATGGTGGCTATTTTTAGCTATGGGTTTAATATTGCAGAAGAAAATTTCAATAATGCAAAAGTCAACTTAAACACCTTGAGCAATTATGAAATGCTACTGAAAGAAGCTGAAAACTCAAAATACATCAATTCGGAAGAAGCAATTCTACTTGATGAATGGAGAAAAAGCCCTGAAACTTGGGGAATTTAAAAAACCGGACGAGTCAATAATAAAAACTTAAAAAGATGTCCAAAAAGATTTATCTCACTTTTTTTACATTAACTATAAGTTTACTATCATTTTCACAAATAACGCAACCTTGCACAATTTATCTTAAATCTGGGGAAGTTATAACTGATATGCGAGGGACTTATGATACTAAGGATTTTAAATATTACAAAAAAGTTGGAGACAAATACAACAAAATAAAATTTGAAATTATTGATTCAGTAACACTAATTGCAAAATCTGGAAAAACTACGCATCTTCGATTTTTACCTATAAAGGATAAGAAAAAGCTTTATGCTGTCGAGCAGGTAGCTTTAGGTAAATTAGAACTTTATAGAAACTTATACGGTGGTTATAATAAGTATTATATTAGAAAAAAAGAGGAAGAAAAGCTAACAATTGTCGGGAGCGAAAATATAATAGAAAGTAAAAACAAAGCGGTGTTATATGCTTTTATACAAGAATGTCCAGAATTAATTACAAGAATTGATAATGGTGAATTTGATAGAATTCGTGATTTGAGTTCTATTATCTCAATCTATAACATTACCTGTGGACTAAATTAGAATTTAATAGTTGCACAATTAAAATATAGTAATAAAGAATAAAAAATATTTTCAAATGAATTTAAACAGCAAAAGAGTAACGGTTCAAAAATCAGCTTCAGATCTTTGCGATTATTTAGCAGATGTAAAGAATTTTGAAGGCTTAATGCCAGAAAACATCAGCAAATTTGAGGTAATTAGAGATAATGCTTTTGTTTTCGCATTAAAAGGAATGCCGGAAATTGCACTAGAAGTAAAAGAAGTTGAAAAGCCAAGCAAGGTTGTTCTAGGTGCAATTAGCGACAAACTACCTTTCACATTAACAGGAAATATTGAGGAAATATCTGATAACACATCTAGTGTAGAATTACACTTTGACGGCGAGTTCAACGCAATGATGGCAATGATGATAAAAGGCCCAATCTCAAAGTTTATTGAAACGCTATCTGAAAACATGGGAAAACTTTAAAAAAACCCTTCAGTTTTATCCTTTTCAGCGGGATTAAAAATCGAAGGTTTTTTTAATCAAGTCAATAGCACTTTCCTTATTTCGATTTTGTTTAGTTAGATTTTCGGGTCAAAAAATCAAACGTACTTCCTTTAATTGAAATTTCCGCAAGGGATCATTTTCGGTTTCTACCAAAAGTTCACCAATATCTGAAACTCCCTTTATTATTCCGTTGAAACGTAAACCTTCAGGAGTTTCAAAAACGGAAATGACATTTTTTTGAAATAGATTACTTTCATATTCTTCTTTCAACATTAAAAAACTGCTCTCGTTCAAATTTCTTAGTTTACTGAAAACGTTCTCCAGAATTTCCTGAAGCACTTCTTCCACAATAAAATTTTTACCCGTTTCCAGTTTTAATGAACTGGCTTTTGGCAAATCAGGGAAAATAGTTTCATTTACATTTAGACCAATACCAATAACGGAATGTTTTATAAAACTTCGTTCCAATACGTTTTCAATTAAAATACCGCCAACTTTACTCTTGGCTGACAATATGTCGTTTGGCCATTTTATTGAGATAGCTGGAATATTCAAAGCTTTTAAAGCTTTCAAAATTCCCATTGAAGTAGCCATTGATATCATAAACTGATCTTCAATTCGCAACCCATCATACACCTTGAACATACTGAAGGTTAAGCTTTGGCCCTCTCTTGATAGCCACCCATTACCCATTTGACCACGACCTGAAACTTGATGGTCGGTGACCACCACAGTTTCGTCAGATAATTGTGTTTCTTTAGCCAATTTCTTTAGGTAACTATTGGTAGAATCGATGGCATTAAGTTTGATTATGTTCAAAACAAGAATTATGTTTAGTATTACATTTTTAAAGGCTTTCAAGAAACAAAAAAGTAATAACTTTGCGAAATAGAAAAGAAAAATAATTAATGCAGAAAGAACAAGCTGAAACAGATCAACTTATTACTCAAATAATACGAGGAATTGAAGATGTAAAAGGACAAGATATCGAAATTCTTGACTTAAGAGATATAGAAAACACCGTTTGTGACTATTTTATAATCTGCAATGGTACATCAAATACCCAAGTGAACGCTATTGTAGGCTCCGTTCAAAAATCCGTTAGCAAAGCTTTAAAAGAAAAACCTTGGCACGTTGAAGGAAGCGACAACGCAGAATGGATACTTATGGACTATGTGCACGTAGTAGTGCATGTTTTTCAGAAGCATATTCGCGAGTTTTATGACATTGAGGGACTATGGGGCGATGCCAAATCGGTTAAAATAGAAACAACAAACTAAAAAAAGAAAACTGCCTTATGGCTGAAGAAAATAAAAATAAGAAGAACGACTCAAAGAAGCCGAAGGCTAATTATTATTGGATTTATATTGCTATTGCGCTTATATTTTTGGGAATAAACATCTTTGGAGGCGGTAGCTGGTCACAACCAGCAAAAACCACTCAATCACAGTTTGAGACATTTCTAAAAGACGGTGACGTTGAGAAAGTAGATGTAATAAATAAAAAAATCGCAAAAGTCTACTTGACTGACGAAGCCAAGAAGAAAGAAATCCATTCCAAAAAGAATAATGTCCCCTCATTCTTAGAACCAGGAATAAACGATCCAGATTATCAATTTGAATTTGGAGATCTCCAGTTATTCCAAAAAGACTTCCAAGATATAAAAGCTGAAAACAACCTAACAGCGAACCTAAATTTCCAAACAGATTCGAATGTTTGGGGAGATATTTTGATGAGTATTCTTCCTTTCGCAATTATTATTGGTATATGGATATTTATTATGAGGAGAATGTCCTCAGGTGCCGGTGGTGGCGCAGGTGGGCAATTGTTCAATATTGGTAAATCTAAAGCTAAACTTTTTGACGAAAAAACAGATGTAAAAACTTCTTTTAAAGATGTTGCAGGTTTAGAAGGCGCAAAAGAAGAAGTTCAAGAAATTGTAGACTTCTTGAAAAACCCTGAAAAATACACCTCCTTAGGAGGAAAAATCCCAAAAGGAGCTTTACTAGTTGGGCCTCCAGGAACAGGAAAAACTCTTTTGGCAAAAGCCGTCGCAGGTGAAGCGAAAGTTCCATTCTTTTCACTTTCGGGTTCCGATTTCGTAGAAATGTTTGTAGGTGTCGGAGCATCGCGTGTACGTGACTTGTTTAAGCAGGCCAAGGACAAATCACCAGCTATTATTTTTATTGACGAGATTGACGCCATTGGTCGTGCACGTGGAAAGAACAATATGTCTGGAGGCAACGATGAGCGTGAAAACACATTGAACCAATTACTTACAGAAATGGATGGCTTTGGAACTAATACAAATGTTATTGTATTAGCAGCAACAAACCGTGCAGATGTTCTCGATAAGGCCTTAATGCGTGCCGGTCGTTTTGACAGACAAATATATGTTGACCTCCCAGATGTTCGTGAACGTAAAGAGATATTTGAGGTTCACCTACGTCCCATAGTAAAAGACGAAGGTTTGGATACTGATTTCCTTTCTAAGCAAACACCAGGTTTCTCCGGAGCAGATATTGCTAACGTTTGTAACGAGGCAGCACTGATTGCAGCCCGAACCGGTAAGAAATCCGTAGGAAAACAAGATTTCCTTGATGCTGTTGATAGAATTGTAGGCGGACTTGAAAAGAAAAATAAAATAATGACAATGGCCGAAAAACGCGCTATTGCATTCCACGAAGCTGGTCACGCAACTGTGAGCTGGATGCTAGAACATGCCGCTCCATTGGTAAAAGTTACTATAGTTCCCCGTGGGCAATCCTTAGGTGCTGCCTGGTATTTACCAGAAGAAAGATTGATTATTCACCCAGAACAAATGTTGGATGAAATGTGTGCAGCCTTAGGAGGTCGTGCCGCAGAAAAAGTAATCTTTGACCGAATTTCAACTGGTGCTTTGAGCGATCTTGAAAAAGTCACAAAACAAGCTAGAGCTATGGTAACCATTTACGGATTGAATGATAAGATTGGGAACTTAACCTATTACGATAGTAGCGGACAATCAGAATATAACCTCTCTAAACCGTATAGTGAAAAAACAGCTGAATTGATCGATCAAGAAATCTCAGCGCTTATCGAAGGTCAGTATCAGCGTGCTGTAAAGCTTTTAGAGGAAAATAAGGATAAATTGACCGAATTGGCTAACGTTTTACTTGAAAAAGAAGTGATTTTTAAAGACAACCTTCAAAAAATATTTGGAGAACGTCCTTTCGAAATTCCAGAAGAAGCTACAAGACCGGCAACAACTTAAACCTGCCGGTTTTTCTTGGTGTTTTGAAACTTTGTTTTTTTTGATAACAGAACTTCGATGTAGTTTTTATATATTTGAAGGTTAATGCATTTATGAACTCCTCAAATCATTATTAATGAGTCTATTCAAAAGACTTTTAAACCCTAATTATAAATCGGAAGAAAAGGCCAAAAGAGCTGATATTTCCGATCAGAGTAGCTATTACCCTGAGGAAAAACTTCCAATAGACGAAAAGTTCACTTACAATTTTAAAAATAATGGAGGAAAATTCATTTATTGCGAAAATTGGGATGAGATTTTAGAAGGGTTTGATAACATTATGCTTGAAAATGATTGGTATGAGCAGGATGTTTTTTGCATTAACGATCAGCTTATCCAAAAGTTTGACGGGTTCAACCTAAACTTTGTAAAAAACCCTAACACAACATTTTTTCTTTCAACCTGTGAATCACTTGTTGCAAACAATGGATCTATACTTCTTTCTTCAAACCAAGTTAAAGAAAAAAAGTTAAAAGAACTGCCTTCTAACTTTATCATTTTTGCAACAACTAGCCAGTTTGTGGAAAGCATTAGCGAAGGTTTACGCATTATAAAAAACCAAAGCTCGGGTTATATCCCCAGTAATATCACTACCATTCAGAACTTTGAGATCGAAAAAGAAAAGAATTTTATGAGTTACGGAAGTAGCGCAAAAAACCTATATTTGCTGCTTCTGGAAGACCTATAATATGAAGGAAATTCTCATACGAACCCTCTCGGGCGTATTATACATTTCGATCATCATCTTTGCTATGTTCACTTCGCGAGAATGGTTTATGGGCCTTTTTTTCATACTTGCAGTAATTACCCTAAGCGAATATCTAAAACTTGTACGTCTAACCAGTTACCTCGCTTATTTTCTTCTTGCAGCAGGATTTTATTTTCTCAGCTATAATGTTTTTGAAGAAAATGCTGTTTATCTTCTCCTAATTCTAAGTGGCTTTGTAAATCTCTTTCTTCTAAAAGATGTGCTCTGGACAAGTAAAATACCAATGTTTGAGAAGAAAAAATACATTACCGTAATATTCTATATCATTAGTGGATTCATTTTTTTGACACTTATCCCACTGAAATATCTGGACAGTAGAATTCCAATCGAAGAAAACTTTATGCCTCACATTATAGTGGCTGTCTTTATACTTATATGGAGCAATGACACCTTTGCTTACCTAATAGGTAAAAACCTTGGGAAACATAAACTATTGGAACGTATTTCCCCAAAAAAAACCATAGAAGGTTTTGTTGGGGGCATGTTGGGTACACTTCTAGCAGGATTCCTTATCTTTAAGGCATTGGAAAACTACAGCCCTATACACTCTGAAAAGTATCCTTTGTGGGTTTGGATAGTATTGGCCATCATCGTTTCTGTTTTTGGAACGATTGGAGATTTAATACAATCTAAATTTAAAAGACAGGCTGGAGTAAAAGATAGCGGAATCATTATGCCCGGCCACGGCGGGCTATATGACAGGCTGGACAGCATTATTTACGCCAGCCCATTTGTTTATGCATTTTTATTAATTGTTGACAATGTTTCATAAAGAAGGTTTCAAAATTATTTTTATAGCCCTGGTAATTGTTATCGGGCTCAGTCTTTTGGCAAATGTGTTTGTTGAACACCCAACCATTCGCGGTGGAATAATTGTTTCACTGATAATTCTTTTGCTCCTGGTTTTACAGTTCTTCAGAAACCCAAAACGAAACTTCTTAATGCATCCAGACCAAGTGCTTTCATCAGTTGATGGCAAGGTCGTTGTTATTGAGGAGGTTTTTGAAAAGGAATATTTCAATGATAAAAGATTGCAGGTATCTGTGTTCATGAGTCCAATTAATGTGCACGTTACTCGATATCCGGTGGGCGGAAAGGTGGTTTACAGTAAATACCATCCAGGGAAATATTTGGTGGCTTGGCATCCAAAGTCTTCAGAAGAAAATGAACGTACTACCGTTGTTGTAAACAATAGTGCGTTTGGAGATGTTTTGTTTCGTCAGATAGCAGGCGCCTTGGCAAAGCGTATTGTGAATTATGCTGAAGTAAACCAAGAAGTGGAACAGGCAACGGATAGCGGTTTCATTAAATTTGGATCTCGTGTAGATATTTTTCTTCCAATAGACGCCAAGATTAAAGTAACCATAAATCAAAAAGTTAAAGGAGGAATCTCGATAATTGCTGAAAAATAATGACTTCTAAAGAGTTAGATATTACCTTTAAAAACGCTGTAAAAAGCATTAACGATCATAAGGATCCATTTCCTGCAGATGTACTGTTGCGTCTTTACGCATACTATAAGCGCGCAACTAATAATGACCACTTACCAAGTGGTGGTAAACCTCATATATCAGCCTTTAAAACAAATGCCCTATTCCAAACACGAGGACTTACAAGTGATGAGGCTAAACAACTTTATATCGAGGCCGTAAATCAATATTTTCTCTATAGAAAATAAATTAATTCCTTTCAGCTTTATTGAGTATTCTTTCATAATCTTCAATCACCACCCTATTCCTATTTCTGATAAAAACCTAAATAGGGCTTCGAAAGTTTCCAATTTTAATAAAAGATATTTCCTGATTTTTACTCCCCGCTAGAAATAGTAAAATTGCGCTATTTTACTTCCAAACTTGACAACAGCATAAAAATATTCTATTTTATACCATACCTTCAATGGCTATGACAAATAAAGATCTCTGCTCTTAAAAATTAAATTGGGAATTATAATCCAGCCATTTATTTACCGGCCGCATGCCGACTATATGCCGACTTTATGCCGACTGTGTGTCGACATGGCTCCATAGATACCCCCTGGATTCTCTATTTAATCGTATGGCTATTCCATTATTTCTAAACTAGAATAGTGGCTATTTAACAAGGGTTTTAAAGGTATGAAGGTAATTCTGAATCAAGTCCAAAAGATTCCTAATATAAAATTTACTTAAGCCCAGCCAAACTCGCTTTTAACGTATCAATTTTCGCCAAGGCATCTGCTTCCTTATGCTTTTCCAGATCTACAACATGTTTTGGAGCACCGCTTACGAAACGTTCGTTTTTCAATTTACCTTGAACACTTCTTAAGAAGCCTTCGGTATATTTCAGTTCTTCAGTAAGCTTAACAATTTCTTCTTCAACGTTTAATGCACCTGCAATTGGAATGAAATACTCATTGCTTTTTACGCGGAACGTAAGGGCGCCATCCAATTTATCAGTAATGTAATTCAATTCTGAAACGTTACCGAGTTTTGTGATTATTGTGTCAAATCCTTTTGAAGCATTGTCGTTATTTAGTACGGAAAGAGCAATGGTCTCTTTAAACGAAATATTTTTCTCTTTTCGGATAGTTCTGATTCCAGAGATCACTTCCGAAGCAAATTCGAAATCTCTAATGATCTGTTCATTATAAGATTCAGCTTTTGGCCATTTCGAAATTATCAATGCCTCCGAAATTTCACGTTGGGTTATATGTTGCCAGATCTCTTCAGAAATAAAAGGAACGAAAGGATGCAGAATTTTCAAATTTTCTTCCAATACTGAAATGACGTCTAAATAAGTTTTCTCTGAAATCCTCTCGCCGAAAGGTGGTTTTACCATTTCTAACAACCAAGAACAAAAATCGTCCCAAATCAACTTATAAGTGGCCATTAAAGCATCACTGATACGGTATTTAGTGTAATGGTCTTCAATTTCAGCAAGTGCCTTTTGGAATTTGCTGCGATACCATTGCAAAGCAATAAGATCGCTTTGTGTTTGTTCTTTTTCCAAGGAAACTTCCCAACCATCAATTAATCTATAAGCATTCCATATTTTGTTTACGAAGCCAGCCCCCTGCCTACATAAGTCTTCATCAAACATTAAATCATTACCGGCAGGTGAACTTAGGAGCATACCAACACGCACCCCGTCGGCACCGTAAGTTTCCATCAAATCAATTGGATCTGGCGAGTTACCCAAAGATTTACTCATCTTTCTCCGCTGCTTGTCGCGTACAATTCCAGTTAAATAAACATTTGTGAAGGGTTTCTCGTTTCTGTATTCATAACCGGCGATGATCATTCTAGCCACCCAAAAGAAAAGTATTTCAGGTGCAGTAACGAGGTCATTGGTTGGATAGTAATAGTTTATCTCTTTATTGTCTGGCTCCAGAATACCATTAAAAACACTGATTGGCCATAACCAGGAAGAGAACCAAGTATCTAAGGCATCTGGGTCTTGTTTTAAGTTTTCGGCTCCAAGATGTGGATTGTTGGTCTTTTTCTTTGCGAGTTCAATCGCTTCATTTATTGTTTCTGCTACAACAAAATCTTCTTTTCCATCACCATAAAAATAGGCGGGAATTTGCTGTCCCCACCAAAGTTGACGGGAAATATTCCAATCGCGCACGTTTTCCATCCAGTGACGGTAGGTGTTTACAAACTTTTCAGGAACTAAATGCACCTCTTTTTCAAGGACAGCATCTAAAGCAGGTTTGGCAAGCTCCTTCATTTTTAAAAACCATTGGTCGCTCAGTTTTGGCTCAATTACAGCCCCAGTTCTTTCACTAGTGCCAACCTTGTGCAAGTGGGTTTCAATTTTTGAAACCACGCCCATCTCTTCAAGCTCCTTTACTATTTCCTTGCGAACAACAAAACGATCTTTCCCTTCATAATGAAGACCAAAACTGTTTAAAGTTCCGTCATCATTCAGGATATCTATAATCTCAAGATTGTGTTTATCACCCAACATTTTATCGTTCTCATCGTGTGCAGGTGTTACTTTCAAACAACCTGTACCAAACTCAACATCTACATATTCATCCTCAATAATTGGAATTACTCGGTTATTAACTGGAACGATTGCTTTTTTGCCTCGAAGATGAGCAAAACGTTTGTCATTTGGATTAATGCAAATAGCAGTATCGCCCAAAATGGTTTCTGGACGCGTAGTAGCGATGGTCAAGGTGTCATCACTTCCTTCAATTTTATAGTTTAGATAATAAAGGTTCCCTTGTTTTTCTTCGTAAATAACTTCTTCATCGGAAAGAGTAGTCTTTGCCTGAGGATCCCAATTTACCATTCGGTAACCTCGGTAGATATTTCCTTTTCTATATAAATCAACAAATACCTTTATAACAGAGGCTGACATTTCTTCATCCATGGTAAACTTGGTTCGGTCCCAATCGCATGAAGCACCAAGCTTTTTTAATTGTTCAAGGATAATCCCACCATGTTTATGAGTCCATTCCCATGCGTGTTCCAAAAATTCCTCACGAGAAAGGTTTGCTTTATCAATACCATCAGCTTTCAATTTTGCAACAACTTTAGCTTCGGTAGCGATAGAAGCGTGATCAGTGCCCGGCACCCAACAGGCATTAAACCCTTGTAAACGAGCACGTCGAATCAAAACATCTTGTAAGGTGTTATTGAGCATATGACCCATATGAAGTACTCCTGTAACGTTTGGCGGAGGGATTACTATTGTGTATGGCGTTCTTTCATCAACTTCAGAATGAAAATAACGGTTGGCCATCCAGTAGCTATACCACTTGTCTTCAATCTGTTTCACGTTATATTTTGCTTCTAAAGCCATACTTTGGTCTGGTATTTGAGATGTAAGTTGCAAAAGTAAATATATCTGAAGGATAATAAAAATGAATGAGTTATTTTGCAGGTTCTTTAAAAGTTCTATACTTTAGCATACATTAAAAACAAAAAAAATCATGAAAAAATTAGCTCTTATGGCTCTTGTTGCCTTTATCGGTTTTACTACCGCGCAGGCGCAGCAAGCAAAAATCAGTTTTAAAGAAGATACCGTGGATTACGGCACTATCGCAAAAGGTAGTGATGGCGTTCGGGTATTTGAATTCACCAATACTGGCGATGCGCCTCTTATTATAAGTGATGTAAAGTCCAGTTGTGGTTGTACAGTGCCAAAAAAACCAGATGGCCCTATCGCTCCTGGTGCAAATAGCACTATTGAAGTTAAATATGACACAAACCGCGTCGGTCCAATTAGAAAAACCGTTACAGTTTATTCTAATGCTAGCGAACCAATGTTGGCACTGAAAATTAAAGGAGAAGTAATGAGCGACACTACAAGTGTTTTGGAAAAAAGCTAGAAAACCTTACTTCTTATTAGAAAAATCCAGTTAAAGCAAAAATGCTTTTACTGGATTTTTCTTTAGAATAGACTCTTAAGATAGAATTTCATTTTATTTAGTTTGCCATTCCGTTTCACCTCCATTGTTAACCTTCTTCCCTCTTCACTAGAAAACAAATCAATAAGTTCAAACAATTTATATTGGTAGCTGGGTTTTCCGTTTATTGAAATAACGATATCCCCTTCTTCAATTCCTGCCAAAGCAGCTGGAGAACCATCACGAACATCTACAATAACATATTTTGGCGCCAAAGTAAAATGGACTTCAGTTGTTACTGAAATGCTGTTTCTTGTCAAACTTTCGTTCTGATATGCATCGTTGGCATTTACAACCGCCTGCTTCTCTTCCTTTACAAGCTCAATGCCTTCGTGTTCCAGCGTTAGTCCACTCATATTGTAATGAAATGGATCTTTGAATTTGTTATTCTTTTTAAAACGCACCAAATTATTTCCATAATCAAAAGTAACAGTAAACCTCTTTAAAAAGCCTCCGCCCAAACTTCCATCACGATCTTCGTAAAAGCGCGCTTTAATTATAGCATCTGCTTCAGGGAAAGAAGTACTTACATCTGTTAATTGAAGATCTCCCACAAGAAGTTTAGGGATCCGGGCACGCTTTCCATTAATATTTCCACTAAGGCCAAGACCTAAAAAATCTTCAAAATAATTTTTGGGTGATTCTTTAATAAAATTACTTTCATCAAAAAGCCACATTACATCGCTTGAACCAGAATCTACCAAAAGTCTAACTTCTTCCTGTCGGTTATCCGAAACCGTCTGAAGTGTAATATAGGGTTTGCTAGCTACGAAATTTAATACCATATCCTCGCATCTTTTACAGGGCTTCAAGGAATATTTCTTGGGATCATAAATAGTAATAACTTCGGAAGCGTAATTAATCTTCACAATAAAATTCTGAAAAAACTCATTCCCCAAAATCCCGTGAATTGGAATACCCATTCTTGGTGAAAAATTAAGAGCACTATCAAAAATTATATACAGCGAATGGTTCTTGTCTATTACATTTCCAATCTTAACCCGGTTATTCATACTCTTTAAAGCCTCTATTGACCCACCTGATCCAAGCCCTTGTAGTTTTACTGGAGAAGTATTTCGAAGTTGAAGACTATCCGCCTCTTCCAAACTAAAAAGTATAGTAGATTTCACACCTGTATCTAGAATAAATGACAGGAGCGTACCGTTTATTTCCACCTGAATAATGGGTAAATTATTTACTAACTGGAATGGAATTCGACACTTCTTTTTATTGTTTTGTAGATAAAAACCTGATTGCCCCACCATGGAAGCAGAAAAGCAAAGAACTATTAGAAAAATCAATCTTTTAAACAATTTTTTAAGAATTATAGAGAATAGTCTTGAAGGTATAAAAAAAAGCCGAATGTTACTGTGGGCAAGGAGGAATTATAAAATATATTTCGCAACTTTGCTACAAATAAAATTCACTATGCCTTCAGTATCTAAGAAAGGGAAAAACATGCCGGAATCACCTATCCGCAAACTAGTACCTTATGCCGAAAAAGCCTATAAAGCTAACAAAACCGTTTACCATTTAAACATTGGACAACCCGATATTAAATCACCTTCAATTGCGATGGACGCAGTGGCTAATCACCATCTTGAAATCCTTGCATATACTCGTTCTGAGGGCTCACAAGAATACCGAGAAAAGATTGCCCAATATTACCACAAAAACAATATTCCCGTTGAAGCCAATGATATAATAGTTACTACTGGCGGAAGCGAAGCTCTTTTATTCGCAATGGGAAGTATTGCCGACGCAGGTGACGAAATTATAATACCAGAACCTTTTTACGCTAACTACAATGGTTTCGCAACTGCTTCAGATGTAAAAATCGTTCCTGTTATCTCGAAAATTGAAGATAATTTTGCCTTACCTCCAATTTCAGAATTTGAAAAACTTATTACACCAAGAACTAAGGCAATCCTAATCTGTAACCCAGGAAATCCAACAGGCTATCTTTATTCAAAAGAAGAGATACAAACCTTGGCCGAAATCGTAAAAAAACACGATTTATTCTTAGTTTCTGATGAAGTGTATCGCGAATTCACCTATGACGGTTATAAGCATTACTCAATTCTTGAGGAAGAGGGTATGGCCGAGTATGGAATTTTGATCGATTCGGTTTCAAAAAGATATAGTATGTGCGGCGCACGTATCGGTTGTTTAGTTTCAAAAAATAAGCAAGTAATAGCTACAGCCTTAAAATTTGCTCAAGCTCGATTGAGCCCTCCAACATTCGCACAAATAGCGAGCGAGGCGGCTCTACAAACACCACAAAGCTATTTTGACGAAGTTATTACAGAATACCAAGATAGAAGAAACACCTTGGTTAATGCCTTAAAAGCTATCCCAGGAGTAACGGTCGGCGAACCAAGAGGTGCATTCTACTGCATTGTTCAGCTACCAGTTAAAAATAGTGACGCTTTTGCGCAATGGCTATTGGAGGATTTTGATGACAATGGTGAAACTATTATGGTTGCACCCGCCGGAGGCTTCTATTCTAGTCCTGGAGTAGGATTAAATCAAGTGCGTATCGCCTATGTTTTAAAGAAAGAAAGTTTGATTAGAGCAGTTGAGATTTTGAAAATTGCACTAGAGAAATACAAAGATTAATGCGGTTTGAAGAATACAAATCACTTAAAAACCACAACACCTTCGGAATAGATTGTATAGCACGCTATTTTGTGTCTGTTGAAACCGTAGAAGAACTTAAAAAAGTGCTCTCAGAAAAACCTTCTGAAGCACTTTTTTTACTTGGTGGTGGCAGTAATATGTTATTAATAGAAAATCTCGATGCTTTTGTCATTCACCTGAATTTAAAAGGAATCGAAATTATAAAAGACACGGAAACCGAAGTCTTTGTAAAAGCTATGGCTGGAGAAAACTGGCACAAATTTGTTCAATACTGTATTGAAAACAATTTTGGCGGACTGGAAAACCTATCATTGATTCCAGGGAATGTAGGGACTGCACCCATCCAAAACATTGGTGCTTACGGCGTAGAGCTAAAAGACAATTTCGAAAGCTGCAATACACTGGAAATTTCAACCTTAAAAGAAAAAGAATTCAAAAAGGAGGAATGTAGATTTGAATACCGAAATTCTATCTTTAAAAATGAGGAGAAGGGAAAATATATCATTACTAGCGTAACCTTCCGACTGACAAAAAAGAATCATAAAAAGAATATTTCATATGGCGATATTCAGAAGATATTGGACGATAAAAATATTGAGTTACCAGGTATTAAAGATATCTCTGAAGCGGTAATCGCAATACGTCAATCAAAACTTCCAGATCCTAAAGTACTGGGCAATAGCGGAAGTTTCTTTAAAAATCCTATTATTGATTCAGAAGCTTTTCAGGAATTCAAAAAAAACTTTCCTGAAGCTCCGTTTTACGAAGTATCACCCACAGAATTTAAAATTCCTGCAGGTTGGTTAATTGAAAAAGCTGGATATAAAGGACAACGTTTTGGCGACGCCGGCGTACATAAAAACCAAGCCCTTGTCTTGGTAAATTATGGAAACGCAACCGGTCAAGAAATATGGCAGCTGGCTATGGATATCCAAAAAAAAGTAAAAGAAATGACCGGAATCTTTATAGAACCTGAAGTCAATGTCTTTTAATTCGCGTTCAGCACGCTATCAATCACATAAACTATTCCGTTAGAAGCCTCTGTACCGTTATTTATAACAGTAGCACTTCCTTTTTTTCCGTCGGTTATTAGTATAGCTTCTCCAGATTTACTTGCGGTTAAGGTATTTCCAGCCAAAGTTTTAAGCTTTGCCTTTCCATTCTCCTTGATATTTTGTAACAAGGCCTCTCTATCCAAATTTCCAACAACAATGTGGGATTTCAACAATTCGTCTAGTTTCGATTTGTTTTCAGGATCTGCATAAAATTTCTTTCTTTCCGCAGTTAGCAACTCAATAGCTTGGTTTGAAGGCGCAAAGATTGTAAAAGGCCCTTCGTCATTGGAAAGTTGATTAGCTAATTCTGCTGTAACAACATAACTTGCAAATTTCTTCAACTGTGCATCACTCATAACGCGTGACATTACACTTTTTAGCATTGCAATATCCTCCGGAGTCAAATCTTTCTTGGGCGCCCTTTTAAGAGGTGTTTGAGTTGTTTCATTAGCCGAATTTGGCACGTCCAAATTTTTGTCGTCCTGTGCTTCATTTTTGCAAGAAACAGTTAGAAAACCAAAGAGTAAAATGTAGAAAAATGTAATAGGTTTAAGCATCGTTAAAATGTTTATAATGGAGGCTAAAAATACTTAAATTTCGAGCACAACTACAAGAAAGATTGTATTTTTGTACTCTAATTCAGAAAGATTAAATGTCTTCAGAAGTTTGACGCAAATAGCTAGATCGTTCAAGGGTATTTTTCTTTTCTATTTATCTAATACAAATGAAACTTTTACTTATAACATTAGTACTATTATTACTTGGTGTCGCTGGTATTGCAATTAAAATTTGGGCTAAAAAAGGCGGAAAGTTTGCCGGCACTTGTGCTAGCGAAAGCCCCTTTTTAAACAAAGAAGGAGCCTCTTGCGGTTATTGCGGAAAAACTCCAGATCAGTTTGCCAATTGCAGTGAAGACAGTCATAAAATCGACTCGCCTTCACAATAACATTTAAGTTAAAAATCACTTCTTATTCATAAAATTACAATCATAGATCTGTATGATGCTACTTTACGTTTTCGGCGCCGTTGCGTTGATTAACTGTGTTTATTATTTTCTCTTTTCAAAATTTTCATTCTTAAAAGCGTCGAAAAAGGTTACTTCGGAAAAATATCCGGTTTCATTAATAATTTGCGCCAAGAATGAATCTGAGAACCTTCAAAGGAATATTCCAATTTGGCAAGCACAAAACTATCCGAACTATGAGATAATCCTCATAAACGATGCTTCAATTGATGAAACATTGGAAATAATGGAAGCCTTCGCTGAAAAAGACCCACGTATTCAAATAGTCGATGTAAAAAACAACGAGGCTTTCTGGGCAAATAAAAAATATGCACTCACGTTAGGAATCAAAAGAGCAAAAAATACCAGACTCGTATTTACTGATGCAGATTGCTATCCGGCATCAAACGATTGGCTAGCGTCAATGGCCTCCAATTTTTCAGAAGAAAAACAATTAATCTTAGGCTACGGTGCTTATGAAAAACTTCCCGGCTTTCTGAATAAAATAATTCGTTTTGAAACCTTGATGACTGCAGTGCAATACTTTTCATACGCCAAAGCTGGAAATCCGTATATGGGGGTGGGCCGCAATCTGGCATATACCAGTACACTTTATTACGAAAACAAAGGATTTATGAGTCATATCAAAATTCCTTCTGGTGATGATGATCTTTTTGTGAACGAAGCCGCTACTGCAAAAAATGTGGCAATTTGCGTAGAACCGGAAGCCTTTACTTATTCCATTCCAAAGAAAAAAAAGAAAAAATGGCTTCTTCAAAAAACAAGACATTATTCAACTGCCAAGCTATACAAACCGAAGCACCGCTTTCTATTAGGCTCATATTATATTTTTAATTTACTTTTTTGGATTCTTCTGCCAATAATCCTCCTGACTAATTTTTGGCAATTCGGCCTTGGAATAATCTTTTTAAGACTGCTTATTCAATATCTAATTATTGGAAATGCAGCCAAAAAACTTAAAGAACAAGATCTGATTGCATTAATTCCTTTTTATGAATTGTTTTTACTTTTCACTCAATTAAGTATCTTTATTTCCAACACTGGCGAAAAAAACTCGCGATGGAAATAACCCCAATAGAAATAACACTACAAATAGAAAAGGCAAAGAACGGAAAGCAGGGTGCTTTCAAGTTTTTATTGGACTATTTCTGGAACGAAGTTTACGGTTTTCAGCTTAAAAGGGTTCGAAACGAACACGAAGCTGAAGATATTACTATTGAAACCTTTGCAAAAGCTTTTGATAAAATTGAATCTTTTGATGAAAATTATACTTTTTCAACTTGGCTCATCACTATCTCAAAAAATATTCAAATAGACCGAACTCGAAAGAAAAACGCATCTATATATTCAAACACCACTGACGCTTCCAGTGAGATAGTTCAAAAAATCGTGGACCACTCACCCACTCCAGAAGATAGATTGATCCTGGAACAGAATTTAGTAGAACTTCTACTATATATAAAACAACTGAAACCGCATTACCAAGATGTTATAAATCTTCGTTATTTTCAGGAAATGAGCTATAATGAAATAGCGGAAACCTTAGAAGAACCTCTAAACAACGTGAAAGTTAGATTATTACGCGCACGCAAGCTTTTGGCTGAAATAATTTCACAGAAACAATAAGTATTTTTGAAAAATTAGCAGTTTTACCATTGGGAGTTAGGAGGCTTTTTTTCGTACTTTTGTTAACACTATGAGTAAAGAAATCTTAGAACTTCAGAAGCATACACCAAAGCCAAAATGGATCCGCGTTAAACTTCCCACCGGAAAAAAATATACCGAATTACGTGGATTAGTTGATAAATATAAACTTAACACAATCTGCACCTCTGGCAGTTGCCCAAATATGGGTGAATGTTGGGGCGAGGGTACAGCGACATTTATGATTTTAGGGAATATCTGCACCCGTTCATGCGGATTTTGTGGAGTAAAAACCGGAAGGCCTGAAACCATAGATTGGGACGAGCCAGAAAAAGTGGCGCGCTCAATTAAATTAATGAATATAAAACATGCTGTAGTTACATCTGTAGACCGAGATGATCTAAAGGATATGGGCTCCATAATTTGGGCGGAAACCGTAAAAGCAATCCGCAGAATGAATCCAGAAATCACCTTGGAAACCTTAATTCCCGATTTTCAGGGAAATACCCGAAACATTGACCGTATTATTGCAGTACAACCAGAAGTGGTAAGCCACAATATGGAAACTGTAAAAAGACTTACGCGAGAAGTCCGCATTCAGGCAAAATATGAAAGAAGTCTAGAAGTTTTAAATTATTTAAAACAATCTGGAATGCCTCGTACTAAAAGCGGAATTATGCTAGGTTTAGGTGAAAAAGAAGATGAAGTGATACAAACCATGCACGACTTAAAAAATATTGGCCTGGATATTTTAACTATCGGGCAGTACCTGCAACCTTCAAAAAAACATCTACCTGTTAAGGAATTTATTACTCCAGAACAGTTCAATAAATATGAAACTATCGGTCTGGAATTGGGTTTCCGCCACGTGGAAAGTGGCGCTTTAGTGCGTTCCTCATACAAAGCACAAAAGCATCTTACCTAATAATAATTTTGGCTATGGATAAAAAGATAACTGTTGGCATTAATGGTTTTGGACGTATCGGTCGAAATCTTTTCAGGTTGCTGCTAAAAAATCCAAATGTGGAAGTAGTTGCAATAAACGATTTAGCCGACGCAAAAACACTCAGCCATCTTTTAAAGTACGATAGCATACACGGAGTTTTACGTGAAGATATCTCATATTCCGAAAATCAAATTACAGTTGCAGGCAATTCGGTAAGATTTTCTTCAGAAAAAAACATCGAAGACATTCGTTGGGGAAATGTAGATGTTGTAGTGGAAAGCACCGGAAAGTTTAAAACCAGAACACAACTTGAAAACCATTTAAAAAATGGAGCAAAAAAAGTAATTTTATCGGTTCCACCAATAGATGACGATATAAAAACGATAGTTCTGGGTGTAAATGATGATATTTTATCACCGGGAGATACTATTGTTTCCAATGCATCCTGCACCACAAACAATGCAGCACCGATGCTAAAAGTAATCAATGAACTTTGTGGCATTGAGCAAGCCTACATTACCACTGTACATTCCTACACAACGGATCAAAGTTTACATGACCAACCTCACAGAGACCTGCGTCGTGCACGAGCCGCCGGACAATCTATTGTTCCCACTACCACTGGAGCAGCAAAAGCTTTAACAAAAATATTTCCAGAACTAGCAGATGTTATTGGCGGTTGTGGAATTCGAGTTCCTGTCCCAAATGGTTCCTTAACTGACATAACTTTAAATGTAAAAAGAGAAGTTTCTATTGAACAGGTAAATACCGCCTTTAAAAAAGCCGCAGAAACAACATTAAAAGGAATCCTCGAATATACTGAAGATCCTATCGTTTCTATCGATATAGTTGGCAACCCACATTCGTGTATATTTGATGCTGAAATGACTTCGGTAATCGGAAAAATGGTAAAAATAATTGGATGGTACGACAACGAAATAGGTTATTCATCCAGAATTATCGATTTAATCGAAAGATTTTCTGCGAAATAGCTATATTTAGTGCTTCTTTAAACTAACCGATGCTCCAATCATTTTCGAAATACAAACTTTATGTGCAGCTTCTCCTCTGTGCTTTGTTTTCGACTAATTCTTTTGCAAATCAAATAAAGGATACTATTGTAACTATCAAGCAATTGCAGTACAATGCAGCAAAAGCCATTGAAAAGGAAGACTTTCTAGAGGCTGTTAAGAGCCTTAACGATGCAAATAAGTTAGCGATGCTGCCTAAATACAGAAGCTACAAACCTGATGTAGAACTCAGCATTGCGGAACTTTATTATAACTTGGAATACTTTGACAAGGCAGCGGAACAAGCAGAAACAGCCGTCAAAAATGCAGAAACCTTTAAAAACGAGTCTAAGCTCGCAAAGGCATATAATGTTTACGGGATCATACTTGTTTCAACAGGTCAATATTCAACTGCTGAAACATATCTAAACAAGGCAGATTCTCTTTACGTAAAAATCGGCGACGAAAATAATAGAGTAAATGCTACCTATGGAAAAGGTATTCTATTGTTGCGGATGGGAAATTATGCAGGGGCGGTAGAAAAATTCAAATCTTCCTCGCGAAGTTATAAAGAACAACAATTGGTTTATCAAGAAGCATTAACATATACCAATCTTGCAGATGCGCTTTCTTTTATAAATTTAAAAACTTATCCAAACCCTCTTCTCGAGGCGAAACAAGCTTTGGCATTAGCAGAAGAAATCGCAGATTCAAATGGTTTTTCCAAGATTCTAGTAGAAAACCATCGTATCAATTCACAAATCTTAATTGCTGAAAAAAAAGGACAGGGAGAAAAAGAACTTAAGTTCTATTTACATCAAAAAGACTCTTTGAGGCAGATTCATTTAAAAGCAATAGAGCAGGGAATTCAAGCTGAATCAGCAATTGGAGACCTAAAAGAAACAATTGCTAGTCAGAAAGACGATTTAAGCAAGAAAGACAAATCCCTTTTCTTTGGAAAATTAACAGGTTGGCTAAGTATTGCATTAATATTGATCCTTTCATTATTAACGCTTTCCCTTTATAAAAATAATAATTTAAGAGCTAAAGCCAACGAGTTATTGCAAGATAAAAATACCGAGTTGCAAGAAGCAAAAGAAAAAGCTGAAAAGGCATCTCAGGCAAAAGCGCAGTTTCTCTCTACTATAACTCATGAGCTTCGTACTCCAATGTACACGGTAACCGGACTTACGCATCTACTATTGGAGGAAGACCCAAAACCAGAACAAAAAGAACATCTAAATTCACTCAAGTTTTCTGGGGAATATCTACTCTCACTCATAAATAACATACTAGACCTAAACAAACTAGAAGCTAACAAAGTTGAAATAGAAAAAATACCTTTCGACCTTAAGAAAAGAATAGACGGTGTACTTATTGCGCTTAGAAAATCATCTGAAGCGAAAAATAATCAACTTCATTACGAATACGATCAAAATCTTCCAGATGAAGTAATTGGTGACTCACTGAAAATATCACAAATTCTAATAAATTTAATAAGTAACTCTATAAAATTTACTGAAAATGGTGAAATCTGGCTGCGGGTAAAAAATACCGAAAAGACCCCGAAAAAAATCTTAATCCATTTTGAAGTTCAGGATACTGGTGATGGAATATCAAAGAAAAAACAGAATACTATATTTGAATCCTTCTCTCAAGGTTCTCTACAAATAAATAGAAAATATGGTGGGACTGGTCTAGGTCTGTCCATTGTAAAAAACCTCTTGGAACTGATGGGAAGTAAAATATATTTGGAAAGTAAATTGGGTGAAGGTTCCAAATTTTGGTTCGATATAAGCTACGACCTCTCCGAAATTGACGGTAAAAGCACAAATGTAAAAGATATTGAAGTTGTCTTCGAAGACGATATTTTTGAAGACAAAGCCATTTTAATAGTCGAAGACAACAAAATCAACCAGATGATAACCAAGAAGATTCTGGAAAAAAAGAAAATGGTTTGTACCGTTGTTGATAATGGCTTAGAGGCTATAAAACAAGTAAAAGAAGGAAATTTCGATGTAATCCTCATGGACATCCATATGCCAGGAATTAGTGGAATTGAAGCGACAAAGAAAATTAGGGAGTTCAATAAAACCGTTCCAATTATTGCTTTAACAGCTATTACAATTGAAGATAATCTAGAAGATTTTTACAATGCTGGTTTTAGTGAATTTATCCCTAAACCATTCAAAGCTGAAGATTTCTTTGAAAAAATAAATCGGGTGCTCCGCAGTAATGAATTTTTAGTCAGATAATTACTGCCTCTTTCTAACTTCATTGGTCACTCTATCTTTAAAAAGCAATTCAGCTTCATTTAGAATAACAGTTTTTATTGGTAAAAAGTAAATATCAGTCTTATTTACCAATGGTTTTAATCTCATAAAATCCTTCTCAGTAGTCAATATCAATTCGTGGTTTTCTAATTGTTCCATTTCCGAAAGGGAAAAATTGTGGTGGTCCGGGAAAGACTTTGTTTCAAAATTTAATTTTTCTTTCTGCAAAAACTCAACCAATGGTTTTGGATTAGCAATTCCAGTTACCAACAGAAACTTCTTATCCGTCAAATAGCTCAATGGTTTTGATTCCTTGTCATTCTTTATTTGAGAACTGTAACCAATTTTAGAGAAATAAACTTCCTGATAAGATTTTGGATTGAGTTTTCGTTCTATTTCAGCCATTTTTGAAGCATCCATATCATCCGGACACTTTGTGACTACAATAACTTGCGCCCGCTCTGCACCAAACTTAGGCTCACGAAGATTTCCTGTAGGCAACATACAATCATTGCTGTATAATTTATCAAAAGAAGTGAGCAAGATATTTAATGAGGCCCTCACTTTTCTGTGTTGAAAAGCATCATCGAGTAATATAACCTCAGCTGTTTTCTGAAGTTTTTCAATACCCGTTTGTCTATCCTCACAAACTGCAACAGTTATTCTAGGAAATTTCTGTTTAAACTGAAGCGGTTCATCGCCTACTTCTTCCACAGAGCTTTTCAATAAAGCTTCTCTAAATCCAGTTGTTTTTCGCTTGTAACCCCGACTCAATACTGCAACTTCATAATCATCTTTTAAAAAAGAAACCAAAAGTTCAATCATAGGGGATTTCCCAGTACCACCTGTGGAAAGATTTCCTACGCAGATTACAGGAAAATTGTATGATTTGCTTTTCAGTAGCCCTTTATCGTATAACAAATTGCGAATCGCCGTAATGCCACCATACAACAAAGAAAAAGGAAAGAGGAGTTTGCGCAACAAATTCATTTAACGAAAGTACTAATTCCAAATAAAATTGCGATTACTTTAAATTAAATTTAGAAGGGCGTAAACATTTCACAAACTATTATCTTTACTAAAAATGTAAAAAATGAAGGTAAAAGATGTAATTGCACTACTGGAAGAATTGTCACCTCTCTCCTATTCCGAAGGTTTTGACAATACCGGCTTATTGGTAGGCGATGCAAACACAGAAGTTTCGGGGATAATAGTAACCTTAGATACTTTGGAGAAGGTTGTTGATGAAGCTATTGAAAATAATTGCAATCTCATCGTGAGTTTCCATCCTATTATCTTTTCGGGATTGAAGAAAATCACAGGTAAAACCTATGTGGAACGCGTGGTTTTAAAAGCAATAAAACATGATATTGCTATATTTTCAAATCATACCGCACTCGACAATTCGTGGAATGGTGTAAATGCAATGATTTGTGAAAAACTAGGGCTTAAAAATAGAAGTATATTAATCCCCCAGGCCGAAACCATTAAAAAATTGACAACTTTCGTGCCATTAAAAGATGCAGAAAAAGTGAGAAATGCACTTTTTGCAGTTGGCGGTGGCAATATCGGAAATTACGGAAACTGTAGTTTCAATATTGAAGGAAGCGGGAGTTTTAAAGGAAATGAGGATTCAAACCCAAAGGTCGGCAAAAAGGGAGAATTGCATTTTGAAAAAGAAATCCAAATCGGCATTACCTTTTCAAAACATTTACAAACAAATATTTTAAAAGCACTATTTGAAGCTCATCCTTATGAAGAAGTCGCTTATGAACTCACTACCCTTGAAAATGAAAACCAACACATTGGGATGGGAATGATCGGCGAATTGGAAACCGAAATGCAAGAAACCGAATTCCTCGAATTTATCAAAAAATCTATGAAAACCAATTACGTACGCCACTCTGCATTTCTCAGAAAGAGAATAAAAAAGGTTGCCGTGCTTGGAGGAAGCGGAAGTTTCGCCATAGATATTGCCAAAAATGCTGGTGCAGATGTCTTTATCTCAGCAGATTTTAAGTACCATGACTTCTTTAAGGCTGAAAACACTATACTTCTGGCGGATATCGGTCATTATGAAAGTGAACAGTTCACAAAAGACCTTATACATTCTTTCCTTAAGAAAAAAATCACTAATTTTGCAGTCCTTTTATCACAAACAAATACCAATCCTATTAGCTATTTATAATTTATGGCAACAAAAACCGAAGTTACTATTGAAGAGAAGTTAAGAGCACTTTACGATCTACAACTTATTGATTCAAGAATAGATGAAATTAGAAACGTTCGCGGTGAGCTTCCCCTAGAGGTAGAAGATCTTGAAGACGAAGTAGCTGGAATGAACACCCGCCTGGAAAAACTTAAAGCCGATCTTGAAGTAATTGAAGATCAAATCAAAGAGAAAAAGA
The DNA here is from genome assembly GCA_034675805.1 of Aequorivita sp. Lineage (GTDB taxonomy): Bacteria > Bacteroidota > Bacteroidia > Flavobacteriales > Flavobacteriaceae > Aequorivita. The sequence continues at coordinate 2,894,424 of JAUCCX010000001.1, read as the reverse complement.
ATAATATAGAGGAGTCTAAATCACTCATTAAAAAATATTCTACCCAACAAGATAATGTTCGCAATAACCGCGAGTATAACTCTTTGAGCAAGGAAGTCGAGTTTCAAGAACTTGAAATACAACTTGCCGAAAAAAACATTAAAGAATTCCGAGCCCAAATAGAACAAAAAAGCTTAGTTATTGAAGAGACCAAAGGACGCTTTAACGAACGGTCGGAACACTTGAAGCACAAACAAGATGAGCTTGATGAAATCCTAAAAGAAACGGAAAAAGAAGAGCAAACTCTTATTAAGCAATCCGAAAGTTTTGAAACTCAAATAGAGGCGAGACTAATCAAAGCCTACAAAAGAATCAGAACCAATGTAAAGAATGGTTTGGCCGTAGTTCCGGTCGAACGCGGTGCATCTGGCGGTTCTTTCTTCACAATTCCACCACAAGTACAGATGGAAATTGCAGGTAGAAAAAAAATTATTACTGATGAACATAGTGGCCGCATTTTGGTAGATCCAGATTTAGCGAATGAAGAACGCGAAAAGATGGAGGCGATGTTTGCCAAACTTAAATAAACGTTCACAATAAATTATAACAAAGCCTTCACATTTAGTGAGGGCTTTTTTTGTACTTTGAATGCAAGGTTTTTGTCGTAATAAAGACCAATACTTCAATCAGAAACAAATGAAAAGAATATCAATTTTCGTGCTCAGCATTTTTTTATTCTCTCTTCAAGGAGCTTGCAAACCTTCTAACGAAAGAAATAAGGAAGTTGAATCAATTGCACAAAAAGAGCAAACCCCAGTGCAGACAGAAGGTCAAGATGGTTTGAGAAAAGCCTATTTTGCTAGTGGATGCTTTTGGTGTGTAGAAGCAGTTTATGAAAGTGTTATCGGAGTTAAGGAAGCGATTTCAGGTTATAGTGGTGGGAAAACGGATAACCCAACTTATGAAAACCACGCCGACCATGCTGAAGCATTAGAGGTTATTTACGATCCTGAAGTCATTAGCTTTGGTCAACTTGTCGATGTTTATTTTGGCTCACAAAATGTTACCCAAGTAAATGGTCAAGGTCCAGATCGTGGACAATCATACCGTTCTATCATTTTCTATCAAAACGATGCCGAAAAGAAAATTATTGATGAGAAAATAGCTGTATTAAACAAACAGTTAGACGGAGACAAAGTTGCGGCGCAGGTCTTACCATTCCAAAAATTTTGGAAAGCAGAAGCATATCACCAAAACTACGAGAAGAACCATCCCGACAACCCTTATATTCAAAATGTTTCAATTCCTCGTATAAACAGATTTAAGGAAAAATTTCCAGAGCTTTTAAAGAAGATCGAAGGACACTAATAAGGTTTTTTTTAATCCGAACCACTCAAGTCTGATAGGGCTTGCGCAGTCTTTTCATCACCTTTATCAAACTTTAGAAGCTTTCAATTCGTATATCAAGGGATACATTTTATCTGTAAGCTCAAACATTCCCTTCTCATTTTTTAATAATCCTGGAAAAATATCATAAGGCGACGCTTCGTGCTCTTTTAGATATTCAATATGAAGCCCGGCATTGGAAAGTGATGTAATTACTTCGCCCAAACCGTGGTTCCATCCGTATTCCTTACTTATCATTTTTGAATTTGCATCAGCATAGGTTCCTTCATACTCTTCATAAATTGCACCTTTTTGCTGATAGCCATATTTCATAGTCGGGGGTGAAACTGTATAATCAAACATCCAAGCAAGGGGGTGGAATTCTACAATATAAAAAAAACCGCCAGGTTTTAATCTGTCTGAAACCATTTTTGCCCAAGGCTTTAAATCTGGCAGCCAACCTATTGTACCGTAACTGGTAAAAACTATGTCAAATTTTTCTGAGACATACTCCGAAGTATCCAAAACATTACAACAAATAAAATTTGCATCGAGTCCTAATTCAGTATTTAATTGTTTCGCTAGTTTAATTCCTTCATCAGAAATATCAATGCCAGTGCATTTGGCTCCCATTCTGGCAAAACTCAAGGTATCCTGCCCAAAATGGCATTGCAGATGCAAGAGACTCTTACTGGAAACATTACCCAAAGCATCTAACTCATATTTATTCAGTGAGGACTTTCCTTTTTTAAAATTAGCCAAGTCGTAAAATTCACTTTGGGCGTGAATGGCAACTTTAGAATTCCAAGTATTTCTATTAATCTCAAATTTATCAGAATGGTTCATAGAGTAATTATCAGTTAAAATTGATGGAGTAACTCAAAAAACATTAATCATAACGTTTTTGCAATTCATTTACATTTTTCGTTAAACATCGGTTAAATAAAATAAGGTACGGATAGTTTTATTGTAGTTTTAGCTAACTAACTTTAAAAAACTTTATATTATGGGTGACATCATCTGGTTAATAGTAGTCATTTTAATTATTGGATGGCTTGTTGGCTACTTCGGTTTCGGCGAAGCAGTTGGAAGCCTAATTCATATTTTATTAGTCTTGGCTATTATTGGTATCTTATACAGATTGGCAACTGGCCGCAGACCGTAAATAACAATCAATAAAAATTAATTATCAACCTTTAAACAACAAACTAATATGAAAAAAGTATTTTTAATTTTATTTGCAGCAAGCCTCATGACTACAGGTTTTACAAGCTGTCGTGAAAAGAAATCAGTAGGTGACAAAATAGAAGATGTCGCAGACGATATAGCAGACGATATAGATGATGCATTAGACTAATCTTTCTATATTTATAAAGAACCAAACCCTTTCAATTAATGAGAGGGTTTATTTTTTTTATCTTCTGCCACTATAGATTTCCATTCAGGATGTTTGCTGATATATTTTTCTATAAAAGGACATACAGGAATAACCTTCAAACCTCGAAGTTCTATTTCGAGCAATACCTTCTCAATCATTTCACTAGCCACTCCCTGTCCGGCAAGCGCTTTATCAACTTCGGTATGATCTAAAGATAAAACACCCGGCAGCACAGAGTACTCTATGAAAGCTTCATGTCCATCAATCGTCGTTTCGAATCTATTTTCTTCCTTATTATCAGTTACGTTCATGTTGCTCTTTTTAAAATTCATTATGCTTTAAAATTACAAAAAATATAAAAGCTAAAAGTATTTGTTACTTTTACTATTAAATTAAAATTTATGAAATTCAAAATCTTCCCCATTTTAATATTCTTTACAATGGTAGGCTGCAACAATTCTCAGAAATCTTCTGATAGCACCTCTTCTGAAATAAATAATGAATCTTTGGATTCGGTTGTAAACATAAGTACTGCCCACCGAATTGCCAACGCTAATGGTTTCGAAAACTGGAAAGATGTTCAAGCAATTGCTTTTACATTTAATGTGGAGCGTAATGGAAATCATTTTTCTCGATCGTGGTTTTGGAATCCTACAACCGGCGGTGTACGGATGATTTCTGACCAAGAACAGGTAAGCTATAATCAGGCAGACATGGATAGCATAATTAAGAAAACAGATGCTGCATTTATTAATGATAAATACTGGTTGTTAGCACCATTCCAAATTGTTTGGGATAAGGGTACTACTTTTTCGGAAAAGGAAAATGTTGTAGCTCCAATATCGAAAGACACTTTAAATCAATTAACTATTGTCTACGGAAATGATGGTGGATATACCCCAGGAGATGCTTATGATTTATTCTATGATAAAGATTATAAAATAAGGGAATGGAATTACAGAAAGGGAAATGCTGCAGAACCTTCAACAACAACCACTTGGGAAGATTATGAAAATTTCGACGGAATTGAAATTGCAAAAACACACAAAGACGCAACCGGCAATTTTAAATTGTATTTTACTGATATCTCCATAAAAAAATAAGAAGCATTTTCTTCAGAGTTAATAGGTGAATAGCCTAAAACAAACTCCATCTATAACGAGGAATAGCGACAAATTAATTCATATTTTTGTGTGAAGCCAAAAAAAATCAACACATCCAAATGTTTCAAAACACTTTAGAATACGCAAAACAACAGGATGCCAAAGACTCTTTGTCATCTTTCAGAAATAAATTTCATATTCCCAAAAATCCTTTCGGAGAAGAACTTGTTTACCTCTGTGGAAACTCTCTTGGGTTACAGCCTAGAATCACTTCAGATTATATAAAGGAAGAATTGACAGATTGGGCAAGCCTTGGTGTGGAAGGCCATACACAAGGGAAACACCCTTGGCTCCCATATCACGAATTTTTAACCGAAAACATGGCGAAAATCGTCGGTGCAAAACCTTCAGAAGTCGTAGTTATGAATACGCTCACTACAAACCTTCATTTAATGATGGTTTCATTTTATCAACCTACAGAAACAAAATATAAAATTGTAGTGGAAAGTGATGCTTTCCCAAGTGATAAATATGCAGTGGGAAGTCAATTGAGATTTCACGGGATTGACCCAAAAGAAGGACTTATTCTTTGGAAACCAAGACAAGGAGAAGAGCTTTGCCGTTTTGAGGACTTAGAAGAGATAATGAAAAACCAGGGGGATGAAATTGCTCTATTAATGATTGGCAGTACAAATTATTATACGGGCCAGTCTTTTCCTCTAAAAAAAATAACTGAACTAGGTCATAAATACAACTGTATGGTCGGTTTTGATTTGGCTCATGGCGCAGGGAATATTCAACCAAATCTGCACGAGAGTGGAGCTGATTTCGCTGTCTGGTGCACCTACAAATATTTAAACAGTGGCCCGGGAAGTTTAGGTGGATGTTTTGTACACGAACGCCACGCAAGCAATGAAAAGCTAAATCGTTTTGCCGGCTGGTGGGGTCATAACAAAAAAACTCGCTTTAATATGCGGCAAGAGTTTGACGCGTTATCCGGCGCTGAAGGATGGCAACTAAGTAACCCACCCATACTGTCAATGGCTGCAATTAGAGCTTCCTTAGATACATTTGCAGAGGCCGGTTTCGAAAACCTTCGGAAAAAATCTGAAAAGCTTACTGGCTATTTAGAGTTTTTACTCGACGAAATGAAAAATGATGCCATCAATGTGATTACGCCCCGAAATACCGAAGAACGAGGCTGTCAGCTATCAATCCAAGTAAAAAACGCAGATAGAAATTTACATACCAAGTTAACAGAAGCTGGAGTAATAAGTGATTGGCGCGAACCTGATGTTATTAGAATAGCTCCTACTCCTCTTTATAATAGTTTTGAAGATGTCTTCAAGTTTTCCGAAAGATTAAATGCTGTATTGAAATAGACCTAATAGCTTATCCCTTCGTTGAAATAGCTTCATCGAACATCTGAAAAACTCATTAGATCTTGAATAAAAAATAAAAATAAACAATGAAAAATATATTAATCATAGGTGCTGGTCTCTGCGGTAGTTTACTCGCGTTGCGTTTAGCTCAACACGGTTTCAATATAACCTTAGTCGAAAAAAGACCAGATCTACGCAAAACAACTCTCGATGCTGGCCGTTCCATAAATTTAGCCCTTAGCGATCGGGGGTTACGCGGTTTGCGTTTGGCTGGTGTAGAAGAGGCGGCAAAAGACCTTTTAATTCCAATGACGGGAAGGATGATTCACGAAAAATCTGGCAATACATTTTTAAGTCCCTACAGCGGTCGCGAAGATGAATATATCAACTCTGTTTCACGTCCAGGATTGAATATGCTTTTATTGAACGAAGCCGAGAAAATGCCGAACTTAAAGATAATTTTCAATCACGCCTGCACGGATATTAATTACGAAACTCCTTCTGCAACCTTTGAAGATTTTAAAACTGGTAAAGAAACCACCTATTCAGCAGACGTTATTTTCGGGACTGACGGTGCCGGGTCGGTAGTGAGAGCAAGTATGATAAACGACAAAGACTTCCTTCTCAACATCTCACAGCAATGGTTGGGACACGGTTACAAAGAACTTGAGATTCCAGCTGCTGAAAACAATGGCTATCGAACTTATAAGAATGCCCTTCACATATGGCCACGTGGAGAGGATATGCTCATAGCGCTTCCAAATTTAGATGGCAGTTTTACCGTAACATTATTCCTTCCATATAAAAACAGTGACTACTGTTTTGAAAACCTTACCACACCTGAAAAAGTGGAAGCGTATTTTCAGAAAGAATTTCCTGATGTATTGGATTTAATACCAAATCTGACTGAAATATTTTTTCACAATCCAATTGGTGCAATGGGGACTGTAAAATGTGATCCTTGGCACCGCTCAGGAAAAATATTATTAATGGGTGACGCCGCACACGCAATGGTCCCATTTTATGGCCAAGGAATGAATGCGAGTTTTGAAGATGTCGCTGTTTTTGATGAAATTCTAAGCCAATACAAAGATAATTTAACCTCAGGACAAGTCTCCTGGGAAAAGATTTTTGACGAATACGAAAAGGTCCGTAAAAAAGATGCGGATGCAATTGGAGAGCTCGCGGTTGACAATTTTGATGAAATGAAAGCCCATACCGGGATGGAGCTGTTTCAGAAGAAAAGAAAGCTTGAAACCGCTTTCGAAACTGAATTCCCTGGAGAATACTATAGTAAGTATTCTTTAGTTACCTTTAATGAGAATATTCCATATTCCGAAGCAAAGAAACTGGGAAGAGCTCAAGACAAAGCTATTTTAGGATTATTGCACGATGGGAGATTACCAGAGACTATGCCTTTAAAAGAAAAGTTAGATGTCGTGAAAAAACAAACGGAAGTCATCTTAAATACTAATGAGATGGCCGATTATCTGAAACACTAAGAATCTTCTTGATTCTGCATTCAAAAAAACAATTTAAAAAAAACATATATTATGGAAAACAAAAGCAAGCTAGTTGAAGGAAAAGCAACTCCTAGAGGTGCATATCCCCATATTAAACGAGCTGGAGATTTCTTGTTTGTAAGCGGTACAAGTTCTCGTTTGCCCGACAATACCATTGCAGGCGTAAATAAAATTGACGAAATGGGCACTATGCATTTCGATATTAAGGAACAAACGCGTGCCGTACTCGAAAACATAAAAGATTACCTAGCAACTGAAGGCGCAACAATGGCTGATGTTGTGGACGTTACCAGCTTTTTGGTAAATATGAACGACTTTGGAGGTTACAATCAAGTGTATTCCGAATATTTCAACAAAGAAACTGGACCAGCGCGGACGACGGTGGCCGTTCACCAGTTACCACATCCGCATTTGGTGGTTGAAATAAAAGCTATGGCCTATTTTCCTCTTAAGGAAAAAAAGTAGGAATTGGCAGTAACAGTAAGCAGTAATAAAAAGACATATAAGGTTTTTAAAACCTATAGAGTCTGGAAAAGACAATAGAAACTTGAATATCCTAAATTACATAAACGGCGAATACGTTGAACCAGTTTCCAAAACATGGTTGGACAATTATAACCCATCCAATGGCGAAGTGTATTCCCATATAGCAAATTCAAATCACAAGGATATTGAAAATGCATATCAAGCCGCAAGAGAAGCCTTCCCAAAATGGAGCAATACAACTATTGATGAGCGTAGTAGAATTCTGCTAAAAATCGCAGATTTAATCGAAGAAAAGCTAATGACTCTAGCCGAAGCCGAAGCTAAAGATAATGGCAAGCCACTTAGTTTAGCTCTGGCTGTTGATATTCCCCGAGCATCATCGAACTTTAGATTTTTCGGAAACGCAATCACCCAGTTTTCTAGCGACGCTCACGAAAGCATTGGTCTAAACACTATGAATTTCACATTGCACCAACCTATTGGTGTTGTAGGCTGTATTTCGCCCTGGAATCTGCCGTTGTATCTATTTACTTGGAAAATTGCACCTGCCATTGCCGCTGGCAATACCGTAGTTGCAAAGCCAAGTGAAGTTACACCACTGACAGCTTTTCTTTTAGGCGAAATCTGTACCGAAGCCGGCCTGCCAAAAGGTGTCTTAAATATCGTACACGGCACTGGACCTTCTGCGGGGCAAGCTATAGTAGAGCATCAAAATATAAAAGCCATTTCCTTTACAGGGGGAACCAAAACAGGCGAACATATTGCCAGAACCGCCGCTCCAATGTTCAAAAAACTATCTTTAGAACTAGGAGGGAAAAACCCAAATCTTATTTTCGCTGATTGTGATTATGAAAAAATGCTAGAGGTAACAGTTCGTTCTTCCTTTTCCAATCAGGGTCAAATTTGTTTATGTGGCAGTAGAATTTTTGTTGAAAAACCAATTTTCGAAAAATTCAAAAAGGATTTTGTGGAAAAGGTAAAACAACTAAAAGTTGGAAGCCCTTTTGAAGCCGAAACCAACATTGGTGCCTTAGTATCAAAACCGCATCTCGAAAAAGTAGAATCATATATTAAATTAGCTGAAAAAGAAGGCGGAAAAATACTTTTTGGCGGAAAGCGAGTTGTTGTAAAAGGTTTTGAAAATGGTTATTATTTAGAGCCAACTATTATCGAAGTTTTTGACGATCAATGCCGTGTTAACCAAGAAGAAATTTTCGGCCCCGTAGTAACAATTATGCCTTTTGAAACCGAAGAGGAAGCCTTACAAATGGCTAATTCAGTTAAATATGGTTTATCCTCCACCCTTTGGACATCAGACTTAAATCGCACAATGCGTATTTCCAAAGAAATTCAAGCAGGAATAGTATGGGTAAACACATGGTTAAATCGTGATTTACGAACTCCTTTCGGGGGAATGAAAGACAGTGGCGTAGGCCGTGAAGGTGGCTTTGAAGCACTCAGATTTTTTACTGAGACGAAAAATGTGTGTATAAAATACGACTAGATGTCCCCTCGAGCGCAGTCGAGAGGTACTTTACATTAAAAATTAACAAGAAAAAGGTCTTAACTGTACTTGACCTAACAAAGAAAAATGAATCTAGATTTAACAAATAAAAATGCTTTAGTCTGCGGAAGCACCGCAGGCATAGGAAGAGCGACCGCCATACTATTGGCAAAACTGGGAGCTACAATTACATTAGTCGCTCGAGATGAAACCAAATTAAAAGAAACTCTGAAAGAGCTTCCTCACGAAAAAAGACAAAGCCATAACTATTTTGTAGCAGACTTCACAAATCCACAACAGTTAAAGGATAAAGTAGAAGTTGCGGTTTCCAACAAAATCTTCCATATCTTAATCAATAACACCGGTGGCCCTAAAGGTGGCCCAATTTTTTCTGCGACAACAGATGAATTTGAAAAGGCGTTTTCAATGCACGTGATTTGTAACCAAATCTTGGCGCAAGCCGTAGTTCCGGGAATGAAAGAAGCGGATTATGGAAGAATAATAAATATCATTTCAACTTCGGTAAAGCAGCCCATCGACAATTTAGGCGTAAGCAACACCATTCGTGGCGCAGTAGCTAGTTGGAGTAAAACAATGGCCAATGAGTTGGGGCAATATGGCATTACAGTGAACAACGTTTTGCCTGGCTTCACAGCTACTGATAGACTTGAAGACATCGTAAGCAATGCTGCAAAACGTATGGACAAATCTGAAAAGGAAGCAAGTGAATTCATGAAAAACCTAGTTCCTGCAAAGCGATTTGCACAACCAGGTGAAATTGCAAGTGCAGTAGCCTTCCTTTCAAGTGAGGCCGCCAGCTATATCAATGGGATTAATCTCCCAGTTGATGGAGGACGAACTAAAAGTATGTAACTTTAACTCCTTAAAAATAATTAATTAAAAAAGATTCTTGCCGAAGTTTATCCTGAGCGATAATCGAAGGGCAGGAAATAGCATATGAAACGAAAACTCCGCATAAATGGCCATTCCCACCTTCTACCCTATCCTGAAGAAATTCCACAATTTATGCAGGATAAGGAAATTTTTTGGGTAGACAAAGATCGAAAGTTTATGCTTCAAAAAGATTGGAGTCGTCCAGTTACGGATTCCAGTTTCTTTTTGGATGAAAAGCTAGAATGGATGGAACGTTTCAAAATTGACCACGCCGTAGTTCTCAATCTTTCCCAATTATATGGAAATGGCCTACGCGTAGAGGAAATGAAGCAAGCACTTCGCTTTCAAAATGATTTCAACGCGAAAGTGCAACACGAAAATCCTTCAAAATTCACTTGTGGTTTTGTAGTGCATCCCGGTTTTGTTAGAGGTGCAATTTGGGAAATGGAACGCTGCGTAGAGGAATTAGGTCTTCAATTATTGTGTTTACCTACCCACTATATGGATACAATTGGCACATGGCGATGTATTTTTGATGAAGAAAATGAACCCATTTTTGAGTTGGCTTCGAAATACAATTTAGCTGTGGAAATTCATCCTTACGACGGTGAAAAATTCATAAAATTAGAAAATACTGCTTGGCGTTTTCATTTAATCTGGATGTTGGCTCAATGTGCCGATGCCTATCATTTTTTAACCCTGAATGGATATGCAGATAAATACCCAAATATGCGAACCTGTTTCGCCCACGGCGGTCAGTTGGCACAGATAAACCTAGGAAGAAGAATACAAGGATTTGATGGTCGTCCAGACCTCTTTGAAGGTAAAACACATCCTCGAAAATCTGTGGGACATAAAAATATTTTCTTTGATACTTTGGTACACGATACCGGTTCTTTAGAACTAGTTGTAAAAAATCAAGGGGCAAAGCAAGTATTGGTCGGTCTTGATGATCCCTATCCACTAGGAGAAATGGAAAGTGCACCCCAGTCATCTTACCCAGGGAAAATATTAGATCTAGCCTTAGAACGTAAAATAATTACACCCTCACAAGCTGATGCTATGTGGGAGGACAATGTGATTCAATGGCTCTGTGGCGACGATGAAGCAGCTAAGAAGAAATTAGTAAACAGAATCCTGGGTGAAAAATGACCGAGGTAGCCAAGTTCTATATCCTTTCACACATCTGTATCGCCTTTCTGGGCGGGGTTTTACTGCTTGCGCTTTGGTATAATATTCGAAATAGATTTCGCCAACTTTTAGAGGAGGATGAGTCCCAAAAAAGAGTTGATAAAGGTTTACTTTATCTCAGTCTGGCAATGTTTATCTGGGTACTTTCTGGATGTTGGATTTACGGAGGAACAGTTTTTCATTTCACTAAAACTCAAGGCTATCAAATTGCCATCAATCTCTTTTCCATTATAAATAATATGTTTCTGCTCTTAGCGCTATTCTACTTTTATTACGCACCGGGCTTTATTTATCACAATAAAAAGAACATAAAGAAAATAGTGGTTGTCATAATTTTTACATCTATCATAACTTTTGCCCTTCCCTTTATTTTAAATGAAAAAAATGTGACGAATGGAATCCGAATAAGTGCCATTCCCGATTTGTTGCTCTCTGCTTTTCTATGTTATCTCTTGGGAGTTTCTTTTTACCGAACCTTTGCTTATCGAGGCCTAAAGATTATTGGCTATCTCTCGGTGCTAGTTATTATTTTGACTTTTGTATCACAAATTTCAGAGGTGTTTTTAATCTTCGGAAACGATTTTAGCAATAATTTCCTCAAGATTATCGCCAAAACTTCCTTGATTGCTATCTTTCTTGTTTTGGCTACCACTTGGGTAATTAAGCTTGCTAGCACACCGAAACCGAATGAAATCACTATTCATTTTCTCGATTGGAGTTTGCTAAAACTGAACATTCCTACAAAAAATATTTTTGACCAAAACATTGATTTCGGATCAAAAACCACGCAGTATAAAAACTTGTTGAAGTTTGCCATTCGCAGAAAATTTGGAGATGGTGATTCCCAATCTATTCCTGTAAATCTTGGAGGCGAAATTAAAAACCAAACCTACCTCACCCGAATTATTGAAAATATTAATGACATCCTTCAATTGGATGATTCTGAAAAATTGGACAGACGTGATCTATTTACCTTTATTGGTGAAAGTAAGTACCGCTTGCGCATTGTGCCCAACAACATTACAATTGACAAAAGACTGTTGGAAGAATTCTCTGAAAGCATTGAAAACAAAGAATACAAAGCCTTTTTATAATTCGCAGTAAACATCCTTATTAAAAATTTACAAAATGGATTTTCTTTCCGAAAAATTAAACAATTACGTAGAAAAACACTCACAAGCCGAGCCAGAAGTATTACAAAAGCTAAACCGTGAAACTTGGCAAAAACAACTCCAACCACGTATGTTGAGTGGACATTTACAAGGTCGAGTTTTGAGTATGCTTTCAAAATTAATTCAACCTAAATACATATTGGAAATTGGAACATACACTGGATATTCTGCCTTGTGTTTGGCTGAAGGAATGCGAGAAGATGGCGAACTGCACACCATTGACATAAACGAAGAACTATTCGATTTCCAACGAAAATATTTTGATTTGGTTCCGTATGGAAACCAGATTTTCCAACACTTGGGAAATGCTATGGACGTAATCCCACAAATGACTACAAACTTTGACTTGGTTTTTATTGATGCAGATAAAAGTAACTATCCGAATTATCTTGAGATAATTATTCCAAAACTAAAATCGGGATCCGTAATTTTAAGCGATAATGTCCTTTGGAGTGGAAAAGTAGTTGAGAAAGTGAAATCTGATGATATGGATACACGAGCACTTCTTCAATACAATGAGATGCTAAATAGTCATCCAAATCTGGAAACTGTACTGCTTCCTATTCGGGATGGCTTGACAATTTCAAGAGTTAAATAAATTTGCTTGAACGAAGAATTCCTTAGGCTGGTTTCTTAGGATTTTAAATATTAGAATTTTCTCTTGATGGGGCCAGTAACCTCATCAATTTCTTCTTTTACATGATCTATATGCTTCTGGACATCTTTTGTAATGTCAATATCAAAGCCTTGTTTTTCGACGCCCTTTGTTATCTCAGATTTAATGTCGTTAGTAGCGTCTTTTACCTGTCTTATTGCCTTGCCTAAACCACGTGCTATTTCTGGTACTTTGTCTGCACCGAAAACAAGAAGCACAATAAATAGGATAAAACCTATTTCGGCGCCGCTAATGAAAAGAAAAAATGCCTGTGAAATCATGCTGCAAATATACTTTCTTAAATTCAGAATGAAGAATTCGCAATTCAGTTTTTATAAACCTTTCACTAATCTTAACAAAAAATCCCTTTCTCAATAACTTTTTGAGAAAGGGATCAATAAGAATTATATAAATCTAATCTGTTTTCGTCTTGTTTTTAAATTGGTCAAAAGCTCCAAGTTCCTTTTGTTTTGGCCACGAATTATTTGAAGTGTCAATATCAGCCGTTTCTTCATCAGGATCGACTTCTATCTTAATGATTTCTTTTTCCGAAGCGATAACCTTCCCTACAGACTCATCATTTTTACGCCAAATTTGCGCTGGATAAACGATTCTTTCAGATGTTCCGTCCTTGTAGGTATATTGTGCGATAATCGGCATTGGAATCCCTCCTGGCTTTTCAAAAGTTACTTTATAAAAATAATTTGGACGTTTAAGGTTCGCTCTTTCCGCCACTGGAATATTTTCATTTATATATTCTTTCAGCGTTTGGATTTCGTCCAGATTGGACGCTGCCATGCTCTCGTCAAAATCCTCACTACCTTCTTCTACCATATATACCATCGGCGGTAATTCGGTTTCACTTATACCACGGGCTTCCATCATCGCCCTTACCTCCTTATTCATTTTTGAAGTAACAAAGAATTTTTTGACATCTTTCACCCCTATATCTACATAGTCCGTAGTGTAAAACCATTCTCTCCAGTACCAATCCAGATCAATTGCAGAAGCATCCTCCATAGTTCTGAAAAAGTCTTCAGGAGTTGGATGTTTAAACATCCATCGATTGGCATAAGTTTTAAATGCAAAATCAAAAAGTTCACGACCCATTATTGTTTCGCGAAGGATATTTAAAGCCGTTGCTGGTTTAGCATAGGCATTTGCACCAAAATTATAGGTATTTAAGCCCTTAGTCATAATAGGAGCCAATTGCTTTTGATCGCCAGCCATATAGTCTATAATATTTTTTGGAGGTCCGCGACGCGAAGGGTATTTTTTATGCGGCCCTATTGCCTCGGGATATGCTTCTCCCAGATCCTGTTCAGCCACGTATTGTAAAAAAGTATTCAAGCCTTCATCCATCCAAGTCCATTGGCGTTCGTCACTATTCACGATCATAGGGAAATAGTTATGGCCAACTTCGTGAACTATTACGCTTATCATTCCAAATTTTGTTCGATCACTTATAAAACCATCTTTATCCGGACGCCCGTGATTCCAGCAAATCATTGGATACTCCATACCCTGATTTTTTGCACTTACTGAGATAGCTTTTGGATAGGGATAGTCAAAGGTCATTCTGGAATACGTTGTCAAAGTACTTGCAACAGTTCTTGTTGACCAATCTTCCCAGAGCGGATTTGATTCCGGTGGATATAAAGAAACGGCCATAACAGAGCCTGCTCCCATCTTAACTGCCATCATATCCCAAATGTATTTCCTAGAAGTCGCAAAAGCGTAATCGCGTACATTTTCAGCTTTAAACTTCCAAGTTCTTTTTGAGTTGGAGAAGTTCTTGGCAGCAGCCTCAGCCTCTGCTTGGGTAACAATCATAACAGGTTTATCAAAAGATTTTAGTGCAGCTTCATAGCGGCTCATCATATCCTTTGTAAAAATCTCCTTTCTATTTTGAAGAGAACCTGTGGCATCCATAATATGATCTGAAGGCACAGTAATATTTACTTCAAAATTCCCAAAAGGCAAAGCAAATTCATCTCTGCCCCAAAACTGACTATTTTGCCACCCCTCAACGTCATTATACACAGCCATTCTAGGGTAAAACTGTGCAATAACATAACCGCGGTTGCCATCTTCAAAAGTTTCATATCCGCTTCTGGCACGATCTACCACGTGATCATTAATATTGTACCACCATTTAATTGAAAAGACAAATTTCTCGCCTGGCTTTAAACTTTTTGGCATATCAACACGCATCATTGTTCGGTTGATTGTGTAATTCAAAGTTTCCCCTTTTGCGTCTTTTATTTCTAAAATATTAAAACCACCATCAAACCCCTCCTCCATATAATTTTGAACAAAATTGCCAGCCATTTCAGCCGGAGCAGTATTTGATGACTCAATTAATGGTGTTTTAGAATCTTTAGCCCTAACATTTTGGTCAAGCTGTACCCATAAATATTCCAAAACATCTGGTGAATTATTGCTGTATGTTATGGTTTCAGATCCAGTAATCTTCTTGTTTTTATCATCCAACTCTATGTCCATTACATAGTCCGCTTGTTGCTGATAATAGCTAGGGCCCGGCGCACCACTTGCGGTTCGAAACATATTAGGAGTTGAAAATTCTTCGTAAAGTTGTTTAAAACGATTGGTGTTGTAATGTCCAGGTTCTCTTTGGGTCTTTTCGCTTTCATCTTGTGCGGAAACCCCTGTAAAAACAAGGAAAAATGAAAGAAAAAATAGGGAGTTTAATAATCGCATACTGCTAGGGATGTTTAAAAATAATATTTATGGAGTGCCAAGGTATTAATTAAATTTTAATTTTCCGTTTGGCTCATCTATGTCAAGAATCAAGCTTCTACGGCTTTTTGAAGTTTTTAAATGAATGATGTTCTGTTGTTCCGGAAATACTTCCATCAATACTTTGTTTTCAATCTCGATGGTTTTTAGTTCATTTACGTCAGTTACCTCCATATAAGCCACCACCATATCGGTATCGTATTCCTTTCCTATATAATTAAGTTGAACGGGCTTACCATTGACTTTAATCTTTATTTTCTGAAGAATATATCCCTTCAAATCTTCATCTGCTGCTTCAGTTTCCTTTTTCGTGTCCAGCGAGATCGAGCGATCGTAACGTTGTCTTAGCGCATTCTCAATATCATCAGTAAAAATTTTGGTGATTATCTGAATGGAATTCTTCTCCTTTACATATTCTATTTTAGTAATACTCACATAAAATTTATGCACCGAAGTAGCCGATACCAATGGCACTATTATTAATAAAAGAAAAATGCGTAAAAACTTCATATTGAGAAATAGCACAACCTGATGATTAGACAAATTATATTGGATGAAATTACAATTTTTTATTTTCCGTCTAACTGGCGAGCTTTATACTCCTTGCTTTTCTCGTTAAGAAATTCCATTAACTGCATCTCATTTTCAGATTTCAATAAATTTTGATCTAGGCCATTTTCTTGTGCGAAAAAAAGAAAATCTACTGCCTTATCTTCTGGTATATCAAAATTGGCTGCAATAAAGTCTTTACTAAACCGCTGTTGAATATTATTGCTTATCAATGCTTGTTTTTGGTTTTGCTCCACAATTGAAATCTTCTTTCCGTTGGGAAAAAGTAATTGGGCAACGCCACCTAAAATAGCAAGGACATTTGCACCATCTTTTAAATCGTTTGAATGGAGTGCTTCCTCTGCAGCATTCCCAGAAACAGAAGTTTTATCATCTGGTTTAAAATTATAACCGTATTCCAAGGCGCCATAACTCAAATCCCAATCTTTTGTGACATTATAGGTTGGGATTTTCTTTACATCTACATTTATGTTTCCAGAAAGATCATAAGGTCGGACCACCACTTCCTCCAACTGATTTACGGCAGGGTTTAGGAAGATATTTATTAGCTTCCGTTCCACTATTCCTTTATCAACAACAACCGTAAAAGATTGGTATTGCAGTGCGGTTATCTGAATGCGATCGTTTTCGGCTATTTCGATTTCGAAACCGCCATTGGCATCAGTAATAGTTCCTTTTTGGGAGGAAATATTATACACTGAGATACCTTCAGCATCCTCACCTGAAGGAACGTGAATTTTTCCAGAAACTTTGGTACGGTCAATATCCTGAGCAAAAAGTATTGGAGAAGCCAGAATAAATAATAAAAGGAGTAGTTGTTTTGTCATTCATTAAAAATACGGATTTGTTTTGTTACTTAAAACCTAAAGTTTCCATTTTCAATGGTAAATTTACATATTTGTTTAAAATCACTCTTCGAACTATAATCGCAACTGAAGGGAAAATCCAAGAACCAATGAAAAACCTTATAATAGCAAGTACAAGCACCGTTTATGGAGGCGATTATCTAGATTATCTAACTGATGAGATGGCCGCGCTTTTTAAAGATACCGAAGAAGTAATCTTTATTCCCTTCGCTCGTCCTGGCGGTATGAGCCACGATGCCTACACAGCGAAAGCAGCTCAGACATTCGAGAAAATTGGGAAGAAACTAATTGGCTTACACACGTTTAGCGACCCCATAGAAGCCCTAAAACATGCAAAAGGAGCCTTCACCGGTGGCGGTAATACTTTTGTTTTGGTAAAGGCTCTCTACGGTTTGGAGTTGATGCAGCCACTTCGCGAAGCTATTTTTAACGGATTGCAATATATGGGCACCAGTGCAGGTAGTAATATTTGCGGAGTTTCTATGCAGACTACTAACGATATGCCAATAGTGTATCCCCCTTCTTTTAAAACCTTGGGCGTAATTCCCTTCAACCTCAACCCACATTATCTGGATCCGGACCCGAGTAGCAAACATATGGGTGAAACCCGCGAAACTCGAATTGCGGAATTTCACACTCAAAATACAATCCCCGTGATTGGACTTCGTGAAGGAAGTTGGTTGCGCGTAAAAGGCAATGAAATTAAATTAAAAGGTGAATTAAAGGCTCGTGTTTTTGAGCAAGGAAAGGAGCCTTATGAGCTGGAAAGTGATTCGGATTTTTCAAAGTTAGGAGGTTAATTTAATATATTGCTTATTGTGAAATTCAGAAAAGACCTAATGCTTCTAATGGTAATTTCAGCTCTAATATTTCAAAGCTGTCTCAATTTGCAGCCTTGTAGCCAAAACATAACACACAGA
Source organism: Aequorivita sp. (assembly GCA_034675805.1). Classification (GTDB taxonomy): domain Bacteria; phylum Bacteroidota; class Bacteroidia; order Flavobacteriales; family Flavobacteriaceae; genus Aequorivita. The sequence goes on along the minus strand of JAUCCX010000001.1, from coordinate 2,876,655 downwards.
TATATATGCAAAAATAATTCTGAGGCGATTAATTATTTAGACATTAATACTGACGGAACTTTTGTACATACTTATCTAGAAGGAGATGTCATATTAACAAATCACGGTACTTGGCAGAAAAACAAAGAAGGACATTGCTATATAGAATTAAGTGAATGGAAAAGTTATAATGAAAAAGGATTAAACTATGAAGACTATGATAACGGTATCTTATTTATAAATGGCGATTACTTGGATATGAGCCCAGATGGCGAAAGTTCTACTAGCTTTGTTACAGATCAAAGCTCTTTAACAAAATGATATCCCTTTGCTACAAAACCTTGATTATAATAGAATTTATGTGAGGGAAAATTGTGTACATAAGTATTCAACTCGATCCAATTACACGATTTTTTCCGGGCGTAATCGTAAACAAACTCCATTAGCATTTTCCCGATGCCAAGACTTCGGTATGAGTCTTCAATAATAACGTGGTCTACTTCCAGACTTCTGCCGGCATAGTGACGCGTTTGAAACCACAAGCCACAAATACCTATTAATGTATCGGTATCGTAAACACCGAGACATTCATAATTTTGAGTAGTCATTTCCTGTATTCGCTCTTTTGAAACTTCTTCTGAAATAGAATAATTTTCAAGTTTCTGCATTAGCGGAAGAATGCTCAATATATCAGAAGAAGGAATAATTTTAATACTGATTTTAGTTTTGGAGGTCATTATTCAATTACAATCATTTTAAGAGTCTTAGAAGTTCCGTTCACTGTCAGTTTGCAAAAATAGCTTCCATTGGCAAGTTTCATTTCACTTAAATTCATAGGGATAATATACTTGCCATAGCCCTTGGTTTCATTCTTCATTACGGTATATACCTTTCTACCCTGCATATCAAAAAGGTCGATGCTTACCTGTGATTCTTCGTGAAGTTTAAAAGAGACATAGCTTATTTCACTAGCCGGATTTGGGTATTGCACAACCTCGTTTACTTGTGCCGCACCATTTCCTGCAAAGAGAATTGGGGATGGTGTGACATCTGTCCAAATACTAAGTTGACCGCCATTTAAGCGGGTCCAAATTGGGCGAACTATGTTATCGTGAACAACTATATTGGTATAGTCACCAAAGAAGACTCCCGAATTTGGGGTAAAAGGAGATTCGCTGATCCTTTTGTTTGTGATAGTTGTGCCACCATCAACTGAATATGCAAGATAAACGTCGGTTTGGTTACTGCTATATGCTCTTCGATCATAAAAAACAAAAAACAGATTGCCATTGGTTTGGTCAATGTCCATCCAAGTGAAAAACTGTTGTTTTCCAGGCGGATCGTCATTTACTCTAATTGGGCCGCTCCAAGTATCGCCACCGTCTGTAGATTTGCTCATCCAGATATCTGTATCGTTTTCACCATTGCGTTGATCACTCCAGTTTACATATATGGTCCCGTGGTTAGGTCCGCCGCTAAGATCGCATTTGGTTATCGGCATCCCATTTGCGCGACTTATTCCCGGAATGCCATAATCCCAGCCTGTTGGCATTGGATCAATCTTAATTTCTTCTGCCAACCAAGTTTCTCCCTCATCCAAGGATCTGTTGAAAACAAGTCCGTTGGGGCCTGCCCAAGACACATAAATCTCCCCATTTGGACCAACAGCAGGAACAGCGCCTTCAACGGTATCGTCTTCATCTATACAATTTCCATCTACACTATTTATCTTTTTAGCAGCAGACCAGGTCTGTCCGCGATCAGTCGATTTTGAAAATCGAATGATTGATTTATCGTTCGGATTGCTACTCCCATAGGTGTCAAATTGCGTCCACGTCACATAAATATTATTGTTGGTTCTGTCAACAACACTCCATTGCTTATCCTGCGCCTTAGTGCCATTTAGCCCCATATATGTTCCACTGCTCCAATTATCCCCATTATCAGTTGATTTCTGGCAAACTATCCGGTCAATCCAGTTCCCGCTTGAAGGATTTGAAAGATGGAAATAATAAAAGTTACCATCAGTATCTACATCAAAAGATGGATCACCCCAAACACCATAGCTGGAAGTCATTGTTTGCTTACTCCAAGTAAGCCCTCCATCACTACTGTTATAAACGTTGTTAAGGTTGGCACCCGCAACAAGAATATCAGTGTTCAGTGGATTCATCTTTATAGAAGGTTCATTGGGGGAATTGCTATTGCTTATTAGTACGTTTTGGGCAGTTAGAGAGGCTACACCGAAAATAGAAAGCAGCAAAACGACAAATAGTTTCTTGAAAGCCATAATATTTCAATTTTTAAGAGGTTAGTAAATGTATAAAATACTTTGGTTTTCTTGATAAAAACACATCTCCAATTCCCAAATTTGAATTAATTAGAGAAGGAGTCACAGACTCTTAATTTAATTTTGACGAATTTAGTAACCTCAAAAACTTAGAAGCTTCACATTTAATGAAAAGAAAAGAATTTATCAAACTTTCAGGTATTGTAGGTATAGGCATCGCAACCTTTCCGCACTTGTCATTTAAAAATTTCACCGAAGAATTTACCCGAAACCAATTAATTGGCAAAGGAAACCCAGATATTATTGGCGATAGCTATACTTCCAAAATGCACAAAACCGCAAAGGAAGCATTCAACCGAATGAAAACAGCTGCTGCCAAAGAAAAAATAAATATTGAAGTAGTTTCTGCATACCGAAGTTTTCAGCGACAAAAGGAAATCTTTGAGGGGAAGTACAAACGCTTTACTTCTGAGGGCCTGACGCCTGAAAAAGCGATTGAGAAGATTATAGAATATTCCACCATCCCCGGCACTTCCCGCCATCATTGGGGAACAGATTTAGATATAATAGACGCCAACGCTCCACGTCCCGCAAATGTATTGATGCCTGAAAATTTTCACGGCAATGGCCCATACTGCAAACTGAAATTATGGTTGGATGAAAACGCTGAAAAATTTGACTTCTATGAAGTTTATACGGACAATGGCAACCGCAAAGGTTTTAAATATGAGCCTTGGCATTTCAGCTATGCGCCCATATCGATCCCAATGCTAAAGGAATACAAAGAAAAGATTGATGTAAAGAAAATACTTTCCGAAGAGAAGTTAATGGGGAATGAACATTTTTCCGACGCCTTCGTTTCAAGATATGTGAAAGAGAATATTTTAGACATTAATCCAAAACTCCTGCCTAAAATTTAATACTAGAAAAGGAATTTAAAATCCCTACAAAATTAAATTTCCAAACAAGCCTTCGTATCTTTACATTATGAATAAAAAAGTCCTTTTAATGATTCTCGATGGCTGGGGAGTTACGCAGGATCCTACCGTTTCTGCCATCGCCCAAGCCGATACACCTTTTATAGATTCCCTATATAAAAAATATCCTCACGCAAATTTGCTTACTCACGGAATGAATGTTGGGTTACCCGACGGTCAAATGGGCAATAGCGAAGTGGGACATATGAACCTTGGTGCGGGGCGAATAGTTTACCAAGATCTCGCTAAAATAAATATGGCTGTAGAAAATGGAACGCTAAATAGCGAACCAGAACTACAAAAAGCTTTCGATTACGCTAAAAGCCACAACAAGAAAGTACACTTTTTAGGACTCGTTTCCAATGGAGGAGTGCATTCCCACATTGACCATCTAAAAGGCTTGCTTACCGCAGCGCAACAAAGCGGTTTGAAAGATATGTACGTTCACGCCTTTACAGACGGCCGCGATGTAGATCCACATTCTGGAAAAGGTTTTATTGAAGACCTTCAAAATCATTTAGAAAAAACAGGTGGGAAATTAGCTTCAATCATCGGACGTTACTATGCTATGGATAGGGACAAACGTTGGGAGCGCGTAAAAAAAGCATACGATCTTTTAATATTCGGAGAAGGAAAACCATCCCACAATGCTATAAAGAGTATAGAGGAGAGTTATGCGGAGGGAATTACTGATGAATTCATTGAACCAATTGTAATGACCAATCCCGACGGAAAACCGGTCGCCACTATTGAAAGCGATGATGTAGTGATTTTCTTTAACTTTAGAACTGACCGCGGCAGACAATTAACCGAAGTCCTGACGCAAAAAGATCACGAAGAATTTGGAATGAAAACACTTCCACTTTATTTCGTAACACTTACCAATTATGATCATTCCTTCGGAAATATACACGTAGTTTACAACAAAGAAGATCTACACGAAACTTTAGGCGAGGTATTGGAAAAGAACGGAAAGAAGCAAATCCGAATAGCGGAAACTGAAAAATATCCACACGTAACCTTCTTCTTCTCGGGCGGAAGAGAGATCCCCTTTGAAGGCGAGAAACGTATTCTTTGCCCTTCCCCTAAAGTCGCAACATACGATTTAAAACCTGAAATGAGTGCTTACGATCTGCGGGATATGATTTTACCTGAAATCGAAAAAGAAACGGCGGATTTTATTTGTTTGAATTTTGCAAACGCAGATATGGTAGGCCATACCGGTGTTTTTGAAGCTGCGATAAAAGCGTGTGAAACGGTGGATAACTGCGTAAGAGCAATCGTAGAGCAAGCCTTGGCAAGCCATTATGTAACCATAATAATCGCAGACCACGGCAATAGTGAAACTATGCGAAATCCTGATGGTTCTGCAAATACAGCCCACACCATAAATCCTGTTCCAATTATTGTTGTAGACAATGAAATCAAAACTGTTAGAAATGGAATTTTGGGCGATATCGCTCCTACCATTCTTGATATAATGGGGATTGACAAACCCGAAATAATGACACAGAAATCCTTGATCTAAGACTTTAGATAATTAGAATATTTTGGAATCATTTGAAAAGATGAGCAAATTTCAAAATAGATACAGAATAATCTCACCGAAAACCCAACTGGGATTATTCGTCGGCTACCTACTATTTCATAACCCTCTGCTGCCAAAACCAAAAACATTATTTTGGGGAAAATTGAAAACCATAAAATGATTTTATCCGATTTTGGAAAAATCGTAGAACGGGAATGGCACGAATCCTTCGCCCTGGGCCGTGAGTTTGTGCCCATCCGGAAACCAAAATCCATTTCATCATTCATCGCAGGATTCAAATCAAGGACAACAAATAAAATCGATGATTTAATTGACGAAATGGAATTGCCCATTAAAAATTTCAATCGCAACAATAAATTTTGGCAATCCAATTACCACGACCACATTATTTGCAATGAAAAGGCCTATCAAAACATAAAAACTTATATTATAAACAACCCTGCAAAATGGAACGACGATAAATTTCATTAAATTTGATTTATGAAAAAAATAATCAAACTCTTTCTCCGACTCGCAATTTCAGCAGGATTTCTATCCGCCTCTGCGGATCGATTTGGATTATGGCCAAATGATGTATCAGTCTGGGGAAATTGGAACAGCTTTCTAGAATATACCGAAATAATAAACCCTTGGATTCCCCTCTCGTTTATTCCCACCTTGGCAATTATTGCTACTGTAGCAGAAATTGGTTTTGCAGTGTTTCTCCTTATAGGGTTCAAAACAGAACTCTTCGCAAAGCTAAGCGGACTTCTTCTACTACTATTCGCTCTATCAATGACCTTTTCAACAGGAATAAAAGGTGCTTTTGATTTTTCAGTTTTCAGTGCTTCTGCCGCGGCATTTGCCTTAAGTTTAATGAAAGAGAAATATTTAGAAATAGATTCTTACTTTCAGAAAAAAAATAAATTTCGTCGATTTTAAAACAAAAACAATGAACAAAATATTTCTTATCCTTTCGGCAATTACAATAGTTGCCTGCAATTCTTCCAAAGAAAAAAATAAAATTGAAAAAAGTGCTTCCGAAATAACAAATGTAGATTCCCAAAAATTAAACACTGAAAAAATGAATGACACTATTCCTTATGAGGAATCTATAATGCTTATTGGAAAAGCCAATAGAAACGGACTTGAAATGGATGCTTTTAAAGAATGGTTCAATCCTGGATATCAAGATTACAAAGCAGATCCAGAAACTTTGGAGAAGCTTAGGCCACTTCTAAAAGATGTATCCATTCTGTTGTTTATGGGTACTTGGTGTGAAGACAGCCAGCGGGATGTTCCACATTTATACAAAATTTTAGACGAAGCTGGTTTTGACGAATCAAACCTCACCCTAATTACTGTTTCAGAAGAAAAAACGACTCCACAAGGTTTCGAGGACGGAAAGGATATCTCTAATGTTCCCACCATTATTTTCTATCAAAACGAAAAAGAATTAGGCAGAATTGTGGAATACCCAATTGAAACTCTTGAGAAGGATATGTTGGCTATTTTGAGCGGAAAAGATTACAAGCACGCTTACGCTGAATAATCCATTGGCATCGTTATAATTCTTCGTAATTTTGCGCCTTGAAAAATGAAGATGATGAGAGAAACACTTACCATAGCCATAGATTTTGACGGAACCATTGTTGAAGATGAATATCCAGGTATTGGCCGACCTATTATTTTTGCTTTTGACACCCTGAAAAAACTACAGAGTGAAGGGCATCGACTCATATTATGGACATACAGAAAAGGACGTGCTTTAGATGAGGCTGAGAAATTCTGTAAAGAAAATGGCATTGTTTTTTATGCCGTTAACAAAAGTTTCCCCGAAGAAGAATTCGACAGTTCATACAGTCGTAAAATTCATGCCGACGTTTTCATTGACGATCGCAACATTGGCGGATTAAAAAGTTGGGGCGAAATATACCAAGAACTTATTGGTGAACCTTCTCCTACAAAACCTAAAACTCAGAAAAAGGGATTGTTTTCCTTTTTAAAATAGCATTATGATAATTCCAAAAACAAGAGAAGAAATTGAATTGATGCGCGAAAGTGCATTAGTAGTATCCCGCACTTTGGGAATGCTGGCAAAGGAAGTGAAAGTTGGTGTAACCCCCAATCGGCTTAATAAACTAGCTGAGGAATACATCCGTTCTCAAGATGCAATTCCAGGATTCTTGGGATTGTATGACTGCCCTTCTACCTTGCTAACTAGTGTAAACGAAGCGGTGGTACACGGTCTACCAACAGATATCCCATTAAAGGAAGGGGATATTGTCGCAATTGATTGCGGTGCCATTAAACACGGGTTCTACGGGGATCACGCATATACATTTGAAGTAGGTGAAGTTACTCCGGAACTTAAAAAGCTTCTGAAAATCACAAAAGAATCTCTGTATATCGGAATTCGCGAATTGAAAGTCGGAAATCGAGTAGGCGACGTTGGATATGCAATTCAGACTTACTGTGAAGCACAGGGCTATGGCGTAGTGCGTGAGCTTGTGGGGCACGGGCTGGGAAGAAAAATGCACGAAGATCCAGAAATGCCAAATTACGGTCGCCGTGGTCGCGGTAAGAAATTTATTGAAGGAATGACAGTTGCCATTGAACCAATGATAAATCTGGGGACATATAAAATAAAACAACTGAGCGACGGTTGGACTATTGTAACCTTAGATGGGCTTCCAAGTGCGCACTTTGAGCACGATGTTGCTATCGTCAACGGAAAACCAGAATTGCTTTCTACTTTTGATTATATATATGAGGCTTTGGGGATTGTTAGTGATGAGGAGAAGGAGTTTAGGAGTTTAGGAGTTTAGGAGAGATAAAGGTTATTACGCGGAGGTTTGCTGAGTTTTATGGAGATCTGGATAGCAAGTTAATAAATATAAATAAAAGCCATTTTAGTTTGGGACTTCTTTGCCTATGTGGTGAATTTCATACCACAGAGACACAGAGAACACAAAGTTTTACAGCAAAATGGGTATTAAATAAATAAAAAATATTTCGACCTCTGTGCCTCTGTGGTGAATCCTAAACCGCAGAGAACGCGGAATTTTTAAGATAAAATGATTTTCAACTATTGTTCAAAAAAATCCTAAATACCATTCCCCGCCCATTACTCATAAGACTGAGTATTATTGGCAGGCCCGTGCTTGCTTTTTTTTTAAAAGGAAATAAATATACAGATCCAATTGACGGGAAGTCTTATAGGAAGTTTCTGCCTTATGGATACGAAGTTGTCCGCGAAAACGTGCTCTCACCTGGAACGCTCTCATTAGAGCGGCACAGGTTATTCTGGCTTTATCTAAAAAATGAAACGGGGTTTTTTACTGATAATCTAAAAGTACTTCACTTTGCACCTGAGCAAGCTTTCTATAAGATATTTAGAAAAATGAAGAATCTGGATTATACAACCACCGATCTAAATTCTCCTATTGCCGATGTAAAAGCGGATATCTGCGATTTGCCATTCGGGGATAATGAATTTAATTTTATAATCTGCAACCACGTTTTGGAACACATTCCAGACGACACAAAGGCAATGCAAGAAATCTATAGAGTATTAGCCCCGGGAGGCACCGCAATCCTACAGGTTCCCTATAAATCCGATTTAAAAACTACTTTTGAAGACAACAGCATTACCGACCCAAAAGAACGTGCAAAAATCTTCGGTCAATATGACCACGTTCGTGTGTATGGAATGGATTACTTTACAAAACTTGAAAGTATAGGGTTCCAAGTTAATCCTGTGAACTATACCAATACCCTTACAAAAGAAGAAGTGGAAAAATACAGATTGCCGAAAGGGGAACTGATTCCTGTTTGTCAGAAAGGTTAATTCCCTAAACGTTTTTTGAAACCATCAGTAATAAAAACCTGGTCCTGGTTCAAAGAATCCGTATAAGTCAAATATGCCTCAACATTAGGAAGGTCTTTCAACAGGGCTTTAGATTTTTCGATCCCCAACGCCATAAAAGAAGTGGCATAAGCATCCGCTTCCCCACAAGTGGGCGCTATAACTGTTGAACTTGTTACATCACTTTGTTCTGCAGATCCAGTAAGCGGATTTAAAGTATGCACATATTTCTTTCCAGTGGCGGAATCAAGTCTGAATTTCCGGTAATTCCCAGAAGAAGCCATCCCCACATTTTTAAGTTTTACAGAAGCTGCAAAGCTTCTGTCATCCAATTCCGAATTTATCGTTTCTATACCCACTACCCAATCCTGATTTTTTGAAAGATTTTCACCTTTGGCTAAAATCTCACCTCCCAATTCAATCAAGTAATCCTTTACCCCAACGGACTCCAAATAACGTCCAAGGCAATCAATCCCAAAACCTTTTGCCACCGCATTAAAGTCGAAATAAATCTGAGGAAATTCTTTAGAAATAGTCCCGTCCTGATTAAGTCTCACCTTATGAAAACCCACATATTTCATCAATGAATCCAAAGTAACACTGTCTATATTCTTCAATGGCTTAACATCCCCAAACCCATAGGCATTTCGGAGTACCCCTATTGTCGGGTCGAAATACCCATTCGTTCTCTTATTGACCTCTGCTGAAATTTCAAATACCTCCTTAAAAATCGAATCCACAACAACCGTGGAATCCCCCTTGTTTACTTTAGAAATATCGCTATCCGGTATATACGTGCTAACAGAATGATTTACCGCCGCAATAACAGAATCTAAGCCTTTTTGAAAGTTGACATCCTTTTTAGAATACAATTGAATATTATAAGTAGTGCCAAATGCTTCCCCTTGAAAAAGAAGAGCTTCAGGATCTTTGTTTCCGCACGAAACAAAGAGTAAAATCAATAAAAGCGATAGATATTTCATCTTATGGAAATTTTAATGACAAAGGTCGTAAAGTTTAGGGGGATTTTAGTGCACGGACGATGAGAAACTATATGCCAACTTTAGACATAAAGCATCATTTGATTTCTTGCAAGCCCTTGTACACCATAGTGTAATCCTCATCTCGTAAAACAGGCTTCCCATAATCGCTACCGTGGCCGAGGCCCACTCCGGCATAAAAAGTTCTTGCCTCAAACTTATCTGCGTGCTCCTTAATGGTTTTCATTAACACAGGGTCATACGCGTGGGCATCTTCTGGATACGTTACAGCGCGGACAATTATAAAGTGAAGTACCTTCTCCTTTAAAACTACAAACTGCGGGTCCCTTTTCAACTTGGAGTTAACTCCTAAAAACTCGTAGCCTTCGGCTTGCAGCTGTTTCCCAACAATATTCATCGCAAGATTGTGAAGCTCTTGCTTACTAAGTTCTTTGTCCATAATCAGCCCCAAAATTAAGAATTTTTAGATTTATTCTTTGAGATTTCTAAATATAAAAAAACCGTCTTTGCCGAAACAAAGACGGTTTTATAAAAATATATTTTACTTTTTAATGCTTAACAACTCTTTTAGTAAGAGTTCCTTCTTGCGTATTTATCTTGACGAAATAAGTGGCCGTTTGGAAACTTGAGAGATCAAGCGCATATTGAGTACTGTTATTTTCAATATTCATCAATCGCCTTCCACGAATATCATACACCTCTACGGAATTGATCACCGTCTTTGGCGAGAAGATTGTGAGGTTGCCCTTGGTAGGGTTCGGGACAATACTGATACTCTCCAACTCGTTTGCCGGGGTGTCCAACGTTCTCTTGAAAAGCAATACAAACCTGTCCTTTTGTGTGCCTTCGTTGCTCTTGAAAATATAATCCGCATCGGTTAAATTGTGTATCACACTTAGCATTCTGTCAAGTAGATATACTTGTACCTCTGGCCAAACGATTCCATCCAACTCACTGATTGAAATCTTAAACTCTTGGGTTTCCTCTACCTGGCTCACAAAGCCCAAGGGTACTTCTTGGTTTTCATTAAAGGCACTTCTGCCTTGAATCGCAAGCTCTTCTCCAGTATCCAATACGGAGTAAAGGCTCACCGGTGTAGCCAAGCGCTTGGCATCGAATTCCGCATCATAGCCATCTGTTGCATCTTCTGAAAAACTGATCAAAATACCACTACTCAGCCCATAAGTTTCATTATCAACCTGAAGCCAAATACGGTCTTTGGCTGCGGTAGGTCTTCTATAGGTATCGTTATGGTCCGTAACGCGCATATAATTCTTGAATTTCGCGGTTCCCGCAGCAGTTGCCTTAAATCCAAAACCTTGTCCAGAGGATATGAAGCCGTTGGGCTTGGTGGAGTTTCCTGGATCGTTGGCTGCTTTCACCCCTCCAGAGCTGTTGAACATAGAGATATCGCCCATATCGTAGTTGTTCACCTTATAACCTGGATAGGTCGATTTAGCAGTGGTAAGGTGCTCCCAGAAATACACGGCATTAATCATACTGTTCTCGCTCAAAAATAGATTGGCGTTGATGGCCGAGGCGTACGGATTACCTACAACGTTAGGACTGGCATTTTGGGTACCGTTGTAAAGCACATTAAACAAAACCTCTCCATTATTCAATGTTCCTTTTTTATAATCTAGGGTATAGGAACCACTACTCGCCAAATCAGGTTGCGGAAGGACTAAATACCCCTCCCCTGCATTTATCGTTCCTGAATAGTCTAGAAAGTTGTCGCCATTGTCATCGGCAAAGTTTTCTGCTAAAGGAAATTGTGCTGCAACATCTGGATCTGGAACAAAGTTACCTGTTAAATGATTTCTCACCAAGATAGAGCTGCCATAAACATCAGTACGTGTCTCAGCCGTCATAGGACTTCCCATTATCATAAAAAATCTTGGCGCTAGCGTTGGAGTAACCTTCCGCACAGTAATACTCCCATTGTTCAAAACAAGGGCATTGTCATCTACCTGTACCAAGCTTCCCTCGTGATCAACAAATAGCTTTCCGTTTACGCTAATGTTGCCTTCAATCTTCATATATTTTCCAGCGCCTACGGTTACACTCGCGCCTTCTTTGATTTCACAGCTACAAGCATTTATATTTCCACTTGAAGTGTTGTAATCTTTTGTAAAAACCGCCTTCTTTGTAGCAGTTGGAACCCCATTGCTCCAGCTGCTTCCTGAATAAGTTGTTAAGCCGCCACTACAAGTCTCTGGTCCTTTTTGTAATAAGACTTCTAAAGCCGCGCCATCAACAGTTGTAAATGCCACAACAGTTTGACTCGCATTCGCAGAAACAATACTTACACTAGGGTCAGAAGTAACCAAATGCCACTCTCCATTTAATGTAAGTCGTTTTTCAACAACCACGGAAGGATTGAAGGACTGAAACGTAATACCAAGATCAGGATTGTTAAGAGCAACCAGAATGGTTTCATCCGTACTGTTGTATTCCGTCATCAACAAACAGGATCCGTTTACCCCTTTTACATAGTCATAGCTTAAATTAGAGGCACTTCCAAAAAAGGCATAGCCCCAAATATTCTTTGGTAAATATTGAACTATATGTGCAGTTGCATCTTTCCTGTGCACAACATAAGGTTTGTTTCCTCCTTGAACAGCTGTATGTAGAGCTTGCATTTCTCCAACAGTAGTCGCTGGTTTTACAATATATTCATAACCCTTGTTGGAAGGATTTGTTCCGTGATCCAAATACCCAGTATAATAAGTCGCTGTTGGATTTCCACTATAATCCACTGGCCAAATTTGATCTTGATTCGGGTTTTTTTGTGCTTCTTTTTTCACTTTAATATTATATCCACTTCCAGCTGGTACATAAAAACCAGTGCTATAATTACTGATTAACCAATTATTTGTACCGCTACCATAAGAAACCTCGCCCATAGAAGATTGAGCAGTACCATTTACAATCGGGTTATTTCCAGAATTATCACGACGTTGGTATAAAGTTGTTATTGTTGGCCCAGCACTACCGCTATTTGAAATTCCACTTCCCAAAGAGACAATTATATCGTCAAAGAAGAAATTGGATTTTTTAAACGTAAAGGTGTTGTTATGGTTTTCACCGCTATGCACAACTCCAAAACCTTGACCTGTTTTTTCTCGAAAATCCATAGCAAATAAGCCATAGTTCCCAAAATTGCTTGAAAGCGCTGTACTCTCTTTATGCTTAAAAGTTAAAGCTCCCACAAATCTTTTTTGCTGTAGTTCGTCAATTCTTCCGCGTTCGGCGTGTAGTTTATCCCAAGGCAGTCTAATTACCGTAGTCCCAGGATTGTAGTTCCAGTCCCAAGTATCTACATCATAGCCATTTCCAGTTAATCTGTCGCCCGGATAAATAATTTCCAATGTACCATAACTTTGGTAACGGCCGTATCTGTTCTGTGGCACATAAATCTCACTTCCCCACATATAGTCTGAAAACCCTTTAGTAAAAGCTACCCAATTATTCTTTCTATAACTTCCCGCGTGGGCGTAATTATATTGGGAAAACCCTTCTTCAAAAGGAGTAACTTCACTATAACCAAAAGCGGGATCCACGCCATAAAGTCTATTATACAGGCCTGCAAGAACTGGATCTGCAGTAGAAAGACCTAATATACTACCGCCTGCAATAGCCAATGTTTTTAATGCAGATTTGCTAAGCGTATTGGTTCTACTTTGTGGGTTTCTTCCTGATGTTGCAAAGCCTTGTACCCCACTGTCATTCGCTTGAATGTATTGGGTATAAAATGCTTCACGAAAGACTTTGTAATTATCTTGTTCCACCTGAAAACGGGTTCCTTCTAAATAGGATAATATACTGGCAGCAGTATTATAAGCATACATATAGTTATTATAGGCAGTTCTATGGTGAAATCCTGTGCCATCTACTTTAATTCCTTCAGAAGCTCCCGGAGTGTGTGAAAAGAACCTATCCATATAACGCTTGTACGCTCGCATATAACGATAGCGGTCTTTATCTGTCTTTTGCCATAGACTATAGGCCAACAAAACATCTGAAATATTATAAATTACATCAGTAACAATAGTACCGTTTGCAGCCTGATAATTTACATCGTAATTAGCCACCCAATAATGCTCAAATTGTACGGAGTGCATATACAAGGTATAACCAAATAAATCCTTAACTACAGGATCTAAAAAATCCTTCATTAAGGTAGTTGGCCTTGCAAATTTTTGATAATCATACAACTGATCATTTAAAGGTAAAGAGCCTTCACAAAAGTATTTTGAGGTAAGCCAAACCGCACGGTTCGCCTTGGTCTTCGTACTTGTATCTTCTGGGTGAAATTTTAATTGCTGTGCAAAGGTTTTTAAAAAGGTTAACGTATTAAAGTTAGTAATAGGATTTCCGGTTATAGTACTTCCAGAGACATTGATGTTTAAAGCGGCATAAGCATTGTTGGCTGTCGTCATTTGTCCAGCAGTAGGGGCACTAGTACCTAAGTAATCATCTGAAAAACGATTTACTACGGTAGTAATCTCTGCTTCTATGGTGCCATCTGAAGCTATTAAAGGCAAATCTGGAGTTACAGTAAACGGACAAGCTCCTGAAGGCGGTGCTAAATTAAGCGGTACAAATGTGCCGTTAAGTTTTAAATTGTCTATATTAAAGTCTCTAGCAGTATTGCCATCATCTGTTCTAATATAGCGTGCTTGTAACACATCGTTGGCATCGTTAGATTGGGCTGTATAGGTTAGCGTTGTTAGTACGGGTGTAGGGTCATTCCCGTTTATAGTAATATCTGAAGTTGTAGTTTTTAAAACCCTATTATCTGTTTGGTTATACAGCTCAATTTTAAATTTTACATACGAAGCTCTTTGGTTATACGTATACGTGCTAATACTAATAGCCTGCCCGTTTGTCATTTTCCCTTCAAAAGTAAAGGTAACACCCTGCCCTACCACTGCGGACTGACCATCAACAAGTACAGCACCATCCCCTACGTCATCGCCATTATCGGCATCATTATAAACGATGCTTAAATTAGCATTGCCAATTTGGGCCCAATTGCCGGTGGGGGTAACTTGGGCTTTTGTTGAAAAAATTGCTAGAAAGAAGGCTATAATAAATGCGTATTGGTTTTTCATATAGAAAATTTTGGGGTAATGTTGCTTCATATATTTTGAGGTAAAAGGGTTTATTTATTTTTTTAATCATAAACAATTTTTAATGTTCCTTTAACTTCATCACTATTATGAATAGAAGTACTTTGCATATATACATCACCCGCAACTAAACCACCAGCTTTTGCATTACCATTACTAGAATACTGAGGAACATTTGTTAAATGAAGAGTTGTTGCTTTAATTTTACCTTTAACTTCTAGTTTTTCTGTTGGCGAAGCTGTACCAATCCCAACATTTCCTTGATCAAAAATAGCTGCGTAATGCGTTCCATTTGTGCCTGTTGATGTAAAATAGCCTCCAACATAAGTCCCAGCTCCAGCACCATTAACTTCATTATAAGTCCCATATCCTATTTTACCAGCAGCTACATTATTTATTTTATTATGCGTACCTATATTCAAACCTGCACCCGTAATTTGATTATATACACCAGTATGGTTACCAGTAGCATTTTCAGCAGCACCAGCACCAAGAATATTAGATACTCCATAATGCTCTTTATTACCCCCATTAGTTATATAATTTGAGATACCTACATTTTTACTGTCTTCTGTTCCGGACAAACTATTAAAAAATCCGGTATGACTACCAGATCCATTCGCTAATTGATTGTATATTCCGATATTTTCATTAGTATTTGTGCCACCACTAGCTGGATTAAGACCCTGAACTGAAGTAAATAAGCCGATATGTCTATCTGTAGCTGTTCCAGGTACATTGTAATTCACTTCGCTTACAATTCCACGGTGCACTCCTACTCCAGAACTAGAATTATTCACCTTTAAACCATAGCTATTTCCAGCTAATGATCCTCCTCTTGTAATATTAACAGCCAAATCTTCAGTATCGCTTTGAATATCTAATGCGTAAGAAGGTGCTGCTTTCCCAATCGCCACTTTACCAGTTCTCCAAACATCTTGTGTAATCTCGGTTGGTGGTTCCGTAGTGCCTACTTCAAAAAAGTCGGCATCTCTAGATATTATAGGAATCCAACGATCTGTACCATTCCAATAATAAAAACCTTTTCTCGGCGCTCCAGGAGCATCGTTATCATTGTAAACCAGTAAACTTTCTTCTGCTGCAGCGGTTACTGTAACAGGAGCTAAAGTGCTTAAAGCGGTAGACTCACTCTGGGTATTAATATGCCTTTATTGTTACTATTAACGTCCAGCATTGCCCCGTCTCCAGGAGTTGTGGTATTGATACCCACTTGTGCTGAAACTGAAACAGCAAATAATAAACAAACAAGTAAATTGGTCTTTAAGATAGATGTTGCTTTCATCGGATTTAATTTGGTTTAGTCGGCTAAAATATGTCAAAAATATCTTAATAAAAATTTTTATTATGATTTTTAAGTACTTGTAAGAAATTACTCATACCTCAGATTTAGGGAGTTATCGAATGAATATTAATAAAAAAAACCGTCTTTATCGAAACAAAGACGGTTTTTGAAATAAGGATTTCTTTAACTTTTGACCCTAAACCTAAAGGGAAATTAAAGAAATCCTTATTTAAACTTCAGTCAGGCTTTGTCAAGATTATCTATACCGCGGTTATCTTTGCAAATAGCTTACTGTTTGTAATGCTGGAAGAGAATGTAGTGAAGCTATTCCTTTTCAAAAGCTGACAATCTTGCGTTTAAATCGCTAATTGCGGTTTCGGTTTGAATTAGTTTGGATTTAAGGGCTTCGTTTTCTTTTAATAGTTTTTGTCTATTAAATTTATTAATGTACAATTTTTAAAATATCCCCAGTTCTATATAGCTCTCCAACCTCTAATCCTGCACTTACCGCAGCGCTATTATCGGCGTAATTTTTTACATCCTTAAGTACAACTCTTCCTTTATCAAAAATTGCTGCGTAATTCTTACCATCTTTTGGCTTTGGATTTGGGTCAGCATCAGTAGTTGTAAAATAGCCTGCTACATTTGCTCCTTTGCTACTAAAAACTCTATTGTAAGTTCCATAACTTATTTTGTCTTGAATGGTACCTCCCACTTCGGTATATACACCATAATTATTGCCCTTGCTATCCTTAATATTATTATATACCGCATACTTATCACCACTGCCAGTATTACCAGAAGCCCCAGTTTTCAATTTTAATTGGTTACTAATCCCATAATGAACTCCATTACCCGTATTGTAAATATAGTTCCCCATTCCAGTGTTTATACTAGTTTCAGTTCCTGCCAAACTATTCAACATACCAGTATGGTTACCAGAACCGGCATCTGTAATGTTATAAGTTCCAACAGTTTCGCGTGTACCGCCAGGGTTAACGACTCTAATATATTGCCCAGTAAGTCTATCAGCGCTATTTGAATCATCAGTTGATACGATATTGACCCTTAGGCCGACATTTTCCTTGTTTCCATTGTTAAAGTTTTCTACTACTAGACCGCGAGTACCTGTATTATCATTACCTCCCCTTTTTATATACACTGTATTTTGACCTTCTTCGCTATAAACGTCTAAAGGCGAATCTGGTGTTAGTTTCCCAATAGCCACTTTTCCAGTTCTCCAAACATCTTGTGTAATCTCGGTAGGTGGTTCCGTAGTGCCTACTTCAAAAAAGTCGGCATCTTTAAATGCAATCGGAATCCATCGGTCAGTACCATTCCAATAATAATAACCTTTACTAGGTGCACCAACAGCATCGCTATCATTGTAAACCAAAAGGCTTTCTACCGCAGCAGCCGTCACTGTAACTGGAGCTAAGGTGCTTAAAGAGGTTAGACTTACCCTAGGTATCAGTATCCCCTTATCGCGACTATTAACGTCAAGCATTGACCCGTCTCCAGGAGTTGTTGTATTTATTCCAACTTGTGCCGAAACAGAAAATGAAACAGCAAATAAGAAGACAATAAATAGTTTAGTATTTAAAGTAGGTGGTGTTTTCATCGGATTTAATTTGATTTGGTCGGCTAATATATGCTAAAATTAACATAATCAATACTTTCCTTAACACTTTTCACTACTTTGTCAGAATAAACTAATATAAAAACAAACTACATATATAAAATAAAATAGGTTTTGGGATTTACTCCCGGCCTCTAAAGGGGAATGGAGATTCGGGTATAATTATGGCGCGGGAGTTACCCCAGGCCCCTAAAGGGGAGAATGGGATTCGGCTATTATTTAAGGACGGGAGTTACCCCCGACCCCTAAAGGGGGGAATGGGATTCGGATATGATTATGAAGCGGGAGTCACCCCCGACCCCTAAAGGGGAGAATGGGGATTCAACTATAAATCACGGGACACACTTTAGGGCCGGGGTCAAGCGAGACATTCCCCCAAATCCCCAAAGGAGAGAAGGAGTTACCCCCGACCCCTAAAGGGGAGAATGAGGATCCAGCTATAAATCACGGGCACCCTTTAGGGCCGGGGTAATCCAAGTCATTCCCCCAAGCCCAAAAGGAGAGAAGGATTTACCCCCGACCCCTAAAGGGGAGAATGAGGATTCAGCTATAAATCACGGTCACCCTTTAGGGACAGGGTCAGGTCCTGTCACTTTTTATAAAGGATTTTATTTCGGATAAAACTTTTTCAATATCATTTTCTATTTCTTCATTCTTGAATCTTATAATTGAAACATCTTGAAACTTTAATAACTCTGTTCGCTCCTTGTCCTTTAGGATTTGATCTTCTTCGTTATGATAGCCTCCGTCTAATTCGATTATTAATTTTAATTCGTGACAATAAAAATCTGCAATAAATAAATGTATAGGGTGCTGTCTTCTAAACTTGAAACCTTCCAATTGTTTGTTTTTGAGATATTCCCACAATCTCATTTCGGCAGATGTCATATTATCCCTAAGAATTCTTGCTTTAACAAATATGCTTGAAGGTGCACCTTTGTGCATACCAGTATCCTGTTTGTTGTTTTTTGAAGAATGCATATTGGAATGTTTTAATAAAATTGTCAACGCGTAATAAACAATTAAAGATAGTGAAATCAGGGTGTATTCTTGACCCCCGGACCCTAAAGGGGGGAATGGCGATTTGGCTACAATTTAAGGGCGGGATTTACCCCCGACCCCTAAAGGGTAGAATGAGGATTCAGCTATAAATCACGGTCACCCTTTAGGGCAGGGGTCATGCAAGACATTCCCCCAAGCCCCAAAAGGAGAGAAGGATTTACCCCCGACCCCTAAAGGGTAGAATGAGGATTCAGCTATAAATCACGGTCACCCTTTAGGGCCGGGGTCATCCAAGACATTCCCCCCAAGCCCCAAAGAAGAAAATGAGGATCCAGCCAGAAATCACGACCACCCTTTAGGGCCGGGGTCATCCAAGACATTCCCCCCAGTCCCCAAAGAAAAGAATGAGGATTCAGCCATAAATCACGGACACCCTTTAGGGCCGGGGTCAAGCGAGACATTCCCCCCAAGCCCCAAAGAAAAGAATGAGGATCCAGCCATAAATCACGGTCACCCTTTAGGGCCGGGGTCATACCGGACATTCCCCCCAAGCCCCAAAGAAAAGAATGAGGATCCAGCCATAAATCACGACCACCCTTTAGGGCCGGGGTCACGCAAGAAATTCCCCCCAAGCCCCAAAGAAAAGAATGAGGATCCAGCCATAAATCACGACCACCCTTTAGGGCCGGGGTCATCCAAGACAATCCCCCAAGCCCCAAAGAAAAGAATGAGGATCCAGCCATAAATCACGGTCACCCTTTAGGGCCGGGGTCATCCAAGACAATCCCCCAAGCCCCAAAGAAAAGAATGAGGATCCAGCCATAAATCACGGTCACCCTTTAGGGCCGGGGTCAAGCGAAACATTGCCCCCAGCCCTAAAAGAAAAATAAAAGAATACAATTTAATGCTTCACAACCCGCTTGGTAAGCGTTCCCTCTACTGTATTTATCTTCACAAAGTAAGTCGCAGTTTGCAAACTCGATAGATCCAGCACATACTGGGTACTGTTGGTATCCACTGCCATCAATCTCCTTCCGCGAATGTCATATACCTCTACAGAACTGATAATTGTCTTTGGTGACACAATAGTCACTTTGCCTGTCGTTGGGTTGGGGAAAATGTTGATAGTCTCCAACTCGTTTGTCGGGATGTCCAATGTTCTCTTGAAAAGCAATACGAACCTGTCCTCCTGTGCCCCTTCCTTACTCTTGAAAATATAATCCGCATCGGTTAGATTGTGGATCACATTTACCGTCCTGTCAAGCAGATAAACCTTTACATCAGGCCAAACTATACCATCCAGCTCACTGATAGAGATCTTGAACTCTTGGTTCTCCTCCACCTGGCTCACAAAGCCCAAGGGCACTTCCTGGTTCTCGTTAAAGGCACTGCGCCCTTGGATGGCAAGCTCTTCCCCTGTAACCAATACGGAGTAAAGGCTCACCGGTGTGGCCAAGCGCTTCGCATCGTATGCCGCATCATAGCCATCTGTTGCGTCTTCTGAAAAACTGATCAACATCGTACTGTTAAGCCCATATGTTTCATTGGTCACCTTTAACCACATACGGTCCCTTGGAGCTCCAGGTCTTCTATAGGTGTCGTTGTTGTCGGTAACGCGCATATAGTTCTTGAAGCTTGCGGTTCCCGCCGCCGTGGCCTTAAACCCAAAGCCCTGTCCGGATGAAATATAGCCATTGGGTGTGGTGGAAGTTCCAGGATCATTGGCTGCCGGCAATCCCCCTGAACCATTGAACATAGAGATATCGCCCATATCGTAGTTGTTGTATTTATAACCCGGATAGCCGTGGCTGGCGGTGGTAATGTGCTCCCAGAAATAGACAGCGTTTACCATACTGTTTTCGTCCATAAATAGATTTGCATCAATTGCGGAAGCGTAGGGGTTGCCAACCACGTTCGGACTGGCATTTTGGGTGCCGTTGTAGGTCACGTTGTAGTCAACCTGTCCGTTGTTCAAGGTCCCCAGAGTATAATCAAGGGTATAGGAGCCACTGCTGGCTAGGTCGGGCTGCGGAAGTACCAAATAGCCTTCCCCCGCATTGACAGTTCCGGCATAGTCCTGCCAGTCGTCCCCATCGTCATCGGCGAAGTTTTCTGCATCAGGATCCTGTGCTTCAACGTCCGGGTTGGGAACAAAGTTGGCGGTTATATGGTTACGCACCAATATCGAACTGCCATATACTCCATAACGTGACTCCGCACTCATCGGACTGCCCATTACCATAAAAAATCTTGGCGCTAAAAATGGGGTCTCCTTGCGTACTGTGATATTGCCATTGTTGGTGACGGTAGCGTTGTCATCGACTTGTACTAAGCTACCTTCGTGGTCAATAAATAACGAAGAACCACTGTTTACTATAATATTTCCTTCAATCTTTATATAGTCTCCAGCTGCAACAGTTACAGTTGCATTATTACTTATCTCACAGGAACAAGCATCTATATCTGCTGTTGTAGTATTGTAGTTACTATTGAAAATTGCTTTCTTTCCTGCATCGGGAACTCCATTATTCCAAGAGCCGTTATATGTTGTTGTTTCCCCTATAACTGTTACAACTGCATCGCAAGTTGAAATACCTCCATTTCCATCATCAGCTGTAACAGTAATGATATTTTCTCCAATATTTTTACAAGTAAAACCTGAATCACTTAATGATAATGATACTGAATTCCCACAATTATCTGCAAAACTATCAGGTTGTGACAAAAAGGAAATGGTAAAGGGGTCAGAGGACCAATTTGCTAAATTAGTTTGAGGGTGTGTCATTGCCACAGTTCCTGTACTATTTTCTATTCCTAAGGTCCTTACGCCTCCATCTGTTTGAACATCAATTAAATGAATCTCAATATTGTTCGTGCCTTCATATAAATGAGCCTGTGCAGAAACTGTTTTAGTTGATCCATAATAGCGTATATTTAGATATTCTACTACCAGTTTTCTATTGGGAGCGGTTCCAAATACTTCATATTTAATAGTGCCTCCAGCTGGTGGATTAAGATCATCCCAAACAACGGCAATCATATTATTTGGAATTCCAGCTGTGGGAAGCGTTGTTGGAGTTCTGGAGACAGTTCCTGTCATACCAGTACCACTAAAAGAAATAAATCCATTGGAAGCAATATAAAACTGGGAATAGGTATTGCCATAAAAATCAAAATTGAATCCAATATTCAAAGCTGCAGTTCCATTATCATCACCCAAACTAACTGTTGTAGCAGCACCAGTAAATGTTGCTACTGAATTGCCACCGGCCGCCGCAAGTGTATATCCTCCAGGAATAATATTTGAAACAACGTCTTGCCATACTATGGAAGCACTCCCTGTACCATCTAAGCTTACAGTTGCATTTTTACATATCAGTTCTGGAATCCCACTTGTTATTTCTATAGTATCATTCAAGTTTGCTACGCCACCTGAACAAGTATCATTTACAGTGTAAGTAATCGAAGATGTACCAATTCCAGCTACATTTGGATCGAAAGTATAGGTAGATCCGTTTCCGTCATCAGTAACACCAGCACCACTATAAACACCTCCTGTGGGAGTACCTCCTCCCAAACCGGTTTGCACACCTTCTGTGATACAAAGAGATTCAATCGAATTATTGAATACTGCTGTTCCGGGAGGCAAATCAAATGCCTGTGTTCCATCAGTTTTACTGTTAGTACTTCCTTGACTTGCACTATAACCTAAACCTCTTCGGGCAAAAGCTTTCCAAATTGTACATTGGTTCGCCCCTCCATATATATTCTGATCTGCTAATAAAATAGCATTTCGACCATCAACAAATCCTGGACTACAGGGTTGTAACTTCAAGCCTTCAACAACAAGTTTCAAGGCAATATTATTTCCTCCCGTACCATTATAGATATCTGGATCCCAACCGTAAACATCTATTAAGTCCCAAGTCATTTCCCATAACATCATGGCCCAAACAGAACCGACTCCGTGTGGAGCGACTTCAGTTTTTATAGAGTTATATGTATATGTATTTGTGTCGGTATCATAACGCTGTGTTCTAATACCTGGGCCATTGGCCGCTTCTCCAATAAGCCAAGTACCCATTCCTCGAGGGTCAGTACCTAAATCGCCAGGCTCAATAGTCAATACAAGACCGAAGAAATCGCTCCAGCCCTCTCCCATTTGCTCCTGGTTATTTAAACAAGAGCTATTTCCTGCACCACCAGTTAATCTAGTGGAGATTCCATGCCCGTATTCGTGAGATATGACACCATTGTCAAAATCGCCATCACGGGTACCACAAACATACATTTGCATCCTTCCACGACCACCATCTGTAGGGGTTGAAAAATTAGCATTACAGGTTCCAGAACCATCTTGTGCCTCAGATCTAACTGAATCGTTCCCAATACCGCCGTTTCCATAATTATTTTGCTGAAAATTTCCAGAGGCTTCATCAAATCCATATAAATAGAAAACATCGTGCATCACGTTTGTCATATAAAATAAGTTGGTGACGGCCGCTTTAATACTTTTATCACCTACGGTTACATTGGTATTAAAAGGAAATTCAAAATTCAGACCTGAACCGCCATTCGCGCGCTTGGCGTCTGTGCCCGAATTTGAACCTGAACTATCATCATAAGCGTCTGCATTATTACCTATGGTATAATTTGATTCTGCACCTGGAGAACCATTAGTATCATGCCATCCGTAAGGAGAGGCTATGGGATTATCAGGATTGCTGAGATTTGATCTTCCACCGTGATTAGGAGATTCTACTGGAAGTGCTAATACATTATAACTCCCCATTAATACTGACGGAGCATTTGCTACCGTGTAAATAGGGACTTTTTCTTCAAAACCGGAAGACTTTACTTCATGATTAGGTAAATCATCGAAACAAGAAACCGTCCAATTATCTTTATCTATTATAGTTCCTGTATTGGCATCTACTCTAAAATTCCACCAATCTGAAGAATCTAATTCCTCCACAGACAATTCCCAAACAAGTGTTGTCCCAAATCCCTCGCGATAATAGTACATTAACCTTACCGGAATATCACTTGCAGATATGTTTGCTTTATTAAAAACCATGGATTGATTAATGCCACCATTCTTTTCCAAAGCTTGCAAATTGGAAAGCTTATAACCCATTTGTCTAGCCACAGATGAAATTGCCTCAGCTGCCGATAATGAAGCAGTAGCATTCTTTAAACCTGATTGAATATTATTCACAAATTTATCGTGGGAAGTGACTGTTTTTCCAATTGCATCAATATGAATACTGGAATCTGTTCCATAAACCTCGATACCATTAATGGCCTGTCTTAAATAAATATGATGAATACCACTGGTACGGCTTATATGTTCCGAAGTTATAACGTAATCTAAACTTTTCGTTTTTATACGTTCTTCTAATGAAATAGTTGTACCGGTATAAGGAGCACCCAATTTAACAGCTGGTAATAATTCTTTTGCAGATTTTTCATTCTTATCCTTTGCAGGATAATTAGAGCGCTGGGACTGACCATTTACTTGATAAACACCAAGAAAAGATAGAATAACGAAAGAATGTAAAAACGATTTTGTGTATTGCTTGAACATGTTAGATGGTATTTTATTAGAGATTCGGGCATTTTGTTAAAGTATTCTATACTTTTTTTCAAAAATAGTGCTTTATATATACCTAACAACGTGTAAATAAAATTATTACCATAAAAAAATCGTTTCAATATAATATTGAAACGATTTTTAAGATTTATAATAATGTTATTATACTATAATCACATGCAGCCTACTATATTTATGAAACTTAATTCTTTATAATACGCCTAGTTATACTTCCCTCTACTGTGCTGGTCTTCACAAAATAAATTGCAGTTTGCAAACTCGATAGATCCAGCACATACTGGGTACTGTTGGTATCCACTGCCATCAATCTCCTTCCGCGAATGTCATATACCTCTACAGAACTGATAATTGTCTTTGGTGACACAATAGTCACTTTGCCTGTCGTTGGGTTGGGGAAAATGTTGATAGTCTCCAACTCGTTTGTCGGGGTGTCCAATGTTCTCTTGAAAAGCAATACGAACCTGTCCTCCTGTGCCCCTTCCTTACTCTTGAAAATATAATCCGCATCGGTTAGATTGTGGATCACATTTACCGTCCTGTCAAGCAGATAAACCTTTACATCAGGCCAAACTATACCATCCAGCTCACTGATAGAGATCTTGAACTCTTGGTTCTCCTCCACCTGGCTCACAAAGCCCAAGGGCACTTCCTGGTTCTCGTTAAAGGCACTGCGCCCTTGGATGGCAAGCTCTTCCCCTGTAACCAATACGGAGTAAAGGCTCACCGGTGTGGCCAAGCGCTTCGCATCGTATGCCGCATCATAGCCATCTGTTGCGTCTTCTGAAAAACTGATCAACATCGTACTGTTAAGCCCATATGTTTCATTGGTCACCTTTAACCACATACGGTCCCTTGGAGCTCCAGGTCTTCTATAGGTGTCGTTGTTGTCGGTAACGCGCATATAGTTCTTGAAGCTTGCGGTTCCCGCTGCCGTGGCCTTAAACCCAAAGCCCTGTCCGGATGAAATATAGCCATTGGGTGTGGTGGAAGTTCCAGGATCATTGGCTGCCGGCAATCCCCCTGAACCATTGAACATAGAGATATCGCCCATATCGTAGTTGTTGTATTTATAACCCGGATAGCCGTGGCTGGCGGTGGTAATGTGCTCCCAGAAATAGACAGCGTTTACCATACTGTTTTCGTCCATAAATAGATTTGCATCAATTGCGGAAGCGTAGGGGTTGCCAACCACGTTCGGACTGGCATTTTGGGTACCGTTGTAGGTCACGTTGTAGTCAACCTGTCCGTTGTTCAAGGTTCCCAGAGTGTAATCAAGGGTATAGGAGCCACTGCTGGCTAGGTCGGGCTGCGGCAGTACCAAATAGCCTTCCCCCGCATTGACAGTTCCGGCATAGTCCTGCCAGTCGTCCCCATCGTCATCGGCGAAGTTTTCTGCATCAGGATCCTGTGCTTCAACGTCCGGGTTGGGAACAAAGTTGGCGGTAATATGGTTCCGCACCAATATCGAACTGCCATAAACTCCTGCGCGAGTTTCGGCGCTCATCGGACTGCCCATTACCATAAAAAATCTTGGCGCTAAAAATGGGGTGACTTTTTGTACCGTAATATCCCCATTATTGATTACGGAGGCGTTATCATTAACCTGCACCAGGCTGCCTTCATTTGCAACAAAGAGAGTTCCGTTCACGGTGATATTTCCTTCCACTTTTGCGTATGTGCCATCTGGAACAGTCAGGGTCTTTCCTGCATTCACTATCAATGTACAAGCGTCAATGTTTGCGGTTGAGGTACTGTAGTCCCTATCGATTATGGCCATCATATTTGCTGTTGGCACGCCATTGCTCCAACCGGAACCTGTATAAGTTGTAGAACCCGGACAAGTTGCAAAAGCCGCTGCCGGACCAAAGAGATAATCTCCTGCAAGTCCAGTGAAGTTTCCTGTTAATGTAATGTTTGTTCCAAAGGAACCAATACTAAGTGCCGAGGTTTCATCACCTGTAGTCCTGTAAGCAACTAATTGTGTTCTTGAAAGTCCAGTAGCACTTTCCCAGCCAATGATTTCTGCTGGAGTGAAATAGAACTTAACGATTGTACTACCAGAACTTGTTGAATTTCCAACGCCTATTCTGAAGTTCTTATCCATTACCAAGTTTGGAGCAGTACTACCATTATAAGACTGTGCCCCTGTTCCCGCACGTGAAACTGAAGTGTCTGTACAGCCATAATCAAAACTGTTGTTGTTGGTGATGTCCAACATAACTTTAGCAGTAGCGGCATCTGATGTGTAAATAGTTCCTGCACCGACTAGACCAATCAAGTCATTTGTCGTACCAATGTTTACTGCTGTTTGGACCTGAGATTCTATAGCAGTATCAATACTTACTGTATCTAATCCCAATATAAATTGATCACTTACATTATGGTGTCTTACCACGAAATGACCCGTTTGTCCCGCCAAAGAAAGAAGGTCGTGGCTTCGGTTTTCAGTGCCGTTGGCAGGTATCACTCTATTATTTTCAAGAACAGTACCAGCCTTTATTGCAGTAGCTGAAGAGATATCGGTTGCGAAATAAACGGAATAATGTTCCTTATAATAAATAGGCTCATTTCCAGAACCAATGATATAAGAAACCGAAGCACTAGTGGCATTCGAAGGAATTGTTACCACGGGACTTATAAGGTAATTATCTGGGAATAGCGGTACACTATTCCAAGAATAGCTAGCAGCCCAATTTCCTGAATATTGATGGGGAATCCATCCTTGGTCTGGTAGAATGGTCCAGTTATTGCCATCACCATCGCCATCGAGGGCTAGCCATCCTGCGGGATCTTCGAAATCTTCAAAGAGAAGATTTATGTTTTGGCTTACAATTGGTGCAAAGTCATCATCATTTATAGTCAAAGTAAAAGAATTGGCATTTATATCTGCTCCTGCATTACCTCCATTTGGATTTACAGTAAAGCTTAAAGAAACGGTCTCATCTCCTTCCACAAAGCCATCGTGATATACACGAAGCACCATATTCTGGCTAGCCGTACTTCCCGAAGGAAAAGTTACCGTAGGCGTTAATAAATCATAATCCAGTCCTTGAGTTGCGGTACTACTTCCATTAATACTAAAAGTGACATCGGCATTTTTTGAAGGTGCTTGAGCAATGTTCATTGTCACATTAACATCTGTATAGTCGCAATCTGTATCCTCTATTTGTGAGCCAGTGGGCACTGCAAATCCAATTAAGGGAGATGAGGCAACGACTACTCCAGTTACGATAAGTGAAAAGTTTTGTTGTCCCCCAGACAGTGTTCCTTTGTGAGAAACAGTAAGTGTATAGGTTCCTGAAGCACCATTTATATCAATGCGCTCATACGGATCCACCTTATTATCTCCTTTTGTATTTGAATTAACTGCGTTCAATTTCCAAGGAGTATACGTGGTTCCATTAGAAAGCCTGATATCCAAATCGTTTACCAATGCTGGCGTATTACTATTGGTTCCATTATTCACAGTACCGGCAAGATCTGTCCAAGATATGGAAGCCTTCAACGGATCAACCCCATTTGCCTGAACTGTAATTTGATAGGTTTGTCCTTGTGAAAGTGACAATTCTCTTACAATAGCAGACCCTGATGTAGCCGCAGCCGTTGTGAGTGCTTCAGCAGCTTTCTTTGCATTCATCAGTCCCCAGCCAGTTTGAGCATCGGGACCAGTAGGAGCAACATCGTCTGCTGTGTGTAATGCCAATCCTTTTAAAGTGGCGGCTTTCATAAAATTGCCGTGAAGATTTACATAGTGTTCTTGTAAAAGCAAAAGTGTTCCTGCAACGTTTGGTGAAGCCATAGAAGTTCCCGTAAGATTTCCATAAACAGAATTTGAAGTTTCAAGAGTTGAATATAATGAGGTTCCATTACCCATAATATCAGGCTTAATACGATAGTCGTCTGTTGGACCTTCACTACTACTTGAGTTTCGGGTAACAGAATTCAAACTACCATTAGGATTAATAACTGCATCGTTACCGTTAGCAACAACCATATTGTTTTTTGCAGTTGCGTGGCCCGACAATTTATCATAAGCAGATTGTCCACCTAGTGGAGAACCATTGGAAGAGTTGTCATCTCCATCGTTTCCAGCTGCCACAACCATTAAATAGTAGGGCGCATTACGCTGGATAACATCCCAATCACGAGCATCCGGGCCATACTGACCGAACCAAGAATCTGGTATATCCGATGCTTTATAGCCATAAGAATGGTTCGAAATAAGCATCCCATTACCCGCTGCAGTTGTAGCTTCAGACGTATCGTTGTTCCAATCATACCCAACGGCATTTGCTTGCCACGCCATTCCCTTTGCTGCAGCCTGTACTCCTGAAGCAATTATAGTTCCCGTGACGTGTGCCGAGTGATAATGAAGAGCTGTAGTACCATCACCAATGGAAAAACGATTGCTACCTCCAGCACCATCGTACTCTTGATGGCTGGTTCGCGCCAAACCTCCATCCCAAATATGGGCGGTTAAGTCATCACCATTTAAATTCAATCCCAATCCACCGCCAGTATTCAAATAGTTGGCACGGGTAGATATGGCCGCATCCGCATTAAAAGTTTGAAAATATATTGGGGTTCCATCTTCCGCTATAAATTGTAATTCAAATAGCACTCCCTTTTCATTTTCGTAGCGCAAAGGAATTTTGTGAAGAATAGCGTAACTTCTAGCTTGAGCTTGTTTTAAGGCAGCTTTGGAAGACAATTCAGAATAGATATTCGAAAGCTCTGCTTGATTGTAGCTATCTACTATTTGAGCTATTTGTTTTGCATATTTATTTGAATCTTGTTTTTTAACCTGACCAGTGGCAGTGATAATTCCGAAGATTGAAAAGAGTAAACAATATCGTAGAAATACCTTAAAGTAGTGTCTTAACATGATGAAGAATGTTTAATTAATGGTACGATTTGGGGTCGAAAAGCGAATTACATCTTCAAAAATAACCTATTATCAACATTTAACAAGTTTTTATGAGATTTAATGACATAAAAAAACCGTTTCATCAGAAATGAAACGGTTTATAAAAAATCTTAAGAAATCTCGGTTATCCTCCAAAATCATCAAAACGAATGTTCTCGTCTGGGATTCCGAAATCTTCTCCCATTTTCTGAACAGCAGAGTTCATCAATGGTGGGCCACAGAAATACAATTCTATATCCTCTGGCGCATCGTGGTGATTTAAATAATTATCAATAACTACTTGGTGAATGAAGCCTACAAAGCCATCACCTGCTTCGTCGTGAATGTCTTTTTTTACTTTCCAGTTATCTTCTGGAGCTGGCTCGCTCAAAGCCAAATAGAATTTAAAGTTTGGAAATTCAGCTTCCAATTCTCTAAAGTGGGCTAAGTAGAACAATTCTCTTTTTGAACGTCCCCCATACCAATAAGTAACTTTTCTGCCAGTCTTAAGGGTTTTGAAAAGGTGATATAAATGCGATCTCATCGGTGCCATTCCTGCTCCACCCCCTACGTAAAGCATTTCTGCTTCCGAAGGATTGATAAAGAACTCCCCATAAGGTCCTGAGATAACAACTTTGTCTCCTTTTTTACAATTGAATATATAAGAAGAAGCAATACCTGGATTAACTGTCATCCAACCACCTTTCGCGCGATCAAATGGCGGGGTGGCAATACGAACGTTCAACATAATCTCACGCCCCTCTGCTGGATAAGAAGCCATAGAATAGGCTCTTTCTGTAATTTCAGTATTTTTCATTACTAAAGGCCACAACTTAAACTTATCCCACTCCTCCTGAAACTTATCAGGTCTTTCGTGTTCTTCAGGGTGAGCTGTGATGTCCATATCTTCAAACTTGATCTCACAAGGTGGTATTTCAATTTGAATATATCCTCCGGCTTTGTAGTTCATATCTTCAGGAATCTCAACTACAAATTCCTTAATAAAAGAAGCAACGTTGTAGTTTCTAACTACAATCGCATCCCATTTCTTAATCCCGAAAACTTCTTCAGGAATCGTAATATTCATATCTTGTTTTACCTTTACTTGGCAAGCCAGACGAATACCATCTTTTAATTCCTTACGTGTAAAGTGTGGCGTTTCAGTAGGTAGGGCTTCGCCTCCACCAGCTAAAACGTGACATTCACACTGAATACAAGTTCCACCACCACCACAGGCAGATGGAAGAAATATTTTTTCACCTCCAAGTGTGGATAAAAGAGTACCACCACTTGCAACGGTAATTACTTTTTCATCGTTAATGGTGATTTTTACCGGCCCAGACGGAGATAGTTTCTCCTTTGTGAATAAAAGTAAAGCCACCAATAATAAGGTTAAAATCAATAATGAAATTACCGTTACCGCGATTACTCCAAGAGTGCTTATTTCTAAAAACATACTATTGTTTTGTTAATTTTGAAACATCCGAAATTGAAACTGCACCAGTCATTTCGTCAACTTTTTTAGAATTTTCGTTTTCAACCTTTTCAATGGTACCTCCCATCTTTGCAGGACTTACTTCAGCTGCAGGGACATCCTCATCTCCTCCGGTTAACATTCCCCCAAAACTCATAAACCCAATGGCCATAAGCCCAGTGATTATAAAAGTAATTCCCAAACCTCTTAATGGGGCAGGAACATTTGAATATCGTATTTTTTCACGAATGGCTGCTATGGCAAGAATAGCCAAGAACCAACCTATTCCAGAACTTATACCGTAATTAAAAGCAAGTGCCAATGACGGTATCTCACGGGATTGCATAAATAAAGACCCTCCCAAAATAGCGCAGTTTACAGCGATAAGAGGAAGAAAAATCCCCAAAGAGTTATAGAGTGAAGGTGAAAATTTTTCAACTACAATCTCAACAAGCTGTACCATCGTAGCAATGGTTGCGATAAAAAGAATAAAGGAAAGGAAGCCTAAATTGTAATCAGCATATTCAGGACCTAGCCAAGCCAAAGCTCCATCTTTTAGGATATACTGGTCCAACAACCAGTTAATCGGAACTGTTACAGCCAATACAAATATTACCGCAGCTCCTAGACCTACTGCAGTGGCTACCTTTTTTGAAACGGCAAGATAAGAGCACATTCCTAAGAAAGTGGCAAATATCATATTGTCTATAAAAATCGATTTAAAAAATAACTCTACGTGTTCCATATCTTTTAGTATTCAGTATGCTGTTTCAGTTTACAGTAGTACTGCCTACTGCTACTGCAACTGCCAACTTTTTTATTCTTCGATTAATGCTTTGTTTCTTGAGCGTTGCACCCAGATAATAATTCCTATAACTATAAGCGCCATGGGTGAAAGCAACATAAACCCGTTGTCTTCATAACCAAAAGCGTAAACTCCCGTTTTTTGAATTGGATCTCCCAAGACCTTAAACCCAAGCAATGTTCCTGAGCCTAAAAGTTCTCTAAAAAAGCCGACAATAACCAAGATAAGTCCATACCCAGCTGCGTTTCCTATTCCATCCAAGAAGGAACGCCAAGGTCCGTTTGCAAGTGCAAAAGCCTCAAACCTTCCCATAATGATACAGTTGGTGATAATCAGTCCCACAAAAACTGAAAGTTGTTTACTCAATTCGTAGGAAAAAGCCTTTAACACTTGATCCACGATAATCACTAGTGCAGCCACGATGACCAACTGTGCTATAATTCGTATTTTCCCAGGAATAACATTTCGCAAAAGCGAAATAACAACGTTCCCTATAGCCAATACTCCCATTACTGAAAGTGCCATTACAATAGAGGCTTTTAATTGCGCAGTGATCGCCAATGCAGAACAAATCCCCAAAACCTGTATAGTAATCGGGTTGTTGTCTGCTAAGGGGTCGAGTATTAATTTGCTATCTTTTCTTGAAAGTAATGCCATAATCTTAAATTTTGTTTGTTATAAAATAACAGTCTACTCCTTATATTACTGAATCGAATCTGAAACCTCAACAACTTGTTCTGGGGTTTCAACTTTCTGTGATTCATTTTTTAAACTCTTTAAATATGGAATATATAGTCCCACATCTTTCTTAATCATTGCAGTTACACCATTTCCAGTAATAGTTGCTCCAGCAAGTGCATCAACTTTATTGTCGTCTTTCCGCAAATTGACAGGGTCATTATTACCTTTAGCAACATCAATTCCCTTAAAAACATCACCACTCATAATCTGTTCGCCTTGAAAATCGTCCATAAAGTAACGTTCTTTAATGTTGGCACCGAGACCAGGAGTTTCTCCCTTGTGGTCAAAATAAACCCCGTGAACGATAAAGTCTTTATCAACTGCAACAAATCCCCAAATAGCATCCCAAAGTCCTTTTCCTCGCATCGGAATGATATACAAAGTTTCTCCATCCTTTTCTCCAACGAAAAGCGGAAGTCTTCTTACATAGTTAGGATCAGCCTTAGCTAACTCTTCTTCTTTCTTTATATCAATTAAGTAAGCATTAGGGTCTTCGGTAACCTTATCCCCTTGAATGATCAATTGGTGCGTAATGTATTTATGAAAAGCAGGCTCTACCTCAGTAGCAGGAATAAAGGTGACATCACCCGTGTCCTTGTTATTATTAACTCCCATCGCATACAGAATATTCTGTTGCTTTTCAAAACGCTGGTTTTCCGCAATTCTTCCACTAAGGCCTTGTGCTACCCCAGCTAAAAGACTTCCAACCACCAATACCATTATTACGGCAAACAGTATGGTATATGAATTTTTATCAGTGAATTTTGCCATCTCTAAGCTGTTTTAACTTTAATTCGTTTCATTCTCTTTCTAATATTTCCTTGAATCACATAATGGTCTATCGTAGGTGCAAATACGTTCATCAATAGAATGGCAAGCATAACCCCTTCCGGATAGGCAGGGTTGAACACTCGGATCATAATGGACATAAACCCTATAAAGAATCCGTAATACCATTTCCCTTTGTTCGTTTGTGCTGCTGTTACTGGGTCGGTAGCCATATATACTATACCAAAGGCCAATCCACCAAATAATAAATGATGCCAGAATGGTTCGTGCATCAAGCCATAGAAACTACTACCAGGCAATATCCATCCCGCATTGACCACTCCGTTGAAAATCAATCCCATTACAAGAGCCCCCATAATTGCGGATAACATTATTCTCCAACTTCCAATTTTCGTAAAAATCAAGAATAAGCCTCCAAGAAGAATAAGGAAGGTAGAGGTTTCCCCCACCGATCCCGGAATAAAGCCCCAGAACATATCCCAAAGACTGTAAACAGAATCGTGGTTTTGTGCCAGACTTCCAAGAATAGTTTCTCCAGATATTGCATCAATATTTGCCCCGGCAGCAAGTTGTTTAGAGTTTTCAACAGCTCCGTGTACCCATACTTTATCCCCACTCATCCACGTAGGATAAGCAAAGAATAAAAACGCACGAATAGTAAGTGCTGGGTTAAGGATATTCATCCCTGTTCCTCCAAAAACCTCTTTTCCAATTACAACTCCAAATATCACCGCAACACTAAGCATCCAAAGTGGAATATCAATAGGCACGATAAGTGGCACAAGCATCCCCGTAACCAAATATCCTTCCTCTACTTCGTGCTTATTAATAATCGCAAAAATAAATTCTACTCCTAGACCAACAACATAAGAGACTATCACCAACGGTAAAACAGTCCAAGCTCCTAAAATAAAGTTATCCCACGTAAAGAAATTCCCTAATGGATCTAAGCGCAATGTTGCATCAATAGCAGAGTAATGTTGATAACCCGCGTTGAAAATTCCAAATATCAAACAAGGAATCAGCGCCATTATAACGGTATTCATTGTTCGTTTCAAATCGTCCACTGAGCGTACGTGTGCACCAGAATGCGTAGTCTCATTCGGAGTGTACAAAAAGGTGTGCAGAGCATTGAAAGCAGGAGCCATTTTGGTTCCCTTATACTTTTCCTTTAGCTTATGTAAATTCTGTTTCAATCCCATAGCAATTATCCTATTTCTTTATACATTAAATCAAGACCGTTCCTTATGATTTGTTGATGTGGCTGCTTACTTACGCAAACAAACTCCGTAAGTGCGAAATCTTCTGGCGCCACTTCATACATTCCCAAAGCTTCCATCTGATCCAGATCTTTTACCATACAAGCTTTCAGCATTTGCATTGGGTACATATCTAGTGGAAAAACTTCCTCATAATTCCCAGTTACAACAAAAGCGCGATGCTCTCCATTGGTATTGGTATCAAGATCGTACTTCTTCTTCGGAGTTAACCAAGAAAAAGTAAGAGCTCTTGAAGTAGAAATTTTATCGAAAACAGGTTTGTTCCATCCAAACAATTCGTAATCGTTCCCCTCAGGAATCACAGTTACGGTATTGCTGTAATAGCCCAAATGCCCTTTTGGTGAAATTTTTGTCCCTGTTAGCACATCGCCACTAATTACGCGAACGTTTTCATTTTTTAGTCCAGAATCATACAAAAACGTCGAAGCCTCAGAACCTATTCTTGTTCTGTAATACTTCGGAGTCTTAACTTCTGAACCAGAAAGCGCAATAATTCGCTCAGCATTAAATTTACCAGTGATTAGCAATTCCCCAATAATCACAAGATCCTGCGGGGTAATAGTCCACACAATCTCATTTTTATTAACAGGGCTTATTTTGTTTATTTGTGTACCAACGTTTCCTGCCGGGTGCGGCCCAGAAACTTGGTGAAGTGAAATATCTTTCAATCCGCTGAAAGGAGAGCTTCCACCTTTTTCCACCCCAACATGCACTTGGCCTGAAGTAAGTTTGCTAAGGGCAGTTACAGCAGCTTGCAGTTCCTTTTCCTTTCCGTGAAGTGAAAAATCCCAATCGTTTGCCAAGGGCGCAGTGCTATATGCCGAAACAAAAATATGTTTAGGCTCCTGCTCCGTAGTGGCAACTACCGCATAAGGACGTTGCATAATGAACGGCCAACAACCAGACTCCAGCAATCGGGCTTTTATAGCCTCAGGACTGGAAGAAGTTGGACTCATTACGCCAAAATCCTTAAAAGTATCTTGTGGATCCGCTTCAATAAGAAGATTAGTAATTACACGTTTTGCACCGCGTTCAATTTGAGTTAGCGTCCCGCTCACCGGTGAAACAAACTTTATAAGTTCATTAGTTTTCGAGTAGAAAAGAGTATCGCCAGCTTGAACTCTACCACCTTCCTTAACCACCATTTTAGGAGTAATAAGATGGAAATCTGAGGGTCTAATAGCGAAAGTTCTAGATCGAGGAGCACTGGATAATGTCTTCTCTGCTTCGCCCTTTAAATTGATGGTAAGACCTTTTTTAATCGTAATGTCTTTG
This sequence comes from Aequorivita sp., assembly GCA_034675805.1. Classification (GTDB taxonomy): domain Bacteria; phylum Bacteroidota; class Bacteroidia; order Flavobacteriales; family Flavobacteriaceae; genus Aequorivita. The sequence goes on along the minus strand of JAUCCX010000001.1, from coordinate 2,841,049 downwards.
GACATAAATATAGATATTAATAATGCCTTTTTAACACCCCTTCCCCAAGCAAAATTAATGCGTGCGAATCAAGGGCGTGCAAATTTATAAATTAAAACCACCATAGCACAATAAAATGATATAATTTTCTTACCCATAACCCCCAAAATAAAACTCCAAAGAAAATCCACGACTTACGCCTTTAAAAAGTGGCGGTGTTTAGCAGCAGTGTTTAGTGACAGTAAGCAGTGTGTGTTATAAGTCTTCAGTTCCAACAGGCAACCTTATTCAAGCAAGTTCAAACAGACAACTCACAACCCACAACAAAAAACCCTCCGCGTCCTCCGCGCCTCTGCGGTAAAAACGAATCCCGAATCACAAATCCCGAATCACAAATCCCAAAATCCCAAATCACAACAAAAAACCCTCTGTGCCCTCCGTGCCTCTGTGGTAAACCAAAATCCAGCCACAACCCACAACAAAAAAACCCTCTGTGCCCTCCGTGCCTCTGTGGTAAACCAAAATCCACCCACAACCCACAAAAAAAACCCTCCGCGTCCTCCGCGCCTCTGCGGTAAAAACGAATCCCGAATCACAAATCCCAAATCACAACAAAAAACCCTCTGTGCCCTCCGTGCCTCTGTGGTAAACCAAAATCCAGCCCCACAACCCACAACAAAAAAAACCTCCGCGTCCTCCGCGCCCTTGCGGTAAAACCTCAATTCCCGAATCCCGAATCACAAATCCCAAAATCCCAAATCCCAAAATCCCAAATCACAACAAAAAACCCTCTGTGCCCTCCGTGCCTCTGTGGTAAACCAAAATCCACCCACAACCCACAAAAAAAACCCTCCGCGTCCTCCGCGCCTTTGCGGTAAAACCCACAAACCCACAAATCCCAAATCCCAAATCTCGAATCACAACAAACAACCCAACCATAAGCCAAGTCAACTCCAAGTCAACTCCAAGGCAACCCCTAATCTACCCCAAGTCTACCCCGGAATAACTCCGGGTCAAGTCCGGGTCTGGTCTGGGTCTTTATTAAATAAACTTAGATTTTATGGGAAAAAGAAACTTTAACAAACGCACCAACTATATCTACCCAAAGAACAGTGCCGTATAGCCATCATAGAATTGACTTACAAAGATAACATACCAACCCCCCGCCCTCAAAAAAAGCGCCTAATTGGCATTATATTGCATTTTATTTCACATTAGAACAGAACGGATAATAGGCACAAAATTTGTTATCTTAGCTCTTTTAAAATACACCTATGTCTAAAACACAGTTTACAACACTTCTATTAGTACTCTTCATTTTTTCCGCCACCGCACAAGTTGAAAAAATAGAACCCTCATACATCAGCACCATCCAATTTAAAGGTGCAACCGACCAAAGCCAACTCCCTATAATACGCCTAGGCGATCCACTACAACTCTCTTTCGATGCACTTAATGGCGAAGAAGACGATTATTACTATACCATTACTCATTATGATTTTGACTGGACGCCCAGCGATCTTTCCAAAAGTGAATATTTGGATGGTTTTGATGAAGTTCGTATTCAGAATTACGAAAACTCAGTAAATACACTTCAGATATTTTCGCATTATCGGCTTCTCATTCCAAATAGGGATACCCGTCAAATTAAAAGAAGTGGCAATTATTTATTGAGCGTTCTCGACAAGAATGGTGATCTTGTATTTACAAGGAAATTTCTGGTAATCGAAAATATCGCAAATGTAATGGTGGAAATAAAACGTTCCCGCGATCTTAAAATAATCCAAGAAAAACAAGTAGTGCAATTCAAAGTAAGCTCACCTAATCTATTATTGGTGAATCCAAAACAAACGGTTAAAACCCTTGTTCTCCAAAATAGCAACCTAAAAACCGCAATTACAGATCTAGTCCCTCAGTACACTATGGGCAGTGAATTGATCTATAAATACGACAAAGAAGCAACCTTCGGCGGCGGCAACGAATTCCTTGCCTTCGACAATAAAGACGAACGCTCCGCAACCAATGGCGTGCGCTCTATAGATTTAACAGACGTTTACGAAAACTACCTCTACACCAACATCCCAAGGTATGATAGGCCCTACACCTATAATCCTGATATCAATGGTAATTTTGTAGTCCGCAACGTCGATGCCCGCAATCAAGACCTGGAGGCAGAATATGTGCGAATGCACTTTAATCTTCAATACTATGACGATCTTGGCGACAAAGAATTGCATATTTATGGCAATTTCAACAATTGGGCTATTGATGGCAGCACATATATGAAATACGACTCAAAAAGTGACAGCTATAAAAACAGTCGCCTTTTTAAACAAGGATATTACAACTATAAATATGTAGTTGTAAATCGAGACGGAACCATAGATGCAAGCGCTGTATGTGGTGATTTTTGGCAAACCGAAAATGATTATACAGTAGTGGTCTATTTCCGTGATTTGGGTGGAAGGTATGACCGTATCATTGGCACAGGCTACGCAAATTCAACAGATATAACGAGTTATTAATGAGAATAAGTTTATATATCGAAATATAAACCGATGCCTCTTTTACGTATTTTAGTTGGCGATGAAACGTAAAAATGAGATTACCTCCAGCGGAAGAAAATCCTTGCAATACCGCGGTACAAAATGTTTGAATTGTGACCATCCGCTTGATAAAAGCGATGTGTATTGTCCGAATTGCTCTCAACTTAACAGCGACAAACATCTCTCGGCAAAAGATTTTTTTGCGGAATTTCTCAGCAGCATCCTAGTTTATGATTCGCGATTAAGAAATACATTAAAAGACCTCTTATTCCGACCAGGTGTCATCACCAGAAATTATGTGCAAGGCCAAAGATTGAAATACGCCAATCCGTTCCGATTTTTCTTAAGTGTTTCCATCATTTATTTTTTGCTACAAGGCTTAATACATTTTATCCAGCCCTCTGAAACCGAAATTTTATGGAATAGAGGTATGACGCCATCTAATGAAGCCACCTTGGACTCCCTTTTTAGCAGTCAATCCCCTATAATATTTTATGAAGATTCTCGCGGCGATTCCATAAAAGCCAAGACCCTCGGAGTGCCAGCTTATTATTCTGAAAGAATGCTTGATTCAATGCCTTTCTTTGAAAGTTACGGCAAACGGACTTCCTTATACAGCGCTTATTATTTCCGTAGCAAATTAGAAAACCCAGAAGCAGCACTCGATAGTCTAAGCCATACAAATACTTTTTCGCACCGTTGGCTCTATTCCCGAGCAATCACTTTTTATGAAATCAGCCACAACCCTAGTGCCTTTGTAAATTATATCACCTCCAAAATCCCTTTCTTTCTTTTCTTCTTCACACCCCTTTATGCCCTGTTCTTTTGGGTGTCCTACTCCCGAAAAAAATACACGTATATGGAACACGTCATATTTGTATTTCATATTTTCAGTTTCGTATTTTTATCGATGGTAATTTTGAGAATACCTGAGCTAATCCTTGGAGCGGACTTTTTTACTCCAATATTGTTTTCGCTTCTCGGACCACTTTACTTCTATCTCGCACTTTTAAAATTTTATAACCAAGGTAAGTGGCGAACGTTATTTAAATTTGTATTTTTAAGCATTGTATTTTTTCTGAGCTTTGTAATGGCCACTGGGATATTCGTGGCAGCAAGCGCAGCATTATATTAATAAAATGGTACAACAAGTAACACAAGGAATCAAAATCTCGGTAAAAACCGAGTTTGACGGTACATTCTACAAAAACCGCAAAGTGCAGTATGCCTTTGCATATACCGTAACTATTGAAAATCAAAGTAAAGACACCGTACAGCTCACCTCCCGATGCTGGAAAATTAAAGACTCTTTAAACAAAACAGAAGTAGTAGAAGGTGAAGGCGTTATTGGCCAAAAACCAATATTACAACCAGGAGAAAAACACTCCTATACAAGTGGCTGCCTATTATCCTCACCCTTTGGCGCAATGAAGGGCCATTACAATATGGTCAACTTTACAACAACACGTAAGTTCAGAGTTTCCATTCCCCTCTTCAATCTAAGCGCACCCTTTTCCATAAACTAAAAATAACTACCAACAACCCCCAGCGCCCTCCGCACCTCCTGCGGTAAAAGTTCAAATCCCGAATCAAACACGATCACAACAGAAAACCCACAACAGAAAACTAAAAACTGACCACTGACAACTGAATAATCCCCGTTTCCAAATCTTCATAGTGCATAACTACAGATTCATCATTCTTAACAATTTGCGTAATACTCTTTGTCTTCACCACCCCCCGATCCATAACAAGATTGCTCGTCAAATCCCCTTCTCCCGCAGTTTTGTGAAAATTCAGCAAGTCCTTTCTCGAAGGCCTCATCTTTTCAAACAAAAAATCAGAAAACCATTCTACCCGTTTCTTCTTTAAATTCTCTGTATACAATGGCGAGGAAGACCAAATTTGAGGCGCAAGCGGTTGTTCAGAAAAATGATATTCCAAACCATCCCAAACCAGTTGAAATAATTAGACGTCTTGTTTCCATTCAACAATAATTGCTGTAAATGGCTCAATATCATTAAAATCATAACTTGCAATCGCAGCTTTTAAATCTTCGGCTTTTAAAAAATCCTTCACCACCACTCCCCTGCTTTTTCTATATGAGTCTTTCCGTTTGTGCGCTACGAAGCCACCGTTCATTAAGGTGACAGCTCGTTGCATTTGACTCACACCTATCCAAGTACCCCCTGCCAACGCATCCTTCGGATAAAGCAATTGCACACCTTCCTCATTATATGTTTCTGGAGAAAAGGTTTCGCGTCCAGGAGCCTCATCGCGATTGGATGTCAATACAAAACCATTATTGAATTGTGGTATAAAAGTAACTGTACACATATTTTAAAAAGTATTTAATGTTCAGTGGCTGTGTCCAGTAAAACTAATAAATAAAGTCAATTTGAAACTGAAACTCGCTATAGTTTTTACTTATGCACGATCAAAAACTGCTTACTACATCCCACAACTAAACACTAAATTAATCGTATCTTTGCAACCTTCATAAACACAAAAAATATAAAGTTATGGGAAAAGGATTTTTTAAAGTGCCAGTCGCCGTAAACGAACCTATAAAAAGCTACGCGCCAGGTTCTGTAGAACGAGAAGAAGTACTTAAAACATACAGAGAGATGTATAAGGCAAAAATAGAAGTGCCTTTATTTATCAATGGAAAAGAAGTTAAAACCAAGGAAACCGCTACAATGTCTCCACCGCACGACCACAAGCACGTGCTAGGAACTTATTATAAAGCGACCAAGAAAAATGTGGAAGAAGCTATTTCAGGCGCATTAGAAGCACGAAAAAAATGGGCATTGATGCCTTGGGAACAACGTGCAGGAATTTTTCTTCGTGCCGCAGAGCTGATTGCTGGACCATATAGAGCCAAGCTTAACGCCGCTACAATGCTAGGTCAATCAAAAAATATTTACCAAGCCGAAATCGATTCAGCTTGCGAGATTATAGATTTCTTAAGATACAACGTACAGTATATGACCGAAATCTATGCTGAGCAACCAGAATCTACATCAGCAGCTTGGAACCGAATTGAGTACAGACCTTTAGAAGGTTTCGTTTATGCAATTACTCCCTTTAACTTTACAGCTATCGCCGGAAACCTTCCTTCAAGTGCTGCGTTAATGGGCAACGTAGTTGTTTGGAAACCAAGTAATACCCAAGTTTATTCTGCAAAAGTTCTTATGGATATATTCCGCGAAGCAGGGGTACCAGCTGGAGTTATCAATATGGTAATGGGTGATGCTGCTATGATCTCAGACACGCTTATGGCAAGTCCAGATTTCAGCGGAGTTCACTTTACAGGTTCTACTAATGTATTCCAAGGAATTTGGAAGAAGATTGGAGACAACATTAAAAACTACAAAACATATCCACGTATCGTTGGTGAAACTGGAGGTAAAGACTTTATTGTTGCACACGAATCATCAAACCCAAAGCAAGTTGCAACTGCAATGAGCCGTGGTGCTTTTGAATATCAAGGTCAAAAATGTAGTGCCGCTAGCCGTTGCTACATTTCTAAGAGCATCTGGAAGGACGTTGAAAAGTATTTGATTGACGATGTTCGCTCCTTTAAAATGGGAACTCCTGAAGATATGGGCAACTTCATAAATGCCGTTATCAGTGAAAGTTCTTTTGACAAGCTCGCAAGTTATATAGACCAAGCTAAAAAGGATAAGAGTGCCGAGATAATAGTTGGTGGAAATTATGACAAGAGCAAAGGTTACTTCATCGAACCTACTGTAATTGTTGTGAAAGACCCTAAATACACTACAATGTGTACTGAATTATTTGGTCCTATTCTTACAGTCTATGTTTTTGATGACAAGAAATGGGAAGAAACCCTACACTTAGTTGACGAAACTAGCGAATATGCATTGACTGGAGCTGTTTTCAGCGAAGATAGATACGCACTTGAAGAAGCTGTAAAGATTCTTGAAAATGCTGCAGGTAACTTCTATATCAACGACAAACCTACCGGCGCAGTAGTTGGCCAACAACCTTTTGGTGGTGCTCGAGCCAGTGGAACAAATGACAAGGCAGGAAGCAAACAAAACCTATACCGTTGGATTTCTCCAAGAATGGTAAAGGAAACATTTGTTTCTCCTATAGATTATAGATATCCTTTCCTAGGATAATCTTTTATTCAATCTCATAAAAAAACCCATCCTAATTTCTTAGGATGGGTTTTTTGGTTTGTGGAAGTTAAGACTTAATGGAAATCTTTAGTTTCACCAATATTAGCGTGCTGTGAGTTTTTCGCATTGTTATCTGCCTTTACAACCATCACTACAAAGCTTAAATTTTCAGCTTTATACTCTGATGGTACATCAAAAGTATAGCTCTTGGTATGTACTTCATAAGGAGCAGTCTCGGGAATGTTATCTCCAAAAAGCCCAGAAAGTGATTTCCTTATAGCATCATTATGAACAAAATTCTTTATCGGATTCCCCATACCATAATATGGACTAATGGGATTCCCATCAAAATAATTTGCCTGATCTGCAATGATTCCATTTTCCAATAAATACACCACCAATTTATCGCCTGGCTCCGAACCATTTCTGTAAACAACTTTTGCATCAACAGATAATGTAGAGCCATTAAGTTTTGAATTGATCGCTACTGAAACATCAGTCTCTAACCCGGCAATACTTGTAACAACCCCATAATCGTAAAAAATAGAGTTAGGAAGAGAATTCCATTTAACAGTTCTATTTAATTGGGTCTGAGGAAATTCATTCGGTATATTAAATTGAGCCTGTAGATCAACAACTTGTGGGAAATGCATAGGTTCATCACCTAAAGATTTTTTGTGAATAGCAACAACTGAAACATGGTTATTGGTCAAAACTTTTATTGAATCAATGGCAACTACAGCTTTTAAACAATAGCCACACCAAGTACCTGTATAATCTTCTATCACCACATTCCTTAAAGGAATATATACCGAAAAGGTTTTTGTAGCACTTGTAAACGTCCCGCCACCTAATTCATATTCGGCATACACTTCAAAATTCCCATCTGTTGGAGAGGAAAAAGCATAGCCAGAAATTGGTGTACCATTGACATAAAATGTAGCATCGGCAGCAGTGTTATTCCCACTTGGATCCAATAAGCCGAATGTAATAATTTGGTTATTCATCGCGCGCGTTACATCAAGCGTTAAAGCACGCTCAGTATCTGCTAGCACTTCAAAATTTAAAATATTACTAGTTGCATTCTGATAAACAGCTTTTACTGAGAATGTTCCAGTTTCAGTAAATGTATATGTAGGCCCACTTATTTCAGTCTCGTTCACATAAACCTTAGCAGTTGTAGTATAATTTTCACCATCGCTACCCATAACCTTAAAGGTTACCATTTGATCTAAGGCAATTACTTGTAATTCATCAGCACCCGCATCACTTGTAAGAACAATCGAGATATCTTCTACAGGTGCAAGGATAGGATCTTCTTTTTTACTACACCCTACTATGGCTATAAAAGCAAATAAGAATAAAATTTTAAAATAAGAAACGTTTTTCATTTGGATAAGGTTATTTTTTAGGGATAATTTAAACATCATAATTAACAAGTCGAGGCAAACTTAAAGAGTTTTTAATAGACATTTCGCAATATATTGTCAAATAAAGTGCGCTAATATAACGCATTTAAAAAAGAAGGCACGATTTTGGAATGTTAAATCCATAACTTTCAGCAATACAAAACTAAGTATTTATTAAAAATAACTTAATATTGCTACTCATTAATTAATTCTATAAATTTTATTAGATGAAAAAATTACTTCCCCTTTTTCTGTTTATGGTATCTTTTTGTGCCATTGCACAAAATGATTTACCAAAAGTTGCGATGACGACTTTAGATGGCAAACCTATTAATTCACAAGAATTATCTACAGATGATAACGTTATTGTGGTGTCGCTATGGGCTACGTGGTGTGTGCCTTGCATAAAAGAACTAGACGCTATTAGCGAAATATATCCAGATTGGCAGGCAGAAACCAATGTAAAACTCTACGCAGTTTCCATTGATGATAGCCGTGGAGTGAAACGTGTAAAACCATTGGTAAATGGAAAAGGCTGGGATTATACCGTTCTTTTAGATACCAACAATGATTTTAAACGTGCTGTTGGTGCCGCCACTGTCCCGTTGACTCTTTTGGTGAAAAACAACCAGATCGTTTACAGACATTCCGGCTACAGCCCAGGTGCAGAGTTGGAACTTTATGAAAAAATAAAGGAATTCTCTGCAGCTAATTAATATTATCACCAACCAAACCTATACAATGAAAAAACTAATACTTGGAGCCTTTATGCTTATGGGCGCCATCTCCTTTTCGCAAGATAACGGCTACTTCTTTGGGGGCCTTGAATCAAACTCTCAATGGCTAGTACCTGATGATAAGATTGGCTTTGATGCACCAGAAGATCGTTTTCGATCTAACAATTATTTGCAAATGAATTATTCCCTTGGAAAGTTTAGTGCAGGTGTACAATATGAGGCTTACCTCCCAACGGTACTTTTGGGATATTCCCCAATCTGGGAAAACCAAAACGGAATCGGAACATACTACCTAAACTTTAAAAATGAAACCTTGGATGTTACTGGAGGTTATTTTTATGAGCAATTTGGTAGCGGTTTAATACTTAGAACGTGGGAAGATCGTCAACTGGGTATCAACAATGCAATGAAAGGATTACGAGTTAAATTCACGCCTATCGAAAATGTTGATTTAACCGGTGTTTATGGCCAAATCAGAAATGGATTTGACGTTTCTGAAGGCGTTATGCAAGGTCTTGATGCCAATGCTGATTTAAGTGCTCTATTGAATATTGACGCTTTTGACCTAAAACTTGGCGGAAGTTACGTGGGGCGTTATCAATCAAATGGATCTAACGATTCCATTCCATCCAACATTAATGCTTACGGAGGAAGATTGGATTTTGTGGTAAAAAATTTCTACGGAGGCGTAGAAGCAATCACCAAAGATCCAGATGTACTTGTTAACGAAGGCGAAGTTGCCTCACCTCAACTTTTTGACGGTACAGCACTACAAGTGAACTTAGGTTATGCCCAAAAAGGTCTAGGCATAAGCTCTACTTTTAGAAGATTGGAAAATTTTAGTTTTTACGCAGATCGCTATGCGGAAGGAAACGTTTATAACGATGAAATCGTTAATTATGTTCCTGCCCTCACAAAGCAACACGATTATTTGTTGTCCAACATATACGTATATAACGCCCAGCCACGCTTGCTTTTCACGGATACCGAAGAAAGAGCTGGAGAAGTGGGAGGACAAGTTGATGTTTATTATTCCTTCGATAAAGAATCAACCTTGGGAAAATATGGAACTAAATTAGCTGGAAACTTTTCTTATTGGGCTGGTTTGGAAGCTACCTATAATTTTGCAGAACAAACTTACGACCCAAAATTTATTGGCGATGGCCCACGTTATTTCCGTGATTTAAATATTGAGGTGAAAAACCGCTGGGATTCTAAATGGAGTTCTATCGCCACCTTTCAAGACGTAATTATAGACAAGGGTGTTGCTGAAGGGGGACCATTAGGAACCCAAGGAGACATCAGAGCGCAAATTGCTGTAGTTGAGGGTACACGTAAATTTGAAGGAGGAAAAGCTTTACGTATGGAGCTGCAACATCTTTGGATTGATAAAAGCAGAGAAAATGTCGATAGAAAGAACTGGATGGGTGGAGTATTGGAATATAACTTCAACTCTGCCTTTACACTATACGCAGCAGATGCTTGGAACTATGAAGGAGAAGGAAAAATTCACTATTACAGCTTTGGAGGAAGTTATTCCAAAGGTCCTGCACGTTTCGCAATGAACTATGGCCGTCAACGCGGTGGTTTAATTTGTGTAGGTGGTGTATGTAGATATGTTCCTGAAAATACAGGCCTAACTGCAAATCTTGTTGTTACTTTCTAAAAAGTAACTCTCATCAAAATATAAAGAGCCCCGAAGTATACTTCGGGGCTCTTTATATTATAAAAACTTAAGTTTTATTGAACAACAATCTTTGTTGTTTGGGTAGCCCCTTTCTCATTGTTGAATTGAAGGATATAAGCTTGAGAGCTCAAGTCTGACATATTTATTGTTTGACGACCAGTTTCAAATCGCGCTTGTTTAACTACGCGACCTTGAAGATCATAAACCTTCATACTGATAGGCTCATTTACATTTAAAACAAGTTCAGAACTTATTACTGTAGACTGTATGGTTAAATTAACCTTACTGTTATCCTTAACAGACAAAAGTGGGTTGTAACGGTAAGTAAAAGTCAAAGGTGTACCTATTTCAGTAACACCATCTGCTTCGTATTGGTGGAAGGCACAAATATAATCTATCATATAAACACCGTCACCTGGATCCCCATTCAAAATATGGTCTCCGCCGGGAGTTGATGCACCAGGCTCAATAGGAAGAACATTAGGGATTGGAGGTGCGGTAAAACCGAATGGTATATCTGTATAACACTGTCCTGCATAACATATCTCAAACAAAGAGCCATCCGCATTTACAGCATTTATAAATTCTAGTCTTGAATAAATGGTCTCTGTAGGATTGTCATTAGTTACATAGAAGATGTAATCAGCACCAGCCTCATAACCATATGTTCCATACTCTAACACGTCGCCCTCCTTAAGAACGTTTCCATTATCATCGGTCACTGTATACTGGGCATTCGCAACTGCTGCTGAACCCAATATTGCTAAAAAGAGTAATTTAAGTTTCATTTTTTTTAAAGTTTTTAGGATTAATTCTATTAAAGTTATTTCTAAGTTACGCAAAAGTAAAGATTTTTATTACAATTAACTCTCTCTTTAGGTCTTCTATCTCAGTAATTTAACATTCTTTAGAGCTTTTAAAAGATGTTAATCTCTAAAAATAAACGATTTAAGATTTTTATATCAGTAAAAAAAACAAAAAATCATTCCAAACGAGACATATTAATATTTAACATGGTTTCCGAATATTATTTACGTTCCAAAGGAGTTCACTGAGTATTAAACAAGTAAATTTGCAGACAACTTAATTTATTAAAAATTAAAATAATGCTTAAAAAATTATCCCCTTATATCTTTTTTACTTTGTTTGCCTCTGCAACGTATGCACAAACAATCGTATCAACATCTCCGGAAGACCAAAGCGTAGTTCTTGAGGAATTTACAGGAATCCATTGTGTCTTTTGTCCTTCAGGCCATACCATTTCGAAAGCCATCAAAGATGCTAATCCAGATAGGGTTTCTCTTATTTACATACATCAAGGAGGTAAGGCTGTCCCTGGATCTGGTGAGCCCGATTTTAGAACCCCTTGGGGCGATGCAATTGTTAACCAATCATATTCCGGTTCAGGGTTTGGCTATCCTTCAGCTACTGTTAACAGGCACGTTTTTCCTGGCCGATCTATGGCAACAGGAGGTGGAAGCGCTATGTCCCGACCCTTTTGGGCAATTTCAGCAACTGAAACTTTGGCCAAATCATCACCAGTAAACGTTGCCGTTGAAGCAAGTATTGATGTGCAAACCAATGTACTCACCGTTCACGTAGAAGGCTATTATACAAGCAACAGTCCTGAATCCAATAATTTTCTGAACGTTGCTTTATTACAAAGCAATACTAAAGGACCACAAACAGGGGGCGGACAAGGAAACAATTATAACCATATGCATCGTTTAGTTGATATGATTACTGGACAATGGGGCGAGGTAATTAATAACACAAACGCTAATACTTTTGTAGATCGTACCTTCACCTATACAATTCCACCAGACTACAAAGGAGTAGCAACCGTTCTTGAAGATATGGAAGTGGTAGCTTTTATTTCAAACACCCATCAAGAAATTCCAAGTGGTGCTTCAGCCTTACCTACTTTTACTGGTCTTACAATTGCTTATGATGCAGATTTAGTAGAGATCCCGGAGATTTTACCAACTTGTGCTGAAGAATTCGGCACAGATATAATAGTCAAAAACCTAGGGATAAATCCACTAACTTCTATGGCTATTCAATACAGCGTTAATGGAGAACCGCACACCTATAACTGGACCGGAAACATTCTCTCACTTAGAACGGAAGCAATAGGCTTACCTCCTGTCCAGTATACCCTTGGCACCAACAATACTTTGGAAGTAACACTGCCGAATGATGATGATAATTCCAACAACTCACAATCGGTTATTTTCGAAAAAGCCCCCCAAGGCACCCGTCTCGTAAATATGCAAATCATAACAGATAATTGGGGTTACGAGTTTAGCTGGAAACTTCTAAGTTCCAATGGAGACATTGTGGAAAGTGGAAGTACTTATGGAAGTGGCACTACAACTAATTTAGAATTAACACTTACAGCTGATTGTTACACAATGGTTCTAGAAGACGATGCAAATGACGGTGGCACTAGCGTAACCTTGACCGATAATCAAGGAACACAGGTTTTCCAGGCATCAGGAAACTGGGGAGGTGAAAGAAAAGGGAATTTTAGCAGTAATGGACTTTTGGGAACGAATGATTTTAATTCTGAAAGTATTAGTCTATATCCTAACCCTGCAAAGTCAGTACTTAACTTGAGGAATTCCGAAAAAGCAGAAATTGAGATTTATGATGTTTTAGGAAAAATGATTTTCTCGAAAAAAAATATAGCGATAGACGAGCAGATTGATGTTTCGAAAATGCAAACTGGCACTTATTTTATAAAAATCTCCAAAGAAAATAATGTAATCACAAAAAGATTCTTGGTTTCTAAATAATCCGAATTTTAAAATATTGTCAAAAAGCCCCGATTCATTCGGGGTTTTTTTATACACCAACTCTTCCCAAAATCAAAATGCCGAAAGGGTTAGGATTTGAAAATCTATATCCCAAAATTTTTACTTCTTCTAAAGAAGTATTCTATTACTATAAAAACCTTTCGTAATTTTAACATTAAATGTCTTAAAAACTAGCAATGACGTTGTTATAATAAATTATAAAAAAGTACATTTGTTATAAATCTTATTTTCACAACATAATAAATCTAATATCATGTTTAAAAAACTACTCCCTAGTGCTATGTTTGGATTGTTGGCTTTTGCCACATATGGACAAACGATAGTATCAACATCACCACAAAATCAAAACGTTGTTCTTGAAGAATATACGGGAATTCATTGCCAATATTGTCCAGATGGACATGCAAGGGCAAAAGCCATTCAGGATGCTCATCCAGATCAAGTATCCTTAATCAATATCCATCAGGGAGGTTATGCTGTTCCTAGCGGTGGAGAACCAGATTTTAGAACTCCATATGGCGATGCCATTGTTAACCAATCATACTCAGGTACTGGCTTCGGTTATCCTGCTGGGTCTGTAAATAGACACGTTTTCCCTGGTCGCTCTATGGCATCAGGAGGTGGAACGGCTATGGATCGTGGTCAATGGTCCATTTCCGCAAATGAGACTTTAGCAAAAAATTCCCCGGTTAACGTTGCTGTTGAAGCATCAATCGATGTAAATACTCGTATACTTACTGTGCACGTAGAAGGATATTATACAAGCAATAGCCCTGAATCAACCAATTTATTGAACGTAGCTTTGTTGCAAAACAATACTAAAGGCCCTCAAACTGGTGGTGGACAAGGTAACAACTACAACCATATGCACCGTCTAGTGGAACTAGTAACGGGTCAATGGGGTGAAGCCATCGCTACTACTACTTCTGGAACCTTTGTTGATCGCACCTTTACTTATCCTATTCCTGCAGCCTATAAAAACGTGCCTGTTGAACTCGCCGATATGGAAGTAGTAGCTTTCATTACAAATACTCACCAAGAAATCCCTAGTGGTAATAGAGCATATCCATCATACACAGGTCTTAATCATGCAAATGATGCTAACTTAAGGTCTATAAGTGACATGCCTAAGTCCTGTAATGCAAAAATTGGCCCAGAAATTACTATTGAAAATCTTGGTCAAAACCCAATAACCTCTTTGGCTATCGAATATATCATTAATGGTAGTTCAAATACCTACAACTGGACCGGGAACATCCTCTCTCTTCATAGTGAAATCATTGAGCTTCCTGAAGTTTCCTATAATCTTCAGGCAACTAATACTGTTGTAGTAAACTTGCCTAGTGATGAAAATAACGCAAATAATAGTGCCTCAACGACTTTCGACCAAGCACCAGCAGGAACTCGAGATGTTCATATGGAACTAAAAGTTGATAATCGTGGTGGCGACGTTAGATGGTATGTTTATGACTCTAACGGCAATGCTATATACAGAGGAGGACCATACCCAAATAACGAACCACAAACAATTAACGAAACTTTTGATTTACCAGCAGATTGTTACGAATTCCGCATTCTTGATATTGGAAACAATGGCGGTGGTTCAATAACTATTACTGATAATCTCGGAACACAATTATACTATACAAATGGTAACTATGGAGGCGGAGAAAGATCTCCATTCTCCAGTAATGGTTTATTGGGTGTAACTCAAAACCAGCTTGACAATATTAGCCTATATCCAAATCCAGCATCTACAACAATTAATTTGAAGAATGCTGAAAATGCGAATATTCAAGTGTTTGACATTCTTGGAAAAATGATTTTCTCAATGAACAACATTTCTATGGATCAACAGATTGACGTTGCAAAACTGCAAACTGGAACATACTTTATGAAAATTTCCAAAGACAATAATGTAATCACAAAAAGATTCTTGGTTTCTAAATAATCCAAATTCTTAAATATTGTTACAAAGAACCCCGATAACTTCGGGGTTTTTTTATATTCCAACCCTTCACGCGTTCTATCACTAAACGGTCTTTAGGATTTCGAGATTTAGATCATAAAATATTGATTATTCGCCTCAAGTAATTGATTACTAATAATTTAATTTTTTTTGGAAAAGTATCTCAAGTTCCAAAAAATCATTTTATTATAATGAAAACTTTTCGTAGTTTTAACTTTATCAAGTCTTAAAAATTGAAAATGAAGTTGTTATAATAAATTATAAAAAAGTACATTTGTTAGTCAACTTGTTGTCACAACATAATAAATCTAAAAATCATGTTTAAAAAACTACTCACAATCACTATCGTTGGATTGTTTGCCTTTGCCACTTATGGTCAAACAATCGTATCAACATCACCTGAGAACAGAAATGTAGTTCTTGAAGAATTTACAGGTATCCATTGCCAATATTGTCCAGATGGACATGCCAAAGCAAAAGCAATACAAGATGCTTTTCCAGATAGAGTTTCTTTAATTAATATACACCAAGGAGGTTATGCGGCCCCAGGCAGTGGAGAACCAGACTTTAGAACTCCTTTTGGCAATGCCATTGCTGGACAAACAGGCTTAACAGGTTATCCATCTGGCACAATAAATCGTCACGTTTTTTCTGGAAGCAACACAGCATTGGATAGAGGCCAATGGGCTGCTAAAGCAAACCAGATTATGGCTATGACTTCTTATGTAAACGTTGGACTTACTGCTGTAATTAATCCATCTACAAACATTATGACCATTCACGTAGAAGCCTATTACACTGGAAACAGCCCTGAAAACACAAATATGCTAAATATAGCTATATTACAAAACAACACCAAAGGTCCTCAAACAGGTGGTGGGCAAGGCAACAACTACAATCACATGCACCGTCTTGTAGATATGGTTACAGGCCAATGGGGTGAAGAAATTACCCAAACCACAACTGGTACTTTTGTAGATAGAACTATTGAATACCCTATTATATGTAGCAGAAACGGCATTCCTGTTGAAATAGGAGATTTAGAAGTAGTTGCTTTTATAGCTGAGACAACACAAGAAATTGTGAGCTCAAATAGGTTCGTACCAACCGTTACTGTTACAAATGCTAACGATGCTAGCGTAAGATGTATAGATGATTTTCCAACTGATTGCGTAGGAGCGCCAGGAAGTTTTATCCCTGTGGTAAATATTCAAAATTTAGGATCTAATCCGTTGACTTCATTAAACATTGAGTACATCATCAATGGTACATCTGCTACTTTTCCTTGGAGCGGCAATTTAGCCTCTCTAAAAAGTACAAACGTAAGTTTGCCTGAGGTTAATTATACGGTATTGGCTAATAATTCTTTTGAGGTAAATATTCCAAATGATGACAACAACGCTAATAATTCTAGAGTCATTAACTTTGAAAGTGCTCCTGCTGGAACAGGAACGCTCCACCTAGGGATTATTACAGATAACAAAGGGAATCAATGTAGATGGAACTTAAAAGATTCTAGTGGTAACCTTATTGTAAAAGGTGGGCCTTATGCTAACAATTCTTATAATTATTTATGGATTGATGTGCCTTATGCTGATTGCTATGTTTTCACCCTTCAAGATATAGGAGGTGATGGTGGTACTATCGCAAAATTAACTGACTCAAACGTAAAAATACTATTTGAAACAGATGGTAATTTCACTGCCAGCTTGGTCGGAACATTTTCAAGCGATGGAGTCTTGAGCACAAACATCCCAGATTTGGAAGGTGTAAAAATCTATCCAAACCCTGCCAAGGAAATTTTAAATATTGCCAATGCTGAAAATAGCAATATCCAAGTTTATGATATGTTAGGAAAATTGATTCTTTCAAGAGACAACATTTCAATAAATCAAGAATTGAATGTTTCTAACTTGAGCACTGGAACATATTTCATCAAGATTTCCAATGAACGCAATGTCACTACAAAGAAGTTTGTAGTTAATAAATAATCCAAAATTTCTTAATTGATAAAGAAGCCCCGATTTTTTCGGGGTTTTTTATTTTACTAAATTCAACAATTAAATTCTTCATCTATGAAATATTCAATTAATGATGAAAAAGTAGTTTTCAACGACCATTACAAAATGGTAAAAGCAGAAGTAACCTACGACACTTTTGATGGAAATGAAATAACTACCAAAAGATTAGCCTTTGAACGAGGAGACTCGGTCGCCATTCTACTAATTGAAAAAGAAACTCAAAGTATATTATTAACTAATCAATTCCGATATCCCGGTTGTAAAAACAAAGATAGCTGGATACTCGAAATACCTGCAGGCTCATTGGAAGGAAATGAGAACCCAGAAGATTGCGTTATAAGGGAAGTCTTAGAGGAATTGGGATATCAAATAAACAATCCTAAACAAATTAGTACATTTTATACTTCACCAGGGGCTTCAACAGAACGAATATTCTTATTCTTTTCTGAAGTTTCACCAAAAGACAAAATAGAAAAAGGTGGTGGACTGGACGACGAGAACGAAGACATCCAAATGGTAAAAATCCCTCTATCCGAAATACAATCGAAAATTTCAGAATTGAAAGATGCAAAAACGATTATTGCTCTACAATGGTATCTTTTGCAGAACAGTATAAAATAATCAAAACGAAAATCCCAATCTTCGAATCTTACTATTTCAACCTTTAAATTTTAAAGGCAAATGCACAACACTTTTGGTTTCAAAAAATTCTTCCTCAAAAAAATCACTCAAAGAATAAACGGTAGCTTTTGGATAATATTTAAGTTCTTCAGCCAGATCACCACCCTTTAAATAAAGAATTCCATTCTTGCGATCGTGGACACTTTTTTTAGCAATCTTCCCCTCTACCCAATGCACAAAGGTTTCCATTTGTGCCACAGCCCGACTTACTATAAAATCATATTTTCCCGAAACATTCTCCACACGGTCATTGCTAGTTTTCACATTTTGTAATTGTAACCCTTCAACGACTTCATCTACTACTTTTATTTTTTTTCCGATACTATCAACAAGATGGAATTGTACTTCAGGAAAAAGAATAGCCAACGGAATACCAGGAAATCCACCACCAGTACCGACGTCCAAAATTTTTGATCCTGGAAGGAAAGGCTGAATTTTTGCAATTCCTAAAGAATGTAATACGTGGCGGATATAAAGCTCATCGATATCCTTTCGGGAAACAACGTTTATTTTTAAATTCCAGTCTTCGTATAAACTCTGTAAAATATCAAATTGATGCTTTTGATTATCAGTAAGTTGAGGGAAATATTTTAATATCAGGTCCATAATAATAATTAAGACGCAAAAGTATGGTATCTTTGCGAAAATTGTGATTTTCCTCTAATAGATTTCCACAAAAGATAACTATTTTTGTACTTCACCCAGTAAAAACCTCTTAGTTAAATCATTTTAAATTGACATATACAAATCTAACATTTTCTAGAGTTGATAGCGCAAAATTTTTCAGGACACTGAATTCACGCGTTAACGATTATTTTAAGGAGAATCACGTTGCCAAAACAGGCAATTGGAAACTACACCTTAAAACGATAATCATGTTTTCCTTATACCTAACCCCCTATTTTTTAATGTTAACATTAAATTTTCCGTGGTGGGCACAATTGCTCCTTACCATTGTTATGGGTGTGGGCATGGCTGGGGTAGGAATGAATGTAATGCATGACGCAAACCACGGTGCCTATTCTTCCAAAAAATGGGTAAATAAAGTTATGGGAAGCAGTATGTACATTCTTGCTGGAAACGTTTACAACTGGCAAGTACAACACAACGTGTTACACCATACTTACACCAATATACACGGTCACGACGAAGATTTGGAAGCCGGGAGAATCCTCCGTTTTTCAAAACATTCAAAATGGCACAAATTCCATAAATTTCAGCATTATTACAGTCTTTTCTTTTATGGACTTCTAACATTTAACTGGGTACTTACTACAGATTTTTTTCAAACCAAAAGATATTTGAAGCGTAAACTTTCCTACGGAAAACTCCCAAATCCATTTAAGCAATGGAGTATTTTAATAGTGACCAAAATTATTTATATAGCCTTATGGATTTTGATTCCAATACTATTTTTCAATATAGTTTGGTGGAAAATTCTAATCGGATTCTTTATTATGCACTATGTTGCAGGACTTATTTTAAGTGTAGTCTTTCAACTTGCCCACGTAGTTGAAGACACTGAAATCCTGCTTCCGGATGAAACTGGAACTATGAAGAATACTTGGGCAATTCACCAATTATTTACTACGGTAAACTTTGCTACGAATAACAAAATTGTAAATTGGTACACTGGTGGTCTAAACCATCAAGTGGAGCATCATATTTTTCCGAATATTAGTCATATTCATTATAAAAATATTTCGAAAATAGTAAAAAACACAACTAAGGAATTCAATCTCCCTTACAAAGAATACGAAACTACCCGCAAGGCCATTATGGCACATTTCCGTCATTTAAGAGAAATGGGCTTAAAACCAACAGTATCCTTATAATCATTATGGACAATAGACTTTCAAAAAGAGTAAACGAGATGGCAACCTCGGCCACCTTGGCAATGGCTGCCAAAACAAGAGAATTAAAAGAACAAGGTATAGACATTATTGGCCTGAGCTTAGGAGAGCCTGATTTTCCAGTTCCCGATTACATCAAAGATGCCGCAATCCAGGCTATAGAAGACAACTATCACTCATACACTCCCGTTGATGGATATGGAGATCTTAAAAAGGCGATAATCACCAAATTCAAAAGAGACAATAATCTGGAATATAAACCTTCCCAAATCGTTGTTTCAACTGGTGCTAAACAATCTTTGGCAAACCTAACTATGGTTTTGTTAAATGAAGGGGATGAAGTTTTGCTACCTGCTCCTTATTGGGTGAGTTATGCCGACCAATGTAAAGTTGCAGGCGGTATTCCAAAAGAGATTCCAACATCAATTGAAACTGATTTTAAAGTTACGGCTGAATCTTTGGAAGCAGCGATTACGCCAAAAACTAAGATGATTATCTACAGTTCTCCTTGCAATCCAAGTGGTTCTGTTTACAGCAAAAAAGAGCTTAGGGCATTAGCAGATGTCTTGGTAAAATACCCAAATATCATTGTTATTAGCGACGAAATTTACGAACATATCAACTTCAGTGGAAGTCATGCTTCGATGGCAGAGTTTGAGGATATGTATGATCGCACTGTGGTTGTAAATGGTGTCTCAAAAGCCTTTTCAATGACTGGATGGCGTATTGGTTATATTGGCGGCCCAGAATGGATTGCCCGCGCTTGTGACAAGATGCAAGGGCAGGTAACAAGCGGTGCAAATTGTATTGCTCAAAGAGCCACGATTACAGCTTTAGAGAATCCGCCGAGTAAAATAAAATTTATGGTAGATGCTTTTAAGGAGAGAAGAACACTAATCCTAGGCTTACTTTCAGAAATTAAAGGCTTTAAAACCAACGAACCCGAAGGAGCATTTTATGTGTTTCCGGATATTTCTTATTTCTTTGGAAAAACTTTGCGTGGGAAAAATATAAATACAGCATCAGATTTATCGCTATATCTTCTAGAAGAAGCAAAAGTTGCAACCGTTACCGGGGAAGCATTTGGCGATCCCAACTGTATTCGTATATCTTATGCAGCATCTGAGGCCAATATTAAAGAAGCGATACACCGTATCAAAGAGTCACTAACTTAAAAAAATAATTGCATATTAATATTAGAGCGGGAATGGTTAAAATTAATCAATCCCGCTTTTTTATTATGAAATATCTGTACTTTAGACCTCTATTTTATTTTTAACAAATGAACAACCTTTAACCTATGAAAACAAAATTTACATTTTTCTTATTTTTCTTTGCTTTCCTATTTATGGCACAAGCACAAGAGAAAACAAATGCCACATATGTCGGTACAGTAGGCTCTGTGGTGCATGTACCATCTATTGCTTCACAGACCAATTTAGCCCCAGCAAGAGTTAAGGAACAAGTAATGCAAGACGGAAGAGCTTCAAAAAACCTAATTATTCCTGGAAAAGATCCACAGATTGAAGATGATTATTTCGTCAGAAATCCAGATAAAATGGAAAAACTACTTAGTGGAAGAACTCCTATTCTAGTTTTTGATGCTGCAGCATCAAGCTCTCAACCAACAGATCCTTCCATTGGTGTTGGACCAAACCACGCAGTGGTTGTATTTAATACAGGATTCAGGATTTTCGACAAAAGTGGAAACCCATTAACTGGCCAAATAAGCCCAAACCCAACAATCTTTCCGAATAGTGGTTGTTGTGACCTTACCATATCATACGACAACGCCGCCGATAGATTTGTAATGACCTTCCTTGGCAACGGTGCTCAAGTTGCAGTTTCGGATGGCCCAGACCCATTAAATGATGGTTGGTATGTTTATAACATTCCCCAAATTAATGACTATCAAAAACTTTCGGTTTGGAGCGATGGATATTACCTAACAGACAACACCTCTGCTACAAATAAAATATATGCAATGGAAAGAGCAAAAATGCTCACAGGTGACGCGAGTGCTAAAGTTGTAGGCTTCCCTTTGCCTGGTATAGTAACTAGTGGATTTTACAGCCCACAGGCTTTGAATGTGAGCAACAACAATCCTCCTGCTCCCGGAGGAATGCCAATTATCTATATGCAGGATGATGCTTGGTCTGGTGTTTCATCAGATCACCTAAAACTTTGGACGGTAGACGTGAACTGGACAACTCCAGCAAATTCAACCATTTCAGCTCCTGTTGAAATAACCACTACTCCCTTTATCTCTGTATTTGATGGTGGAAGTTTTTCAAACTTATCTCAACCAGGAGGTGGTTCTTCTATTGATGCACTTCAGGCAACTGTTATGAACCAAGCTCAATTCAGAAAATTTAGTGGACACAATTCAGCAGTATTCAATTTTGTAGTCGATACAGATGCGTCTAGTGGTGAACTAGCCGGTGTACGTTGGTTTGAGCTTCGTCAATCTGGTGATGGACAACCTTGGTCTATTTATCAAGAAGGAACTTATACTGCACCAGACGGAAAACACGCATGGCACGCAAGTATGATGATGGATGGACAAGGAAACATAGGAATGGGCTATACCTCTATGGCAGGTCCAACTACCCCAGATCCAACTACTAAAAGAGTAAGTTCCTATTATACCGGGCGCTACGCTAACGACCCCTTGAATACAATGACGGTTGCCGAAGAATTGATTGCAGCTGGAAATGCAAATATTCCATCTAATAGATATGGAGATTATAGCAAGATTGATATCGATCCAGCAAATGATAAGCAATTCTGGTTCAACAATGAATATATGAATAACGGAAGGAAAAATGTGGTTGGTGTATTCCAAATCGCACCAAACTTTAACAAAGATGTTGGTGTAGTAAGCATTGATTCTCCAGTTACTGGAACGCTTTCAAACACGGAAACAGTTACCGTCACGATATTCAACTATGGACAAAACAGTGCTTCAAACTTTCCAGTAACATTCAAAGTTGATGCTGGCGCATTGGTATCAGAAACTTTTACCGGAACTATTGCGTCTGCGGCTACCGCTCAGTACACTTTTACAGCTACGGCAAACATGGGCACAATTGGCCAAACCTATTCTATCACAGCTGCAACTAATTTGGCTGGCGACGAAGATACATCAAACGATGCCCGCACAAAATCTGTTACTTATTTACAACCAAAAGATATTGGTGTTACTGCAATTACTTCTCCAGTTTCTGGAACCGACCTAACTGCAGCTGAACCCATTAAAATCACTATCAACAACTTTGGAGGAGAGTCACAATCTAATTTTGCCGTTTCTTATAATCTGGATGGAGTCATAGTTAACGAAGTAGTTGCAGGACCTTTAGCCGGAAATGCTTCAATGTCGTACACCTTTATTCAAACAGGAGATTTTTCAGCCTTGGGCACATACAATTTAAGCGCCTATACTTCTTTACCTGGTGATAGCGACACTTCAAATGACGCAACCTCCGTGGTTATAACAAAACAAAACTGCCAACCTGTTGGTGACTGCTCCTACGGTGACGGTTTTAGGTTATTTAGCGTAACGGATATAAATAACCCATCGGGCTGTGAAGGTTATGGAGATTTTACAAACCTTGTTGCAGGAATGGAGCCAGACTCCACGAATGACCTAACTATAACTACTGGCTATGGAGATCAGTTCATTCGCGTTTGGATTGACTTTAACGATGATTTTGTATTTACAAATAACGAAATCGTGGTTGACAATATTGAAATTGCTTCAGGACAAGGTAGCGGAACATTCACAATAACCACGGATTTGGTAATTCCTTCAGGATCTACAATTGGTCAACACCTAATGCGTGCAAAAAGCAACTGGAACGGCCCAGTACCTGACGATGCCTGTTTGGAAACAAATTTCGGTGAAACTGAAGATTATACCGCACAAATTGGAACTGTTGGTATTGGTGAAAATATCTTCGACGAGAATGGGCTGACCGTATTGACTCTTGACAATAATAATTTTGACGTAAGTTTAAAAACCAATAATTATTCTGGCGATTTAAATCTTTCTGTATACAATACACTTGGACAAAGATTACTGTTCAAAAAATTGCAAAACGAAGGCAACTTATATAATTACAAATTGGATATGAGCTATGTGGCGCAAGGAGTTTACCTCGTTCGCGTTGGAAACAAAAAAGACGGTAGAGTTAAACGAATTATTGTAAAATAGTTCGGAATCTCATTAAGCTATCAAAGCCCGAAGCAGAAATTCTGCTTCGGGCTTTTTTATGAAGTCTATTACTGTATTTTTGAGAAAAATTAATTCAATGGCCAAAATATTATTATTGGGAAGCGGGGAATTAGGAAAAGAATTTACCATAGCAGCAAAGCGAATCGGACAAACCGTAATAGCTGTTGATAGCTATGAGAATGCGCCTGCAGCCCAACTCGCAGATTTTTCCGAGGTAATAAATATGCTCGATGGAAAAGCTTTGGATTCCCTGGTTGACAAATATAAACCAGATTATATTGTCCCTGAAATTGAGGCTATTCGCACCGAACGTTTTTACGAATATGAAAAACAAGGTTATACCGTAATTCCTTCTGCAAAGGCAGCAAACTACACTATGAACCGAAAGGCCATTCGTGATCTTGCCTCAAAAGAATTAGGCTTAAAAACACCACCTTATTGCTACGCAACCTCAGCCGAAAGTTTGAAAATAGCAGTAGCTCAAATAGGAATACCCTGTGTGGTAAAACCATTAATGTCCTCAAGTGGGAAAGGCCAAAGCACCATTAAAAAAGAAACCGATATAGAAAAAGCTTGGCAATACTCACAAGACGGCTCTCGTGGTGATGTGGCCGAAGTGATTGTAGAAGCTTTTATAGACTTTAATTATGAAATAACCCTCCTCACCGTTACACAGAGAAACGGAGATACCCTATTCTGCCCTCCAATTGGTCATAGACAGGAACGCGGAGATTATATGGAAAGTTGGCAACCCGTACCTATGAAATTTGACATTTTAAAAGAAGCACAAGAAATGGCTCAAAAAGTAACAACAGCCTTAACAGGTTATGGCATATGGGGCGTAGAGTTTTTTGTGGCAGACGATGGGGTATATTTTTCTGAGCTTTCACCACGACCACACGACACTGGGATGGTAACCCTCGCAAAAACGCAAAATTTCAATGAATTTGAATTGCATCTAAGAGCTATTCTCGGTCTTCCAATACCTGAGATAACCCTAGAGCGCATCGGAACAAGTGCGGTGATATTAGGCTCTGAGTATTCAGAGAATCCAATTTATAAAGATCTCGAAATAGTAGCGTCTTCTTCCAAAACAGATTTCAGGATCTTTGGAAAACCAACCTCCAGGCAATTCCGAAGAATGGGGGTAGTTTTGACCTATGACAATCTAGATGGCGATATTTCTGAAGTAATTGAAAGAGCAAAAAATTTAGCTCAAAAAGTGAAAGTAATATAAGGCTAAACCTAAAAAATGGAATTTAGAATTTTAAACTACCTATTTCTCCAGAAAAAAGGAGTTAGTAATATCAACACAGTAAACAGCTCTAATCTTCCAATAAGCATCAAGAAACTCGACCACCATTTTGCGGCATCAGGTAAATGCGCATAATTATCCACAGGCCCAAGGCTACCAAGTGCAGGTCCAATATTTCCTAAAGTTGAAGCGGCACCGCCAAGCGCAGTTTTAAAATCGAGACCAAGCCAAGAAAAGACCAGGACACCAACTATATATGATAGCATATAGAGAATAAAAAAGCCCAGGATATTAAAAACAATAGGCTGCGGCACTGCTTTTCTATTATAGCGAACTGGTAAAATTGCGTTTGGATGCAATGTTCTCTTAAACTCTAAAACTCCATTTTTTATCATTATTAGGTGGCGCATTATCTTAATACCTCCAGAGGTAGAACCTGCACAACCACCCAAAAACATCATTCCAAAAAAGAATATAGTTAAAAATGGTGTCCATAATGTATAGTCTGCACTAACAAATCCTGTGGTCGTAATTATTGAGAGAACCTGGAACAAGCTATGACGAACTGCACTTTCAAATGGACCCCAAACCATTGGATGTGCAATAGTGGAAATAGTTATATCCGCTTGAAAATAAATTAACAGTGAAGAAATTAACGTAAGACCAACTACCAAAACGGAATAAAGCCTAAGTTCCTCGTCTCTAAGTACTTTTTGAAATTTTCTTTTAAAAGCAAAATAGCTTAGCACAAAATTGCTTCCTGCCAAAAACATAAAAGCTATAAGAATATATTGAACAATAGGATTATCATTCCAATAGGCAACACTTGCATTTTTTGTGGAAAATCCACCGGTACTTAATGTAGATAAGGAATGGTTTATCGCATCAAAAAAGCTCATTCCAGCAATTTTCAGCAAAATGGTTTCCGCTATGGTATACCCTACATAAATAAGCCATAATCGTTTTGCTGTATCTGTTATTCGAGGGTGCAACTTATCACCGCCAGGGCCTGGAGCTTCGGCTGCAAAAAGCTGCATACCTCCAATTCCAAGTAATGGTAGAATTGCTATTGCCAAGACAATAATCCCCATCCCTCCTATCCAGTGTGTAATGCTTCGCCAAAAAAGAACCCCATTTGGAATGCTTTCAATATCCGTTAAAATCGAGGCACCCGTGGTTGTATAGCCACTCATAGTCTCAAAAAAAGCATCAGTAAAGCTTGGAATAGCAGCTGTAAAAATATATGGTAAAGTACCTATAAGCGCCATGAAAATCCAACCAAAGGCAACTATAATATATCCTTCTCTTTTTTGAACTTCCTTTCGGTGGTTTTTTGTTAATAACATTACAATTCCTCCAGTAACTAAAGCAACTGCTCCAGCCAAAAGCATCTCTTGTAATACACCATCTTTATAATACCAACTCACTACGGCAGAAAGCAACATAAAGCCACCGTTTACCATAAGTAAAAGCCCCATCAGGTGCAAAATAATTTTGTAATTAAGTTTGGATAGCGGGCCCATTAAGTGAAAAGTTTTTCAACTTTGCCAATGGATTGTGGTAGGCAGCAAACTACTACTTTATCCCCAGCTTTTATTTCGAAATCTCCCAGAGCAATTATACCGGTATTACCTCTAACAATTCCTCCGATTATAGCAGAAATCGGAAAATCTAAATCTTTGATTTTTTTATTGCAGACTTTCGAATTCGGAGAAACCTTAAATTCCAAAAGTTCGGCGTTCATATTGTTAAGCTTTGTCATAGCAACAACATCACCTTTGCGAACGTAACGGAAAATATTGTTAGCCGCTAATAATTTCTTGTTAATAAGCGTGTCAATTCCTATGGACTGTGATAGCTGAAAATAATCCATATTTTCAACCAACGCAATAGTCTTTTTCACACCTTTAGATTTTGCAACCAGACAAGACATAATATTAGTTTCACTATTGCCTGTTACTGCAATAAAGGCATCCATACCTTCCAGGGATTCTTCCAAGAGCAAATCTACATTCCTACCATCACCATTGATCACCAAGCACCCTGGAATATCATCGGCTATTTCAAATGCTTTGTCTTTGCTCCTTTCAATCAATTTCACATTAAAGTGGCCTTTACATAAATCTTTCGCTGTCTTATAACCTATTTTGCTTCCACCTAGAATCATGACATTCTTTATGTCCTGCTTGCTCTTGCCTGAAAGTTTAAAAATTTGTTCATCACCCTTTTTTACAGTAGTAAAATAAACCTGATCACCTTCCTTAAATTGAGTACCACCACGAGGAATTATAGTGTATTGCGTACCATAACGCTGAATAGCTATTGGTACATATTTTAAATCTGGATAAACTTTCGCAACTTCCTTGACCGATCTACCGACGAATGCAGAGGTACGAGAAAGATTTAAACCAATCATAGTCAAAGCGCCATCTTCAAACTCATAACTTTCATTAAAAGCACTTTGGTTGAGCAGCAACTCTATTTCATCAGAGGCCAATGCTTCTGGTGAAATCAACTCATCAATACCAAACTTTGTAAAACCAACTTCCTCTTTCCTATCGATAAACTCTGTGTTTGAAATTCTCGCGATGGTCCGTTTAGCTCCCAACTGTTTTGCAAGAACACAGACCGTGATATTTGTTGTTTCACTGGAAGTTACCGCAATCACCAAATCTGTATCTTCAACATGGGCATCTTTCAACACAGCTATTGATGTGGAATCTCCTCGAATTACACGAATATCCAGATGTGTATCAGCATGCGCCAAAGCTTCTCGACTAGGGTCAATAAGCGTAATGTTCAAAGATTCAAAAGAGAGTAATTTCGCAAGGTGGAAACCCACTTCGCCTGCACCAGCAATGATTATCTTCATTGAGTGTATTTTTAATTTTTAAAAGTAATCCATTCAGAGTTTTATACCGAAAAAAATTACAACAGATTTATGATTGAACAAAGGTAATTAAATAAATACCACCTCTTATGAAAACGTCTTTTCAATATAAATGAGCCTTAAAGTTTGAAACTTGAACAAAGTTATCGGCACCTCTTAAAAAATATGTAATTTTGCCAGCGCAATTTTATGGAAAAAAAAAATAACACCTTGTAAAGATTCTTCGGAAGGGAAAAAGAAACAGGTTGAACATATGTTCGACACCATTTCTGAAAATTATGACGGTCTTAACCGCGTAATTTCCTTAGGCTCCGATATTAAATGGCGAAAGAAAGTCATAAAAATGGTTGCTGATAAGAATCCTAAAAGTATTCTGGATATCGCTACGGGAACAGGCGATCTTGCAATTCAGTTTGCTGAAAAGACATCAGCAGGAAAGATAGTTGGCCTGGATCTTTCAGAAGGTATGCTTTCCGTTGCTCGTAGAAAGCTTTCAGGAAAACCCATTTCAGAAAAAATTGAATTCATTCAAGGGGATTCTGAAGCCTTACCTTTCGGAGATAACACCTTTGACGCAATAACAGTTTCTTTTGGAATTAGAAATTTTGAAAACCTTGAAAAAGGACTTTCAGAAATCCTAAGAGTATTAAAAAAAGATGGGATTTTTGTCATTTTGGAAACTTCTGTTCCAGTAAAATTTCCTTTTAAACAGGGCTACCACGTGTACTCCAAAACAATCCTACCACTTGTGGGCAAGCTATTTTCCAAGGATAAAGTAGCCTATAAATATTTAAGCGAAAGTGCCTCTGCATTTCCACACGGGGAAAAGCTCAACAATATTTTACGTAAAATTGGGTTTAATGAAGTGGAAAACAAACCGCAAACTTTTGGTGTGGCCACCATATATAATGCTACCAAATAATTTTATGAAAAAACTTTTTTTTGTATTGGCCGTCATATTCATCGCAAATAGCGCCAACGCGCAATGGTTCTTTAATAAAGAACGCCTTGCCAATCTGGAAAACTTCGACAAAAAGCGTTTTACCTGGGGCTATTTTTTAGGCTTTAACAGCTATGATTTTAAGATTGACTATAACGAACAATATGCAGATGACAACACAGATATTCAAGTTGAACGCTCCGGTGGGTTCAATGTAGGATTGATTGGTGACATGCGAATTAACGAATACGTCAATCTACGATTGGAGCCGGGCTTATATTTTTCACAGCGTGATCTTACTTTTCCGGGATTCGAAGAACGGAAAGATTATCTGCGTGAAGTAAAATCTACTTACATCCATATACCCCTTTTACTTAAAGTTTCAACCAAAAGGTTGAATAATATTAAGCCTTTCGTGGTTGGTGGACTTTCTACATCTCTAAACCTTTCAAGTAATGAGAAAAACCCAGAAGATAATGAGCAGGGAAAATTCCGTATGACAAAAGGAACCAACTATTATGAGCTCGGTTTTGGGATAGATTTTTATCTTTATTATTTTAAATTCACGCCTTCCATTAGAGGGGTTTTTGCACTTAGCGACGAATTGGTTCCGGACGATGACCCTAACAGTCCGTGGACAGGAAATATCGAGAAATTATCCTCACGTGGAATTTTTATCAATTTTACTTTCCAATAGACCTTCTAAATTCGCTTAAAAGAATGGCTGCCGCCGTTGCCACATTAAGGCTTTCAGTCTTTTGTGTATTCCCAAAACGTGGAATTGTTATTTTATGGGTTATTTTCTGAAATATTTTATCTGAAATACCATTGGCCTCATTGCCCATAACCAAAATCCCATCTGTTGGTAGTTCTTCGGAATAGATGTTTTTTCCATCCATAAACCCGCCATAAATCGGTAATCGCGTCTTACTGAAATATTCAGAAAGCAATAGATAATGCACTTGAACACGTGCTAACGATCCCATCGTTGCTTGAACTACCTTGGGATTGAAACAGTCTGCAGTATCTTGTGAGCATACTAAGTCATTCACTCCAAACCAATCGCACAGACGAATAATAGTACCAAGATTTCCAGGATCACGCAACGCATCCAGAGCGACAATTAATCCTGAATCTTGGAGTGGCTTGGGTTTCGGAATCTCAAAAACTGCTAAGGATGTATTCGCTGTTTTCAGAAAACTGATCTTTTTGAGCTCAGACTCAGTAATATGAAAATGATTTTCAGAAGTGAGATTTGAGTTATCAGTAGTGAAAAGCCATTGAAGTTTTAATCCTTCGCTAAGCAATTCTGCAATAACTTTGGGGCCTTCAGCTACAAAAAGACCTGTCTGGTCTCGGTACTTTTTCTGCCCTAGACTCGTTATTAATTTTGTTTGACTTTTGCTGACCAAAATATAGTATTTTTGAACTTGAATAAAATTGAACACTTGAAGAACAACTTGACAAAAATATCACTATTTATAGTATTAATTGGTCTGTTTTTTTCGTGTAACGCTGTTAAGCGCGTGCCAGAAGGAAAATATTTGCTTTCGCAAAATACAATCTTGGTGGATAGCGTAAAAATTAAAGATGCTGGAGTTTACAGTCAATTGGCACAAAAACCTAATCCAACGATTCCACTCGTAGGTATACCTTTAGGTTTATATATATATAATCTGGCTGATCCGGAACCCGATTCTACCTATTATAAATGGCTTCACAAAAACCCAAAAAGGGAAGAAAGACTTATTCGGTTTCTCTCAAAAAAACAAGTGGATCAAATAGACAGTAGTTATGTGGGATTCAACAAATGGCTCCAAAAATCGGGAGATGCACCCGTAATTATTGCTGACAACAAAATAGAAAAATCAAAAGAACGCCTAAAACGTTGGTATGCCAGTTATGGATACTTTAACGATGAAGTAAATCATAAAATCGATACAAGTACAAAAAAGAAAAAAAGGGCAGGTATAACCTATTTGGTAAAAAGAAACACACCTTATTTTGTGGGGGATACAATAATTAAGAAGATAAGCTCACCCGTTGTAGATTCTCTATTTCAGATAAGGAAAAATAATTCCTTTATTGTCCCCGGAAAACAATACGCCGCAAATGATTTTGTAAATGAACGTGACCGACTTACAATTCAGTTCAGAAATTCTGGATTATTTCATTTTGAGCAAGATTATGTAGGTTTTGAGGCCGATACTGTAAACACAGACCACAAAGCCAATATAACTCTTATTATTCCAAATCGTAAAATAACACAGGGAGACAGCACCTTTACTGTGCCATTCAAGGTCCATAATATTAATGAGGTTAGAATTATAACAGATTTCTCCTATGAAAACCGAAATAAAAATTTCCAAGATTCATTGAGCTATAGGGGCTATAAGCTTTTTAGTTATGGAAAAATGCGCTTCCGCCCAAAAGCAATTACAGATGCAGTTGCCATAATCCCCGGAAATATCTATAAGGATATTGACAGGACCCTTACTTATAACCAAATCAGCGACCTTCGAATATTTAAATACCCTAATATTAGTTATACCGAAATCGCAGCGGACACGACTGACACGTTGCTAAACGCGACCATCTTGCTGAGTCCACGTGATCGTTTTACACTTGGAGTAGATTTTGATGCCTACACCTCAACCATACAACAATTTGGAGTGAGTTTTAGTGGAAATATGATTTTCAGAAATATATTTCGCAGTGCAGAAATACTTGAAATTTCAGGAAGAGGAAGTCTAGGCTCTTCAAAGGATGCAGCGGATAGTGAAAGTAAATTCTTTAATATTTCAGAGTTTGGCGGAGATGTAAAACTTACTTTTCCAAGAATCATTTTCCCTTTAAACACTGAAAAACTTATTCCAAAATATATGTCTCCGGCTACCAGTGTAAGTTTTGGTCTCAGTGCTCAGAACAATATTGGACTTGATAGACAGTCTGCAAATGCGGTATTTAACTATCGTGGAAACCTTCTAAAATCCTTACATATCAACTGGACTTACTAAATCTGCAATATGTTCGCAATTTGAACCCAGAGAATTACTTCAATGTGTACAATAGCTCGTATTCTAGATTAAATGAACTGGCGCAAGATCTCAATTATAATTTTGACAATCCATCAAATAATCCAAGCCTAGAAATTCCAGAGGAGACTGACGAATTTATTACAGATGTATTAAATGGAACTATTGATTCAGATCCTGAATCTTATCAAGAAGTCCTTAGTATTAGCGAACGCCAGACTAGGCTTAGCGAGAACAACCTTATTTTTGCGACAAACATAACTTTAACAAGGGATACCCGCGAAAATATTAATGACAATAATTTTTCCAGAATTCGCCTAAAACTTGAATCTGCCGGTAATTTACTTTCAGGAATTGCCAGTCTCGCTGGAGTTACAAAGAACAGCAACGGAAACTACAGTACTTTTGGAGTGGCTTATTCTCAATATGCCAAAGCGGAGGCCGAATACATTAAACACTGGGATTTAGACGGTAAGAATATTTTTGCAGTTCGTGCTTTTGGTGGTATCGCAATTCCTTATGGAAATAGCAATAGTATCCCATTCACACGCAGTTATTTCGCTGGAGGGACAAACGATAACAGAGGATGGCAAGCCTATGATTTAGGCCCTGGAAGCAGTGGAAGCATTCTAGACTTTAATGATGCAAATTTCAAACTCGCCTTTAATGCAGAATATAGATATACAATTTTAGGCAGTGTAAAAGGAGCCTTTTTTGTCGATGCGGGAAACATTTGGAACGCTTTAGACGACGTTACCACCCCAGCATTTAAATTTGATGGAATCGAAGATCTTAAAGAAATTGCCATTGCTTCTGGATTTGGAATTCGATATGATTTTGGCTTTTTTGTTTTTCGTTTTGATGTCGGTTTCAAGACCCATAATCCTGGACGACCTGTAGGTGAACGTTGGTTTAAAGACTATAATTTCTCCAAAGCGGTTTACAACATCGGTATAAACTATCCTTTCTAAACAATTAAAATTTGCTATTTTTGTTTGCTGAAATTCAGTAAATAGGAATTGAAGTTTTTTAAACTGATTACTTTTAACAATTAACAATACAACATAGCTATGAGCCATGGAATTAAGCCCGGAGTTGCAACCGGAAAAGAAGTTCAGAGAATACATCAATACGCAAAAGAGAAAGGCTTTGCAATGCCTGCCGTGAACGTCGTGGGTTCTGATAGTGTTAATGCTGTAATGGAAACTGCCGCCGCATTAAAATCACCCGTTATCATTCAATTCTCCAATGGGGGTTCACTATTTAATGCCGGAAAAGGTCTTTCCAACGAGAATGAGAAAGCCGCTATTGCCGGTGGTGTTGCAGGTGCAAAGCACATTCATGAACTTGCAGAATTGTATGGTGCTACGGTTATACTTCACACAGATCACTGTGCTAAAAAACTACTTCCTTGGATTGACGGTTTGCTTGATGCCGGTGAAAAATTCTTTAAAGAAACGGGAAAACCACTATATAGCTCACATATGATAGATCTTTCCGAAGAACCTATTGAAGAGAATATCAAAATCTGCAAACGCTATTTAGAGCGTATGAGCAAGATAGGAATGACCCTCGAAATCGAATTGGGAATCACCGGAGGAGAAGAAGATGGCGTAGATAATACGGATGTAGATTCTTCAAAATTATATACTCAACCTGCAGAAGTAGCCTACGCTTACGAAGAACTTTCAAAAGTGAGCGACCAATTTACCATTGCCGCCGCTTTTGGTAATGTACATGGTGTTTACAAACCTGGAAATGTAAAGTTGACACCAATTATTTTGAAAAACTCGCAGGAATATGTCCAGAAAAAGTTCAATACCGGTCATAATCCAATAGATTTCGTTTTCCACGGTGGAAGCGGTTCTTCTCTAGAAGAAATCCGAGAAGCAATTGGTTATGGTGTTATAAAAATGAATATTGACACAGATATGCAATTCGCTTTTACCGAAGGCGTACGCGATTATATAACGAAGAACATTGAATATCTAAAAACCCAAATTGGAAATCCTGAAGGTGACGATATTCCAAACAAGAAATATTACGACCCAAGAAAATGGCTTCGCGAGGGCGAACTCACTTTCAAGAAAAGACTTGAACAAGCTTTTAAAGATTTGAATAACGTAAATACGCTTTAAAAAATTTAGAATTCTGAATTCTGAATTACGATTTTTAGCATGTTTTTTAGTTATTAAATAACCTGAATTCATTATTCTGAATTCATAATTCATAATTAGTATTATGCCTTGGTTTAAAAGAACAAAAAAAGGGATCCAAACCCCAACCGAAGAGAAAAAAGATGTCCCAAAAGGACTGTGGTACAAATCACCTACCGGAAAAGTTGTGGATAGTGAAGAACTGGAAAAAAACTTTTACGTAAGTCCTGAAGATGGTTATCACGTGCGCATAGGAAGCAAGGAATATTTTGAAATCCTCTTTGATAATAATAAATTCAAAGAACTCGATAAGAACCTCTCTTCAAAAGACACCTTGAATTTCGTAGACAAAAAGAAATATACCGATAGATTAAAAGAAGCTCAAGACAAAACGGGACTTAAAGATGCTATACGTTGTGCCGTTGGAAAATCCTCGGGTGCAGATTTAGTTGTAGCCTGCATGGACTTCAGCTTTATTGGAGGTTCTATGGGAAGTGTAGTAGGTGAAAAAATTGCCCGTGCTGCGGACTATTCACTTAAAAAGAATATTCCATTATTGATTATTTCGAAAAGTGGTGGTGCCCGAATGATGGAATCTGCTTTATCCTTAATGCAACTTGCGAAAACCAGTGTAAAACTAGCCCAATTGAGTGATGCCGGTATTCCATATATTTCATTGTGTACAGATCCAACCACTGGAGGGACCACAGCATCCTTCGCTATGCTTGGCGACATTAATATCAGCGAGCCCGGAGCATTAATTGGATTCGCAGGACCGCGTGTTGTTCGCGACACTACTGGAAAAGAACTTCCAGAAGGTTTCCAAACAGCTGAATTTGTTTTAGAGCATGGTTTCTTGGATTTTATAACTCACCGTCGTGACTTGAAGCGCAGGATAAATCTTTATCTAGATTTGGTTTTAAATAGACCACTCCGAGAGAAAATCGAGAAATCCGAAAAATCAGCCTAATTTCAAAGAATAATCAATATTTATAAAAAACCAAGTTGTAACTCAATAACTTTTACTACTTTTGCAACCTTGATTATCAAAATGGTAGTCAGTACATAAAAATCATTTTAACAATATTGGCATGTATTTATCACAAGAAGTAAAAGAAAAAATTTTTGAAAAACACGGTAAATCAAAGACCGATACTGGTTCTGCTGAAGGACAGATCGCTTTGTTTACGCACCGTATCGAGCACTTAACTAAACACCTTAAAAACAATCACAAGGACTACAACACAGAGCGTTCTTTGGTAATGTTGGTTGGTAAAAGACGAGCGCTTTTAGATTATCTAATTAAAAAAGATGTTCTTCGTTACCGTGCTATCGTTAAAGAATTAGGATTGCGTAAGTAATCAGTACAAGCAAAGCGAAGTCATCCCTTAAGATACTTCGCTTTGTTTTTTAAGACCGAGTCGAATTTATATCTGAAATTAAAGCTATATTCGCTTCGCTCGGAAAAGCTACCCTTTAGTTTTTCATTGGTCAACCACAGCAACAACACAACAACACTACGACTGACGTACAGTCGCTGACCATTTTTAACCGTCCGTTTTACGGACAAAATGAAAAACAAAATGATACCTAAAGTATTTAGAGAGGTCATAGACCTCGGTGATGGAAGAGAAATCTCCATTGAAACTGGAAAATTGGCAAAACAGGCCCATGGATCTGTTGTTGTACAATCCGGAAAATGTATGCTGCTTTGTACAGTAGTTTCAAACTACAAACAAAGCGATGTTGATTTTCTTCCTTTAACAGTAGATTATCGTGAGAAATTCGCTGCTTCTGGTCGTTATCCTGGTGGTTTCTTCAAAAGAGAAGCAAGACCAAGTGACGGGGAAGTATTAACTATGCGTTTGGTGGACCGCGTATTGCGCCCACTTTTCCCAAAAGATTATCACGCAGAAACACAAGTGATGATTCAGTTGATGAGCCACGACGAAGATGTAATGCCAGATGCAATGGCAGGTTTGGCTGCTTCTGCAGCTATCCAACTTTCAGATTTTCCTTTTGAATGTGCTATTTCTGAAGCACGTGTAGGAAGAATCAACGGTGAATTCATCATCAATCCTTCAAGAACACAATTGGTAGAATCTGACATCGATATGGTGATTGGGGCTTCTATGGATTCTGTGATGATGGTTGAAGGCGAAATGAAAGAAATTTCTGAAGAAGAAATGGTTGAGGCTATTAAATTTGCGCACGAACACATTAAAAAACAATGTGAGGCACAACTTAGATTGGCTGAAGCTGTTGGCAGAAAAAATGTTAGAGAATACGAAGCAGAACGCGAAGACGAGGATTTGAAGAAAAAAATCCACGATATGGCGTATGATAAAGTATATGCTGTTGCTCATTCTGCATCTGCAAAACACGAAAGAACTGATGCTTTTGATGCTATTAAAGAAGAAATTAAAGCAAGTTTTTCTGAAGAGGAAGTGGCAGATTATGGAGATCTAATTTCAAAATATTATTACCAAGCTGAAAAAGACGCCGTTCGTGATCTTACCTTAAATGAAGGTTTGCGTTTGGATGGAAGAAAAACAGACGAGATTCGCCCAATCTGGTGCGAGCTTGACTATTTGCCTTCTGTTCACGGTTCCGCCATCTTTACACGTGGAGAAACTCAAGCTTTGGCAACAGTAACTTTGGGAACTTCTCGTGAAGCAAACCAAATTGATATGCCATCTTACGAAGGTGAGGAAACTTTCTACCTTCACTACAACTTCCCTCCTTTCTCAACTGGTGAGGCCCGCCCAATTCGCGGAACGTCACGTAGAGAAGTTGGACACGGAAACTTGGCACAAAGAGCACTGAAAGGAATGATCCCTTCAGATTGTCCTTACACCGTTCGTGTTGTTTCAGAAGTATTGGAATCCAATGGTTCTTCTTCTATGGCAACTGTTTGTGCAGGAACAATGGCGTTGATGGATGCTGGGGTTCAATTGAAAAAACCAGTTTCAGGAATTGCAATGGGATTGATTTCTGATGCTGAATCTGGAAAATACGCAGTGCTTTCTGATATCTTAGGTGATGAAGATCACTTGGGAGATATGGACTTTAAAGTAACCGGAACCGCAGACGGAATCACCGCTTGCCAGATGGACATTAAAGTAAAAGGTCTTTCTTATGAGATCTTGGTAAATGCTTTGAAACAAGCTGGCGCTGGAAGGCTTCACATTCTTGACATATTGGTTGACACAATCGCTAAACCAAATGCAGATGTGAAACCATACGCTCCAAAAATGATCACCGTTAGAATTCCAAACCAATTTATTGGGGCTTTGATTGGACCAGGTGGAAAAGTTATCCAACAACTTCAGAAAGATACCAAAACTACGATTGTTATCAATGAGGATCCTGTTACCGAAGAAGGTATCGTGGAAATTCTTGGAACAAACCAAGAGGGAATTGATGCAGTATTGGCGAAAGTTGATTCGCTTACCTTCAAACCTGAAGTTGGAAGCGCTTACGAAGTCAAAGTAATTAAAATGCTTGATTTTGGTGCAGTTGTAGAATACACAGATGCCCCAGGAAACGAAACGCTTTTACACGTAAGTGAACTTGCTTGGGAACGTACTGAAAACGTAACCGATGTAGTAAATATGGGTGATGTTTTTGATATCAAATACCTAGGTGTTGATCCAAGAACTAAAAAAGATAAAGTTTCTAGAAAAGCTTTATTGCCAAAACCGGAAGGTTATGTAGAACGCCCACCACGCGACGATAACCGAAATGGTGGCCGTGATAACCGTGGACGTGATAGTCGTGATAATCGCGGACGAGATAATGGAAACAGAGATAGAGATAGAAGAAGAGATTAATCTCCCTCTATAAAATAATAAAAACGCCTTCAAAAATGAAGGCGTTTTTTTATGAGTTAATTTAATTGCGTTTTCTATTCCATTGTAGCACCAGTCCTACCGTACCAATGGTTTCTAGTGAATTAATATTGGCGCCAAGTTTAAGTCCCATTGAATATCGCGGACCTAGCATAAATTGCAGTTTTGCTCCAATGGGAAAGCCTATAGTGCTTCTGTCTATTTCGCCTTTTCTTCCAACTTCATTTATAACGCCATACGTATTAAAACGAAAATAACCAGCTCCTACGAAAACGTCAGTGAACATTTTTTCACTTAATGAAAAACTTCTACCATATAGAAAATTTACTTCAGTAAAATCATCGCTACTTCCTATAAAGTTACCTTCAGTACCAGCTCCAATACCTAAGCTAAAAATGTTCTTTCCGTAATCAAAACTAACATCTCCGCTAACGGCCACGCCAGTATTTCCCCCCGCATAAATTCCTAGAGGACTAATAGAGAAAGAACGATAGGCAAACTTTTCAGAGATTTCCATTTCCTGAGAACTCATTTGAAAAGTTATGGAAAGTAATAAAACACCCAACAAAACCATTTTTTTTCCCATAGATTATAAATTAAAAGTTAACTGCTTTAAACCAAGGTAACAAAAAACACTATACCTAACGCAACCTTTTTAAAATTTTCAGACTATAGGGAAACCATTTAAATAAAAACACCATGAAAATTTTTTGTTTTAGCCTTCTTCTACTCTTACCGTTTTTATATTCCTGCGAAGATGAACCAATAAGCAAAGCAGACCCATCTCAAGTTATTCAGGTGAATTCCGAGCTTTATAATCTTATAGAACGCGCTGCTGGCAACGATTTTGAAAACGAAATTACCTGTATCGATTTTAACTACGGATTCACGTTGGTTATCTATGATGAAAACATGAATATTATTGGCTATGAACCTATAAATAGCGATATTGAATTCAGCGAGTTCTTAGGAACACTTGAGGAGGGCAAATCAATTAGCTTAAGCTATCCCATAACAAGTGTTTTAATCAATGGGCAACCTTCTGTAATAAATAGTAACGAAGAGCTAAAAGAAGCCATTGATCGCTGTTTAGAGGCAGACACTGTCACTACCTGTAACAACATCCTTACGGAAAACTCGTGCATTTGGAAAATTGAGCATATAAATGGACCAAACAATCAATATAACGGAGCATATTTTGATGTAAGTAATTACGGAAATGTAGGTTTATATTTTAACGATGATTCATACGGAGGAACATGGATTACTTATTTTATTGAAGAGGAACTACACCTGAACATTTTTATTATGGGAGATGAAAGTGTAAGCGAAGATTGGAATTACGATTGGAAAGTTGTAGGTTTCGACAATTCACAAATGGAAATTGAAAATGGAATTGACCGTTTTAAGCTTATAAAAGATTGTCTTGAACCTTGCAGAAAATTCCTCTTTGAGGAATGTGAAACTGAGTCTGGATCTCGTAAAGCTGTCTTTGATCTAGAAAGCTATTTTGATTGTTTCTTTCCGCTCACCGGAATAGCAAACCCAGCGACAGTAGTTACAAGTTATTATGAAACCTATGAGGACATGGTAGCAGGAATAAATCCAGTCGTAAATCTACTTTATGAAAATAGCATAAACCCCCAAGTTATTTATGTTAGATTTGACGATATAAACACAGGAGAATTGGTTACCTCATTGCCGATAATTTTAAAAGCTATTAATTGTTAAACAACGAAAATAGCTACTCTGAAAATTTCTCATAATTGACTGAAAAGGAGTTAATAAAACAATGTATAAAAAACGACCGGACAGCTCAAAGCAAATTGTTCGTGAAGTATAAGGATGCCCTATTTTTTATCTCTTTGAAATATTGCCGAAACGAAGTCGATGCTGAAGATAACCTCCATGACGCTTTCATCGCGATATTTCAAAAAATAAAAACTTACAAAAATAAAGGTTCCTTTGAAGGATGGATGAAACGCATAACTATTTACAAAGCAATTGATAAATACAAAGTTCGAAAACCAGTGAATATTGAAATAAACGATGATATACTTGAAGATAAAGTGGAAATCGAGGAAGATCCAAATATTACATTGGATGACCTTTTAAAGCTTATCCAAGAGTTGCCAGATCAATATCGATTGGTTTTTAACCTATATCAAATGGATGGTTTTTCACATAAAGAAATCGCTGCACTTTTGAATATTTCTGAAGGTACTTCAAAATCAAATTACCACCGTGCTAAGTTGTTATTAAGTGATAAAATCGTAAGGACGCACGGCAATACATCTCAATAAATTAAAATCAATGAAGGACATAGGAGAATTTTTTGAAAACAAGCTTAACAAAGGCAAAAAAAAACCCAGTGAAAGTCTTTGGGAAAAGATAAATACTTCTTTAGATACTGAAAAATTTAGAAAAAAAAGAATCCTTTTTTATTGGTTTTTAGGAGGCAGTATTCCCATTATACTCGGACTACTTCTATTGTACAGCAATATCAATTTTTCACAAAGCCAACCACACGAACAAAAGGACCAAAACCCTGTGGTTAGACAATCAGATATTTCTTTAGAACCCGATAACAAGAAAATACCTGAAACCCCGAAAGAAGATACCTTAATATCTACAAATAAGAATGAAGAAAGACTTCAGAAAATTGTGATTACAAATCAAGATTCAAAACTGAACGAAAACGAAAAATCTACCAACATAACGTCGAAAATCCAGCAAAAAAATTCTGGAAATAAGTCGAAGAATAATATATCAACTGACAATACAATTGACGAAAACTATACCATTACAAAGAATTACCATTACTACAATAGTGAAAACAACAAAACGATAATTACAAAAAATAAAAACGAAATAGATAGCTTAATTTTTGAACAATACAAATTTTCGGACTCCATAACACCCGCTGAAACCGATAGTCTCGAAGAATAAACAAAGTTTAAATAACTTAAAAATGGAGTTCTTAAAAAAACTTAAAATATTTTGTAACCTTTTCATAATTTCTTACGTATAACCTCATACACAAGTTTAAACCTTAATCTACAGGACAAACCTTAAATGAGACAACTTAAAATTACAAAGCAGGTTACCAACAGAGAAACTGCTTCATTGGACAAGTACCTTCAGGAAATAGGAAAAGTTGACTTAATCACCGCAGACGAAGAAGTAGAATTGGCACAGCGCATAAAAGCCGGTGACCAAAGTGCTTTGGAAAAATTGACCAAAGCAAACTTACGTTTCG
Source organism: Aequorivita sp. (assembly GCA_034675805.1). GTDB lineage: Bacteria > Bacteroidota > Bacteroidia > Flavobacteriales > Flavobacteriaceae > Aequorivita. The sequence goes on along the minus strand of JAUCCX010000001.1, from coordinate 2,799,580 downwards.
TTGTTTCGGTGGCTAAACAATATCAAAACCAAGGACTTACTCTTCCAGACCTTATTAATGAAGGAAACCTTGGCCTTATCAAAGCTGCACAACGTTTTGACGAAACCCGGGGATTTAAATTTATCTCTTACGCCGTTTGGTGGATTCGCCAGTCCATTTTGCAAGCTCTGGCAGAACAGTCGCGTATTGTTCGTTTGCCATTGAACAAGATTGGTAGCATCAACAAGATCAATAAGATGTACGCTTACCTCGAACAAGCCAATGAGCGCCCTCCTTCTGCTGAAGAAATTGCAAAGGAATTGGACATGACCATCAATGATGTAAAAGAGTCCATGAAAAACTCTGGTCGCCACGTATCGATGGATGCACCGCTTGTTGAGGGAGAAGATAGTAACCTATATGACGTCTTACGAAGTGGTGAAAGCCCCAACCCAGACCGTGCTTTGTTGCATGAATCTCTTCGTACAGAAATTGAACGTGCTTTGGAAACCTTGACTCCGCGTGAAGCAGATGTTATTCGTTTATACTTCGGTCTTGGTGATCAGCATCCAATGACTTTGGAAGAAATAGGCGAGACCTTCGATCTTACGCGTGAACGTGTTAGACAGATTAAAGAAAAGGCAATCAGAAGATTGAAGCACACTTCACGAAGCAAAATATTAATGACTTATCTGGGATAATTCCCATAAAGATAACTTACAGTATCAGATCTTCGGTTTTACCGAAAACAGACTGTTCGTTTTTTGATTGATGAATGACCTCCGGCTGATTACCGGAGGTCTTTTTTATTTTGGACTATGAAAACACATCTATTAGGAAAATTTGAAAATTCCTTGCTAAACTAAAACACACAACTTAGCAACTGCAAACTAATCATTACCTTTGCAAACAGAAATGCAACACAGTATCTGTTATTTAAGCAAAGCAAACCCGCTGAGTGAGTCTGAGCTGGAAAGCCTGTTTAAATATATTAAACACATAAATCCAATCCTAGATATAACGGGAGTCTTACTTTATAATAATAATTTTTTTCTTCAAGTTCTGGAGGGAGATAAGGAAACGATAACACAACTTTTTTCGAAGATTCGAAAGGATAAGAGACACAAACAGATTCTAATGATTTTTGATCAAAAAATCGAAATTAGGATTTTTCAAAAATATGATGTTAAATTCGGCATTATGAGAACCAAGGCCGATATTGAAAGACTGAACACCTACCTTTCCTATTATGAGTTTGAAGATAAATATCCCACAAACATAAAAACACTCATAGAACCTTTTTTACTTTAAAAAACATGAAAAATACAATTATAGCTCCATCAATTCTCGCAGCAGACTTTGCTAATCTTCAAAGAGATATCGAAATGATAAACAACAGTGAAGCAGATTGGTTTCATCTTGATGTTATGGACGGTGTTTTCGTTCCAAATATTTCATTTGGAATGCCTGTAATCAAAAGTATTGCTACACATGCTAAAAAACCATTGGATGTACATTTAATGATTATCGATCCTGATCGTTATATCAAGACTTTCGCAGATTTGGGCACAAACATACTTACAGTTCATTACGAAGCCTGTACGCACCTTCATCGTTCGCTTCAGGCAATAAAATCTGAAGGGATGCAAGCTGGTGTCGCAATAAATCCACATACCAATGTTTCGTTGCTTGAAGATACTATCAATGATATTGATTTGGTTTGTATAATGAGTGTCAACCCCGGTTTTGGTGGACAGAGTTTTATTGAAAATACTTACAAAAAAATTAGACAACTCCGAAAAATAATTGAAGCGAATGGCGCATCTACCAAGATAGAAATAGATGGTGGCGTAACAAATAAAAATGCAAAACAACTTGTTGACGCAGGCGCCGATGTTCTTGTAGCCGGCAGTTATGTTTTTGGGGCAACTGATCCTTTAAAAACCATCCAAGGTTTGAAGGAAATGACTACTATTTAAATTTTAGAAGGAATTCCATAAATTCCTTCGCCGCACGCGGAATGACAGATATTAAAGATGTTTTAATTATTGGCGCTGGACCTATTGGCATTGCCTGTGCCCTTGAATGTAAAAAGAAAGGACTAGATTATATAGCAGTAGAAAAAGGAACGCTCACAAACTCCCTATACAATTATCCACTAAACATGACGTTTTTTTCCACTTCGGAAAAACTGGAAATTGATGGTATTCCTTTTATTAGCAACAATCCAAAACCTACTAGGAATGAGGCTTTGGAATATTACCGACGTGTAACCACATCAAATGACCTCCATATTAATTTATACGAATTGGTTACTTCAGTTGAAAAACACAACGATCATTTCAAAATTAAATCAGACAAAAATTCCTATATAGCTAAAAATATCATTATAAGCACTGGCTTCTATGATATCCCCAACTTGCTAAATGTCCCAGGAGAGGAGCTATCTAAAGTGATTCACTATTATAAGGAGGCGCATCCATTTGTTATGCAAAAGGTAATTGTAGTTGGTGCTAGTAATTCTTCGGTAGATGCCGCGCTTGAAATATGGAGAAAAGGTGGTGATGTAACTATGATAGTTCGCGGACCGGAAATAGGTGAACGAGTTAAATATTGGGTTAAACCTGATATTGAAAACCGAATCAAGGAAGGGAGTATTAAAGTGTATTTCAATTCAGAAATAAAGAGAATAACCGACTCTGAAGTTATAATTAGGACTCTACTCGGGGAGAAAATATTAAAAAATGACTTTGTAATCGCGCTCACCGGGTATAAACCAAATTTTGAATTCTTAACAAAGTTGGGGGTTCATTTATCTAAAGATGAACTAAAACGACCGGAATACAATCCCGAAACAATGGAGACAAATATCAAAGGTTTATTCCTCGCCGGCGTTATTTGCGGCGGAATGGAAACTCATAAATGGTTTATTGAAAATTCAAGAGTACACGCAAAGATTATTGTTGAGAATATAATGAAATAAAATCTTTCAATTCGTGTGCTACTTTAAAACATTTCCTTGGAATGACTAAGGCTTCGATTCAAAATGATATGCGCTCTTTTGTAAATGGCCATAAGTCACACTGTAATTCCAATAGATATAGACTTAAACGAAATTAAAGGAAATCTATAATTCTGTTTTCTACCATACTGATAAATAACCTAATTTGGCGAATGTAGCAACAATGTTTTCGTCAATCTCCAGAATTAAAGGGATAAAGGATAATCTGAATAATAATGGATAATTCTCAAAATAACCATACAGGTTTATCTTTAAATTGTGATATGTGTAATAAAAACAAACAGAAATAATGACTCTTTAGAAACCTTGGAAAAGCAACGGCAATAGTGAAAGAATTTTGGAGGTATATATGAAGTATCCATGGAGTATGGTCGACATAGAGTCGGCATAAAGACGGCATGGAGTCGACATACGGTCTGAAAATAAAAGGACAAATTATACTTCCAAATAATATTTTCAGAGAGGAAAGGTATACTTGTAGAAGTGATTAGTGCCTAGTGCTAATATACAATATTGTTGATGCTGTTGTCAAGTTCTGGAGTAAAATAGTCCAATTCTACTATGTGTGCCCTGAGATTTAAAAAATTGGCAATGACTCATTTTCAAAGTTAAAAATTCTCAGAGAATAGTTAAGATATGAAAAAGAGCAGGATATTTTTTTTGCAGACAAACAACAATCTTTGCATAAGTACAACAACTATGCTTGATCCATAATAATACTCTGCCCTATTTTATTCTAAATTTAGAAGATAAAAAAATCCCCGACATATCTGTCGGGGATTTTTAGTTTAAAATCTATTTTTAATTTCTAACTCTTAGAAATCAAAAGTATAAAACTTATCCCAGAAAAGTCTAGTTTCCGCTTTATCGCCACCAATAGCACTTGCAGCAGCTTCGTAGTTAGTCTTGTTCAGGTTAATTTCAGTAACTGGGTAAGTATAACGTACAGGATAACCCGATTCAGCATCAAAAGGCTCAACCAAGATTGGATAATCTAAACGTCTAACAGATAACCAAACTGAGAAAGTTCTGTTGTAAAGCGCCAACCATGCTTGTGTACCTATTACCTCTTTCCAAGGCGTAGCAGCTGTACTAGCAGCCAATGCACTAGCATAATTCACACTTGGCTGTGCAAGGTAGGTAGCCAAATCATCAGCGCCCCAGAAGTCGAAAGAAGCAGTAATACCAGCATTGTAGTGACTCTCAGCGGTACCACCAACATTATAATTTCTTGCAGCAGCTTCAGCCAATAAAAATTCAGTTTCCATATATGAAAGCAAGTAACCAGGATAGTTACCTTCTTTAATAATGTCAGCAACGTGGCTATAGTTAGCATATACTGTTTGCTCACCGATTGGACCACCAATATACTCACCGTCTACATCTGTAAAATATTTACCAATACGAGGATCATTAAGATCTTTCATCATATTGATAATAGTTTCACCAGCAACATAATCGTTTCTGTTACTTAGTACCAGGTTATCATTTACAGGGTTCATGTTTGGAGCAGCTCCATTATACATATATCCGGCATCATCAGCGTTACTGGTAAAAACACCAGAAGCTACAGCTGATTCAACAGCTGATTTAGAAGTTCCAGCATCTACATCAGCCAAAGTTATACCCATTCTCAATTTAAGAGTATTTGCAAACTTCTTCCAAGAGGCCATATCACCTGCATAAATTAAGTCCTCGGTAGATTCAAAACTACCCTTACTCATATCCATTTGACCGATAGCAGCTGTTAAACGTACAAGTAAATCTTTGTATACAGTTAAACCATCATCATACTTTGGCAAAAGATTATTAATATCCAATGCTTGTGTGTAAGGAACATCTCCAAAAGTTTCTACTAAGGTAGCCCAAGCATAAACTTTCAACACTTCAGTAATAGCCAATTTATTCGGCTTTAACGGATTCGTAATATCATTATCCGCTGCCTCAATATTTACACTCGCTTCATCAAGGTTTCTAAGAACATCTCTGTACATTGCTCTCCACATTTGATCTGGAATAGCACGAGTTCCTTGGTCATAGCGACTCTCATCTGGATAAGTAGTTTCTTGCCAATGTTGAACCCACAATCTACTGTTGTTTAAGTTAACGTTCGGAGTAACAACTCTATCTGCAAGGCGCTTTTGAGCAGCGGCAAACAGACTTTCTCCGCTTACCGATGTAGGGTCTTTTATATTTTGATTCAGATCTTCAAGACTGTCTGAACAAGATACGGCAAAAACGGCCGCTGTTAAAATTATAATCAGTTTCTTCATTTTTCTTAGTATTAAAATTGTGCTTTAATGTTAAACCCATAATCTTGGGTAGTTGGCAATGAACCTGTGATATAACCCTGAGTGTTACCTGAACTCAATCCAGATTCTGGATCAGCATAAGGAGTCTTCTTGTCAATTATCCAAAGGTTTGAACCAGTTAGCGTGAACTGAAGACCTGTCATAAATGTATTGTCAAGATATCTTGATGGCATAGTATAAGTAAGTGAAGCTTGACGTAATTTTACATAGCTAGCGTCATATACAAATTCCGACTGCGGATAAGCAGCATAACCATAAGCACCTTGATAAGAAGCATCTAATCTTTTTGTGTTTGGCGTACCATCTTCAAGAACTCCAGGGTTGATAAAACCACCGCCATCTTCAAGTGTGTTTCTTACTGGATTACCTAAATCATTTAAGTATACAGTATCAACATATAAACCTGTTGATTGTCCGTAGTATTGATCAAGTGAGAATACCGCTCCTCCTTGTTGAATGTCAATCAAAAAGCTCAAAGCCCAAGACTTATAGGTTAAGGTATTCGTGATACCCATCAACCAATCTGGATTAGTATCTCCAATAATCTCATTCGGTCCAGTTTTCATGTATTTACCGTTGGCACCTACGACTTTCTCTCCTTTATCATTATAAACATAATCAGCTCCGTAGATAACACCATAAGGCTGTCCAAGTGCAGCGTTAATTTTCACACCACCTTGGTAAGAGCCCAGCTGGATAACTTCAGTTCCTTCTGGAAGTTCAAGAACCTCACTCTTATTTTTTGTATAGTTACCGTTCAACGACCAAGTAAAGTTGTCATTTTTTACAGGAACTAAAGTAAGAGATGCCTCAATACCTTTGTTTTCAATCTCACCAGCGTTTAATAGCTTTCTAGACTGACCTGTTGCTTCAGAAACTGGTACTTGGATAATTTGGTCAATTGAGTTAGACTTATAGTAAGAAACATCAAAACCAATTCTGTTATTAAGGAATCTCATTTCAAGACCTGCCTCATAACTTTTTGTACGCTCCGGCTTTAACGCTGGGTTATTAGCAGTAGTCGGTACAGAAGTTCCTATATCAGTATTGATAGTATAAGTATCATATAGTCTATCAAAAGGAGCACCGTTACCTACCTCAGCATAGTTCAATCTTAACTTACCAAAAGAAATCGCATCTGTATTAAGCAATTTACTAAATACAAAACTGGTAGAAACAGAAGGATAGTAGAATGAGCTATCATCTACAGGTAATGTAGAGAAATGATCTCTACGAATTGTACCGTCTAAATAAAGAACGTTACCAAAACCAAGAGATGCACTTGCATAAACACCATCTACACCAACTTTCTCAGCAGTTTCAGCTGAACTAGGAATTGGAGATACGGAGTTTGCAAGAGAATAAAGGTTAGGAATTACTAAACCACCAGCAGTAGATGAAGTTAATGAGTTGTAAGCATTACGTCTAATGTTAGTACCTAATATACCTGCGATGCTGATGCTTTCAGAAAGGTTACCATTAAAGTTAAACATTAAATCGTAGTTTGTTTCTGTAACTGTAAGATCTCTTCTTAAGTAACCAGAACCAACATTTCCACGAGTAAGACCAAAAGAGGTTGGTACAGAACCAACTGCTCTACGCTCTTCCTGTTGCTCATCATAAGTATCAGTAGAAACTCTACCAACAACATTCACCCAACTTGCAAGGTCATACTTTAACTCAAAATTACCAATAAAACGACTTCTACTGTCATTCTGGTAATTTTCATAACGTGTCCAATATGGGTTATCCCAATAAATCGGGCTTGTACCAGGTCTAGAATCTCCTGGATTCCAACCAATATTTCTTTTAGTATTGTAATAGATAGATCGCTGCTCTTGAAGATCTACGTTAGTTTGCCACCATTGTTTAAAGTTACCAACCACGTTATCGTTATAACCAGTTGAGTTACGTCCTAATGCATCAGTCTTAATAAAGTTAGCGAAACCGCTAGCTGTCATTTTATCTGAAACATCAAAAGTACCGCTAAAAATAAAGTTATGCTTGTCTATCTGACTATTAGGCATCAAACCTGATTGATCCAATTTAGTATAAGACATACGGTATGAACCGTTATCAAAACCATTTGAAAGAGATATAGAGTTTGTTAGCGTAACCGGAGTTTCGAAGAATGTGATAGGCCCATTTTTAGCAGCTTGCCAAGGAGTCTTCTTAAGATAGTTCGGCGATGCTGGATCAAAAGAATCCCACTGATAAATATAAAGACTTGAGTTAAATGCTGGACCGTAAGATGCGTCATCAAGATAGTTTGACACTTGGTCATCTATACCATCGCCGTTTATATCCTCATATGTAAATTCCTCTCCACCATAACCAGCTCCATAGCTCTTTTGAAAATCACCAAAAGTACTCTTATCTACAAAACCTACCTGCGCATTGCTATTAAGAGTAACACCCAATCCTTTAGATCTTTTACCTTTTTTGGTAGTAATAATAATTACCCCGTTTGCAGCACGTGAACCGTAAAGTGCAGATGCAGCAGCACCCTTAAGAACGTTTACAGATTCAATATCATCTGGACTGATATCTGAAGCAGCGTTACCATAGTCATAATAGTTACCACTTGAAGAGTCTCTTTGGTTTGCACTGTTTGTGTTTCGGTTGCTAATTGGCACACCGTCCACAACAAATAAAGCTTGGTTATCACCAGTTAAAGAAGTAATACCTCTAATAACTACGTTGGTAGAACCACCAAAGTTGTTGTTTCTTCTAATTTGAAGACCCGCAACCTTACCAGACAGACCATTTGTAAAGTTAGTAGTCTTTACAGTTGCTAGATCTTCACCAGCAACTTGCTGCGTTGAATAACCTAACGACTGCTTCTCTCTTGAAACTCCAAGAGCAGTTACAACCACTTCGTCCAAAACAGAACCAGCCTGCATTGATACATTCATCTTATTTGAGGTCCCAACTGCAATTTCTTGAGTCTCAAAACCTACATAACTATAAACAAGTGTTTGTCCCACCGCTGCACTAATGGTATAATTACCATCAAAATCAGACTGCGTTCCGGTACTAGTACCCTTTATAATTATGTTAACTCCAGGAAGCGGCAAGCCCGTGTCATCGGCTACCGTTCCGGAAATCATTTTCTCCTGTGCAAAAGAGAGCTGCACAATCAACACTAATAAAAGTGTTAAAATTCCACTAAACTTTGTTTTCATTTTTTTGTTTGTTTGAATTAGCACACCAAAAGTGCCAATAAAATCTTACAATTCCAACTTTTAATGAAAGTAGATTATGAAAAAATTATCAAAAAGTTGTTTTAAATTGGCCCATTTAGGCAAAATTTTAAGTTAACTTTTTGCAAAGGCCTGATTTTCTTAGGTTTTCAGAAGAAATATAAAACCAACTGCCTTTAGAATAGCAGATAAAAAATATTGAAAAAATTTCCAACACTTTATGAACAATTGCCCCAACTACACAAAGAATGCAGTTTTTGAGCATTTTTACAACATATTGCCGCAAAAGTAATTCTTGATAAAAATGTTAAAAAATTGAAAAAAACATACTTTAACACAATTATAATAGGAAAAAGTGATATTCCTTAAATTACTTGGATGAACTCTCTCCTTTAAATTGTTGAGAATTGCTTTTGAACAAGACATTAAAAGTAGTTAGACTACCATAGCATCTTGTGATATATTGCTGAAGATCTATTTTGTCCTGCCCACCCAAATCTTTACTTGCATTTATCTTTTGCTCCATAACGCGAAGCCTGTCCCGCAACATTACTATTTTGTGAAAAAATGTATCAATTGGGATTTCTTTTGACGCCAAGCTTTTATCTGCTGGCTGTAAAACCATAGTTCCTCCCTTCCACTTGTCTGCAATGGGAACAATCTCACTGAATCCATTCCATTTTTTCAAAATATCACGGAGGCTTTTCTCAACTTCATAAAAACTCACTGAATCCACCTCGTCTTCGGCTGCTTCAATAATTTCGAAATCTGCATCTGTTGGAATGGTCTCCAAGCCATTTTCGATAAACGTTATCCAATACATTTTTGCAGTTACGTTAGTCACTACTCCCTTTCCATATTGTGGATGATTAATGCGAGACCCTATTCCTAAAATTTGTTTCATCTGTTTGTATTTTGAAATTTTATGGGGTAAAAATATAAAATTATGTTTGAAATCATCTTTCCAAATCACAAGTAGCTAAAATAAAAAAACCATCCGCCTTTCGAGGGATGGTTTTCCTGGTCTGTAATAAACCTAGCGCAGATTACTTCCTTTTAGAAGTAGCTTGCGTAGCCTTTTTGTCATCCTGTTTTTTAGCTTGTGGGCTTTTCGCAGTTTGTGGCTTTTTGCTTTGCTTTTCTTGTGGCATGACAATTATTTTTTAATTAACTGTATAAAGGTAAAAAGTAGCTTTGTTAAATTATTCTCTTCTTAGCTAAAGATTAACACAAGGAATTTTACACTAAATCGTCGAGCCATTCATTAGTATGCTTTATTGGCGCTCTCAGCACAAATCTTATAACATTGCGTATAATGTCTTGAACATTCATCTGAACAGAGTCCACAAATTTCTATACAACATTTAACCAAATCATCTACTTCTTTAAACAAATAGCCAGAAGCTGATTAATTATCCTACAAACTACCACACAAGCCCTATCGGTACAAATACAGGTGATCATTATTTTTACATTTTCCTCATCACGGCAAGCATTGGCTCAAAAATTACATTGGTTAATGCAATTTCCTAAAACGTGAATCAGCTTTCGTTTCTTATAATTATTGCTTTTGAGATTCGATTTACTTGTTATAACTACTCCTTAATATTAAGCAAATTATAAAAAGTGACAAAAACTCTAATGCCCACCATCTTTATGGTCGTCAACCACCTGTGGGTCACGGTATTTACAACAGGAGTCAATACTTTGGTAAACGCTCTCTTCTGCTTTCACATCTGGAGTATCATGCCCACTACCTGCAACACTCTGTTGTATGTTCAGCAGATCTGTCTTATTCTCGTTGTAAATCAAATCGAGCTTATGGGTTTCAACACTCCAAGTTGCGGACTTAACACCCTTCGCCTGAATAGACGCCTTTTCTATACGCTCTTTACACATTCCACATACCCCATCTACTTCAATAGAAGCATGGGCGTTTTTGTTTTGAGCGAAACCCACAACTCCAAGAAGCATTATCCCTATAACTAAAAGTACTTTTTTCATATTCCTAATATTGTTTATTATTATTCTTGTTACTCATTCTTTTCTTTTTATATTCTGTGGTTCTGTGGTTTTTTTTATCCATTAAGATACAGAAAACGCGAAAGATATTAATTTAATCTATATCTCAAGCCCGCATAATATGAACTTCCAAAGATTGGACCATAAATATAGGTTGTATCAAAAGTTGAACCGAATGGATTATCACTTCCTATTATTGGGTTTAGCTGTTTGACATTAGTAATATTTTCCCCACCTAAGTAAATTTCAAAGTTTGATGAAAAAAACCTTAGTTACCTGTGCATTTAAAGTAGAAATACTTGGAGAAAATTCTGAAAGACCGATAGTTTTTAAATAGCTTTCCGTGGAAGCGAATCGTTGCTCTCCTACAAAATTGTATGTTGCATCAAATTTCCAGTTGCCGCCTTTTGCTGTTGGATGTGTTTCATAGGAAGCATTCGCGAAAAAACGATGGTTTGGCGTCAATGGGGTTTCCTTTTTCCCTTCGCGATAAGTGGTTTCTACATCATAATATTTATAGGCCAATCGCAGATCAAAATGTTCGAATACATTATAGTTAAATTCTGTCTGAAAATTATTTGAATAGCTCTCCCCTTCCAAATTATAGAAATTAACCTCAGTTGGATTTTCAATATCTACTACTATTTGGTTTTGAAAATCAGTTCGGTAAAAATCAAAAGTAATATCTGCTTTTCTTTTAAAAAGATTGAAGCCCTGCATATACGAAACTCCATAATTCCAAGCTATTTCAGGATCCAATCCATAAATATCTCCGCCATTTCCTAGAATATTTAAACTGCGTGAGGATGCAAAAAACTGCTGATTTTCAGCAAATATATTTGCACTTCTTTTTCCTCTTCCTGCAGAAACACGAAAAGCCGATTTATCCCAAGGTGTATAGCGCAAATGGAAACGCGGTGTTAAGAAAGTCCCCAATCTATTATGAACATCGGCCCGAATTCCAAGATTAAAATTTAAATCGCCCATATTGTCAAAGTTGTATTCAAAAAATGCTCCAACCGAATTTTCTATTCTGCTGAAATTTTCCGTCAAAACCAATTCATTATAATCATCATAAGCTGCACTCAATCCTGTTTTAATCTTATGTCTCGAATCACTGATTATTGTATTGTAAAGTAGGTTTGCATACAAGCTGTTATGCTCAATATTATAATCGTTTAAACCAAAATAAGATTGCTGGTCGTGATGGCTATATGCTAGCTGCAAGCCTCCAGTTCGCCAAGGAATATCAGGGTCTACAAAACCGAATTTTCCAGAGATATCAAACCGCTGGGTTTTGATCTCACTCCCCCACGCATTTGTAGTTCCACGATCTTTTTTCGGATCAAAAAAGCTTTGTCCTGTCTGCTTTTCATCATTTAAATATCTAAAGTTCAAAAAACCAACATAACCATTTTCCTGATCGGTATATTGCCAGCGGTTCATCAAGTTAACCTGCTTCATCAAAGGCGCATCTAAGAAGGAATCATCATTTTTATCAAATTCGGTTTCCCGCATATTCCCATGTATATAAAGGCCTGTACTCCATCGCTCAGTAACTTTTGTATTTAGATGGGTATTCAACTCCAAACGCCCGTCGCCAGAGCCATAAGCATTTACAAAAAGACGATCATCTGTCATTGGTTTTTGAAGCTCAGCATTAATTTGGCCAGCAATACTTTCATAGCCGTTAACAACACTTCCGGCCCCCTTGGTAATCTGGATACTTTCAACCCAAGTTCCAGGAATAAAACTCATTCCATAGGCTTGTGAAGCCCCACGAACGCTAGGCACATTTTCAAGTGTAACCATAATATACGGACTGGTAAGACCCAACATTTTTATCTGTTTAGTTCCCGAAATAGCATCGGCAAAATTCACATCAATAGAAGGATTGGTCTCAAAACTTTCTGCCAAGTTACAGCAGGCAGCTTTTAGAAGCTCTGTGCTACTAACATTTATTACATTCTGAGATTGCAAGAATGATCTCGAACTGGCCTTTTGGCGAGCCGAAACTGTAACTTCGTCAAGATTAGCGGTAGACTGTAACGAATGTTTGATTCTTTTAGAAGAATTCACCGAAATAGTATCGGTTTTATATCCCACAAAACTAATGACCAGTTCTTTGTATTCTGGTTTATATGATATTTCAAAATTACCATCGAAATCAGTAACCGTTCCCACAGAAGTATCAAGCCAATAAATGTTTGCACCGCCAAGCGGAACTTCTTCATTATTGACATTTTCAGTAATCGTCCCCGATATTTTTTCTTGTGAAAAAATACAGAACGGAAGTATAAAGATTATATAAATTAGATTTTTCATTATTCAATTGTTGTTGTACGCAATCGTAGCGCATTTGTAATTACCGAAACCGAACTAAAGCTCATTGCCAGCGCGGCGATCATCGGCGATAATAATATTCCGAAAACCGGAAAGAGTACCCCTGCAGCTATTGGAACGCCCAGAGTGTTGTATATCAAAGCAAAAAATAAATTTTGTTTGATGTTGCCCATAACTTTTTCGCTAAGATGAAAGGCCTTTACAATACCGTGCAAATCGCCTTTCACCAAGGTTATACCCGCACTTTCAATAGCTACGTCAGTTCCCGTTCCCATTGCAATACCTACATCACTTTTTGCTAAGGCAGGAGCGTCGTTAATTCCGTCACCGGCCATCGCTACTTTTTTACCTTCGGAATGCAGTTTTTCAACCATGTTCAATTTGTCCTGCGGTAGCATTTCGGCTTTGAAATCGGTAAGGTTCAGTTCAGCAGCAACAGCTTTTGCGGTGTGATGGTTATCACCAGTTAGCATTATTACCGAAATACCTTTTTCCTGTAGTTCAGCAATCGCTTTTTTACTGGTTTCCTTTATTTTATCAGCAATCACAACATAACCCACCACTTTTCCATCTATTGAAAGCATCGGTACAGTTTTCCCCTTTTGCTGCTCTTTTGAAATTTCACTTTGAAGTGATTTAGGAATATCCGCACTAACTTCCTCCATCATCTTTTCGTTACCAAGGGCTAATTGTTTACCATTGATAGATCCAGTGACACCTTTTCCGGTAACGGAATTAAAACCCGTAGTTTTTAAAACTTCAGTATTATTCTCTTTGCCATATTTCACAGTGGCATCTGCCAATGGATGCTCACTGTTTTGATTTAAAGAAGCTATATATTGTAGTACTTCCTCTTCGGAATAATTCCCAAATGAACCCACCTTTTCCACAGAAGGTTTTCCCTCCGTAATAGTTCCAGTTTTGTCAATTATCAATACGTCGATCTTATTCAGCATCTCTAAAGCTTCAGCGTTCTTTATCAGTACTCCGTTTTGAGCTCCCTTTCCTACTCCAACCATTACTGACATTGGAGTAGCGAGCCCGAGCGCACACGGACATGCAATAATCAATACTGCAATGGCATTAACTAGGGCATAAACGTAAGCCGGATCTGGCCCGAAAACGGACCAAACAATAAAGGTGATTATGGAAATCAAAACTACAATCGGCACAAACCAACCTGATATTTTATCCGCAAGTTTTTGGATCGGTGCCCGGCTTCGGCTCGCCTTATTGACCATTTCTATTATTTGTGAAAGCAGAGTGTCATTGCCCACTTTCTCAGCTTTCATTACAAACGTCTGCTTCCCATTTATGGTCCCCGCGATTACCTTATCGCCTTCTCTCTTCGAAACAGGCACAGGCTCCCCGCTAATCATCGATTCATCAATAGAGCTTTCACCCTCAAAAATACTGCCGTCTATCGGAATTTTCTCTCCTGGTTTTACGCGAAGCTTGTCCCCAACCTCAATTCTATCAATCGCAATGGTCTCTTCCTTGCCATTGACAATTCTGACAGCCTTATTAGGCGCCAATTTCAGTAATTCCCTTACCGCAGAATTCGTCCGATTGTGCGCTCGAGCTTCCAAAACTTGACCCATCAAAACCAAGGTTAGAATTACTGCTGCCGATTCAAAATAAACGTGAACACTTCCTGTATCGGTTTTAAACTGCGCCGGAAAAAAGTCTGGAAATAATAATCCAAAAACACTGAAAATCCAAGCCACACCTGCCCCAATTCCGATAAGAGTAAACATATTGAGATTCCACGTTTTTATCGACTTATAAGCGCGTTCAAAAAACATCCAAGTAGCGTAAAACACCACCGGAAGCGAAAGACCAAATTGTACCCAATTCCAATATTTCAATGACATTAAATCGTACATTGGATTGTTGGGAATCATATCCGACATCGCTATCAAAAAGATAGGAACCGTGAATGCCACGGCAAGCCAAAACTTATTGAGTAGCGATTTATAGGTTTCGTTTTCTTCAGATTTACCCACTTCCTTTGGAACCAAGTCCATTCCACATTTTGGGCAGGAGCCGGGCTCATCACTCACAACTTCGGGATGCATAGGACAGGTATATTCAGTTGCTACTGAAGAAATTTTTGCTTCGGGCACTAAATCCATTCCACAAACAGGACAATCCCCTGGTTTATCGTAAGTCTTTTCACCTTCACAATGCATAGGGCAATAATAAGTGCCCGAACCACTTTGCCTTGCTCTGGTCTCTTCTTTTTTCTTTTGGTGTTGAACTTCAGCTTCGGTATCATCAGGCATCGAAATACTGTAACTTCCACCATCATCTTCCAAAGCTTTTTCGAAAACTTTTAATGGAATATGTTTTTCCATTTCGATAACTGCCTCAGCCTTTTCAAGGTTTACCGATGCTTTTGAAACGCCTACAACTTCATTTAAGGTTTGCTCTACGTGGCCTCGGCAGCCATTGCAGGTCATTCCGTGTACTCTATATGTATGTGTCAATTTTTTTGATTTTTAAATCTATACTTAAGTGAATTGTTGCCATAAGTTTTTTTTATATGGCACAACAAGATTACACTTCAAATTAATGAAATGTAACTACAAATAAATTAACAAAATCAAATCAGGAAAGTGTCGTACAGAATGTTTAGATCCCGTTCGAGTGGAGGCGGATTGTAATCCGCGAAGAAAATTTTTTGTGTGGAAGCTATTTCAACTTCCTGTAAAACAAATACAGAAACGAATGTTGTAACAAATGTTTTGTTCAACTTTATGTCAAAAGAAGCCTTTGCAAAATTATCGTCAGTGTGTATTTTGGTAACGTGGTTTTTACAACAATCGTGTGATTCAGGCATCGCCTTCTCGTCACCACAAGTTGAGTCTTGGGCATCTGACTCCATCCCGCACGAAAGATATTTTTCGCCAATGGTAATTTCAGACATCATTTCCATTCCACCGCAAAAATGTTGCGCATAAGCAATGCCAGAGCTGCTAGCGAGCATTAACATGGAAAGGAATATGGAAATGGCTTTTTTCATTACGCTGCAAAAATACGAATATTATTTAAAAGACGTGATGGATTTAGGAGTTGATATGTTTAAGGTTTAATAGGATAAGGGGGTGGGCAGTATATTCTGTACTCGCCCACGATCTCCCTTCTTAATTATTCCCGACTAACAACTACCTAATCTCAGCATCCACTCTCCCACATTTCAGCATTTTATCACCGAAATAAGGATTTAGGATATCTCTACTAGTACTAATCCACGAAGCTCCCTTGTTATTAAAAGCCATTGGACAGTATTGTTTGTAGATAGTTCCAGATTTTAACGCACCCTGAAGCATAGTTTCTACACCAGCACTCAAAGCCTCAAAGTTTTCACGTTGTACGCTTATATCTTCGGAAGCTGCCATAGCTGAAACGGCATTTTGCGTTGTCTCCTCGGCATTCACTTCCTTCAAAAGAGGCTCAAGTTTTGAAGCTTCAGCAGCTGTTTTGACAGCATCTGTGTTTACCAAAGCACTTTCAACTTGAAGGTATTGCATAAAAACAGCCTCAACCTTTGGGTCGTTAAATTCAGCCTCGGTTTTAGCTACTTCGTATATTTCTACAACATCCGCTGTATTATCCACAGTAACTACTTCTGGCTCATTTTGTTTTGAAGAGTCTTTGCAAGATAAAAGCGTGATACCAATGATAGCAAAGAAAGCAATTGATAGGTTTTTCATTTTTATAAAAAATTTAGATTTTCAAAGATATTAAAAATTCATCGAGTTTTATACTTCTGAAAGTAAAAGGCTGGAAGTAAGATAAACAGAAAAAGAGGCTGAATAAGAAATCTACGCACATAAAACAAAACGAGATGTCCGTGAGTGCTTTCTGAAGTGAATATAATAAAACTGAAAACCATAAAAAGCACGACAAATAGCAAAAAGTATAATACAGCCGAAAGCTTAATAATTCCTTTGTCTTTAAAAACCAACCATAAAATTGCAAAAGAAATAAGAGTATTTAACAAGAACCGGAGTACAATACCTGATTGAAGTGCAAATGAATCCATATCTGGAAGCGGTTTCGTTTTATAATCCATTTTAAAAAAGTCTAAAAGCGGGTCATAAAACAGAGCGTCTTCATAAGCGCGAATAAATACTAAAAGGCTCGCGAGAATAATAATTCCAATTATTTTTAAACTTTTTTTCATTACAATTCTCTCGGCTTAAGCATCCGCACCCAAACCATCCATAATATAAAAACCATCCCATAAATTATTCCAGGAAATATTACTGAATGTAGGATATTTTCATATTGAGGAAACTTATATAAGGCCACTACCAAAATAGCTATTCGCAAAATATTAACCACATAGATCAACACTGCTCCAGCAAAAAGAAACAGCAATGTCTTTTTAAAATTCTCGGCAAAAGCAATAATAAATGAAATAAATAAAATAATAACACTAACAGAATTACAACCCTCGACAATACTCACCGAATATTTATTGTCAATAGTCAACAAAATATCTTGCTCCAGCCTATACGGCGTGAGAACTGATTTGTATCCAAAACTTTCAAGCACCGCCCCACTTTGCCTCGCAACCAAATTGGTTATATAATCCGGCAAATAGACTGAATTAGCAGATGCTTTTAGATAAAGTGCATATACAATACTCAACACTAAGTAAGAGCCCAAAAACAGCACAACAAAACGAACAACTGTCTTATATTTTTTAAAAAGTTCTTTCAAGGATTAAATCTTATTACCACTTTCAAAGATGTATAATGTTTGAAATATAGAATATCAATATTTCGTATTTAACAAAAATACAAGATTTGCCGTTGGGGTTTGTAAACCATTTAAAATACTTTTGTGAAAGTAATTAATAATTAAAATTCCGCTATGTCTTTTACACACCTAAAACCTAAAGTGAACACTATTCTTGCCAATGAGCGTGATAGTGCTGATCAACGCATGAAAGAAATATGTGAATTACTGCAATCAACTGTGGGTTATTATGACTGGGTGGGTTTCTACTTTGCCAATGATTCAGAAAAAACACTTCATCTAAAGGTATTTGCAGGCGAACCAACGGATCATACTGTGATTCCTTTTGGAAAAGGAATTTGTGGACAAGTTGCGGTTTCAAACAAAAATTTCATAGTACCGGACGTTAAAGCGCAAGACAACTACATTGCCTGTAGCCTCACAGTAAAATCCGAAATAGTAGTCCCTCTTTTCAAAAACGGAAAAAATATTGGGCAAATCGACATAGATTCACACGTAGAAGATCCCTTCTCTGAAGAAGACGAACGATTTCTGGAATGGGTAAATCAGGAGGTTGCGAAGATACTTTAGTTTTTCAAAAAAGAAAATTCCAAATAAGTCTTAAAAATAAATTTTAAATTTATCAATACTATCGTTCGATCCAACTGGGCATTTAGATAGAATTTTGGGATTCGGGAAAAAGCACTGAATACTGCCACAGCTAACTGCAACTAACTGAATACTCACTACTAATTGGAAACACTCAGTATATATCTCGAAAAACAATGAGTTGAGATTTAAAATGGCTGTAAGTTACCTCACTTACATCCCAGTCCTTATAGCTTCTACTGGATCTAATTTTGAAGCTGAAATAGCAGGCAGAATTCCAGAAATTAAACCTATAATCGCCGAAATAGCAGTTCCTATAAACATATTCCAAGGAGAAAGCACAAATTCAAAATCGCCAGTGAACTGGGATGCAAGAATAGAAACAATGAACACCAGAAACAGTCCGATCAATCCACCAATTACCGCAAGGATAACTGCTTCAAACAAAAACTGAAACAGAATAAATTTGTTCTTGGCACCTAAGGATTTTTGAATACCAATCAAATTGGTCCTTTCTTTTACGCTAACAAACATGATATTAGCAATTCCGAACCCTCCCACTAGTAGTGAAAATCCACTGATTATAAGGCCTATAATATTCATACTTCCTGTAATATTATCTATAAAATCTGCAAAACCTTGCAATTGGTTGATAAAAAAATTGCTTATCTCATCAGGTTTCAGGCCACGTTTGACACGAAGCTGTTGGGTTAGCATGGCAATAAATTCATCATTATCTACACCCTTTTCTGGCTTTACTACAATTTGAGGAAAAGTGTTTTTATTATTATCGCCAAAAATTCTTCGAACTACATTTACTGACATCCAAACTGAGGTATCTTTTGAACCTCCAAATAAACTAGTTCCCTCTTTTTCCAGAACGCCAATCACATTGAATTTTCTCCCATAAATCCGAACTTCCTTTCCTATTGCATTGGCTGAACCTCCAAATAATTTATTCGCAATCTCATTACCCAAAACCACAACCATTGCTCCACTATTTGATTCGGAGCCATTAAAAAATCGACCTTGCGATAGTTTAAGGGATTCTATATAATAATAACTATCAGTAACAGCGCCAATAGGCACATTATCCACTTGTTTGTCCTCATGTTTTATACTTTCATTTGGAACTCCAAGCGTAAAAGTTGCCTCCGCTAAATTTGGTGTGTTACGTTCAACATATTGATATTCATCATAAGTTACGTCGGGAAACTGCTGCCATTTCCAACGTGGAATATCCGTTGGCCCAAAGTTGAAACGCATAATGATGATTGTACTGTTGTCCAACCCGCTCATACTCCCTTGAATCTCTCTCTTTAAGGAATCTACTGCAGCCAAAACAGCGATAATTGAGAAAATACCTATCGTAACCCCGACCAACGAAAGAAATGTACGCAACTTATTGTTGCGAAGTGCGTTAAGCGCAAAATTAAAACTCTCTTTTAAGACACGAAGGTAAATTAACATTAAGATTTTAGATTAACGAGTGATGATTTCAGTTTCTACGGATAGATATTGGATCGATTTCAATTTCAATTTCAAAGTGGTTGATAAATTTATAAAAAGTAAGACGTTTTCTGTACGCTTATGTTACAAATTTACTATTCAATTATGTACTTTTGCACCTTAATTTTTCACAATGAACAATTCCAAAAAAATTACGTCTGCTTTAATCTCTGTTTTTAACAAAGATGGGCTTGCCCCAATCGTTAAAAAACTGAACGAACAAAACGTAAAAATATACTCTACAGGAGGCACACAAAAATTCATCAATGATCTTGGTATCGCGGTTATTGCAGTTGAAGACATAACCGATTACCCTTCTATTTTGGGTGGTCGCGTAAAAACACTTCACCCAAAAGTTTTTGGTGGAATTTTAAACCGTCAAGACAACCAAAGCGATGTTGCTGAAATGGCTCAATATAACATCCCACAAATAGATGCGGTGATTGTTGATTTATATCCTTTTGAAAAAACAGTTGCATCGGGCGCTTCGGAAGCAGAGATCATTGAAAAAATAGATATTGGCGGAATTTCACTTATCCGTGCAGCCGCAAAAAACTTTAAGGACACAATCTGCGTTTCTTCGGTTGAAGACTACGCTGAATTTCTGAAATTACTTTCTGAAAATAATGGAGAAATTGACTTGCAAGACCGTAAGCGTTTTGCCGCAAAATCTTTCAATGTATCTTCAAATTACGATACAGCAATTTTTAACTATTTCAATACTCAGGAAAAACTACCTGCGTTCAAAATAAGTGAAACCAACGGTCAAGAACTTCGTTACGGTGAAAACCCACATCAAAAAGGATATTTCTTTGGGAATTTTGACGAAATGTTCACCAAGATTCACGGCAAGGAATTGAGTTACAACAATCTTTTAGATGTAGATGCCGCTGTCAATTTAATGAACGAATTTAAAGGTGAAGAACCAACCTTCGCAATTCTTAAACACAATAACGCTTGTGGAATTGCACAACGTGAAACAGTTCAGCAAGCCTATATGGCTGCCCTGGCAGGCGACCCTGTTTCGGCATTTGGCGGAATCTTAATCAGCAACGTTGAGATCGACGAAGCCACAGCAAATGAAATACATGATCTCTTCTGCGAAGTGGTAATCGCTCCTTCCTATTCAACAAAAGCGGAAGAAATTTTAAAAGGAAAAAAGAATCGAATTTTACTGATCCAAAAAGAAGCCAAACTTCCTTCAACAACTGTTAGAACTTGTTTAAACGGTGTCTTGGTGCAAGACAAGGACAATATTACTGACACTGCTGAAATTTTAACGCATGCTACAAACAATAAACCGAATTCACAAGAGTTAGAAGACTTGTTGTTTGCTTCAAAAATTTGTAAGCACACAAAATCAAACACAATTGTTTTAGCAAAGGGAAAACAACTTTGCGCTAGCGGAACCGGCCAAACCAGTCGCGTAGATGCATTAAGGCAGGCAATTGATAAAGCAAAAGCCTTTAATTTTAACCTTAAAGGGGCCGTAATGGCAAGTGATGCTTTTTTCCCGTTTCCCGATTGTGTGGAAATAGCGGATAATGCAGGAATAACGGCTGTAATTCAACCAGGAGGCTCTATTAAAGATGAATTGAGCGTGGATTATTGCAACGCTCACGAAATGGCTATGGTATTTACTGGAACACGCCATTTCAAGCATTAAATTTTATTACATTTGTCAAAACCAAAATCTAACGCCTTAACTATCAATACCACGAACTATAAACTATGGGATTTTTTGACTTCCTAACTGAAGAAATAGCCATTGATCTTGGCACCGCAAATACCCTTATCATCCATAATGACAAAGTTGTTGTTGACGCTCCGTCTATTGTTGCGCGCGATCGCACAACAGGGAAAATAATTGCTGTTGGGCGTGAAGCGGCTATGATGCAAGGAAAAACACACGAAAACATAAAAACTATTCGTCCATTGAAAGACGGTGTAATCGCCGATTTTGATGCAAGTGAAAAGATGATAAATATGTTTATCAACGATATTCCTGCGCTTAAGAAAAAATGGTTGAAACCTTCTTTGAGAATGGTCATTTGCATTCCTAGTGGAATTACGGAGGTGGAAATGCGCGCAGTAAAGGAAAGTGCTGAACGTGTAAACGGAAAGGAAGTGTACCTTATCCACGAACCTATGGCGGCAGCGATTGGTATCGGAGTTGATATTATGCAACCAAAAGGAAATATGGTCGTAGACATAGGAGGTGGTACAACCGAAATCGCAGTAATAGCTCTTGGTGGAATCGTTTGCGACAAGTCTGTAAAAATCGCAGGTGACGTTTTTACAAATGACATCGTTTATTATATGCGAACTCAGCACAACCTGTATGTTGGTGAAAGAACCGCTGAAAAAATTAAAATACAAATCGGAGCTGCAACTGAAGATCTCGAACTTCCACCAGACGAAATGGACGTACAAGGACGTGATTTGCTAACTGGGAAGCCGAAGCAAGTGCAAACTTCATACAGAGAAATTGCAAAAGCATTAGATAAATCTATTCTTCGTATCGAAGATGCGGTTATGGAAACTCTTTCCCAAACTCCACCAGAACTCGCAGCCGATATTTACAACACAGGAATTTATTTAGCAGGTGGTGGCTCTATGCTCCGTGGCCTAGATAAAAGACTTTCACAAAAAACCGATCTTCCTGTTTACATCGCCGAAGATCCGTTACGAGCAGTTGTTCGCGGAACTGGAATCTGCTTGAAAAACTTAAGCAAATATAAAAGTGTGTTGATAAAATAATTTTCGGAAGCCACCGCTGCCAGCAGGCAGACAATAATAAAGTAGAAAAATTCTAAAAGAAAACAGTCACCCATTTATGGCGTTGCTCGCATCAGAAAGCAGAATATTTTAACCCCACAAAGCAATGCAACAGATCATATTTTTCTTCATACGGAACAAAAACTTCCTGTTATTTGCTGTGCTTTTTACCATTTCGGTTGCGCTCACCATCCAAACTCATAATTATCATAACGATAAATTTATAAGTTCAGCAAATTCTGTGACTGGTGGAGTTTATACTTTCAGAAATAACATAACTGACTATTTTTCGCTCAGAACGGAAAATGATCAATTGCTTGAAGAAAACCTCTTGCTTCGAAAAAAGTTGGATCAACTAAAAGAAATCGTTATTGCTCCACTCCCAGACAGCACAACCATTCCCGCAAAATTTGACTATTTTGCTGCAAGAGTCATCAACAACAATTATGCAAATACCAAAAATCAGCTTACGCTGGATAAAGGAGAAAAAGATGGTATAACTATTGACCTAGGCGTGATTTCTTCCAAAGGACTTGTGGGCATTGTAAGTGATGTTTCAAAAAATTATTCAACGGTTCAATCTATTTTAAACACTAAGAGCAGAATCAATGCAAAGTTGAAAAAATCCAGCCATTTTGGATCACTTATTTGGAATACCGAAGACCCAAACATTGTGCAACTTATTGATATCCCTAGACTGGCAGAAATTGAAATCGGGGATACTATTGTAACCGGCGGAAGATCTACTATTTTTCCTGAGGGAGTATTGATAGGAAGTGTTAAGGATTTTCACTTGGATAGTGACGATAATTACTATTATGTAAACATTCAACTTTTCAATGATATGACAAGTTTGGAACATGTATATTTAATAGAAAATAACGATGCCGAAGAGATAATGGATTTGGAAAAAAGAGTGGAAGATGCAAAATAGGGATATCTTCATAAATATTGTGAGATTTGTAGTTCTTATATTTCTGCAGGTTCTGGTACTTAACAATATTAATCTTGCTGGTTATATTAACCCATATTTATATATCATCTTTATCCTATTGTACCCACTGGATGGAAATAAAGGACTTTTGATTTTTTTGAGTTTTCTTTTGGGGCTCTCCATAGATATTTTCGAAGATTCAGGGGGTGTCCATGCAGCAGCTTGCGCATTTATTGCCTATATAAGACCAGTAGTTTTAAAATACTCCTTTGGAGTAAGTTATGAATACAATAGCGTAAAAATTAAAAAAGCAGATCCCATGGAAAGATTCACTTATATTTCCTCCTTGGTGTTTATGCATCATTTCATAATGTTTGCTTTAGAAATTTTTAGCTTCCAACATATACTTCTACTATTAAAATCTACGTTATTTTCAGGTATATTCACGATAATTTTAATAGTGGGCACCCTTCTTTTGTTTAACAAAAAATCTTGATGAGAAAAGTCATACTTATAGCATTGGTACTTTTAAGCGGTCTTTTATTCACCGCTAGGCTTTTCTATTTGCAAGTTTATGGTGCGCAATCAGATTCACTATATCAAAATAGCGCGATTAAAGTAATGTATGATTATCCGCAACGCGGATATATGTTTGACAGAAATGGAGAACTTCTGGTATCTAACCAACCTTCTTATGATGTGATGGTAATCCCTAAAGACGTTAAACCATTAGATACTTTAGAATTTTGTGGTTTGCTAAAAATTACAAAAGAAGATTTCAAAGAAATTCTTAACAAAGCTCGCGTTTACTCTCCAAGACTTCCTTCCGTAGTTATACCACAGCTGAATAAAGCCGATTATGCGTCCCTTTCAGAAAAGATGTATAAATATGAAGGCTTTTATATTCAACGTCGTTCCCTTCGCGAGTATCAAGTAGATCACTCAGCCAACGTAATGGGTTATATTGCGGAAGTGAATAACGCTACAATTGAAAAAAACCCATATTATCAAATGGGAGAACTAATTGGCACAGCTGGAATTGAAAAGGAATACGAAGATGTTCTCCGTGGTTTGAAAGGGGTTAAATATATCCAGAAAGACCGTTTTAACAGAGATATTGGTCCGTACAAAGAAGGAATTTATGACACACTACCTGAGCGTGGAAACGATGTCATGCTTACTATAGATTCCCAACTCCAAAAATATGGACAAGAATTGATGATCCATAAAAGAGGTGGCATTGTGGCTATCGAACCTGCAACAGGAGAAATACTCGCATTGATTACGGCTCCAAGCTACGACCCTTCATTATTGGTGGGACGTGAACGCTCAAAGAATTTCACCAAATTATGGTATGACACTATTGGAAAACCACTTTATGATAGGGTGTTAATGGGCGAATACCCTCCAGGTTCCCCTTTTAAGACTTTAATCGCCCTAATTGGGCTCCAAGAAAATGCTGTTAGTATCGATGATGCTTTTGCGTGCCATGGCGGCTTTCGATACGGTAATCGAATCTTAGGATGCCACAGACACCCAAGTCCGCTGGCCATGGTCAGTGGGATAGCAAATAGCTGCAATGCTTATTTCTGTAATGTCTATAAAAGAGTCATTGATAAATATCCTACTCCGCAAGAGGGTATTGATAAATGGCGAAGTGACCTTTTAAGCTTTGGCTTAGGAGATTTTCTGGGCTATGATCTTCCCAGCGGAAAGAGAGGTAATATTCCAACTTCAAGTTATTATAATAAAATACATAAATTCCCAGAGCACAAATGGTCTTCCTTAGCAACCATTTCAAATGCAATTGGACAAGGTGAAGTTTTGATGACTCCAATTCAAATGGCAAATTTTACAGCAGCTATCGCAAACCGAGGTTATTATTACACACCTCATATGATAAAAAATATTATTGGCCCAGATACAATTCCAGCAAAATTCAAAGAAAAACATTATACCGCTGTTGAAGCTAAGTATTTCGATCCAGTGGTTGAAGGAATGCACCAAGTATACCAACGCGGTACCGCGGCCTCAATTCAAATTCCGGGAATTGAAATGTGTGGAAAAACAGGGACTGCTGAGAACTTTACAAAAATCGGCGGCAAACGTGTTCAACTTACAGATCACTCTATTTTTGTTGCCTTTGCTCCTATGGACAATCCAAAAATTGCCATTGCTGTTTTTGTGGAAAATGGATATTGGGGCTCACGTTGGGCAGGAAGAATTGCGGGACTTATGATTGAAAAATATCTGAAAGGTGAAATAACCAGAAAAGATATGGAAAAATATGTACTTGAAGGAAGCTTGGAAGCTGAATATGCCAAACAGTACAGCGGTCAACCTTTTTCAATAAATCGATAATGACGGGAAGCAAAACCTACGTGCGCTTTGATTGGTTGATAATATTTATGTACATCGCCTTAGTTTCTATGGGATGGATCAACATCTATTCTGCTTCCCTGAGCGATGCGGCAAAAGGCTACTTTGACTTTAGCCAGATTTATGGCAAACAGATGATTTGGATAGGCCTAAGCGTAGTACTAATTATCTTTGTGCTCGCCATTGAATCTAAGTTTTACGAACGTTTTGCAAGCGTTATTTACATTATTTCATTAGCTTCACTTCTAGGCTTATTTGTCTTCGGAAGAACAATTGCTGGAACTACCGCTTGGTACGATTTCGGAGGATTCAGTATCCAGCCCAGTGAATTTGCCAAAGCTGCTACCGCCCTTGCACTCGCAAAATATGTGAGTGATATTCAAACGAATATGAAGGATTTTAAAAATCAGCTTGGCGCTTTTATGATTCTAGCCTTGCCGGTTATCCTGATCATTATGCAACCAGATCCAGGAAGCGTTCTAGTTTATGCTGCTTTTGTCTTTCCGCTCTATCGTGAAGGTCTTCATGGGGTTTATCTTCTCTTGGGACTTTTTGCAACCGTTATTTTTGTTTCAACACTTGCTTTCGGATCGATCTGGGTTGCAGTGGGCGTTATATTAATAACAGGTATTCTATTTTTTAGAAATCGGAAAAAGAGGCCCAACATTATGAAATACGTGTTTATCGCAATCGGCTGTATCGCCTTGACTTTTTCAGTGAGCTATATATTCAATAATGTGTTTAAACAACACCACCGTGACCGTTTCAACATTGTTCTTGGAAAGGAAGTAGATGCAAGAGGAATTGGTTATAATACTCACCAAAGCGAAATCGCAATAAGCAACGGGGGTTGGCTAGGTAAAGGATGGACACAAGGCACCCAGACTAAGGGTAACTTTGTACCAGAACAGCATACGGATTATATTTTTAGCACCGTTGGAGAAGAATGGGGTTTTGTAGGTAGTATGGTTGTAGTATTGTTATTCGTCGGGCTCATTATTAGGATAATCTTTAAGGCGGAAAAGCAAAAAAATCAATTTGGAAGAGTATATGGCTACAGTGTAGCCGCAATTCTCTTTCTTCACTTTTTTGTAAATATCGGTATGGTATCTGGAATCTTCCCCACAGTTGGAATCCCCCTCCCTTTCTTTAGTTACGGAGGCTCAGCTTTATGGGGCTTTACTATCCTGCTCTTTATTTTCGTAAAACTAGACGGCGCAAACTATCATTATTCCTAATAAATCAAAGCTCGCAGCAAACTACAAATAACCACTAAAAACACCCCAATCCAAACTGCAGCCCGCTAATACCAACTAAAGCTGACCGATGAAGTGTGATCACTGAACACTCATTTCCTCCCCCAAGCCTTCAAATCAATAATCTCTTCCATTTTATTTTCAATGGAATCAGGCAAATTTGGAAAAAAATCTATACCAGTTTTTCTCTCTATTTCATCAATCGAAACAACGTATTCATAAAAGCTTTTACTGGAAGCTTTGTTCGGAATAATAAAGGCGATGGCTTTATACTTCCCATCAGTAACATCCACAACTATTTTATAGAATTCATTAGGAACGGAGACATTCTCTTCGCCAATGCTTTTTAGATTTCCTTTTAAAATACCACCTGTAACTACATAAACGCCATCATACTTCTCTGCCCAAAAACGAACCTTCTGCTCCAATCGATTCCAAATGCCAGCATTAAATTCATGGTCCTGCGGACTTATATTGCTCGTTAAGAAGGTTTCATTGTAAGCTTCATCTGAATATCTTCTATCGCCAGCAGGACATAAATGACCACGATCGTAACCAGAGTTTTTGTAGTTGCGCCAATCAGCAGATCTAGTTTTTACACTTTTATCTTCATTAAAATAAGGTCTCTCGAAGTTATTATTGGAAAGATCACTTTTCTTTAATTCATAAGCAACCCATTCTGCCTGTTCATGCTTTTCTGAATAAGAAAGTGTATAGGCATTATGAGCTACGATGACATCAGTGGTAGAAATAGGCAAAAAAGAATCATCAAACTCTTCAGAATAAGCCTGTCCTGAATTTGACCTTTTGGGTAATGAATTAGTATCCTTATCAAAATAACCTTCAGTATAATAAAGTCCAACAGTTACTAATATGATTACTAAAGGGTAAATGTATTTTCGGTTCATTTGTTTTTAATTATTCCGCACATCCATCGCATCGCGAAGTGCATTACCTATTAACATAAAAGCAGTAACAAGGCTCATAATCGCCAACCCAGGAATTAGCGCAAGAAATGGCTTTCCAAGAATAATATAAGCATAGTGATCTTTAATAATCCCACCCCAACTCGGCATTGGCGGCTGAGCACCTATACCTAAAAAGGACAGTCCACTTTCAATAAGAATCGCACCGGCAAAATTGGCAGCTGAAATGATAATTACGGGCGCCATACTATTTGGCAAAATATGCTTTACAATTATTCTAAAATCGTTAAAACCCAAAGCTCTGGCAGCAGTAACATACTGCATCTGTTTTACGCCAATTATCTGCCCGCGAACTACCCGGGCAACTTCTACCCACATTGTTAACCCAACAGCGATAAAAACCTGCCAAAAACCTTTCCCCAGCGCTAAAGTAATGGCTATAACCAATAGTAAAGTTGGTATGGACCAAGTAACGTTTATAAGCCACATTATTGCCGCATCAACTCTCCCTCCATAATATCCCGCAATTGCGCCCATTGTAACACCGATTATCAATGAGATAAAAACTGCCACAAATCCGATAGCCAATGAAATTCTAATTCCAATCAACATTCTACTCAACAGATCTCGCCCGTATTTATCAGTTCCGAGAAGGAATTTTTTTTCTGAAACATATTTCTGCGGAATTTCATTCACAGTGGAGGCATCGGGAAAAAGAGAGAGCCCATAGTCCTTTTGTAGTCCATCAACTGCATCCGAAGTGTATTCTGTAATTTCGATTGAATTATCTTTCAATGAAAAATTTGAAATAGGGATTTCCGTATCGGCATTCTTTTTTCCGAAGAAGAAAACTGACAGCATATTCTGTTCTTCCACCGCTACTGGAATCGACAACATCTTTACAGAGAATCCCGGGTTTTTAGAATGTATGGAAATGTGCATTTGGTTTGCATTCTGAGAATTGTCAGGGGCCAAAGCGTAAGCAAAAACCGCAAGAATCACGCAAAGTATCAAAAACCCAAAACTAAAAACGCCCCAAAAGTTCTTTTTAAATTTTTGGAGCGCTATACTTGATAAAGAGGTGGAGTTTTTCACACGTCAAATTTACTTAAAAATCTAGTTGTACCATATTAAAAAAACCTACAAGCTTTTAACAACTTGTAGGTTTTTCCTATTTCCCTATTTCCACCTTTGGTAGAACAATAGCGAAATTAATTTTTAATATCAGCAACTTTTTTCGCTTTAATATTATTTGTTTTTAAATCTTCGAGCACGTGAATAGCCTCTTCAACATAAATGTCTTTACTCAAATTTTTATGCCATCTTTTACGCTTTTCAGATAAAGTAGTATCCTGCTCCATTAAAGCCACTTCATAAGGCAATGATTCAAATGCTAAATGATTGTCATATTTATCTATTGAGTCAAAACGTTTTGTTTCTAGTTTGCGTTCCTCAATTTCAGCAGCATAGGCATCATAATTTAAATTGACCTCTTTTTCGTCCCTACGTGTTCTAATCCACTTGGCATTTTCATCGATCAAATTTAATTGTTCGTTTGTGGCCATTCGCTCTTTGCTTTTTTTAATAGTTTCTTCATAGTCAATATAACCATCCCAAACATTGTATTTTGCAGCATCAATTTTATCATAAGGCAATGGATTCGGATAATCTCTTTCTCCAATGTCAATATAGCTGTAACGATCTGGCATCACGACATCACTCTTTACACCTTCAAGTTGGGTAGAACCTCCATTTACGCGATAGAACTTTTGGGAAGTTATTTTCAATGCCCCCAAATCACCTAAATCATTTTTGCGCAACCATTGGTTTAAATCTATTACATTCTGAACAGTTCCTTTTCCGTATGTCTGTTCGCTCCCTATAATAATCCCTCGTTTATAATCCTGCATGGCCGCAGCAAGAATCTCAGATGCAGAAGCCGAAAGCTCATTGACCAAAATAACCAATGGCCCATCCCAAACTATTTCACTGTCTTTATCTTCCAGAACTTCTTTCTTCCCGGCAGAAGCAACTTGCACAACTGGACCTTTTTTAATGAAAAGGCCAGCAATATCAACAGCAGTCCTTAAAGATCCACCCCCGTTACCTCTTAAATCAACAATAAGACCTTCCATGCCTTCTTCCTTTAAACGAATAATCTCCTTTTTTACGTCGGTAGCGGCGTTGCGCTCCTTGTAATTATCCATATCAAAATAAAATTGTGGCAAGTTGATAAGCCCAAATTTACGGTTATCCTTTTCTACAATTGATGACTTGGCATATGTCTCTTCTAATTCCACCACATCACGTGTTAGGGTTTTATCTGAAATTGTACCATCTACATTTTTAATAGTAAGTGTAACCTTTGTTCCTTTTGGACCCTTTATTAATTTAACGGCATCATCAATCCTCATTCCGACAATGCTCACAGCGTCTTTTTCATTTTCTTGCTTCACTTTCATAATAGCATCACCAACTTCAATTTTCTCACTTCGCCAAGCCGGCCCACCGCTTATAACTTCGATAACAGTAATGTAATCATTCTTCTTTTGTAGCCTAGCTCCTATTCCTTCTAACTTCCCAGACATTTGTAGATCAAAGCGATCTTTATCAGGCGGTGCAAAATAGTTGCTATGTGGATCGTATTCTTCTACAATCGTATTCAAATAAACACTAAAATAGTCATTGCGTTGCAAATCTTTAGTGAAGTCAAAATATTCATCCAGAGAGGTTTTGGTAGTTTCGCGCGCTTTCTGCTCTAATTCGGCTAAAGTCTTTGGAACAAACGGCCCATCTTCCTTAATGCTTTTCTTTTCCTTCACCGTCCAAACATCAACATCTTCTTCATCTAAACCTGCCGATTCTTCAGAAGCAGTAATTCCCTTTTCTTTTCTTTTTTGCTCCTCCACTAAATCATAATAACCAGAAAGTGTTGAAAACTTCAGTTGTTGGTTCCAGCGCGACTTCAAATCTTTCATTGATTTTGAATACGCTAGTTTATCATAATCTACATTGATAACATCCTTCTGTGTAAAATCAAAAGGCTTGCTCAAAACCTCAGGATAGATTTTTTGAACATCTTTCATTCGTTCTCCGAATCGGGTATAAACCAAATCAAAGAAAGATAGATCCTTGTTTTTTATCTGGTCGTCGATCTTAGTTTTGTATTTGCTGAATTCAGCAATATCTGAAGCCAAAAAATAACGTTTTAGAGGATCGAGACCTTTAATAAAGTTCTCGTAAACATCTGCCGAAAACTCATCGTTTATCTCCTTTGGATCGTAATGCCCTTTCTGAAGTACGTAACTAATTAAATCTAAAAGTAGTTTGTCTTTATCTGGATCATTAAATTCCTTGGTTGTGAAGCTGCAAGAAGCGACGGAAACGAAAACCGCTAAAAACAAAACTTTAAAATTCTTCTTCATTATCCGCATAGTATTGGTATTATATATGAATGCCCTAAATTATACAAAAAACCGTGCCACGAAAGGAATCCGATACTAATTTTTTGTTAAACACTTTATTACATCGTCAATTGAGAATTCCTAGACCGAATGTTATCGCTACCATAGGAATAAATGTATTTTTGTTTTTCAAAACATTTGCACCAATGGCGAAAAAAAGACCCTTAATTTTAGTGACCAATGACGACGGATTAAACGCTCCAGGAATTCGTGCCCTGATTCAAGTTATGAATACGCTAGGCGATGTCTGCGTAGTTGCCCCAGACTCACCACAGAGTGGAATGGGCCACGCCATTACTATAAACGATGCTTTGTATTGCAACAGTATTAAAGTTATAAACGGTGATCCGCATCGAGAATTCAGTTGTAGTGGAACTCCTGTTGACTGCGTAAAAATAGCTGTTAACGAAATTTTGAAACGCAAACCAGATCTTTGCGTGAGCGGAATAAACCACGGCAGCAACTCATCCATCAATGTAATATATAGCGGTACCATGAGTGCCGCGGTAGAAGCAGGAACTCTGGGAGTGCCATCAATTGGATTTTCACTTTTGGATTATTCGCTGGAAGCAAATTTTGAACCTTCAAAAAAGTTTGTAAAAGCAATCACCGAACAAGTACTCAAAAATGGACTTCCAAAAGGCGTCGTATTAAACGTGAATATTCCGAAGTTAATCGCTTCAGAAATAAAAGGAATAAAAATTTGCAGACAAGCCAATGCGCATTGGCAAGAAAAATTTGATAAGCGTACAAATCCAGTAGGCCGCGAGTATTATTGGCTTACAGGCGAATTTGTTAACGAAGACAAAGGTGAAGATACCGATGAATGGGCGCTTCATAATGGCTTTGTATCAGTTGTCCCAGTCCAGTTCGATCTAACTGCCCATCACGCCATTAATGAACTCAATTCTTGGGATCTATAAACTATAAGATTTTTAAATTAATACAATCTACTACCGAAATGACACCACTCGTAAAAGAAATATTAATCGGCTTTTTAATAGGATTGGCAGCTAATCTCGCAGGTACCTATTTATACATTTACTTCTTTTCAGACCTTAGCTTAAAAGAGACCCTAATCAGTGCACTACAGAATGACATTTTTGGAAGTCTTATTGCCTTAGGTGCAATCCTAAACCTGATTGTATTTTTTATTTTTATAAAAAAGAATCAAATTTACAGAGCAAGAGGGGTAGTTTTAGCAACAATAATTGCAGCTTTAGTAATCTTGATTTCGAAATTTTTCTAAAAAGAAGGTGTTTCCCCAATAACTAATTAACTTAGTAGACAATATTCAATGTTCAGGACCTTTAAATGTCTCCTAGAACAATTAATGACAAACAATAAACAACAACCAATGAGACGCGCTGTTTTTCCCGGAACTTTTGACCCTATCACCTTGGGGCACGTTGATATAATTAATCGTGCACTCCCCCTATTTGATGAATTGATTATCGCCATCGGTGTAAATGCAGACAAGAAAACAATGTTTTCCCTGGAAGAACGCATTAGTTTTATCGAAAAAACTTTTAAAGGGAATACACAGATCTCAGTAAAAAGTTATTCCGGACTCACAGCTAAGTTCTGCGTTGCTGAAAAAGCGCAATTTATAGTCCGTGGCCTGCGAAACACAACCGACTTAAACTTTGAACAACCAATAGCCCAAACCAATTATAAAATGGCCAAGGTAGATAGTATTTTCCTAATCAGCTCTCCGGAAGTTTCAAATATATCCTCTACAATAGTGAGAGACGTAATGCGTAATGACGGAGAATTTTCAAGCTTGGTGCCTACTTCGGTTACAAGACTTTAAAACCCCGTAGCGATCACTCAATAATGGCTCTAAAAACTCATTCATTCATCAAGCCAAAGTATGAATCATTCTCAAAATAACCATACAGGTTTATCTTTAAATGGTGATATGTGTAATAATAATCAACGGGAATAATGACTCTTCAGAAGCCTTGGAAAAGTAACCGCAATAGTGAAAGAATTTTGGAGGTTTATATGAAACATCTATGAAGTACAGTCGACATAGAGTCGGAATGGAGTCGGCATAGCGTCGACATACGTTCTGAAAATAAAAGGACAAATTTTACTTCCAAATAATATTTTCAGAGAGGATAGGTATATTTGTAGAAGTGCCTAGTGCTAATATACAACAACAACATTGTGATGCGGTTGTCAAGTTGCGGAGTAAAATAGTCCAATTCTACTAGGTGTTCCCTGGGATTTAAAAAATTTGGCAATGCCTCATTTTCAAAGTAAAAAATTTTCAGAGAATAGTTTAGATATGAAAAAAAGTAGGATATTTTTTTTTGGAGACAAAAACAATCTTTGCATAAACACAACAATTATGCTTGACCCACTAATATCTTATCTCAATACGCACACAACCTCTGTGAATAGTCTGTTTTAACCTTCACTAAATCGCAATAAAAAGACCCTCTCAGCTTCCTGAAAGGGTCTTTTTTAATCTTAAGCAAAGAATTTTTATAGCGCAGCTACGTGCTTAGCCATATTCGATTTTAGGTTGGAAGCCTTATTCGAGTGAATAATGTTCTTCTTCGCCAATTTATCGATCATAGATGCAACCGTTGGAAACATAGTCTCAGCTTCTGTCTTATCAGTAAGTTCTTGGAACCTCTTCATAGCATTACGGGCAGTTTTGTGTTGGTAACGGTTACGCAAGCGCTTTGCCTCGTTGCTTCTTATTCTCTTTAATGCTGACTTGTGATTTGCCATTTTGTTTTTATTAAATTCTAACTTTTGTAGTCCGTAGGGGAATCGAACCCCTGTTACCAGGATGAAAACCTGGCGTCCTAACCCCTAGACGAACGGACCATTTTATTTCTTAAATGCGGATGCAAAAATACAACTATTTTTGAATGTTCCAAATCCTATCTCCCTTTTTTCCAAAAAATTTAATATGCCCTGGCGAAAAGAACTTTCCGAGACGAGGATTCCCCAGTAACGACACACCTTCCAGCCACTTTCTCTCCATCTAATGGGATGCATCTTATGGTCGCTTTTGTTTCATTTTTAATCTTCTCCTCAGTTTCTGGCGTTCCATCCCAATGGGCTAAAATGAAGCCTCCTTTAGAATCCAAAACCTCTTTAAACTCTTCATATGAAGAAACTTCCGTTGTGTGCTCAGCACGATATGCGGAAGCTTTTTTATAAAGATTGCCCTGAATGTCATCCATCAACGAAATTATCTTTTCTACTACATCTTCGTTCTTAACAAACTCTTTTTGTAGCGTATCTCTCCTTGCAAGCTCCACAGTGCCTTTCTCAACATCTTTAGGACCAATGGCAATTCTAACAGGAACACCTTTCAATTCATACTCATTGAACTTCCAGCCTGGCTTTTGAGTATCGCGATTGTCATATTTCACACGAATCCCTCTAGAACGTAATTGCTTCATTAAATCTTTCGCAACCTTATCTACGGCCTCAAATTCTTCATCTTTTCTGTATATAGGAACAATCACAACTTGATCGGGCGCCAAATTTGGCGGCAATACTAATCCGTTGTCATCGCTATGCGTCATTACCAAGGCACCCATTAAGCGTGTTGAAACACCCCAAGAAGTAGCCCAAACATAGTCCAAAGCTCCATCTTTAGCAGCAAATTTTACATCGAAAGCCTTTGCGAAATTTTGACCTAAAAAGTGGGAGGTTCCAGCCTGCAAAGCCTTGCCGTCCTGCATCAGAGCTTCAATACAATAGGTCTCCAAAGCCCCGGCGAAACGCTCGCTGGCCGTTTTAGTTCCTTTAACCACGGGAATAGCCATATAATTTTCTGCAAAATCTGAATAAACATTCATCATTTGTTCGGCTTCCGCAATTGCCTCCTCTTTGGTTGCGTGAGCCGTATGGCCTTCCTGCCAAAGAAATTCAGCAGTACGCAAAAATAGCCTGGTTCTCATTTCCCAACGCACAACATTCGCCCATTGGTTAATCAAAAGAGGCAAATCACGGTAGGATTGAATCCATTTTCTATAAGTATCCCAAATTATTGTTTCAGAAGTTGGGCGAACAATCAATTCCTCCTCCAGCTTGGCATCTGGATCTACTATAATTCCGCTGCCATCCTCGGCCATCTTCAATCTATAATGGGTAACAACCGCACATTCTTTGGCAAAACCTTCAACGTGACTGGCCTCTTTACTGAAATAGGATTTAGGAATAAACAAAGGAAAATATGCGTTCTGATGTCCAGTTTCCTTGAACATTCTATCGAGTTCCGCTTGCATTCGTTCCCAGATGGCATATCCATATGGTTTTATAACCATACAGCCACGAACGCCGGAGTTTTCGGCAAGGTCTGCTTTGACTACCAGTTCATTATACCATTTTGAGTAATCTTCCTCTCTTGTTGTTAAATTCTTTGCCATTTGCCGGATTTTGGCACAAATGTTGCACCTATGTTAAATGATTAGTTATTGTCCGCAAAACTACTTATTTTTATGAAGTCCAACAATAAAATTACCATAGATATGTTTACTCAAAATTTCAATATAAAACGTTTAATTCCATTAGGAGTATTGGGAGCTTTCGCTCTCTTAACTGCCTCTTGTGGAACGCAGAAAAACGGATACTCTCAAAATGATGGTATTTATTCTTCCGGCAATTACTCAAATACTGAAGACAACTATAATAATGACACTAATTCTGGTGACAAATCGAATTATTACAAACAATATTTCGAATCTAAAGTCAATGTCTATTCTGATCTGCCAGAAGAAGGTGCCATTTTTACTGATATTGATGCGTATTCAACCACCGAGAGTCTGGATGGTGAAGGCAATATAGTTATTGAACAAAACTATAGTGAAGAAGGCTATGGCCCTTGGGGTAGTAACTCAGAAAGTGTAACTGTAAACATATATAATTATGGTGGCTATGGATATGGATTCTACCACAGACCCTATTGGTATGGTGGTTATTGGGGTAATTGGGGCTATCCATATTACGGATATTACACTCCTTATTGGGGAATGAGCTATGGCTGGGGTTATCCTTACTATGGATATGGCTACGGCTATGGATACCCTTACTATGGTTACGGCAATTACAATCCTTATTATGGCTATGGCTATAACAACACTTCCTACAATAGAGGAAGAAGAAATACAGACTATAATAGAACTGAGGCACGAGGAAGATCGAACAACGTTTCAACAAGAAATTCTTCATATAGCAATTCTGAAACTACACGACGCGTCAATAGCAATAATGTACGTGCAAACTCCAACACTACTCGTTCCAATAACAGTGGAACAATCCGTAGCAATTCCCCAAACACGCGCTCAAACCCTAATAACATAATAAGAAACACACCCTCAAACACTACTAGAAACAACAGTTACTCACAACCACCTGTAAGAAGTAATTCTGGCAGTACTAGAAATAACAGCAACTATTCTGCACCTCCTCGAAGCAGCAGTGGTAGTTCTGGCTCAATAAGAAGCTCAGGTGGAGGTGGCGGACGTTCCAGTAGCGGAAGCAGTGGAGGAGGCGGAAGTCGAGGCGGACGCGGATAAGATTAATGAAATAAACTTTAAATAAACTAAAAAACAAAATGCCCATTGACCATTTCTTAACAAAGAGAAATGTATTCCGTGGGTATTTTACTTATGTGCCAAAACCAATCAATTGATTTAAGTCTAAGCACAACAAAAGTGTATAATTACTTAAATATTTTATTCAGATGAAAAGAATATCGTTCCTCATAATAGTGTGTTTCTCTATTGCAAGCACCCAAGCTCAAAACATTACGGATGCCTTGCGCTATAGCGTTAAGGACAATACTGGCACTGCTCGTTTTGGAGCATTAAGTGGAGCAATGGGCGCTTTAGGTGGAGATTTTTCAGCAATTGACGTTAACCCAGCCGGGGGTGCAGTCTTTCTAAACTCAAATTTGACGCTATCTACAACTTTATTTGATTTAAAAAACGAAACAAAGTATTTCGATAATTCAGAAAAAAGTATTTCTGATGACCTAACCCTAAATCAGTTAGGAGGAATTTTTGTAATCAACAATTCAAATGAGGGGTCTTCTTTTAAGAAATTTACGATAGGAGTAAACTACAACACAACAAAAAATTTCGACAATGATTTGTACATTGCTGGGACAGGAAATACATCTATTGGCAATTTCTTTTTGGAACAAGCACAAGGAATCCCATTGAATCTTTTAGAATTGCAGGCAGGTGAATCTATGTCAAATTTATACAGCTATTTAGGCCAGAACAACGGGACTGCAGCTCAAAATGCTTTCTTGGGTTATCAAGCTTTTATTTTTGACGCAGTTGATCCAAATGACCCATCCAACACTTCATATACTTCAAATATTGCTGGCAATAAATTCAATCAAGAATACTTCTATCTTTCCCAAGGTTATAACAGTAAATTTTCTATAAACCTAGCTACCCAGATTACGGATAATTATTACTTCGGAATAAATATAAACACTCACACGATCAACTTTGATCAAAGTTCGTTTCTTCTGGAAAGCAACAACAATCCTTTATCTACGATTAATAGAGTTGGCTTTGAGAACAACCTATCTGTAGATGGAGCAGGAGTTTCTGGCCAAATAGGAGCCATTGCAAAGATAGCTGATTACCTCCGTCTTGGGTTGAGCTTGGACACTCCAACTTGGTATCAAATATCAGAAGCAACCACACAATATCTTGAAAGTCGACGTCTTGAGGACGGTCAGTCCTTAACTGCCTTTATAGACCCGGGAGTAATAAATGTTTATGAAGATTATAACCTCAGAACGCCGGCAAATGTTACAGCAAGCGCTGCTTATATTTTCGGCCAGGCCGGCTTGATCAGTTTTGATTATTCCTATAAGGATTATTCTTCAATTAAATACACCGCTATAGGTGGGTATTACGATCCGTATTTCAGCAACTTAAACAACATGATAAATAATACTCTTAAGGGAAGCTCAACTTATAGAGCAGGTGCGGAATACCGCATCGATCAATTAAGTCTTCGTGGTGGTTTTCATTATGAGGAGAGTCCTTATAAAGACACTGATAAAGTTGGAGATCTTATTGGATTTTCTTTGGGTACAGGCTATAACTTTGGGCGCTACAACCTAGATCTTGCATATTCCAGATCAGAACAAGACCGAAACCAACAACTATACTCTGTTGGCCTAACGGATACAGCTAAAATAAATTCAGTTTACAACAACTTTATCTTATCGCTGGGTTTTAATTTTTAATTACTGTTGTCAAGTAAACTTTTTTGAGAGTAATATTAAGTTCCTACAACTTGTTATATCTTGCCAAGAGCTGCAATATAAAGGCAACACCAAGTAGAAGCTACATTATACGAATTAAGAAAAATTTATGACATCATACAACCCAAGCGTTGAAAATAAGAACTTTCCCTTTTTCATTCCCAAATGCTATTGCGTATCTTTGCACCCCTATAAGAAAGATATTTTTATTCGATGGATTTAGAAAAACAAATTAAAGAGATAGAAGCCATAGGCAATGATCATATTGGCAGCTCAACAGAAACACCTATGCGTCCAGACGCATTTGAACTGAGCGACGTGGAAAAAATTGCAAGCATCAAGAAAGATGTCCAAAATATATTGCAAACCTTGGGTCTCGATTTGACTGATGATAGCCTTAAGGGCACGCCTACTCGAGTTGCAAAAATGTTCGTTCAAGAAATTTTTGCCGGACTCCATCCTGATAAAAAACCCAAAGCAAGCACCTTTGAAAATAAATATAAGTATCAAGAAATGCTTGTGGAAAAGAATATTACCCTCTACTCTACCTGCGAACACCACTTACTTCCAATTGTAGGAAAGGCACATATTGCGTATATTTCAAATGGATCTGTGGTGGGGCTTTCAAAAATGAATCGAATTGTAGATTATTACGCAAAACGACCACAGGTGCAAGAGCGCCTAACAATACAAATAGTGAAAGAACTCCAAAAGGTTCTAAATACCGAAGACGTGGCTTGCGTGATCGACGCCAAACACCTCTGTGTAAACTCACGTGGAATTCGCGATATCGACAGTAGCACAGTTACCAGCGAATTTGGCGGCGCATTTAAAAAACCTGAAGTCCGTAGAGAATTCTTGGATTATATAAAGTTGGATACGGTCTTTTAAGAAGAAACTCCAGTTTTTAATTAAATTACAAATTACAACTACCAAACCTGAAACTTGAACCCTTGAAACAGAACCATCTCTATATATACAATTCTCTCACTAAAAGCAAAGAAAAATTCAATCCTATCCACGAGGGCACGGTAGGAATGTATGTTTGTGGACCAACGGTATACAGTAATGTACATTTGGGGAACTGCCGCACCTTTCTTTCTTTCGATTTAGTATTTAGATATTTAAAGCATTTGGGGTATAAAGTACGGTATGTTCGCAACATCACTGATGCTGGCCATTTGGAAAACGATGGTGAAAGCGGTGAAGACCCAATTCTAAAAAAAGCCAGAATAGAGCAATTGGAACCTATGGAAGTGGTTCAGAAATACACAGTCGACTTTCATACGGTTATGGCGAAATTCAACGCTTTGCCCCCAAGTATTGAACCTACCGCCACAGGTCATATCTACGAACAAATCGCTATTATTGAAAAAATTATAGCTGAAGGCTTCGCTTACGAGAAAAATGGCTCTGTATATTTTGACGTTTTAAAATTCAATGAGACTCACAACTATGGGAAATTGAGTGGGAGACTGCTTGAAGATATGATTGCCAATACACGTGAGCTAGCCGCACAAACCGATAAGAAAAACCCACAAGATTTTGCCCTTTGGAAAAAGGCAGAACCACAGCACATTATGCGTTGGCCATCACCTTGGAGCGTAGGTTTTCCAGGCTGGCACTTGGAATGTACCGCAATGAGTACAAAATATCTTGGTAACAATTTCGACATACATGGTGGCGGAATGGATCTAAAATTTCCACATCACGAATGCGAGATTGCACAGGCCGAGGCTTGCAACCATACTTCACCGGTAAACTATTGGATGCACGCAAATATGCTTACGCTTAACGGTAAAAAAATGTCTAAATCTACGGGGAATTATATTCTTCCTAATGATATGTTTTCAGGCGAGAATGATATTTTGAGCAAACCCTTCTCCCCTACTGTTACCAAATTTTTTATGTATCAAGCTCATTACAGAAGCATTCTAGATTTTAGTAGCGACGCTTTGGAAGCTTCTGAAAAAGGCTTTAATCGACTGATGGATGCCCATAGGGTTTTAGACGAGTTACCAACTTCACAAAAAAGTAGTATTGACATTGAAAGCTGGAGAAATTCGTGCTACGAAGCAATGAACGACGATTTCAACAGCCCTATTTTGATAGCGCATCTATTTGAAAGTGTGAAATTTGTAAACACTATAAAAGAAGGGAAGGACACTATTTCTGAAAAAGATTTGGATACGTTCAAAAAAACAATGAATGATTTCCTTTTTGATGTATTAGGTTTACAGGACAATGCTTCCGAAGGTACTCAGGACACCGAAAAACTTTCTGCTGCAATAGAACTTCTTATTCAATTGAGAAACCAAGCACGGGCCGACAAAGACTTTGCTATGAGCGATAAAATACGCGACGAGCTTGCCACTAAAGGAATTCAACTGAAAGACGGGAAGGACGGAACTACTTTTTCATTGAATTAAACATCAAAGGGTATACGAAAACGAATGAAAAAGATTCTCACATACCCATTCATCTTACTCATAAAAGGGTATCAAAGCTTTATTTCTCCATTGCTGCCTTCTAGTTGTAGGTACACCCCCACTTGTTCTCACTATGCAGTTGAAGCACTACAAATGCATGGTTTACTGAAAGGCGGGTGGCTCGCCGCAAAACGTATTGCCAGTTGTAATCCTTGGGGTGGCTCAGGCTATGATCCAGTTCCACCTAAAAAGAAATAATTATATGTTCTCTAATACTTTTTCGCTTTTGTTATCTTTACACAGCGCTATAAAATCTCCAATATGCACTATTTAAGTTTTACATGGAACCCTTCCGAAGGAATCGATCTTGGCTTTTTTATGATCCGTTACTACAGTTTAATGTTTGTCGTAGCATTTTCTTTAGGTTGGATTCTCACTAAAAAGATTTATGAACGCGAAGGCCTGTCGCAAGAAAAACTGGACAGCCTTTTTATATATATGGTTGTTGCCACTCTGATTGGCGCACGATTAGGTCACGTTATTTTCTACCAACCTGAACTTTTTGTTGAAGATCCACTTTCGGTATTTCTACCAATAAGCACCGTTCCAAAATTTGAATTTACAGGCTTTCAAGGCTTAGCAAGTCACGGTGCGGCTATCGCTATTCTTATTGCAATGTATTTTTACACTAAGAATGTAATTAAAAAACCTTTTTTATGGATCATGGACCGCATAGTGATTGCGGTGGCAGCTGGTGGAATTTTTGTCCGAATTGGTAATTTCATGAATTCTGAAATCATCGGAAACCCTTCAGGTGACTTTCCTCTGGGTGTTCGCTTTCTACATGAAGGCATCGGTCATCAGGAAGCTATAAATGCAACTGGAATCCAGCCGGTAAGTAAAGCTTACGATGCCATTGCGCATAACCCTCAGTTCTCCGAATTACTACAGTCCGTTCCTTTTCGCCATCCTGCACAATTGTATGAAGCCGCGGGTTATGTGATTGTATTTTTAGTTTGCTGGTATTTATATTGGAAAACGGAGCGTAGAAAACAGATTGGTTATATTTTCGGAGTATTCTTAATACTTCTTTGGATGGTCCGTTTCTTGGTAGAATTTGTAAAAGTGAGCCAAGGAGGTTTTGAATCTGCACTCGGCTTGCTGTCAACAGGACAATGGTTGAGCATCCCCTTCATAATAGCGGGAATCTACATTATGTGGAAAGCTTCAAAACAGCCGATTACAGAATAATAAAATAGCTGCGACTGCATGATAACTATTCAATATAACTATTGATGAATTCGCAGTGAAAAAATATCAACGATGAAAAAAATCCTTATTTCAGCAGTAATCATTGCTTCCATACTAAGTTTCTATAATTGTAAAGACGAAACAACTTCAGAAGGCAAAAGCCTTACCAAAGAAATCACCTTTACAAAAGAAGGGGAACTAAGTCTATTAAAAGCCAAAACTGATTCCGTAATTGCGATACTCGATATTGAAATAGCCGATGATGAATACAAAACCCAAACTGGTCTTATGTATCGCCATTCTATGGCCCCGAATCACGGTATGCTTTTTATTTTTCCTAAGGAAGAGCCTCGTTCCTTTTATATGAAGAACACTGAAATCGCTTTAGACATTATCTATGTAAATTCAAATAAGGAAATAACGAGTATTCAGAAAAATGCAAAACCTTATGACGAAACTTCACTTCCTTCAGAAGTACCTTCGCAGTATGTACTAGAAGTGAATGCGGGATTATCAGACACCTGGAATCTTGAAAAAGGTGATAAAATGAGATTTACTCGAGACATTAAAAAACCTAATTAATAGTAGCAGACAACGCTGCTTTTCTAAGTTTCTATAAAAACAAAAAGACCTTTCCAATAAGTTGGAAAGGTCTTTTTTATTACTTCATAAGAGAGAAGATTATGCTTCTAAAGCAACTTCTTCATCTTTCTTTTTGATCAAATCCTCAACCTTCTTACGTTTAACACTGTCATACATAAGTGGAGTTGCAATAAACAATGATGAATAAGTACCCACAAAGATACCTACGATAATTGCAAACAGCAATCCGCGAATTGACTCTGCTCCAAAGAAGAACATACACAACAATACGATAAGAGTGGTAAACGAAGTATTCAAGGTTCTACCTAACGTACTATTTAATGCCACGTCAATAATCTTACTCATTTTCCAGTTTGAATGTTCGCCAAAATATTCACGAATACGGTCAAATACAATAACCGTATCGTTAAGGGAATATCCGACCACCGTCAGAATCGCCGCAATAAAAGATTGGTCAATCTCCATATTGAAAGGCATAAATCTATATGTTAGTGAGAAAACACCAAGCACGATGAGAACGTCATGGAAAATTGCCGCAACAGCCCCAAGACCAAATTGCCATTTTCTAAAACGCAATAGAATATAAAGGAAAACCACAATCAACGATCCAAATACGGCATAGAAGGAATCTTTCTTAATATCATCAGC
Source organism: Aequorivita sp. (assembly GCA_034675805.1). GTDB lineage: Bacteria > Bacteroidota > Bacteroidia > Flavobacteriales > Flavobacteriaceae > Aequorivita. The sequence continues at coordinate 2,755,900 of JAUCCX010000001.1, read as the reverse complement.
AATAGTCGGACTCACTTTGTAGTATTCCATTCTACCAATGGTCTTACCCTCTTGATCACCCACAAACTGTTCATAGGTCATATCCGCAGGCATATCCTTTTTCACAGTTTCGAAAAGCATATGCTCAATTTCCTCATCTACATCTGTTCCAGTTTCCTCAACCTTATATTTAGTTGTAATCTTCAACTGGTTGTCTCCACCATAAGTCTTGGCTTCAGCACTTCCAAAAGTCGCTATAAGATTATCTTGAATTTCCGCAGAGTTAACGTCCTTAGCAAAACGAACAGTATATGTACGTCCACCCACAAAATCCACACCTTGGTTAAGTCCAAGAGTGAACAAGGAAGTAACACTTACCAAAATCATAATCCCGGAAAAGATATAAGCCATCTTACGCTTTTTCAAGAACTGAATATTCACATTGGTGAAAAGATTTTTAGTAAGCGAAGTTGAACAAGGTAAAGGTTTACCGTTTTTGGCATAACTATCAATAAATAATCTTGTAATAAAAATCGCAGTAAACAACGACGTTGCAATACCTATTAACAGAGTAGTTGCAAAACCTTGGATTGGTCCAGTTCCGAAAACTAAAAGTATTAATCCAGTAAGGCCTGTTGTGATGTTAGCATCAAGAATTGAGGAAAGTGCATTGTTGAAACCATCTTTTATAGCGTCTTTCTGTGCTTTACCCTTAGCGAGTTCTTCCTTAATCCGCTCAAAGATCAGTACGTTCGCATCCACAGACATACCAATTGTCAATACAATACCGGCAATACCAGGCAGCGTGAGTACCGCTCCCAGCCCGGCTAATATCCCGAAGATGAAAAGAATGTTCACCATCAAAGCAATATCCGCGAAGATACCTGCTCTTCCATAATAGAATATCATCCATAAAAGCACAATTACAAGTGCAATTAAAAAGGACATTACCCCACTGTTAATAGCTTCGTGACCCAATGTTGGCCCTACAACTTCCCCTTGAACAATCTCAGCAGAAGCGGGAAGTTTACCTGCGCGTAAAACGTTAGCTAAATCCTGACCTTGTGGCACTGTAAAATTCCCAGAAATCTGGCTTCTTCCACCAGCGATAGGTCCAGAAGTTACTCCCGGAGCAGAGTATACAATATTATCTAGAACGATAGCAATCTGACTTTGGTTCTGGTATGCATTACCTGTCATTTGCTCCCAAACTTTGGCCCCTTGACCATTCATTTGCATTGAAACCACTACGCGGCTCAAGTTATCGTATTCCTGTCTTGCATCAACAACTACACTTCCTCCAAGTGGTGGAATATTGTCACGGTTTCCTTTCAATGCATATAATGCAGTCGTTTCTTCCCCATTCAATTGTGGATTGCTCTCTGGCAAGCCCCACACCAATTTTGCAAAACGCATTTCGTTAGGCATCAATGATTTTATTTGAGGGTTTCGCAGATAACCATTGATAGTAGCAGTGTCCTTTAATCTAAAAGTAGCAATAACAGGACTCCCTTGGCTACCTAAGGAAACCATTTTTGAAAGTATCGGGTTCGTTTTATTATCGTCAGCAAGTGAATCCTTCACGTCTTGACCACCCAAAAGCTTACTTACATCATCTTCTTCTGTCTCGGTGGAATCAACCACTGCTTTAGGGGCTTCCTTTATTTCAGTATCAGTTTTAGCTAATAATAGTTCGCCAGCTTTAGTATCGGCAGCTTGAAGAAAACCAGCTACTTCCTCAAATTTATATACATCCCAAAACTCAAGTTGAGCAGTACTTTGAAGTAATTTCTTAACCCTATCAACATCCTTTGCTCCTGGAAGCTCTACAAGAATTCTCGCAGATTTACCCAAACGCTGGATGTTTGGCTGAGTAACTCCAAATTTATCGATACGTTTTCTTAATACCTCAAAAGCAGAGGTAATAGACTCATCAACTTTTCTTTGGATTATTGGTTTTACTTGGGCATTTGTCATACCCACATCAATAGCATCTTCAAGGTTTTTATTGAAGAAAATATCAGGAGAGGCTAGATTGTTTTCACCTGGAATTTCCTCGAATGCCTTAAAGAATAAATCAAGATAAGTGTCTTGACTGTTTTTTCTAAGCTCCGTGGCTCTGTCTAAAGCTTGGTTGAATGCAGGATCCTTAGTGTGGTTTGCAAGACCCTTCAAGATATCTTTTACAGAAACTTCAAGAATTACGTTGATACCACCTTTAAGGTCAAGACCTTTATTCAATTCCTTTTCTTTGGCAGTCTTATAGTCTATTCCCAAGAATACTGGGTTTGTAGCTACAGAATCCAAGTAGCTGGCCGCAGCATTTTCCCTTTCGCGGGGTTCATTTTCAGAAAATTTGCTTTGCGCAAATTCCTTAGCACTATCTTCTACCTTGTTTGCAATAAACGTAAAAGAAAGCTGATAAATACTTACCAATCCAAAGAGGACGGCAAATACGGTAATTAATCCTTTGTTTTGCATGTGTGTATTTTTTGGTCAGATTTTTTTAAATCGGGCAAATATATGATTTACCGCTCTATCTGACAATTTTAGTGATTGTTTAAAATTAATTTCTGAAATGGGAATATTTTGAATGCACAATTACATTCTATAATTGTATTTCAAATCTTTAAAGTTTAGAAGAAGTATTCCCTATGAAAGAGGTCCGGCCCTCACTTCTGGAATCTTATGTGAAGAATCGTTTATTAAGAGCGAAATATTAGGATAGGCTTTGCAACCTGCACTCTTAATAGTGTATTTTAGACTCAAATCTACTTCAGAAGTAGTTAGAGATAATATTGGCTTTAAATATTGATCATTTGCAGACTTGATTTCAACAAGTGTTCCGTGTAGACCTATATCAGATCCTGAATCCTGTTGGATTTTAACGACATCAAGTTTATAAGTGTAATGATTTTGCTCAAATGGAATTTTTGTCGAGCCATCCTTATCATTAAATGCTGTATCACCTAGTTGGAGTTTATCCTGTTCTAGGAATAAATTCTTTACAACGGAAATGTCTTCGTCACTGTAATACGTAACCTTTAATTTCCCATCAAGTATATCAGAAACGTGAACTTGTTCAATTCCAATGGATTCCAATTGGTTCCTTATATCGGCGATAGCCCGTTGAACCTCATCAGAATCTATAGAAGCAGCATTAAACCGAACAACAATTTCCTGATTGGGATTTGTTGTTGATTGGCCCAGACTCATTCCAAAAAAAGCAAGGGCTATAATTAATCCGGTAATGTACCATCTCCAGTTCACGCGCCAAATATAAAAAAATAAAGACTGTATTGCTACAGTCTTTATACAATATAAAATAAACAATAAAATTAGAACTCTATTTCAAAGTATAAACTACTCGCAGGATTGGCTTCCGTAACATCTTCTCCTTTCAACACCTCGCCACTTTCATTCTTCAATTTTAAATTAATTTTCCAATAACCTGTCATTGTTAATGACAATTTTCCGTTATACATCTTAGTGGCAGCATTATAAGTCAAATCTTGATTGTTTGGCGAACTGTGGTTCCCCATACCTGGCATTCTTGGATCAACAGTGATTTTGTAATTGGCCACAACTGGAAAGGTCATCATGTCTTCCATTTTGTAAAGTACGGCTTGCATATCATTTATCGCAACTTTTGGATCCTTTGGATTTACGTAGGCCAATATATATCTCGTATCATCACTACCCATAAATACTTGGGTTTTTTTCAAGCCATCAGCTGGCTGTACAACATTCACTCTGTATGTTTCTTCTAACAACTGACCGTTCATCGAATACTTAATTGTCAACTCCCAATATTCAGTTTCGTTACTTGCCATTTGGAAAACAATATGACCTTTATAGACCGAACTTTCCTCATTATTACTCATCATACTATGAGGTGCTGAGTGGCCCATAGTTTCCATATGCATCATTGGCATCCAGCTTGCCGCCGCATTAGTAAGATAGGCATTACTCGCCTTATCTTTAATTCTTATGGAAAGCTCATTGTATCCAACTTCTATTTCTGTCTTTTCTGAATAGATCTCTATGGAATGATCCGCTTCTGAAAATTCGTAGATTTTGTTCAATCCCTCTACCGGATTTATTTCAATTGGAGTATTTTCATCATCGTCCGAACAACTTACGAACATAACTGAAAGAATAAAAATTGCGAATATATATTTTAGTGTTTTCATCTGTGTTTTATATTTATTTAATTAGTTTATTGAATAAGAAATAGTTGCATAAATGTTTCTCCCCATTCGCGGAATGTTGTTCCAATCGGTATAGGAAGAGTAATTGGTATCAAGAATGTTCTGAATTCCTGCCTTTACAAAAAGATCATTATCGCGAATAAAGAAACGTTTTCCAAAGCTTGCAGAAAGGCTTGCATAAGCAGCCGTTTTTGTTTCGCCATAAGCAGGATTGTAATTAATTTGCTCTCCCGCACCTTCTACTGAAAGTGATGCTGAATATTGATTTTTATAGAAATCAATGCCGCTTCTATAAGAGATGGGACTGATTAATGGCAAGTTCTCTCCCTCATTGTCAACTCCCCGGTGATATGAAAGACTTCCCGTTAATTTAAAAGCATTTGAAATGTTATAACGTCCAGAAAGCGATGTATTAAAAAGTTGGGCGTAATCCAGATTTGAATAAATTTTCACTCCAGCAGCACCAATAGTCATTGTGCTCAGAGAATTATCCACTTGGCCAATGATGTAATCAAAAACGTGAAAATAGTTGGCGGTCGCAGTAATCTCAAAAATTGGTCTCCTATAGGTGAACAAAACATTTGCTTCGGCAGAACTTTCAGTATTCAAATTCGGATCTCCTATGTAATCGTAATTGTCAAAACTGTTGAACAAGTAAAATCCATATCCTTCCGAAACAGAAGGAGCTCGCTCTCCATAGGAAACCCCACCAGTAAAATGAAAATCATTCATCATTTTATGGTATTGGGCTGAAAAACTTTTTAAGAACCGAGTATTTGTTTTATCCATTTCGGGATAAAAGATTTTCAAGCTATTCAATCCAAATTCATCAGCAACAGTGTTGGAGTGAAAGGCCAAACGGGTGGAAAGTTTTAAGGAAGCTTTTCCAAAATCAATATGATCCTCTGCATAAAACCCAACATCTTTTGTACGAACATCAGGCCAAGTAAGCATAAACATTAAAGGCTCATTATCGTTGGTAGGATACATAGTCATTTCTGCGTAAGATTTGTTGTAATAACCATCCAACTTAAAAAAGAAATGATTCTTCTCTTTGTTGAAATTTGCTTGAGTATAAAACCCCGCAGTCTCGCTCCATCCAGGCATATCCATATGTATAACAACATCAGGACGCGTGGTGTCATCCATCACGTGCTGAATGTTATTGTAATAAACCTTAGACTCCCAATTGCTGAAGTTACCTAATAAAGTGTCCTGATTAAAACCCACCGAACCAATCACCGCTCGTGCTAAGGAAACATCCATTGTTAAAGCTGGATAACCCACATCTTTCGCCTCATCGTATATTAAGGTTGCTGAAATGGATTTATCAGAAGCCAACTTATAGCCAGAATTGACAGAGAAGTTATATTTCTCAAATTGTGAAAACTTTACTTCCTTATTTCCACCTGCCTTGTAATCATCAGCCTTTCGATAGATTGCATCTGTGTTTACATAGAATTTTTCATCAGAATAATTTAGCTCACCCCCAAACACACGCATCTTGTTATTGCTTTCATAAGCACTTTCTAAAGAACCGTTCCAGCCAGTTGGCTTAAAATTGCCTTTGTCCAATTTCAAATTGATTCCACCGCCAATCATGCTCCCAAATACCGCCCCTTGTTGGCCTGAACCAATTTCAGCTTCGGAAAGGTTTGATACGTCAACATAAGAAGTTATGGGGTCCATTTTATCGGTACAGGCTCCAAAAATCTGCATCCCATCAATAGTAACGACTAAACGTTCCGAAGCCATATCGTTCATTGTTGGCTCCCAAGCATAGGCACCTCGTTTTACCATATTGATGCTACGCGAAGATTCCAAGAATTCGTCAAGCGTAGATAATGGTTTACGTTGTTTTTGATGATCCAGTTTCTTTCCAGCTGAAATGACAATCACTTCATTAAGATTAATCAATTTTAAACTGTCTGTAGGGTTTTCTTGAGCGTATAAGGGTGAAATGATACCGCTAAACAAAGCGTACCAAAGGCAACCCATAAGTATCCCCTTTAACGGAAATACACTTATTGTTGATTTCATTTAACAAGAGTTTTGATAATTTATAAAGAATGGTCGCTAAAGAGTTTTTCCTATATGGATTAAAAACGACCTTATGATAAATTATCCCAACTGCGGTGGGTGAAGTATTTCTAAAATAAAAAGCGAAGAATTTAAATTTGGCATATAGCCAATTCTCTTAAAGGAGGTAATATCGGTTTCAGAAACAAATACATATTCCTGAATATTTTCTGAAATAATTACTTGTGGAATTTCTGTTTTGGATGTTTTGCTGTTCAATGGATTTTTATCATCAGCACCCGCTTCTTTTGCTAGTTCTTTGCTAAGATGACACTTTCCATTACATTCCATTTCTGGCTTGTCTCTATTTTCACAAAGCGTGTTGACTATATAATCATAATTCGCCATATAATCCAACACAGGCCACATAGGCTTGGTTAACATTATTAAGGTGATTGTTATTAGAATTACATTTTTCACGACACAAAGATAATATCCATCTTCTTACTCAAAAATGATTTTTATCACATTTTTTTGTAAATAGCACAAGATCTTCATCATCCCTTGATATTTCTTATAACAATACTTTAATATCTTAATTATTAATTTTAAATATTTGTCAACTTTCTGATGTTGATAAATTTTTACTTAATTGATGCACTGATTATTAACACCTTTTTCTTGACAACTTCTGAATTTTAATTTTCAAATGAGATTACTAATTCGCTATCTTTACCTACTTTAATACCGAATCCATAACCTCCCAATTAATTTCAAAATATGTCGACTAAAATAGCCATCCCCGCTCCAAAAACGTACAGTCAAGATGAGGCATTTGAAGCCTCTGTTGAATATTTCAAAGGCGATGACCTTGCTGCTCGTGTCTGGGTAAATAAGTACGCCCTAAAAGATTCCGATGGAAATATTTATGAAAAAACTCCAGATGATATGCACCATCGCATTGCTAGCGAAATAGCACGTGTGGAGCAACGGTATGAAAATCCACTGACAGAAAAAGAAATTTTTGAAGCCATAAAAGATTTCAAATACATTGTGCCACAAGGAAGCCCAATGGCTGGTATCGGCAATCCATATCAAATTGCATCGCTTTCCAATTGTTTCGTCATAGGCAATGATGGGGATTCTGATTCTTACGGGGGAATAATGAAGATAGACCAGGAACAGGTACAGCTCATGAAACGTCGTGGCGGAGTGGGTCATGATCTTTCACACATACGCCCAAAAGGCTCCCCTGTAAAAAACTCAGCTTTAACCTCAACAGGAATTGTTCCCTTTATGGAGCGCTACTCAAACTCAACTCGTGAAGTCGCTCAAGACGGCCGTCGAGGCGCGTTGATGTTATCAGTCTCTATAAACCATCCGGATTCCGAAGACTTTATCGATGCCAAAATGGAGCAAGGTAAAGTAACCGGCGCCAACGTCTCAGTACGTATGGACGATGCCTTTATGCAGGCTGTAAAAGACGGTAAAAGCTACACTCAAAAATATCCTATTTTTAGCCAAAACCCAAAGTATTCAAAGGAGATCGAAGCTGATAAACTTTGGAAAAAAATTGTTCACAACGCGTGGAAATCAGCCGAGCCAGGTATACTTTTCTGGGATACTATTATTAACGAATCAGTGCCAGATTGCTACGCAGATCTTGGCTACAAAACCGTTTCTACCAATCCCTGCGGAGAAATCCCACTATGTCCCTATGACTCTTGTCGTTTGTTGGCGATCAACCTGTTCTCTTATGTTGAAAACCCTTTTACAAATAAGGCTGAATTCAACTTTGAACTTTTCAAAAAACATATAGGTATCGCTCAAAAAATAATGGACGATATTATCGACCTGGAACTTGAGAAAGTTGATGCGATTATCGCAAAAATTGATGCAGACCCACAATCGGACGAAGTAAAAGCTGTGGAGAAAAACCTATGGCTAAACATTCAAAGAAAAGCGGAAGAAGGTAGAAGAACTGGAATAGGAATCACCGCAGAAGGTGATATGCTAGCCGCTTTAGGAATAAAATACGGCAGCAAGAAAGGAATTGACTTTTCAGTCGAAATCCACAAAATGATTGCTCTAGAAGCTTATCGCGCTTCTGTTTATGCGGCTAAAGAAAGAGGTGCATTTAAAATATTTGATAGCGAAAGAGAAAAAAACAATCCATTTATTCTTCGTTTAAAAGATGCAGATGAAAAACTGTATTACGATATGTTGGAATACGGCCGAAGAAATATTGCCTTACTTACAATCGCTCCAACCGGCACAACAAGTCTAATGACGCAGACCACTTCAGGCATCGAACCTGTTTTCCTCCCTGTTTACAAGAGAAGAAGAAAAGTAAATCCAAATGACAAAAACGTACGTGTTGATTTTGTAGATGAAGTTGGGGACAGCTGGGAAGAGTATGTGGTTTTCCATCATCGTTTCAAACAATGGATGGAAGTAAACGGGATTGCTACCGACAAAGATTACAGTCAAGAAGAACTTAATAAGATTGTTAAGAAATCACCGTACTACAAAGCTACCTCCAACGATGTGGATTGGCTCAGCAAAGTGAGAATGCAAGGGGCTGTTCAGAAATGGGTAGATCACTCTATTTCGGTAACCATCAATTTACCAAACGATGCGACTGAAGAATTGGTTGGAAAACTGTATTTGGAAGCCTGGCAAGCTGGCTGTAAAGGAGTTACTGTTTACCGTGACGGCTCTCGTTCCGGTGTTCTAATTGCAAACGATGAAAAGAAAGAGGAAGTAATCGAAACCCTTACTGCTTTCCCAACAAAACGTCCAGAAGTTTTGGTGGCAGACGTAGTACGTTTCCAGAACAGCAAAGACAAATGGATTGCTTTCATCGGCTTGATCGATGGAAAACCCTATGAAATCTTCACCGGTTTTGCAGACGATGAAGATGGAATCTTGATTCCACGTTGGGTAAATGAAGGTGTTATTATTAAAAATAGAAACGAAGACGGAACTTCACGATATGACTTTCAGTACAAAAATAAAAGAGGTTACAAAACCACTATTGAAGGTCTTTCACATAAATTCAATCCTGAGTTTTGGAACTATGCAAAACTGATTTCCAGCACGCTTCGTCACGGAATGCCAATTGAAAAAGCTGTGGAATTGATTAACAGCTTACAATTAGACACAGAAAGCATCAATACCTGGAAGAATGGTGTTGCACGTGCATTAAAACGCTACGTGGCTGATGGTACCGAAGCAAGAAAACAGAAATGTGAAAACTGCAACAGTACTTCGCTTATCTACCAAGAAGGATGTTTGACTTGCAAAGATTGCGGATCGTCGAAATGCGGATAAAACATAGCTGAGAGGTAAGACCGCTTGCTTTGATGCGTAATATTTATATATTGACAACCCCAAAGGTTTTAAAAACCTTTGGGGTTGTTTTTCTAGAAATAAAAAGAAGTTGTTCTACTTGGAATTAAAGCTCCAGCAAATCGTTCACATTACGCACTCCTTCAGCACTTTCTTTCATATGTGCTTTTTCAGCATCGTTCAATTCGATCTCAACGATTTTTTCAATTCCGTTTCTACCTAAAATTACAGGAGCGCCTATACAAATATCCTTCATTCCATATTCGCCATCAAGCATTACAGAACAAGGAAACATTTTCTTTTGATCGCAGGCAATCGCTTGTACCAAACCTGAAACTGCTGCCCCAGGAGCATACCAAGCTGAAGTTCCCAAAAGCTTGGTGAGTGTAGCACCACCAACTTTAGTATCTTCCAATACTTGATTTAATCTTTCTTCCGAAATGAATTTCGAAACAGGAACACTGTTTCTAGTAGCTAATCTTGTCAATGGGACCATTCCAGTATCACTGTGTCCGCCGATCACCATTCCGTCAACATCACTTATAGGAGCCCCTAAAGCTTCTGCCAAACGATATTTAAAACGCGCGCTGTCTAATGCCCCGCCCATTCCAATGATTTTACTTTTATCAAGACCTGAAGTTTTATGAACCAAATAGGCCATAGTATCCATTGGGTTACTCACTATGATAAGAATAGTTTTAGGAGAATGTTTTACAAGATTTGAAGAAACATCTTTCACAATCCCAGCATTTATGCCAATCAGTTCTTCACGAGTCATTCCAGGCTTACGTGGAATTCCACTAGTGATTACACAAATATCACTACCAGCAGTTTTTGAATAATCATTGGTTACACCTGTAATTTTGGTATCGAAACCATTCAATGAAGCGGTTTGCATCAGGTCCATGGCCTTACCTTCGGCGAAACCTTCTTTGATATCCAACAATACTACTTCGCTAGCAAAATTTTTGATGGCAATGTACTCTGCGCAACTTGCGCCAACAGCACCTGCTCCTACAACTGTTACTTTCATTTATTTATTATTTATAGATTATTATTATTGTTTATTGAATTTTAAACTTTTAATTAAGTTCAAATCTAATACAAGTGAAAAGTTTCACAAAAGTACCAATATCTGCTTAAAATAATGATAATAAAGGGTTAAAAACTAAAAAAGCCCATTTCTAAAATATTAGAAATGGGCTTATTAATAATCTTTAAAAATGATTAAGCATCGATCTTAGCATAAATCGCGTTTTTCTCAATAAATTCACGTCTTGGTGGAACTTCATCACCCATCAACATAGAGAATACTCTGTCAGCTTCCGTCCCGTTGTCAATAGTTACCTGACGCAGTGTTCTATACTGAGGATTCATCGTAGTATCCCAAAGCTGTTCAGCGTTCATTTCCCCTAGACCTTTATAACGTTGGATAGCTGCGCTTCCACCAAATTCTTCGTTTATGGTGTCGCGTTCTTTATCACTCCAAGCATATTCCTTTTTAGCGCCTTTTTTAACCAAATAAAGTGGCGGGGTTGCTATATAAACACAACCAGCTTCAACTAATTCCCGCATATAACGGAAAAAGAATGTCAAAATCAAAGTGGCAATGTGGCTACCATCCACATCCGCATCACACATAATCACTACCTTGTGGTACCTAAGCTTCGTAAGATTCAGTGCCTTACTATCTTCTTCGGTACCTATTGTCACTCCCAATGCTGTATAAATGTTTCTGATCTCCTCGTTCTCAAAGACTTTGTGGTGCATTGATTTTTCAACATTAAGAATCTTACCTCTAAGAGGAAGAATAGCCTGGAAATTTCTATCCCTACCTTGTTTAGCAGTTCCACCCGCCGAGTCACCCTCTACAAGAAATACCTCACATTTTGTCGGATCCTGCTCAGAACAATCTGAAAGTTTTCCCGGTAAACCCCCACCGCTCATTACGGTTTTACGTTGCACCATTTCACGAGCTTTACGGGCCGCATGGCGCGCTTGTGCCGCTAGAATTACTTTCTGAACAATGGTTCTGGCATCATTTGGATGCTCTTCCAAATAGTTCTCAAGCATTTCCGAAACCGCTTGGCTAACAGCCGCGGTAACTTCACGGTTACCAAGTTTGGTTTTGGTTTGGCCTTCGAACTGTGGCTCTTGCACTTTTACTGAAATAATAGCAGTCAATCCCTCACGGAAATCATCTCCTGCGATTTCAAACTTAAGCTTGTCTAGCATTCCAGAAGCATCTGCATATTTTTTCAAAGTACGCGTCAATCCTGCTCTAAAACCCGCAAGGTGTGTTCCTCCTTCGTGAGTATTAATATTATTTACGTAAGAATGTAAATTTTCATTGAAAGAAGTATTATAAACCATGGCTACTTCCACAGGGATATCATTCTTTTCTCCTTCCATAGAAATAACTTGAGCAATGATAGGCTCACGATTTACATCCAAGAAGCGGATAAACTCTTTTAATCCTTCTTCACTATGGAATTTCTCAGTAACAACATCTCCCTTTTCATCCGTTTGACGCATATCCGTCAAATAAATGGTAAGTCCCTTATTCAAAAATGAAAGCTCACGCATTCTACTTGCAAGCGTATCGTAATTATACTCCAGTGTTTGGTGGAATATTTCACCATCTGGTTTAAAAGTAACTATGGTACCACGTTTATCTGATTCTCCGATACTCTTTACTGGACTTAGTGCTTTCCCCCGTCCAAATTCCTGCTCCCATATTTTACCATCGCGGTACACGGTAGCTACCAGCTTCTCAGAAAGAGCGTTTACAACTGAAACCCCCACTCCGTGAAGTCCACCTGAAACTTTATATGAATCCTTATCAAACTTACCCCCAGCTCCAATTTTGGTCATTACAACCTCAAGTGCCGAAACGCCTTCTTTTTTATGGAGATCTACTGGTATCCCACGCCCGTTATCTTCTACGGAAACAGAATTATCCTCGTTAATGATTACTTTAATGGTGTCGCAATAGCCACCCATAGCCTCATCAATGGAGTTGTCCACCACCTCATAAACCAAATGGTGTAAACCGCGAGGGCCCACATCACCAATGTACATGGATGGACGCATGCGCACGTGCTCCATTCCCTCCAACGCTTGAATTTGGTCGGCGCCGTAGCTGCCTTTTTTCTGTTCTTCGCTCATATAATATTTTGAATGATTTTCAGTTTTTTTCGTAACGAACAAATATAACGAAATCCCCAATAAAATTAAGGGTTTACGCAATTTATGATGCTTAAGTTATCAACAAAGTTATGTGGAAAAACTATGTTTTTTGGGATAAAATATCGCGGCTTACATTTTGGCAGAATAATTGGACACTATTTTCAATTGATTTAACGTTTTAAGAACATCGAACAGCTGGAAATTCATTTTGAACAACTATCTTTTTAAGTTTATTTGAAACTTTCTCTCAGAATTTCCGTCTAATTAGTAAGAATCTAAAAATCACCTGTATGAAAAAAACATTCTATATATTTTTCGTCACCTTATTTGCATTCACTTTTCAAAATTTACAGGCTCAAAGCTTTCCTGACAGGGATGCCTCTCCTATGGATTTAGCAATGGCCAGGGCAGATAAAAACAGTCCCCCCATAGCAAGAGTTATATACAGCCGACCACAAAAGAAAGGACGTGATATTTTCGGAGGCTTAGTGCCTTATGGAGAAGTCTGGCGCACAGGAGCCAATGAGGCTACAGAACTGACAACCTATGTCCCCCTTATGTTTGGAAAAACACTGTTGAAACCAGGAATCTATACGCTTTACACTATTCCAGATGAAGAGAATTGGACAATCATTATAAATAGCGATACTAATGTGTGGGGAGCCTTCAGTTATAAAAAGGAAAAAGACGTTGCGCGTATCACAGTCCCCTGCGAACAAGCCGTAGCTCCAATTGAATCCCTATCTATGATTTTCAAAACAGACAAAAAAGGCACTATACTAATGATAGGCTGGGATGATCATTACGTAGAAATTCCCTTCAAAATCGCCCCCCTTTAAGGAATATTCAAATATTTATGGGTCTGTAAAGAAACTTTCCATTGTGGGTTTTGCATAACATAATCCACAATCAACGGACTCATTTTATCCCGTTTACTCCACTCTGGCTGTAAATACAGAATACAATCTTTATTAACTTTTGCGGCCTGTTCTTTTGCGAAACGGAAGTCGTCATTATTAAAAACGATTACCTTCAACTCGCTGGCAACTTTGTAAATCTCCTCCGTTGGCAGTTTCATTTTCTTTGGGGAAAGACAAATCCAATCCCAAGTTCCAGTAAGCTTATAGGCCCCGGAAGTTTCAATATGAATTTGCATTCCTTTTTGTTTTAACATTTGCGTTAATGGCCCCATATCCCAAGTGAGGGGCTCCCCACCTGTTATAACAATTGTTTTTGAGTATTTTTCAGCATTTTCAACTATTTTTTCAATGGCTGTAGGTGGGTGTAAATTCGCATTCCAACTTTCTTTTACATCACACCAATGGCAACCCACGTCGCAACCGCCAACCCTTATAAAATAAGCGGCCGTTCCTTTGTGGAATCCTTCGCCTTGAATAGTGTAAAACTCCTCCATCAACGGAAGCATCACTCCTTTATCAACCAGTTCTTGTATCTCCTTTTTCATCGGTGCAAAAGTACTTCAATTGTGAGTCAAATCCCCAAATTACCAATGGGAAATTTCAAATAAATTCCAAATGAAAACACCGAATTTAAAAAAAGGAATACGAGTTGTAAGTCCTTAATTTCGAATTTGGAACATCGAATATTGTTTTTATTTGGGTTTTGGATTTTGGGTTTTGGTGCTTTAAAATTATTACTTTTGAACAAAATTAAAAAGGATGGCAGACAAGCAAGCTTTTATCGACCAAATAAACACCGGTTACGCTACTAAAGGCGACTTTATTACCCTGGGTGCGGCGATGCTTGGTGACGAGACGGTGAAGGATGCTTATGTGAAAATTCCATTAAAAACCTTGAACCGCCACGGACTTATCGCCGGGGCAACAGGTACGGGGAAAACGAAAACCCTACAGATCATTGCCGAAAACCTTTCAGCAAAAGGAATTCCGGTCTTATTAATGGACGTAAAGGGGGATTTGAGTGGAATTGCAGAGCCTGGAGAAAACAATGCCAAAATTGAGGAACGACACGCCGCAATTGGCTTTCCTTATGAAGCGAAAAAGTTTCCAGCTGAAATCCTATCACTATCAAAACAAGAGGGTGTTCGTCTCCGTGCTACTGTAAGCGAATTCGGACCTGTCCTTCTTTCAAGAATTCTTGATCTGAGTGATGTGCAGTCTGGTATCGTTTCGGTGATATTCAAATATTGTGACGATCACAAAATGCCGCTACTTGATTTAAAAGATTTCAAAAAGATTTTACAGTATTCTACCGATGAAGGAAAGGATCAATTCACCCAGGAGTACGGTAGAATTTCAACAGCTTCAACGGGGGTTATCCTTCGTAAGGTTATAGAGTTGGAACAGCAAGGTGCGGATCTGTTTTTTGGCGAAAAGTCATTTGACCCACAAGATTTAATGCGCATTGATGAAAATAGACTGGGATATATCAACATTATCAGACTGACCGATATTCAGGATAGGCCCAAACTTTTCTCAACATTTATGCTCAGTCTTTTGGCTGAGATTTACGCTACTTTTCCAGAGCAAGGGGACAGTGGTCGACCTGAACTTGTTATATTCATTGATGAAGCACATTTAATCTTTAATGAAGCGAGCAGAGCCTTACTCAACCAGATTGAAAGCATTGTAAAATTAATACGCTCTAAAGGGGTTGGACTTTATTTTGTAACCCAAAACCCAACGGATGTGCCAGATGCGGTATTGAGCCAACTGGGCTTAAAAGTTCAGCATGCACTCCGGGCCTTTACAGCAAAAGATAGAAAAGCAATTAAATTGACAGCCGAGAATTATCCTCTATCAGAATACTACAAAACTGATGAAGTATTGACGCAGCTAGGTATTGGGGAAGCTTTGATAAGTGCTTTAAATGAAAAAGGAATTCCTACCCCACTTGCCCGAACTATGCTAAGAGCTCCAATGAGTAGAATGGACATTCTAACAGATGACGAGCTGAAGGATTTAATGAAAGCCTCAAAATTAATTCCAAAGTACAACGAAGTAATAGACCGCCTAAGTGCGTACGAAATGCTGAACGGTAAGATTGAAATCGCCAACAAGGAAGAGGTTAAAGAAAAGGCACAAAAAGAAAGAGAAGCAGCAAACAAAACAACTACCAGAAAAACCACGTCTAGTAGAAAAAGCACTATTAATCCTTGGATTAAGACAATATCAAGCCCCACAGTAATTCGAAGTGTACTGGGAATTTTAAGCAAAATGCTGAAGTAGTAAAAGCACGCAGTAATAATTCACATTGACTTTAAAACTTAATAACTAAATAACATAGCAACAAAAAAAATAAATGAAAAAGACAATAATCTTAGGTGCGGTAGCAGCATTATTATTTGTTCAATGTGGAAAAGACGGTGACCCGTTCAGCATTACAAAGAACTCAATCGGAAACTTGAACAATGAAATAAGAATCAAACAAATTGACTCTATTTTCGCAAAGGATTCAATCGTAAAGACTAATTCATCTCCTAACGCTTTAGAAACGCAAGGTGAGGTAGAGATCTATGAAAAAGGCGGAAAAAAACTTTTATTACTTTCCCCAGATGACGAATCAGATCCAAATTCAACCATTACCAATATCCAAGTTTTTGATGCTCGTTACAAAACTGATAAAGGTTTGAATTCGGCTAGTACTTTCAAAGATGTAAAAGCCAACTACACGGTTGACAATATTGAAACGACTATCAATGCCATTGTGGTTTTTCTAAAGGATACCGATGTATATTTAACCATCGATAAAAAGAATCTGCCTGAAGAACTTAGGTACAACCCAGACGTGAAAGTGGAGGCATCACAAATACCGGATGATGCCCCGTTTAAATACTTTATGATAGGCTGGGAAAGATCTGCTGAATAATTCTTACCTGTAAAGGTTTTGTTAACATTCATTACAGAATGAATGCTTTCCTTTAATTTTAATCCAATTAACCATCTAAATAATTGAATTATGATTAAGATTTTAGGTTTTATACTAACTATTGTTGGAGGAATTGGTCTGGTAATGGGAGTTCTGGGAGTATTTGGCAGTATGAATGTTGGAATGAGCCCTTGGGCACTTATAATCTTAGGTATTGTTTTTTTCCTAGCTGGAATTGGACTTCTAAAAAACCGAAAAGACACAGATCAGGTATAGATTAAATATAAAGTTTAAGACCTCTTGCTATGCAAGGGGTTTTATGCTTAAAAAGCCTATCCAAAATAAAAAAGAAAAAATCTATAGATCAACTAAAAAATAATTAATGGCCAACCAATTAAGACCCTTCCACCTCGCGATTCCTGTGAACAACTTGGAACGCTGCCGAATATTTTACCGCGATGTACTCGAATTATCAGAAGGTAGAAGTAGTGACCATTGGGTAGATTTTGATTTTTTCGGTCATCAGCTCGTGCTTCATTTAAAGGAAGAAAATCGCGAAGACCTAAACTTGGATGTACATAAAAAGGATACTGTAAATCCAGTTGATGGAAAACAGGTGCCTATACCGCATTTTGGGGTCGTTCTCGATATGAATACGTTTAAAACCTTTTCTCAAAAACTCATTGAAAAAAATATTACCTTCATAATTGAGCCATACATTCGTTTTGAGGGACAAGTTGGAGAGCAGGCTACTATGTTTTTTAAAGACCCCTCTGGAAATGCACTAGAATTCAAAGCTTTTAATGATCTATCACAACTATTCGCCAAATGATAAAAGAAATCCCACCCCAGATAATTAGACAAGTTTTTGTCATTCTTCTCATTCTACTAATGGGAAGCCTTATTTTTAAAGAAATGATCCCATACCTCACAGGAGTTTTGGGAGCGGTGACCATCTATGTTTTGATGCGTAAGTGGATGTCTGTGCTGGTTCACAAAAAGAAATGGAGCCCAACTTTATCTGCTGTGTTTTTGATGCTAATTTCTTTCTTCATAATTGTTATCCCTATCGCTGGAATAATTTTGATGTTGACGAATAAAATTGGAGACGCAGTAGAAAATTCTGGTGAAGTTGTTAATGCCTTTAAAGAACAATTGGGTAAGCTGGAAGACAAATTGGGCTACGATTTAAACTCCCAGATCGACCCTTCCGCCATAACTGGATGGATATCAGATAATCTTCAAGGCTTTGTAGGAGGCACTTTCAACGCTTTTATTGCTGTTGGCTTGATGTATTTTATGCTCTACTATATGTTCACAAACCGGGCCGACTTGAGAGAAACGCTTCGGGATTACATTCCAATGA
This sequence comes from Aequorivita sp., assembly GCA_034675805.1. GTDB lineage: Bacteria > Bacteroidota > Bacteroidia > Flavobacteriales > Flavobacteriaceae > Aequorivita. The sequence continues at coordinate 2,737,936 of JAUCCX010000001.1, read as the reverse complement.
ATCGCAAGAATATAAAAGAAGTGGGGGTAGAAATACAAAAAATGGTTCGTTCCAATGCTTTAGGAATTCCATTGGTAGGTCTCGCTCAGGGAATAGTTGCTCTTATTGGTTTTTTAATCTTCGGAACGGATGATCCATTTTTCTGGTTTGTTATTGTCACCATATCCAGTATGATTCCGTTTGTCGGGACTTTAATGGGAATCCTACCCGTTTTTCTTCTAAGCCTTGCAAGTGGAGATTCTTTTCAGGCGTGGGGAATACTCATCTATGGATTCGTGGTAGTAGGCTCAACTGATAATATCATTCGACTTTATGTCTTAAAAAAATTGGATGACGTCCATCCCTTAATTACATTAATCGGGGTTATTGTAGGCGTCCCTCTATTTGGGTTTATCGGACTTATTTTTGGCCCATTACTCATAAGTCTTTTTATGGTAATTGTAAAAATTTACAGAAACGAATACGGAAAAGAGGAGTACAACTCTTCAGGAATAGAAGAAGAAACCTTGTAGCAAAAATATCATATAGATGTTTGCTAAAATCAAAAAAACCGACTTTCTTTCCAAAGAAAAACCTATGATTACAAGAGATGATGAGCATAGGTTTCCATAGCAATAGGATATGTACTTCCTATGTTTTATAACAAAACTTTAAACTTTTTCCTTTTTTAAAAATGTATCTTTAAAATAAAAAATATGTCATTCAAAGGAATTTTATCTAGATTATATTTCAATCCCGGCAATCGAGACGATAGCACCACCGAAGAATATGAAGAATATATGGAAGAGGAAGTGGTGAAAATCAATGATGAAGATGTTGAGATTGTATTGGATAACGAGGAAGCAATAAACAAGAAATTTAGTGGTGCTAATACGCTGGCAAAATTTGCCGAGCTCGGAAAGATTATGGTGGCAATGCTCAAAGATGTAAAAAATGGGATATATCCAGAAATCCCTTGGTTTACAATCGCTACTGCCGTGCTTGCCCTGCTATACGTACTTAACCCATTCGATCTTATTCCAGATTTTATTCCGGGAATCGGTTACATAGACGATGTCTCAGTAATGGCAATCGGCGTAGGCTGGATCGAAAGTGACTTACATAAATATCTAGATTGGAAAATAAAAGAAGGCAAAGGCCTCTAATGATCTCTTCTTTGCTCTCTAGCCAATAGTGTATTTTTAAGAAGCATTGCTATTGTCATCGGCCCAACGCCTCCTGGCACTGGGGTAATAAACGATGCTTTCTTACTTACGTTCTCAAAATCCACATCTCCTGTAATTACATAGCCTTTTGGATTAGTTGGATCTTCAACACGTGTAATTCCCACGTCAATAATCACAACATCATCTTTTACCATTTCTGCTTTTAAGAAATTGGGAACACCTAAGGCGGAAATAATAATATCTGCCTGAGTTGTTATTTGCGAAATGTTTTTAGTGTTGCTATGGGTCAAAGTAACCGTACTGTTTCCAGGCCAACCTTTTCTGCTCATAAGAATACTCATAGGCCGACCAACAATATGGCTCCTACCAATAACAACAGTATGTTTTCCTTTAGTTTCAACCTCGTAACGACGAAGTAATTCCAAAATTCCAAAAGGAGTCGCAGGAATAAACGTACTCATATCCAAAGCCATCTTCCCGAAGTTCTCAGGGTGGAACCCATCAACATCCTTTGAAGGATCTACGGTAAGAAGTACTTTTTGGGTATCAATTTGCGGAGGCAAAGGAAGTTGAACAATAAAACCATCGATATTATCATCCTCATTCAATTCTTTAATCTTATTCAATAACTCAAGCTCACTAGTAGTTTCCGGCATCTTAACCAATGTAGACTCAAAACCAACCCGCTCACAAGCCTTTACCTTACTACCAACATAGGTAAGACTAGCCCCATCATTCCCCACAATTATAGCAGCCAAATGCGGCACCTTCTCGCCATTGGCCCTCATTTTATCAACCTCAGCAGCGATTTCGTTCTTAATATCGTTTGAAACTTTCTTTCCGTCTAGTATTGTCATATTTTGAAGTATTCAGTGGTCAGTGGTGAGTTAAAATTTTATTCTGGTGATACCCCGAATTTCTTTGGGTTTAAAATCATATAATTGATTAATTTTCCTACTTCATCAGTGAGGGCAATTAATTTTTTGTAATCTGCATTAGTTACATATTCACATCTCCAAGCATACTCTAACCATACTTGTGTTTCCGAATTTTCTGCATCACTGTCGGTCAGCTTACTTGCTTAAGGTCTTGGATATGCTCTTTTTCTATAAGCTTCTGCAATATTCGCGGAGACACTTCTCGATGATCTCCTTACTTGGTCAGTTAAAGAATAAGTTTCTTCCCGAGGAAATGACTTTGATATTTCGAAGATCCCCATCGCAACCCCAACAGATTTTTTATAAGCCAATAAATCCTGAAACTTCATTTAAATCAAAATTTACTATAAACTGAACACTGCCAACCGCTACTTATTTACCTAAGATTCCCCATAGCCTGCATCATCTTCTTCCCCCCGCCCCCTTGCATCATCTTCATCATTTTGCTCATTTGGTCAAATTGCTTTAGAAGCTGATTCACTTGCTGCACGCTAGTTCCGCTTCCAGCAGCGATACGTTTTTTGCGACTTCCGTTTATTACTGAAGGTTGAGTCCTTTCAATTGGTGTCATTGAATGAATAATAGCTTCAATACCTTTGAAAGCATCATCATCGATATCAACATCTTTCAAGGCTTTTCCAGCTCCTGGAATCATTCCAACCAAATCCTTCATACTACCCATTTTCTTAACCTGTTGTATTTGATTAAGGAAATCGTCAAAACCGAATTGGTTTTTAGCAATCTTCTTCTGAAGCTTTCTCGCCTCCTCCTCATCAAACTGCTCCTGCGCTCTTTCAACAAGAGAAACAACGTCTCCCATCCCCAAGATACGATCCGCCATACGCGCTGGGTGGAACACATCAATCGCGTCCATTTTTTCGCCAGTACCGATAAATTTGATAGGCTTATCTACTACACTCTTAATAGAAATAGCAGCACCCCCGCGGGTATCACCATCTAATTTTGTTAGTACAACCCCGTCAAAATTTAGCTTTTCGTTAAAGGCTTTTGCTGTGTTAACCGCATCTTGCCCAGTCATCGCATCCACCACAAAAAGAGTTTCTTGAGGTTGGATGGCTTTATGCACGTTTGCAATTTCAGTCATCATCGCCTCATCGATAGCAAGACGTCCTGCCGTATCCACAATCACAACATTAAAGCCATTTTGCTTGGCGTATGCTATTGCATTTTGAGCTATTTGAACTGGATTCTTATTTTCAGGTTCGCTATAAACCTCAACCCCGATTTGGTCCCCAACTACGTGCAACTGATTTATAGCAGCAGGTCTGTAAATATCACAGGCAACCAAAAGTGGTTTTTTAGTCTTTTTAGTTTTTAAGTAATTGGCAAGCTTACCAGAGAAAGTAGTTTTACCACTCCCCTGCAAACCTGACATTAAAATAACCGTTGGCGCACCGCTTAAGTTGATCCCAGCAGTCTCGCCCCCCATCAGTTCGGTAAGTTCATCCTTCACCAACTTCACCATTAACTGACCTGGTTGAAGTGAAGTAAGTACGTTTTGACCTAAGGCTTTTTCCTTTACAGATGTGGTAAAATCCTTGGCAGTTTTAAAGTTAACGTCGGCATCCAATAGAGCGCGACGCACTTCCTTTAAGGTCTCTGCAACGTTTACTTCAGTTATGCTACCGTGCCCTTTCAGTACGTGTAGCGCCTTATCCAGCTTCTCACTTAAATTATTGAACATATTCTTGCTTCTTAATGGGTTAACTCCTCGGCTAGACAACTACGTCTAAGTAAGTTTCCAGGCTCGGGAGTTTGAGGGTGCAAAGATAACACTCTGAAAGGGAGTATCAAAAAAAAGTATTCAGTATTCAGTATTCATTTTTCAGTGATCAGTATTCATTTATCAGTGGTCAGTGCCCGCAAAGAAAACCCAAAGTTTGTCCTCCCAACAAAGGAGGAAACCCATAACAGTAAGCCTCACAAACGAAAACTAACAACAGACAACCCAAAACAAACAATCCACAACAAAAAAACCTCCGTGATCTCTGTGACTCTGTGGTAAACCAACAACACAAAACCTCCGCGTCCTCTGCGCCTCTGCGGTAAAACTTCAGCTCCCAAATCACAAACCAGAACCCACAACCCCCAATCCCATTCTCCCGCCACCCTTTAGGGACGGGGCAAAGCGGGAGCCACCCAACAAAAAACCCTCCGTGCCCTCTGTGCCTCTGTGGTAAACCAACAACACAAAACCCTCCGCGTCCTCTGCGCCTCTGCGGTAACCCAACCCACAACAGATAACCCCACAACCCCCAATCCCATTCTCCCGCCACCCTTTAGGGCCGGGGCAAAGCGGGAGCCACCCAACAAAAAAAACCTCCGTGACCTCTGTGACTCTGTGGTAAACCAACAACACAAAACCCTCCGCGTCCTCTGCGCCTCTGCGGTAAAACTTCAGCTCCCAACCCACAACCCACAACCAAGCAAATCCAATAAAAAACAAAGAATCATAAATTTATCATAATTCATACCGCTACACATTCCCCAACAATAAGATTTTTATCGAGTTTCAGTATATTGCCCGTTAATAGCCATATATGACCAAAGAAACAATACTCTCTCCTTTTCAAAAATTCGTTAATCTTCAAAGCTCCAGTGGAATCCTACTCCTGGCAACAACAATCATCGCGCTGGTTTGGGCAAATTCAGCTTTTGCAGACAGCTATCAATCCTTTTGGGATTATGAACTCGGATTTATAACCGAAAGCTTTGAACTCAAAAAACCCTTAATCCTTTGGGTAAATGATGGCCTGATGGCGATTTTCTTTTTCCTTATCGGACTAGAAATAAAACGAGAGTTTCTAATTGGGGAACTCAACTCCACCAAAAAAATAATGTTTCCCCTTTTCGGGGCACTTGGCGGAATCGCTCTGCCTGTGTTGATGTATATCATGCTTAACCAAAACCCCGATACCCTAAAAGGATGGGGCATCCCAATGGCTACAGATATAGCATTTTCCTTGGCTATTCTTAAAGTACTCGGCAATCGCGTACCCCTAAGCCTAAAAATATTTCTAACAGCATTTGCAATTGTAGACGATTTAGGGGCGGTACTGGTAATCGCTATTTTCTACAGCGGCAGCATCAATTTTATGTTATTGGGTTGGGCTTTGGGACTCCTTGCAGTTATCTATTTCTTAAGCTATAAAGGTCTATACTTTGAATTTTTAACCATCATTTCCGGCTTCGTTATCTGGCTACTTTTTCTAAAAGCAGGTCTACACCCCACTCTAGCGGGTATTTTAATGGCATTTGCAGTTCCCGTAAGACAAAAAATTACTACCCACGAATTTACAAACAAGTTGGAAAGTATAGTTTCCGAAATAAAAGAAAGTACCCTCCTCCAAAAACCTGTGCTTTCTGCCGAACAATTGGAACTGATAGACGACCTAGAAGACTGGTCTGATAAATACCGCTCCCCCCTGCAAGCTTTGGAACACAAACTACACAATTGGGTGGCTTACTTAGTGATTCCTGTCTTTGCCCTTGCCAACGCCGGAGTCGCAATAAGCAGTGATGGCGGCCTAGAAACAGCCCTCATTGTAAATATCATTATCTGTTTAATATTAGGGAAAAGTCTCGGTATTTCTACCGTTATCTTCTTGGCAAAGAAATTCAAGATTATCGAAGTACCCGAAGACATTACCAATAAGCAGATAATCGGAGTATCATTTTTGGCGGGTATCGGATTTACAATGGCAATTTTTATCGCCAGTCTGGCCTTTAACAGTAGCCCCGAATACATAGATTCCGCCAAGATCGGAATTCTAATAGGCTCCTTCATCTCAGCCATCATCGGCTTCTGCATCCTCCGCTTCAAAACAGAAAAAGGCAAATTCGACCATTCGCAGCAGGGGTAATTTGGGATTTATTAATTCGTGATCAGTATTGACTGAGGAAAAATAGCATTAACAACAACCTTGATTTAGACAATATCGTCAATCTTCAAAGCTCCTAATCAAGCGAGAAATATGCCGCAAGGCATAAAATATTTATACAAAAAAACCTCCGTGACCTCTGTGGCTCTGTGGTAAACCCAAAACAGACAACCGAAAAAACTACCTATTGTTATCAATCACATAATCCAAGACCTTGGTCATCAAATGCACGCGATCCTTCCCCCTAACATTATGCTCATACATTGGATACACAAAGAAATCCATCTGCTTCCCATTATCCACAAAAGATTTAATCAATGAAAGATTGTGCTGCATAACCACAACAGGGTCCACAGTCCCGTGAATGGTCAACAACTTTCCAGTAAGATTTTGCGTCTTGTCCAGGAGACTAGAAGCCTCATACCCCTCAGGATTTTGCTCTGGCGTATCCATATAGCGTTCGCCATACATTATTTCGTAATATTTCCAATCGGTTACCGGTCCCCCTGCAACCCCAGTAGTAAAAACCCCCGGATTGCGAAGCATCATAGAAACCGTCATAAACCCGCCAAAACTCCATCCGTGCATTGCAAGGCGACTTGAATCCACATATGGCAACGATTTTAAATACTCCACCCCTACCAACTGATCCTTTAACTCCTCAGTACCCAACTGTCTATGGATAACAGTCTCAAAAGCACGGCCTCTATTTGCAGAACCTCTCCCGTCTATGGTAAACACAAGATAACCTTGTTCCGCCATCCAATTCATCCATAAAGACGAACCATCATACCAGCTATTCGTTATCAATTGTGCCTTCGGACCCCCGTAAACATAAACCAAAACTGGATATTTCTTGGTCGCATCAAAATTGGAAGGTTTAATAAGGCGAGTATAAAGATCAAAGCCATTGTGCGACTTTAATTTCCCTATAGTAGTTTCTCCTACAATGTAATCGGCCATTGGGTTTTTGGCTTTTACAAAGTTGTATACTGACTTGCCCTTACTGTCCAAAATCTGAGAAACTCCAGGCGTATCGTGACTTGAGTATTGATCAAATATATATTTCCCATCAGAAGAAATGCTGGCATTATGCACCCCACTGGCAGGTGTTAAATCGCTTTGTTTTCCGCTGGAAACATTTACCGAATATAATTTGGTATCCAAAGGCGACTCCCCAGTAGCAGTAAAATAGGCTTCAGTGCCTATTTCATTGTTACCAACTATTTCCTTGGCAACCCATTTATTGGTTGTCAATTGTTTTACAACCCCTTTCTTGGTATTGCAGCGGTATAGATTCATATACCCGTCTTTTTCACTCATCCAAATAAAGTCTTCCGAAGAATCTGAATAGAAATAAGCAGGATGTTGTGGTTCTGCCCATTTTGGGTCTTTTTCCTCTAGGATGGTTCGTACAAGTTTTCCTGTGCTCGCATCAAAAAGCTGTAGTTTTATATGATTTTGATCGCGATTTAATTCCGCGATAACCACGTTTTTCTCGTCTGGGGTCCAGGATAGATTGGTGAGATAATCATCAACATTTCCTGTTGGGGTGATAAAAACCGTTTGCTTTGTGGCTAAGTTATAAATCCCAACTTTCGGACGTTCACTTTTCTGCCCTGCCATTGGGTATTTAATGGAAATCAATTCCCCTGGCGTTGGAATGATATTTAACAACGGATAATCCGCAACTTCAGTTTCATCCTTTTGATAAAAGGCAAGCAGATTTCCTTTAGGCGACCAAAAGATACCAACGCTTATTCCAAATTCACTTCGCGCAATAGCCTGTCCCGAAACAATGTTTAAATCGGTATTCTCAGTAACTGCAACAGTCTCGCCACCTTTCTTTTGAATATAGAGATTATTTTTAACCGTATAAGCCACATTGCCAGTCTGCAATTGCAAGCTTTGGTTTTCTGCGGCCTCATCCACCTTTGAAATCAATTCCCCTTTTTTAGAATTGAAATCATACAAATAATAGGCATTCTTTCCAGAAAGATAAAATGCCTCGCTATCCTTCCAAGTAAGCCCGGAGAAACGTTTTAGTTCCGTCCCCAAGGTTTTATTGACCTCAGTAATTGTTCGCCGTTCCTCCATTCTTTTACTGTTAACAGCAGCTCTTTTAAGTGTATCGCCTTTGAGATAAACATAAGAATCCGTTCCAGGAATCCATTGAAAACCTGCAATCTTCTCTGGCGAGAATTTACCGAATTGCTCCAATACAGCATCGTTAAGACTAAGTTCCTTTTGTTGCGCTTGAATGTTTAAAAAGAACAAAAAGAAAAACAGGGAAGTGAAATAGTATTTCATAGAAATAGTTTTTTTAAATCGAAAAGATAGAATATTAAAAATCTAGGGCTCAAAAATGCAGCGAGAAAGGCTAAATAATAGGATTGCCCCTGCAAGATGGCTAAGATAAAAAACCTTTGGATGGTTTGGGATTGTGAAGCTAAATATTTAAGGAATGTTCTTATAAAAGACTTCACAAACCATTCCTATAATATTTACAACCTATGTCTTACGGTATTCCGTAAAATATGGTGAGAGTTTTGATTCTCAGCTGGCGCCGGCGTCCCGGCATTGTCCCCCATTCCCAAACTTGAACACCATAACTTTTAATCTAAAAAAATATATATATTTACTCAAAACGACCCAAGCAAAAAATCTACCCAACACCCAATGACTCAATTCAACCCCCCAATCTCCCAAAGAGAAAAAGAAGAATTGATTCAAATCGCCTATTCCTCCACAGATCAATGGCAACAAGAAGCCATAAACCAAGCAAAACAGGAGCTAATCAAGCGAAACGTCACTCCAGCGCAACAACAAATACTAATTGACAAATGGAGTAAAGAAGCGGATGAGTATTTTAAAGAGGAAACTACGCGATTGGAAAAAAACAAAACTGAGAGTTATGAAGTATGGGAAATGGCCATCCTCTTTATATTCGGCCCCATCTTATTTTTAAGGCCTTTTATTTTTAATTCCCATTCTCTCTTTACTTTAAAAAGTGAGAATTACTTTCTGAAATTCAAACAACGACTTATCATTTTAGCCTTAAGTTTTATCTCCTGGTTTCTATATATGGATTATACCTCCCTCCAAACCGAGAAAAAAAGACTCGAAGAAATCCAAAAAATCGATATCTCAGATTGGAAAAAAGAACACGGCTATGATTAAAAAAAGGATGGACTAAAGAGTATTGTCTGCTTAGATTCCAATACACACATCATCAGCTATAAACCCTCCCGAGATGCTCCCAAGATATCCCTAGAATACTACTAGGAAAGTCTGGGTCAGGTCCGGGTCAAGTCTGGGTAGGTCTGGGTAACGTCTGGGTCGAAATAGGGAAAGATTGGCTGTTGAATGGAGTGTGATCCCCAACAATAGTACTTATCGTATCTACATAGCAGCTAGGATAGCAAACTAAAGAAGAACTCAGCTTCAAAGATAATTCAAACTCATCCCAGATGGATAAAAACAGTACCTAATTAACACTTTTTAGCGTTTTTTGCACATAGCTTATAGCTATATTAGATTAAACAAACAGCAGCATTATGTTAATCCGCAGGGCAATGAAAAAGCCCTATATTTGGGCAAAATAGCAACTAATTTAAACCCAACAAGTGTAACATAATTTATAAATTCACGTCTTTTAAGCGAGACAGCCATTCTAAATTTTAAATGACGCATATTCCCTCAGTAAACTCTTTCCGTAAGACGTTTACCATTTTAAGAAGTTTGCTATTAGTCTTGGGAATTTTCCTTTCCAGCAATATGTTTTCGCAAAGACTAACTTTGGAAGGCAAGATTGGCACTACAGAGGATATAGACATTGAAGGCATCAACATCTTCAATCTTTCCAGTAGCAAAGGAACAGTCACCGATGCAAAGGGACAGTTTTGGATTGCAGTTGCCCTAAACGATACGCTTTCCATTTCTGCTGTCCACATTCAAGACAAAACTATTATCATCGGAGAGGACCAAATGACTGATAAAAGAATCATAATCAACCTCAGCGAGAAAATGAATGTGTTAAGCACGGTCACATTAAGAAGACCCCTCACAGGTTATATAGGAAGTGATGCCAACATCATCCCAACCCAATTGCCCATTACTGCAACATCCATAGGTCTCCCCAATGCCGATTTACCCCAACTTACCCCAACGCGAAGAGCATTATATACTGCGAATTCCACACCTGTTGACGCCCTCCTCAATGCGATCTCCGGCCGAACGAAAATGCTGAAAAAACATTTGGAACTCGAAAAGATAGACGCGCTAACGCTAGCACTTTTAGACAAATTTCCCGAAACTTATTTTACCGATGCTTTAAAAATAGAGCCATTAAATATCTATTCTTTTATCTTTTTCTGTGAGGACGACCCCAACTATAAAATGATTATGAAACAAAGCAGTATCGAGATTATTGAGTTTTTGACATCAAAGAGCAAAGAGTATCGGGAGTCTGGAAATTGAAATTGATCTCGATAGGAATCGGGAGAGTTTGACACCTTAAAGTGTCGCTGATCTCCTAAATATAATTAAATGCAACTTTTACAATGTAAAGTCCACTACGAACTCACCATATTCAAAAGTTCCATATCCCCTTTATCCAGTATCAACTGTGGTGCTTTTATTATGGATTCCATTTGTTTTAAGCTGGTGGCACTAACAATTGGTGCGGTGATTGTTGGTCGCGCCATTAACCACGCGAGGGATATAGCAGCTTGGGTGGTGCCGTGTTTTACTGAAATGTTATCCAAAGCTTCCAAAATCTTAAATCCTTTTTCATTTAGATATTTTTCAACTCCTCCACCGCGTTGGCTTTTGTCCAGGTCTTCTTTATTTCTGTATTTTCCAGTTAGAAATCCGGAGGCAAGTGAATAATAACTTAAAACCCCCATATTATTTTGTGCTACAATACTGCGCAATTCCTTTTCATATGTCGCACGCTCCATCAAATTGTACAAAGGTTGTAAGGTTTGATATTTTGGAAGACCCTCCTTTTCAGAAGCCTCTAGCGACTCCCGAATTCTTGCGGGCGACATATTACTAGTGCCAATAATACGAACTTTCCCTTCCTTTATCAATTGCTGATAGGCAGAGAGGGTCTCTTCTACTGGGGTTTTCTCGTCGTCGAAATGAGTTTGGTATAAATCTATATAGTCGGTTTTTAAGCGTATTAACGATTGCTCTACGCTTTCGAGAATATGTTTCTTGCTTATGTCCTTCGGATGTTCGTTGTTTTGGGAGCCGGTTTTAGTGGAAAGAATGATGTGCTCACGGTTCTTTCTATGCGCAAACCATTCTCCAATTATTGTTTCAGATTCCACCCCCTTATTCCCAGGTACCCACCAGGAATATGTATCGGCAGTATCAATAAAATTAAAGCCTGCATCTACAAAGGCATCCAAGATTTTAAAGGATTGTTGTTTATCTATTGTCCAGCCAAAAACGTTGCCGCCCAATGTCAAGGGCGCTACTTTAAGTCCGGAATCGCCAAGCTCTCTCTTTTTCATTGCTATCTTTTTGTATAAAATTAATGGAAATAGAACAAAATCAGCTGAGTATTATACAATAGTTAACTAATTCGTACTCTCTTTCTAAAAAGTCTTTAAATCAGCCATAATTTAAAGCTAAACAACCTTAAAGCTGAACCTATTCTGAAGGAAATAACTGTAGGCAACCGTGACAAAAACAGTGAGAATCTTTGAAGGCGTAGGATAAAAGCCAAATAGATCTACTAGTATTTTCATACAAATATAGCTGAGCACTAAAGCCCCCATTCCAACTAGGAAATACCTGAGAATCTGAACTTTCCAAGGTAGATTGGATTCCTCAAATGTGATGAATTTTTGTAGTAAAAACCCAGTAACAAAGGTAATAGGGAACACAAAAAACAAAGAAGCAATATGCGGACTTAACACCACGAAATGTAAATCGACATTATGCTTGGCAAAGATAAAATTGTAAAATATAAAATAAAGGATAATATCAAAAACCAAATTGCTACCGCCACAGGCCGCATAGCGATATGTTTTTAACGGAAGAAAACGCCGAAATAAAAAGTAGAAGGCGTCAATAAATTTTAGGATGCTGTTTTTCATGCCAGATAGGGCGCAAAGTTAAGCATAAGATTAATGAGTTACGTATTTGATTTTCATACTTGGAATTTCTTACCAATCGGTGTTTTTATATTGGTTTTATTTAGGATGGAAAGTCTATAAGGACTTAAAAAAATAGAAGGCCCTTAATTATGAGATAGTTATTAAAATCAGTGATCACAAGATTATAGTGCTATCCTTTAACATAATTTTATATATTTAGAATAATAACAAAAGACTATTTAAAGCTAAATCTATAATACTAACCTAGCTTTTTTAATCTCTCATTTAAAGCCCCACAACAAATGAAAAAAATTTTACTCTCTTTCCTATTTGTAATAGAAATCTTTACTGCCAATGCCCAAGTAGGCATCAACAACACAAATCCTGACGCCAGTTCTGCGTTGGACATCACTTCAACCAACAGTGGGATCTTAATTCCACGAATGACCAAGGTACAACGGGATGCCATAACAGCTCCTGCCACGGGACTTATGGTTTTTCAAACCGATAACACCCCAGGGTTTTATTATTTTGAAGGCACTTGGAAACCTTTTGCGGGTGAAAGCCATTGGGTAGCAGAAGGAGATAATATCTATAATGGAAATACTGGAAATGTTGGTGTGGGAACTACAAATCCCACGACAAAATTGCACATTGAAAATGTTGGTTCGCCAACAGTAATATTGAACAAAGATTTTGAAACAGGAGGGCTTGCTCCTTTAACTACCTCTGGAAACCAGAACTGGGCAATTCAAACAGTAAATGCATACGGTGGAACAAAATCGGCAAAATCTGGAGCTATTGGGAACAATCAAGAAAGCAATCTGCAATATGATGTAACCATACTTGGAGGTGACGCTACTTTATCATTTTATTATAAGGTAAGTTCAGAAGCCAATTATGATAAGCTGATTTTTACAATAAACGGTATTGAAAAGGGTGTATGGTCGGGTAATGTTGGTTACTCACAATTTACACAGGTTTTAACCCCGGGAATCTATACATTGGTGTGGAAATACAAAAAAGATGTTTCGGGCATATCAGGCTTGGATGCTGCATTTCTTGACAATATAAATATAATATCTGCATCCTTAGAACCGGCGTTAAAATTGGTGGATGGAAACCAAGCCGCTGGAAAAGTGCTTGTATCCGATGCTCTTGGAAATGCTACCTGGCAAGCACTGAGCAATGAAACTATCGTGGACATTCCACTGATTGCAGCTTTTGGGGGAATGAAAATTCCGCCATGCGGCCCGGCTTACGACTATCAAACCGATTTTTTTTATATTGATATTAAAGGTGTAGAAACCAAAGTTACTTGGATGATTTATGAGAGAACAACCACTGCGAACAGTACCGTAAACATAAATGGGGATAATGTCCTTAAAGCTCCTTATAAGGCGGAACGTCTTCAAGTTAATTACGTTTTTGATCCACCGCTACCCTTTGAGCCCAATGGTATAATATTTTCGGCAAGTAACGACAGTAGTAGTTGGTCGGACGCTTTTACTTTAAATTATGTTCAAAAATCGCAAAACAATATAAGAATGAACATCGTTCGAACTGATAAAATAGGAGATACCACCTCCCCTTGCTGGACCTATGGATCAACTTTCGATGTCTTTATGACAAATTAAGAAAACAGCAATTAATTTAATCAATACTTAATCTTATCAATCAATTCAAGATTAAGAAATTATTATAAAAAACATACCGCCTTTATATCTTCATCAATATAAAGGCGGTATAGTATTTAAAAAGATATTCGAAGAAAGCAATACTTATCTTCTCCCTCTATTTCTACCACCACTTGGACTTTTAGCCTGTGTAGTCTTCTTAGGTTGGGAATTTCTTCTGTTGCTATGGCGTTGTGCCTTTTCGCGTTTCTTTTCCTCCTCGGCAGCTTTTACATCAGCCATGGTTTCGGTAGGTTGAAAATCTGGAAGGATCTTAGGCTGCAGGCGTTCGCCAATCAGCTTTTCAATATCTTTTAAATATCCAACCTCATCCAAACTTACCAAGGAAAGCGCTTCGCCTGTGGCTCCTGCTCTTCCTGTACGACCAATACGGTGAACGTAGTCTTCTGAAATATTAGGTAATTCAAAGTTGATAACGTGTGGCAATAATGGAATGTCGAGTCCGCGGGCGGCAATATCCGTCGCTACCAATACGCGTACTTTCCCTTCCTTAAAACCAGAAAGAGCTTTAGTTCTTGCACCTTGACTTTTATTTCCGTGAATGGCTGCAGAAGTGATCTTTGCCTTTTCAAGCTTTTCGCTCAAACGGTTGGCGCCGTGCTTGGTTCTTGTAAAAACCAAAACTTGCTGCCAGTTCCCCTCAGAAATAAGCTTTATAATCAAATCTGTTTTCTGGGCTTTATCAACTCTATAAACAGTTTGGTCTATTTTTTCAACCGTAGTGTTTTGCGGAGTGGCTTCCACCAAAACTGGGTTGTGTAAAAAGTCGGATGCCAGTTTCTTTATTTCCTTTGAAAAGGTTGCTGAAAACAAAAGATTCTGTCTTTTTGAAGGCAATAGCGCAAGAATCTTTTTAATATCACGCACAAAGCCCATATCAAGCATACGGTCTGCTTCGTCCAACACTAAGATTTCGACTTTTGAAAGTGAAAGCGCACGCTGATCGTGAAGATCTAATAGTCTTCCAGGGGTTGCGACAAGGATATCCACACCATTTCGCAAGGCTTTAATCTGTGGATTTGCACCTACTCCCCCGAAAATTACGGTAGAGCGCAGGTCTGTAAATTCGCTGTATTCTCTAAACTCGTCCTCTACTTGTGCCGCTAGTTCACGAGTTGGGGTAAGTATTAGCGCACGAACGGGACGCTGTCTTAAAGTTGGTTCGTTATTTAATATTTGTAACATTGGCAAAGCAAAACCAGCAGTTTTCCCGCTTCCGGTCTGGGCTGAGGCTAGTACATCTTTGCGTTCTAATATTACAGGGATTGCTTTTTGTTGAATAGCCGAAGGCGTATCATATCCTTTTTTGCTGATTGCTTTCAGCAGGGCATCGGATAGCCCAAGTGATTTAAATGACATAAATTTATTTAAGTTGTAAGACCGCTGCGCTTGGAGATAGTATATCGCGGCGCTTTTAGAATTCGGTCCTTTTAAAAACCATTAAAACTAAGAAGACGGTTTTAATAAGCGGCGAAGATACGGTTAATTTTCTGCGTGAATGGATTTTTTATTATATTGAAAATGATTTGGCGAAAAAGTATTATAATCAAAATCAGTAACCAAGATAAAAACAGATGCTCGGAGGATTTGGTAGTATAAACCATATGATTGTTACACTTCGTAACAACAAAAACCTACTACCCAAGAGGTGGAGTTATTTCAAGCCCAACAATTACCAAATTATTAAAAATGAATTCTATAAAGCTACAGGGAATGAATTTAATATTCAAAA
This sequence comes from Aequorivita sp., assembly GCA_034675805.1. Classification (GTDB taxonomy): domain Bacteria; phylum Bacteroidota; class Bacteroidia; order Flavobacteriales; family Flavobacteriaceae; genus Aequorivita. The sequence goes on along the minus strand of JAUCCX010000001.1, from coordinate 2,722,391 downwards.
AGCCACACCAGAGCAATTGCAGAAAATAAGGAATGGGATTATTCAAAAGAGAAAAAAGGAAGCGCGTCAATTTGCAATAGTCATTTGCATAACCTTACCACTTATTTGTTTCGGCATTTATAAAGCCTTTAATAATTTCGATTTTGGCTTCCCCAAACTAGAAGAGAAAATGTCAAAAGCTAATATTGAAAAAAGCAATAAGGATCAATATATGTTTTATATAAACGATGGCGATAATTGGATTTCCAAACGGAATTATTACAACGCGGCCTTCCAATATAAAAAAGCACTCGGACTTTTTCCGGGCGATTTTGAGGCTAACTATCGACTGGCATTGGCTTATAGCTATAGATGTCAATACGATTTTGAAGACTGCAAAATTGGGATGCAGCTCATTCGTAAATTAGAGGAACAGTTTCCAAATAATCAGAACATTAAAAATGTAAAGGAGATTTTTGTGAATTGGGGAGAATAATATTAATTCTTCCTCATAATCCAATAGCAGAAAGTTTAAAAACGCTGAATTCGCTTCATAACTTCTTCAACTATAAAATCACATCTATAATTTCCAAATTCAAAGATGGAAGCATCATGGGTAGTTTTAAAGATTTCATCCTTTAATAGAGTTTTCGCGCGGTGCAATCGCACTTTTACATTGCTATCAGATAATTTAAGACAGGCAGCAATTTCAGGGTTGGATAAACCTTCCACTTGATGAAGCATAAAAACAACTCTGTATTTTTCTGGCAGTCTGTCGACTGCCTCTTCCACTAAAGCTCGGGTTTCGGTCCTTATTGTTTGTTTTTCTGGATTCATTTGATTTGTATCTGGCAAGTTAAAAACATTTTCCAATCGTTCTGTTCTTCCGTAGTTCACTAAAATTCTTTTATTTTTTCGTATTTGTTGCAAGGCTTCATTTATGGCTATCCTTATAAGCCAGGTTGAAAAGGAGGATTCATTGTTGAACTGACCTAGTTTCGTATAGGCCTTCACATACGAATCCTGAAGAATGTCCATAACATCGTCATCAGAATGGATATAACTTCTTATAACTCTAAAAAGACGTTGGTTATAGCGTCTAAGCAATATTTCGAATAATTCCTTTTCCCCCTCCAAAACTCTCTGTACCACCTGGATATCAGACAACTTAGTTAAGGCAAATCGGTCTGGTTGAATTGCATTCATAATTTGTTTTTCTTTTTAGATGCCATAATGAACCTAAAGTTACAAATTTTGTAACCACAATACTTTTAAAGCATCTAAACAATAGAATCTAAAAATCAAAAAAATTATGACAACATTGACAAACAGCTTAGAAGTCAACAAATTACAAACCCTTTTAAAGTATACTTTCACCATTATCCCCATAGCTGCGGGAGCTGATAAATTCTTTAATATTCTCGTTCAATGGGATACTTATCTTGCACCTGCCACCTTGGATATTCTTCCTGTTAGTGGCGCCACTTTTATGATGATTGTAGGTGTAATTGAGATTATTGCGGGAATTCTAGTGTTCACAAAAACACAATTGGGTGCATATATTGTTTCCGCTTGGTTACTCCTGATCGCCTTAAGCTTACTTTTTACTTGGCACCATCCAGATGTTGCCGTTCGCGATATTGCGATGGCTATTTCTGCTTTTGTTCTTGCTAAGATGAGCGCTCCTGAAAAATAAAACATAACGACTCCCTAGTTCTGTTGAAAAATCTTCCTTACCAGATTATAATGGGGTAAGGGAGATTTTATTTTTAACTCAATAATAGAAACACATATTCCAGATTACTCCCCAACAAGAAAAAACATTTAAATAATTGCCCTGTTTTTGTTGTTGAAAAAAAAATAATCGTAAATTTCGTGACAACAAACACCTTCAAACAATGAAACCACTATTACTCTTTGCAGTATTAGCTTGCGTTTCGCAGAGCAGTTCTCCCCAAACTCCATCTCACAAACAAGAAGACACGCTTAAAAGTTCTTACTTGAATGAAAAAATTGAGAAAGTAGAAGATACTCCTTTAGTTTACAACAATTTCAAAAAAACAATTCAGCTTTCCATAAAAAACAAGGACTATAAATCTCTTGGAGAAGCCTATGTCGGTTTGGCAAAGTGGCACGAGGATAAAACTGCGCTACACTCATCTATAATTTATTCTCAAAAAGGGATTGATGTTTTTCAAAAGCATAACTTGCTCAAACCATTGACGAACACTTATTTGTTATTTTCCACCATTATTAATGGTGTCGGGAATTACGAAAAGAGTAAAATATAGCAACTTCCATAAAAACAGAACAACTATGAAGAACACAATTTACTTTCTATTCATTTCAGCATTATTCCTTTTAAGCTGTGCTGAAAAACAGGAAACAAAAACCGAATCCACCAGCAAATCCACTTATATGGATTATTCCAACGCCGACGATCAAAAAACGGGCGGTATAAAAATGATTCCGATAACTACACCAAAAGGAACCTTCAATGTTTGGACAAAACGCGTAGGAAACAATCCAAAGATGAAGGTTCTTTTACTTCACGGTGGACCTGGCGGAACACACGAAGGATTTGAAAATTTTGATGGTTACCTTCCAAATGAAGAAATCGAGTATTACTATTATGACCAATTGGAATCCTATTACAGCGACAAGCCAAATGATTCTACCTTATGGACTATTGAACATTATGTAGATGAAGTGGAGCAAGTTCGAAAAGCACTCAAACTTAACAAAGATAATTTCTACTTGCTCGGGCAATCTTGGGGCGGCCTTTTAGCAATGGAATATGCCTTAAAATATCAGAATAACCTCAAAGGTTTAATTGTTTCCAATATGATAGCAAGTATTCCAGAATATGAAAAATATGCCGAAATTTTAGGTAAACAACTTCCACCAGAAGTTTATAAGGAAATCAAGGAAATGGAAGACAAACAAGATTTTACAAATCCAAGATATTCCGAATTGGTAACGCAACATTATTATACGCAACACGTCTTGCATATGCCGTTGGATCAATGGCCAGAATTCCTCAATCGTGGGTTTGCACATCTCAACCCTAACATTTATATCTATATGCAAGGTTACAGCGAATTTGGAGTAACCGGTGATGCCACTTTAAAAGGTTGGGATGTTTCTGAACGTTTAAAAGAATTGACCGTTCCAACATTGATGATTGGCGGAAAATACGACACTATGGATCCAAAATATATGGAATGGATGAGTACACAAGTGCAAAACGGAAGAAGTATCACTTGTAATGCCGGCCATATGTCGCAATATGACGATCCAGAAACCTATTTTACTGGATTAATAACATTTATTAAAGATGTGGATAATAAGACTTTTGAATAAATAAAAAATCGAATGTTAGAAGTTAATTTAAAATAATAGCGTTTGCTCCATAACAGGCAATAGTATTCACTGATGTTGGTGTTTTAGGGTTTTGTTATATCTAATACAATATTAGAAAATCGCTTTTTTAAATTCCTTTCCGAATTTCTATAAAAAACAAAGCACATAAATTATTTATCTTTACATTCTGAAAAAATCTTCACAAGGCTTATGGATATAGAACAAATTTTCAAAAACAATCAAACTTGGGTAAACGACAAACTCGGAATGGATCCCAACTATTTCAAAAATCTGGCAGATGGGCAAAACCCCGATATTCTCTATATAGGTTGTAGCGACAGCCGAGTTACTGCAGAGGAAATTATGGGTGTAAAACCTGGAGATGTTTTCGTTATGCGCAATATTTCTAATATGGTTTCCAATCTGGATCTAAGTGCTATGAGCGTTATTGACTACGCAGTAAGTATTTTAGAAGTAAATCATATTGTTATTTGCGGCCATTACGGTTGTGGAGGCGTTAAGGCTGCAATGGAATCTAAGGATTTAGGAATTCTGAATCCTTGGTTGCGTAATATTCGAGATGTTTACAGACTTCACCGTGATGAGCTTAAGGATATTGAAGACGAGGAACAGAAGTACAGAAGACTGGTAGAACTCAACGTCCAAGAGCAGTGTGTAAACGTGATTAAAACAGCTGATGTTCAAATTGCCGTCCGCCAAGGAAAACTGGCAGTTCACGGTTGGGTTATGGATATGGCTACTGGAAAACTGATAGATTTAAAAATTGACTTCGAAAAAGTTTTGGAAGGAATTATGGAGATCTATCATTTGGATAAAGATGAAATTGATTAAGAATAAAAAATGCCGCTTCTTTTAAAAAGGCGGCATTTTGTCAAAAAAGCATTCTTAATTTTTAATTAAGGAAGTAAAACTGTATCTATTGCATGTACGACACCATTTGCTGCTTGAACATCTACAACTATAATTTTGCTAACTCTTCCTCTTGGATCTGTTAATGTAGCGTTGCCAGCATCAACTATCAAATCAGCCCCCAAAGTAGTAACAGTACCATTGGTCAAATTTCCAGATCTAACATTAGCACCGGCTATTACGTGCGTATTAAGAACTGCAGTAAGTGTAGGACCATCAATATCTCCTAGACCGGTTAGACCCAATTCAGCTAATAGAGATCCAAAAGCCTCATTTGTTGGAGCGAAAACGGTAAATGGCGCTGGGGCAGTTCCCTCTTGAGTAGATAAGACACCTACATAGTCAGGTTGGTCTCCACGTGTTAAAGCAGCCACTAAGATTGAAAAGTTTGGATCTGCAGTAGCAAATGTAACTACCGTAGGTAAGGCAATTACCTTATCAACAGCGTGAATAACACCATTGTCGGCCATGATATCTGCAGTGGTTACACTTGATATTCCATTTAATTTTACTCCTGACGAAGTATTTACATAAAGGCTTAAATTAGCTCCTGTAGAAGCCTCTGTAGCCAAGGTATTTACGTAACCAGTACTTAAATCACCAGATAGTACTTTAGCACCTACAACGTGGTTCAACAAAACATTCGTTAGAACAGCTGTTGGTACATCATTTAAACTGGCAAATCCATTGGCCTGTAAAAAAGTTGCAAATGCAGCATTATCTGGAGCAAAGACAGTAAAACTACCTTCACCTTTAAGGGTAGCAGTAAGTCCAGCTTTATCCAAAGCAGCTTTTAAAGAAGAATACTCCTCATGGGAAGCAACGTAATCGGCAATGGAATTTGTTGGTTGATTTTGGATTGCATCGTCATCATCACTACAAGAAGTAATTCCAAATGCGATAAATGCAATTAGAGAAAGTTTTAATAAGTTTTTCATCGTTTTTAAAGTTTAGTTTTCTAAAACAAAAGTATTTAATGGATTACCTGAAACAATACTATTTAACTTTTGTTTATGCTTTATGGCAAAAAGTTAAACAAAATAAATATTGCGAACGTGATAGAATTCAGAACAAATGCTATCTTTAATTATCTTTTAATCTAATGACTACATGAAAAACATAACTCTATTTCTTTCACTGTTATTAAGCTTTAATTCAATCTATTCCCAATCAGAAAAGGATAAAGTAGCAGCGACAATTACCAAAGAAAAAATAGAAGGTCACATTTATTTTTTAGCGGATGACTTATTAAAAGGTCGCGAAACCGGTACTCCAGAAAACAAAATTGTAGCTTCATATCTGGCGAATACTCTTCGCACTTATGGCGTTAAACCAATCAATAAAAACCTAACAAATTCTCATACGGCTAATTATTTTCAAGAAGTTGAACTTCAAAAGATAACTCCTCCAAAATATTTAACTTTTTCAATAGATGGAAAAGAAGTGAAGAATAAAGTAGCTATCAAGGTGAATGAAATGGAATTTAAAGGTCAAGCTATATATTTAGACTATGGTTTGGAAAGCGATTATAAAGGAAAGAATGTTTCTGAAAAAATAGTTGTTGTAAGATCAGGTGGGCCGAATGTTAAAGATACCCGTGAGGCATTTGGTTTATTAGAACAAAAGGAACAATTGGCGAGAGATCACGGAGCTGTTGCCGTTGTGGAATTGGTAGACACCAAACAAAGCATTTGGGGTTTTATTGAACATGAATTCAACCGTGAAAAATTAGAGGTTGCTAAAAATACAAAAACAAGTGCAAAAAAGGAAATTGCTTATCTCTGGGTACAAGATGAAAATCATATTTATGCTAAATCCCTAGAATCAAAAAACAATCTAAATGTAAAATTATTTATTGCCGGTTCAGAAAAAACGCCTGTACTTTCCCAAAATGTAGTTGGCATGGTTGAAGGTACAGATCCTACCTTAAAAAAGGAATTCATAATTTATTCCGCACATTATGATCACGTAGGCATAGGCCAACCAGATACTACTGGTGACACCATTTATAACGGGGCAAGAGACAATGCTGTTGGAACAACTACGGTTTTAAGTATGGCAGAAAACATAGCAAAATACCCAACCAAACGTTCTGCTCTTTTTATTCTATTTACAGGGGAGGAAAAAGGTTTACTAGGCAGTCAATATTATGTTGAAAATCCAGTATTGCCATTAAACAAGATGGTGTATTGTTTTAACAGCGATAATGCTGGATATAACGATACCTCGGTGATTACCGTAATTGGATTGACAAGAACCTCGGCCCAAAAAGATATAGAAAAAGGTGCTAAAGCATTTGGATTATCAGCCATAGAAGACTCAGCACCCGAACAAAATCTTTTTGACCGAAGCGACAATGTGATGTTTGCCCAAAAAGGAATTCCCGCTCCAACTTTTTCTTTAGGGTTTAGATCTTTTGATGGAGAAGTTACCAAATACTATCACCAAGCAGGTGATGAAGCAGACACCTTAGATTATGACTATCTCGTAAAGTTTTTTCAAAGCTATGTACTTGCTGGAAGATTGATCGCAGAAAATCCTATAACTCCTACCTGGAATAATAATGACAAGTATGAGGCTGCAGGAAAGAAACTGTACGGGAAATAAGTCTATTATTTATATTCTACGCTTACATCCGCTCTGGAACCTGAATTCCTAACATTGCAAACGCACTTTTTATAACCTCAGCCACCGCGCCGGAAAGTTTTACTCGAAAAGCTTTTTCAACCGCATTATCCGTAGCCAAAATTGGTACATTTTGATAAAAACTATTGAATTCCTTTACTAGTTCATAGGTGTAGTTTGCAATCAAAGCCGGACTATAATTTGCAGCTGCCAATTGAATAGTTTCGGGATATTGTTTAAGTATTTTCAAAAGTTCCTTTTCTTTTGGATTGATCTCTACAGATGCTAGATCGAGCGCAGTCGAGGCCTCTCCAGCCTTTCTCAATATAGATTGAATCCGGGCATAAGTATATTGAATAAATGGTCCTGTATTCCCTTGAAAATCTACACTCTCCTCAGGATTGAAGAGAATCCGTTTTTTGGGATCCACTTTAAGTATATAATACTTCAAGGCTCCTAAACCGATAATTCTGTAGAGTTCTTTTTTCTCTTCTTCTGAAAAATCGTCGATCTTTCCAAGTTCTTCGGAAATTTCACGTGCTGTAGCAATCATTTGCTCAATTAAATCATCGGCATCCACAACAGTTCCTTCTCGACTTTTCATCTTCCCCGAAGGAAGATCCACCATGCCATAACTTAGATGAAATAGATTTTCAGCCCAAGTATAGCCCAGCTTCTTAAGAATCAAAAAGAGAACCTTAAAATGGTAATCCTGCTCATTGCCAACCGTGTAGATCATTCCCCCCACATCTGGATGGTCTTTTACACGTTGAACGGCAGTACCAAGATCTTGAGTCATATAAACCGCAGTGCCATCACTTCGCAAAACAAGTTTTTCATCCAAACCATCTTCGGTAAGGTCACACCAAACCGATCCGTCATCTTTCATAAAAAACACACCTTTCTTTATTCCTTCTTCTATAATATCTTTTCCAAGTAAATAGGTATCACTTTCATAATAATAAAAGTCGAAATCTACGCCAATGGATTTATAGGTCTCTTCAAAACCTTTGTAAACCCAACCGTTCATTTTATTCCAAAGCGCCACGGTTTCTTCATCACCAGCCTCCCATTTCCTAAGCATATTTTGCGCTTCAAGTATCAATGGAGCTTGTGCTTTTGCTTCTTCTTCAGTTTTCCCTTTTTCCTTTAAGGCTTGAATTTGCTTTTTATATTCTTGATCGAATTTTACGTAATAATTCCCAACAAGCTTATCACCTTTTAAATTTGTAGTATCCGGAGTTTCACTATTTCCGAATTTTTCCCAAGCGAGCATACTTTTGCAAATATGAATTCCTCTATCGTTGATGATTTGAGTTTTATAAACTTTTTTCCCCGCAGCCTTTTCAATTTCAGATACTGAATAGCCGAGCAAAACATTTCTCACGTGACCCAAATGCAAAGGTTTGTTTGTGTTTGGTGAAGAATATTCCACCATCAAGGCTTCACTTCCTTGAGGAACTTTTCCAAATGAGGAAAAATCTGTTATTGAATTAAAGAAATCCATATAAAAAGAATCACTCAAAACTATATTCAGAAAACCTTGAACAACATTGAATTTTTCTATTTCTGAAACATTTTCAACCAAATAGTTGCCAATAGCCTGGCCAATTTGCACAGGATTTCCTTTCATCACGCGAAGCATAGGGAAAATCACAGCAGTAATATCGCCTTCAAAATCTTTACGAGTTGGCTGTAATTCTACCGATTCTAACTGCGCCCCGTAAATCTCCTTAACGGCGGCCTTAATTTGGGTTTCTAAATTTTGTTGAAATGTCATTTTTGATAATAAATATGAGATATTAGAATTCAGATGTTAGACATCTTCGCTATGCTAAGGTATTTGGTGCACAAAGATACACGTTTTTAAATTTTAAGTATTTCAGAAACCGCTATCTTTAAAGTAAAAAATGCTTTTAGATGTTTCTTACAACGACAAAGAAATTACACGTAAAATAAACAAGGAACTAGGAAATGCTTTTACACTTCGCGAAAGATTTAAAATGGGCGGGATTGGTTCACCAAAATTGATACTGACAGATGTGAGTATTCAGATAAGCAACCTAATGAATCTAGACAATAATAGAAATGTCTGCAATATAGAAATGCGACCAAAGGGAATTATAGTAGGCTTTAGAAGTCGATTAAATTCATACGCCCTGATTATTCCTTATTATAAATTGGTTTTATATAAAGGAAAGACCGAAGAATACTCCATTCACAAGGATAATTACTTCTTTAAGTTTGAAGCACAGGCAGAGAATAAAACAGTCCACAACTTTATGAAGAAATTAATGGAAGCAAAAACAACCGCAGCACCTCTTCGATTGGAAGATCTTTAGCACAGCACAATTTTAATCTTCTCATAACAATTTAGTAAACTTCAACTAGAAAAACCAACCGTCCTTTGCTCAAAAAACTATGGACATATTTTTATATGTTTTTGCAGCACTATTTTCAGTAATCAACCCTTTGGGAACGGTACCTGTATTTGTTGGTTTAACGAGTGGGGAAACCATTCAGGAGCGAAACAAGACCTCACTTTTGACCACGATAAACGTGATCGTTATTCTAATGATTTCATTTTTTGCTGGCACCTATTTGCTCGCTTTCTTCGGAATAAGTTTGAACGCGCTGAGAATTGCAGGTGGAATGATAATCGTTACTTCCGGGTTTGCACTGTTAACGGGAACATTTTCAAAACACAAAGGAATGAAGAACAAACGAGTACAAAAAGATTTAGACGCACGTGAAAAATTCTCTCTTACACCCTTGGCTATACCAATGTTGGCGGGACCAGGTTCTATCTCACTCCTAATTGCATTTAATCACGAATATCAAAAATGGAACGAAATAGCTATGGTCATATTAGCAGTTTTAACCGTTGGTCTCGCAACTTTTATCATTTTAAGAAGCTCTCATTATATCAGTAAGTATTTGGGCGCTTCTGGCATTAATGCTATCTCTAGAATTGTTGGGTTTATAGTAATAGCTATAGGCGTGGAATATATAAGCACTGCGGTAATTTCTATTTTACATACAATCTCTAGTTAAAAAATTAGCGACGATTCTTTAAAAGTGCTCCAGCAAGAAGGGCCAAAACACCAATTCCAATCATTCCTAAAGTTTGATTGTTCAAGCCTTCTTTTGCGTTTACCTCTAAAGGACCAATCTCAAGAACAGATTGAGGAACAAAGGCATTGTAAAGACCAAAAATTATCAAAACTACTCCGACAATAAGTAGCACACTTTTTAAAATTTTCATAGAGATTAATTTGTTTGGTTGATTTTTTAAAGATAGGCCTTTACTAATTATCTCACTTAGTAAGTTAACTGCTTTTTAACTCTTGTTTAATTATTTTGATTTACATTTAAACAAATTTACTCACTTGAAAATTCTACTAACTGGAGCCAATGGCTATATTGGCATGCGCTTATTGCCTGAACTTATAGAAAACGGCCATCATGTAATTTGTGCGGTTCGCGATAAAAATAGACTGCCTTTAAATCCTGAAACAACAGCGAAGGTATCGGTTATTGAAGTGGATTTCGCTGAAGAAGTAAATATAGAATCATTCCCGAAAGACATTGACGCTGCTTATTATTTAATTCATTCCATGAGCGGCTCCATTACAGATTTTGATGAAATAGAAGCGCGTTCTGCCGAAAATTTTAATAATTATATGGCTACAACTTCCGTGAAGCAGGTTATCTATTTAAGCGGAATTGTAAATCAGGAACAACTCTCCAAACACCTTTCTTCGAGAAAAAAAGTAGAAGAGATATTATACAAAGGGAATTATCATCTCACCGTTTTACGCGCTGGAATTGTAGTTGGAAGCGGAAGTTCTTCCTTTGAAATAATCAGGGATCTTTGTGAAAAACTACCTATAATGATTGCTCCATCATGGTTAAAAACTCGAATTCAACCCATTGCGATTCGCGATGTTATCGCCTTTCTTTATGGAGTCTTGGACAATGAAAAGTGCTTTGATCAATCTTTTGACATAGGCGGGCCAGATGTTTTGACTTATAAAGAAATGTTGATGCAATATTCGAAAATCCGTGGGCTAAAGCTTTGGATCATTTCTGTACCCATTATGTCTCCACGACTTTCTTCTTATTGGCTTTATTTTGTTACCTCCACTTCTTATAAACTAGCCGTGAATTTAGTCGATAGCATGAAAATGGAAGTGGTCGCCACAGACAACAAGCTCCAGGAAATTCTGAATATCCACCCTATTACTTATGAGGAAGCAATAAGAAAAGCTTTTATAAAGATTGAACAAAACCTTGTGATTTCGAGCTGGAAAGATGCCTTGGTGGCGGGAAGAATTTCGAATTTAAAAGAATATATCCAAGTGCCAACATTTGGCTGTTTAAAAGATAGAAAAGTGTTGCAAGTAGATAATCCCGAAAAAGTAATGGACAATATTTGGGCTATTGGTGGCAAAAAAGGTTGGTATTATGGAAATACTCTTTGGAAATTACGTGGGTTTCTGGATAAGGTTGTAGGCGGTGTTGGTCTACGTCGCGGACGAACCAATCCCACTCAAATTTATACTGGTGATGCTTTAGATTTTTGGCGTGTGCTATATGCCGATAAAGAAAATAAAAGATTGTTGTTATTTGCTGAAATGAAACTACCTGGCGAAGCCTGGCTAGAATTCTGTATCAATGATAAAAATGAACTGATACAAACGGCAACCTTCCGGCCCAAAGGAATATGGGGCAGATTGTATTGGTATGCCATGCTACCATTCCATTACTTCATCTTTGGAGGGATGATTCGCAATATTAGCAAAATTGTAAAGGACTCCTAAAACTATTCTCTCGGAAGAAAAACTTCTGCCATCATACAGCGAGCGCTACCACCACCACAGGTTTCAATGGTAGTAAGATCACTGCTCAATATCTCACTAGACTTTTCAATTTCAGAGATTTGATCTTGGGTTAAACTTTTATGTGCTGCACTGCTCATTACAAGGTATTTCTTATCCTTTCCTTGAACTTGAAGCATATTTCCAGCAAAATGATGCATTTGAGCTTCCGTTATTCTGATAATTTGCTTGTTGTCCTTTTTTAAATGTTGAACCACATTTTTTCTTTCAGCAGGATCGTCAATTGTATCCAAACAAATAACAGAGAATTTTTCTGCCAGGCACATCATCACGTTAGTATGATAGATGGGCACACGTTTGCCATCCACGGTTTGGTTAGCTGTGAATATAACAGGAAGATACTCAAAATCCTCACAGAATTCAATCACAAGATCTTCATCAGCTCGAGCAGAAAGAGCGCAGTATGCTTTTCTGTTAACACGATCTAACAAAAGACTGCCTGTCCCTTCTAGGAAAACACCTTCATCCTCTGCTGGAGTATAATCATACACATTCTTGATAATAAAACCTTCGTTTTCCAAACGGATCAAGACCTCCTCCCGCCTTTCACGACGACGGTTCTCGGCAAACATAGGATACAATCCTATATCTCCATTCTCGTGAAAACTGATCCAATTGTTGGGAAAAACAGAATCCGGAGTATCCATTCTTAAATCGTCATTTTCGACAATAACATTCACGCCCACACCACGTAACTTTTCAACAAAAGCATCAAATTCTGCTTGGGCTTTTGCATTAATTTCAGCATTTTTAAGCGCTATGTCTTCCTGAAAAAAATTATTCACCGCCGTTTGTTCGTTCATCCTAAACGCAACCGGGCGTATCATTACGATTGTATCTGTTATTTGTTTTGCCAATTGGAGAAATTTTAAGTTGCAAATTTAACTCATTTTCTCGGGGGAAATATGCTTTTAAATGAGTAAATTAGATTCTGAAAGCTTAATTCTCTCCGAATCTGATGTTTGATTTAAATTGAAATATTTAAACCCAAAGGGATTGTAAGTTTTTAGATCTAAACACAATTCTCAAAATCATGGATACTTTAAAAAATCTAAAGGATGAACTTACTGAAGAATACCTAACGACCAAAAAGTTTCTAAATAATTTTCCGATGGACATAAACGATTATGCACCTCACGAGAAAAGCATGAAGCTAATGAATTTGACGAATCATATAGTCGATATTTTTGGTTGGCCACAGTTAATTTTAACTACAGATTATCTGGATCTTACAGATGATTATAAGCCCAAAAAGATGAAAGGAAAAGAAGATCTTCAAGCGTACTTGGAAAGTCAGTATCGTTCGGGAATGCAGGCGCTAGAAAATGCAAAGGAAGATGATCTAACGCCAAATTGGAGCATACAAATGAATGGCAAAAAACTTATGGAATGGTCAAAATATGGTGCCATTCGCCACGGACTCAATCAGATTACGCACCATAGAGCGCAGTTGGGTGTTTATTACCGACTATTAGATATTCCAGTTCCTGGAAGTTACGGGCCTTCTGCTGATGATCATAAGGAATAAATTCAGGCACTCATAATATCCTCGCCGTTACTACAATGATAACCATACTCCTTTATTAGTTTCTTGTAGAATGAAAATTGTAAATGTCCATTTTGAAGGCATCCTGCAAGCGTTTCCTCTAAATTTGTGTACGAAAGTTTATCTGCTAAGGCTTCTTTCATATCAAAAAGTCTAACCGGATCGGTCGTTAAAGGCTTAGGATTTGAAATGTAAATTTGTTGGGTTTCGTATTCAATTCTTACATCTACCGCATCAAAAGAAAATTTTAATAAGGCTCTATGAAAACTAGAAAAGTGTTGGCTTGGTCGTTTATCAAAATGACAACTTGTAGCAATAATAGCTCTCATTTGTTCTTGAACTTCTTCCTCTAGTCTTTCCATGTTAAAACCATTTCCTCGTTACCTTTAGTGAAGGTACGATGGATATGTCAAGAAAGATTTACTTAAAAGCTACTTTAGCGAGAGTTTAACTAGAAGTATTTAGCTAAGTTAAAATATTAAGATAAACCTCTAATTTTTCGCCTGGAAACCCTTACTTTCCCAGTTTAGGTAACCACCTTCCATATCATAAACTTCCTTAAAGCCAAGACCTTTTAAAATGGATGATGCTTTTTCACTTCGCTTACCACTTCGACAGTAAACATATACTGGTTGATTGGGATCTAAACTTTTTACTTTGGAACTAAAATCGTCTTCCAAAACATCAATATTCGCCGCATGTGCCAAATGTCCTTCACCAAATTCTTCTGCAGTACGAACATCCACCAACTGAATATCCTTATTGGCAGTAGCGTTGTAAAATTCCTGTGGCGACAATACCACAATTTCTTGTGCAACGCTCTTATCTTTGCAAGCACTGAATATAAGTAATATTGTAAGCCCAAAAAGTATAGCTGTATTTTTCATTTCTTTTATTTTTAATTTGTTATTTCTCCATCCCATTCCATAATGCCGCCTCTTAGATTATAGGCGCTTTTTACACCGACAGCATTGAGTAGCATACAAGCCTGGCCACTTCTGCCCCCCGAACGACAATACACGTAATAGTGTTTTTCGGGATCGAGGTCCTTCGCCTGTTTAAGAAATTCAGCCCCGTTATAAATATCAATCTGTATAGCACCAGGAATATAACCTTCCTCAAATTCTGCATCTGTACGAACGTCTATTATTACAGCGTTGTCATCATTTTTCAGTTGTTCACTCCACTGTTCTTGGGTCAAGTCTGCCATTTTGTTTTTTTTTGTAAAATTAATCATTATCAACAAATCGCGACGAACATTCAAAAAAAATTATCACAATGTTCATTTTTTAAAAAACCTTTCTATCTTTGCTAATTCAAACTATGAACACAGTTACAACAAATACTTGGTGGTGGAAAATCTTACGAAAAACGTCGTGAGCTGAAAACCTATGGTATAAACTATATACGAAAAGGCTTGTCAATCACGACAAGCCTTTTTTTTATTGAATAATCTTATCGATTAAAATGAAATATCAGTTAAAAACATATTCAGCAAAGCTACTAGCAGATACACTTACTCCTGTCTCAGTTTACCTGCGGCTTAGAGATAAGTTTCCAAATAGTCTTCTGTTGGAAAGCAGTGACTACCACGCAAACAACAATAGCTTTAGCTATATCTGTTTTAACCCTATTGCTTCTATAAATATTCAAAATGAAACCATAACCCAAACCTTTCCAGATGGGAAAAGTTCAGTTATTGAAATAGGAACAAACATAAATGTCCCACAAACTTTAGATGAATTTGCATCTACTTTTATTTCAGACAAGAACGATAAAATCTCACAACACAAATTCATAAATAACGGCCTTTTTGGCTATATGGCCTTTGATGCCGTTCGCTATTTTGAGAGTATTTCAATCGCCAAAAAAGAAGAAAATCTTGAAATACCTGATATGTATTATGCGGTTTATCAAAATATCATCGCAATAAATCATTTTAACAATGAAGCCTACATTTTTGCACACTGTTTTGAAACTGAAAATAATATTCCAGAGATTGAACAGATTTTAAAGTCCAAAAGTTTTGCGGAATTTTCTTTTGAAAGAAATGGGGAACGGACATCAAATCTCAACGATGAAGATTTTAAAGACTTGGTAAGAAAGTGCAAAGAACACTGTCAGCGTGGCGACGTTTTTCAAATCGTTCCTAGCAAACGCTTCTCTCAAAAATTCAAAGGAGATGACTTTAATGTTTATCGTGCTTTGAGAAGTGTCAATCCTTCACCCTATCTTTTCTATTTCGATTATGGCAATTTTAAAATATTCGGCAGTTCCCCTGAAGCACAATTAGTAGTAAAAGGAAATAGCGCCGAAATCCACCCAATAGCAGGCACTTTTAAGCGAACTGGAAACGACGAAGAAGATGCTGAACTTGCTAAAAAACTTTCGGAAGACAAAAAAGAAAACAGTGAACACGTAATGCTAGTCGATTTGGCGCGAAATGACTTAAGCCGTCATGGTACTAATGTAAAAGTGGAAACATATAGGGAAGTGCAATTTTTTTCTCATGTAATCCATTTGGTAAGCAAGGTTACAGCAACCAAAAATCCACAAACATCAACTATGCAAATAGTGGCAGATACATTTCCTGCGGGAACTTTGAGTGGTGCACCAAAACACAGAGCCATGCAGTTACTGGAAAAATATGAAAACAGAAGCCGCGAATTTTACGGCGGTGCCATTGGGTTTATGGATTTCAGAGGTAATTTTAATCACGCTATTATCATTCGCTCGTTTGTAAGCAAAAATCATACGTTACACTACCAAGCGGGAGCTGGTGTGGTTTCGGAAAGCAATGAAGAAAACGAATTACAAGAAGTTTATAACAAATTGGGCGCATTGACAAAAGCCCTCGAATTAGCTGAAAATATTTAGATATGAAAATATTGGTAATAGACAATTACGATAGTTTTGTTTACAATCTGGTCCATTATTTAGAGGAATTAGATTGCGAAGTAACCGTAAAACGAAACGACAAATTACATTTGGAAGAAGTTGAAGACTATGATAGGATACTTCTATCGCCTGGCCCGGGAATCCCAGATGAAGCGGGTTTATTAAAAGCAATAATTCAACGCTATGCAACTTCAAAACCAATATTAGGCGTGTGCTTGGGACAACAAGCCATTGGAGAAGTTTTCGGTGGTAAGTTGGAAAATTTAAGCAAGGTTTTTCATGGTGTCTCCACCAAAGCGACCATTATTAGTGAAGATGAGCCGCTATTTAAAGGATTAGAAAAAGAAATAGAAATTGGCCGATATCACAGTTGGGTGGTTTCTAAAGAAAATTTTCCCGAGGTTTTGGAAATCACTTCTATAGATGAGAATGGCCAGATTATGTCCCTACGACACAAATTTTACAATGTATGCGGTGTACAATTTCATCCTGAAAGTGTACTTACGCCAATGGGGAAACAAATTATTAAGAATTGGGTAGAAAGTTTTTAAAAAAGTATTCATTGTTCAGTTGCATTATTCAGTAAAAACCAGACGTCTTTGCAAAATCAAAAAATGAAACAGATTCTAAATAGACTAATAAATCACGAGCAACTTTCAAAAGAAGAAGCACGATCCGTTTTGGTAAATATTTCAGAAGACAAATACAATCAAAGCCAGATTGCAGCTTTTTTGACTGTTTATATGATGCGGAGCGTAACATTGGAGGAACTGGAAGGTTTTCGGGATGCCTTGCTGGAATTGTGTTTGATGGTCGACTTCAGTGAATACAATACCATAGATTTGTGTGGAACTGGCGGGGATGGTAAGAATACTTTTAATATTTCAACCCTAGCCTCTTTCGTTGCGGCTGGTGCGGGAATTAAGGTCACTAAACACGGAAATTATGGAGTTTCATCTGTTAGCGGAAGCAGTAATGTAATGGAAGCTTTAGGTATAAAATTTAGTAGTGAGAAAGATTTTTTAAAGCGCAGTTTAGATGAAGCCGGAATCTGTGTTTTACACGCCCCTTTGTTCCATTCAGCAATGAAAAACGTAGGTCCGATTAGAAGAGAATTAGGAGTAAAAACATTTTTCAATATGCTTGGACCAATGGTAAATCCAACATTTCCAAAGAACCAATTAGTCGGTGTTTATGATTTGGAGCTAGCACGGATGTATGGTTATATCTATCAAAAAAGCGAAAAGAATTATAAGGTTATTCACGGAATGGATGGTTATGATGAAATATCCTTGACCAGCCCAGCCAAAGTAATTTCTAAAGAGTCAGAAAATATTCTGAGCGCTGAAGATTTCGGAGTAATGCAAGTTAAAGAATCGGAAATATTTGGCGGTGAAACTGTAAAAGCCTCCGCAGAAATATTTATGAATATTTTAAATGGAAAAGGAACCGAAGCCCAAAACAATGTTGTCTGCGCCAACGCAGCTATGGCGATTTCGGTCGTAAATGGCTGTCCCACAAAAAAAGGATTTGAAATGGCCAAGGCAGCTTTACATTCAAAAAACGCTTTAAATTCTTTGAAAAAGCTACAACAGTTATCCTCGCAATATTAACAGAATCTCAAAAAAACGAAATGACAATTCTAGACAAAATAACAGCATATAAACTACAAGAAGTTTCTGCAAAAAAGGAAGCAATCCCAACACGCTTGTTGGAAAAATTTCCATTGTTTACCAAAGAAACCAAATCTTTGGCGGAAGCCTTGCGAATTTCAACTACGGGAATCATTGCCGAACACAAACGCCGCTCCCCCAGTAAATCGGTCATCAACGATAAAGTCTTAATCCACGAAGTAGCTTTAGGTTATCAAGAAGCGGTTGCATCGGGGATTTCTGTTTTAACGGACTCCAATTTCTTCGGTGGTTCACTAGACGATCTTTTATTAGCTGAGAGAACTGTTTCCATTCCCATTCTTAGGAAAGAATTTATTGTAGACCCATACCAAATCTATGAATCCAAGGCCTATGGTGCAGATGCCATTTTGCTGATTGCCGCTTGTCTTTCTGCGGAAGAGTTGAAACAGTTCTCACATTTGGCCAAAAGTTTGAAATTGGACGTTTTACTCGAAGTTCACAATCTCGAAGAGCTTGAAAAATCATTGTTGCCAAATATAGATATGATTGGCGTTAACAATCGGAATCTTAAAAACTTTAAAGTAGATATTGAAATCAGCAAGAAGCTTTCACAGGAAATCCCAGTGGAGTATGTAAAAATATCAGAAAGTGGAATCAGCGATATTGAAACGATTAAGGAATTAAGAACCTACGGCTTTCAAGGGTTTTTAATTGGAGAGAATTTTATGAAGACTGAAAATCCTGGCGAAACTGCAAAAACATTTATACAAAAATTAAGATGAAGCCATTACTAAAAATCTGTGGAATGAAAAATAACACACTGGAAGTCGCCGCGCTTCATCCAGATTATTTAGGTTTTATTTTTTATGAAAAAAGTCCAAGGTATTTTGAAGGTGAAATTCCGTTACTTCCCAAAGATGTCAAAAAAGTAGGCGTATTTGTAGATGAAAAAATTTCTAAAATACTGGAGTTAACCAAGAAGTACTCTTTAGATTACATCCAACTTCATGGCAATGAGAGCAAGGAATATATTCTTGATTTACAATGGTACCTCGTATTTTCAAATACACTCGTTTGGAAAGCCTTTAACCTGGACGACGAATTCGACTTTAGCACACTGAAAATTTTTGAAAATAAAGTAGATAAATTTCTTTTCGATACGAAAGGACAGGAAAAAGGTGGAAACGGCTACAGTTTCAATTGGGAAGTTTTAAAAAAATATACTTTAAAAAAGCCTTTCATCTTAAGTGGTGGTATTGGCCTGGAACAAATCAATTCTCTGAAAGAAATATTAAAAACTGACCTTCCTATTCACGCAATTGATGTTAACAGTAGGTTTGAAATTGAACCAGGACTGAAGAATATTGACGATTTAAAGAAGTTTAAAAATGAATTATAACGTAAATGAAAAAGGGTATTACGGTGAATTTGGCGGAGCATATATTCCTGAAATGCTATATCCAAATGTGGAAGAACTACGTCAGAATTATTTGAATATAATGACTGAAGAATCTTTTCAAAAAGAATTCCGTCAATTGCTGAAAGATTATGTAGGAAGGCCAACTCCACTTTATTTTGCGAAACGTCTCTCAGAAAAATACAACACAAAAATCTATTTAAAACGCGAAGATCTTTGCCATACCGGCGCGCATAAAGTGAACAACACAATTGGGCAGATTTTAATGGCTAAGCGTTTGGGTAAAACTCGGATCATAGCCGAGACTGGTGCAGGGCAACATGGCGTTGCGACTGCTACGGTTTGTGCTTTGATGGGTTTGGAATGTATCGTTTTTATGGGTGAGATAGACATAAAACGTCAAGCTCCAAATGTAGCGCGAATGAAAATGCTTGGTGCGAAAGTTGTCCCAGCAATCAGCGGCAGCAAAACCTTGAAAGATGCCACCAACGAAGCCATTCGCGATTGGATTAACAATCCTGTGGATACACATTATATTATAGGTAGTGTAGTTGGGCCACATCCATATCCCGATATGGTAGCACGTTTTCAAAGTGTGATTTCTGAAGAGATAAAAGTACAACTCAAAGAGAAAGAAGGTAAGGAATACCCAGATTTTATAGTGGCTTGCGTGGGTGGAGGTAGTAATGCAGCAGGGGCATTTTATCATTATTTAGACAATCCGAATGTTGATATTATTGCCGTGGAAGCTGCTGGAAAAGGAATTAACAGTGGTGAAAGCGCTGCGACTTCAGTTTTGGGAAAAATCGGAATTATTCACGGTAGCAAAACGCTATTAATGCAGACTCAAGATGGACAAATTACAGAGCCCTACTCCATTTCTGCAGGACTGGACTACCCCGGTATTGGACCAATGCATGCTAATCTTTTTATAAGCGGAAGAGGTAAATTCCTTTCAATAACGGATGATGAAGCAATGAAAGCAGGAATAGAACTTTGCAAATTGGAAGGTATCATTCCCGCTATCGAAAGTAGTCACGCACTGGCGATTTTTAAAAATTTGAAATTTAAAAAGGATGATGTGGTGGTGGTTAATTTAAGTGGTCGTGGAGACAAAGACCTCGATACCTATATAAACTATTTTAATCTTTAAATGAGACCTATCAGGGTTTTACTCTATTATGAATAGAATTCAAGAAAAACTAAAGCAGAATAAAAAGCTTCTCTCCATCTACTTCACCGCTGGTTATCCAAAACTTGAAGACACAGTCAAAATACTTAAACAATTGGAAGAATATGGTGTTGATATGGTTGAAATCGGCCTACCCTTTAGTGATCCATTAGCTGACGGTCCTACAATTCAGGCAAGTTCTCAAGCGGCATTAAAAAATGGAATGACTACAAAATTGCTTTTCGATCAACTGAAAGATATTCGAAAGACAGTTTCTATCCCTTTAATAATTATGGGTTATTTTAATCCCATACTTCAGTTTGGGGTTGAATATTTTTGTGAAAAATGTAAAGAAGTTGGCATTGATGGTTTGATTTTACCGGATCTTCCCTTAGCCGAATATCTAGAGCATTATGCTGAAACTTTCAAGAAGTACGGTATAATTAATATATTTTTAATCACCCCGCAAACTTCCAAAGAACGTATAGGTCTGATTGACGCTGCTTCTGAAGGATTTATTTATATGGTGAGCAGTGCCAGCGTTACGGGAAATTCAATAGGCTTCGGAGCCGAACAGAATAAATATTTTAAAAGGATTGCATCACTATCTCTCCTAAAACCCCAAATTGTTGGTTTCGGAATAAATAATTCTGAAACGTTTCAACAAGCAGCGAAACACACAAAAGGTGCAATCATTGGCAGTGCCTTTATAAAAATGCTTTCAGAGAAGGGAGTGGACGGAATTTCAGAATTTGTAAAATCAATTAGCCACGTTTAAACATTTTTTATTAGGGTTTACGATTTTGAATGGCTAACTTACAAGTTCATTTAAAAATGCTGAAATGGGAAAAGGAGACAAAAAAACAAAACGCGGTAAGATAAATCTTGGATCTCATGGGAAGTTAAGACCAAAGCGTAAAAAATTCAACGTTAGACCCACCCCTACCAAAGATGCCCAGCAAAAAGAAACTTAAAACACTATTCAACTTTCGTTTTAAGTTGAGAAAAAAAGGTTTTTAAGAACAATTTCAGTTTTTAAATACCTTTTTCTTTTATAAATGACTCAGAAGAAACTAAGTCGAAATACTATCTTTGCCGTTAATTGATATATACTTAAATGAAGCAACACGTTTCTGGATTTTCAAAGAAAACCAAAGCTGAAAAAATTGACTGGCTTGCAGAAAACTACCTGCAAAACAACTCTAATTCAGTCCAAATTTTAAAAAATTATTGGAATGCTGACACCTCCTTGCAGCAACTTCACGACGACTTTATAGAAAATACGCTTTCCAATTATTATTTGCCATTCGGAATTGCCCCTAATTTTTTAATAAATGAAAAATTATATGCTATACCGATGGTCACTGAAGAAAGTTCGGTGGTGGCTGCTGCAAGCAATGCCGCGAAATTTTGGCTGGAACGAGGTGGATTTAGAGCTGAAGTAATTTCCACAGAGAAAAATGGTCAGATACATTTTAATTTCTTTGGAAGTCAAAAAGATATAGAAACATTTTTTGAAAATGTTAAGCCGAAGCTTCGCGAGAGTATCCTATCCCTAGAAAAAAACATGAGAGCCCGTGGTGGAGGAATCTTAGAACTTTCACTGGTTGATAAATCGCATATTTTAGATGGTTATTTCTACATTCATGCAACTTTCGAAACATTGGATGCTATGGGTGCAAATTTCATCAACAGTTGTTTGGAGCAAATGGCGCATACGTTTGAGGAAGAAGCGAAAAACTTTGGGTTATTCCAAAAAAAAGAAAACTATCCTGAAATAGTGATGAGTATTCTTTCCAACTACGTACCTGAATGTTTGGTTCGTGCTGAAGTTAGTTGTAGAGTAGAAGAATTAACAACAAAGCATCACGACGGAAAGCAGTTTGCAGAAAAATTTATACGTGCAATCGAAATCGCCAAAACCGAAACTCGACGTGCCGTAACCCACAATAAAGGAATTATGAATGGTGTGGACGCAGTGGTTCTAGCCACTGGCAATGATTTTCGTGCAGTAGAAGCGGGTGTTCATGCCTACGCAGCCAGAAATAGTTATTACGGAAGCCTAACACACGCTAAAATTGAGGATGACACCTTCACTTTCTGGATTGAATTGCCATTAGCAGTCGGAACTGTAGGCGGATTAACCACACTTCATCCATTAACGAAACTCGCTTTTGAAATTCTCCAAAAACCAGATTCAAAAGAGTTAATGAAGATTATAGCTGTAGCAGGTCTAGCACAGAATTTTGCTGCTATCCGATCCCTTGTCACAACCGGAATTCAAAAAGGCCATATGAAAATGCATTTGATGAATATTATGAATCAAATGCAAGCTTCTAAGGAGGAAAAAGAGAAAGCATTGGAATATTTTAAGGAAAACATTGTTTCACACAGCTCAGTGGGGGAATTTTTAGAGAAGTTAAGAAATTGAAGAATCGATAAGTCTAGACGTTTATAAAGCAGTGAAAAAAACCTTTTATAGCAACGGAAAATTATTGCTCACTGGCGAATATGTTGTGCTTGATGGCGCTACGGCTTTGGCTATTCCTACAAGATATGGACAATCATTGGAAATTGAGACTTCAGAAGTAAAAGGAATCCATTGGGAAAGTTTGGATGAAAAAAATGCTATTTGGTTTGAAGATTTATTCGACTTAAATAACTTTCAGAGTAAAAAACTTGAAAACTCCATTTCAAAAACTTTATCCAAAATTTTATTAGAAGCTAGAAATCTCAATCCAGGCTTTCTTATGGAAAGTGAAGGAATCCAAATTACTACAAAGCTCAATTTTCCACGTAACTGGGGATTAGGAACTTCTTCTACATTAATAAACAATATTGCGCAATGGGCAAATGTAGATGCCTTAACGTTGCTCGCTAAGAGTTTTGGTGGGAGTGGTTATGATATTGCCGCAGCACAAAATGACTCCCCCATAATGTATAAATTGAAAAATGGGAAATCCGTTTTAAAAAAAGTAAATCTTCCTTGGGACTTTACAGAAAATTTATTTTTCATTCACTTAAATCAAAAACAGGATAGTAAAGAGGGTATTGCGCATTACAGAAATACTTTGGTTGATAAAAAATCACTTCAAAATATTTCGGAAATAAGTGATAATCTTCTCACCTGTTCCGCACTTTCAGAGTTCGAAAATTTAATGAATGCCCACGAACAGATTATTTCTGAATTAATAAATCTACCAACCATCAAATCACAACTTTTTAGCGATTATCCCCACACGATAAAAAGTTTAGGTGCTTGGGGCGGTGATTTTGTTTTAGCTACTGGAGATAAAAAGGATATAAATTATTTCAGAAAAAAAAGGTTTTGGCACAGTTATTCCCTTTGAGGAAATGATTAAAGAATCCTCTAAAAAAGATGAGTTAGGATATCTATAACTTATTTTAAAATTTATTTTGTTTAATATGAAGTACTTACCACTAATTCTTGTCCTATTATTTACCATCCCATCAATATCCCAAGTAAAAGTTTTTGAGGGGACATCGACCTATAGCGGGGACATAATCTGTAATTTAAAAGATGGAAAGTTATATAAGAAGAGTTCAAACTATTCTGGTGATATACTTTGTAGAATTGAAGACAATAAAATCTACAAGAAAAATTCAACCTACTCAGGAGATGTAATTTATACGATTTCAAAAGGAAAGATTTTTAAAGGTAATTCAAATTACTCTGGAGATATCTTAATGAACATAAAAGACGGAAAGGTTTATAAGAAAAATTCGAATTATTCAGGAGATATTTTAATGAATATAAAGGATGGGAAAGTGTATGATGGCACTTCAACCTACAGTGGTGACATTCTTTTCACTATAGATGGTATGGTTTCTATTGAAGAATTCATCGCTATTTATTACGCTTTCAAATATGTTTATTAATACAATCTGAAGATTAACTAGCTTCCATTATTATATTAAAAACAAAAAACCCTGTAAATCAAAGACTTACAGGGAGTTCTTGTGGTGCCTCCAAGAATCGAACTAGGGACACATGGATTTTCAGTCCATTGCTCTACCAACTGAGCTAAGGCACCATTATTGAGACGGCAAATATAAAGCTATTTTCGTTTTTGCAAAACTTTAATGAAAAAAATTGAAAGATATTTTTATTCGATTTAATATGTCATTAACAATTTCCCAATATTTGTAATTGTACTTTTATGCCTTAAAGAAAAAAATGAATCTTGTAATCGATGTTGGGAACACCTTAGTAAAGCTGGGAGTGTTTGATTTAAAGGATCTTAAACATAGAACGACTTGTGTTAAGGAAGATTTTCTTCAAACGCTCGATGAAATATTAGAATCATTCCCTTCTATTGAAAGTTCAATTGTCTCTTCGGTTAGCAATTTAGCAGAGCGACAATTATCAATACTACAGGAGCGGTTTCCTACTCTGATTCTTAACCATCAAACAAAAGTGCCTTTTACTAATAAATACGCTACTCCCAAAACTTTGGGTATAGACCGTATTGCTTTAGTTAGTGCTGCCGCCGTGATTTATCCTAAAAGAAATGTCTTGATAATTGACGCTGGGACCTGCATTACCTATGATTTTTTAACCCTAGAAAACGAATATTTGGGAGGCGCAATTTCACCTGGGATTTCGCTTCGATACAAATCTTTAAATACGTTTACTGAAAAATTGCCGTTATTGGATGCAAACAAGCCAAAAGAAGTTATTGGGAACAGCACTCCTACTTGTATGCATTCAGGAGTTGTAAACGGTATTTTGTACGAAATAGATGGCTTTATAGAAGATTTCAGAAAAAAATGGGACAATTTAACAGTTATTTTAACAGGAGGAGACGCACATTTTTTGCGAGATAGCATAAAAAATGACATCTTTGCCAACTCAAATTTTTTATTGGAGGGATTGAACCATATTTTAGAATATAACAAACATTGATGTTTAGAAAAATAGTAATTGGTTTATTTTTACTTGTAGCGGGCTCTGCTTTAGCGCAAGAAGGAACCACGTCCCCATATTCCTACTATGGCATTGGATCTATTAAATTTCGTGGTACTGTTGAAAATAGAGCTATGGGGGGACTGGGTGTTTTCTCCGATAGTATCCATTTAAATCTTCAGAATCCAGCAGGATATGCCGGATTACGCCTAATTAATTTCTCATTAGGCGCTAGCGTTAAGGTGGTAAATCAAAAGAGCGAAACCGATAGCCAGATTACTTCTTCTTCAACCTTGGATTATATTGCAATGGGTATTCCTATGGGTAAATTGGGTATGGGTTTTGGACTACTTCCCTACACTTCGGTAGGTTATGATTTTTATTCAGAATTGCCAGATGGTCGTACCCAATACGACGGATATGGTGGCTTGAACAAAGCATTCTTAGCCTTTGGTTATCAAGTTACTCCAGAATTTAGCCTTGGTGTAGATGCCAATTATAATTTCGGGAAAATCGAAAACACCGCGGTAACACAAAAAGAAAACATACAATATGGAACTCGGGTAATCAACAGATCTGATCTTTCTGGCTTTAGTGTAAATTTTGGAGCATTATACAAAAGAATGATTGCTGAAAACCTTGAGCTTTCTGGATCTGTTACATTCAGTCCAGGAACAAACTTCACTTCAGAAAATAACAGAAAAACCGCTAGTGTTTCTATACTACCCTCAGGAATATATACTGTTGATGAAAGAGAAATAGATGTTCCTAATACAGATTTTACTTTTCCCTCTCAATTGACAATCGGTGCCGCGATTAGCAAACCAAAATTTTGGGGTGTTGGACTTGAATATACAAACGAAAAAACCAGTAATTTTACAAACCGTGTCTTTACAATTGAAAAGGTTACTTATAAAAATGCATCAAAATTTAGCTTGGGAGGATATTATATTCCAAATTATAATTCCTTCGGAAACTACTTTAAAAGAGTGGTTTACAGAGCCGGAGCAAGATTTGAACAAACAGGTATAGCTGTTGAGGGACACGACATAAACGAGTTTGGCATATCTTTTGGAACTGGGTTCCCTGTAGGACGATTATTCTCCAATATTAACTTAGGGGTTGAAATCGGAAAACGCGGAACCACCGATTTTGGTCTGATTCAAGAGAATTTTGTAAACACTTTCTTAAGCTTCTCATTAAACGACCGTTGGTTCGAAAAAAGATTATATGATTAATACCAATAACATCAATACCATGAAAACAAAATTCGCATTATTATTTACAGTTTTACTAGTTTCCCTATCTGGAAAAGCATTCGCACAAGCACCAGACGATTGCACTATCACCTTATCATACTTTACAGAACCTGCTAAAGTAAAAAATTATGAGGCAGCACTTCCATATTATGAAAAACTGATAAAGGAATGCCCACATGAAAACCTTGCCATATATCAATACGCTGTAAAGATGTTTGAGTATTTCATTGATGAAAAAGGCGACAAAAGCAAAGTGAACGACCTTATTAATGCCTGGGAATTAAGACTTAAAAACTTTCCAGAGCAAACCAAAGAAGGTGATGTACTATCAACTATTGCACAAATAAAGTTTGATAATAACATCGGTTCAAAAGCAGAGCAGTTTAAAGCATTTGACGAAGCCTTTAAAAAAGATCCTGAAAACTTCACCAGTGGCAAGAGTCTTTATGCCTATTTCTCATTAGCTGTTGATTTACAAAATTCTGGAGAAAAAGAACTTCAAGAAATCTTTGACCTTTATGACGTAGTAACTGCAAAAATTGATGCAGAGAAAAACAGTCTTGCTGCAAAACTAACTCCATTAATGAATATGGAAGAGGCAGGAACCGCCCTTACAGATAAAGAGCAACGCGCAAAAGATGTTTACGAAAACAACCTTGGTGTTTATGCAACTGTTGAAGGCAGTGTTAATGGAAAATTAGGTCAATTGGCAGATTGTCCAAACCTAATCCCCCTTTTTGAAAAAGACTACGAACAGAAAAAGAACGATATAGATTGGTTAAAATCAGCGAGTAACAGACTTGATGCTAAAGATTGTGATAGCCCATTATCAAACAAGTTAGCAGTTCGTCTTCACGAATTGGAACCCAGTTCTACTTCAGCATATCTATTAGGTAAACAAGCTGAAGCTGAAGGAAAATCTGGCAAGGCATTAGAATACTTTAACCAAGCAGCAGATCTTGAAAAAGATAATTCTAAAAAAGCACGTATCTATTACAGTATCGCTGAAAACTATCGTAAAAAAGGAAGCCTTAGTACTGCGAGAACTTACTATAACAAAATGTTAGAAGTAAAACCATCTGCAGGTATCGCTTATTATAGAATTGGTGCAATGTATGCAGATAGCGCAAACAATTGCGGATCAACAGTTTTTGAAAAAAGAGCAATGAACTGGCTTGCCGCAGATATGATGGACAAAGCAGCTCGTGTAGACGGAACTGTTGCGAACAACGCAAGAGCAGCTGCTAGCAGCTACAGACAACGCGCACCACAAAAAAGTGATATCTTCAGCGAAGGTATGGCGGGTAAAACCATTACCTTTAACTGTTGGGTTGGCGGAAGCGTTAGAGTTCCTAACTTATAAGAATGTACACCACAATAAATATGTTTAAAAGCGTGATGGTCCTATTATTGATCATCACGCTTTTTGCATGTGAAAGCAATTATCAAAACGTAAAGAAACTAAGCCTATCTGACGGGGCGCCTATAGCTGAAGGAAAAAATATAAATTTCAAATACACTGATTCGGGTAAATTGGTTACCAATCTTTTGGCAGAAAAATTACTTGACTATTCAAATTTAGATTTTCCTTATAAAGAATTCCCAAAGGGAATAGAAGTGCTGTTTTGGGATGGAAAAGGCAAAAAGAGTACCGTTACTTCAGATTATGCTATTCAGTTTGACAAAACAGGATTAATTGATCTTCGGAAAAATGTAGTACTAGTAACATCAGATAGTGTTGTGCTTAAAGCTGACCAACTCTATTGGGACCAAAAGAACAAATGGGTATTTACGGACAAGCCTTACCAAATAAAATTTAAAGATGGCTCCTACAATGATGGTGCTGTGGGATTTGACAGTAGTGAAGATTTTACTACCTTTCTATCCAGAAAAAACCAAGGAGTTCAATTAGTTGACAAAAATAAAATCGACGATGCTAAATAAAGTTTACCATTTTTTTGAATATGCTTATATCATAATTGCAGCATTCTTCACCTACGAAACAATAAACAATTGGAACGAGGCGCCAAACAAAGCCTATTTATACCTTTTTTTTGTAGTAACCTCTATCTTTATGTTCTTCTTTAGAAGAAACTTTAGAAAGAAAATGGATGAACGAAATAAAAAATAGTTCAACTTTATGAGATATGAACTCAGAAACTCCAGCCTAAATATAACTCATAAATTAAAACTCCAAAATTGGATTATAGTATAATAATCATATTAATAATGCTTGTACTCTCCGCCTTTTTTTCAGGGATGGAGATCGCTTATGTTTCTTCCAATAAAATCCATATTGAAATTGAGAAGAAACAAAATAATTTCCTATCAGGAATCCTAAAAAAAATAACCAAACGTCCTTCCAAATTTATTGCCACGATGTTAGTGGGAAACAATATCGCCTTGGTTATCTACGGATTCTTTATGGGCGATTTATTAATGCAATATATACCACTTGAAGGTTTCCCTGGGCTGCTTGTGCAGACCATTATCTCTACCTTAATAATATTGATGACTGCGGAATTTCTTCCGAAGGTATTTTTTCAGATTTATGCCAACAGTCTTATAAAAGTATTTGCAGTTCCTGCCTACTTCTTTTATGTGCTTTTTTCCTTTATTTCTGAATTCATCATTTGGATTTCAGATCTAGTACTTAAAGTAGTGTTTAAATCGGAAGGAGACACTGTACAACTTAGCTTCAGCAAACTCGAACTTGGCAATTATATTTCGGAACAAATGGAAATAGCCGAAGCCAAACAAGAAATGGATTCAGAAATACAAATATTCCAAAATGCTCTAGACTTTTCTGAAGTAAAATCACGTGAAGCCATGATTCCACGAACTGAAGTTGTTGCTGTAGATATTGATACACCTCCAAAAGAACTCGCTAAACTCTTCACCGAAACAGGCCTATCAAAAATACTGATCTATAAAGAAAGTATAGACGATATTTTGGGTTACGTGCATTCATTTGAGCTTTTTAAAAAACCGACCAACATTCAAAAAGTTTTAATGCCTGTCGTTTTTGTCCCTGAAACAATGCTTATAAAAGATGTCTTGGGCATCCTTAGCAAGAAGAGAAAGAGTATCGCTGTTGTGATTGATGAATACGGAGGTACTAGTGGTATCATCACCGTAGAAGATATTATAGAAGAGCTCTTTGGAGACATTGAAGACGAACACGATAGTGTCGAACTAATTGAAGAAGAATTAGGTGAAGGACATTACAAATTTTCCGCACGTCTGGAAGTAGATTATATTAATGAAAACTACAAGCTTGATTTGGAAGAAAGTGAAAACTACGAAACCTTGGGCGGTCTTATCGTGAATCATACAGAAGAAATCCCTGAACGAGGTGAAAATGTAGAAATAGACAACTATCTATTCACTATTCTTGAAGTTTCAAGTACAAAAATAGAACTAGTTGAAGTAAAAGACATCTCAGAAGATTAGTTTTCAACTTTATCCTCATTTTTTTCACTTTACTTTTTTATTACTGAGAGGAAAATGCTATTTTCGCCCCCTAAATAACCCAAAAAACAAACCCTTTAAAACCTTGACCAACATTAAGGCATAAATGGGATGACAACCAAGGCCTTCTATTCGTAATAATCGTATGTGAAGGAGGATAAATTTGAACATCAAATGGCAATCTTAAACAGTATTAGAAAAAGAGGGATATTTCTTATCCTTATTATTGCATTGGCGCTTTTCGCCTTTATTTTAAGCGACGTTTTAACAAAAGGGAGCAGCGGTCCAAAAGGCCAGAACAATATCGCTACCATAAACGGAACAGACATCTCAAGACAATCCTTTATGGAAGAGGTTGAAGCTACCCAACGAAACATGGGTCCGAATAGCAATGCCTCTCAAGCAATGAATATGGTTTGGGATAGGGAATTACGCCGCGTTATTCTTGAAGAGCAAATTGAAAAAGCAGGACTTACAGTTGAGAAAGCTCAATTGGACAATGCACTAAAATCTGCATTAGCAAACAACCCTACTTTTTTAAATGATGCAGGTCAAGTGGATGATGGTAAGATTCAAGAATATATTGCTAGCATTAAAACTTCATCTCCTGAAATGTACAGACAATGGATAACATTTGAGGAAAATATAGCTACTGGGGTACTCTCTAGTACTTATTACAATATGGTTAAAGGTGGGCTACGCACAACAATTGCTGAAGGAGAACAAGAATACCATTTCCAGAATGACAATTTAAACCTTCAATATGTAATGGTGCCTTACACCAAGATTGCAGATGAAGACGTCAAAATTTCTGACGAAGAAATAAAAAAATACGTTTCAGCACATCCCAATGATTTTCAAGTAGAAGCACAAGCAGATATTCAATATGTTCTTTTTTCAGAAAAACCATCTGAAGCAGATATAGAAGCTGCAAGAACAGAAACTGCTGCAATGCTTCAAAGTAAAGTAGAATTCAACCAAGACACTAAAACCAACGATACTATTGCTGGATTTAGGAATACAAATAACTACGAAGAGTATGTAAATGCAAATTCGGATGTTCCATATTACGAGCAGTGGTTGTTTAAGGAAGATCTTCCTCCAAGTGTTGCAGATACACTTATCAACCTAAACAAAGGAGATGTTTATGGTCCTTTTCAAGTTGACAACTCATTTGACCTAACTAAAGTATTAGACACTAAGAGAATGCCAGATTCTACTGAGTCTAAGCATATCCTTATTCGTTACGTTGGTACTATGCGGGCACCTGAAACAGTTACAAAAACTAAAGAGGAAGCCCAAAAGTTAGCTGACAGTATTTTGAGTGTGGTAAAAAAAAGACAAATCTAAGTTCGCAGAACTGGCAAAAGAATTCTCTGATGATGGTTCAGCAGACAACGGTGGCGACCTAGGAAGCTCGACTCCAGGAAGAATGGTACCTCCTTTCGACGAATTCATCTTTAACAATCCAACTGGTACAATCGGTCTAATTGAAACTGATTTCGGTTTTCACGTTGTAGAAGTAGGAAAACAATCCACTCTGAAAAAAGCTGTTAAACTAGCCACGGTTATAAAAAACATCGAATCTTCAGACAAAACAATAAATGAGATATTTGCTGAAGCTACAAAATTCGAGCTTGCCGTTAAAAAAGGTGATTTTACCGAATTATCGAAAAATCAAAATCTGGAAGTAAAACCGGTAAATAAGTTGGATAAAATGGCTGACAATATTCCAGGATTAGGTTCTAACCGGACTATTGTTAACTGGGCATTCAATGACGACACTAAAGTTGGCGACACCAAGCGTTTTAGCGTTCCTGAGGGATACGTTATTGCACAACTTACACGCAAAAACCCAAAGGGTTTAATGTTGCCAGCAGATGCTTCTGCTGCTGTTACTCCGATATTACGCAACGAGAAAAAAGCTCAAAAACTACGTGAGTCTATAAAAGGAAATACTCTTGAAGAAATTGCAACAAGCCAAAATGTATCTGTTCAAAGCGCCACTGGCGTGAGCATGGCAAGCCCTTCAATTGGAGCGAACGCAGAACCAAAAGTTGTTGGAATCGCATTCGGTACAAAACCAGGTGAATCCACTCAGTTGATTGACGGCAAAGCGGGTATTTACAAAGTAAAAGTAACGGCTTTTAACCCAGCTCCAAAAATGGAATCGTACGTGAATTACGCAAACCAAATGACTTCAAAAGCAACCCCAGCTGCACAAAATGCAGTTTATAACGCTCTTAAGAAGAAAGCAGAGATTGAAGACAATCGCGCCAACTTCTATTAAGAACATAGCACAATACGTTCTTGAAAAGCCTTATTACAAATTATGTAATAAGGCTTTTTATTTATAAGTAGTCCAAATTACTTGAGATAAACTCAAAATATTCTATTATTTTTATAAAGAATTTCTCGAAAGGCCTTTTACTGAAATGCCCTTCCATAAAAAAATATAAAAATGAATACCGACCTTATAAAATCAATCGAAGAAAAATACACCAACCTCGGCGAAAATCCTGAGACCTACTTCAACGGATTGCTTCAAACCAAACCAATAACTTATTGGGATTATATTCAAGTTGACACCCTCCTTACACTCCAAAAAACGAGAACAGATTTTAAGGACGAAGAAATATTCGTAATGTATCATCAAGTTACAGAACTTACCTTAAAAATGATGATCCACGAAATCAAACAGCTTTCAGAAGGTGAAAATCTCCCCGAAGAAACTTGGATGACAAAACTAGACAGATTAAAAAGATACACTAGAATGCTAATTACTTCTTTCGATATTATGAAAGATGGTATGAGCTATGAAGATTATAATATTTTCCGTTCTGCATTAACGCCAGCTAGTGGCTTTCAGTGTGCTTCATTTCGTACCTTAGAGCTTTATTGCACACGACTTCAAAACCTTCTCAATAAACAGGGAGTGGAACGTCTGCCCGAAAATCCAAGCTCAGAAGATTACTTTAAACATATTTACTGGAAAGATGCAGGATTAAACCGGGAGACTGGGAAAATGTCCCTTACTCTAAGACTTTTCATAGAAAAATACGAGGCCGGCTTCAAAGCTTTGGCTGAAGAGGTTAAAGGTAAAACACTTGAAGAGCGAATAGCCCAAATGGACAATCCTTCAGAAGAATTAAAAGAAAAACTGAAACAGTTTGACCATTTTTATAATGTGGCTTGGCCATTAGTACATCTAGACACTGCACAACATTATTTAGATCGTAAAGGAGAAACCAAAGCAGCCACAGGTGGCTCTGAATGGAAAAAGTACCTACACCCAAAATATCAACAACGCAAATTCTTCCCAGAACTTTGGTCTAAAGCTGAAATAGAAAACTGGGGAGCTTAATTTAGTATATCTGTGATAGCTATTAGAATAAAATTAGTTTCAACGGCTATCACATTTTGATTTTACCAACACTATGGATATTCAAATAAAACGTATTTATGAAGATGCCACTAAAAGTGATGGCATACGCGTGCTGGTTGATAGAATCTGGCCGCGTG
Organism: Aequorivita sp.; assembly: GCA_034675805.1. Taxonomy (GTDB): domain Bacteria; phylum Bacteroidota; class Bacteroidia; order Flavobacteriales; family Flavobacteriaceae; genus Aequorivita. The sequence goes on along the minus strand of JAUCCX010000001.1, from coordinate 2,688,748 downwards.
GCGTAAGCAAAGAAGAGGCTAATTTAGAGCAATGGATGAAAGAAATTGCACCATCTACTGAGTTACGCAAATGGTTTGACCATAAAGAAGAACGTTTTCAAGAGTTTTCAAAAAAATATGAAGTCGAGTTGAAAAGCAAAGCTGAGTTAGTAAAAGAGCTCCTAGATAAGGCTAAGAAAAGTCGTCTTACGCTTCTTTATAGTGCTAAAAACGAAAAGTATAATCAAGCTGTAGTGTTACAAAAATTCCTTTTAAAATAACCACAACAATTTTCTAAATTGCTTATTTTATTAGTACAATGAAACAATTATTCTTATCCTTTTTTATTTTAATAGCTACCAACGTTTTCTCACAAGTTATCAATGCCGAGTCGTTAAGAAAAGTAACAGACACTTCAGGGTTTTCAGGATCGGCCGGTTTAGAGTTTTCCTTAAAACGGGATGTAAACGACAAGTTTGCGATTAAAACAAATGTCAACGTACAGTATAAAATGAAACGACATTTAGTACTCCTGAAAAATGAAATTGAATTTGAAAAAATAGAAAGCAGCAAATTTGCAAATAAAGGGGTACAACACTTGCGCTACAACTATAGATTTCATCCTCAAGTTGCTTGGGAGGCATTTGCACAAGCACAATATAACAAGGTTTCCAAAATAAACTTTCGAGGTCTCCTAGGAACTGGTCCTAGGTTCAAACTCACCAAACTTGAAAACTACAAATTATATCTAGGAACCTTGGTGATGTACGAATACCAAGAGCTAAGCGACGGGATAACACCCATAGAAAGGATTTTCCGCGGTACAGCCTACTTTTCATTCAGTCTATACCCCACCGAAAATATGAGTTTTTCAAGCACAACATACTATCAACCTAAATTAAGTGATTTCAGTGATTTCAGAATAGCTTCGGAAAGCTCATTATTAATAAGCCTTTATAGAAATTTCTCCTTTAAGACCACCTATACTTTTACTTTTGATGATTCGCCTGCCGTTGGTATTCCAAATTCCCAATACGAACTAACCAGTGGTCTTGTTTACTCTTTTGATTAAAAGCTAAAACTTTGGTAAGCAATACATCTTTTGAAGGACTACTTCTTTATATTTACATTTATAGTAAAACCAACCGCCTTTTTATTTCGTAATTATATAAAACAACAACAATGGCCTCAAACAATTATTATGATCCTGCCGACCTTAGAAAGTTTGGCAATATAACTGAATGGAGCAAGGAACTAGGTGATAAATTTTTTGATTACTATGGCAAAGTCTTTGAAGAAGGTGCCCTTACCGCCCGCGAAAAAGCTTTAATCGCTCTTGCTGTATCACATACCGAACAGTGCCCTTATTGCATTGACGCCTATACAAAAGATACCTTACAACGCGGTGTGACCAAAGAACAAATGATGGAGGCAATCCATGTTGGCGCAGCCATTAAGAGCGGCGCAACCCTAGTTCACGGAGTGATGATGATGAACAAAGTAAATAAATTAGACGGGTAATATCGGAAGAGACGCATGATACTGCGCTCCATTATTAATCCGTTGATATGCAAAATATTACATCTCCAAAAATCATCTGAATACAATTTGGAAAAAAATTCAATGCTAAAAGAAAAAAAGAAAAAACTACAATCTCTTCATAAACGCCACAGCGAACTCGCAGAAGCGAATACCCAGGTTGAAAAACTTTCCAATGGAATCTTTGCAAATGGCGAACTTCCAACATTTGCCGAAAAGATTAAGGAAACTAATCAATTTCCTCTTCGGCCGAAAAAACTGGAAATCCTTCAAATAAACCTTGGCTATATGTGCAACCAAGTTTGTGAACATTGTCATGTTGATGCTGGGCCGGATCGAAAGGAAATAATGACGCACGAAACCATGGAACAATGTCTCGAAGTAATTCGCAACACAGGTGCTCATACTTTAGATCTTACTGGGGGTGCCCCAGAAATGAATCCAAACTTCCGTTGGTTTGTTGAAGAAGCTAGCAAAGCTGGAATCAAGGATTTTATCGTAAGAAGCAATCTAACAATCATTCGTGCGAATAAAAAATATTATGATCTGCCCGAATTTTTCAAAAAACATAACATCCATGTAGTAAGCAGCATGCCCCATTGGACTCGTGGAAAAACTGACAAGCAAAGGGGGGAAGGTGTCTTTGACCAATCCATAAAGGCTTTGCAAGAATTAAATGGTGTAGGTTACGGCTTGCCAGATAGTAATTTGCGTCTAGATCTGGTTTATAATCCAAGTGGAGCATTTCTGCCTGGGGAACAGGCCAATATGGAAAAAGATTTTAAAAAGGTATTACTCGAAGATTTCAACATACACTTTCACAGCCTTTTTGCAATAACCAATCTTCCAATCGCACGGTTTCTGGACTATTTAATCGCGTCAGAAAATTATGAAGATTATATGTATCAATTGGTGGAAGCCTATAATCCTGCCGCAGTAAAGAATGTAATGTGTAGAAATACTATCTCAATAAGCTGGGACGGTTATCTATACGATTGCGATTTCAATCAAATGCTTGAGTTGAAGGTTGCAAGCAAAATACAGCATATTTCAGAATACAATGAAGATATTTTAAATGACCGAAAAATAATAATCTCACAGCACTGTTACGGATGTACTGCTGGCGCGGGAAGCAGTTGTCAAGGCACTGTTGCCAAATAGTTCCACGAATTCCTTGAATACTAACCATTCTATGAAAAAGCTTTTCTCCATATTATTTTTGGTATTTGTGACCGGTTCAGCGATAGGCCAAAAATCAATAGACAAGCTTTTAAAAACCCACAACTCACAAAGCATTCCATATGTTTCAGTGGAAGAACTTCGAATGCTTCAAATGAATAATTCCGCAGTGATTTTGGATGCACGTGAACCTAATGAATTTCTAGTAAGCCATATTCCCTACAGTAAAAATATCGGTTTTGACAATTTCTCATCCGAACAAAAACAACTTCAGAAATTAAATAAAGACGCTTTAATCGTTGTCTATTGTTCCGTAGGAATTCGCTCAGAACAAATCGGCGAAAAGCTAAAAAAAGTAGGATTTACAAACGTAAAAAATCTTTATGGTGGTATCTTTGAATGGAAAAACAAGGATTATCCAGTGATTGATTCAACAGGAATAGAAACAAATAACGTGCATACTTTTTCAAAAACATGGAGTAAGTATTTGCATACAGGCAACCCAGTATATTGAATTTAGCCTTCGAAGCGTTTTTAACCTTTGTATCTTCTACTGACCACTGAACACTGAACATTTAAAAATGGCCTTACTTTCCTCAAAAGACACCAACGACGATAATGAAATGGCTTTCGACTTTCATTTTCCAACTTCAAAAAAAGCATTAATCATTTTTACCCGAAACCCAGAATTAGGAAAGGTTAAAACGCGTTTAGCAAAAACGATAGGAGATGAAAGCACATTAAAGATTTATAAATTTCTTTTGAATCATACTATCGAAATAACGCAAAACCTAAACGTGGACAAATACGTTTTTTATTCAGAAAATATCCATCGCGACGATATTTGGAACGGAGATATTTTTAGAAAAAAATTACAGTCAGGAAATGATTTGGGTGAAAGGATGAAAAATGCATTTTTAGAAATCTTTGGAATGGGCTATGGCAAAGCAGTTATAATTGGCAGCGACATGTATGATCTGGATAAAAATGATTTAGATACCGCGTTTGAAGCATTGCAGACCGATAAATATGTAATTGGGCCGGCAACTGACGGGGGCTATTATCTCTTGGGAATGAAAGAAATTAACTCTGAAATATTTGAAAATAAAAATTGGGGTACAAGTACAGTTTTGAAAACTACATTAGAAGACTTAAAAACCGAATCCTATGTACTTCTCGAAGAACGAAACGATATCGATTATTATGAGGACATCAAAAATGTGGGTGTTTTTCAGCAATTTCTACCAGCAGATTTAGATAATAACTTACTATAGATTCTTTTTATGGAAAACCATCAATGGCGAACTACAGCATAACAAAATAGAATTGAGTGTAAAGATTGCTTTAGTCTTATATCTTTAGCCTTTTTGTTCTTTGTCTAGTTATTCCAATAGAAGAGAATATAATATTATAAAAATTATGAGTATCACAAAATATATTGAAGAAGCTGCAGATTATTTAAAACAACGTGGCTTTGATCAACCAGAAGTGGGAATTATCCTTGGCACTGGTCTGGGCAAAATCATTGAAAATGTAGAAATCGAAGCAGAAGTGAGTTACAATCACATTCCAAATTTTCCAACGGCAACGGTAGAATTCCATAAAGGTAAGTTGATCTATGGCTCGTTAGAAGGAAAAAAAGTGGTCATTATGCAGGGTCGGTTTCATGTTTACGAAGGCTATACACTCCGTGACGTTACATTTCCAGTGCGAGTAATGCATCTTTTGGGAATAAAAAAACTATTAGTGAGCAATGCCGCCGGTGCCATTAACCTGAGTTTTAAAAAAGGGGAAATCATGTTAATTAATGACCACATTAATTTGCAGGGCAGCTCTCCCCTTGCCTTCCGTGGTGTTGAAAAAATGGGTGAACGTTTCGTCGATATGAGCGCGCCTTACGATGCTGATATGAATGATAAAATACAAGAGATTGCTTCCAAAAATAATATAACCCTTCACAAAGGCGTATATGCCAGCGTTGTCGGCCCTCAACTTGAAACACGAGCCGAATATAGATATTTAAAAATAATAGGTACAGATGCTGTTGGAATGAGTACAGTGCCCGAAGTTATCGTCGCCAACCATTTAAAGATACCTGTAAGCGCTGTTTCAGTTTTAACCGACGAATGTGACCCAGATAATTTAGAGGTCGTAGAAATCGCTGATATAATCGCTTCTGCAGAAAAGGCAGAACCAAATATGATAACTTTGTTTACGAAATTGATTAAAGAGTTGTAAATTTTTCAGGGCTTCTCCGACTGAACAACCTAATTCTAGCAATGGAAAAATATATAGGGATTTTTAAGAACTCTTATCTCGGATATTTCAATTATCTATGGTCCGAAATAACTCATTTTCACTGGGAAAATTATTTCTACGGGTTGATTCTGGTTTCCTTAGTGGTTTGGGGGTTAGAGTTACTATTTCCTTGGAGAAAGAACCAAAAGATTTTCAGAAAAGATTTCTGGTTGGACACCTTTTATATGTTCTTCAACTTCTTTCTATTGAACCTGATCGTACTTATTTTTCTATCCAATGCCACCGCAGAATTATTTAATGATTTACTCGGCATTATAGGACTAAAAATATCAGATTTTCAGTTATTTGAGCTTAATAAACTTCCTTATGGATTGGGGCTCTTAATTTTCTTTTTGGTCACGGATTTTGTTCAGTGGAATACCCACCGACTCTTGCACTACTCCCCCTTTCTATGGAATTTCCACAAATTACATCATTCAGTAAAAGAAATGGGCTTCGCAGCACATCTTCGTTATCACTGGATGGAGCCCATAGTTTATAAATCATTGCTTTACATCCCACTTGCTTTTATTGGCGGCTTTGATGTTGAAGCGGTGGCAATTGTCCATTTCTCAACACTTGCAATTGGTCATTTAAACCACGCAAACCTAGGCTGGGACTATGGAATTTTGAAATATATTTTCAATAACCCTAAAATGCACATCTGGCATCACGCTAAGGAATTACCCGAAGAAACACAATATGGCGTTAACTTCGGTATAAGCTTGAGTCTTTGGGACTATCTTTTTAAAACCGATCATATTCCTCATGACGGGAGAGACATTGAATTGGGATTTGATGGGGATGATAAATTCCCTAAAGACTTTATAAAGCAGACAATCTATCCCGTTAAAACCAAATAAGAATATTTTCCGTAGCTATAAGTCAAATTATATCGTACTTGCTAAGCCTAAAAAATTATGCAAGCTCTATCTTATTTTAAAAAAACTCTAATTGGATGAAAACATATTTCAATATTTTAATCCTTCTATTTACCGTTTTCAGTATGCAGAATTGCAATTTACTTTCTGCCGCAGGGCTAAGCAAGCAAGGGCAGCCGATTAAAGAAATAAAATCTGAATTGACTTCTACAACAGCACATTCCGTTATAAACATTGACCATTCCCTTTGGAGCAAATTGCTTAAAAAATATGTAGGCAATGATGGCTTGGTACATTATAAAGGATTTAAAAGTGATATTGCCAAACTAGATGAATATCTAAAAATGCTTTCGGAAAATGAACCGTCAAATGATTGGAGTATCCAAGAATTGCTGGCATATTACATCAATCTCTACAACGCAGGAACAGTAAAACTAATAGTGGAGAATTACCCGGTAAAAAGTATAAAGGACATTGGTGGTGCTTGGACAAAAGGTCGAGTTACAATTGGATCTAAAAAACTTTCACTTGGTGGAATTGAAAATGGAATTCTTCGAAAGATGAATGAGCCAAGAATACACTTCGCCATAAATTGCGCGTCTCTCTCATGTCCCAGATTAATGAATGAAGCTTATACAGCTTCAAAAATTGACGAGCAGTTGGAACGTGCTACAAAAGAATTCATCAACGGTGATAAAAATGATATTTCAGTATCGAACCCCAAAGTTTCCTACATTTTTGACTGGTATCGAAAGGATTTTAAAGTGAATGGAAAACAGGATATTATTACTTTTATTAATAAGTTTTCAAGTGTCAAAATAAATCCTAATGCGAATATTTCCTTTATAAAATATGATTGGAATTTAAATGAGGTGAAATAAGTAGGTAGTAGTCAGTGATAAAAAAAATATTTATAATTTAATTTCGAGTTAGGATTGTTTTTCTAACTTGAAAACTTGTAATCTGAAACTAGAAACCGTTCAATGCTATCGATCATTATTCCAGTTTTAAACGAAGCCACAACAATTAAAAACCTATTGACCTTTCTTTCAGAAAACAGTTCCGGGAGAAATGAAGTAGAAATTATTGTAGTGGATGGTGGAAGCACTGATGGAACAATTCAAGTTGTAAAATCACTTTCAGATCGAGCACAGTCAAGACCTTTTAGCATTCAGGTCATATCTTCAAAAAAAGGCCGTGCAAAACAGATGAACAACGGTGCTCAATTGGCCTCGGGAGAGATCCTTTATTTTTTACACGCTGATTCATTTCCTCCCAAAAATTTTGATGACTATATTATTTCTGAAGTTGAAAACGGGAATCCAGCAGGTTGCTTCCAAATGAAATTTGACAGTAATCATTGGTGGCTGCAACTCGCAGGATGGCTAACAAAATTCAAATGGCAAGGGTGTCGCGGCGGTGACCAAAGCCAATTTATCACTAAAGATCTTTTTAAAGAAATTGGGGGCTTCGATGAAGACTATATTATTTACGAAGACAATATCTTGATTAATGAACTCTACAAACGGAAAAAATTCATCGTAATTCCACGTTCTCTCACCACGTCAGCAAGACGTTATAGAGAACAAGGGATTTGGATGCTACAATATCATTTTTGGACAATACATTTAAAGAATTGGTTTGGTGCAGATGCAAAGGAGTTGCACTTATATTATGCAAAACATATTGGAAATAAGAACCCCAAAAGTCTTTGAGGCCTTTGAGGTATTTATTTCCATCACAAACTTCACAATCCTGAAATCACCTTATCCTTAGGAAGTTTCACGGAATAGGAAACTCTCAACCTCTTGGTCTCTCCAGCTTTTAAATTTAAATTCCAACTTAATTCCCCCTTGTCATTGTTCACTTTCGCACTAGAAGTTTCCAAAAGCTTAATTTCTATATCCTTTTCAGTTGATATAGGAAATTGTTCTTTCACATCTATATCTACAGCTTCTTTTCGCGTGTTTTTAACAGAGATTTCATAAGTATATATTCGTTTTTGAGAGCCACCTAAAAAGGAAGTACTCCCCTCTTCGTCAATTCTTTCGCGTTTAGTAATAATCCGCTCATCTCTTCCCAAACTCAAGGTTAAATTATCTTCTGTAGAATTAGGGTTTATATAAGAACTTCCCGCAAAATTATTGTCGATAATCAAGTTGGCATTTCCTGGTAATAGATTGTATTTACTCCAATCCGAAACTTTAGCGACTAAGAAAGCGGCTTCATCCAGTCGTGGAGCTGTGAAATAAGAATATTTAGCAGGTAATTGATATTGTTTTAGCTGAACCGCTTGAGGTTTTTGATTGGAATACACATCATAAGGTGTATTTACTATAAATGAAGTAGTCAACTGGTTTTCTTCTACAACCGCCATATCTGAGCCAATAGGACTCGCTTCCATACTCTCCATTTTTACTCCAGCAGCCTTACTTTGCAATCTTTGGTTCATTCCAATAGGTTGTTGAAAACCTACCCACCAAGGATTCAATTGAGGAGCGTTGTTATTTCGTTGTGGGTTTCCACTAGAAAATGCCATTTTTATCTGCTTCCAATCTATTCCCGTATTCTGGGAAACATTAGCTTTATATACCAGTTGAACTGGTTCGTTTAAATTGTCAACCCTGATCTCATAAAAAGGTGTCCAAGACACATTATCAGTAAAGTAATTAATATCAAAATTTGTCTTTACAGGCTGACTGGCATTCATACGCACCACCAACTGTCCAGCATTTTGCCCATTGCCACCAGCTTCCTGCATCTGATTCTTAAGTTTATCAACTGTTTTTTGTTGTTCTTGCTCTTTGGTTTTCAACTTTATAATGTTCGAAGCAAGAAGTTTATATTCCTCACGATAATATTTAATCATTGCAGCCATACTCGTTGGTGAAACGCCATTTTGCCCTCCAAATTTTCTGTTTTCCTCAAGCAGTGCCAAAGTACTCTCCTCTCCCTTTCGTGCATTCGACAAATCATCCAAGACTGATTTAGATTCTTCATATTTTTTCTTTAATTCCAAATATTGTGAGCTTTGATTTTCACCTTTTACCAAATAATCCCGTTCAAAGGAAACGGAGAGAATAGTTATTTGGCTACTTTCACTGGTAACACGAATACTCTGTGGATCGACATTTTGTGCGATTTGATTGATTACCAGTTCAGAGTTTCCACTAGGGATAGCTAGTTGTTTGGCAGTATGATGCAAGCTAGCACCACGACCAAAAATAGTGGCATCCAATAAAGATGCGTTGGTTTCCAAAACATTTTGTGCGGAAACCAATTGCACACTCGATAGCAGAAATAGAAAAACTATAGACGGAGAAATGGATTGTGAAAAGATTTTCATAACAGGTTTTTTTAATTTGATTCAGTGTAATTAGTCAATTTTTATGCCGCGCTTGAAATGATAATTCTAAAAAGCTATTTCATTTTTAATAATTCAATCATTTCTAGTATATGACGCTTCATAATCACTGTTCCGTCAAAATAATAATAAGATACAAAACCAGAAGCTGTATCCTGAATATGTTCAAAAATAGAGTCACCGTATTTAGCTTTTAAAGCTCTTTGGTTGGAGGAAATTACTGGAATTTCTAGCGAGTCTGCTATCGTTGACATTTCATAATCATACCGCATCATATCATCTAAAATCGTATCCGCATCAACCCCATACTTTTTAACTAGTTGATCAAATCCAAGTGAATCTATAAAATGAACCAATATAGTTGGTTCTTGTAATTCTTCAATTTCTTCTGTCGTTACTACTGATGGCTCAAAACCCCCATCTATGATAGGCTCAGGGTCCTTCGTATCCTTACAGCCAATAAATAACAAAAACGCTATAATTAGTAACTTTATACTTTTTTTCATAATCTATTAATTTTTAGAATTATACATTTTCACTACTGCCTCTGCGGGTTTATTTTGTAGAGTAAATTGGTTGTCTTCAACACCTCCCGCATTTTCGTGCGAGATAAACCATTTCCACAGAAAGCCTCCAGCAAGCCAATCTTCCTCCCAAACAGATTGATACAACCCTTCTAACAGATTAGTTTGGGCTTGCAGGTTTACCGAATTCATTTCTCTGTCACTTTTCCAAGGTTCTTTTCCTCCGAAATCGACACTTCGATAGCCAAACTCGGTAAAAAGGATGTTTTTGTTTTCCTTATTGGAAAAAGTTTTTAATTCAGTTTTCCATCGTTCCCAAGCTACTTTTGATTCTTCAACAGTTGGCGTTTTACTCTCTGAAACTGGAAAATACGCGTCTACGCCAATATAATCCAAAAGATCCCAAAATGGCACGTGTCTATATTCGTCCCAATTGGCAGCGTATGTAAGTTTTCCTTTGTAAACCGTTCTAACTTCCGAGATTAACTTCCTCCAATATTGGGGTCTATGTTCTATGAATTTTTCAAGTTCAGTGCCTATACAAAAAATTTCGACTCCTTCTTTTTCAGCTAATTCTGCATAATTTAATATAAAACTTTTATAGGTGTTTTCAAGCTGTAACCAATCTGCTTCTGAAGCCATTTTCACCAATCCAGTAAATTCTCCCCGCCAAACCCAAATCTGAGGCTTCATCATTATCTTCAAACCATTTTTATGAAGCAAATTCACATACTGCTTTGCTCCTTTTTTCGTTTCTCCGAACCATTGTCGTTCTTGATTATATATAACTTCGGGATGATCCAAACTTTTAATAAATCCAAAAGGCATTATCGCCACATAATTTGCATTGATATCGATTAATGGCTCTACATTATTCTGCAGAAGAGAATCACGAGAGGCAACTAAACTCACCCCATCGATTTTTGAAATATTGTTATTGCTAACTATCTTTTCTGTTCCTAGGACTTGTGAAACTTTCGAGGAATCACGTTTTTCGGAACAGGCTGAGCACATCAGAAAGAGGCAAACAAAAAAAGTATAACGCAGAATTATCAACATATTAAAAAATAAATACAGATGAATGTAAGGCTTATTTCAGACTTTATATAAATTTTAATAGAGCTTTTCAAGCCATCGCATTCGTAATTGCGTATTTTTATAAACGAAGTAGAAAAACAATTATTAAAGTTTATGGAGCATATCGTTATCATCGGAAACGGCATTGCGGGAATAACTGCTGCAAGGCATATCCGTAAACTTTCCGACAAAAAAATCACTATAATCTCTGCTGAAGCCGACCATTTCTTCTCTCGCACAGCCTTGATGTATGTATATATGGGCCATATGCGCTGGCGAGATATTCAACCCTATGAAAACTGGTTTTGGAAAAAGAATCGTCTTGAACTTAAAAAAGTCTATGTTGAAAGGGTTGACACTGATACTAAAACACTCTTTTTTAAAGAGGGTGGTTCAATTGTTTATGATAAACTCATAATTGCAACCGGCTCCGTCACAAATACATTTGGATGGGAAGGTATGGAATTAAACGGCGTCCAAGGATTAGTTTCGAAACAGGATTTGGAGAACCTTGAACAGAAAGCTCCAAATAATAAAGAATGTCCGCGCGCTGTGATTATCGGTGGCGGATTGATTGGAATTGAGATGGCGGAAATGCTGTGCACTAGAAATATCGAAGTAACAATGCTAGTTCGTGAGGACGGTTTCTGGGCAAATGCATTACCATTACCTGAAGCAAAAATGATTTCAGAGCATATTATATCTAATGGCGTCGATCTTAGGCACAACGCAAATCTGAATAAAATTATTGGTGACGATGCTGGAAACGTAAAAGCAGTTATAACAACAGACGGTGAAGAAATCCCTTGTAAAGTAGTAGGGATAGCTACGGGTGTAAAACCCAATATTTCTTTTCTCAAAAATTCAAATATAGAAACCGACAGAGGAATTTTGGTAAACCGAAAATTGCAAACCAATATTGAAGATGTGTTTGCAATTGGTGATTGCGCACAGCAACGAATAGGCATCGACCACCGTCCGACTGTGGAAGCTGTTTGGTACACCGGACGAATGATGGGCGAAGCTTTGGCCCAGACTATTTGCGGCAATACCTGTGAGTATAATCCAGGCCACTGGTTCAATAGTGCCAAATTCTTCGATATTGAATACCAAACCTACGGCTGGGTATTTTCTGAAGAAAGAAGAAAAGACTATGAAGCACAATTCCATTGGAAATGCAAGAGTAATTTGCGTTGTATAACGATTTCACACCATAAGGATAACGGACAATTCTTAGGGATAAACACCTTTGGAATCCGAATGAAGCATGAAGTCTTTGACAGATGGTTAAACGAAAAACGAACTGTGGACTACGTAATTGAGAATTTAAAAGAAGCGAATTTTGATCCAGAATTTTTCAAGAGGTATGAGAGGGAAATTTTGGAAGAATATTCATACCTAACAGGTACAAGGATATGATCATAAGACCTTGGCAAAAACATCAACAATGAGCACAATCCAAAGAAATATGTCCCTAACAGGGGAACCACCAAAAACGATAAACACCCAACAAAAAATAGCATCCTTTATCGGATTATTAGGCTTGACAGTATTGGTATTGGCAATTTTCAATGTTGATTTCCCAAACAAAGCCTTCTGGCTTACTGCCGCTTTAACAGCCATCAGCGCTGGAACTGTTTGGTTTTCTATCGCCGCCTATTCACAAAAACTTCCAGGAATAAAAAATGATGGAGTTTATTTTAAATCACTTTCTTCCAGAGGATTCTGGGCTTGGATCCTGGGAATCTCCCTTACCCTTTTTTATGTATTGCTTTATTGGTTTCCACAATATCTAGGTTTTGTACAGAATGGCGAAAACAAAGGTATTGTCGCGCTATTTGACCCTTTTAGTAGATTCCTAAATGGTGGCCCAGCTAGTCAATGGTTTGTATATGGTACCCTTTATACATTGGCTATCTTGGCATTCGGAGTAAAATTTATTCTAAAATATCGCCACAATAAATACGAAAAACTTCGAACCTATTCGGTCATGTTTTTTCAGCTGGGTTTTGCCTTTTTGATTCCAGAACTAATGCAACGTTTAAACAGCGAATCTTTTACACTTCCCTATTATGACCTAAAAAATATTTGGCCACTTAACTATTATAATTTTGAACAATATCGTGTAGATGACTTTATTTCTGCTGGTGACATTGGTTTGGCATTATTGATTTTCGGCGTCGCTTCCATCTTTATAATCACTCCCATCTTGACGTATAAATATGGTAAACGTTGGTATTGCTCTTGGGTTTGTGGTTGTGGCGGCCTCGCTGAAACTGCAGGGGATCCGTTTAGGCATTTAAGCGATAAAACACAGGTAGCTTGGAAAGTCGAGCGATGGGTAATTCATAGCGTTTTGGTTTTTGTAGTTTTAATGACTACAGCTGTTGTGCATTCATATCTAGGCGATGACAGTTCTAAATATTGGCTTACAAAAGATACCTTCCTTATAAGCGTAGCTGTTTTTCTAGGCTTAATCTTCGCCGGTGTTTGGATTTTTAAAAGAGAAGAATTGCAAAAGGACGCACGCATTGGCTCTATAGCCTATTTTGTAATCATTACTGCCTTAGTGGCAATGCATTTCGCAACTGGAAAAACACTATTTCTATTTAATGCCGAAACACTGCGCTCATCTTATGGGTTCCTCATCGGAGCTATTTTCAGTGGGGTTATAGGCGTGGGGTTTTATCCTATTTTCGGCAATCGCGTTTGGTGTCGCTTTGGTTGCCCAATGGCAGCTGTATTGGGTTTTCAGCAACGTTTGTTTTCAAAATTCAGAATCACGACCAATGGAGGTCAATGTATCAGTTGCGGTAATTGTTCCACTTATTGCGAAATGGGCATCGATGTTCGTGCCTATGCCCAAAAAGGCGAAAACATTGTCCGTTCTAGTTGCGTCGGCTGTGGCATTTGCGCAGCAGTCTGTCCACGTGGAGTTTTAAAACTGGAAAACGGACCGTTTGAAAATCGAATTAATTCCAATGAGGTATTGTTGGGCAATGATGTCGATTTGATGAAATATATGAACAAGTAGCCAGTATTCAATGCTTGTTTACATTTTACGACATTGAGGGGTAGAAAGCAATCTCACCTGTTATGTTTCGAAGTCGTTTTCGTTCCATAGATTGTCATTAATTTTTCTGAAATTCGCAGTTCCAAAATCTCTTGCTTTTAATGTCTAAAAACATCAAGGTAATCATTCCCGCTTTTAATGAAGAATACTCCATTGGGAAGGTAGTAGCCGAAATTCCAAAAATAGTTTCAGAAATAATTGTGGTAAACAACAACTCCACTGATAATACCGCACAAGTTGCCAAAGCAGCCGGCGCAACTGTACTTTTAGAACCAAATGGTGGATATGGATACGCCTGTTTAAAAGGAATGGAATATCTAGCAAAATTAGATTCTGACCAACAACCAGACATTGTAGTTTTCCTAGATGGCGATTACAGCGATTACCCTTCAGAATTGACCAGAATAGTAGCCCCAATCCTCGAAGATGGTATTGACTTCGTTGTGGGAGCACGGGTAAAAGACCTGCGTGAGGATGGCTCTATGACATTACCCCAACGTTTTGGCAACAGGCTTGCAACAAAGCTAATGAAGCTTTTCTTTAATTCCACATTCACAGACTTAGGACCTTTCCGCGCTATTAAATACGACAAGTTACTAGCGCTAGAAATGGAAGATAAAACATATGGATGGACAGTTGAAATGCAACTAAAAGTACTCAAAAAGAAGTTTTCCTATATTGAAATTCCCGTGAAATACAGAAATAGGATTGGCGTTTCTAAAGTTTCAGGTACAGTAAAAGGTGCTATATTTGCAGGCGTGAAAATTCTAACCTGGATTTTTAAATACAGTTTCAAAAAATGATTCTTGAATCAATAATCATTGCCATTTATTCCGTCGCTCTTCTCCTCATTTTTATGTATGCGTTGGCGCAACTCAACTTGCTTTTTAACTACCTGAGCGCAAAGAAGCATCACATAGATTCTCCCACTTTTGATTTCTCTAAACCAGAAGAAATTCCATTGGTAACCATCCAACTTCCTGTTTACAATGAGCTGTATGTAATGGACAGGTTGCTGGAAAATATTGCTCTCATCGATTATCCCCAAGACAAATTAGAAATCCAAGTACTGGACGATAGTACCGATGAATCTTTCGAAGAAACCGCAAAACATATTCAAAAACTTCAGAAAACTGGTTTAGATATAAAACACATTTCCCGAGAAAACAGAGTAGGTTTTAAAGCAGGGGCCTTAAAAGAAGGCTTAAAAACTGCCAAAGGAGAATATATCGCCATTTTTGACGCAGATTTTCTACCAAAAGCAGATTGGTTAAAAAATACAATCCCTTATTTTAAAGACCCTGAAATCGGTGTGGTTCAAACGCGTTGGGGACATTTAAACCGTAATTATTCCATTCTTACACGAGTTCAAGCTTTTGCCTTGGACGCCCATTTCACTTTGGAACAAGTAGGTCGAAACAGTAAAGGACATTTTATTAATTTTAACGGTACCGCTGGAGTTTGGCGGAAGGAATGCATTCTGGACGCAGGAAACTGGGAAGGTGATACCCTCACGGAAGATCTGGACTTAAGCTATCGTGCACAACTGAAAAACTGGAAATTCAAATATTTGGAGAATGTAGAAACTCCAGCAGAACTTCCAGTGATTATAAGTGCCGCACGATCGCAACAATTTCGTTGGAACAAAGGTGGCGCAGAGAACTTTCAGAAAATGGCGTGGCGTGTTTTTAAAAGCCCTGATATTTCCTTTAAAACAAAAATGCACAGTTTTATGCATTTGTTAAACAGCACTATGTTTTTAAACATTTTGATTGTTGCCATTCTAAGTATCCCAATGCTTTACATCAAAAATGAATACGAGCATTTAAAAATGTATTTCTATGTGATGAGCTTTTTCGTGATAAGCACCATTATCTTTTTTATTTGCTATTGGTTTACATTCAAAAGTATTTACGGCGGGGGATTCAAACGTTTTGTGAAGTATATAGCAATGTTCTTTACTTTCTTTTCAGTGGCTATGGGTTTCTCAGTGCATAATTCCATTGCGGTTTTGGAAGGACATTTCGGGAAGAAAAGTGAATTTATAAGAACTCCGAAATTCAACATTAGCAATTTAAAAGAAGGTTGGAAGGGCAACAAATACGTCACTAAGAATATTTCTCCAAACGTAATAATTGAAGGTGTACTGATGCTTTATTTTGCATTCGGAATGTACAGTGCTTTCGTCGTAGGTGATCAAGGTGGAGATTTCGGGTTGTTCCCTTTTCATTTAATGCTTTTCCTAGGCTTTGGATTTGTATTTATTAAATCCCTGACTTCAAAAGCATAATTTTTTTCTCTACATTTAAACTCAGGTAAACTCCGTTGACCTCAGCGAAGCTTTGTGTAACTCTGTGGACTAACCCATTCCGCCCAATAATTGTAAATCCAACTACAAAATGTACCCACCACCACATCACCAATCGCACGACATTGAAAAAATGATTTCAGTAATCAAGCATTTTCCACTTGGTATGTTGGTTACGGCAAAAGATGGGCAAGCCTTTATTACACATATCCCCTTTATTTACGATGAAATCACCAGAAAGCTAGTAGCACATCTAGACCGAAATAATCCGCAAATGGAGACATTAGAAGATGATGCCGAAGTTACTGTAGTTTTTAAAGGTCCTGACACTTATATTTCTCCTAGCATTTACACAACTCCACAGTTACCAACGTGGAATTATATAATTGTCCATATTACTGGTAAATTGAAGCTTTTAAACGATGCTGAAACAGTCAAACAAACAATGGTTGATATGACTGAAATCCTAGAAGAAAGTGAGCAAAACTATATCCTGAAGAAAGATGATTCAAGAATGGATCGTTTTATCAATTACATTCAAGCCTTTGAAGTTGAAATCACCAATTGGGAAGGGAAATTCAAACTTTCACAAGATAAAAACCCAACCGATTTTGAAAATGCAAAACAGGAATTAATTAAAAATTCTAAGAAGGACGTCTCCAGATTTATTGATGAAATCTACAGAAAGCTTAATAAGTAGAACATTAAATTTATAAATAGCGTCTAAAGTCTAAAGTCTCACTTCTCAACATACTCCTTAACTTCATCAAAATCCAACCCCCCATAATTCCCGCTACTCATTAAAAGCAAACACGTATTATCATAATCCTGTGAAAAAAGATAAGTCTTAAAATCGGCTGGATTTGTAAAAACTACCAGATCTTTCCGTTCAAAGGCTTCCTCTATTTGTTCCCCCTTAATTTCTTCTAACTGTTTTATCAATACTGCGTGTGGAGAATAGAAAACCACGGCACTATCAGCAGCATCCAAACTTCCTTTGTATTCCTTTAAAAAT
The DNA here is from genome assembly GCA_034675805.1 of Aequorivita sp. Lineage (GTDB taxonomy): Bacteria > Bacteroidota > Bacteroidia > Flavobacteriales > Flavobacteriaceae > Aequorivita. The sequence continues at coordinate 2,671,511 of JAUCCX010000001.1, read as the reverse complement.
TCCGGATTCAGGCTGCTATAAGTGTGCAATTCTAAACAAGCAATTAATTTTCTATCTGGGAATTGACTTTTTGCTGCTTGGGTTGTGGCTTTCACCTTACTGGGCGAATGGGCATAATCTTTATATGCCACAGCAGTTTTGGTTTCGGCAATTTTTTCTAAACGTTTGCTAGCGCCTTTAAATGTGGATATAGCTTCATAAAAATCTTCTGCATCTACACCCATCAATTGGCAAATCCAACGTGCACCTTCAAGATTGTTTAAGTTATGCTCTCCGAAGATTTCAATAGGCATTGGACCCTCAGGAGTATCTAAAAGTGTGGCTCCTCCTACTACAGAATATTCTGGAGTTTGGTATGGATATTTCTTAATCGGGTTTGTAGTTTCTTCAACCAAACGTTTCACCTCAGCATCTTCTTCGTTGTAGATAATTGCACCACCATTGGTTATTTCATTAAGAAATATTTCAAACTGTTCCACATAGTTTTCATAGGTTGGAAACACGTTTATATGATCCCAAGCAATACCACTTAACAAAGCAATATTGGGTTTATATAGATGAAACTTAGGCCTGCGATCTATAGGCGAAGACAGGTATTCATCCCCTTCAATAACCATAAAGTCATTGTCGTCTGTTATTTTCACCATAGTATCAAAACCTTCCAATTGGGCACCGACCATATAATCCACATCTTTTCCGTAATAGTTCATCACGTGGAGGATCATTGACGTAATTGTAGTTTTCCCGTGGGACCCACCAATAACTACACGAGTTTTATTTTTGGACTGTTCGTACAGAAATTCTGGATAACTGTAGATTTTCAATCCGAGATCCTTTGCTTTTAGAAGTTCTGGATTATCTGCTTTGGCATGCATTCCCAGAATAACCGCATCGATTTCTGAAGTGATTTTTCCAGGAAACCAGCCTTCGTGTTCCGGCAACAAGCCTTTGTTCTTTAATCTGGTTTTGGAAGGTTCAAAAATCTCGTCATCGCTTCCGGTGACTATATCTCCTTTTTGATGTAATGCCAATGCCAGATTGTGCATCGCGCTACCGCCAATGGCTATAAAGTGAATTCTCATATTTTAATTGAAAAGTTTATGCCCTTCGACTTTGCTCAGGGTGACATTTATAGTGTAAAGATACTTTTTCTAATTCTGAATTCGGAATTCTGAATTTGGAATTACATTGCCAAAATGAGCAATTTTTCTTTTTGAGCTTCAGGGAAATCACTCTTGACCGTTAACGCCTTATTTATCCAAGTAAGCGCATTTTCCTTTTCATCGAGATTTTTATAAATCTGTGCTATGCGATAATAAGCCCATTCTGTCGTCACTCCGTCCTCTATGGTATAATTGGCTATATATTCACGCAAACAATCGATTCCGTATTCTGATTCCAGATTATATTCGGCACAGATTCTTCCTATCTGATAATTTAGCTGATTGCGTTTGTGAAGCTTAAAGGATTTTGAAGCAGTTTCTATTGCTTTTCCGGGTTGATTATTATTTTCATATAAAGCTGTAAGTTTTTCATAGGTATGTGGAGAGCCACCAACTTCAATCGCTTTTTTATAATAATTTTCAGCATCCTTGAGCCTCTTAGTCTGCTCAGCAATGTATCCCTTGGCCAAATATCCATCAACGGGGGAGATATGGCCCAGTTCTTTTGCATATTCCAAAGCCTTTTTTTCACTCCCTCCAAGAATTCCAGGTAATTCTATATAAAATTCTATCAAGGCCCAGCGTGCATCAATATGTTTCGGATCTAACTTTACAGCCAATTCCAATTGATGTTTTATATCTCCAATATAAGTCAGCGCCCAAATTTTGTTAACTGTAATAGCTTTCATACCCATTGCACCACCGTATTTAAAATGGTAATTAGCATTGGTTTCATCTTCTTCAACTAAATCTTTATAATAAGAAATTGCAGTATCCCAATCTGCAGCGTAAGCGGCAATATCTCCAAGATATTCTTGTGTCTTTTTGTCGTGGGGGTGTTTTTTCAGATAATCTTCAAAAAGAGGTTTAGCCTTGCTAAATTTTTCCTGCTTAAAGTATTCCTCAGCCTGTTGGTAATTGTTCTGACCAACTACAAACAAAGGAAGTAGAAAAAAAAGAAAGAATATTTTATTAATAAAATGATTATTATCCAAGTGTGAAAATTAAAAATCCATAAAATCGGCATACTGCAACTGACCACTGAACACTACCAACTTATTTCCCAGGTGGATATTTAGCCAAGATCTTCCGTATTACTGAAAAATAATAAGCCTCCTTCTGATGCGGCGTTAGGCGTTCTTTCATTTCACCATCGGCTATGGCTTGCCAAACCAAATCATCTTTTTCAACATCAATAAAGTCGAAGGTTAGGCGCTGGTTAATTACATTTCCACCAATGGGAATACCACCACTAACACCAATACCAACATTTCCACCACCACTACCAACCCCAATACCAATTGTACTACGGGAATTAGAAAGACTTTCACTTGCGTAAAAATTGATGAATAATCGCGGAGTTTCACTTTTCACAAACCCACGCTGCTGCAACAAGCTGTCCGTAGCTTGCTTAATACGTCCATCATCCAGTGCACTAAGACCTGAGTCTATTGTTGGGAAATAATTATAGGAATTGTATTTTGAAAAATCCACCTGCTTATCATAATCTACAGCCACGGAAGCCCCGCAGGAGACTAGAAAGATGGAAAGTATAAAAATTGGGAGAAACTTCATTGCATTTTTCTTTTCAATAAAAATACGCAAAAAAGCTACTTTTAGTTTGGGCTTTGTTATTCTTTAACAATTTTCTTTGTCACAGTACCCTTGTCTGTAGCCACTTTCACAAAATAGATTCCTGGGGAAAGGCTTTCCATTTTTATTTGATTCTCTGAGGTTTCAAGAATGTGTTTTCCTAACAAAGAATAAACGCTTGCCTTTTCAAAAACAATAGTTTCTGATGTTTTTATTTGAAGTATTGATGAAACGGGATTGGGATATAAACGGACCATTCCATCCAAACCGAATTCAGCAACACCAAGATTCTCCACTACCGTCGTTGAAACAGTATTTGTAACGATAGCTGGATTAAAATCGAAATAAATATCCGCGGTATTCTCTATTACATCGCCCAAAGCAATATTCTGAACGGGTTTTAGCTGGAAAGCCACAAAGCCATTGCTGCCTTCGGGGTCTGAAGAAACAGAAGGTAAATTGATATTGTCAAAAATGAAGGCTACCTGGTTACCATCCAGAATTTCCACTCTGTACTCGTGGCTCGCTGTCAATGGACGGATCGTGTTCCAGTTCAATTTATCACTCAACACATCTTCAATACGAACATTTATAGCACTTGCAGTTCCGGTATTTTGAAAACGCACAATGTAATCCAAATAGTTTCCTGTTTCACTTTCATAAATTTCTTCGCCTTGATTAACTTGTTTATCGTTGGGATCATATGAATTTAAAACAACCTGTTCAAAATTATAGGTATTATCCTCTGGGTTTGCATCATTGGAAATGGGGTTTATAACGGCTTGGAAAGCTAAAATATCATCAGCATTATTGGTCGGTGGAGGTAATGTATAGAAAACAACACCAATTGTTCCAGACTGAAAAGGTAAAAGATCGGCGTAATTCCAAGTAATCGTGTTTCCACTTACATTAGTAGGATTGGGGTCAGCGCTCAAGAAGGTTTGTCTGGTAGTGTCAAATTCTAACGTGATTTCACCACTTAAGACTGTTGTTCCAATATTTTCATAGACAATTTCGTATTTTGCATCAAAACCTGGGCGTGCCTGATTAAGAGGTAGAATGGTGATTTTTAAATCATTTTGAACGGAATTTGGAATTAAGCAAAAATCTGCAGTTTCATTATTGCCTAAATCAATAAAAATTGTTTCATAAGATTCAGGGTTCACGGTAAAATTATTAGTTCCTGGCAATTCAATATGGGTTATGAACTCTCCCTCGTCCATATAATTTACAAAACTACCATCTTCACTAGTAAAGGTCGAAATCGTACCCGAACCACTCTCAGAAATGACCATAATGTTTGAAGCCGCCAAATCAGTAGCGTCACAACCATTTAAATCTAAGTCTAATTTCAAGACACCTCTAATGGAATTCTGCGCTCCGCGATTTTCCAACCAAAAAACTTTATTATTCAAAGAATGTAATGCCAACAGATCCAATTGACCATCTCCATTAATATCACCTGTGCTTATGAAATTTCCAGCATTTTCGGAACCTCCAACTATTATAGCTGGTCCAAAATCTCCTAGTCCATTTATATTTTCATTCCAAGTAAGGTTATCACCGATTGCGATAATATCAATATCGCCATCATTATCAACATCTCCAAAATAAATATCTCCATCTGCATCCACTAATTTTTCAGTGGAAAAACTCCCATTGCCATCAAGATTTTCAAACCAAGCAACCCTAGCTCGATATCTCACTAAAACATCATTATCACCATCGCCGTCCAAATCAACGAGATAAGCAGTTTTTGCAATATTAGAGTTATTGGATATAATATTTTGGGAACCAAATGTACCGTTGCCATCCATATTCCTAAACCAAGAGAAAGTTTTATCATTCCTCGAAGTAGTAAGCACATCCATATCGCCATCGCCGTCAATATCGCCAGCTACAACACATTGTGCCCAATCTAAATTAGAACTTATAACTTGTTGCGAGCCAAAATTCCCCAATCCATCAAGATTTTTGTACCAACTAACTTTATCAGTGGATGGTTCAGCTGACAATACATCCATATCTCCATCCCCATCAATATCTGCTGCATAAACCCATTTATGACTTCGTGGAGTATCATCTATCGCCTTAGCTTCGGAAAATTCTCCCAATCCATCTATGTTTTTATACCAAATAATTTTACCAGCTACTGCTGCCACAATATCTATTTTATTATCCAAGTCAATATCAACTGGAAAAATTTGCTCAACAACGCCGGCTTCAAGACTTATCTCTCTTTGTTCCCCAAAATTCCCTAACCCATCCAAATTTTCGTACCACACAATCTTATTATCGTCTTTTGATGAAATAACGATATCCAAGTCAGTATCACCATCAATATCTACCGCAAAAGACGTTGTAGGATTTGATATATTTTTTGTAATATTCTTTCTTAATTGAAATGAATCCCCGTCAATATTTTCGAACCAAACGATTGATCCCTTTTCATATCCAGCCAAAATATCTTTTTTGCCATCACCATTTATATCTCCAACAAATACAGTACTCGAAGAAGGTATATCTCCCAACATCTCTTCATAACTTCCAAAGGTTCCTTGACCATCCATATTCTTGGAAAATAATATTCTTGAACTTGCAGAAATAACATCGATATCACCGTCATCATCAATGTCACTAATTTGAATTTCTTGTAGATTAGATAAATATTGGTTAGTCACCATTATCGGGTCTCCAAATGTTCCCAAACCGTTCTCATTCTCAAACCAAGTAATAGCACCCGTTGAGCCACCACTACCTATAATAATGTCATTATCCCCATCTCCGTCTATATCGGTGATTTTAATGTCGCTAATCATACCTCCATAGGTATTAGAGATTATTTGTTGAGATCCAAAGCTGCCCAAACCATCAGTATTCTCATACCATGCAATCTTAGTGTCTCCTCTAGAACCTGAGACTACGTCCATATCACCATCATTGTCTATATCACCTAAAGTGACAACCATAGCTTGCATTGCATTTACCGTGATAATATGCTCTTCAGAGAAATCTCCAAGACCATCCACATTCTCTAGCCAAGAAATTTTATTATCGGTTTTAGATGCGAAGAAAAGGTCAACATCGCCATCCAAATCTATATCGTAGCCAAAGATATATTCTGGATAATTTGTTTGGACGCTTATGACATTAGCTTCTCCAAAGGTTCCTTGGGAGTCGGTATTTTCATACCAAACTATTTGATTCTGCAATTTTAATAGTGCAACTATGTCGAGATCTCCGTCTCCATCTATATCCAAAGTTGCTAATTTGGATGCACTAGTTGCGCTTCCGTTTATTAAAATCTGGGTGCTAAAATTCCCTAGTCCGTCAAGATTCTTATACCAAACAACTTTATTCTGCTCAGCTGAACTTGATATGACATCATTATCACCATCTCCATCAATATCAGCTAAAATCACAGCTTTACAGTCTAAAACCGAATAGGAACGGTCAACAATAGTGTGAGTGGTGTATGCTATTTGCGCGCTTAAAAAAAAAGAGTTTATTAAAAAAAGGAGTAAGAAAATATTTTTCATTGGGGAATAAACTTTATTCCGGCAAATAAAAAGAAAAAAAAACTTCCTACGAAAATTTAATTAAGAAATACTTAAGAAAAATTAAGTTGTCTTCGCAAGAACAGTCCAGACCTCTTTCTATTAAAAATTTTGCTAATCAAAAAGCCTTCGACTGTCGTCAGGACGACATTGGCCTTTAATTAAGCATCTTCCAAAGCTTATCCTTCAGCTCGGTCAAGCCTTGCTGCGCCACAGAAGAAATAAACAAATACGGAATTCCTTTAAACTCCTTATCCAATATCTTCTTCATTTCAGCCTTTAATTCATCGTCAAGCATATCGCTTTTACTGATTGCCACTAATCGCTCTTTGTCCAAAAGTTGTGGGTTGTAGCGACGCAATTCATCAACCAATATTTCGTACTGTTCCTTGATATCAGGGGCATCGGCCGGAATTAGAAACAACAAAGTAGAGTTTCTTTCAATATGACGAAGAAAACGATGACCAATTCCCTTCCCTTCTGCAGCGCCCTCGATAATTCCTGGGATATCGGCAACTACAAAAGTCTGAAAATCTCTGTATTCCACTATCCCTAGATTGGGTTTTAGAGTGGTAAATTCATAATTGGCAATCTTTGGCTTGGCTGCGGTAATTACCGAAAGCAATGTAGATTTTCCTGCATTTGGAAATCCTACCAAACCAACGTCTGCAAGTATCTTTAATTCAGCTACAATATTAAGCTCTTCTCCTTCTTCTCCTGGTTGTGAATAGCGGGGCGTTTGATTGGTTGCTGTTTTAAAATGGGCATTACCCATTCCGCCACGTCCTCCCTTAGCGATTATTCTTTCCTCCCCATCTTCAGTTACCTCAAAGAGTATCTCGTCAGTTTCTTTATCGCGGATTACAGTACCCAATGGCACTTCAACATATACGTCGGCACCATCTGCCCCAGTACTTGTCTGTTTGCTACCAGCTCCACCGTGTTCTGCCTTAAAATGTCTTTTGAATTTAAGATGATAAAGCGTCCAAAGGCTTTTGTTTGCTTTTATGATTACGTGTCCCCCGCGACCTCCATCACCACCATCTGGCCCACCTTTGGGAATATATTTCTCCCGTCGCATATGCTTACTGCCCTGCCCTCCTTTTCCGGAAGTAACATTAATCTTTACGTAATCTACAAAATTCCCTTCAGTCACTTTACTTTATTGTTTGTTGTTTATTGTTTTTCATTTATTGTTTGGACACCCAAACCCCAAATCTCAAACTATAAACTATCTATTACTTTACTCAACCTTTCCGTAATGTCCTCAATACTACCAACCCCATCAACGCCGTAATACATACCTTTTTTATCGTAATAATCCTTTAAAATGGCAGTTTCGTTATAATATACTTTTATACGATTTCTGATAATGTTTTCTTCGGCATCATCAGCGCGACCGCTAGTCTTCCCTCTTTCTAAGAGACGCTGTACCAATACTTCATCATCTACTTCCAAAGCTACCATAGCATCTATCTGGCTGTCTTTATCATCCATTAAATGTCCAAGTGCCTCTGCTTGTGCTTCTGTACGTGGAAAACCATCAAAAATAAAACCATTGGCATCGCAGTTCTTGTCAACTTCATTGCTCAACATATCAATCGTGATTTCATCTGGCACCAATTTGCCTTTTGCCATAAATGACTTAGCCAAATTTCCGAGCTCAGTTTCATTTTTAATATTATATCTAAAAACGTCGCCAGTGGAAATGTGCACTAGATTGTATTTTTCTTTTAGAAAGTTAGCTTGTGTACCTTTTCCTGCTCCCGGAGGGCCAAACAAAATGATATTGGTCATGAGTGTGTTTTAATGGTTGAAAAATTGAAGTTGCAAATTTACGAAATTAAATTTGGGGATTGGGCACTTTGGGATTTGTTAATTTTGGGAATTCTCAATTGGAGTTCTCAGGATAGGAATTTGGGACTGGGGCGTTTATCATTTAGGTAGTTGATCGTGATAAAAGAAAATAAGTCTGCAGATACACACTTACAATTTTCAAATTACAACCCCAACCGCTTTGTAAAGAAAACTTAACAAAGCATTCCAAAGTTTTTCAATGGTTACCAGCAAAATCCCCTTTAGGGTATTTACAAAATTTCGCGTCATCGCCTCCAATCCGTCCAAAAAGAATTCCCGCAGATCTTCATCAATATCGCCGTTCTCCAAGCCATTTTGAATGAGGGCTGTTTGCTTGGCAATGGCTTCCAACTGTCGCTCACTGAAACCGCGAACTGTGGTTATATCTTTTTCCAAAATACCTGAAGTGATATCTTTTAGGTCTGTAATAATATTTGCCACATTATCGTCCATAACACTATCGTTTTAAGAAACTTTCATATGTAATCGCTTGATCCAGAAAGATTTCAACCTGTCCTTTAAAAGCTTGTAAAGCGAGAGGCTTTATACCGTTGTCCCTATCGGTTTGCTTCATCTTTTTAAACGTTTCGGCTATCTGCTCAAAGGCGAAGGCACTGGGATAGTCACCCGTTATTGCCGAGCTCCCTCTTGCCTGAAGCGAGGCGTTTATCTTGTCCATTGCCATATTATTCGGAACCGGACGCGCTTTGGCCTGAAGTTTAAGGGATTCGAAAGCTCCTATCAGTTTATCATAAGTGGATTGTCGCACAAAAAAGCTTTCGCTGTCTGTCCCACCGTCAAGCTCTGCAAAAAAACGCATCGCCAGCTCACTACTTTCCGTTACCTTTTCAACAATGGCTTGGTCATAGGCAGGAGCTAAAGTAGCTTGACAGCCCATTAACAACACTATGCCCAAAAATGTGAAAAGCGAGAAACGAATTTGGATAGATTTCATTCTTATTTATTTAACCGACACTAAGTTAGTTATTTATAAGATACTGAAAATCAACAATGAATTTTTTTATCAAGTTTTAGCATACCAATGAACTCCAGAGATGTTTTCAGAAAAAGAAAACCTATATCAAGAAGAAATTATTTGTTGCTGGCTGAAAGTAATTATAATAAATTCTGCTGGCCTTGTTAGGGCAACTCCAATCTGCACGATGAATTTCCCATTCGTAATATCACTGGCAGTCATAGTAGTACCCAAACCACATCTAACAAAATACGCATCGCTTGGAGAACTCCCCATCAAAGCCCCTTGCCTCCATAACGTAATCAAAAAGTTTTCAATCATTGCTTGTATTTGCCGCCAAGTGCTGACTTCATTGGTTTCAAAAACAAAACTTTTACAGGACTTTACACAAGATTGTTCTATATAAATCATAGTCCTCCGCACATTAAGATACTTCCATTCATTGTCATTGCCCGCAAGAGTCCGAGCTCCCCAAACCAAAATACCATTTCCTGGAAAACTTCTAATTGGGTTAATGGATTTTCCACTTATAGCATCTACATTTAGGCCTTGCTGTTCTGTATTGTCAATCTGTATTGGCAAAGAATTGACTCCAATCATCGAAACATTCGCGGGCGCTTTCCAAACCCCTCTTAGGTTATCAACATTCGTTATAACTCCAGCCATTCCCCCACTTGCAGGAATAATATTCGCTACCTCCAGAACAGCTGAAATAATGGCTTTATAAGCTGCACTTAAAGCAAGAAGTTTGCGATGATTTTCACTAACCGATTGTGAAGGCTCAGAATTATAAATTGATTTTAATAGATCCAATACTCCATCTTCGGCCGGACTCAACGCACTCAAAACAGTAACCAGGGTCCTTACATCCCCTCCAAATAAATTGGTGTAGTTCAAATCCCGCGCTCCCATAACAGTAGTACCTACAAAAGGATAATATGCGGCTCCATAAGCCAAGCCCGTAGTTCCAGTGTGATTTCTAAATGCCTCGATATCCACACCATTCCCAAGAAGATTCTTTCGATTTCCACCAATTATATCAAAAATACTAATCGACTTCTTCATCTGGCTATTCTGTAGAAGCATCTGTTGCATCAAACTTCCATTTTCCGCAATACTAAGCAGGGTGGCTTCTGGGCATATATACATAGTGGGCTCTTCCTGCATTTTCAATGTAGCCAAGCCTTTCAACAAATCTGCAAGTTGAACATTGGGATTTACTAAAGCTGCTCCGAGGCCCAAATGTCTTCCCGAAGCCTCTCTATAACCTCCCACCGAAACTATATACGCTTCCGCTCCCCCATTTTGATAAAACAGTTTTACACTGTTATACATATAATAAATACTATGTGCATCGGGAAGTATAGCGTAGTAATCGCTTCCTATTAAAACAAAATCGCCAGTATTGGGTTTTGAATTTTGACGAATCAAATAATACTGTGGACTATATTGCTGAACAGGCTCTGTAACTTCAGGAAAACAAAAGATCTTTTGAAATTCTATAAACGAACTGACTTTTGTAGGTACATAAGTACAATCATTTTCATTGTGCACTGCCCGTGGTGTGTAGCCAATAAATGCAGGAATCGCAGTTTCCACTTGAGCCACCGAATTTGGTAAAGCCGAAACTTCTTCAATATAAACACCAGGGGTCTTGTATATTTTTTTGCTCATTTTGAAATCATATCAAAAACTTAGGAAACAATTCTAAAGCTTCTCTATAATCAAAGCCGCCAATGCAACCGCCTTTTCTTTATTAGCCGCAGCATCTTTAGTTACCCTCACATGTAAATGAATCATGGTTCCTTTTGCTAAAAAAGTAATTTGCGACATTCCTGAGCCCCAAATAGCCATATCGCCAATACCGTTAATGGCCACACCATCTTTATAAACCTTCGTTGACCTTTCAAACATTTTTTCATTAGCATTTTTAACCAATACTATGGCTGCCTCAGCAGGAAAATCTAGATTTATTTCCTTTCCTCCAATAGTCTGTGTTTTAGTATATGCTACTGTATCCCATTCGTAAAAACAGGTTGGGTAAGTGCGCATCACGTCTTTCATTTCAGTAATAGCATCGGTGGGTAAGGCTAATACTTCCTTCATCTTAGCTTCGGTAACAAAACCACAAGGGGAACTTTCTTTTTCTGTAGCCTTAGGAGCATCTGCTTTCTCAGTTGTCACCACTTCAGTTTGGCCATTTTCAGCCTTGGAAGTTTCAGAATTTCCACAAGCTATGGTGAGAGTAAAAACGAATATTAGTAGTAATGCTTTTTTCATAATGATGAGATTTGAGATTGATTAGAGATTATATTATTCATTAAACCATTGAATAAATGGCTACTAGTCACGAAAATACAAAATACCATCCAATTACAAAACAAGACAACAAATACACTCTCCACCGCAAACAGCAGCGATTTCGGATAAATTTCAAAAGTAGGTTGTCTAGTTGCTTCTGACTTTAGCTGACTCCATCTTTAGTAATGCTAAGAATAAATCCAAGTTGCAATTCACAATTTCCCACGGACTCGTATAGGAATAGTTTCGGGTTTACGCGCTCGCAAGCTTCATTTCCGTATTTAAAATTTGAGCAACCGCCTGTTTATATTTTATAGGGTTCGAAGCTTTCTTTATGGCTTTATATGTCTTTTGAGGATTTGATGTTGCTTGAGAAAAGAAGTCCCAAAACCCGAGCATCTTCATTTTTATAGGTGTTGGCCCAGATAAGTATGCGTCGTATTGCTGGTAAATAGTGTCGTGAAATTCTGAAAAAATAGCCCATCTGTTTTCAGGATATTCCGTTGTATTATTTTTGATCATACTAGGTAAAAAGGGATCGGCAATTAAGCCACGGCCAATCATAAAATGATCAATACTTGGGAACCGTTGTTCAATAGCTTTAAAAGCAGCAACGCTGGTAATGTCTCCGTTGTAGTACAACTTGTGTCTGGTACTGCCAATACATTTTTCAAAAGCATCCAAATCTACCGGTCCTTTGTACAGTTGCTTTCCTATTCTAGCGTGAATAGCAATATTTTTAAGTGGATATTTATCTAAAATCGGGAAAGCATCTAGAATTTCTTCAGCGTTCTCGTATCCCATTCTCATTTTCATAGAAACCAAAATATCTGTTTCGTTATGCGCTCTGTGTAAAATCTCATTAATTTTTGGAGGATTGCAGATTAAGCCTGAGCCCATTCCAGATTTAGCGACCATAGGATAAGGGCAGCCTAAATTCCAATTCAATTCTTTATAACCTAAACTTTGAACGTATTTGGCAACATATATAAATTCGTCAGCATTGTTTGTGATTATTTGCGGAATCACCTCTAAGCTTTTGTTGTTTTCTAATGCTATATCGTTTTGATAGGATTGCTTAATTATCAGTTTTCCATTGAACCTAATATAGGGTGCATAGAACGTATCAATCCCCCCAAAGTAATGATTGAAAGCATTACGAAACCTGAAATCAGTAAACCCCTGCAAAGGGGATGAAAGTAGTGTGGAAGCCATCTTATTGTTTAGTGGAGCAAAGATAGAACAATTGAGCTTCGGTTTTTATAAGTGACTATTAGCTTCTCCTGAGTAAGACACCGCACCAGTTTGGGTGATTTTTTATTAAAGCATACTGTCAAAACAATTCAATGAATATACTGCATTCTCTGGGATATTCCAGTTAGTAGCGGTACTTGAGTAGTTAATATCGTCCACCTGAACACACTCTAAACTCCCGTTCTTATGTCCAAAAAAGAAAACCAAGATTTTATCATTATTGTTATTTCTAACATTAACTGTTTTTAATTTATAATTGCATACTGCTGTAACGGTCACAAGATTTGTATTTTTGGAAAGGTCTAGTGTAGAAAGATTTGTAGTTCTTATATCTAAATGTGTCAGTTTAGTATTTGGGCTAAGATCTATTTTATAAAAGGGGTTGTTCCCGCAGTCAAGACTTTGTAAATTAAGATTTTTACTCACATCGACTGTGTTTAACTTATTATTTGCGCAATTAAATGCTACCATATTTACAAATTTCTCGATGCCCGTTAAGCTTTCAATATTCTTAAAGGAAACATCTATAGCGCCTTTATATGCAGTGGCTTCTTCAAAAGTAATTTCATTGTCTTTGTTTGTATTAATATCAAAATTGTTCAATATTAATTCTTTCAAAACCATATCTTGAAAATACACGAAGGGTCCATCACCTATGGTATATTTTAAATACTGATTTCCTTGTTGCAAATTATCTTCCGTCTGTATGCTTTCTTTAGAGCAGGACATTGTTAGGAGAGAAGCTAAAAATAAGAGGAATAATATCTTGGAAGTTTTCATAGTTTTCATTTTTTAAGTTCAACCTTGGGTTTATGCTTATTGACTGAAAAACAGATTATTGCTATAAATATAAGTATCATTTTTTAATTCCTTTACCTATATACAAAAAAACAGACCCATATAGCTAGCGCAAGCGTCAGGTTTATAATGAAAACTTCCAAAAAAATAGCGTTGTGGCGGACATTGACGTGGCACCCGCACCAGAATACTTTTAGTTAACTATATCCAATTAACCCTCCTTTAATACCTATTTTTACGAACTATTATTTATAAGAAAATATGCAGCATTTAAAAGAGAAGTCAAAAATTAAGGACAAATCACAGCCAAAAGTTACAATGCTTCAGGCTTTCAAAACGATAATTTGGCCTAGGCGAAATTTAGTTTTTGTTGGTTTAATCTTGATTGTTATTAAAAGTTTGTCGGGTTTGGTTTTACCTTGGCAGAGTAAAGTATTGCTTGATGATGTTGTTCCAAATAAAGACTACTCCCAACTATATACTTTAATTGCCATAGTAATAAGTGCCATAATTGTACAGGCAGTAACCTCATTTTTACTTACTAGAATACTAAGTGTACAAGCTCAATATTTAATAAGTGAATTGCGATCTCAAGTACAGAAAAAAGTACTTTCTCTACCTATCAGTTTCTTTGATAACACCAAATCCGGGGCCTTGGTTTCAAGAATAATGTCCGATGTTGAGGGCGTTAGAAATCTTATAGGTACAGGCTTGGTACAATTGGTAGGTGGTACATTTACGGCTATAGTTTCCTTAATTATTTTAATCAAACTAAATGCTTGGATGACACTTTTTGTATTTGTGCCCCTATCTATATTTGGCTTTATCGCCTTGAAAGCCTTTAAATACATTCGTCCCATTTTTAGATCGCGTGGTAAAATTAATGCCGAAGTTACCGGTAGGCTAACAGAAACACTTGCGGGAGTTCGCGTTATCAAAGCATTCAATGCAGAAGAACAAGAAAATATTGTTTTTGAACACGGGGTTGATAAATTATACCAAAACGTAAAAAAGAGTTTAACAGCAACCGCTTTAATGACTAGCTCTGCCACGTTTTTAATCGGACTGGCCACCACAGGAATTATGGGTATGGGAGGTTATTATATGATGATTGGTGAAATGACAACTGGAGATTTCTTATTCTTCACCTTAATTCTTGGGTTTATGATTGCGCCCATTATTCAAATGAGCAATATAGGAAGTCAGTTAACAGAAGCATTAGCCGGGCTGGATAGAACAGAAGAGCTTATGAATATGACTGCCGAAGAAGATAACCAAAATCGAAATATTATATTGAATACGATAAAAGGGGACATCGAATTTAATGATGTTTCATTTTCGTATGACGAGGGTAAACAGATTCTGCATAATATTAATTTTAAAGCCCCAGCTGGTTCTGTAACCGCTTTAGTGGGAAGTTCCGGGTCGGGTAAATCAACCATTGCTGGTCTCTCGGCTACATTTTTAACTCCACAATCTGGTAAAGTTACCGTTGATAATCAAGATTTATCGAAGGTTAAATTAAGTAGCTACCGCCAATATTTAGGCGTGGTATTGCAGGATGAATTTTTATTTGAGGGCACTATCCGTGAAAATATAATGTTCCCAAGACCGAATGCCACCGAAGCAGAAGTTCAAAATGCGGTAAAGGCAGCTTATGTAAACGAATTTACAGACCGATTCGATGAAGGTTTAGATACCTTAATTGGAGAAAGAGGCGTAAAGCTTTCTGGGGGCCAAAGGCAACGTTTAGCTGTTGCTCGGGCTATTTTAGCCAATCCAAAGATTATAATTTTAGATGAAGCCACTTCAAATTTAGACACCCAAAGCGAGGCTTTAATCCAGAAAAGTTTAGCTGAATTGGTTAAAGACAGAACCACTATCGTTATTGCGCACCGCTTAAGCACCATTAGAAAGGCAGACCAAATTTTAGTTATTGAAGCCGGTCATATAGTAGAACGTGGCACCCACGACCAATTGATTGCTAAAGAAGGTAGGTATTATGAATTGTATACTTATCAGGCGAAGATTTAAGGGATTAAAAGACCACTTTTGAAAGGGTCTCGCTTTTGTCGAAAATTTTTAAAACTAGAATTGCTTCTCTTCAGTGGGAAATGGATTTAATATCTTGTATAATAAAAACATAGTAATTTTGAAATTTAACTGTGGGCTCTGTTCTCTGGGTTTTTCCATTCACTCCAGCTTGCACTTCTGGATATCAAGTGATTAAGGCTAATTTAAACTGTATAGCAAAGACTATATATAAAAAAAATAGTTTATTTTTAGGTAGCCGTAATTAAACAATTCAAATTTGTTATGAACGCATAGCTGTTCGGATTATTTATTATTGCTAGCGACCTTCGGCATTTTAAAAGAAACGGAGTTTATACACTACTAACGGCAGCACTATAAGCTATCAAAACAAAATTGGTATTGCTCCAAAAGGGTAACGCCCGTCTAAAAAGTTTAACCAATTAAAATTAATGATTATGAGAAAGCTAATTTATTTAGTATTAAGTGTGTTCTTATTTGTTGGAGCCAAAAGCATGGCACAGGAACTAAGCAAAAAAGAAGAAAGAGCCGAACGCAAAGCGGCAGTGTCTAGCGAAGTTTCTGATTTGGTGAATTCTAGGGAGTACGCCTTCATAGCTAAAATGGTGCTTCCCCTTAATTTGCCTCCAATAAACCTAAATCCAGATTCTGGCGGGGTAATCTTTAGCCCTGAAATGGTGAGTAGTAATCTACCTTTTTTTGGACGTGCCTATGGTGCTGCTAGTCTGGATAACGACCAAGGGATGGTCTTTGCGGGCGCCCCTGAAAATTATAAACTTAAAAAACGCAAGAAAAGCTATGAAGTTGCGATGGATGTTAAAACGGACAGTAACAGCTATGGCATTACAATCTCTATTAGTTTTGACGGCGCCGCTTTACTTACCATTTCAAGCGCTAATAGAAGTGATGTTTCCTATTCAGGGAACATAGCCGAGATTAGAAAAGAATAGAAGCACTTAAAGATATAATTTAAATTAAAGACAATCTTTTTCAGGTAAATATCTTCACTAAAAAGCGTTTAACGACTTAAACAAATTAGAAAATATTTTCAATTATGGAAGGGTTTATAGGAAGCTTGATTCCTTATCCGAAGATAGTGAATTGTAATGAGTTGGGCACTTTTGGTCTTTTGCTTAAATATAAATTATGTGTGTAGAAACGGGCGGAACGCCCTCGCCAGCTGGGGAATTAATATCTTGAATAATAAAAACACAGTAATTTTGAATTTAAACTTATTGGATGGTCTCCAGATATGGAGACACGCATCTCAAAAGAGCAACTTGAATTAGCCTCTATTTCTAAGCAAGATTGTGGTACATTATTTACAGTTCCATAGGTTTGTGTAACACCATTATTTATAAGTGTAAAATTGGTATGTCCCGAAACGGGTTCGTCATTATTGTTTTTGATTGTAGATGTAATTAATATTCCAGTTTCATAATCGTCAGTGAAGGTTTGTAACCGAAAATTAGATTGTGTAACACCTTCTATTCCAGGAAAAGGAGTTGTTTCGCAGGGGTTGAATATTTTATTATCGTCCTCGCTGCCGCAATTTGAAAACAATACTATTAATAAGCTATATATAAATATTTTTAGTTTCATAAGGTCTTTTTACAATGTTTTAAACTGTTGGTCTTCACGCCAAAGGCTGTACCATCAGACGTTAGCGAGGAAAATGTCAAATATAGGACTTATCAATTTACAATTACCAATTCCATTTCACTCACCATATTTCAAAGAACCATATCTTTACCCGATGCAATCCAAAATTCTTTTTATTACCCCACCATTTACCCAGCTGAATACGGCATATCCGGCATCGGCATATTTAAAAGGATTTCTGGAAGAGCACGACATTGCTCTGCATTCTTGCGATTTAAGTATAGAACTTTTTACTGCAATTTTTACGGGTGATTTTCTTCGCGCTATGTTTCAAGAAGCACAAATTCTAAGGCACTATGATTATCCGGAAGTTCGCAGAATGCAGGCGAAGTACATTCAATGCGTGGATGTTGTTATTCCTTTTCTTCAAAAGCAGGATCTTGCAACAGCGCATAAAATTTTAGAGCCCAATTTCTTACCCTTAGGTCATAGACTTTCTAAAGTAAATACTAGTATCAAATGGGACGCGGGAGAGATTGGTATTATAGATAAAGCAAAACATTATGGAACGCTTTTTATTGAAGAAATAGGGGATTTTATTCAAGCTAATGTAGATGAGTTTTTTGCCTTTACTAAATATGCCGAGCAGATTGCCACTTCGGCAAGTAGCTTTAATGAAATAGATGAGTTTTTAAGTTTCCAGCCGACACTCATTGAGGAGAAAATGCTGGATATTTTAATAGAAAACATTAAAAGTGAGAAGCCAATATTGGTTTGCTTTACCATTCCTTTTCCTGGAAACTTGTTTGCAGCCTTACGGTGTGCCCAATTTACCAAACAGTTTTTTCCTGATATTCACGTTGCCTTCGGTGGGGGCTATTGCAACACAGAACTACGCTCGCTTACAGATCCACGGATTTTTGAATTTGTGGACTTTATTTCCTTGGACAGCGGGGAAGGACCTTTGCTAAAAATGCTTGGTTATCTGGAAGGTAAGCTTACCATAGAAGATTTGGAAAGAACCTATGTGCTTGAAAACGATGCTGTAATTTATAAGAATAAGATTCCAAACGCCATTTACCACCATAAAAACTTACCTGCACCCAATTATTCTGGGTTGCCTTTTGATAAATATGTGTCTTTTTTAGATGTGGTGAATCCTATGCACCGGATGTGGACGGATGCCAGATGGAATAAAATGACCATCTCTCACGGATGCTATTGGAAACAATGTTCCTTTTGCGATGTGAGTCTGGATTATATTGGAAATTATCAAAACACAACCGCAGAAGATTTAGTAGATAAGATTGAAAAAATAGTAAAAGATACTGGTATTTCAGGTTTCCATTTTGTGGATGAAGCTGCACCACCTAAAATGCTAAGAGCATTGTCAAATGCATTAATAGAAAGAAATGTAAAGATCACTTGGTGGACGAATATTCGTTTTGAAAAGACATTTAGCTTTGAGCTCTGTGAAGTAATGGCAAGAGCGGGTTGTATCGCTGTAACGGGTGGCTTGGAAGTCGCTTCGGATAGATTACTTGCCAAAATGAAAAAAGGGGTTGATATAGCGCAAGTAACGCGCGTTACCCACAACTTTTCTGAAAACAAGATTATGGTTCACGCATATCTTATGTACGGGTTTCCCACCCAAACGGAACAAGAAACCATCGATTCTCTAGATGTGGTAAAGCAATTATTTGAACGCAATTGTATTCAGTCGGCATATTGGCATCAGTTTACAACTACTATTCACAGTCCCATTGGTCAAGAGCCGCAAGATTTTGGAATAACTATTTCGGGACCTACTTTTGAAGGCTTTGCGCAAAACGATTTATACCATCAGGATCTTCAAGGCGCGGATCATCCAAAATATACCAAGGGATTAAACTTGGCCTTACACAATTATTTAAACAGAACAGGTTTCGACAAAGAAACACAACATTGGTTTGACTTTCCGGTCCCTGTTACTAGTCAGCCGGCAGGGTTGATTGATGGGTTTTTGGCTGAAGTTGTTGGGGTCTAGGGTTTGGGCTGTGAATCTAATTGTAAATAAAAAGCTTACAAGATTGTAACAGCAGAACACCTCCAACATTCTATTATTTGTTTTCCATTGTTACTGGCTTTTTAATTTTCAGCTTGAGAACAAATGTATCTAACATGGTGATAATGATCGTCTAGATGCTTCCCCATTGAACCAAGAAAATCTAAAATTGAGTTCAATTCTACACACAAACTCTTTCTTATCTCGCTCATTTCTTTTCTTGCATCTTCTTTTACAAATTCATCACGATCTTCGCTTTTGGGTCGAAGTTCCGTCCATCTATCAAATAAGTCATTCATAGTTCTTTCAAACGACCTTAAGAGTTGTTTTGATCCCTTATCTAATTTATCAAAATCATCAACAGTAATTTTTTCAAAAAGATAGTCCCCGCTGGTGAAGTGAATTTCATCATTTATTTGATTTGCTTGAAGTGAAAAATCCCGATCTTTTACATCAAGGGGTTTCTTATCTAAAAATGCCTTTTGTTGCGGCACAAACTCATCTACTACTTTTGTGAAGTTAGATATCATATTAACTTCAATCGCATTCGATACTTTACGAGATATGCTAACAAGTTCCTTGTCAAGGTCAGCTTCATTAAATTGCTGAAGCGGTAAATTTGGGTCATTGACTGCTTGGATATCTTTCAATGCAGTTTCATCATATAGTGAATGTCCTATAGCAACCCAATATATAAGAGTATTCCCTTTTTCTGCGTTGCCAAGTATTTGTGGAAATTCATTTTCCATTATGAAGTCTGAATTCAAAAAATTGGCTGAAACTAATAAAAGCGCGATTCTCGATTCATTGATAGCCTTCTTGATTTCTTCATTCCACGAAGTTCCAGGCTTTATCTGTGAATCATCCCAAACTCTAATCTTCTCTTTTCTAATTAATGGTTTTAAATGAACCATTATCTTATCTAACCAAGTCTTGTCTTTATGACTATAACTAATAAAGATTCCATTTTTTCTCATAAGCCTCCTAAATGTTGCACATCGTTTATGTTTATGAGCCGTTGCGTGTGATGCCACAGTCAGTCCTAGCGATGGCTTATACACGCTGTGCCTGTTGCACAAGTTAAGGAATTTTCGTAATTTCCTGATATGCAAGGAAAAAAGATATAACAAGAAAAACTCCCCAACTCTTTCAGTCTCAGCGCCCATATTCCCGCGAACAATTTCTACCTTGTTTCCCTTTTTTCACCCAAAACCTTGCTCCAGAAACGGATTGGCTCCTTTGTAAGGAATCCAAATTCTGTCCATTTTATAGACTGACCAAAAAACAAAGCCGCTTAAAGCGGCTTAAATGGAGTTAATTTTTATAGGATTAGGGGGTTGTGCAACGGTTACCAGTGTTAGCAAATGTTTTTTCTACATAAACTGAAAAAAGAGTGATTATTACACCACTCTTTTAATACTAATAACTCCAATTTATAATTTACTAATCTCTTTTCTTATAAGTAGTAGTTGTATTTCCAAATATATCCTTTTGTCCAGTTGTGGAAGTTCCAATAACTCTACCGTTGCTATCTTTATGTGTAGTAGTTGTATTCCCAAAAATATCAGTTTGTCCAGTTGTGGAAGAACCTGAATTGTAACCATTAGAAGTTTTATGCGTAGTCGTAGTATTACCGAAAATATCAGTTTGCCCAGTTGTTGAAGATCCTGAATTATAACCGTTAGTATTATTATGTCTAGTAGTAGTATTCCCAAAAATATCAGTTTGTCCGGTCGTCGAAGACCCTGAATTATAACCGTTAGAATTTTTATGTGTGGTTGTAGTGTTTCCAAAAATATCAGTTTGACCCGTCGTAGAAGTTCCTGAATTATAACCATTAGAATTGGTATGGGTAGTAGTGGTGTTACCGAAAATGTCGGTTTGCCCAGTTGTTGAAGTTCCATACGTTTGAGAATAACCCGTTAGAGTTGAAACAATGAAGATTAGAATTGTAAAAAATAATGTTTTCATAATATTTGGATTTTAGTTAATGTTTGATTTGAAGACAATTATAAAGATATTTTAACTTTAAACACTATTTTTTTTTAATATTTGCTAACGTTTATGTATATGAGCTGTGGCGTGTTAAAGCACGAACCTCTCCAAATAAAAACTGGCTTTGGAAAATCCTCAGGATTTTCCAAGTAGGCACGGACCAAGCCATAGCTTATATACTGTGTTGCCAGTAGTTTTTACATACATTTACTTTCTGACGTATGACAACTAGTGACATTAAATTTCACTTTTAAATCATATGAAAATCCGTCCAAATCTGGAAAAACAGTTTCGTGTCTAATTCCGAGAAGGTAGAGTTTTCTTTGAATCTCTTCGGCTACTTCACATTTAAATGTAAATTTAGTAATGGTTTTATCTAAATCGTCTTCAAATCCGGTCTGCAATTCCTCCCTTGGATTAGGTTGAATTGAGAAAAGCCCAAATTGACCTGTAATTCTTTTGGTAATATGTGGTGGATAGAATATACCATATTCATCAAAGTCAAATGGTGAATAAATACAATTAGTATCTATATATCCACAAGTATGAAGGGCGAAAATGGCACCTCCATTTGGATTGCATTTTTCAATTTTTCCGTTATGCAGAATATTTGGCTTTGTAGCAAAGTATAACGCAATTAGAGGGCTACTTGTCCAATCTAATAGTCGTGTCGGTAAGCCATGATGTTGGGCAAGAGCTAGCCATTCCCAATCATCTTTTGGTGCAGGATTTATTTCTGAATTAGCTCTTAATTTGAATCTGTTTAAGATTTCTAATTCATATTCTTCTGATTGTTAATCCACAAAGTATATCTTCGTCAATTCTGCCGACTGCAGGAATTAATTTGTGATTTTTAGAATCCGAAATCCCTCTATAAACATAATGTCCACAGGTATATTCATCAGAAGTGATTAATTCTGTTAGTTCGGTAAAGGATTTTATTTCTATCGTCTTCATTTTTAAATTACTGGCAACATGTGGATAAACACCATATAGTGTTTATTCCCATTTTATACCTAACCACAATTATTTAAATATAATACTATAGCATTCAAACTTAACCTAAAAAATTCTAAATTTATTACGGGATTCCTCAAAGAAGTAACATTTAGTTACAATACCATCCAAAAATTATAGATTAAACCGAAGAAACGAAGCCATTAGCACACAATCTACCCCCACCTCCGGCACTTACTCATTCTTTCGTTCCGCAGGCTACAATCCTTCAATCGCAAGAGCCTACTGTTCCCCACAGCATAAGCAATAATTTAATAAGCATTGGATCTTTCCATTCAAGTATCATAAAATTATTGCCTATGCTTTTTGCCTTTGCCCACAGTGCAGAACATATCCCAACAACTTGGCAAAAACATTAAACTACACGGGAGGCTGGTAAAACTAAAGATCAAAAAATAGCTTACAGATCTATTTTTTTAACCTGTAAGCCTAGAATATTAATGTCAAAAATTAATGAAGAAATGTGTGGTTTTCACCTCAGTTCTTGTTGTGCATAGTTTTTATTTCAGGATTAATAGTGTCAATTCAGATTTTAATATGTCATAATCCTCTTGAGTTATAACTTCTAAATCTAATAATTCTTTTGCTTCTTTTAATTTCGAAATAGCTTGTTCTTTAGTCAGTTTTATTTTTGAATTTTTTATTTCGCCAAGTTCAAGAGCTGAATCATAATCAATTAAGACAGGAATTAATCCATAACCTTTAAAATGTGCATACATTTTATATCCACTTTTTTTAGTTCCATACGTTTTAAGTTTGTCCACAATTACTTTTTTGTCAGACAAAGTATTTGATACTCTTTGTCCACCTTGGGAAATAAATGTAAATCCTAAATCAGACGTAGGGATTCCGATTGTCAAAGTATCTCCAACTTTTAAAGTGTCGCCAGTTTTGGTTAGATAAATTTCATAATCTGATTTGCTTGTTAATTTTCCGTATTCCGCTGTTTGGGAATAGGTAATTGTAATGCTAAAAAATATAAATAAAGTAAGAATTTTCATTTTTTGGTCAAATTATGCTCAACATGTGGATATACGCCATAACTATTATATTTATGTCGTATATATCCCATATGTACGCCACGCTAAGTTGTTAATCCTCCCAAACTTAAGACAAAATCTCCACCCATTTTTACGGAAAACCGTAAAGCGAGAAAATTAATTTTATATTTCAAAAAGCTTCCCATCATTAAAAAGTCAATAGAACCAAAAATCAGGAGAAAACAGAAGATTTATAGATAAAAACAAGCCTTGTTAAACCGCATCTATGTATGGTTCAAAAATATGTATTCGTAGTTCAGAGTGTATCTCTGTACATTCATACCATATCTATGTATTGTTCAGGTACCTGTAGTGCTACTCGAGTCCTACTTTTATGCTAGTAATTCCCTACTATACTCCTAGTATACTCCTAGTTTCTTAAAAAAAATCCATCTTTCTTAATCCAGAAAAACAAATAAAAAACTAGTGTAAAAAAGAGCCCAAAACTCTTTGTGCCCTTATTGAAATTTTTGTGTACTTTGTGGTTAAAAGATGGCTATATCTAGTTTTGTTTTAACTATTTCTAAAAACAAAATACAATTACCCCATCAACATTAAGTAAGGCCGTTCTATCTTGTCGTAAAGTTCCTGTATCCCCATCAACCTTACTTTCCTCAAAAACTCCTTCCCTTCAAAGAAAACCAATAAGGTAGGCGCAGAAAACACCCCGTATTCCCCCGAAATTCCGGGCGATTTATCTATCTCAACGTGCACAAATTTTATTGCAGGAAAACTTGCGGAAAACATCTCCTCAACTTTTGGTCTTAAAGCAGTGCACACCCCACAATTAGGCGCAGAAAAGTAAACTGCCGCGGCAGCTTCTGATTCAATTATTTCTTTTAAGGTGTCAACATTCATTGTTTGCAGGAGTTCTTTTATGAATACAACTATACTTCTTGATTGTCATCGCTCGCTTCGCGATGCTCCTTCATTCTAACAAAATCATACCTCCCTTTTCCTTCCGCAATCAATTTGTCATTTTGAAATGCTTTCATATTTGTTACAAGTATTGCAAACTTCAGCACGGCAAAAAGGACTGACAATTGTCATATTATCTCTTTTATTAAAACTTTAAATTTACCTAATATAAAACTTAATATTATGAAAAACAACCAATCCCTTAAAACCTGGCTAAGAGTTATCTTAGGCTTGTTCTTAATAGTTTACGCATTAAATCAATTTTTCCATTTTCTACCTACTAGCTATGGAAAGATGCCTGAGGATGCAATGGATTTTATATATTCGGTGGTAGTCTACCTTCCATTCTTATACTTTTTTGAAATCATTTTAGGCTTATTATTAGTATTCAATAAATGGACTCCTTTTTTACTAATAGTCCTTTTCCCTTTATCTGTCGCCTTTTTAATTTTTAGTATCTCAAACCAAGATCTAATAGATGCTCTTCCTGCCTTGGTTGTGGCAATACTAAATTTCACCTTGATACTAATTGAAAAAGAGAAATACAAACCACTTTTCGAGAAATAGGATTCAATTTTTATACTATTATTTAAAAAACAGTAATGTTATGACCGAAATACAAATTGCACAAAGTGTTACCCCTAAACATATTAAAGAAATCGCTGCAAAACTAGGACTTCCAGAAGAGAAGCTGGAGTACTACGGTAACGACAAAGCAAAAATTCCTTTAAATATTATTGATGAAGAGAAGGTAAAAGAGAACAATCTCATTTTAGTGACTGCAATCACGCCTACTCCTCCTGGCGAAGGAAAAACAACAACTTCCATAGGGTTGGTAGATGCGCTTAATATTTTAAACAAGAAAGCGGTTGCCGTAATTCGGGAACCCAGTTTAGGCCCTGTATTTGGTATTAAAGGTGGAGCTGCCGGTGGAGGTTGGAGCCAGGTTATTCCTATGGTTGATATTAACCTGCATTTTACAGGAGATTTTCACGCTATTGAAAAAGCTAACAATCTTCTTTCTAGCCTTATAGAAAATAATATTCAAAGTAAATCGAGAAGCCTAGGTATCGATCCTAGAACTGTAGTTTGGAAACGGTGTATGGATATGAATGACCGTGCATTGAGAAATATTGTGACCGCACTTGGCGGAGTAGCTGGGGGCGTTCCACGCGAAACCGGTTTTAATATTACCGCAGCTTCCGAAATTATGGCAATTCTATGCTTATCATCAGATTTAGAAGACCTAAAAGAAAGATGTGGGAATATCTATGTGGGTGATACTTGGGAAGGAAAGCCTGTATTTGCAAAAGATTTAAAGGCACACGGTGCAATGGCCGTACTTTTAAAAGATGCCATAAAACCCAATTTAGTCCAAACCCTCGAAGGAAATCCAGCAATTATCCACGGCGGGCCTTTTGCAAATATTGCACAAGGAACCAATTCTATTATCGCGACAAAAATGGGAATGACCCTCAGTGATTACACCATAACTGAAGCCGGATTCGGTTCTGATTTAGGCGCAGAGAAATTTTTGAATATTAAGTGTCGCGCCGCTGGGATCTCTCCTAAAGCCATTGTCTTGGTGGCTACCATAAGAGCCTTAAAATACCACGGTGGCAAATCGTTGAAAGAAATTACGCAAGAAGACGTAGAAGCACTTAAAAAAGGACTTCCCAATCTGGAAGGACATATCGCCAGTCTAAAGAGTTTTGGAATCCCTATTGTAGTTTCATTAAACGCCTTTAAAACTGATACGGAAGCTGAAATGCAAGTGGTGGAAGAGCATTGTAAAAAATTGGGCATTCCTATAGCTATGAGCTATGGTTGGGAGAAGGGCGGAAACGGGTGTTTAGCTTTGGCTGGAGAAGTTATTACGGCTGCGAATTCTTGTACTAACCAATTTCATCCCACCTATAGTCTCGAGGAGAATGTCCATACCAAAATGGAAAAGATTTGCCAAACTATTTATCGTGCAGACAACGTTGTATTAAGCGATTTAGCTAAATCGCAATTGCGCAAATACGAAGCAATGGGCTTTGGAAATTTACCAGTCTGTATGGCAAAAACAGAAAAAAGCTTTAGTGATAATCAGAAGTTATTGGGACGTCCAGAGCACTTTGATATAAATATTAGGGAGTTTGAAATTGCTACAGGCGCAGGATTTATAATCCCTATTGCTGGCAATATGTTGCGTATGCCTGGATTGCCAACTACCCCTGCTGCCGAGAACATCACCATTGATAAAAATGGTGTTATTGAGGGCTTGTTCTAATGTTTACTTAGAAATTAATAGTAGTTTTTGTTGAATTAGCAAAGAGTTTCTTTCCATCTGATTAAATATTAATCTAGTATTTAATCAGATGGATACACAGGGCTTAGTCTTTCAGTGAAACTCTATCTCAACCACTTGTGAAAATAGCCCATTAACATCTTATACTGCCGTTCCACTTTTGCTTAAAGCTTCTGGATACCAATTGGCCGAAGATTTTCTAAATAATTATTAAATTACATATCTAATGTATCATCATCACTCTCTACTCCATCAGCATTCATTCTAACAAAATTATATACCCCTTTTCCTTCGGCTATTAATTTGTCATTTTGAAAGGCTTTCATTCGCGCTACAAGTATTCTATTTCCAAACCTAATGATTTTTCCTTCCACCATAATCGCTTCGGGTTCGGCACCTTGCAGGTAATCTACCCTCAAATCAATAGTCGATATCTTATCTTCTAGGGAAGTAAAATGCGTAGCTCCAATAAGCCCTCCTACTGAATCCATAACGGTGGCAATAACGCCGCCGTGCCATCTGTTATTCCTAAAGTCGCCTACCAATTCCTTTCTAAAAGGTACTGTAATTCTTGCGAAGTTCTTTTCGAGCAAAACTATTTTTAATCCCAAAAACTTATGCATTGGGATACTTTCTTCAAATGTGTATTTTATAAGTTGGGTATTATCTTGGAGCATTTTATTAGGTTTTATTTCAGCCTTAATGACTGGGTTTATCAAGGACGAGAATTATACAATCAAATTTCTTCAAATGTAAAAAGAAACCCCGAATAACTAAAGAAAGCATAGGGAACAATATTTATCTGGAGAGACATATCTAGAAATTGTTTCACTATGGATGTAACTATTAGCTTTCCAAATTACCTCTAGAACTAACTTCCGAAAAGACAAAAACCAGTCTCGATTTCCTCATCTATAAATCCGAATTATAATAACGCGATCCCTATCTTTGTGTCCATAAACCTTTTACTCAATGCTCCTTCCAAATCCCCTTCGTTGTGGTCTTTTCCTACTACTTGCGCTTTTTGCAATGACCTCTTTTGCCCAGCCAGGAGATTATCCTCTTCGTGATACCATTAAGGAAAACAATAAAATGCTTGTTTTAAATGCTAACAAGGATACCCTGGAAATAAGTGAAACTAAAAACGGGAAGAAACACGGCATCCAAAAGCTATTTCACGCTGGTGGAAACTTGAGCGCCATCGGCCATTTCAAAAATGGACTCTTGTTCGGAAAAAAAGAATATTTCCAAATGGATGGTTCCCTCAATTTAATTGAACACTACAAGGCCATTCCCAACGAAGAGAAATCGGTGCTGGATGGAGTGAGAAAAGCATATCAAAACGACGGACTTCTAGTCGAAAAAACCAATTTTAAAAACGGACAAAAGAATGGTCAATATTGGCTTTACAACCCCAATGGAACTCTAAAGGAAGAAGGAAAATACAAAAACGGGCTTTCTATCAATAAGAAGAAAACCTATGATACCAATGGAAACCTGCAACGCGATGAAAATTTTATTCTAACTATCAACGGAGAAGGAAAAGAAGTATCGGTTCTAGACGGCAGGATAAGATATTACTACAATAATGGCGACATTTCTCAAGACTGTAATTACAAGAAAGGAAAGAAAGATGGAATTTGTATAGAATACCACAAGAACAAAACCAATAGTCTAAAATCTGAAGTTTTCTATAAAAACGATTTGCAGCACGGCCCCTATTCCTATTTCAACTCCAATGGAAAGCCACAGCGAAAGGGCGTGTTTTATGAAGAAATAAAAGTGAATGATTCCATCCTCAAAAATGTATATGATGGCGAAGTAATTGTTTACCAACAAAATGGAATGAAGCAGCGCGTGGAACATTGGAAAAACTTTAAGAAAAATGGCCCCGTGGAATCTTTCTCGTCTCGGACAGGTGAACTATACCAAAGAGAAAACTACACAAACGACTTAAAAGATGGTGTTGAAGAACGCTGGGACAAGGAAGGGATGTTAAACTATCAAGCATTTTTCGAAATTGTAGAAGTCGACAAAAAATTAGTTTCCCAGCAAGTGGGTACAGAAACGAGGTGGAAGGATGGCAAATTACTAACTACCACCGAATGGAAAAACGGACTAAAAAATGGATTCCATAACTCCTATTTTCCCAATGGAAAACTGGAAATGACAATGCTTTTAAAAGATGGGGTGTTAAACGGGAAATATCAAAGTTTTTATGAAAACGGTGCCTTAAAGGAAGATTTCACCTATCAATCCAATGGAAAAGATTATAAGTATATAGGATGGAATAAAACTTATGACCGAAATGGGAACTTATTGCGGAAATTTTATGCCAAAGGGGATGGAGACAATATTGTGCAAGAAAGCTTTGAAGACGGATATAGAAAAGAAATAAATGTGCTTGGAGTTTTTAAACTGGAATTTTTTCCGGAACAAAAACTAGCCTCCGTGCTTTGGATGACCAATTCCTCCCAACCCCTGTATGGCTATGACTTTTTTAGCAACGAGCAACCCAGAAGAATCCACTTTATGGCCGATGACGATTACCACTTACAAGTGGCGAGTCTTACACAAAATGGCAATATTCTTCAGGTATTGACCAACGGTAGTTTTGTTGAAGAGAAGCAAGAAAAGCTAATTAAAATAGCTTCGAAAATAAAGGAGAAATCCAACCCTAAATGGTTCACTGAAAACTTGGTTACCAATACTGAAACCCAAGGAAAATATGAATGGCAGTACGCTGATGGCAGTCCTTTTTTCAAGATTGAATTCGACAAAGGTTTACCACATGGAAAATGGATGGTTTACGATGCGGTTTCGAAAGACACATTAATCCATTATGAATTTCAGCATGGAAAGCCTGTTGGAAACTGGGTTAAAAAGAAATCTGGAGGCATCCTGATTAGCCGCCAAAAATATTATCCTAATCATCAATATAAAGAAGCATATCAATATGATGAATACGGAGCCTTGATTCAAAGGTCCTATAACGATTCCTTAGGTAAAAGCGACTCGCGTTTTGAATATTATCCCAACGGAAAACTGAAAGAAATGCAGAATTACAGCGACAAAACCTCTCTTTTTCTTGCGGCTACAGGTGATACTCTTTCTAGTAATTTACTTTATACCAAAACAGATTCCATTCTTATATCAAGACAGTTTTATGCCGGAAATAGGTTGAGAAATGTTCACGAAACAAACCTTGTCACAGGAGAAGGTGAAGCAATTTCCTATTTTGAAAACGGACAAATGCGAACCTTCCATCAAATGAAAAACAACGAGCCAAACGGAGTTTATGAACTCTATGATGAAACAGGAAAGTTGCTCACCCGAGGACATTTTAAAGCTAGAAAACGCGATGGAGAATGGATTAACTTTGGTGTAAATGGAAAAGATGAAATATTGCATTATAAAGAAGGCGAAATCATAATTGTGGCGGAAGATAAAGACGATTGTAAATGTTACGACAGATCCTTACCCAACGACCAAATTAAGTTTGTACCAAATCTTCCTGCTTTAATCGATTATAAAAACATTTCTCCTTATTTCCCAGATTACCTAGTTCCTTTTGAAGGCTTAAACTACGAGAAAATATTTTACACCAATTTTCGCTCAGACGGCGATCAAAGTGGGGGGCATTCAAGTATGAAGTTACTTTTATTCCGTGAATTCTCTTTCTATCTACCCCTATCCAAACACGTAAAGATCAATTTGAACCCGTGCAAAACAGAAGGATATATTAGTAACTTCGACGCAAGCTTCAATTATAGTTATTCTGAAAAAAAGATATTTTGGGCAAGTTTGCAAACCAATCGAATTGGGATAAGCTTGGAGAATAGTCCTTTAAGAAGCACCTCTGAAAACCAAGTTTTTACAGGATATTTCGACACCAAATCCATTTATCTGCGAGAAGCCAAGTTCGAGATAGATTATGCCGCCGATAAAAATGTCTGTTTCACTCCTGGTATCATAAAAGATTTTCTTAAAGTAGAGGTTATAAAAGCAGAACCGAGAATAGAGCCACAAATTAAGTTTTGGAGCCCTAGAACGAACGATTTTCCATTGATAAAGGGTGAGATAGATAAGTTTTATGGCTTTGAAATCACCGACGCCAATCTACACTTCGATTATCCAAGTAATGGCAACAACATTAATCTGCACGCCACTACCACTGAAATGCTTGCCGGCTCAAATTTTGTTGCAGCCGAAATAGAAATTGAAGGCAAAACAGCTGGTGAAAATAAATTTATTGCAAAAAACTCCAACGAAACCATTGATTTCGAAGATTTAAAACGCTTTTTAGAAACTAAGGGCTTTTATAGGGTTCGAATATATTTCAAGGAAGAGAAGCAAAAATTAATCCTCCAGTTCTATTCCGAAAAATAAGCCGATATGCAAAAACAGTTTCTTCTTACTCTACTAGCGTTTTTTGTTTTTCAAATTGGATTCGCACAAACCTTGGATGTCTTTAAAAATAGAAGTTACGAAATTTCTTCTCATATTTTAAAAGAAACATTTAACAAGGATTATGTTCCGGCCGACTTGAAGATTCATCAAGACAAATTAAAAAACGGAAATAAGCAATGGCAAAAAATCGAAGCAGACCTTAAAAAAATTGCAATAAGTAGTGTTGAAAATGCAGTTTCATTCTTTGAAATAAACGCAGTTATTAAGAAGCAACTTAATATTGCCAAGGAAATTTTAATCAATAACCGTGAAAAATATGAATACGCAGAGCCCGTATTTCAGAATTTAAATATAAAGCTTCTAAGCGTGGTCAATGACTTTGCCATTTATTCCTTAGAGTACAATTTTGAAGCAGCAAATCTATCCGATTCCAGAACCTACATAAAACTTTTTACCAGGCATTTTTATAGTGCGAATATAAATACAGGTACCTTGGAAAACATCGATATAAAACCTAATGCAGAACAACAAAAAATTTTGGCTAGCCTTACAAACTCACAATTCCAAAAACTCTATTTGCTTCAAACCGAAAAGCTCGAACTAAACGATGTGGAAAAAATTCAAAATCCAAGTTTAATTGACACCTCTTTCGCTAAGATAATCAACTATTCTGAAGCGGTTATATTTCCATACACTTCTGGGCTAATGATTGAGTTTCCAGCATACACAAAAACTTCTAAAATTTTGGATGGTAAATCATTCCGACTTTTATTAAAAGATGAGGAATTGGAAGGTTTGCTAACCCAGTTTCCTAAATTGAAGAAATACTTCACACAGAATTTAAAGCTTCCTTCAAAAACCACAAAGGAAAGACTGGCTGATGAGCAAATGAATATGGACAAATTCAAATATGGCCCCGAGAAATTGCAGGTTTTAAAACTATTTGATTTCGGCAAAAAGATCTATGAAATGAAGATAGAGCAATTTCAGCTTTTTAATACCGAAAAGCAATTTACAAGCTCTCAAACATTTCGTTTTAACGAAGATCAAAACCTTGACTTAATTGAAAGTAGAGGTTCTAACAGGGAAATCGGTCAAGAAGAAAAATTCACTTATAACAGCTTCCAAGAATTAGAAAGTGTTACAGAAACAGGTTATAAAAAAAACCTGACCCTTTATTATTACAAGGACAAGGAATTGAGTTATTCGGAAAAAATCGAACTTGAAAAATATGAAAACCCATACAACTCCAGCAATCAAAATGATTTAAAGATCAGGCAACACCATTTCGTTTATAATGGCAACTATCGTTACGATATTTTATTTTATGCTGTAGGAGACATCTCCGAGCATATTTATGGGCGACATAATTCAGAAAACACCACTTGCGGAAATAATCATTGTATAATTTATGATAATGAGGATCGTATTATTGGCGTCAAAGTTATGCAAGGTGGTTCCATAGAAATCTTGACCGATGCCGAAGGAAAAATTTTAGAGAGTTATTTTGATAATGACAGACATCACTACTATTTTAGTTATGATGCTGAAAATAGAATCAAAGATATAGTCTATCGAGAAAACGGAACTGTGAAAAACACCTATAACTATCAATATCACGAATCGCCAACAAGCCCGTTAAGCATTTTGAAAAAGGACGAGAATACAACAGAATATATTTATAGTATCAAATTCTGGGACTAAATTTAAAAGTCAAAAAAATCCAAAGATTTCTTACAGTCTCGCTATCCCATTTCTTGATATTCGGCATCAATAAACCCCCTTCTACACTAAGGACAAGTTTAAGGAAAAATGAATTCATCTTTCGTTAGCGAATAAAAATTATGGAGCGTCCCATCATAGATAAATTTATTCCTTTTAATAAGACCCACTTTCTTCAAGATCGCATTGGAAGCTGTATGCGCAACATCGGCAATACCAACAATTTCTTCAAAATCCAAGGCTGTAAATCCGTGATTCAAGGAAGCTATAGCGGTTTCAGAAGCATAACCTTTTCCCCAGTATTTTTTAATAAATCTGTAGCCAAGATCGTAATACTGGGTTCTTTCATTAACAACGTCGGTAATAAGTTTAAACCCGCTCCATCCAATAAAATCCCCACTCTCCTTCTCCACAACAGCCCATCTCCCAATTCCATTTTCGAGGTATTGATTTTTTATGTAATCAATAGTCTTTCTGGCTTCATCCAAAGTAGTGATAGGTTTATTCCCCAAAAAAGCGTGCACCTCAGCATTAGAATCCAATGCAAACATTCCACTAACATCCTCCTCCACTATATCACGCATCAGCAACCGATCTGTTTCTATATGAATCTTCATTTTATTAATTCTTTTAATAATTATCGTGAAATTACATAATAGTTAGCATTGACCTAAGACAGAGTAAAAAAAGACATATTCATTTTTAAAAAACACAATATTTGAAAAATGAATCTCTCCTAAGCCATCCATTTTTAAAAGCTTTCTATTTTAACATACTAGTATGATACTAGGGGTTTAGTAGGGATATACTAGCATAAACGTAGCACTCGAGTAGCATTAGAGGTAGGGGAACTATACACTAATGCAGCACGAACCATACATACTCACGCACTGAACTACGAACCCATACTATAGATGACCCGTCCTAAAATAACTATACAGATTAATAAATAAATCCTGATATAATTATACAACTATAATTGATAATCCTAAAGTAACTATACAACTGTTTTTTCATAGTTAAAAACCTTATTATAGTTCTTCCATCTTTTCTTTAATATTCCTGATTGGAAATGAGCTTGGTCGGGTGTTAAATAGTCACAGCTTGCATGAGGTCTTAGTTCGTTATAGGACTTGATACTCTTGCTTATTTGCTTGCTGGTCTGCTCAAAGCCCAAAGGACTGCTGTAGAGATTGAACTCTGACTTGATGATACCGTTTATTCTCTCTGCCAACGCATTCTCATAGGGGTCTCCGTTCTCCGTCATGCTAATGCCGATATCATTTTTCATTAATAGACTTACATAGTTGTGGGAACAGTATTGGGAGCCTCTGTCGGAATGATGAATAATTGGCTGATTATATAGCCTATTGTCTAAAGCCATCTTTAGGGCAGCAATACATCCTTCTGCAGCTAAGTCCTGACGAAAATTATAGCCCATTATTTTTCTTGAATACGCATCGGTTATCAAGCTTAGGTAGCCCCACTGATTGGACAATCGGATATACGTGATGTCGCTTACCCAAACTTGCTCTGGTCTTGTTATGCTAAGGTCTTTTACCAAGTTGCTATACTTTCTCATCCAATGTCTGGAATCTGTGGTGATAGCCTTTCTTTTTCTTTGGCGAATCAATAATTTATGCTCCGACAATAAATCAAACAGATAATCCCTGCCGAAGTTTATTTGATGGGAGATCAATCTTTCCTGTAGTACATGGTGTAGTTTTCTAGTGCCCAAGCGCGGTAGTTCCTTTCTGACATTGGTTACTTCCTGGAGTATAATATCTTCCCTGATCGAACTATTTTCTTTTCGCCATAACGAATCATAATATGCGTGCCTTGTCTTGCCAAACAATCGGCATAAAACGGCTATCCCCAATTGGGGAAAATCCTGTTTCATTTTCATCACTGCTTGGCACCAGACTTTTTTCTG
The DNA here is from genome assembly GCA_034675805.1 of Aequorivita sp. GTDB lineage: Bacteria > Bacteroidota > Bacteroidia > Flavobacteriales > Flavobacteriaceae > Aequorivita. The sequence goes on along the minus strand of JAUCCX010000001.1, from coordinate 2,636,986 downwards.
ATATCAATTTTAAGCTGTTCTTCAGCCACATCAATTAGCGTGTTCAGTGCCTTTATCTTAAGTTCTGCTTCCCGTAAGGCCTTTTGTAAAGCTTCTTGCTCTACATCTCTTGAAATTGGATTTTTCGTACCCATCGAAGTATTATTATCAATACAAATCTCGACTTTTTCGGATTTATATTGAAATAACCAATCTCGAATGGTTTTTTCGTCCCTAACATTATAAGCCGTTTTGGCCTCTTTGATAGATAGCCTGCCCTGCTCTATAGCTGTAACGATGGTGCGCTTCTGAAGGTTGGTGTAGCTTCTTCGCTTTGTGTGTTCCCGATAGTCAGGGGAACTGAATTTCCTCATCCAGACATCTAAAGTGGACGCTGCCATACCATAGATCCGAATAACTTCTTTTCTGGGAGAACCATTTTCAACTTCTTCGACAATTTTAAAAATCAATCGCTTGTCAAAATGACTAAGTTTATCCTTGCGAAGGGCATAAATCTCTTGTTCTTGATGTTCCATATACACTGTTTTTGTGTATAGCTATTTTAGGACAAGACAAGAAGCCTACATATATACATTTGAACAATACATAGTCAGCACCTAAAAACGCCATCTTTTTTGGTTTTCAGCTCAATTGACGTTTTAGTATTGAAAACTCTTTGGTACATCAAAAGGGAATTAATTAGCTAAAAAGGGTCAACCTATATCAGGAACCTACAGGAATCACAAATTAACAAATTAACAAATCCCGAATTAACTATCTTTGCAAAATCAACTAAGAACTGACAACCCACGACAGAAAACTGAAAACCCACAACTGACATGAACTACTTCTCCACCAACTTCACTCTCGGCATTCTAGGCGGCGGGCAGTTGGGCAAAATGATGCTTTATGAAACCCGCAAATGGGACATCCGCACACACGTACTAGACCCCAGCAATGAAGCCCCTTGCCGCATAGCAACCGATCATTTTCAGCAAGGCGACCTAATGGACTTTGATACAGTTTACAACTTCGGAAAAAAGGTGGACGTACTTACTTTTGAAATCGAAGGAGTAAACATAGAAGCGCTGGAAAAGTTGGAAGCTGAAGGCATAAAAGTATATCCTAGCGCTGCCACCTTACGAAACATTCAGGACAAAGGCATACAGAAGCTTTTCTATAAAGAGCATCAAATTCCAACCTCTCCTTTTAAAGTTTATAAAGATAAAAACGAGTTAAACGAAGCCATAGTTCGCAAAGAACTCCACTTTCCCTTTGTATGGAAAAGCTGCACTGGAGGTTACGATGGAAAAGGTGTTAGCATCATCCGCGAGGCAGAGGATGTTATCCCATTATCTGAAGGTTCCTGCATTGCAGAAAAACTGATTCCATTTAAAAATGAATTGGCAGTAATTGTTGCTCGTAACCCGTCTGGGGAAGTAAAAACCTATCCAGTTGTAGAAATGGAATTCCACCCAGAGGCCAATCAAGTAGAGTACGTAATCTGCCCCGCAAGAATAGATGAAGCAGTTGCAGATAAAGCAAGAGCGGTTGCCGCCAAAGTTTCCAAAGCTTTTAAGCACGTCGGACTTTTAGCAGTAGAAATGTTTCAGACCGAAGACGATGAAATCCTGGTTAACGAAGTTGCACCAAGACCACATAATAGCGGTCATTACAGCATTGAAGCCAGCTACACCAATCAATTTGAGCAACAAATAAGAGCTATTTTAGATTTACCTTTGGGCAACACAGATAGCAAAGTTGGCGGGATAATGGTAAACTTAGTAGGCGCCGAAGGCCACACCGGCCCCGTGGTCTACAAAAACATAGAAAACATTCTCGCGATGGAAGGCGTAACCCCCCACATCTACGGCAAAAAAGAAACCCGTCCATTTAGAAAAATGGGTCACGTAACTATAGTGAACAAAGATCTTAACGAAGCACGAAAGATTGCAGAGGAGGTTAAGAAGACAATAGAAGTTGTATCAAGATAAAATGATTATGTACAAATACTGAAATTTTAATTGACTCACAAACACATTAAATTTCAACAACCGAGGAATTCTCGATAGATACAATAAGAAAGAAGCTGAAGAAGAATCAACTTGTCGGAAATCCCAACGAGTTTGAAACAAAAGTGATTTTTATTTCAACAGATGAAAACCAAAGGTGATATTTTAATTTTTAAAACTGATAACGGCAATACAAACATTGAAGTATTGTTAGAAGATGACTCTCTTTGGTTGGACCAATATAAAATTTCTGAGTTATTCAATACGGACAGAACCACAATTGGTAGACATATTAATAATATATACAAAACTGGAGAACTAGAAGAAAGTGCAACTTGTGCAAAAAATGCACAAGTTCAAATTGAAGGAAAAAGAGAGGTCACCAGAGATATTAAAATATATAATCTTGACTTAATTATCTCTGTGGGGTATAGAGTAAATTCTATTCGCGGAACCCAGTTTCGGATCTGGTCAAACAAAATTATCAAAGAACATTTAGTTAAAGGTTATACCATAAATGAAAAACGCCTAAAACAACTCCAACAAACCATCCAACTGGTAAATAGGGCGGCGAAACAAATCTCAAACACAGACGAAGCTCAAGGTTTAATGGAAGTACTTTCTGATTACTCAAGAGCGCTAGATATTTTGGATGATTACGACCATCAAAAACTCTCAAAAACAATTTCAGAAAGAGAAGTATCGTTCAGCATCGATTATTATGAAGCCATAAAGGCTATTGAACAATTACGTGTAAAGTTTGGTGGTTCTAGCCTCTTTGGCAACGAAAAAGATCAGTCTTTTAAAAGTTCTATCGCTGTCATTGACCAGACCTTCGATGGAAAAGACCTTTATCCAAGTCTTGAGGAAAAAGCCGCAAACCTTTTGTATCTGGTGGTAAAAAACCATTCCTTTACCGACGGCAATAAACGGATAGCTGCCTGGCTATTTGTTTGGTATTTAGCTAAAAACAACTTTCTTTATAATGAAGATGGAACAAAAAAAATCGTCAACAATACGCTAGTTGCCTTAACTTTGTTGATTGCGGAAAGCAATCCCGCAGAAAAGGAAATAATGATAAGCGTCGTAATAAATTTAATGAACTCAAAAGAATAAACACCAAAATGTCAAATTCATCAACAAGAATCTTGAATCTTGGTTACTGAGCGTATCCGAAGTATGAATTTTAAACCTTGAATCAATGAAAGTAGCAATAATAATGGGAAGCACTAGCGATCTGCCAGTAATGCAGGACGCGGTAGATATTTTAAAGGAATTCGACATCGAAGTGGAAGTAGACATCGTCTCTGCTCACCGAACACCAGACAAACTTTTTGATTATGGAAAAAACGCCCATAAACGCGGCATTTCAGTAATCATTGCAGGAGCAGGTGGTGCAGCGCATCTTCCGGGAATGATTGCTTCCTTATCACCATTGCCTATAATCGGCGTTCCCGTAAAATCTAGTAATTCTATCGATGGCTGGGATAGTGTTCTTTCAATCCTACAAATGCCAGGCGGCGTTCCCGTTGCAACGGTTGCACTTAATGGTGCCAAAAATGCAGGAATTTTAGCGGCCCAAATTATTGGAGCTTCCGACAAAACTGTTTTGGATAAGATTATAGCCTACAAAGAAAGCCTTAAAGCTAAAGTTGAAGAAGGCGCTAAGAAGATGAAAGAAAACAAGTAGTGAAACACAGTATCCTTTCCATAGTTGTCGCTCTTATAGGCATCAGCTTTATTCTTTATATGAACTATTACTTCGCCCAAGAAGTTAGTTTGCTAATAAGCAACCAACAAATCAACGAGCCTCGTTTGATAGCAACTCCCAAGGTCCACAAAATGGCTGCGCTAATCATAGGTCTGATTGGTGTACTCTTCGGAATAAGAGGCCTCAAAACTTATAAAAAACTCGGTCTAATTGGCATAGTGCTGTCACTAATTCTCGTCAGCATTAGCTTTTTACCCCTTTGGCATTATTTTCGAGCATAAGCTCACATTATTAAAATTTAGAATACAATGAAGAATCCACTTTTTGAAAAATATAATACAGCCCCATTTTCACAAATAGAAAATAAACATTTTCTACCGGCAATCAGCACATTGATTACGATAACAAAAGCCGAAATAGATAAAATTACATCAAATCCTGAAGCGCCTACTTTTAAAAACACCGTTGAAGCTCTAGAAAATACAGGAGAAAAACTGGCTAGAGCAACTAGCATTTTCTTCAACCTCAACAGTGCAGAAACTAATCCAGAAATTCAGGCAATAGCCCAGGAGGTCTCTCCTTTGCTTACCGAATTCAGTAACGATATGTTGCTAAATGAATCTTTATTTGAAAGAATTAAGACGGTTTACAGTGAAAGAGATCAATTGAATCTTTCCGAAGAACAGCAAATGCTGCTCGATAAAAAATATAAGTCTTTTTCCAGAAATGGCGCCAACCTTTCCGAGGAAAAGAAAATTGAGCTACGTAAAATCGATACAGAACTTTCAAAACTAAAACTCACCTTTGGAGAAAACGTTTTAGCGGAAACAAATAAATATGAACTTTATATTACGGACTTAGAAGATCTTTCTGGCCTACCAGAAGGAGTGATTGAGGCTGCCGAACAAACGGCTAAAGAACACGGTAGAGAAGAAGGTTGGGTTTTTACTTTGGATCATCCAAGTTATGTGCCCTTCCTAACTTACGCTGACAATCGCGAGCTTCGCAGAAAACTTGCAATTGCATTTGGCGCCAAGGGTTTTCACAATGATGAATTGGACAACCAGAAAAATGTATTGCAGATTGCAAATCTGCGCCATAAACGCGCTAACTTGTTAGGATATGAAAGTCACGCCCATTTTGTTCTAGAAGAACGGATGGCAGAAACTCCTGAAAAGGTAAAATCATTTTTAAATGAATTGCTTGAAAAAGCAAAACCAGCAGCTAAAAAAGAATTTGAAGAATTAACAGCGTTCGCAAAAGAACTGGATGGTATTGATCATCTAGAGAAATGGGATGGCACATATTATTCAGAAAAATTAAAACAGAAACTTTTCAATCTAGATGATGAAAAGCTAAAGCCATATTTTGAATTAAGGAATGTTATTAATGGTGTTTTCACGGTGGCAGAAAAACTATACGGACTTCATTTCGAAGAAGTTCAAAATATAGATAAATACCATCCAGACGTAAAGACTTATGAAGTAAAAGACGACGAAGGAGAATTGGTTGCTATTTTCTATGCCGACTTCCATCCAAGATCGGGCAAACGAAATGGCGCGTGGATGACTTCCTATAAACCTCAACAAATTAAAGATGGCAAAAACGACCGTCCACATATTTCCATAGTTTGCAATTTTACAAAACCAACGGCAAGCAAACCTTCGCTTCTAACTTTTAATGAAGTAACCACCTTATTCCACGAATTTGGCCACGCTCTTCACGGAATGTTGGCTAACACCCACTACCCTAGTCTTTCAGGCACAAGCGTGTATTGGGATTTTGTGGAACTTCCAAGTCAGATCTTAGAGAACTGGTGCTATGAAAAAGAAACATTGGAGCTCTTTGCCACACATTATAAAACCGGCGAAGTAATCCCTATGGAATACATTGAAAAAATTAAGGAATCCGCTACTTTTCACGAAGGAATGGCAACCTTACGCCAATTGAGTTTCGGACTATTGGATATGGCTTGGCACGGAAGCGACCCTTCAGGAATAAAAGATGTAAAAGCTTTCGAAGTCGCTGCCTTTAACGATACCCAACTCTATCCCGATGTGAATTGGAATTGTATGAGCACTTCCTTCTCACATATATTTCAAGGTGGTTATTCAGCAGGATATTACAGCTACAAATGGGCTGAAGTGCTAGATGCAGATGCTTTTGCATATTTTCAGCAGGAGGGAATATTCAATAAGAGTATAGCTGACAAATTCAAAACCTTCGTCCTTTCACAAGGTGGAACTCAAGAACCGATGGATCTCTACATTAAGTTCCGCGGACAAAAACCAGATCCAGAAGCCCTTTTAAAAAGAGCAGGGTTGCTATAATAAAAAAGACCTGACAGGCTCACTTCGATTGCCAAAGCTTTAGCAAAGGAGAGGAAATCTGTCAGGTCTTTGTTTTATTTCTAATGTTTCCTCGAGCGCAGACTATAGGTTCCTTTCTGGAAAGGTTTGAGATTTAAAGAGGTTCAACTTTGCTCGATATAAAATTAGTTCAATATAAACTTCTTTGTGATGCTATGTCCATTCTCCAAAGAGAAATGTGCAATATAAAATCCTTGCGCGAACTGCTGAAGTTGAAGACTTCCATTTTCAGCATTTACTTTTTCAGTAGTGATTCTTTGCCCAGCTATATTGTAAATGGCTATCTCTTTCACATTTGAAATAGTATTGTTTAAATGATAATTCAAGACTTTATCTTTTACAAAAATACGCATCGCATTTTCAGAAAAATCATTCACGGAAAGGGTCTGTGGCTTTGCAGCTTCAATAAGAAATTCCAAGCCTAGTTTCGTGAATTTGACGGCGTGATCTGGCGTGTTGAAAAAAGAATATAGATCATTGGAACTGTGAATATTCGGGTTGTCCTGGCTCATCGCAGCCTCAAATGGGAAAGCCGCGTCATAGCCATTAGCTGCCCAACTAGCGTGATCTGAACACCCATAACCACATACGGTTGTAGCATAAGAAAAGCTATGGGCGCCAGTGGCGTTGTAATGATCCATCAACGTCATTAAATAGGTGTTTAATGTTGGGCTATTATAATAATCGGTAGTTATATAGATATCTCTGCTAGAACCTTTATAGCCCGTCATATCAAATTGCACATACGCAACTACCTCAACTCCATTATTTGCATATTCCTCAGCTATTTCTGCAGAACCTACAAGACCAATCTCTTCAGCTGCAAAAGCCATAACTTCAATCGTTCTATTTGGCACAAAGTTTTTCGCCAAAAGCACTCGCACCATCTCATTCAGCGAAGAAATCCCAGAGGCATTATCATCGGCTCCAGGCGCATCATTTTTATCACCAAAAGAAGTTGAATCTATATGGCCGCCAATAATTACAAATTCATCTGGTGTATTTGCGCCATCAATAGTCAGAATTACAGAAGGCATTGGAGTATTAACGTGATTATAAATACGGGTGTGGATATCTGTTCTTCCAGAAGCCAATATCATAGCATCCCATTTTGCCTGTTGATCCATAACTGCATCAACTGCCTTGGATTTTGTATGATAACGTGTGCCATAGTTTTGCAACAGTAAAATGTTATCCTCAATATTCTGTCCGTCAACCAAATCTAAACATTCATTTACCAGAATATCTTCGGTAATGGTGTATTCTAAAACTCTATTTCTGCGCGGCAACTGAGTTAGAGCCTGAAGAGCTTTTTCCTCAGAAGCTTTAAATATATAACCAGGACCGTGAGTTTTCACATTATCGTGAATGTGATGAGTCACTTCTTCAGAAATTAGAACAGCGGCTTGATTATTTATAGTCTTTAAAATCTGAACATCATTTGGATACAATGCTTTAAACGAAACAGCATTGTCAGCATCCATAGTAGCATAAATAAAATTGCCGTTTTGGGCAATCGCGGTAATTGTAAATAATAGGAATGTCAGTATTCCAACAGTAATTCTTTTCATCGGGAAGTTTGTATGATTTATAACGTAAAAATAGAATTTCTCTTCAATATACTATTGTATTTTAAAAATTTAACTATAATTCATTAAAATATATAAATAGAAATGTTTACTATCTTCGTATATGTTGTAGTAACTTCACTAATTTTAAAATAGCAAAAAAAACATCCTATTGGAACTACTGAATCCTGATCGTTGGGTCGATAAATATGCTGATTATCTCTATAACTACACCATAGTAAGAGTTAATGATCATATTGTTGCCCAAGACCTTATTTCAGAAACTTTCTTGGCGGGGCTCAAATCAAAAAACAACTTTAAAGGCGAGGCAACGGAACGCACTTGGCTTATTTCCATTTTAAAGCGGAAAATAATCGATTACTACAGAAAGATCAATTCCAAAAAAGGAAGTGCAGAAGTCCACATTACATATAGAGATGAGGATTCTGAAGGCGATTGGCTAGAAGAAAATGCAATCGATCCCTTCGACAAAACTGCGGAAGATGCTATGGAAAACAAAGAGCTTGGGTTGGCCATTTTAGGATGTTTGGATAAACTAAGCGAAAAGCACGCGGCAATTTTCAAAAAGAAAACCATCGAGAACTATGATACGGAATCTATTTGTAAAGAATATAATATTACGCCGTCTAACTTGTGGGTAATCATCCACCGGGCACGAAAAACATTAGCCGAGTGCTTAGAGAAAAACTGGTTCAATTAAAGAAGTATGAAAATTTTTTTAAAATGTAATGAAGCGGCCCACGTGTGTGATAAGAGCCAATATAAAGAGGTAGGCTTTTGGGATAAAATCTCACTTAGAGTACATTTAATAATGTGTCAATTATGCCGTGATTACTCCAAAAAGAATGTGAAACTTACTGAAACAATAAACTCTGCTGACATAAAAACTTTGTGTTCAGAAGAAAAACATCGACTGAAGACACGTCTCAAACAAGAACTTAACAACCAAGGAAAGTCTTAAAGCATTCCAAAAAGCAAAAAAAACACGCACCACAGTATAGGCAGACCTTCCACCCAAAAAGAAGCAAAATAACGTTTCTGATTTGTTTTGGTTATAATCAGTACCCAGCCCAATACGATGCAAAACACCAAAAGACTTCCTATATAAGCCACCTGCGAATCTCCCTTAAAAAACTCAAATGCCAAACAAAGCGACAACAACACTTCTCCTAAAACTTTGGTATTCCAAACTCCCATCTGTTGTGGCAGCGTTTTAAGGTTAAACGAATCATAAGGAACATCCCTGATCTCAAAAGGCAAAATAAGAACTACAACAATCAGAACCCGCTGAAAAAAGGTTAACAGCATATCTGCGGAAATAGGCGTTTTAGCAGCAACAAAAGGCACAATAACAGTAACTCCAGCCCATACAAAAGCCACTACAAATATTTTTAAACCTGAAAGATTTCTTAAGTTTTTTCTTCTTACAAATGGCACGGCATAAAAAAAGGTTGGCAAGCCAAAAGCAGCTATTGTCAGCAGCACCTCAATTGAAAGATTATAAGCAATAACCCCAAGGATAATAAAACAGATAGCAGAAAAAACTTGGATTGTTCTCAAAGAGTGTGTCAATCTGTGGTGATGAAGTCCAGCAATCTTAGCGTATTTCACAAAATTATAACCTGTTACAGTTCCTAAAAAAATAAAAATCCATAGATCTACTGGTACTATTAATCCATACTCCATAACCGTAATTGCCATCAGGGCCAAAACTGCTATAGCAACGTGGATGCTACTATTGACATAAAATGCAAAAAGACCAATTATAGGCTTCATAAAACCAAAAACAACAAAAGTGTTAACAAGCTTTAAATTTAGTTGAAAAATTATGTTTTTCAATCATTTAAATACCTGCTATTTTGCGTTTAAAATTGTAATTTTGCACCGTTTTGCAAACTATTAAGTTATAATAGATTGCAGACTATAAACTGAAAAGTAATTAAAAATATCCGTCTGCGCGGACATCCCTATGAATACAGATTCTTTTGCTTTAAGGCATATCGGTCCCCGGGAAAGTGATCTTCCCGAAATGCTTAGTACCATTGGCGTAAGCTCACTTGATCAACTTATTTACGAAACTGTGCCAGATGATATTCTGCTTAAAAAAGCGCTGGATCTGGACACCGCGATGAGCGAACAGGAATACCTTGAACACATCACGGAACTTTCTGCAAAGAACAAAATTTTCAAAACCTATATCGGTTTAGGTTATAACCAGTCCAACACACCTCCGGTAATTCAAAGAAACATTCTTGAAAACCCAGGATGGTATACCGCTTATACACCTTACCAAGCCGAGATTGCACAAGGCAGATTGGAAGCCTTATTGAATTTCCAAACCGTAGTTTCAGATTTGACTGGAATGGAGCTAACAAACGCATCTCTTCTCGATGAATCTACAGCAGCCGCAGAAGCAATGGCTTTGCTTTTCAATGTTCGTGAAAAAGAAAAAAAACAAAGCAATGCCTCCAAGTTTTTTGTTTCGGAAGAAATACTTCCACAAACACTTGCTCTGTTGCAAACCCGCTCAGAGCCAATTGGTGTTGAGTTAGTTATAGGAAAACACGAAGATTTCGATTTTTCAGATGAATTCTTCGGTGCTATTGTTCAATATCCAGGTAAAACTGGAAAGGTTTATAATTATAAAGCATTCGTTGAAAAAGCAAACCAAAATCAAATTAAAGTAGCCGTCGCAGCAGACATCTTAAGTTTGGTAATGCTTGAAGCTCCAGGTCATTTTGGAGTTGATGTAGTTGTTGGAACCACTCAACGTTTCGGAATTCCATTAGGTTATGGTGGCCCACACGCTGCCTTCTTTGCCACAAAAGACGAATACAAACGCAGCATTCCAGGAAGAATAATCGGTGTTACAAAAGACACTGACGGAAACAGAGCGCTACGTATGGCCCTTCAAACTCGCGAACAGCATATTAAGAGAGACAAAGCAACTTCAAATATCTGTACCGCACAGGTGTTATTGGCTGTTATGGCAGGAATGTACGCCGTTTATCACGGACCAGAAGGTTTAAAATACATCGCTCACAAAGTTCATAATGGAGCTGTAACCCTTGCAAATGCTTTAGAAAAGTTAGGTTTTGAGCAGTTAAACGAAACCTACTTTGATACCATCGCAATTAAGACTGATGCGACAAAAATTAAATTCCTGGCAGAAGCAAAAGAGGTAAACTTCTTTTATCCAGATAATGAGACTGTTTCGATCTCAATAAACGAAACCACGACAGTAAAAGATCTCAATAAAATCCTTGCAATCTTTTCCGAAGCCATTAAAAAAGATTTCCAAAAAATCACTGAGCTAGAAACTGGTAATAAAATCCCTCAGGAAGTAGCTCGTAAAACGGAGTTTTTACAACAGGAAGTTTTCAATAAATACCATAGTGAAACTGATTTAATGCGTTACATCAAGAAATTGGAACGCAAAGACCTTTCCTTGAACCACTCGATGATTTCCTTGGGTTCTTGTACAATGAAATTAAACGCAGCTGCTGAAATGCTGCCATTGAGTGACCCTATGTGGGGCAATATGCATCCTTTCGTTCCAATAGAACAAGCAGAAGGCTACCAATTTGTTTTAAAGAAACTAGAAAAACAACTTACTGAAATTACAGGTTTTGCAGCCACTTCCCTTCAGCCAAATAGTGGGGCCCAAGGTGAATTTGCCGGTCTCATGGTTATTCGCGCCTTTCACGAATCGCGTGGAGAAAGCCATAGAGATATTTGTTTAATTCCATCTTCTGCACACGGTACAAACCCTGCTAGCGCCGTAATGGCGGGCATGAAAGTAGTGGTTACCAAATCTACCGAAGAAGGAAATATTGACGTAGAAGATCTTCGCGAGAAAGCAATAAAATACAAAGACAATCTTTCCTGTTTGATGGTTACTTATCCATCAACTCACGGAGTTTATGAATCTGCAATTCGCGAGATTACAAGTATTATTCACGAAAACGGCGGACAGGTTTATATGGACGGTGCAAATATGAATGCACAGGTTGGATTGACTCACCCAGGAGCTATTGGTGCCGATGTTTGTCATCTAAATCTTCATAAAACCTTTGCCATACCTCACGGTGGTGGTGGACCAGGTGTTGGACCTATTTGTGTTGCTGAGCAGTTGGTTCCGTTTTTACCTTCAAACCCAATTATTGCTACTGGTGGCGAAAAAGCTATTTCTGCAATTTCAGCTGCTCCTTATGGCAGTTCATTGGTGTGTTTGATTAGTTATGCTTATATCTGCATGCTTGGCGTAAATGGCTTGAAAAAGGCTACCCAGCACGCCATTCTGAATGCCAACTACATAAAAGAAAGACTTAACGGACATTACGAAGTACTATACGCTGGCGAGCGCGGTCGTGCAGCCCACGAAATGATAGTGGATTGCCGCCCATTTAAAGTTAAAGGAATTGAAGTAACTGATATTGCAAAACGCTTGATGGACTATGGATTCCACGCGCCAACAGTTTCTTTCCCAATTGCTGGAACCTTAATGATAGAGCCTACAGAAAGTGAAAGTAAAATGGCTTTGGACCAGTTCTGTGACGCAATGATTTCTATTAGAAAAGAAATTGAAGCTGCAGATAAGGACAACCCAAATAACGTTCTAAAAAATTCGCCACACACTCTGCAAATGCTAACAGCAGATGAATGGGATTATCCATATACCAGACAAGAAGCAGCATTTCCGATGGAATACGTTTCAGACAATAAATTCTGGCCTTCAGTTAGAAGAGTGGATGATGCTTATGGTGACAGGAACTTAATTTGCACCTGCGATCCAATAGAAGCCTATATGGAAGCATAAATAAATATTCAGTCGCAGTTTCAATGGTCAGTTTTAAGGGAAAAATATCTTTACCGAATACTGCAACTGCGACTGAATACTTTTTTTCCCTATTTTTAACCAAACTTTTGAATCTATGAATGTCAAAATAACAGGTATAGGTAGTTATATTCCAAGCGAGATTGCGAAGAATGAACACTTTGGCAACCATCACTTTTACAATGAAGATGGTACCCGTTTTGGGCAAGAGAATGAAACTATTATTGAGAAGTTTAAGGCGATTACGGGTATTGCAGAACGTCGATACATTCCCAAAAACCTAAACACTTCAGACATTGCTTCCTTTGCTGCAGAAAATGCTCTTAAAGATTCTGGAATCAATAAAGAAGAACTGGATTATATTATTGTCGCACATAATTATGGTGACGTAAAACACGGGTCCGTGCAGAGCGATACAGTTCCTAGCATCGCTACACGTGTAAAACACAATCTTAAAATTCAAAATCCAACTTGCGTTGCCTACGATATGCTTTTTGGCTGCCCCGGATGGATTGAAAGTATGATTCAAGCTAATGCCTATATAAAGGCGGGCATAGCTAAAAAATGTTTGGTTATTGGTGCGGAAGCCCTTTCACGTGTTGTGGATCCACACGATCGCGATTCAATGATCTATAGCGATGGAGCTGGAGCTGCAATTGTTGAAGCCACGGAAGAAGAAGGTGGTATTATGAGCCATTTTAGCGCTACCTACGCCTTCGAAGAAGCACATTTCATCTATTTTGGTGAAAGCAACAATCAAGCGAAAAAAGACAATCGCCGCTATATCAAAATGTACGGAAGGAAGATTTACGAATTCGCCTTGAACAACGTACCTGATGCCATGAAAACCTGTTTGGAAAAAAGTGGCGCTGGAATCGATGATGTCAAAAAAATCTTTATTCACCAAGCCAATGAAAAAATGGACGAGGCTATCGTAAATCGTTTTTATAAACTATTTGGCCAGTCCACGCCAGATAATATTATGCCAATGAGCATAAACAAATTGGGCAACAGTAGTGTAGCAACAGTGCCAACACTGTATGATCTGGTTTTAAACGGTGAACTAGAAGGACATTCTATTCAAAAAGGTGATGTTGTTATTTTTGCCAGCGTTGGTGCAGGAATGAATGTTAATGCGATTGTTTATAAAGTATAAGATAATTCTGAATTATGAATTCTGAATTATGAATTCTGAATTATGAATTCTGAATTATGAATTATTTCATATTCAAGAAATTTTATCATCATTGTAAATACGCCTTTAAGCGTTTGTTCTATCCATAAATAAATTACGCACATCCCAACTAAAAATATGTACGAAGGCAAATTTCCGAAGAAAAGATATAGGCACACATTGCGTTTTCTAGACGAAGTTATTTCCAAGGAAGAAAAAATACTTGACTTAGGGGTTACCAATCCTTTTTCAGAAATATTATCACAAGAAGGTTTTAGAGTTACCAATACCAATGGTGAAGATCTGGACCTTGATACAGACATTGTAAAAACCGAAGATTTCGATGTTGTCACTGCCTTTGAAATATTTGAACATCTAGTATCGCCTTTTAACGTTTTGAGGGACATCCAAGCCAAAAAACTGGTCGCCTCCATTCCTTTAAAACTCTGGTTCGCTTCTGCCTATAGAAGTAAAACAGACAAATGGGATCGCCACTACCACGAATTTGAGGATTGGCAGTTTGACTGGCTACTCGAAAAAGCTGGTTGGCGCATTGTAAAAAGTGAAAAGTTTACAAATCCAGTAAAGAAAATTGGTGTCCGACCTATTCTTCGAAGAATCACCCCACGCTATTATTTGGTTTATGCAGAGAGATTATAACTATTGTTTAATTAGTTTAAAACCTCTTGCCTTTCCATTATCCGAAGAAATTTGTACTACATAACTCCCTACTGGCAAATAAGAAACATCGAAAAGATTAGAATCTAAATTACCATAACTGAGAACTAATCGTCCTGTGATGTCAAAAATTTGAATTTTAGAAATGTTATCTATCTTATTAAGGCTAAAGGAGCTTTTTGAAGGGTTAGGGTAAAGAAAAAAATCATTTGAAGAATTATCAATTTCCTCAATAGACAGTATCTTTCCCAATTTCAAAACCCACACACTTCCTTTTTGAAATCCAAATTCACTATCGCCATAAGCACCTACAATTATTGAAATTTCACCACCTGAATCAATGCTTCGCGATACTGAATGACCGAAATAATCATCTTCATTTAGCTCACCATCAAAGCCGTTGATTCCTTCGCCATATTTTTGAAAGCCATCTACAGTTCCATCAGGATTAAGATTTAATATATAAAACAAATTACCTATACAGCCTACTAACAGCTCCGTTTTTCCATCCCCATTTATATCTGGAACTAAACTTGTAGATTTCCCGAAGCGAAGATCTACAGTAAGTAATTCATTGAAATAACCTTCTAATTCGCTTATTTTTTGTGTTGATGACACAGTACCGTCTGCGTTCATAAAAAGTATATAAACTGCCCCTTTATTTAAACCTCCATCATCATCTCGGTAGGCTCCAACTGCCAAATCTATAACTCCATCATTATTTAAATCTCCTATATTCGTAATTGAAGATCCAAAATAATCTTGGAAATCCAATTCAATATTCAGATTCCCAGTTGTCGAGCTAATCTTTTGGTGACTTTCAACGGTAAAGTCTGAATTTAAAAATAGAATCCAAACCGCACCCCTTTCTTCACCGCCATCACCGTCTCTTCTTGCTCCTACAGCAATATCTGTATTACCATCACCGTTCATATCCCCGATATTTTCAATATCACTTCCAAAAACATCCCAAACATCCAAGTCACCTTGAAAATTTCCGTGAATCTGATTTATTTTTTGATAAGAAAAAACTGTTCCATCTGGATTTAATGATAGAATATATATGCCTCCGAATCGGTGGCCTGCTTCATTATCGTATTCTGCCCCAACTGCAATTTCGATTAATCCGTCATTGTTTAAATCTCCTAAATATTTTATCGATCTTCCAAAGTAATCCCATTCTAACAAACTCGCATTAAAATTACCTTCAACCTCACTGATTTTTTGAACTGTTTTTATTGATGTATCTTCATTCATAAACATAATATAAATAGCCCCTTTATTTATACCTCCATCGTCATCTTGGTTTGCTCCAACCGCAAAATCTTCCACCCCATCACCATCCAAATCCCCAATTCCTTCAACAGAATGCCCAAACCAGTCCTCGGCACTGAGATTATAGAAGCCATTTATAGTTTTTGCTGACACTTTACTATAAGAGGCAACATTATATTCTTGTGAATAAATTAAATTCAAAGGAATAAGGAATAAGAAAAAAAATTTATTGGACATTTGATTGTAATTTAGATATCCATAAATATAATTTTTTTAATTGGAAAAAAAAATATACATAATCATAGCCGCCCACAACGAGGCCCAATTTTTAGGCGACACGTTGCAATCATTAATTTCTCAGACATATCTTCCTAAAAGAATTGTTGTTGTCAATGACAATTCAACTGACGCCACCCAGCAAATCATTTTAGATTTTTCAGAAAGGTATTCGTTCATTTCTTATGTTGAAATACCATCAGGGAACCAACATCAACCAGGTTCCAAAGTTATTCGCGCTTTTTATAAAGGTTTCGAAACGCTAGATGATGATTATGATATTATTTGCAAATTTGATGCAGACTTGATTTTTCCCAAAAACTATCTTCAAAAAATTGTTGAACAATTTCAAAACAATCCAACCTACGGAATGGTTGGTGGCTTTTGTACTATTGAAAAAAACGGTAATTGGGTCATTGAAAACCTTACAAATAAGGACCATATTCGAGGTGCGCTTAAGGCCTATCGAAAAAAATGTTTTCAACAAATTGGCGGCCTAAAAAAATCTATGGGCTGGGACACTGTGGATGAACTTCTAGCGTATTATCACGGTTGGGAAGTACGAACCGATGCATCGCTCCATGTAAAACATTTAAAACCAACTGGCCAGGTGTATTCAAAAGAATCAAAACACAAACAGGGAGAAGCTTTTTACAAAATGCGTTATGGTTTTTGGCTTACGTTAATAGCCTCTGCAAAACTGGCCTACAAAAAAGGTAGCTTGCGGGTTTTTGTAAATTGTATGGAAGGATATCAAAAAGCAAAAAAACAAAAATTGGAGTACTTAGTTTCCGAAAAAGAAGGTGCCTTTATAAGAAATTTGCGTTGGGGCAAAATTCGGAAGAAACTTGGGATTGGTTAAGTGTTGACATCCAATACATACAGTATTAATTTGTGATTCAACTGCGTCATCTACTTCTGCCACTGTCAACTGCCACCGCCAACCGCAACTGCCAACTTAATATTACCTGTTTTGTAAAGTTCAATTTACTTTTATGTCTATTTTTGTAATAAAATTTAATATAATGAATCTCAAAATTTCCCTCCTCGCTCTTCTATTATCATTTACTGTAATTACATCATCTTGCATTTCCGTCCGGGTTAGCGACAATGCCGTTTCAACGATTCCGTTGGAAGTAAAAAAACCAAAAAACATCGTGCTTCTCATTGGTGACGGAATGGGCTTAAGTCAAGTTTCTTCTGCTATTTATTACAAAAAGGGGCAACCAAGCTTTGAACGTTTTAGCACCATTGGTCTAAGCAAAACCTCATCATCCAGTGATCTAGTAACCGATTCTGCTGCCGGAGCCACAGTTTTTTCCGCAGGGGTGAAGACATATAATGGGGCGATTGGAGTTAACAAAGACACTATTCCAGTGCCAACCATAGTGGAGCAGCTTTCAAAAGAAGGATATAGCACGGGAATTGTTGCCACTTCCTCCATTCAACACGCCACTCCAGCATCCTTTTATGCACACGTGAAATCCCGTAAGTTATATGAAGACATTACCACCTTTGCGCCCAATAGCGGCGTGAATATTTTTATTGGTGGGGGATTAAAGTTTTTCAATCAAAGAAAAGACGGCAAAGATTTATTGGCTGAAATGAAGGCTAAAGGATATGATGTTATTACAGACGAGCTTCCAAAAACTCCAAGTAAAAACAATGAAATAATTCTACTCGCAGAAGATGGAATGCCAAAAATGAACGAAGGTCGCGGTGATTTTCTGCCAAATGCTACAAAATTGGCTTTGGAAAAACTATCTGAAAACAAAAAAGGATTTTTCCTAATGGTTGAAGGAAGCCAAATAGATTGGGGTGGTCATAACAACGATGCTGACTATCTTATTGAGGAGCTTTTGGATTTTGACAAAACCATCGGCGAGGTGTTAGATTTCGCCAAAAAAGATGGGGAAACTCTTGTTATCGTAACAGCCGATCACGAAACGGGTGGTTTCACCTTGGCTACTGATAATGGCGACTATAATAAGATTAAACCTACTTTCTCTACGACCGGCCATTCTGGAACTATGGTACCTGTTTTTGCTGAAGGACCGGGTGCTCATCTTTTCAATGGGATTTATGAAAGCAATGAAATTTACCACAAAATGAGAGCTTTAATGGCGAAATAGTCCATTCGAGATTCGGTACTCATTTCAACTATGTGTCCCTCTCATCAATGGAGTTAACTTCAACTGAAAACTGCAACTGAAAACTTTTTTCTTAACGCGCTTTTTGGAATTCAGAGCTGTAATTTTAGTATTTTAGCCGTAGCTATAGTTTCTATGAAGTATATACAAGATATTGGTTCCTATTTTTTAATGCTTAAAAAAGTGTTTAGTAGCTTTACCAAAACATCCGTTTTAAAGCATCTTATCTTTAAGGAAATCAACGACCTTATAATTGGCTCCTTGGGCATCGTTGCCTTCATCTCCTTCTTTGTAGGTGGGGTTGTTGCAATCCAAACTGCTCTAAACATGGACAATCCCGTCATTCCAGATAGTTTGATAGGTTTCGCCACACGACAGTCGGTTATATTGGAATTTGCCCCAACATTTATTTCAATAATTATGGCGGGAAAAGTGGGCTCCTTTATAACATCAAGTATCGGCTCTATGCGAGTTACGGAACAGATTGATGCGCTAGAGGTTATGGGTATCAACTCCCTAAATTACTTGGTTTTTCCAAAAATAGTCGCCTTGATGTTCTATCCTTTCGTAATTGTTCTTTCAATGTTCCTTGGAATTTTTGGAGGATGGGTAGCGGGTGTTTACGGAGGATTTACAAGTTCAGCGGCTTTCATAGAAGGCGTACAACAGGATTTTATCCCTTACCAACTCTTTTATGCCTTTTTCAAAACAACCGTCTTTGCCTTTATTCTAGCTACAGTACCTTCTTGGCAGGGCTTTTATATGAAAGGTGGTTCGCTAGAAGTAGGTAAGGCCAGCACTAACTCCTTTGTGTGGACGAGCGTGCTTATAATCGCTTCAAACTATATAATAACCCAACTCCTATTAAGCGCATGATAAAGGTAGAGGATGTACATAAAAGTTTTGGGGACGAAGAAATCCTAAAAGGAATAACTACTGAATTTGACAAGGGAAAAACCAACCTTATCATAGGTCAAAGTGGCAGTGGAAAAACTGTATTGCTAAAATGTCTTATTGGTCTATTTAGACCTGAGCAAGGGCGTATCTATTATGAAGATAATGCCATTCAGGATATGGACGATGAACAACAACGAAAGCTGAGAGAAGAAATAGGAATGCTTTTTCAAGGTGGTGCATTGTTCGATTCAATGAATATTGAAGAAAATGTTATGTTTCCGCTACGAATGTTCACCAAGCAGAAAAAAGCCGATATGGTGGCAAGGGTGAATGAAGTTTTGAAACGAGTAGATCTTGAAAATGTCAATAAGAAATTTCCAGCAGAGATTTCTGGAGGGATGCAGAAGCGTGTTTCAATTGCACGTGCCATTGTAAACAAGCCAAAATATCTATTCTGCGATGAGCCTAACTCGGGCTTAGATCCAAAAACAGCCACCTTGATAGATACCCTAATTCAGGAAATAACACACGAATATAATATTACGACGATTGTAGTAACACACGACATGAACTCAGTAATGGAAATAGGTGAAAAAGTAGTACTTCTTAAAGAGGGAAAACTAGTTTGGCAAGGCAATAATCAGGAAATTTTCAAAACCGATAATGAAGATGTAACTAACTTTGTTTATTCCTCAGACCTTTTCAAGAAAATAAGGGATGTTCAGTTAAAAGAGGGATAAGCCTTTTAAGGATAGGATGATACCTGCAGGGTATCCAGTTTCAATTTATATTTCAGCCATGCTTGGATCTTTTGCAATTGAGCCCTTCTTTCTTTTATAGGGACATCTTTCTTCCAGCTAATGTTTATTACCGGCAAAGTATCTGTTTTTTGATAGTTAGTGGTAATCTTATTTGAATAACTAAAAGCCTCTACACCTTCATAATTTATCTTTAGCTCTTCACTAAGCTGTTTAAAAGGCACATTTTGAAGCGTCAAAATTGCGATTTTATTTTCCAAAAAACGTATTTTCTCGTCCTTATCTTGAATCAGCTGTTCATTTTTGACATAGAGATCTTCCAAGATTCCTGCTTTAATTTCACCAGACAATTTTGCAGCCATTTCACCACTTTGATCAGCACCTTGATAAATTCGCAGATGTGTTTTTTCCAAATTCTCTGTTTGCTCAAGTTCTGAAAGCCATTCATTTATTTTTTTCTGCGGAACAGGACGGCCAATTAAATAAACGTCTATATTTTTTGACTTATAATCATGGGTGAATTTAACTACTTCGGCACCTTCATATCTAATAATATTCTTTACAAATTCTCTTGTCTTATTTTCAAAGACCTGTTGATCTAATAGGTTAATAAAAAGATAAACACTAGGAACCATAACCGCAATAGCAATCAAAGATGCTATCTGTGCAGTTCTTTTTCGACGCTTGCTATTGGCATAACGAACTAGCGGAAAACGCAAAATTTTTGAAACAATAAAGGTTGAAAGGGCTATAAAAACAGCATTTATAGAAAAGAGATACATTGCGCCAAGAGCGTATTCTCCATTACCAATGGCAAGCCCATAGCCTACGGTACACAACGGTGGCATCAAGGCAGTAGCAATAGCAACTCCAAAAATAACACTAGCAATCGTCCCACTTTTGGTTTTTGCCACTATCAAGCCCAAACCGCCAAATATAGCGATTAGCACATCTAGAATAGTGGGATAGGTTCTGGCGATAAGTTCAGGTGTTTCTTCGGTAAGCGGTGAAAGTTTAAAATAGAGAAAAGCCGTAAGTACACTCAAAAAAACCATAACCCCCATATTTATCAAGGAGCGTCTTAAAGTTTCAACGTCATTAATTGCTACCGAAAGACCTATACCAACAATAGGTCCCATTAAAGGAGAAATAAGCATTGCTCCAATAACGACTGCAGTACTACTAACATTGAGTCCAATGGAAGCAACGAAAATAGAAAAAATAAGAATCCAAGCAGTGTGGCCTTTAAATGGAATATCCTTTTTTACAGCTTCTATGGTAGCGTCACGGTCAGAATCTGAACGAATATCAAATAGTTCTATCAAGAATTCTTTAATGCTTGCCCAGGTGTTGGATTTTACATTTTCAAATCCCTCATCTTTTGGAGGGATTTTTACATTCTCTTGATTTTCTGAAGTATCCATCTATAAATATTTTTCACCGAATTTATCTGAAACTCCTTTCAATAGTTCTTTTATCTCCTGCTCTTTTTCTTTTGGAAACAGTAAAAGTACATCTTCATTATCCACAACAATATAATTGTTAACTCCGTCAAGAACAACCAACTTTTTAGAAGCTGTGAAGACCATATTATTCTTTGAATCCCTTAAAAACACGTCTGCATTAACAATGGCATTATTTGAGGAATCCTTTCCTAATCTATCGTGCAAAGCGCCCCAGGTTCCAAGATCATTCCAATCAAAAGAAGCTCTTTTTACATAAACATTCTCCGCTTTTTCTAGAATTCCATAATCTATAGAAATGTTCTCTGCTTTGGCATAATTGTTATCTATAAATTCTTTCTCTTCTGAAGTATTAAAACTGGAAATCCCACTTGCAAAGAGCGAGTTCATTTCAGCCAAATATTTTTCAAACGAAGTTATTATACTTTCTACGCTCCAAATAAAAATACCTGCATTCCAAAGAAAATTTCCTGCTGCAAGAAACTGTTTCGCCGTTTCATAATCAGGTTTCTCCCGAAACTGCCGTACCTTAGAAATTATCGAATTATCATTCTTATCACTCTCAATATACCCATAACCTGTATTTGGAAAAGTTGGTGCAATACCTAAAGTAAGTAATATATCTTCTCGTTGCGCAGCTTCAAAACAAGTTTGAATATCGTTTGCGAACGCATTTTCATCTTCAATCCAATGATCACTTGGTGCAACCAGCATTATAGCATCGGGGTTTTCCTTTCTAATTTTTAATGCCGAAAGCAAAATACAAGCTGCTGTATTTCGCATTGCCGGTTCCAAAATCACTTGGTCTTCAGCAATATCTGGCAATTGTTGCATAGTAAGTTCCAGATAAATTTCATTGGTAAGAATATAGATATTATCGACTGGAATTATTTTTTGAAGCCTAGAAAAAGTTTTTTGTAGCAAGCTTTGGCCCGCTCCCAACATATCTTGAAATTGCTTTGGAAATTCATGGGTACTCACTGGCCAGAATCGCGACCCTATACCACCAGCCATTATTACTGCATAATAATTTTTATTCATATTTCTAAAAATTTAAAAGCTGGGCGAATTGCACCCGTGAGGGCGGCTTAAAGACCGATCCACTCAGCTTATTTCAAAAACTCCACCTCCGCATTTGGGTTGAAAAGATATGTTCTTCCGGTAGCGACTTCCAAACACTCAAAACGTTTTACACGCTGTTTTCCACGTTTAAAAATCTTGCCATTATGCAATCTAAAATGGCCACCAAATGGAATCTCAAATATATAGTTTTTATCGTTCTCTGGATCAAACTGTTTTAGGGCGAGCGCTAAGGCGGCATCAGTATCACTTGAAGCTTTTGGATTTTTAAAGTGGCGTGCCAGTAAAGGCAATAATTGATTGGGGAACACTTCAGGCCTTAAATATGGCAACATTAAAAGTTGAAAAGTGTATTTCCACTCTAGACCGTGTGGTTTTATTAATCGTCCGTATTTAGTGAATGCTTCCAAATGGGCTATTTCGTGCACTAGCGTAATTAAAAATCTGTACTTATTCAAGGAAGTATTTACCGTAATTTGATGTTGTCCATTAGGCATTTTGCGGTAATCGCCGTGTCTAGTGACCCGTTCGTTCACTATTTTAAGGTGAACATTATGTGTCTTTATCAGTTCAAAAGCCGAAACTACGGCGGCCTGCGGAATGTACTTTTCAAGAATCTCTGTCATAAATACGAAAATCGAAGGGTTCTAACCTTCCTTAAAGGGTTCAAAAATACCCAGTCATTGCTAATATAACATCGTTTTTTACAGTAAAAAAATAAAAATCACTACTTCTAAGAATAAAATACAATTCCATTTCTTTTGGTTTCAAGTGATTATATAATTCTGTTTGAAACAGTTCTAAATAAGCTTTGAAATTAATAATGTTCATCCTATTTTTGCCCGCAATTTAAATTCAATCTAAATAAACTTAAGGCAATAATGAAAATCATCAAAACGATACTCTTTATACTTTGGAGTCATTTAATGATGGCTCAGGACGGAGCAAAAATCACTGGAACAGTTACAGATTTAGATAATAATCCTATTCCTTTTGCCAGTGTTTATATACAAGAACTACAAAAGGGTGGTGCTGCTGAAGCCGACGGCACATTTACCATTTCAAACATTCCATACGGACTGTGGCAGCTTACGGCAAGTGCAGTGGGTTTCAATGCATCAACGGTTGCAATAAACCCAAACGAACCTATTTTAAGTGGAATTAGCTTTCAACTTAGCTTTGATAACCAACTGGACCAAGTGGAAGTATTCGGAAACCGTTTGGACCGTCCTGACAAAATAGAATCCATTACACGGTTGCCTCTGAAACCTTATGAGCAAATTCAAAGCATTTCTGTACTTTCTGAAAAACTCATTGAAGACCAAGGTGCCTTAACCATTTCCCAAGCCACTAAAAACGTACCTGGTGTTTATACGTTTGCTACCTACGGTAACAAAAGAGAGAGTATGTCTTCTCGTGGTTTTAGAGGAATTCCAATTCTAAAAAACGGAGTGCGGATTAATTCAGATTTTCGAGGTGTGGGAGTTTTGACAGATATGCAAGGGGTAGATAACATTCAAGTTTTAAAAGGAACCGCCGCCATAACACAAGGAGTGGCGACAGATTTAGGAAGTCCTGGTGGGATTATAAATATTGTTACCAAAACACCTAAATACACTAGTGGTGGAAGCGTAAGTCTGCGCGGAGGTAGTTTTGGACAAGTACGTCCAACCTTTGACTTTTATGGCCCTTTAAATAAGGAGAAAAATATTGGCTTCCGCTTAAACGGAGCCTTGGAAAGAGCAGACAGTTTTAGAGACCTAGTGGAAAAAGAAAGTTTCTACTTCAACCCATCTTTTGAATGGAAAATAGATGACAAAACCAAGGTGACTTTAGAATTGGATCATTACTACGATAGTAGAACACCAGATTTAGGTACCATAAACTTAGGAGAAAATGATGTAAATGCAATTTACGATCTGCCACATTCACAATTTCTGGGATTTAAAACCGATCGTTCTATTACACAAAACACAACATACGCAGTAAGAATAGACAGACAGCTGAACGACCAACTTACATTAAAAGGAGCGTTTTACAGTTCATCTTTGGAACTGAATGACAAAGGTGCAAGTTTGAGCAAAACAATAAAAGAAGGTGATGTTTCTATTTACAACCAACGACAGCGCACCTACTCCACCTCTACCCGTGACGATGACAACAGTGTGCTACAATTCGACTTGATTGGAGACAATGTATATACCGGCTCGATCAAGCACACTTTTCAAGTTGGCTTTGACTACCGCGTATCTCGTTTTGGCACCATGAGCCAGGCGGGCGGAGTTGTAGATACGATTGACGTTTATCAAAATATCTCACATACATTGCCAAACGTAAAACTTGCAGAACCGGTTTTAGCCGATGGAAAAACAAACTCATTAGGTTTTGTTGCACAAGACGTGATTTCTTGGAACAACTGGCTTAAAACATTTCTAGGAGCGAGATATAGTTCCACAGAAACAATTGCTGAAGTAGCAAACACAAGAAGCAATGCCTTCAACCCACTGGGAGGAATCATTGTTTCGCCAACCAAGAATGTGAACGTTTTTGCTTCTTATACCAACAGTTCTTATCCCCGTACAGCTTCTCGTTTAGGACAAAATGGAGAAGAATTGGGCAACGAGCGTTACGACCAATTAGAAACAGGCTTTAAAACAACTTGGATGAACGATAGACTGCGCTTCAATTTAACGCTTTATAAAATCAATAATAAGAACATAAACCTTCCTGTTTATGATGAAACCTGGACCAATATTCTTTACTACGCAAAAGGAGGAAATGATCAGCGCCAAGGAATAGAGGTAGAACTTACTGGACGCCCACTCCAAAATTTAGAACTTATTGGAGGATATGCCTATATAGATGCGCAATACAAAGAACACACTTCATACGTATACGGATCTGCCCCATTGAATACACCAAAGCACACTTTCAACGCATATGCTAACTATTCATTTAGAAATAATGCTTTGGAAGGACTTTCAGTAGGTGCGGGGGTTTATTTCACTGGAGAGCGTCCAATTAACGATTGGTCTTCAGGACCAGTAACACACGAAGGTATCGTACCTGGCCAAGAGCCTTTCTATGTTGATGCTTACACCCTGGTTAACGTTCAGGCAGAATACCAATTCAACAAGAACTGGAGCCTTCAATTCTTATTGAACAATGTGTTCGACACGATTGGCTATAACGCTTATAGAACAAGCTATATAAACCAAACCGACCCAAGAAATTTTGCCGGCGTTTTACGCTATAATTTTTAATTGTTTGAGTTGTTAAGTGGCGAAGGCGCGATTAGTTCGCGCCTTTGTTTTTTTGTATTTGCTGACAAAATTACTAAGGCGTAGTACTAGAAACCTGCAATATTTTCCCGTTGTAGAATTTGTTTCCAGTAAGAGAAAAGTCCATTATATATTGTGCCATTTCAGTTGCTGATAGCGGTGCCTTAAAACCTGGAAAGGCTTCTTCAAGCATTTCGGTTTGTACCGAACCCAAAGCCAAAACATTGAATGAAGGTCCCGTTATTTTATACTCCTCAGCAAGTAATTCAGTTAAAGTGATAATTGCACCTTTACTACTACTATAAGCACTTAGGCCGGGAAATTTAACACTTCCCTGAATACCGCCCATACTACTTATACTCACAACATGACCTTCTTTCTTCATAAATGGAAGCAAAGTTCTTATCATTGAGGCGACGCCGAATATATTCACATCGTAACATCGTTTAAACTCTTCGGAAGAAATCTCGGCAAAAGGTTTGTTTACCAAATACCCAGCGTTGTTGATTAAGACATCAACAGATTGCATTGTTGTTTGAAGGTAAGAGCCCAATTTTACTATTTCAGATTCATCTGCAATATCAAATTCCAATGCAGTAACGTTTCTCAGGTTTAATTCTGAGATAGGCTTTGAATTTCGTGAAAGTGCTAAAACATTATGGCCCGCTTTGGAAAAAAGCTTAACCATTTCGAATCCGATTCCTCTAGACGTACCTGTTATTATTATATTCTTCATAGTTTTATTAAATAAAAGACCTCACAAGATTGCTTCATTCTTTGCAATGCCTGTGAGGTCTATAAATTCACTTATTTTTTGATTATACAAACATTGTCACAGGATTCTCAATATACTGACGTAATGTTTGCAGGAATTTAGCTCCTGTTGCACCATCAACTGTTCTATGGTCACAAGCCAGAGTAATGTTCATTGTATTACCAACTGCAATCTGTCCGTTTTTTACAACCGGTTTTTGCACAATGGCTCCCACGGATAAAATAGCCGAGTTTGGCTGATTTATAATAGAAGTAAATTCAGTTATTCCGAACATTCCTAGATTTGAGACAGTAAAGGTAGAACCTTCCATTTCCTGAGGTGTAATCTTTTTGTTACGTGCTTTTCCTGCAAGCTCTTTTACTTGTGCCCCTATTTGCGTAAAGGTCATTTGGTCTGCAAATTTCAAAACAGGGACCAACAAGCCTTCATCAACAGCCACTGCAACCCCAATATGTATATGCTTAGCAATTCGAGTAGCTTCAGGTGTCCATTGGCTGTTTACTTGCGGATGTTTACGCAATGCCATTGCGCAAGCTTTTATCACCATATCGTTGAAAGAAATTTTCACTTCTGGATTGGCGTTTATCGCTTCGCGAGCTGCTATTGCCTGATCCATATCCAATTCCACGGTCAAATAATATTCTGGTGCACTGAACTTAGATTCAGCCAACCGTTTTGCAATAGTTTTGCGCATCTGTGAGTTCTTCACTTCCTCAAAACTTTCGGTTCCAACTGGAGCATAAGCCTGTCCGCTACCCGCGGCTGGTTGGTAGTTTTCAATATCACTTTTAACGATACGACCGTTTTCACCGCTTCCGCGAACTTGGCGTAGATTGATTCCTTTTTCCTCAGCTAGTTTTTTAGCTAGAGGCGAAACAAATATGCGACCTTCGTTTGTTACTTGTGTAGATTCCGATTTTCTCTCGCTCTCAGAAACCTTAGCGGAGGAGGATTCCTTGTTTTCAACAGCCTTGTCAGAAGTTTGTTTATCGTCTGCTTTAGTAGGCTTTTCCTTTTCCTCAGAAGACCCGTCAACTGCAGGAGCAGGTTTAGCAGACGATGAATCTTTTTTAGTTTTTCCAGTAATTCCGGAAACATCTGTTCCTTCTGGGCCAATGATGGCTAGCATAGAATCAACTAGAGCAGATTCGCCTTCACCGACACCTATTTTTAAAAGCGTTCCGGAATAGAATGATTCAAATTCCATCGTGGCTTTGTCCGTTTCAATTTCGGCAAGAATATCTCCTTCTTCAACTTTATCACCCTCTTTTTTTAACCAAGACGCAACAGTGCCTTCGGTCATTGTATCACTTAGGCGTGGCATTGTAATTACTTCAACACCATCAGGCAATTCATCTGAAGCTGCAGAGCTTTCAGGTTGCTTATCAGAACTTTTCTCTTTTGAATCTTCTTTTTTTGATTCTTCTTTAACCTCAGAAGATTTTACGGATTTAGAGTCTTTCTTATCGGATGATTTTCCACCAATCAAACCTGATATATCCTCATCCTTTTTACCGATAATTGCCAAAAGCGAATCAACCGGAGCAGTTTCACCTTCATTTATACCGATATGAAGTAAAGTTCCTTCATAGAATGATTCGAACTCCATTGTGGCTTTATCGGTTTCAATTTCGGCAAGAATGTCGCCTTCCTTTATGGTGTCCCCTACTTTTTTAAGCCAGGTTGCTACCGTTCCTTCTTCCATAGTGTCGCTCAAACGCGGCATATTTATTACTTCTGCCATTGCTTATAATTTATCTGATAAAAAAGGATAATCTTCCTGTTCGTAAACAGCGTCAAACATCACATTCTTCTCTGGATATGGAGAGTCTTCAGCAAATTTTTCGCATTCGTCCACCAAATCCTTAACTCTTTGGTCAATCTTTTTTATATCGGCTTCGGTCGCCCAGTCGTTTTTATAAATCTGATGAAGCACGTATGTAATCGGATCTTCCTCTTGTTTCTTAGCAACTTCTTCTTTGGTACGGTAATGTTGGGCATCACTCATAGAGTGTCCTCTATAACGGTAAGTGCGCAATTCCAAAAAGGTTGGGCCATCCCCTCTACGGGCGCGTTTTATGGCTTCATCCATTTCTTTTGCCACTACTTCTGGCTTCATTGCATCTACTGGTTTGCAAGGCATTTCATAACCAAGACCTAGTTTCCATATATCTGTATGATTTGCAGTTCTAGCTACCGAAGTTCCCATTGCATATCCGTTGTTTTCAACACAAAACACTACAGGAAGTTTCCAAAGCATTGCAAGGTTAAAAGTTTCGTGAAGTGCACCTTGACGTGTTGCACCGTCACCCATATAGGTAAGTGTTACTGAGTCCCTATCAAAATATTTATCGGCATATGCCAAGCCAGCACCAAGTGGAATTTGCCCACCCACGATACCGTGACCTCCATAAAAACGATGTTCTTTTGCGAAAATATGCATAGAACCACCCAAACCCTGTGAGGTTCCAGTTGCCTTTCCATAAAGTTCAGCCATTACTCTTCTTGGATCCACGCCCATTCCAATTGGCTGTACGTGGTTTCGATAAGCGGTTATCATTCGGTCTTTCGTAAGATCCATTGCGTGCAGTGCACCTGCAAGAACAGCTTCCTGACCATTGTAAAGGTGCAAGAAGCCCCTTACTTTTTGATTGATATAAACTTGCGCTAGTTTATCTTCAAACTTGCGCCAAAAGAGCATGTCTTCGTACCAATCTAAGTACGTTTTTTTGGTGATTTTCTTCATCTATCTGCGATAAGGTTTTCCTGAAAGGAAAATTTATTAAACGGATAACAAAAGTAGTACTTTATACCGTGAAAACACAAATGACAATTGACAAATTCTAAATATGACTTAAATTCCGAAATACAAATTAGATTTGGTATTTGTGAATTCGATAATTCTTGTGTCCGTGCGTTTTTGAGTTTTATTTAGCCGTGACAAACTGAACAGTGATTACTTAACACTAAAAACTGCCGCTTTTTAATTTTTAACATACTAGGATGATACTAGGGGAATAGTAGGGCTGGACTAGCTTAAACGTAGCACTCGAGTAGCACTAAAGGTAGCCCAACTATACATAGACATAGGTGGAACTATACATTAAGTCGGGTTGAACTTAGAATACATATGTTTGAACCCTACAGTAATACGCTTAAAAAAAATCCGAACGTAGACTATATGCTCTCTTTTGAATTTCTTTTTAACCACAAAGGACACAAAGACCTAAATGGTGTCTTGAATTTACTTAGTGGCCTACAGAAAACTGCAACTGCAAATTGCTACTTAACTCAACACTGACTGCTAATCACAAGAACTTAGCATCAAATCCGAGTGGTAATAGATCCATAACTGAAGAAACCTTCACAATCTTTCCCGTTTCACCCATAAAATAAACGGCGATTGGTGCGTTTTGCTTTTGTTCGTATTCTGCCATTGATTGACGGCACGCACCGCAGGGGCCAATGGGCTCCGCAAGCACTTGGCTAGGGGAACTGGCTGTAATTGCCATTGCCTTAATTTTTTCATTCGGAAAAAGAGCTCCCGTATGAAATATTGCTACCCGCTCTGCACAAAGCCCAGAGGGATAAGCAGCATTCTCTTGATTGTTGCCTATGGTGATTTCACCTGAGGCTAGCTGGATTGCTACACCAACCTTAAAATTTGAATAAGGCGCATAAGCATTTTCACGTGCTTGCTGCGCCTTATTCATTAATTCCTGAATATCGTTTGGAAGTTCTGAAACAGTTTCAAAAACATCCAGCTGGATTTCTATTTTTTGTTTTTTCAAATGTCAGTATTAATTTTAAGTTGATATATTGAAAGACTTAATCATTAGAAGCTTTACTTATCAACCCATAAACTATCCTAATACTCGTCGTACGTATCTCCAAAGTTGAATGTCAGACCAAAACGAAGGGTTCCGTCCAATGGGCTGTTTGCCAATTTTGAAGTCGAAAACAAGTAAGAAATATCAATATTGATTGCTGTATAACGGAAACCTGCACCAATAGTTGCAAATTTTCTACCACCCTTCATCTCACTTTCATTGAAGTAACCCGCTCTGAAGGCAAAAACATCTTGGTACCAATATTCAGCACCCAAAGCCCAAGTGAATTCTTTTAACTCTTCGCTAAAACCACCTGGCGCATCACCAAAGGATTTAAACATTCCTGAAAAGAAGTTTATATCATCATATTCTTGGTTTGTCTGTGCTCTTTCCTCAGAAGTTATAGTACCATCACCATTTATATCCGGATCTTGACGAGTTGGCACCAACAGTTTATTTACTTCTGCAGAAACACCAATTTTGTTATATTCGTCAAGGATGAAATCAAATCCTCCCCCAAGAGCAAGATTCGTTGGCAAGAAACTTTCAGAGCCTCCTTGGTCATATTTCAATTTAGGACCGACGTTTGAAATATTGAAACCCATTCTCCAACGACCATCAAAACTATCGTAAGGAATCTCTTCACTTTGATAATAACCAGCAACATCAACCGCAGCTGTATTTGCGGCACTAGCATCACCCTGTAGCGCTAAAATTTGTAAATCTGATCTTATATATCTACCGGCAACAGCCAATGCAAAGCGCTCACTCAAACGAAGTGAATATGAAACGTCAAAAAGAAGTTCATTAGGCTTAACATCCATCCCAACTTCATCGGGTGTTTGTCGAAGTGTTATTTCACCAGCGCTAAAATAACGAAAGCTCGCGGCAACAGCACTTTGTTCACTTAGTCTGTTATAATACGTAAGATTTCCTAAAAATATATCGTTCACCAATTTGTTCAGATATGGAGTATATGTTACACCAATTCCTTGTTTCGACAAGGCAAATGCATATTTTGCAGGGTTCCACTGTTGTGAAAAAGCATCTGCAGAAGTAACAACACCAATATCTCCCAAACCGCCTGAACGAGGATCCGCGCCTATTAACATAAACGGTACACCTGTGGTAATAGGATTAAAATCTTCAATATCGCTTTGTCCCATAGATTTAAAAGTCACTAGACACAACAGAATTGGAATAAATAATTTCTTCATATTAAATAATTTTGAGCAAATATAATTTTAATTTTTAAAGGATAACGAGTTTCTCGAATTTTTCAACTCGCTGATTGGTTAACGTAGATTTAACTGTAATCTTATATACATATACACCTTTTCCGATGCGATCGCCAAAATCGTCACGCCCGTCCCAGGTAATTTCTCTAGATAAAAAACTGCCTGATGGCGGTAAGGAAGCATTCTTAGTCCAAACAACTTTGCCCGTTACGGTAAAAATTTGCACCTGAACTTCCAAGGTTTCATCGGGTCTATTGTGGTTGAACCAAAACTCAGTGTAATTCACAAATGGGTTTGGATAGTTTAGCACTCTTGAAATTTCAAGTTTTCCGCTACCGGCAACAATAAATTGTATTTCAGCTGTTGAGGAATTATTGTAAACATCCCACGCTTTCAGTTTAAGCGTATGCAAGCCATCTGCCAAATCGCGGAATTTATAATGAGTCTTTCCTTTTGTGTAATCGTCAACTTCTGCTTGGTAAAATTCATTTAGCAAAAATGGATTGGATTCATCACCGTCTAAAATTGCAACAATATCGTGACCAATTCCACTAGCCGTATTTATACCATTGGGATCTTCCAATTTTGCGATTAGTATTGGGCTGGCATCCGTGATTCCTCCTGAAACAAAACTCTCATCGTTCATAAAAAGCTGAATGAGTGGCCCTTCGTTGTCTTCAGGTGCGTTTTCATTTAAGCCACCTACTTTTAAATCTAAATCTATCCCAGTTTGATCTTCTAGGGCATCGTTTCTTTTAGAATACAAACTAACTCTTCCATTTCCAACCGGAATTTGGATATCGCGAGGCACGACAAATTCAAATTCAAAACGTCCATTTGAAATACTCGCTTGACCATTGAAGATGCCTTCTCCAAGGGTCGAAAAATTCATAATTATACCCTGATTGTCATTGTCTAAGGTTTGACGCATTACATTCTTATCAAAAATCTTAGCCTCCAGAATTCCGTTATAGTCAGCCATAATAGTTCCTAGAGCGTTCACCACCTCGCCTTCCAGTTTTATTTTGCTCAAGGCTTTTAATGTGTCTGTGGCTTGCTCAATTGGCACTCCATTTAAGGCCGTTAAACGAATTTCTTTTTTCGGAAACGCGAGCGGCATAGCAGGATCCCCTATATAAAACACCACCCGTCTTAGGGGACTGGAAATCTCTTGTTTTGAAACACGAAGGCCTTCTGCTGGCGGAGTAGGGATTTCAGTCTCAAACCCAAATAATTGATTTGCCAGTAACTCATTGAATAGAACCCCTGTATTAATAAAAATCGCCCTTGTAGTAGTAACCATAGATATTGCACCGCCGACCTTATTTTGATAGGTAAGTTCCCCGGCTGTTATACGTAATGGATTGTCAAATTTTGTAAATTCACAGGTAACCGTAATAAAACAAGGAAGCTTATCCTTATTTTTTAATTCTTGGGCAGCTTCTTTAGTGTAAATAGCTTCGTGGGCAAGACCATCTTCTCCCCCATGCCCAAAATAATCTATAATTATTGCCCCAGCCTCTATTGCAGTTTTAATAGCATTGTTAACTTCCGGATAACGATTACCCCCCGCAGAAGCTTGTTGCTGATATGCATCTGAGTGTATTTTCTTTACGTTAATAAAAGGTTTTTTATCTGAAATGTCATCCCCAAGGGCATCCAATTTCATTTCCAGAATTTCTTCCCCATCCTTGTCGACATCATCTGAAATAAGCACAAAATTATTTCTCCAATTGCCATAAGAACTTTTCTCGTTATACCTTATTATTTTGTCAACCATAGCATTTGCCAAGGAAACATTATCCACTATTATCCTTCCCATAGCAATATCCAGCAAATCAATATCACGTAAAGCTTGCAGATCCCCGTCGTTTTCATAGGTATTGCCACCAATTGTTCCTTCCAACTCATCCATATTTCCGAAGAAATCATCAGACATAAAGGAATTACTGATGCTGGTTCCCGTTTGTGTTTGATAGGTAGGAACAATATTGTTATTGTTTGTCAGCCTATTTTTATAATCGATAGAAGTATCACCCATTATTCCCACATACTTGATTCGCTTTGAGGGATCTGAGGCATTGGAATAAACATATCTTATAAAGTTGCGGATAGCACTTATGTCTTGTCTTCCTGAACTAAATTCTTCATAAATTCTATCAGTAGTCACAACTTTCACGTTAAGACCTTGTAGATTTTTATTGTGTGTAGCTAAACGTAAGGCGGGTTGAATCAAAAACGGCGCGGTAATAATAATATAATCTACATCTTTAAAATTACCAGATTCATCATTGAATATTGTTCCTTTTAGATTTTGGTTCTGAACAGCCGATTGGCTGATCTTTATGGGAATAAAATAATCATTCGGGTTTACGGCTACATAGTTTCTAACTTCGCCCAGATTTTGTTTAAAACTAAAGGTAGATGCATTTCCATCATTCTGTTTGGAAGTGATAAACTCCAAATCGGTCACGTCCCAAACTTGAGAAAATTGTGAGGCATTACTGATTTGATATTCTCCGACCCCCGAAGAGGTTTTCGATTCATTATAACGAATAGCCAGTTGACCTCCAGAGCCAGTTAGTTGACGTTTTGCCCAAATGCCAATATAATCCAGATAACCTATACTTGATGGGTTTCCACCATTGTTGTACGCCAAATCCACCTTTACTGTTTCTCCACTGGCCGGCACGGAATACGACTTCTCAGCCATACTCAACAAACCTTGGTCTCCCAAAGGTGAAAAAATAAGTGGATCCACACTAGTATTATTAATGGAGACCGCCAGAGAAGTACCACTTTCGGAGGCAGCTGCCGCCTTAACTATAACCTGCATAGGTTTTCCCCCAACAATATTTGTGAAGACAAAGCTATAAGTTTGTTCACTTTGTATGTCGAACCGGTTCCCGAACCATTTTCTTCCCAATTTAGTAGGGCTTACTTCATCCTTTTCGTGAAACTGATATTCATCGAATTCATTAATATTTAATGAAACAGCTCCTGTAGGCTCAACCATGGGTTTGATTCGTTTTCCAGCTGGACCATCTACAGTAACATAATAGTAAGATTCGTCACTATATGGATTTAAGTTAGAATCATTCTCCCTAACATAACCATCGGTGCTCGTACCATAGAACAGTATAAAATCCCCACCGTCGAAGCTGCCATCCTCTTCACCAACTACTTGAATAGCATTTTCAGGAATATCAAAAAAGCGGGTCTTTCTGTTTAAAAGAGGCAATGATTTTCCTCCATGCCCATATATTTTAAGGTTTCTGGGATTGATTCCATCAGTATTCATTCCCAAACTGTTTAGGAAAGATTTGTCTAATTTATGAACGCCCGTTTTCTCAACTTTAAACTTAAACCATCGCCCTGAAGCAAGCACCGAATTTGTAATAGCTGGTGGCAGATTTCGGCTTTGTGGACCGTATCTGTAATTTACATCAAAAGAAAGCACTTTTTGATAGCTTCCATTATTTTTTATAATCGGCGAAATGTTAAATATAGTCAAGAGTTTTTCTCTTGACATAGTACTACTTATGGCATACTGAAGCTTATTTGGCAACAATTCCGGAGAGATCTTGTTCAACTCTTCTTGAGAAACAGATCCATAGCGAAGGTTCGTTACACTAACGGAGTTAGGATCTGCAAAAGCAGCATCGTCCCACTGGGTTGTGTAACTAACCGTTTCTTTATCCATCTGGATTTTCAGCGCTTCTAATGCCTTTTCTTTCGAGGGAACACTAGATTTACTCACGTTAAAATTATTGGAGGAAGTGCTGGTAACACCCCAATCTATAACTACACTTTTTGACTGCGCATTGCCTAAAAAAGGTGTCACAATCAAAACAAAAAGAAGTATCGCTTTTCTCATTAGTACAAATAACGCTGCAAATATACACTTAGTATAGTGCAACATTTTAAACTTTTTCTGTATTGTGGTATTAGGATAATAATTTTAAAACTAATACGTTTGCATACGGATTGGTCATTAAACCATTAATTGAATCCCCTGCGCAATAATAGTAAAATATTATTGTGATTTTGCCGTTAATTACTATATTGCGAACCCAATTTTATCATATTTGAATCTATGATGTTAAGAAAAAACCTAGCATTTAAGCTATTTATCACTGCAATAATTGCCTCACTTTTTGTAAGTTGTAACAAAACTAGAGACTATAAAAACAGTTCCCGTGCCACTGGTTGGAAGGTAAACGCCAAAGAAGGTGGCTTTCAATACAATCCAAAAGCTAAGGAACAGGAAACTGGGCCCGGCCTTGTTTTTGTTGAAGGAGGTACCTTTACAATGGGAAGAGTGCAGGACGATCCGATGCACGATTGGAACAACTCTCCAAACCAACAGCACGTTCAATCCTTTTATATGGATGAAACTGAAGTAACCAACCTAATGTATCTTGAATATTTAGATTGGCTTAAGAAAGTTTTCCCTCCATCTGATGAGGCTTATCGAAATATTTATGAAGGCGCTTTGCCCGATACTCTTGTTTGGAGAAACCGTTTAGGTTATAACGAAGTAATGACCTATAACTATCTTCGCCACCCTGCCTATGCCGAATATCCTGTTGTAGGAGTTAGCTGGGTTCAGGCCGTTGAATTTAGCAACTGGAGAACAGACCGTGTGAACGAAGCGGCCTTGGAAAGCGCGGGAATTACCTCTCGAAATGCACGCTATGATTTGAAACCAGGCGAGACCTTCAACACCGAAACTTATTTGAACGCTCCTACACAAACTTACGGAGGGAATGATTCAATAACCCGTGGTGGAAAAAAATCAGAAGCAATTGCCAAAAGAAGCAAAGACAGTACAAACTTATATATTCAACGAAAAGACGGATTGCTATTACCAGGTTACCGCTTACCTACCGAGGCAGAGTGGGAATACGCTGCATTAGGATTAGTTGGAATTCGTAATTACAACGTTTATAGAGGAAAGAAAAAATATCCTTGGGAAGGACAATACACCCGTTCTGGAAAAAGAAGATCTCGTGGGGATCAATTAGCCAACTTTAAACAAGGAGATGGTGACTACGGAGGGATTGCAGGATGGAGTGACGACGGTGCAGATATTACTGCCCAGGTTAAATCATACCAACCAAATGATTTCGGTCTATATGACATGGCTGGAAACGTTGCCGAATGGGTTGCTGACGTTTATCGTCCAATTGTTGACGATGACTTTAACGACTTCAACTACTACCGTGGTAGCGTTTACATGAAAAATGCAATTGGAGCAGACGGAAAGGTAAAAATAGTTACCAAAGATTCAATACTATATGACACTCTAAGCAATGGTAAAATTGTTGCGCGTAGTTTACCTGGTCAAATACTTCAGATTCCTATTGACGAAAACGAAACTTACTTACGTACCAATTTTTCTCAAAGTGACAATCGTGACTATAGAGATGGTGACAAACGCTCTTCCAGATATTATCAATCATTCTCTGATGACGACAGTGAAGAGACCAGAGACATTTCAGAACGTATGTACAATTCACCCGTTCAAAAAGTATCTGCAGATAGCACAGGAGCCTTAGACCGTGAGTATGATAAATCTTCAGATCGAACTACATTGGTAAATAACGAAGTTCGTGTTTACAAAGGTGGATCATGGAGAGATAGAGATTACTGGTTAGACCCTGCACAAAGACGTTATTTTCCACAAGATATGGCAACTGACTATATTGGATTTAGATGTGCAATGAGTCGCGTAGGTTCAAAATCTAAAAAAGGCAAACGCCCAAGAAACTAAAAAATATTTTTCAAAAAAACAGCCCTCCTTAGCATCCAGCTTCGGAGGGTTTTTTAGTATATTTATTTTATGAATATAGAATCCATCCACCATCTATTTTTAAAAAGTAGCGGGGTTTGTACGGACACCCGTAGCATATCTCAAAATTGTATTTACTTTTCTCTTAAGGGCGATAATTTCAATGGAAATATCTTCGCTCAGGAAGCCTTAGACAAGGGAGCGATGAAGGTTATTGTCGATGAAGAAGAATTCCATAAAACTAATGGCGATACCATTCTTGTAGAAAACGTATTAGTTACCTTGCAGGAACTTGCTAGATTTCATAGAAATTCCTTAGACCTTCCCATTCTCTCACTTACGGGAAGCAACGGGAAGACAACTTCCAAAGAGCTTATTAATGCAGTACTTTCGC
Source organism: Aequorivita sp. (assembly GCA_034675805.1). Classification (GTDB taxonomy): domain Bacteria; phylum Bacteroidota; class Bacteroidia; order Flavobacteriales; family Flavobacteriaceae; genus Aequorivita. The sequence continues at coordinate 2,599,426 of JAUCCX010000001.1, read as the reverse complement.
GAAAATTTAAAACCATTGCCACGCAAGGGAACCTCAACAATCATATTGGGGTGCCATTAACCTTGCTTAAAATGGACAAAGACACAGAATTCGGAATCGTGGAGATGGGGGCAAATCACTTAGGAGAAATCAAAATGCTAAGCGAAATTGCTGAGCCAGATTATGGATATATTACAAACTTTGGCAAAGCACATTTGGAAGGTTTCGGCAGTGTTGAAGGAGTAATAAAAGGCAAAACAGAACTCTACAGATTTCTTAGAAAACACGAAGGAAAAATATTCATAAATACGGACGATCCCAAACAAATGGATAATTCAAAAGGAATAGACTGCATCACTTTTGGATCCTCAAAAAGCGATTTTATTATTCAATTAATAGATAGCACGGATCATCTTGTTATCAAATTCGATGACCTTGAAATAAAAAGTAATTTAGTGGGGGCTTATAATTTTGCAAATCTTTCAGCCGCCGTGGCTATTGGAGCGTATTTTGGAGTTTCCTCTCAAGAAATAAAAACCGGAATAGAGAGCTATGTGCCTTCAAACAATCGATCGCAAATGGTGAAGAAAGGATCTAACACTATTTTAATGGACGCATATAATGCAAATCCGTCCAGTATGATGGCGGCTTTGGAGAACTTCAAAAAAACGAAGGGCACAAATAAGATTATGTTCTTGGGTGATATGTTTGAGCTAGGCCACGAAGCAGAAATAGAACACCAAAACATTGTAGATTTCCTATGCGAAAACACCTTCGGGAAAGCGTTTTTAGTGGGAAGTAATTTTTATAAAACGACCAATACCGCTTCGCACATTACTATTTTCGAGACCTTTGAGGACTTAAAAAACGAAATTCAAAACCATCCCCCAACAAACGCCACAATACTTATTAAAGCTTCACGTGGAATGGCACTGGAGCGGATTATGGGAATCATCTAAAATAAAAAAATCTGCCCATAAGACAGACTTAAAATTGTGGGCCATACTGGATTCGAACCAGTGACTTCCACGTTGTCGACGTGACACTCTAAACCAACTGAGTTAATGGCCCTATAAAGGGCGAAAATACAAATTCCAAAAACTAAAACAAACACCAAACCAGAAAGTTATTTGTCAAACTTTTTAATAGGTTTCTTTTTTATCATTCCCCCCTTCGCATCCTTCACAGACGTCATAATTATAAAAGCTTGGCTATCTATTTTTTCCACCTCCGTTTTAAGCTTACTCATCTCCAAACGCGTTATTACAGTGTAGACAACATCAACCGGTCTACGAGCTAAGCCATGTTTAGTAAATCCATTTTCAGCTTTAAAAATAGTGCAGCCCCTACCCATTTTATCCACTATAGCCAACCTTATTTCTTCACTGTATTCAGAGATAATAGTAATTCCCATGAACTCTTCAATACCATCGATTACAAAATCCACGGTTTTTGAAGCTGAAAAATAGGTCAGTATCGCATATAGGGCCGTTTCAGTAGAAAGGATGTATGCCGCCGTCATAAAAATGATAACGTTAAAGATCAAAATTACATTACCAACAGTAAGGCTGGTTTTGCGGCTGATGTAAATGGCCAAAACTTCAGTGCCATCAATTATGGCTCCGCCTCTTATGGCAAGACCTATCCCTAAACCCAGAAACAAGCCCCCAAAAGCAGCTATCAGGATTTTATCATCTGTTATCTGCGGAAAAGGAATTAAGGCAACAGCAATCGCCAGACACACAATACCTATAACACTTTTTACCGCGAATCTTTTTCCAATAGAAAAATAGGCGAGAATTAGAAATGGCAAGTTAAAACAAACCAGAAGCAGTGAAAGCGAAATCCCAGATAGTCCATTTATCATTAAGGAAATCCCCGTAACACCACCATCAATAAACCCATTTGGCATCAAGAATCCTTTCAGGCCAAAAGAAGCCGAAAGGACACCCAAAAACAGAATGAACAATTCTGAAATCTCGTGCTTTACCTCAACCTCTAGATGCGTAACGCTTTTATCAAATGATTCTGAAGATTCGGGTTGTTTTTTGTTTTTATCGCGAAGGTGTAAAACCTGTATTAGGATTTTCTTAAAGAAAGGAGCCAAGTATTTTTAATTTATGAATTATGAATATCAAAGTTAATGCATTTGATTCTTTTATAAACTGGTCATATCTCTTATTTATCGAAATATTTCAAATAAATGTTTGGTGAATTTAAAAAGTAACTTATATTTGCAACCGCTAACAAGAAGGGCGATTAGCTCAGCTGGTTCAGAGCACCTCGTTTACACCGAGGGGGTCGGGGGTTCGAACCCCTCATCGCCCACCAGTTTTTAAAAATTCTGACGGAAACGTCGGGATTTTTTTATTTATAAAAGATTGCTCAAACCACTTCCGCAACAACAAAAGTACTGCCACCAACAAACACCAAATCATCTTCAGAAGCCGCTTTAACAGCCGCATTATAAGCACTTCTCACTGATATATAATCCTCTCCTACTAAACCAAACCCTCGAGCTCGAGAATATAAAAGCGAAGCATCCAACCCACGGGGAATGTTTGGTTTACAGAAATAATATGTAGCATCTGTTGGAAACAAAGGTAAAATGGAAGCTAAATCCTTATCGCTTACAACTCCCAAAACGATATGCAGTTTTTTATAATTTTCCATTCTTAATTGCTGCATCACCAACTGCAAGCCTTCTTTATTATGCCCAGTATCGCAAATCACTTTTGGATTTTCATTTAAAATCTGCCATCGCCCCATTAAACCAGTGTTTTTGACGGTATTATTCAGGCCATTTTTAATATTCTCTTCTGAAATATCCCAGCCATTTTTTTGGAGGATGCCTAATGTTGCCAAAACTGTTTTTATATTCTTAGCCTGATAAATTCCCTTTAAATCTGATGTATAGTCACTCGCATCCAGAGTCTCAGCATAAGTTATAGCTGCCTTTCTTTCGGAAGCAATACGTTCAAAAACCATTTTGGTTTCGGGTAATGTTTCCCCAATTACAATGGGAACAGATTCTTTAATGATTCCTGCCTTCTCGCCAGCGACTAGTGCCAAGGTATCTCCCAAAAATTGAGTGTGATCCAAGCCGATATTTGTGATTACAGAAACCTCAGGGGTAATGATATTCGTACTATCCAACCTTCCTCCCATTCCCACTTCAACAATAACGACATCCACCTTTTCACTTCTAAAATAATCGAATGCCAATCCAACCGTCATTTCAAAAAACGATAGTTGATTGCTTTCAAAAAATGATTTGTGCTGCTGAACAAAGTCTGAGACATATTCTTCAGGAATCATTTCGCCATTGATCTTTATACGCTCCCTAAAATCTTTTAAATGTGGAGAAGTATAAAGACCCGTTTTATAGCCGGCTTCCTGAAAAACTGACGCCAACATATGGCTGGTACTGCCTTTGCCATTGGTGCCGGCTACATGAATACTTTTAAAGGCCCTTTCAGGGTTTTTTAAGTAGTTGGCAAGATTTATTGTTTCGGCCAAATCTGCCTTATAAGCAGACTGTCCCACTCTTTGATACATGGGCAATTGGGCAAAAAGCCAGTCGATGGTTTCTGAATAATTGATATCTGAAAAGTTTTATTTTACTATTAGTTTTTTTGTAGTCTGTTTTTTTCCTTCAGAAATTTTCAGGTAATAAATTCCAGGCTGGAGGTCTTCAACTGAAAAACGAAGTTCTTTTGTACCATCAAAATCTTGTTGTTTCACGGACCTTCCCATAACATCATAAACTTGTAAAGAAACCTTATCTGAAACATTTATAAGGGAAAGCGTTACCATCTCCGACGCTGGGTTGGGGAAAACTTTTACTTCCGATGAAAAAGCATTTCCATCGGAACTCAAAATATCATCAGAAATGTCAATTTTAAAACTTGAGCGACCGTAAGTAGCAGCAAATAAGAATTCAGAATTCTCGTGAATAAACAAATCGCTCACAACTACTGAAGGCATATTCTCCCCCAAAGGATTCCAAGTCACACCTTCATCATTTGAGGCCAAAACCCCTATATCAGTACCTAAAAAAAGATTTCCAAAACGGTCTTTCTCTATATCATTTACGGGAATGTCTGGTAAACTCGCTGAAATATTAAGCCAATTGTTTCCAAGATCCGTGCTTTTATAAACATGACCCACATCTTCTCCAAAACGATATCCCGAAAGCGTCAAATAAACAGTATTTGGATCTACTCGTGAAGCTAAAATTTTTGTGACCCATCTGTTTGGTACGCCGGTTGATATATCGGTCCAACTTGAACCTCCATTCTGCGTCACCCAAGCCTTTCCATCATCAGTGCCCACAAAAATAATTTCATTGTCCAATGGCGAAACACTAATAGTCGTGATAGTACCAAAAGTTAGGTTACCCGAATGTGGCCCATCCGTAAGATCTGGACTTATCGCTGACCAATTGCCTGCCGCATTTGTGGTTTTATACAATTTGTTCGTTCCAAAATAAAGCGTTTGTGAATTTGAAGGATCAAAAGTAATTGGAGTATCCCAATTGTTTCGGTCACTTCCCGATATTCCGCTGGTGGCATTGGAAAATGAATTTCCATTATTGGTCGATTTCCCCAATGCCCCGTATTGATATAGCGCATAAATAACATTAGTATTCGTGGGATCTACCAAAGGTTGAAAGCCATCGCCACCATAAATGATGTTCCAATCGCTCAGTCCTCCAGTTTGTGTGCGACTAGTACTGTTATCCTGCGCACCCCCATATATTTTGTTTGGATTTTGGGCATCTACGTACATTCTATTGAATTGTGTAATTGGAAGCTTTAAATCCTTTACCGCAGAAGTTCCACCATTACTGCTGTAATAAAGTCCTCCGTCATTTCCCAGAAGCACTTGACCCGGCACTGAGGCGTTAAACGCTAAGGCGTGTTGATCTACATGCGCATTTGAAAAAGCATATCCCCAACTATTACCTCCGTTTGTGGATTTTTGGACTTCGAAATCTACATTATAGATTGTATTTTCATCAGTAGGATCTACACGTATCCCTCCAAACCACCAATGAAAGCCAACATTAGTTAACTGACCGGAATTGACTGCCGTCCAAGAATCCCCACCATTGGTAGTTTTATAAACACCCTGAATGTTCCCCGCTGCATCTGCATAACGTGTATAAAGTACATTCGGGTTTGATTGTGAAATATCTATGCTAATTCTTCCTTTTTGGGAAGCTAAGCTTGGCAAGCCATTAGTGAGTTCCGTCCAATTGGACCCACCATCCGTAGATCTATAGATCCCAGAAGTGATTCCCCCGTATTGTCTACTGTTAGGTCTTCGAATTCGTTCCCAGCTTGCAGCATAAACAATGTTTCCGTTAGTGGGGTGAATTGACATATCAACCACGCCTGTGGAATCAGAAATAAAGAGTACTTGTTGCCAGCTATCTCCGCCATTTGTAGTTTTATATACACCGCGATTTAGGCTCTTTTTAAATAAGGGGCCCATTGCGCCAACAAAAGCGATATCGTCATTATTTGGGTCTAGGACAATTTTTCCAACACTACCTATATCCGCCAAACCTTTAGATTGCCAGGTTGTGCCTCCATCCATACTTTTATAAATTCCATCGCCATCATAAACCAAAGAACCACCGCCAGCATTTACTTCGCCAGTCCCCACCCAAATTAAATTGTTGTTGTTTTTGGAAATTTCAATATCGCCAATGGATAGCATTTCCTGTTCATCAAAAATTGGAGTCCAATCATTACCTCCGTTGACTGTTTTAAATATGCCCCCAGAAGCAGCACCTACATAATAAACTTCAGGTTGTGTAGAAGGAATTTCAATATCGGTAATTCTTCCACCTACATTTAAAGGACCGCTAAATTGCCAAACTTCAGTCGAATTACGTCTATTCGCAATTTCCCGTTTCCAACGGATTGCTTCGGCATAGGCAGCCGTGTTCAATTGGCCGTTAGGATAGGCTCTCTGCATAAACATAAAATCATGCGGATATTTCCCATCTCTCTCTTCTTCAGAAGCTAAATCCTTATTTTTCTCCGAAGTATTTTTACACCCAGAAAAACAAATTAAAACGAAAAGAAGAATAGAAATACGAAGCATAGTATCTTTTTTGAAGTTTAAAGATACAGAAAAATCAGTTTGTTTTTTTAAAGAGAATTAACTACTCGGAAAGACTGAATTTGTAGATAATCTTACCTATCTGTTTTGCTGGTGCCTTATCGTCGGCATTAAATTTTGTCGCCAAGGCAGCGCGTTTTGCTGGCTCGGTAAGGCATCTGGAGTTATTGGTAGTACCACGTACTCCTGGGGTTGCATTAATAACCTTTCCGTTGCGATCAACTTCAATGCTTACCACTACAATTCCAGCCTCATTACAGTCTTGAACAAATTTTTCCTTATTAAGAGCTTTTCTACCACCCAGTAAATAATTACCATCTCCATCTAAGCCTTTTCCAGTCCCATAATAACTACTGGCATTGGGGTCGCCGTCCGGACTTCCTTTATCTCCCGGCTTATTGTCATCGCCCTCTCCCCCTTTTGCAGTACCATCGCTTTTTGGACCGTTCAAAATACTGGAAAGCGCATCTGTTGTAGATTTATCGGGTTTAGGGTCTGGTTTTTTTACCTCCTTTTTGGGCTCCTCTTTTACAGGTGTTTCTTTTTGATCCTTTTTGGGTTTATCTTTTTTGATTACTGGAGCTTCTTCATTATCCTGCGTAACTACTTCTTCCTTTATTTCGGATTTAGGTTGTGATACAGGTTGAGGAGTGGTTTTTTGAGGTGCCGATTGTATTTTTTCAGTCGGCTGAATATTTCCACTGCCAGTATCAGTAGTACCAAAATTAATAGCTATGCCCTGCTCCAATGGTGGATCGAGATACTTCATTCCAACATAAAACAACAAAATAAGAATGATAACATGCACGACTACCGTGATAATCATACTTTTACGCTTATGTTCTGTATTGAGAAACTTCAAGGTTTGTAGTTTGGGGTTAAAAATTGAGAAAACTTAAACAGTAATTAATTCAGAAAGCATCCTGCTCGCTGCTCGTGAGCACTGCAAACTTAATTAGGTCTAACGGCAAGCACCACCTTATACTTGTTTTTATTTGCAATATCCATAACGAAAACAGCATCCTCAATTGGGACTCCTTCTTCCGCTCGAAGAATTATAGTGGGCTCTTCCTGTCCAGCAAGTACTTTTTTAAGCTCCTTTTCTATGCTGTACTCACTCACTCGTTCCTTATCGACATAATATGCCCCATCTTTTGTAATGCTAACAGAGGCTTTCTGTACGTTTGATGTTTTCCCTTGTGCTTTCGGAAGTATCAAATCTAATGCGTCTGGCGTTATTGCAGGTGAAGTAAGCAGAAAAAACACCAGTAACAGAAACACAATATCTGTCATGGAGCTCATGCTGAATTCAGCGCTAACTTTATTTCTTCCTCGTAAATTCATTAAGCAGGCTCGTTTAACATGTCAAGGAAATCTACCGCGGTGGCTTCCATTTGATGTACTACTTTATCCGTACGTACCACTAGATGGTTATAGCCCATATAGGCAATAATACCAACTATTAATCCTGCAACTGTAGTTGTCATCGCCGTATAAATACCCTCTGCAAGACTTCCCATTTCGGCCTGTCCACTGCTGGTAGCAAGTTCGTGAAATGCCAAAACCATACCAATTACTGTTCCCAAGAACCCAATCATAGGTGCAGCACCAGCAATAGTTGCTAGAACACTTACGTTTTTCTCAAGTTTGTAGACTTCAAGTTTGCCTGCGTTTTCAATTGCAGTGTTTATATCCTCCAATGGACTTCCAATTCTTGAAATTCCCTTCTCAGTTAAATGTGAAACCGGTGTGTTATTTTGGGCACACAATACTTTTGCAGCTTGAATATTACCTTTTGCAACATGATCTCGGATTTGATTCATAAAATTGCCATCCGTTTTGGTGGCAGCTTTAATAGCAAAGAGTCTTTCGAAATAGATATAAACTGCTACGAAAAGAAGTACAAATAGTACCGCAATAATTATTTGTCCAGCTACACCCCCTGTTACTAATAGATCCATTATGGAAAGTGTTTTCTCTTGGGCAATTGGTTCAAGATCTTGTGCCGCATCAGCACCTTCTTGAATAAAGAAGTTTAACATAAAAAAGGTTTTGTTTTAGTGAATAACGAAATTAGGTTTGAGAAATTGTTAGGCATGGTGAAATATAACTCTCTCGAACAAGAGGAAAACTCCAGCACCAGCTATAAAACCAATAAAGGCGAGCCAAGTAATCTTTTTAAGATACCAGATAAAATCAATTCGCTCCATTCCCATTGCAGCTACCCCTGCAGCAGAACCAATAATAAGCATACTTCCACCAGTTCCTGCAGAATAAGCTATAAAGTGCCATAAGACAGAATCCATCGGCATATCATACATTCCCATCGAGGCAGCTACTAAAGGTACGTTGTCTATTATAGCAGATAATACCCCTAGCAATAAGATTACAACATCTTGATTCGGGATTGCATGTTGTAGTACTTCCGCAACATAGCGAAGCGTTCCAACTTCTTCCCCATTAACCACACCATAAACGAGGCTTTCAAGTCCTGCGACCGCCATTAATATTCCGAGGAAGAAAAGGATACTGGAAATTTCAATACGCGATAAAGCTTTATGTGCAGAATATAAATGTCTTCTTTCCTTACTGAAATCTTCTTCGGGATGAATATATTCCGACACTAACCATACTACTCCCAAGGCCAGCATCATTCCCATATAAGGAGGCAAATGAGTCAAGGTTTTAAAAATCGGAACAGATACTATCATTCCCAATCCTAAAAACAGCATTGTCTTACTACTTAAAAGAGCCCCTTCAGTATTTTCCTCAGGAGTATCCATTTCAATATTCCCTTTGAAAGCAGGCATATAACTAGCTATTAAAAATGGAAGTGCAAAACATACAATAGACGGTAGTACTACGAACTCAATCAATCCGGCAGCGCTTAATTTTTTAGCAATCCAAAGCATTGTCGTGGTCACATCTCCAATAGGAGACCATGCCCCACCAGCGTTAGCAGCAATCACAACCATTGCGGCATACCAAATTCTATCTTCTCTTTTATGGATGAGTTTTCTCAAAAGAGTAATCAAAACAATGGTAGCAGTAAGGTTGTCTATAATCGCAGAAAGGAAAAAAGCAATTATTCCTATAGTCCAAAGAAGTTTTCTCTTGCTTTTGGTATGAACTGCGCTTTTTAGCACCTCAAACCCCCGATGTAGATCGATTATCTCCACGATTGTCATTGCCCCTATTAGGAAGATAAGTATCTCTGCCGTTTTGCCTAAATGGTGAAGCAAGGTGCCTTCAAATCCATCCATAGCAGCTTCGCCTCCTGAGAGATAATTAAAAGCTTGTTCATTGCTGTTAATCACATCAAACCATCCACTAGTAAAACCTATTGCGAGAACAGCCCAAATTAGAGAAGCCATTATTAGGGCAGGAACGGTTTTATCCAATTTCAATGGATGCTCTAATGTGATGGATAAATATCCAATAACGAAAATTAAAATAATTATTGATGCCATATTATAGTTGGTTATTATGGATTATAGCAATTGTTTCAAAGCAATTTCGAATGCGGTTTTACTGATATTCGTTTTAGTACTATTGTTATCAAATGTATTTTGAATAGCATTTTTGATTGTAATGGAAACATCGTTGAATATTGCTTCATCTGTCATTTGAACTTTCCGCTCCATGAAATAGGCAAATACGCGAGCCATTCCACAGTTACTGATAAAATCTGGAATCAAGCTAATGCGTTCATCTGTGTATTCCATTATGGGACCAAAGAAAATTTCCTTGTCCGCAAACGGCACATTCGCACCACAGCTTATCACTTCCAGACCATTCTTTATCATTTCAGAGATCTGTTCCTGTGTAACCAATCGGGATGCTGCACAAGGAGTAAAAATTTCAGTATCCAGTTTCCAAATTTTTTCATTTATTTCCTCAAAAGAAAGCATATTGTCTGCTACCAAGGTATTTCCATCCTTATTTAGGAAAAGTTGCTTAATCTCTTCAAAAGAGAATCCATCTTGATTAATTATACCGCCATCGCGGTCAATAATACCAACAATTTTAGCCCCCATTTGCGAAAGATAGTATGCTGCAGCAGAGCCCACGTTTCCGAAACCTTGAACTACCGCACGTTTTCCCTTTACGCTTCCTCCGTAAATATCGTAATAATGCTTAACAGCCTCAGCAACGCCAAATCCGGTAACCATGTCCGCCACTCTATAGTTTCTGGAAGTATCAGGGCAGTATTGAGAGCTTTCCAAAACTTTTATCACTCCGTGGCGTAATTGGCCAATTCTATTGATTTTGTCCGCTTCTGTCGGATTAAAATGACCATTGAACACACCTTCCTGTGGATGCCAAATACCTGCTTGTTCTGTAAACGGAATCACTTCGTGTATTTCGTCAACGTTCATATCGCCGCCTGTACCATAATATCCTTTCAACAAAGGGGCTACTGCCTTAAACCATCTTTCTAAGACTCCTTTCTTCCGAGGATCGGCAGGATCAAAGTTAATTCCAGACTTTGCACCGCCTATGGCAGGGCCAGAAACTGAAAACTTTACCTCCATAGTTTTTGCTAAAGAAAGTACTTCATTCATATCAAGACCTTTTCGCATTCTGGTACCGCCGCCGGCAGCTCCCCCGCGCAAAGAGTTAATCACAGTCCAACCTTCGGCATCTGTCTCAGGGTCTTTCCAATGGAAAACTATTTCAGGATCTTTTTGTTCGTACTTTTTAAGCAGTTCTTTCATTAATATTGGGGAATTAAATTTTCCAAAATTAAAGCTTTGGAGATTGACTGCTTTCCAACGTCAAAGCATAGGAAAGCAATGGCAAATATAAAAAACTTGTCAAGGCTTTGAATTTATTTTGATTAAAAATTATGGGAACATTATTTTCCCAGAAGAATGGTCGTCTCGGGCACCTGTAACACTAGCCAAACAATTCACCTCATCTCGAAGTTTTAAGATCCCTAAAAGACCAAAAACCAATGCTTCTTTGAATTCCACAATCTCTTGAGAAGGAATAACAAGATTAATTGTCGCAAGATTCTTTAGCCTTTCAATTAAAAAAGAATTATAAACACCACCACCGGTGATCAAGACCGAGGCATTTTCAGAAAATTGATTAGCTAGTTGTATCGCAATATGTTCGACAAAAGTTCGTAAAATATCCTGGGAAGAAATTTCAAAAGTGTCCAGAATTGGAAAAATATTCTCTCTTACCCATTCCAATCCCAAAGATTTTGGAGGATTTTCAGTGTAAAAAGAGAGATCGTTTAATTTGTTCAACAAATCTTTATCGATTTTCCCCGAAGCTGCCATTTTCCCCCCTTCATCAAAATCATTTCCAAGCTTTTCCGCATATCTGTTTAGAACGATATTTGCCGGGCAAATATCAAAAGCAATCCGTTTGCTGTTCTTTTCGAAAGAACAATTCGCAAAACCACCTAAATTCAAACAGTAATCATATTCTGGAAAAAGCAATCTATCGCCGATAGGTACTAAAGGTGCGCCCTGTCCTCCGAGCTCAACATCCTCTACTCGAAAATCACATACGACCGTTTGTCCAAGCATTTTTGAAATACGTGGCAAATTTCCTATTTGATAAGTAAATCCTTTGTCAGGCTGATGTAGAATAGTGTGTCCGTGGCTACAAACGGCATCAATTCCAAGTATGTTATACTTTTTTATAAAGTTTGTAACCTCTTCGGAAAGCTTTTCGGTGTATTTAAAATCAAGTCGCTCTAATTGTTCTTTAGAATAATTGATGGCATCCCCAAGCTCATCCTTCCAAAAGGAAGAATATGGAACGGTCTCGGCAGCGAGGATTTCAAAACTCCATTTCTCATCAGAATAATTGAAAACAATCTCAGCCAAATCAATTCCGTCCAATGACGTGCCACTCATTACACCGATAATATGATAGTTATTCTTTTTCAAATCTTCAAAAATGATTGAAGTTTAAAGATAGCGCAGAAGATTTGAAAAATTACGAACTACTAGCACCAAATCTCAAACATTTTAAATCTAAAGTTCCAAACCTGTTTTTTTTTAACAGCCACCTGATTGAATCCCATTTAGAAAGTGGCAGTTGGCAGTAGCAGTATTCAGCATTCAGTTTGTCAGGTCTAAACAAAATTGAAGGGACCCTAAATTCATTGATTCACAAAACACAAATTCACAAATCTCAAATCCCAAATCAGCCTGGTCCAACTAAAAACAAAATGACATCCATAAAGGGCGTTGATTCGGAATTTGGGATTTGGGATTTGGTATTTGCTCTATTTTTAAAGTACATTTGCAATTCTTTAAAACAATTTTTTTTCAAAAATAAAGCCTATGGATTTCAATCTATCCGAAGAACAGTTAATGATTCGCGACGCAGCTCGTGATTTTGCCCGTACCGAATTACTTCCGGGCGTTATAGAACGCGACAACCTTCAAAAATTTCCTACCGAACAAGTTAAAAAAATGGGCGAACTCGGATTTTTGGGAATGATGGTTGACCCAAAATACGGTGGCGGCGGTATGGATACTGTTTCATATGTTCTAGTAATGGAAGAATTGAGCAAGATAGACGCTTCCTGCTCGGTAATTGTTTCAGTAAATAACTCCTTAGTATGCTACGGCCTACAAGCTTATGCCAATGAGGAACAGAAGCAAAAATATCTTACCAAGATAGCTACAGGTGAAAAATTAGGTGCATTTTGTTTAAGCGAGCCTGAAGCGGGCAGTGATGCTACTTCACAGAGAACTACTGCTATTGAAAATGGTGATCATTATATTTTGAACGGCACAAAAAACTGGATTACTAATGGCGGATCTGCAGATTATTATTTAGTAATTGCACAAACACATAAAGAGAAAAAACACAAAGGCATCAATGCTTTTATTGTTGAAAAAGGGTGGGAAGGTTTTGAAATCGGCCCGAAAGAGGATAAACTTGGAATCCGAGGAAGCGATACACATTCCTTAATATTCAACGATGTAAAGGTTCCAAAAGAAAACAGAATCGGGGAAGACGGTTTCGGTTTTAAATTTGCGATGAAAACACTTTCGGGTGGACGCATTGGAATTGCTGCACAAGCCTTAGGAATTGCCGCTGGAGCCTATGACTTAGCTCGTGAGTATTCTAAAGTGCGAAAAGCTTTCGGCACTGAAATCTGTAATCACCAAGCAATCGCCTTTAAGCTGGCTGATATGCACACTAGTATTGAAGCAGCGCGTCTTTTAGTAATGAAAGCCGCTTGGGACAAAGATCAAGGCAACAATTATGATATGAGTGGGGCAATGGCAAAATTATATGCCAGCCAAGTGGCAATGGATGTTTCGATTGAAGCAGTTCAAGTTCATGGCGGAAATGGCTACGTAAAAGAATATCACGTAGAACGTCTGATGCGCGACGCCAAAATCACACAGATTTACGAAGGAACTTCAGAGATTCAGAAAATTGTAATTTCTAGAGGACTTTTAAAAGATTAGTTTAGAAATCATATAAATTCTAAAGAACCCTTTTGGCATTGAAAAATCTGGAAGGGTTTTTCTTTATAAAAAGAAATTCCAAACCAACCCAAACCGTAAAACAGCATCCCGATACGGATAGCCTGGAGCAGCAAAATGTTCGCTCTTTCCGCTAAAGAGATTAGTAAAGTTTTCATAAACAAAGAAAATACGCGTCTGCCGTATTTTCGCATTAAAGAAAATATCAACCAAAGGAAATCCGCCCAACTCCTGATCATTCTGCACATAAAATTCCGCCAGTACAGGATCGTAAGCATTCATATTGTATTTTGTGAAGTATTTAAACGTTACTCCAGTCTGCATAAACAAAGCACGTTGAAACCAATGATCTTGATAATAAAGTGAATTGCGGGTTATTAATTGCGGCACGTTGAAAACTGATTCCCCGCTTAAGGTTTGTTGATACATCAGAGTATTATCTAAAGCAAAAGCGCCAAACGTAAATTCCTTTTCGGCTTTTATCTTCAGATAATCTACCCGTGTTGAAGCTTGCATTGGCGAAGGCGTGCTGTCATTGGTTCTTATTCCAAAGTATGCATAGTCATCAATTCCGGTATAACTTACAGAGGCATTTCCAAATTTTTTGGTATTGATCTCAAACTTTAGTTCTTGCGTTTTTACATTCGCCAATTCTGTTTTCCAATTGTAGTTTTGGTAATCACTTTGGTATAAAAGGAAGTTGAAGTTTGGCGCCACCGAATGAACTGATATCGATGCTTTCGCATTATAGTCATCATTAAGGTCATAAGAAGCGCCCCCTTGGATATAATTCCCGTCAAAATCCCCAGCAACGTTAATCGCGCCTTGTCCAAAGAGTTTAAAACCGTGATATTCCTTTTCGTAAGCAGCTCCAGCCTCAATAATATTTCCCTTTATTCTATTTGGGATTCTTCCATCGTCTAATATTAAAACCGAATTATAACCGTAATTAAAATCGGTATAGCCCGTCCAAGCGGTTATTTTTCCTATCAGTGAATTATTAAAATCGGCGTAGGCTTTTACGTTGAAATCTTCCAGTTTAGTTTTTGTGGCAAGATTGGTAGATTCGTAAGAACGTCCGTAACCATTAAAAGGCTTACTCTGATTGTACCGAAAAAATTTATCCTCATAACTCAAAACATTCCCAATAGTCAAAACAGAATATCCAGTACTATCGCGATTGCTGATCAATTCATAATAATGATCACCGTAAAAACGGAGGCCTTCTAGTTTGTTTTCAGCATCTTCAAAATTTACGTCCAATCTTCCGCGATCACTAAATTCAGGGTCATTATTGATAAAAAGTCCCAATGAGTTATCCGTCAACCCTCCGTTTTCCTGATTATAATTATCCTGAGCAGCTACATGGGCACGAATAAAGTATCTTTTGTTCTTTGTGTAATAGTTTGAAGTAAAAATAAAATTACCTGTACTCGTTAAGGCGTGTTGGTATTTTCCCAATGAGCGCACCCCTTTGTAACCAACAGAGAAATTGAACTGCGGCGAAGTATTCACTGTGAAAAAAGCATCCAACTGCTGCCCTTGATTATAGGCAGTTTTAAAGTACAATTCTGTGAGCGGAGTCGGTACGTTATAATAATTTACATCTTCAATTTCCTTATAATTGAAATGATGGGATTGTGCGGCAAATAGCGGTTTTAAGTTCATCCTATCGAACGAATATGCCAATGAATTATAGGTTTGCCCAACGTTGGAGAACTGGAGCAATTCAAAATTATCCTTTCTTAAATAGTTGAATTTATATTTTTTCTGAATGGTTAAGGTAGTATCCACAAAAGTGGTGTCGCGTGCCGCCGAAATAATTTTGTAATAATCTATAGGTGGTTTTTCCTTCTTTCCCACCGGCTTCGCAGTTTTTGTGGAAGTAGTTTGTGAAAACACAGTTGCCGAGGCACAAATAAAAAGAAGTAGCAAAAGTGTTTTTTTCATTCTTCAGAAAACTTTGCAGCAAAGGTATATTTTTTTTGGTTTAAAGAGTTACTCTGAAAATTCCAAATTCCAAGCCCTAATTTCTATATACTATCTCTAGAATTTTAAACTGAAACAATTCGAGCCTCTCTGTATAATAGATTTTCAATTTTGTAATTTGCACTCTTAATATGCTAAAGTTAAAAATAAACCAAAACCTCCTTGAATGCGGCACCGATGAAGCTGGGCGTGGCTGTTTGGCTGGACCAGTCACCGCTGCGGCAGTCATTCTTCCAGATAATTTTCAACATCCATTTTTAACTGACAGCAAACAACTTTCAGAAAAAAAACGTTTTGAGTTAAAAGATATTATAGAACGTGAAGCGATCTGCTATAAGGTAGTCCACGTAATGATGGATGAAATTGACGAAATCAATATCCTGAACGCCTCCATTTTAGGAATGCACCGCGCCATAGAAGGACTCTCCTGCCCACCAGAATTTATCGCTATTGACGGCAACCGCTTTAAACCTTTTGGAAAAATCCCGTTTGAATGTGTGGTAAAAGGTGATGGAAAATATCTTCACATTGCCGCAGCTTCAATCTTGGCGAAAACATATCGAGATGAATATATGACCGAACTACACAAAAAATTTCCGCACTTTAATTGGAAGCAAAACAAAGGCTATCCAACAAAGGAACATCGCGAGGCTATCCGCATTCACGGGAGCACAATCTTTCACAGGAAAAGCTTTAAACTTCTACCCGATCTGTTCGAATTAAAATCATAAAATTGTTCCTCCAACTTTTTCAGGCGGAGGTACCGGAGGTGGAGGGGGTCTTGTTGAAAACACGTCAATAAACTATTTTCATTTACTGTATAAGCATACCTAATCATTGCTATTTTTGTGTTATGGAAAAAATTCAGGGGAAATGTTTAGCGCTGTTACTTTTAGTTCCGATGTTTTTCGGGATTCTTTGGAGTTGTGACAATACTCCTCCGAAGACGGGTACTTTGATGGATTATATTCCTCAAAACACCGAAGTAGTTTTCAAAATCAAAAGTTTCGAAAATTTGCAGGCAGATATAGCCAACAATTCCCTGCTCTCAAAGTTTGACAAAACTTCCCCATATTCTTTTTTTACAAAAGCTAGCCTACTGAAAAACTTGCACCCAGAATCGCAAAGCCTTTTGTGCGTTACCAAAGTGAACGATTCAGTTTCTGCATATACGTTCATTTCAAAACATACAAAAAGGCTTTTTCAAACAGATTCGCTTAGAGATAAATTAATCGAAACCCTGAATTTGGATGGGCTGAGCTTCCAACGCATTACCATTGATAATGAAACAGCTTATTCGGCAATTATTGACAGTGTATTTGTAGGCTCTTCTTCACAACAAATTCTTATAGATATTTTAAACCGAAAGACAGAACGTGATGCAACCTTCTCCAAAGTTTATAATTTGCCCTCATCAGCAGAATTTACCGCCTTGGTTCGCGGAAATAAAGTTGCCATTAATGATTCCACAAAAATTGATTTTACTTCGTGGAGTGCTTTAGATGTAAACATTGCACCAGAATCTTTCACTGCTACCGGAATAACCTTGGCCACCGATAGCATTCCGCAACTACTTAATGTTTTTGAGGACCAAGTGCCTCAACAGAACGAAGTGTCAGCAATTGTACCAACAAACGCATTGGGCGCTATAAGTTTTACTTTTAATGATGCCGAAAAATTTCAGAAAAACCTGCAGAAATACAGAGGCGAAAAGGAAAATACACAAACCACTGGAATATTCGGCTCCGTGAGCGAAGTGGGATCCATTCAACTTAAAAATGAAAGTGCCATTTTCATCAAAAGTATAGATCCTCTGTTGACAGGTGACGCTCTGGCGCGTTATCTTTCCACAACCAGTTCTTTCCGCGAAATTAAAATCAGTAGTTTCAGCGAACCAACATTGTTCCAAAGCACTTTCTCGCCTTTTATAGATTCCGCAAAGGCAAATTACGTTGTTCAGCTTGAAAACTTTTTTGTATTTACTGAAAGTGAGGCTTCTGCACAAGAATTCATCAGTGTCTTTCAAAATAATAGTACTCTAAAAAACACTTCCTATTTTCAAAATACCGCAAGTGATTTAAGTACTGCATCTTCCCTATTGATTTTTAAAATGCAAGGAGAATTTTCAGAAGCTATTTCAGGATTCTTTAATCCAAAGAATAAAAATAGCTTTAAGAATCTGTCCTTTGAAGAATTTCCTTTGGCAGCACTACAAGTGAGTTACGATAGAAATTTTGCCCATCTCACGCTCAGTTGTAAAGAGTCTGGCGCTAATTCAAAAAATATTTCGAGTGAGGTTTCAGAAAAATTCAATTTAAAACTGGACAATACTATATTGGGCGATCCACAAATTGTTGAGAGCAATAATGGTGGTAGCAATATAGTAGTACAAGACATAGACAATAAACTCTATTTTATTTCGGAAAGCGGAAAAATTCTGTGGACGAAGAACCTTGGCGCTGCAATTCTGGGGAATGTTGAGGATGTGGATATTTCCGGCAACAAACATCTCGCATTTACAACGAAAGACGCTTTCTATATTTTAGACAGAAACGGAAAAGACATAAACGCTTTCCCAATAAAGTTTAAAGATGCAGTAACACAGCCACTTTCGGTTTTTGATTACGACAAAAATAAGAATTATCGCTTTATAGTGGTTCAGGACAAAGAAGTATTGATGTATGACAAGCAAGGAAAAGCAGTGAAAGGCTTTGACTTCAGCAAGGCAAAAAGCACTATTGTACAATCACCTGTACATATTAGAATGGGCAATAAAGATTATATAGTAGTTGCTGAGGAAAGTGGAAAACTCAATATTTTAAGCCGTGTAGGAAAATCTAGAGTTTCAGTATCCAAAAGCTTCAATTTTTCTGATATTCCTATTAGTGAAGAAGATGACGCCTTTGTTGTTATAACTAAAGAATATAACAAGGAACGTATTTCTCAGGATGGAAAAGTATCTTCCCAAAAATTAGATGTTGGCAATAATTATTGGTTTGGCATAAATGGCAGCACAAAAGTAACTTTAGATAATAACCTTTTGCGCATTAATGGGAAGCTAATAGAACTTCCTTTGGGTATTTACACACATCCCCAGTTATTCAGCGCTCACACTAGCACTTATATAACCCTAACAGAAACACAAGAAAAAAAGGTATATGTGTATGATAAAAATGGCGTGCTATTAAACGGATTTCCAGTTTACGGAACTTCTGCCGGATCTCTGGGCAGAGGAAATTCTAAAAATGCAATAGCTATTGCCGTTGAGGGCGAAGTAAATAGCATTATTTTCTATTCTGTTAATTAATATAATTGGATACGGTTTTTTTTAGAATCTATACCTAGATAGTGTTTACTTCTATAGGCTGCTTATAAAACGAAGGATAATAGGTATTTTACTGACCCCAAACTTCTTCTTGCGAACTTTATACCCAAAGAAACACTTTTGGAATACCATCCAAAACTTTTCTAATTGACACTGCTATCGATTCTGATATATGCACTTCAAGTATTTTTTAAGGTTAAGGAAAATATTGTATCTTAATCCTTTAAAAGGTTCGCCATTTTGCTCTTACACAATATGATAGCTAAGATGTTACATATGTTATAGTATTGGTTACAATATTTATATATGTGATTTTCATTTCTATCTAATTTTGCATCATTCCTCCCCGATTATAGAGAAACTAAAATAATATTTCGGGGAACTGAAATTATTCTTCGGCCAACGGATTTATAGAAATACAAATAATCCAGCTGAAATATATCTTTTAAAAATAGCTCAACAAGAAATAACATTTAAAAAGTAATCAAATTTAAAAAATGAAATTATGAAAACAATTGTAACTATTTTATTCATCTGTTTTAGCGGTTTATGTAATGCCCAGTTTCTAGATAAACTTGGTGATCGTGCCGTTAACGCTGCAGAACGTACCGTGGAAAGAAGAGTGGATAAAGAAGCCACAAAAAGTACCGATCGTGTGTTGGACACTATTGTAAAAGCTCCAAAAAAAGAAAAAAAGAAAAAAGTAAAAACGACAAAAACAAAAACTAAAAAAGGAAATATTATTGGCGGAGATGAGACAGAGATCAAGAACGATTAAAATGACTCATAAAACGACGAACAGAAATCAATAAACGAAAAACAAATATCATTATGAAAACCTTAACCGCGGTCATTACCTTCATCATTATTGCCGCAACGGCAACAGCACAGAACAATTGCAGTAAATATTATCCGCTAAACGAAGGCACAAAGTTTCAAATTACCGTTTATGACAAAAAAGACAAAACAACTGGCGTTGTAGATTATGAAGTTGTAAAAGTTCAAGGTACCGGCAACAATAAAATCGGCACCATTAATTCCACAATGTCCAATGGAAAAGGAGAAAAAATAGGCGATATTTCATTTGACGTCAGCTGTAATGGAGATGTAGCATCCATAGATTACAAATCGATGGTAAATCCACAAATTTTTGAACAGTTTGGTGAAATGGATTATGAACTGACTGGAACAAATATGGAATGGCCCAATAATCTTTCCGTGGGACAACAATTGCCAGACGCAACCATGGACATGAAAATAAATATGGGTGGGATGAATATGAATATGACTACCAGAATAACCGATCGGAAAGTATTGGGAAAGGAAAAAATCACAACTCCAGCCGGTAGTTTTGATTGCTTTATTCTAACCGCCACAACCGAGACTAAAATGGGGATAAGTCAAAGCTCAACTTCAAAATCTTGGGTTACAGAGAAAATGGGGGCGGTGAAATCTGAAACCTATGACAAAAAGGGAAATGTTGTATCCAGTAGCTTATTAACCAAATTTGAAGATTAAACGTATAACTTTTGAACTTTTAAAAAGCAACCCAAATTACTTGAAGGCTTTCGAGCTTCCTGATTTGTGCTTTCAGAAAAATAGAAAATAAAAAAACCGCCTCAAGAGGGCGGTTTTTTTGGGGATATTGGCAATCAATTCCTTTTAGAATCAGCAGAGGTCAATTTCGGAGTTATTTCATTTTTCATTATTATTTCTTGGGCAATTCCCGTCTTTATTTCCATAGGTCCCGGAGCATCTGGAAAACGAAGACTCGCATAGGTGGATCCTTCACTTCCATTGCGGCCAGCCTCATCCTTTCGGTTAGCCACGATTTGCCAAGAAAAGGGAACATTTGCACGCCCATTCTGGAGTTCATTTACCGTAAACCCATTGGCAGATTTATTGGTTACATATACGCCATTGCAATCACCTTCCAATTGAATGAATACCTTTAAAGGCCGACTATTATTCACATCAATATTTCTTGAGAAAATCGGATCTATTATTATAGTCGTCGTACCGTTCACTAATTGCCCAATTCCGTAATCCTGGAAAAGTACTTCTGGGGCTTCGGGTGCAAACATTATTTTTTTGCTGTCACTTTCAGCTGCCCCTTCTACGATGGTAGAAACTGTACCGTTCCCTATAATTTTGTAATTGGTATTTCCAACTCGTGAGCCTGCATATGCGTAAGAGGCATTGGTAGCAACTCCGCCACTGTAAAAATAGCCTCCATAAAAAGTGCGGCCACTCACATTACCATCATCAATAGTAGAGATAGTGATATTTCCAGCATATCCCGCCAATTTTGCCATCGGATCCCTACCATCTGAATCAATGACCTCTCCCGCATAGTTAGTATGAAACATCGCACTTTCGTACACTCGATAATTCGAGCCTCCTGTAAAAATTGGCCCTTCCGTCAAAGAATACAGCCCTAATTGTTTTGAATTTGTATTCACACCCACGTTTAAATACGCAGAATTTGAAAAAGAAGTGCTACCGCCGCTTATTGCACGAAATGCAGCACTCATCATTGATGAAGCGGGATTAACCGTGGCCGCAAGCATCCCATTGGCATTATTTTCTCCTGTACCAATACCAACCGTTCCTGCAGTTAAATATGAACCTCCAGTATATGGAGTTTGACCAAGAACTCCATAAGCATTGGCAGCATAACCAAAGACACCAATACCACCTCCTGAGTTTTGTCCAGAAACTCCGTCACCGTCCCCAGATTGCAACCCTACGATCGCAATTCCGTTTGCTGAGCTATTTGAATTAACAAATAATCCGTAATCCAGATCATTACTTTCTATGTTAAGTTTTGCATTGCCATATGGCATGTGATTAATCCCTGCATTGCCCGTAGCCGCGAACCGCATCCGTTCGGTGTCGCTAGTTCGGAAAACCAAGTCATTCGCGTCCAATGTTCCTAAAAAATTGTTATCCGCATTCGTACCGTAATTACCATCTACAGACCAATCCTTTCCATTGGTACCGTCCATAGCGTACCATCTAATGCCATTCCAATAATAATAACCAGGCTTTACAGCCGTAGCACCACTGCCAGCAGTAGCGGTATTATAAACAAGTAAACTCGTGGCTGGACTCGGAGTGACGGGTGTACTCACATTGGTCGACGTAAGCGCAACCTGTGGAATAAGCAATCCCTTACTGCCAGACGGATCACGAATGTCCAGGATTGAAGAATCATGAGGAGTAGTTGTCCCAATACCCACTTGGGCATTTATCAAAAATAAAGGTAGGACAAACATGGCGCAAAATAGCGCCCATTTTTTGGGTAGGTGTGTTTTCATAATTTGGGGTTATTGAAAATATCACTACAATAATATAACTTTTGTACGGTTAAATGCAAATATATTAGACGAAATGCACTATATTTTGTTAAATAACTTATTAATGATCAGTTATTTCCTGAATAAAACGATTATTTTTTAATTATTTTTAATCCCTCTTTTGTAGGAATACATTTTTCCAAAGATTGCGAAAAGCAAATTCCATTAATTAACTTTGCAGTTATGCACAATCTTTTCTCTAATAAAAACATAACTTCCGAAGAAATAGATCTTTATAATTTTGGCATTAATGGCTATTCTTTAGTTTTGCAACGTGAAGATTTGTTTCATCCTTTCGTTTCTGGCAATAAATTCAGAAAACTCAAATACAATCTACAAGCTGCCATAGCACAAAACCAAAAAACCCTACTCACTTTCGGCGGGGCATATTCAAATCATATTGCAGCGGTGGCTGCCGCAGGTAAGGAATCCGGATTCAAAACAATTGGTATCATCCGTGGAGAAGAACTCGCCCAGAAAATTTCGGAGAATCCTACTCTTTCCTTTGCGAAAGAATGTGGTATGAAATTACATTTTATTTCGCGTGAAGCATATAGAAGGAAAGATACTCCCGATTTCATAAATAAACTTAAAGAACAATTTGGCAGTTTCTATCTTCTCCCTGAAGGTGGAACCAACGATCTTGCTGTAAAAGGATGCGAGGAAATTTTAGTTAGCGAGAATTCCTTCAATTATATATGTGTGCCCGTTGGCACAGGTGGAACAATGACTGGACTTGTAAAAGCATCACGTGAAAGCCAGAAAGTCTTGGGTTTCTCAGCTTTAAAAGGTGACTTCCATTCTTCTGAAGTAGCGAAATACACTTCAAAAACAAACTTTGAAATTACAGATGCCTATTGTTTTGGCGGCTATGGCAAAATAGATATTCATTTAATTCGTTTTATAAATGAATTTAAGGAAAAGACAAAAATTCCATTGGATCCAGTTTATACCGGAAAGATGCTATATGGCATTATGGATCTCCTAAAAAAGGGGTATTTCAAAGAAAATAGCCGTATTTTTGCCGTCCATACCGGAGGCTTACAAGGAGTTGAGGGAATGAACCAAAAATTGAGAAAGAAAAACCTACCTATAATTGAATAAAATGATTGGCAGAATACTTACGCTTCTTCTTGTATGCACTATCTGTTTCACTAGTTGCAAATCGAAAAAAACCGCATCAAAACATAGAAATAAACATAAAACTGAACGAGTTGTTAAGGTAAGGCAACCCATCGTGGAAAAAAATACTAAAGCCGAAGAACCGAGAGTCGTTGAAGTTCCAGTAAATATTTCTTACAACGAGCGTGTAGCAAATTATATAAAAGAATACGCCCAAATTTCAAAGGAAGAAATGCTTCAATACGGAATTCCAGCAAGTATTACCCTCGCCCAAGGAATATTGGAAAGTGGGGCCGGTGCAGGGGAACTTACACAAAAGGCCAATAATCACTTCGGAATAAAATGTCATACGGGCTGGGAAGGAGAGACTGTATTCCACGATGATGACGAGCGTGGGGAATGTTTTAGAAAATACAACGATCCAAAATATTCATATAGGGATCACTCCTTATTTTTAACTCAAAGGAGTCGCTATAAAGACCTTTTCACTCTTCGAAAAGACGATTACAAAGGCTGGGCAAAAGGTTTGCGAAAAGCAGGCTACGCAACCGATCCTAAATACCCTGATAAGCTTATAGGTATTATAGAAAGATATAATCTTCAGGCTTATGACCAGGAGGTTTTAGGAACAAAAGTAAGTATCATTACTCCCGACAATTCAAAAATCGGAACCTATGCAGTGCAAGCTGGAGACACTCTTTACAGTATTTCTCGCCGTTTCAACCTTACTGTTGATACCCTTAAAAAGTACAACGGACTTAGAGGCAACGATATTTCCATCGGACAGGTACTGTACCTCCATCCAATAAAAAATCGATAACGGGCTCTATGCGATGCTTCAATATAGTTGAATATACCATACATAGATTCCGCAATATCCATAGTAACAAACAATAAAATCCCAAATATTATTATGAATTACCAAAGAAGTAGCGCCCTATTTACAGCAGCCCTAAAAGTTATTCCCGGTGGCGTCAATTCTCCTGTTCGCGCTTTTAAAGCGGTTGGAGGTACCCCCATTTTTGTCGAAAAAGCTAAAGGCGCTTACCTATATGACGTTGATGGCAACAAGTTGATAGATTATATCAACTCATGGGGACCGATGCTTCTAGGTCATGCATACCAACCCGTGGTAAACGCCATAGTGGAAAAAGCACAAAAAGGCACATCCTTCGGAATGCCCACAGAAATTGAAACTGAAATCGCAGCCTTGGCAGTTTCCATGGTTCCAAATATCGATAAAATCCGTTTTGTAAATAGCGGTACAGAAGCGTGTATGAGCGCAGTACGGCTAGCTCGAGGTTTTACTAGAAAAGATAAAATTATAAAGTTTGCAGGCTGTTATCACGGCCATAGCGATTCCTTCCTGATACAAGCGGGAAGTGGAGCTATTACTTTCGGAACACCAAACAGTCCTGGCGTTACTGAAGGAACTGCAAAAGACACCCTACTCGCTGTCTACAACGACCTTGACAATGTAGAAAAAGTAATAACAGCAAACAAAAATGAAATAGCCTGCATCATCCTCGAACCCGTAGCCGGAAATATGGGCTGCATCCCTCCCGCAAACGGATTCTTGGAAGGACTTCGCAAACTGTGCGATGAGCATAACATTCTTCTAATCTTTGATGAAGTAATGACCGGTTTTAGACTCGCAGCAGGCGGGGCCCAAGAACTGTTCAACATAAAAGCCGATATTGTAACTTTTGGAAAAGTAATCGGTGGAGGACTACCTGTCGGTGCATTTGCCGCAAAAACAGAAATAATGGATTATCTGGCTCCCATTGGGCCCGTCTATCAAGCGGGAACCCTAAGCGGAAATCCGTTAGCAATGGCTGCAGGACTGGCAATGCTAAAAGAGCTTGACGAAAACAAGGAAATCTTCAATTCAATAAACAAAAAGACGGAATACCTACATAAAGGATTGGACGAGGCATTAACCTCGGAAAATGTAAAGTTTACAATTAACCGAGTCGGCTCTATGATCTCAGTTCATTTCTCTGAACATCCAGTCACCGACTTCCAATCGGCTGCCGATGCCAGCAACGAGAACTTTAAGAAATTCTTCCACGGCTTACTTAACGAAGGAATCTATATCGCACCCAGTGCCTTTGAAACATGGTTTATCTGTGATGCGCTTAGCTATGAAGATTTAGACACCACAATTGCAGCCTGCAAAAAAGTTGCAAAGAACTTGAAATAAAATATTTCATTGTAACCCTACAAATACCAAACTTTCTTCTCGTTCTCCGCACCTTTGCGGTAAAACCAAATATATCCGGTATAAGAATTATGTCAAAAAAAAAGCCCTTTCCAAGAATTTGGAAAGGGTCTTTTCAACTATAATTAATCACTAATTATTAATTCTTAAGCCATTTGGCATATTGATCAGCACTCAAGGTCTTTTTCATTGAAGCATTTAGCTGGTCGTCCAATTTTTTCTTTTCAGCAGAAACCGAAGCACTTTTCTCGTCTTTCCCTTGTACGTTTTTTTGATAGCCTACCTCTTTTGCAACGAGAGCTCTAAAAACTGCACGGCTCTGATCACCGCTCAAATCAAGGGTTTTAGTAAGTTTAGCGGTTTCTGATTTCGCAATAACTTCTGGCCTGCTATTATCTTGTGACAATTCTTGGGCTGAGCTTGTTTGTACTCCAAAAAGCATTGTTACCGCAAAGACAAAAACTGTTATTATATTTTTCATTGTTCTAAATTTTAATTTTAAGGTTACTAATGTAACTATTTCAATTATAAATTATACAATAAGTCTGCCAAAAATTCAATGTCTTAAGAATACTTTAATGTTTGGCTCCATTTTTACGGATCTTCTTAGCGTTTGATTTATTGCGCCTCTCACTTTGCAATCCCTCCCATTTTATCATTTGATCTTCAGTAAGGATTTCTTTCATTTGATTTTTATAAGCAACCCTTCTATCAACCATTGCTTTTTTAGCTTCCTCTCTTTGCTCATCGGTCATTTCCTTTCTGTTTTTGTGCATTCCAGATTTGTCATTTCCTTTCTCCAAAAAGAGCTGCTTCATT
Source organism: Aequorivita sp. (assembly GCA_034675805.1). Lineage (GTDB taxonomy): Bacteria > Bacteroidota > Bacteroidia > Flavobacteriales > Flavobacteriaceae > Aequorivita. The sequence goes on along the minus strand of JAUCCX010000001.1, from coordinate 2,573,008 downwards.
TTTGCTTGTTGATCTGTGTTTAGATCTAAGGCATCTGTCATTTTTTTTAACTTGAAATCAACTCGTTGTTCTGGAGTAAGATTGGATTTCATTTCCTTTCGATGTCCCTTTTTTTTCTAAACTCTTATTTTGTGCGGTCATTCCGAAAGTGGCAAGTACCATAAAAATTATTAATGCGTTTTTCATAATATGTTTTTTTTAATGTTCAACATACCTATGACCAACAAATTTCAATTTGGTTTAACGAGATTGCTGAAAAAGAAATAAAACCCTTTGTTATAAAGGCCTAAGAAGTCATTAAAAAAATGTGGAAGATTATTATTTTGATCGTTTCGTATTTATACAGTCAATACAAAAATAAAAAAAGGAACCGCTTTACAACAGTTCCTTTCAATTTAAACTAAATACTTTGCTATAAAACCGAAACCATCAAATTAGTATCGGTTTTCTCAACTTTGACAATTTTATTTTTAGTCAACCCCTTTATCGCCTTATCCCATTTTTTATTGCTTAAACCACTTTCGGTTTTTAGTTCTTCCAGAGCAACGGGTGAGTCATCTTTTAGAAGCTGATAAACTATTTTTTCATCTTCAGTCATTTCAACTTTCTTTCTTTCAGGTCGCATTTGAGGGAAGAAAAGAACTTCCTGTATAGATGGATTGTTGGTCAAGAACATAATCAAACGATCCATTCCAATTCCCATTCCACTGGTTGGTGGCATACCGTATTCAAGTGCCCTTAAAAAGTCGAAATCTATAAAGGCAGTTGCTTCATCATCACCTTTCTCGGCAAGCTTTAATTGTGCTTCAAAACGTTCGCGTTGGTCTATTGGGTCGTTCAATTCGCTATACGCATTTGCAATTTCCTTCCCACAAACCATTAATTCAAAGCGCTCGGTAAGCTCCGGATTATCGCGGTGCTCTTTACATAGCGGACTCATTTCCTTTGGATAGTCTGTAATAAATGTTGGTTGAATGTAATTGCCTTCGCACTTTTCACCAAAAATTTCATCGATCAATTTACCCTTACCCATAGTTTCATCTACAGGAATCTTCATATCTTGTGCTGCTTTTCGGATTTCCGCTTCGGTTTTTCCAGTAATGTCAAAACCTGTGAAATGCTGAATAGACTCAGCCATTGTTACTCTTGGGTACGGTGCCTTAAAATCAATTTTGTGCTCTCCGAAAGTAGCTTTTGAAGTTCCGTTCACTTCTATGGCACAGAATTCCAGCAGTTGCTCACAGAAATCCATCATCCAATTGTAATCCTTATAGGAAACATAAATTTCCATAGCCGTAAATTCTGGATTGTGAGTGCGGTCCATCCCTTCATTCCGGAAGTTTTTGGAGAATTCATAAACGCCATCAAATCCACCTACAATCAATCTTTTTAGGTATAATTCATTGGCAATTCGCATATATAAAGGAATGTCTAGCGAATTGTGATGTGTTACAAATGGTCGAGCAGCAGCTCCACCCGGAATAGGTTGCAAAACTGGTGTTTCAACTTCAAAATACCCACGCTCATTAAAAAAAGTTCGCATAGCATTAAAAAGTTTAGTGCGTTTTATAAAAACTTCCTTTACGTGCGGATTTACTACCAAATCTGCATAGCGTTGACGGTAGCGTTGTTCGGGATCGGTAAAAGCGTCGTGAACTTTTCCATCGGCATCAACACGCGGCTGAGGCAGCGGTTTTAGAGCTTTGCTTAAAAGGGTGAATTTCTTCACCATAATCGTTTTTTCACCTACTTGAGTTTTGAAGAGTTCCCCTTCAATACCTATGAAATCACCAATGTCTAGTAATTTTTTATATACTTCGTTGTAATGCGATTTATCTTCGCCCGGACATATTTCATCCCGGTTAAAATATACCTGAATACGACCATCAGCATCTTGTAGCTCAGCAAAAGAAGCTGGCCCTTGAATTCTTCTGGACATTAATCTTCCTGCAACCACTACTTTCTTACCTTCCTCAAAATTCTCCTTTATCTTTTTTGAAGTGTTGTTTACAGGATAAAGATCCGCGGGATATGGATTAATACCACGTTCGCGCAGTTGATTGAGTTTTTCTCTTCGGATGATTTCCAGTTCAGATAGTTGCATAAATTTCGTATAAAAATAAGTCTGCAAAGATAGGTAAATGAAGTGCGAAATGCTAAAGGGAAAATTCCAAATAAAAATAGGCACGGCAAAAGGCTAAACCACAAAGGCACAAAGTTCACAAAGCTGTTATGCGTAAACTGTATATAGATTTCAGAGTATAACTAAATCGATAAAATAATGGAGGTTAACTTCTATATACTATAACAGAAAAAGACCACTTAGAAAGTTTACAAATCTCTTTGTGTCCTTTGTGGTTAAATATCAACTGATGAGTCTATCTTCAAAGCAATCCCAAATAACAAAACCTTAAATAAAAAATAATAATCGTAGATTTGTTTTTGTATGAGTTTATGGAGAGTACTGCTATCAATCCTCTTTCCACCCTTGGCTGTAATAGACAAAGGCTGTGGTTCTGTAATAATCGTTTTTATCCTTACCGTTTGCGGCTGGATTCCTGGCGTGATTGCTGCACTTATCATTTTAAACAACCCTAAAAGATAATCCAATGAAATTAAAATTACTTTTTTTATTCACCCTGGCTTTCACTGTAATCAGCTGCCAATTTAACGAGACAATGGTTATGAACGCAGATGGCAGTGGCACAATGAGCGTTGAGGTCAACCTGAGCGAAATGATGGCCTTTGGAGGCGCAACAATGATGGATTCGGCACAGGTGAAAGTAGATACCGTGATTTACATTAAACAATTCTTAGAAGAAAAAAAGGACAGTATTTCAAAACTTTCAAAAACCGAGCAAGAGAAATTAAAAAAACTGGAAAACTTCAATATTCATATGAAAATGAACTCTGAGACCTCTGAAATGGTCTATGATATTTCAGCAAAATTCAAATCTATCAGCGAGGCTAACGATATTATGAACGGCTTGGAACAGGCAAGCAACCTACTCCCTAAAAAAGACGCCGAACCTGATGGAATGAATAACGATAATGACACTCCGGAGATTATCGGTGTAAATTATTCCTTTGAAAAAGGAGTTTTTAAACGAGATGCGTATATTAAAGATGAAAAACTCCATCAGCAACAAGTGGATAGTATGAAACAAGCCGAAGCCTTTATGGGCGGTTCCAATTATACTTTAAAATATACATTCCCGAGGAAAATAAAGAAAGCCTCCAACCCAGACGCTGCTTTTTCAGCGGACAAAAAAACGGTGACTCTGAAAAAGCCTTTTATGGAATATTTCAAAAATCCAGACATTCTGGACCTAGAAGTAGAACTAGAAAAGTAGCAGAAGGCAAGGTCAGTATTCAGTATGTCATACCAAATAAGATCGACAGAATAAAAAACCAAAACTCATAACTCAAAACTCAAAACTCATAACCCACAACCCATGAAAGCACTCTATCTCTTAATCCCATTCTTTATAGTCAACGCTTGTAAAACGCAAACTGACACAGTAACTTCTTCAGATAACACAACTATGGAACAAACTGATAAAAATAGCTCTGGCTGTCCCGAAGAAGGAACGTGCACCGTTATCGTTTATAAAAACAAAACACTAATCGTAAAAGACGATGGTACCGGCGCCTCTTATCCCGAATTAGCAGAGGGCAATAATATAGTGGTAGAATACACATACCATAAAGCAGGACCAGAGGGAACAGCAGATGCTGATTATTCGGAAACTATCCATTTTGAAATTCCTTCCAATACAAATAATTTAAGCAAAGAGAACGCATCTTTACGCGACGTAAATTTACTTTATGGAAGACATTGTTTCTGTAGAGATGGAGGTTATTTCCCTGTCACCAATGGCAAACTCTTAGTTGAAAAAACCGCTCAAGGAATTATGTTCGACTTAAAGTTCAATATGGGAACAACAACCCAGGTAATTTCACATATTAGGGAAACAGCAAAGTTATAGAGTCTAGATCTAAGAAGAGAAAAAGGAGAGAAAGGAGAAAAGATTAAATCTAATTATCCCAATTCCTAATTCCTAAGAGTGTTATCCAACGAGAAATGGATAATACCCATATAGGACTTTGATCCGTATTGTTTCATTAATTTCCATTATACTGATTAAATGTGAATTATGCCATTAGGCATAAAATATCGGTAGAAAGAAAATATACACCTGAAATCACACGTCCCATTTGGACGGCACATTACCGAACATTCCTAGAAGTTAGGCCACAAGAATTTCACGCAACATTAATATTAACCCACCTACCAGAAGTCAAGTTAGGTTAACGCAGATTGTCCGCATACTAAAGGGAAACCTCTTATCATCGAACACTTCCTACTGCCACTGTACCTACCACTTATTCCACAGTCACATTTTAAAACATTTCTTGGAGTGACATCATACTTATCTCAAACAACAATGATTCTTGATTCTTAATTCTTAATTCATAATTCATAATTCCCTCAACCCTTTCCCAAGAAAATTAAACAAAAAAAAAGAGAAAAGAACGGGAAACCCATCTTTTCTCTTTTCTCTTTATTCTATATTCTATATTCCCTAACCTTCAGTTAGTTCTTAACAACTTTCTTAGTAGTTACTTTATCCCCATTTTTCACAACAAGGAAATACATTCCACTTTCCACATAATTGTAATCCAATTGTCTGGTGAAAGTACTTGAAGCAGAAACATCATCAAAAGTTGATTGATTGATAGCTCTTCCTCTTAGATCATAAAGCGAAACCTCAACATTATCATTAGAAGCTGGCTTAAACGAAAGGTTGAAAGTACCATTTGATGGGTTTGGGTAAACCGCAAAATTGTCAAATGCAAATTCCTCTACGCCTACAGTTCCAGTTACGGTAATAACAGCATCATTAAGATCAAAGAAAATGTTGTTTGAAGATACGATCATCATTCTACCAGTAGTAGTGTTTAAGTTTGGTACGTTAACCACCGCACTACCATTATTTGGCACACCTAAGGCAATAGCTACTGGATAGGTTAATCCACCGTCGGTAGAGAACATAATATCAACATTCGGGCTACTTACTGGTGCTACGTTAGTCCCTGCAACATCCCAAGTAACGGTTGCTGTAGTTCCTGTAGACCAAGTTGTAGGTGTAGCTTGTGAAGTAACTAAAAATGGTCCTGCAGTTCCATCAAAAACAACGTTCATATTGCTACTAGCGGTAGAACCACCAATTGCAGCGTTATCGCGAACGGTATATCTGAACTTCATAGATCTTCCTACTTGTGGTACAACTTCCCAAAGATTCTTAGTCTTATTTACCAATACTGTTGCCAATGCAGGCATATATCTAACTGGTTCTGGCAATGGCTCGATAGATCTAAATGCTGGTCCTAAAACCGTAGTTTCTATTGGTGGTGCTTGTGCAGGTTGGCTGTCCATTTGCTCCCAGCAATGAGATAGTGTATCTCCATCAGGATCAGTTGCAATCCCTTTTAACATAAATGGAGTTCCTTTTGGAATTGTATAGTTTGGCCCAGCATCTGCCGTTGGAGGCAAATTGTTTGTCGGCGTTTGAACCCCACACTGACCCTGACCACTTTTAATATTAATCCAAATTTCCTGAATACTTATAGCTTGGAAGTATGCATCACTATGTGGTTGTACGTTTGGAGCGCAAACACCTGCATAACTCATAATAGTAGATCCACTACCAGTCTCAAAAGCAGTTGATGGGTTTCTATTTCCTCCACAAGCATTGTTGAAAGTATGGTTTGCACCATATTGGTGGCCCATTTCGTGAGCAACAAAATCAATGTTAAAGTTATCTCCAATCGGTGTAGGCAAACCTGTTACCCCTCTTGCCTTTTGACCGTTTACACAAGGTACGCGAAGACCAGCGATACCACCACCACCGGTGCTGAAAACGTGACCTATATCATAATTTGCAGATCCAATTTTAGTGTCAATAGTAGTTTGGTTCTGAGATAGCATAATAGCACCATCATTGTTTGTATAAGGATCACTAGCAGAATTAAGGAAAATAATTTCTGTATTATCAACCATTATCATAGTCAAAGCAACATCTCTTTCATAAATTCCGTTTACACGAGTAATAGTAACAACCATTGCAGCAAGTACTGCTGCCTTTTTCTCAGCATCAGGAGCAGAAGCAAGGACACCTGCCGCATTCCAGTGATAAAAAGAATACTCTCCAGTTGAAGCTAACGCAAGTCTGAAGGTTCTTAAAGTACCATCCTGTGCATTTTCAGTCTCATCTGGTTTATTAACAACTTCTTGATCTTCATAATGACAAACAAAGTCGTAAGGTATTGTAGTAATTTGATCAACATTATAGGAAATGTAATAGTCTTTGTCCTGAGTATAAGGATCAATATAAATCGTTGAGTAATTAGCTGACGTAATCATAACATTCAACGCAGAATCAGTAACGCTAAAACGCGCTATTGCAGAAGGATCATCAATCCCTTGGGCTGCGTAAGATCTAAGATTTGGGTGTTGTGCCTGAAATGCAGGCTCCAAAACGGAAGCTTCATACACTCGGAATTGTTGTAATTCCCCATTATTGGTAGGAAGATCTATAATTACTTTTGAAAGACCTGCATTTCTAGCAGGAGCATTAGCCAATATGTTTTTTAAGCTAGTAGTGTTCAGTGCGAACAGGTTGTATTCCTGCGGCATGGAGTTCCTAACGGCTAACTGTCGATTTTGCGTCTGTTTGGCCGATATTTTCGTCCACAACGCACTGTTCTGAGCATTTACCCCAAAGCAGAAAAGCGCAAAGGATAAAACCAGCATTTGTTTTAAAGTACTTTTTTTCATTTTAATTATAATTATCGTGAATGTTTAGAACCGTAAAGATAACAGACTTTATGCAATTTAAGGAATTTTTAAGATGTTAACTTTTCCAATTAAGCCGAAATATATCCAAAAACCAATCGGAAAAAAGTAATTTAATAATAATTTTGCACCCTAATTTAAAGTTTATAGGATTGAACAGAGCATTGCAGTTACTAAATTTGGGTTTAAAAGACTATAAAGAAACTTGGGATTTCCAAGAAAAACTATTTCAAGAAATCCTCGATATAAAAAGCACTAACAGAAAACAAAATCTAAATCGAACCACCCCTAATTACCTGCTTTTTGTAGAACATCCGCACGTTTATACCTTAGGTAAAAGTGGCCATTTAGAGAATTTGCTCATTTCAGAAGAAAAACTCAAAAATATTGGCGCCAAATTTTATAAAATAAATCGCGGTGGAGATATTACTTATCACGGCCCAGGTCAAATAGTGGGCTACCCTATTATAGATCTGGAAAATTTCTTTACAGACATTCATAAATACCTTCGCCTGCTGGAAGAAATGATAATACTAACTTTAAATGAATACGGTATAAAAGCCGAAAGAAGCATAGGCGAAACTGGCGTTTGGCTAGATGTAGGCACTCCCTTCGCCCGAAAAATATGCGCGATGGGCGTTCGTGCCAGTAGGTGGGTCACAATGCACGGCTTTGCACTAAACATAAATACAGATCTGGGCTATTTTGACAATATGATCCCCTGCGGAATTAAAGACAAAGCCGTAACCTCATTAAACGTAGAACTGGGAAAAACAACAGTCTCTTTAGAAGAAGTAAAAGAGAAATTGTTGAAACATTTTCTTATGCTTTTTGAAGCAGAATTGCAACAAAAAGAAATTACAATCTAAAAGCCACTCCCCTGTCATCTCGACAAAGGAGGGACCCCACAACAGTAAGCCCCAAATACCCGCAATGTGTCATCCCGACGAAGGAGGGACCACATAACAGTAAGCCCCAAATACCCAAAGCGTGTCATCCCGACGAAGGAGGGACCCCATAACAGTAAGCCCCAAATCCCCAAAATTGTCATCCCGACGAAGGAGGGACCACATAACAGTAAGCCCCAAATACCCAAAGCGTGTCATCCCGACAAAGGAGGGACCCCATAACAGTAAGCCCCAAATCGCCAAAATTGTCATCCCGACGAAGGAGGAACCCCACAACAGTAAGCCCAAATCCCCAAGCATGTCATCCCGACGTAGGAGGGACCCCATAACAGTAAGCCCCAAAACCCCAAATCGTGATCCCAAAGAAGCAGGGACCCCACAACAGTAAGCCCCAAATCCTCATCCAATTACATCCAACAAGTTTCCAAACAAAAAGAATTAAGCAAACCCATTCACAAAAAATAGCACCCATTACGGTTTTCCGTAATAATAGGTTCTATATAAATCATATTTTGAAAGCCAAAACGTAAAAACCCTCGGCATGTTAAAGCGAACTCTATTCTTTAGCAATAAGACATCTCTCACCACAAAATGGGAACAACTAGTGATTAAAGTTGGTGATTTAGAAAAAACTATTCCTATTGAAGACATAGGATTTATAGTCATTGAAAACCAAGAGACTTACATTTCCATCCCAGCACTAAATAAGCTCATTGAAAATAACGTAGCCGTAATCTTTTGCGATCCAAAACATATGCCTTCAAGCATGCTATTAAACCTGAACGGCCACTATATCCAGCAAGAACTCTTCAGCAAACAAATAAAAGCTTCCGAACCTTTAAAAAAGCAATTGTGGCGCCAAATAATTAAAAAGAAGATAAAACATCAAGCCCAACATTTAAAAAGGCTGGACAAACCTTTTGAGGTCATGGAATTCCACGAATCAAAGGTACTTAGTGGTGACACCGATAACCGTGAAGGCGTGGCCGCTGCACATTATTGGAAGAATATTTTCGATTTCCAATTTAAAAGAGAGCGTTTCGGTGATTACCCAAACCCGTTTCTTAACTATGGCTATATAATCCTCAGAGCTGCAGTAGCTCGTTCCCTTGCTGCAAGCGGACTTCTTTGCACTTTGGGTATCCACCACCGCAATAAATACAATGCTTTCTGTCTTGCAGATGACATTATGGAACCATACCGCCCAATGGTGGATGCCAAAGTATTAGAAATAATGTCCAACTATAAAGAAAAAGAACTCACAACTGAAATCAAAATGGCACTTCTAAGCGTATTGACTGACACAGTGTACTCGAAAAACACCAAAAGCCCCTTAATGGTTGCCCTCACAAAAACAACTAGCTCCCTACAACAATGTTACAGCGGTACAAAAAAGAAAATTAGTTATCCCAAATTATGGAACTAAACGGATATAGAATTATGTGGCTATTTGTATTTTTTGACCTTCCCACTGAAACCAAAAAGGATAGGCGCAACGCTGGACTTTTCAGAAAAAACCTCATCAAGGATGGATATGCTATGATGCAGTACTCCGTTTACATTAGACATTGTGCCAGCAGTGAAAGCGCCGATGTACACGAAAAAAGAGTCCACCGACTCCTGCCACCCTTGGGCAAAGTAAGTATTTTACGGATTACAGATAAGCAGTTCGGTAATATAATGAACTTTTGGGGCAAGGCAGAAGTACCAAAAGAACCATCCCCCGCACAATTGGAATTGTTCTAAAACAAAAAAAATGCCTCAATCTTGCCTTATAACAACAAAAAAGAAGCATTTTTATTCTCGATATTCTTTGATAATCTTTTGATAATTAGAAGCTAACACCGCAACCAATATCGTGAATCCTAATCTTTAATCAAACCACAACTAAACCGAACGGATTAAAGATAGTTGTCGAAATATCGTGAATCCTAATCTTTAATCAAACCACAACTATAAATCTGCTTTTCTAAAAACCTCTTTTAATATCGTGAATCCTAATCTTTAATCAAACCACAACGAAGGAACGAATACAAATTCAAGATTAAATAATATCGTGAATCCTAATCTTTAATCAAACCACAACTGGGGATTGGATTGTGTGGCTACAAATGAAAATATCGTGAATCCTAATCTTTAATCAAACCACAACCAAGTTATCACTCATAAGTGAAACCTTTTCAATATCGTGAATCCTAATCTTTAATCAAACCACAACTAATATATTTTGATGAATTTTCACTATTTTAATATCGTGAATCCTAATCTTTAATCAAACCACAACACAATGGTTGGCAATATCGCCAATACCATCAATATCGTGAATCCTAATCTTTAATCAAACCACAACTCTCCATCCTTTGTTACAAAAGCAACCGTAATATCGTGAATCCTAATCTTTAATCAAACCACAACTGCCTTTGGTTTACGTTTACAAGGCTTATAAATATCGTGAATCCTAATCTTTAATCAAACCACAACTTGGCTTTCTTGCTTTGTTTCGGTTTCTATAATATCGTGAATCCTAATCTTTAATCAAACCACAACTAATAGGGGTGGTACATCTGCTAAATTAAAATATCGTGAATCCTAATCTTTAATCAAACCACAACTAATAACCGTTTGTGATGCACTTTTTATTAATATCGTGAATCCTAATCTTTAATCAAACCACAACTAAAACCCTATTACAATGGCATTAAAAAAGAATATCGTGAATCCTAATCTTTAATCAAACCACAACTCCGCGCTGTCGCTCTCCGGATAGTCCCGCAATATCGTGAATCCTAATCTTTAATCAAACCACAACTCTAAAGAGACTGATACCTTTGAGGTCTGGAATATCGTGAATCCTAATCTTTAATCAAACCACAACTCGTTTACAATTTCCAAAGTCTTTAGAGTAAATATCGTGAATCCTAATCTTTAATCAAACCACAACGACAAGATGCTTTTCTCGTTTTTACTCATAATATCGTGAATCCTAATCTTTAATCAAACCACAACGGGGTCATCGCTTTGGTGCTTTACGGTATTAATATCGTGAATCCTAATCTTTAATCAAACCACAACGTGGAACCGCCCATTGTAATACCGCCGCCAAATATCGTGAATCCTAATCTTTAATCAAACCACAACCGGGATGAACAGGTTAGTAAAGAACAACGTAATATCGTGAATCCTAATCTTTAATCAAACCACAACCTTTGGTGGGTTGTGCTTATTCGCGGTTAAAATATCGTGAATCCTAATCTTTAATCAAACCACAACTAGGTGGAGTTTCATTTGTCTTTTAGTTTAAATATCGTGAATCCTAATCTTTAATCAAACCACAACACAGATGCTATAACTATAACAGCAAGTATTAATATCGTGAATCCTAATCTTTAATCAAACCACAACGAAAAACCGTCGAAATAAAACTGAAAGGTCGGTTTTCCGTTGTGGTTTGGTGCTTAAGAGAATGATTTTATGTCAATGAACTTCCTATTTTGGAAAATCTTGCCTTCCAATAATCGTTACAATTTCAACTTTGCTATTTTGTATTATCTTATAATAAATTGTGTCAACACCACAAACACAATAACGAAAACCCGATTTAATATGTTCCGCAGATGGAAACATAAATGGGTTTGATGCTATTTTATTAAAACACTCATACAAAGCTTCGTAGTATTTATCGGCTCGTATCATTCCGAATTTATGAAAACCATATTCATATATCCTTATCACATCATTTTCGGCCTCGATAGATAACCTGTAGGAATACATTACTTTAAGTTACTTTTGATTTCAGCCAATAATTCTTCTTTTGATTTATTGCTAAAACCACTCTTTTCCCCTCTTTCAATTTTCATTCTCACAAAATCATAATACTCCTCTTGATTTCGCGCTTGCTTTATAAGATGATTGATAGCTTCACTTTTACTATTAAATTCGTCTTCAGACACCTGATTCTTTAACCAATCATCGTTTTTTTTGCTTAAGGAAATGCTTTGTCTTGTCATGATTCAAATTTTAGTCTGGTGTAAAATTACACCAATTCACTTAAATTCCAATTCTATTTTTAAAATTTTATCTTAATGACAATAATATCGTAAGTCAAGATTTTTAATCGAACTACAACTAAAAGTCGTTGCAACAAAAGTTGACTGGTCGATTTTTCGTTATGGCTTAGTCGTTTAAAAATTAATTCTATGTCAACGAACGTTATTTTGTCATTCCGACGATAGGAGGAATCCCATTACAGTAAGCGAAAATAGTCATTACCTAAATTATGTGATTCCTCGTGCCTCTTAATGACAAAAAATAAAATTCATTTTTCGTTTAAAAACCATCCCTCCAAAAATTCAAATTCAGGGTTGAAACTTCTAATCAAATCCAATTTCTTTTCCCTACACCACCCTTTCAATTCCTTTTCTCTCGCAATGGCGTTTTGCACCCAACTAAAACGTTCATAGTACACCAAATGCTCTATATTGTATTTGGAGGCAAAGGTTTTTTTTCGATTTTTTATATTCTCTTTATGCTGCTCTAGTCGTAAACCCAAATTATTGGTCACCCCAATATAATAGGTCGAACGATATTTATTTGTAATGATATAGACGTAATACGTATGGCTACCTACGTTTTCACTAAAGCCTATCATAGCGTGTCATCTACTTTATGTGACTCCTCCTATCGTCAAAATGACAAATTACCCAACTTATATTTTTTCTAGCTTTCCAGATGCTGAAACTTTAAAATCAACACCTTCTACAAAAGCTGTAAATTGGTTATGGTTCATTTTTCTTGTCGGCTTTATTTCTCCTATTTTGAAAGCTCCATCTGGTTTAAAATTATCTTTTTTAATATCATCTGCTTTTCTCGCTTCCTTGAAGTAACGAAACATAATACTGCCAAATTCATAAAGTTTTCCTGACACAACTTGGCGTTGAATTGACAGTCCTTCTATAATATAAATACGACCAATAAAATCTATTATGTCATTTATGTCTTTTGGATTTTCTTCTTTGCCATCATAAAAAATTACTTGTTGCCCTCTTTTTAAAACCACATCCCTCTTGTTACTTTTAGCAATTGGCATTTGTACTTTTTTACCTTTGATTTCCTTTTCTTTATACAATGGATAAAAACCTTGCCCTTGTTTAATAAGCTTTGCCAAATTGAAATTGTTTATCAACTCAAAATCTCTTTTACCATCCAATTCATAAATCGCCATAGCATAATTTTCATCATTCTGTCCATAGACTTTTTGCTTATGCTCATGTCTAGATTGTGACAACAAACTATGCTCCTTAATCTCTATAGGGTTTTTAACAGAATTCGCATAGATTCTCACTTTATTAATAGCTATTTGTTTCTCCTTATTCATCCAAACTTTTTGATTATCAGAAAACTTGTTTTTTTGTTGAGCATTTGAAGAAAGCAACAAAACTTTATTTGCTACAGCTTCCTTAACTTTCTCTTTTACTGCTTCATCAACAATGTTTTCAATATCATTAGCTTTTAGACTTTCTAAATCTTTTCTGATCACATAACGAATAACTTCAGTATTTAATGGGTCTTTTATAGCCCCATAAATACTATCTTGATGCAAGGAACCCCTTATTGTATCACCTTGCTGTAATCGGGGTGTTTTTTCCCCAACTTCGTTAAACTTATAAATTACTTTACCGTTTTTATCTTTTTTAGCAATTGCCTTTCCATTTCTATCACGGTCTATTTCTGCAATATATTGTTTTTTACCCCGGATTCTTAAAATCTTCTTCGACTGCTTTTTTACATTATCGGGTGTGTAATGAGATACTAAAATATCTTCTTCTATTTTCAGCAAATCTTCTTTAAAGGTTTTCCAAGGCTTTGCTTTTTCAATAATAATTTTGGCTTCTTTCTTGTTTTGTTCATCTTCCAATGTCCAAGCCTGTGCCAACACATCATATTTATCTTTGGTCATACAGGCAATTGTTATTGCATCAATAGTATGATGTGTATGTTTGCTTCTGTCTTTTTGTTTGTATTGCTTATAGCCGTTTTCATCAATAAAAGATTCTTGAATGCCCCATTGTTTTCTGAATTCTGCCACCATTCCCCCTTTCACGCTTTCTACTCTATTGAAATAAGATTTGAGATATGCTTGTGAGTATTTGGTGATGATGCCTGTGTCTGATATTTGACTGTTCTTAAATCCTACTCTTGGCTCTTCATAATTGAACCGTTCATATTTGCCTTGGAGATATTTTAACTTTAAGGTTAGATAATGTCGCTTTCTTATCTTTTTGTCCTTGGCTTCTTTAGTTGTCATTGCTTTGATAGAGCGGCTGATGCCTTCAATTTCATTGTTTAACGTTTCGGCTTCTGTTTTCCAATGGGCAACACGTAGCAGGATTTCAGAATGATTGCTCAACTCGATGGGCATTTTCTGCTTTTTGATATCTCTATTGAAAACCTTACTGCAAAGTGTTTTATTCATCTGAGAATTATCCTGCGATAAACTCCTCGGTATGGTATGTTCAATATCGTAAGCTGGGTTCCCGCCAATAATATCACAGATACTAATATTTTTTCCTTGTTCATATATTTCCTGACGGTTTTGCTCAATCCATAGTTGATATCTCAAAATATCATCTTCAGTAGGTTCAACTTCTTTTTTGCATTCTTCAAAATAAAGTTTCTTAATTTCCTTAATGGCTTCTTCTCTAAACTTTTTATTCTCGTTTTGATAATCCTGAATTCCTTTTCGTTTATTGGCATCGTTTAATTCCCTTGCCATTTCAATATGAATTCTTGTGTGCTCGTCTACTTGCCCTTCTAGAATAAGAGTATTCAATACTTTCCGTAATTGGTGTAGTGCACGCATCGCCATCGGATTTTTGATGGAAGGTGTAAGCGGACTTCCTAGAACCAACTTTTCATTGCCAAATTCATCTTTGATGATCTTCTTTTTAAAAACTTCAATATCCGAGGGATGATAGAGTTTTTTTAACTGTTTTGGATTGCTACAGAACACCTGACCATCTTCATTTTCACCATTTAGAAACTCCAAAACTTTTTCATCCAAGCGTTTAATTTTGACATATTCGTAGGCTTTTAGCTGGTTAATAAAAACCGGAAACAAATCAATAAAAATCGTATCTTGTTCTTGCTTGTCTTCAATATTGTGGCGCTTATAAAATGAAGATAATTTTTTTAATAGGTCTTCCTTATATGTTTCTTCTGCTTCTTTTGAATAATATGCACCCTCAACCTTGCACTCCTTTATCAATCCATTTATAAGTTCTAAAAGTCCTTTATCATAGGAATAATTGTTTATAATATTCGCTATTTCACTTTGAATATACTGTCGCTGTTCTTTATCTTTCCAAATAGATTCATCTACGATATTTTGAATATTCGCCATAAACACAGCGTGGGAATACTGCAATCCTTCTTTTAAATAAGGAAGAATTTTTGTAATGGCGCTTAAACTCAAACTGGCAAAATCCTTTTTCAATTTTATTTTGCTAAAAGATTTTGCACTCCTATCATCAAGCCCCAATTTATCTTTTGCATATTCATATAAATAAATATCAGAAGTGGATACTGAAAGTAAATGCCATAAATCTTTGTAGTCAACCGTTCTTTCTACATCAACACCTTTTGAATTTGTTGTTTTGTAGTTGAACGTTTTACTTTTCCAATCTTCACCAATAGCTATTTTCAATGAAGCTGAAACTGGACATCCCGAAACGTTACCGTTTGGCATGTAATTAAACAAATAATGAAAAGTATCCTTCTTTGAAGATTTATAAAAACCAAAACTTGCACCCTTTTCAATCAATTCCTTTGCTAGGTCCTCAAAGATAAAGTTGTCTTTCTTTCTTAAGAATTTTGGAATTAATTTCAATTTTTCTTCTCGTGTGAGAAACCGTAGTGTTTTTTCGCTTTGAGTTCCCATTTTTATGGTATTTAGGTATGTCCACATTCTGTATTCCTCAAAATCAGGATGTGATACCGCACAACGTGCTTTACTCGTTTCAAAAGAACATTTACCAATCAAGCCCTTTTGGGATTTTAAGGGCCTTTGGAAAAATATTGCTTTATATAAGTCTTTAGCTAAACCTGAAAACTTTTTCTCAGCCAATTTTTCATTGTCATTAATCCCTTGAATTCCTTGAGCCTTACAAATAGTTATGAACTCTTCCAAGTAATGCTCCTCTCTGGAAGTGTATTGATTTCTGATTCTTTCCGTGTTATATAGACTAAAAAAATATTGCCCTAATGTCCTAAAATTCCCATCAACCATGGCTTGGGATATATCTTTTATTTTCCCTTTTACCTTTCCTAAATCTTCTTTTTTATTCAATCGGACTAAGAGTTCTTCCTTATATTTATCAAAATCATTTGCGTTCCTTTTAGTGATGGCAACTAATGAATTGTATAGGGTTTTTAATTTCTTTTCTCCCTCGTCCAAATCCTTTTTAAATCCACCTTTGATAGTTTCATCAACAATACCAGCGTTTAAAAAGTAATCCTTTAATTCGCTTAAAATAAGGTTCGATGAATCTAAATCTTCAATTAAGGACTGTATTTGTGGATTATGCTCTTCAAAAACACCTTCAGCGGATTGGTCTAAACGATTGCTCAAAAAACCTCTTCTTTGAGTAATATGATATAATGCGCGACCTAATTCAAATGAAGTTACTTTCTGTTTACTCGCCCTGTCTCTAAAATAATATGGATTTAGATTTTCATCATCACTTGTTCTCAACCATTTTAAAAATTCAGGATTCACTGGATATTCTTTAAAGCCTGATCTTTTCCAATCCTCAACTTCTTCAATAGGAAGCGGACACATTCCATTTAAAGAAAGGACTTTTAAGGTTTCATATTTTCTTAACTTTCTTCTATACTTTAGCTTTCTGGCACTCCTGTAGCCAGTACGTTCAGCTGCGCGCGAACTTTCAACTCCCTTTTCCGACTTTACACCTTCAGAAAATATTCTAACGCCTTTATCTATTAAAGAAAATTCATTTCCTTCTTTATCAACAATCGCCCAACCCACACTATTCGTCCCCAAATCAAGTCCTAATATCCTTGCCATAACTAAAAAATTATATTAAAACCTCTAAAATAATAAAAAACAATTATCTCTCTTTACGGTTTTCCGCATTGCAAGTAGAAAAAATTATTAGTACATTTGAAATGTGAAAAAAATTATCCTAATCTATAATCTTATCACAATAAGGCTATATGCCGTAGATGAAAATCTTTAGTCCCGCTTCGGTGGGACTTTTTTTTTAACCCACTTCCCTCAACAAAGTTCACCTGTCATCCCGACAAAGGAGGGACCCCATAGCAGTAAGCCCCAAATCCCCAAAGCGTGTCATCCCAACGAAGGAGGGACCCCATAAACCTGTCATCCCCCCCCAAAAAAAAAAAAGAAAAACTCAAACCTCAACCCCCAATAGCTCCACCCCAACAGCATTAGCACTCTTAAAAAGATAATAAGTATCCTCAACCTCCTGATAAAACTTCATTCCCAACACAGCCATGGCCGTTCCAGGAACCTCAGGGTCTTCAACATTTAGTTCAAAAGAAGTCGCATTAAACGTTCCGTCTATATAAAGTGGCGTACTGGTCTTTAATTTATAAGCTAAAGTGTCAAAGTCAAAAGAAAGAAGACCTAAAGTCAGAGCCATATGGGTGGCCCCTGTAGGAAAACTGACGCTCCTTACATCAAAATTTGTGACACTACAACTTCTAGTACCAAAATCAAAACTCACAGAAGCCGCCAATATATCCATAACATTACAAGCTGGCGTGAAAACAAAACTGCGCATCTCTCGCCTACCTAAAGGTGTTTCCAGCCCTCTCCCCACCTTCCGTTGCCCACGAATATTCATTCGATCCAACATTTTCAGCTTAGTAAAAAGTGTCATCAAACGAGCGTGAAGTGATCCGTCTTTCCGCACACATAGAAAAGGCGCCAACGCAAGCCGAAAATTCTTTTTTACCTTACTGCAATGCCCGAACTCCATCCCATTCTCACGCGTTCGCAACATAGAATCCTTGTTCTTAATATCATTGCTATTATATCCACCCCCGGCCTCTCGTGCCAAATCCCCGTGAATCTTTGTAGAGTAATAATTTATACCACCAATAGTACCCCTAAGTCGAATAGCTCCAATTTGCTTTGCCATAATACTGAGTTTTAAAATCCTAAAATATAAAAACCAATATTATCTTACAATTCCAATAAAATAAAGTGCATATAAATCATATTTAAGACATAATTACAGCGTGTTTAAAGCGTGTCTAAAGCGTATAATAGATATATAAATAGCAATAATAGTCCCTGTCAAAGCCAAGGAGGATTCAAGAAAAGTATTGACGAAAGAAGTGAAAAAAAAGTACTATGAAGATTTAAAAACTAAATCCAAAAACCCCAGTAACCCCAAATTTTCGGGCCTCAGGACTGTCAAGATAATTCCCGCGAAAATTTAAGTCCAATCTAAAAACGCGAAAGATATTGCCAACACCCACGCTCCATTCCCAATATACATCTTCGGGAGCCTGATAAACAATGTTCGAAGCATTCAGATCTTTGTTCTCTTGTGATATTGTTCCATACACTGCCCTAAAACCTACCACTTCGCGTAAGTCTAATTTTCTTAGCAATGGAATTCTTGAAAAGATGCGCCCGCCAAAGTTGTGCTCCAAGTGGAGCGAAGTATAAGTATCACTTACAAATTCGTAATAATCCAACTGCGTAAAACTGTTGTAAATACTAAAATACGTTTGGTTTCCAGGAATAGGACTCAATAGACTAAGTGGGACTGCACCAATAGTGGTTCCCACTTCAATAGTGGATAACAAACGACCAATACCTCCAATATTCCAGGGTTGAGTATAAAGTGCCTGTATTTTTTTATATTCAAAATCACCCCCCATAACATCTTTTAAACCATAACTATAGCCGGCGTAAAAAGAAGGAAAGTCCCCTTCGTTTATAACCGTATATTCAACGCCATAACCAGATGTTTTTCTTCCGGGAGCATAAAGAAAACCAAGTTGTATTTCAGCTTGTTCAAGTTCGCTTTTGATTTCACCCGTAAAAACACCATCCTCCATTACCTTGTAGTCAATACTGAAGGTATCTGTCGCAGATTTTAATGTTCTATAAGACCCTGTAAGACGCAAAACAAAGTTCTTCCAAGGCTCAATATCAAAACCTACAGTACTAAGATTAATACGTGAAAGCCTATCATTAGTACCTACGGAAAACAAAGTAGAGGACGCCAAGTTTCTACCTAAAACGTCGTTACTCGTTGTTAGACTAGCTCCTGTTTGTTCTACGTCCCGACGATTCCCTCCAAAGACCGTTAGTCGCGACTTTCGGTCCAAAAGCCATTTACCAGAAATCCCGTATTTAAACTTATCATCCTTAAAACCATAAGCTCCAAATCCTTCCAATCGCCAAGGATCATTTTGTCCAAAATAAGTGCGTCCGCCCAAACGAATTCGCATTCCTTCGGCCTCGTTAAATCCAAAAATGGAAAATACTGGACCAATATCAAAATTGTTCACCTCGTAATAACCACTGGCTAAGGTGGCTCCCAAATTGTATAGGGCTTTAAATCTGCGGACGGTTTTTAGGGTGTCCAACATTTTATATACGCCTTTCTCATCTTTGCTTAACTTCTCCATCCTATTTTCGTCCCAAAAATTATCTGGTCGATTATAGACTTCGTAATTATAAGGATCTACTTGTTGATTGTAGAACTTTTTATCCTTCGGAATATCAAAAACATAATTATTATATAGCGTTGAGCGTTTTCCATAAATCCCTTTCGCCTCCTCCTTCTTCTGAAAACTGAAATCACTCATAAAATAATCGCGAGTAATCAAGAAGATAGAGTCATTCAACACGTCAAACTTCTGCTCAATATAAACATCGCGAACCCAATTTAGGTTTGCGCTCTTGGAAGCTTGTAGATTTATTTCCTTAATAGCCCAGGTAGTATCATTCACCCAAAAATCACCCTTAAAAGTTAGTTCGTTCTTTCGGCGTGGGTAATAGACAATATTATAGCACCATTTGTTATCGCGATAAGCGCTGTCTCGAAGCACGTAGTTATAAACATCAATCCCTGTTCGTGATAGCGGACTTGTAAAAGACTTATCAAAAAACTTTAGATAATTATCATAGACATCATATTCGCTGTAGAGATCTTTTATAAAAGCGATAAGTGTCTGGTTGTTGTCAAAGCCCGAGTTTTTGTTTCCTTGCAATATCTCCTTCTCTTGTTTCAGCGAATTATCACCATAAACTTTTGAAGCAGCTTCATTTATAAAAATAGGCAAATAGGTGTTTCCAGTGACATTTGAGGTGTCTACCTGATCAAAAACAAACTCCATACCCCTGAAAATCCTACTCTTAATTAGCGCACTATCTATAGTATTCAAATCAAACTCTAGTTTTTCGTATTTGTCGTATTGGTATTGTTTAAATTTTTTAACCCCGTTCTCTCTTCGGTTTTCCCAAATCTTCCGAAGTATATCAAGAGCAGGATTATTCTTTTTTGAAGTTTTTCCAGAATAAACAACCACCTCATCCAAGGCGTCAGCACTCTCTTCCATCACAACTTCCATATTATAGGTGGTACGACCAGTAAGCTCCAGCTCCTTAGTGGTAAACCCGAGAAAAGAAAAGATAACAGCTTTATAGGTTTTATCGCTTTCCAAATAAAAACGCCCGTTCTCATCTGAGATAGTGCCTTCCTGCGAATCCTTAAAGATAACATTGGCAAAAGACACAGGATAACCAGAGTCATCTTTTATAACACCGCTAACTTTGGTTTGGGAAAATACCGAAGCACTTAAAATCAAAAATGAAAATAATACAAGGTGCTTCATAAAAGGGGCATCTGTTCTTAGAATTTTTTTCCGGCTAAACGATTTGTTTTTTTATTACACATTATTAAGCAGAATTTTTCGAACAATGGAATAATCTGCTTATCGCAACTGAATATTGACTAATACTTTTTGTACAATACTTTCTTCACAGCTTTAATGACATCTTCACTATTCGGTAACCATTCCTCTAATAAAACAGGAGAGAAGGGCGCAGGAGTATCTGCAGTATTTATCTTAATAATCGGCGCATCCAAATAGTCAAAAATATTTTTTTGAACTTGATACGTTATTTCAGTTGCTACATTCCCAAATGGCCAGGCTTCTTCCAAAATCACTAAACGATTTGTCTTCTTTACCGATTCAAAAATGGCCTCGTAATCCATAGGACGCACGGTTCGAAGGTCAATGATCTCACACTCAATTCCTTCTTCTGCAAGAGTATCAGCGGCCTTATAAGCTTCCTTGATAATTTTTCCAAAGGAAACAATCGTCACATCAGTACCCTTTCTTTTGATATCTGCAACTCCAATCGGAATCAAATATTCTCCTTCCGGCACTTCGCCTTTATCTCCATACATCTGCTCACTTTCCATAAAAATAACTGGATCATTATCGCGAATGACACTTTTCAACAAACCTTTTGCATCTGCTGGGTTACTTGGAACTATCACCTTTAATCCAGGACAGTTGGCATACCAGCTTTCAAAAGCCTGACTGTGCGTTGCCGCAAGTTGCCCGGCAGAAGCTGTCGGCCCACGGAAAACAATAGGAATATTAAACTGCCCTCCACTCATCTGGCGCATTTTGGCAGCATTATTTATAATTTGGTCAATCGCAACAAGGGAGAAGTTAAAGGTCATATACTCCACTATCGGCCTATTACCGTTCATTGCAGAACCTATAGCGATTCCCGTAAAACCGTTTTCTGAAATGGGAGTGTCTATAACACGTTTAGCACCAAACTCATCGAGCATCCCCTTACTGGCTTTATAAGCACCGTTGTATTCGGCTACTTCCTCCCCCATTAAATATATAGCTTCATCGCGACGCATTTCTTCGCTCATCGCCTCTGCGATTGCTTCTCTAAATTGTAATGTCTTCATATTCTTGTTCGCCTTTCAACTATATAATAAAGTACGGCGGTATTTAATTAAACTTCAAACTACGGTAAAAAAAAAGATATTTTAAGGATATCGACTTTTATTATTTTAACGGAGAGCAAAAATACTATAATTCCAATCTGTTTAAGTGTTATTTCCAAGATTTAACCAAAATTTATTATGCGTGCATAATAAAAAAAAGGAAATATATTCTTAACTTCGCACGCAAGCAAATCTTTCAGTATTATACTGATGCTGTTTGCAAATATTTTACAATCCCAAAAACATTTCAAAAATGAAAATATTAGTCTGTATAAGTCACGTACCGGACACAACCTCTAAGATTAACTTTACTGATGGCGACACCAAGTTTGACACGAACGGTGTGCAATTTGTAATTAATCCAAATGATGAATTTGGTCTTACCCGTGCAATGTGGTTTAAGGAAAAGCAAGGCGCAACTGTTCACGTTATTAACGTTGGTGGCCCAGAAACCGAACCTACCCTAAGAAAAGCTTTGGCAATTGGTGCCGATGAAGCAATTAGAATAAATACTCCCGCAACTGATGGTTTTTCAGTAGCCAAGCAACTTGCAAATGTTGCAAAAGAAGGTGCTTACGATTTAATTATTGGAGGTCGTGAATCTATCGATTACAACGGTGGAATGGTCCCCGGAATGCTTGCAAAACTTATTGGTGCAAACTTCGTAAACACTTGTATCGGCCTTGAAGTAGAAGGAGATAAAGCTACTGTAATCCGTGAAATTGACGGTGGAAAAGAAACTTTAAAAACTTCTTTACCTCTTGTTGTTGGTGGACAAAAAGGTATTGTAGAGGAAAGCGATCTACGCATCCCAAATATGCGCGGAATTATGCAAGCCCGTACAAAACCACTTAACGTGAAAGAACCGATTGATTCAAATGCCGAAACAAACACTGTTTCCTTTGAAAAACCCGCCCCAAGAGGAGCTGTGAAATTGGTCAACACTGTAGAAGAGTTGATCGACCTTTTGCACAATGAAGCAAAAGTAATTTAATGTAAAAATTCAGAATTCAGAATTCAGAATTCAAAATTCATAATTCATAATTATAAAATATGTCAGTTTTAGTATATACAGAATCAGAAGAAGGAAAAATCAAAAAAATAGCTTTGGAAGCTGTTTCTTATGCAAAAGGAATTGCAGATCAAATGGGAACTACTGTTACCGCCGTTAGCATCAATGCTAATGACACTTCAGAATTAGGCAAATACGGCGCTACAAAAGTATTGGAAGTTTCCAACGATAAATTGAAAAAATTCAATGGCGAAGCCTTTGCCGATGTAATCGGGCAGGCAGCAAAGAATGAAGGTGCAAAAGTTATCGTTTTGTCATCTAGCGCAAACAGCAAGTTTTTATCGCCAACCTTGGCAGTGAATCTGGAAGCTGGCTTTGTTCCAAACGTATATAATCTTCCTGTAAGCACCTCACCTTTTAAAGTGAAGCATAACGTGTTTACAAATAAGGCTTTTGCAACCACCGAAATAAAAACAGATATCAAAATAATAGGCTTGGGAAAAAACTCTTACGGCTTAAAGGAAAATGAAACTTCAGCCGCAACAGAAGCTTTCTCTCCAAATCTTGATGCACATGATTTCGATATGGAAATTGTTTCAGTTGACAAGGCTACAGACAAAGTTACCATCGCGGATGCCGAAATAGTTGTTTCTGCTGGACGCGGGCTTAAAGGTCCTGAAAACTGGGGAATGATTGAAGATCTCGCAGCTACTTTAGGTGCAGCAACAGCCTGTTCAAAACCAGTAAGTGATATGGGCTGGCGTCCACATGGCGAACACGTTGGGCAAACTGGAAAACCAGTTGCTTCTAACCTGTATATCGCTATCGGTATTTCAGGAGCAATTCAGCATTTGGCTGGAATTAACGCTTCCAAAGTGAAAGTGGTTATCAATAACGATCCAGAGGCACCTTTCTTTAAAGCTGCAGACTATGGTATTGTAGGCGATGCTTTTGAAATAGTGCCAAAGCTCACAGAAAAATTAAAAGAATTTAAGGCACAGAACGCATAAATTTTTATTAATTTGTGCCTCGAAAAGGGCTGTTTAAATAAGGAAACATCCAAATTTAAACAGCCTTTTTTTATTGTTCATTATTTCGTTATTTTTATAGCCAATTGTTAACAAAACTGCGTACTGAATACCAGTCAATACGTACTGAATACTGAAAATGAGTTTAGTAAAACTTACCATAAAAGGAATATCGTACAGCCAAACGCAAAATGGTGCTTATGCCCTTATTTTAAGCGAAGTAGAAGGTGATAGAAAACTACCTATAGTAATTGGTGCTTTTGAGGCACAGTCAATTGCCATCGCACTAGAAAAGGAAATCACACCTCCTCGCCCATTAACTCATGATCTTTTCAAAAATTTTGCTGACCGATTTGAAATCGTGATAAAGCAGGTCATTATTCATAAATTGGTAGATGGAGTTTTCTACTCTAGCATAATTTGTGAACGCGACAAAATCGAAGAGATAATCGATGCCCGAACTAGTGACGCAATCGCGCTCGCTCTTCGCTTCAATGCACCCATTTTTACATATAAGAACATTCTAGATAAAGCAGGAATCCATTTAAAAACTTCCACTTCAAAAAAATCACTTTCAAAACAAGAGGAGGAAGTCATAGAAAACCTGATCTTAGGGGAGGATAAAGAGTCTGTAAATCCTTCAAAAGAAGATTATAGCAAAATTAGTCTCAGCGAATTGAACACAATGCTCGATGAAGCAGTCAAAAATGAAAACTATGAACAAGCTGCCAGCCTACGTGACGAAATCTCAAAACGTCAGTAACCTAGATCTGGTTAATGAGTTTTGGAATTTAAATTATTGTCACCCTGAACGCAGTTGAAGGGATGGAATTTACACTTAAATCTATGCAGAAATTTATACTTGTAGTCATAGCTCTGTTTTTCTTAGGAAATGGATTTGCACAAAGCATAGAAAATACTTGGCAATTTTCAGAAGTAAAAGACGAAAACGGTCTTTCCATTATTAATATCAATCCTGAGAGTGATTTTCTAAAACTCGAAAAAGACGGTTCTTTTGAGTACCAAATGACAGCAAACGATAGTTTGAAATCTAATGGCGACTATATTTTCCAGAATAATTTATTGGTTCTTTTCTTCAACCAACCAAACGATAACATCAGAAGGTTTCGAGTCACTCAAATAACCGACAGTACTCTTTCACTTTCCGAAAATAATCTTCAGTATCAGTTAAAACTTCCCAGTGTACAAACTGCCACAATATCTCAAACCGTGGCAAAGTCTTCTGGGATAATACCCAGTCAAGGCTTTTCAATGCAAAGTCTTTGGCGTGGCATTTTGGGAATGATTTCATTATTGGTAATAGCATTTCTTTTCAGCTCAAACCGAAAAGCAATCAATTGGAAAACAGTAGGTATTGGTCTTACCTTCCAACTTTTGATCGCTATTGGAGTTTTAAAAGTAGGTTTTATAAAAAACAGTTTTGAAGCGATAGGTCAACTTTTTATCAACGTTTTGGAATACACCCGAGCCGGAAGCGAATTCCTCTTTGGCGGAATGCTGGACATCAATTCCTTTGGCTTCATATTCGCCTTTCAGGTTCTGCCAACTATTATATTTTTCTCTGCCTTGACCTCGGTCCTTTTTTACTTTGGCATTATCCAAGTTGTTGTAAAAGGTATGGGGTGGTTGCTCAGCAAGCTTTTGAACATTTCCGGCGCCGAAAGCCTAAGTGTGGCCGGAAATATCTTTCTGGGTCAAACCGAAGCACCACTGCTCATAAAAGCATATTTAGAAAAAATGAACAAGAGTGAAATGCTTTTGGTGATGATTGGAGGAATGGCAACGGTCGCAGGGGCGGTACTTGCTGCCTATATTGGCTTTTTGGGAGGGGATGATCCTGTTCTAAGACTAATGTTCGCAAAACATCTTTTGGCTGCCTCTGTTATGGCAGCTCCAGGCGCAATTGTTATTTCAAAAATATTATTTCCACAAACTGAACCTATAGATACGAACGTACACGTTTCCGCTGATAAAATCGGATCTAACTTTTTGGATGCCATTGCCAACGGAACTACGGAAGGTCTAAAACTTGCCGTAAACGTAGGCGCAATGCTTTTGGTATTTGTGGCGTTTATCGCTATGTTCAATGGAATACTCGGAGCTTTGGCTAGCTTCGACGGCTTTTCCATCCAAACATTAAATTTTCATTGGCATTTTATGTCTCTTAACGAACTTATTGCTAAGAAAACAGCCTACGATAGCCTATCCCTCGAATTTATTTTAGGAACCATATTGGCACCATTAATGTGGTTGATGGGTGTGGCCAAAGAAGATATGACAATGATGGGACAATTGCTCGGAATTAAATTGGTAGCCAGTGAATTTGTGGGCTACATTCAGTTAGCAGATCTCAAAAATGTATCAAACGATCTGCATCTCAACTACGAAAAGAGTATTATTATGGCAACATATATGCTCTGTGGCTTTGCAAATTTCGCTTCTATAGGAATCCAAATCGGCGGAATTGGATCTTTGGCGCCAGGACAACGGAAAACACTTTCGAAATTTGGGATGAAAGCTTTGATTGGAGGGACCATAGCATCGCTCATCTCAGCTACAATTGCAGGAATGATTATTGGTTAAAAACTATCGACAACCGTATCTGCCCAACCTTTAGCTTCCTCAATGCTTTGAAAATAACTGAACGCACCTCTAAAAAGCTCTTGCTCGTTGTAGGCTTCGCTCCGTACAGCTTCATTATTTGAGACAATTGCAATTCCAACGATAGTTTTAGATTTTATCGACTTATAAACTTCCGGATTTACATTTTTTGCCATTTCCCTATTTGAAATCACCACACATTTTCTTCCTTTATAATGCAAATCTAAAACCTGTGTAAGCTCCTTGGCCTGCTCACGTTCATACACAGGAGCATTAAAGTGAAATATCACATAATTTGAGTAGCATTCCAACGTTCCAGTTGAGATTTCGTATTTGTTTTCCATCATTAAAATAAATTGCGATTAAAAATAGACATTATTTCAAATAAACCTCCTGACGTTAATAACTTCTTCAAAAGCAGTCCTGAATTAATTTTTGCATTAAATTAGGTATGAGTATTTTTAGACCAATTATTTAGCATTCTTTAAAATGAAACAGTATCACGACCTTCTTAAATATGTGCTCGAAAGCGGTACCGAAAAGCACGATAGAACCGGCACAGGGACCAAAAGCGTCTTTGGCTATCAAATGCGTTTTGACCTGAGCAAAGGTTTCCCAATGATCACCACCAAAAAACTTCACTTAAAATCGATTGTCTATGAACTTTTATGGTTTTTGAACGGTGACACAAATATTAAATACCTTCAAGAGAACGGAGTTCGTATCTGGAACGAGTGGGCAGACGAGAATGGCAATCTTGGTCCGGTTTATGGTCATCAATGGCGAAACTGGAACAGCGAAGAAATAGACCAAATTTCAGAAATAATTACCACGCTTAAAACCAATCCTGACAGCCGCAGAATGCTCGTCAGTGCCTGGAACCCCAGCGTGATGCCAAATACTTCAACAACATTTTCAGAAAATGTTGCCAATGGAAAGGCCGCTCTACCACCCTGCCATGCCTTTTTTCAGTTTTATGTTGCTGATGGAAAATTGTCCTGCCAACTTTATCAAAGAAGTGCAGATATCTTCTTGGGCGTTCCTTTTAATATTGCTTCTTATGCCTTATTAACAATGATGGTAGCACAAGTTTGCGGTTACCAAGTAGGAGATTTTGTGCACACCTTTGGCGATGCGCATATTTACAGCAACCATTTTGAACAAGTTGAACTTCAACTCTCCCGAGAACCAAGACCTTTGCCAAAAATGTTGCTCAATCCAGAGGTAAAAGATATTTTTGGCTTCAATTTTGATGACTTCACACTTGTAGATTATAATCCTTATCCACACATTAAAGGCGCTGTTGCCATCTAATTAAAATTTCAATAAATGAAAAACTTACTTATCGCAGTTTGTATATTATTTTCTTCAACAATCTTTGCCCAGGAAGAATGGGGCAACCTTGTAAACAATGAATTAACTATGAAGGAAATCGGTCCAGTTTGGCCTGGTTGCGAAAAAGGAACTGCTGAAGAAAGAGACAATTGTTTTAATCAAAAACTAGTCGCACATATTACTAAAAACTTTAAATATCCAGCCGAATCTTATAAAAAGAACGACCAAGGCAAAGTAATCGTAAATTTTGTTATTAATGAGAAAGGCTTGGTAGAAGTAACTAGTGTTTCAGGAGGGACAAAAGCACTGCAGGAAGAAGCAAAAAGAAACATTATGGCTATCCCAAAGATGGCAAAACCTGGAATGTTAGGAGGAAAACCACGCGCTATCAAAATGACAGTTCCTTTCACCTTTAAAACAGGAAAGTAAGTATGCTCAAGAAATTAATATTCCTAATTGCCCTAGCCTGTTATTCAATCTCATTTGCACAAGATTCAGAGACAGAAAAAGAAAATGTAGCATTTGCACTAATCGAAAACGTCCCCGTTTATCCAGGTTGTACTGAGAAAAGCAATGTAGAATTAAAGAAATGTATGTCTGATAAAATATCGGAATTTGTAAATCTACATTTCGATATGAAAAAAATAATAGCAATGGATCTACCTCCCAAAATTTACAGATCCAGAGTACAATTTACAATTAATAAACAAGGGGATGTTGTTAACGTTCACGCCACAGCAGACTACCCCGAAATCGAAAAAGAGGCAGTTAGAGTGGTGAGTAATTTACCCAAGATGATAGCAGGAAAACAAAAAGGTGAAAATGTGGGTGTATTATACGCCCTTCCTATTATCTTTAAAATTGAACCGCCCACAAAATCGGAGAAAAAACGAAAAAAGAAAAATAAAAGTAAAAAC
Organism: Aequorivita sp.; assembly: GCA_034675805.1. Taxonomy (GTDB): domain Bacteria; phylum Bacteroidota; class Bacteroidia; order Flavobacteriales; family Flavobacteriaceae; genus Aequorivita. The sequence goes on along the minus strand of JAUCCX010000001.1, from coordinate 2,544,288 downwards.
TAGCACCCCTAGTTTAACAACTGTTTAACGCGGAAGAAATAGCCTTCAACAATTTTAATAATTATATTTAAAGTGTCGTCAGGAAAAACTACGACACTTTTTTTATGGTCGCAACAAATACCTTAGTCTCATTTTTTACGGAAACCCGCCAGCATACTGAAAATATTTGTAAGCCACTGGAGATTGAAGATTATGTTGTCCAGCCTATTATTGATGTTTCACCCCCAAAATGGCACCTGGGCCATACTTCTTGGTTTTTTGAGGAGTTTATCTTAAAACCTTACAAACCAAACTATAAAATCTTCCACGAAGATTTTGCATTCGTTTTTAATAGTTATTACGAAAACGTCGGCAAACGCGTTGTCCGCAATGATCGTGGAAATCTGTCAAGACCAGGTGTGGCGAAAGTGTATGATTACCGCCACTACGTAACTGACGAAATAAAAGATTTTCTATCGGCAGATATTCCCGAAGATGTAAAAGAAATTCTCCTAATAGGGATCCATCACGAAAAACAGCATCAAGAACTTCTTATTACCGATATAAAATACATTCTAGGCAATAACCCATTACTCCCAAAATACAACGATTCATTTCCAGAAAATCCCCATCAAAATTTTCAACAGCAATGGATTAAAATGAAAGAAGGGGTTTATGAAATCGGCCATAACAATCCTGAAGAATTCTGTTATGATAATGAATTGGGGCATCACAAGGTATTTCTTCACGAATACCAAATTTCAAAGAAACTTGTTACCAATTCTGAATATCTTGAGTTTATAATCGCTGGAGGATATAAAGATTTCAATCTATGGCACGCCGAAGGCTTAGACTGGGTAAAACAAAACAATATCTCTGCGCCTATGTACTGGCACCATATTGATGGTGAGTGGTATCAATACACATTGCAAGGCTTAAAAGAGCTAGATCTCGAAGCACCTCTTTCACATATTTCATATTACGAAGCCTTCGCTTATGCCCAATGGAAACAATGTCGTTTACCCACCGAATTTGAATGGGAAGTCGCTCAACAAAACTTTGCCTGGGGTAGTCGATGGGAATGGACAGAAAGCGCTTACCTCCCATATCCGAATTATAAAAAGGCTCCAGGGGCAATCGGAGAGTACAACGGCAAATTTATGGTTAGTCAAAAAGTGCTTCGGGGCGGTTCCGTTGCTACATCGCCCAAACATACTAGATATACCTATCGTAATTTTTTTCAGCCTAATTTACGCTGGCAATTCACTGGTTTAAGGCTGGCCAAATAATCACGACAAAAGTTTTATGGATACAAAAACACAATCACAAGGAAACACGACCTTTCGAAATGAAGTTTTTGAAGGTCTCTCCAATTTTCCAAAATATCTTTCGTCAAAATATTTTTACGATAAAATAGGAGATAAACTCTTTCAGGATATTATGGCCATGCCAGAATACTATCTCACTGGTTGTGAGTTCGAGATAATCTCAAACAATACCAATGAAATCGGCGAACTTTTTCGAGATAAGGAAAATGGCCTCGACTTAATTGAATTAGGTGCTGGAGATGGAAAAAAGACGAAAGTACTTTTAAAATATATGGCAGAAAATAAATTCAACTTTATTTACAAACCCATTGATATTAGTGAAAATGCAGTAGAAATGCTCTCCAAAAACCTAGCTTATGAAATGCCAACACTCAATGTGGAAGCTGAGGTAGGTGAATATTTCGAAGTTCTCGAAAGACTAAAGGGCTTCAATAAGCGGAAAAAAGTGATAATGGTTCTAGGGAGTAACATCGGGAATCTTAGACACCCAAAAGCAATCGATTTTCTAACAAAACTTCAAGACGCAATGCTTCCAGACGACCTGCTGTTCATGGGATTTGATCAAAAAAAGAATCCACAAACTATTCTGGACGCTTATAACGATGAGTCCGGCATAACTGAGACCTTTAACCAGAACATCTTGACAAGAATAAATCGTGAATTCGGTGGAAATTTTGAAGTTGAAAAATTTAAACATTGGGAAGCCTATAATCCTGAAACGGGTACAGCTAAAAGTTTTTTAGTTGCCACTGAAGCCATGAAGGTAACTATCGAAAAAATTCAACTAACAGTTTGTTTTGACCAATGGGAAACCATCCACACCGAGATTTCACAGAAATATGACGATAAAACCGTCAAATGGCTTGCTGAAGAATCCAGATTGGAAATAGTAGCCTCCTTCATTGATAAAAAAGGTTATTATAAGAATTATGCTTTTAAACGAGCCTGATAACTAATACCGGGTAATGAATATAACCAAAAACAACCACCCACCCATTCTAAACTTTTAAACTGAAAATATCAACAAGTCTTTCCAGATCTGCTTCAGTATTATAATAATGAAAACTTACCCTAATTCCCCCACCGCGAAGAGAGCAAATAATTTTGTTATCCATCAATGTGTGAAACAACGCTCTGTCTCCTTTCAAATTAAAAATTGAACTGTGCTGCTTCCGAAGTAAGGTATCATCTTGAAGTACTCCCATTTCGGCAAAACGTTCTTTTGCTTTTACTGAAAGCAATTTTATTCTACCATATAATTTTTCAACTCCTTCCCCTTTTTGGAATATGATAGCTTGTTCCAAGCTTCCGTAATTTAGTGTGTCTTGATGCCCAGGTTCAAAATGTTTCATAAATTTTGTGTCTGTAGCCAAACTTTCAAAACGTTCCGCAGAATTAAACCCTATAGTTTTTGGGAAGATTCGCTCTCTAGCAGCTTCCTTTACCATAATAAACCCATTTCCATAACCTGCAGTTAGCCATTTATAAGCGCTGGCACCTAAAACATCAATCCCACTTTCCGCAAAACTGAATTTCTCCGTTCCTAAATATTGGGTGCCGTCAGCAATGAGAAGTAAATTGGGGTGATATACCTTCAACTGCTTTAAAAATTTAAAGTCTATTTTTATTCCGTTGAGCCATTGAACCAAACTGAACATAAATATATCAGGCTTATGTTTCGCAACTGCTTCTTCTATATTCCTTTCTAAATTTTCATCTATTTCAGCATAACAAACATCAAAATCACGAGTCTCAACAGGCCAATTTACCGATGGATAATCATTCTTTAAAAGAAGAACCTTTTGCCCTTGAGGCAGTCCGTCCATAACCGTATTTATTCCAAAAGATAAATTTGGAATAAGCGCCGTTTCTTCTACAGATGCATCAAAAAAACCAGAAACCGTACCGCGAATCTGTTCAATTAGTGATTTATGCTTGTCGCGAAAAACGCTAGCGTGATTCATTAAATCCAAATCATGTTGTCTCCGCCAATCAATAATAGGTTTTGGAACAACCCCATTGGAGGCGGTATTAAGATAAGTACAGGTGGATAATGCTGGAAAGTGTTTTATAAAATCTTCCATAAGTGAGTGGCCAAAACGGCGGAATTTAGGTATTTTTACATGGTACAACTTTGAAAAGTTATATCTTAACGAAAATAACTAACTATGTTTTCAAAAACTAAAAAATCTGAAAGAATCGATGCTGAACAGCGGGAGCAATACGAATATGCCCGACGCCGAATTAAGCAGAAGAAAAACTTGATGCGCCACTTCATCTTGTTTTTGGTTGGCTCCGTATTGCTCATTATAATAAATCCCATCTTAGGATATGGGAACGATATTTTATTCCAAGATTGGTTTATTTGGGCCATTCTAATTTGGACTTTTATATTCCTTGTACACCTTTTTAATGTTTTTGTGATGAACAAATTCATGGACAAAGAATGGGAAGATCGGCAAATGGAAAAGCTTAAAGCTCGGCAAGCAGAGCGCATGGCTGAACTTCAGATGAAAGTCGACACCGAATTGCAATTACCTACTAGAGCTGAGTATACTTCAGAAAAAAACGATTTAAACAACCCTTTACCACCGGACGTACAATGATTACAATGATTGCCGCTGCAGGCGAAAACAATGAACTGGGAAAAGATAATGGGTTGTTATGGCATTTACCTGATGACTTTAAACGTTTCAAACAACTAACCACTGACCATTATATTATTATGGGACGAAAAACTTTTGAATCCTTGCAAAAGCCACTTCCCAACAGAATACATTTGGTTATTACCAGAAACAAGAATTACAAAAAAGAAGGTGCCATCGTAGTGCATACAATGGAAGAGGCTCTTAAAATCTCAGAAAAAGACGAGCAACCCGCTATAATTGGAGGGGGTGAAATCTATAAAATGGGTCTTCCATTCGCTGAAAAAATAGAACTCACTCGGGTACACGAAAAATTTAAGGATGCGGACACCTTCTTTCCTGAATTTTCAAAAGCTGAATGGAAACTCATATCTGAAGTTGAACACGGGAAAGATGAAAAGCATAAATACTCCTTTACCTATGAAACTTGGGTGAAAAATAATTAAGAATTCGCAAAGACTGTGTCACCTCAAGCACAGGCGAGATATCTTATTATGAAAGAGATTCTCCGAAAAATAATATCCCAAAACAACCTCCATTTAATTGATGTAAAACCACTTTCAGGTGGTGATATTAATGGGGTATTCCTTATGGAATGCCATGAAGGAAATTTTGTAGTTAAACTAAATGAAGCCTTTAGATTTCCAGGAATGTTCGCTGCCGAAGCTAAAGGCCTTCGGTTATTACGCGAAACAGCTACTTTTAAAATCCCGACAGTCATTTCCCAAGGAGAAATAGAAAGCCATACTTATTTGTTGATGGAATATGTTTCCAGTGGACAACCCACTTCAAATTTCTGGCAAGTATTTGCGGAAAATTTGGCAACATTACACCACACTACGCAGAAGGAATTTGGATTAAACCACGATAATTATATTGGAAGTCTTCCTCAGCAAAATGATTACCGAGATACTGCCTCCGAATTCTATATCACTCAAAGGTTGGAGCCACATTTTAAAATAGCTTCAGAGCACGGATTCAACTTTAAAAACCTTGACAAATTCTTCCAAAATATTTCTGCAGAAATCCCAAAAGAAGCTCCTTCCCTAATCCACGGTGATCTTTGGGGCGGCAACTATATTGTTTCTGAAAATAGCAAACCTGTCTTGATAGATCCCGCCGTGGCCTATGCTCCACGCGAAATGGATATTGGGATGATGCATTTGTTTGGGGGGTTTTCAAATGAAGTTTTTGAGCATTACAATTCTATTTTCCCATTGCAAACCGATTGGCAGGACAGATTATCGCTTTGGCAATTGTATTATCTACTTGTTCATTTAAATTTATTCGGTTCAGAATATCTTGGATGGATTAAGTCTGTGGTTTCAAAATATTCCTAATATGGAATGTCCTTTCCTTCCCGCTTATTTTATTCCTACTTTTACAACCAATTCAGAGTTTAAAAAAAGTAAAACTAGAAATTGACATTTTAAAGAAATAGATTCCAATTAAATAAACAGATAAAAGAATGAAAGCATATATATTCCCCGGACAAGGAGCACAATTCACCGGAATGGGTAAGGACCTTTTTGATAACTCTTCAAAAGCGAAGGATTTATTCCAACAAGCCAATGAAGTTTTGGGTTTCGACATTACTAAAATAATGTTTGAAGGCACCGCTGATGAATTAAAAGAAACCAAGGTAACCCAACCTGCCATTTTTCTTCACTCCACCATCTTAGCCGAAGTAATGGGCAGCGATTTCCAACCAGATATGGTTGCTGGACATTCCCTGGGTGAAATTTCTGCTTTAGTCGCCAATCGTACTATTGCTTTTAGCGATGGCTTAAAACTAGTTTATAAACGAGCCTTGGCGATGCAAAAGGCTTGTGAGGCGACTCCATCAACAATGGCTGCTGTATTAGGTTTGGAAGACCATTTAGTCGAAGAAATCTGCGCAAATACACCTGGAATTGTAGTTGCTGCAAATTATAATTGTCCTGGCCAACTTGTAATTTCTGGCGACGTAGAAGCCGTAGGAAAAGCTTGTGAAAGTTTAAAAGAAGCTGGTGCAAGGCGAGCCTTGATTTTACCAGTTGGCGGTGCTTTCCACAGTCCGCTTATGGAACCAGCACGTGAAGAATTAGCTGCTGCCATAGAAGCTACTCAGTTCACGGCACCAGCTTGTCCTATCTATCAAAACGTTTCAACTTTTGCTGTTACCAAGCCTTCAGAAATAAAAGAAAACCTAATCTTCCAACTTACTGCACCAGTAAAATGGACCCAGAGTATTCAAAATATGATAAAAGATGGCGCTACCAAGTTTATTGAGGTTGGCCCTGGAAATGTTTTACAAGGATTGGTTAAAAAGATTGACAATAGTGTAGAAACTGGAAAAGCTGAAATCTAAAAAATAGATTCTTTTTTAATTTATTTCAATAGTAATATAAATGCTGAAGGAAAATTACCTTCAGCATTTTTTGTTTGGCTATAAACTAACAATGTCTATTCTAAAATTATTATTGAAAATTAAAAGGAACAAGGGGTAACATTTCTAGAATCATTTGATATAGTGGTATAATCCTAAAATTTACAGACTATGAAAAATTTTAAATCTCTCTTTGGACTTGCAATTATAATAAGTATCCTCTTTACGAGCTGCAGTACTGATGATGATCCAACAACAGATCATGAACCAATATCAGCTTGCGATAATTATAATAGAGATTTACTGACACTCAGCACGGCTTTCGATAGCAACCCGAATGCAGTAGTAACCTATAATTCCTTTCTCATCAACAGTTTAAACAGTTCGTCACCTAGTCTTAAAGGCAATTTGACTACCAATACCGATCTTACTTATCAATTACCTACAAGTACTTCATTTTATAATGATGCGAACAATCTACACGGTATTTTTATAACCAGGGCTGGTAAATATTTTACTTTTAATACAAGCGCTGGCACAGGACAAGAATTTACTGCACCGACTGATATCACAGCTCCTGTTATATTAGGAACCTCCGCTTATGTAATCGAAGTCTCAAATTTAGGCTATGCAAATCAAGGAGTCGGTGATCATTTTAAAATTAAACCCTTTAACATTAGCGATGGAACAACTAACAACGCACTTCCTATTTCTATAGCAAATACAACTTTTAATAACAATAGCTTTTTCAATGTTGAAAGTATGAGTTCAGCTACAAATGGTAGTGACGAATTGTATTTTCTTTCTGGCACCAATTTGATTACTGTAAATACTTCCAGCAATACAACTTCGCATATTGATTTATACTCCTCGTTTTCAATGTTGGATTTCGTAAGATTCCTGGGATTGGAATATTCGGAAAGTTTGGGGTTGATTGCAATTATGGATATGCCTGATATAAATACCCAGAAATTAATAAAAATTGATCCATCCAATGGAGCTTATTCTGATCTATTGACGATCCCTTCGAACATAAATACAGAATTTTATTCCTCCACTTATAGCGAATGTAATGAAACCTATTATCTCACTTCTATGATAAATGGATCAAATCCTTTAAATACAAAATACTACGAGTTTGATTTAGCGACAAATACAGTTAGCCACTCGCAAAATCTTACCGACTATGTTTTCGGAATAGAACTTATCCCCTAAAAAACCCTTAATTGAGTTAGCCACAGATTTCAGTTGAAGGCATTGAGGGATCCTTCAATTGCGAAAGCGGGTAGAACCTAGGTTCTCCCGCTTTTTGTTATTGGCTAATCCGAAAATAAATAGATGAATTGTTCTAAGCAGATTCCTGACTTGTGAAATAAGACAAAAATAATTTTCAAACTAATGAACTATACATCCCTTTTCATAAAATTCCTTTCTTTCCAATTCTGGCACCAAATCCCCACCAGTAGCCCAAGCAATATGAATAGCATTTTCCATATTGATATTGTGCTTTGCGGCATAATCGGTTTTGGCAATCATTTGTGGCCCAATCAATCCAGCTGTTGCTGAAGGCTCTAAGAAAATTTTCTCAGTGTCCATTAGTTGTGCCAATAAGGTAAAAAGATGATTATCTTCAATGGTATAAATTCCGCTGATGATATGGTTACTAATATTTGTCGCAAAATTGGAAGGACGGCCAACCGCCAATCCATCGGCTTCGGTCTTATTGTCTATCCCAATATCGTGAACGCTTATGTTGCTCATCTCCCCTGTAACCAAACCTGTTAAAACGGCTGGAGAATGTGTAGGTTCTACATAAAAACAGTGGACATTATCTCCATAAATCTGCTTAAGACCAAAGGCTGTACCCCCAGGAGAACCCCCTACTCCACAAGGAGAATAGACAAATAGTGGGTGCTCAGAATCAACTTTTATATTCTTTTCTTTCAATTGTTTTGCCAACCGAAGTGCTCCTACCGTATAGCCAAGAAATAATTCGTTGGAATTTTCATCATCTACAAAATACCCCATTGGATCGGCATTAGTCTTTTGTCTTCCGGCGAGAATAGCTTCGCTAAAATCTCCAGCGAACTCAACTACTTCAACGCCTTTGGAACGCAACAAATCCTTTTTCCATTTTTTAGCATCTGCTGATACATAAACCTTTACTTGAAATCCCAATTTAGCGCTGATAATTCCGATACTCAATCCTAGATTCCCAGTAGAGCCTACTCCAATTTTATACTTACTGAAGAATTTTCTGAATTTATCCGTGGTTAAGATACTGTAATCATCTTCCTTCTTCAGAATATTCGCGTTTAAAGCAAGTTCTTCGGCATAGTGGAGAACTTCAAAAAACCCTCCCCTCGCCTTTATAGAACCCGCAATGGGAAGGGCATTGTCGCATTTTAAAAAGAAACGTCCCTGCATCTTAGGGCTTTCTTGATTTAAAAGGTTTTTCATATTACAAATTTCCTTTAACGGAGATTCAAGAATACCCTTTGTGTCGGCAGTTTCAGGAAAAGCCTTTATAAAAAATGGCGCAAAACGATCCCATAAATTTTCTGCGGCTTCCATATCCTCTCTTTTAATAGGAAAAGAAGGCATTTCAGACTTGATTTTCATGTTAGGATTAAGCCAAACTACAGGCTTTAAGTCTATTATGTCCTTTAATATAGGCGATCCTTTTATAAATGAATCTATTTTACTTTTTGAATACATTTTTTATAATTTTTAAATGTTTATCGCTTTAAAAACCGGATAAGAGCTTATGACTGTACGACATATGTCTCACGTCAAAGCCATTAACTAATATTATGAATAATAGTTATATGGCAGTTCTTATAGATGAATAAAACCTAACCTAAAAGGGTGGCGTCCAAAGTTATCGGAAGGCTTAAAGCTTTACTTACCGGACAATTCGCTTTTGCCGCGTTAGCACATTCCATAAATTTATCTTTGCTGATATTGGGAATACTTGCTTTTAAGCTTAGATGAGAACTTTTAAGCTCAAGTTTATCTGCATCCATCGTAACTTCCGATGTAGCTTCCAAAGAATCGGGTGTATATCCCTCTTTCCCCAAAATAAGACTGAGCGCCATTACGAAACAACCTGCATGTGCTGCTGCAAGCAATTCGTCCGGATTTGTACCTTTTCCGTCCCCAAATCTTGTTTTAAAAGAGTATTGGCTTTTGTCCAATACCTTACTCTGTGTAGTTATCGTTCCTTTTCCTTCTTTAATCGAGCCGTTCCAAACGGCACTTGCTGTGCGTTTCATATAAAATTATTTTATTGAATTAAAATATTATTTGTGCTATCTTTTCTAACATCTAAGGTGATATCGATTAGTACTTTTCAGCTACAATCGAGAAAGCTGTCATTTGGTCTTCGTATTTCTTAAATATTTTTCGCATTTTCATAATACGCTTTTTAGCAGTTGGATGCGTAAGAATATTAAAACCAATTTTCAATGTTCTGAAAATTCCCTCATCATTTATGATACGTTGTGGTTTCAAAAGATGCATAGGGGCGGTGTTAATCTCTTTGATTTTAAAGCCTTCTTTCTCCAATAGTCCACACCATTCCTTTTGTGTTAATGGCCGAGCATTTACACGAATTACCTGGGCTAATTTTCTCTGAATAGTATTTTTTAAGTCAGGATCTAAATTGTCTGGTTTTAAACCAAGTTCGTGTATACCATATAAACCCCCTTTTTTCAGGATTCTATAGGCTTCACCAATTATTTCCGATTTGCGATTATCTGCCTGCATTGTAAGCATGGCTTCCCCTAAAACTTTATCTACACTGGAATCCTCCAAGCCAGTATGGGCCGCAGTCGTATTGACAATCTTTGCATTCGGTGTTCCATTTATTTTTGATCTTAGCCTTGATGCAGCTTCTTCGTTTAATTCAATTCCAGTATAAAATTTCGGCTTTTTCTTTAATATTATTGAAGCCGTATATCCCATTCCTGGAGCAAATTCTACAAAAGTATCCTGAGACGAAACCTGCAGTCCATTAACCAATTTACCAGTGAGTTGCTTTCCACCTGGCCGTAGGACTCTCTTACCCATTTTGGCGAGAATCCAGTGACCTTGCTCGGTATTTATGGTTTTATTGCTCATTATTATTGATTGACAACGCCTTCAACCCGTTTAGCAGAATCTGCCTTATTAAGGCTCAATCTTACTGTACTTGTTTCCAATGCTTTTAAATCGTGAGGTATACCACCTTCAAGACCGATCAAATCTCCCTTTTTCAAGTTGTGGATTACTCCATTTACTCCAAAATCAATTGCGCCTTCAAAAATTTCAACAACAATTGGAAAGGGCGTTTTGTGTTCTTTCATAACTTGGCCTTCCTTAAACGCAATTCTAATTTCTTTCCCCGCATCTGTTTCCATTAAAACTTGGATCGTTGGTCGGTTTTCGTTGAATTGAAGGTCTTTTACTAATGATGCTACTTTCATAATTTTATTTTATTTATTTTTCTTATTTAGAACGATTCAAAATTAATAAATATTTCTCTAATTCAAGTCCAATTTCTATAAACTTTGTGAGTATGATTGACCTCATAAAAAAATCAAATACATTTTATTCATCTTTGCAGTGGTTATTTGGCGAATCATTCGGCATGAATAAATGATAAAGGATCTTAATATTTTAAATGATGAAACAATCCAAAGAACGACATTTAGCGCTAACACCTCTCATTGAAGAGCACAATGAGGTAATTCTTTTATGTGAACGGATTAGAGAAGGACTGCGAAACAAAATTGAAAACAAACGAATCAAAAACTACATCGATTGGTTTAAGATAAATTACCTAGATCCTCACTTTGAAATAGAAACACAGCACATCTTTCCCATTCTTGGAAATAATAATGTACGTGTAAAAAGAGCCTTGGCAAACCACAGGCGACTTAACCGCTTGTTCGCAGAAACTTCTGAAATCAATAAGGTATTGAATAAAATAGAGGAAGAATTGAGTAGTTATATTGGGTTTGAAGAACGAATTCTATATGAAGAAATCCGAACTATAGCCAGTTCACAACAATGGGAAGAGATCGAGAAGAGACATCAACAACTAGAGTTTTCTGATGAATGGAAAGACCCGTTTTGGATTCTACCTTAAATTAACAAAATAGAATCGAAAAGATAAAAAAACACCGAATGAAATTCATCATTCGGTGTTTCTTATTTAATATTTGAGATTATTATGCGCTTATGCTACAGTCCCCACAATCCTTTACCTCTCCATAATAGGTCTCACGGTATTTGTGTAGAGTTTTAAAAGGAATACTCAAAAAGGTTTTTTTGATGTAGACCACACTAGTGGTGAACATTCCCATTTTCTCTGTAAATCGTTTTTCTGTTTTTGTTTGTCGTTTCACTGAAACTAACTTCATACCTGTTTTAACTTTTAAAAGATTATTGATTAATCTATAATTAATTGATTTTCAATAATGCAAATAAACAAAGACTAAGATCCAATTCCAAATCATAGGCGTTAAACCTGGGTTAAACCCTTTCCTAAAAAATATAGATCTTACACGGATTGAGAAGACTAAAACAATCTAACCCGTGAAGTATAGTTTCAATATTAAAAAGCAAACTCCATTATATACCGCGTAATTTTTTCTCCCACTTCCAAGCAGAAGCCAATGCGTCTTCCATAGTTTTTTGTGCTTTCCAGCCTAAAACTTCATTCGCCTTTTTGGTGTCAGCATATACTGAAATCACATCTCCCGGACGGCGATCTACAATTTTATAATTCAATTTCACACCAGTTGTCTTTTCGAATGAATTCACAACTTCCAAAACAGAGCTCCCTCTACCAGTACCGAGATTAAAAACCTCATAATTTGATTGATTTTTCTCTGAAAGCAAGCGTTCCAAAGCAATTACATGAGCTTTTGCCAAATCCACCACATGAATATAATCGCGAATACAACTGCCGTCCTCAGTTGGATAGTCATCACCAAAAACCGAAAGTTGTTGACGAACACCAGCGGCTGTTTGCGTTATAAATGGAACGAGATTCTGCGGAACCCCAGCAGGAAGCTCCCCTATTAGCGCGGTTTGATGAGCGCCAATTGGGTTGAAATAGCGAAGTACAATCGATTTTAACGAAGAGATCGCAACAGTATCTCTAAGAATCTCTTCACTAATTTGTTTTGTATTTCCATAAGGTGATGTTGCTTCCTTAACCGGAGCATCTTCTGTTATTGGTAAGGAGTCTGGCTCTCCATAAACTGTACAGGAAGAGCTAAAAATAAAATTCTCAATGCCATATGAATTACATTCTTGTAATAAATAGATTAATGTACTCAGATTGTTTTCGTAATAAAGTAATGGGTTTTCCACACTTTCCCCCACGGCTTTACTTGCTGCAAAATGAATGATTCCTACAATGTCTTGATGCCTCTTGAAAAACTCAGAAACGTCTGCTTTTAGACGAAGATCCAATCTTTCAAAAATTGGCGGAGTTTTGGATATATTAGTAATGCCTTCCAATACATCTAAAGATGAATTGGAAAGATTGTCAACAATAACAGCCTGATAACCTGATTTTTGAAGTTCAACAACGGTATGGCTCCCAATATAACCCAAACCGCCAGTAACTAGTATTTTTTTCATAATTATTCTACTCCCCACTTATCCTTCAACTATATTCAGAATAAACTTCAGTAGCCTCTTTTTTAAAGTAAATTTTTAGTTTTGTATAAAATCAATCACTGTTTTCGTGATAAAATCTATCTGCTCATCATCCAACTCAGTATGCATAGGCAATGAGATAACTTCCTTTACCAATTGATTGGTTACTGGAAAGTCTTCCTCTTTATAACGTTCGTCTTTATAAGCCAGTTGAAGATGTAACGGAATCGGGTAATAAACACCACACGGAATTCCATTTTCATTTAAATGCTTTACCAAAGCATCCCGATCTGCATTAATGATTTTTAAGGTGTACTGATGAAAAACGTGGCAATTGCAATTCTCAAAACTGGCTTCTGAACATTTCCCACAACCAGTTGGAGTAATGATATTTTTATAATCTCTAAATGCTTCAGAATATTTCTGCGCTGATTTTTTACGAGCCGTATTATAATTATCCAAATGCGGCAGTTTTACACGAAGTACCGCTGCCTGAATAGAATCCAACCTACTGTTCACGCCAACAACATCGTGATGATACCTTATATACATCCCGTGGTTAACTATTCCGCGGATAATGTGGGCCAACTCATCATCATTTGTGAAAATAGCTCCACCATCACCGTAGCACCCCAAGTTCTTCGATGGAAAAAAAGAAGTCGAAGCAATATGTCCAATAGTTCCAGTTTTTCTTTTGGAGCCATCTTTTGAAGTATAATCCGCACCAATTCCTTGGGCATTGTCTTCAATCACATACAAATTATGTTCTTTCGCAATTGCCATAATCTTGTCCATATTGGCCGCAAGTCCAAAAAGATGCACAGGAACAATGGCTTTTGTTCTTGGCGTAATTGCCTTTTTGATCGCTTCAATATCTATATTGAAGTTGATTGGATCTACATCAACCAAAATTGGTGTTAACTGTAAAAGTGCAATAACCTCAACGGTTGCGGCAAAAGTGAAGTCAGCAGTTATAACTTCATCACCAGGCTTTAGACCAAGACTCATCATTGCTATCTGAAGTGCATCCGTACCATTAGCACAAGGAATTACGTGTTTTACGTCTAAATAATTCTCAAGCTCCTTCTGGAATTCGTGAACTTCGGGACCATTGATAAAAGCTGTGGTTTCTATAACGTTCATTATAGAATTGTCAACACGCTCTTTTATAATTTCATATTGACCTTTAAGATCAACCATTTGGATTTTCTTCATTTTTCTTATGTGATAAGGTTTGACAAAATTACGAAAATCATATTTGTTATTGGACGTCTTGGCATTCAGGATTCGGGAATCATTAATTCGAAATTTGGCGCTTAGATTTAGTACATTTTTAAAGCAGGGAGATTTAATTGCACGACATCAAGAGATCTTATTTCAGAAAGAGATTACAATTAAGTGCAAATACATAGCCACCTTTATTCCCTTACTCTAAATAACTGAACACTGAATTTAGTACTTTTACCGTTTATGCACACCGTCTACAATTTATTGATTAATGCTGCCTCCTTCGGATTGAGGATTATTGCGCTATTCAGCAAAAAGATAAAGCTTTTTGTGGAAGGTAGAAAAGATGTATTTGAAACCTTAAAAAAGAAGATCTCCCCGCAGGATAAAACAATATGGTTCCATTGCGCCTCCTTAGGCGAATTTGAACAAGGGGTTCCAATAATGGAAGCCATAAAGAAGCTAAAACCGAATCATAAAATAGTAGTGAGCTTCTTTTCGCCTTCAGGTTATGAAATCAAGAAGAACACCCCGTTGGCCGATATAGTTGTTTACCTTCCGATGGATACTCCTTCAAATGCCCGAAAACTTATAACTACAATCAATCCCGCCATTGCGTTTTTTGTAAAATATGAATTCTGGCCCAATTACCTTTTTGAGCTTAAGAAAAAAAATATTCCAACTCTCCTGGTTTCTGGTGTCTTTAGACAAAACCAGATATTCTTTAAAAGCTATGGTAGCTTTATGCGAAAAGCACTTTGCTCCTTCGAACACTTTTTCGTACAAGATGAAAACTCAGAAGCCTTATTGAAGGATATCGGATTCACCAATATAACTTTGAGTGGTGATACCCGTTTTGACAGAGTATCCCATCAGATTGAAATGGATAACGACCTAAAATTCGCTGATGAATTCAAAGGAAACTCTCTATGCATTGTCTGCGGCAGCACCTGGCCCGAGGATGAAGCCATCCTTTTAGATTATATAAATATAGCTCCCAATAACGTCAAATTCATCATTGCCCCTCATAAAATAGAGGCAACAAAGATTGCGGAATTCTCAAGTAAAATTCTCAAAAAGACAGTACTGCACTCAAACAAAGATGAAGTAAACCTTTCTGCCTATGATGTCTTGATCATTGACTGCATCGGGCTCTTGAGCAAGCTCTATAGCTATGCCGATATAGCTTATGTAGGTGGGGCAATGGGAAAAACAGGACTCCACAATATCCTAGAGCCCGCTACTTTTGGCTTACCCATAGTCATCGGAAAAAATTATGATGAATTCCCTGAAGCTATTCGCCTACGCTCGTTAGCCGGCCTATTTTCAGTATCTAGTGCTGAAGAATGTAGCCAAATATTAGAAAAACTGGTGGAAAATGACAGTTTTAGAAGTACAACCGGAATGATCTCAGGTCATTTCGTAAATAAAAACACAGGAGCTACAGAAAGTATAATCTCTTATATTTCGAATAATCAATTCTAAATAGAATAGTAAGTCTACTTAATTTACTTCGATATCCAAATTTTTAATATTTTCTTCACATTTTTTGGGATTTAATTATTAATTCTCCATCATTTTAAACTTAGATTTGCTTAAATCATTAAAAACAATCTAATTATGAAAAAGCTATTTGTACTTTTTGCTGTTGCTTCGATTGCTTTGGGTTCTTGTCGTGAAAACAAAACTGAAACCAGGGAAGTGATTCGAGAAGTGAAAGTAGAAAAAGAAGCACCCGAACAGAAGCCAAGAGAAGGAATTCTGGAAAGAACCGCTAAAAAAGTTGACAAAAAAGTCAATGACAAAATCGACGAAAAAATCGACGAGATAGGAGATTAATCGATAATATCAAACACTATAAACACTAACTTAAAAATCAAAAACAATGAAAAAGCTAACAATGATTGCCTTATTTGCAGGATTTCTGACAATATCTCTTTCATCTTGTAGAGATCAAAAAACACAGGAAGAGCAATTAGTAGAAGAAATGCAGGATAAAGGTGCAGACATTAAAGTAAAAGACGACAAGATTAAAATGGAAACCGAAGACGAAAAGGTTAAAATTAAAACTGACGATGACGGGAACACTAAAATAAAACAAAAAGACAAAGACTAGGTTTAGTCTTATTAAAATAGAAAAGGGATGTCCATAACGGCATCCTTTTTTATTTCAGACTACTTATTTGTCCTTTCAATTCATCCATAGACTGCTGTAATTGGCGTAACAAGTTACTTTCAGAGGGTTCGTCCACACCAAAACTCAATTTGCTGTTTACCATCCAAAGTTCTTGAATATCATTTACCTTCACATCAATCGGTAAATATTGATCATTTAGGGAGATAAGTCTAATAGACTGCGGGCTATTAGGAATCTTTTGAAGTTTTTTCACTAGAACCGAATCTCTTAAAACCACTATATATATCCTGCTATCAGTCGCTTCATTAATACTAGGAACTGCCCGGCCAAGAACCCACTCATTTGGTTTAATATTTGGCAACATGCTATCGCCTTCCACTTGAAAACCTCTGTATGACGCATTTCTAAATTCTGGCAAAGGAATATTAAAAGCTGGTAAGGTCTGATACCAACCCGTATCATGTATATTGTTTGGATACCCCGCAGCCGCCTTCTGATTTACCAATAAAATAGTATCGTCCCCAGTTGTTCCCAAGGTTATAACCTTAGGGCTAACATCTCCACGAGACGAATCGATATGCTTTTCAAAACTTTTGCCGTAAAGCCAAAGTGGATTAATATTAAACTGCGACATAAGCTCCATCACAACCTTTCCTGTGATTTTGGTCTTCCCTCTTTCAATATCGGCAGTTGTTGCACCTATATCAAGCAGTTCAGCAAATGACTGCTGGGTGTGTCGAAGCTCTTCCCGAATTTTTTTAAATCGCTGTGCCTCAATGCTTAGTTTTGATTCCATACACAAATATAATATAATTTGGAAAATATCCAAATTATTATTGGGAAACACAATCTTTTATTGGAATATTTCCTCTTTTTAACGGTTTTACAAATTTTTTATCGAATCATAAATAATGAATAATGATTAACTCCCGACTCAAAAAAACAAGTGATGAATTTTAAAATTACCAAAAGTCCTTTCTCCAAAAGAAGATATCGGCTTTATACAATTCAGTAAATGCAGTGGTTAATCTGCGAAAAAAATTAATCTAGATTAATCCAAAAATAAACGCAGGCGCTTATTTTATTAATAACTAACAACAATTTCAGAAACTTTAGGCCAATTACTTTAGATGCAATAACATAACAAAAAAGAGAAATATAATTACCCATAAAACTTATTTTAAAAACACACAAGAAATAATTGCCATTAAAAAATTTTTGAATCAAATTTTTAATTACTTTTGCGCACTATTAATCACTAATCTATTACCACAATGAAAAAAATTTTTTTATCACTTGCCGCTCTTGCATTAGTTGCTTCTGTTTACTCTTGTAGAGAAACTACTGAAGAAAAAGTTGACGAAACTGCTGAATCTGTACAAGCTGACGCTGACAACGCATTAGACAATGCTGGCGACGCTATTGACGACGCTGTTGACGCAACTGGAGAAGCTTTAGAAGACGCTGGAGATGCTGTTGAGCAAGCTGCAGATGACACTAAAGAAGCTGTAAAAGACGCTACTGACGGTCAATAAGCAATTATTTGCTAACAAAATAAAAAGCCCTTTCAAATATGAAAGGGCTTTTTTTATACAGTAGCTTTTTCAATATCTCTAACTTTAGGAGATGGCACCACAAGGTGAATACAACATCTACCTTTCCTCACTTAGAACAACCACAGCCTGGTTTGCATTGATCCTGACGAAGTGGTATTCTCGTCCATTTCTTAGATGAATCAAACTTGCTTTCTTCCTTTATTGTCACTTCAGGTGTATTTAACTTCTTCAAGTTATGCTTTTTTTGACGAGCAATAAAAAACCTTGAAGTTAGCTTATATTTATAGCGGATATGATACATAAATACACCGAACAGATCAGTTGGTTTCCACGGATCCTCTGCTATAGCTATCAATAAGAAAGTTACATCTGGATTTTCGTCTTCAGTATTAGGTTTAAAACGATTAAGATTACCTATGTATTTCTGATAATATTCAGTGAATAATACGAAACTAAAATCAAAGTTGTCTAAGTCGGTATAAAACTCGTCAATATCAGCAATCGTCAGGCTACCTTCTTCTATTCTTGAGAGCTTACTTCTGAACTCAGTAATTATATAATGAAACCTCATTTGCTTTTCATAAAGAGGCTTTGTTCCAAGAGAGAGAATATTTAATACTAAATCGGTCATCAGATCAATATCTTTATTTGTTGCAAAAAAAATAATTAATCGTTCAAGATTATCTCGATCATAGGGATGGATTATTTAATTATACTTTTTATAAAGAACCCCTATAATTCGTTCTCTAAAAACAATACATAGCCTTTTGAAAAATAAAAATCCCCAATGCCACAAGGCAAAGGGGATTATGTACTGATGGCGGGACTTGAACCCGCACGCCCAAATGAGCACAGGATTTTAAGTCCGGCGTGTCTACCAATTCCACCACATCAGCAATTGAGTGTTTCCAACCCCCTTATCAGGGCAAACACCTAGGTAAATTAAAGCTGTGAATACAACCTAAACTTAACAAAAAATGCCGAATTGCATTCGGCATCTAAGGCAGAGCGAAAAACGGGATTCGAACCCGCGACCTCCACCTTGGCAAGGTGGCGCTCTACCAACTGAGCTATTTTCGCAGTAATTTAATGAACGTCGCTTTATACCGTAAGCGGGAGCAAATTTAAAAATTTTACTTCAATCCCAAAGTGTTTTTTGAGAAATTATTACAGAATTTTACTTTTTCATTTTTACTGAGGCATTTCGTTGTAACATGCGCCGTATTTCATTCAATTTCATCAATGCCTCTATTGGCGTAAGTGTATCAATATCAATGTCTAATATCTCCTCACGCAATTCTTCCAAAAGCGGATCGTCAAGTTTAAAGAAACTCAATTGTATCTCTTCTTTCGAAACAGCCTTCATATTTTCAGTCAATTCCTCAGACGCATGACTCTTCTCCAGTCTTTTTAGAATTTTATTTGCCCTTTGAAGCACAGCTTGTGGCATCCCAGCCATTTTTGCAACGTGTATTCCAAAGCTGTGATGGCTTCCTCCTGGAACCAACTTCCGAAGAAAAAGCACATTGTCTACTAATTCCTTCACAGAAACATTATAGTTTTTGATTCTGGCGAAAGTTTCAGTCATTTCATTCAATTCGTGATAGTGTGTAGCAAAAAGTGTTTTTCCGCGAGAAGGATGCTCGTGTAAATATTCACTGATAGCCCACGCGATTGAAATCCCGTCATAAGTGCTCGTACCTCGCCCAATCTCATCCAATAGAATTAAGCTTCTTTCCGAAAGATTGTTTAGAATACTCGCCGTCTCGTTCATTTCAACCATAAAAGTAGATTCACCCATCGAAATATTATCGCTAGCACCTACCCTTGTAAAAATCTTGTCAACACAGCCCATCCGAACCGCAGAGGCTGGAACAAAACTGCCCATTTGCGCCAACAAAACAATTAAAGCGGTCTGACGAAGAATAGCAGATTTACCACTCATGTTCGGCCCAGTAATCATAATGATCTGTTGGTTTTCCCGATCGAGAAAAACATCATTCGCAATAAAGGGCGCATCTGGCGGCAATTGCTTTTCAATTACAGGATGACGTCCATCCTTTATATCCAGATCAAAAGAATCATCGAGCAACGGACGTGTATAATTGGCTTCCTTGGCGTGTGTAGCAAAAGAACACAGACAATCCAGCTGTGCTATCAAAGCTGCATTTTGCTGAACCGAACTGATATATTGAAGCATCCATTCAACCAATTTTGAAAAAAACTCCTGCTCCAAGGCGAGTATTTTTTCTTCTGCACCAAATATTTTAGCTTCGTACTCCTTTAATTCCTCTGTAATATAACGCTCGGCATTTACCAATGTCTGCTTCCTTATCCACTCTGTAGGAACCTTGTCTTTATGAGAGTTTCGAACTTCTATATAATACCCAAAAACATTATTTGAAGCAATCTTAAGGGAGGAAATACCCGTGATCTTTATTTCACGCTCCAGCATATCTTCCAAATATCCCTTTCCATTTGCTGAGATATTCCTGAGATCATCCAAACTTTCAGAAAAACCTTCAGCTATGGAATTTCCCTTTAGAATATTGACAGGGGCCTCCTCAAAAAGTGTTTCTTTTATCTTATTTCGAAGCAATTCACAATCGTGTAATTGCTCGCCAATTATTCTAAGCGATTCATTTTTAGAATCTAAAGCCAATGCTTTGATAGGAACTACAGCTTCCAAAGAGTTTTTAAGATGGATAACTTCACGTGGATTAACTTTCGCCGTAGCCACTTTTGAAATAAGACGTTCCAAATCACCAATTCGTTTTGTGTATTGTTTAATTTTCTCCAAAATACTTGGATTGTCCAGCAAGAAACTCACTACTTCGTGTCGCCTGATAATCTTTTCAGAATTTTTCAGGGGAAGCGCCATCCATCGTTTCATTAGTCTTCCCCCCATCGGCGATATGGTTTTGTCGATAACATCCAAAAGTGTAACCGCATTCTGCGAATAGGAATGATAAAGCTCTAAGTTTCGTATTGTAAAGCGGTCCATCCATACATATTCGTCTTCGGCAATCCGCGATAAGCGCGAAATATGCTGCAATTTGGTATGTCGGGTTTCACTTAAATAATGAAGCGCCGCACCAGCGGCTATTACACCATCTTCCAAATGATCTACACCAAAACCTTTTAGGTTTTTTGTGTTGAAATGTTTTGTTAGGGTTTCAAAAGAATAATCACTTTGAAAAATCCAATCTTCCAAATGAAAAACGTGATATTCATTGCCAAAGGTTTCGGTAAAAAGTTTTCGTTTTTGTTTTGAGAAAAGCACTTCTGAAGGACTAAAATTCTGAAGCAACTTATCTACGTATTCCGCGGAACCTTCAGAAACCAAAAACTCACCTGTTGAAACATCTAAAAACGAAACTCCTAGGTTTTTTGAACCGAAATGAACAGCCGCTAAGAAATTGTTCGATTTTGACTTCAGAATATCATCGTTAAATGCAACTCCGGGAGTAACCAATTCAGTAACACCTCGCTTCACGATGCTTTTGGTCATTTTCGGATCTTCCAGTTGATCGCAAATTGCAACACGGCATCCGGCCATAACTAGTTTTGGCAAATAGGTATTTAGGGAATGATGCGGAAAACCAGCCAACTCCATCTTATCACCTCCATTGTTCCGGGCGGTAAGCGTAATGTTCAATATCCCCGCTGCCCTAATTGCATCTTCTCCAAAAGTTTCATAAAAATCCCCCACGCGAAACAATAGCAAAGCATCAGGATACTTGGTCTTGATTGTGTTGTACTGCTTCATTAACGGGGTTTCCTTCTTCGCCATAACTCAAAATATTCTTTAACCGATAAATGTAACGAAAATGCGCTTTTTTAAAAAACGAAGTGGCCGTGAATTGTCGGGTTTTATCAACAATTCTGTAGTGTAGTTGCGCAGAGGCGTGCAGAGCTAAACAGAGAAATAATCCATTTACTCCACGCCTTTATGCCGTGATGTGCATTTTCTTCTGGCAAGAGCCACCTTCCATAATTAACATTTAACGATTAACTTTGCCCCCTATGAAAAACAGAAAGTTAAAAAACAGCGAACTCGATCGCATTAACACACAGGAATACAAAGCTGCTGATAAAACACCACTGATTATTATTCTAGACAATATTAGAAGCTTGAATAATATCGGCTCTGTTTTCCGTACTGCAGATGCATTTTTGGTAAAGAAAATTTATCTCTGTGGCATAACTGCTCAACCCCCTCACAAAGACATTCAAAAAACTGCATTAGGAGCTACTGAAAGTGTGGAATGGGAATATGCTGAACACACGTTAGATGTAATTGAAAAACTGAAAAACGAAGGTGTTTTTGTCGCATCCATTGAACAAGCCGAACTGGCCATTAATCTCAATGATTTCTCTGTACAGAAAGAATTGACTTATGCAATTATATTCGGAAATGAAGTAAAAGGGGTTCAACAAAAAGTAGTTTCTGCTAGCGATGCAGTGATTGAAATCCCTCAATTCGGCACCAAACATTCACTAAATATTTCGGTAAGCGTAGGTGTTGTTGTGTGGGATTTGTTTGTAAAGCTTCGCGATATGTAACGTTTAAGTCTAAATGAAAGATAAGCTTAAAAGTCGATTTTGAAATTGCCATAGTGTATTTTCCTTTCTCTATGTGTACCTCTCTGGCGTAGGTTGACCGTGCTTAGCTAATTAATCCTTTATAAAACGGAAATAGCTATTAATTCCCTTTTGATGAATTAAAAAAGTGCGTTCAATATTAAAACGCCAATTTTGACAAAAACCAAAAAAAGAATTAGCATTTTTAGGTGCTGACTATGTATTGTTCAAATGTATATATGTAGGCTTCTACAGTATGGGTTCGTAGTTCAACTCGCGAGTATGTATGGTTCGTGCTACATTAGTGTATAGTTCCCCTACCTCTTATGCTACTCGAGTGCTACGTTTATGCTAGTATATCCCTACTAAACCCCTAGTATCATACTAGTATGTTAAAAATTTAAAACGCTTCGTCATTGCGAAGAAGCGACCGAAGCAATCCATTTAAAAAATGCTCAACTCTAACTAGGAAAGTTCATTGTTCTTTATTCTTTAGTCTTTGTTCCTTTTAAAAGAATCTATTGAGCAATAAATCCACGTGGATAAGGACGATACTGAAAACTCCAAGAACAATAGCAAATTTCAAAATATTATGCAGAACAATATAGTGTATCCTACTTTTGGAATACCATAATACTGCAAGAAACACAGCCAAACCAACGATACTGGCATAAAAATAGTAATTCATATAACCTATTTCGCGATCAAATTTGGTGATTAGTAGTATGATTGGAACCAAAGTAAGAATACTTAAAACCGTCAACATATGCTTTGAAGTCTTTTCGCCATAAATAACGGGAATGGTATTATAACCGTGAGTTAGGTCGCCTTTTATATTTTCCAGATCTTTCACTAATTCCCTCATAGAAATCAATAAAAACAAAAAGGTAGCGTGCACTAAAATTACAATGTCAAAATTGCCATAATGCACGAAAATTGCAAAAAATGGAACCACCGCAAGAATGGCCGCAGTAATATTCCCAACAAAGGGATATTTCTTTAGCTTGTGTGAATAAAACCAAAGGAAGAAGATATATATAGAGAAAAAAAAGAACTGCCTTAAACGAAACATAACTTGCAAAAACCACCGACAAGAAATTAAGCACAAAATAGGCTGAAAGCTTTGTCCGCTGGCTCACAAGCCTGTCTAACATCGTTTTTCTCGGTCTATTTATCAAATCCTTTTCGCTGTCGTAAAAACTATTGATAATATAACCACTGGCTATTGCGGAAGAAGAAGCAAGTACCAGCATAAGCAAATTCACGTCAAATAAAACCTTTCTTACCGGTAAGTCGGGAGCGAGAATGTAAATACTCGTTAGGTATTCCGCAATTACTATTATTAGAATATTATAACCACGAACCACAGAAAACAGGCTAAAAAACTTAAGAAGAAAGAGCTTTTGTTTTCTGGACAACATAAATTATAAAGTTGAGGAATCCTGAAGAATCTTACAGAAAAACGCTACTAAAAAGTATAAACCACTTCTAGATTATAATCTTTTAAAGCTTTTCGTGCCTTATCGATATCTTCAGTAAAACCGAGCATATAACCACCTCCACCAGATCCACAAAGTTTCAAATAGTAAGAATTGGTGTCGATTCCCTTCTTCCAAAGCTTGTGGAATTGCGCAGGAATCATCGGTTTAAAATTATCTAAGACTACTTTTGAAAGTTCCTTGATGTTTCCAAATAACGTTTTAACATCACCTTGAAGAAAATTCTCTACACAGGCATCAGTATGTTTTACAAACTGATCTTTTAGCATATTGCGAAAACCTTCCTGCTTCATATTCTCCATAAAAATCTGAACCATAGGTGCGGTTTCTCCAGTACTACCACTATCCAGTAAAAACACCGCTCCTTTACCATTTTCGGTCTGGGAGGGGATTCCTGCTGGCTCAATATTATCTTTGGAATTAATCAGAATAGGAAGACTCAAATAACTATTCAACGGATCTAACCCTGAAGATTTCCCGTGGAAAAAGGATTCCATTTCAGCAAAAATTCCTTTTAAGATAAGAAGTTTTTCGCGTGTAAGGTTTTCAAGAACTGTTATTTTATTATGCGCATATTTATCATAAATAGCAGCTACCAAAGCGCCGCTACTCCCAACTCCGTATCCCTGCGGAATACTGCTGTCAAAATAAAGCCCATTTTCTAAGTCTGCTTTTAAAGTTTCCATATCAAAAGAAACCAATTTTGGATCTTCTAGTTGTAGGCTCTCCAAATATTCAGCAAAACGCTTTAAACTCGCATTAGATTTATGAGTAGAAACGGTATGGTGCTTATCTATTTTCAAAGCACCTTTATAAAAATTGTACGGGATTGAAAGTCCTTTGGAATCTTTAATGATTCCATATTCACCGAAAAGTAGAATTTTTGAATAGAAAAGGGGGCCGTGCATAAGCTGTGTAATTGTAACTATAAAAATACAGTATTTTAGCTTTAAAACTGAATTTTGATGCAAAGATAACTGTTTTAACAATTATCTCTTGCCAAAAGCTAGAAAATTAATCAAGAGCTACTCCTTTAATACTCTGTTTATAAGACTTGTAATTCCATTTGATGACATTTTTGTTCGTATTTCGATGTTGTGTTATTAAACACAAAAGAACTCCCAATGAAATCATTATCCTCAGTCTTACTCACGCTTTTAATAGCTCCGCTTTTCATCTCTTGCCAGAATCAACAGCAGTCAAATTCCAACACTGATTCTGATTTCATTAAATATGGTAATGAAGAAGTCTCTTCTGTACACCAAGAAAACGGAGGTAGAGAAATAGCAAATAACTCTTTGAAATACTTCGAATCCATAGATTCCAAAAACGGGATGGTGATGTCTATAACTCCATTTCCCTCCTCTTGGCAGAAACAAAATAGTGGCGATTATGCATTCACTGGCCCAAATGGCATTAAAATATTCAATGAAAAGGGTGGAAGTTTTATGTTTTCAAATGATCCGCAGACAAACCAAATGTACCAGCAAAGTGGCATTCAGGTTCAGTTTCCTAAATCCATTGACCAAGTTATAAACGAAGGCTTTATGGAGTATGCAAACAAGATAAACCGAAAACTTTTACGCAAATACCCAATACCACAGATTGCCGCTTGGGATAAGCAGTTTGATGACAAATTGTATAAAACTATGCCTTCACAAAAAACCTTCACGGTTTACGGCCTAGAATGGCAAGATCCAGATGGAAAAATGTTTCTTACAGTGCTCCACCATTTTGTGTCCTATGATCAAATGGGTGGATATTGGGGAATAATTTATTCAGTTCTTGAAACTCCGGAAGAAATCTTTGCGGCCACCAAAAAACAATTCTTAAACGGTTTAATAAACCAACAAACAAATCCGCAATGGGTTCAAGTAAAGAACCAACAAGACCAACAAACTGCAATGGCCAGCAACAATGCGCATCAAAATAGGATGAATGACATCCAAGCATTTGGAGCAAACAATACCGCACGACACAACCAAAGAATGGCGGCAATGGATCAAGATATGGAAAAGCTGGAGAGCCAATCAGGCAGCTGGCGACCGAAATCAAGAGCAGTTTTTGGATTACGTAAATGAAACAACCAACGTTGTGGATCCAAACACAGGTCAAGCATATAAAGTAGATGCAGGCGCTAAACAATATTGGATGAATGATCAAGGCGAATATATAAAAAGCGAAAATTCGCTATATGATCCAAATCTGGACCAAAACATCAATAATCAAACTTGGACGGAATATGAGGAGCAAAATTGAAAAGTCTTAAAAGATCTTTTTACCACACCAAAAGGGACAATAGAAAATAATTTGTATCTTTCTTAACAATATCCCCGGTTGCGTTTTATCTTTTGATGCCTTTCTAAATTATGATATGTAAATACCGGAGATTACCATTCGTCTTTCAATTGTTATTCCTATTTGCCTTTTTCCAAGGATTTTCTCAAGAAAAAATTTCCACAGTAAAAGAAATCCAAAAGCTTATAGAGCAGGATTCGTTTTCAAAAGCCCAAACAGAGGTTGCAAAAAATATTTCTTTCTACAGAACTGAAAAAAAATTCGACAGTCTCTACAGTTATATACAATTTGAAGGTAGTTTCAAGCTAAATAATGGCGATAAAGAACAAGCTATAAAAAAAGCCGAAGCACTTACCGAGGAAATCAAAAAAACCGCCAATCCACACTTTATCGTCGAGGCAATAACCGAAATGGGTTGGATCTACGATGATGCCGGACAACATCAAAAAGCATATAGTATTCTTGAAACGGCAATTCCATTTGCAAAACAAAACAAGGAACCACAAAACACCGATTTAGCAGGGGTGTCATACCGTCGTGGCTATTATGCTTCAAAAATGGGAGATTTCCCCCTAGCGAACAAACATTATCAAATGGCATTAAGGCTTTTGAAAAAAACAGGAAAGCAAGATTATGTTTTTTATAATCAAG
Organism: Aequorivita sp.; assembly: GCA_034675805.1. Classification (GTDB taxonomy): domain Bacteria; phylum Bacteroidota; class Bacteroidia; order Flavobacteriales; family Flavobacteriaceae; genus Aequorivita. The sequence goes on along the minus strand of JAUCCX010000001.1, from coordinate 2,517,362 downwards.
TTTATAATGCACTAGGTGGAATGATGTGGCAAGAAGCAAAACTGGATAGTGCCAAATTCTATTTTCAAGAAGCGGTAAAAGTTTTGGAAAAGACAGACGAAACTGATATTATGAACCGCTTCTACCGTCCAGCACTTGTGAAAATGAATCTTGCCATTTTGTGGAATTCCTTAGGTAAAAACCGAGAAGCCATTAATATCTCAGAAGAATCAATAACTGGATTTCAAGAGTACATCAATCGCTCAACAGATGAAGCCCGCACAAACAAAGCTAAAAGCAATCAATGTGCTGCCATCGACAATATGGCTACTTTTTACAATACTCTCGGCGAACACTCCCGCGCACAGGAATTAATTGAATATTCTTTTGAACAGAAAAAAAAACTATTTGAAGAAAACGATATCAACATCATTATTTCACATATTATCTTGTCAGAAGCTAAAACAGCAAGTCGCGATTTTGAAGGGGCTGCCGAGAATGCTGACCAAGCCTTGAAACTTCTAGAATCTAGTTCAGGATCTGACCTATACTGGCAAGCAGCCGCCCTTTCCACCCGCGCAACAATTTATGATGCTATGGAGGATGCAGAAAATGCTTCTTTATTCTATGATAAAGCAGAAAAGCTTTATAGAAAATCTATGGGAAATACCTTCACTAAAGATTTTCTAGATAATATTTTGGAATATTCCCTCTTCGCTGCAAAGAACCAAAAAAAAGAAATAGCGCTCGCTTTGGCTAAAGAAACATATAATTTCACTCATAAAGGCGATTTTAAAAATACCTTACAGGAATTCAATCACACTGTCAATCTAGCACAAGTCCATTATATTCTAAAAGATTATACTGAAGCGGAAAAATATAGTGCAGAAGCTTTGTGCTTCAATGTTTGGAAGGAAGGCGAAAAAATAAGTGCAACCGATTCTATTCTTAGTCAATACCGAAAACCTCAGGCGTTATTGATTAACGCTGCCTCTAAATATTATCTAACAAAAGACAAAACTCCATTTATTTTGAAGGAACTTTTACTTCAAGTGGAAGAAGGCATTACCATTTTAGATCAACGGAAAAAAGTAGTAAATACTCACGAAGATGTCACCCTCTTGATGGCTGAAAACGAAGAGCTCTTAAACTTTGCCGAAAAACTCAGACTGCAACTTTACAACATAACCAAAGATGAAGTTTTTTTGAGCAGACTCATATCGCTACACGAATCCAGCATCTATAACCGCATCCGTTCGCGTTTAAATCTTCGGGAGACTTTGGCATTTCAACACATCCCAGAAGATGTAATTACTCGTGAAAATCACTTGAAAAACCAAATGACATCCTCTCTAAATCATTCCGAAGATGGTGACATAAAGTCCTTCTTTAAAGCTTCAGAAAATTGGGACTACTTTCTGGACTCCTTAAAGCAAAAATATCCAAAGTATTACAAAATGCGTTATGCCACTTTGGAAGAACCCATCACCGACCTTCAACAAAAGATTCCTGAAAATACAACAGTAGTACGTTATATTTTTATTGAAGACCAACTATATGCTTTTGTTGTTTCGGCCGTATTAAAAAAATTGATTCCACTAAACTACAACCCTGTAAAAAACCATATTTCAAATTTAAAAAATGATGAGTTCTCTGTAGTAAAAACAAGGCCATTACTCTATGAATTATATAGGGCCTTGTGGTTCCCTTTAGAAGAATATGTACTTACCCAAAAAGTGGTAATTGTTCCCGATCGAGACCTTTTCAATCTTAGTTTTGAAACACTCACGCCAAGACCAATTAAAAACTTTCGGGAAATGGCTACCAACAGTCTCCTGGCTAAATATGACATTTCATATAATTTTAGCTTGCTACTTTACAAAGACAAAGGCAAAGTAGCTAATTATTCTTCAGAATATATAGCCTTTGCGCCTGGCTTCAACAAAAAGATGAAAGATGAATATAAGCTAGCCATAAAAGATTCGGTAAAACTTGATAAAACCTATCTCACCCTTCTCCCCCAACCTTTCAGTGAAGATTTGGTTAAAGAATACTCAAAAATATTCAAAGGCAGCTATTTTATAAATGAAAACGCCAGCAAAGAACTATTTATAAACCGTGCAAAAGAACACAAAATAATACATATTGGAACCCACGCCGAAAGCAATAATGTTAGCCCAGAATTGAGCCGTTTGATTTTTGCCAAAAAAACGGAGACAGGAGAAAGTTATGATGAAAATTCTCTGTATTCCTTCGAAATCTACAATATAGACCTCTCCTCAAATCTTGCCATCCTCACAGCCTGCGAAACTGGAAAGCCAACCTATCAAGCTGGCGAAGGAATGATCTCTTTGGCCCACGCTTTTAACTATGCAGGAAGTGAAAGTATTTTGACCAGTCTATGGGAAATAGACGAGGAATCTAGCGCCAAGATTGTTAAGCTGTTTTACAACAAACTTTCCGAAGGAATGTCCAAAGACGAAGCCTTGCGAAGTGCAAAATTAGACTATCTAAGTACTAGTGAAGGAAGAACCGCAGCTCCACAATATTGGGCTGGACTGGTTCTAATTGGTGATACTTCACCTATTGACATGAGTACCGGTATAACTTGGTGGTGGTATATTTTGATGGGATTTGTAGCCCTAACCTTGGTATATTTTATTGTGAAAAAAAATAAACAACACCTGTAAAAGACTATATAACAATGTTTAGCTAAATCGCTAACCATCACCATTTAGTTTTTATTCTTTGGCAATAACTACTTGTTCAGCTCCTAATCCAACCTCATCCGCAATAAACTCACCATTTTTACAGAATAGCAAAAGTTCATTTTTTATGAATTGTAACACTGTTTCTTTCTCGCTTTCGGGATAAAGCACGTGTACATTCGCGCCAGCATCTAAAGTAAAACAAACATTGCTGTTGGTTTCCTCCCTGAATTTCCAAATACGGTTTAGAATTTCCAAAGTATTTGGTTTCATCAATATGAAATACGGCATTGAGGTCATCATCATCGCGTGCAGGGATAAGGCTTCGCTTTCAACAATTTTTATAAATTCGAGAAGATTACCGGATTTAAGAATAGGAATTAGTTTTGAAAGATTGTTCTTAGCTTGACGGAAACGTTCTTCGGCAAAGGGATGATCAAGCATCAAATCGTGACCAAGCGTACTGCTCACTTGTTTCTCACCTTTATCCACTAAAAGAATGGTGTCCTGATAATTCTGAAAATTCCGGTGAACTTCAAAAGGATATTGGGTTCCGAATAGATTTGTACTACCTTCGATTTCTTTATGCTCCCCCCAAACAATAAGTGGTCCTTCCACACTTCGGCAGGCGCTACCAGAACCTAATCGTGCAAGAAAAGAAGCTTTTTCTTTTAAATACCAATCTGCAATACAAGGTTGCATCTGCTGTTCCATATCCATAAAACATAGTGACAGCGCGCTCATCCCACTTGCCGAGGAAGCAATGCCACTACTATGTGGAAAGCTGTTTGATGTTTCAATTTTAAATTTGAAATCCTTTAGAAATGGTAAATAAACTTCCACTCTTTCGAAAAATTTCTGAATTTTAGGCTCAAAGGAAGTCTCCTTTTTTCCATCCAAAAATACTTCAAACTCAAAACCATCTGAATTTTTTGGCTCATAGGATACGGAAGTCTTGGTATGACAATTTTCTAGTGTAAAACTAATAGAAGGATTCATTGGCAATTGCTCGCCATATTTTCCCCAATATTTTATTAAGGCTATGTTGCTCGGGGATTGCCAAGAAACAGTCCCTGATGATAAATTCTGTGAATAACCAGATATAATAAAACGATGTTCTGCCATATTGCTGAGGATAGACCGCAAAATTAAAATTCTTTTTGATTATATCGATGACATTTAATAATCCTTTTCGATGTTTCTATGTAATCCTAAAACCAAATATTATGAAACAATTTTTATTATTTTCAGTTTTAAGCATTTTTTGTTTGAATATTTCAGCACAGACCAACACGTGGATAGGTACAAATGGAAACTGGAGTACTAATTCCAACTGGAGTTTAAACATTGTTCCCAATCAAGACCACGATGTAGTAATACCAGCGGGATCAACTGTTCTTTTGAATGTAGACGGAAACACAAAATCCATAACGTTGCAAGGGAACGCTATTTTCAATTTTATAAACACGAGTAGTCTTAAACTGAGTTTTACCAACGCTTCTACTTTTAGTGCTGCATCTAGTTTTAACTGGTCCGGAGGAACGATTAAAGGTGGTGGCACCTTGACCCTTAATGGCACTACAGTTATTACACCTGAAAATACGTATCACTTTAAACGTATTGAAGAAAATACCACAATAATTAATAATGGAACCTTGCTTCAACAGGGAAATGCAAAAATTCTTATTAAGCATGGAACATTGATTAACAATCCATCCGGAATAATAGATTTACAAGTGGATGGTGCCGATATAGTTAAAGATTCAAGTCCCATCGCAGCATTGGTTATTAATAAAGGACTTATTAAACGCACTGGTACAGGAAGAGTGGATATTAGCACTGACTTTCAGAATGATAAAGGTGTGATATCTGTTGAAGGAGGTACGTTACGCCTTAATGGTGCAGCGATCACTATGAATAACGGAACATATAATGTGGCCGAAGGAGCAGTAATGGAATGGCGGACTAAAATTGAATTGATTGGAACTCTTTCAGGTAATCTGGCAGGCGACATTAAATGTGGCATAGGAACAGAATTTTGCCATTTTTATGTTCCTATTGGAACCTCATCAACTTTTAATTTTAACGGTGATGGAAATTTATCTTTGATTTCTGGAACCTTGAGAGGAGGTGGCACTTTGGTAAATACTGGGAAAATTTTTACCCAAACAATTCATGCCTGGAGAATAGAAGAGAATTCTACTTTAACCAATGAAGGTCTCATAAATATGGGTGCAGGTAGTTTTAATTTTTATATTAATAATAGCACATTTTTAAATCAGTCAAATGGAATAATAATCATACAGGCCGACGGTCCAAATATCACCAAATCGTCAGGGTCAACAACAGATATGTTTATTAACCATGGGCTCATTAAACGCACTGGCTCTGGGATGTCTGAAATAAGTACAGGCTTTGAAAATAATAACGGCATAATATCAATAGAAGAAGGTACACTACGTTTTAAGGGTTTAACAGCCACAATGACTGATGGAGAATATAATGTTGCCGCAGGAGCTCTAATGGAATGGCGTACTAATATTAAATGTGTCGGAACTTTAACAGGTACGCTGGCAGGCGACATTAAATGTGGCATAGGAACACAATTCTGCCGTTTAAATATTCCCACTGGAAACACAGCTACTCTAAATTTTACCGGTGGTGGAAATATGACTTTGAACTCTGGTTCCCAAATAGGAGGTGGCAACCTTATAAATCGTGGAAAATTATTTATCCAACCAACACAGCAATGGAGAATAGAAGAGAATTCTACTTTAACCAATGAAGGTCTCATCAATATGGGTGCAGGTAGTTTTGATTTTTACCTTAGCGATGGTACATTTCTAAATAAGACAGAAGGAGTGCTGGATCTGCAAGGGGGGACAGATATTCTAGCTAGAGGAACTACACATATTTTAATTAATAATGGTCTTATAAAACGGACCACAACCACTGGAGTTGCATTCATTGAGGCCACAACAACAAATTCTGGAACTATAGATGTTCAAATGGGCGAACTAGAATTTAAAGGAAACTTAGGTTTCAATAACACCCAGGGCGGAAAAGTTATGGGCGTTGGAATTTTCGATTTACCAGCAGCAGCAGCATATACCAATGACGGCATCTTCTCTCCAGGCGGCTATCCCGGAACACTAACAGTTCAGGGAGATTTTAAATCCTCAACAACATCAGAACTTCAAATAGAAATTTACGGCCCTACACAAGGAACAGAATTTGACTTACTTGCCATACAAGGCAAATCAGTTATGGATGGTGATATAGCAGTAGCTTTATACTTCGCACCTAATTTAGGAGATGAATTTGTAGTAGTAACTTCAAACGATATCACCACTTGCAACCTACCCGCCACCACAATGGCACATTATGACGACCATAACTATACTTTCGACGTAATCTGCAATCCAACCAACATTACGCTAAAAATAACCAATATTGTTTTGGGTACTGAGGAAAATACTTTGAGCAATCTTTCAATATACCCCAACCCAACAAATGGCAATTTCATCATTGATTTGGGTAAAGAATGTACAGATGTAAGCGTTCAGATTTACAATATGCTCGGACAACTTATATCTTCGGAAAAGTACGCCTCAGAAAAAACAATAGAACAACAAATAAACGCTTCAGAAGGAATCTATTTCGTGAAAGTGAGCACTGCTATAGAAGGATCGAAAATTTTAAGGATTATAAAACAATAGATTCTTCAATAGCTCGTGAGGTTGGCAACAACCAGAATGCCTCCTGAAATATGGAGGCATTTTTTTTGCCACATATACTATTCATCCTTTTCCCTTTTCTATATTCTTTAGCCTATTCAGTCATTTTTCAAAAATAGTGATGACTTTTTTCTAATATTCCGTTATACCTCCAAACAAGGATAGAAGGCAATCAAAACCTATGAATTGTTCAAGGATCGCAATTCAATAGAGTGTTAATTTTTACTGAAAAAAATTGTATATTTCCATAGATTTCTATGGAAGATACGCTAGCTCAAAGAAAATTTATACTATTGGATGCTTTTTTAAATAATAAAGAAGTGCCCTTAAAAGAATTTTATATCACCGAATACCCCAAAACCAAATATTACATCCTTAAAAACGGGGGAACGGTAGCAAATGCTGAAGATGTTTTTCAAGAAGCTTATTTTGCTTGTTGGAAAAAATTGAGCACGGGTACTTTTTGCCCAAAAAGCAAGATAGAAATTGAGGCATATCTTTTTACAATTGCTAAAAATAAATGGATAGATCAAACAAGGTTTGTGGCAAAAAGAAAAACAATATCAATAGATGATAAATTGTATCAGCTTAAAGCTGATGAAACAAACTTAAACTTTGAAACTAACGAAAAAGAACAACAATTATCTATAACATTAACCGCTTTTGAAAATCTTGGTCAAGCTTGCAAAGAACTACTCACATTGTTCTATTTCAATAAAATGTCCTTGAAAACCATTGCAGAAAGTCTTGATATCGAAGAAGCCTCTGCAAAAAATAAAAAATATAGGTGTATTCAAAAATTAAAAGAATTGGCACTTAACAACAAAATAAAAAAATGAAATCCCCTATAAATATAACCTCGGAAGAATGGCATCAGATTGAAGCGTACCTGGGTCAAGAAAATGTTTCAGAAAGACTACAATTGATGAATGAAGAACTGTCTCAAATACCAAACCTCACTCAAAAAATAGAAGAGGTTAAAAAAGTAAGAGAGGAGATTGAGAATAGTATTAAGCAATCAAAAATAAAAGAATTTCACAAAGACATTCAAATTGGTGAAAATGATTTAAATAGCAAAAACCTATCAAATAAAAACACAAAGTCAAACGCAATTTGGTATGCCATTGCCGCATTACTGTTGGTGTTATTGGGACTATTTTGGATGATGGACAACTCAAATCCTTCTGAAAAAATATTTGCTCAAAACTTCAAACCGGACATCGGCCTGCCATTAAAAATGAGTGCCACAGATAACCCAGAATTTTATGAAGGAATGGTGGATTATAAGCAAGAAAATTACAAAGAAGCCATTGCGAAATGGGAAGTTTTAATAAAAGATAACTCAGAAAACGATACGCTAAATTACTTTTTGGGGGTAGCAAATTTGGCATTGGGGAATGCGGACATATCATTAAAATTTCTTCAAAATGAAGCACGTTTCCAACAAGGTATCTTTAAAGAAGATGCTGCATATTATACCGCACTGGCAAAAATAAAGAAAGGGGAATTCAAGGAAGCCAAAACTTTGTTGAAAAAATACCCTTCAGATCGCAATACCAAGCTCCTAAACTTACTACAAGAACAATAATGCCACTTTAGAAAATTAGTTTAAGCGATTCTAGTTTCCATAGTGTCGCTAAACGCTTCACGTTCAAAAAAAACTTTCTACTATAGATATTCCTAAACTATAAATCTTGAAGAGGAAATAAAATTCTATTATTCTTAATGAAATGTTAATGAATAAAATTTTATTTCTATATTTAAGAAAAAATCCAATATGGGGCAACATTTCAAAATTTGCTTTTTCATGGCTTTTTTCGTTTTGCTCTCCCCAACAAAATTAAGTGCCCAAGAAAAAATAAACGGAAAATCAATTAGAGATTCCTTCCTTTTAAAAAACCAAGTTAAAGAGGCAGAATCCGCTCTTCAAGCCCAAATCGAAACGTTTAAACAAGCGGGGCAAATTGATTCTTTAGCTCAATACATAGAGTATGTGGGAAAGATTTCACTTTTAAAAAGCGATAAAGACAATGCCCTTAAAGAATCAGCACTATTCTTAGAAAATTTAAAGAAACTTGGTGCCAGCAAACGTGCCCAATATATTGCATTACACGATTTATCCTACCTATATCAAGATTTAGGTGAGACTCAAAAAGCTTTTGAGGCATCCCAAGAATCATTGCAAACTATTCTTTCGGTAGAAAATGCAACACAAAATGAAATCGGTGAGGCATATTACGTCTTAACGCGTAGTTATTATTTCGCAGGAAAATATGTGGACGCCATCCATCAATGCAAAAAATCAGAAAAACACTTTCTAAAGTCTAAAGAAAAAGACTTTAATAGAATTTCTGACGTAAATAATTTTTTCGGTGTTTTGATGTGGCGCTCCCAAAAATTGGACAGTGCACAATATTATTTTGAAAGATCAATAAAAAGTCTTCAAAAAGCAGATAAGGATTCGGTGTACAAAATATACTCAGCAGCAGGCATACAGTTGAATATTTCACAGTTGATGGAAGCCCGCGGAAATATTTCCGGAGCGAAACAGAATCTAGAAAAAGTTATCAGTGACTGTTCTTACGTAATTAAGGAATCCAAGGAAGAAGCTACGATTGAGGATACAAAACGGCTTCTTTGGATAGGCCTTTCAAATTTGTCAACGCTTTACAACAACATCGGCAACGTAAACCGAGCCTACGAACTCGTAAAATATATATACAATAAGCGTGACCAATTATATCAAGCTGGCGATCCTGAAAAATCGCACTCTATAGTTTTATTGGGGCAGACTCAAATGTCCCTAAAAGAAATAGACAACGCTATTGCTTCCTTCAAAAAGGTTTTGGAAATATACGAAACAGAGTCTGGCCAGGATATATTCTGGCAAGCAATTGCCACTGCCAGCCTTGCAAGTTGCTACGAACAGAAAAATGAAACAGCGCTAGCGGAAAAAACCTATAACGAAGCCGATAAATTATACAAAACTGCCTTAGGAGAAAACTTAGATGATACCTATTTGGATTTTGCCATTGATAAAGCAATGTTTCTAGCAAAAAACAAAAAGGCGGAAGCTGCAATTAGCACTGCATTAAACGCGTATAATTACTTGAAGAAAAACGGAGGTGAGAATAACAACGACCTAATTTCGCATATGCTGAACTTGGCTAAAGTGTATTACACCGTCAGTGATTATCCAAAATCCTTGGAGTGGAGTGAAAAGGGAATTTCCTTTATTGATAACCTGTCTCAAAACAAGACCACGAGCCTTAATGCCGTAAAGCTCACTTACTTAAAACCGCTTTTAATTCTTGAACATTCAAAAGCGCGCTATAAACGACAAACCCTTAAAGACTCTCTCTTTTTAAAAGCGGTATTGAATGATATGGATAATGCTTTTAAAATTCTTGAAGATCAAAAATCTTTGATTTCTAAAGACGATAATGTTAATGTGTTATATTCTAACTTTTTGGAATTATACAGTTTTAAAAAAGAGCTTTATAGCAACCTTTATATTCAAACAAAAAATAAAAAATATCTTACAAAACTAATTGAAACACAAGAAAACAGTGTGTACTACGGCATCCGTTCCAAACTTATGATACAGGATGAAATAAATTTTGCAGATGTTCCCGAAAGAATAGTAAAAAGAGAAAATAAATTAAAAAAAGATGCTGTAAACATTGAAGATAGAATTGAAGATTCTACATCATCCTTTAAAAGCTATCTCGCGGCAAATGACAGCTATAACAATTTTTTAGACTCCCTAAAAATTGCATATCCAAAATATTATAAAATGAAGTTTGCCACTTTGGACGTATCACTGCAAGATCTTCAAAAGTACATCCCTGAAAACACCACGGTTATCCGGTATTTCTTTATTGATGAATTATTGTACGTAATGGTTTTAGATAAGGAAAGCCGCAATCTAATAAAATTGGATTTTGAACCAATCAAAAATCATATTGAATACTTAAACAAACCTCAGCCGTCTTTTGATGAAGAATCAAATCTGCTTTATGAGTTATATGGAAATCTTTGGAAACCTTTGGAAAACCAAATACACACGAAAAAAATAATCATTGTGCCAGATGGTGTGCTTTTCAATTTAAGTTTTGAGACGCTTACACCCTCCAAAATAAAAAATTACAAGGAGCTCGCAACCAATAGTCTATTGGCGCGATATAACATTTCCTACAATTTCAGTCTGTTGCTTTTGAATGAAAATAAAAAGCAAAAAATGTTCTCAAACAATTTCGTAGCCTTCGCACCTGGTTTCAGTAAAGAGATGAAGCAGGAGTATAAAATCAGCATCACCGATTCCATAAACAAAGATGCCACTTACCTTAAGTTGTTATCGCAACCAAGCAGCGTAGCGCTTGCAAAAGAATATTCCAGAATTTTTGACGGCACCTCTTTTTTAAATGAAAATGCCTCCAAAACCGTCTTTCAGAATAAAGCTGGGGAGCACAAAATAATCCATATTGGTACCCACGGTGAAAGCAATAATATTAGTCCGGAATTCTCTCGATTGATTTTCGCAAAAACACTTGACGAATCAGAGAATTATGATGAAAACTCGCTCTACAGTTATGAAATTTATAATACAAATCTCTCCTCAAACCTCGCCATTCTCACTGCTTGCGAAACAGGAAAGCCTACCTACCAACCAGGTGAAGGAATGATTTCCCTCGCTCACGCTTTTAATTATGCAGGCAGTGAAAGTATTTTGACCAGTCTGTGGGCTATCGATGAAATTTCAAGTTCAAAGATAGTGGGTTATTTCTATGATTTTATTGGCGAAGGGCTCCCAAAGGATGAAGCTCTTAAAAAAGCCAAATTAAAATATCTCGCCACTGTTGATGGCCGCGGCGCAGCTCCTCAATATTGGGCAGGTTTAGTATTGATTGGTGATACCGCTCCCATTCATCTACAACAAGCCTTCAATCCTATTTGGTGGTGGATTGCAGGTTTTATTTTGATATCGGTTTTCGTAATACTTCTTCTAAAAAGAAATAAAAATAAAAACATATAAAAGACAACATTCTACTTTAGTCTCCAAAATTATTTCGCTAACTCTTTAGCTTTCAGTTTTCAACATCCAGAATTCCTCTTTTTTCTTTATTCTTTCATCTTTTCTCTAAAAGCAGTGATGACCTTTTTCAATAGTCTCGTTAGGATAACAGCAACCAGCCAAAGATAGATTGCATCAAAACATTTTCGATTAATCTTTAAAACCAAATATTATGAAAACTTCAATTACTTTCTTCGCTTTACTTTTGTGTATTTTTACTGTCTTTGCACAAGATCCAGCCATTATTTGGCAAAAGACCATCGGCGGTAGTGACCACGATGTCGTGACCACTTTTGAAGCTACTTCAGATGGTGGTTATATTATTGGAGGTCGTTCCTTGAGCAACATTTCTGGGGATAAGACCGAAAACTCCCACGGGATGAGGGATATATGGTTAGTTAAAATTGATGCTACGGGAAACATCATGTGGCAGAATACCATTGGTGGCAATGGAGAAGATCTTTTAATTTCTGCAAAACAAACTTCAGATGGGGGCTATATCGTGGGTGCTAGCTCAGACTCTAATATTTCTGGAGACAAAACCGAAAATTCCCGAGGAGGGTACGACTATTGGATACTAAAACTCAATGCTTCTGGCGATATAACATGGCAAAAAACTTATGGCGGCGATCAGCCCGAATATGACAATATTGTTTCTCAAACCTCAGATGGTGGGTATTTTGTTTGCGGCTATTCCGATTCCGGTATTTCTGGAGATAAAACCGAGGCGAGCAACGGCCAACGCGATTATTGGGCCTTAAAACTGGATACAAATGGAGCCATTGTTTGGCAAAATGGAATTGGTGGTAATTTGCAGGATCAACCGCATGGGGCATTTCAAACAGCCGATGGCGGATATATGATTGGCGGATATTCAAGATCTGGCATTTCTGGAGACAAAACTGAAGTTAATCAAGGACTTGCGGATAATTGGATTGTAAAACTTGACGCTAATGGATCGGTACAATGGGATAAATCCTATGGAGGAAATGATAATGATTATATGCTGGATATGATATCAACGACAGATGACGGTTTTTTGTTAGGCACATATTCAAGATCAAACATTTCCGGCGATAAATCAGAAAACTCCCAAGGTGATTATGATTATTGGATATTGAAAGTGGACAATAGCGGAAATATTCTTTGGCAAAACACCATCGGCGGTAGTGAAATAGATTATCTACAAGACATAAAACAACTCGCAGACGGCACTTTTATGATTTCGGGCTTTTCCAACTCCAATCTAAGCGGCGATAAAACCGAAAACAGCAATGGGGGCTACGACTATTGGTTGGTTAGATTAGATTCTTCTGGAAATATACTATCACAAAACACTATCGGAGGTTCGGTTGATGAAAGTGGACCCTATCTTTTGCCAACGGCAGATGGCAATTTTATAATGGCCTGCTCCTCGGACAGTAATATTTCTGGAGATAAAGGAGACGATAGTAAAGGACTTATTGACTATTGGGTCTTTAAAACAACACCGAGTATTCTCGGCGTAGAACAAAATATAATAGGAAATTTGATCACTGTTTATCCCAACCCCAGTACTGGCGATTTTATAATAGATATGGGAAAGGAATACACAGATTTATCAGTACAGATTTACAATATCCTAGGCCAACTTATTTCTTCTGAAAACTACCCTTCAGCAAAAAATATTACACAGGAAATAACAAGCGCTCCGGGTGTTTATTTTGTGACAATAAGCACTGCAAAAGAAGGATCAAAAACTTTAAGGATTATAAAACAATGATCTTTCAATAACTTGTTAGGTTGAAAAACAACCGGAATGCCTCCTGAAATATGGAGGCATTTTCATTGCGAGCGAAGCGAAGCAATTGGAGCTAAATTCAGAAATTAAAGAAACCTACACAATCAACAATCCAGCACCTAGCTACCACAATCTCTCTTTTTTCTTTATTCTTTCTTCTTTTCTCTAAAAGAAGTGATGACCTTTTTCGATAATCTCGTTAGGATAACAGCAACCCTTTTTAAAGAGTTGCATCGAAACAATTTCAATTAATCCTTAAACCAAATATTATGAAATGCCCACTAAATAATTATAAACCAATAGATAGGGATCGTTTGGGCATTCCATCTTCCTATTTCTCAAATATTTTATTAAGATGAAACGATTTTTATTTTTTGCAATAATGAGCCTTTTCTGTTTAACTGTTTCAGCCCAAAATTGGGTACAGCTTGGCAATGATATAAATGGTAAAACCGCTAAAGATGATTTCGGCCGTTGGGCCTCCCTAAGTGCAGATGGCAATACCGTTGCGGTAGGAGCGCAATATAATGATGATGGAGGGAGCGATGCGGGCCAAATACGGGTGTTCACCTACAATGGGACGTCTTGGTCCCAAAAAGGATCAGACATTAATGGCGAAGCCGCAGAAGACCACAGCAGCAGAGTAAGCCTTAGTGCGGACGGCAATACAATGGCTGTAGGCGCACCATTAAACGATGATACTGGAAACGGTTCTGGAAATGTGCGTGTCTTTGCTTTTGATGGTACAAACTGGGGGCAGCGCGGTGCAACTATCCCAAGTGAAACCCCAAATGATCAAAGTGGCAGTGCAGTTAGCATTAGTGCAGATGGCAATAGAGTAGCCATTGGTTCAATAGATTCACGTACACAAGGACTCAACACTGGGCAAGTACGAGTATTTGGGTGGAATGGGAGTGCTTGGACCAAATTAGGTTCAAATATAAATGGAGAAGCTAGTGGAGATCAATTTGGGTATTCCGTAAAATTAAGTGCCGATGGAAATACTTTTGTTGCAGGTGCATTATACGCAGATCCCATAAGCAATGGCAATGGTGAAGTAAGTATTTACGAATTTAATGGTACCGATTGGGTTCCGAAGGGAGATGATATTCCAGGCGAACAGACAAATGGTAATTTTGGCTTATCCGTTGACATTAGTGCAGACGGCAATACAATTATCTCAGCTGAAAGTGAATTCAAAAGTGGCAATGGTGATCGTATAGGAAGAGCCAGAATTTTTTCCTGGAATGGAACCACTTGGATACAAAAGGGTTCCAATATAGATGGCATGGGCGATTTTGATAAAATTGGGATAAGAGTTGCCATAAACAGCACAGCGAATATAATAGCAATAAAAGGCTTGTTAGGGGTAGGAGGTTCCTCCGCTCTAGAGGGAAATACACGAATTTTCAAATTTAACGGGACCAATTGGGTGCAATTGGGACAAACTATATATGGTCAAACAGGAGATAATAGTGGTTTTGGCCTGGAATTCAGCACTACGGGAAATACAATTAGTATAGGATTCCCTATGAGTGATTCCAACGGTCAAGATTCGGGACAGATGAGAGTATACAAATTCGATCAACCCTTGAACATTACAGAAAGTGCCCTTGAAATCGGCACACTATATCCAAATCCAACAAATGGCAATTTCACCATTGATTTAGGCAAGGAATATTCAGATGTAACTGTACAGATTTACAATATACTTGGCCAAATTATTTCTTCGGAAAAATACGCATCGGCAAATAGTATCACAAAGGAAATATCAAATGCTGCGGGTGTTTATTTTGTGAGAATAAGCACTCCAAATGAAGGATCAAACACTTTAAGGATTATAAAACAATAATTTTTCAATAGCTTGTAAGGTTGACCTACCAGCCGAAATGCCTCCTGAAATAAGGGGGCATTTGTTTTAAATTCAGAAATTAATGAAAACTACAGAATCATACAACCCAGCATCTGGCTACCAGAATATCTCCTTTTTCTTTATTCTACCATCTTTTCTTTAAAAAAAGTGATGACCTTTTTGCAATATCCTCGTTAGGATTACAGCAACCAGTATTTATGGGTTGCAGCTAACCATTTTCAATTAATCCTTAAAACCAAATATTATGAAATGCCCACTAAATAAATATAAACCAAAAGGTAGGAATCGTTTTGGCATTTCATCTTCCTATTTCTCAAATATTTTTTAAAGATGAAAAGATCACTATTTTTTACAATCTGTTGCTTCTTGTGCTTAAGCCTTTCAGCACAAAAACTTCAAACTCGTGGCATCCTTGACGCGACGGATGTTTACGTCATGGAGTTTTTTACCAACCCGGGACAATTTGGTACCATTCCACTTTCTGGACCCTATTACCCCATACCCAATATAATTACCAACAATGCATTTACAATGCTTGGTGGGGATTTTAATAATACAAACACCCTCTATACATTTGTTTATATAGATCCTGATTATTTTTTGGGTACTGTAGATTTGAATACCGGTGTAGTAAACTATGCTGCAACGGTCTCGGGGGTAGTTAGTCCACAGCAATTTTTATCGCAGCTGTCTTTTAATATTACAAATAATACCTACTACGCCCTCAGCCACGATCCTAATAACAATAATGGTTCGCAACTATATTCCGTAAATTTATCAACAGGTGTTTTAACTCCAATTGGACCTTTAAACACTATAGCCAATGGCATTGCGTTCGAAATAGACAACAATGGCATTGGGTACGCCGCAGATGCCGTGACCGGTAATTTTTACAGTATAGATATTAACACGGGCACAAGTACGCTGTTAGGGAACAGTATGGCGAGTGGTTTTTATCAGGTTGGGCAAGGTTTTTCATTGGACCATAGTAACAATACAATGTATGCCGTTTTGCAAAACAGAAGCGGTGTTATACGAAGTCATTTTTATTCGGTAAATCTTTCCAATGGAGCGCTTACCGATCTTGGAGATGGTAGTTCAAGAAAATACAGTCTTTTTGCCATTTCTCCAACACCGCTTGGGACGAATGAAATAGCTTTAAATGAAATAAATATATACCCAAACCCTACTAACGGAAATTTCACAATAGATTTTGGCAGGGAATTCACAGATGTTACTGTTCAGATTTACAGTATACTTGGCCAAATTATTTCTTCGGAAAAATACGCATCGGCAAATAGTATCACAAAGGAAATATCAAGCGCTGCGGGTGTTTATTTTGTGAGGGTAAGCACTGCTAAAGAAGGATCAAAAACTTTAAGGCTTATAAAACAGTAGTTTTAACAATGCTTGTGAGGTTCTATAACTACTGGAAATGCTCCCGAAATAGGGGGCATTTCGTTTTCAAAGAATTTAGATTCGTTGATTATATCGTTGTCATAATAATAAATAGTTGACTTGCGTATGATGCGTTGAGGGACAGCGTAGAAACTTCTTTTGATTCATCGTATTTCTGAAAATCCATTGCTGTACATCTATAAAAAATATTTATGCATTAAAATTAAAGCCTAAATCATAATTATTACTTAACCATATTTATTGAATATTTAAAGCGTGTTTAAAGCGTGTTTGAAGCGTATTTGAAGTGCATTTATAGTATATATCTCACGTATTATAGCCATACATAACGCTCTAATTCCTTAAAAAAATCCTTACAGAAGTTTCCTGAAGCCTAATTAAACAAGGATGAATTCAAGAGGCTTTTATCAAAGAAAGGAAATATGCGCAGTAAAACAACCAACTTATCCTCAGTCATCACGAATCCCACACCCTTCAAAAATTATCAAGTATCCTACATCCTAAATCAGTCATTTTTCTAAATTCTTTGTTCTCTCATCTTTTCCCTTTCATCTTTTCCCTTTCATCTTTTTCACTAAAACAGTGATGACCTTTCCATAATAAATCCGATATACCTATATAATCCTTAAAATATTAAATTATGAAAACTTCAATTACCCTATGCACCTTACTTCTCTGCATCTCTAGCGTTTTTTCCCAAGACCCTGCCATTATTTGGCAAAAAACAATCGGCGGTAGCAGCGGCGATTTTTCAACAGTTTTTGAACCTACTTCAGACGGAGGCTTTATCCTCGGCGGCTATTCCACTAGTAATATTTCTGGCGAAAAGACCGAAAATAGCAACGGCGGCACTGACATTTGGATCGTAAAGATTGACGGGTCCGGGAACATTATGTGGCAAAACACAATCGGCGGAAGTGGGGAAGATTTTTTAATCTCCTTAAAACAGACTTCAGATGGTGGGTACATTCTGGGTGCTGGCTCTGACTCTAATATTTCAGGAGATAAAACAGAAAATTCTCGCGGTGACTTGGATTACTGGATTATAAAACTAAATAGCTCTGGAACTATCGTTTGGCAAAAAACCTATGGCGGGGCACAGCCCGAATTCGATGCTTATGTGGTTGAAACTACCGATGGCGGTTACTTTGTGGGTGGTTACTCTGACAGCGACGTAAGTGGAGATAAAACAGTCCCCACAAAAGGACAGCGTGATTATTGGCCCCTGAAATTAGACAGTTCTGGCGCTATCGTTTGGCAAAAAAGTATTGGTGGTAGTCTGGTAGACCGCCCGCAAGCAGCATTTCAAACTAGTGATGGCGGCTTTATAATGGGCGGTTTTTCAACTTCAGGAATCTCTGGAAATAAAACTGAATCGAACAGAGGAGAGAGTGACTACTGGATAGTAAAAATGGACAGCAGCGGTAACGTAACTTGGAACAAAACATACGGTGGCAGTGATAAAGACTTATTTCGGAATATGATTCAAACCGCAGATGGAGGATACCTCATTGGCGGCTACTCAAAATCAAACATCTCCGGCGACAAAACTGAAAACTCTCACGGCGACTATGATTACTGGTTTTTGAAATTAGACAGCAACGGCAACCAAGTTTGGCAAAATACAATCGGCGGTAGTGGCATAGATTATTTGCGCGACATAAAACAACTAGCAGACGGCACCTATATGATTGCCGGCTATAGCAATAGTAATATTTCTGGCGATAAAACAGAAAACAGCAACGGGGGCTATGATTATTGGTTGATAAGATTAAATGCTTCAGGCAACATCCTTTCTCAAAATTCCATTGGCGGTTCTGCCGATGAAAGCGGTCCATACATACACAATACGAATGATGGTAATTTAATAATGTTCTGTTCTTCAGATTCTAATATCTCTGGTGATAAAAGCGAAAACAATAGAGGTCTTGACGATTTTTGGGTCTTTAAAACTACTCCAGCCATCCTCGGAGTGGTTAAAAACAACTTTGGGCCTTCACTGAGTGCCTATCCAAATCCCACAAACGGCAAATTTACCATAAACTTGGGCGAAAGTTTTTCTGAAATCAATCTAACCATAACTAATGTTCTGGGTCAACTTGTCTCATCTTCAAAATATAAAAACCAACAAAAGCTAGAAATAGAAATTAACGGAGCCGCGGGAATCTATTTGGCAACCGTAAAAACAGTTGAAGGAAAACAGGCAACCATTAAAATAATCAAAGAGTAGTTCTTTTATATTAAAAATATCAAGTCGAAAATGCCCCACTCCAGGGGCTTTTTCATTATGAGCAAAATGACAAACTCTTAACAACCAAAAATCCAATTCCAGCATTTTTGGGTATATTTGGTTTTAACAATCTCAATCCAGTGTTGCTCTTAATCACTTATATGAATCTATCTGAATTCCTTCTTTCTTTAATAGCCTTCTCCCCTGCCGAATTGCTGGATATCACCTCGCATTTTGAAAAGGAAAATATCTCCAAGGATACAATGCTGATTGAACAAGGCGAAATCAGCAAAAAACTCTACTTCGTGGAAAAAGGAATGGGTAGAAGCTACTATCTAAAAGAAGACGGCAAAGAAGTAACTCAATGGTTTTTCGGGGTGGGAAAATTTATGAGCAGCGTGGATAGCTTTTTTCAGCAGAGTCCAAGTTTATATTATTTGGAAACGCTGGAGGATTCAATACTTTATTCCATTTCTAAAGAAAATATAGATATACTTTTTTCCAAATATCACAAAATGGAACAGTTTGGGCGTTTGGTTTCTATTGAAATGCTTACCAAAGTGGTCAATAAGCTCAATGCCATCCAGTTTCAGACTGCTAGAGAGCGTTATGATTATATGTTAGCTGAATTCCCCAATATTGCCTATCGCGTGCCTTTAGGGCATATAGCCTCATATCTTGGAATGACTCAGGAAACACTCAGCCGCATCCGACGCTGATAGATAAAACGCGCAAAACTGCTTTGCTTTAGGCATAGGACTAGATTGTTCCTCACAAAGTCATTCTTATAAAACCACAAAATTAATTCTATATGCCATCCTGAGCCTTTTCCTAAAACCCATTATCCCTTTTTGACATAGGTCAAAGGTAAATATTCCAATTCGCCTGAACTTTGCAGTGTAATTAAAAAAATCATTACCAATGCAAATCAACAAGCATTTTTTCAAACTTCTGCTTATCAGCATTGTGGGGCTAGTTTCATCTATGAGCTTTTCACAGCAATTAGATCCTGCCCTCCAGGAACTTATAAACAAAGGGCAGAACAAAAATCAGGCGGTCAATATTAAATCCATTGAGGCACAACAAGCAAAACTTGATCAACAGCTGGCGAAGTCAGTTTTTATTCCAAAAGTCACACTCAACGGAAGTTACACTCGTCTGAACGATGATATCACATTTGACGAGGACACTCAAAATCTTTTAGTGGCCACTCAGAAACTATTGATTAAGGAAAGAGCAGGACTTCCTTTTAACGCACCTTTCCCAGATGGAATCCCTTTAAATGAGACTCCAAACCTACAAGACAAAAACATTTTAAAAACATCTGTAGATGTAGATTGGGTTCTTTTTAGCGGACTAGAGGCCAGCAATGCCATAAAAGCCAGTAAGCACAAAGAATCCTCGATAAATTATCTCGGAATGGCAGAAAAAGATAAGCTTGCCTTAAAAATCATTGAAACCTATGACAAACTTGCTTTGGTATATGCCTCGGAAAAAGTATTGACCACTTCCGAAAAATATCTTGATGAACAAGAGCATTTTGTAAAAAAAGCGATAGAAAATGGATTGGCAACTCCCATAGGACGAAAGAAAATTGAATTGGCACAGCAACAATTAGCAGGAAAAAAATTAGAATTTGAACATAACAAAATAATGTTGATCGAGGTGCTTTTTCAACTTACAGGAGAAAGCAGAGATAATCTAAAAATGTTAAAACCAGAACTTGAATCATTCGCTTTAAACTCTGCTTCTAAGGTCGAAAAGCGCAATGAGATAAAAGCTCTGGAAGAAGCTGAAAAAGCAACAATTTATAAATCCAAAATGGAACAAAGCCATTTTATTCCGAAAGTAGCCTTAAAAGGACATTACGAATTCATAGAAGATTATCTCTCTCTTCTCGACCCAAAATGGTACGTGGGGGTCGGAATCCAATGGAATATTTTCGATGGCAATCAATCTCATATAAAAGCCAAACAATCAAAATTAGAAAGTCAGATCTATAGAGAACGAATCGAAGAAGCAGAGGAAATGATAGGCTTAAGTATCGTAAAAGCCGAACAGACCTATCAGTCAACTTTACAGAGTTCGAAGATCGTTGAAAAGGAAATCGAGCTTGCTACAGACACTTATGAAATGGTCGACAAGCAATACAAAAACGATTTGGCTTCAATAAATGATGTGCTGGATGCACTTAACGATCTTGAAAAAGCCAACTTTAAAATGCAGGAATCCCTATTTGATCAACGGCGAGCGGTGACAGAGATGCTTCACGCCAAAGGGATCTTACAATATTAACAGCATAAAAGAAATTATAGAAAATGAAATCAATTAAAATCATACTACTCAGCTTTATTTCCTTGTTAGCTTTAAGCTCTTGTAACCAAGACAAGATCACTCCACAAAGAGGAAAAGTAAAATTTGAAACCATATCTCTAAGCAGCAAACTTGGTGGAAGAATTTCCAAAATATATGTAACCGAAGGCCAAGATGTAAAGAAAGGGGACACTCTCGCATTTATCGATATCCCAGAGGTTATTGCGAAAATGATGCAGGCTGAAGGAGCCATCACCTCTGCCCAAGGACAATTAAACATGGCGTATAACGGTGCTACCTCGGAACAGTTAAGTCAGATTGACCAACAATTCAATTCGGGAAAAGCTCAGCTGGAATTCGCCCAAGAATCTTTTAACCGACTAGAAAATATGTATAAAGATTCTCTGGTAAGCCAACAGCAATTTGATGAGGTAAAAATGAAACTTGCTATGGCAAAAGCTCAAGTAGATGCTTTAGAAGCAAAGCGTTCTGAGGTGCGAAAAGGTGCCCGCGTAGAACAAATTGAACAAGCTAAAGGACAATTAGATCGTGCTTTGGGCGCAAAGGAAGAAGTTGCATCTGCCTCCAGCGAAAAATACATCATCGCACCAGCAGACATGTCCATTGAAACCATCAGCCTAGAAGAAGGAGAATTACTCACTCCGGGATACAGTCTATTCAATGGATATAAGAAAAGCAGCGTTTATTTTCGATTTACCATTCCCGAATCGAAAATCTATGATTTCAAACCTGGCCAAGAATTGACCTTAGTAAACCCCTATACCAACGAAGAAATTGACGCAAAGATTCTTGCCATAAATCAACTCGCACAATATGCTGATGTTACCAGCACCGCTCCTCTGTATGAATTAGACGAATCCATTTATGAACTAAAAATCATTCCTACCGCTTATGTAGAGGATATGACTTTTTATTTGAATGCCACTGTTCTTATTAAGCAATAACGATGAAGAAATTTATAAAATTAGTTTGCATAGAATTCAAGCGTATCTTTTCGAATAATGTGCTTCTCGCAATATTTTTTGGGGCGCCTGTTCTCTATGGATTTTTGTTTGGCTATGTGTATCAGCAAGCTAAGGTCGTGGACTTACCCATCGTGATCATCGATCAAGATCGCAGTCCCACGACCGATAAGATCATCGACGCCTTCGAAGATAATGAAGGATTATTGGTAAGCGACGTTCGCTTCTCAGCTGGTAATATCACTGCAGAAATGCCTATAAAACAATATGCAGCAGTGGTAACCCTGCCAAGTGGTTTTGAAGCCGATGTCCTGCAAAAAAGACATCCCGAGATTCGGGTTGATTTAAATATGGCAAATATATTAAACGCCAATACCGCCAGTAAAAACATACAGTCGGTCTTGATGACTCTAAACGCTGGAATGGAAATAGAAGGTCTCAAAAAACAAGGTCTACACCCTGGACAGGCTCTTGATTCCTACGAAAGTTTTAAAATCAACTTTAATAAACTCTACAACTCTACAGGGAATTATGTAACCTTTATGTTGCCAGGTTTATTGGCGGGAATTATGCAACAGGTAATTTTCTTGGCGATGGCTTTGGTTTTTGCTAGGGATTTTGAGGATGGATATTTCGGAAGTTTAATAAAGGAAAGTAAATCCTCTTTATATCATATTGCATTGAAAGCTACGCCGTTTTTGTTGATGCTTCCTCTAATGTGGTTAGGGGTAAGTTTATTTTTTCCTTATTTTAATATTGATGCCAGTATCTTCAACTTCCCGATGTTGATTCTAGCAACTTTATTAACCTTGGCTTCAATGTGTATTGGAATGTTATTTTCCATCGCCATCCCGAGTCAGTTAAAAGCTACTGAACTTTTAATGGTCATTTCCACTCCTGCCTTTATTCTGAGCGGTTTTACTTGGCCTACAATGGCAATTCCATCGGCTATTACAAATATTGCACAATATATTCCGCTCACACAATTTTTAAGCGGATTTAGGAAAATTGCCTTTTACGATGGGAATTTATCTTCCATAAAATCAGAAATAGGAATGTTACTGTTGATTACAACGATAGCATATTTATTAATGGTCATATTGTTGCAGGTGAAGATCTGGTTGTTTGAAAAGAAAAATAAATCT
This sequence comes from Aequorivita sp., assembly GCA_034675805.1. Classification (GTDB taxonomy): domain Bacteria; phylum Bacteroidota; class Bacteroidia; order Flavobacteriales; family Flavobacteriaceae; genus Aequorivita. The sequence continues at coordinate 2,494,121 of JAUCCX010000001.1, read as the reverse complement.
TCTAAAAGAAGTTTGCCATTTTAAAAAGACCAGGCAACTTCGAAAAATTTTCTATCAAAATTTCCTATCTTTCACAAAAGTTTAAAACATATCGAAACAATTCTTTAAAAAACATACAAATGAAAAATCTAATAGCCCTCTTCGCCTTCGTGCTTCTTTCCGCAACCGTACAAAGCCAATCTCTTACCCAAAAAGATATTACCGGTACCTGGATTGTCGCAAATGTTGAAAATAGCAACAGCAACCCAAAGATGGCAACCGCAATGACCAATGCTATTCTTAACCTTTATGCTGATAATAGTTTTGAGATAAAGGAGAAAAAGGAAAATGGCAAAGCCTATGATTACAACACTACTTCAAATAAAAATGCAACCTGGAGCTATGACCAAAGCACTCAAACCATAACCACAACACGCACAAAAATGACGCTTAAAGTTTCCAAAAACGGCAACCAAACGTTTTTTACAGACAGTGAAAGCGGGTTAAAGTTTGAGGTTGTAAAACCAAACTAAAAGAAGGCTTATATATCCCCTATAGCTTAATGAATGAAATCAATAAAGAAATCTACTGCAAATGCGGCCTACAGATTTCTGACTTCATAACAGGGCCTGAAAGCAGGGAATACAGCGCTAGCCAATTTCAAGTGAACGGGCAGATAGTAATAAGTAGAACTGCCAAAATAACCCCTAAAAAATTGGGGCAGTTCGTTACCTTTTGGAAACGAAACCAAAAAGGACTTACACAACCATTTTCTGAAAAAGACAACTTCCACTTTTACGTCATTGACGTTAAGAAAGAAAACCATCTTGGACAATTCATTTTCCCCAAAACAATTCTATAGCCAAAGGAATAGTAACCACTGAAAAGAAAGACGGCAAAAGAGGCTTCCGTGTTTATCCTATCTGGGATACCACAACAAACAAACAAGCTGATAAAACCCAACAATGGCAACTTGATTATTTCTTCGAAATTCAAAAAGAAACAGACTTAGAAAGAATAAAAGAATTGTATAAAATACATTGTATATAGTCAATCACCCAAATGCCCAAATACAGCTCCACATCAAAAAATTTAACCCAAGAAGCAATATTAGGGAGCGCTTTTCTAATTATAATTCTTCTAGCAATATTCTCAGTATTAACAACAATACTTGTAAAAATCATAGTCATAACAATAACCTCATTTGTAATAGCCCTGTTAGTTTATGATGCTCGAAAAAGAAGCCTGACAATAGAATTCCACGAAGAAAAAGTCTTCGTAAAGTACAAATACAAACCAAAAATATTTCATATACACTACATATCAATCACAGAATTAGAGTATATAAATGTTTCAAAAAGCCCAACAACAAATCGTCTGAAATTTAATATAGGCACCAAAAAGAAAAGTATCAAATTTCTAACCATTAAGAATGAAAACTACATAGACTTCACCAAATGGTTAAAATCAAAAAATGAAAAAATCAAATTCACCGTTTACCCTTCAGATGATTATATGACCCACAGACTACAAGAAGCCTATGGTTTCAAATATCGCAAGTTCATAAAAGACACCTTGTAAATGATTATCCTAGCCTCCAAAAACTCCTTTCCCCAACCCAAAAATGTCATACCCACGACCCTTGAATCACAATTCAAGGCGAATCCATAGATAACTCATAAAAATGTTCTTCAAATCACTTAACAATTAAACCTTAGATTCTCTAATTTTTTTCTATTTATACCGATTGTATTAGCCCAAGAAAGTTTAAATTTTCAGTAATTTTGTTATTGAATCATATCTCACTTGCTATGCCAGATACCACCATCCAACAAGCTTCACAAATTGCTAAAAAACATTTCGACATCACAGCTGAAGCAACAAAACTGGATGGTTATGTAGATGAAAACTTTCTACTGACAACTTTAGATGACGAAAAACTTCTCCTAAAAATCTCTTCCGAAAAAAATAGAGAGCAACTAAACTTTCAGATTAAAATTCTGGAACATCTCTCTCATAAAAACCTACTATTTGAGACATCGAAAATAGTTGTTGATAAAAACGGAAATATCCTTGCTGAAGTCTCCGATAATAAGTCTGCTAGGTTACTCTCTTGGCTTCCAGGTCGTCTTTGGGCAACTGTCAATCCAAAAACCGAAAGTTTACGAACTAGCCTGGGTGAAGCCGCAGGAAGTTTAACAATTGCACTACAAGATTTTGAACATCCTGCTGCACACCGAGACTTAGAATGGGATTTGGCGAATTCAGCTTGGACAAATGAGCATATAAATCATTTTTTAGGAGACCGAAAAGAAATAATAGAACATTTTCAAAACAGGTTTTCAGAAATTCAACCAATTTATAAAAGCCTTCCAAAGAGCATCAGTCATAACGATTTAAATGATTACAATATCTTGGTTTCTGAAGATTTGAGCCACCCAAAGATCTCAGGACTTATAGACTTTGGTGATTCAGTTTTTACTCAGACCGTAAATGATCTAGCCATTGTTTTAGCCTATGCAACGATGGATCTTCCCGATCCACTATCTGCCGCTTCGGAAGTGATAAAAGGGTATAACAAATACTACAAATTCTCTCAAAATGAGTTGAAATGTCTCTACACTTTAGTCGGAATGCGTTTGGTAACCACAGTAACAAATGCATTCTTGAAAAAAACAGAATTCCCAAATGATGAATACTTCGTAATCAGTGAAAAACCTGCCTGGAATTTATTGGAGAAATGGTTTAATGTTGATGAAAATTTCGCCAATTACACCTTTCGAAATGCTTGTGGATATTCCGCACATCCACTAGAAACGAAATTTGAAAAATGGGCGAATAGCAATCAAGTTTCTCTAAAAACAATGTTTCCCACAATTCCTTCGGAGAAACTAGTAAATCTAGATATGAGCGTGGGTAGTACCTTGCTCGGCAACTTTTCGGAATACAACAATCCTGAGGTTTCAGAATTTAAACTAAAACAATTCCAAAAACACCATCCCAAAACCATTTTATTGAATGGCTATTTGGAAGCCCGTCCATTTTACAATACTCAAGCCTTCAAAAGCGAAGGCAATAACGGCCCACAATACCGAACCGTACATTTAGGAACTGATTTCTGGGTACCAGCTCACACACCAGTCCACGCACCATACGATGGCGTGGTCAAAATAATCCATCACAACGATTTCGATAAGGATTACGGCCCTATGTTGATCCTAGAGCACACTTTTGACGGGGACAAATTTTATTCTCTATACGGCCATCTAACGCTTAATTCACTTGAGATTTTAAAAGTTGGACAAAAAGTAAAACAAGGAAATCTCATCGCATACATTGGCACACCAAATGAAAACGGCAATTGGGCACCGCATCTTCACTTTCAGTTGATCTTGGATTTATTGGGTAACAACGAAAACTTCGATGGAGTGGCTTTGCCATCAAAAGTTGATGTTTGGAAAAGTATATGCCCAAACCCGAATTCTTTATTTATAGAGGAATTGGATACTTCTGCAAAAAAGCTTTCTGACGAAAACATTATCAACTTCAGAAAAGATCATCTCGGAAAAGGCTTAAGCCTTTCCTATGACAAACCGCTACACATCGTTCGTGGCGAAGGTGTTTATTTAATTGACATCGAAGGCAAGAAATACCTTGACACGGTTAACAATGTAAATCACGTTGGCCATCAACACCCAAGGGTAGTCTCCGCAGGGCAAAAACAAATGGCGGTCTTGAATACAAATACCCGCTATCTGCACGAAGAGATTATTACTTACGCAGCAGCATTGCTAAAGAAATTGCCACCTCATCTATCGGTCATACATATTGTGAATTCAGGTAGCGAGGCTAACGAACTTGCTATAAGAATGGCAAAAACCGTTACGGGGAATAAAGATATTTTAGCAATTGAAGTAGGATATCACGGAAACACAAATGCCGTGATGGACGTGAGTTCCTATAAATTTGATGGAGAAGGCGGTTTTGCAAAGCCTGAAACAACACACATTCTTCCCCTTCCCGATTCCTTCCGAGGAATATACACTGGAGAAAACTGTGGTATTATTTATGCCAATCACGCAAAGGAAATAATTCAAAATCTCAAAGCTAAAAACAAAGAAATCGCTGGCTTTATCGGCGAAACCATGATCAGTTGCGGTGGACAAATCGTACCACCAAGCAATTATTTTAAGGAAGTTTATAAGCACGTCCAGGAAGCTGGCGGGATTTGTATTGCCGATGAAGTCCAAACTGGCTTCGGACGTATGGGCAAAACATTTTGGGCATTCGAGCTTTACGGTGTTCAACCTGATATTGTAACAATGGGCAAACCTGCTGGAAATGGGCATCCATTGGCAATTGTAGCTTGCACAAAAGAAGTTGCCGAAAAATTCAACACAGGAATGGAGTATTTCAACACCTTTGGTGGCAACCCCGTTTCCTGCGCCATTGGCCGCTCCGTTTTAGAAGTTATTGAACAAGAAAACCTACAACAAAACGCATTGGAAGTTGGAGGTTATTTAATAGCTGAATTGAAAGACTTACAAAAGCAATTTTCAATTATCGGAGATGTGCGTGGAGAAGGCCTCTTCTTAGGGTTTGAATTGAATGATTCAAATAAAAATCCATTGCCAGAACACGCTTCCTATCTCGCCAATAGAATGAAACAACTCGGCATCTTAATGAGCATCGATGGACCAGACCACAACGTTCTAAAAATTAAACCCCCAATGGTTTTCAGCAAAGAGAATGCAGCAGAGCTTATCTTAAGATTAAAAACAGTTTTTGGAGAGGATTTTATGAGTGCGTTTTAATGTAACTTTAAAAAACATAAACCCTCTGTGAACTCTGCGCTTTTTCGGCTACAGCTCCAGAGATGCTGAGGACACAAAGATCAAAAAAAAATAATATGAAAAAACTACTACTACTTTTCTTCCTAATTATAACATTAAACGCTATTTCCCAAACCGAAGCTACAGATAAGAAAGCTATTCTCTCTGTGTTAAATGCACAGGAAAAAGCTTGGAATCAATTCGACCTTGAAGGTTATATGCAAGGTTACTGGAAGAGCGATTCCCTAAAATTCTACGGCAGCAGCGGACTTACAAATGGTTGGCAAAAAACCCTCGACAACTACAAAAAAGGATATCCTTCAAAAGAATACACCGGCACCTTAACTTTTACCATCAACGCAATTACCAAGATTGAAGAGAACTCTTATCACGTAATGGGGCAATATCATTTAGCGCGAGACGCAGGCGATGCCAATGGCGTTTTTCTGATTATTTTTAGAAAAATTGATGGAGAATGGAGGATTGTGGCAGATATGAGCTGCTAATTCCCTCCAATCCGCTGCCACAGATCTGAAAGAAGTCGTTTGGCTTGGCTCCTATCTTTAGCCTCTTCGGTTACTATCAATTCATCGCCTTCTTTATAAAGTCTAAAACTGAAAGCGTATTGCTCCACACTCTGATCTACGCTCATCATCCCAAAACGAAGGTCATTCAAATAAATTCCATCTGCTTTTTCAGAAATGGTGTACCAACCTTGTGTAATTTTTATAAGCCGCTGTACTCTATCTTCTTCCTTTAAATCTCCAAGAGCTTCGTGGTTTTTAAGATGCGGAAAAAACTGAATTGGTTTAGTATCAAAAAACGAATAATCACCTATTAAAAATGCATCTTCAGTTTCCACATTTGCTGTCCATAAAATAGTATTAAATGGACTAGGTTTGGTTTGCAACTCGGTATAAGCAATATTTTGGTTCTTAAGGGCAGCTTCAAATTTGTAAAATGTAATTCCCTTTAAAATTAAAGTTAATAACATATAGCCACTACTAACAATTAAACCGAGATTATTAAATCGCCGCCTTTTAATGCTGCCTCGCTTCTGCAGCATAGCCAAAATCAGAAATACTAGAAATGGCAAGGTGTAAAGGGGGTCAATCACAAAAATATTTTTGTATGCCAACCGAAGATCCAGTGGCCAAAAAAACTGAGTGCCCCAAGTTGTGTGCGCATCTAACAAAGGATGCGTAACGAAACACAGGAACCAGAACCAAAACCATTCTTTTAACCCTGCCCGTTTGTCCCAAAGTGAGAGCATCCACGCAAAAAGCAATCCAAAAACTACAGAAAAAACGATGGAGTGTGTAAAACCACGATGAATTTCCAGAGAAGAAACAGTATCGGTAAAATATCTTGAAATTACATCCAAATCTGGAATAGTTCCCGCAATAGCTCCCAAAACCATTGCTTTGTTACCAATTTTTTTCCCTAGAACCGCCTCTCCAACAGCAGCACCCAAAACAATTTGTGTTAACGAATCCATTTGGGCAATCTAATCAACTATTTCCATTTTCTTCAACAAAAATGAAGCATTCATATTTTGACAAATTCCGGGTTTAAATGTATAGTCGAAAAAGAGTTCATCATTTTCAATCCGAGCATCGAAAAAATAGTTTTTTACTTCTGGCAATTCTTCCGAAGCCATACAAAGGCTTAAATCATGAGTAGCAATTATTCCCGTAGAATTACTAGCTACAAGCTTTTCAACAAATTTCCGTGAGCCGATGGCTTTGTCCGTGCTGTTGGTTCCTTTCAGAATTTCGTCCAAAATAATAAAATAACGATCAGTCTTTATTTCGTCAACAATAAATTTTAATCGCTTTAATTCACTAAAAAAATATGACTCATCATCAGTTAAACTATCCGTAGTCCTCATACTTGTGATGAGCTTTATTGGATTGTATTCGGCCTTTTCGGCACATACTGGCAAGCCCAAGTTACCCATTACAATTTGGAGAGAAACCGTCCTTAAAAAAGTGCTTTTTCCTGCCATATTAGCACCTGTAACGATAAAAAATTCTTCTGAATTTATTTGAATATCATTGCGAACCATAGTCGATTCTTTCAATAACGGATGTCCAGCCCCTTTCACTTTTAAAACAGGATGCCTATCGTTAATCTCTGGAAATACATAGTTGGGATGATTGAAACTGAAATTACCCAAACTGCTATAGACATCAAAAAACGTAATAACATCAAACCATATAGGTACACTTTCTTTATGTGTTTCAACCCAACGTTCAATATTATAGCTCTGACGCACATCACGAAGCATAAAACCATTCGCAATTATACCTATGAACATATTGCTTCGTTGGTCCAATGCGTCCAAATGTTTAGCAAATTTCTTGAGAGTAGTAGAGGCTCTAGTCGATGAATCAAAAATCAAATTCTTTTTCTGAGAAAGTAACTTCGAAGAAAAAGTTTGTGTTTCAATTTCTAAAATAAGTTTATGGAACTGTTCAAAAGTGCTCTGTATTTTTGATGTGTGTGAAGAAAGATCATTGACCTTCTTCAAATACCTAGCTGAAATTGCCAGCCCCAAAAAGAACCAACCAGCAACCGCATAACCCGAAACCAAATCGAGATAGTTTAACACAATTAATCCTACAGAAATAACAGAAAACACCAGTGAAACTGGCTTTATCCATTTTGGGACAAAAGTCTTGTAGCTTTTCAGCCAATTGGTCACTTCGTTTGCTGAAACTTCTGTTTTCACCAAAGAAGCAATCGCAGAAAAATGCTGTCGCCATTCGGGCATTTCAGAAATTTCTATGATGGCTTTTTGTTTTTTAGGAATGGCATCAATCTTATTTTCAGTAAACAACTTCGCTAAATAATCTGAGCCACTTTCTAAGGCGGTTCTATTCAGATATTGAAAAATGGAACCTCGTCCAAAAAGGTCAATGTCCTGACTATAAAAATGGAGTGAGTCTTTATATTGTTCACCAGAGGGCAAATGATGGAAGGCGCGGTTTAGAACTTCAAGTTCGGTTTCATTTTGTGCAATCAATGCTTTTTTAAGATCCCGCTGGTATTGCAATCCGCTATGTTTTGAGACCAAATAGATAAAGATGACAATAGCCACAACAATAACGGCAATTACAGCTTTCGCATTTCCGAAGAAAAAGTAAACCCCAAAACAGGCCAATAAAAACACCAATAGCCGAATGCTACTGGAAAAAGCAAGTTTGCGCTTTAATCTTTGTAATTCCTCGGAATGGGTTTCAATTTGTTGTTTGTAAAAAATGGTGGGATTGGTCATTAAGATATTTATTTTTCAAATATGGATTGATGGATATACGTCTGAAAGACGTAGGATATAAGATTTTATTGTAATGCAGCAAGTTCTGCCTGTAATTTTTTAGTAAGGCTTTTCACGACCAAATCGTAAGAATGATTTATCAAATCTAGAATTAATTCATGAGGTATATTCTTTTCTAACGCTACTGTATTCCAATGAATCTTGCTCATATGGAAACCTGGCAAGATCAGTCCGTCATATTCTTCCCGAAGCTCAATTGCGCGTTCTGGATCACATTTAAGATTAGCTTGTGCAGGGTTAGATTCCAATCCTGAAAGTGCAAACATTTTACCCATTACTTTAAAGACAAGTGTTTGTTCATCAAAAGGAAAAGATTCGGTAACACCTTTTTTGGAGATACAATATTCTCTAAATTCTTCTATGTTCATTTTTTCAACTTAGGAGTTTCTTCTGCAGCGTAAAGTGCAGAATAGTCCAGCTTCCAGTTTATTGTTTCTACTAATGTCTCCATAAGTTGAATGGTTTCCAAAGCCTGTTTTGACGCCTCATTAAACAAACCGGTTTCTGGAATCTTATCAACTATGTGTTTTTTTGCTTCCTGATTTATATCTGTTAAATCGGATGCTGTAAATGGATTTGCCCATCCTTCACGCTTATCGTAATATTTAAAATCTGTTTCAATGGTAAGTAGTTCCGGCTGAGGAAAATTAGTTAGAATAATTGTACGGTTTTTAGTATCTGCATTCATCTTCACTTTTGTAAGGTCGAAGCCAATATGTGCTTTTGCCTCAATTAAAACTAGGGCTTTCTTTTTTCCCAAAATTAAATTCAGCCATTTATCTTTAACATTTTCGTAATAGAATATTTCGGAAAAATCGCCTTCTACAGTTATGAATTTGCAGACACTACGAATCTTCTCCATCAAAATAACAGATTGGGTATTAACTTTTTCGCGCTTTCTGCCACCGCTGAAACGTGAAAAAATAAAGTAAGCCAAAATGGCGCCAACGGCCAAACCAATAAAAAGATATTCCATATTGTTATTTGCCAATTTCTCCCAAGTGCGTGTTCTTAAAACTGTCCGAATATTTCAAACCGTATCCAAAAATTCTATCAAACGCTGCGTGAGAGAACAAAATTACACCTATTAAAATTAATAGTGAGTTATCAAAGTAAAATCCACATAATCCAATGAATATTGCAATAGCTTTATTATGAAAAAAATTATAAATAAAAGCCCCAATTTTTGGATTAATCAAATAGCCCATCATTCCTAAATCTGGTGTAAGAAGCAATACAAGAAACCACCACCAAGCATAATCAAGCTGCAAAAAAAGAAAGATTCCTAAAATGAATTGAGCTAATTCCTCAATCTTTAAAGTTGTTTTCATTTTCTAAATAATTTTATATAGTACAGGTTTACTGGGCGAAGCATCATTGTGAAATGAAGCTATCTGCAAATTCAGCAAATACTTTCCATCTTTAATCGAATCGGGGACGTAAATTAACTCTGTAATCGTGCAATCTTCGCGCGGATTCTCAGGATAGTCCCAAAATGCTTTGTGTGCCAAAAGTTTTCCATCATCCCTTTCTTTGTCAACAGAAGGAAGGTCTATCAATAAATGTTTCACACCGATTTCTCTTAAAAACAAAGCAGCGTTTTCTTGTAGAAATGGCCAATTAGTATTTGACCAATGTTTAGATTCTTTTTCAGAATTATTCGGAAGCGTTCTGATTATAATAGCTTCGGGTTTTTTCCCTTTCAATGCTTTTATGATACCTTCTTCGGAAATAACTTCGTCGTCATCTACTTTTTCCATTTTCACGGAAATCAATTCAGCTAAAAAAAAGAAAGTTTTTAATGCTTCATTTATTGAATAAAACTCTTCTGAGATGTGGCCAAAACATTCGGTATGTGTGCCATGGGCATGCGGATTAAAAAATACATTGTTGAAATTGACTGAACCACCTTTAGATACTTTTCCAATCCAATCACCCATCTTAACAGGCTCTATTGTAGGTTCCGATTGATACCAAGCTAACGGATTTTTCTGCGAGGCTTGCAATGGGATTGAAATATCAAGAGGTTTGGATAAGTCAACGGAAATGGATTCGCCTTTATATTCAATTGTAGTTTTCATTCGTAAATATTGAGAAAATAAAGATACAATAATATCAGTTTTCAACCGACTAGATTACTTTTTGCCTCACTAGGATTACGAGGTGTAAAATTCTCTAAACCATAAATAAATCCGCAGCAATCCCATCACTCAAAAACTTACCTTTCTTTGAAACTGTTAAGGTTTGGTTTTCGAAAATCAACATATCGCTTTGCAAATGAGTTTTTGCCTGTTCTAGCAGATATTCAGAATAATCTTTCCCGAATTCACTTTCAACTTTTTCCAAGGAGACACCTTTTTTGGTACGCAATCCTGTCATTATGTATTCGTTGTATTGGTTTTCTTTTGAAAGGATTTCCATTTCGAATGGAAGGTTGCCGTCTTCAATGCTTTTAATATATCTTGTATTGTTTGCAACATTCCAGCTACGAGATTTTCCATCGTAGCTATGTGCTGAAGGACCAATACCCAAATATGATTTTCCTTCCCAATAAGCTGTATTATTTCTAGAATGGAACCCTAATTTTCCAAAATTTGAAAATTCATAATTATCTAATCCTGCTTTTTCTGTTTCTTCTACTAAAATTTCATAATGTTGTTTTGCAACTTCCTCATCAACGGGCGGCACAATTCCCTTATCAATAAATTTCTTCAAAGCTGTTCTAGGCTCTACAGTTAAGGCATAGCAAGAAAGATGTGGCACATCAAGACTAAGAGCGATTTCGAGGTTTTTTTTCCAACGTTCATTGTTCATTCCAGGAATACCGTAGATTAAATCGATACTGATGTTTTCAAAATGTTTCTTTGCCTCAATAATACAATCAAAAGCTTCTTTAGCATTATGAGCTCGGTTCATCAGTTTTAGATCTTCTTCGAAAAAAGATTGGATTCCAATACTCAATCTATTAATCCCAATTTCCTTCAATGATTTTAGTTTGGTCTCTGAAAGGTCTTCGACTGCGCTCAGACTGACGAGATCATCTGGATTGGCCTCAAGGGTTATTTCTGGATTTTTAGCAACTTCATAATTCTCATAAATAGTTTTAAAAATCTGTAGCAATTCTTCCGAAGAAAGCAAACTAGGAGTACCACCTCCTAAATAAATAGTTTCTATTTTTCCACTTATCTCATCCTTCCGAAGAATCAATTCTTTACAAAGCGCATTGACTAAATCACCCTTTTTCTTTAATGAAGTCGAAAAATGAAAATCGCAATAGTGACAAGCTTGTTTACAAAATGGAATATGGATATAAAGGGATGTTCCTGTAATTTTATCCTGATTTCTATCTAAAACTTCTTCTTTCATTTAAAATTGATTTGAAGAAAAAATGCTATAATGATAGCGTTAAACAGTTGCAAAATAGAGCTCATTCTTTTCATAAGTTCAAAATTACTTATATTTTTACCGTTGAGCATAGTTTCCCCAGAAATAGCGTCTCTTTAAAAGTTTAACAAACTACACATTACAATGCAAAAATTTCTTAGTTTACTTTTTCTTTTAGTTTTTTTCGTTACCTCATTATCAGCACAAGGAAATAAAGAAGTACTTAAGGTGGGTTATGCCGGCTCAGCTCCATTTGTGATGCACGGAGAAAAAGAAGAAGGAATTGTCATCGACATCTGGAAGGAAATAGCTTTCGGACTTAATAGAAATTTTAAATTAATAAGCTACCCTTCTGTTGACAGTGGAATTGAAGCTATTGACAAAAATGAGCTAGACATCCTTATTGGACCAATAACCATAAACTCATCGAGAGCTGCTCTAGCTAATTTTTCTCAACCCTATTACAACACGGAGCTCGCAATTTTGGCTCCAATGGTAGAAACTACTTTTTGGGATAAAGTAAAACCATTTTTATCGACAACATTTATCTATGCGGTCTTGGTTCTATTGGTTATCCTAACTATTGTAGGTTTTTTGTTTTGGGCGGTTGAAGGAAGAAAATACCCCGAAGATTATGGTTATGGCCCTGTGAAGGGCACTGCGTCGGGGGTTTGGCTCGCTGTAGTGACAATGACCACAGTAGGTTATGGGGATTTAGCTCCACGTACTGCCCCTGGTAGATTTTTATTGGGCTCCTGGATGGTGATTTCCCTTATTTTAGCTACCTCATTCGTCGCAGGTATTGCCACAACGTTTTCCCAAACTTCTACTAAAGACAAAACGATTACCAGTATTAGTCACTTAGACAATAAAAAAGTAGCCGTTCCAAATTACAAAAAAATTATTGACAAAATTAGAGACGCTGGTGGCACTCCAGTTCCCGTTGATGATGTTTCTATAGGGTATAAATTGTTACTAGATAAGAAAGTTGACGCCCTTATATATGATGAAATACCCTTACAGTATATTTTTGAAGATGACAAAAAAGATGTTTTTGTACTGAGCAAAAAGAGAATTGAACCTCAATATTATGGATTTCTTTTCCCCATTGGAAGCACCTTAAAAAGGAAAGTGGATCTCCAAATTATAAACCTACAGGACAACCAAGAAATCTCACATATTGTGGAGGATTGGGTTTCTAGAAATTAAAACCCTCCTCTAACTCCTTTGAAGGATGGGGACAATCTGAAAAGTATTTATAAGCAGCCCATCGTATAAATTTTCAATAAACTTAGAATGAGAACTGCTTACTGCAACTAAAAATTATTATTTAACCCTATCTTCATTCTGCTTTACAAAAGCTGCCCAGCCCGTATAACTCTTTCCTGTCTCAATTTTTCCTGAATTGTAGAAATGACAAACTGCAGCGGCCAGACCGTCGGTACTGTCAAGATTCTTGGGAAGCTCTTTTAAACTTAAAAGGCTTTGTAGCATTTTGGCTACTTGCTCTTTACTGGCATTTCCATTGCCGGTAATGGCCATTTTTATCTTCTTGGGGGAATATTCGGTTATAGGAATCTCGCGTGAAAGTCCAGCAGCCATAGCTACTCCCTGTGCTCGACCAAGCTTTAACATTGATTGAACATTCTTGCCAAAGAAAGGCGCTTCAATTGCAATTTCGTCTGGATTATGAGTGTCTATCAATTCAATGGTGCGTTCAAAAATGAGCTTTAGTTTCAAATAATGATCGTCATATTTCTGAAGCAGAAGTTCATTCAGTTGTAGAAACTGCATGTTTTTCCCTATAACCTTAATCAATCCGAAACCCATAATGGTGGTTCCTGGGTCGATTCCCAAAATGATTTTCTCTGTTTTCATCTATTCTGTAAAATAACGAATATAATTTTACTAAAGCTCGCTCTCATGGAAGTCATTTTAGTGATTTCATAAAGCTCAATAGACCTTATCTACCTTATATAACTCCCGTAAATTACGTTAAAGAATTACAAAACCCGAAAAATAAAACTCGTAATTGTTTATATTTATTATGACAAATGAAAAAATTCAAGCAATGAAAAATTACAAAGTTGGTGACCACGTAAAATGGAACTCAGAAGCTGGCCATGTAAGCGGAAAAATCATCAAAGTACATCATTCAGATTTTAAGTACAAGGGTTATACCCATCATGCTAGCAACGACGACCCACAATATGAAATAAAAAGCGACAAGTCTGACCATATCGCTGCTCACAAAGGTTCGGCGCTTTCAAAAATTTAAAGGTGTTTAAAATGAAACTAAAAGTATTTAAGGCCGACATAACAAAGCTGCAGGTAGATGTCATTGTAAATGCCGCAAACACGTCCCTTTTAGGTGGTGGCGGTGTGGATGGAGCTATCCATCGAGCGGGTGGGCCAGAAATACTTGAAGCCTGTAGAAAGATTATTGCTAGACAAGGTGGTTGCAAAGTAGGTGAAGCAGTTATAACTACGGCCGGCAAAATACCTTCAAAATTTGTAATCCACACCGTTGGACCCGTTTGGAACGGTGGCACAAAAGACGAGGCTCAAAAACTTGCCAATTGTTATACAAATTCTTTAAAACTAGCCATTGAAAACAATTGCAAGACCATCGCTTTTCCAAATATCAGTACAGGAGTATATCATTTTCCAAAGGAGAAAGCTGCTACAATTGCCGTCCAAACAGTAAATAGATTTCTGCAAGACCACCAAAATATAGAGGAAGTTGTCTTTGTATGTTTTGATGATGAGAATTTCAATCTAGTCAACAAGGAATTGAAGAATTTAGACTAATAGTAACCTGTTTACCAACGAAAAAAATTCTATTCCTTTGATACCTTGAAGAAAGGTGAGATTTACTTTCATATTTAGTACTCTTGTCCGCAAGGAAGAACTTTATATGATTTTTTAAGGCTTCGTCTGTTGAGTTTTGCCTGTTTTCAAAAACTTCAAGGTTTTTTTATCGAACTCGATTAATTTTTTAGTTTTTTACATTGTATAACGATCGTCGACTAAAATACAATAAGTGAATTATAGATTTTGAGAAACAATAAATCCACCCGTCCAGGCATTTTGAAAGTTAAAACCACCAGTAATGGCGTCTATATCTAGGACTTCCCCTGCAAAATAAAGATTTTTACAGATGCGACTTTCGAAGGTTTTGAAGTTCACCTCCTTTAAATCAATACCTCCAGCAGTTACGAATTCCTCTTTAAAGGTGCTTTTCCCGTTAACCTCAAAAATTCCAGCGGTCAATTGGTTGGAAATATTCTGAAGATTTTCACGTGTAGCTTCGGCCCAAGTGAGCTTTTCATCAATGCCTGAAGTTTTTATAAGATTTTGCCAAAGTCTTTTTGGAAGCTCAAACTGAGCATATTTGAAGATTGTCTGCTTTCCTTGCGAAATTTTCAATTCTTTCAAGGACTCCAAAACATCTTCTTCTGAAAGATTATTCAGCCAATTCACTTCAATTTTGAAATCATATTTTAAAACTTCTAAAATCCTTGCACCCCAAGCCGATAGTTTTAAAATAGCAGGACCGCTCATTCCCCAATGGGTAATCAATAAGGGACCATTACTTTCCAATACAGTTTTACCTTTCGCATCAAAGACTTTCACAGAAGCTTCGGTACTAATACCAGGTAAGTCAATGATTCTGGAATCTTTAATATTAAAAGTAAACAAGGAAGGCACTGCAGGAACTATGCTATGTCCCAAATGCTGCAGCAATTTCCAGATCTTGGGGTTGCTTCCCGTTGCTACTACAATCTTTGATGCTGTAAAAGTATCCGTGGCTGTATTTAATATGAAATGACTTTCACCTTTCTGAATTTCCTTTACAGATTGATTAAGAAGAACCTCAATTCCCAAACGATTTGTTTCGGAAAGAAAACAATCGATTATAGTTTTTGAAGAGTCTGAAACTGGAAACATCCTTCCATCTTCCTCAATTTTTAGCGGTACTCCGCGTTTCTCAAACCAATCAATAGTATCTCCGGTCATAAAAGTATGGAAAGGGCCCAGAAGCTCCTTTTCACCGCGTGGGTAGTTCTGTGAGAGCTCCTTCGGAAGAAACTCGGCATGCGTAACATTACAACGCCCACCACCACTTATCTTAACTTTGGCAAGTACATCCTTCCCGCGTTCGAGAAGTACTATTTTAAGATTTGGTATCTTCTCCGCAGCATTGATCGCTGTAAAAAATCCAGCAGCACCTCCGCCAACTATTATAACATCTGCATTTCTCAAACTTCCACCTTTTCATTGGCGAAACTTTCGCACAATACAATGGTATCTTCTATATCCTTAAACGTAGTTCGAGGATTTATCAAACACATTCTCAACACCACTTGGCCATTCAGAATGGTGGTGACGAGCAATGCCTCTTTGGACTCGACAACCTTATGTGAAATATGTTGGTTAAGCGCATCCAATTCTTTTTCGGAAAGGTCATTCCCAATTGGATTGTATCTAAAGTTAATTACGGCCAAAGTTGCTGGTGAAATCACTTCCCAATTCGAACTTTTGCGAAGATAAGCCTCAGTAGTTTCGGCAAGGGATATGTTATACGAGATGGCCTTTCTAAATTCACCCAATCCAAAAGTCTTTATTGACATATAAAATTTTAATGCTCGGAAACGTCTCGTAAGTTCAATTCCGTGATCGTAAAAGTTTATTTCTGAAGTATTTCCTTCAATATCTCTTAAGTATTCAGGTTTTTCGGTAAATGTTCCCTTTAGCCATTTATGCTTTTTTACAAGTAAGCATCCAATCTCATATGGCTGGTAGAACCATTTATGTGGATCGACAGTTAGGGAATCAGCCTTTTCAATTCCTTTTAAAAGTGGTTTTCCATCTTCCGAAAGAATAGCGAAACCACCATAAGCTCCATCAATATGAAACCAGATATCTTCTTTTTTACAGATTTTGGCAATATCGGAAAGTGGATCGACTGTTCCAGTATTAGTAGTTCCGGCAGTTGCAATTAAACAAAATGGTTGCAGACCTTCCAAACGATCTTTTGCAATAGCATTTTTCAATTTATTCAAGGAAAACTTGAATTCGCCATCGGTTGGAATAATTCGAATCTGTTCTTTTCTGAAGCCCAGAACGCGAATTGCTTTTATATTTGAAGAATGTGCCTGATCTGAAAGATAGATTATCGCTTTGCTGAAGTCATCACCACATTTTACAGTACGTGCAGTAACCAATGCTGTTAAATTTGCCATTGAACCTCCGCTCGTGAAAATTCCACCTCCTTTTCTCTGTGGGAAACCGAACATTTTCAAAAGCCAATTCATTGCAACTATTTCCATCTCAGCGGCTGCAGGCGATGCCTGCCAACCACCAGAAAATATATTGAAACCAGCGGTTAAGCTGTCTGCCATAGCACTGATGTAATTACTCGGACCAGGAACAAAAGAATAAGATTTCGGATGCGACACGATGTTACTTTTCGTCATAACTTCTTCCAAAACAAAATTCAAGACTTCCTTGGCGTCCGTTGGGTTTTCTGGAGCTTCTTCTAGAAAAAGCTTTTCCATTTCCTCTCGGGATCCAGAAACCACAGGTAACTTTTGATTTTGGGTTGAAAAATGTTCCACGATAGCATCAACAACCTCATAACCATAGCTTTTCATATCTTCATGGCTCAATTCCAGTGTAGCTTTATTCTGAATTTTCACGTTTCTAGTCTTTAAATTTTTAAAAGTGCAAAATTACGGTTTTAGAAAGGGATATTCAGTCTTTCAAACAATAAAAAAAGCCTTGACTAAGACCAAGGTTCTTTTTTAATTCTTTCTGTTCAAATCCTTTGGTTTCGTACGGGTTTAAATATAGGTAAGGAGTTACAAAATAGAGGTCTCTACATATCACAATCAGAGCACTCGATGGACCAAGCGATTATTCAACAATCATCTTCTTAGTGACCTTTTGGGTTTTATTACTGAAATTTACAAAATAGAACCCTGAAAGAAGATTGATTTGAAGAGTTTGTTGTCCTTCAGAAATATCTTTAGAAGAAATCAATTCACCTTGTATTCCAAATATTTCAATTTTTTCAAAGGAGAAAATATTGTTGAAATTGATTTCCTTTTTTACTGGATTCGGATAAAAGCTGAAATTTTCAGCAGTATTATCAGCAACGCCTAGAACACCACAAAGGAATGGATCAAAAATCACTTCTCCCAAAGTAGGGTTGTCTACATTGTGGAAAATTACACCTTCCACTTCTTCAGCTGTGCTTTGTTGACCTTCGATCCAACAATTGTGTTTTGCTGAAATTGTATTTGCGGTATTATTGTAAATAGCAAAGATTTCACCGCCATTTCCATTTTCTGAAAACACGTTTTGTCCAAGGACATCTTCATCGTCTCCCATATTTATGACAGCTTGGTCAATTACGGTAATTCCCCAAAGATTTCTTCGTATCACATTACCTGAAACTACTACGGGAGTCCGAGCTGTGGCAGTATTCAAGGAAATACCACTCCCACCTCCCATCGGATCACCTTGGGTGTTATTATCTTCAATAACATTATTCTCAATCCAAACAATATCACTTGGGCCAATAATGGTAATGCCATAACGGTTGTTGCGGATGATGTTATCGCTAATTATAGCAGTGAGGCTACCACCTACAAAATTGGCCACTGCAATACCTCCAACCATATCCAGAGAAGTATCTCCGATTATTGTATTGCTCTGAATATTCAAAACGTCGCCGGGCTTTGTAACGCCCATGTTTATTTGTGGGCGATTGCTATTTTCTCTGTTGTTGCCCTCAATCCAGTTATTCTGAATCAATGCAGATACCTCAGCATTCGCAGCCGATCCGATAGCGGGCAGATCATTAAAAGTGAAGGTATTGGAATTTATTTCTGGATTCCCTCGGGATAATTGAATCACCGCGCTAGTAGTAACTCCCGCAACATTGTTGGAAAGACTACATTCTGTCATTCTAAAATTTCCAGTGAGCACACGAAGACCTCCACCATATTCAATAATAGTATTCTGAAATTCTATATCTGAAGATTCCTCAAAGCGAAAACCATTGTAAGGTGCACTTGGATCTAATGCAGTAATAAGTACCGGTTCATTATAAGACACCCAAAAACCACCGAAAACTGTGACCAATAAATCAGCATCAATGGCAAGTGTCAATTCTGAATTAATATATACGACATCGTTTTCTGAAACAACCAAATTCTCCCAAAGAGTATAAGTATTTCCCGAAATGGTAATAGTAGATGGACTAGCTGCGGCAATATCATCCAAATTCCAATGAACACCAGTGTTCGGTGTAGTAAAGGTTGGTGCCGCAACTATCGAAAACGAAAACATAAAAAAGAAAAAGAGGAAGGTCATTTTTTTCATTACTTTTATTTTAAGACTAAAAAAATACAAGTCTAATGTAGTGAAAAAAAGGTAGTTAGCTTCATTCCGCCGTTGAAGAAAATCAGACTTGATAGATAAGATTATTCCTTTTAATCATTTTCAGTAGTATAACTTCCCTTTGTCCTGCGACTGACAACCAATAAAAAATGCCTTTACAAAAGCAAGGCATTTTTTTAGGACTTGTCGGCTCTATCCCATCAGTTTGGTTAAGAATGTTAAAGTCGATAACTACAATATATAGGCCTCTCTCACTAGAAATCGGGAGCGCTCGACCCGACAAAGCGATTACTCAACAATCATCTTCTTAGTGACCTTTTGGGTTTTATTACTGAAATTCACAAAATAGACTCCTGAAGGAAGATCGATCTGAAGAGTTTGTTGTCCTTCAGAAATATTTCTAGAAGAAATCAATTCACCTTGTATTCCAAAAATTTCAGCTTTTTCAAAGGAGAAAATATTGTTGAAATTGATTTCCTTTTTTACAGGATTCGGATAAAAGCTGAAATTTTCAGCAGTATTATCAGCAACGCCTAAAACACCACAAAGGAATGGATCAAAAATCACTTCCCCCAAAGTAGGATCGTCTACTCTGTGAAAAATCACATCTTCTACTTGTTGGGCTGTACTCTGCTGACCTTCAATCCAGCAGTTCAGTCCTGCATAAATGGGATTAGGGGTATTATTATAAAGCGCATATATTTCTCCACCATTGCCATTATCGGAAAAAACGTTGTTGCCAGGAACATCGGACAAACCCAAATATATGCTTGCTTGATCTATCACCGTAATTCCCCAAAGATTTCTTCGGATCTCATTATTAAAAACTAACACCTCAGTTCGCGCAGTAGATGTATTTAGCGAAATACCGCTACCACCCAACATGGGATCCCCTTGAATATCATTGTCTTCTATAATATTATATGTAATCCAAACATTATCACTCGGGCCGATAATTGTGATGCCGTAGCGGTTGTTGCGAATGGTATTTCCATCAATAATCGCTTTGATATTCCCTCCGACAAAATTAGCTACAGCAATCCCGCCAACCATGTCCAAAGTGGGATCTCCGATGATGGTATTGTTCTTTATTAAAAGTTCATCATTAGCTTTTGTAACACCTAGGTTTATTTGAGGCCGGTTGCTATTCTCCTGATTATTTCCTTCCAAATAATTATCTTCGATTCGCGCGGATACTTGCGCATTCGCGGCAGATCCGATGGCAGGTAAATAATTAAATAAAAATGAGTTTCCGATTATTTCCGGATTCCCTCGCGACAATTGAACAACTGCACTGGTTGTGGCTCCCGCTACATTATTCTTAAGACTACAATCCAACAGGCTGAAAGCCTCTGTGAGCACACGAAGCCCACCCCCATATTCAATATTGACATTTTGCAATTCGATGTCGGAAGATTCCTCAAAACGAAAGCCTTTATAAGGTGCATTTTGATCTACGGCGGTAATAGTTACTGTCTCTCCCGCAGCAGCTATACGGAAAGTACCGAATACAGTTACCAATAAATCAGCATTAATGGAAAGGGTAAGCTCTGAATCTATAATAACAGTATCGTTTTCAGCAACTGTAAGATTTCCCATAAGTGTATAGTTAGTTCCTGAAACGGTAATTGTTGCAGGACTTGCGGCAGCAATGTCGTTCAAAGTCCAGGTTACGCCAGTATTGGGCGTAGTGTAATCTTGAGCAAAGGAAAAGACAACAGTACAAAGAATAAAAGAAATGGTAAGGATAAACTTTTTCATTAATTATAATTTTTGAAGCGCAAAAGTAACTATAAGCCCCTATTCAAAAAAGACATTTATAATCTTTAGCATTTTGAAAAGGCTTAAATTTGAAGAATGGTATTGTATATTCTGATAACCTTCTTTGTTATAAGTCCGTTTTTCCCTGCTACGCGCAATCCGCATTGGTTCTTTCGAACTGCAGATTTTGTACGGTTACAATCGCTTTTCATTCAATTCATTCTCTTGCTATCCTTTCTTTATTTCGAAAAAGAATATACAATTTTAAGCTGGATACTATTGATTACCCTTGTTACTTCGATGGGATATCAACTTTTTAAAGTATTACCTTACAGCTCATTTTTCCCAAGAAGAAGATTGCACGAGGATAGTGATGGCCATGTGTCTATTTTAGCAGGAAATGTTTTGCAGACAAATTCTAATTATTCTGCATTTTTAAACGAAATAAAACGCTTTAACCCCGATCTAGTGTTGGCAATGGAAACCAACAAAGATTGGGAAAAACATCTTTCTGAAATTGAAACTAATTATCCATATACTGTAAAGGTCCCATTGGAGAATTTCTATGGAATGCATCTTTATTCAAAAACAGAATTGGAGAATGTGAAAGTAAAATATCAGATTGAGGATAACAAACCTTCTATCTTTTTCGATTTTCCCACAGAAGGAAATCCCCCTATCTTTTTCTGTTGTTTGCATCCCGCACCGCCAAGTCCAACTGAAAATGAAACTTCCAAAGAACGAGATGCAGAACTTATGCTTACCGGAAAGAAAATACGCAACATAGATAAACCGGCTGTTGTTTGCGGGGATATGAACGATGTAGTGTGGAGTAGAACAACACGATTATTCAAAAAAATGACCGGAATGATTGATCCAAGAGTAGGACGCGGCTTCTTCTCAACTTTTCATGCCAATTATTTCTTCTTACGATTTCCTTTGGATCATCTTTTTCATACCAAAGATTTATATGTTGGGAATATGGTTCGATCAAAAAACTTTGGCAGTGACCATTTTGCGATGTATTATGAAATACACCACAAAAAGAAAGTAAAAACCCCAAAAAACCCGAAATTGAATGGGGAAGAAAAAGAAGAAATCGAAACTTTGATCGAGGAAGGGATGGATGTGTCCCAAAAATAACCATACAGGTTTATCTTTAAATGGTGATATGTGTAATAAAAACCAACAGTAATATTGACTCTTTAGAAGCCTTGGAAAAGCAACGGCAATAATAAAAGAATTTTAGAGGTATATATGAAGTATCTATGGAGTATGGTCGACATAGAGTCGGCACACAGACGGCATGGAGCCGACATACGGTCTGAAAATAAAAGGACAAATATACTTCCAAATAATATTTTCAGAGAGGAAAGGTATACTTGTAGAAGTGCCTAGTGCTAATATACAACATGGTGATGCGATTGTCAAGTTCAGGAGTAAAATAGTGCAATTCTGCTAGGTGTGCCCTGGGATTTAAAAAACTGGGTACTGCCTCATTTTCAAAGTTAAAAATTCTCAGAGAATAGTTTAGATATGAAAAATAGCAGGATATTTTTTTTGCAGACAAACAACAATCTTTGCATAAACACAACAATTATGATTGATCCGAAGGGGTAGCCTAATCTACAAATGTTGTGTGAGCGCAAAGATAAAGTCTAGCAATAAAAAAAGGCTCTTCTAATTAAAGAAGAGCCTTTATTAAGTGCGGGCGGAGAGACTCGAACTCTCACACCTCGCGGCACCAGATCCTAAGTCTGGCGTGTCTACCAATTCCACCACGCCCGCATTAAATTCTTTTACAAAATACCTAGGATTCTCTGTAAAAGGAGTGCAAATATAAACAAGATTTCGGTTTTATAAATAATTATTTTTAGAAATTTCAAAATCTGCTAAATGTAAGTTAAAGCCAAACAGCATTTCCTATATATACTGCGTAGTTTGAGTAGTGTTTTGTAATTTAGCTTTTCTTCAAAATAACCTTTATGAAATGCCCATTAATTATTTATAAACAAGCCGAAGATGTATATTTGGGTATTCCATCTTCCTATTTCTCAAATATATTATACAGATGAAAAGTGCAAAACCTTATATCGAAAAAAACAAAGATCGATTTTTAGATGAATTAATCGAACTTTTAAAAATTCCTTCTATTAGTGCAGATCCGGCTTATAAAAAAGACGTGATAAAAACAGCCGAAGCAGTAAAAAAACAACTTGAAAAAGCGGGTTGCGATACTGTTGAAATTTGTGAAACACCAGGTTATCCAATTGTTTACGGCGAAAAGATGATCGACAAAAAACTGCCCACTATTTTAGTTTATGGCCATTACGATGTGCAGCCACCAGATCCCTTAGATTTATGGGAGAGCCCACCATTTGAGCCTGTTATCAAAAAGACGAAACTTCATCCCGAAGGTGCAATCTATGCACGTGGAAGCTGTGATGACAAAGGTCAGATGTATATGCACGTAAAGGCTTTGGAATATATGACCAAGACTGACCAATTACCGTGCAATGTGAAATTTATGATTGAAGGCGAAGAGGAAGTTGGAAGTAGCAGTCTTGAGTGGTTTGTTACCAAAAACCGTAAGAAATTAGCCAATGACGTTATCTTGATTAGCGACACTGGAATGATTGCAAAGGATACGCCATCAATAACTACTGGCCTTCGCGGATTGAGCTATGTGGAGGTAGAAGTCACTGGAGCTAACCGTGACCTGCACAGTGGGCTATACGGCGGTGCTGTGGCCAACCCAATAAATGTGCTTGCCAAAATGATAGCTTCTCTTCACGATAAAAACAATCATATAACCATCCCCGGGTTTTATGATGACGTAGAAAACCTTTCAAAAAAAGAACGAACAAAAATGGCGGAAGCACCTTTTAATCTAAAAGATTACGAAGAATCTATAGACATTGATGCTGTTTACGGCGAAAAAGGATATTCTACTAATGAGCGTAATTCTATCCGACCTACTCTGGACGTAAATGGAATTTGGGGCGGTTATATTGGTGAAGGAGCTAAAACAGTGATTGCTAGTAAAGCATCTGCGAAAATCAGTATGCGTTTGGTACCAAATCAAGATTGGAAAAAGATAACTGAACTTTTTAAAAAGCACTTTGAAAGTATTGCACCTGAAGGGGTTCGGGTAAAGGTGAAACCTCATCATGGGGGACAGGCCTATGTAACTCCAATTGACAGTTTGGGATATAAAGCCGCTGAGAAAGCTTATGAAGAAACATTTGGAAAAACACCGATCCCACAACGCAGCGGTGGAAGTATTCCAATTGTTGCTTTGTTTGAGAAAGAATTAAAGAGCAAAAGCATTTTGATGGGGTTTGGCTTGGACAGTGATGCCATCCACTCCCCTAACGAGCATTTTGGAATTTGGAATTATTTAAAGGGAATTGAGACCATTCCGCAATTCTATCATTTCTTTACGGAGATGAGTAAATAAATGTTAAGACCTCTCAAGTTTTTAAAGCTTGAGAGGTCTTCATAAAAAATAAGATTCACCCTTTTCTTCACGCTATTGATAATCTACCTTAAAAAGGTTTGGAACGAATTAAACAGCTTCTGTAATTTTCTTTAAACCAAAAAAATACAGTATTAATCAGGTTTGATTTCGTACCTATTTTCTACTTCGATATAAAGAATATCTTTAAAGAAATTGCATTTATTTTGTCTGTAAAGAATTATAAATATATTTTAGCGCGCTTAAAAACCGACTAAATAAAACGTAAATGAAAAAAAATCGATTATTCAAAACTTCAATCTTATTATTAACCTTTGTCATTATAAGCTGCAGCAGTAATGATGATTCCAATGACCGATCCTCTTGTGAGAGCCCTACTAACTTTCAGCTTGAGGAATACAATAATGCCTCTCAAGTAATATTAAGCTGGGATAACGATACCACAGATGATTCTACTTATGAAATAGAATATGACATTGCAGGATTTCAGCAAGGTAATGGTAATATTAAAACTGCCACAACGAGTCCTGTATCAATAATCGGATTAGATTTTAACGTAGCTTATGACTTTTATCTACGTCGTGTTTGTGCCGATACAACCAGTGAGTTCGTAGGCCCTGTAACCAATACACCTGGCAGTAATCCTTCTTTTGCGCTTATGACCGCCAACATTGCGGGAGTTCAGTATAATAATATGAAACCATTCCTATTCGGACAAACTGACGCTACACGAGTTGTGTTGTTTTCTGGAACTGATGAAAACTTTTTGGCAATTCAGGGAAATAGTGCTTTTATGGATCCTACATTTAAAAATACAAAGGAGATCAATCTTTTTATACCAGAAAGTCAATGGGCACCAGGAACATATTTACTGACCGATACTGCCACTTCTGGCGGAAATGCACAGTCTAACGTAAATATAATTTACAATGACAGTTCTACTCCAACTACCCAAGCTTATGAAGAAGAAGATGGAAGTATTACCATTACAAAATTTGATTTACAGGAAAGAATCGTGGAAGGAACATTTGAGTTCAGATTTGTATTATACTATGTAGATTCTGGTACTTACTCCGAAATACTGGAATGCCAAAATGGGACATTCAAATATTCGCTCGACGCTAGTTTCTTTGATTAAGAAGTTAAATTAAAGCCTATGAAAAGTGCCAATTATCTAAAGCAATTGGCACTTTTGTTTTTCTTAAATCTATTGGAACTATCTAAGTTTCGAAAAGAATAGAATATTAAATTTTCTTCACAAAATCGGTAATAATGACAATCTGTTGGCCGTCAACTTTACCTTCAATGTATTTTTCGTTTTCGTGATCTAGGGAAATTCTACGGACTGCTGTTCCTTGTTTGGCCACCATACTACTGCCCTTCACTTTTAGATCTTTTATAAGCACTACAGAATCACCAGCTTCTAGAATCACACCATTACTGTCTCTGTGAATAACTGAATCACCTTTTTCTTCTTCAACACCCGCTTTTGCCCATTCTTTTGTTTCATCTTCCAGATACATCATATCCAGCAAATCCTGTGGCCAGCCTTCACCTTTTAATCTGTTTAGCATTCGCCACGCTACAACTTGAACAGCTGGAACTGTGCTCCACATACTGTCATTCAAGCAACGCCAATGGTTAGAATCCACTTTTTCAGGATCTTCAATTTGATCTTTACAAGTGTTACAGATTAAAATGGACGCTTCAATTCCAGAGATAGGAGAACTTGGCACTTCAAAAACACCAAGGTTTTCTTCATTTCCACAAAGTTCACATTTATTATTGCTTCGTTGTTGTAATTCCGTTTCTAAACTCATACTTAAAAATTTTTACTCATTCACCAAGGCTTTGGAGAATGTGGATGCAAAGATAGCTGAATGGGTTGAAAAAACCTTCTCAAAAGCATGCCAGAAGATTACGGAATAAAGTTTGTGGGTTATATAACGTATTTTTATAATACCTAACGTAAAGTTAAAACTTCAAAATTATGAATTCCAAATATACATTTTCAACACTATTCCAATTCAGTCTAGTTGTGATGTTGATTTCCTCTTATTCAGGTTTCGGTCAAAACATAAAAACTTCAGATCTGGTTACGTCATATAAAGAATATACTGAACTGCCGCGTGAAATAAGCTACGCCCACCTCAACAAAACCACTTATTTGAAGGGAGAGATATTGGGTTTTACTGTCTATATTTTCGGTAAGTTAAATAAGAAACCTTCAACTACGGCAACCAATGTTTACTGCACAATTTCGGATGAAAAAAATAAAATTATAAAAAGTCAAATGATTTTAGCTTCCAATGGTTTTGCCAGCGGTTCCTTTCAAATCGATAGCCTTTTTACTTCAGGGATATATACTTTTAAAGCATATACCAATTGGATGCGGAATTTTGAGGAGGATAACTATTATACCCAGGAAATAAAGATTGTAGATTCGGAAGTGGATGATATTCAAAAAACCAAATCAACAACCTCAAAGCTAGATGCTCAGTTTCTTCCTGAAGGTGGATATTTTGTTGCTGATGTAAAAAACTCTGTCGGCGTTATTATAAAGAATAGTTTGGGTTTTGGAGTTTCTAATGTTGTTGGGAAGATCGTGAATTCAGAAAACACGACACTGAGCGATTTTAAAACAAATGATTTTGGTATCAGTAAATTCACCTTCTTGCCAAACGCAATGGATCTGTATAGGGTGATTCTAAGTTTTAACAACACAGAACAAGAATTTACTCTAAAAAAAGCAGAATATAAAGGAATTGCTTTAACGATGAATGATCTGGAAAACAGAGTTGCGCTTTCTTTTCGTACCAATGAAAACACTATTAAAGAGATCAAAAACAACAATTACACTTTGGCAATCCACAACGGAAAAATACTTAGAACCATCGTAGTGAATTTAGAAAAATCTTTGGAAGTGATAAAAATAATCAATTATGAAGATTTGAGCCCCGGTATAAATATTTTTACGCTTTTCGATGAAAATAGCAAACCAATTTTAGAGCGGATGTTTTTTAAATATGAAGGAATAAACCTTTTGTCATCACAAAACTCGCAAATTGAAAACACAAAAGATTCCCTGACAATTAAGATTCCGATTAATAACATCGACACGGCTTTACCTAGTAACTTCAGCGTATCAGTTCTTCCTAGTGAATCAAAATCCTACAACCCAAACAATAATATCATTTCAGCAACTTACCTGCAACCCTATATTAAAAGTTATATTGAAAATGCTACCTATTATTTTACCGATATCACCCGAAAAAAGAAATTTGAATTGGACAATGTGCTTTTAACACAGGGATGGAGCAGCTATGATTGGAATACTGTTTTCAACAATCCGCCAAAAGCACTTTACGAATATGAAAACGGCATTAGTTTTAGAGCAAATATCAACGGCAAACCTGCCCCGAAATATGCAATGTATGCCAGTATAAATAATAAAATAGAAGTTTTTGATATTGATGAAGGAGCTAAAGATTTTGGTGCAGTAGGCCTATATCCTATGGATACAGAAACAATAAGATTTAGCGGCATTAAAAAAAATAAGAATATTGAGAAGCCTAATTTATATTTGCAATTTTCCCCTGCAAGAATTCCAGATTTGAACAAAAGCGGAAGCCCAGCACCCTTAAATGACAGAACCGTTAGTGATACTTATTCAGGACAAAAGATATCAAAAACAAGTTGGGAGAACGCAGAGCAACTTGAGGAAGTTGTAATTACGGCAAACAAAACACTTACGCGAGAAGATAAATTGATAGCAAGCCCTTTTGGAAAAGTTAAAGTCATAGATGATCAGATTCGAAAATCGAATGTTTTCTTACGTGATTATATAAGATTGCAAGGCTTTAACGTTTTTCAGTACGAAGGGCGACTTATAATAACAAACAGAAGGCCTACTACCTTTGGACGGGGAGAGACAATTACTACGGTTGGAACACTATCCGGAACTACCAATACCGTGGTTAAAGTTACACCAGTGATTGTTTATTTCAACGATATAAAACTCGCGAACATCGATAATTTATCTAACTACACAATGGACGACGTAGATTACATCTTTTTCGATAAATCCGGAGCTAGTGAAGGAGGGAGTGGAGCTGCGGGTGTGATAAAAATATATACCGATCCTACAATTGCCCAAAGTAAAATGGAGAGAAATGTATCTCAAGAAATTTCAGTTCCATTGGCATTTAGCACTCCAAAAAAGTTTTATACTCCTGAATACACTACTTATCAGGGAAAATTTTATCAAGATTATGGAGTAATTGGTTGGTTTCCCAGACTTTCGATTCAAAATGATGGACATATCGAATTCAAAATTCCGCGACCAATAATAGATAGTATATCTGTTTTTATTGAGGGAACTGCTAATGACGGGAGTTTTATCTCTGAGAAAAAGACGCTTTCAATTCCCTAGCATAAAGTATTTCGTAAATCTTTTAGTATCTATTTTTTATCATTTGAAATTTTAAACCCTCTACGTTTGTAGAATTAAAACAATTATTCTACGTTTGTAGAGTTAAATCCAATCTCAAAAAGATGACACTCTCAAAAGCCGAAGAACAATTAATGCAACTTCTCTGGAAACAGGAACGCGCTTTTATGAAGGATCTAATAGATGCATATCCAGCACCAAAGCCTGCCACTACTACTGTTGCCACACTATTAAAACGTATGCAGGACAAAAAGTTTGTAGATTATATTCAACTTGGCCGTTCACGCGAGTACTTTCCACTGGTAAAAAAGAAAGTCTACTTCTCTAAACAGGTCAATAGTATGATTAAAACTTTCTTTAATAACAGTCCTTCTCAGTTTGCTTCGTTTTTTACTGAAGAAACCAATCTCTCAAAAAAAGAGTTGAAGGAGTTGAAAGCTTTAATCGATTCTGAAATTAAAAAGAAGTGATTATGGAACTATACCTTTTAAAATCGACAATTTGTCTCGCCCTATTTTTCTTCTTTTACAAAATAGTTTTGGAAAACAGTTCTATGCACCATTTTAAAAGGTTTTATCTGCTTGGAAGTATAGCCGTAGCATTTTTCATTCCGCTGATAACATTTACAACTTATGTTGAGCCTTCCCCAATCATTCCTATTTATATAACTGGAACGAAACAAATAATATTTACCGAAACTGAGAAGACAATAAATTATTGGCCAATAATTTTATGGATAATTTACGGACTAGGGGTGCTATTTTTCAGTGTGAAATTTTTTAGAAATATTCACTTTTTAATTCGAACAATACATCAAAACACTAAGTATAAGAAAAATGATTTTATAAATGTTCTTTTAAATGAACCTGTCATTCCTCATACATTTTTCAGTTATATCTTCTCAAACAAAAAACAATATGAAACTGGTAAAATTCCTTCTGAAGTAATGCTTCACGAAGAAACCCACGCCAGTCAAAGACACAGTTTGGATATTATTTTAATTGAAATTTTAAAAATAGTATTTTGGTATAATCCGCTATTTTATTTCCTTAAAAGAAGCATTAAACTCAACCATGAATTTCTTGCAGACCAAGCAGTTTTAAAAAAAGGGATTGAAATGGCAGCCTATCAAAAACTATTATTGGCATTTTCAACTCCCGATGACCATAGTAATATTCTAACGCCATCGTTAGCACATTCAATCAATTATTCATCGATGAAAAAACGATTTTCAATTATGAAAACAAACACCTCCCGTACCGCAATTATATTTAGAAGCCTAATGATTTTACCATTGCTATCTTTTTTGATTTATGGCTTTAGCACGAAAGAAACTGTTACAAGACAAGTTGATAAAAACATTGTTTCTGCCACCGATACTATTGAAGATATAAAGATTGAAATTGATGAAAACTTAAAAATTAAGTTGAACGGAGATTTTGTTGAACTCAGTGATTTAAAAGCTCAGATAAACCAATTAAACACAAATCTTACGACTGAGCAAAAGCAAAAGTATCTCGCCGCGAGTATTCAGGTTGAAACCCTAGATAGTATCACCATAGCAGAAGAAGTCAGGGAAATATTACAGTCTTGCGACGTAAAAAACTTGACTGTTATAGTAATGAAAAATCAAGAAAATAAAACAACAGGAAAAATAATCCAACAAAAAGCCACTAAAGCCGAAATAAAAGAATACAACAAACTGGCTAAAAAATACAACGCTCTTGATATTGGAAAACGAATTATCGAAAAGAAAGATCTGGAATACTTGAATGCCATTTATAATAAAATGACAGATAAACAGAAAGCAAAAGCTGAACCTTTTCCGAAGGTCGCATCAACTCCTTCTCCAAATAAATCAAACTTTCATTTCAACAAAAACATAAACACAAATATTCCTATTCCTGCAACTCCTTCATTTTACAATAATAATAAAAACATAAAATCCGACCGGTCAGCGATATTCATTTATGAGGATAGGGTAATTACCATCGAAAAAGCAAATGAATTGCTTTTCAATAATCAAAATGAGATCTTTTCACTCATCACCAAAGAAAACGGGCAGGAAGTTATACGTCTTTCAAAAAGCCCGATGAAAAACGGGAAAAAATTCGTTCTATCTACTCCATCATCATTCCCTTTAAATAATAAAGATTTAGAACCCAATAATGGAATAGATGGCGCAACTTATTATTATAATGACAAGGTAATCACTCCAGAAAAGGCAGATGAGTTACTTAATAACAATAGTAAATTAAGGGTTTACGTAACCAAAACAGATGACGGTAAAGGAACCATAACTTTATCTGAAACGCCAGTTTCAAGTGAAAACAACACTGTTCCTCTTGCACCTCCATCATTTCCAGTTCCACCGAAACCCGATTCACCAAATAAGAATAATTAAGACTTTCGTCCAAACTTAACTACAGAAATCGCTCAAATGACCGAGAATTAAATCAGCCAATATTTTAAAAACAAAAATACTTCTGAAAAATTAAATTTTCAGAAGTATTTCTCTTTATAAAAAGTTGAGATTATTGCTTGTTCCAAGCGTCATTTAAAACATTGACATCTGGTAACATTTTATTTGGGTCCATAACAACGCGTTTTACCGCTTTGGTTGTTTTTAAAAGATGAGTCCAGCTATTACCGCGCTGCCATATTTCTACCGGAAGCCGTACATCTTCTGTGGTATCATCAGAATAAATCACTTGAAGTTCTACAGGCATCGGGATTTCCCCAGTATTTTCAACGGTAATAAGATAACCACCTTTATTATAAGGATTTACTGAAGTGATACCCATATCTATATTGCCATTTCCATAAAACCAGCCTTTCCAGAAATAGGATAAGTCCTCACCCGCAACATTTTCTATATGATTAAAGAAGTCGTTTGGTTGTGGATGTTTGTATGCCCAATGACGGATATAACTCCTGAAGGCATTGTCAAAACGCTCATGACCCAGTATATATTCACGAAGCATATAAAGACCCGCTGCAGGCTTGTAATATGCAGTATAGGCCAAGTTTCTTGCATTGGCTACTTCTGGAGAAGTATCAATACCCTCCCGGTTTTCAAAAGTGAGATACTGAACCAAACTACGAGGGTTATCAGTTTCAGTTGGAAATTCACCATTGTTGAATGCAACCGTACTGTAATGATTTATAAAAGTATTTAAACCTTCATCCATCCACGGATAACGGCGTTCGTTGCTCCCCACAATCATCGGGAACCAATTGTGACCAAATTCGTGGTCTGTAACTCCCCATAGATCAGCACCTCTACTCTGATAATGGCAAAAGCTAACGCCAGGATATTCCATTCCTCCTACACTTGCCGCTACATTTATGGCATTGTGATAAGGATAAGGATAGTAGGTTTTTGAGTAAAATTCGATGGATCCCTTGGTGAATTCAGTGGAACGCGACCAACCAGTTTTCCCATCACTTTCTTTAGGATATACAGATTGCGCCAATCCTGTTTTTCCTTCGCCTAGATTCATACGAGCAGCATCCCAAATAAATGCTTTTGAGGAGGCCCAAGCCACATCGCGGGTGTTCTCCATTTTAAAATGCCAAGTTAGCGTTCCATTGGTTTTAGTATGAGCAACTGGTTTACCAACCTCATCAGGTTTGATTATATAAACTGTTTTATCACTCTTTTCAGCTTGTGCGAAACGTTCTTGTTGCGACTTTGTAAGCACTTCATTTGGATTTTGAAGTATCCCTGAGCATACTACAGTTTGATCTGCCGGAGCGGTGATTTTTACATCAAAATTTCCATACTCGCAATAAAACTCACCCGCTCCCAAATACGGCTCCGTATTCCAACCCACAACATCGTCAAATACTGCCACACGTGGATACCATTGGGCAATGGCATAAACAGTTCCATCTTTAGTCTCTAGCCTTCCCATTCGGTCCATACCCTCAACAGGAACTTTAAATTTGAAATTCATCTTTATAGTAACTTCTCCACCTTTAGCAGCTAATGGCTTATCTAGGAAAAGTTGCATCCGCGTATCAGAGATTAAATATTTTGAAGAAGTTCCTGTTTTCGTTCTTGCTGAAACATCTGATAGTTCGAAACCGCCTTCAACATCGCCATTGTAGCGATTTCCCTGAACAGGCGTGGTCAATGTTCCACGAGACTTTTCAGTAAATCGATCTTGTTCCAGATAGAGCCAGATGAAATCTAAGGTTTCCGGGCTATTGTTGGTGTAATGGATAGTGACCACTCCAGAAACAGTGTGATTTTTATCGTCCAGTGTTGTTTCCAAATTGTAATCAGCAGAATTCTGCCAATATTCAGGTCCAGGTTTTCCCGAGGCAGTCCTATAAACATTGCCCTGTCTGTAGCTAAAGTCATCAAAAAGATGCTGGTTGTCTTGATTTACTTCCTGCGCGATAATTACCGATGAGAAAGTGAAAAGGAGCAGAAAGGAAAAAAAGCTGCTTTTTGAATATGTCATTTTTTATTATTTTATGAGAAGAGTGCGAAGTTAATAAACCAGATGTAAAAATCTTGTTAAAACGATTAGGTTTACGCTACGATCGAAGCTATTCACTCTTTAATCAAGTTACCCACCGATATCCAATATATAAAAGAGCACAATGTATCGGCCAAAAAATCCATCTAGTCTTATTCCAAAATTAACTTTCAGGCTTAAAGGTCTTTTTCTTAAAAAGACGTTTGTACCAAGGCCTTGAAATAGCGCTTTCACTATAACCGTAACCATAGCCGTAATTATAACCACTCAATTTGTCGATTTTCACATCATTTATTACGATTGCCATATTATTTAGTCTATGGTTTTTGTTTAAACCTTTAATAAATTCGAATAAGCGCTTATCTGTAAATTCAGCTCTTACAACAAATAAAGTGGAATCTGCGTATTCCGAAATTAAAAGTGTATCGGTAACTAATAATGTGGGGGCACAATCCACAATAATATAATCAAATTCTTTTTTCACGGTATTTATAAACTCCTCAAACGCCAAGCTCGATAAAAGCTCTGGGGCGTTTGGCGGTATGGCACCTGAAAAACATACTTTATGAAAATCATTTAAACCAAATCCTTTATTAATGCATTGTTTCCAATCTATTGTTGGATCGTGCAAATAATTAGAAAGACCAACGGCATTTTTGTCAATATCAAAATAGGATTGTAATTGTGGGTTTCTTAAATCGGCACCCACTAATAAGACCTTCTTTTTTATACTGGCATAGGCCAATGAAAGATTTAGTGCAATCAAGGTCTTTCCTTCTTCTTTAACGGATGAAGTTACGTAAACAACCTTTCCTTCCGATCCTTTTTTACCTAGGAGATAGTTAACATTGGTGCTCAAAATTCTAAAAGATTCAGCGAGAATAGAGCGATCATTTGCTTGCGTAAAGCTTTTGATATTTTCAAAATAAGGAATTTCCGCCGCTATAGGAATATCTGCATGCAATCTCTCAACATCAGCCCGCTCGTGGATTTTTGTGTCCAAGGTAAACTTCATATAAAAGAATCCAAAAGGAAGCAAAATTCCCATAAATAATGAAATGGCATAAACAACCTTTTTCTTGGGAGATACGGGATGGCTGTCGCTCAATCCGTAGTCAACTACTTTCACGGAAGGAGCTGTTACGGCATAGTTAATCGCCGCCTCCTCTCTCTTTTGAAGAAGAAGAAGGTAGAGGCTTTCTTTTATGCTCTGCTGCCGTTCAATGGAACGCAAAATATTCTGTTTTTCCGGAATGCTGGAAAATTGTGCTCCTGCCTTGTTTTTTTGTCGACTAAGCTGCACCAATGAAACGTTCTGCTGCTGTTGGTAAACGTTTACCGTATTTACTATATTCTGCTTTATGCGGCTCAACTGGCCGGACAATTCGAGCAATGTCGGGTTGTTCTCGCCAGCACTGGCCGCCAATTTTTGACGTTCCAGTGCTATTTTGTTATAACTCGATACCAAAGAATTGATACCGCTACTTTCCAAGCCTATATCTGCTGGCAATAACCCATAGTCACTCTGATTCAAAAGAGACTCATTCAATAATTTTGAAAGTTCAATTTGTGTTTGCAGTTTATTTACCTCATCTTCGGCAATAGATTTTTTCTGTATGCTCATTCCAGCATCCGCTTCTATATAGGAAAGATTGTTGCTTTTCTGAAAGGATTCTTTTTTGCCCTCAATCGTGCTCAGTTCGCCTGAAAGGTTAACAATTCTTTCATCCGTAAAATCAACAGTGCGTTTTGAAACCAATTGCCTATCTAAGATACCATCCTCATTAAACGTTTCTATTATTTTGTTTAAAATGCGCTCATTCCTTTCAGGATTTTGCCCTTTCAGCGAGAGGGTTAGAATTTCACTTGTTTTGTTGGTAGCTTCCACCTTCATCTCATCGATCAAGTTCATGACCACTTCCTTTACAGGGCTAATGACTACTTTATAGTTGGCATCACTATACTCATCTAGGTTGATATTTTTCAAAAGTGTCACACTTATGGGGAAATATTTTGTAGGAACACTCACCTGGTTTGGTTCAACTATTATTTTATGGTCTTCCTCATCAACTAACGTAAGCCCTGAAGCATCTATAGATGCGTTGTAAACCAGGGGATTTATCAAACTATCGTTCGAAAATTCCTTGGATACAAAAAATGGGGCGTCCCAAATTTCCGTAGTCTTAAGTTTCCCCACTACTGCGTAGGTTACATCCAAATCCATCTCTTTAACCACATGGCTCAAGATTCGGTAAGACTCCAGAACTTCAATTTCATTATCCATGTTAATCTTGGAGTTTCCGTTCAAAATTGACATTGGATCCACTGAGATGTTAAGTTGTTTGGAATCGTCCAATATTTTTATTTTAGCAACTGATTCAAAAACTACTGGCTCATAACGAAGGTAAAAATGTCCTATAACAAGACTGAGGAAAACAGCCGCTATGAACCAAGGCCAATACCGTAAATATTTGGACAAGGCTTTCTTGATGTCAAATTGTTCTTCCTCTTCTTGAATATCGAGCGAATATGGAGGTGATCCTTTCATTTTTATTTTACAATTAATACAATTGCCGTAAGTGCAATGGACACAATGGTTAATACTATACCTGCATCACCAATTATACCAGCACTTTTCACTTTAGCATTGTTAGGGTTTACCACAATGAAATCATTTGGTTTTATATAATAATAGGATGAGTTGAACCATGCTGCACTTGTTAAATCAATATGTACCACTTTACGAACCCCGTTTTCCTCAGTTATTAGAAGAATGTCGTCCCTTTTTCCATTTATTGTTAAGTCCCCTGCATATCCCAATGCTTGAGGTAGTGTAATATTCTGTTCAGTAAATGTATAGGTTCCTGGGTTTTTCACTTCACCTAAAATGGTAACCTTTGCATTTAATAACCGAATGCTCACCGTCGGTTCTTTTAGGTGGCCACCGTCTTCCAAAAGCTTTTCCAATCCCTTTTCCACTTGCGAGGTAGTTCTACCTGTAACTTCTATCTTACCTAAAACAGGGAAAACTATGGTGCCTTCTTTTGAAACCAAATACCCTTGAAGTTTTACTATATCTAAACTTTGGCTCATGCTACTGGAGCCGGTTTGTACATTGTAAGGTATTGCCGTTTCTGGAACGAGCGCACTTACTGTAATGCTTAAAATATCATTGGGCTGAATTTTTGAAGATTCGTATTCTATGTTTTGATAATCATAGAGATCTGCATCTTGTAGGTACAAAATTTGCTTTTTGCTAACGCATGACTGCAATACCAATGTCAATATAATCAGTATTATTTGGATTTTATTTTTCATTTTATCTATATGAAATTTACAAAGGTTAGTTGGCTGTTTACTATATTATTTAGGAAACTAATTTACTTAATATATATGATATAAAAACTGTTCTGAACTAGCAGCAATTTGAATATCTATTGGTTCATTCCTTTTTTTGACGCCCTAAACTTCGGGTTTAATTGTTTTAAGATACTAGCGCAAGCTCCCACAACAAATGGCATAGGGTCCAACAAATCACCATCCTGCAAAAAATGCTTTTTTGAAAACAAATGTTTTTTCCATTCCTTAAAACCTTCCCACTTATTCTTTTGTGAAATCAGCCAAAGCAAATCCATACTAAAATAACGCAAATATTTATCTGGCCTATAAATGTATTTTTTAACTGGCATATTTAACGACAAATCGACTATTGCATTTGGAAAATCTATTCCGGATATTACAGATGCTTTGATACAAGCTGGCGAACGCGGATTGATTTCCATGATTTTTATACTCCCATCCCTTGGGTCTTCTATTAAATCGAAGTCTGCAAAGCCTTCCCAGCCTATAATCTGTAAAGCTTCTGTACAGATTTTCACTAATTCGTCTTTTACTATTGTGTGGTTAAAACAACTGCTGCCCCCGTGAATTGGATAATAACGATACTTAGCAATTACCGAACTATTTATAACCTCCTTTTTTTTCATTAATAACTGCACCTTATACTGCATTCCTCCATGCGGAATAAATTCCTGAAGATGGCAATTACCATATTCATTATAAATAGCTCCGTAATGCTTCCAAAGTTCATCAAAACCTGCTACTTTCCTAAATCCTCTTGCTCCTGTAGTTTCGTTGGGTTTTATTAAGGCAGGAAATTTAAATTCAATATTGGATCCCGCGACCAGCTTTGAAATATCGACGCTTCTTGGGTGGGGCAAATTATTTGCCTCACACACATTCATCAATTTGTTTTTATCGTATCCGGTCATAAACACATCCAAATTAGGAATAGAAAAATGTACTTTTTCCTTTAACTCATCTTTGTATTCACTCAGGTATTTAGCCGAATAATCATTCATTGGAATCACCACATCCAAGTAATCAGTCTCTAGGTATTTCAGAAAAAAAGCGTGAAATTTTTTTATCTCGCTTTTGGTGGAAGGACATATTATTCTTTTTTGG
The DNA here is from genome assembly GCA_034675805.1 of Aequorivita sp. Taxonomy (GTDB): domain Bacteria; phylum Bacteroidota; class Bacteroidia; order Flavobacteriales; family Flavobacteriaceae; genus Aequorivita. Next base: position 2,456,533 of record JAUCCX010000001.1, on the reverse strand, counting down.
GCGTATCTTGTGTAATATCCATAAGAAAGCTTGGCATCACAGAAAAGAATTACTTGGTATCCTGCTTTATTTAATTGCTTCGAAAAGATAAGCGCCTGAACACTCTCTCCATCCAAGATGCCTACTTTCATCATACTACTTTGCGTTATTTTTAAAATTTAAGAAACTTCCAATCACAATTCAACATAAAAAATTTAGGCATTAAAAAATCAAAATAAACTATAACATAAAGGACCTTTACTTGATAAAGTTACAATAACCCAATTTCGAATTGACTATTTGGGCATAAAAATCAGCCTGACATTATAAAAATAAAAAGATTATTTCCAGTTCAATGGCAAAAAGTAAGGCCGTGTTCATGCCTTCTTTCTTCGCTCTGAATTTAGGATCGAGTTGTTTAGCTATTCCAGAAACTGCTCCAACTATAAAAGGAATAGGATCCCAAATATCGCCGTCCTGAAAAAAATGGTTTTTTGAAAAAAAATTAGATAGCCAAGACCTGAGCAACCCAAACTTCATTTTATTGGACAACAACCATAATAAGTCTAAACTAAAATACCTTAAATAATTGCCTGGCCTATATGTATAAGTTGTGATTGGCTGATTTAACGAAAACTCGACAATGGCCTTTGGAAAATCAACCCCAGCAATTACTGAAGCCTTAAGACAGGCTGGCACTCTTGGATTAATTTCCATAATTTTTATACTTCCATCACGCGGATCTTCAATAAGATCGAAATCTGCAAAACCTTCCCACTTAATCAATCTCAATACTTTTGTACAAATTTCGATAATGTGGTCGTTTTTTACTGTTTGATTAAAACAACTGCTACCTCCTTCTTTTGGGTAGTATCTAATTTGTTCATTTATGGTGCTCATCAGCAACTGGTTATCCTTTATTAAAATCTGAGCTTCCAACTGCCTACCCCCATCGGGGATATACTCTTGCACATGGCAATCTCCGAATCCTTCGTAAATAGCCGGATAACTTTCCCATAACTCCTTAAAGTTGTTCACTATTTTAAAACCTCGGGCTCCCGCGGTTTGATTAGGCTTAATTAGCGCAGGAAACATAAAACCTGCAACCTCACTTCCCTCTTCCAATTTAGAAAGATCGATAGTCATGGGGTGTGGAATATTATTATCAACACAGACTTTCATAAGCCTATTCTTGTCGTAACCATTCATAAAAACCTCATAATCAGGTATTGAGAAAGCAACCTTTTCTAGTAAAGTCGTCTTGTTTTTACTTAGGTATTTTGCGGAATAATCTGTCATAGGAACAACTACATCCAAGGTATTGTTCTCGAGATACTTCAAAAAGAAGTTATTAAATTCTTCAACTTCAGTTTCTGGCGAAGGACATAGTATCCGCTCATGCGCATACTTGGTATAATAACCATAAGAAAGCCGGGAATCACAAAATAAAATTACCCGATACCCCGCCTTGTTTAATTGCTTGGCCACGATTAATGCTTGAACCGTTTGACCATCAAGAATCCCAACTTTTATCATAATAAATTATTTTTCTTCGTTTAAAGCAAATACTCTAAGAAAATATTTAGGTCTTACACAAAATATTGCTAGCCAAATCTTGAAACTATCATCCGTTTGAAAATAAAGCTAAACGGTTTCGCAAAACGAACTAGCTTCATTGGTTGCTGTACATCTCTATATATCCATTCAAAACCATTCCTCTGCATCCAGACTGGGGCTCTTTTTACGGTTCCCGCAAAATACTCAAAGGCCAACCCCACTCCTATTGATATGGTCTGTTTAAGGTGAGGCTGCAGTTTTGCCAATATTATCTCTTGCTTTGGGGCTCCCAAACCACACCAAAAAAAGGTTGGCTCCAACTCGTTCACTTCTTCCGCCAAATCTTCAATATTATAAGATTCTACAGGCTGAAAAGGAGGTGACACTGCCGCTTTTATTTGTAATCCAGGATACTTTTTTAAGAGTTCCACTTGAAGTAAATCAATAGTATTTTGCGAACAACCATAAAAGTAATGTGAATAGCCTTTAGCAACCGAAATTTTGAAAATGGCATCCATTAAATCCTGCCCAGAAACCTTGCCCATTTTCTTGTGACCTTCATTATTTGCAATCCAAACAAGAGGCATCCCATCTGGAACCGAAAGCAGCGATCCATTTTGAATTTCGCAATAAGATTCATCGTGATTAGCTATATACGTGGCACGTGAATTAGTAACACACACATAACCAAAGTTTTTTGTGGTGATGGCAGTTGCTAAATAATTCACTGCAGTCTCTAAATTTACAATTGAAATCCCTATTTTATCTATATAAAAACGATCCATAATACACGATGATTAGTGGGTTTACCTATTAAAAATTTCTTCTATTATCTGTTTTGTCTCTTTTATATGACTTGGCGTTGAGGCCCCAAAAAGTACCGCATCAACACCATTTATAGAAGCAATATAATCTGCCGCTTCTTTTGGTCGTAACGCACCCGAAGCTAAAAACGACATGGCGATATTACAACTATCTTTCTTTGCCAAAACATTTTCAACTTCAGCTTTTGACGGGTTCATCCTAAAGCCTATTTTGTTGATATTGCTAACAATTATGGGGTCTTTCAATCCTAATTTATTCACTAAAACATCGTGAAGTTTGGCGTAATTCATAGTAAAAAATCCAGCCTTCACGTTGTATTTTTTCTCAGTGTATTGTGCAAATTCGTACAATATATCGTGCATTTCCAGGCCTAGAATTAAATCAGTTACAATGTTTAGCAGAAAGATTCCCTCCACGTTCATCCCTTTCAGTAACTTCATTTCTGAATCTACCAGGAGTTTCATAATCGGCACAGGATTGGCGCTTATTACCGATCCCACTCCCTTCAATCCTGAAACCAATTTATTACCGGGTGTGAATTTATTGATCATTTCGAAAGGACCCAATTCCACCAATGCATCTGCATATTTATGTGCATAAGGCATACTTGGATATAGTTTGAAATCGTGAAACTTTGGATTCCTTTTCATTTTTTCAAAAACCTCCTCCAATTGGTTATGCGTTGTAAACATGAAGCTTTTAATGCCAATGTCATTCACGTATTCCAGGGTTTTATATATGTCGTCAGCCGTTCTGAATTTCTGCGCCTGTTTTATTGCAGTCTGTTCAGACATGTGGTTTACACCGAAAAACTGGTTATCCCCAAAAATTACTTTGTCCATCATAGCAATCCCTTGTTTAAACTTTTGGTTTCTTCCAACAATCTGTCTGTAATACTGGCGCTATACAGTGATGAAATTGATTCCTCTATTTTTCCATTTAGAAGATCTGAAAATTCAATGAGTTGTCTTGAGAAATCTTCTCCTCTTAAATAATAAGGCACGTCCATATTTTCATCTGTTACGTACATTTGGTTCCAACCTTTTTCAAGATTCAGTTCCTTATTTTCTTCAGTTAAAAAAATACTCAGCTCTTGTTTACTTGCTAAAATCTTTCCTTTACTTCCTGTGATCTCAATATTATTAGTTGCTTTGCGAACAGAGCCATCGGACCAATTTATGTAATTGAAGCCCACAATTTTATTATTGTGAAGTAAGGTGGCATAAACCATATCATCCACCGCTGTTGAAAATATTTTTTTTAAAACCGAAGATTGCACTTCCACATCGGTGCCGAAAAAATAAGAGGACAAATCGAAACAATGTGGCCCATAATCAAAAAGACAGCCTCCACCTTTTTTGTAATCATTGCGCCAACCTTTGCTACTTTCCTTTAAAATTACACCACCAGTCATTCTATTAACGTAATTGCTGATTTCACCAATAACATTTTTATCCAACAATTTTTTGACGCGCTGAAAAATAGGATTGAATCTATTTACATAGCCTACCTGTCCTTTAACATTATTTATTTTGGCCAAGTCAACCAAATATTTACTGTCGTTATAGCTTAAAGTGAATGGTTTTTCCACAAATACGTGAATTCCCTTTTCGATGCAATATTTTACCAAATCAAAGTGATATGCGTTTGGAACTAAAATCATTACACCGTCCAAAGGAACTTCCTTTATCATTTTTTCGCTATCCGTATAACAAACAAAATTGGTGTTTTTCTCAATTGCCCGCATGAGTTGTTTTGAGGTATCACATATTGCTTTCACCTCTATTCCTGGTGTTTGGTTAGCAATGGCGAGATGAGAAAGTCCCATTTTACCAATACCTATGAGCGCTATTCGTTTCATCGGTCTATACTATTTGTTTTTTAGTGGGCAGATGGAACATCCAAAATAGACATTCTCCTGTATTTTTAAAAATTAAGTAGAGATGTTTCATCTAAATCGAATGTTTAATTGTTGTTTTGTCATTGTATTCTTCCGAAAGCTTAAAATGGTAATCGTCCTTTTTTACAAAATATCTATATTTTATTCGGGTGAGCAAGGAATGAAGTTCCAATCGTTTTTTGAACCAAAAAGGAATGTATTCAGGTACGCCATTTTCAACCTTTTTCTCCATTAAAAAATCCAATACTTCATTCACCGGAATGTACCAACCAGTTTTTTTGGCACCAAGGTATTCGATTGCCTTTCTAAATCCTTCATCTATTTTTCCATTTTTATGATAGTACCCCAAATGGGTATATAGTATGCAAATACCGCCATCATTTTCCAATTTGTCAATGGTTTTTTTATTTACCTTTTGATTAAACATCCATTGGTTCGACGCAAAAGTGGAGGAATACCAATAGTTGGCAAATTCGTCATAAACTTTGTCTTTATAAGGCATATACGGATTCTTATCAAAAGTATCTAATTGATCTATCTCGTAATTTCTACTGTACCTAATATGTTTTTTATGAAGATCTCCCCAGAAATGTTTCGAGTCTTTCACTTCGCCAAAAAACGAATCGTATTGCGAGTACATTTTTTTGACAATCCAATTCAGCGGAAAGCTGAAGCGCTTGCTTCCACAATAGATATTGTCTGGATTGTAAGAATGGTTTACGTGATGTTTTGGTTTTTGGCCAAAAATATTTTCAAAAGTTTTTAGTCCATCGATTATTTCAGATCTTTCAAAATCACCACTTCCTACGTTGTGCAGTGCGATTTCAAATCCTTTTTTTTGTAGATCAAGAATATGCTCTTTGTATTCTGGGTGCTCTAATGAATCCCCTTTCGAACGTTCTGGATCTCGCACAGGATAAACCCATACAGTTTTTGTGGTTCGAAGGCCATTTTTATAAAGGAGATCATATACCGGCTTGATGCTTTCAAGAAAGGCATCATCAGTATCATCAATAATGGTGAAAATAAATTTTTTATCCTCCGGGAAATTAATGGTTTTCATTATCACATTTTCTACAAAAAATTAATCTCAATGAAATTAACATTCAACTTTTAAGAGAATCAGCAGTATTTACAGTGGTTTGTACGTTGTGGGGAGGAGGCGCCAATTTAATTAAAATGTTCTAACTAAAGTCAATCATTTATTTTAATTTGTGGATTATCGATGAAAAGCTATTTTCGAATGTTCTTAGGGTGAAATGCTTGTCGTAACGCAATTTTCCGGCCTCGCCCATTTGCAATCGCAATTCTTCGTTATTTATTAGTATTTCCAATTTATTAGCGAAAGTCTTAGCATTACCCTTTTCCACAAGAAAGCCAGTTTTTCCTTCTTCAACCACATCTGGAATTCCGCCTTCCAGCGTAGAAACAACAGGTAATGAAAACTGCATTGCTTCAAGATTTACAAGTCCAAAGGTTTCGCTTAAAGTGGGAAATGCAAAAATATCTGCTTCTGAAAATGCCACTCCTTTTTCCGCTCCATATTTCCGCCCAGCATAGTGCACACGGCTTATTAAACCCAACTCTATTACCTTTTTCTGAAACATTTCAGAAGTAATATCGCTTTCGCCACCAATAAAAGTACAGTGAAAGGAAAGTTGCTTTTGATGTAAAATCTTGCAGGCTTCCAAAAGTACAAATACGCCTTTTGCCCTCATTAAATTTGATAAAAATAGAATTTGAACTTCCTCTAAATTTTCCCTTTTTCGCATTAAAATTGTCTTTGAAGATTGGGGAATTCCATTGGGGCAGTAATGTACACGTTTCTCAGGAACGTATTTCTGTACTTCAGGATATAAATATTTCGACAATAAAATAACATCTGTATTATTGAAAAGCATCCTGCAGATCACAACATCCAACCATTTATCTTGCCGCTCCTCCATACTTCTGTTATGGAGATGGTACACGATTTTTTTTCCAAATAGTCTTGCTAGCAAAACAATAAAAGCGTCTTTATAAAAAGCTTGTCCCTTTGCCGTTAATGCTATATAAACCAAATCAGGTCTAAAAAACATCAATTCTTTTAGCATTTTAAAAACGATTCTCAGATACACACCAATTTTCTTAACTGGGTTTTTACCTATTTCATCCAAAGATTTGGATGTGCCCAAATTGATAAATCGAGAATTTATGCCATCATTAATAATCGAACTATCTTTTATGTATTGACCAACCATAGAAGAACCATGGATGGGTGGTGGAAGATGAAGAACAAATAATACTTTTTTCTTCATAGCTGCTTTATTAGAGAACCAATCTTTTCATCAAAAGTGAAAGGCATTTTGTTTTCGCGAAGGGTTTTTATATCACACAATATAGGTTCTGAATTATCAATTGCGGTTTGAAGTTTTATAATAAGATCCTTCTCGTTTTTTGGGTCAAAAAGTTGGCCGTTTTTTCCATCTATTAAACTGGAAGCTCCGGCTGCAGTAGAACATAATATGTAACATCCACCAAGCAAGGCCTCATTTACCACAGCTCCGTAACGTTCATAAGTGCTGGGAAAGACAAATATTTGGGAAAAAGTGTACCAATTGTTAAGTGCTTTCCCTTCCTTTCTTCCCGTGAAAATAACTTTTTCTGAAATATTGAGATTTTTTGCCAGTATTTCCAATTCTTCCCGAAGATCTCCGTCGCCCACAAGTACCATGAAACAATCTTCATTTTTCACTTTTGAAAAACATTTTAAAAGAAAAGATAGGTTTTTAACCCCCACCAATCTTCCAACAAAAAGGATGATTTTTTTTCCTTCCAAATCATATTTTTCAATGTTTGCATTTGCTTCATTTAAACTGTCAAAATATCGAGCACGAAGTACTTTATCATTATGGATTATAGGCAATTCAAGGGTTTTGGTTTTTATTGAAACATTTTCTTTATACCAATTGCAAACTGCTTCGCTCGTAAAAAGAACGCCGTTGCCATTTTTCGAAATAATGTTTCGCAATAATTTCCGAGCCCCTTTTCGTTCTATGGAATTGTCGATGCTGTCATCACTAATAGTGTAGAACCGAATACTTTTTTGGAACAGTTTAACATACGCAAAAACCAAACACGTAAGTGGGCTGTACTCACTGCATAAAACAATGTCTGGATTGTGCTTTTTTATGGCTGAAATGGCGCCTGTACGAAAAGATTTTCCTTTAAACTCAAATCCTTGCCGCAAATAATTTGATGAAAATTCACTCCTACTTTTCAAATCATCCTGATCAAATTTTTGATCGCTTACATTCATCAAATTAAAATAGAAGTGGGCGTCGAATGCCTGGTGCAAGGCATTAAAAAAGTCAACCCTATAAGGCGCCAATGCGGGATGAAATATTAAAATGGTTTGTTTCGCTTTCATTATTTACACCAAATCTGCGTAACTGATTAAATGGTTTTGGGCTTTTCGAACAATTTCGGAATTGATTAAAAAATCTATTTCCCCATTTTCCTTTAATGGATGAACCACTAATTCGATTATCCTTTTATTTGAATTTAAAATAGTTTGAAACTTAATATGCATTTGCTCTGAATCACACCCAATAAGGCTGGCGTAGCCATCCACGGTGCCATATCTGCTCGATAAATAAAGTTGATGATAAAGTCTATAAATCTTTTTTGGAAATGGGTTATTGGCCGCGTACAGTATCTTCTGTGGTCGTATATAGGGAATTTTATATTTTCTGGCCACTTGAATTACTGCTTTCAAAATTGGAAAATAAAGATGAAAATGATGGTGATGATCCAAATGTGTGATAGTTATTCCTTCATTTTTTACCTTTTCAATCTGAAGTGAATATTCCAAAACTAACTCTTCAAAATTAAAATCGCCATTCCTAATCTTTTTTAATGCGATTATATCTTCATAAAAAGCTCCAGTTTGTGGGTCGAGCAAACTTGCATACTTCTTTGCAATATTGTTGGGTCCGTCAATAGCCAAATGTACCCCGATACCAAGTTTTGGGTTTTCTTTTGCCAATTGTATAGCATGCTCAAAATTCTGCCCGCCTGATAGAATCGTCGCGCTTGTAACAATACCTTGTTGGTGGCATCTCACAATATTCGCGTCCACCTCTTCCGAAAAACCAAAATCATCTGCATTGACTATAAGTTTCATAATCTGGTTATTTGTTTTTAAAATTCCACAAACTAGGAAACAGAGTTTTTGCCCACAGTTTCACAAACATTTTCGGAACCTGCTTTGGAAAATGATTTCTTCCATAATGCAGATATTCCTTGTAGGCCAAACCTGTCGGACTTTTCAGATATGCGATTCTGTTTTTGAGTTTTTTTGAACTGCTCCAATTATTACCGTGATCATCTTTACAATAGCCGCATATTCCGGGCGTGATATATACTGGAAAACCAGCTTTAAAAGCCCGCAGTGAAAAATCATAATCTGCGAAGGCATGACTGAAATTTGTATCGAAAAAACCAATTTCGTCAATCACTCTTTTTTCTACATAGAGCACGTTTGCATTTGTAAGGTGGCACGGCTGTGGAATATCTGTAGGTTGCACTAATTTATAGGTTGGATAATCAATCCCTTTTGTTAGTAAATTGCCTCCATAGGAAATGTTGCCATATCTCTTTTCTTTCGTGGAGCCCGAATACAAACCTCCCTTTTTGTGCTTTTTTAAGCAATATTCTTGGGTTTCAATTATTTTCGAGAGAAAGTCCTCAGTTAATTCCACGTCGTCATTAAGAAGTAAATATCCATCATAATCCTTATGTTTCCTGGCTTCATTAAAAGCGAGCCGCATTCCACCTGCCCAAAATAAATTACCATTCCCCAAAATGATATTTATTTCTGGATAAATATCATTTACGGCTTTGCCCGTACCATCCGTGCAGCCATCATCAACTAAAAAAAATTCCATTTCTAGGTCTTTTGGTACATTGGCTTTAAACAGTGTTTGAAGGCACTGCAAAGTTTTTTCTTTCCTATTGTGGCAAGTTAACAGTACGGCGATTGTGTTCATCATAAATAAAGACAAAGGGTAAACATAGAAATAGGGGATAATTCAACAAGGGCTCTCCTTGAAGCAAAACAATTATACAAATAACAAATATAACAGGGTAGTTTTTATTGTATCGAACAATAAAAAACAGATAAAACAAAAAACTTAAAATTCCCATAGATGCCAGAAAATCACTGAAGCCATTACCATGTCCCAAATTTTCTTTTTGAAGAGAAGGATGGTCTGCAAACCGTGTTGTAGTGTGAAAACCATTGCCCACCAATGGGTGTTTTCCAATGTAGTGGAGATCAAAAAGAAAGGCACTCATACGGTCTGGAGCAAATTCGCCCTGGTCTCTTTGAGAAGCTGCCTCTACTTGATGATCCATTTTATCCTTCATAAACTCAGTATTCTGGTAAGTAATATATGCAATGAGCCCAAAGGTTATCAAAATAGGCAAAACAAAAGCTCCGTATTTTTTTTTATATTCAATATAAATCGTTGCTATCCCTATTATAAAAAGTACAATATATCCAGTGGTGCTAAAAGTTGTAATTAAAGCAATGAGAATGATGATAACTTTCCATTTATGCAGCTTTAACAGGGTTCTTATGTGCCCTAGATAAAATAGAAAGGTTAGGCAAATATAACAGGCGAAGGCGCCAGGCTCCCAAAACATGCCAGAATTTCTTCCTCCTGATCCGTGCTGGTTGTAAAAGATTATATTCCTGCTGGAATTATCGGAGTATATATCCGCTGCTGGTGTATAGTAAATGTATGGAATATTTTTCCCTAAGAAATTCCACATAAACCCAAACAGACTTATCAAGCTAACTATGAACATTATCTGAAAAAAGGCGTACTTGAAATTATGACCCACATATCGAATTATAATATACCCTAAGGTAATTCTTGCCATAAAAGCAATGGTGCTAGGGAATGACACAAAACCCAAAACTAATTTCTGAAATAGAAATATAAGTACATAAAAGGCAAAAAACCTATAATAAACAATCCCCTTGTTAAGGTTGAAATAGGTGTGATGTTTTGCTACGAGAACTAGAACAAAAGCAATAAAAACATACTTGGAAGTATCGTCGGAAATACTAAAAAGAGGATTCCCGCTCATCGCAACGAATAAGAAGGTATATAGATAAACTGTTATTTTTTTCTTGGGTAGATTCATCATTTTAACGCCCTCTGACATCTAATCATTCGCTAGATTTTCTATTCTTCTGATAATTTCGGTCATTTAGACGAAATCATTAAAGGTTAATAAAATTTCCTCTGTTTAATTATATTCCAATGAGTTTTATCACAATCAACTTATAAAAATCCTAGTAATAAAATCCATTAGATTCAGCCTTGTTTATAAAATGTCAACATTGAATTGACATTTGTAATCATATTGTGATTTTTATTAACAAATACTGATGCACTAGAACCTTTTTCTTTCCTTAATTGTGGATTATCCGAATATAAAACAATTTTATTTGCGAGTTCCTGTGGATTTGGTTCAATTAAAAATCCATTATCATTGTTCGAAATAAGGTCTCTTAAGCCAACTACATTATATAAAATAACTGGAATGCCACATGCCATGGCTTCAAGACAGGAATTACCCAACCCTTCAAATTTTGAGGGCATAACGAAGACATCGGAGGCTATTAAATAATCTCTCACGTTGTCCTTATTCCCTTCAAACCTTACAAGTCCATTAATACCCAGATCTTCAGACAATTGTTTCTCTTCACATTCTGTTTTACCTTTTCCTAAATGTAAATACAAAATATTTAGTTTTTCTTTCAAATTTGCAATGGCCCTCAATATATCGTGATGGTTTTTAATTTCGGCGCATCCGCCCACTGATATAATCACAAATACATCATTTGGTATATTTAACTTCTTTTTAACCTCGCTTTTTTCTGAATCGGTACACTCATAAAACCTTTTTGAATTATACCAATTGTTAATTTTAGTAGACGGATTTTTATAATATTTCAATTCGTGATTGTGCACACTTTCGCCGATGCTATGAAAATCTGTCTTAAAAAAAACCCTTACTATTCTCCTTCTCATTATTGAGATAGGAAGCGTAAATTTTCTATTATAAAAGATACTATGTTGAGTCTTTATACTTCGCACTTTTAATATAGATGCAATTACAGCGGCAAAATAGATATCATCTCTGTGTATATGAAGTACATCTATTTTATTCTGCTTAAGGAATTTATAAAGAAACCAATAGAAAGAAAGCCCTGGTCTGGAAATAACTAACCTACTCCTATATGGTTTATGGAATGTGTTTATTCCCTTTTCCCTAAAATTATCAGTGAAATTACCGAAATTCTTGGCTGTGCCTAACGCATACATTTCCACCCCCTGTTCCCGGAAATAGTCTGCAGCATCTCTATACATTAATTCTGCTCCCGAAAAATTTATTTCATTAAACAAATGTAAAACTCTCATCTTATCGGTTTTATAATTTAAACTCAAATTATTAATCAAAGAGTATATTGATTAGGAAAATAAAGATTAAGGTTCAAATATTCCATATTAAGAGTGTTATTTAAATTGGCGCATTTTATTTATTCCAAATGCCATGAGCCCGATTACTAATTAATTTTGAATACTGCAACGGACAAATAATTGCGTGTGGGATTATACATAAAATAGTAGCTATGATAACCCCTTCTACTCCCAATGGGGTATACTTAACTAAAATTATAGATAAGGGGATATTTAAAATCGCCGCTCCAACTAAAGTATACATTTGCATCCTTACTTTACCTAGACCATTAATAAAAGCATTATAAGGTGAGTAAAAAATACATATAATAAAGAATACTGCCATACTTAGGGTCAAGTTAAAAGGAATAGAAACAAGATCACCAATCCATAATTTATAAATAAAAGGCGACAGCAGTACCATCAAGATCGTTAAGAGCATACTTCCAAATGAGAATTTGCTCAAACTTTTCATTGACCTCCTAATCCATAAGAAATCCTTCTTTGTATAAGCATCAGTAAAGCCTGACCAATAAGGCGTCAAAACCATATTGAAAACCATCAATGAAATACTAAAATATTTTTGAGTTATGTTATATGGAACAACTTCTTCTGGATTAAATAACTGCGCAATAATAAAATTATCGGTTGAAAATAAAATGATTACGGAACATTGAATAATAAAAAACGTTGCTCCTAACCCAAAAATCTCATTGAAGTATATCTTTTTCCATAACGATATATTGGGTTTATAATCTTTATATCTATTGGAAAATGCATAAACATTAAAAAGCAGTAGTATTAATACCGGCAATAGCGAGAACAATGAACCGAAAATTAATAAGGAGTTACCAACTGTTTGCGTAAGTATCCATATTAAAATTAATGAACTAATAGAAGTGATAAAACTAATCTTCCCTTCAATTGAAGGCTTCTGATCAGCGGTATAAATAGTAGCGATTAATTTTGCAGTCAATTGTAAACTCAGGCATCCAAATACTATCGGCATCAATAGTTGCAATTGACCTTTCAAACTGGCGGAAGCATTAAAAATAATCGTCCAATCGACAAAAAAACTTCCCAATACTGAAACACAGAATAACCCCAAACAAATAAGCCCTAAACTATAATAGGCCGTGCTGACAAAACCCTTTGCCAATTCTAAATCTCCTTTAGCCTTAGCTTCAGCGAATTTATTTCTAAGGCCGTTTCCTAGACCTACATCAAAAAAAGAAAACCAGGCTATAAAAGAACTTATGGTAAGCCAAACACCGTAATTCTCTGTATCTAAAAACTTAATGGTCAATGGCACTAATAAAAAAGTGGCAACAATACTTCCACCTCTATATATCATGGAAAGTAGGACATGCTTCGAAATGTTTTTTGTCCGTGCACTGTGAATCCCTAATTTAGATTGTATTTTATCTATTAATTCTCTCAATTATATAGTATAAATTAAATAGTGATTCAAAAAACAAATATTTTATTTAAACAAGTAATTAGTTTCATATAAAACTGTCTAATAGCTTTTATAAGCTAAGACCATTATGATTATTAAGATGGTGAATATTATGAATTTGCAATGAATATTTTATTCTTCCTCTATCATTATAAACATTTTTAAATTATATAATATTCAATTGATAAAAGGGATAACTCACAAATCGGTAGCACTAGAGGTTCCAGTATTTTTCGTAATAAATTGAAACGAAGTATGAATAAAATAGTAGCACCAAAATACGATACCTATCCATTTTGCACCATCCTCAATAAAGTATAGCCAATCACCAAGCTGGCTCCCAAAAACTTTATAAACAACTGTGTCTGCAAAAATGGAAAGACCGAGGAATATTAATCCTATCAAAAAAGGAATAATGTTTGTCTGAAGCAGGATTTTTCTAAAATAGATGAGATAAGTAATAACGGCTGTACCCAATAAAACATAAATTACTTTTTGATTCAATCCAATCAATCCACTTAAGTCTTCATGAAATTGAAATAAATCATCAAACATTAAAAATGCCGACAATAAAAAGGAATAAAGTAAGAAGAAGTACAACTTTTTTGCTCCTTTAGATCGAACTATTGCAGCTGCTAATGCACAACTAGATGTAGCAGCACACCATAAAACAATACCCAGGTTCGAAAGCACTCCAGATAAGGGATTAATACCTGCGATGGCATTCGGATCACTTGTTAACTTATAAAAGGGAACTTGATAAATCCTATTAATCATTACAATTGCAAAGAGAATGATTGAAGCCAAAAAGAAAACAAGCAATAACTTTTTTATAGGTGTTTTTTTTACAGATTGAATAATATCAGAAATGAAACTTGTTGCTGATAAACTATTTGCTTTTGTTTTCATCCTACATTAGTGTTTTGTTAATTAAAAATTTTGCTTTCTGTCACTATAACTGAATCTTTTATTTGTTTATACACTAGATAAATCTCACCATCCAAACCGTTCCTCTTCCTTAGTTATAATTTGATTTCTTTGAAGTTTTCCTGATTCTCTAAAAACCATTGATACGTATTTTCAATTCCTTTGTCCAATAAAATTTCTGCATTCCAACCCACAGTATTCATTTTAGAGCTATCCATTAATTTACGTGGCGTACCATCTGGTTTAGAACTATCCCAAATTACTTCTCCTTTATGGCCAACTGCTTTTTGTATAGTTTCCGCTAGCTGATTTATGGTAACATCAATCCCTGTCCCTACATTGTACAAATATTCAGGCAAAACATTTTTCACTGAAAAAACAACCGCTTTTGCAAGGTCGTCCACGTGCAAAAACTCTCGCATTGGTGTACCACTACCCCATAATGTTACATCTGCATGATTATCCATTTTAGCTTCGTGGAACTTGCGAATCATTGCTGGAAGAACATGTGATGTTTGCAAATCGAAATTATCAAAAGGCCCATAAAGATTGGTAGGCATTAAACTAACAAAGTCTTTCCCAAATTGCTTTCTAATAGCTTGGCAGGCTTTTACTCCAGCAATTTTCGCAATTGCATACCATTCGTTTGTCGGTTCTAATGGCCCTGTCAATAAATACTCTTCCTTTAAAGGTTGGGGAGCCAGCTTGGGATATATACACGAGCTGCCCAGAAATATGAATTTTTGTACATCGTTGCAGTGGGCTGCGTCTATAAGATTGTTTTGAATCTGAAGATTCTCCATCAAAAATGGATAAGGAAAATTGTTGTTTGCCAAAATACCACCAACCCTGGCAGCAGCATCAATAACCACTTGAGGCTGTTCGTCTTGAAAAAAGGAATTTACAGATTTCTGGTTTTTTAGATCAAGTTCTTTACTGCTTTTTCCTATAAGATTGCTATAGCCCTCTTTCAAAAGCGCGCGCCAAACAGCAGCGCCTACCATTCCACGATGCCCAGCCACAAATATTTTCATATTCTTCTGCATGCTATTCGTAATAATTAAGCGTGGTAAAGCCTCCTTTTTTTAGAAATTGATCCTTTTTCATCAATTTTAAATCGCTATCCATCATTTCTTTGATCAGCATAGGCAGATCATAAGTAGCTTCCCATCCTAATTTTGTTTTGGCTTTTGTGGGATCGCCGATTAGCAGATCCACTTCTGTGGGTCTAAAGTATTTAGGATCTACCTGCAGTACTTGTTTTCCAATAGGCAATTGATAATCCGGATCCTTACATTCTTTAATGAAGGCTCTTTCGTTTTCACCTTCTCCTTTAAATTCCAGTTCAATTTCAATTTCAGAAAAAGCCATACGTACAAAATCCCGCACGGCAGTAGTTTTGCCCGTTGCAATTACCCAATCTTCAGGCTCGTCTGTTTGAAGTATCATCCACATCATTTTCACATAGTCCTTGGCATGACCCCAATCCCTTTGAGCATCAAGATTTCCTAAATAAAGCATATCTTGTAATCCCAAAGCGATTCTTGAGACGGCCCTTGTAATTTTACGGGTTACAAACGTTTCTCCTCGTATTGGAGACTCGTGATTGAATAATATTCCGTTGCAAGCAAACATTCCATAGGCTTCCCTATAGTTTACAGTAATCCAATATGCATACATCTTTGCAACGGCATATGGGCTGCGTGGATAGAAAGGAGTGGTTTCGGACTGTGGCACTTCCTGTACCTTTCCATATAACTCGGAAGTGGAGGCCTGATAGATCCGCGTCTTCTTCTCCAGTCCAAGCAATCTTACCGCATCCAAAATCCGAAGGGTACCAATACCGTCTGCATTTGCGGTATATTCAGGCACCTCAAAAGAAACCTGTACGTGACTCATGGCAGCCAGATTGTAAATTTCATCTGGTTGGATTGATTGGATAAGACGTATTAGGTTGGTACTGTCAGTCATATCACCATAATGCAAAATAAAATTACGGTGTTCTATATGCGGATCTTGGTATAAGTGATCAACCCTATCTGTATTCAACAATGATGACCTTCGTTTTAAACCGTGAACGATATATCCTTTTTTCAATAGAAGCTCACTTAAATAAGCGCCATCCTGTCCTGTTACTCCAGTAATAAATGCTACTTTATCCTTCAAAATATTTTCTTAAGAATTAATGTTTAAATGTAGAGACTAAATTTAACTTATAAAAATAGCCCAATGAATCTTATATTTAAATTCAGTGATTGAAAAGTATAGTCTATAGGGAATTTTGGCGCAAATTCGTTTTGAATATTAAGCTCGGCTTAGCTTAGGTACTTGAAGTTTTATTCTGCCTTGTTCGCTCGCAAGCAACCAAGGCAGCACACCCAGAATGGGTACGATTGCAGCAATTATTAAAAGCTGTATGTTAATATTAAAATTTCTAGTTAAGAAAGCCACCACTATAACAAAAACATTTGCCAAGGCTAACAATAGAGTGCCTTGTTTATGTGAAAGCCCCAAATCCATTAAACGGTGATGTATATGATTCCTGTCTGCACTAAATGGGCTGCGTTTCTGCCTAATTCTAATTATAAAAACACGAAGTGTATCCAAAATTGGTAATGACAAGATTGCCAATATTAAAACAGGTTTGTTTGGGATGGTGAACCAAATAGTTTCGGCTGTATTCATCCCCAAAAAGCTAATACTTTGATAGGTTAACAAAAATCCGATGAACAAAGAGCCAGAATCTCCCATAAATAATTTATTCTTTTCAGAAAAATTAAATTTCAAAAATGCAAATAAGGCGCCTACTAATATAAAAGACACCAACATTAAAATATGGTTTCCTTGAAACATAAAGAAAAGTCCAAATAGAGTACTCGCGATAATAGCAATAGTACCAGCCAAACCGTCTATACCGTCTATAAGATTGAAGGCATTAATTATAAAAACAAAAACGAGCAATGAAAGCAATACTGAAATTATATAGGGAAGCTCCCAAATTCCAAACAGTCCTTCCAAGCTTTGTATTCTCACATCTGTAAACACAACAACAAGTAATGCAGCCATAAGCTGTCCTACAATTTTTTTTCTCGGCGATATTCCAATTAAGTCATCTTTTACCCCTAAAAAAAACATTATGGTAATTGCAGCTAACAACAGTAAGAGTTTTTCTATATGAAATTGGCCAAAACTCTTTAGCCCCCCTAATATCATTATTGATAGAGAAAACGCAATAAAAATCCCCACACCTCCGAGGTTAGGGGTTTTTTTAATATGCATGCTCCGCGCCCCAGGAACAGCCATAAGATTCTTTTCATTTGCAAGGCAAATAATTGCAGGAAACATTTTTAAAGCCAAAATAAATGAAATTATTACAGCGAAAATCCCCAAATAATAAATGTTGGAAAACAAATATGACAAATAATCCATAACATTAAGTCTTTAAAATAATTATGAATTAAAGGACAAATTGAAATACTAATAGGTTTGTTGTTAATGCTTTTAAATCTAATCAGTAGGGATACAATTCAAATTTTTCATCGCGAGGGGAAGCAATGTTTCTATTTTTGGGGATAAATAAAAAAAGAACTACTTGAGGGAGTAACTATCTTTCGCCATCATAAAAAAAACAAATGGCTATTTGATACCACAAAAATAAGAAGGTGTTTCTATAAATAATAATAAAAAATACACTATTAGCTGAACGGATGCAGTTTATCGATTAACTGCAGTTTTTTCAATTTTTTGATACTCCCAAGTAAGAATTTTCATGATCTTTTATACATAAATACCGGCTCAATACAAAACCTACAGTTCTCGATTTTCCCATACTTGGTAAGAATGTTTTTCTGAATGTAGCGCAACGTGGATGACTTGATGAAGATATTGGCAAGGCAGTTTCAATAGATTGGCGATTGGCAACAAAAAAGACTTGGATCACTAATGATTTCACTGCTCTTTAAAAATAGAGCTATCGGTAATTATTGGAATATGATTTTAAAACACCAAAGGTATTATTTATATCATTTCTATAATCAATCTAATCGCTATGCAATACCAATTGACTCGAAATCCAAATTTTTAATCCTTTTTAGCTTTTTTAATCAAAAATTTACCAAACGAAATAAGAAGTATCGCTATAGGAATAATCGTTAAATTCCAATCATATTGACCGGCAGCTAAGAACGCGTCACCAATAAATAGAACAACCAATGTTGTTAGAACTGTATCCCAAAGAATTAACTTGAGTTGGGTAAAGTTTTCCACCTTTAACCATTCTGGAGCAATATCGTCTATAGCGCTCATAAGTCTCGAGGGTTTTGGGTAAAAAAGTTGAAAAAATCCAAGCGAAAAAATTAAAAAAAGAAAACCTATTAAAAAGAGATCCAAAGCTTGAAATAGCAGTAACCCAGGGGTATTTTCCGAATGAATTTGACCTTTTAAAATACCAGTAATTCCAAGTACAGTTTCATATACTCCCAATCCTAAAAAAATAATCGCAATTATTAATGTGGTTATGATTGGAATACCAATAATAAATTTAAATACTGTTTTCATAATATCCTTTAATTTAGGTTAATCAAGTTTCCAACCAAAACCACTACTGAAAACGTAGTCATAATCGTTTCCTGATATGGCGGGTTGGTTATCATAATTTAAGGTGAACCCCAATTTAATATAAAAATCTAAAGGCAAATCGTATTTAAGAGTAATATCAAAATCCGTTCGGAATCTACCCTTTTCGGATAAGCTTGTAAATAAATCAAGGCTGGACGTAAGATCAATATTCTCAAAGTCGAACATATTAAAATTAGAGGCAAGAACTGCTTCAGTTGAAGTTTTGTTTAAGGAAGTATCCACATAATTCTCAATATTATAAGTAAGACCAAGACTTGACCCTAAAAGCAGTTTATTACTGGTAAGAAGGAACTTTCCTAAACCTACACTGGGATTCACCCTTCCCTCCAAAGCTTGTTCTGTATTTGATAGAAAAGAAACTCCTCCTAATAAATACCATCTTCTCGGCAGTATTCGAATTAAATCTAAATTAGCATCAGTCCTTTTTGTCTTGGCCGCTTTATCCTGTTTAGAACTTTGTAAACTTATATCTCCTTCAAACATCCATCTCCTATCAATATAATCAAGAGTTCCATCTACACTGAATTGAGAAGTATTATTTGCTTTAGTAAAGTTAAATCCAAGGTCAACAGAGCCAGTAATACGACTCCAGAATTTATCATCTACCTCTTTTAGGGCAATTACTTCTTCCACTTTAAAAGTTTCGATGGTTTTGTCTTCTAAAGTGATTACTACTATTCCTTCTTTATCAGTTCCGATATTTCCAAAACGCCGCCTTCCATCGGTAAGAAGTATAAGGCATTTCGACTCAATGATAAGCCCTTTCACCTCATTAAATTCAATTCTAAAATCCTTATCACTGTAGGAGGTCTTTAAAATTAAAATTCCTTTTGCCAATGATTTCACCTCCCCAACCAAAACATCATTATTCTTTAGTTGAATAGTATCGTTTTGAGCTGACAACGCACCGCTTATTAATAAGACAATAATTAGTAGGTATGTGTTCACCTTTATCATACTAGCTATTAAACGAAACATTCTCTATGCTTCGGAATTGATTGTTGTGTAATTCTATTTGGCTGATTGTAGTTTAAAATTTTATTTTGAATTTAAATATATCCAATATCACTCTTTATCGAATATACCCTTATATAACTCACCATTTAAAAGCTTCTTTGAATTAATCCCTAATTTTCTATGAATTTTCATTACACTCACTTCGTCCATATCTAATTTCTTTAAAACATCCCATTTCGCGAATACTACTATACCGCCAAGGGGATTTGGCGCACTGGGAATAAATACAGTATTAAGATCTTCATCTATTCGCTCCATTATAAAACCAATTCTCCAAGTGCTCCCCATATTAATCAATACCACTTCTTTTAAATGCTTACTATCGAAACCTACTGCTTCCTCAGTCATTCCTTTTAACAGCAAATAACCTGGAATCATTGAGAGAATATTATCTTCAATCCAATCTTTTATACTGTGTTCCTTTTTCATTCTTGCCAACAACCCGATTACAAAAGAAAGTATCAGTAATACAACAATTGCAATAATTCTGGAGGTGGTTTCCCCTCCCCATAAGGAAATTTCAATCTTATCGGCAATAGGAGCAACTATTTTTCTAAATGCTTCTATTACTTTTAGAAGTAAATAAATCAACAACACAAGAGGGATTATAAAGGACAATCCAACGATGAAGGTTTTTTTTATAGAGGACATAAAGCTTTCCATATAATCTTTATATAAATGAAACAATATATTAAATGCATTTGATTAATTTATAATACTACAAATGCTTAAAAGATCCCAGACCACACTACCCCATAAGAGTTTGTGTCACCACCAATATCTGATAGCGTTTGAGACCGAATATAAAAAATCTTTACTGCTTGACTTTTCGTTATTGCAAAACCAAATGAAAGTCCGGCCATAATATTCTCTTGCTCATCGCTGTTAGGTAGATTGTTTACTATTGACTGTCCTGCCAAACCCGTTCCAAGACTTAGAGAGCCCCAAATACCTGGTTTAAATCTTTTAATAAGATGTGTTTGCGCTTCAAAAACAGGGTTTTGTCTCCTCGTTTTACCATTAAAAAAATTATTGTTGTTTGAATATAGAAATACCGATCCGCTTAGCTCGTAAGACCAGCTTCTCCAAGTATGTACAAAACCAACTTGTGGTCGAAATACAAAACGATTCTGCCCCAAATTCAGCAACTTATCATCATAATACTGCCCGAAAGGAAATGTTACTGCTAGGGAAGCACCTACCACAGTATGTACAGGATTCGCCATAATATATTCCCGCAGTTCCTTAGCTTCCATGGCGGAAGGTCCAATAAAATTGACGGAAAGTCGCAATCGCGGATCCGCAAATCCACTCCGCTTTACTGATGCTGGAGCACCCCCTAACAATCCTTCCCAACGTGCTATGGTATATGGAAGCTGCACATCTACTCGCGCAAGTTTTTTCCCAAGCTTAAATGGACGAACATATTGTACTACAAAAGCGCTCCCCTCAACGCTAGCATCTTCAACGTCGATAACTGGATCAAAAAATATTTTTCCATTGGTGTACCCATAACCCACCCCTATAATATTAGTCTTTAAAGGTAGTGGCGTCCACCGTCTAGGCTCAATATCCTGTGCGTAAGCCTTGGAACTAAACAGTGATAGGACATATATAAACAGCGTAAAATAATACATCGGCAATCAGATTGTACGATATCACCCACTAAATTCTCGGTGTGATTTATCGTGTTTTTATTTTTTTGATTCTTCTAAAGTTTTAATCATTAAATCAACATATTCTTTGGCAGTTTTTATCGCGTCATTAGGGTCATCCAAACTTGAAGTAACTACTGCTACTAATTGGTTATTATCATTCTCATCAAGATTATAGGCTACGGTTTCTAACACATAAGTAGTTTCAACTTCCGTTGAAGTTGAAGTGGGGATATAGCCTCCAAATGAATTATAATAAGAGCCATAAGCATAAGGGTAACTGTAATAATTATAAAAGCCTCCATAATAAGCAGGGTAGTAAGACGAATATAATCCTCCCATATACATCCCATTAGACGTTACTCTAACCGTTTCTTTTTTGTCTTTGATTACTGTTAAAACAACAGCATTAAGCCCTTCGCTCTTCATTAAAGTTTTTATAAATGCCAAACGTTCTTCAGACATTTCTCTGTGAGGATGAATATTTGGTGCGTAATTGTAACTCTCTATTGCTTTAATTCCTCTCTGGCGTAATGCATCAGCTATTTCTTTTTCAAAAGCATAACGGGCATCATCATTCGCGGCACGAGCAATTACTAATACCTTTTTCTTCTTAAAAAGTTCAACTACAGAAGGCTCGGCTTTCCAAGAATCCAATACTTTGCTACTTGAGCAACTTTGTAAAAACGTAAAAGCCAATGCTAAAAGGATAAAATAATATTTGTTTTTCATCTTTTATTTTTAAGTTAATTGTCATTTACTAATTTATTTAATCTCGCGATCTTTTTTTGGTCCCGATTTTTCGGGATGGTATTTACTTTTTTGGTGCTTTATTTAAAATGCTTCCTCAATACCAAAATAAATTCCGGTATTCCCATCGGCTCCAATACCAATATCCATTCTTAGATTAACGTGTTCCTTTTTGTTGAAAAGATAACGAAGTCCACCTCCAAAACTATATTTCAATTCTTTTAGATTTACACTTGTAATTTCATCACTTACATCCCCAAAACCTCCAAATGCCACAAAACCAAATCGTTTCCAGAAATACTGACGGTACTCAGTTTGTATGGTGAAATAGTTGTTGTCTCGGTATCGCCCTTGAAAATAGCCTCTCATTCGTTGAGGTCCACCTAAAGCAGGTAATTCGTAAAAAGGTGCATTGCCGCTTACATTTTTTAAATAGAGATTTGTCGCTAAAACAGAGTTTTTAAATAACTTTTTATAATATCGTACATCTAGTTCAAAAGTGGTATATGTATAATCACTGGGTTGAGTATAAACTATAAATTTTATAAATTGATAATGTCCAGAAGTAGGATAAAACAAGTTATCGCGCCTGTCCCAGACTAAACCAAAACCAACGCCAAAAAGATCCCCACCTTGATACCCAGTAACTGTTTCATCTATTAGATACTCGTTATCCTGCACGTCAACTATGCTAGTGTGTTGGTAGTCCAAGATAAAGCTCGAACGATCTGCAAAAAATAACAATGGAGGCACTTGTACTTCCAATTGAACGTCAAAATCTTCTCTAAAATAATCTTCCGTTCCAGTTTCTACAGTTTCATTACCTATTCCCCAAAATTTATCTAAAGTATAGCTAAAGGATGCAGGCATTTGAACGACAAGCTTATTGGAGTTAAAATAAATACTTGGATTCACCGAAAATTTGTATTGCTTATTGGTTGTATAAAAAGCTCCAAAACCAACTTTTGAAGGTCTTAACCCATCTATTTTATTTTTTGTGTAAAATAGAAAGATACCCCCAGCACCAATTGCAGCTTGTGTTTCAGGAGTGTAAAACGCATAAGGATATCCATTAAAAGTCAGTTTTTTAACTGTTGTGATATCTTTACTGCGTACTACAATAGAGTCAATAACATTCTTCCCGTCCTGGGGAAAACCTTGAGAGGGAAGGGCAATTAATAATATCAGAATTAACTTTTTTATTATTATCTATTTTAGTGATTAAATAACTGTTATTAGATTGAATTTTAATTACAATAAAAATCTCCAGTTCGCTGAAACCAATATTGATTTCCGATCCCCAACAACCCCTCCTTCTGCTCTAAAAGTCCAGTTTTTATTTAATTGAAACTGCCCACCGACAACGCCATTCCATTGCTGTTTAGCTCGCTTATCGAGTCCATACCGTATAACCGCTGAACCATCAGCTGCGTCAATCGCATCTACTAATGGCCCCAATGTTTCGTCTGCAATTCGTTTTTGAGCAAGGGTGGCTTCATTGTTATACCAATCATTGTAGTTAGCAACGATTTGATCTGCACGATCCCAAGTTTCTTGTGGCAACGCGTCACTAAGCCTTATTTCCCCGACTGTATCAGAACCTAATGATACACTCATAGCACCTACCCAAACACCTATATTTCGGTAAGGCTTAGTGCTATTCACAAAGTTGTGACCTACACGAACACCAAAGGTGTTTACCTTTACTGCCTTATCCAATAATTCAGGTTTGCTCCAAGTAAGGTTCCAATCTACGGCTAGCCAAACAGGTCCTAATCCACCGGCTCCTGTTAATCCGAACCCGTATGAACTTATTTCTTGTTCAACAATTGATTGCAGTTCAATCGGATATTTTAAGTTTATTTCTGTGGTAGAATTACCTTTTCCTAACAAACCATATACATTTAAAAAAGGCAGCACCCAAAGGTCGGGCCGAATCATTACTGTGCTTGCAGTACTGTAATTATCACCAAATTCAAGGAAATCAACTCCTGTGAGTGGAATATCTATATTAGCTGTTTCTAGGCCTAATCTCATATTATCGATAATAAGTCCTTGTTTCATATATATATAATTTAACATTACACCAGTTGGGTATGGAATATCAAAACCATTTTTGTAGGCTTTTTGTCCAAAAATGGGAAAAATATTATCGTATTTCACCTGTTTAAGACTATCGGTATAGGCGTCGTGTATTTCCTTTACCTTTCTTGTAGCATATTGTGCATTTGCATGCGGTATAAAAAACATTGCTACAATTAATAATAAGTAGTATTGTCTGTTCATATCGATTCGTATTTATTATTCAGACTGTGCAGTTTCTTTACTTTTATTGGCTCCTATAGGGATGTTTAACTTTAAAAACAAGGAACTGTTATTAGTACCCGATACATCTTTATAGACATTTGCAAAACCATAATAATATTTAACCCCAATGGTCATACCATTATCGGCTATCAACTTGTATCCAGTTCCTAAAACTAAGCCTGCATCTAGCGGGTTGATCTTATCTTTATTAAAATCTTTTATTTTTATTGTTTTGTCGTCTGTTTCAGAATTATACTCAACCCATGCTTTGTGCATTAAACTAAATTGAGGCCCAGCTTCTAAGTATATTCTGTTTTTAAAATTATATTTTATTAGCGCTGGCACTATAAAATAATTAAGTTTTTGACTGTAAGTACCTTCTTCGGAAGTGGGGGTTATTTCAAGAAAAGCCAAATCATTCGGCGTTAACTCGTCATCTCCCAATTTTGCTTTTACTAAAACTCCGGTGTACAAATTCCATTGATTTTTTAATCTAATATCAAAGTAAAATCCAAGATTAAATGATGATAAACTTTTATTGGCCTCTAGTTCTGAAATGTCAGACCAGTTAAAACCGCCTTCAAGTCCAAATTCTAATCCGTCCGAATTTAATTTATCCCCAAATAGTAGCGATAATAAAACCTGGGATTGTGAATTGATCCCCATTAGCATCACTGCTAATACTAAAATATTTTTTATCTTAATCATTTATTCTTCTGAAATAAAACAAGCATTCATTTATTTTTTATCAAAACTTTTAGTAATCGCTTTTACGTATTGCGAAGCTGCCTGTGAGCTACTTACTGGTTCTTCGAGTTTTGAGGTCACTATGGCTACTAATTGTTTTTTGTCATCAGTTTCGTCAAGGTTATAAACCACAGTCTCTAAAACATAGTTATGTGATGTGGCAGTGGTATAGGTTGCTTCCACGTAATTTCCTGTTGAAGAATAAGACATTGGATTATGGTAATAATTATAAAAACCACCGTAATACACAGGGTAATATCCGTCGTAATTGCTACCCGCATAATATCCTCCTTCTTGCGTGGTTTTAGTCAAATCCTCTACGTCCTTAACTACCGTCAAAACAACTGCATTAAAGCCTTGATCCTTTAATGTAGTTATAATCTCATCTCTTCTATCTTCAGATAGTTTTTGATTCGGATTAAGTTTTGGAAATTTCTTAAAACTCGCTGTAGCTTTCATGCCTTTCTCGGTTAGCTGTTTTACAATCTCATTCTCAAAAGCAATTCGAGCTTGGGTATTAGCTGTTCTTGCAATTACAATAAAGTTATTATCCTTTATGGTGTTTGCATCATCTGCTTTCCAAGAGTTGAGGACTTTTACACTTGAACATCCACTTAACAACAGAGTAAATGTTAGGCTTAAAATTAAATAGATTGATTTTTTCATAAAATTGTTTTAAAATTTTAAAATTTAAAGTTACCACCAAGGGCTAAACCTTCAATTATTTTGTCTAGACCAGCGGATAATTAGAATGAATATCCAAGTGAAATGCCATATCTTAAAGACAATAGATTGAAGTTGGATCTTCTACGGGCAGCGCTAAACCTAAAATCTCCATCCAAGACATCGAATACGGGATATTTATTTAGAGCATCATTAAAATCTTCATAAAATTCGTCCGGTAAATCTTTTTTATTTTCAATTGAAAAATCATAAAACCCGGCACCGGGGCCTGCAATTAAAAAATCCAATGAAAACCTTTCCGAGAGCGGTAATTTATATCCAACCATTATTCCAATAGAGGTTACTTGAATATCTGCATCAAATTCTAACTCAAAATACTTCCCAGCGTCACTAATATACTTGCCATCAAGTTTTGATTGAAAATTGGAATATTTTAGATACGCCCCAAAATAAAAACCTTTCATTGCAGCATAATCGGCATTTCTTAAATAATAACGTACTTCTGGAATGATTTTAAATCCCGAATAGGAAACACCATTGGTTTTTATCTTCTCTGTATCGATACCAGACCGATTAATAAATCCATCTTCCCCCTTATAACCCAAACCCAGATTAACGGAGAAATGCTTTCCTAGAGCACGCTCGTATTTAAGCTGGAAGGCTCCATCAAGTAAATCTGAAATCACCAGATCTATTTCGTTCTTGTTTATAGTTTCCTCATTAAGTTCCTGACCATTAATGTTGATTATGGATGAGAGAAGAATTACAGTAAAGACTAATTTTTTCATAAGCATAATAGAGATTAGATTGCCTTATTAAAATAATTAAATAAACCTGTTGTATGATATAATATGCTCCTTAAAAAATCATTAGAAATGAACCTATTGAGCGATGCTACCCAATAATAATTGATCTGTGAGTTCTTTAGAATATTTCTCTATGGTGTTGGTCAAAGAACTAGGATCCTTAACTTTAAATCTGCCAACCCATTGTAAATTGTCCTTCTTATCTTCCGTAATATCATAAAAACAACTTTCTAAGGTGTATTCCATTCCAACCTGAACCTGATCTGGCTCCCA
Source organism: Aequorivita sp. (assembly GCA_034675805.1). GTDB lineage: Bacteria > Bacteroidota > Bacteroidia > Flavobacteriales > Flavobacteriaceae > Aequorivita. The sequence goes on along the minus strand of JAUCCX010000001.1, from coordinate 2,429,492 downwards.
ATAAGTCACAGGATAAGCACCGTAGTATCTGCCAAATCTGCCATAACGAACTGGCGCGTACGCGGTGGATGTACCTCCAGATACTACATCGGAATATTGATCTTTACTGATCAAATATGTTACTATAACACCACTGTACCCGTCTTTAATTAACTGAAGTCTTAAATTTTCAATTTCTTCTGCGGATAGTTGCTCAGAAAAACTATTTGTTTGAAGGACTGACATGGAAGACGAAGCCTCGATGCCCTTTGCAGCGAAGTCCTTTACAACCTGGTTTTCAAAATTTAATCGAGCTGATTTATCATTGGTTTTTGCAATTACCAATATTTTGTCATATTTTTTTTTGATGTTACTAGCATTGGTAGATTCCTGTAAATAGGAACTTGCACAACCTGTTATCAAAAAAGGAATAAATGCGAGTACTAAAATTAGTTTTTTCATTTTTTCTGGTTTTCTGGTGTGAATGAATATTGTGGTAAATACCAACCTTCCATAGTTTCAGCATTTCTTACTAGTTCCATCATAGAGACCCATAAAATAGCTCCCTCTTCGTCTAATAAAGCAATACTTTCTTGAAGTTCTTTTTGATAATCTAATGGAGTTTTTGACCAAGTGGTAAACATTATAACGGGTTGATCTAAGCCGATCACGCCCTTAAATACTCTAAATCCACTTTTAACTCCTTTATTTTTATAAAGGTTTTTATAGGCTAGAAGAATTTTTTCTGCCTCCTTTTCTGTGCCAGGTTCAAAATATAAATAATTCCATCTACGGTAAGGCGCCTCTTCGAGCCAGACTTTCCCATCAGGCACGTAAGACATTTCGGGTTCATACTTTACCACATAATAGCTATAGCTTTCAATGGTTTCATTCAGATCTCCCCAAATTAAGTCAAACTCCGCAGATCTTTCCTTGCCTTTGATAAATGACTCAAGGCCACCCTCAATATCGTCCATACTCTTAAGCGGAGTTATGTGCGAATAATTAAAGTTATCCTGTAACTGCGTCATGTAATTCACATGTTTTACTTTATTGTCGGTCAGAAACTGCTTCAAATCAGTAAGTGTAGCCTCGTAGTATTTATTCATTGAAGGTTTTACAACATCTTCTCTTACCAATAAATACTTCCAGTCCTTATCAGATACTTGTGCAAATGTTGCCTCAACTCCAACAATAAGGAGTAATAATAATATTGCATATATTTTTTTCATCGGTACGGTTTTTAAAGTGATTTATTTAACTGTGTAGTCCTTTGCTTCTAAACAAGCTGAAAAGGCTTTTTTAAAGCCATCTTCTAGGTTATGATTAGCTTGTGCGGCTTGATTATTAGCTTGTTTCTGTTCCTTAGCTTTCGCCATATTTCCTCTTCTACGGCCCATCACTGCACCACTAACAGCACCAATAGCGGCACCTTTACCAGCATCACCAGCAATTGCACCTATAGCAACTCCAACAGCTGCACCACCTGCAGAACCAACTACTGCAGCGCCATCAGGACCTTGCTGAACTTGCTTAGCCTGAACTACAGTAGGATTAATTGGATCGAAACCAGATTGCTGCACTGCCCATGTGTAACATTCAGACTGATCTTTTGCTTGTTGTTCAGGGGTTTGGTTTTTGGTAGGGAAAACATAAACCCCTACTTTTTTCGCTACTGCTTCCCCTGCACTTTGGGCAAATGAGGTAGCGGATAGGCTGATAAAAAGAATAGCTAAACTTAATTTTGAAATTATATTTTTCATAATATTTATTTTAGAATTTACTTTATTGAAATTTTAATTACCGAATTCGCCTATATATGGTATTCCTTCAAAAATGGTAGCTCTAATTTGAGTTAGAAAATAACCTTCTATTTGAAAAAACTGCGCAGCTACTTTTGAACCAGAAGCTTTCTTGATTTTCTTATAATATTGATCCATTAACTTATTAGTCTTTTTCTGAAGAGAGATCATATCAGTTACAATTTCATCATATTTGGCATCATTAAGATTGTCGTAATTAGCTACATAGTTATTTAATAGACTTAAACGTTGTTTTCCTAATTCTTTCCGTTTGGTTTCGTATTCATCATAAAGAGACCAAAAAGGATTTCCGCTGTCAACACCAATAAAATCGGCAACAATAGCTTTTTTCTCCATTCCAAAAATTGACTGATATAAATCTGTTTCTTCCTTGGTAGTTTGAGCGTTTGAGGTTTGAGCAAAAAACAATGCAAAAAAGAAGATGCCGGTAATACTTAATATTTTACGTTTCATAGGTTTAAGTTTAGAGTGTTAAAATTTATTTTAATAATAATTGTGTTGAAATCTAACAGACAAGCTTTGTCCTATTTGGTTTTCTTACTGTTTTCTATTTCCCCGCAGGGAATAGCAGCGTAAATTGGGCTCTAAATCCCCAGTCTGAATTATTGCCATTTCCGTAGGGTATACGTGGTCCAACAGCTACTTGTGTTAGTTGCTTTCCTAATTTAATTACTTTTGAACCAACAAGATTGATAGTTCCTGAGGTTGCATCTGCCTCCCAATTTTGGCTTAATTCGGTATTTAAGCTTAAAGCATAACCGCCCTTAAAGTTTTTTGCAAAAAATGGTTGAATAAAGGTGTTATTTATATCCGCTCTGTCTTCGCTTCCTGCTATAGACCATACTTGGTTTACCAAAACCCCCAGTGTTATTTTCCCTATTTGTGTCAAGGCAATCGCAGTTGGTCCAACCCCAAACTTCTCGGACCCTAATAATTGGTCGGTAGCGGTTGGAATCGAAAGAACCGGACCTACACCCCAAATTAATCCTCCTTTGGTTGGTGCCTTAGGAGAAAAGAAAGCACTCATGGTAACATCCCCAAGTCCAAATTGATTCCCACTCGGTCCATAAATGTCAGTTTGGGAAACTACAGGTAAAATAACCCTAGCTATTAAATTCCAATCCTCACTAATACTCATAGGAATTACTGGCTGAATATTTACAATCATTCTAGACCCATTACTAGGGTCAAATCCAAAATCAAAGTTTCCTTGAATAGGAACACTAATCAGACTGGATATTGGATTTTGAAGTTGCTTTGCCAAGGCATCTGCATCAGTTGTTTTAGGTTCCTCTTGAGCGAAACCTATAGTTGCCATCAGTAAGGCTGTAAATAAAAGTGTGATTTTTTTCATAACTATTTAGTTTAATTGTCGTTGAATAATTTGTTATTTTAATTTAACCTTTTCTTTTTCTGACTTTAGATGTAAGTATTACAGGTTAAAGCCAAAGCGAACTACGGCCCCATAGGTATTCACATCATATAAAAAACGATCAGACCCGCCTCCTTTATCATAATCAATACTGATAACGCGATAGCCTAGTGTGGTATAGAATAGTTTAGAGAACTTATATCCAAAATCTGCTTGTAGCTGCCACGTAAAATCTGAACCAATTCCAAAGCCACCAAAATCACCACGAAGATTGTAAAGCCATTTATCATTAATAAGCCCTTGTGTTCTGGCTACAATCACTGGATCTACCCAAGTTTCGTTTGTGGAAGCATTGCGTTCAGTGAGTAAGGTTTTGGTATTTATTTCCATATCTAAGCTCACTAATCTTAAAGCTATCCCGGCATCCAACCAAGGCATTACTTTTCTTAATCCAGCCACTTCCCAAGCCACTTGTTGCATGGTTACATCACCACCGGTAATAAATTTTCGCGCTTGTATATCCTGACCCAACTTCATATACAATACATCTGAACTTACGGCCCAAGTATCGTTGGTAGCTTCCATATAGAGCATGGCTCCCATTTTTAGGTGTCCAAAGACATCACCTACATTGGCATCAACTTCAACTGTGGGAAGAAGATCACCTATCCCTGTTTCGCCATTCATATTTGGTAACATCATATACGGCTCTATAATAAAATTCCAGCCAGTAGTACTTTCATCTGCAATTGGGGTTTCCTGTGCATTAAGATTTATAACCGCTAAGAAAGATATAGCTGATAAAACTAAGTGTCGCTTAAAATGATTTTTCATAATGTATAATTTGTTTAAAACAAAAAAGGGCTTATTAATACAATCGTTAGTCGAAAATTTTTACTTGGTAAACCGATAAGGATTAGTCTATGATGGTTTTAACCAATAAGATTCTTGTCTTTTTATAATTTTTTTATTTTAATATGATAGTCCATAAACTCTTATGACTATGAAAGCGGCTTATCCTTGAGCCTATCTAAAGGAAAAAATTTAATTATTTATTCTACTTTCCACTATTCTTTGATTCTTTCAAATAATTATCGAGAGGCTCCAATATATTCTTTGCTCTACTCATCTCATCTGAAAGAGATTGGGCTTCAGAAACCATTGAAGTAGTTAAACCGCGAATTGCTGCAATATTGTTTTTTGCCTGGTTTTCGGGAGAAGTATCCATCGAGGCGGACATTATCAGTAGTGCTACACCCGCTATCAAGTTTTCTTTAACTCCCTTTGCACGTATGTACAGCATACCCAGATTACCTACGGCCAGCCCATCTCCTTGTACCGAAGCTTTAAGATACCATTCATTAGCTTTTGCGAAATCAATCGTAGTGCCACGCCCATTTTCATAGAGAACGCCAAGATTAAATTGCGCACCCGAATTTCCCTGCGCGGCGGATTTGCCATACCAAGAAAACGCTTCCTTTTCATTTTTACTAACTCCAAGGCCCTGCTCATACATTAGTGCAACATTGAATTGGGAATCGGCATGACCATCTTTAGCAGCCTCCAAAAATTCCTTAAACGCCAATGGCATGTTGTTGGCGTCTATAGCATTGAGGCCAGATTCGAAATGAGCTATTCCTTCTGTTTGATTTTGAGTTTGAGTAGTTTCCGTTTCTTTTTCTATTTGGGTTTGCGTTTGCGTTTGGGCAGCGGTTCCTTCTTTACATGATATCATTAGAAGGAGGCATACACTTAGGAAAAAGATTCGAAGGGTGTAGGATTTTATTTTCATGGTCTATTTTTAAAATATACTCTAACGTTTAGTAAATGGCGTTTTTTAATACGCCATTTACTTTGCTTTAAAACTTTTATTTAACCAATTCGAATTCTCCTGGCTGCCATGTTTTGTCAAACCAAGGTTCAAGTGGGCCATAGATTCTGAATAGTACAAAGAAACCTTTACCTGATACAGATTGCAGCCAGTTGGCTTCTTTGCCTTTAGGAGCAGTATTCTTTGGTCCAAAATAAAGAGTAACCGAGCCATCTTCATTTTTAACCAGTGGAGTTCTTTGACTACTCACACTTGGAAGCGCTTGACCAGTTTGCAACATAGATCGCGTTTGAGGGTCGTACATAACCACTGACCAAAACTCTTTAGCTGGAACATTTGCAGGTATATTTAAAGTATAGTTTTTATTACCGTCTAAATAGTTGCCTTGAGAATCATGATGTGCCAATGCATATTGTGACCCTAAGCCTATCATTTTTAACACCATAGCTGGTGTATTTACAGTGGCCATGTAGAAGAATCGTGTTCTTGCATCTAAATAACGACCACCATTTCCTTCGTCTTTGATCCATTCGTAACTACCGCCAAGAAACCCAGATTCCCAAGGTCCTTTTTCAAATATAGAAGACTCCTTTTCTCTCGATTTAAAGACAATAGCTCGTGCTGTAGCATTTCCAACAGCAACTGCTTCCCGTAATATTCCCTCTAATCTCGCATCTGGAGCAAATGGCTTTCCTTTTTCAATTCCAATACTGGCAAATATGCCTCGTAATTCAGGGTCTAAAAAGGAGACAGGTTCGCGTTCTACAACATGACTTAATTCTTCATAAAACTCATAATCATTAGCGTGGATGGTATTAAAAGCTTTTGTGGATGCATCAATAAACTCCATTTTAGGTTGATTGTCCTTATCCTTAAGTGCATATACTTTTAAACCCTCACGATACATTTTAGAGGATGCTTCTGGTTTCCCATCTACTAAAAACCCTCTTAAGATTACCCAGTTGACGTAACTCGTAGATTTCGCCACGAAATAACCTTCTGGTGTTTTTCCTTCATAATCAGGAGGTAAGATTAAATATTTCCCGCCTTTCCCTCTATCTGGTCCAGGGGCACCCATATCTACAACGAATCTGAAGTAAGCATCGTTTACAGTACCAGGACCCGATCCTGCTGGAACTTCCACTACTGTAGGACCATCTTTTTCCAGATCTAAAAACGTACTGGCATAAACCGTACTTGTGTTTCCTGTTAAGAATAACGGATTTGAATCCAGAAGTTCATCAAAAATTACAACTTGATTGGATTTCGTAGCACCAAGATCTTCAGAACCTAACCGAAGACCTTCTATAGAGGTTGCCGGAATTCCACTTAAAAACGTTTCCACGCCTCTAGAAAAATCGAGTTGATCATACACTAATTTGACGGTTTCGTCAGAAGGCAATCCATCAAAGAAATTAAGTGTTCCTATTCTTGTCTCTACAATCGGGGGAGTCAATATTTTTTCAGGAACATCTGTATTATATTTCGATTTAATGGATGCTATGGAATTTGATTCCATTGAGCTTACTTCTTCAGTTTCATTTACTGTGTTATGTTTTTCATTGGTATTCTGGCAGCTTATGGCCAAAAGAGAAAAAACACTAAGTGCGATTGGTAATAGTTGATTTAATTTCATAATTAATAGTTTTTAGTTGATTTAAGAGCGAAATACACGCTCACGATTCCTGTATATAGTAATTTGTGGTACATAAATTTTAGTGATTTTGTTTATTAGTATTCGATTCTATAAATGAGCTTTCTGATAAATATTTATTCAATTTATTAATTGAATATCCCGTCAGAACACAAATAATCACAATCAAAAATAAGGACATACTATTCACCATGTAAGTGAAATACGGTTACTTAACGGTTAAACCAAATTGTAAAACCTTTGTAAACAGTGCCTTTTCCGACTAAAAAACAAAAAATACCTTTGATAATTTTAACTATATTTGAGAGATAGAATTTTAACAAAACATATTGAACTTTAGCATTGGCTGATTGCCTTAACAAACTTCTATCTTTCTAATAGAGACACTTCTTGGAAAATAAAATTGGAGAATGTGAATTGGTTATTCTGTAAGTCTTATCTTTAGTTTACCATCCTATATATCAGTACAATACTAATTTACATATCAACATTCAATGCAGCCTGACCCATCATCAAAACGTGTTTTTCCCGAATTCTCCAAAAAAGAGGTATTAGATGAATTGGATCGAATCTTAGCTAGTGATATTTTTTCCAGATCTTCCGTTTTAACTAATTTTCTGAAGTTCATTGTAGAAGAAACTGTAGAAGGTAAAACTGAAGGACTTAAGGAATATATAATTGCCGTAAATGCCTTGGGAAAATCTGATGATTTTAACCCGCAAATAGATGCTATTGTCCGTATTCATGCTGGTAGATTAAGAAGGTTGTTAAACGAGTATTATATGGGAGCTGGGCTCAATAATTCTATAAAGATTGAAGTGGTTAAGGGTACGTATGTCCCAGCATTTCGCACACAATCTACACAGCAATTAGAAGTGAAAACTCCCGTTAAGATAAAACTTGAAACCAAGGAAGCACCAGGTTCTGAGGATAAGCCAACGGTATATTCCCGATCAAAACTAACCTTAGCGGTCCTTCCATTTCGAAATTTATGCCCCAATGGAGAATATCAATTTTTTGTTGATGGATTTGGGGAAGAACTTACAAGGATCTTTAGTACTGAAGAGGATATTGCCGTGGTTGCGCATTTTTCTTCTTTAAAGTACGCCACTATTAATGAAGATATCCGTGTAATTGGTGCGGACTTAGGAGTTCATTACGTTATAACGGGCTCCGTAAAACGCTCCAATAAAGATATTAGAGTAAATGTTGTATTGATTGAAACCGTGAATAGTATTCAAATTTGGTCTAAGAATTATACGCACGATCTAGAAAAAGATGAAATAATTGATATTCAGGATCAAATTGACCATGATGTTTTTTCAATTTTAAGTGGCCAATATGGATTTTTAGTTAGAGATACAATGAAGTTAGTGGAGTCTGAAATGAAGCAGGATATCCAATCTTTTGATGCTATTTTGTGGAATTATTACGCACAAAAAACACATTCTATGGAGGCCTGTGTAAAAAGTAGAAAGGCTCTGGAAAAGGTACTTCAAAGTGATCCGAATAACGCAATGTGCCTGGTTATCTTGGGAGATACCTATTTATTTACACACTCGCTTGGATATCCAAATATAGCAGATCCCATTAATGAAGCCATTAAGTTAATCAAAAAAGCGATAAAACTAGCTCCATTCTCACAATACGCCCACATAATATATGGCTGGGCAAACATCTACTTGGGAGATAAGGAGGAATCAATTAAAGCATTTGAGTATAGTAAAACCTTGGGCCATAATTCGGCTTCGGTGGATGGTCAACTGGGTTTTGGCTTTGCATGTTTGGGGGAGTATAAGCGTGCGCAAGTTTTGCTGCACAGGTCATTGGATTTAAATCCATATTGTCCTTATTGGTATTACGAGGCTTTATTCTTTATTTATTATCAGAGTGGAAAGTATAAAAAAGCTTTGATGTATGCCCAAAAGTTTAATGCTTCCGAAGATGTCTTCCTGGATCCTTTATTTAAAGCTGCAGCTTTTGGGAAATTGGGATTGGTATCGGAAGCTCAAGCGAATGTACGACGGTTGAACGAAGATTTTTCAGAAATTATGGGTAATCTTGAAGCTTCCCTTGGCACTTTTATTCTAGATAAGTCTTTAATTTCCGAAATTATTGAAGGCGCAAAAAAAGCGGGAGTTACTATTTCCTAAATCAATTTTTTTAGCGCTTGAAAATAGAATAAACAAACTTTGGATTCTCTTATCAAAAACTATATAGCCCTGATTATAAGGGCTGTTTTTATATAAATTCACCTCACTTTTAACCGTTAAGTAACCGTGTAATACTTACAATTTGGATTAGTCTGATTTACATTTATACTATTAAATGAAATTTGGATTACTTCCTATGAATACTAAAATAATTTCTATTATTCAAATATTTCCAGATTTTGAGGAGAAGATTGGTTTTCTATTTCAAACTGATGAAAATTTTAGGGATCTATGTTTAGATTACATTTTATGTGCATCTATGGCACTGGAAATGAAAAATGATGCACTTAAAAATGATACGAAACTTATGGAATATGAAGACTTACAAAGAAATTTGGAGGAAGAAATTCTCCAAAGAATTATGAAGAACGAGAATTGACCTTAACTATAATTTAATCCGTTTTATATTATAAAAATTTAAAAATTATTAAAATGAAAAATTTTTTACTCTTAACTAGTATTTTATTGGTAGTGATTTCAGGCTGTAACCAGCCAAATCCAAAACAAGAAACTAACGACAAAGCTGTTTCATTGAATCCTTTACCATCCTGGAAAGACGGCCCAAATAAAACGGATATTATTGATTTTGTGAATCAAGTTACCCAAAAAGGTGGAGCCAATTATGTAAACCCAGAAGAGCGCATAGCTACTTTTGATAATGATGGTACTTTGTGGTGCGAGCAACCTGTAGTTCAGTTGGAATTCGTTGTTTATCAAATAAAAAAAATGGCTCATGAACATCCCGAATGGAAAGATCAATTGCCGTATAAGGCAATTCTCGACGGCGATAAAAGTTTCTTAGTAGATGATTTAATGAATAACCACGGAAGAGAGTTGATGAAACTATTTGTTGTAACCTCCACTGGGATGCCTATTCAACAATTTAATAAGGACGTTGAAGAATTTTTTAAAGATACTCGGCATTCAAAGTTTAATAAAAAATATTCTGAAACAATTTATCAACCCATGCTGGAGCTTTTGCAATACCTGCGTGAGAATGATTTTAAAACATATTTATGTTCCGGTGGAGGAACGGATTTTATGCGAGTAATAGGTACGTCTGCTTACGGTATAGTTCCAGAGAATACCATCGGGAGTTTTGCTTTAAATACCTATAGTAAGATGGAGGATGGTTCATGGAAGGTTATGAAAGGCCATGAAAATTTATTTATGTGCGATAAGGAACTTAAGCCCATTGCTATTCAACAACAAATTGGTCGTATTCCAATATTTGTTGGCGGAAACGTTAGAAGCGGGGGAGATATAGGTCAACTCTCTTTTAGTCAAACAAATCCATTGCCCAATTTTCAATTGTTGATTAACCACGATGATGAAGAGCGTGAATATGCTTACGCCGAAAAGGATAATGCTTCGCTAAATGCAGCAAAAGAAGGTAACTGGAATGTAGTTAGTATGAAGAATGATTGGCTGAAAATATTTCCTTTTGATAATTGATAATCAATTATTAAAAGCTTGAAATATATAACAAGAAAGCCTTAAATCTATTTATTGCATTTGCTTGTTCTTTTTGCAATTACGTATAAAAACAGAATTTTCAACTTTCATCCCTTTTCTATTTTATTATGCTAACAAATAAATAACGGTAGCCTCCATTTTGTGAGATGAGACCTAAGCTTAGTATTGCATAGACCCTATTGCTCAACGATCCAACCAGAATAGGCAAACTCCGATTTTTATCTTCTACTAGTTTATCATCGGTTCTCAAAGCCAATGATATATGGCTTAGTTAAATTAATAGAAATATTTTTTTAACAATTTTAACTATATTTGATAGATAATTTATGTTAAATATTACTCATTGAACGCTAGATTATTCTATTCTCTTTTCATATTTTCGTTCTCCCAAGTGAGACGGCTCAGGAAAAATCAAAATGTAGGGTGTGAATTGATTATTGTGAATGTCTTGTTTTTAGTATAAAATATTAAACATCAATACATTGTTAATCAGTTTATAAACTCTAAATGTCGCTCGACTCATCAGATAAATGCATATTACCCGATTTCTCAAAAAAGGAGATCCAAGATGAACTGGATCGAATTCTTTCTAGTGATATGTTTTCCCGTTCTTCTGTACTATCAAATTTTCTAAAGTTTATTGTTGAAGAAACCCTAGAGGGCAACACCGAAGGCTTAAAGGAATATACCATTGCCGTAAGTGCTTTGGGAAAACCCGATGACTTTAATCCACAAATAGACGCTATTGTTCGTATTCATGCCGGCAGACTAAGGAGACTTTTGAACGAATATTACATGGGTATAGGAATTACAGACACCATAAAGATTGAGGTTGTTAAAGGCACGTATGTGCCAATGTTTCGACCGCATTTAATCAATAAGACAAAGGAAATTGTAAAGGAAGAGTCTGAGAAAAATACAAACACAAAGACTACAACAAAGACCGATGATAATAATTCGGTTGTGTTTTCGCGTTCAAAGATCACCTTGGCGGTACTTCCATTTCGCAACTTATGGCAGGGCGGGGAGTATCAGTTTTTTGTAGACGGATTTGGGGAGGAACTTACTCGGCTCTTCAGTAGGTCTCAGGATATTGACGTGGTTGCTCATCATTCCACACGTAAGTACGCTACTAATCCTGAAGATATCCGAATTATAGGTTCCGATTTAGGGGTGCATTACATTATAACCGGATCTGTAAAACGTTCATCTCGCGATATCCGGGTGAATGTAGAGATGGTAAAAACGGTGAATGGGATGCAAGTTTGGTCCAAAACATACAATCATCCCCTAAATTTTGAAAACCTAATAACTATCCAAGATCAGATCGTTGAAAATATTTTTTCAGTGTTAGGAGGATACTACGGATGTATTATTCAAGATAACTCTAGATCCAATCGTCCACTCGCTTCAAGTATGGAAGCTTTTGATGCTACCTTTTGGAACTACTATTTCCATATGAACTACTCGAAGGAGACCTATTTAAAAACCCGGGAGGCGCTAGAAAATGCAATACGCCATGATCCAGATTATCCAACAGGACTGGCTATGTTGGCAGAGCTATATGTACTGGCCCATTCGCTCGGCTACCCAACAGTAAATGACCCTTTAAAGATAGCTCTTGAACTCACCAAAAAAGCATTGAGGATAGATCCGCAGTGCCAACATGCAAATCAAGAATATGGCTGGTTGAATGTTTATTTGCAAAACAAAAACGAAGCAGTCAAGGCATTGGAATATGCACTGTCCTTAAACCCAGGTTCTGTTTCTTTAATGGGTGGTATTGGATTTAATTTGGCCTGCGCTGGAGAATTTGATCGTGCTGAGGTATTGCTTACCCAATCTTTAGATCTGAATCCGCATTGTCCCTGGTGGTTTTATTTTGGTTTTTTCTTAGTTCATTACCAAAAGAAACAATACGATAAAGCTCTTATATATGCCAATAAAATAGAAACCGTAGATGTCTTTCTCGATCCCTTGACAAAAGCAGCCGCCAAAGGCCAACTCGGTAAAGAAGATGAGGCACAAGACGATGTAAGACTATTAAATGAAAAGTATTCAAAGATTATGAGTACTCTTTATGCTACCTTAGATTCATTTCTGCTTGATAAACCTTTGATTGGAGAAATTATTGAAGGGGTGAAAAAAGCTGGACTTAGTATAGCTTAAATCTTCTTTCATAAGAATAATTTGAAATAGAAAATCCTTAAAACCCTATCTTCTAAAATCATACAGGCCTCACTCCAAGGGCTGTGTTTATTGTGGGTTCACACTTCTTTTAACCGTTAAGTAACCGTATTTCACTTACAATTTAGATTAGTCTGTTATAAATTTACATCACCAATCAAAATTCGGTTGAATTCCTATGCATAATAAAATCGTTTCTATTGTTCGGATATTTCCGGGTTTTGAGAAGAAGATTGATTTTCTATTCCTATCCGATGAAAATTTCCGTGATCTATGTTTAGACCATATTTTATGTGCAGCCATGGTACTGAAAATGAAAAAAGAACTAGCTGAAAATACTGTGGAAATTGAGGAGTATGAAATGATACAAAAAGATTTGGAACAGGAAATCTTGCAAATAATATTGAAAGTTAACAATTATTCATAATCATTATAGCAGAAAAAATGGTTTGCTACCAACAATCAAACTAACAAGTCTACTTTATGACGTTTCTAAAAATATTTGTTGGCTATTGTATTTTGTTGATACTTTGCATTAACGGAATTCTAGCCCAAACCGACACTCCCGAAAAGCCTGAGGATAGCCTATCCAAATTTGATAAATTCAATAAAAAAGCGGAGAAACTATTCAAAGTAATACCTGTTCCCATTGTTAGTTATTCCTCTGAGGCGGGTAATGTTTTGGGTTTGGCCAAATTCAATGCCTTCCATCCCGTAAAAAAGGATACAATTAGCAAACCATCTAAAATATCAGAACTTCTTTCCTTTTCTTCAAAAGGAAGAATAAATGCTGTAGTGGCTAACGATTTAATTCTGAAGGAAAACAAATATATAATCATCAGTTTTTTCAGCTATAGAGAAGTTCCTGAATATATTTTCGGCATAGGGAATGGTGTTTCTATTGAAGATGTAGAGGAAATTTCAACACAGCAAATTCGCTTTAAAACTAATCCTATGATCCGCGTTCATAAAAATATGTATGTAGGTGCCATCCTTGATATTGCAGATTATATTAAAGTTGAAGCAGACTCAACCAGTTTCTTAGTAAAAGATCAAGTAACAGGACTAAACGGAGGAACTAATTTCGGCTTGGGATTTTCTTTGGAATTTGATAGCCGTGATAACCGTTATAATCCATTTAATGGAGCTTTTGCTTCCGCGCAATTTATTTTCAACGAAAAATCATTAGGTAGCGCTTATCAATACACAAGGTTTGAATTGGATGTGCGAAAATATTTTAATCCTTGGCTGAATCATGTTATCGCCCTTCAAGCTACCACAACATCTTTAGGTGGTGATGCTCCCTTTTATAATTTGGCGCTACTTGGTGGGGCAAATAAAATGAGAGGATATTACGAAGGCGCACTCCGAGATAAAGTACTTGTAGATACCCAGCTTGAATATAGAATGCCAGTATGGAATATTTTTGGAGTAGTAGGATGGGTAGGAACAGGTAGGGTAGCACCATCTTATGATAAATTGTCCTTCGATGGATTTTGGCCATCTTATGGAGCTGGCTTAAGAGTGAAAGTGGATAGCAAAAATAAAATAAACCTACGTCTTGATTTTGGCTTTGGGAGAGGTGGTATTCACGGAACTTATATAAGTTTCGCGGAAGCATTTTAAAATCCCAACTTCTAAAATTTCACAAGCTTCGTTATAGGGTTGATAAACAAATAAATACACATCCCTTTAACCGTTAAGTAACCGTGTAACACTTACAATTTTGATCAGGCTGATATACATTTACATGAATAATTAAAATCCGGCTGACATTCAATGCTAAATAAAATCGTTTCTATCGTTAGAATATTTCCGGATTATGAAGAGAAGATTGATTTTCTTTTTCAAACCGATGAAAATTTCAGAGATCTGTGTTTAGATCACATTCTATGTTCTTCAATGATTCTGGATATGAGAAACACACCGAATAAACATACTGCGGAGATTGAGGAGTATGAAGAGGTACAACGAAATCTGGAAGAGGAAATTCTAGAAATGATCTCGAAAGACAACAATAAACAATAATATAATTTAACCTTAAATCACACTATTCTATTAACTAATACTTATAACATAATCTTATGAAAAAATTAATTTTTACACTTACTCTAGCCTTAGTTACGCTATCTTCTACTGTATTTGCTCAAAGCAATAAAGAAGAAATCGATTTAATGCAATCTGTATTTGGTATGGAAAAGAAAGCCATGGTTGCTGAATTTATTCAACTTGATGGAGTTAAAAAAGATGCCTTTTGGACAATTTATGATGAATACGAAATTAAACGCAAAGATCTAGGTAAAAGACGCTTGGCATTATTAAACTCTTATGCCAATGGGTATGACTCCTTAGATGATGCTGCGACCGGAGATATCCTCAACGAAATGATGCAGCTCCAAGTCAATACAGACAGGCTGATCGGTACCTATGCCAGAAAAATAAAGAAAAAGGTCGATGTAAAAACGGCTGCCCAATTTTACCAAATCGAAGGTTATATACTGAGTAAATTAAGAACCACAATCTTAGAGAATATTCCCGTGATTGGAGAAATGGACAATAGGTAGTTACTTAATTTTTTTTTCTTGTTTTACCGTTTAAGATAGTAGGCTAATGATCATTATTGCATTAGCCTACTATCTTAATTAGTATTTCAGAAATCCTAATTAATGAGAAATGTTTTCAATTATTAAATAGAAGTAATGATAGTATCTATGCGAGGTCAATAAGATAGAAGATGTCAAAATATCACTGCTGACTGATTCACAAGAAATAAAAAACACAGTTGCAACAGTTTGCAACTTACCTCTCCATATTCATTATTTGTTTTAGACCCTGAAGGCGATTTAAGATTTCTTCAGTAGAAAAAGTAACTCTTCAAGAACCACAGAGTCATTTATTCTAATAGTTTCTTCATTAAAATTGATCAAATTTAGCCTCGTGAAAAGAATCCTTACGACTATTTATAATATATTTATATTAGAAAATAAAAAATAATACGCAACAAAGCCCAATACCTCTTGTTTCATTTCAGCACTACAAATACGTTAAACCTAAAACTTTTCAACTTCTGAAAATTTCAATCCTCTCCCCTCAGCATTTCCTCACCAGTCAATGGTCGGGTGGCAGCAGTACCCAACTTTATATATTTCCTAAAAACGCCTCTTATGCCGAGCGAAATTTTAAAATAAGAGTAAGTACAGCTAAGGTAGAAGTTGCGGAATCAACTTTTACGTACTTGCCAAGTATTCATCGTAAGCTTATGATTTTGGAAGGAGAAATTAGTATTACTCACGGGGAGCATTATACCAAACTTCTCAAACCTTATGACGTAGATACTTTTAGCGGAGATTGGAAAACTACCGCTATAGGTACTTGCACGGATTTTAATGTTATGACCACAGGCCAGCAACAAAGTGAACTTTATCATTTAGCCGTGGAGGCAATTAATAATTATAAACTAAAACTTAAAGAGTCGTGCAAAACCTTGCTTTTATACCCTACATCAGGTAGTATCCAAGTTCATCTTGCGAATGA
Organism: Aequorivita sp.; assembly: GCA_034675805.1. Lineage (GTDB taxonomy): Bacteria > Bacteroidota > Bacteroidia > Flavobacteriales > Flavobacteriaceae > Aequorivita. Next base: position 2,413,423 of record JAUCCX010000001.1, on the reverse strand, counting down.
AAATTATAGTATGGAAACTGGAAGCTTGTTGGTAATTGAAAACCTCAATGTTTCTTCAATTCCTATCAATAGTACAGAAGCTTTTGGGCTTGTAATCGTGGAAATAAATTAATCCTGCCCCCGCTCGCATTCAATTCCGTGTTCGAAGCTAATAAATTCAAGAATAGATTGCATAAAAAAACGGTTAAGAATGAACCTAACCGTTTGTTTCTGGCACTTTGACCTTCGTAGCGGGAACAGGACTCGAACCTGTGACCTTCGGGTTATGAGCCCGACGAGCTACCTACTGCTCTATCCCGCGATATGATTGTTCAATAATTCATCTTTAGCTTCTAACTTTCGGCTCATAATACCGACAGAAATATTGGACTGCAAAGATAAGAAGCTTTTTTGACTCCACAAGTAGTCTGCCATTATTTTTTTAAAGTATTAATAATTGTTGTTTTTGGATTATTTTCTTTGGCTATCTTTAGATTATGAATAAACACTTCAGAAAAATAATCTTCATCGTTCTTGCTTTAGGTGCAATATTTATTATTGCAACCATTTCTGTAAACATATTTCTGAAAAATAAACTGGAAACCTTTATAAAAGAGCGGTTGCCAGAAAATATGGTTCGCGCATACGATGACATTACGGTGGAATCTTTCAGTGGATCATTATCAATAACCAATGCCTCTCTCATAATAAAAAACAAGATTGACAGTATTGAACATACCTTTATCAACGTTGAAAAACTTAAAATATCACATATAAGTTATTGGGATTATTTGTTGAAAGACGAAATAAACATTGGAACTATCTCCCTTGAAAACCCAATAATGGCATATTATAAAGATCGGGTAATCCCAAACACCGACTCTGTTCGCAAAGGTATTTTTGAAATATACAAACCCATCCTAGTAGAAAAAATACAAATAGCCAACAGCAAATTCGTCATTTACGAAAAAGGAGAAGACTCTACCAAACTGTACACTAAAGGACTTTTCGTGGAAGTAACCGGAATCAAAGTCGACAACAAAACAATAAGCCGAAAAATCCCTTTAGATTACACAAGCTACGAAGCAAAGAGCGATTCTGTTTTTGTTAAAGTAAGCCCCTATGAAAATCTAACTGTCAAAGACTTTTCCATTGACGATAGAAATGCATTATTTAAAAACATAGTGCTTAAAACAAAATATTCTAAAAGTGAATTATCCAAATTAATAACTAAGGAACGAGATCATTACGACCTTACCCTAAAGTCCTTATCACTGGAAGGGATTGACTTTGGTTTTAAGAATAATAATGGCTTTTTCGCTATGAGTACAACCGTTTCTCTAGATTCTCCTGCTTTGGAAATCTATAGAGATAAACTGGTGGCTGATGATCCTACAATAAAACCACTTTACAGCAAGATGCTTCGGGAATTACCTTTTGAACTAACCGTAAATTCTTTAAAAATTAGCAATGCAAGTATTAGATATGAAGAAAGAGTAAATCCTGAAAACATGGGAGGCTCCATAGATTTTAAAAATCTAAATGCATCCATTTCTAACGTTAGCAATACATATAAAAACCCTGAGGAAACGCACTTAAAGATAACTGCCGATTTTATGGATAAAACACCAATTTCAGTTGATTGGAGATTTGACGTGCAAAACCCAGAGGATCATTTCCTATTTAAAGCTGATGTGGGCGCATTACAAGCAAACAAATTGAACAGTCTTACAGAACCAAACTCAAAAATAAAACTTGAGGGAAACACCAATAAAACCTATTTCACTATTGATGGAAATAACGAAACTTCTAAAACAGATCTAAAAATAAATTACTCTGATTTTAAGGTCACCATTTTACAAAAAGAAGGTGGAAAAAAGAATAAGGTGCTTTCTGCAATTGCCAATATTTTCATATCAAAAGACAGCGAGAAAAACGGGGAAAATTATAAAGAGGGAAAAGCAGAGGCAACAAGAGATAAAACCAAATCAGTCTTTAACTTTTTATGGATAAGTGTGAAAAATGCTCTTACCAATGCGATGCTTTAAAGAAACAAACTAAATAAAGAAATCAGCCTGTAATCCATTGGATAGCGTCTAAACGTCGCTCAGTTGGAAAAATCCTTAACTCTGCATTAAAGAATAATTTCTCAAGACTACTAACAAACTGCAGCCATTTGCAATCTGTAACCACTGCAACCTTTTCAAAACGATTTGCGGTTTTAATTTTGAAAGGAACATTCTTAAGAACTGTTTTCAAGGAAATCTCAGCGTTTATCGTGTCTTCTATATAGAAATTCACTTTTTCATAAACTTCTAGTTTCTTATAAATTTCCTGCTGTACTTTATCTAAGGCTAATTCATCATAGGGACCGTCAATGATAAAACCAATAATGTTATCAGACAAACTAAAAGAGGAGAGGATAGGAGAAGGCATATGAGGAGTCTTAATCAGTTTAATCATCTAAATTTAAGAAAATTAATTCTATTGTCCAATACTTGCAGAAAATCCAACCAATTCACCATCATCAAAAGAAACTTCCAATTCAATGGGGTTACAGCAAACTTCGCAATCCTCAATATATTTTTGATAACGAACGGAAGAATCCAACAACATCGAAATTTCTTCCCAACAGTGTGGGCATTGAAAAAAATGTTCGTGCATGATTTCTGCTTTAAATTTTAAATTTGAACTAGAATATTATAAAGTTAAACCAAACACTCACAACTCCCAATAGGGCTTCCATATAATTAAGAGAGAGACTCCAAAGTTTCCTGAAGTATCTCCCACTCCTCCATCAGCTTTTTAACCTTCTTTTTCTTTTCTTGATATTTATCAAAAAAGTGTGGCTTGGCTATGGTTTCTTCATAATTGATTAGAAGTTCGGTATCAATCTTGGCAATCTCCTTCTCTAAAGAAGAAATGGAAGCTTCCACATTGCTCAATTTATTCTTGACCGATTTTAGTTTTTTCTGAATTTCATATTCCTCCCCAGCACTTCTTTTATCTTTTCCTTCAGAAACAACCACAGTGCGCTTTTCAGCTTCCCGAAGGTTCTCAAGGTTTCTTTGTTCCAAGAAATAATCAATATCACCCAGATATTCCTTTATATGATGATCTTTGAATTCATAAACCTTATTAGTCAAACCTTGTAGAAAATCACGGTCGTGGGACACGAGAAGCAAGGTTCCTTCAAAACTCTTTAAGGCATCCTTCAAAACGTTCTTAGATTTGATATCTAAGTGGTTGGTCGGCTCATCCATCACAAGCACATTGAAAGGCTGCAGAAGCAACTTTGCCAGCGCCAAACGGTTCCTTTCACCCCCGCTAAGTACTCTAACATATTTTTCTACTTCGTCCCCACGAAAAAGAAAGGAACCAAGAATATCACGAACGCGACTTCTGTTCTTTTCATTAGCGGCATCTATCATCGTATCCAGCACTGTTTTAGTACCATCAAGATAATCTGCTTGGTTTTGTGCAAAATAGCCTATCTGTACATTATGACCTAGAGTGAGTTTTCCCGTATGTTCTATTTCTCCAACAATTATCTTTGCCAAAGTTGATTTTCCTTGGCCGTTTTGGCCTACAAAAGCAATCTTAGCTTCTCGGTCAACCAATAGGTCCACATTTTTCAATACTTGATTGTCACCGTAATTCTTTGAAATCTTCTCAGCCTCAATTACTACTTTCCCAGGAGTAATGGAAACCGGAAAACGCAATGTCATTACACTGTTATCATCTTCATCAACTTCAATACGGTCAATTTTATCCAACTTTTTAATAAGTGACTGCGCCATTGTTGCCTTGCTCGCCTTTGCTCGGAACTTATCAATCAATTTTTCGGTCTGCTCAATCTGCTTTTGCTGGTTTTTTTGTGAAGCCAATTGCTGCTCACGCAATTCTTGACGAAGCACTAGGTATTTTGAATAGGGTTTATTGAAATCATAGATCTTTCCCAAAGAAATTTCTATAGTTCGATTGGTAACATTATCCAAAAACATTTTATCGTGCGAAACAATGACAACTGCGCCCGCATAACCAGTTAAAAACTCTTCCAACCACAAAATGGATTCTATATCCAAGTGGTTAGTAGGCTCATCCAGCAACAAAATATCATTGTTTTGAAGCAATAGTTTTGCCAATTCAATACGCATACGCCATCCTCCTGAGAAGGTTTCGGTCAGCTTAGTAAAATCCTCACGTTGAAAACCCAAACCCTGCAAAATCCGTTCGGTTTCACCTTGATAATTGTAACCTCCGTGAATTTCGTATTGATGTTGTATATCATTTAAATCAACCATCAGCTGATGATATGAATCACTTTCATAATCTGTACGTTCTGCAAGTTGAGTGTTTATATACTCAAGCTTCTTTTCCAGCTTTTTGATTTCTGTAAAGGCTTCATAGGATTCTTCTAGTACGGTTCTTCCTTTTTCAAAATCGATATCCTGTTTTAGAAATCCTATGGAAATCTCCTTATCGGTAGCTATTTGGCCAGTGTCATACTCCTGTTCGCCGGCTATAATCTTTAGCAACGTAGATTTGCCTGCACCATTTTTCCCCACTAAACCTACTCTATCACCAGATTTTAGTTGAAAAGTGATTTTCTCGAACAGATAGTCGCCTTGAAAGGAAACCGAAAGATTGTGAATATTGATCATTTAATTTAATTATGAATTGGAAAAAATTGAAAGCTATTTTGAAGTGTTAAATTTGAAATACCTTTTATTCAGGATATAGCCTCAAAATTTTTGCAAAGATGCTTAATTTTGCAGCGTTAAAAAAGCTGATAATGAAATTAATAAAAGGCACCAAAATCTACAGTATTATTACAGGAACTTGTCCGGTATGCCACAAGGGGGATATGTATTTGGAAAATAATCCTTATAAAATATCCAAAATAATGAAAATGCACGACCATTGTAGCAATTGTGGCAAAAAGTTCAAAATTGAGCCTTCCTTCTTTTTCGGGGCAATGTATGTGAGCTACGGTGTCGGTATCGCGATTGCCGTTGCCGCTTTTATTATTGCATATTTTTTCATTGGTTTAGACAGAAATTATTCTTTCCTCGTAATTATCTTAAGCTTAGTGGTACTATTCCCTTATATAGTTAGGATATCTCGAAATATTTGGATTAATCTATTTATTGATTACGATAAAAAAGTAGCTGAAAGAGATTAAATTTTTAAAGGAATTATCTCCAACCCAATGTTCTTCTAATATCCATTTCTTTAGATATCGGGACATTATCTTCCAAATGAGAGTAAAGTATTTCAGCTAGTAGGGGCGCCATTAAAAACCCCCTAGAACCTAATCCATTAAAGAAAATTAGATTGGAGTTCTCTTCCCAAGGTCCAAGAAGTGGTCGATGGTCTCTAGTCGTAGGACGTACTCCTGCTGTTTGCTCTAATACTTCAAAAGAACAACTGACAAATGTTTTGAGCTTTGACAGTATTTCGTCTTTGGCAGCCTCTGTTGGGTTTAAACTATAATCATCCCGACTGTAAGTAGCACCCACTTTATACATATCATTTCCCAACGGAATTACATACATTGATCCTTTCAAAAGCGCATCCATCTTTAATTCAGGAGCTCTAATTATTACGTATTCACCCTTATTACCAACAACGGAATGCTTAGGAAAGAATGGGTTCTCAATAACCTTAGCTCCTTCCGCAAAAATAAGTTTTGAGGCGAAAATATTTTTATAAAAAACTTTGTTATCCTTCTCCTGGACCAATTCATATTCAAAATACTCGGAAAACAAAAGTTCTTCGGCCATTAGCTTTTTACGATATCCAGAAAGCATTGCTTTAGTTTCAATCTGTCCCGTTCCCAAAACCGCACCAAAGCCAAACGGAGCCTCTATCACAGAATTTGTGTTTTTTAAAAACTCAGAAGATAGAAATTGTTGCAACTCTCTTTTGTCGGTTGCTACTGACCAATTGTTTTGTTCTTCAACACTTTTAAATATTCTTAAAACAGGTGTTTCTCTAAATATAGTATCTTGAAGTGTTTCTGAAAGTCGTTCATAAAAGTCTCTAGCAACCGGAAAAAATGTTGAAGCATTCCAAGCAGCCGTAAAGCGTTTAAGAACTGTAGGATTGAAAACACCACCAGACTTAGCCGTAGAGCCATCTTCTCCATTATCAACAACAAGAAAGCTTTTATTGTTTCTTTTGAGCTGTTCGCAAAAGCTGATACCTGCAATACCGAGACCCACAATGATATAATCGAACTCTTTCATTTCTAATTTTAAATATTCAAAACGATTATGACTTCCAAAAAAGAATCAATATTCCAAAAAGAAAAAACCCTTCAGTTTCCTGAATGAAACGAAGGGTTTTCTTTAAAATATGGTGTTATTAATTAATTAATAATTCCACAAATCAATTTCAATATTACGTATTTGTTCTTTGATTCTGTCAGACTCCAACAACTGCATCAAAGCATTATCGTTGATATAATCTTTCACATCTCTATCGCCTTGAACGTTGTCTTCTTTATAGATAACTGCATTAAAGCGTCTTGAATTCAACAAATGGTCAAAAGATATTGGCTGTGATGTATTCTTTCGGTTGAATGCCTTTGCCTCGTGAAGTACTTCACGTGTACCTGGAAACCAAATCCAAAACAATTCAACTTTAGAATCTAGACCATCATCAGAGAAGGCTTTTGAACGAGCTTCGTTAGCCACAGGGCAAATACCAAGCATACGGTATTTAAGCTCGCCTTGACGCTTGTCAAGATACCAATAGCCCCTAATGTGCCACTCTTCAATATCACCCGCATCCAAAGAAAAACGACGTACGTACTGTGGATCTACCACTCCTTCAGCGTTGAATTGTTCAATCCCTAAATCGGTAGTGTCACTGTAAACTAAGGAGGCTTCAATATCCTTTAGTGTACGTTTCTCTGTAAAATATGAATCTGAATAAACGTTCTCAATTTTCCCGTTTTTAATGTTTTTCACCAAAACATCGTAAAGAGAACGCCTGTCTGAACCAATATTATTGGTGTCTATAGGATAATACAATGGGAAATTGACTCTTTCATCAAGATCTATAATTTCCCAAGTTGTTTTAGACCACAACACATCGCGCTCATCCGTATAACCATAAGGTAACGGTTTATCATTATCATAAGCAATCTGTGCTTCTGTCTTCTTGCCTATATCCTCTGGAGTTTTGGCATTAAGAATATTCACCTGCGCATTTGCACCAGCAATCATCCCTAAACCGAAAACACATAAAACAACGTTTTTCAAATTCATACCTATAAGGGTTTTAATTCTAATTTGTCAATTCAATAAATACCGGAGATGTTCTTTTTAGTTTAACATTACTTCCAGAAATGTTGGTATTAATATCGAATATCTGAACGGTTTCTCCACGTCCTGCACGTTTAAGTGCGCTCACTGCGGCTCCGTTTAGTTTGTTTCCACTAACTTTTACTGTTGGTTGACCAGAAACTTTAAAGCTAAATCCAGTCACGTTAAGTTTAAGTTCGAAGTCGAAATCCTGCAAGGCAGCTCCAATACTTGAAATCTCCAATCCTTGACGCTCCATACGTACTGGACCACCATTTCCATCTTCCCCACGAATGGTTCCAACTGGGCTAGGAATATCCTTAATACGAAATTCAGACTTTGAGCCTACAGATACTCCATCAGGCAATGTTCCATTGGCACTGATAATAACTGATCTTCCAGCTCCTGGACGCATAACATATTTACTGCCTGAAACTTTTGAAAGACCCGCAGCAGAAGCATTTACTTTATTATCTGGAATACCAGGAATAGAAACCGTCATTGGGTTGTCCACTCCACGATAAACTACATTCATTTTATCAGCAGCAATTACTGCAGAATTTGGTTTTGAAATTGTCGCGAAAGACCGCTTAACTTCAACTTCTGTTTCTTCTCCACCTTCTCCGTAGTACAAGAAACCAGCAAGTTCATGATCACCAGGTGCTCCTGCACTCACGTTTAGCTTTACTCTACCACCTTCAAAAGTATAATCAGTTCCTTCTGCAAGTTTTCTTCCATCTAACGTAAGTTCTGCTCTTTTAGGTTTTGTGCTTTCATCAGTACGTCCTAAAACAATAGCTCCGTCAAATTGTTCACCAGCATAATAAGCCGATTTTGATTGTTCCAATAAGGTTGAATAGTTACTGAAAGATAATGCTGCTGCTTGTTGACCAGCTAACATTCTCTGTAAAACTTCGCTTTTAGTTGTTTTAACATCCGCTTGAATCTGAGTCAGTTTAGTTAAAGAAGCAACTAAAGGAAATCCTTCATAGTTATAATTTAACCATTTTACTTTCTTACCATTACGATTTGTTACTTCAGCTGTAGAGAAATTTGATTCAATAGCCTTTTTGATATCTTCTATACCAGCAACTTTCGCCAATGCTGGATCAGACAATATAGAAATCATTCCAGTTCTATAAGCATCAATCTTGTCCAAAAATGCCTGCCCTTCTGGCTTATATTTATCGCCTTGGAAAAAACGTTGATCAAAAAAATCTGCTTTATCCATAACTTCATAATCTGTAGGATCTTCAATTTTAGCAATCGACTCTGATTTAAGGGTTGATAAATAGTTATCTAACTCATCAGAAATTTGTGCAATTTCGTCAGCCTTTGCTTTCACCGCAGCATATTGCGCCGGTTCGTCAGCAGCTTTAACAGCCAACCCATCCATAAAAGCTTGGTTACGCTGTGATGTGGCTACGTTCGCATCTGTGATTTTTTGGTTTAATAATCCAAAAGCCGACAAGACCTCTTTGGACATGTTAAGTGCTAGCATTGCAATGAAAACCAGATACATCAGGTTAATCATTCGTTGCCTTGGGGATAGTTTTCCTCCTGCCATTTTTATTCTATTTAAAGATTAATAATTAAGGTGAAAACCTATTAGTTTCTTGTTGTCATTGCAGAAAGCATACCGCCATAAACACCGTTCAATGAAGAAAGGTTGGTAGCTAAATGCTGCATTTGTTGTTTTAGTTGTTCCGCATTTTCAGCAACTCTTTCGTTTGCTTCTGCTTGGCGACTTGTTGATTCTATCTGTACTTTGTACAAACTGTTCAATGAATCCATTTGTGCAGCAGCAAGAGCCATTTCCTCGCTGTATTTCTTAGTAGAACTCATTGCCTCAGCAGTAGGAGCCATACTTTTTGTAGCCCCTTCAAAAGAACGGATACTAGTTGAAAGACTGTTCATTAATTCAGAATCAATACGAGCATCTTTTAGCATCTCATCCAATTTCTTAGACAAAAGTCCTTGTGCCTCTTCTGGCTGTTCCTTAACTGCTTTTCTTGCAGATGCAGCACCACCACCCAATTCAGGATAAACCAAAGACCAATCTAAATCGTCATCTACAGGTTCAAAAGCGGAGATAGCGAAAATAATAGCCTCAGTAATAAGACCAACTGCCAAAAGGATTCCCCCGTTCAAAGGTCCTATCTCCCAGTGAAGAATTTTGAAAAGAGCTCCTAAAATTACAACGGATGCTCCTAGGCCATAGGCCATGTTAAATAGTTTTTTAGATGATTTTGCTTGTGCCATAATAAATAAAATTTTTAGTTGAGAGTTTTAGTTAAGGTTATTTTAGTATAGTAAATCAGGGGTTAGCGAGCGTCGCCGAAATTTTGGTTTAAAGTAATATCGGTACCCATATAATCCTGGACAGTTCTGAAACCAATATAGCTTCTGGCAGAATCTGCATATTCATAATCACGGGTACTAACTTGAAGAAAGTAAGCTACATCTTTCCAAGAACCTCCACGAACCACCTTACGCATATTGTTAGGATCGTTCACGTTAGGGTTCATAGTAGACGTGTAGTCATAAGAAGCTGGGTCATAAGAAGAAGCTACCCATTCGGCTACGTTTCCTGCCATATTGTACAGGTTGTAATCATTCGGCTCATAAGACTTAGCCTCTACAGTATAAAGTGCTTGATCTGCAGCATAGTCACCACGCAGTGGCTTAAAGTTAGCCATAAAACATCCTCTGTCATTTTTGGCGTAAGGACCACCCCACGGATAAGTTGCAGATTGCAGACCACCACGAGCCGCATACTCCCATTCTGCTTCACCCGGAAGACGGAAAGAGTTTACGTGATTACGTTTCTTAGATTTTTGATATGAATTCTTATATAAAGTTCTCCACGCACAAAAAGCCTTTGCCTGTTTCCAGGATACACCAACTACAGGATAATCTCCATAGGCTTCGTGCCAGAAATAATCATTATGCATGGGCTCATTATAGGAGTAATTGAAATCCTTAATCCATACAGTTGTGTCTGGATAAATATTCAATTCTTCTTTCTTGATGAAATCTTTTCTTCGTTTAGTATTGTCGCGAGCTGCAGCTTCAATATCCATATACGTATACTGGAAATTCAATTTATCAACATCAATGGTGCGCTGACCATTATACGCTTCTTCTATAGGAATGTACATAGTGTCCATCACTTCAGAATAAGATGCATCTGGATACTTTGAGGTATCCCATATTAGTTTCACCTTACTGTTGAGCTTTCTACCAGCATAATAGTCCTCCCCCATTCCAAAGTAGTTGTCATACATATACTGTTGGTACGGAGTCATTTCTTCATTTTCTTGGTCAACGAAGGCAAATTCACCAATACCTCCATCACCTGGAGTCGCACCTTCCTCATCAGCCATAATAGCCAAACGTAATCTTACGGTAGAATCTCGAACCCAATTTACAAATTGACGGTATTCAGAATTAGTTATTTCGGTCTCATCCATATAGAAAGATCGAACAGTAACGGTTTTGGTCGGCGCGTCGTTAACGGCAACAAAATCGTCGTCACTTTTACCCATAATGAAGGATCCACCTGGGACAAGCGTCATTCCGTAAGGTTTTTGTGGATACCATTTTTTACCCTTTGCCCCAACCAGTTCTCCCCGGTCTCCAGAGTTACAACTGAACAAAAAGGCAACGATCGCAGTCAATGCAATAAACTTCTTCATAGGTATTTAGGTTAAATTTCGGGATTCAAGGGCGTAAACCTATCTATAAATTTTCAAAAAAACAATTTTTTTTTTGAAAAACCGCAGAACCTCGCTTTTACTTGTATTGTTTGATTATACTTCATTCTTGTGGCGGGCCTTTAACCACCGCTCAGGAATTTCCTGATTACACGCACTCAAATATTCGCCATAAGTGCAAGGTAATAACGTACGCCTTTTTAATTTATTATTAACATTTGAAAGAAATGGCAAAACAATCCACCATCTTTCTGTTTTATTACTCTTTCTAAACTCTAAAACATCATCCTCAATTGGTACTTTATAGGAGGTGAAAAGTCTTTCATTTTCAAAATCGTCATCTTCCATTCTAAAATTGAAACCCTCAATGAAATACCAGATTATCTGGGCAACGAGCATCACTCCACTCTTACTTTCAATGGAATCACTAAGCTCAAAAACCCCAAAAGATTTTACATTATTGCTAATTCCTGCATAGCGTGAAATAGCACAAATCTCTCGTCCATCAAAGCCATTTGGACTGTCATTATTTTTATAACTTAATTCTGCACTTTTTATTGCGGTAACATCCAAGGTAACCATATCAGCATCACGCAAGACAGGTTCTACAACTGTAATATCTGAAGAAACCTCCCCTAATCTATAAGCATCAAAGAACAATTTGTCCATCAAGGCGATCTCTTGAGGCGCATTAAAAAATGATTGGTAACCAAGTACGCTATAATTAAAAAGATTATAGGGCTGATCCACCACCATTTTTCCAACATATGATTTGTTGGAGATAGGTAAGTCAGCATTTCCAAGGTCAAAACGGTTGTCTATATTTACCACATTCACCATTTCTCCACGTCCATCATAGGCTCGATATTGAGCATAAGCCATATCTTGACTACCACCCAGAATTAGAGGGACTATGTTTTTATCTATCAAAGCAGCTATCACTTCTTTAGCCGCAAAACGCGTGTCTTCTGGAGTTGCACCTCTTTCTATATCTCCGAGATCAATTATTTTGTAATTCCAATTTCCGGGATATAACGAATACAGTGCTTTTCGGTAACCATCAAAGCAAACTTCTCCTCCCATAAAATCAACATCTGTGCGATTTTCCTTAATTCCAAGGATTGCAAACTTTACGTTCTTTAAATTAGGTAATTCTCCCGCCTTAGCCTGGACTTCAATTTGCTTTCCCAATGTTCCTATTGGTAAAAACTCACGATACGCCAATACTTTTTTAGAAACGGGGACTAAAAATTCTATCATTATTTTTTCTTGACTGGTGCTTTCTTAGTAGTTGTTTTCTTTTTGGCGACAGCTTTCTTTTTCGGACTTTTCTTCTCAAGAAGATTTTTTGCCTCCTCTAAGCTTATTTTATCAGCTTCAGTGCCTTTTGGCAGCTCTATCTTCGTTTTTCCTTTAATCAAGTTAAAACGTCCCCAACGGGCCTTTTCGATTCTAATTTTTTCCTCTGGCCACTCGTTGATAAGTTTATCGATTTCTTTCTGTTTCTTATCCTCAATCAACTCGACAATATCTTTATTGGAAAGATTATCAAAATCGTACTTCTTGCTCACATTAATGAACATATTATTCCATTTTATGAATGGCCCAAAACGCCCAACACCTTTTTGCACGGGTAAATCCTCATGCATATATATAGGTGCGTCAGCCTTTTTCTTCTCTTCAATTAACTCCTTTGCAAATGCCATATCAACATCCAATGGATCCATCCCCTTTGGAAGTGAGATAAAGATTTTTCCGAAGCGTACATAAGGACCAAAACGACCATTGTTAACCTCAACTTCCTCTTTATCATAAATCCCCAAAGTCTTAGGAAGCTTAAAAAGATCCATCACTTCCTCAAAGGTAACCAAATGCAATTGCTGATCTGGGCGAAGACTTGCAAATTTTTTCTCTTCATCGTCTGGAGCACCAATCTGTGCCATGGGGCCATATTTCCCAAGACGCACTAAAACTGTTCTTCCAGTTTCCGGATCTTCCCCAAGAATACGCTCCCCACTTTCACGATCAGCGTTTTCTTCAACATCTGCAACTCGTGGATGGAAGTTGGCGTAAAAATCTTTCATCATCTTCGTCCACTCTTCCTTTCCTTCAGCAATGTCATCAAAATCTTGCTCTACTTTGGCAGTGAAGTTATAGTCGAGAATATTTTCAAAATGCTCTACCAAAAAGTCATTCACAATCATTCCAATATCTGTGGGAACTAATTTTCCCTTATCCGACCCAACGGTTTCGGTCAAAGTTTTATCCTTAATATTTTCTTTCTGAAGGGTAAGCTGAAGATAGTGTCGCTCAACTCCTTCCACAGTTCCCTTTTCAACATAATTTCTACCGATGATTGTAGAAATAGTCGGCGCATAGGTTGAAGGTCGGCCAATACCAAGCTCTTCCAATTGCTTTACTAAAGAAGCCTCTGTATATCGATACGGCGGCCGTGTAAATCGTTCGGTAGCGGTAATGTAATTATTCTGAAGTGAATCGCCATTCTTCATATTCGGAAGCATTCCCTCCTGCTCTTCTTCCTCAAAATCGGTTCCTTCCAAATACACTTTTAAAAACCCATCAAATTTTATCATTTCCCCATTTGCACTGAAATGTTCTGAAACTTTTTCCTTGGAAAGTACATCAATTTTTACGTTGGTACGTTCCAATTGGGCATCGCTCATTTGCGAAGCTAAAGTTCGTTTCCAAACTAAATCATACAAACGCGCTTGGTCACTGTCACCGGTAATAGTGTGTTGGCTCATATCAGTTGGACGAATGGCCTCGTGAGCTTCCTGAGCTCCTTTTGTTTTTCCTTTATAATCGCGGGGTTTGCTGTATTCCTTGCCGTAGGATGAAGTAATTTCTTTTTGTGCGGCGCTTTTGGCGTCATTGGAAAGATTCACACTGTCAGTACGCATATAAGTTATAAGTCCAGCTTCATAAAGACGCTGTGCGATGGTCATCGTTTTTCCAACCGAAAAATACAATTTACGCGCTGCTTCCTGTTGTAATGTTGAAGTGGTAAAAGGCGCGGCAGGCGATTTGGTCGCAGGCTTTTTGGTTAGGTCCGAAATCTTGTAATTAGCACCTAAATTCTTCCGAAGAAACTCACGTGCCTCTTCTTCTGTGTCAAAGTTCTTTGGAAGTTTCGCTTTAAACTTACTCCCATCAAGTGTGGTAAATTCTGCATCAATCCTGTAAGAACCAACTGGATTGAAAACTTCTATTTCCCGCTCGCGCTCCACAATCAATCGCACAGCAACAGATTGTACACGACCTGCAGATAACCCCCCCTTCACTTTTTTCCAAAGCACAGGCGAAAGCTCATACCCTACTAAACGGTCTAAAACTCGACGTGCTTGTTGTGCATTGACCAAATTATAATCAATCTGGCGTGGGTTTTCAATTGCTTTTAAAATAGCAGATTTCGTGATCTCGTGAAAAACAATTCGCTTGGTTTTGTCCTTATCCAATTTTAATTCTTCAGCTAAATGCCACGCAATTGCCTCTCCCTCTCGGTCCTCATCACTTGCTAACCAAACCATCTCGGCTTTTTTAGAAAGTGCTTTTAACTCTGCCACCAACTTTTTCTTGTCGCTGCTCACTATATATTTAGGTGTGAAATCCCCTTCTACATCTACGCCCAATTCCTTGGACGGAAGATCTGCAATGTGCCCAAAACTCGAGGAAACTTTGAAATCCTTCCCAAGAAACTTTTCAATGGTTTTTGCTTTTGCTGGAGACTCAACTATCACTAAATTCTTTGCCATATCCTATATTGTTATGATTGCAAAAGTATATGAATTTTTTAATACGCAATTTCTCAATTCTCAAAATCGAGCTACATTTGTCCGATTAGGTGCTGAAATTACAGTGTTTTATGGGAAAATAAATTAGAAAAAAAATTGCAATGGAAACATTTTGATAACAAATTCCAATACTTTTAGAAAATAGCAATTCTTCAAAAACACCCTTAGAATATAAATAAAAAATAGAACTACATTAATATTAATGAAATGAAAAAAAGCCAAATTCATCAGTATTAATCACTAAACATATCTCAACTCCATCTAATAACCATAAATACTCCCATAAAAGTCTGGGTCAGGTCCGGGTCAGGTCCGGGTCGGGTCCGGATTAACCTCGGGTAAATTATGGATGATGGATGGGTAAATTACAAGCTGTTCAACATAAAAATAGCAGGCCTGTGCTACTCCAGCCCGATTAATCGAACAAGATATGCCAGCAGGGTAATTTAAATGAAAAAACTAGTAATCAAAAAGAACACTACTGAGAAAGAAAATCTCGGTTTAAGTATCGCCGCTCTTTTAACAAGATAACAAAGACTAATATACGGCAAAAATAAGCGGATTTTACAAAGAGCTTAAATTTTTTAAGATAAAACGCCCAGAGCATCAGTAAACAAAGGACTTCCAACGCAACACATTTCTAATTTTAATGAAATTATTCTGGCAAAAAAGGGGGCTAAAGTGCTGAACATTCAGCCACTTCTCTTTCTAACCCCTAGTTCTCCTTATCTTTCAGGAAAAAAATATGACACTTTGTCACCGTTAGCAATTAATTGTATCTTTGCCAGTTCAATGACTTAGGATCTCAATTTACATTGAATATTGATTTTATGGAAAAGATAATTGACGAAAATACACAGGGAAATGCGCTAACACTCGAGGCTCGCGATGAAAATCCCAAAAAATTATATTTAGAAAGCTATGGATGCGCAATGAATTTTAGCGACAGTGAAATCGTAGCTTCCATTTTGGCCGACCAAGGGTATAATACTACAGATTCTCTTGAAGAGGCGGACCTTGTTTTGATAAACACTTGTTCAATTCGTGATAAGGCTGAGCAAACCATTCGTAAACGACTTGAAAAATTTAATGCTGTAAAACGCATCAATCCAAAAATGAAAGTCGGCGTCTTAGGTTGTATGGCAGAAAGACTAAAAGAAAAATTTCTAGAAGAAGAAAAAATAGTCGATTTAGTTGTGGGACCAGATGCGTATAAAGACATTCCCAATTTACTTAAAGAAGTTGAAGAAGGCCGCGATGCAGTCAACGTAATCCTTTCGAAAGAGGAAACCTACGGAGACATATCGCCTGTGAGATTGGGAGGAAATGGAATTACCGCCTATGTAAGTATAACTCGTGGGTGTGATAATATGTGTACTTTCTGTGTTGTACCCTTTACAAGAGGGCGCGAACGCAGCCGTGATCCGCATAGTATTTTAGCAGAAGTAAATGATTTGGGCGAAAAAGGCTATAAAGAAATCACACTGCTAGGTCAAAACGTAGATAGTTATTTGTGGTACGGTGGCGGCCTAAAAAAAGATTTTAAAACCGCCTCCGAAATGCAACAGGCCACAGCGACAGGCTTCGCACAATTGCTAGCTATGGTCGCAGAAGCTCAACCCAATATGCGTATTCGTTTCTCAACTAGCAATCCTCAGGATATGGGTGAAGACGTTTTGCACACCGTTGCCAAATATGAAAACATTTGCAACCATATACACCTTCCAGTTCAAAGTGGAAGCACTCGGATTTTAAAGGAAATGAACCGTCAGCATACTCGTGAGGAGTATATAAAACTGATTGACAAGATTTGGGAAATCATTCCTGGCTGCTCTATTTCTCAAGACTTGATTATTGGCTTCCCAACCGAAACAGAGGAAGACCACCAAGAAACCTTGAGCCTCTTGGAATACGTTAAATATGACTTTGGTTATATGTACAAATATTCTGAAAGACCCGGAACAATGGCAGCCAGAAAACTGGAAGATGATGTCCCGGAAGAGACAAAAAGTAGAAGATTGACAGAGATTGTGGCTCTCCAACAAAAACATAGCGCCATCCGCACGGCAGAATCTTTAGGAAAAACCGTTACAGTTTTGATTGAAAAAGAATCGAAAAAGGATAAAGGTGAATGGAGCGGCAGAACGCAGCACAACACTGTTGCCGTCTTTCCAAAAGGAAATTATAAAGCTGGAGATTTTGTACTTGTAAAAATAAACGAGTGCACTACGGCTACACTAATCGGCGAAGCGGTTGGTTATTCAGAAAGCCACTAAATTATGAAAAATATTCTATTCGTTTTTACAGCTAGTTTATTGTTGTTGGCGTGTTCCAATGATGATAATGTCGGGCCAGAAACCCCGCAAGAACTAAAAATAAAAAAATACACGAGCATATCTTTTGACGCAAACGGAACTCCCAATGGTGAAATGAGGGATTATTATTTCGATGAAAACGGCAAAAAAACAAAAGATTATATTAAAGATGGGGCTGGCGATTACGTTTGGGAGTATACTTATAACAATTTGGGACAAGTAACTAAAAAGACCCACAACCATCTTAACTATCCCATTGATTTTGTTGAAGATTACATTTATAATTCAGACAACAAACTTTATGTAATTTTTAGAGACCGGGATAACGACGGTGTTGATGTTGACTCCATAAGCTTCACCTATCAGACCAAACAAATCAACGCGCAATGGTTTACCCCCGGAATGGAACGAACGGAGTTTTATTATAACAACACAGGAGTTTTAACGGCAGTAAAACATAAGGGAGATCTCGGAATCATCAGTGATGAAGTTATCACCTATGATGGTTCTTTCAATATTACAAAGCTAAATGTAACCACAGATTATTTAAACAGTGAATCTAATTATGTGTATGAATATGACGGAAAAATAAATCCATTTTATGAAGAGTTTCATAGCTTCCATTTCAACATAGACTATTATGGATATTTATCTATGCATTCATTGTTTATTTCCCCAAGTAATGCCACAAAAATAACCCGAACAGGAAGCGACCCGTTAGAAAATTTTGTTAGTACTACTTCTTATGAGTATAACAGTTCAAATTATCCTGTGAGTTCCCGAACTGAACTAAATGGCACTTTGTTGTCTCAAGCAACTTACGAATATTATTAACCTTTAAACCTGCCTTGGCGGGCTTAGAATATGGAAAGCATACAAGCAACAAAACAACGTTTCGGAATTATAGGTAACGACCCAAAGCTAAACAGGGCTGTAGAAAAAGCAATACAGGTAGCCCCAACAGATATTTCGGTGTTGGTTACTGGTGAAAGTGGAGTAGGAAAAGAAAGTATTCCAAAAATAATCCACTCTCTTTCACATAGAAAACACGGGAAATACATTGCTGTTAACTGTGGTGCAATTCCTGAGGGTACCATTGACAGCGAACTTTTCGGTCACGAAAAAGGATCATTTACTGGTGCCACAGCAACAAGAAGCGGTTATTTTGAAGTAGCCGATGGCGGAACAATCTTCCTTGATGAAGTTGGCGAACTTCCACTGCCAACCCAAGTGCGTTTACTTCGTGTTTTAGAGAATGGCGAATTCTTAAAAGTAGGTTCTTCAGCAGCGCAAAAAACAGATGTGCGCATCGTGGCAGCAACCAACGTAAAAATGGTGGAGGCCATTGAAAAAGGAAAATTCCGCGAAGACCTATATTACAGACTAAGTACGGTAGAAATAAACTTACCTCCCCTGCGTGAAAGGAAGGAAGACATTCATTTACTATTCAGAAAATTTGCGGCAGACTTTGCACAGAAATACAAAATGCCAACTATTCGACTAAATGACCAAGCCACAGATCTTCTTCTAAAATATCGCTGGAGTGGAAATATTCGTCAATTGCGAAATGTGGCAGAACAGATTTCAGTCTTAGAACAGAATCGTGAAATTACAAATGAAACCTTAAAACATTATCTACCAGATATGGGAAGTAACCTTCCCGCAATTGTAAATAACAAAAAAGCTGAAAGTGATTTCAGCAGTGAACGCGAAATTCTTTACAAAGTGCTTTTCGATATGAAACGCGACGTAAACGATCTTAAAAAACTAACTTTGGAGTTGATGAAAACGGGCAATCCTGCCAAAGTAAAGGAGGAACAGTCTTCACTAATCAATAAAATCTATTCTGAAGAGAATGAGACAGAGAATGAACTCGCGTCAATAATTGAAGATGAGAACAACGGGAACGAAACCGGTATAGAAGTTTTCAGTATTCCAGAACACGCTTCGGAACAACGAAAAGACAAATACGAATACGCAGAAGATATAGAGGAAGAGGAAAACCTTTCACTTCAACAAAAAGAATTAGAGCTCATCAAGAAATCCCTAGAAAAATACCACGGAAAACGCAAGGACGCTGCTGACGAATTAGGGATTTCAGAAAGAACACTATATAGAAAGATTAAACAATACGATCTTTAAGGGTCATTAAAAAAGTCATATTAACGCCGATGTCTAAAATATTTTCAGTTTTATTTTTTCTAACCATAGCATTTTCTTTGCAGGGTTGCGGCCCATACTCATTTACCGGAGCTGATATCAATTACAGCACTACCAAAACAGTACAGGTTAACTATTTTCAGAATAACGCTCCAATTGTAGAACCAGGAATTGCTAGGGATTTCACTCAAAAACTACAAGATTTATTGCTAAACCAAACCAGTTTAGATCTTGTAAATAGCGGTGGTGATTTGGTATATGAAGGTGAAATAACCCAATTTTATATCGCACCCATCACAGCAACAGCAAACAGTACTGCAGCACAAAACCGTCTTACAATATCAGTGGCAGTCAGATTCTATAATACCAAAGATCCACTCAAAGATTTTGAGCAACCGTTCTCCTTTTATTATGACTACAGTGGCCAAACTCAGCTAACGGGGTCAAAACTGGACGTTGCAGTTGACATTATTTTTGAACGGATCACGCAAGATATTTTCAACAAATCCCTTGCAAACTGGTAATATTTTGAACACTTCAAACTTCACATATCTACTCGCCAATCCACAGAAAATAACTTCTGGAGACTTGGATATATTAGATACTATCATAAAAAAATATCCCTATTTCCAAAGTGCTAGGGCATTGCAATTAAAAGGCTTGAAAAACCAAGATAGTTTTCTATATAATGACGCATTAAAGCTAGCGGCAGCTCATACTACAGACCGTGATATTCTATTTGAGTATATCACTTCAGAAAGATTTATTCAGAATGAAATCTCACAAACTATACTCCAGCATGATGCTTTAGTGAATGAAATAAAAGTGATTTCTGAAGATGTTTCCGAACAGGTAAATGATGAATACCAACAGCAATTGAAGACTGAACTACAAAAGGCAGAGGACATCCTCAACCCTGAGCTCTTTCAAAGAAAAGTTCAATCCATCACTAATTTGGTTGAAAAGAAAGAAGAAGAAGAAGAAGAAGAAGAATCAGAAAAAGTTTTACAACCTGACAAACCTTTGGAATTCACAAAAAACGATACCCATTCATTTTCCGAATGGTTAAAATTGACAAAAGCCCAACCCATCGAGCGTTCGAAAGAAACCTCAAAGATAGAAGACAAATCCTTCGAAGCCTTAGCGAAAGAGGAAGCTGCCATACAGGAGGAAAAAGAACGTAAATTTCAGCTTATTGACAGGTTTATTCAGGAGCGACCAAAAATAACTCCCCCAGAACCTACATCCAATACTACCAAAAAAGATTCCAATAGCCATCAGGACCAAAACCTAGGCACGACTTTCTCACAAAGCTCTGAGTCACTTATGACGGAGACTTTGGCTAAAGTTTATTTACAACAAAAGAACTATAAAAAAGCAATTCAAGCATATAAAATATTAATTTTGAAAAATCCCGAAAAAAGTGGTTTCTTTGCAGACCAAATTCGGGCAATAGAAAAATTGATTAATTCAGAAAAATCATGAGTACGTTTACAATATTCTTAGTTTTAATAATGATAGTGGCCTTTTTGTTGGTCATAGTAATAATGGTTCAAAACCCAAAAGGTGGTGGACTTTCTTCATCGTTTGGCGGTGGAGGGGGTGCACAGATTGGTGGTGTACAAAAAACAAGTGACTTTTTAGATAAAAGTACTTGGACTTTGGCAACCATAATGCTTGTGCTTATTATGTTTTCTAACGTATTTATTATGGGAGGCAATACCTTGCGATCTAAAGTATCAGATGAAAACGCAATTCAGACTACCATTCCAGCAGTGCCAACAACTACAGACACTCCAGCAGACAATCCTGAAGGAGCCAACTAAATCATTTCAAGACAATATTATAAAATGCCAACTCCAAAGAGTTGGCATTTTTTTGTTTAATACTACTTAAAGACAAACTTTAGCCTCCTTGAAAGTTAATTATCACTGAGATTTGCTAATGTGAAAATTCCACTGAAAAAATGGTCCGAAAGCTATGATACTCTTCGCACTGTTTATATTTCCGTGAATTTGCAAGCCAAGATTGAACACTTTGCCATCCCGAAACCGAAACCTTGCCTGTAATGGAAACCCAATTGTACTTTTGGTCAAATAGCCTCTATTATTTGGATCGGGATTCGAAGTCTGAAAGTTAAGGTAACCAACCCCTGCAAAAAGATCTACAGCTAACAACTGCTTCTTAAAAAATTCTCTTCCGTACATCAAGTCGAAACTATAATAGCTATCAGTATAGCAAGGACCCCAAACACAAATATCAATTTCTGCGGCAGACATTGCATTAATCTTAAAAATATGTTCCTTTTTGCGAAAAGCCAGATCTATATTGCCCATAAATCCTGTAGTACTATTTCCAGCATAAAAATTGGACGATAGAGAAATACTGTGAAACGTTAATTGGTCCTGATCCTCCTGTCCAAAACTTAGCACTGGCAGCAATGCAAATAGCAATACAATATATCTTTTCATATTCTTAATTGTTACTGGTACGTGTCAATAAAAATCTTTCTATTATGGGAATATAAATAATAATCCGTGTAAAGCATAATTTATATCATTCTAACCCTACCTCATTTAGATATCTGGCGATTAATTCTCCAGAGTCAAAAGCGCATTCAAAAGAAGTTACCCCAATATCTGACAAGCTGACATTTTTATTCTTTAAAGTGTCAGTTTATAGGCAATGGCACAATTTCTGCCAATTAGCAATCAATACATTTAGACCTAAGTTTAATCAGCCTACCGATAGGTAGACAACTAAAAAATAAAATTGAAATGGCATTAAAAATTCAACCACTTGCAGACCGTGTATTGGTTCAGCCTGAAGAAGCAGAAACTAAAACCGCATCTGGTCTTTACATCCCAGATTCTGCAAAAGAAAAACCTCAACAAGGTAAAGTAGTAGCTGTTGGAAAAGGAAAAGAAGATCACAAAATGACAGTGAAAGTCGGTGATACCGTTCTTTACGGAAAGTATTCCGGTAGTGAATTAAAATTGGACGGAAAAGACTACCTCATTATGCGTGAGGATGACATCCTTGCAATAATCTAAATTCCAATTACGAAGCAAAAAATTCAAGCTTTGGATTTTGGAATTTCTTTTTTGGAATTCCTTCCAAAACAATAAGTTTAAAATTTATAAGTATTAACCAATAGATTCCCGCATTTCCAGGAGTCACAAAATAAAAAGTTTATGGCAAAAGATATAAAATTTGATGTAGAAGCCCGCGACGCTATTAAACGTGGCGTTGACGCATTAGCAAACGCAGTAAAAGTAACCTTAGGTCCTAAAGGCCGTAACGTTATTATTGGAAAGTCGTTTGGCCCTCCTCAGGTAACAAAAGACGGTGTTACCGTCGCAAAAGAAATCGAACTGCAAGACCCTCTAGAAAACATGGGAGCTCAGATGGTGAAGGAAGTTGCTTCAAAAACCAACGATCTTGCTGGTGATGGAACAACCACTGCAACCGTTCTTGCTCAGGCTATCGTAAAAGAAGGACTTAAAAACGTTGCAGCCGGGGCAAACCCAATGGATTTGAAAAGAGGTATAGACAAAGCTGTTGCAGCCATAGTAGCAAACCTTGAAAAACAAACTACCAAAGTTGGAAATTCTTCTGAAATGATAAAGCAAGTTGCTTCCATTTCGTCAAATAACGACGAACTAATTGGAGAACTGATTGCTAAAGCTTTTGGAAAAGTTGGAAAAGAAGGAGTTATAACTGTTGAAGAATCAAAAGGAACTGAAACTTATGTTGATGTTGTTGAAGGAATGCAATTTGACCGTGGATACCTCTCTCCATATTTCGTAACTGATACAGAAAAAATGCAAACCGAATTGGAAAACCCAATGGTTCTGCTTTATGATAAAAAGATATCTTCAATGAAAGATTTACTTCCTATTCTGGAGCCAGTAGCCCAGCAAGGAAAATCTTTATTGATAATTGCCGAAGACGTTGATGGCGAGGCGTTGGCTACTCTTGTAGTAAACAAACTTCGTGGTTCATTAAAAATCGCAGCTGTAAAAGCTCCAGGTTTTGGCGACAGAAGAAAAGCAATGCTTGAAGACATTGCAGTGTTGACTGGTGGAACCGTAATTGCTGAAGAGCGTGGTTTTACTTTAGAAAACGCAACTATCGAGATGTTGGGTTCTGCGGAAACCATTACAATTGACAAAGACAACACAACGATTGTAAACGGTGCAGGAAACAAAAATGACATCAAAGGTCGTGTGAACCAAATAAAATCTCAAATAGAATCTACAACTAGCGACTATGACAAAGAGAAATTGCAAGAGCGTTTGGCTAAATTGGCTGGCGGTGTTGCTGTTCTTTATGTTGGTGCCGCTTCTGAAATAGAGATGAAAGAGAAGAAAGACCGAGTTGATGATGCACTACACGCAACCCGTGCAGCTGTTGAAGAAGGTATTGTTGCTGGTGGTGGTGTAGCTCTAGTTCGCGCCATTGAAGTACTTAAAAAACTTACTACCGACACTCTTGACGAAGCAACAGGAATCCAAATTGTAGCTCGTGCTATTGAATCTCCACTTCGAACCATCGTTGAAAATGCAGGTGGCGAAGGCTCCGTAGTTATCAATAAGGTTTTGGAAGGCAAGAAAAACTTTGGTTACGATGCGAAGAGTGAAACATATGTTGATATGCTAAAAGCTGGTATTATCGATCCTAAAAAAGTAACCCGTATCGCACTTGAAAACGCCGCGTCAGTTGCTGGAATGATCCTTACTACTGAATGTGCTTTGGTTGACATCAAAGAAGACAATGCTGGTGGTATGCCAGGAGGAATGGGCGGCGGAATGCCTGGAATGATGTAAAATTCCCTGTTTCCTTAAGAAACATTAAATATTTAAACCCCAAACGTCTTCTAGACCTTTGGGGTTTTTTGATACCACATATTTCAATATTTACAGAACTACAAGTCTGTGGGGCGTGCATAAAAAAGCTGTTTGCAATCTCTGGATTCCTGCATAGCATGGATAACAGACTGCAAAGGTTCTGAGAGCACCACAGGATAATCTATTTCACCCATTTCTGGCCTGATGGGATAGGCTAACTGCTCCTCCTTAGTATTAAATTGCGAATCAATTCCAGGCTTGTTACCACGTGGATCCAAACGGAACCAGCCTGTCTCAGGCAAATAAACTGCATTCAATCCATGAAGCGCATAACCCGATTCCACAGTTCCTTTTCGCAAAACCTTTTGATAGCAGAAACCCGCGGGAATACCCATCCCACGCAATAAACTCGCCAACAAATGGGACTTGGCAAAACAAATTCCCTCTTTGCTTCGCAAAACATCTTCAGCATTAATAGTGATGTCGTCGCTTTGGGTGTCAAAAGAATGTGCCACTTCATCTCGTGCCACTTCAAATGCCATTTTAGCGCGATCAAGATCACTCGAGGCTTGAGATTTAATAAAACGGATTTTATCCTGAATCAAGGGTGTATGAAATTCAATAACAGGAGGTAGTTCCTTTATATAATCCTCCACTTGTTCGGATACAATCTGTAATTCCATAATTCTATCGATTAAAACTAAATAAAAGCTTGGGTTTGTTCCACTATTGAATTGAGTTTTCTCATTTTCCTTAAAAGGTGACGTCCACCTTCAATGGCTCCCCATTCCGTTCGATTGTAACCACTGTGGTTTGTCCTTTATCAAACTTGGAAAGGCTATTCATATAGCTCATCATATCAGTGACTTCATGGTCTCCCATTTTCACAACCACATCACCTTTTTGAAGCCCTGCTCTCTGGGCAGGTTTATCTTCACTTACTCCATCGATACGCATTCCTTTTCCATTAAAAAGATAATCTGGAACAACGCCCAACGTAACTTTAAAATCAGGCACAACCTCGCTTTCGTTTTTCGTTTTTCTAAAGGGAAGTTTTTTCTGACTATCCAAATCCTTGATAATACTGAAAATATAATTTGAGACAACCTCCATTCCTGCAAAATTCACCTTTTCGGTATCGTCACTAGGTTTGTGGTAATCTTCATGCTGCCCTGTAAAGAAATGCAACACAGGAATGTCTGCAAGATAAAATGAAGTATGGTCGCTCGGCCCCACCCCACTTTCGTTTTCGACAATGTTTAAATCGCCAGCGTTAGCATTAACTGTTTGTTTAAGAATAGGCGAAGTTCCCACCCCGTATACCGCCAAAGTATTTTCAGTATTAAGTCTTCCAACCATATCCATATTTATCATATAAGTTATCTTTT
Organism: Aequorivita sp.; assembly: GCA_034675805.1. GTDB lineage: Bacteria > Bacteroidota > Bacteroidia > Flavobacteriales > Flavobacteriaceae > Aequorivita. The sequence continues at coordinate 2,387,890 of JAUCCX010000001.1, read as the reverse complement.
TGGTATCGATAGTCGGGTTTTTCACAAAATAATTGGAACCTAAAAGCCCTTCCTCTTCTCCAGAAAATGCAATAAAAAGATAATTGTTGTTCTTTGGCGATCCATCTTTCCGCAATGCCTCAGACAAGTGAAGCATCATTGCAACTCCACTCGCATTATCATCGGCTCCATTGTGAATTGCTGGTCCTTCACGGTACAGCGAACCTTCACCACCCATTCCTAAATGGTCGTAATGTGCTCCAATGACAACAGTATTCTCTGCCTTATTATCCAAATAGGCAATTACGTTTTCAGCAGTTTCAGTACTGTCATTTTGTTCTAAAGTAAATTCAGCTTCTTGATGTGGATTCTTACTAGCTTTAAACGTAAACTTCTGAAAAAAACCATCCGTTCCTTTCGGCTGAAGTCCAATAGTTTTAAATCTTCTGGAAATATAGGAAGCTGCTTTCTTTTCATCATCTGAACCTGTCTTTCTTCCATTCAGACTGTCATTTGCCAAAACAGACACGTCGTCTTTCATACTTATACTTACAGATTGCACCTTTGTTTGCTTACACGATAAAATAAGCATTGCTAGAAACATTATTAAAATTGGACGCATATCACTACTTTTACGTAAAAATACATCATAAAATGAAATTCTTATACGCGATTATCATTGTTTTCTTTTTAGCAAGTTGTAAAAATGAAGTGAAAAAAGAGAATTCCTCAGATCAGATGGGAGATAAAATTGAAAAAACTGCTTCTGCTGTACTAGATCCACAAACTAATGATACCTTGATTTACCCAGAAGAAAAACACTTTAAAAATATTCGGCAAGTTACTTTTGGAGGGGATAATGCTGAAGCATATTGGAGTTTTGACGACAGCAAACTTATTTTCCAAAGCAATAACAAAAACTGGGGTGTAAACTGCGATCAAATGTTTTTGATGAATGCTAATGAGACTTTTAGAGATAGTCAACCACCAATGATAAGCACTGGGAAAGGACGCACTACCTGTAGTTATTTCTTACCGGATGGAAAGCATATTGTTTATGGAAGCACCCATCTTAAAGACGAAAACTGTCCAGACACACCTTTGAAAAAAGAAGGGAAATACGTATGGCCTATCTATGACAGCTACGACATATTCGTCGCAGATCTTGAAGGAAACATTACGGCGCAACTCACAAACGAACCTGGTTATGACGCCGAAGCCACCGTTTCGCCCAAAGGGGACAAGATTGTTTTCACATCTATGCGAAGTGGTGATTTGGAACTCTACACTATGGATATTGATGGTAAAAATGTAAAACAGATTACTAATGAATTGGGATATGACGGCGGTGCATTTTTCTCACCGGATGGAAGCAAACTTATTTTTCGATCTTCCCGTCCAAAAAGTGATTCTGAAATAAAAGAATATAAAGATTTGCTAGCACAAGGATTGGTTCAGCCTACCGAAATGGAATTGTACATCTGTAATGCTGATGGTAGTGACTTAAGACAACTTACTCACTTGGGCAATGCCAATTGGGCTCCATTCTTCCATCCTTCAGGAAAAAAGATTTTGTTCTCCAGTAACTTTGAAGCTGAAAGAGGATTTCCATTCAATCTTTATTTAATTGATCTTGATGGAAAAAACCTAGAACGAGTAACTCACGGCCGAACCTTTGATGCTTTTCCAGTCTTCTCTAATGATGGTAAATACCTAGCATTTTCTAGCAACAGAAATAACGGCGGCGGACACGACACCAATCTATTTATTGCTGAATGGCAAGATTAAAGCGATAAAAAACCTCATAGGTATTTGAAACCTTTGTGGGTTAACATCTTATTGTAAACCTAAACCAGGTGTGGAATCTTTTCAGATTATATAAAATCCCCTTACTTTTTGCGATAACTTCTATCGCATTCTACATAAGTTTTGCATACGATTTAGAGCGAAGTGATTTTATAAAACTCATTTCGCTTTACGCTGCACTTTTCTTTATTGCCTACCTCTTAATTGAAAAGTTCAAACTAAGTTTTTGGATCTTGGCAGGATTAGGAATTGTTTTTAGATTGATTTTCATTCCTGCAATACCGAATCTTTCACAAGATTTCTATCGTTTTCTATGGGATGGAAGATTAGTGTCGCAAGGAATAAGTCCGTATCTCTTTACTCCAGATATGTACTTTAAAGAGGTTTCGGTTTCACTGGGAATAATCATTCCCCAAGCAAATGAACTCTATCAAGGTATGGGCGCTCTGAGTGCGAGCCATTTTAGTAATTATCCGCCAGTTAATCAATTCTTCTTTGCAGTTGCGACTCTTTTCACCGGGAAAAGCATTCTAGGCTCGGTGATAGCACTTCGCATATTCATTATTCTGGCAGATATTGGAATTCTCTATTTCGGAAAGAAATTATTAGAAAAACTAAATCTTCCTATAAAAAACATCTTTTGGTATTTTCTTAATCCTTTCATTATAATAGAACTTGCAGGAAATCTACATTTTGAAGGTGTAATGCTTTTCTTTTTTATTTGGGCTTTGTATCTATTATTTAAAGGAAAATGGATTTGGGCAGCGGTTTTAATTGGTGCTTCAGTTTCGGTAAAGTTGCTTTCCTTGTTGTTTTTACCTTTGTTTTTTAAATACTTCACAAATAAAAACAAGACCTCACAGGTTTTAAAAACCTGTGAGGTCTCTATCAAAAAATTACTTGGATTCTATTTTATAACCGGAGCAGCTATAGCCCTCACTTTTCTGCCATTTCTTTCGTCAGAATTTATTCAGAATTTTTCATCGACCATTGCGCTTTGGTTTCAGGATTTCGAATTTAATGCAAGTGTTTATTATATAATCCGATGGCTTGGGTTTCAGGTCGTGGGATGGAATGTGATTGAAACAGTTGGAAAAATTCTTCCTATTTTAGTATTACTTTTCGTTTTAGGAATCGCTCTTTTTAGAAAAAACAACACACCTCAACAATTACTGACTGGGATGCTTTTTGCAATATCCTTTTACTTCCTTTTGTCCACTACAGTTCATCCCTGGTACATTGCAACTCCTCTTTTACTTTCGGCTTTTACGAAATATAAATTCCCTATTGTTTGGAGTCTTATGGCAATGCTTAGTTATTCTGCGTATGGAAAAGATGGGTTTGATGAAAATCTATGGTTAGTAGCTTTGGAGTATATTGTGGTAATCGGGATTGCAATATGGGAGCTTCTTCCTTTAAAAGCTAAACCTATCAAGTCTTAAAAGCCTTATAGGTTAGCGCATACCCTATTTTTTTACCCTCTCCAATCTATAGAAATCCTTTCGCCTATCCTTTAAATTCCGAACTGCTCCAAAAGTGTGCAATTCACGAAGTAAATCGATATCCACATCGGCAACCAAAATCATTTCGGTGTTCGGTGTTGCTTCAGCTTTTATACCATTGCTTGGAAAAGAGAAGTCACAAGGAGTAAATACTGCGCTCTGCGCGTACTGAATGTCCATATTATGCACTTTAGGAAGGTTTCCTACACTTCCTGCAATAGCAACATAACATTCGTTTTCAATGGCTCTCGCTTGGGCGCAAAGTCGAACACGGGAATATCCGTTTTGGGTATCTGTTAAAAATGGAACAAAAAGAATGTCCATTCCTTCATCTGAAAGTAATCTGGAAAGTTCTGGAAACTCCGAGTCGTAACAGATCAATACGCCAATCTTTCCGCAGTCTGTATCAAAGGTTTTTAGTGAATTGCCGTTCACCATACCCCAAACTCGTTCCTCATCTGGAGTAACATGTATTTTTTCATAACGTTCCACACTCCCATCGCGACGACATAAATAACCCACGTTGTATAGTTTACCACGAACTATTTCGGGCATACTACCAGTGATGATATTAATGTTGTACGAGATAGAAAGCTGAGATAAACGTTCTGTAATTTCTTTAGTGTGCTGTGCCAGCTCCCTGATGGCATCAGGCTCACTCATATGGTTGTACTCTGCCATAAGCGGCGCATTGAAGAATTCCGGAAACATTGCAAAATCACAACGATAACCAGCTACACTATCTATAAAATATTCGGCTTGGTGCATTAAATCTTCCATCCCAGCATAGCTTCGCATTTGCCATTGAATTAAACCAAGTCGAACCACACTCTTAATTGCGGAAGGCTTCGGTTTTTTTTCTGGTTTAGTATAGTAAATATTGTCCCATTCCATCAAAACAGCAAACTCGCCAGAAGCCTTATCACCCTCCAAATACCCTTTTAAAACACGAACAGGATGGAAATCATTGGAAACTTGAAAGTTCAATACCGGGTCATCTATCAGCTTGCGCTTAACCTTTTCAATATATTGCTTGGGGGATAGTTTATCGGCGTGAAGATGATAGTTGGGCATTCTTCCACCAAAGACAATACTTTTCAAGTTCAAATTTTCACATAGCTCCTTTCTGTAATCGTACAATCTTCTTCCTAAACGCAAACCACGAAAATCTGGACGAATAAAAACATCTATCCCATAAAGAACATCACCTTCGGGATCATGTATTTTAAAAGTTGGGTCGTCAGTAACATCTTTATAGGTATGCTTTTCTCCTAACTCATCAAAATCCACAATAATAGAAAGAGCACAACCTGCTATTTCACCATCAGCCATAATTAATACCTGTCCTTCTGGAAAAATATCGATAAGATTACCTATCTCATTCATTTTCCAGTAACTATTAGGCATTCCGCCGTAAGATTGTATGGTCGCTTTTTTTAAAGCTTCATAATCCTTCAGCGTTAAAAACTTCAGTTCTATATTATCTATTCTCTTTGGATCCATATTTTCTTTGTTGACCGCCTGCCTCGGTAATTATTACGAAGGAAAGTATATATGACGAAGCCGAGCTTGTCACATATACTTTTTTAGTTTCATTTTCAATTAGTAGATATTGCGAATGAGCTTTCCCTAAATATTGGATTTACATGTCCAAAAGATATGCGAAAATCAACGGAGCAACAATGGTCGCATCGCTCTCAATGATGAATTTCGGAGTATCAATATCCAGTTTACCCCAAGTAATTTTCTCGTTAGGAACAGCTCCAGAATAGCTACCAAAACTAGTTGTTGAGTCACTAATTTGACAAAAATAACTCCAAAATGGAGTGTCGGGACGTTCCATATCTTGATAAAGCATTGGCACCACGCAAATTGGGAAATCTCCGGAAATACCTCCACCAATTTGGAAAAATCCGATTCCATTCTTAGAGTTTTCAGTATACCAATCTGCAAGGAAAGTCATATACTCAATCCCGCTTTTCATTGTAGAGGCCTTCAATTCACCTTTTAAAACGTAGCTAGCAAAAATATTTCCCATAGTGCTGTCCTCCCATCCTGGACATATAATTGGCAAGTTTTTTTCTGCGGCAGCATACATCCAAGAATCTTTTAAATCTATCTCGTAATGCTCTTCCATTACTCCACTTAAAAGAAGTTTATACATATATTCATGCGGAAGATAACGTTCACCCTTAGCTTCTGCATCTTTCCATATCTTCACAATGTGTTTCTGAATTCTTCGGAAGGCTTCCTCTTCTGGAATACAAGTATCAGTAACACGATTCAATCCCTGTTCAAGCAAATCCCATTCATCCTGAGGCGTCAGATCGCGATAATGAGGGATGCGTTTGTAATGACTATGTGCCACTAGGTTCATAATATCTTCCTCAAGATTTGCACCTGTACAAGAGATGATCTGTACCTTATCTTGACGAATCATTTCAGCAAAAATCTTACCCAATTCTGCAGTACTCATAGCACCACCTAGAGATACAAGCATTTTTGAGCCTTTGTTTAGCTGAGCTTCATAACCTTTAGCTGCATCTACGAGCGCCGCGGAATTGAAGTGCAAATAGTATTTTTCTATAAATTTTGAAATAGCTCCTTTATTAGTACTCATCTTCTTCTGTATTAAATTTTGAAACCCCTTTCTTGGATTCATTAAAATTACTTTCGTATTCGTCTCCCTCTTCGGTACCAGAGAATTTATATGTCAACATTTTATAGTATAGTTTTGCCGCAACAAAGTCTGACGCCCTTTCATCTTCATTTGGACAAAGCTCAACAATGTCAAAACCTACTACATTTCTTTCTTCAAAAACCTGTTTTAGAAAATCAAGAGTTTCATACCAGAACAAACCTCCTGGCTCGGGTGTTCCCGTAGATGGAAGAATAGATGGATCGAAAGCATCAAGATCAAAAGTGATAAATACGTTTGCTCCCAAAGCTTCAATTACTTTATCAACCCAGTATTCGTCTTTCGCCATATCATGTGCAAAAAACACTTTTTCTTCATCCATAACTCGAGTTTCGGAGATATCCATACTTCGGATACCTACTTGAACCAAATTAGTGTTTTGGCTGGCTTCATAAACAGCACAAGCGTGGTTGCAGTTTGTTCCGTGATATTCCTTGCGCAAATCTGCGTGTGCATCAATATGAAGCACTGTAAGGTCATCAAAACATTCGTTGAATGCACGTATGGAACCAATAGAAATACTGTGCTCTCCACCGAATAACGTAACAAATTTATTGCGTTTAATGTAATCTTTAGTGGTTTTGTGTACTTCGGCTACCATTGCTTCAGGTGAAGAATTTTCAGTAATGGCATCTGCAAGATACACACCCTGTTTGTAAACTTCAGTTTGGGTTTCGATGTCGTAAAGCTCCATATTTTCTGAAGCGTCCAAAAAGGCTTCCGGACCTTTGTCCGCGCCTTTTTGCCATGTACTGGTTCCATCATAAGGAACTGGTATCAATACAATTTTTGATGTTTCAAGGGCCGCATATTTCTGCGGGATACCTGCATACGTCTTAGTGCTCATAACCTAAAATGTTTAGCAATTGCTCGCTTGTTTGTTGTTCTGAAAAAAGTTTAGTTGTTATTTTATTATCTTTATCTCTGTCTATCAAAATATGTTTTGGTTGAGGAATCAAGCAGTGTTGAAGTCCACCGAAACCACCGATAGTTTCTTGATATGCACCAGTATTAAAGAAACCAATATACAAAGGTTTTTCTTTTCTAAATTTTGGCAAATAGATAGCTGCCATATTCTGTTCACTATTGTAATAATCATCGCTATCACAAGTTAATCCTCCTAAAAGGACTCGCTCATATTCATCATTCCAACGATTAATAGGCAGCATAATAAACTTCTTACTTATTGCCCAAGTATCTGGCAAGGTTGTGATAAAAGAAGAATTAATCATATTCCATTTTTCCCTATCGTTTTGTTGTTTCTGATATAGGATTTCATAGATCGCACCACCACTCTCTCCTACTGTAAAACTGCCGAATTCAGTAAAAATATGTGGCACTGGAACATCGGCCTCAGCACAAGTGATACTTATTTGGTTTAGTATTTCATCAACCATATATTGATAATCATACTCAAAGTGCAAGGAGTTTTTTATGGGAAACCCTCCACCAATATTCAAGCTGTCCAAAGATGGACAGATTTTTTTAAGACGTACATAAACCTTCAAACACTTTACCAATTCATTCCAGTAATATGCAGTATCTCGAATTCCCGTATTGATGAAAAAATGGAGCATCTTAAGATCTACTCTATCATTGTTTTTAATTTGGTCTTCGTAAAAAGGGATTATGTTTTTATAACCAATTCCCAAGCGGGAAGTATAAAACTCAAACTTCGGTTCTTCTTCAGAAGCAATTCGTATCCCTACGTTAAAATGATTTTCGATACTGTCTGAAAGTAAATCAATTTCTTCGTAATTATCAATTATTGGAATACAGTTCTCATGACCGTTATTGATAAGGCGAGCTATATTCTCAATATACTGCTCACGTTTAAAACCATTGCAAATCACATAGGTTTTATCAGTAATCTTTCCAGTTACCTTAAGACTCTCAACAATGTCAATATCAAAAGCAGATGACGTTTCAATGTGAATATCATTCTTTAACGCTTCATCTAAAACGTGTTTGAAATGTGAGCTCTTAGTACAATAACAGTAATTGTAAGTCCCTTTGTACCCGTTTTTATCGATAGCTGCAGCAAACCATTTTTTTGCCAAGTTTATGTTTTCCGAGATTTTTGGAAGATATGTAAACTTAAGTGGAGCACCGTATTTCTCCACAAGCTCCATCAAATCTACTCCGTGAAATTCCAGGCCATCGTCACCCAAACGAAATTCTTCCTGTGGAAAATAATACGTTTGGTTAATTAAATCTATGTATTTGGTGTTCATCCTTTTGTTTTCGTTGAAAAGTGTAAATTAAAAATCTCTGTTGATAATCCCCCCTAAAAACTAGGGTATAACAAAAAATTAACTCGAAGATTAAATACGAATAGGCAAATCGTTTAAAATGAAACTTTTGCCTTGAACCTGCCGAATTGCAGTGTTTGGAAGTAAAAATGTGTTGTTCATTTAGAATTTATGCTTTTGAAAATTTCAAAAACCAACCATTTTAAAATAATATTCATTAATATTTATTGTACAAATGTGCGAAAAAAAATCAATATTTTATCTAATCGATAAACTTTTCATTATCGTTATAGCATACTGAACATATTCAATTCCTTTTCGGTAAGAGTTCTCCAACGACCACGCGGCAAATCCTTCTTTGTCAGTGGTCCAAGAGTAACGCAGTCTACACGCACAACATCATAACCTAAGTTTTCGAAAAGAGTTCTAATTACGCTATTTCCGGTATGTTTTATTTTTAGACCTATCTCATTTTTTGGAGCATTGTCTACATAGCTTATTTCCTCAACCGATATCTCCTTACCTTCAACGGTAACACCTTCCTTTACTTTTTTAAGATGTTCCGCTTTTAGATTTTTGTCCAACTCAATATGAAATAGTCTTGCTATTCCTTTCTTAGTGAATTTTTGAACGAACTCATCATCATTCGTGAAAAGCAAAAGCCCTGTCGCATTTCGACCTAAACGACCGAATGGCTTGATCTTAGCAGTTGTAGCATTTGCAACCAAATCCATAACTGTCATTCCCTTTGCGTTACTATCCGTCGTTGCAAAGCCTTTTGGTTTATTCAAAAGAATGTAAGTGTTTGGTTCGGGATTTAAGCGGCGACCGTCAAAACGCACATCGTCACTGAGCTGGACCTTGTAGCCCATTTCGTTAATTATTTTTCCATTAACGGATACCAAGCCAGTGGCAATATACGTATCTGCCTCACGCCTTGAGCACACTCCACTATTGGCAACATATTTATTTAAGCGAATTCCGTCTTCGGGATTACTCTTTTTCACTTCTTTTGCAGGCACTTCCCGACGTCCAATCTCTTTTCCAGTTTTGTCAAACTTCAACTTGGGTTTCGTTGTTGGATCTTGCTGCCTACCTGTCTTTTTGGGCGTAGATTCAGAATTTAAAGGAGCATTACCTCTTGCACTGCTTCGGTTGCGTTGGTTGTTTCCACCACGACCTGAAGCTTTCCCTCTACTTTGATTGTCTTGTCTGCTCATAATTAATTTTTTGCAAAGGTAATCAAACAGAAATGCTTTCAACCATCAATTTTTCAACGAAGTAAAAATAATTTAGCATCTTCAGTATTCAGTTTTTAGGAAACTATTTCCTTCAAAATACTTAAATAATCCGCTCTATTTTTTAGAAAATCCATTTCAGATATATCGATGATTTTTATGTTTTCTGAATAATGGTTTTTAATGAATTCCAAATACCCCGAGTTCAGCTTTTGGAGATAGGAAGCTTGAATACTCTGCTCATATTTACGACCACGTTTTTTTATGTTCTCTAAAAGCCTTGCAGTATCTTGATACAAATAAATATAAACATCCGGCTTGGGAAGTTCTTTGTGCATAACTTGAAAGAGTTTTTTATACAATGTATACTCTTCTTCTGGCAAGGTGATACTAGCAAAAATCAAGGATTTATTTACATCATAATCCGCAATAACCGATTCCTTAAAAAGATCGAATTGCGTAATATCATCCACCAATTGCTGATAACGATCTGCCAAGAAAGACATCTCCAAAGGGAAGGCATAGCGTGCTGGATCTTCATAAAACTTCGGAAGAAATGGATTATCCTTAAAACGTTCCAGAATGAGTTTCGCATTAAAATCATTAGCAATCTTCGCCGCTAAGCTCGTTTTTCCAGCACCAATATTTCCTTCAATTGCAATATAATTGTATCGTGAGATACCATAATCTTTCATCGGGTTACTAAGCCATTTTGACTGTTTTTGAAGCACACTGTCATCTTCCGTATCGTTCAATAGCTCTGAAATATTCTTTTGGAATAGTGGATGCATCAACTCAAGGTCCAAATCTGTCATAGGTTGAAGAACAAATTTCCGTTTCTCCATTCTGGGATGAGGGACAGTGAGTTTTTCAGATTCTATGATCAAATCGTCAATAAGCACAATATCAATATCAATTGGTCGGGAGGTATAGTTTTTTGAAGCAGATCGCTTCCGCCCATTTCGTTTTTCTATCTCTAAAATAGCCTTCAAAATTTTAGAAGGTTTTAATTCAGTTTGCAACCAAACAGCACAGTTCAGAAAAGGATCACCTTCAAAACCCATCGCTGGAGTTTCATAGATAGAAGAGATTTTTATAATGCTCCCTACTTCTTCAAAAAGAAGATTAACCGCATTTTGAAGATTATCAAAACGGTTCCCCATATTGCTTCCTAGTGAAAGATATACGTTATGCGAAGACTGAAGTGGATCCAAGTGTTAACATTTAAGACGAAATTAAGGAAAAGAAGAGGACTTCCAAGTAAATTTGCCCACGGATATAAATTTTACTTGAAAGCACTGCTTTAACACCTTGTTTTATAAAAAATTATCAAAAGTAAATTTTCCAGTCTGTATGAAGAAAGCACTTAAAATTATCGGTATCATTCTCGGAATTATGATTCTGATATTGCTCGCATCACCTTTTATTTTCAAGGGAAATCTTGAGAAAATGCTAATGCGTACCATAAATGAGAAACTAAACGCAACAGTGACCTGGGAAGATTTAGACTTGAGTCTTTTCAGCAGTTTCCCGGATGCTTCACTTAAACTGAATAACTTTAGCGTGATTAACAAAGCTCCATTCGAAGGTGATACGCTCGCAAGTGGAAAAAGTTTAAAGTTGGATATGGGCGTTATGCAACTCTTTAAGTCTGAAGACATAAAAATCAACGCTATAAAACTGGATGGAGCTTTCGTTAATATCAGGATAGATTCATTGGGAAATACCAACTATGACATTGCAGTTAAAAAAAATGCTCCGGCAATTACCGAAGGTGAGGTAACCAATGGTGGATTTAAATTTGAATTGAAAAAATATGAAATCCAAAATTCACGCGTCAACTATTCAGATGAATCCTCAAAAATTTATTTAACACTTACGGAAGTGCAGCACCAAGGAAGTGGTGATCTTTCAGCCCAAATTGGAAATCTGGATACACATACAGAAGCACTCGCTTCATTCCGGATGGACGACTCCGAGTTTCTAACCAAAAACCGGATTTCACTTGATGCAGTTTTTAAACTCGATTTAAAGAACCAGATGTACACCTTCCTCGAGAACGAAGCCAAAATAAACGAACTGCCTTTAACTTTTGATGGTTTTGTAAAGGTGAATGAAGATAATAATGAAGTTGATCTAACATTTAAAACACCTTCTTCTGACTTTAAAAACTTCCTCGCCATTATACCAGAAACTTATGTGAAACAAATCAGCGATGTTCAAACGACAGGAGATTTTACAGTTAACGGAATGATAAAAGGCATTGTGGATAGTCTCCATATTCCAATGATGGACATTAAAGTGGCCAGCGACAACGCTTCTTTTAAATATCCAGATTTACCGAAAACAGTCGAAAATATTACAATTGATGCACAATTAAAAAATGAAACCGGTCTTTTAAAAGATACCTATCTAAACGTTCCAAAACTTACATTTAGAATTGACGGCGAACCTTTCCGCATAAACGGAAGCATTAAAAATATGAGTGAAAATCCGTTGGTAAATATGGAAATGCAGGGCACGCTGAATTTAGCAAATATTAAAAATGTGCTTCCTGTAGAAATGGAACAAAACCTCAGTGGAATTTTCAAAGCAGATATCATTGCAAATTTTGACATGGAATCAGTCGATAAAGAGCAATACCAAAAAATAGATGCTCGTGGAACAGCCAGCTTAACCAACTTTAATTATGATGCGGGTTTTAAAAATGAATTAAAGATTTCAGATGCAAGTTTGGTTTTGCAACCTGGAGTCTTCAATTTAAAAGAATTGAATGCTACTACAGGCCAAACCGATATTAGAGCTTCTGGAAACATTAAAAATCTTATTCCGTTTTTAATGAGTAAACAGCAATTAAAAGGAAGGTTTGATATAAAATCCAACACATTTAATGTGAATGACTTTATGGCCACGGAAACTACTCCTTCGGAAAAGAACTCAGTTGAAAAAGAAAAAAAATCACAAAAGACAACTTCAAAAGAAGCCATAAAAATTCCAGATTTTCTAGATGCAACTTTAGACTTTAATGCAAGCAAAGTTATTTATGACAACCTTGAATTGAAAAACGCCAAAGGCATAGCGACAATTCAAAACGAAACCATCACAATTAGTAATTTTACTTCCGAAATTTTTGGAGGTAATATCGTCCTTTCTGGAAATGTTTCAACCAAAAGTGAAACACCAACTTTTGCAATGAATCTAGATTTAAGTAAAATTGATATTGATGAATCATTCAAAGGACTAGAGATGTTCCAATTTCTAGTGCCAATAGCCCAAGCATTGCAAGGAAGTTTAAACACCAAATTTGAACTAAATGGGCAATTAACTAGCGATCTGTCACCAAAATTGTCAACACTAGCAGGAACTGCGCTAGCACAAGTAATCACCGCAGAAGTTGACCCCAAGCAAGCTCCATTACTATCAGCTCTTGGCGACAAAGTTGCATTTTTAAATTTGGACAGATTGAGCCTTCGTGATGTGACAACCAACTTCGTTTTCAACAACGGTAAAATAGAAGTAAAACCTTTTCACTTTGATGTTAAGGGAATTGATGTTGCAGTATCTGGAACGCACGGTTTAGATAAATCGATAGATTATAATCTTACCATGAATGTTCCTGCAAAATATCTTGGCGGCGAGGTGACTAAATTACTTCAGAATTTAAATCCAAAAGAAGCTGATGAAATGAGCGTTGCATTACCAATTGGCCTAAAAGGAACTTTTACTAATCCACAGGTTTCCTTGAACACTGAAACCGCTATCAATAAACTCACAAAGGAACTTTTAGCTAAACAAAAGGATAAGCTTCTAAATCAGGGAACGGATATTTTGGGCGATTTGTTGGATGGAGGAACAAAAAAAGATTCTACAACAACGAATACCAATAATCAAGAACAAACCACACAACAGCAAAACACACAAAAAATAAAGGATGTTTTAGGTGGACTATTAGGCGGAAAGAAAAAGAAAACAGATAGCACCAAAACATCGCTACCTACTAATGGTGGAAATTAAGAATTTAATTTACTGTAATAGAAACCACACAACCTTCATTACTGCGGATATTAAAAACAGTATCATCTTCAAATATCAAGTATTGCCCTTTTATACCTTTTAAAATCCCTTCATAAAACGGATTCTTTTCTAAGTTAAGTGATTTTGGCTTTTCAGGATATCTCAAAACTGGGAATTGTAAATTGGTTTCAGAATTATTTTCAAGATAATATTCAATGGCGTCTGAAGGAATGAATTGTTTCAGTTTGTTCCGCCATTCCACTAAATCTTCATCTTTTATATCATTTTTTAACATTGTACGCCAATTGGTCTTGTCACTCACGTGATTCTTTAATGCAACTTCGGTAATTCCAGCGAGATAGCGATTGGGCACTTCCACAATTTCAATCGCCTCGTGGGCACCTTGGTCAATCCAACGCGTTGGTACCTGTGTTTTACGAGTAACTCCCACTTTCACACTGCTACTGTTAGCTAGATAAACAATATGTGGCTGGAGCTGTACTCGTTCTTCATATTCAAGATCACGTTCTTCAATACCCAAATGAGCTTTGCTAAGCTCTGGTTTAATTATCCAATCCGCCGCTTGTGGAATTTCAAAAAAACAATCATAACAAAAGCCTTGTCGATAAACTTTCTTCTGAAGCCCACAATTCAAGCATTGATATCGCAGAAAATTGATAGATATTTTTTTTCCCAGCAATTGATTCACATTCAAAAAATCATTTTCGAAAACTAAGTAATACTGAATGGGCGATCCGTTTTCAGTTTGCATTTTGGTGAGTACTCCTTCGTAATTCATTTATTAAAAGTTATTTATGCCGAAAAGATTTCTGAAGAAGCACTTTAGAAACATCGCTTCAAAAAAAATCGAAAACCTGTCTGCCGGTAGGTAGGTCGTAATTATAAAATTGTTATTTTTATAGCATAAAGATAGCAGAAAATCATGCCAATCCCAATTGTAAATTCCATTGCCTCATGGTTTTTAAAAAAGCGTTTTCATCAGATAGACCTTTTTTTAAAATACCCCATTGAGGTTCAGGAAGAACTGCTTTTCAATTTACTCCAAAAGGCGAAAAATACCGAAATCGGGCGGCAATATGATTTTAGCACAATAAGAACGTATAGGGATTTTGCCGAGCGGATCCCAGTATCTACTTATGAAGAAAACGAAGCGTGGATTGAACGCGCCCGAAGAGGTGAAAGCAATATTTTCTGGCCAACACCCATAAAATGGTTTGCAAAATCCAGTGGTACAACCAATGCAAAAAGTAAGTTTATTCCTGTCACTAGTGACTCGTTGGAAGATTGCCATTATGCCGCAAGCAAGGATTTACTATGTATGTATCTTAACAATAATCCCAATGCTCAATTATTTCTAGGAAAAAGTTTACGACTTGGCGGAAGTAAACAATTATATGAAGAAAATGGTACTGTCTTCGGAGATTTGTCTGCAATCTTGATTGACAATATGCCTTTTTGGGCAGAATACAGTAGCACCCCAAGCAACGAGATTTCACTCATGGGTGATTGGGAAACCAAAATGCAAGCGATCGTAAATGAAACCATAAAAGAAAACGTTACCAGCTTGGCCGGTGTACCTTCGTGGATGTTGGTTTTGCTGAACAATGTAATGGAAACAACTGGAAAAGGAAATCTTTTTGAGGTTTGGCCAAACCTAGAAGTCTATTTTCACGGAGGCGTAAACTTTGATCCATATATTGATCAATACAATAAATTATTACCAAAAAGTGATTTCCGATATTACGAAATTTATAATGCTTCGGAAGGATTCTTCGCCATTCAAGACAGAAACAACAGTAAAGAATTAATGCTAATGCTTGACTATGGAATCTTCTATGAATTCATTCCAATGGATGACTATGGCACTCCTGATGAAAAAGTGATTCCGCTTAGCGAAGTGGAGGAAGGAAAAAACTATGCAGTAATAATTACCACCAACGCCGGACTTTGGCGCTATAAAATTGGGGATACGGTTCGGTTTACTTCTACCGATCCATACCGAATAAAAGTTACAGGACGAACAAAACACCACATCAATGTTTTCGGAGAAGAACTAATTATTGAAAATGCCGAAACCGCTCTGCGAAAAGCATCACAACTAACCAATTCAGAGATTGTAGATTATACAGCAGCACCAATCTTTATGAGCGGTCGAGAAAAAGGCGCACACGAATGGATAATCGAATTTAAGTCACCCCCGCATGATCTCGAGGTTTTTACCCAACTTTTAGACACAGCTCTACAAGAAGTCAATAGTGATTACGAAGCGAAACGATTCAACAATACTACCTTAAACATTCCAAAGATCCACCATGCCAGAGAACGACTTTTTTATGATTGGCTAAAGGAAAAAAATAAACTCGGTGGACAACATAAAGTGCCACGACTATCAAACACAAGACATTTTTCTGGAAGAGTTATTGGAACTCAACAATTAAAAAGAATTCAAAAAAGAAGAAAAAGTCAAAAACAATCTTCTCCTCCATCCTTAGAATGTGCTCTAAATCGGGCAATTGAGCACTTTATCGATTGCTTATTTCAAAAGATGCAGTTCAACGAATATACCAGTAAGTTCAACTAAAACTTTTGTATGCACCTTAGTTCCGAAGTACCTTTGACTCATAAATTCAATGGTATTTCAAGATGAAACAGCTTTTTTTCATAATCTTTTTTTTAGCTTTCACGGTTCTGTTTTCTTCTTGCGCAAGCACACAAAAGGCAAGTAAAAAAGAAACCGAAGTAGCAGGCTATAACCTAAAAAGCAAAAAAGAACAGATGCAAAATAAGATTCTGATCAACCGGAATAAGACTCTTTTAGCAGTTCAGTAATAATCTCAAGTTCAATTCATAAAAAAACCTTGGATAGCTCCAAGGTTTTTAATTTTATAGTTATGTTGGATTTATGAAACTGCTTTCAACTTTTTTAGGGTTGACTTATTCAGTTTTTCTTCAGCATATTCCTTAGTTACCTGGACTGTCTTTTCATCTGTACCCGGCATTTCATACATTGCATCGGTCAATACTGCCTCACAAAGTGAGCGAAGTCCTCTTGCACCAAGTTTATACTCAATAGCTTGTTCAACGATAAAGTCCAATGCTTCTTCAGTAATTACGAAATCTATTCCATCCATTTCAAACAGTTTTTTATACTGTTTAATAATGGCATTCTTAGGTTCGGTAAGAATGGCTCGTAGTGTTTCTTTGTCCAATGGATCCATATAAGTCAATACTGGAAGACGCCCAATAATTTCAGGAATCAATCCGAAATCCTTTAAATCTTTTGGAATAATATAACGAAGCATATTGTCCTTTTCCATTTCGTTTTCCTTTACGGAAGCTTTAAAGCCAACCGCCTGCATATTCAAACGTTTTGCAATATGACGTTCAATACCGTCAAAAGCACCACCCGCAATAAAAAGAATATTTTCTGTATTTACTTCAATAAATTTCTGATCAGGATGCTTTCTACCTCCTTTTGGTGGAACGTTCACCGTAGTCCCTTCCAAAAGTTTTAATAATGCCTGCTGAACCCCTTCCCCACTAACATCACGAGTTATTGAAGGATTATCACTCTTGCGGGCAATTTTATCAATTTCATCAATAAAAACAATTCCATTTTCTGCCTTTTCTAGGTTATAATCTGCGGCCTGTAACAAACGTGTTAAAATACTTTCTACGTCTTCACCCACATACCCAGCTTCGGTTAAAACTGTAGCATCAACGATAGCAAGCGGTACATTCAACATTCTTGCTATTGTCTTCGCTATCAATGTTTTTCCAGTTCCGGTTTGGCCAACGATAATGATATTACTTTTTTGTATCTCAATATCATCATCGCTCTTTGGTTGAAGCAAACGTTTGTAATGGTTATAAACAGCAACAGACATTACTTTTTTAGTAAACTCCTGTCCAATTACATACTCATCCAGAAATGCTTTAATAAGTTTAGGCTTTTTCAGCATTAAATCTTTGGACAATTCTGTATTACCAGAATGCAAAGCTTCCTCAACAACAATTCCATGAGCCTGTTCAATACAACGGTCACAAATGTGAGCGTCCAAGCCTGCAATCAGCAGATTGGTCTCCGACTTTTTGCGACCGCAAAATGAACATTCTAAATCTTCTTTCGACATATTATCTTTTTTCAAAAACCTATTTTTTAGCTTCGTGTCAATATTTCATCTATCATTCCGTATTCTAAAGCTCTGTCTGCTTTCATCCAATAATCGCGATCGCTATCTTCATAGACCTTTTCATAGGTCTGGCCAGAATGCTTTGAGATTATCTTATAAAGCTCTTCTTTTAAAGTGATTATTTCACGGGCCGTAATTTCAATATCACTCGCCTGACCCTGCGCACCCCCCAAAGGTTGGTGGATCATAACGCGTGAGTGAGTTAAACCACTGCGTTTTCCTTTTTCGCCTGCACATAAAAGTACTGCCGCCATAGATGCAGCCATCCCAGTACAGATTGTTGCAACATCCGGTTTAATAAATTGCATCGTATCATAAATTCCTAGGCCTGCATAAACACTACCGCCAGGAGAATTGATATAAATTTGAATATCGCGGGCCGCATCGGTACTTGCCAAAAATAATAGTTGTGCCTGCACTATGTTCGCAACTTGGTCGTTGATTCCAGTACCAAGGAAAATGATGCGGTCCATCATCAAACGTGAAAAAACATCCATAGCCACGGCATTCATCTGGCGTTCTTCAATAATATTTGGTGTCAAGTTTGTAGGGTACATACTGCTTATGATTTTATCATAATACATATCGTTGACGCCTTGATCTTTTATAGCAAAGTTTCTGAATTCGTTACTGTAGTTCATAAATGTGTGTTCGTTTTTTAGATTTACGAAAATGATTTTGAAAAACCTCAAGAGATTCCCGCCGTCGCCGGAATTAAAAAGGCGTTAAATTATAATAATTCAACGCCTAAAGATAACTATTTCTTCGCTGAATTATGCGTAGGCTTCTTTAATGAATTTATCGTAAGTAATCTCCTTAGTCTTCAATTTTGCATTTTCCTTAAAATAATTAAGCAGTTTTGAAGTGTTCAATTGTTCGCTTAATCGTTCAACTTCTTCTCTATTAGAAAGTATACGAGCAGCAATTGACTCCAATTCCTCTTCGGAAGGATCGGTTTGGCCAAATTGTGCCATTTGGACTTTTATCATATTTCTAGAATAATCCTTTAACTCATCAAAAGTAACCTGTAGATTATTTTCTGCTCTAAGTTTACCCTCTATAAGCTGGTAGCGAAGCCCCTTTTCACTTCTTTCATATTCAGCCTGAGCATCTTCTTCAGAAAGTCTCTTTTCCCCAGACATTGCAATCCAACGCTGCAAGAATTCCTTCGGTAGATCAAATTTTGTGTTTTCAATTAAAGATTCAACAACATCGTTCAACAATTTTTGATCGCTCTGTTGTGCAAATTGTCCTTCTGCATCTTCCTTAATCTTTGCTTTTAAATCTTCTTCGGAAGTAACTACGCTTTCGCCAAACAATTTATCAAACAATTCTTGATTCAATTCAGCCATTTCACGCCTATTCACTTCTTCAATTTTCAAGGAAACCTCGATATCTAATCCGTGTGCATCATCGTGATCAACACCCAGATATTTTTGGTTATCGTGATCATCAGCAAACATTCCTTTTGTCTTCAAAGTAACAGTATCACCAACTTTCACACCAATCAAGCTATCCAGTTGTTTTTTTCCATTGATATCTTCTGTTGTAAAAGTGGTTTTCTTTTCGATATCTTTTTCAGTAGAAGTGAAAGTACCAGTGATTTCATCACCTTTTTCAACTTCTTTTTTAGAAATCAATTTTCCGTATTGTTTACGGATGGTTTTTACTTGATTATTCAGCATTTCATCATCTGCAACAATTTTGTATTGAAGAACTTCTTTTCCCTTTATATCAACATTAAAATCTGGCGCCAAGCCTAATTCAAATTGAAAAGAATAATCATCAGCATCCCAATTGATTTCTGATTCGTTTTTCGGAAGTGGATTTCCAAGAATATCCAATTTCTCTTCAGTTAGATATTTGTGAAGTGCTTCTTGTAATATCTTGTTTACTTCTTCCACCAAAACAGCAGTACCATATTGCTTTTTAACCATTCCCATCGGAATGTGTCCTTTTCTAAAACCTGGAATATTAGCCGTTTTTCTATAATTATTCAGTACTTTTTCAACGTTCGCTGAATAATCGTCTTTTGATATTTCCACTGTAAGTACAGCGTTCAATTTATCAATGTCTTTTTTTGTAATGTTCATTTGTTCGTTTCTGAATTTCGGGATGCAAAAATACGTCTTTTTGAATAACTCAACAAACATTTACAAACTGTTGTTCAGCAATTTATTTGTCCTCTGGCAAAAGTGAAAAAAGTATCGACTGAAATAATGAAAGCAATAGACTGAAAAGTAGTGCCCACCATATTGTTGTAACTTCAAAACCACTAACGAAATAACCAGCCATTAAAATTATTATAGCATTGATTATTAAAAGAAAAAGGCCCAAAGTAACTATAGTGATAGGCAGGGTCAAAATGACCAATATAGGTTTTACAATCAATCGCAATAGTGCTAAAACAATAGCAACAATCACCGCCGAACCATAACTTGCAACAGTTATTCCTGGCAGGATTTTAGCTAAGACCACGACCGCCAAAGCAGTAAGCAATAACTTGATTATTAGTTTCATATTAGAGATTTTAGAAATGAATAAATCCTTTTAAACTTTTGTCTTGTGTAAAAATAAATAAAAAAACCGCTCCCAAATGGGAACGGTCTTTTTAAACAAACTTAATTTCCAAGTATTAATTATTTGCCAGTGTTATTGTTGCATAGTTACCAATATGCACCATTGGGATGGTGGCATCGTAAGTATCGTTTATAGCTTTAATAATCATGTTTGCAGTATATGCATATCCTCTAGGTGTTGGATGCACTCCATCCAAAGAGAAGGCACCACCTGTAACAAATTGTGAGGTCAAGATACCACCATCATAAGGAATTCCACCAGTAGCCAATCTTGCCAATGCAGATTTCGCATCAACATAAGCAAGCCCCTTAGCACCTGCCAATGCCTGAATAGTTGCATTATAAGCAGTGGTTGCCGTAGTAATACGCACTTGCTCAGATTTTGCTAATACAAACTGGTCTCCCAAAGGAATTGTAACTCCAATAACCCCTTGTGGATTGCTCGGATCTGGAGTTGAACCTAATACTGAAGAAGCAGTTAGCACAATTAAATCATTGGAATTAACTTGGCGCAATTGCCCTAACAAAGCTGCTAAAGGAGCAGGAAGGCTAAATGGAGGACCTTGCAAAATGGCTGTAAGATCTGTTAAGTCACCATCGGTCGTGATTGGAAAGTTCTGACCGGCAGAGAAATTAATCATTCGCAACGCAGCTTCTTCAGGGGATATAACACCCATTCCTGTCAAGCCAGGTAGTATTTGTGTATTATAAGCTCCAAATTGAGCATTTAACTGACCCGCAGTAGCAGCATCCAATGGAATTGCATTGGTCGGAACAGTTGTAAAGTAAGGAATTGAAGTTACTTCAGGAATGTTTACCAAAACGCCTTTAGCACCGTTTGCAGTCAATGCCTCAACTTGTTCACTATAAACTGATGCAAAAACGTTTGGATCTGTAATATCATTTCCACCGTAAGTTCTAGGATCAAAATTTCCAGTTTGGTCAACTCCAGAACCTCCAGAAGTTGCATAGCTCAAAATATCATTGTTCCCAATCCAAAGACTGAAAAACGTAGGTTTTTGGGCAGCCGCATCACCGATAACACTTGCATTTTCACTACTTGCAAATCTAACATAGTAAGGGTTTGCAGCACCAACTGGCACTCCAGCCACATTACCATAGCCTGGAGCTACTAAATGAAAACTTTTAGCTCCTGGTACACCCATATTATTGAATGGACCACTCAGTTTATTTGTAATATCTGTAGTAGGAGTTCCTTCCAAACGTACAGGCCCTGGATTTCCATTGGGACCAACCGCTAAAACAAATCTATTTTCAGTAATCTGGTTACCACCTAAAAGCAATCCTCCTATATTATCATTCATTAATGGTTGGGTAAATTCACCACCACCAGCAAAAGCAAATTGCTGAGCCATAATATTTGGATAACTGTTATTTTGTCCAGTAATGTATAGCGCACCATCAGCGTAACCAGCAGTCAAGGAGTTTCCTACGGAAACATAATTGGAAAGATTCGCTGTTCCGCTACTGTAAAAACCATCATCGGTTACAGGGCTATCAAATTCAGGTTCGCAGCTTACGAAGCCTATGGCTATAACCGCGAATGTATATTTTAGTATATTTTTCATATTTCCTAATTTTTTCAATTATAGTTTATAAGTAAGCCCCAATCCTGGTGTGAATGCATTGGTTTTATAGGTCCCCCTAAATGGAACAGAAACACCATTTTCGAAATAATAATCGTAAGACGCATCTATTTCCTTAAAGTGTGAGTAAAGAAAGGAAGCGTCTATTTGTAAGTTCTTCCCAATATTTACTGATAAGCCAGCAGTAAAATTATTACTGTCGTTACGAGGAGTTTCAGGCGCAAAATATCCTTCGCGTACGGGAGATTCATCAAAATAATAACCAGCTCTTAAAGTGAACATTTTGGTAGCATCATATTGTGCCCCAAAACGATAAATTGATGCATTTTTATAATTACGGGCATTCTTTGAATCTGGTATAGCCTCATTTACAAAATCTATATCTAGTGATTCATAAACATCCCAAAAAGTACGATTATAGTCAAATGCAAGTGTTAATT
The DNA here is from genome assembly GCA_034675805.1 of Aequorivita sp. Taxonomy (GTDB): domain Bacteria; phylum Bacteroidota; class Bacteroidia; order Flavobacteriales; family Flavobacteriaceae; genus Aequorivita. The sequence goes on along the minus strand of JAUCCX010000001.1, from coordinate 2,365,561 downwards.
TGTCCGTGAAGTCATAAGACATCCCAACGGTCATTTCTGCAGGTAACGGCATTGAAGCTTTAATACCAGTATCCTCGAACGGGGTTAAAGGAGACTTGGGAATATTGTTAAAAGTGGCTTCGCCATCATCAGCATCAAGCATAATTTCGGAACGGTAAGTAGCTCCAATATGAAGTTTTTCGGTAGGATTGAACATTGTACTGGCAACCCATCCCCAACTACTTACGCCAGAAGCATCAATAGTCACGTTTGAACGGTTTCCATCAAGATCGGTAAGAGTACGGTTCAAGTTTCTATTGAAGTTTACAGATCCGGTAACATAAATGGGACCCCCACCGAAACTCAACTTGTCGTTGATTTTAAAGGAAACGGTTGGTTGAATATAAATTGCTTTCAAATCGATATTGTTCACCAAATGCGAACCAGCCCAATCGTCTTCGTATTTTACTTCACTACCGTAAGGTGTGTAAACACCAAGCCCGAATGCCAACCAATCTGTCGCTTTATAAGAAGCATACAAATAGAGAGGTGTACCCATTGGGCTATCTGTTTCGGCATTAGCTCCAGAACTCGTGTCTTGGTAGGAAATGTGCGAGAAAACCCCATGCATACCAGCAGAGACATTGAATTTATCATCTAAATAAACCAATCCAGCTGGGTTAAAAAACACAAGCTCGCTACTGTTTACAACAGCAACGCCCGTGTGGCCCATCGCCAAGGCTTTATTGCCCTGCAAACTTACACGATAACCGCCCGCGTAAGTGACCGCGCTCGCAAGTGCAAAAACGGCAAGTACTAATACTTTCTTCATAATGTTTTATTTCTTTAAGTTAATTTCTGAATTAAATCGATAAGGAATCAGGTGAATTTTTAATATTTATTATGCACGCATAACAAACATTAATACAATATTATAAAAATTTCTTAACATTATCATAAAATTCCTCAGGATTTTCAGCATGCAGCCAATGCCCCGCATTCGAAATCGTTTCAATTCTAGACTTTGGGAAGTGTTTTCTTATAAATAGTTCATCCATTGGCTCAATATAACCGCTCTTCTCTCCTCTCAAAAAAAGTGTATCCCCTTCGAAAACGGTATCTTCAGGAAGCGCTTTTCCCACCTCTTCGATTTTTTCTGAAAGAATCGGTAGGTTTATTCGAAGGCCTAGTTCATTTTTATTTTTACGATAAAGATTTTTAAGAAGAAACAATCGAGTGCCCTCATCTTTTATGTATTCAGAAAGAATATCCTCTGCTTCGCCTCGGGATTTTATTTTTGAGAAATCCAAAAGGGAAAGTGCCTTCAAAATATCCTGATGGTGCTGTGGATATGCTTTTGGGGCTATATCTGCAACAATTAGCTTTGAAACCATTTTAGAATAGGTTACAGCAAACTGCATTGCAACTTTACCACCCATGGAATGGCCAAGCAGGATAATTTCACGTAAATTATGCTCTTCGCAGTATTCTTTCAAATCTTCCGACATTAATTCATATGAAAACCCATCGCTGTGGAAACTACGGCCGTGATTGCGTTGGTCCAAAAGATGGACTTCATAACCATCTTCAGACCAGCGGGTGCCTAGGGTTTTCCAATTGTCACTCATTCCGAGGAATCCGTGAAGAATTATGAAGGGTTTTCCAGAACCGAGTATTTGGGAGTAGATGGTCATTAACTAAGTCCTTTTAGATACCCTGCAATCACATTTTCCAAACCATCATATAGGGCCTCACTAATAAGCGCGTGCCCAATACTAACTTCCAAAAGATTCGGAATATTTTCTTTAAAAAACTTAATGTTTTTCAACGAAAGATCGTGGCCTGCATTGATTCCCAAATTTAGCTTGTTGGCAAGAACAGCACATTCCGTATAAGGTTTTATTGCTTCTTTGTTTCCTAAGGAATATTGATCGGCAAATTCTTCGGTGTAAAGCTCAATTCTATCAGTTCCTGTTTCGGAAGCCCCTTCAATCATTTTTAAACTTGGATCTACAAATATGGAAGTGCGGATTCCATTTCGCTTAAATTCAGAAATAATTTCCTTCAAATAATCTTTGTGCTTAACTGTATCCCAACCAGCGTTTGAGGTAATTGCCTCTACAGAATCCGGTACAAGGGTAACTTGCGTAGGCTTTATCTCTAAAACCATCTTTGTGAAATCATCCATTGGGTTTCCTTCTATATTGTATTCAGTGTAAACAATGGGTTTCAAATCGTAAGCGTCTTGATACCGAATATGGCGTTCATCTGGTCGTGGATGTATTGTTATTCCCTGCGCTCCAAATTTCTGAATATCTTTTGCCACTTCTAAAAGATCAGGTACATTACCACCGCGTGCGTTACGTAAAGTGGCTATCTTATTTATGTTTACGCTTAGTTTTGTCATTTTCTTGTGTTATAATTAACAAAAATACGAACCTTAAAGACGCCAACGAACCTTTATTTTAAGTAATTTGCGTTAAAAATAATTTGTGATGGAAACTCTGAATTATATAGTTAACGATATTAAACCCTTTGACATTTCTGCCAAAATTAAGGACGTGCAAACTGTATTCAATCAACTTACCTACTCGCATGTGCCTGTAGAAAAAGATGGACATTTTATAGGCTGTGTTTCCGAAAATGATGCTTATTGTTTTGACAACAACAAATCCCTTGAGGATTTTCAATATGCACTTGAACCTTTTCATGTGCTTGAAGACACTAATTGGCTTGACATTCTCGAAGCTTTCGCACTGAACAAAAGCAATATTATGCCTGTTTTAGGGCAAGAAAATCAGTATTTGGGATATTATGAATTAGGTGATATTATGAGCCTTTTCAACAACACGCCTTTTTTAAATGAAACCGGGGGAATCATTGTGGTTGAAAAAGGAATACAAGAGTATTCTTTCAGTGAAGTATGTCAGATTGTTGAGTCAAATGGCACACGGATTTTTGGAGTATTTATTTCAAAAATAACTGATGAAAACGTACAACTTATGGTGAAAATTGGCCACACTGCAATGAACAGCATAGTTCAAACTTTCAGAAGATACAATTATAATGTGATAAGCCAACATGCAGAAGATAAGTTCTTAGAAGACTTAAAAGAACGCTCAGAATATTTGGATAAATATCTTAATATTTAAAATAGACTAAAGAATCAAAAGAAAAGAAAAAAAAAAAATTATATCATAGCATTCTTTTCTCTTTTTCCCTTTTTCTCTTATCAGGTTTGTACCTAAGAAATCAAAACTCCATATTTTTGTCACATAAATGTATTTAAATGAAAATAGGAATCTACGGCCAATTTTATCACGAAAATTCAGAAGTCTACGTTCAGATGTTGCTGGATGCACTTCAAAAACGAGCAGCAGAAGTTCTAATTGAAAAAGATTTCCTCGAAATCATAAATCGAAATCAGGACATTACTAAAAACTTTTCAGGCTTTTCAACTTTTACGAAACTAGACAAGAGTTTCGATCTTTTTTTCAGTATTGGTGGTGATGGAACAATATTGAAAGCCGTAACCTTTGTTGCGGATTTGGGTATCCCCATTGTGGGAATCAACACAGGAAGACTCGGTTTTTTGGCAACTATTCAAAAAGAAGAAATGAACGAAAGCCTAAACCAGATTCTTGAGGGTCACTATTCCATTTCTGAAAGAACCTTGCTAACTGTTGAAACTTTTCCGAATAGCGAAGAAATACAACCTCTAAATTTTGCGCTTAATGAAGTCGCAGTAAACAGACGGAATACAACATCGATGATAAAAGTGGAAACACTAGTGAACGATAGATATCTAACCTCCTATTGGTCTGATGGATTAATTGTTGCAACACCCACAGGATCTACAGGCTATTCTTTAAGTTGCGGTGGCCCGGTTATAGATCCAAACGCAAACGCTATCGTTATTACGCCAATCGCTCCACACAATTTAAATGCACGCCCTTTAATAATACCAGATTCCAGTATAATAACACTAAAAGTTTCGGGTCGCGAAAATAGCTTTTTAGCATCTATGGATTCCAGAATAGCAACCCTAGAAAACGAAACCAGTATTATCATAAAGAAGGCTTCTTTTAATATAAAACTACTCCAGCTAAACGATGACAGCTTTATAAAAACCCTTCGCAAAAAACTCTTATGGGGTGAAGACAAGAGAAACTAAAGATCTTGATTCTCTTAAAACCTATTATTACTTATTGCAGATGAAAGATTTACCTGGACAGTACCAGAACTAACGGATAAACTCCCTTCACAAACAATAAATTCCATCAAAATTTGTTAATCAACAGAGACAAATGGGCTTAGCCTATTATCAAGCCAAGTTTATTATTATATTTGCAAACTTTTAAAGTATATGAAGTATTTCGCAACTGCATTTTTAATACTCACAATAGTATTTTCGGCACACTCCCAAACCTATGAAATAGGCGGAATGATTGGAGGCGCCAATTATATTGGTGACATTGGAAAGACTAATTATATCAACCCAAACAGCCTTGCAGTAGGTGGCATCTTTAAATGGAATCGAAGCCCTAGACATTCCTTTAGAGGTTCTGTAATGGTTGCAAAAATAAAAGGAGACGACACAGAAAGCCAAAACAACCGAAGACAACAGCGAGGCTATTCTTTTGAGAATACAGTAAAAGAACTATCTCTCGGATTAGAATACACCTTTTGGGAGTTTGACGTACACAGCCAAAAAGCAATATCCACTCCTTATCTATATACTGGACTAACTTATTTTTCATATAACACATTATCAAAAGAGCCCAGTAAAAATGCAATAACTAAATACGGCGACGCGAGTACCTTTGCAGTCCCCATGGTAGTAGGCTATAAAGCCAGATTGAGCACTAATATGATGATAGGTTTTGAAATTGGCGCCCGCTATACGTTTACGGACGACCTTGATGGAAGCAATCCTGTAAAAGACAAAAAAGAGTTTGAAAAACTAAAATTCGGAAATACCAATAGTGATGATTGGTATGTATTTACTGGTATTACGGTTACTTTTGCCTTCGGAAGAAAGCCTTGCTACTGCAACTTTTAAGTGAAAAATGAATTATAAAGACCAAATAGAAGCTGACAAATTACCACAACATCTTGCCATAATAATGGATGGTAATGGACGCTGGGCAAAACAAAAAGGTCTCTTCCGATCTATTGGACACGAAAACGGGTCAAAAGCAGTGCGTGAGATTGTTGAAGGCTGCGCCGAAATTGGAATTCCATTTTTAACATTGTACGCCTTCTCTACGGAAAACTGGAACCGACCAAAACTAGAAGTTGAATTGTTAATGAAACTATTGGTTTCCTCTCTAAAAAAGGAAATAAAGACATTAACTGACAATGATATAAAACTGAATGCAATAGGAAATCTTGACGCTTTGCCAAAAAAAGCACACAAAGAACTCCAAGAAGTGATCGCTAAAACAAAGGATAACAAGAGAATGACTCTCACTCTCGCTCTAAGCTACGGTTCTAGGGAAGAAATCACAAAAACAATAAAAGAGATTAGTCTTAAAGTTAAAAATAACCTAATTTCGCCGCACGATATTGATGAAACGGTAATAAATAATCATCTTTACACGCAAAATTTACCAGATGTAGATTTATTGATCCGCACCAGTGGAGAACAGCGTATCAGCAACTTCCTGCTTTGGCAAATAGCATACGCCGAACTGTATTTTACTGAAACACTTTGGCCGGATTATACTAAAAACCATCTTTTTGAAGCAATATTAAATTATCAAAACAGAGAAAGAAGATTTGGAAAAACCAGTGAACAAATTAATCAATAGTTCCCTATTGCACACATACAGAAAATCTTATTGTATATTATTATTTACAATACTTTCCGTTTTTACACTACAGGCTCAGCAAAAAGAACTTGACAGCGGTCGAAAATATACCATAAACGAAATCACCGTTACCGGAGCGCAAAGCTTTAACGAGCAGACAGTGGTAGCATTTACTGGCCTCAAAAAAGGTGACCGAATCTATATTCCAGGTGAAAAACTTAGCCAAGTAACCAAAAAGCTTTGGGAACAAAACTTGTTCAGCGATATTGCTTTTTATGTTACTAATATTGAAGGTGACAGTGTAGATCTAGAGCTTTATATTGTTGAATTGCCAAAACTTCATGAAATAACTCTTGAAGGAAAAGGTCTCCGCAAAGCCAAAAAGAAGGAAATACTAAAGGATAATGACCTAAAACCAGGGACCAAAATCACTGAAAACCTTCTTACCACTACCAGAAACTACATAACAAACAAATACAAAAAAGAAGGTTTCTTTAATACCGAAGTCACCATTACCACTACTCCAGAACTTGATTCTACAGGTGTTGAAGTATCAAAAAATATGAATATTTCGGTTGACAGAGGGAAACGTGTTAAGGTTAAAGCGATAAATTTTGAAGGAAACGAACAGTTTGCCAATGGTAAATTGAGACGTTCTATGAAAAAGACAAAACGTAAAAACCCAATTCGTTTTTGGAAACGTTCAAAATATACAGAGGAAGGATTTGCAGAAGACAAAGAATCAATTCTTAAAAAATATAAAGCAAACGGTTACCGCGACGCAAGAATCGTGAGCGACAGTTTAAAAAGTATCGATAAGAAAAACATCGCACTAGACATAGCACTTTCAGAAGGTGATAAATACTATTTCGGCGATATAAAATTCATTGGAAACAGTGTTTTTACGGATAGTCAATTGCGCCAAGTTCTAGGAATTAAAAAAGGAGATGTATATAATGGCGTTTTGCTGAAAGAACGCATTCAGGATGATTCAGCACCAGATGCAGAAGACATTACAAACCTTTACCAAAACAACGGTTACCTTGCCGCAAGAATAAACCCAGTAGAAGTTGCCGTAAGAAACGACACCATCGATTTCGAGATTAGAATCATGGAGCGTAATCTTTTCTATTTTGACCATGTTACAGTGGTAGGAAATGATCGTACTAACGACCACGTTATCTACAGAGAATTAAGAACACGCCCTGGCCAGAAATATAGCAAACGTGACGTTGTAAGAACCATTCGCGAGTTGGGCCAATTAGGTTTCTTTGATCCTGAACAACTTTCACCAAACTTCAAAAAAGTTGATGAAAACGCTGGACTTGTAGATCTAGAATATGGCGTTGTTGAAAAAGGCTCTAGTCAAATTGAGCTTCAAGGTGGTTATGGTGGAGGTGGCTTTGTGGGAACACTTGGGCTTTCATTTAACAACTTCTCACTTCGAAATATTTTTAACCTAAAATCATACAAACCGCTACCAATGGGTGACGGCCAAAAACTGTCCTTACGCGCCCAAGCTAGTGGTTATTACCAAACGTATAGCCTTTCGCTTACGGAACCTTGGTTAGGAGGCAGAAAACCAGTACAGTTCTCTACTTCGTTCTCACATACTATTCAGAATTTTTACGATTACAACAACAGACGCTCAGACAAATCGAGAAGTTTTACTATTACAGGGGGATCAATTGGCTTAGCTAAAAAAGTAAAATGGCCTGATGATTATTTTGTTTGGTCCAATGCAATTAGTTTTCAACATTACAACCTGAACAATTATAATACGGGACTCTTTACATTTGGTGACGGATATTCGAACAACCTTGCATATACAATAGGCATTAGTCGAAATAACACAGCAACAAACCCTATTTACCCTACTTCAGGTTCTGAATTTAGCATATCAGCTAAATTAACACCACCTTTTTCCGCATTTAACAACGTAGATTATAAAGCACTTAAAGATGAACGAGCAGACCTCATTTTGGTTCCTAGGGATGCGCCGAATTATGTAAATGCAACTAACCGAATCTCTGAGATTGATCAAGAGCGTTTCAAGTGGTTGGAATATTATAAAATTAAATTTAAGGGAACTTGGTATACAAGACTAATAGACAAACTCGTTCTTAGAACTAGTACTGAGTTTGGATTCTTAGGAGCTTATAATGACGATCGTGGCATACCCCCATTTGAAAGATTCTTTTTAGGAGGAGATGGTCTTGGAGCCTATAGTTTAGATGGCCGCGAAGTAATTCAATTAAGAGGTTATCCAAACCAATCACTATCTGATGTTGACGGAAATACGATTTTTAATAAATTTTCGTTAGAGGTAAGATATCCAGTTACCTTAAAGCAGCTTGCATCTATTTATGTGCTTGGTTTTGTGGAAGGTGGAACCGCAGTTACCGGCTTTAAAAATTATAATCCTTTTGAACTAAAACGTTCAGCTGGCGCAGGATTACGTATATTTATGCCTGCTTTTGGGTTATTAGGCATCGATTTCGGATACGGTTTCGACCCCGTTTTGGGTGGTACAGAACCAAATGGATGGCAAACTCATTTTATAATTGGACAACAATTTTAAAAAGTGGCACGATATTTTCTTAAACAACAACCAAATAATATGAAGACAAGAAAAATACTATTTCTCACACTTACTCTTTTTTGCTTCACCTTGATGGCAGAAGCGCAACGTGGTGTTCGCATTGGGTATATTGATATGGAATATATCTTAGAAAGCGTTCCGGAATATAAAGAAGCTTCAGTACAACTCGAAGGCAAAGTTCAACGTTGGAAAAAAGACATCGAAAAAAGACAAAAAGATATAGATCAAATGAAATTGAACCTCGCAAATGAAAGGGTTCTTTTAACTAAAGAATTGATCGACGAAAGAGAAGAAGAAATAAAGATTAAAGAAGACGAGATGCTGCAATATCAGCAAGACCGTTTTGGCCCGAATGGTGATCTTATGATTCAAAGAAGACAATTAGTTCAACCTATTCAAGACCAAGTATTCAATATAGTTCAAGAAGTAGCTGAAAACAAAAAGTATGATTTCATATTTGATAAATCAGCAGACGTTGTAATGCTTTTTGCGGCAAAAAGAAATGACATAAGCGACCTAGTTCTTAGAAGTATTGAACGTGCTGGAAGAAGAGTTCAAGCAGAAAGCAAAAAAGAAAAACGTGAAATCGAACAACGCGAAAAACTCTCACTAGAAGAAGAAGGAGTAGTTACCGAGAGAGAGAAAGCAATAGAGGAAAAGAAAGAAGAACGCGAAAAAATTGTTGAAGCGAAAAAAACCGAGCGTGAAGAAATGATGGCACAACGCCAAAAAGAACGTGACTCTATTAGAGAAGTAAAAAAAGCAGAGTTTGAAGAGCGGCGCCAGCGATTAATCGACGAAAGAGAAAAAAGAAGAGATTCTATTCTTGATGCACGCCAAAACAAAGGTGGCCAACCTAAGCAAGGTGAATAAAGTCTTAGAAAAGAGTAAATAGTATATTAGCGTTAAACGCAATAAATTAATAATCAATAAATTTACACACTAAAATAACACTTAAATTAAATACACTTACAATGAAAAAAATGAAAACGTTATTAGTTGCAATGGTACTTTTTGTGGGAGCTACAAGTTTTGTTAACGCTCAGACAAAGATTGCGCATATCAATGCACAAGAATTGATCGAAGCAATGCCAGAATACAAAGCTGCTCAAAATCAATTAGAAAAAGTGCAAAAAACGTACGACACGGAGATTAAAGCAATGGCTAAAGAACTTGATACCAAAATGAAGCAATATGATGGTGAAGCAGCTGGAAAATCTGACGAAGAAAACCAAAAAAGAGTAGAAGAAGTTCAAGGAATGCAAAACAACATTCAATCTTACAGACAACAAGCCCTTCAGGACTTAGATAAGAAAAGAACAGATATCTTCAAACCAATCCTTGAAAAAGCTCAAAATACTATTCAAAAAGTAGCTAAAGCACAAGGTTATCAGTATGTTTTGGATTCCACAGTAGGAAGTGGGGTAATCCTTGCCGACGGTAAAGACCTTATGGCTGATGTTAAAAAAGATTTGGGAATGTAATTATTCTTAAAACCCATTTTTAAAAACTGTCTCTTTTTAAGTGACAGTTTTTTTTTTGCCATAATCTCAACTTATTAATTAAATTTACTAAATGGATAAAAAGAGCCCAATAGGAATTTTCGATTCAGGAGTAGGGGGATCTTCCATTTGGCAAGAAATTCATAAACTTTTGCCCTTAGAAAACACTATCTATCTCGCAGACAGTAAAAATGCACCCTACGGAAACAAATCTGAATCTGAAATAATTGCTCTTAGCATTAAAAATACTGACAAACTTATAGAACAAGGATGCAAGATCATTGTTGTTGCCTGCAACACAGCGACAACGAATGCTATCGAAACTTTACGCGAAAAATATCAAATCCCAATAATAGGTATAGAACCAGCCATCAAACCAGCAGCATTGCAAACCAACTCAAAAACGATTGGTATTTTAGCCACGAAAGGCACCCTAAGCAGCGCACTTTTCAGTAGGACCACCAAAACCTTCACAAAAGATATAAGTGTAGTAGAAATCATTGGAGAAGGGCTTGTGCCACTAATTGAAGCAGGGAAGCTTGACAGTCCTGAAATGATTGAACTTTTAAGAAAACACACCAAACCGATGATCGATGCCAACATTGATTTTTTAGTTTTGGGCTGTAGTCATTACCCATATATAATTCCACAATTGAGAAAAATACTTCCAGAAAATGTGAAAATTATCGATTCAGGAGAAGCGGTCGCAAGGCAAACAAAAATCGTTCTCCAAAGTTTACACCTTATTAGAGAAGAGAATACAAAACCAAATCTTCAGTTTTTTACAAATGCCAAAACAAATACTTTAAAATTTCTATTAAATAAATATTCTGAAAATATTACTGTAGAAAAAAAAAGATTTTTAATATCTTATTTAAACCACGAAGAATACATCACATAGTTATTTGCAATACGTTCAACTTCACCTTTTGTTAATTCTGGACTAATATCCTTTATCTTCCTAGCAGGAATACCAGCATAAACACTACCGCTTTCCACTACGGTATTTTTCGATACTACTGCGCCTGCCGCTATTATGGTATTACTCTCTACAACGCAATCATCCATAACAATACTCCCCATTCCAATCAAAACATTGTCGTGAATCGTACAACCATGAACAATAGCATTGTGCCCAATAGAAACATTATTACCAATAGTAGTTGGTGAAGTCCTGTACGTAGCATGAATTACCGCCCCATCTTGAACATTAACTTTATTGCCCATCCTAATAAAATGAACATCCCCACGAATTACAGCGTTAAACCATACACTGCACTCGTTTCCCATAATTACATCTCCAACAATAGTAGCATTTTCGGCTATATAACAATCTTCCGGAATTTGTGGATGTTTTCCATTTATACTTTTAATTATCATTTTTTCACTTTTAAACCCTGTTGCTTAAATTAGTTTTTAAGAATATAAGTGACCATTGGATCGTGGCCCAAAGAACTATTTAGTAATAGTTCATTTTTCAATAAACAAAGCCTGACAATTTATTTGTGCCAGGCTTTGATACTCTATTTAAAACAAAAAAATTAATTGATTGCTGGACAGTTACAATCATATGGTTCAGCCCTTCCTCCTAAAAAGTCGTATCCTAAAGTGATTTGGTGGAAACCACCACTTTCAAATCTTACATTACCTGCTTGATATGAATAGGTATAGGCAAACATAAAGTTCTTATAATTAATACCCAGAACCGGGGTATAATATTGAAGTTTTTGACCCTTCACCTCTTGATTATTAAGATACTCGGCTCCATCAAAGCTTCTTCTGTAGGAAAGTCCCCCCCAGAGTTTACCAAAATCCATTGTTCTATAGGCCTTAAAGTTTACATCAACTGCCTGTTCTCCTGTACGCTCGTTCCATTGAAAAAGAAAGGAAGGCTCGTAGCTCCAATCTGCCCCATACTGACCAATTGCATACGCTGCAGAGAGCAAATACTTTCGCTGATTATTAGACTCATACTTTTCAGAATAAATGGATCTATTCTGGAATATGATATTCTTTACTGTAAAATGGGCAGAAAGATCCAAAAAGTTATAAGATACACCTGCATCCACATTAAAATAAGAAGTACTCTGAACAATACCTGCAATTATCGGATCGTAATCATCTAATGGAAACTTTGTTTCATCCAGTTTCTGTTGAGTCAACCCTGCACTTAAACCGAATGATAATTGATTTAGATCCGCCTCACTCCTCGAAAACATAATATGGTGAGCATAGGTCAGATATCCTCCCGTTTGTGAATGATACCCATTCTTATCGTTAAACAGAATAGCTCCAACTCCAGAACTTTGACCCAATCGCGCATTAAAACTCAAAGTTTGCAAGTTAGGTGCCTCATCTTGATCGAACCATTGTTGCCGCGCCGTTAAACGTAATTGATTATGCGTTGCCGCACCCGCCATTGATGGATGTAACAAATACAAGTTATCAGAAAAATAATCTGAATACACAGGAATGCCATCTTGGGAAAATCCGTAAAGCGATGATATCAAAAGTAGGATAAGGGGAATTTGTTTGATGTTCATAATTTGTAATTATCGTTTTAACGTAAAATGTCCTTTAAATTCTTTGGAATTACCATCCTCCGTATACTCTACTCGGAACCAGTAATCACTAGAAGGAAGTGGATTGCCATTGTATGTCCCATCCCATCCAGGCCCTAATGGACTTAACTGCTTAAGGAGCTTTCCAAAACGGTCAAAGATATATATCTTAGCTGTTGGGTCGCCCGCAGCAATTCCAATGATGTTCCAAGTATCGTGATATCCATCTTGATTAGGGGTAAAATAAGGTGGATAATCAATCACTCCAATATCAAAGGTTACGCTTCCACAACCATACTTATCCCTGATAGTAATAGTGTGATTTCCAGGACTTACATCTTCAAAAATATTACTGTCTTGGAATGGACCATTATCAAGCTGATATTCGTAAGTTCCCTCACCTGTTGCCGTCACTTCAATAATATGATTTCCAGCAAAAGCACCATTAACCAGTCTTGCTTCATATGTAAATGGAGGTGATGATACGATGACAGTAACACTCACACTGTTCTCACAATTCGAGGACAATTCAGTATAGGTCACAGTATATTCCCCTCCTTGAAGAGCAATAATTGAAGGCCCATTCTCGCCTACTATAATTACGCCATCCAATTCCCAAACAAATGTAAACAATGCTGGATCTAGCCCTGTATCTATAACTGGAGGTGACATACTTCCCTCCTCTTCTCGAATCGGATTTCCGTTTTCATCAACACATAAACGATACTCATCGTCAAGAGTGATTTCAGGTATCTGCTCCACTTTTAGAATCATATCTACCACAGCGTAACACTCTGGAACATATAGGTTAGCGGTGTTCGTAACCCTTACATAAATGCGTTGCGGGTTTATAATATTAACATACGGAAAACTGATGGCACCAGTGCCTGCTTCGGCTTGCTCCAAGGTTTCATGAAAAGTAATTTCATAAATTAACGGATCCTGTCCTGCAAGTATCTCAGCACGCAGATCAGATACTTGTTGATTTGTTACATCGTCAAGATTGAATTCTGCATAACCATCGCTTGGCGGCAAGTTGTCGCAAATAACAAAAGGTTCTGCTGGTGCTACCGCAATTGCTCCTTTTTGTACTATTAATTCAAAACTTTGGTTTCCGCCAATATAACATTGCGTTTCAGTATTTAATATTCCCACATATATAGTCTGTGGATTTATCGCATTATTCCCAGCATCTTTATTTTGATGAGCGGTAGTGTTTACAATTGCAAAGGTTTGGTTTTCTGCATCAGCTTGTGTAAGATAAAAACTAACCTTAAAAGGAGGAATGCTTTGTCCACCTAAAATCTCAGGCACTTTAGATTCCAAATTGAACACCCCTATTTCACTATCATCTGCAGCACACAAAATGTATGGACTAATCGTTGCACTATCATCAGGTAAAGGATTTACTATAAGTTCCAACTCCACAATCTCAAAACATAGCGAGTTCGCGTTGGTAGTTCTCACGTAAATAATCTGTGGATTACTCTTGTTCTGATAAGCAGTAAGCTCAGGTGCAACAATTTCACCATTCTCATTAACAGCGTCTTCATAACTTTCGTAATAACCCAAGGTCCAATTATTTCCATTTAGAATTTGAGTCTCTCTGATGGTAAGATCAAAAAGCTCTACTTCGTCATAAGGGCCAGGAGGAATAATTACGTTTATGTCGCAAAGCTCTATAGGATCAGGCTTATTCGGATTCGGATTACTCACAACTTTCAAAGTAAGTGTAGTAAAGGAAATACAACTACTGTTACCATCTTCTACACGAACATAAATTAACTGTGGATTCGATACATTCTCGTAAGCAGTATCTGGATTAATCGGATTTACATTATTTTGTGCATCATCTTCAGTTACAAAATAAGATACTCCCTGTGTCAACACTCCATTAGTTATCTCACTATTTTTCAAAGTAAGATCAAAAATGGTAATTCCATCAAAAGGCACTCCTAAATCATCACATTTCACAAAAGGTTCTGGATCTACAATTGGTAATCCATTTGTTACCACCAAATTAAAACTTCCTATTGTGAAACATTCTGTCAAATTATCATCCAAACGCACCCAAATAGTTTGTGGATTACTGATGTTAGGATATGCATCTGTTTGTATTATCCAGTTTACACCAGCAATAGCTTCTGCTTCGCTTAGGTGATAGGTTAGGGTGTAATCTGTTTTAGGCTGTGTTCCGAAAATTAAATCCTCTTGTTTAGTGAGGTCAAAAATTGCAAAATCATCATCATCGCACTCTACTAAGTCTGGCAAATCTTGTGGCACAACCGGAGTTGGATTCACAATCAATTCCAAAGTGACAATTGTGTAACAACCTGTTCCAGCTGGAGGTTTTTGGTATGCAGCTCTTACATAAATTATTTGTTGATTCGCAACAATATTTTCATATGGACTACTCAATGCAAAAATACCCAAACGAGCATCATTCATAGTCTCATGATAGCTTATAAACAAGTTTGGATTACCTCCGCGGATTTCATTTGTTTTTGAATCAAGATCAAAATATGTTATTCCATTATTGTCTATATCACAAGCATACAGAGGCGTTGGCGCAACTGGCTCAGGATTTGGATTAACTGTGATAAAGAAACTTAAATCGCTCGTACAGGAATCTTGACCTAAAATACTTACGAATATTTCCTGTTGTGGGCTTACAACGTTTTGATATTCCTGAGGATTTCCAATTGGGATATCATTATTTAAATCGTCTAAACTAGCATAGTACACAACCGTTAATGTAGGATCACCTCCAGTAATTACCGGAGTATTCAGAGTAAGGTTGAATATAGAAAACCCATCTGTAGGACTTCCACTCTCTTCATCATCGCAAAGTTCGAGGTCGTTCGCAATCCCTGATCCAGGAAACCCTGCTACTATAATTTCAAATGAACTTATTCTTGCACATCCTGTTTCAATACTTTCTAAACGTACCCAAATCGTTCGGCTAATACTTTCAAAATTGTCTGGAGTTGGGATAGCATTGATACCAGCGTCAGCATCGCCTTGACTAATGTAATATGTTATGGGTTCAAAATCAATTGGATCCTGGAAACCGTAAACTGCATCATTTTGCACGGTAAGGTCGAAAAATGCCATCCCATTGCCATTTTCGTCACACGCTGTTAGGGGATCCTTAAATCTGCTATCTGGCTTATCAGGCAGAGGAGCTACGATAAGTTCCAACTCCACAATGGTGTAGCAAGGAAGCAGTTTTGGAGGAACATCATTAGATACTCTTGCAAATACTATTTGGCTATAAGGAACAATATTTCGGTACAAACCAATTATTTCAGTTCCTGGAATTCCAGCGATGGCATCTTCTATTTTTACATAATAAAGTATAGAAACATTGGCTTGGCCGGCAAGTATTTCAGCATCGCGAATAGTAAGGTCGAAATTATCAACTATTCCATCATCATCGTCATCACAGATAATAATTGGATCTGGATCGAGTTTTGGATTTGGGTTAGGAAGCACCGTTAAAGTAACGGTAACATCAGTAGAACATCCGAATTGAGAAGAGACTCTTCCTATAACTGTTTGTGGGGTGGCACTATTTTGGAACATCTTTGGATCCAAAATTGGATCCCCTGATGCTGTAAACCATTGTACAGTTAAGCCGAGAACACCTCCAGTTATCAATACGTCATTCTCAGTAAGATCGAAAGTTGATATTCCATCTGTTGGGGTACTACCCTGAAGTTCGTCATCACAACTTTCCATTGTGAATGGCCCTAAATTTGGTGGCACAGGGTCAACTATCAAAGTTAAAGTAACAATGTCAAAACATCCCTCGGCTCCATAAGGATTCGGGAGAATTACAGCATTCTCATTACCAACAACTAATATATAAATGTCTTGAGGATTAGTAACATTAGGATATGCTCCTGGATTTGCAATAGCCAACGAAAAATCTGGGTTGGTCAAAGCTACGTCTCCAGCAGTTTGTGCATCTATAAGATTCACATAATAGTATAAATCAAATCCATTCGGATCCAAATTACCCAAAACTTCATCTTTAACAACAGTTAAATCAAAAAGCGCAATGCCATTTCCATTAACATCACACGCTCTCAAAGGTTCAGATGGCTCTGTAGCCACTGGAGAGGTATGCACTTCCAAAGCGAAAGAAATTATCCTATGACATAAAGGACCCTCAACTCTTACCCAAACTCCCCCAGTACCATATTTTGGGTCGGCAGGATCGGTGATAGGATTATCAAAATATTGCTGGTCGTTTTCGTAAATGTTTGGCAAAGGCAATACATTGTTCTGTGCGTCCAATAAGGTCCTATGGTAACTTACCACAAGAGTTATGTCTCCATTAGAGATAAAATCAGTCTGGGCACTAAGATCAAAATCTGCAAATCCATCGTTATCTGGATCACAAGCAATTACGGTTCCCGGTGAAAAAGCTTCCGGACTAGGCAGTACTATGATAAGGAAGGAAGTAGTCGCCCTACATCCATTTTCACTAAACACAGTTACAAAAATCCGTTGCTGTGGAATCATCACGTTCTGATAAGCCTTAGGATTAGGAATGGGATTGTCATTCACTTGATCAACAGCAGATGCGTAATAAGAAATAGTAAGTTTTGGATTCCCAAGAGTAATTAAAGGTGTGTTTTCGGTAAGATCAAAAGTTGATAGGCCATCAGTATCTGTACTGCCATTTACCATATCATCACATTTGCTCAAATCAAGAGGATCCCCAATTGTCGGGAAAAGTTCAATTTCTAATTGAAAAGGAGTTACCCGAACACAACCCGTTATCAAACTTTCCAAACGAACCCAGATGGTTTCACCTCCAGAAGCAATATAATTTGATGGGTCTGCAATTTCAGTACCTGGAATACCTGCAAGTGCGTCTGCGAGACTTGTATCGTAATAGGTGATTGGTAGAACAAAGTTCGCAGGATCTTGACTTCCAAGAACTCCTGCATCTTGGCGAGTTAAATCAAATATAGCTGTACCACTTCCACTTTCATCACAGCCAATAAAAGGATCTTTGAAAGGCGCCACTGGTTTATCGGGCAGCGCAATTACTATAAGTTTCAGTTCTACTATGGTAAAACACCCAACTTTTGCGGGAGGAACTAGCTTAAATACTCGTGCATAAACTGTCTGGGTGAAAGGATCCCTATTTCTATAAGGCATGGTAATCTCCGTTCCAGGCACACCAGCGACGGCATCATCAAATTCTTCGTAATATAATACGGTAACATCTGCTTGGCCATCAATAATATCAGCATCGGCCAAAGTAAGGTCCCAACCATCCACTATTCCATCGTCGTCGTCGTCACAAAGCTCTAAAGGCGTTGGATCCCTATTCGGATCTGGATTTGGAAGAACTATCAACGTAAGAGTTACCAAAGTTTTACAACCAAATTCGGAAGTAACTCTTCCAATAATGGTTTGTGGAGTAGCGGTATTTCGGAATGTGGTCGGATTTGGAATTGGAAGATCATTGGCCTCATCGGCATAAGTCAAGAACCATTCTACAGTCATAGTAGAATTACCACCAGTTACCATTGCTTCCCTAGTAGTAAGATCGAATATGGAAACCTCATCTGTAGGATCTCCACTTTCTTCATCATCACAAAGCGCCCATTCAAATGGTCCAAGATCCTCAGGTCTTGGATCCACAATTATAGTAAGAGTCACTATATCATAACATCCTTCCGCAATATTCGGGTTGGGAGGAATTGTTGCAGTACCATTACCAACAATTAAAATATAAATATCCTGTGGATTAGTACTGTTCAAAAAGTTTGTTGGGTCGGGGATAGCATTAGAAAAGTCCGGAGCGGTCAAAGCCAGTTCTCCCGCCAAAACTGCCTCATTATAATCTTCATAATAATACAGGTCAAATCCATTAGGATCTAAGCTGCCCAAAACCTCATCCGCAACAAGAGTAAGATCGAAAAATGCTTTGTCATTATCGCCACAAGCACGTAAAGGTTCCGCTGGAGTAGTTCCCACTGGAGAAAAGCGAACTTCCAAAGCGAAAGGAACTATCGACTTACAGCTACTGGTACTACTAGCAACACGAGCCCAAACCCCTCCTGTCCCATAATTTGGATCTGCTGGGTCGGTAATGGGAATATCTAAATATTTCTGGTCATTCTCATAAGAAGCTGGCAATGGCAATACGCCATTTTCAGCATCGGTTAAAGTTCCGTGATAGGTTACCAATAAAGTTGGATCACCCAAAGTAATCACCGGGGTTTGTAAAGCAAGCTCAAAAAACGCAAAGCCATCATTGTTATCATCGCACATTATTAAATTTGGCGGATTGGTATCAATTACCGGAGGGATGTCAATAACAATTGCCACATTGCGCGAAGAATCAAAACAGCTAGCATCATGGCGATTTTCCAATCTTATAAAGATTGTCTCTCCTGGTGCAGGTACAAAATAAGGTACCGGTAGAGGGTTTGCTCCTGTGTCGGCATCTGCCTGAAGAGTATGGTAAGTAATATTGTATCTAGAAGAAGGTTCGCCATCAAGCACAAAAGCGTTAAAAGTGGCAGGCAGATCTATAGAAACTCCCCCTGCCCCATTGGAATCACAAAAGTTCATAGTTACTGGAACAAGTCCAGCAATGGCGCGACTAAAGTAAATTTTGAAATCGGTAAGATCAAAGCAACTTCCTGTATTATCTTCTATACGAGCATAAATAGTCTGTGGGGAAGGAGGTACAATAATATGTATACCACCCACGATTTCATTGGTATCGTCAAAACTGTCTTGATAGGTTTGATAGTACTTTATCGTGAAAAGAGCCGGATCTTGAGTTCCAAGTATATTGGCATCGTTATCTTTTAAATCAAAAGTTCCAGCAGTGGTACCATCATCACATTGATAAAGGTTCACAGGAGCATTTGCCACCGGTTGAGGTTTAAAAGTAAGCGATACCGAATTGCTCTCTACTCTACAAATACCATCTACCGCTTCCACACGATAAATACCGTCCGTAGTAACAGCGTAGGTTGAATTGGTAGCACCAGGAATTGCAACATTATTTCTAAACCACTGAATGGTAAATGGGGGTTTGGTAACACCAGAATCCAAAACCACGGGAATTCCAATACAAGCCGGACCAGGATTCAGAAGAATTCCAGCCTCGCTCAAGTTCACTTCATACTCAGATTCATTATTAGTTTCGTCTATTTCGTCAACTTGTCCACTACCATCGCCAATATCGTCAACCACTGCTCTAAGTGTAAAAACATTAGGAGTGGCAACAGGAATATTCAAGGTAACAGTACCACTTTCAGACCCACCAATAGGTATAATTGCATTAGTACTTGACTGTCCAATCAATATAGCATCAGCATAAAAAGCAATTGCCACATTTGCTGGTAGCTCATTGGTACTATTTATGTTATATACTGTGTATTCTACATCTATATTATTGTTTTCACATAATACTCCCAGATCATCAATTTCTATGGTAGCATCAGGTAATTCAGAATTTACGCTCACCATGATATTGTTCACCATGATGAAATCTTGCTGGGATTCCAATTCAATCAGGATAGTCTTATCTCCTGGCTCTACAATTCCCACCAAATCGAAATAATCCAGATCCATATTATAGTTCTGGGCATTCCCAGGAGGTCCTATATAAGAGTTGGTTCCGTTAAAAGCATTGTTTGCCGGATTTAACGGTGGGTTAGAAATAAGTTGCCCATTGATAAACAAGCTTTCCCCATTTGCTATCTCCTTGTCTCCTTCCCAAGCCAAGAAACCAATCTTTGAAAGCTTATCAGAACTAACCTTTAAACCTGAAAGTGTTATACTAAGGTTGTTATTATTCGCAGAAACCCCATCTAGCCCATCAAATAAGCTAATTTGGTTTAATAATAAGGAAGGATCTTCATAAATAACATAGATGGCCCATCCACCGAAGTTGGTACCGCAATATTGATTTAAAATAGTTGACACATCCAGTCCCGAAAAAGTATAGTTGCCATTCCCCGTATTTCCAACCAGATCGGTAACCTCGGTATAAGCGGCAAAATAAGGTTGGCCGTTAAAACTGTAATTAAAAATTCTTTCGGCAGTAATGGCAGTTCCATTTATATCCACTTCAAAATCTCCAGAACCGATAGATCCCCAATAAAGATGGGCAGAAACAAAAGTCTGTCCTGGCGCCAAATTTAGTGTAGCACTACTACTAGTAAGCATACTACAATAGCCATTGTTATTTTCGGCCGCATTCAAGGTGTTCCCGAAGCCAGTAAAATCCACATGACCGTTGAATTGTTTAAATAACTCTACTGTTTGTCCAAAAATAAAAAGTGGGAAAAGAAAAAGTAGGGGAAGTAATATTTTTTTCATAATTGGGTGTTAAGATGTCAAATATATAGAATACATTGTTTTTCTTTTTATAATTTCGCAAAAAAAAGCACCTCATGCAGCAATTTAACATAGATATTTCTGAAACGACTAACCAAAATATTGTTAAATTTATTGCTAATTCTTTCTTAACGCGGTCTGCAAGCTACGAATTTAAAAATATTGACCAAGCAAAAGCAAGCCCTTTAGCACAAGAACTTTTTTATTTACCCTTCGTAAAGACGGTTTATATATCACAAAACTTCATCGCAATTGAAAAATATGATATCGTTGAATGGAAAGATGTGCAAAATGAAGTTGCAAATTCCATTTCTGACTACCTAAATGAAGGCAAGCCCGTAATAATTGAAACAACTACTCCTAAAAAAGTTCCGATTTCTGTTTACGCTGAAATAACTCCAAATCCAACGGTCATGAAATTCGTAGCCAACAAAACCCTGGCTACAAGTATTTTTGAGTTTAAGAATATTGATGAAGCAGATCATTCACCTCTAGCTAAAGCGCTTTTCAATTTTCCTTTTGTAAAGGAAATCTTCATAAACTCGAATTATATTTCAGTAACAAAACATAATTCGGCTGAATGGCAAGAAATTTCAATGGAGATTCGTGAATTCATTAGAAAATTCATTGAAGACGGGAAATCTGTGATAATTGACAATGTTTTAAATGCGACAAACGCTGCCAATAACGCCCTTTCTAAAATTCATACCCTAGATAAAACTGATAAAACTCGTACCAATCTCGAAAGTGAAATAATTACGATTCTAGATGAATATGTTAAGCCGGCGGTAGCAAGCGATGGTGGCAATATCCTTTTTCAATCTTATGACGAGAATACTAAAACGGTCAAAGTTATTCTTCAAGGCGCCTGCAGTGGCTGCCCATCTTCAAATATGACACTGAAAAACGGAATTGAATCCCTTTTAAAAGAACTACTTAAAGGCCAAGTGAATACCGTGGAGGCAATTAATGGCTAAACAGCTGAGTGCTATTGAGAATTTATAAGAAATTTAATCTCTTTTAACTTAATTTTTAAACTATTGGTTTTTAATAATCGTAATTTAAGCCTTTAATAATAAATAAACCAAAAACAAAGAAATTATGGCAGTATTGAAAGTAATTGAAATTTTAGCAAACTCAAAAGAAAGCTGGGAAGACGCTACGAAAATCGCGGTAAAAGAGGCTTCTAAAACAGTAAAAAATATTCGTTCAGTTTATATTAACGAACAAAGTTGTGTTGTTGATGGTGATAGCATTACCCATTTCCGCGTAAACGTAAAAGTTACGTTTGAGGTTAAATAACTTCTTTAATTAAATTTGAGAAATACGCTTTTGATATCCAAAAGCGTATTTTTATTTTCTACTAATTAAATCATGCGATTAACCTTTGCATCTTTATTAATAATTTCAATTTTCAGTTGTAATTCTTCTAAAAACGAAAGCTTGAAAACATACCCATTCACTAACGATTTAGTTCACGAATCAAGCCCTTATTTACTGCAACACGCACACAATCCTGTAAATTGGAAACCTTATGGCGAAAAAGCCCTAGCCGAGGCTAAGAAAGAAAAAAAGTTGATGATTATAAGTATCGGTTATGCCGCTTGTCATTGGTGCCATGTAATGGAACACGAAAGCTTTGAAGATACCACAGTAGCTGTTGCGATGAACAAAAATTTTATTTCCATAAAAGTAGATCGGGAGGAAAGACCAGATGTAGATCAAACTTATATCAACGCCGTCCAACTTATGACTGGAAGTGCCGGGTGGCCACTTAATGTAATTACACTCCCAGATGGAAGACCGGTATGGGGTGGAACTTATTTCAGAAAAAACATTTGGATCAATGCTTTAAAGCAAATTCAAGAAGCCTATGAAGAGCATCCTGAAAAACTCATTGCCTACGCAAACCGACTTGAAGAAGGGATCAAAAGTATGGATTTGATAGATCTGAATACAGATCATGTAGACTTCGCAAATTATCCAACTTCTAAAATCATAAATAAGCTATCGCAACAGTTTGATGCCAAAAGCGGGGGATTCAAAGGAGCTCCAAAATTTATGATGCCCAACAATTATGAATTTTTATTGCGATATGCTGTAAAAGAAAATAATAATGATTTACTTAATTACATAGCACTTACCTTAAACCAAATGGCCTACGGTGGCTTATATGACCAAGTGGGAGGTGGTTTTGCGCGATATAGCACAGATGAAAAATGGCACATCCCCCATTTCGAAAAAATGCTTTATGACAACGCCCAGCTTGTCAGCCTTTACAGCAATGCATATCTAGTTACCAAAAACCCACTTTATAAAGAAGTGGTTGAAGAAACCACAAATTTTATTGCACGCGAATTAACCAATGAAGAAGGTGGATTTTATTCCTCATTGGATGCAGATAGTGAGAACGAAATCGGAAAGCTTGAAGAAGGTGCCTATTATGTTTTTACTTCGGAAGAATTAAAGAAACTTTTAAAAGATGATTTTACAGTTTTTAAAGAGTATTACAATATAAACAATTACGGAAAGTGGGAGAATAATCATTATGTACTTATTAGAAAGAAAACAGATTCAGTAATCGAAAAGGAGTTTAATATTACTTCTGAAACATTTCAACAGAAAAAGAAAAACTGGAAAAATGTACTATTAGAATATCGCAACACAAGGCCAAAGCCTAGGTTAGATGACAAAACCCTCACTTCTTGGAATGCGATGATGCTAAAGGCTTTGATTGATGCTTATAAAGCATTTGGCAAAAAAGAATATCTTGACACTGCACTAAAGAATGCTTCCTTCCTTTCACAAAAGCAATTGCAAAAAAATGGAGCACTATTTCATAATTACAAAGAAGGAAAAAGTAGCATCAATGGTTTTTTAGAGGATTATGCTTTCACTATTCAAGCTTTTTTAGATTTATATCAGGTTACACTTGACGAAAAATGGATTGATCTTTCAAAGAAAATGGTTGACTATGCCAAGGCAAACTTTTTTGATGAAGATATGAATATGTTTTATTTTACTTCAAAAGAAGACCCAGCGATAGTAACACGAAACTTTGAATATCGTGACAACGTTATTCCCGCTTCCAATTCAGTGATGGCGAAAAACCTTTTTGTGCTTTCAAAATATTTTGAAGAAACCAAATTTGAAACCATTTCACATCAAATGTTGAAAAATGTTTCTACGGAAATAGAACAATATCCTAGTGGCTTTTCGAACTGGTTAGATCTACTATTGAATTTTCAAAATGATTTTTACGAAGTCGTAGTCGTAGGAAAAGAAGCTTCAGAAAAAATAAAAGACTTGAATAAAAATTACCTTCCAAATATCATTATAGCCGGAAGCAAAAGTGAAAACAGTAGACCATTATTTAAAAATAGATATGTCCCCAATGAAACCCTTATATATATTTGTGTTAACAATGCCTGCCAACTGCCATTGACAGACACAAATATTGCAATTAAAACTTTAAACAAAACGGAATAAAATTTATGGAAAAATTTAAGGACTTGGATATTTATATTGAAAAGTATGGACAAAAATTAATTGACTTTTTACCTAGTCTAATTGGCGCAGCATTAATGCTGGTGATCGGAATATATATTATAAAACTGGTAAATCGCGTGGTAAGAAAGTTTTTTGATAAAAAAGAATACGATGTAACTCTCGAAAATTTCATAGCCAGTTTAATTAACTGGGGACTAAAGATTATTCTCTTTGTTTTGGTCGTAACCCAAATGGGAGTTGAATCAACTTCCTTAGTTGCCATTATAGGTGCTGCAGGACTTGCCATTGGTTTAGCATTGCAAGGATCCCTCTCCAATTTTGCTGGTGGTGTATTAATTCTATTACTGAAACCATTTAAAGTCGGTGACTTCATTACTGCACAAGGTATTGAGGGGACTGTAAAGGAAATCTCGATTTTCAATACGAAAATAAACACATTCGGTAACCAACTTGCCATTCTTCCAAATGGGAAATTGAGCAATGACAACATAATAAACTTCACTGCAGAAGGAGTAAGACGTGAGAAATTATCTTTTGGAATAGGATATAATGATGACGTTAAAAAAGCCAAAGAGATTTTGCTGAATTTGGTTATGGAACAAGAAGAAGTAATTAAAACTGAAGATAAGATGCCAATGGTTGCTGTAGCTGAACTCGCAGCCAGTTCCGTAAACCTAACGCTACGTTATTGGGCGAAAAATGAAGACTTTTGGAACCTACATTGGTTAGTATTGGAAGAAGGAAAAGCGAGATTAAAAGACGTAGGAATTTCCAGCCCTTTCCCACAACGCGACGTACATCATTTTAATTTAGAGTCCTTATCTAAATAATTTTCCCTAATTTGTACGAATTATTCTTTTCTTAAACAAAACTAAAACAATCTCAATGAAAAAGATATTATTCACAGGCCTTTGCGCCTTTATGACAATAACAGTATTTTCCCAAGCAAATTACGGGTATTTTGATATGCATGCCCGAACTATTGACATAAACGAAAAGTCTTTGGCCTTTGGACTAACAGAAGCAGAGTTCGAATCAATAAAAGATGAGGCATACACAAACCCAAATTTTGTTGAAGGCAATATTTATCAGGAAAATCAACTGATGAAGAGCTACGTGCCAATGCGTTATAACTCATTTGCAGACGAAATAGAAATCAAAAAGAATATGTCTGATGAAAACTATTTTGCTTTAACAAAAGACCCAAACATCTTTGTGAAAATGCGAAATGATATTTATGTTTTTGTGCCACACCAAGACGGTAAAGACAAAGGCGGCTACTTTAACGTTTTGAATGATGGCAAAACCTACGATCTCTACAAGAGAACAACTTCTATTTTTAGAGAACCACAAAAAGCACGAACTAGCTATGAAAGAGATTCACCTCCATCATTCGAAAAAACAGTAAAGTATTATTTAGTTCAGAATGGAACTTTTATGGAAATGCCTAGCAGCAAATCCAAAGTACTTAAAGTAATGAATAGTAAGAAGGATGAAATAAAAGCATTTATAAAATCAAACAATCTCGATATCGATAAAGAAGCTGATCTTATAAAAGTGGTTGCTTATTTCGATTCTCTCACCTAAAAGACATCAAGGTTTATTAAATAAAAGAGGTTGTCGAAAAAATAATTTTAAACAGC
Organism: Aequorivita sp.; assembly: GCA_034675805.1. Classification (GTDB taxonomy): domain Bacteria; phylum Bacteroidota; class Bacteroidia; order Flavobacteriales; family Flavobacteriaceae; genus Aequorivita. The sequence continues at coordinate 2,339,569 of JAUCCX010000001.1, read as the reverse complement.
ATGCCTGGTCGGGTCCTATATCTGGCCGAGTGGCATATACGGTCGAACTCAGTCGAGACCCATGCACTGTCAAGACATTATTTCAAGTCAGCACTTTAATTATTGCCCGAGATGGAAGAGTGAGCAAGGTCTACTTTTTATACAATCTCGTTTTTAAAAAAATATTTCTGCTAAGGCATACTATTCGCACACAACACTAGAAATTAGCACCTTAATTATATTTATATGAAAAAAATATTATTATTTACAGCAAGTGTTTTGATTGCCTCCCAGGCTTTTTCCCAAAAGAGTTTTTCCACTAAAGACGGTGGGGCTTCTGGTGGAGCAAATAGTCAATTCGACTTCTTTTCACGAACCATCGATTTAAATGAAAAAGCCATAGCTTTTGGATTGACCGAAACCGAGTTTGCTACTATAAAAGATGATGCGTATGCAAATCCTAATTTTTTGGTGGGAAGTATTTATCAAGACGAGAATCTCTTGAGAAGTAATGTCCCCATGCGCTATAATGCTTACGCCGATGAAATCGAAATAAAAAACCACGTTTCCGAAGAAAATTATGGGGCCCTAATGAAAGATCCAAGTATCTATGTGAAAATCAATAAGGATATTTACGTTTTTATACCGTATGACGGCTCTAATGAAAAAGGAGGGTATTTCAATATTCTTGCGGACGGGAAAACCTATGATCTTTATAAAAAGACAACTGCTGCTTTTAACAAACCGCAAAACGCTAGAACTTCTTACGACTCCAATACACCTCCAAGTTTTGATAAAACGACGAAATATTATTTAGTTCAAGACGGACAGTTTTTTGAATTGTCCACAAACAAATCAAAAGTTCTTAAAACGATGGACTCAAAAAAGCAAGAAGTTAAAGACTATATAAAAGAAAACAATCTTGATATTGATAAAGAAGCGGATCTCATAAAAGTAGTTACTTATTTCGATTCACTTTTGTAGAAAACCTTAACCCAACATAAACTCTTTTAGATAATAAGGTTCAAAATAAGCGATATCTTCTATGTCGCTCATTTTGTATTTAGCTTCCCCCAAAAGTGCCATATTTGCTGAAGAAGGAAATTTGTTATCAAGAAAGATAGCATTCTTATGACTGCATAATTCTTTAAACTTAGAAGCACCATCTCCGAGAAAAATCGTTTTTCTTTCTTCCAAATATTTTTGAAACGAGCTTTCATTTAAAATCTCAGCCTTCGTTTCTCGTATTTGTTCTTTTTTAGAATTGAAAACGGCAGAATAAACTTCCATTCTTCGCGCGTCCAATAACGGAATTATAAAGCAATCTTCACATTGTGCTTGCTGTGCCAAAACCTCCAATGTTGGAGTAGCGATTAATGGAATGTCTAATGCGAAGCACAAGCCTTTTGCAGCGGAAACGCCAATACGAAGTCCTGTATATGATCCAGGACCTTTGCTTATTGCCACTGCATCCAAGTCGTTTTTATCGATTCCTGACTCATCCAAAACCTCAGATATAAAAACGTGCAACTTTTCTGCGTGCGAAAACTTTTGATTGTTTTCTTCACGAATCGCTTTTATATTTCCATCAACTACAATGGCAACGGAACAATTAGTTGTTGAGGTTTCTAGACAAAGAATATTGGGCATTATTTTTCCTTTTTATCTTTTTTAGGCACAGCCACCTCAACCTTATCACCTTCTTTTAAAAGTTTTGTAACCGTGTTGTACGGGCCTATTATCACGGTCTCACCTTCTTTCAATCCAGAAATAATTTCGATATTTGAATCATCCTGTATTCCAGTTTGTATAATTCGCATTTTGGCTTCTTCTCCTTCTTTTACATAAACCGCCTCAAACTTTTCTGCATTTTTTGATACTGTTCCTATAGCGGGTTTTTTGGAATCGATAGTATCTGTTTTTACAACGATAGAACTAATTGGAACCCCAATAACATTCTTCTTTTTATTGGTTATAATGTCAACCGTGGCAGTCATCCCTGGACGAAATGGAGAATAACTCTCTGGCTTGCCCTCGGTTAAATCTTTATAGGACTCTGGAAGAATACTAACTTTCACCTTAAAATTGGTAACCTGATCTGCAGTTAAAGAGCTTTCTGCGCTATTGGCTATTGCAGTAACCACGCCCCTAAATTCACGTTTTAAATACGCATCAACCTCAACTTTCGTTGAATCTCCTAAAGCAACTTTCACAATATCATTTTCGTTTACGTCAACCTCAACTTCCATCTTTTGAAGGTTCGCTACACGTACAATCTCTGTTCCTGCCATTTGTGCGGTTCCCACTACCCTTTCTCCCAATTCCACTGAAAGCTTAGAAATCGTTCCGCTCATAGGTGCATAAATAGTAGTTCGGGAAAGATTATCCACAGATTGCTTAACATTGGCAGAAGCACTTTGTACATTGTAATATGCCGCTTTTGAGCTAGCCTGCGCCATATCATAATCCGCAACTGATTTATCCCATTCAGATTTCGATATTACTCCTTTTTCAAATAAAGATTTATTTCGTTCATAATTGAGTTGTGCATTTTTTTCACTCGCTTGTGCTTGTGATAATTGAGCCCGAACATTTTGAAGTCCAGCTTGTGATTGACTAACCGCAGCTTGAATTAAATCCGGGTTTATCTTCACCAAAAGATCTCCTTTTTCCACGGTCTGGCCTTCCTTTATGGGAAGTTCAATAATCTCTCCAGAAACTTCCGAAGAAAGTGCAACCTCAATCTCGGGTTGAATTTTTCCAGTAGCAGCAACGGTTTGTGTAATATCTATTAGCTGTATCTGGGATACTTCAACTTCTTTATAATCGCCGGATTTTCCAAACCAACCTGCTTTTTTGCCTCCAATAAGCAAAATCAGAAGCAGGACAATTCCAATAGAAATCCAGATAAGTGTTTTTTTCTTCATACCTAAAATTTTAATTCGCTCGCTGGAACACCAAAATATAACTCTAAAACTTTCAACTTAAAAATATAATCAAACTTACTCCTGTTTACTTCAATTTTTGAATTGTCAAAACGCAATTTTGATTGACTAAAATCAAAGGCATTTGTCAAGCCAACATCATAACGGTCTTTTGCATATTGATAAGCCAATTCTTGCGACTCCAATGCTACTGATGCAGCTTCGTATGCTTTCAATGCGCCTTTGGCATCTACGTAAGCTTGATAGACATTAGATTCAAGATCAAGTTCTGCTTGCTCCAATTGATACTCAGTATTCTTCAAATTTACCTTGCTACGCTTTACATTACTACGCACGGCGAACCCATTAAAGATAGGAACATTTAATTGCACTCCGTAACCGAACCCATCATTCAAATATAGCTGTTCTACAAAATCACGGTCCAGCGGATCATTATCGGCATAACGGGTGTTATACCCAAAAAAAGCCGAAAGTGTAGGATAATAATTTCCACGGGTAATTTGTAGATCCTTTTCTGCAAGTGCAACATTTTTCTCCGCAATCTTCACTTCTGCACGGGTCTCCTTAGCACTATCAATTATTTCATAAACGTCTTTATCAGCAATACCACCATCTATTATATTGTACTCTTCTTCTGCAATATCAAAAGTTTTATAGTCTTTAATCAACAGAAGCTGAGCCAGACTGATCAATGAAATTTTTACAGTATTTTCTGCAACGGCGATTTTTTGTTTTTCACTGGCGTCAGTAGCCTTTATTTCCAAAAGATCACCTCGAGGAAGTACACCAGCATCAACTAGGTTATTCGTTCTATCCAATTGCTCTAGTGTGACGACATTCTGAGACTTGGCTACTTCTAAATTCGCTTTGTTCAGCAAAACTTGTAAATACGAATTCGCTACAGCTAAGGCAATATCATCCTTCATTTTATCCAATCGATATTGGGCAGCAAGTTCTGAAAGTTTTGATCGCTGTAGCTGACGTATATTTTTAAGTCCATCAAAAAGGGTGTACCCCACATTAACCGCACCCGCTGCCGAACCAAAAGTTGTATTCTCAAACTGGTTATTGGTCGGGTTAATGCTCAAACCAGTGTTTTTTTGAGCATTTGCATTAGCATTTAAACTAGGAAGAAAATTCCCTATGGCTTCAAGTTTATCAGCTTCGGTAGTTTCCAAATCAAGGGCACTCTGCTTTACTGAAATGTTATTTTCCAATGCGTGATTTACGCATTCCTGAAGCGTCCACTGCTTAGTTTGCGCTGTCAAGGAAATGCTTAATATCAAAAAAAAGAAAGGGATTGCTATCTTCTTCATAAGTGTTTCGATTATTGAATATGTCTTTTGTATTGCGATTGCGTTACAAAATTTATAAAATTATAATTTTTAATCCAGATTACTTTGTTCTATTTGGGCTAAGATTATCCTCTACTCCCTGCTTGTGGCGCAGCTTTCAATTGATTCCAGACTTTTATATTGTCATCTTTTGAAATCCCACTTTTTACTTCTACATCTATACCGTCACTAACGCCCAATTCCACATCTCTTCGCTCAAATTTCTGATCACCAACCATAACTTCTACGAAAGGCTTTTGAGTTTTCGCATCATATTGAACTATTGCTTCCCTAATAGTAAGAACATTGTCTGCTTTTGCGAGGATAATTGATGCATTAGCACTCAACCCAGCACGAATGAAGGTTTTAGTCGTGTCCAAATTCTTCATCGTTCCTTTTATTTCAAACTGGATTGCACCATTTTCATCTACTCCTTTGGGAGCAATATAATCTAACTCAGCATTAAAACTTTCATCTGGAAGGGCACCCACTGTAATTTCCAAAGGAAGCCCCTCCTTTATCTTTCCTACTTCACTTTCGTCCACCTTTCCTTCAAAAATCATTTTATCAACATCGGCCAAAGTTGCAATCGTAGTACCATCATTAAAGTTGTTTGACTCGATAACTTGGTTGCCTGTTTTTACCGGAACGTCCAGTACCATTCCAGATACAGTAGCACGAATTTCAGTATTTGCTGATGCACCCATTCCGCTCGTGGTGCCGGTTCTTACGATATCGTAATTTTGACTTGCAGCGGTAAGACCTACTTGCTCTTGTTTTAGCCTTTGCTGCGCTTGATCATAGGAAAGTTGGGCATTGTCAAATTCATTTGCTGAAATAACTCCCTTTTCAAAAAGTTCTTTCTGTCTATTATAAATACTTTTCTGATTATCCAAAGCAAGTCGAGCAGTTTCAACTTGTGTCCTAACGCTATTGATATTACTTTTCGCACTATTCAATGAAGAAACGTTAGGAACCACTTTTACTTTTGCTATTAAGTCTCCTGCTTTTACAATATTCCCCGCTTCCACGAATATTTCATCTATAATTCCTGATATGTTTGGCTTTATAAGCACCTCTTCCTTAGGAACAATACTACCCGTAGCCACAGTTTTCTTCACAATGGAACCCATTACAGGCTTTTCAGTTTCATAAACTACAGGATCTTCCATATTCTTTGAATACAGCCAATACATTGAGGCTACAAACAATAGTGCAATCGTGGCGAGGATGATTATGGTTTTATTTTTTTTCATTTGATTAAAATATTCGGTTTCAATTAGTTTTTATTCGGTTCTTAACGCTTCAACAGGCTTTACTTTTATGGCGTTCTGGGCAGGAATCAAACCAGCCAAAAGCCCAGAAACAATCAAAATTGTAAGGGCTATAAAGACAACCCCAATGTTTACTGACGGATTAATAAACATCATTTCACTGGTGTCCATAGTACCAAGTTGATAATTAACAAGCCAAAGTACTCCTGTGGCCAAAGCTATTCCCGCCATTCCTGAAACAATAGTCAGGAAAATAGATTCTAACAATATTTGAGCCCGGATGCTCCAAGGCGTTGCCCCCAAAGCACGGCGGATACCGATTTCCTTGGTACGTTCTTTTACTACAATCAACATGATATTGCTAATTCCTATGATCCCTGAAAGCAATACGAGTATCCCGACAAAATAGGCAACAAAATTTAAGGCGCTAAACAATCCCTGTATCTTAGTAAATTCCTGATAGAGGTCAAAATTACCTACTGCCCTATCATCATTAGGGTTAATAGTATGTCGAGTTTTAATGACATCAAAAATCTGTGATTTAAGATCGGTTATAGAGAATCCATCTTCAGCAGTGATCGCCATCCATCCTACCACATCTCCCATATTAAACGCTTGGGAAAATGCCGTAAACGGAACGTATATTTCCTTCTGCATTTCTTCGGGATCACCATTGTTCCCTTTCTTTTTGTACGTACCAATTACCATAAAATTGACCCCGTTTATTTTGATATAAGATCCTATGACTTCTTCACCAAGATCGTATAAAGCACTTTGAACCCCACTACCGATAATAGCTACTTTTCGTTTTTCCTTAATGTCTGAATAATTAACAAATCTTCCGGAAGTAATATCCATCGGCTGTTGCTGAATTATTTCAGGATAATCTCCATAAACGTTAAAGGCTCCAGTTTGCAGACCTCTCACCACATTATTGCTTCCGCGGAAACCTCCCAACTGATTCCTAGGCGACACAAAACGAAGCCCTGGAACGTTCTGTTTTATAGCCGAAACATCATCGGTCTTAAAATTGTACCTACGCCCTTTTGGCAAACCTTTATAGGGTTGTGAAGCTGTTTGGGTCCACATAAACATAGAATTGGTAGCCATACCATTAAAGCCTTGTTTTATGCCATTTTCCAAACCATTTCCAGCCGCTAGCAATATAACTAGGATAAAGATTCCCCAAAGCACACCAAAAGCTGTCATAACTGTTCTAAACCAATTACTGCTTAACGCTTCAATGATTTCATCCCAACTGTCTCTGCTAAATATTTTACTCATCGCGCAAAGCTTCTATTGGTTTAATATGTGCTGCGCGGTAAGCTGGAAAAAAACCACCGCGGCTCCCGCAAACACAAGTATAACTAAGGTGGTGATTGCTACAGAAAAATCTACTGAAGGATTGCTGATATAGGCTGTTTCAATATATGGTCCAGCCAACTCCAATAAGGCCATACTTAAAAGAAGTCCTACAAACCCGGCGATAGCAGTTACAAAAATTGATTCGTGAAGTATCATTCCTATAATAGACCAGGGTTCCGCCCCAATAGCTTTACGGATTCCAATTTCTTTGGTGCGTTCCTTCACAATAATGAGCATAATATTACTCACACCTACCACTCCTGCAATGATGGTACAAATACCCACGCCCCAGAAAAACCAGCGAATCATATTGTTTAAATCATAGAACTTTTTTGCGTTTTCTAAGGTATTGTTCACATTGACCGCCCTTGTATCGGTTGGAGAAATAGTGTGTCGTGTTTTTAGATCACTTTCCAATTGTACAGAAAATGCTTCAGAAGCCGCCAAAGCATCTTCATATCTATCCTGTTTCTGAAGTGTAAATGCTAATGACCTAAGTTTATCACCAGCATTGTAAACACGTTGTGCAGTTGTCAAGGGAATAAATATTCGTGTTTCTTCTCGCTCCCCACCGGGATCGGTATATACACCAACAACCTTGAATTTTATCCCTCCAACATCAACGTATTCTCCAATAGCATTCTTATCCTTAAAGAGATCTAGATAAACCTGATTTCCAATAACAGCAACTTTTTCAAAGTTATTTAGGTCATTTTGATTAATATACCTCCCAATCACCAAACTTTCGTTTTCAAGAAACTGGTAATCACCACGCACACCTTCAACCCTATAACTTCCACTTTCTTTTTGGTAAGTCGTCAATTGTCCCCATCTGCTATAAATTCCAGATTTAAGTTCAATCTGATCTATATTTTTTTTGACCGCCATTTCATAATCACGGTTATCCATTTCTATTATACGTCCCGGATTCAGACCTTTAAATTCTTGTGAAGTCACGCCTGTCCATACGCTAATGCGGTTTGTGGCATCATTTTCAAATTCCTTGGCAACTCCATTGGACATCCCTTGTCCCATAGCGAGAAGAATAACCAATATAAAAATCCCAGAGGCCACAGAAAGTCCAGTCAAAAAGGTCCGTAACTTGTTTTTGCGAATCGTTTCAAATATTTCCTGCCACCGTTCAATATTAAACATAGACTTCGCTTTTTGCTCTCACTTGATTTACTAGTGAATCATCAATTATCAACCCGTCTTTAAGGTTTACAATACGCTTAGTCATGTGTGCAATATCTTCTTCGTGGGTAACGATCAAGATGGTTTTTCCTTCGTCGTTGATGCCTTGAATGAGTTCCATAACTTCATAGGAAGTTTTGGTATCTAATGCTCCCGTGGGTTCATCAGCAAGCAATACTTTTGGATCACTAGCAAGTGCACGGGCTATTGCTACTCGTTGTTTTTGCCCCCCGGAAAGTTCACTCGGCAAATGTGATGCCCAATCTGCAAGGCCTACTTTCTCCAAATAATGCATTGCTTTCTCGGTGCGAATATTTCGTTTTACACCCTGATAATAAAGAGGCATTGAAACATTGTCCAAGGCCGTTTTATAATTGATAAGATTAAAAGACTGAAAAATAAAACCTAGAAATTTATTCCGGTAACGTGCAGCAACCTTTTCATTTAAGTCTCTTATTAAGGTACCGTCAAGCATATAGGTGCCTTCATCAGCTTCATCAAGAATGCCAAGAATGTTCAAGAGTGTAGATTTCCCAGAACCGGACGAACCCATAATGGAAACCATTTCCCCTTCAGAAACTGTAAAATTGATGCCTTTTAGAACATGGAGCGAATTTTTGCCCATGTGATATGATTTGTGAAGGTTTTTGATCTCTATCATCCTGAAATATTAATGCGGTACAAAGTAAAGAGGAAATGTTCTTTAAAATGTGAAATTCTTGTTAAGACCTAAAGAATTCTATAGAATCTAATCTTCTAATAAGACTGAAATCAAGCCGTTTTGTTACAATACTTATCTGAAAAATTAGGGAAATTTTATTTTTAAGAGGAATAGGTTAAAACACAAGAGAGAATATACCGATCCTAAGATCAGTTAAAGTATTCAGATTTAATTTCTGTGAAATTCTTAAACCTTAGTCCATTTCATTTTCCCGTGCTTTTTTTCGGCTTCGGTAAATGGCGTAGCCAATTCCGCCAATAAGCAAATATGGAAAAATCATTAGATACATAATCCCATTATTTATTCCCTTTGCAGCTTGCCCACTTTCCTCACTTTCCAAAACAGCTCGACACATTGCACATTGTGCCTCGGCGGGTACCGAAGCCAAAAGAAATACAAGTAAAACGATAAAAAGAATTTTTACCCTCATTTTAAATTTATTAGTAAAAAAATTGCACCCACAAGATTCTTTGTTCTTTATTCTGTATTCCATTTCAATAAAAAGGCGAAATCATTAAATAAACAATCACACCACTTATCGCCACATATAACCAAAGTGGATAAGTAATTCGTGCTATTTTTCTATGTTTATAAAACTGGCCGGAAATAGCACGTACATAGGTTATCAAAACAAAAGGAATAACAATAACCGACAACAGAATATGTGTTAAAAGTATAAAATAATAGACATATTTCCACATTCCTTCACCACCGTATTTGGTTGAATCTGATGTCATATGATACGCCATATACAAGATTAAAAAAATAACCGAACACGTTATTGCTGTTTTCATAAGGCGTTCATGTGTTTTCCTATTTCCTTTTCTAATTTGATAAACTGCAGCAATTAGAAGGATCGCGGTCAATCCGTTTATAGTGGCATAAACAGGTGGCAAAAAACCCAATCGCGCTACACCAGGAATTTTTACGGTAAATAATACAGCGACCAAGATTGGAATAGAAATGGATAGTATCCATATCAAGATAGTGTATCTTCTAGTATCGGGGGCAGGGGGTAACATAGCTTTAAAAAAGTTGTTTAATATCTTCAATGAGCATTTGAATTCCCTTGTCATCCAAACCGTCATAATAGACAATGGGATTGTCATTTTCGTCCCTTCTCGAGCGAATGTTACCGCTTTGATCAATCAATGCAAAAAATCCAGAATGTTCAAAACCACCTTCCACTTCGGGCACATCTCCAACATATAGATTAAAGCCTTCATTAGCAAGTCTAAATATTTCTTCCTTTTCTCCAGTCAATAAATGCCATTGTGGTTTTGTAATACCTTTCTTTTTGGCATATTCCTTTAAAACTTCCGGAGTATCGTGCACAGGATCAATTGTAAATGAAGCAATCCCAAGCTTGGGATTTCCCAAGAACTTATCTTGGATCTTTTTCATGTTTTCTGTCATAATGGGACAGATATCCGGACAGGTCGTAAAGAAAAATTCCACCACGTATACTTTGTCTTCATAATCCTTATTGGTTATGGTTTTCCCGTTCTGATCAGTAAAACTGAAAGCGGGAACAATCCCTACAATTTCAAGGTCTGCTTTAGATAGTGTCATGACAATTTTCGGCACAGCCCAAATTCCAAATATCAAGATGATAAACGAAATACCTATATATGAATAATTTTTTTTCATTGTATCTAAATCATTTTAACTAACAAATTTCCACTAACCAAACCAAAAAGCTCAAAACCAACTGCCTTAACGAGCTTCCCTAATTAGAGTTGACTGATTTTTATTTAATTGACTTTACAAAAAACAGTATTTAATTTCCTGAACATTACTGAAAAATGTCACTGAAAACAGCTTCTTCATCCTCTCTCAATTCCTTCCTCTAACTCCTATATCTCCCTATCAGATTTATACTTCTTCAGTGCCCGTCTATATTCTGCCAAAAGAACCTTTACATCATCACTCATCTTATTGTTTATCTCTGCAATAGTACTGGAATCAAAACCGTACAAAATTTCTGCATTATCACCTTCATCCTTTCTGCCACGTAGGTTTCGTTCTTTATCTATTATAAACACGTAGGGAGAAGACATATTTGAATCTAATGAAAGATTCGATTGCAAGGATTGAAATACCCGATCGATATCCGTTTCAGAACCAAATGCGAAAAACCAAGAATCTAAGGGAGCAATCTGCCTTAGATTCGATTCAATATTTCTAGCCTGTTCTTCAGTCCCATTCGGCAATAGAATAACAAACTGAAATTCATTAAAAGTACGATTTTTACTGTATATTTTTTGCGCGAGATTATAAGCGTAAGCCCTATGCGCCTCAAGATTTCTTCCGAAGAAACCTAAGACCGAAATTCGGTTTTCCAATTGCACTGGCTTTCCCTCAATCGTTTTAAAACCCTCCAGTTCTGCAACTGAATGCGTTATAACCGGCAATGGCTTAAAATAGCTCGTGCTCATTGCAAAGAAAATATACGCCGTAATAGGAAGGAGAAAAAGAACGCCAAGAACCAAATATTTTTTCATTTCTACATATTTTTTTTGCAATACAAAAATACAGGGTAAAAGGGGCTTGGGCAATCTTTTGGGTATTAATTTTCTACAGGGAATAACTCGAAGGAAGTTAGCACTCATAAACCAGGATCAGAATCAATAATTGCGTTTGTACAGATATGATTGCAAGTCTATAAACGCACATTTCTGTATTTTTTCATATCTAAACTGTATTCCAAAAAAAATTAAATTTGACAGAGAGAGATCTACAAGTTTTAAAATTCCCAATTCAACCAGTAAACTGCCACTATTTTACTCCTAAACTTGACAAGGGCATAAAGAATATTTTATACTATACCATAACTTCAATCGCTACAATAAGGATAGTATTCTTTGCTAAAAGAATTAATTGAAAAGTATAATCTTAATTTCTATCCACTAATCGTATGCCTACTGTATGCCGACTCTATGCCGACTCTGTATCGACCTTACTCCATAGATTCTATTTAGAAACTTATCAAATTCTGTATATAGACCCTGTTAAGCTCCCAGGAGTTTTAAAGAATCTCAATTAAATTCTCGCTTTCAATCCAAACAGATAATTCTGAATCAGGTCCAAAAGAATCTATTTATCTAAAAATGTGGTTAATCTATAAGGAAAGATATATTTCAATAGGTCTTATAAATGGTCCTAGCCTGAATACTAAAACAAAAAATATCATTCCAATTCAAGTCACTCACAACTCTCGAGAACGATCCTCAAACAATTTCGAATTCTAGCATAGTATAAGTATGTCCAATTACACTAAAAGATATTCACAAAAAAAGCCCTCGTTAAGAGGGCTTTTAAAATAAGTTATTGCGAGTGCTAAAAATTAAATTTTATATATCCATTTTTATAAACTTCAAAGATATAATCGCCTTCTATAAGTACAAGCAACACTAAATAACCAATTAGAAAAACTGCTGTCCATACTGCAGCTCTTCTCAATCCGGTGGTTTCATCGCGCATGTGCATAAAGTCCCAGGTAATGTAGTAGGCTTTAAAAATTGTAAGTATTATAAATATCCAGTTGAGAAGTTTTAATGCCAAGAAATGGTGCTCTACCAAAAAGTCTGGTCTCATAATTCCTAACGCTACTTCAATAAAAGTAACAATAGAAAGTACTATAAATACTCCCCAGATCTTGGTTACGTTAGATTTGAACTTTAAAGTTCCTCTAAAGATTGCTAATTTATGTGCTTGCTCGTGTGCCATTTTTTAAATATTGAAAATCTATACAAGATAAAAGAATGTAAATACAAATACCCATACCAAATCCACAAAGTGCCAGTATAGCCCAACCTTTTCAACCATTTCGTAATGGCCACGACGTTCGTACGTACCCAATATTACATTAAAAAAGATAATACAGTTTAACATCACCCCGATTGAAACGTGAAATCCGTGGAATCCGGTAATAAAGAAAAAGAAATCTGCAAATAAAGGATGACCGTATTCATTGTGACGAAGGTTCGCACCTTCCACAATCAGATTACCGTCATTAACTAGCTTTGCAATAGACTCTTCCCTCGATAAAACTATGTGATGGCCATTTTCATCTTTATTCGGAATTCTTACCAAAAGATTGTCATCCGCAAGAAACCCTGCTTTAACCTGCTCAAATGATACCGTAGGCTGATACTCTGTATCCTGCTTATACCATATTCCATTCTCCTTGGTCTGTTCTGTTCGTAATCCCGTATTAGCGGCAGCAAAATCACCAATTGCAACGCGTTCGCCATCCTTATTCAAGAACTGTAAAATCTGACCGCCGTGTGTTTCAACTGCACCATATTCACCTTTTATAAAAGTCTTCCACTCCCAAGCCTGTGAACTCAAGAAAATAAGACCTCCTATAATGGTCAGAAATAGATAAAAAGTTACCTTTTTCTGCTGCATTTTATGCCCAGCATCCACAGCCAAAACCATGGTGACGGAAGAAAAAATCAGGATAAACGTCATAAAGGCCACATAATACATGGGAGCCTCTACTCCGTGAAGAAATGGAAAGTGGGTAAAGACTTCATCGGCAATTGGCCAAGCATCAATAAATTTGAATCGGGACATCCCATAAGAGGCTAAGAAACCTGCAAATGTCAATGAATCGGAAACGATGAAAAACCACATCATCATTTTGCCATAACTGGCCTTCAACGGTGCAGATCCACCACCCCAGGTTTTACCATCGGCACCTGTTTTAACAACGGTAGCTTCCATAAAAAGAATTTGGTTTTTAAATAAGGTTCAAAAATACGTTTAATTTTTATTTAACGAAATATAAAAACAAAAACAGATAAATCCACACCACATCCACGAAATGCCAAAATGTTGCAGCGAGTTCAACGCCAAGGGTTTTACCGTTTTCATATTTTAGTTTATAATGATTATAAATTACAATCAAAAGCGTTACAAGCCCTGCAAAAACGTGTGCCACGTGTAATAAAACCACCAAATATATAAAAGAAGTCGTTACACTACTCGTCGGACCTGTAAAATTATAACCGCTCGCAATAATTTCTGAAAAACCAACAAATTGAAAAATTACAAATAAAACGCCCAACACGAATGTTGTAATCAACAAAAACATTCCGAGGCCATTCTGTTGCCTTTTTATTGATCTGTAAGCAAAGTGTACGGTTATACTACTTATAAAAATCAAGACTAAACTAATGTAAAACGCCTGCGGCATTTCAAAATTTGAAATCCAGTCAGGTCGCTCTTTGCTAACTACATAGGCACTGGTAAGACCCGCGAAACTCATAGTCAAACTAATAATGCCAAACCAGAGCATACTCCTCTTTGCTCTATTTATTTTCCGCTCCTGAGTTCCTTGAGTTAAATCCATTTTTGAATATTTTTTTATTTCGTGATTTTCGTATATTCTTAATTTGATGCACACTATTAACAGTAGTCATTTAATTTTCAGGATATTATGGATTATCTTAAAAATTTATCTGCTACATAGATAATCTGCAACAAGGTAATATAACTTACACTAGCAAGCATAAGTTGTTTCGCAGCTTTTGATGTTTTCACTTTATAAAGGCGAACTGCATAATAAACTAAACCAATTCCCAAAAGTCCTATTAAAATTCCCGATACTGTAGTCAAATATAATTTCCCAGTAATTCCTAAAACAGGAACCAAAGAAGCTAGAACCGTCCACACAGAATATAAAATCGTTTGAACTGCAGTTCCCTTATCACGCTTTCCATTAGGCAGCATATAGAAACCACCTTTCTTGTAATCGTCAAACAGAAACCAACCGATAGCCCAGAAATGAGGGAATTGCCAGAAAAATTGAATCATAAACAAAGTTCCAGGTTCAATACCAAATTTACCGGTAGCCGCTACCCAACCTAACATAAAGGGAATCGCACCTGGAAAAGCTCCAACAAAGACCGAAAGTGGGGTTTTAGTCTTTAAAGGCGTATAAAGACTGACGTACATGAAAATCGATACAGCCCCAAACATAGCCGTTATGGGATTGATAGAATAAAGAACAGCTATACCTACAACTGTTAAGACACTGGCAAGGATAAAAGCAGACTGTACACTCATAGTGCCAGCAGGAAGTGGTCTGTTTTTGGTCCGCTCCATAAGCGCATCAAGATCGCGTTCTATTATCTGATTATATACGTTGGAAGCCCCAACCATACAATACCCTCCCACACAAAGCAAGAAAAGTACATAAAAATCGATGGAATCAGCACCTAATAGATATCCAGCGACTGAAGAAAACACAACACTAACGGAAAGCCGTAATTTAGTAATTTCGGTAAAATTCCTGATAAGTGAATGGGATATTGATTCGGATTGGGTAATGGACAATTTTATTTTCTTTAGGCGCGTCAAAGATACGCTTCCTGTATTTTTTCCACAATATAATGTTGACAATCTTATGCTTTTATTTCAGCATTTTTAGTATTTTGAACCAATTTTCAAACTAAAAATAACATGATGTCCAAATTAATTTTAAATGCTATCTTTTTATTCTCAGTTTTCGCCACATTCGCACAAACAGATACTGGAGAAAAGTCAGACACAAAACTTTTAAAAGTGAACAACCAAGTGTATATGCTGCAAGGTCAAGGTGGTAATATTGGATTATATTTCGGCAATGATGGAATCT
The DNA here is from genome assembly GCA_034675805.1 of Aequorivita sp. GTDB lineage: Bacteria > Bacteroidota > Bacteroidia > Flavobacteriales > Flavobacteriaceae > Aequorivita. Next base: position 2,324,111 of record JAUCCX010000001.1, on the reverse strand, counting down.
TTATGATAGACAATCAATTGGCTGAGGATATGGAACAAATTCAACGAAAGATTAAAAAAATTAGTGACAAACCTATTCGTTTCTTGGTAAACACTCATTTTCACGAAGATCATACTGGTATAAATACCGCTCTTGCCAAAACGGGGACAACAATATTCTCCCAAGAAAACACACGTTTTAGATTACAAGGAGAAATAAGAAGTGAAAAAAAGAAAATGTCGGAAGAAGCTCTTCCAATTGTAACCTTTTCCGAAGATCTTACATTTCATTTTAATGGTGACAAAATATATGTTTTTCACGTCCAAAATGCCCATACAGATGGTGATGCGATGGTGTATTTCACCAATAACAACGTCCTACATACTGGTGATGTTTTTTACAATGGAAAATATCCTTACATAGATTTGGAAAACGGAGGAAGCCTAAAAGGAACTGTAGAAGGACTACAAAAAGCGATGACAATAATAAATGAAGACACTAAAATAATTCCTGGTCACGGTAATTTGGGTAGTTATAAGGACCTAGAAAATACTTTGCAGATGCTCGGAACTATTTACAAAAGGGTATCGAACATCTATTCCACTGGTAAAAGTGAAGACGAAGTGGCCAAAATGAATGACCTAACAAGAGAATTTGACGCCCTAGGCTACGGAAATGGTTCTGTCAAGACAGAAGCTTTTTTACGAATAGTCTACAAAAGCGTAGCCCAAGATCAAAAATATATGGAGAGCAATAACCAAAAAAACGAGAAGGCGCGTGAAAAGATTGAGCAGATGAAGAAAGAATATGAGAAGAAAAACAAACAATAGGCTTCTTAACTTCAAAAAAACAAATCGAACTACTGAATTGAATCATTCTAGTTTTTAAAAATCATTATACCAATTGAACAAATCTGTACGGATTCCAAAATTCAACCAGGTAGTTTGATTTTTGTACACCATTTCGGTATCTACTTGTGGATTAAAATCTCTATAGATAATACTGCCGTATATTTTTAAATTGGTTGCCGGGTTTATCACATAACCCGCCTGCACTTCGGCATGAAAGAAATCTGTTGTATTTCCCTGTGCCACTGTATTACCGTCTGTGGAGATTCTATCGTTTTCCGTTCCATAGATGTTTCCTCCATAAAAACTAGAATCTTCTGGAGTGTTGAACTCAAAACCTCTTTTGGCGATAATGAATTTAGCATCACCATAAAGTCTTCCTTTTTGATATCGAGCAATAGCTATAAATTCAGAAAAATTAGCGCCAAGAGTATGTGCCATGGTCTGGTTGTTATGTCCATAATTCAACACTATGGTATTGTGTGAATATGTGTATGGACGCACTCTGTTATACTCTGCCTGAAGATAAAGGTTTTTCAATCCAAAGGCATCGTAATATTTCAAGCCTAACTGATAACCAGTTTTATTTTTATAACTTCCCTTTCCACCGAAAACATCACTTGAGGAAAATTCGTCAATAATAAACTGCCCATAAGCGTTAATACGATCGTTAAATTTATATTTTGTACTTATCCCAATCAAGGCATTTCCTCCTCGTGAGCCAGTAGAGAACTCGATGGCTCGATAAAAAATAATGGGATTGAGATAATTCATATCAAAACCACGTCCGTTATCATTCTGCCAGATTACAGATTCAAAAAGTCCGATATTCAAACGCTTGGTGATGTTATAGCTCAAATAGTGGTTAGCCATATATTTTGTCCGAAAAGAACCTTTATCAGTAACTTCATTACGTACATCCCGCAAGGACATCCAAGTATTTGTGTATTTCAATTTCCAAAAAGTCGTGTTTATTTTGAAGAAAGGATATGAACTGGCATTATCACTCATAAATAAGGAACGGTATCCATCGCCAAGAAAAGTTTTCCCATGCCCAAGCTGAACATTGAAATATTTCGAAGGTGTATATGAAATATGACCTGTCGCCAAAGGATAATCATAAGAATCCGATTTGTAGTCTTTTGCAATTCCACGTCCGGGAATAATTGCAGGGTTTCCCCCGGCCGGCCGAATCGATTCAGCATATCTGTTGAAATAATCTGCAAAACGACCTTGACTTTCATAGACCACCCCAAAAAAGCTAAGATTTTTCCCTATTCCACCTTGAGTATAAACCAACCGTGTGTTATTATAAGTATCAATATCGGCATCAAAATCCTTACCAGCCTGTAAATCAACCCCTGCATCAAGAGTAAGCCAATAATCCTCTCCTTTTATGGTAACAAGATGTTCATTCCAAAGTTTTCTGCCCCACCAAGAAGACTTGTTTTTTAAAAGTTCCTTGTTTTCAGCTTCAAAATCATAGTATTTGTCAACTTCACTATAAATGTATGGTTTCTGCGCTGTGTGATTGTTCAATCCAACACGGTTCATAGCCCGGTCGAAAAGGCTGTAATCGTGATGTGATAGTGGAATATTAATATTGCTTTTGTATTCTTCATTATTATATGGAAGATTTACAACTTCATCATATTCGTTGACCAAAACTTCTCTCTCATTTTTTGCAGAGATTTCTGTTTTATGCACAATACTTTCGCCTGGCGCAACCAATGGAATCGCTATGGGCAAGGTAAATTGAACATAAGCTGGAGAACCGTTATAGGTAGCAGACTGCACCTCAGGAAGCATCTCAAAAACACGGCGTGCCTCAGTTTTTAATTCATCATAAATTCCATCTACATAAAGAACCTTAAACTGGCCTTCCTTAGTAACTTCAAAAAGCACATTCACATTTCCTTTGTAATTTTCTGAAAAGGCTATTTCGGGCACCTTAAAATTCTGAAATATAAATTGCTGTAGGGTGTTTTTGAAACAACTTTCCAAAGCATCTACATTAGCATTTGCACATTCCTCAAAAACTGGATACTTCTCGTATTGAGCGGAAGCAGTTTGAGAATAAGAAAAAAATGAGAAAAATATAGTAAGAATAAAAAAATATTGCTTCATCGGGGTGTTCTCTTATTTAATTCCGAAAGATACAGCTTTTTTAGAATGGCTATATTCAAAAAAAGCTTCCTTTTTAGAGGAAGCTTTCACTTTTAAATTGAAGAGTTTTATTGAATTCTTAAGACAATTGGCACAGTATAAAGCACATCAACATCTTTATTACCTTGTTTCCCTGGTTTCATTACCGGCAATTTGCTTATTACGCGCTGGGCCTCTTTTGTCAAAACAGGGTGATGTGAATTCGCAATTACATCAGTCACAAAACCTTTCGAATCTATTTTAAAATTAACATATACACGGTATGTTTGGTTGGGATTCAAATTTTCAAGCAATTCCTGTTTAAAATACTTATTTATAAAAGCGTCAATGTTTGAAGACATGCATTCCACTTTTTGAGCATTAGTAGCCAAGTTTTCACAGCCAGGGAAAACAGGAACAAATTCAACATTCACCATTGATCTAGGGCCAGTTGGTTCGGCTTCAACTGGATTGTCGACGGATACAGGCGTAGCTTCAATGATAGGTTCATCTGTAGGCGCAATAGAAGTCTCAATTTCAGTAGAGGTATCTGGAGTCACTTCAAAAGTGTTACTTTTTACTACTCTCTTTACAGGTTCTATCTTCGGAATAACCAGCTTCTGGGGCTCTATTGGCTTTGGCTTGTCTATATCAATAACATAGTCAATAACCGGAGGGTCCATTATTCCTTCAGATCTGGGAGGAGAAATTTCAGCAATCCTCATTTCGAAATCCATTTGCATCAAGAAAAATACTGTTAGTAAACTAATAACAATACCTAACTGAAAAAACAAACGTGAATTCCATTGGATATTTATTTTCTTCTTTTCATCTCTTTTGTTTCTAGCATTTTCAACAGTAGTTTTCATAATGAGTGCATTTAAAAGGTTACGTCTTATTAAATACAACTGTTGTGCCAAAATGAAAAAACCCTGTATTTACAGTTGTAAATACAGGGTTCCTATAATTTCCATTAATCTATCTACTGAATATCAAACACTATTGGAAGTGAATATAGAACCCCAACCGGTTTTCCACGTTGCTTACCAGGAGTCATGTTAGGTAAAGAAGAAACAACATTCAACGCTTCTTTTTCAAGTCTTGGATGTGGTGCACGAGCACGAACATCTACAACTTTTCCATTCTTGTCTATTTTAAATTGCACAGCAATCCGTTGTCTTCCTTCAAGTCCCAAATCCGAAGCAAGATTTGTATCAAACTTCTTATTTATAAACTCACTGATTTTAGTGGACATACATTTTTTCTTGGCATCATTAGTTTTTTCATTCTCGCAACCAGGATAAACAGGCACGTTTTCAATAACAGCAAAAGGTACATCTGCAATTTCTTCCTCAACCACCTCTTCTTTAATCTCCTTCACCTCAACAATTTTCTCATCTTGTTTTGCTTCGGTAGATTCTATAACTGTTTCTTCCACTTCATCATCATCTTCGATTACATCAATAACTTCAGGAGCTGGCGGTGGTGGTGGTGGTGGTGGTGGTGGTGTTAACTGCTGGGTAATTGGAACTTCCTCTTCAAGATCCTCTCCAACATCGAGTTTTCCGTAGTCAGTATTGGATTTATCATAAGATTTCCATTCAATTGCCTGCCAGGCAAGAAAAAGCATAAAGACCATTCCGAGCTGAAAAAACAACATGCTTCTTCGGCTGACGTCTGCTTTTGGATTTTTTTTGGGTTCCATAATAGTGGGTTTATATTGTTGCTAAAATATAGAAATTATCATTCACTATAAAACTTAATTGAATTTTTTAAGTCTTAAAATATGTATTATTCTTTTGAAAAAAAAGATTCCAAGCAGTGAACCTGTAAGGTTAGCGATTACATCAAAAATATCTGCACTACGAGTTGCTGTGAATCGATCTTGTAATACTTCAACTATTATGCCATAAAGCAGTAAGGAAAGAAGCAATATTATAACCAAATTCACCTTAAACTGAAAGTCATTTTTAACGTAAAAATAAAGCAGCCATAAATTTATCAGAATAAAATAAATCACACAATGAATTACTTTATCCCATCCCGAAACTTCAATATCGGGCAATTCAGGACTTGGAATAAAAAAAAGAACTGATATTGTGGCACTGTATAATATTGCTAAAAGAAGTAGAGTTCTACCCCTCAATAAGTGCTGTATACGCTGCATCATCCAAAAGTTCTGCTACTTCATCAGGATTTGAAAACTTCAATTTTATCATCCATCCTTCACCATAGGCATCTGTATTTACCTTTTCTGGCTCAGATTCCAAACTCTCGTTAAACTCGATTATTTCTCCTGAAAGTGGTAAAAACAAATCAGATACTGTTTTCACTGCTTCTACGGTTCCAAAAACTTCGTCTCTTTCCATGGTATCCCCCACGGTTTCAACTTCTACATATACAATATCACCAAGTTCACTCTGTGCAAAATCAGTTATTCCAATAGTAGCGATATCACCTTTAATTTTGACCCATTCGTGGTCTTTCGTGTATTTTAAGTCAGTTGGTAAATTCATAATTAAGATATTATATAAACGTTTATTTTTTAGTTTCCAAAATTATATCGAAGCGTAAATCCACTTCTTATGGTTGTTTGTGGGAATGCCGTTGAAATAGCATACTTAGAGAATGAATGGTCATAATAGAACAAAGCCGTTAGGTTCTTGCTTAATGCATAATCAATAGATAGCTGTGCACCATAAATAGTTTGCCCCGCCGTAGTTTGGTTATTTTGAATATCCAAATATCTAATAATTGTTATATTATCCCTTCTTGAAAGATCGACCTTAAAGTTCAAATCGCTCGCCATAACTGACTTTTTGCCCCCAAAATTAGTAGCAATGCGCAAGTCTTTAATTCTGTATCCAAGTCCAATTATATATTCATTTCCATTAATCTCCGTAAGTAAATTGTTCGCAAAACTCAATGAAAGAGCACGATCCTTTCGCATCTCCGCAAGGATTTTTATGGAATTATTCATTTCAAAATCAATTCGCAACAATGGTGAAAACTGTTCTGTTAAGTTAACATTTGTCAACAAAGTCTGTACCTTAAAATTACCTGATTGATCTGGTGCTTCGGGATCATTCACGTCATAATCTAAATTAGACTGAAACTGGTTCACAGTATAGCTTGCACGATATCCATGGGCAAGCGAGAAACGTTTAAAGTTTTGCTTAAACCAGGGGATCTTCATCAAGCCTGTATATTTAACATCCCAGTTTGGAAGGGGAATATCTCTAAATATTCCAGTACTCTCTTTTGAAGCGTTACTACCTTTATATGCAGAAAGGAAAGCAGGTAATAAAACGTCTTGGCTGTTTCTTCCAAAACCAACAGGATATCCATCTGCAGTCCTAGGTATTGGTCCACCTTGATAATGTTCTTCTGCAAGCCTGTTAGCAATCGTTAAACGGTTACTTCGGAAATCATTGAATGGAGCGGAATCGATTTCGTCACTAGTGCTAAATGCTGTTTTAATCAACAATGTTGATATATTGAAATTACCAAAAGTATTTGGTGTTAATGAATTATATAACCCATTATCAATAACGAAGTTCTCGGAATAATTTTCTGAATAGATTCTACTTCCGTTTATATCAATTGTCAAATCATTTATAGGTTCCAAATTAGCTTGGATATCCAATTGACGGCTTTCTACTTCAGTGTATTGCTCATTAAATTCTGGATATAAGGTTAGCCAACCTTTACGTGCAGCAAGATCTCTAATCTCTGATTGGCTTCCAAAAACAAAACCTGTAGTTGGTTTAAGTGTACCAATAAACCCAATGGATGGCAAATATCCTGGCATGAATATACCATTGTTCTCCTGATAATTAAATTGAATTTTCTTGAGCATGGTTGCAAGACCTATCGCTGTATTCAATGCCTTATCGCCTGTGTTTAATCCACTTGCTCCGGCTCCAGAACCTAGTACCCTCGGAGATTCTTCATTTTTACCAGAAATTGCGCTTTTCGTTTCAGGGTCCAATTTGCCTTCTCTACCTTCCTTCCCTTCTTTTCCGGAAGACTCACCACCTTTTTCACTTTCTGAAGACTTTTTAGCCTTACTCTTCTTAATCTTTGTTAGTCCAACATAGCGATAAAAACCATTCATATCAATGCTGGAATTTATTTGATGCGTGCTAGCATTCTGGATGGAATTACCAAGATTATATATGCCAGTAGTTCCATCACTTAACTCGATAGGTAATTCGTTAAACTGATTACTTCCTGCCTGCCACTGATAATCTCCGGTATATGAATACGTAGCTCGAATAAACTTCAAGAACGGAAACTTATTAAAAGGTAAATCATAATTAACCTGTAACGACTGGAAATGTTGATTTGGATCACCAACATCAAAGAAACCATCCCAAACACCAATGTCATTATTTACAATACCACCATCGTCTAAATAATTATTTATTATTCTATTATTGGTAGATGTAAAATTGAATCGCAAAGATTTAGTCAAGTTATAATTAATAGCATATTGCCAATCAAAAAGATAGTTTCGTTGATATAATTTTGGAAGACCAATATTACCTTCCAATAAATTCAGCTCCCTAAATTTTTGCTCATTGTATTGTCTTGTGATATTTGAACCCACAGAAATATTGGTTGGCAAATAATTAAAGTTTAAGTCTTTCATGAATTGCCAGTATTTGCCCCTAAATATCGAATCATTTTTCTTAAAAGGCTCTACAGGTTTTGGAGTAAAATTATAATTATAGGTTGCACCCGCACGAACAGTTTGCTCTAACGCGTCTTCAACTTCAAAATCGTGATGATCTGTTTGATTATATGAGAATGAAGCGGTAAGGTTTTCCACATCATAGACTTTCGGTTTCGATTCCCCCGTACGTTCCTTACGAACTCCGATAAAATTTAAACTCTGACGTTTTGTATAATCTACAGATTGATTCTTTATTATATCTTTTTCCGCTTGGTCCTCTGTGTTGTCTATTCGAGTCTGCAACTCAATATCCTGAAATTCTGGATCGTATTGTGGCGTAATAAGTTCTTCCGAACGACCATAATTGAATGGCAATTGAATTCCCCATTTCTTTGGCATCAATTGTCCAAGATTCAAATTTGTGACCACATCATATTGCTGGAGATCTTCTCTGCTCCTTTGATTTGGTCCTTGCTCCAAAGATCCAAAACCTACGGTGCTTCTTCTTCCGGTAGCACTAATAGTAGCAAAATCAGCAATATTTGCATCCATACTTACAACAGCTGCCCATCCACCTTTATTTTTAAGTTCAGACATCCTAAGCTCATTAAACCATACTTCTCCACAAATATCATTTGAAGAAGCATTTTTAACCCCCAACATAATGGTGCGGACAGTTCCAAAACTTGGATTTCCCTTTATACCTATTTTAAGTTCATTTTCACCGTTAGAACCACCGCCGTCAAGTTCAGATTGATTAAAGAAATTCACTATGGTTTGGTCATAACTAGGATCTCCTAGCACCTTTGTTTTAACCTGTTGAAGCAATTCAAGGGGTAGATTCAAACGGTTGGAAAGCGGCCAAATATCTTCTGCACTTGTCGATCCAAAACTCGTTGGATTCAAAGGTATCTGAACTTCGTAATAGTTGTTTGTAAGGTCATTCCCTAAACGTATAAACGCAGTCATTTGTCCATTTCCTAGTGCGGTTTCATTTACAAGGGATTCAGCATGTACAAACATCTCCAGGTTTTTGTACTGGCGCATATCCACATTAAAGTTCTTATAAACAGAACGACCATCATTGGGCTCCAAACCACAAACACGTAACGATAGTGATTGCTCGTTTTGACGAATAATATTATTGTTGCTATTTAATTCCTCACGTTTAAGTCCAGGTGGCAGTCTATATGGAATAGGCTGGCGATTTTCATTCTCCTCAATACTTACCGCTTCCACTTCAAAAAGTGTATTCCCTATAGTAGGATCATTCCAACCTGGCTCCAAAGCTTGTTGAAATCTTCTGTAGTCTCCACGCACCAATTCCATAGTTCCAAAACGCAAAACTGTATTTTCAGAAAATTTAGAAAGGAACATACGCATAAAACGTATAGATCGATAATCAGAAATTCCACCTAAAGCCTGGTCGGGTTTACTAATAGGTACCTTAAATTGTATCCAACGCACAGGAATCACGTTATTATCTGGTGTAGTTATATCCATCTCTTTAACATCTGAGATGTAATTGTTGTTCTCTCTGTTCATTCCTGGAAACATAGGTACGTTATACTCAAAATAACTATTAATCGTGTTCATAGTATTATCACGATTAATATCCTCTACGTCTGGTTGAGCTGTGCTTCCACGGTTTGTATTTGTAACTTCAACGGGAGAGTTCCCTTCGGTACCGTTATACTTTAAGTAACGGTCAAGAATATTTCCTTCAGCTTGTAAAAAGTACTGATAGTCGTCATTGGCAGGGTCTGGAAGTCCAGCAAAAGCCGGAAAGAGCGCTGATTCGCCAGTATTGTTTAAACCATCAAGACCAATATCTTGATTGATCCGCTCCTGTCCATCAGAATCAAAAGTATATACTAAAGATTGATTGGTAGGTACTTTACCCCAAGCAGTGCTTGTTGTATTTCCAGTACCACCATCTTTAGGAAGTCCATTTTCATATTGCTTTCTTCCATCCTTCAATATATCTTCAGAAATACTTCCAAGGTTAAAATTGACCATCCCTCCCGGATTTGTGTTGTTCTCTTCATAAATAAAAGGATCCATCACCCAAAACTGAATGTATTCCACATTAGACTTTTCAAAATCTGTGGTGCTTAATGGTCTCATAATTCCACCGAATCGATCTTGTGGATTTGGAAGGTTATTTGTCCCAGCAGCTTGTGGGTTATAGTTATATTCACCACGGGTAGATGGATAATACGCAAGGTCTAAAGTGAATAAAGCTTGTGTTTGACCTTGAATAATATCTTGTTCCGGGAAAATTTCGTCTCTAAAAACACGACGTGTAAAAGGAGAAGATAGATCTTGATCATTAATTCCATCTGGACGCTGACTACTATAAAATATTGGATCAATAGTGTACCAAGCCAATTTTGCACGGTTGAAATTATATCCAAGGTTTTCGTTCTCTAGTTCACCACCATAACCTAGTGGCGTACTAGCCAAGAACCAGCTTGAGGGGGAAGTTATGTCATTCCCTGTTTGTGAAGATTCAAAATCGTCAACATAAACAGTTGTCTTTCCATCAAAGTCAGACACTTTTGGTGCTCCGGGATTCAAATAAGCAAATTCACCTCTCAATGAAATATTAGATTCCACATCGGTATCAATATTTGGTAAATGGTTTACTATTCGAGTAAGGAAAGGCACTTCCGTTGAATAATTTAGGTTTATTCCGTAAATACTGTTATTAATAGGCTCTACACCATAAGAAGATTTCTGAGTAAGTGGGCGCTCATTAAGGTTCAAGTATGTTCCACCAATCATAAATTTATCGCTAAACTTATGCTCCACGTTTAAACCAGTAAAACGTTTACTTTGTTGTCCGAAAAGTGAGTTGTTCTCAGTGCTTACAGAAATCGGAATATTACTGTTCAACAAAGCTGGGTCTAGAATTTGGACTCTTCCCAACTGATAGTTTACAGTATAATCTACACCTTCAACAAGGGTTCTTCCCCCAGCGGTAACAGTGACAGATCCTTGCGGAATATTGAAGGCTCCGATTGGAATTCCATCAGCTCCTGTGGATTTATAGCTACCTTTTAATTGAAATTTATTCTTTTGGCTTTCCTGTTGTTCGGCCTGTGTTTTCGTTCCGGTATAAAGTGTCCTAAACACATACTTTTCCTGATTGGCGTTATAGGTCTCAGGCATCGTATAAATCCCAGGGGGAACACCTTGAGTTGGTGTTTCATTAAGTTTATCAAATAAATGTTTACCAAAAGGCTCTACAGAGGTAAAAATAACTCTACCATTTTGTGCATCAACGGTAATTCCAGGAAGGAAATCGAAGAAACCATCTCCACCTTGCACTGGATCATTATTAAAGTTAAGTCTATCAAGATTAAAAACCTTCAACAGAATTTGATCCTTCACATTTTCAGAAAGCTCAGCATATGGATGGCCAGGAGTTCCCTGAGCTTCTTTTATATAGTTAAGCGGAGAAGGATCTGTATAAAGTATATTTAATTTAAAATCTTCCTTTTCCAGTTGATATGCACCGATAGGGTAAATGTTTTTCATCATTAAGTCCCAAACTGGCTCCTCTACGCTCGTAATACTACTTTTCAAAAGTTTTACTACAAGGTTTTGGGCAAGACCGCCTGGCTCTCCACCTGGAGGGTCTCCACCAGGTTGCGAACCGCCGTTTGCCTCAACTCCATCATTGGAAAATTCACCTACTTGATAAACCTTGCCATTAACCGTAAATTGGAAAGAAACTGCCAACACTTCGTCATTGGTCAAACGCTGATTAAGCGATATGTAACCAAGCTGTGAATTAAGCGAAAACTCTCCCGGATCTAGTCTTCTGGCATTTTCTAAAGAGACATAATCTCTTCCCTCATCAACCTGGACACCTGTAAACCCTTGACCTACCGTTGCAATATCACGAATTGCAGGATTCAATATTGTTTGCGCACCTCCATTTATTCCGAAAGGATTGAAATCGTTATTACCGTTATCAGGATATGCAGTGCTTGGAACATTTATAAAACCGGCTGGCGGGACACCTAATCCAATATTTAACGGATTTGACTCTCCTATATCTTGTAAGGCCACAACATTACGAACGTTATCAGTACGGCTGGTTCGGTTTGTTATCCAAACCTCCATTCTAGTAATTTGAACGTTGCTGTTTATAAAAGGATATTGTTTTAATGAACGATCGTAATTATCTCTGAAATAATGCGCTAGGAAAAAGTGACGATTTTCGTCATAATCCAAAGCAAAAAGCTCGAAGTCTGTTATTGTAGCACCCCCTTCAGCAGTTACGGTCCGGGTTTCCGATTTTTGCTCAGAGAAAACTCCCGTAATTGTCGTTTTTCCAAATTGAAGCTGTGTTTTAACACCGAAGAGACTCTGCGCTCCTTGTATCAAGGCACTATTAAGAGGCATGCTCACGTTCCCAACCTCAATCTTTTGAATAATATCGTCTTCAGTTGGCGTATATTCCAACTTTATCTGATTTTGGAAATCGAAAGTGCTTTCAGTGTCATAATTTGCAGTAACCTGAAGTCTCGTTCCCACTTTCGCCAAAAGACTTAAACTGATTCTTTGGTCAAAATCAAATGAGAAATTACTTCGATTTCTAGGCGAGTATTGTGGGTTGTCTTGTTTTGTATAAAGAAGTCCAAGATCCATTTCAACAGAACCTTGGGGGATAACTTCGATAGAATTTCCACCAAAAATAGATTCAAAGAAATTTGAATTCACATAAAACGTTGGCAAAAGGTTTTTCTGCTGTTCTTCAGAACCTTCCTTTCGTCCATCTGCAGCATCTATTTTTTCTTTAAAATAGGCCCGCATCTGCTCCTCTTGAATGAGCTTCTGATATTCCTTTGGTGTAAGAATAATAGGATAGGTAACGTTAAAAGACCCCAAAGTTTGTGTGTAGATATACCTATCGGTTATAGGATCATAGGTATATAAATCTTGAATACCTTTAGGGTTTGGGAGATCAATCCTTCCCATTTCATTCCCTACCGCGGTTGAGTCTTGCGCCAGCGAAACATTACTGACTAATATGAGACTTACTATTGCTAAAAGCTTGAAAAAGCTAACCTTGTAAACGTAATTTTTTGCCTTCAAATTTTACAAATTTTTTAAAGCTTGTTTAATGATCATTTCTACCGAAGCCTGTGGATTTTCCTTCACAATACTATCCACCGCTTTTTCAGACTGTTTGCGAACAAAGCCTAAGGTCTCCAAAGCAGATAACGCTTCATTCTTATTCGTATTGCTTGTTCCGGCAGAAATAGACGACAAACCGTACACTTTTAAAATCTTATCTTTCAAGTCTAAAACCACACGTTGGGCGGTCTTAGTCCCAATTCCTTTTACTGATTGAATAGTTGCTATATCATTTTGGGCAATGGCGTCCAGCACTTGTTCTGGCGCTAAAGACGACAACATTGTTCTCGCAATGCTCGCCCCCACTCCTGAAACACTAATCAATAATCTAAATATTTCACGCTCCGCAACACTGGTAAAACCGTATAAAATATGGGCATCTTCCCGAACAATCAAATGTGTAAACAATTTAACATTCTCACTAGTAGGGAGTTCGGAAAATGTGTGCAAAGAAATATTGATAAAATACCCTACTCCATTGCAATCTATCACTACATCTGTTGGGTTTTTTTCAACTAGCCTGCCCTGTATATGGGTTATCATATGTTAACGAAAACTTAAGGGCTCAAATATAGTATAATTATTTGCAACTGCCATCGGGGTTTTTATGAAAATATTGAAGGTAAATGAGGTTGAGATGAACCATTTGGCACAAAGAGATTATTATAAAACCCATTTTGTGATTTCGAAACAATTCATATTTTTACATCCTATTCCTCCTCTACTCGCTTCTCCTTTTGCTGAGCATCCACAACTGCCACAGCACTCATATTTACGATTTCATCCACACTAGCCCCCATCTGTAAAATATGAACCGGCTTTCGCATCCCCAACATTATTGGACCTATTGATTCCACTCCATTCAACTCTTTCAACAATTTATAATTGCTGTTTGCTGAATCAAGGTTTGGAAATATAAGGGCATTCACTTTTTTGCCTGCCAATTTGGAGAAGGGAAATTTCTTCTGAAGCAAGTCTGGATTTAAGGCAAAATCTGCTTGTAATTCCCCATCCAAAATCATATCCGGATTACTTTTATGAATCAAATCTACCGCTTCGCGAACCTTCGTTGCACGAGGGTCCTTGGAGGAACCAAAATTCGCATAAGATATCATTGCAATGACTGGTTCAAGCCCAAACATTTTCATTGTGTAGTTGGTCATCCGAGCAATTTGTGCAAGTTCTTTTGCTGTTGGGTCAATGTTTATCGAAGTATCTGAAAAGAATAATGGACCTCGTTTAGTAAGCATTAAGTTCGTTGTAGCGACTTTGTTTACACCTTCAAACTTTCCAACGGTTTGAAATACAGGCTTAACTACTAAAGGATAAGATCTAGAATATCCCGAAATCATTGCGTCCACATCGCCTTCGCTGACCATCATGCCTCCAAAATAATTTCGTTCCGTCATCAATTTTTGAGCATCGTAAAGCGTAATACCCGTACGTCTTCTTTTTTTCCAAAACTTTTCAGCGTAGATCTCTAATTTTTCTGGCTTAATATCACTTTTCGTGTCAATTATCTCTAAGTCTGCATCAAATTCCAATTGCTCCATAAAATCTTGGATAATATCTTTTCTTCCTAATAAAACAGGAATTCCGATCCCTTCTTCATAAACAATCTGCGCAGCTTTTAATACGTCTAAATGATCGGCTTCAGTAAAAACAATTCGTTTAGGATTGAGCTTTGCTCTATTTATGAGTAAACGAATAATTTTATTATCACCCCCCATTCGTTCATTAAGATCGTCCTGATATTTTTCCCAATCGGTAATTTCAGTAGTTGCAACCCCACTTTCCATTGCAGCTCTCGCCACTGCAGGCGGCACGGTTGCAATAAGACGAGGATCGAAAGGTTTTGGAATTATATATTCCTTTCCAAAAGTAAGTTTTGTCTCCCCATAAGCAATGTTCACTTGTTCAGGAACAGGTTCCTTAGCTAGCTCTGCTAATGCCTTCACAGCTGCCATTTTCATTGCCTCATTTATTTTTGTGGCACGGACATCTAAAGCTCCTCGAAAAATAAAAGGAAAACCAAGCACATTGTTTACCTGGTTAGGATGGTCACTACGACCTGTGGCCATAATAATATCTTTTCGAGTTTTTACTGCCAAATCATATTCGATTTCCGGATCTGGGTTGGCCATTGCAAAAACAATGGGATTTGACGCCATGCTCTTTAGCATATCTGGGGTAACAATATCCTTAACAGAAAGACCCACAAAAACATCTGCGTCTTTCATAGCTTCTTCTAAAGTATCGATTTTTCTCTTGGATGCAAATTCGGACTTCTCTTGCGAAAGATTTTCACGATCGTCTCTAATCACGCCTTTACTATCTAACATAACGATGTTTTCAGATCTTGCCCCAAATGCCTTATAAAGCCGGGTACAAGAAACTGCCGCTGCACCAGCACCACTGATCACTATTTTAACTTCTTCTATCCTTTTCCCTGCAATCTCGCAAGCATTTAACAAAGCGGCTGCCGAAATAATTGCAGTGCCGTGTTGATCATCATGCATTACGGGAATGTCTAACTCTTCCTTTAGCCTTCTTTCTATTTCGAAAGCTTCAGGTGCTTTTATGTCCTCAAGATTTATTCCGCCGAATGTCGGTGCTATGTTTTTTACTGTAGCAACGAATTCATCAATGTTCTCAGTATCTATTTCAATATCAAAAACATCTATATCTGCAAAGATTTTAAAAAGCAAGCCCTTTCCTTCCATCACAGGCTTGGAGGCTTCGGGACCGATATTCCCCAAACCTAAAACCGCTGTTCCGTTTGAGATCACTGCTACCAAGTTTCCTTTGTTAGTATATTTATACGCATTATTTACATCCTTTTCTATTTCAAGACAAGGTTCGGCAACTCCCGGCGAATATGCCAAAGAAAGATCGCGCTGTGTGGAATAACTTTTTGTTGGGACAACTTGAATTTTTCCAGGTCTTGGTTTTGCGTGGTATAAAAGTGCTTCTCTGCGTTTGCTCTGTTTACTCATATTTTTAACTACATTAATTTTAAATATCTCGATAAAATAGACTCAATGATAGTATTTCAAAGGTACGGGTTTTGTAATAATCGAAAGCAAAAATTAGGGTTTAGGTTTTCTGAATTTTATTTATGAAATGTTTAAAGAAAATCGTTAATAAAATCAACTTTGGTTTCAATACTTTTGATAATAAATAACTAAAAAAATTGGAACTGCAGCGAATTTTATTTCTCGTGTTTGTATTGTTTTCATTTCTGCAACTTTCGGCACAAAAGAAGGAATCCGAACAAGATAGTACACAGATCTATAAGAAAATAGAAACTTATTCTAAAAAAAGTAAGTTCACAAAAATGATCCATAAATGGATTTTCAGGCCTACAGCCCATAAATCGCAAAGAGAACCAAAAATGCAGGAAAATCCATCGTTAGAGAATTTTGAAGGAAAAATTATTCGCAAAATCATTATCGATACCAAAGATCCTTTTGGTTATTCATTTACCGATAGCACCAAAACTGCCGATAGTTGGCTAGAAAAGATAGGAAATTCAGTTCATGTAAAGTCGAAAGAATCTGCCATCCGCAATTTTTTGCTCTTAAAAGAAAATCAACCTCTTGATACATTATTGATTTCAGAATCTGCACGACTTCTGCGTACACAAAATTATATTCGTGAAGTAAAAATCTCACCCCAATTTGTTTCAGAATCAAAAGATTCCATAGATATAACCATCACTTCGTTAGACTCTTGGAGTCTAATTCCAAAAGTGCAGTTTTCTGGCTCACAGACCAAATTTAAACTAAGAGAGAGAAATTTTATTGGTACGGGACATCAATTCGAGCTAGGATTCTTTAAAAGATTAGAGGATGGGAGCGATGCTTTTCAAGGGAGTTATTCGGTGCCCAATTTCAAAAGTACCTTTATTAGTTTCTACGGAAGATATTCTATTGACTACGAAGGTTATTACGAAAAAACCATAGGAGTGGATCGGATGTTCTACTCACCGTTAACACGTTGGGCAGGTGGTATATTTTTACAGGAACGGTATTTAGGAAGAACTTTACAAAATGACACTCTTGCCTATGTAAATCAAAATTTCAAATTTATTACTCAAGATTATTGGGGAGGGCATTCCTTTCGTATTTTTAAAGGAAACTCTGAAAGGGAACGTACTACCAATCTCATTGTGAGCGCACGTACATTATTTATAGATTATAGAGATATCCCCAACATTGAATACGACAGTATTCGTTTTTTTTCTGACGAAAATTCTTATTTGGCTAGTATTGGAGTTGCCTCCAGACAGTTTATACAGGATAAATATATTTTCAAAGATGGTGATACAGAAGATGTGCCAGTAGGGATTATTTATTCTGTCACTGGAGGAATTCAACATAAAAATCAATTAAACAGATTCTATCTGGGAGGAAAAATATCCTACGGGAATTATTTAAAATGGGGATTCTTAAGTACAAATTTCGAGTTAGGAACTTTTTTTAATGGTTCTAAAACTGAACAAACCGCTTTCAACTTTCAAGCAAACTATTTTTCACATCTTTGGTCACTTAGTGACAAATGGAAAATGAGGCAATTTGTGAAGCCTCAATTTGTAATAGGAATTAATCGATTGGACTCTGAAGCTGACAGATTGAGCTTAAACGAGAATGGAAATTTCAATGGAGCTTATGGCAATCTATACGTGGATTCTAGAACTGGAGCCATAGAAGGGTTCGACGGGTCACTGGTTGGCACCCAAAAATATGTACTTGCGTTACAAACCCAATTTTATTCTCCTTGGGAAGTCTTAGGATTTCGCTTTAATCCATTCGCAAATATAACTATAGGAATGCTTGCTGAAAGCAATAAAAGCTGGAATCGCAACCCAATATATTCCTCTTTCGGAATCGGATGTATTATAAGGAACGATTATTTGGTTTTCAGTTCTTTTCAATTATCACTGGCATACTATCCAGAAATTCCTGGACAGGGATATAACATATTTAAAACAAATGCTTTTGAAACTGATGATTTCGGGTTTCAAGATTTTCAGATTGGCAAACCAAGAACCGTTTCATACAATTAATTACTTTTTTTAAACTAAAAAAATAAAACTTATTGTTTAATAAATTCAATATTTCTCTTTAGCCCAGAAAACTTTGTGCGTTTTACGGCACTTTTCTTAAAAATCATTTGAAAAATTTCTTCAGTTATTTCTTCCCAATTCCTTTTACTCATTGAAAGCATTTCGGGATTTGGATTAAAAAGTGGCTCGTTATGTGGCTTGCTAAAACGATTCCAAGGGCAAACGTCCTGGCAAATATCACATCCAAACATCCAGTCTTCAAATTTTCCCTTTTCTGTCGTAGGGATTTCATTTTTCAATTCGATAGTAAAATATGAAATGCATTTGCTACCATCCACCACTCTATCCGCAACAATTGCATTTGTAGGACAGGCATCTATACAAGCGGTGCAGCTACCACAATGGTCAGTTACTGGACTGTCGTAGTCCAGTTTCAAATCCAAGATCAATTCTGAAACAAAGTAGAAGGAACCCACTTGTTTGGTTAAAAGAAGACTATGTTTTCCTATCCAACCCAAGCCACTTTTCGCGGCCCAAGCCTTGTCCAAAACAGGAGCTGAATCTACAAAGGCGCGACCATCTACCTCTCCTATTTCTTCAGAAATAAAACTCATCAACTGTTTCAACTTATCCTTAATAACAAAATGATAGTCGGTTCCGTAAGCGTATTTCGAAATCTTATAACTGTTGTCAATCTGGGTTTCTGAAGGACTATAATTCATCAACAAAGAGATCACACTTTTAGAGCCCGGAACCAAAAGAGTAGGATCTAATCGCATATCAAAATGGTTTTCCAAATAAGACATTTGACCATTCATATTGTTCTTAAGGTAATTTTCTAAACGTGGCGCATCTTCCTCAAGGAATTCGGCCTTGCTTATACCACAGGAAAGAAAACCGAGTCGTTTCGCCTCAGTTTTAATCAATTCTGTATACTTTTTACTTCCCATTGTTACAATAGTTGAAGATTATCCAGAAAAAATATCATTTCAGAGATATAGCTAGATCTTCTTTAGAAAAGCCCACCCTGCGTTGGTCCTTTCATTTTTCCAAGATGCTTGTACGCAGCTTCCGTAACTTCACGCCCACGGGGTGTTCTCATTATAAAACCCTGTTGGATTAAAAATGGTTCATATACCTCCTCAATTGTTTCGGGGCTTTCAGAAACTGCAGTGGCAATAGTTGTTATTCCTACTGGCCCTCCTTTAAACTTCTCTATGATAGTTGAAAGTATTTTGTTATCCATTTCATCCAAACCATGTGCATCTACATTCAGGGCTTCTAAACCATATTTAGCAATTTGAATGTCAATTTTACCATTCCCTTTAATTTGTGCGAAATCGCGAATTCTTCTTAAGAGAGCATTCGCAATTCGAGGCGTTCCACGACTTCGGCCAGCAATCTCAATCGCTGCTTCCATCGTAATTGGAACTTGTAGTATTCCTGCACTACGTTGTAAAATTGTAGTAAGCAATTCTGCAGTATAATATTGCAGTCTAGAGGAAATTCCAAAACGGGCACGCATTGGTGCGGTCAATAAACCGGAGCGTGTTGTTGCTCCAACCAGTGTAAAAGGATTAAGGTTAATTTGTACAGAACGGGCATTAGGACCCGATTCAATCATAATATCGATCTTATAATCTTCCATTGCCGAATAGAGATATTCTTCCACAATAGGACTTAAGCGATGGATTTCATCAATAAACAAAACATCTCTTTCTTCAAGATTAGTAAGAAGGCCCGCAAGATCGCCAGGTTTATCTAAAACTGGTCCTGAAGTAACTCTAATGTTTACATTAAGTTCATTAGCAAGAATATACGCTAAAGTAGTTTTTCCAAGTCCGGGAGGTCCGTGAAAAAGAGTATGGTCCAAAGCCTCACAACGCAAGTTTGCCGCCTGCACAAAAATTCGAAGGTTTTCTAAAGCTTGGTCCTGCCCTGTAAAATCATCAAAACTTAGCGGACGTAATTTCTTTTCAATATCCAGTTCCTGTGGTGAGAGGTTCTCTCCTGAAGGATCGAGGTTTTCATTCATAACACAAAGATAGCAATCCTTTAGAAGAGACTTAAAAAAAGAAAGCCATACTTTTCAGTATGGCTCTCAGAATAAACAGTAGATTCCTCACTTCCTACATATTATTAACTCAATTATGTAAATATACCGCAAATGGAAGTAAGAATTACTAAGTAAGACTACGTACTTTATCAGTAGCAAAAAAGCCCTTCAAAATAATTGAAGGGCTTTTGTATACTTTAAATTCCTATTAATGATCTAATTCTTCTTCATTATCCTGAAGCGGAATATTCTGTGGAATAAAATCCTGTCCAGCAATAACAAAATCCGTTTCGTCTTTGTTAAGCTTACTATAGTCGTAAGCCCATCTATGTACTTCCGGAATAGGTCCATTCCAGTTTCCATGTATGTGTTTTCTTTCGGCAGTCCATTCCAAAGTAGTCGCATTCCACGGGTTTGCCGGTGCCATCTTACCATAAAACATAGAGTGTATGAAGTTATATAGGAATACCACCTGAACGGAAATGGTTAGTATTGCAAAAACTGTCATTACTATATTAATATCAGCCAAATCATCAAAATAAGGGAAGGCCGTATTCGTATAGTATCTCCGAGGTAGTCCAGCTAACCCAACAAAGTGCATTGGGAAGAAAATTCCGTAGGCACCTATCGCGGTAACCCAGAAGTGGATATAACCCAGCTTCTTGTTCATCATTCTACCTTCAAACATAATCGGGAACCAATGATAAACTCCAGCCAAGAATCCGTAAGCCGCAGAAATACCCATTACCAAGTGAAAGTGAGCCACGATAAAATAGGTATCGTGAATATTAATATCCAAAGCACTATCACCCATAATGATTCCAGTTAGTCCACCAGTGATAAAGGTTGAAACAAACCCGATACACCACAGCATGGCAACGTTCATTTGTAACTTTCCACGCCAAAGTGTGGTTATCCAGTTAAAAGATTTAACAGCAGAAGGAATTGCAATCAGAAGAGTTGTAAAAGTAAAAACAGACCCTAAGAAAGGATTCATCCCCGAAATAAACATATGGTGCCCCCAAACAATCGTTGAAAGAAAAGCAATAGCTAAAAGAGAAGCAACCATTGCTCGATAACCAAAAATAGGTTTTCTAGAGTTTGTTGCCATTATTTCTGAAACGATTCCCATTGCAGGGAGAATAACGATATAAACTTCAGGGTGACCGAGGAACCAAAAAAGGTGTTCAAAAAGCACAGGAGAACCTCCTTGATGATGCAGCACTTCCCCAGCAATATAAATATCAGAAAGAAAGAATGAAGTTCCAAAACTTCTATCCATAATCAACATCAATACTGCAGAAAATAGCACAGGGAAAGATACTACTCCAATAATCGCAGTTAAAAAGAATGACCAAACAGTAAGAGGCAATCTAGTCATAGACATTCCCTTAGTTCTTAAGTTCAATACAGTAACAATAAAATTAAGAGACCCTAGTAAGGATGCTGCGATAAAGATAGCCATTGATATCAACCACAAATTCATCCCCATTCCTGATCCTGGAATTGCTTGAGGTAAAGCACTCAATGGTGGATAAATAGTCCAACCTGCTGAAGCAGGTCCAGCTTCAACAAATAGTGATGAAAGCATTATCATACTGGATATAAAGAATAACCAATAAGAAACCATGTTAAGAAACCCAGATGCCATATCCCTCGCTCCAATCTGAAGGGGAATAAGCAGGTTACTAAAGGTTCCGCTCAATCCAGCGGTCAATACAAAGAATACCATTATTGTTCCGTGTATAGTAACCAAGGCTAAATAAACACTTGGATCCATAACACCGTCAGTTCCCCATTTTCCGAGAAACATTTCAAAAATCGTAAATTTATGGTCTGGCCAAGCAAGTTGTAATCTAAACAACAAAGACATCAATATACCGATTACACCCATGAATATACCGGTAATCATATATTGCTTTGAGATCATTTTATGATCTACACTAAAAATATATTTAGTTACAAAGGTTTGCTTATGGTGTCCGTGATCGTCGTGGTTATCTTCTACTGCGTGGACCTGTGCGTGTGCTGACATATCTTTCTAAACTAATGTTTTATTTGTTCTCTTTACTAAGTTGCTCTGCAAGTGTTGGCTGCTCTGCCAACCAAGCTTTGTAATCCTCTTCTGATTCTACAATAATTTTCATTTGCATATTGTAGTGACTAATTCCACAAATCTTGTTGCAGATAAGTAAATAGTCAAATTCATACGGCTCTAAAGGTTCATCTCCAATTGCTTGAAGCTCCACACTTTTCTGTCGTCGTATTTCGTTAATATTATCCACCTTTTTAATAACATGGTCCGTAAGTCTCATATCTTCAGTTGTAACAGACGGTGTGAAAGCAAATTGAGTAATCATTCCAGGCACGCAGTTCATTTGAGCTCTAAAATGAGGCATATAAGCAGAGTGCAAAACATCTTGAGATCGCATCTTGATTAAAACTTTTCTACCTACTGGTAAATGCAATTCGGTCACTACCTTATCATCCTGTCCATTAGGATCCGCAGGATCAACACCTAGAACGTTTACACCTTTTATTAATCGAACGTTCGCATCGCCCAAGGTATTATCATTTCCACCATATCTTGCTTTCCAGTTAAACTGTTGTGCGTAAAGCTCAACCATTAATGGATCGTCGTCTTTATCAACATTCATAATATCAGTCCAAGTGAATAGGCCATAAATAATTAAACCTGCCAACGTAATTACAGGAATGATAGTCCAAATAAACTCCAACTTGTCATTGTCCGCATAGAAGGTTGCTCTTTTAACTTTATTACCGCGGTATATGAAAGCAAAATAATGCAATACACCTTGAGTAAGAATTCCCACAAAAAATATGAGAATCATTGAAATCAGCATCAAATTATCTATCTGTGATCCATGTTCAGAACCTGAATCGGGTAAAAGTGTACCTCCCCACAGCCAGAAACTTACTATTGTCAGAATATAAATGAAGATCAAAAAACCCAACATTAAATAACCTTGATTATTGTTGTCATTGTCCGTTGCAATATCAGCATGGCCCATGACTTTGGTCTGTGCCAACTGGAATATCCTCTTTATCTGCCAAACAGCTATTAAAAAAAGTAGGATTACGAGTATAACTAAAAATGCGGTCATCTTTGAATATCTTGATTAACTGATTTATTAAAAATGGTAATTTTCACTTTCTCTTATGAATGGATCATTTTTCGGTCTCAAGGAAACTTTAGCAAGTCCATTTCCAACTACAAGAATAAACAACCCTAAAAAGAATAAAATGGCTGCTATTTCTGGAATTCCAAAGTACCAATGGTGACCAACAGTAGAAGGCATAACCAATAGGTAAACGTCTATATAATGACCTACCAAGATAATTATCCCAGTGATAACGACAAACCAAGGGATTCTCTTATAGTCACTATTCATCAACATTAATATAGGAAAAACAAAATTAAGTATTAGCATTCCAAAAAACAAGCCTTGATACTCTTGAATTCTAATGATGAAATAAGTAACTTCTTCTGGAATATTTGCATACCAAATAAGCATAAACTGTCCAAACCATAAGTAACACCAAAAGATACTAAAAGCAAACATATATTTTGCTAAATCGTGAAGGTGTTTGTCACTTATAAATTCAACTAACCCACGGCTTCTTAGGTAAATAACAACCAACGCAATAACTGTAATTCCAGAAACAAACATTGTGGCAAAAATATACCATGCAAAAAGAGTACTGTACCAGTGCGGAGTCAAGGACATAAACCAGTCCCAAGACATTGTAGCCTCGGTTATCATAAAGAAAATCAGAAAGAAAATAGACCCCTTAAAATTCTTTCTGTATGGTCCGAAATTGCTCGCTTCATCTTGAGCCAAAGAATTTCTTCTTGAAAAATAGCGATATAGATTCCAACCCAAAAGATAAATCACACCTCTTATTAGGAAGAATGTGAAATTAAGATATCCCGATTTTTCTTGTAATATTTTATCACTAGCTACCAGCTCTTCATTTTGCCAAGGAAAAAAATGCGTTCCAGCAAAAACAACAATCAAAAATACAATTATAGAACCTGGGAGAAGATAAGAAGTTATGCCTTCCATAACTCTATAAAGCACCGGTGACCAACCAGCTTGCGATGCAATTTGAATGGCATAGAAAACCAGAACTCCAAGAGCAATCATCATAAAGAAGAAAGCTGCAACAAAGGTTGCCGACCAAGGTCTTGCTTGAAACTGGTGCAATACATGTTCATCATGAGAAGCAGAACCATGACCTTCAGCACTTAAATCAGTTGCATTTTCCATAGCAGCTCCAGAATAACCTTCTTCTCCGCGCGCTACATCAACAAAATTCGACGTCGTGTGATCTTGGTGTCCGGCAACTGAATGACCTTCCTCTTGTGCCAATATTTTATTCACATCCTCTACAGTTTTGGGAGTGGTAAGGAAACCATAAGTTATCCCTGCTAATCCAAGAACGATTAGAATGATAGAAAACAGTTTTAATTTACTAGGTAGCGTGTACATATCTTTAGCTATTCTCTTTTAATTCTTTATTTAGGTTCAATTTCAGAAACTGTGTTTGCTCCTGCTTTGTTAATTTCCGCTTTGGTGTTCTCTGCGGTATCAGAAGCAGTAGAAGTTTCTAATATACCGGGTTCGCCTTTAAGGGCGGCCTTTAAATCCATAACGTGCATAGCAATCTGCCAACGTTCCTTTTCGTTTGTTTGGGAAGCGTAAGAGCCCATCGCATTCAACCCATATGTTTCCACGTGATAAATACCTCCAAGCACTATATTTCTTCCAGCATCAGCATAACTAGGTATTCCCAAAAATTTCTCTCGGGTAGCTAAAATTCCTTTTCCATCACCTTTATCACCGTGACATACCGCACAATAGACAGTATATAATTGTGCTCCCGTCGCTACATTCTCCTCAGTCACTTCATATGGATTTTGAAGTTCAGCTTTTGCTAACTCTAAACCTTGAGTACTATTCTCATAATCATATGGCACGAAACCACGTGGTACCGTATTTTCAGCAGGTAGCATTGCTTCTTGTTGTCCAGGAAATATATCATACTCGCCATATGCATCATAACTAACCGGTACATACATGTTCGGAAAATATTGATAGTTCGGCTTTTTATCATTAAAACAAGAAACCATACTCGCTGAGGCAATAATGGCAATTCCTATGTTTATTAGTGTCTTCATATTAATGATCTTGATCGTTTTCAATTAAACTAATCTCCGATGCCCCTGTGTCATATAAAAACTTTGAAAGTTTTTCAACATCGTGGTTATCTGTATCAACTTCCATTAAAAAATGGTCATCTGTTGTGCGGATATCTGGGTTTTCAGCTTTTTTAAAAGGCCAGAGTTTGCTTCGCATATAAAATGTTATTACCATAAGGTGACCTGCAAAGAATACGGTCAACTCAAACATGATAGGTATGAACGTTGGCATATTTTGATAAAAGGTAAAACTGGGTTTACCTCCAATATTCTGTGGCCAGTCCTCAATCATCATATAATTCATCATCAACACGGCAACTGCCAAACCTACTAATCCATACAGAAATGAAGTAATAGCAAGCCGAGTCGGCGCAAGGCCCATAGCTTGATCCAATCCATGAACAGGAAACGGAGTGAAAATTTCAGAAATATGGTAATTTGCCGCACGGGTCTGTTTCACGGCCTGCATCAATAGGTCATCGTCCGTGTAAATAGCATGTATCTTTTTAGCAGCCATAATTAATTTTTATTTTTTAGAATTAGTGCTTGTCCGGCCCAATCATCACGCTTGGCCCTTCCTGGAAACTCACCAATTATATCATCCAATAAATCATATTCACGTTCGGTCATTCTGCTTACCTGATCAAAAGTAAAGATTCCCAATTGATGAAGTTTTTGTTCCATTACCGGTCCTACTCCATTAATTTCCTTAAGATCATCTTGGGTTTGGACTGCAGGATCAAAAACGCCTACTTTACTAATCAAATTAGCAATATTACCTTTGTGGAGTTCGAAATCAAAGTCATTGTTCTCCAAATCATCATCCGAAGATTGATCGAATACAGAATCAAAATGTTTTCCTTCAATATTTGCCGCTGGTCCAGCATCAGCAGGATATTCTTCTATAGTCTGTACGTGACTTGCATCATCTCCATGCTCGGCACGTAATCTTTTAAATGCTTCCCCAGAAGTTTTCAATATTGTTTTTACCTCTGCTTGTGCAATTACTGGGAAAGTACGCGCATAAAGAAGGAAAAGTACAAAGAAGAAACCAATGGTGCCCATAAAGGTTCCAATGTCAACAAATGTTGGTTGGAACATAGCCCAAGAAGAAGTCAATCTGTCTTTACTAATGTTTACAACAATAATATCAAAACGTTCAAACCACATCCCAATGTTTATAATCAGAGCCACGAAGAACGTCCAAACAAAGCTTCTTCTCCACTTTTTCACCCATAGAGTAAGTGGCACAATAAAGTTGCAAGTAATTAAAGCCCAGAATGCCCACCAATACGGACCTGTAGCAGCTCCGAAAGATAGGTAGGTATAATTCTCATAAGGTACACCAGAATACCAACCGATAAAGTACTCAATAGCATATGCTACAGTAACAATTCCACCGGTTAACAATATAACCTTGTTCATGTATTCAATATGGAGAATAGTAATATAACTTTCAAGATGTGACACCTTTCTCATTATGATAAGTAAGGTTTGCACCATAGCAAATCCCGAAAAGATAGCACCAGCCACAAAATATGGAGGATAAATAGTACTATGCCATCCAGGAACTACCGATGTAGCAAAGTCAAAAGATACAATGGTGTGTACTGAAAGCACCAATGGAGTAGCCAAACCTGCCAAAACAAGTGACACTTCTTCGAAACGTTGCCAGTCCTTTGCGCGACCACTCCAACCGAAACTAAGAATTCCGTATATTTTTTTCTGAAAAGGACTGTGAGTTTTATCACGAATCATCGCGAAATCAGGCAAAAGACCAGTCCACCAGAATACTAATGAAATAGAAAGATAAGTAGAAATTGCAAAAACGTCCCAAAGCAATGGCGAGTTAAAGTTAACCCACAAAGATCCAAATTGGTTAGGAATAGGAAGTACCCAATAAGCTAACCATGGGCGCCCCATGTGGATAATAGGAAATAACCCTGCCTGAACAACAGCAAAGATTGTCATTGCTTCTGCTGATCTGTTTACAGCCATTCTCCATTTTTGACGGAAAAGCAGCAATACAGCAGAAATCAGAGTCCCCGCGTGACCAATACCTACCCACCATACAAAGTTTGTAATATCCCAAGCCCAACCAATGGTCTTGTTCAATCCCCAAACTCCAATACCTGTTGAAACTGTATAGATGATACATCCCAATCCCCATAAAAATGCTACAAGGGCTATGGTAAAAACAATCCACCAAGATTTATTTGCTTTTCCTAAAACAGGAGCTGCTACATCTGCACTGATGTCAGAATAGGACTTTTCTCCCAGAACCAGCGGTTCTCTTATAGGTGCTTCGTAGTGTGACGACATATTTAATTATTAAATAATTGGTTCTTGATTAAATTTTTTATGCTTCAGAGGTGTTTCTGACTATCATTTGATAGAAAACATTTGGTTTAGTCCCTATATTTTCAAGAAGATAGTACATTCTATCATCCTTTTTCATCTTGACAATTTCAGATTCTTTATCATTAACATCTCCGAAAACCATTGCTCCTGTTTCACATGCGTTAGCACAAGCTGTTGAAAACTCTCCATCTTTTACAGGTCTTCCCTCACGTTTGGCATCAAGTATAGTTTTTTGGGTCATTTGAATACATAAAGAACATTTTTCCATAACCCCACGAGAGCGTACTACCACATCAGGGTTAAGCACCATTCTACCGAGATCATTATTCATGTTGTAATCAAATTCATCATTCTCACTATATAAGAACCAGTTGAAACGTCGCACTTTATAAGGACAGTTGTTAGCACAATAACGAGTACCTACGCAACGGTTGTAAGCCATTTGGTTTTGACCCTGTCTTCCATGTGAGGTTGCAGCAACAGGACAAACAGTTTCACAAGGAGCGTGGTTACAATGCTGACACATTACAGGCTGAAATGCAACCTGAGGGTTTTCATAAGCTGGAATTTCAACAGCTCTATAGCTATCAAAAGCAGGAAGGTTTTCTAATTTTTCTATTTCTTCCTGGAAGGTTTCCCCAGCAGAATAATATCTATCAATACGCAACCAGTGCATATCACGGAATTTCCTTACTTCATCTTTTCCAACAACTGCAATATTATTTTCTGCATGGCAAGCTATAACACATGCCCCGCAACCAGTACAGGCATTTAAGTCTATAGAAAGATTAAAGTGATGGCCTATAGTATCATCAAAAGGACTCCAGATATCTGCTTTTTGATCTCGAATCTCAACAGGTGCGTGATCATAGTCAACTACAGGGATAGCATTCCACTCTTTTATATTCTTTGTATTAAATATTTCAAGAGTTGTATCCTTAATAATATCGTTACTGCGTCCTGCCATAGTGTTCTGTAACTGAACACAGGCAAACTCATGCATTCCACTAGCTTTTTCGATAGAAACTTTCTGAACATCAGAAAAGTTTTGGTAGAGCGGATAAGCGTTAATACCCGTTTGCATTTCTTCTTGAATTGCAGCAGTTTTACCGTAACCCAACGCCATCCCAACTGAACCTTTTGCTTGTCCAGGTTGGATGATAACAGGAACATTTTCAAGCACCACATTACCCATTGTTACATTTACGTAACTTCCGTTTAATGCACCATTTGAAACATGTTTGTTAACAAGATTTAAAACCTCAGCATCTGCTTGCGAAACGGTCAAATAGTTGTCCCACGAAGCTCTTGTTATAGGATCTGGAAACTCTTGTAACCAAGGGTTGTTGGCTTGCTGACCATCTCCTAATCCTGTAGAAGTATACAAGGTTAACTCATAGCCACCTTCTTGGAAGAGAGAAGAGAGCGCACCATTTGAAGTACTCTCTTCAATTGAAGCAGCTCCTTCTACTGAAGGCTTAACTTCTTCCATTAAAACTTCTGCGTTACTGGCTAAGACTCCCTCTTCTAATGCTTTATTCCAAGAATTGCCTTCGAGAATCGAGGTCGTCCAGTTATCTTTTATATAATCGTAATATTTTTGAGAATTACCTGTCCATAGCAATAAACTATCTTGAAATTGACGTGTATTGAATAGCGGACGTATTGTTGGCTGGGCAAGGCTATATATTCCTTTTTTAAATTGTGCATCACCCCAAGACTCTAAGTAATGTGGGGTTGCAGCAGCCATTTTTGCCAATGAAGCTGTTGCATCTAGTTTCATTGCAAAAGCAAGGCTCATTTCAAGTTTTTGATAACCTTCGGCAAACTCTTTATTATTAGGCAAGGAATATAC
This sequence comes from Aequorivita sp., assembly GCA_034675805.1. Lineage (GTDB taxonomy): Bacteria > Bacteroidota > Bacteroidia > Flavobacteriales > Flavobacteriaceae > Aequorivita. The sequence goes on along the minus strand of JAUCCX010000001.1, from coordinate 2,294,746 downwards.
TGGATCGACACCTACAGTGATTAATCCTTTTATAGTTCCTGAAATAACACCGTTAACAACGTTCATTACTTCAGAATTACTACCTTGTCTAATAAGCAAAGGTTTATTGACATCAATCGCTTCACTATTAGCATTGAATTCTAGCGCCATAGTTTGTGAAGCCACATCTGGCAAACCAGTAACCAACAATGCCCTTCCTCCTGCTTTTTGAAGCTGGGCTTTTGCTTTACTTACAGCATCTGCTATATTTTCAGGTAAGCCTGAAGCACTTCCACCTGTTAGGGCTTTTAAAATTTGGACTTGTTGAGAAGGAGTAGCAGGAACACGTTTGTCTGCCTTAGCTCCAGTCAAAGTTAAATTTGCCTCAAACTGGATATGGCGAGAAATTTTACCGTTTTTTGGAACTCTTCCTTTCGCATAGCCTTTGCTATAGCTTCCACCTTGCCAATCACCTATGAAATCAGCTCCAACCGATACTATTACATCAGCCTTTGAAAAATCATAATCTGGTAAGGCACGAGTTCCATATTTATTTTGAAAAGCATCTAAAGCTCCTGAGCATGAAACAGTGTCATAAACAACGTGACGTACATTAGGATATTTGGCAGTGAATTCAGAAATAAGTTTTGAAGTCGAGGGACTCGCAAATGTTTGAGTAAGAAGAACAACATCCTTTCCAGACATTTCATTCATCTTTTGCGCAACGGCAGTATCAAACTCTGGCCATGACACTTGAGCGCCACCAACCATGGGTCCTGTTAATCTATTTTTATCATATAATGAAAGTACTGAAGCCTGAACACGAGCATTCACGCTTCCACCATTCACTGCTAAATCGTTTCTTTCAATCTTAATAGGGCGACCTTCGCGTGTTTTCACCAAGATATTGGCAAAATCAAAACCATCAGCCATTGTTGAAGCATAGTAATTCGCTACACCCGGAACTATTTCATCTGGTAAAACAACGTATGGAATTGACTTAATTACGGGACCCTCACAAGCTGCCAAAGTAGCAGCAGCTGTAGTAAAGCCTACATATTTTAAGAAATCACGACGTGTGGTTGAAGATGATTCCAAGGCTTGTTTATCGCCAAGAAATTCGTCTGTAGGGATTTCTGTTACAAACTCATTTTCTCGTAGCGCCTTAACAATCGCGCTGTCTTCGTTCAGCTCTTCAACACTTTTCCAGTATTTCTTGTTTGATGACATATTGCTATCTGTAATTTTCCTTTAAAACTTTATTAATAGTGACATTTGCCACACTCCAATCCACCCATTTCGGCGATTGTCAATTTTTCGACACCGTACTTTTTAGAAAGCTCTTCGTGTATTTTGGCGTAATATTCGTTGTTCGCCAAATTTACGTTAGTTTCCTTATGACAATTGATACACCAGCCCATAGTAAGCGGAGCGAACTGCTCTGCAACTTCCATAGTCTGAACCTCTCCGTGACAAGTTTGGCAGGCAACACCAGCAACTGTTACGTGCTGAGAGTGATTAAAGTAAACAAAATCAGGTAAGTTGTGAATGCGAACCCATTTAACGGGCTCTGTTTTACCAGTATACACCTGATTCTCAGAATCCCAGCCTACAGCCTTATATAATTTTGCAATCTCTCCATCGTAAAATTCTTTAGAGTATTCTTCTGTAGCGGTATCTTCAGCAACTTCTGAAATATTCTTATGACAGTTCATACAAACATTCAATGAAGGTATTCCAGCGGTCTTACTCTTTCTAGCAGAACTATGACAAAAATTACAATCTATCTGGTTATCACCGGCGTGTATTTTGTGCGAATAATGAATTGGCTGAACAGGAGCATAACCTTTGTCAACCCCAATCTGCATCATATAGCCATATGCAAAATAACTTCCTACTAGAATCAAAACTATTGAAAAGACCAACACTAAAAATTGGTTTTGGATAAAGGCTTTCCATATCGGTAGGCGCTTTTCTTTTACCTTTTCCTCATAAACAACGCCATTAGCTTCCGCAACTCTCTTCAAAGTATTGGTTACTAGATAAAGCATAATAACCAAAAGCAAGAATATCAATGCAAGAGCACCTAAAATAAGACCATTTGAAACTCCACCACCACTAGTTCCAGAACCAGCTGGAGCAGTGTCAGAAGCCGCAGGAGCCGCAGCTTCGGCTTTTGGCTGACTTGTATATGCTAGAATATTATCAATATCTGTTTCTGATAGACCCGGAAATGGAGTCATTATCATCTTATTGTTCTCCTCGAAAATCTTTACTGCAGTTGCATCGCCAGCGGCAATAAGCGCTTGGCTATTATGGATCCACTTATGCAACCAATCACGATCAAACTTATCCGCCACACCTCTCAATGCTGGACCCACTGCTTTCTTGTCCATCTTATGACAAGCGGCACAATTTGCTTTAAACAAAGATTCGCCAGCAGCAGCATCACCACCAGCATCTGCTGGGGCAGCCACCGCAGGGGCAGCTTCATCCTGAGAATATATGGTAGTTGAAAAAGTTAGTAAAAACACTAACAAGAGAAGTGGCAATTTTGAGCGTAGATGTATAAAATTCACCTTTTTCATACTAATGGTTAAATTATTGTCGATAGTTTGGCACAGAATTAGTTAGCTTTGAAATATATTTAAATGCTCATTCTGCACTACAAATAAAGGAGCAAAAGTACATTATAAAGTCGATTTTGGAAATGCAAACAAAGTGTTAACTATTAATTTATACTTGTTCTAAATAATAATTTGGTATCTCATCAAGTTATTAAGTTTTACATTTGTCCCAAAGACCTATATTTATGAATTTCAAAAATTTCTTCAAGCTTTTTATTGCCAGTATTTTAATTATTTTTATTGCTGAAAAAGGCTTTTCGCAAAACGCTACGCTTATTGTAAATCAAGATACGAGAATAACGCAGTTGCTTACTTTAAAGAAAGAGATGGAGAAAGAAAATAAACTTTCAGATGGATATACCATACAGTTGTATTATGGAGAGTTTAACCCAGCACAAGCTATCCTTAAAAAATATAAATCAAGTTTTGGAAATTGGCCAGCATCCATTGAATATGAAACACCAAATTATAAAGTGTGGGCTGGAAGTTTTTCTACACGGATAGAGGCAGAAAGAGCGCTCATCGAAATTCAAAAGAGTTTTTCTTCAGCATTTATTCTAAAGCCTGAACGAAGAAAATAGATAAGCGGCTCCAAATGGAGCAGTGTCTGTAGTACGCCTTCTCAGTAATTACAATTTCAGAAATATCTTTTGGCAGGCTTTCTGACATTAATGAGTTTGGCTTTATAGCACAAAGTTTATTCTACATTTTTTTTGAAAAGGAATTAAAGTGAGATGTCTTTTGTACGTAAGACTTTCATTCCCTCTTCTACTACCCTATCACAATGAACCAAATTGAATTCGAAGATTTCCTCTGGGGAATAAGCTTTTTTGATTTCGGTTTGAAGCATTGCTTTTGACCGACTGAGGCTTGCCTTTACATTTCCTTCAGTAATATTTAGGGCTTCTGAAGTTTCGCGCACACTCATTCCATTAAGCTCTCTCAGCGTGAACACCAATCGATAGTTCTCGGGAATTCGATGAATCGCAGCTTCCAATATTTTTTTCAACTCCTCGTTCTGAACAGCATCTCTAGTTTCTTCAATTCCTCCTGAATACATCATATTGGAAATTTCGTTCAATACTTCATTCCGCTGTTGTTCCCGATGCTTTAGATTTTGTTTTTTATGGTAACAATTGTTCAACATAATACGGACAATCCAAGTTTTAAACGAAGAGCGGCTCTCAAACTTTTTAAGGTTTACAAAGACATTGATATAAGTCTCCTGCATCAAATCCTCAACATCGTTGTGGCCAAAGCCATAAGATTTACCAATTTTATACAAGTATCTATTGTAACGACGTATTATCTTCTCATAACTCTCTATTTTTCCAGATAGCACCAGAGAAATGATTTCATGATCTTCCAGAGCCTGATGGGATTGTGATGGACTCATAATAAATTAGGACTGATTAGCACCGTAAATGTACCTATAAAAAAAATTTAAGTCCAAAATAACTAAGGACGGTCATAAATTAAAAGGGCGGTCACGACTTTATAATAGATCGTACCGCCCTCCCAAAAAAAGAGGTCCATCACTACCCCTTTAAAAACTCCTTAGGGATCAACTACAACTCTTCCCTTCATGTTAATATGGATGCTGCAAAAATAATCATAACTCTTATCCACTTTCATTTTCCAAGAACTTCCATTAGCCAAAGGGCCCGAAGTCCATTTCTTGTCCGGAAACTCAGTGGCATCGTGCACAACAATGTCTTTGTTTACCCAGACCACCGTATCACCCTTCTGTATGTGAAGTTCGGCAGGGTGGAATTGCATACCACTGATTGTAATAGTATTAGGATTTGAACTTGTGTCTACCTTCTCTTGGGAAGTAACGGTAGCCTTATTGGCATTAACATCCTCATTGATCTTTATAGAATCAGTCTCCTTTTTCTCAGTAGAATTGCAAGCTACGAGTAAAAAAACGAACATATAGCCAAGCGTAATTCTTAATATGGATTGATTTGGTCTCATTATAATTTGGACTGAGCCATTTTGGCCATTTCCAAGTGGTGCTCAAACAAAGGCACTACACTTTGCAACAAATCCTTTAGTTCGGTATTCTGAGTTTGTGGAATTAAAACATTCTTAACAGTTGAAATCACGGCATCATGATAGGCAACCTCATTATCGATATATGCTCTATCGAATTCCTTGCCCTCTTTTGAGTTCAATTCAGCTTTCATTTTTTCAGCTCCGGCTAACAAGGATTGTGTTGTTGAATTATCTTGAGGAGTGACACCTAATTTTTGAGCCAATGCAACAGCTTTTGCGATAACTGCGGAATGGTCATCAACCATAGTTTGAGCGAATTTTTTTGCATCAGCATTTTTAGCTTTTTTAAGAGCTATTCTTCCATAATCCACATCAATCTGATTGGCTGTAACCGCGATGGACGCAATTTCAGCATCATTGAGTTCGGGAATGGCAGCAATATTTGCCTGTGCTTCTTTAGCCATTGTCAAGTGGTGTTCCAATATTGGGAGGACACTTTGCAACAAATCCTTCAGTTCCTGATTTTCAGTTGCCGGAATCAATTTATCTTTTACTGTAGAAATGACGGCTTCGTGATAAGAAACCTCATTGTTTATGTAAGCTTTGTCAAAACCAAAACCAGATTTGGAATTCAAATCCTCTTTTGTTTTTTTGGCTCCATCAAGTAAGGACTGCGTGGTGGGATTGTCTTCTGGTGTAAGATTAAGTTTCTTTGCCAATGCCATTGCTTTATCAATAATCGCATTATGGTCGTCGATCATGGTCTGCGCAAATTTTTTAGCATCAGCATTTGTGGATTTCTCCAAGGCAATTTTACCATAATCCACATCAATCTGGTTGGCGGTAACTGCAATCGATGCAATTTCTGGATCGTTAAGTGCATTGGGGTCCTTTTTCTTTTCGTTGCAACTTGCCAAGAACAAAAGGATACTGGCGCTCAATAAAAATGTTTTTAAGATTCTTTGTTTTGTTTTCATAATGGATTTTATTTTTTGGAATTAATTTAATTTCAGTTTTTCACAAAGCCTTTTTAATCAATATAGTCAAAGACTTAACGACCATACTCCTGAAGATGATCAATGCTATTTGTAATATAGAGTATAAAGGGGCCAAAAAGGTTACAACAAATCCCGTAAATCTTTCTTAACCTTTTTTAACCTCAGAAAAAAATAAGTAATCACAGTAGAAAAAGGATTAGAAAATAAAAAGTTCAACAATATCAAATCATGGATAAGAGTCCATGCGTTAATAAAGTTCTAAACAGAACACATTCCAAGTTCCTAAAAACAAAACAACGCAAGGTCAGTAGTATGAACCTATTCCCTGTACGGGGAAAACAAAAGGCTTCAATCTTCAGTCCGTTATTATCTAAAAAAGCAGATTTCCCCATTTTCTGTCACGCTTATTAAAGTCAACGCCTTGAAGTTGGTTTTTGGGACCGAACCAGGTTTTCATTCGGTTATAATCAAGATAATAACTGATCCGCAACGACAGACTATTTAATTGCGGGGCCTCAAACAAGTTATTGAAGTTGTTTGAAATATTAACACCGTATTGATCCATATACTTTTCAAGAGCGTTGCGATATAACAAATTAATTTGACTACCAAGCACTAACCACCACGAAAAACGGAGATGGATATTCCAATTGTTATATGTGGCAATAGTGAAAGAATTTTGGGGGTATATATGAAGCATCTATGGAGTATGGTCGACATAGAGTCGGCACACAGTCGGCATAGAGTCGGCATAGCGTCGACATGCGGTCTGAAAATAAAAGGACAAATTATACTTCCAAATAATATTTTCAGAGAGGAAAGTTATACTTGTAGAAGTACCTAATGCTAATATACAACATTGTGATGCGGTTGTCACGTCGAGGAGTAAAATAGTCCAATTCTCCTATATGTGCCCTGGGATTTTATAAATTTGGCAATGCCTCATTTTCAAAGTTAAAAATTTTCCGAGAATAGTTTAGATATTAAAAAGAGCAGGATAATAATTTTTTGCAGACAAACAACAATCTTTGTCTAAACAAAACAATTATGCTTGATCCCACTTCAGCATTAAGAAAAGTGAATTCGACAAAATAAAAAAACGACTTGAAAATTAATTTTCAAGTCGTTTTACATTTATCTAAAATGAAATTACTTCAGTTTTTTCTTGACTGCCACTTCTTGGAACGCTTCAATAATATCATTCTCATAGATGTCATTGTAGTTTTTAACCTGAATACCGCAATCGTAACCTTTTGCCACTTCTTTCACATCGTCCTTAAAACGTTTTAATGAAGAAAGCTCTCCTGTGTAGATTACTACACCTTCACGGATAAGACGGATGCCTGAGTTTCTGAATATTTTACCGCTCAATACCATACATCCTGCAATGGTCCCTACTTTCGAAATTTTGAATGTTTCACGTATTTCAGCTGTACCAGTAATTTCTTCTTTCATTATTGGAGAAAGCATTCCTTCCATTGCATCTTTTACATCGTTGATTGCATCGTAAATGATAGAATATGTTCGGATATCGATTTCTTCCTTGTCTGCAATTTGACGAGCATTACCCATTGGACGCACATTGAAACCAATAATAATCGCATCAGAAGCTGAAGCCAACAATACATCGCTTTCGGTAATTGGTCCAACAGCTTTGTGAATTATATTTACTTGAATTTCTTCCGTAGAAAGTTGTTGGAATGAATCTGTTAATGCTTCAACAGAACCATCCACGTCACCTTTAAGAATGATATTCAATTCTTTGAAATCTCCAAGAGCAATACGTCTTCCAATTTCATCAAGCGTAATATGTCGTTGTGTTCTAACAGATTGCTCTCTTTGTAACTGAGTACGTTTGGTGGCAATTGTTTTTGCTTCACGCTCGTCTTCAAATACATTAAATTTATCTCCTGCTTGTGGAGCACCATCCAAACCAAGTACTGAAACAGGGGTTGACGGACCAGCTACTTTTACATTATTGCCGCGCTCATCCTGCATAGCTCTAACTTTTCCACTGTGTTGGCCAGCAAGCACATAATCACCTACTCTAAGGGTCCCGCCTTGAACCAATACCGTTGAAACATATCCACGACCTTTATCGAGGAATGCTTCTACTACCGTACCATTTGCTGGGCGATCAGGGTTTGCCGTAAGCTCTAGCATCTCAGCTTCCAACAATACCTTTTCAAGTAATTCTTTTATACCTTCACCAGTCTTTGCAGAAATATCCTGCGACTGTATTTTACCACCCCAATCTTCTACCAAAAGATTCAGTTGGGCTAATCCTTCCTTAATTTTTTCGGGATTTGCTGCAGGTTTATCTATTTTATTGATTGCAAAAACAATTGGCACACCAGCTGCTTGTGCGTGGCTTATAGCTTCTTTTGTTTGCGGCATAATATCATCATCCGCAGCCACTACAATAATTGCAAGGTCAGTAACCTGCGCACCACGAGCACGCATTGCTGTAAATGCTTCGTGACCAGGAGTGTCAAGGAAAGCCATTTTTTGACCACCTTCTAAAATCACCCCGTATGCACCGATATGCTGTGTAATTCCACCAGATTCACCGGCGATTACATTTTCTTTTCTAATATAATCTAAAAGTGAAGTTTTACCGTGATCAACGTGACCCATTACGGTGACGATCGGAGCTCTGGACACCAGATCTTCTGGGGCATCTACTTCGCGGTCTAATGATTCTTCAATATCTGCAGTTACAAATTCCACTTCAAATCCAAATTCATCTGCAACAATGCTCAAAGTTTCTGCATCCAGACGTTGGTTCATCGTTACCATCATACCCAAAGACATACACGCTGAGATAATTTTAGTAACAGGAACATCCATCATCGTGGCCATTTCACTTGCCGTAACAAACTCAGTAACCTTTATCAGTTTACTGTCAGCTTCTTGTTGTGCTAAATCATCTTCTGATTTCTGACGGTGCGTATCTCGTTTTTCACGTCGGTATTTCGCTCCTTTTCCTTTAGAAGATTTACCTTGAAGTTTCTCTAAGGTTTCACGTACTTGTTTCTGTACTTCTTCCTCGCTAGGCTCTTCTTTTGGAGTGGTGCTGCGAGGTTTTCTACCAGCTGGTCCGCGATTATCCTTAAAATTAGTGGATGCAGGAGTGCCAGCAGGTTTTGGAGTTTCCTTACTTATGCGGCGTCTCTTCCCTTTTTTATCTTTTTTATCGTCAGCCTTAGGATCTTTCTTCTTTTCTGGCTTTTTAAACTGAGTAAGATCTATTTTCTGACCGGTAAAGTTCGGCCCCTCTAGTTTACGATATTGTGTTGTTACTGTATCTGAATCTTTAGAAACCGCCTCTTTTGTCTCTTCTTTTATTTCTTCCTTCGGAGATTCCATTTTTACAGGAATATCCTCAATTTTCTCCACAGGTTTTGCTACAACTTCCCCTTTCGGCTTTTCTTCCTTGGCAGGAGTAGCTGATTTGGTTTCAACCTCCTCTATTTTCTCCTCTTTAGGTTTTTCAGCTACAATTTCGGGCTGTTTAGTTTCTACTTTTTTTACCTCTTCTTTCTTGACCTCAACCGGTTTCTCAACTTTCTCTATAGGCTTTGGCTCTTCCTTCTTGATCTTTCCAGCATCAAGGTCAATCTTGCCCACTTGCCTTGGTCCATCCAATTTCACTTCAGCTCGAATAACTCGCGAAGCTTCTTCCTTTTTCAGTTTTTCCTCCAATTCTCGTTCACGCTCCAAGCGAAATTCTTCTTTCTCTTTTCGCTTTTCCTCACCTACTTCTTTGGATGCAACTTTCTTACTCTTGTCGGTTTCAAATTCTTCAAAAAGGACTTCGTATTCGTCACCCGAGATTTTGGTATTTGGACTTGCGTCCACTTCAAATCCTTTGGAACCCAAAAATTCCACGGCACGATCCAACGAGATGTTGAACTCACGTAATACCTGACTTAGCCTTTTCTTTTTTACTTCAGCCATAAATGCTTCTCCTGTTTTGTCTTTTTTAAAAAATTTGTATAAAAGTAATTAAAGTTTGAACTACTCTTCAAATTCTTCTTTTAATATATTAATTACATCGCGTATAGTCTCTTCTTCAAGATCAGTACGCTTAACCAAATCGTTGATATCGTGCTCCAAAATACTTTTAGCTGTATCTAATCCGATTTTCTTGAATTCTTGAATAATCCAGCCTTCAATTTCGTCTGAGAACTCAGTTAATTCCACATCTTCTTCTGCCCCTTCTCTAATTACATCTATTTCGTAACCAGTCAACTGACCAGCCAAACGAATGTTATGCCCACCACGACCTATTGCCTTACTCACTTCCTCTGGACGAAGAATAACTTCAGCACGTTTTCTTACTTCATCTATTTTGATTGAAGTTACTTTCGCTGGACTCAAAGCGCGGGTTATATAGAGGTTTAGATTGCTTGTATAGTTGATAACATCTATGTTTTCATTACCTAATTCACGCACAATTCCGTGGATTCTAGATCCTTTCATTCCGACGCAAGCTCCAACTGGATCAATACGATCATCGTAAGAATCTACTGCTACTTTTGCTTTTTCACCAGGAATTCGAACTACTTTTTTAACGGTAATCAAACCATCGAAAACTTCTGGAATTTCCTGTTCAAATAATTTTTCAAGAAAAACTGGATTCGCACGGGACATTATGATTGTGGGTTTGTTTCCTTTAAGGTCCACACTCTCAATAATTCCACGAACGTTATCTCCTTTTCTAAAGAAATCTGAAGGGATCTGTTTTTCTTTAGGAAGAATTATTTCATTTCCATCATCATCCAACAAGATTACAGCACGGTGACGTATGTGATGTACTTCTGCAGTATAAATTTCACCTTCGAGATCTTTAAACTGCTTATATATAATAGTATTGTCGTGTTCGTGTATTTTTGAAATAAGGTTTTGGCGAAGCGCCAATATGGAGCGACGGCCAAGATCGATTAACTTCACTTCTTCTGAAACATCTTCTCCAATTTCAAAATCAGGTTCGATTTTTTGGGCAGCTGATAAAGAGATTTCTTCGTTTGGATCTTCTACTTCACCATCTGCAACCACAACGCGGTTTCTCCATATTTCAAGATCGCCCTTATCTGGGTTTACAATAATATCAAAGTTGTCATCGCTACCGTACTTTTTCTTAAGTGCGCTTCTGAAAACTTCTTCAAGTATCGCCATAAGCGTTACTCTGTCTATTTGTTTGTCGTCTTTAAATTCTGAGAAAGAATCGATTAGTGCTAAGTTTTCCATATCAATTCAATTAAAATGTTATCATCACTTTTGCTTCCATAATATCTTTGTAAGGCAATATAGCCTCTTTTTGAACGGTAACTTTTCCCTTCCCTACTGGTTTAGGCTCTCGCGCAGACCAAGTTAAGGTACAACTTTCGTCGTTAGCAGCAATAAGCTCCCCTTCAATTTTTTCTTCTTTTTTGGTTTTCACTTTTAGAGTTCTCCCAATATTTTTTTTGTACTGTCTCGGTAGAGTCAATGGCTCCGAAACGCCTGCGGACATAACTTCCAAAGAAAAATCATATTCTTCCCTGTCTAAATTATGTTCAATTACTCGGCTAACAGCCATGCAATCCTCGACCGTAACGCCTTTGTCGCCGTCCAGAATGACCCGTATTTGGTTGTCTTCAGAAATATTAAGGTCGATTAAAAACAGTGACTTGTTTTCGTCAAGCGCATTTTTGAGCAGTTCTGCTACTTTTTCACGCATTAGTTTAAGCTATAAAAAGAGGGGACTTTAGTCCCCTCAGATATTTTCGTATCAAATTCGGTGCAAATATACTATAAATTTTTAATATTATAAAAACCAAGGCCAAACGATTTATTTTCGTACTTTAATACTGCCAAAAACGACCATAAACTATTTTATATGAAACGAATCCTTGTCCCTACAGACTTCTCAGTACAAGCGGAGAATGCGTTAAAAGTCGCCATAAAGCTTGCAAAGCAGCACAATAGTGAAATATTTGTGATCCATTCAATGGAAATGCCACTTAATCTTTCCACAACTTCTAATTCGGGTGACCTTCCAGAGTCACTGTTTTTCATAAAACTCGCCGAAAAACGTTTTAGTGAACTTAGAGAAAAACCTTATCTGGACGGTATCGTGTTAAATGAAACAATAGGTCACAACGAAATATATGAAGACATTGAGGATGCTTGTAAAAAAAATAAAATAGATCTTATTGTTATGGGCTCTAATGGCGCCAGTGGTTTTAAAGAAATGTTCGTGGGCAGCAATACTGAAAAGGTAGTACGGACCTCTAACACTCCCGTTTTGGTTATCAAAAATGACCATCCTGACTTTAACATAAATGATTTTGTATTTGCCACTGATTTTTCTGAAGAAGGTCGTGGAGCTCTCGATAAGGCGCAAAAGTTTGCCAAAAAAATTAAAGCTAAAATGCATTTACTCTTTGTGAATACTCCTGCAGACTTTAAAACATCAAAGCAAGCACAAAAAATCATGGAGAATTTTGTAAAAGGGATGGGTGTTGAAAACTACTCGCTCAATATACATAACGATACTTCGGTAGAAAAAGGGATTCTCAATTTTACAAATCACATAAATGCCCAATTAATCGGAATGGGGACACACGGCCGTAAGGGTATTTCCCATTTTTTTAACGGAAGTATAAGTGAAGATATGGTAAATCACGCCGATATGCCTGTGATTACTTTCAAAATATAAACTCAAATGCTATCTTTTATATTAAAGCCTGTGGTCTATCAAATCCACAGGTTTTCTGCTTAGAGGAGGAAAACGAAGAATATCGATTTCTTGGTGGGAAGCAAACTCAATCTTGGGCGCTACACGTAATTTAGCCCTAAAATGATCCTTTATTTCAAGTAATAATTCCTCTGTAATATTTTCAGAGGTAATCTTTATCAGAATTTCATCTGTGCCCAAATCATTGTGGAAAATCTCAATGACATAAGTGTTGATTTCTGGGAAATTATTTAGAATATTATACATTGCTGGCGGATAGAGCGTAGTTCCTTTATATTTCACCATTTGCTTTTTTCGTCCTACTACTGGGCCCAATCGCATCGTATTTCTTCCACATTGGCAAGGTTGATTATTAGCTTGCACAAGATCACCAGTTTTAAATCGTAAAAGTGGCATAGCTTCAACACCTAAAGTTGTAATGGTCAGTTCCCCAACTTCACCTTCCTCTACAGGCAAGTCGTTATCATCGAGAATTTCCGCAATTATCAACTCAGGATGGTGATGACCTCCAATATGCATTTCACATTCATTGAAAGCGGTGCTCATTTCGGTGGAAGCATAAGTTGAAAAAAGCTCTATATCCCAATCCCTTTTTATCTTTTTTGCTAAAACGTTCAGTGAGAAATCTTGCTCACGGATAGGCTCTCCAATACAAATAGCAGCTTTGACTCCCGTATTTTTTAGATCGATCTTGTGCTGATTGGCATATTCAATCAACTTTAAAAGAAATGAAGGTACTGTTATTAGATAAGTAGGCTTAAACTTTATAATTGAATCCCACTGTAACTCTGGAATTCCCGAACCAACACGTATTATACCTGAGCCTAATTTTCGCGCACCAAGAAAATATGCCAATCCCGCCATAAATCGTCTATCCATAGTGGTCATCAGTTGTAAGATATCTTCTTTTCCCACACCGCAACAAGCGAAAGAGATTGCTTCATTATAAGCCAATCTTTCCAAATCTTTATCGGTCAAAGCAAAAGTCACGGGGTCGCCCAAGGTACCTGATGTAGTGACGTAATCAATTATATCAGCTTTCGGAACACAGATAAAATCATCATTAAATTTCTGAAGATGATCTTTTGTAGTAACAGGAATACCCTGGAGGTCTTCCAAGGTCTTTATTTCTAGGACATTAATATTGTGCTCCTTGAAAAAGCGCTTATAAAATGGTGAATTTTCATTTAAATATCGAAGTGTTTCTTTAAATCCTTCTTCTTGAAAGATTCTTATTTCTTCTTTGGTAGCTTTTTCTATTTCTGGAGTCATTTTGATCTTCAAATTTCCGCCGCGTTCTCTAAATGTTTGTGGTGGAATTTTTACCACAGAGCCGCAGAGGGCACAATCACACCTTCCGTACGGCAGGGTTAATGTTTTATTTTACGCAGATATTTTTTAATTCTCTCTTTATCGGGTACAGTTGTTATTTCTTTGGTCAATGCTGTTTCGAATGCTCGTTTTGCGGCAGCGTCATAATTTTTTCCAAAGTAATACTTTCCGATTAAATAATATGCTTTCCAATACTCCGGATTTTTCATTTGAAATTCTTTAAGAATATCAGGTGAAATATTTACCTTTATTGAGATTGCTGCTTCAATCTGACGCTCTAAAATTCGATACACTTCATAATCCTTATATTCCTTTGAATGGACAAACGAATCTTCAGGAATATTTCCTTTTGGGGCTGAGAGCGAAGTTACTGATGGATTCCCTTCTCTGTTCCTGAAAACTTCATCCAAATCATATTCCACAAATTCTCCTAATTGGTAAGGATTTGAGGAAACCCAAACCTTTCTACTTTCAGGTTTAAAAACTACACCGTGATGCGCTAATAATTGGTTTAGAGCTTTTTCATTACCATAACCTATATCCTTATTGTCCAAGCCTTTTTTATTCCGAAGAATTGCAACCGCATCCGCTGCATTCAATTTATCCATTTCAGAAATTAATTCTTCCATTTTCTCGAAACGATACATAGAATGGCTTTCGGCAATCCACTCCAAATTCCGAGTATCATTTTTATAGGCTTCACCTTGAAAATGATTGGAACAAATCAATTGATTGGTGTTTTCAACTTCATAAACATCAAAATTATCAGGTGCCACTTCTATAATTGCTGCTTTTCCATCTTTCGCGCTTCCTATAAAAATAGCTTCTGAAACAAATACTTCTCGTTTTTTAGCAATTTCAATAGCTTCTTCAATAGTTGAAGCATACTGCAAAATCTCCCTCGTTACAATGGAAATGGGCGTTTTCGCCAACATGGGAATTTCAGATTTCGCGGCATTTATGGTTACAGTCAATCCTTGATCGTTCATTCCAGAAACTACACCAATCATTCCTCCCCAACTAACGGACATAAATTTATATCCTTTAGATGGTTTTACAAAGGCGATTACTTTATCCTTTGCAAAATCATCACCTGCGTAAAAGTCAAGGTTTCTTCCAATAAGTAATTCGCCATCCACGGTTTTATCATCCCAAACAGCAAAAGATGAGCAGCCAACCAGCATTAGGTCCTGCATCGCATGGCCTATATCGTGAGCGCCATGGAGGTAAAGAAGTCTTAAATACGGATCTCCTATTTCGCTAAAATTGGAAGACGAGTACTGTGAAAGCCCATAGAGCTCAGACTTGTATTCCTCGGGAATGTGTAAATACATCTTCCGAGTGTACCAAGCCAAAAACTTCCGTAAAAAATATTGTTGGAATTTAGATGGAACTAATTCTTCCAATTTATCAAAAAAAATAGCTTCTTGTTTTTGTAAGAGATCCTGTGTAAGGCTTCCTGTTATTTTTCCGATTTGCAGCGGGTTTCCTTCAACATAAAGTTCCCATTGACCTTGGCTATTTTTTAGAAAAGAATTATTGCCCGCGACAAAAGTTGAATCATTTATTTTTACTTTTTCAGGAATCGCTGAATTATAGATACTAACGTCCGGCCGATCGCGTATAGACTTGGAAACGCCACATGAAATTAGAAGAGCAGAAAAAATGACATACGAAAAGATTTTTCTAAAAAATTTCATTTTAAGCGTTTTATTTATTCCGTTTCGAGATACGTTTATTGGTTTTTCCCACTATTCGGTTTTCCTTATAGTCAATCCATTTTTGGCCAAAGGATTTACGCATAAGATTTTCAAAGTGACGCATAAAGAAAACGTTGTATAACATATTACCAAGACGCCCCAGATTACGGGGAAAAGCACGTAGAGTCATAGAAAAACCTCCATCTAAATATTTTATAAAGTGCCAATACCCACTAGGCATATAAAGAGCATCACCGTGTTTCATGGTGGCATGAACACCTTCCAGATATTGCAATGCAGGATATTTATCAAAATCGGGATTGTCCAAATCTATACTTTCCAAATTGTGTACGGCAAATGGAATTTTATAAAGGTATTTAGTCTGTTTCGGTGAAAATAGCAATACTTTTTTGGTGCCGTGAAAGTGAAAATGCACCAAATCTGCTAAGTCCATATCATAATGAGGCAAAACCTTAGAACCTTCTCCGCCAAAGAAGAGAACTGGAAGTCTTTTGAAAAATTTAAGCCCAATATCGGGATATTCAAAATCCTTTAAAAGTTCTGGAAGTTTTAATTTCAAGTCATAAAAGAAAATCCGTAAATCTGTAGGTTTTGTTTTAATCAAGTCAATATAATCTGCCATTTTCATCTCGGTTGCAGGTTCTGCAGAACTCTGTCTTCCTTTGGTCGGTTCATTATTGTACAATGGCACAACTTGGTCGCCAGCGTATTCTTGAATATAATCGAGATTCCATTTTTGGAAAGCTTTCCAATCTTTCGTCAGACCTTCAATTAAAACGGGTTTTTGAGGTTTATAATAGTTTTTAATAAAATCTGCTTTAGATATATTTTGGACTCTCGATATCGACGTTGTCTTGATTTGCCCCATATCTCAATATGATTAAGTAATTTCTTTCTTTTTATTAGCCGTTAGGATTTTGTTCAGTAAATATTCACCTCCCAATATTTCAGAACAGGTTACTACACCACTAATTGTAACGCCCAAAATACCGTGCATATTTAAACTTTGCCCTGTAAAATAAAGATTTTTAATTTTTGTTCGTGGGGAGACAAATGACTTTAAGGGACTATTTGCGTCCTTTACATAGCCATACATTGATCCATTATTGGAACCGATATAATCTCGATAAGACAAAGGAGTTGAAGCGTATACTGATTTTATACAATCTCGAAGATTGGGGAATTTTTTCTCCAATTCTTTTATAATAATTTCAGATTTATAAGCCTTGAACTCTTCGTATGTCTGGCCTCGTTCATTTTTGTTGGCAGCGGTATTGAAGGTATCCAACCAAGGCCGCATCTCTTCAAAGCGCATATAGGTCATTACCGTTATATTATCTCCCCATTCCTCTTTATTATGTTTTATTCCCATAGAAACCATATATGCTTCAGGCCAACTTTCTTGGGTATAATTATGAGCATTCCATATATTTCTATAATCTTTAAAATGATAATAATTATGGTTCATGTATTTAAAACAATTGGGTTTCAAAACCAAATAAAGACTGAATGCCGCAATGGTACTTTCAATATTTTCAATACGGCTGCTATATGATTTTCTGAAATAATCATGTCCAATTAAATTTAAAGTGATTTTTGGATCAACATTCGAAATAAATATATCTCCTTTTATAGTTTTTCCATTTTCTATTTGAACCCCAGTAACTAAGCCATTTTCCGTTTCAAATTTCGTGACTTCGTGGCGTTTGAAAGCCTTTCCGCCATTTTCACGAAACCGCGCAAGCAATGCTTTCGTTATTTGGCTACCACCGTTTATGCAACGGTAAGAACTTTCGATATATGAGTTTACCGAAAGTGCGTGCATATAAAAAGGTGTGCGATCTTCCTCACCAGCGTACAGGAGATTACTTCCACCCAAAACTGCACGAAGCTTTTGATCTTCGGTAATTGAATCAATGAACTCCTTAGCCTTCACTTCAAAGAGACTCGTATTTTCATAATATGGTTTTCCAAGTTTTAGACCATAAAGCGGAAAGAAGCTACAGGTTTCCTTCATTTTATCGCAATAGGCATTAATAGCTTTTTCTTCGGAAGGAAATTCCTCTAAAAGTGTTTTTATGAAATTCTCATAGCCCTGTGCGTGGCGGTATTCCTTTGGATCATTATCAAAAGTGATTCTATCAAAACCATCTTCATCCATTTTTTGGAGATTAATATCATCCAAAATATCCAAGTACGTGAAATAGCTATGAAGATTTTGACCTTTTGAAAGTCCGCCAATGTAGTGAACCCCAGTATCAAATATGGTTTTGTCACGGACGAAGGTTTGAAGATTTCCACCATATTGCTGATTTTTTTCCAAAAGACAAACGCTATAACCTTCCTTTGCTAGAATATTTGCTGAAACCAAACCTCCTAACCCACTGCCTATGATTACTACGTCATATTTTTCACTCATATCTCTTTGTTTCCCATTGGTTTAAATATACTAATATTAGTGTCACCATTCGTAACTTGATACCCCAAAGCAACTAGATCTTCTTCATTTTGGATAGATCCGCACTTCAATAGCACGATAATTTTTACAGATAGATTGGATATTTGCGCAACTACTTCGGACATCATTTTCTCAGAACTGATTATCAAAGTCTCAATATCTGGATGCAAAATTTCTACTAGAGAATCATTAAAGTTTAAGCTTCCATATTTTTGAGTTAGATACGTATGTTGAAGCATGGTTAGTACATCAGGATCTTGAATCCAGCTAAAAATCTTTCTGTCTGGCCCATCGAGTGCTAAAAGCAAATCCAATTGCCCAAAATCATCTGAAATATGCGCTATGTTTCCACTCTTTTCAACGTTTTGTATTACTTCGAAATAACTTGTTGCATTCTCTTTTAAATCATTTTTTACATTGCGAAGCAACTTATCGCCCTTGTATCGATATTCTTCTAGAATAATCTGGTGAAAATACTTAGGACCTTCAATCTTTTGTCTCAATTTCAAAAATTCTTTCTTAAAGTAAGCTCCTATTTTCTTAGCTTGTTCTGTGTGATTTTTCCCAAATGAAACATCATCAGCCTTTATTCTAGATAGGACCTTAACGGTGATGCTTCCATCTTTTATAATAAAACTTCCTTTTGGATTAACTTCACTATTGCCGTGAATCAAAACCGAAAGAATATCAATGTTAAATTGATTTGCCAAAAAGAACGCACCTTTGTGAAACCTTCTAATTTTGTTAGTTTGACTACGCGTTCCTTCAGGAAAAACCATCAACGAATAACCTTGGTTTATTTTATTCTGAAGTAGCTCCACGCTGTTTTCGATACCACTGGAAACGGGATAGAAATCTGCCTTTTGTACGGCCTTCCCGAAGACTGGCGAATTATAGACCCAATCATTCACTAAAAAACAAATTTTTGGATGTAACATTCCAACGGCCAAAATATCAAGGAAAGAAGTATGATTTGCAATGATTACAGCAGGTTTCGAAAAATCCTCCCCCGTTTCATTGATGATCGTTTTCTTTACAAAAGGATTGGTGTACAGCACCGATTTCATAAACTTCGAAATCACTTTGTGAAACCTCTCCATCTTGATTTTTTTGTTAATTGTAAGTACCGGCATCAAAGTGACGCTGTAAAGAGATAAAAACATTCCTCCAAGCCCGAAGTAGCCAAATGAGAATATTGAATGCACAAACATTCTAGGATTTATTGGACGTTTTCTCGAGCTACCAATAAAAAGTTTAAAGAGCAGTGGCTGTATCGTGAAGGAAGTAATCATTGCTGAGAAAATTCCGATAATCGAAACAATTGAAATAGAATATAATGCAGGATGTTTTGCAAAAATTAATACACCAACCCCCAAAATTGTAGTCAATACGGAAAGCATAATTGATGTTTTATGCGTTACCATAACTTTTTCGCCGGTCTGGAGTTCCTTTAAAAGACCTTTGGTCATGAAAATACTATAATCAATGCCCAATCCGAAAATGAAGGTAGAGATAATTATATTAAAAATATTGAATTCTATATGAAGAAGCCCCATTATACCTAAGGTAAAAAACCAAGTGAGGAATATTGGTGTGATGGCAACCAATGTTAGGGAAAAGCTTCGGAAGAAAAGAAATAAGATCAACAGAACGGCCAACATACAATAGCCAATCAGACTATTGAAATCACTTTTAAGATTCCCCAAAAACGTCTCATTCATTTCCTGACGATCAATCACGATAGTATTTGGAATTCCCTTAAAGACGTTTTTTATTTCTGAAGTATTGTCATTATCAAGTTTTATCAAGGTGGTTATCGTTGTGAAATCTGCCTTGGAACTGATATAATCTTCCAAAAGGAATGAAGGGATTTCTTGATAATCCTCTGGTGTCAGGGTTGTGAAATCTTTATTTATAAGAGTATAAAATTTTTCAAAAGTTCCAGGTTTGAAACCACTTTCGGCACCTATTTCAATTAAATCGTTTTCAGTACTCTCTATTCGGGATTCATCCCAGAATTTCTTCCACATGGTTATATTCTCTCGTTGGTCTCGCTGTGAATGGACCAATGCACCAATAGAGCTGAAATTACCTATTTTGCCCTCCTCCTTCAGCAATTCAAGTGTATTATGAATGGAGTCATTAAGCTGTAACGTTCCTTCTACCGATTTCCCATAGGTAGCCAAATAAACTGATTTTGAAGAAATATCGGTCAACTTATCCAAATTCTGCATTGCAGTTTTTATTTCCTCTGGCTCATAGTTGAGTTTTGAAATATCTTTATTGAATTCAACGCGATGAAATGTGAAAATACTCATTATCATAACTGCCCCCAATCCGATCAACAACCATTTATTTTTATGAAATGGGTAATCCGCAAGCTTGTCTAAAATATTAACTCGCTGTTTTTGGGAAAGTGGATTTCTATAAACTAACGGAATAAAGAAAAGTGCAAAAACTGAAGCCCCTAAAACACTTATAGCAGCAAAAATTCCCAAATCTTGCAAAGCTTGTGAGTCTAAAAATAAAAGACACAAAAATGCTAAAGCCGTCGTTAGACTACTCATCAAAATTGGTTCAGTCACATCTTTATAAAGGCTTTCAAGAGTTTCGTTATTGCGGATGTGGGTTAAAATATGTAACGAATAATCAAGAGTTACTCCCAATAGAACAGAGCCAATTCCCAGAGAAATGGCAGAAATTTGTCCGCGAACTAAATACAATACAGCCACGGCTAGTAAGCCTCCTAGAAGTGTTGGCACAAACAATATGACAGGGACATATAGCTTTCTGTAAAAAAAGATAAAGACCAAAATGAGCAATGTAAATGCAATGCCTACAGTAAATTGGATATCATTCTTAATTTGTTTGGCATTGGCCACGGCAATGAGCACTGCCCCAAAATATTCGCAGCTCACTTTTTTCGAATATTTTTGATTGAGTGAATCTTGAAGGGCGTAAAGTTGTTCGGCAAACTTTCCGTTTTCAGCAGTTTCACTACTGGAGAATTTTGGAGTTATAAAAAGTAAAATATTTTTTTCATCTTTGCTCACCAAAAAACCGTCTTTCAACACAAAATCATCGGTAACGCCAAGTTGTCTTAATTTCTTTAGCGCAATAAATGAAAGACCGAGTGGATCTCTTAAAATAATATCCTTTGAAACAATACCTGAAGGCGAAATTAAAGTCTTGTAATTTGCTTCAGTAATTGCTGAAATACTATCCTTTTGAAGTTTATTGGAAATCGTTTTATAGTCATCTTTGTCCAAAAACAGGGGTAGATTTTCATAGACAAAACCCATGGTACGCAACAAATCATCATCGTTTACTTTGCCTCGGATACTTTTTATATATTGAGAAGAGTTTGCTTGCAAACTATCAACAAACTCTGTGGCATATTGAGTAAGGTCATCAACTTCTACATTATCATCTCGATGAATTGTTACTATTATTTTATCTGTAAAATTGACGGTCTGTAAGACTTTCTGTATATCTTTCGTATCACTATTTACAGGAATTAATTTTGAAATATCCTCTTCAAAGCGAATTTTTGAAACTAAAAAAACCAATGAAGAAAATAATAATAGAAACAGAGCTACACTTCTTAATCTATTTTTAAGTAGAAATTTATATACTTTGAAAAACCATTTACCCATTGTCAAGAATCTTTTTCCGTTCAAAAAAAGTCAAGAAAACATAGCCTACAAGTCCACTAGTCATAGCGACGGAAACAGAAAGCACCAAACTGCCAACAATATAGGATTTTAAATATTTCATCAACTCTAAACTGGGGTCTATTTCGTTTATGGAGAGTATAAAATTTTCTCCCAAAAACCAACTTCCAAGTTTAAGACTAAAATAAAGTATAAAAGGAATAAACGGCGGAAGACTTACGTTTGAAAATGCAAACGCAATCACTTTATTCAATTTTAAAAGTAGTGCCAAAAAAATAACAATCACGGTATGAAAACCCCAAAGGGGCGAGAGCCCAATGAAAACCCCTAATGCAATAGATAATGCTTTTTTTTCAGGGGAATCATCACTGCCCAGAAAGTCTTCCATCAAAAATCGCTTGAAACCTTTTTTTTTTAGTTTTCTGAAAAGATTTCTAGGTTTTATATATAGAAATGTGAAAAACACAAACCAGGTGTTTAAAATACTTATTCGCGTAAAATCTTTAAATGGGCGAAAATGTGAAATCCTATCAACCATTTCATAATGCACTTGGATCGGAATGTTTTTCACTTCGATTCCATGCCAAGCTGCCTTAACAATCACTTCAATTTCAAACTCAAATTTATTGGTGTAAAATTTGAGTTTTCTCATAGCAAAAAGAGGATATAGCCTAAATCCCGACTGAGTATCCTGCAGTCGAGTTCCTGTTTCTACCCAAAACCAAAAGTTTGAGAACTTGTTGCCAAAGCTGCTTTTTTTTGGGACACCCGATTGACTCATATTTCGAGAA
The DNA here is from genome assembly GCA_034675805.1 of Aequorivita sp. Taxonomy (GTDB): domain Bacteria; phylum Bacteroidota; class Bacteroidia; order Flavobacteriales; family Flavobacteriaceae; genus Aequorivita. Next base: position 2,272,423 of record JAUCCX010000001.1, on the reverse strand, counting down.
CCTATAAGCAGCATCTCTTTATTCGAATCGCTCTCCAAAGCTTCTATGAAAACTGGAATATCTTCAGGAAAATGTTGTCCGTCGCTATCAACTGTAATCGCATAGCTATATCCTAAACTTTCGGCTCGTTTAAACCCTTGACGTAACGCATGGCCTTTTCCTTTATTTCTTGATAGATGAATTTGTTGGATTTGAGGAAACTGAACCAATATTTCTGAAGTAGAATCTGTAGAACCATCGTTCACTACAATCACGTCATCTGTATAAGTCAAAACACCTTCAATGATCTTTTGCAAGGTTGTGTAATTATTGTAAGTAGGAATAATTACACAACATTTCAGGATTTTAAAATTTTCTGAAAGTAGTTTTTGGTTCATTTGGGTAGTGCTTCGTTGTGACCTTTGTTCCTCTGAAGTATAAAGAGCACAAAGCAAATATAGGTTTTAGGAATTAAAACTTATCATCTGATTTGCTTTTACCAACAAGCAGAGTATTAAAATATTTAAGTGAATTAAGAATAGACTCCGCCTTATCAGGGTTATCAACACGCATAATTAACTTATGCTTGTCGAATTTCATCTTTTTTTCGTTCTTGACAATCGACACCCAGATATTTACGAATGAAAGTTTATCAGAACGTTTAGAAACTCTTTGGAACTTATAAACATTCGAAAAATCATAAAGAATACCTCTATTAGTCGGTTCGATCTCATCCTTTCTCATGACAATCAATCGCAAATAATCGTCTTCAAAACTAGCCCGATATCTACGCTTAAAAGTGTCCTCCTCAAAACCGTGCTCGTTGATGGTTTTAATTATAAATTCTTTCGTTTCAGCCAATGAGAAATTTAAAGATTCTGAAGTAGACTGAGCTTTGTTTTCAACTTTGAAAAATTGTACGACTCCATTCTCAAAATCGATTTTTTCAATTAGGGAAATTGGCAACTCATAAATAGGACCTTCCAGGTTATCCGCCCTGTTGTACTGAACGATATCGGTAGTAATCTTTGTAATCCTGGCACGAATTAACTCACTTTCTTTGGTCAATATAATATCCTGTCCAAAAATCTTTGAAATAGAAAAAAATAGGATTGCGAAATAAATATACCGCATAATCAATATATTATATTTTAAAATTGTTGTTTCTCGACATTACTAAAATTATCAGATTTTAAAACAAAATCTTTAATCAAATTTTTTAATTCCTCTGGAGAAATATTGTCATAATTTTTCAGAATAAACTCTTTGTCTTCCTCAATATTTTTATGATAGCCCAAAAATCTTGGGGAATTTTCCTGTACTGACAAACGTAAGTAACGAATCTCGACATTAGAACTTTCATCTTTTAGTGCGCTTTCAATTGCGAAAACACCTTTTTTGAAATATGCTTTCTTATCTTCTTTTGACTTTGAGAATCTTGCCTTAAGCGTCAAAACTGCTCCTTGGTATGCCTTTAAAACCGATGCATTTTTTCCTATTATGTTTGAAAGTTGGGCTTCTAATTTTGAAGTAACTTCACTACTTTTTTCAGCCTCTGGATATAGGGAACGGATTTGTTTTAAGTCCTGTGAATTGACAGTGCATGAAACAAAAAAGGCTATAAAAAATAAATACTTCATCATTCAAGAATTTTAAAAGTCGCGTTCAACTTTAGAGCTATCGTATCTTCAAACGAGGTAATATTTTTCACTTTCACTTCCCCACTTTCCTCAGTGATATCTATAGCGATTTGCAAATCCGGATTTGACTCAGGATTTATGATAGCCATAAACTTTATATTTGAAGATACGGATAAAAAAAGATTCTTTTCAGTCGCCTCTTCAGTAAGTTCCTTTATAATTTGAATCATACAAACACCAGGCATCACAGGATTTCCAGGAAAATGCCCTTTGAAAATTTCATTATCTTTGTTCAAGTGAACTTTTGCCAAAATTCCAGTAGCAGTTTTTTCAATGGAAATAACGCTATATAATCCTTCGATGAGCATATTATTCTTTTTTGAATTTTTCCAAGTCTATTGATAGCTTGATATTGTTATGTTTTATGGAGATTATCTCGGCAATCTCACCGTCAGAAGAAATAAAATCTATCTCAACTTTTTCCTTTCTTTTTGAAGTGTTTACAATTTTTAGAAGCCGTCCCGATTCTAGATAAACAAAGTAATAGTTGAACCGATTTTTGTTTTGTGTTTTGTATACATTCTCGTTATCAGAACCAAAAGCCTCCAAAATTTTAGCTTCTTCGTTTATCAACAATTTAAAATCATCTCTCAAAATATTGATGATGAAGTTTTTATCTAGATCCTCTATCACAAAATTCTTGATGAAATTATCATCTTCATATTGAAAATCAAATAGCCTACTTCCAAATTCTGTAGTAAAAACAATCCGATGAATCTGCTGTCCAGTTTTTTTAACAATTAAAATTCCACCGAAATTTTTACCATAAACCTCAATTTTCGCCTTGTAAACATAATCAATTTCGGGATTAGAGAAATAGGGATTTTTAACTTCAGTTTTACTGAATGAGATACTTCGCAAGCCTTCGGTGGTCTTTAATGAGCACGAAGACAGAGAAAAAATCGCAAAAAAACTAATTGCTAAAAACCGAATCATTAATAGTGCTATTTAAAATTCGATTATTAAAGATAATTTTAGTGAAATCTTGTGACGGCTCGACCATTTTCACTTCGTGAACCTGTGCATCGTCTTTATTAAAAAGCAATTCAAAAGAAGCGATATAATTCGCTATTTTTTTGTCTTTTGGAATAAAAACTGCCTTGTTGTATTTTGCAGATTTGATGAAGGAAACAGTGAAATCAGCATCATTAAACATATTTCCCTTTACACTGTTCACAATCAATTGGTTCAGCTTTTTGAAAAGTTTACTGTTACCAATATCTACTTTGCTTTTAGTGCCACCATCATTAATAAGCAGCTGGTCTGCTTTGAAGACTACGCTGTATTGATATGGATTGGTATATTCCCACTTTATTAAATTGGGCGCCTTAAAAACCATTCTTCCAGAAGTCTTTACATCATCTGATAAAAAGTCGAGATGCTTAAATTGTACAAAATCGGTTTTAATGGTGTTCGTGGATTTTGCAGAAGCTATTACTTTTTCCTTAAATGATATGATTTCTGAAGCATTCATGGCACTTTCCTGTGCCTGAATTGAAAATATACCCACTATAAAAAATAATGATAGAAAATAATTACGCATAAGCTTCTATTTCAAGCAGACGATCTACTGGGACAGACTGCAATTGGTGCGATTGTAAAAATAGCAATAACTGTTCCAATACGGCAATGGTTTTTGCGCTGCTGTCATGAAGCAAAATTATATCGCCTTTTTTTAAGTCAACTGTAATTCTTCTTAAGATTTTTTCCACTGAAAGACTTGTTGTGTCAAGACTACGCTTGCTCCAGCCAATAGATTGATGATTTGTCTTTCGCAATGCTTTTTTGATATTCGGATTGGTTACTCCAAATGGTGGTCTAAACATTGTCATATCCTTTCCAGCAATTTCCTTTATAATTTTATTATTCTGCATTAACTCCGAGACGATTTTATCTGTGGGGAAAAACCCGAAATTTTTGGAATGCGAAAATGAATGGTTACCAATGGTGTGACCTTCTTTGATTATTTGCTGAACTAATTCTGGATACTTTTCAGCATTCTTCCCTATTAAGAAAAAAGTAGCTTTTGCATTGTGTATGTTCAAAAGTGACAAAACTTTTGGAGTAAATTGGGGGTCTGGGCCATCGTCAAAAGTTAATGAAATATATTTTTCCGAAGTTTTATAGTTATGGTTCAAGGATTGAAAATGATAATTCCACCTGATTTGAAATGAACCAATAGCAGTAATTAAAATCCAAATCACAACAAATAAAACATAAAGCCAAGCCGGGACATCACCAAAAAAGCCTGTTAGAAGCAATCCAAAAAAGATTACCAAAGCCATGGCATTTATGGTGTAGAATCTCAACATTTTTTCAGCAAAATGAGACTATGGTTTTGGCCACGATATTGATTGTAACATAAAACAGTTCTAATTTCCAAAGATTTACTTTCGTTAATCTTTACAATTTCAGGAATCGATTGTGTTTTTAGAATTTTGGAAGCCAACCAAAAACCAAAAGCCGAAACGGTGTTACTTTCGCCTACCAAATGTTTGTAAAAAACCTGTTGGGTTTTGTTGAAAATACCTTCGGAAAGTTGGTGATAATATCCATCAAAATCGATATCCCCATTGTTGCCCAAAACTACAATATCAATATCATCCCTAGTCAAATCTTTTTCTTTCAAAAAAGCTTCAATTGTCTCAGAAACTTTTTCTTTTTTAAGCACATTAAAAGTTTCAACTGCAACCAATTCGGCATAACAACTTTCATTTTTTTCATTTGAGACCACGAAAAAATTAGCCCCTTCACTAAAAACTGCACCTTGTGTGTTAGAATTTAAAATTTTAGAAATTGAAATTGGTTCAAGCTTTATGTGATTGATAGCGCGATGCACTTTGGTGGTGTGCTCACCCAATTCTTCCACGCCACCAACCAAAATATGTTCGGCTTCGTCATTTTCAAGTTGCATTTTGGCATCCAACAGGGCAGATTCAAATGAAATTGAGGAATGAACATAGGTAAAATTATAAGCTTTACATTCCATTCCCAATGCAATCTGGCCCGCAACGGTATTATGGGTGCTTTGAATGAAAGAAGTGGGCGTTAAATATTGTTCGTTATTGTCAATAATGGCACTTAAGAATTTTTCAGAATCAATCATACAGCCCATTCCAGTACCGGTAATGATCGCATCCATATTTTCAATTCCGGCATCATCCATTGCGATTTTTGAAGCAACCACACCCATTTTTATACCTTTTGCCATTCTTCGAGCCGCGGCAGGTGGAATGTACTGTTTGTAATCAGGGTCTTGCGCAAAAATTACGTTATCGTTATAATCAGTGATTTCCTCCAAAAAAGTTTTGCTATCAAAGGTTTTTTGCGGCGAAATAGAAGCGATGCTATTTATGTAAACCCTCTTCATTACGCTTTTTTTGAGAATATAAGTGAAGAACAATTTCCTCCAAAACCAAGTGAGTTTGAAAGCACGGTATTCAATTCTTTTTCTTTCAACTCCGTTTGCGGAATCATTGAAAACTCCTTCATTGGGGTTTGAAAATTCAGGTTTGGATAGATCACATTGTTTTGCAAGGCCAAAATAGAATATACTGCTTCAACTGCTCCAGCTGCAGCCAAAGTGTGACCTGTGTATGTTTTTGTGGAACTGAATTCTGGCATTTCATTCCCAAAAATTCGAAGAAGCGCACGCCCTTCAGAAAGGTCATTATTGCCGGTAGCGGTTCCGTGAGCATTGACATAATCTATTTCCGAAGCTTTTAAATCGGCAACTTTCAAAGCCTTTTCCATTGCCAAAGTTGCGCCATCGCCATTTTCCGAAGAAGCCGTTTGATGAAAGGCATCATTCGCATTTCCATAACCTTTTACGTATGCCAACACTTTTTTATTTTTTTCTTTAACTACTTTATCACTTTCCAATACTAGGAAAGCGGCAGCTTCCCCGAGATTCAAGCCCTTTCGGTTTTCATCAAAAGGTGTGTTATAAGTATCACTTAAAATCATCAAGGTTTTGAAACCGTTGATGGTAAATTTTGAAAGGCAGTCCGCGCCACCAACCACTACTCTATCCAGTTTTCCGGATTTTATCAATCGCGCACCTAACATTATAGCATTTGCTGCGGAAGAACAGGCTGTACTAATTGTTGTCACCAAACTTTCTTCAATACCCAATTGTTCCGCAATTTTTTGTGTAGAATCACCAGCATTATGGCTTTCAACATATTTTTGATGTTCTTTTTCGGTGAGGTATTCGTAATAATATTTTTCGGTCATATCCATTCCGCCTACACTAGTGCCGGAGACGACGCCCGTTTTATATTCTTTGATATTGGAAATTCCAGCATTTACAATCGCTTCTTTGGCAGCTATAACACCAAGCATTGCGGTGCGGGAATAATTGTTTGAGGGTGGAAGTCTTAGTTGGGCAATCAATTCATTATTGGTAAACTTGATTTCACCTACCATAATTTCTTCACGCTGAATAGTTTCAATATTATCAACGCGGGTTATGCCTTTTCTTCCATGTATGAGCGCATCGTAGTTTTCCGCCACATTGTTGCCAATAGCAGAAATAATACCCATTCCGGTAATGGCTACTCCTTTACTCATATATTATTGCTTAAAAGATAGGGATCGGCTGCACTCGAACAGACAATGTTTGATCAGGACAACCGAACAGTTTCTATGTAAAAAATTATTTGGTGCGGTGCTCCTGAATATAATCTGCCATCACTTGAACAGATTCAAAAATCTTACGTCCTTCTTTTGGATCACTTAAACGGATACCGTAATCTTTGTCCAGCATTACGATAAGTTCCAAGGCATCAATGGAATCTAAGCCAAGACCATCACCAAAAAGGGCATCGTCGTCTGCAATCTCTGCTACTGACAGATCCTCAAGGTTCAATTGCTCTATGATTTTCGCTTTTAATTCTTCTTTTAATTCGCTCATAATGAATTGTATAATCTGGTTATTTCTTCAGTGTTATGTTTAATTTTTCCTTCTTCTTCAACTAAATACAGAAAAGCTTCGTAGCTGCTTTCATCAAAATCTACCCAGCCACATAGTGCTTTATCCGTCCTTTCATTTTGCAATAAACTATTAGAATACAGTTGCAAATGTTCAGCATTGAAGCGGTCAAAGATAAAAAAACTATTTTCAGAATACAGTCTGTGCTTAATACTTATCTCACCTAAACAAATATTTGGAAGCGTATAAACAAAAACTGCTGGGCTAGGGAAGTATTCATTGCTATTTCCAATTGAAGCTTGATGCTTTCTGTCTGTATCCAAACTAGAAGTTTTGTTGGAAAAAATCAGGGCAATATTATTTTCTTCTTCATTTAGACCTTCATTTTTCAACAAAACATCGGCCGCAAAAAATGCAAGTTTACTAAGATTATCCATTTTAAAAAATTTTGGATAATCCGTTTTTAAAGATTTATAGGCATTCTTTATAAATGAGGTGTATTCGTCTGAATTATCCTTAAAAAGAATATTTCCATTGACTGAAACAGTTTGGTTTTTTATGTGACAATAGCTTTTTATGTGAAATATTTTAGACAAAATGTTATTTCTTTTCGCACACAAGCATCGTGTGGTATTCACCTAGTTTGATGTCTTCCTTTAATTTTAAACCTGCCTTATCAATCAATCTTAAAAAAACACTGGCAGGATACATTTTGCTATTCCCGTTTGCAAGCACAGTAAAATAAAGTGAAGTAGCTTCCAAAATAAATTGTGAAGCACGAAATGCCTGTCTGTCTGTAAAGGTTTCAACAATTATCAACTCAGCATCAGGATTCATAGCTTCGGCACAGGTACTCAAAACCTTAACGATTTCATCTTCAGAAAAACAATCCAAAAACTGGCACATCCAAATAAGGTCAGCTCCCGTAGGGATTTGCGGGTTTTCCGAAAGCCAATCAATCGCATACCCTGAAATTCGATCTTTAAAACCGTTACTTTCGGCATTTGCCAAAGCCATGTTCAATTGTCCTGGCAAATCAATTATTGTCACCTTTACTTCGTCATTGAAATTACAGCATTTAATGGAGAACTTACCAGTATTACCGCCAATATCGAAAAGATTTTTAGGTTTTCTTTCAAAAATCTTTTCCAGTGCTTCTGAAAAAATATCATCAGAATAATGATGGTCGAAATCGAACCAAGCCTTTTGTTCAGCAGGTTCCAATTGTGAAAGACCCTCGTAGATCGTTGGCCATTGACCGAGCTCTTTAAGTCCTTCGGGCTTTCCAGTTTTTATAGACTCATTTAAATGAAACAATCCTTTGTAACACACATCATGAGCAAAATTTAGATTAATGCCAGCGGTTTCATTATAATTTAGAAAATACCCTACTTTGGTCAATTCGTAATTATCATCCTCATTTTTACTTACAATATTGGAAGTTAAAGCAATTTCTAAAAGCACCCCAACACCATATGGGCTTAGGGAAAGATTTTCTGAGATCTCTTCAGCTGTAGGGCCTCCATTTTCACGATGATCAAAAATATAGTCCAGGATTCCTAGTTTACGAAGTGAAACTGAAGCCTGGAAAACAAAGGGTGCAAAAGCAATTCGATGAGCTTCTTCCAAAGCTTCGACTGCATTCATCTTTTTTATTGAATTTGACATTAATGGTTGGTTAGTTGGTTCTTTTCTTAAAAATCACCGCTGTGTTGCAGCCCCCAAAACCAGAAGCAGTTTTTAGGAAAATATTCAACATTTTTGGTGTATTGGTCGAAATAATATTTATATTTTTTGAAACGCCAAGTTCGGTAAATCCTTTGGAAGAAAAAAGAATATTTTGTTCCATAGAATGCATTCCCACAATCGTTTCCATCAGTCCTGAAGCCCCTAAAGTATGTCCGAAATATCCTTTCAGACTATTTAGTGGCACATTTTGCAATCCCAATCGACTGAAGGCTATTGCTTCCATTTCATCATTGAAAGATGTGGCTGTGCCATGGGCAGAAATATAATCCATTTTTTCAGCAGTGATATCTGCTTCTTTCATAGCAGCCTTTACACTTCTGAAAAGACCTTCCCCTGTACGTGATGGTCCAGAAATATGATTTGCATCATTACAAGTGGCATCGCCTAGAATTTCCACAGCCTCCTTAGGTAGGTTTTCTATGGATGAAGTAACTAGAACGCTGGCTGACACTTCACCAAGGTTAATTCCGATTCTATTTTTATCATAAGGTTTACACGGTTCGGCAGATAAAGCTTGAAAAGAATTGAATCCAGAAAGAATGAATTTTGTAACCAAATCACCACTTGTTATAAAAACATGATCATATTTTCTTTCGGTTATAAATCTCTTTGCGGCTGAGATAGCCAAAATACCGGAAACACAAGCATTAGAAAGCACAATTGCTTCATTCTTAAAGCCGAAAAAGTTTTGAATTGTCTTTCCCAATTCGCTCAAATAGACTCGACTCTCGGAAAAATTATTTTCCTTTTCAAGCACGTCGATATTTCCTTTAGTAGTTGAAATTATCAATCCAACTTTTTCATTTAAAGAAATATTTGAGGCATCAATGACTTTTTTCAGCGAAAGAATCATCATCTGTTCAAGCTTCGTAAATATTGAAGGATCCGCAATTTTGTCAAATTCGTCTTTTATAGCTTCAGAAGGAATCATCGAGGCGCAAAATGGCTCCGGCAACAAAGAAGTATCTTCATATATTTGAAGCCCAGATATTTCTTTAGAAATATTTTCTACGACCTCTTCACTATCAAAGCCTAAGCTGCTAAAAATATTGTTATATGAAATATATGTTTTCCTCATTCTCTAAATTCCCATTTTCTCCTTCCACTCCACGAAAAATTTAGGTTTTGTCAAAGAGAGTTCCCCTTGATCGTTCAAAAAGACCTGTATAGTCTCGCCCACGCATACCAATCTCCCCTTAGGATCAAAAATACGATAACGAAAAATCATTTTTGCTGCCGGTGATGGGATGAAAGTAGTTTTTATTATCGCCACATCCCCATAACGCAGTGGCAACTTGTGCTCGCAGGAAGATTTCACAATTGGAGACGTATATCCATTCGCTTTCTGTTCTAAATATGAAATACCGTGCTCTCGGCCAAAAGCCTCACGTCCATCCTCAAAATATTGAATGTAATTGCCGTGCCACACAATCCCCAAAGGATCGGTTTCAGTGAAGCGCACTCTGATTTCAGAAGTAAAACTTATTTCATTTTTATTATTAGACGGCATTTCTTCTTCGGTTATAAATTATTGCTATTAGGACTGTTACAAGGAAGAACAACAATAGTAATGAAATTTCGGGAAGGATTTCTGCAAAATGTACATTTCTTAAAAATACATCGTAAAATGCTTCCAATCCCCAATTCATAGGAGAAATTTTTGAGATAAGTTGCATAAATTTTGGCATTACAAAAACGGGAACCCATACGCCTCCTAGTGCAGCTAGAATTACTACTAAAGTCGCTCCAAAAGGTGCGGCCTGTTCTTGTGTTTTTGCGATAGTTCCCAGAAGCAATCCCAAACCAATTGCCGCCAACCCGGAAAAAAGTGCAACAATGTAGAGCATCGGTAATTTTCCCGATACGTCGAGTCCTGGAAGTCCGATAGCTGGAAAGAGATAGATTCCAACAAGGAGCATCAAGGTAAATTGAATTAAGCAAACACCAAGATAGACTATGGTCTTGCCCCCTAAAACGGTTGCATAACTCACAGGATTGGTGCGTAGGCGAACAAAGGTGCCTTGATTTTTTTCCTTTACCAAATTGATGGCAAGCGGCACGATAATAAAAAAAATAGCAAACAAAGTCCAAGCCGGAACGTTATGTTGTGCCGAGTTGGGAATAATCTCTTGATTATTTTTTGTTTGAAGAATTTCTTTGAAAGCGATAAAATTCTCTGTATCAAAGATTGGCTCAGCGCCTTCTTCGCCCAATTCGGTTTGAAAGGCACTGTAAATGCTTTGAGTTTCAATCTTCGAAATCATTTTATCGATGCCATTTTTTACCGAAGATTTAAAACTCATCTGAGTTGCTGGATCAAAATAAAGTCTGACTTCTTTTTGTGTAATTACCTCTTTCGCGACTATCAAACTATCTTCTTCCAATCCGAATTTTGACAAAATACCTTCTACATTCCGATCTACTTTCTTTTGTAATGAAGCCGAAAGATTTTCTGGAATTATGATAGCCAGTTGGTATTTTCCTGCAAAAACAGCATCCCTCGCTTCTTCTTCATAATTTTTTTGAAGTATTTCGAATGAATTGGACTCGGAAAGATTATCAATGATATTTTTTGAGACTTCACCTTTGTCGTTATCCACCAAAAGGACTGGGATTTTAATATCACTAATTGTTTTAAAGGTGCTATCCTGCACCAAGGTTATAACTATCAACAGCAACAAAGGCATTATAAAAAGGATAGCAATTCCACCTAGATCGCGGATTAGCAGAAGAATTTCCTTATATGTCGAAGCTAAGAGTTTATGCATAATCGCGAAGTGCATTACCCGTTTTTGCCAAAAATACGTCTTCAAGATTATTGGCGCCTGCTTGGTCTTTTATTAATTCCGACGGAATACCTTTTACAACTACTTCACCATTGTCCATAATAGCAACGTGAGTACAGAAAAGTTCGGCTTCGTTTAAATGGTGGGAGGTATAAACTATAGTTGTATCGTGTTTGTTTAATGATCTTAAATGATCAATAATCACGTTTTTAGATTGCACATCCACCCCAACTGTGGGTTCATCCAGAAACAGCACTTTGGGTTGGTGAAGAATTCCGGCAATCAAATTCACTCGACGCTTCATTCCACCGGAAAAAGTGGCCGTCTTTTTATTCTTAAATTTTGAAAGCCCCATGATTTCCAAATGCTCATTAATGGAATCTTTTAGAATTTCACCTTTAATTCCATACATACTTCCGAAATATTGCAGATTCTCATAAGCCGTAAGCGTAGGATAAAGCGCGTATTCCTGAGGAACGATACCGATCAATTGTTTTAATTCATTTTTATTTTCCCTAAAATTAAGACCGTTTATGGTGAATGAGCCGGAAGTTGGCTTCAATAAAGAAGTCAACATTGAAATAAGTGTCGTCTTACCAGCACCATTCGGGCCAAGCAAACCATAAATTTCCCCTTTTTCAACTTCCAAAGTAAGGTCTTTCACCGAAAAGAATTCAGCGCCTTTGTATCTTTTTGAAAGTTGGTTTATTTCTATCATTGTTGTTTTGCAGAATTGCACAGAGGAGTGCAGAGTTTCATGGAGTAATTAAATTGCTTTTTTTAACTTCTTAAAAAACACTTTTTCCAAATCAGCGATATGGTCCAATTGGTTGGCTACTTTATTATAGCTATCGGTTTGAGCACTGCGGTTTTTATATATTCTTGATGCTTCAAGGGCGAAATCGCGCCATAAATCACCTATTTCGGTCATTTCTCTTGAGAGTTCAATTAACTTTTGATTTCCTAATAACTTGCCTGACTCTTGCAAAAAAGCAGCATAGATGTATCTGAAACCACCACCGCCAGTACCAATTTCCTCTTGCATACGAACAACTTGTCCTAAATAATGGTTGGCTGTTTTAATACCTTTCGTCTTTGGCCATTTACGTATAAGGTTTGCTATTCTATGAATTCCCCTAACCCCAACAATCGGAATTGGAGCGAGCATCGTTTTACAAGTATCCTTAATTCCTTTTACGATTGCAGTTTTTAATTCTAGTTTTTCGGGAAACTCAATTGGATAATACATATGACCTTTGGGGGCAAAAGCCCCTTTAGCAAATCGCACTTTTTCCAATTCTTTTTCAGAAAGGGAAGTAACTTCTTCCATCACTGGATCGCTAATCAAATAACGATCACCTTGCTTCCCATAGACCACCATATTGTGGGCATTAAAGTGAAAACGGTATTCATCAGGAAAATAGAGAAGATTATAAACTCCAACTTGTAACCCGACAGGATTATTTCTTTCAAGGTTTTCATCCAGTCTTGCTTTGGCATCTCTTGGATTGCTGAATTTTTCACGCTTCATTTTTACACCAGTGCGCTTTGCGAATTTCGTAAAAATATGTCCAGGCAATGCACGATAGGTGACAACCGGCGCGTGATTCACTTTCAATAAAGGAATATAACAAAACAACAAACCGCTGCCAATGCCAAAAACCATAGGTTCACTAACGTTGAAACCATTGTGTTTCATCAAATTTGAAACCACGCCGTTTTCACAATGGGCAGATTGGTGGTGAGCGAAGTCTATTTCCATTATTCTGAAATGTTCTGAAGTTCTTCTACTGAAATCTCAAAAACCTCAGCATATTTATTCAAAGTTTTATCTTCTAATTTCTTAAATATTGAAGGCTTGAAATGTCGTTTTACCTTCCATTGCCAAAAACCGATGTAGCTCGCTAAAATACCGACGTCCATTTTGTGTAGTTCCATATAATATTCAATTGGGCTGGTTTCACCCGAAAGCACACGTTTTTTTGCGTCAGAAATACGCTCATTGATTTCCTCAATTGCATTATTTAAGGCTACTGTTTTTGGCTCCCAACCACTGCTGTTTTCGGTAATGTATTCACCATTTTCATCAACCGCATAACATAGTTCGCGGAAATTCGCAGATTCTAGATTACTCTTGTCTTGGGGTACTTCCTTCTTCTTCATAATCAGACCTCATGGATTAAAAAATTCATGGTAGAAGATACAATTAATTTCTTACCGAGAAAGGTTTCTGCTTCCAGGCTGCACAGAGTCATCTGTTCTGTATCAAATCTTGAGAGTAGCTTTGCTTTAGTAACGATGGTTTCACCAACTTTTGGTAACTGAATGATTTCAACTTTTTTAATTGCACTTATATAGCCAACAAGTTTATTACCTGTTCCTTTTAGATCGTCTTTATCAAAAAACGTTTGTCCCACTACACCAGAAGCAGCTTGTGCCGCATTTTCGATTAATCCTGTTTCAGAAAGCACTCCGTCTTTCAAAAAAACACAGTTTTCTGTAATATGGAATCTGGTAGCAACTGAATTTTCATCAATCTCCAATACTGAAGTAACCATCAACATCGGGTCTCGGTGCGGAAGAAAATTTGAAATATCAATATTTGAAATATCCGTATACTTCATTAAGTGGCCAATACGGTTTTCATTTCGCTGGAAGCGATTATTCGTCCATCACATTTAGTTTCAGCAGTTAGCAATGTAACGCCCATAATGTCATGAAGGATAATTACTGTAGTTACCAATTCCTTTCCAATGGAGGGAAGCTCAGAGATTTCAGCTTTTTTGATAGCACCGATATATCCTGTTGGGGCAGCTTCTTTTTTCAGGAAAAACTGATAGCCTGTGTAAAGCGCAACCGATTGTGCCATATGCTCAATCAAGCCTGGTGCGGTAAACTTATTATTTTGTGTAAAAATATTCTCTGCGGCAATAGTCAAGCCAGCGATTACTTTGTTTTCTTCAAAATGAAGCAATTTATCCACCATAACAAACGGTGCTTTCTGCGGAATCAATTTTCCGATGAAATCTTTATCCGTTATCTTTTCGATGAAAGCATTCATTTAAACCACGGTTAAATAAGCATAAGAATATGCAAAACGTGCACTTTCTGGCACTTGTAGAAATATTCTATCCCCTTTTTTAAGGCTCCCTGAGTGCACCAATTCTTCTAACATAAGGTAGACGGAGCCAGCGCCAACATTCCCGACTTTTTCAAGGTTTATAAACCATTTATCCCAAGGTAAGTGAAGTCCTTGGCGTTCAATTTCGTTATATAGGTTTTCTTTAAAGTAATACGAGGAAATGTGAGGTAGGTAATAATCTATATCTTCTTCAGTGATTTTGTGCTTTGCCATAGCATCTCTCATACTTTCGACTCCCTTCTGAAGGATGTTTTCGCCCAATAATTTCACATCTTGTTTCATTGCGAAAAGCGACATTTTTCCCCAAACATCAGCTGGATATTCACTCCATGGCTTTAGACTTCCATCTTCCAATTTGTCACCGCCAGCATACATACAGGTTTCTAGTTCGAAAGCGTAACTATAGCCTTCCATCCATTCGATTTTTAAAGGAGTTTCTCCATTTGGCTCACTTTCTAAAAGAACTGCTCCAGCGCCATCGGACAGCATCCATCGCAAAAATTCCTTATTAAAAGCAAGAATCGGATTCTCTTCTATTTTTTGCAAATACGCTACTTCATCTTCAAAAATTTCTGATTTCATCCAAGAAGAAGTTCTTTCAGAACCAGTACAAACGGCATTCTTTACCTGCTCAGATTTTACGGCCATATAACCATATTTCAAAGCGTTCATTCCACTACAACAAGCACCAGAAGGAGAATTCACTTCAAGGTTTCCGTTCTTTAAGAAACCGTGCACCATCGAAGCGTGACTCGGTAAAATTTGGTCCGGGCTAGAAGTACCGCAGGACAGCAATTCAATTTCATTTTTATTGAAAGTTTGATCACATAAAGCCTCAACCGCCTTTGCAGTAAGTTGAGCGTTATTATGAGTTATATTTCCTTTGTCATCAATTGCGTAATAACGAGTTTTGATTTGGTTGTTCCGAAGAATTATTCGGCGTGCTTTAGAGGTCTTTCCGTTAATTATTCCAAGTTTTCCTTCCATTGCCTCATTGTCCACTGGCTCATTAGGCAAAAACTTGGCAATCCTAGTAATATATACGTTCTTCATTAATCTTGCTTTAATGCAACTGATGAATAATAAGCCTTTTCCCGCTGAATTTTACGGTACATTGGGATATAGGTGATCAAAAATACAATAAATACTATTGGGGCTATTAGCCATATTGCAAATAACAAATAATATTTAAAATAAACGAGCCATTTCGTTCTTTCTTTACCTTGCTTTTTAATTAAGTGGTTAGCCCATTTGGTAAAGACCATATTTCCACGGATATCCGTGGCTATGAGTGATGGATCTACTTTAACAGCACCAAGGTCTAAAAGATTTTGTTGCAGTTTTGAATATTCATTTTGAACCAAGGCTTCTTTAATGGGAGTTCCAAAACGGGAAGCTGCCTCTATTTCGCTATCTGAAACCCCAGGTTTAGGGAAAACTCCTAGCATTTTGGTTTTCTTTCCACCCATAAGCCAATGCACGATTGTTATGACGCTTATGTGATTGAGATTTTTATCCACTAATGCAATGTTCCCAACCAATTTCGCATTATTCGCAACCAAAAGTTTCTTAATTTTTTCTTGTGCCATTATCCACATATTGCGGCTGGCAGAAACTGTAACAACAGGTGTATTGCTTAGCAAGGTTTTGGCTTCTTCAGATTTTAAGAAGGAATTAACTGGGATAGAAGGTGTTAAGTACCAAGTTGTATATCCCAAAATTATTAGATCGTATTTTTTCTGAAGAATTTCAGAAGGAACTCTTTCTAATGGAGTGGAAATTTGAAGAAAGGTTTCGGGAAAAGCACCGTAAAACTCTTCCTGTTTCCACGGAAAAGGAAATTTCTTTTTCGGGATTATTTCATAATAGGATATTTTTACTTTTTCATCTGAAATTTCTGAAGCTATATTTTTCAGAATATCAAAAAGTTGTCCTGTCTGCGAAAAATAAATTATTAATATTTCTTTCATTTTCAATACCCGTGAAGGCGGGGATCCTTTTATTCGTCTGTTTCCCAAAAATCAAAATAGTTGAACCATTGGAATGGATATTTCTTAAGCATCCATTCCACGCTATCTGTATATTTTTTTAATAAACCTTGTGCATCGCGGTTTTTTACTTCGGCTCGACGGGCATAAAGGTGATAATGTTTATTGGTTTCCTTCATTACATAGACGAACAAGACAGGGACGTTTAACCTACTGGCCAACAAAAAAGGCCCCGCGGGAAAATTTGCATCCTTTCCCATAAGTGATTCGGTCAGAACTTTTTGGCCTTTCATATATCTATCACCGGTAAAGCAGACCAATTCACTATTGCTAAGTGCATTATTGATTTCGAAAACATGTGACATATCATCTTTTACCAAAATAAACTTAACATTGGAACGTATGGTCACTTTTTCCATATACTCCTTTATATTCTTATGCTCGGCATCTGTTGTAACAAGACTTATCTGCGAACGCGTGTCAATTTCTTCAAAAAAGAACTCAGCAATTTCAAAATTACCGACATGGGCACTTATCATAATACCACCCTGTTTTTTATCCAGAAGTTCTATAATGTTTTCCATCCCATCACCTTCATGGGTAAATCTATTTTTTAAGCCTGAGGAGATTGCGACCTTATCAATAATGGTCTTCCCGAAGGTGTAATAACTTTTATAGATACTGAAAAAACTCTTCGGCAGAGAATAGTGCAGTCTTTTGTGAAAGTAATAAAAAATGGAGCGGGTGCTTTTTCCAGCAAAGAAAACATAATAAAGCGAAACGAAGTAAAGTAGCCCGTATGCAGCGCGAACCCCTAATTTTCTAATAAAAAATATAAAGATTTTATACCCTAAAACGGTGCCTTTGCTCTTGCCCTCCCATTGACCCGCCATAAATAGTTATTGTAAATTTCAGCTGATTTTTGTTTCGATCAGGTCGTAAAAATCTTGAAGAGTAATGACATTCATAAAATCTTCGCCAGTCAATTTAACACCAAAGTTAGCCTCAATAGCAACCACCAGGTCCACGAAATCTAAACTATCCAACTCCAGCGTTTCCTTCAGGTTTGCCTTTGGTTCGATATCTTCGCTTTCTACCTCAAACTCATCTACCAAAAAGTAGTTGATTTTTTCTACTATAACTTCCTTGTTCATTTTTAATGTATGCATTTTTTAATAATTAATGCGGAATTGGTTCCCCCAAAGCCAAAAGAATTGGACAAAAATACATCAATTTTTTTGTTTAACGTTTTGTTAACAAGGTTTAATTTAGAAGCCGCTTGATCCGGCGTTTCAAGATTAATATTTGGGGCTATAAAGGAGAATTCCATCATTAGCATAGAATAAATCACTTCGCTTGCTCCGGCCATCCAACATTCGTGGCCAGTCATAGATTTTGTAGAACTTACATAAGGACCATTTTCACCGAAAACTTCTGTGATTGCGTGTGCTTCGTTCGCATCTCCTACAGGCGTTGATGTAGCATGCGCATTTACGTAGTCAATTTCGGAAGCTTTTATGTTTGCTTGTTCTAAGGCCATTTTCATCGCGCGTGCAGGACCGTCAACATTTGGTGTTGAAATATGGTCTCCATTCGAAGAAAAACCATAACCAATTATTTCTCCCAAGATTGGTGCGCCTCGTTTTACCGCACTTTCGTAACTTTCAATAATCAAAGTAGCCGCTCCGCCACTTGGCACCAAACCGTCTCTATCTTTATCGAATGGGCGACTTGCCTTTGTTGGATCCAGTTGGGTAGAAAAAACACCAAGACCATCAAAACTGCCCATTGCAAGTTCGTTTATTTCTTGTGCTCCACCTGAGACTATACAATCTTGTAATCCATTTTTTATAAGAAAATACGCCATACCAATAGAATGAGAACCACTAGCACAGGCTGCGCTGATTGTAAAATTAATTCCTCTCAACTTAAAGATGGTTGCAAGATTCATTGTTACTGAAGAGTTCATCGCTTTAAAAATAGCGCCAGAACCGACAAGTGTTGTATCTTTTTTTTCACGAATTTTATCAACCGATTCAATTACAGATTTTGCGGTACTGTCATTTCCGTAAAGGATGCCGACTTCGTTTTCGTCAAGAAATTGTTGGTCTATTTTGGCGTTTTTTAAAGCTTCAATGGTTGCTGTATAGGCATAGGCACCTTCTTCACCCAAGCTTATACGTTCGCGGCGCGATAGCTGTTCTTTTAAGTTTGGCTCTTCTACCCAACCTGTTAAGCACGAGCGATAGCCAAAATCCTTTCGTTTTCCATCGCAAATAATGCCAGATTTTCCATTGTACAACGACTCCTTTACTTCCTGTAAATTCTTACCTATGCAAGAATAAATGCCCATTCCGGTTATTACTACTCTTCTCACTTCTCCTTCTTTTTAGGAATAAATTCCACCATTAATATTAATAACTTCCCCGGTAATATATGAAGATTTTGATGATGCTAAGAAGCTCACAAGATGAGCTACTTCCTCTGCTTCACCAAAACGGTTAGCTGGAATCATTTTTTTAAGTTCTTTCTCATCAAGTTCTGCCGTCATATCGCTTTTTATAAAACCAGGAGCTACTGCATTTACCGTAATATTACGTTTTGCGATTTCTTGTGCAAGCGCTTTTGTGGCACCGATAACTGCTCCTTTTGCTGCGGAATAATTAACTTGTCCGGGAGTTCCTTTTAATCCTGAAACCGAAACCATATTAATAATTCGTCCGTATTTATTGACCAATAGATTTTGGATCAAAGCATTGGTGACGTTATAAAAACCATTCAAACTAGTATTAATAACGCTGTTCCAATCTTCGGGTTTCATCCACATAAATAGGCTATCCTTGGTAATACCAGCATTGTTTATTATTACTTCAATGATAGCATCTTTGTTGGTTTCGTGCCATAGGTCTAATGCCTTATTTACAGCTTCGGCATTGGCAACGTTAAACTGGATTATTTCGCCTTTACCACCAAATCCTTCAACTTCTTTTAGGGTTTGTAGGGCAGCTTCTTTATTGCCATTATAGTTTATGAGAAGGCTGTAATGTAAATCTTTCGCCAATTGAATGCAAATTGCACGGCCAATACCGCGGGAACCTCCTGTTATTAATGCGTATTTTTGTTTTGTTTTTTTCTCTTCCATAATAAAATTCTCGCAATGGCACGAAGTTTTTACTGCCGACTGCTACTGAACACTGAGCACTTTTTCCTTTCTATCTTACTTTGAAGTGTCTACAAAATTTTCAGCATTTTGGTGCCATTTGCCCACAACTTTTCCAGTTTTGTCGATGAAACCCCATTCCTTGTTTTTCTTTACTCGGGCAAGGTCGCCAATAAAACCTTTATCGGAGCCGCTTTGTAAAAATCCAAACATTCCGATTGAAATATCATATTCCATTGGAACTACCAATTTTCCTGTTTTATCTATAAAGCCCCAAAGTTTCTTTTCCTTAACGGGAGCCAGACCGTTATCTGAATAAATTTCAGCATCAACATACTTGAAATCCACAACTTTTTCACCCTTCTCATTAATGTAACCCCAAGTTTTTCCTTCATTTACGGGAGCGAGGCCAGCATTGAATGCACGTGCCTTATCATATTTCGGCTGAATAACCCATTCCCCTTTAGCATTAATAAAGCCCATTTTTTTATTACTTCGAGCGTAGGTTAATGGAGAATCATTTGTGAAGTCCCAAATTTTGTCAATGCCCTGAACCGATGTAAAAGTTGCATTCTTCAACACTCCAAAACTATCACCTTTTCGGCCCCAAAGTCCATTTTTACTGAAATCTCCTATTTCATTGTATTCGGCGGGAATCACTACTTCACCTTTAGTGTTCAACAGGCCCCAATTCTCACCATCCTTAAATTTTGCATGGCCATTATTGAAACTTTTTATTTCAGCATATTTTGGTTCTAAAATGGTTTTTCCGTTAGTATCTATCAATCCAACTCTATCGCCACTTCTAATGATGGCAACACCATTGTCAAAATCATAATACTTATCTGTTGCTGGAATAGTAAGTGTTTCGTTTTTCGCATTAATATATTTCCATTCTTTACCTTCCAAAACCAAGGCATATCCTGAATTAAATGCTTTCACACGATCATATTGTGGTTGCACTACCCATTCACCGGAGGTGTTGATAAAGCCCCATTTTTTGTCTTTCATTGCGCCTGCATATTTGCCAGCAAAGCTATCAGCTTTTTCAAATTGTGGTTGAATAGCATAGTCTCCAGATTTGTTTATGTAACCAAACAAACCATTATCTCGAACTAATGCCAACTCTTGGGCATAAAAAGAAGAGATTGTCAAAAAAAAAGGCAAATGCCAAGGAAACAATTGTTTTCATAATAATGTGTTTTTGAGTTAGTTAAAAATCATCTTAGCAATTTACATTATTTTTAGTTAGCTATTTAAGAGATGCCATCAAAAAATCTTTCACTTGATTCACATACGGATACATTACCACATCTTCCTTAAAGACTGGAACAATGGCTCGGATTTCATCATACATTTTTTTAGTTTCAGAAGAAACTTGATCCTGTACCTTCAAATACTCTATTGCCTGAACTATAGTAATTAATTCTATTGCAACAACTTCAAATGCGTTTTCAATGACTTTTTTAGCGATGAGGGCTGCATTTGTCCCCATACTGACAATATCTTGATTGTCGTTGTTATTTGGGATACTGTGGACGTACATTGGGTTGCTGAGCATTTGACTTTCCGCAGTTGTTGAGGTTGCAGTAAACTGAACACCTTGCATTCCGAAGTTCAAGCCTAGTTTTCCCAAGTTGACGAATGGAGGTAGAATTTCATTCAATTTTGAATTTAGCAAATAATTCAATTGGCGCTCCGAAAGCATTGTCATTTTTGCAACGACTATTTTCAGTTTGTCCATTTCCAGAGAAACATAATCGCCGTGAAAGTTCCCACCGTGATATACATTTCGTTTTTCAACGTCGACAATCGGGTTGTCGTTAGCTGAATTAACTTCTTCAATCAATATCTTTTCTACTGAATTGAGCGTATCCAATACAGGGCCCAAAATTTGTGGCACACATCGCAAGGAATAATATTCTTGAACCTTTTCTTCAAAGACCTCAACATCTTTTGACCCATTATACAAATGGTGTTCACGTTTACGGGTCAATTTACTATCCTCTAAATGGGTTCGCATCATTTCGGCAACTTGGCGTTGTCCCTTGTGCCTTTTGGTTTGGTTCAATTCAAAAGATAGGTGGTCGTCATAAGCTTTCACAATTTCATTTATAGCAGAAGATGCTTTAATCATCCAATCCAAAATATTTTTGGTATAAAGAACATTTATTACTCCGATACCTGTCATTACTGAAGTGCCATTCATTAACGCAAGTCCTTCACGTAGCTCCACTTTTATTGGTTGAAGATTTTCAAGTTTGAAAACTTCTTCAGTGTTTTTGCGTTCCCCTTTATAAAAGACTTCACCTTCACCTATCAATACCAAAGCCAAATGTGCAAGCTGAACCAAATCACCACTAGCCCCAACGCCACCGTGTTCATAGATAAGTGGAATAATATTTTTGTTTAACAGTTCTGTCATCAATTTAATGACTGATGGATGCACTCCGCTATTACCAAGGCTTAAGGTATTTAAACGCGCAAGCATTGAAGCACGAACGTATTGAGGAGCTATTACATTTCCAGTACCGGAAGCGTGGCTTCTAATAAGGTTGTATTGTAGTTGAATACGCTCTTCATCCCTTATCTTATATTGTGCCATTGGCCCAAAACCTGTGTTTACACCATAAATAGTTTTGTTTTCTGAGAATTCTTTCAGAAAATCGAAACTATTTTGTACTCTTTCTATTATATCTTTGTGAAGCTGAACAGATTCGTTTTTGAAAATTATTTGATCAAAATCGGCAATCTCTAGTTTTCCTTGTAATGTTAGCATTTATGATTGAATCAGTTGTTCATTAAACTTTTTAAGTGCTAAAATGATTTACTTATTTTAGATTGCAAATTTAGAATTATTTAACAATTTATATCTTAATCTTATGAATGATATTGCTGTTGATGTGTTAATTATCGGTGCAGGTCCATCAGGTTGCGTTGCGGCTTCACATCTAAAAAACAATGGAATAAGCTCAAAAGTAGTTGAAAAGAGCAGGTTTCCTCGCTTTGTAATTGGCGAAAGTCTTTTACCTCGCTGTATGGATCATTTTGAAGAAACTGGTCTTTTAGACTGCTTAATGGCTCAAAATTTTGAAATTAAGTCTGGTGCCCGCTTTTTGAAAAACGATGTTGTTTGCAATTTTGATTTTGGAAAAAAACATACTCCAGGATGGGATTATACCTGGCAGGTTCCGCGTGCCGATTTTGATAATACACTTGCCAAAGAGATAGTGAAAAAAGGTGTAGATATTTCTTTTGGGCACGAAGTTACTGATGTAAAGTTTGATGAAAATGGTAATTCGACCACAACTGTTAAGGATGAAAACGGGGAGGAATATAAAATAAAAGCGAAATTCATTATTGATAGTAGTGGATATGGCAGGGTTTTGCCACGACTACTGGATTTAGAAATGCCATCTTCACTTGATGCAAACTCTGCCATATTCACTCACGTAAAAGAACCTAACCGACCAGAAGGCTTGGAAGGCACCATCATTACATTTGATGTGGTAAAAGATGATGTTTGGCTTTGGGTTATTCCTTTTTCAAACGGGAATACTAGTATTGGCTTTGTAGGGCCAACAGAATTTATTGAGTCATTTAAAGGTACCAATGCTGAAAGATTTAAAGAAATGTTGAAAATTTCGGACTATTACTATGATAGGCTGAAGGATTTGGAGTTTCTCTTTGAGCCACATATAATCAAGAACTATTCAAAAGCGGTAAAACAACTTTACGGAAAAGGCTATGCCCTTACAGGTAATAGTGCCGAATTTTTGGATCCGGTATTTTCTTCTGGGGTTACTTTTGCCACAGAATCAGGTTTGAAAGCTGCGAAGTTAATAACCAAAGAACTACAGGGTGAGAATGTTGATTGGGAAGAGGACTACACTGGTTATATTATGAAAGGCGTGGATGTATTTAGAACCTACGTTAGCGAATGGTATACAGGAAATCTACAGAAGATATTTTTCCATCGACCAGAGAATCCCGTGATTAAAGAACAGATTTGTGCTGTGCTTGCTGGCTATGTTTGGGACGAAACTAATCCTTTTGTAAAAAACCACAACCGCCTAGTAAAGACGGTTGCGAAGGTTATTGATATGGAGAATGAGCGGGCAAACTAAATTGCTTATCAGAGTTTTTTTCTTTAATCCTCAATATCTTTTTGAAGAATCTTCATATCCTTGTCACTAAAATTATAGGACATTGGGCGGTAAATAGAATAGATCACTTCACCAGTTTTTGAATTGATTATTGAAATGTATTTATCTGTATTGCTTCTAACGTAATATAGATAATAGATTTCCTCTCCATTCAAAATTTTTGAATTCAGGTCTTCTATGGAAATTATCTGATACTTTAATCCGTAGCCTTCCATCAATTCCTTTTCTTCGAATCTCTCCGATTCGTTACCGTTAAATTTATTCCTTTTCACAAAAATATAATCTGGCACGTAAAGAGTTTCTACTTTCAGTTTTTCTACCTTATCCTTTTGGAATATTTTGCTATACAGGCCGTCCTTTTCATTTTTAGCTAGTAATTCTTGCAGCTCTTGTATTTGATTTTTGAAGATTCCAGGTCCCCAGCTTCTTAAATGGGTTTCGTCTGAATACGCAGTTTGAAATACGGTATAGGGATTTGCTAATGTATAATCATCCATAAAAATTTCAAGTCGCGCTATCTGTGTAACGTATTTATCTTTTCTCTTTCTTTTTTCGGGAGCTTGTTTAAAATAATTGTCATTGAATTTCCATACCTCAAAATATTGATGATATATGGGAAGGTTTGTTACTTTAACATCCTGGAAATCTGGTGTTGTCACGGTCCTTGTATAACTCATATTTTTATCGATCAAGCCAATGGTAAAATATGAGTTTTCAGGGGTATAATAATTGGGTAATTCTGAAATAGGGATCACCTCGATTGTATTGAAAGTCCAATTATTCTTTAAGATTTCAATATATTCCTTTGTTCTTTCAGAAGAGGGATCTTCCACGCCAAAATAAGTCGTGCCGTTTTTAAGATTTGCAATCTCTTCCGGATTGGAGATAGACATTTGGGCAGTTGAAGGTAATGAGAATCCAAAAAGGATCAGTAAAAAGGTTAAATTTGAGAGGAGTGTTTTTTTCATAGATGTTTGATTTGAATTAGAATTTTTAAAAATATAGAATTTTCGTGTATTAGAAGTGGAAGATTTAAAATACCCCTCAAGTGACATTTATAAGGGTTTTTAGGAAGATTATTTCTTTATTTAGGTTTCGGTCACAATGATTTACTTATCACGCATAAGGTTCATTTTCTTCAATTAAATACAATTACTACACTATTATTTGCGCACAGAGCTCGGGCTATGTTCGTAATGAGGTTATCCCTTTATAAAAAAAAACAACCGTCTGGTATAGACGGTTGCGAAGGTTATAAATATGGAAGCCGAGGGATCTGCTCAATAATTGTAGCGAATTATTTCGTCTTTTTCTTGATATCTGAAGCCAACGATTTTGCAAGTTTGGCGTATGCTTCAGAAATGCGATAACCAGAATCAAAATCATAGCCCATTGCACCAGAGCCTTCGACTTTGGTATAATCTGCAGAAAAAATTACTTGGCTGGGGTCATTGGTTTTATACACGGATATAGTAGCTTCCAGTTTCGAATTTTGACGTACTACCCCTACATTATATCCAGCATATAACATAGTGGTGTGAACCTTCATAGTGTATTCAGCGTCACTAAGATTCCTGTCCGCTTTCACTTCACCATTATCAAAGCGCTTATTGAAAGACTCAATGAATTTTGGTTCGTAGCGAGTGGGGCGATCGTTAAACCAGGATTCTCTGAAATTTTCACCTTTGCCTTCTTCCTGCTCATCCCTTTTATTCATTTTGTCCTGCAAAAAATCCTCTTCAGATTTGTACTTAGGAATGGTAAGATCTGAATAATCAAACACTAGGTTGTATTGGTTTATTCCATTTAAGTTTTTAAAATCTCCTTGCGTCACTTTCACTTTTTGTGAGAATGCAAGGGTTGTGAATAAGAGCACTACTATGGTTAATAATCGATTCTTCATAAGTTGTTGGGTATAAAAATTTAAGACACTAATGTATTAAAATAATTCCACGCTAAGAGAAAGAATGGTAGATTTTTAAAATAAACTTCGCAATCAACTTAGCTCAAAATAAAAGCTTAAAAAATCCAATTGTGTCATAGAGGATTTAAGAGGTAATAGTATAGTTACTCTATATGAAACACGCTTTAAATACGCTTTAAATACGCAGTATATTCTCTTTACATATGCTGTAAACCCGTTATAAATTCGCTTTAAGTCAAAGCAATTTAGCACTTCTGAGCTAAACGGGGGAGAAGGGCACATAGAGGGTTTAGAAGGTAGCAGAAAAACGAAGGGGGAACGAGGACTCCTATTTATATTTAGGGGGAGTTGGGGTATAAGTTCACTCCATTAAGTTTGGAAACAGAGAAATTCACGAATGTATTTTTGTAGCCAAAAAGCTATAATAAAACGGAGTGATTAATACCACTCCGTTTATTTTTTAAGTAAAAGGAGAAAGTCAAAAGGAAAGATTACTTATTAAACGCGCATTCTATAGAGGATTTATCCACGCATTTTGCCATTTCCTCTTTTTTCAGAGGGATGCCTATAAATGTTTCTATTTTCTCAACTATTTTTAGTGGTTTTACTTTACGGCGGGTGGAGAAGTTGAGATAAGAATAAGCTTCACAAACTTTATGAGATACAACCTAAAGTGATACTAAACCTTCATCCTCTTAATCAGTTTTAAAAGATAAGTCCTGTTTTTTGAGTCTTTTACCCATTGTGGGAGTCGGCTCCCGATAGTATTGTTTTTATATGGAATTCCATTTCTACTACGCAATTTATCGACTATATAATTTTCGATGACAGTAAGGTGTTCTAAATTATAAGCCCAAAGCAAGCCGTATTTCGTTTCAATTTGATACCAAACGTCATAGCCAAAGAAAGGATCTACCGGACTATTAAGAAATAATACTCTTGCAGTTACATCTTTCCCTCTACTGTTGGTAAATACAGTGACTTTTGGGGTATCGGCGTATTTTAATGCAAAACCACAGGAGGTACATGAAAAGAAGACATCCCCTTCGTATTCGTTAGTGTCTTTATATGGCTGCCCACCTATAACCACTGCTTTTGTCTTGCATTTTGGGCAAATTACATCGATATTGGATATAAAATCTTCGTTGCGAAGAGTGTAGGCGTTGTTTGGCATTTATTTTACTTAAGAATTAATTACGAGAGAAAGTCAAAAACAGATGGACTGTCCAAAGAACTATATAAAGCAAGATTACGCTTATTTGCAAAACATTTCCTAATAAAACAAGCTCACATAAGTAATTTGATCGGATTGACATTCTGATTCAAAATTGAAAAAGGGGGAATTTTCTCTTTTTAATCACCCCAAAATACATAAAATCGTATTAATTCAGGCATTTGATTGGGATGGAGGCGTTCTTGCATATTTCCGCGGATTTTCATTTGGAATTCTAAAGCCGCTAGAAGATTTTGATTTGATTTCTTGATCTTCTACAATTTTAAAAAATGGTGGAAAATGAAAATCTCTATCTTTTGAAAGATTCGGATACGCGGAAGGGAAATGGGAAAATCGATAATTGTAAAATGATAGGGGAAATGAAAAATCCCAACCTTTTTTAAGATTGGGATATGGGGGAGGGAAACGGTAAAATCACAAAAGCTTGCAGCCTTTGCGATTTTACCACCCACGGTCACGTGGGCCAACAGTTCGATAATTGTAAAAAAACTGGGGGAAATGAAAAATCCCAACCTTTTTTAGGATTGGGATATGGGGGAGGGAAACGGTCACGTGGGCCAACAGTTCGATAATTGTAAAAAAAACAGGGGAAAATGAAAAATCCCAACCTTTTTTAAGATTGGGATATGGGGGAGGGAAACGGTAAAATCACAAAAGCTTGCAGCCTTTGCGATTTTACCACCCACGGTCACGTGCGCCAACGGTTCGATAATTGTAAAAAAAACAGGGAGAAATGAAAAATCCCAACCTTTTTTAAGATTGGGATATGGGGGAGGGAAACGGTAAAATCGCAAAAGCTTGCAGCCTTTGCGATTTTACCACCCACGGTCACGTGGGCCAACAGTTCGATAATTGTAAAAAAACAGGGAGAAATGAAAAATCCCAACCTTTTTTAAGATTGGGATATGGGGGAGGGAAACGGTAAAATCGCAAAGGCTTGCAGCCTTTGCGATTTTACCACCCACGGTCACGTGGGCCAACGGTTCGATAATTGTAAAAAAAACAGGGAGAAATGAAAAATCCCAACCTTTTTTAAGATTGGGATTTAATTCTTGTTGGCCCACTAGGGCTCGAACCTAGACTCTTCTGGACCAAAACCAGACGTGTTGCCAGTTACACCATGGGCCAATTCCATAATGAGGTGGCAAATTTAATATAAAGTTTGGCTTGTACAAACATTTTGTTGCAAAAAAATGGAGTTTATTTCTTTCCTTAGTGGATTCAGCTAAAAAATATCACGCCATATTATACGTTACCTCATTTAGATACTTGGCGCTATGTATATTATTAGTAAATTCGTGCCTTAAAAATTTCATAGGTTTATGGGTTCTTTTAACTTTTCAAAATGGAACAATATTACGGGCTGGGTCGTTTTTGCGATTGCTCTAACTACTTATTGGCTTACGGTAGAACCTACGGCTAGTTTTTGGGATGCGGGGGAATACATAACCACTTCAAGTAATCTGGAAGTTGGCCACCCTCCTGGAGCTCCGCTTTATCAATTACTTGGTGCTTTTTTCTCCATTTTTGCGCCTGATGCATCTTATATTGCATTGACAATAAATTTAATGTCGGTTTTTGCTAGTGCTTTCACGATTCTTTTCATGTTTTGGTCGCTTAGCATCTTGCTAACCAACCTAGTTTCCAAACATCAAGAAATCGAGAAAACAAATGGAATTGCGATTCTTGGAAGCTCGGCAATTGGGGCTTTGGCTTTTTCATTTACTGATAGCTTTTGGTTTAATGCCGTTGAGGCCGAAGTATATGCCATGGCAGCCTGCCTAATGGCGATTCTTTTTTACACCGCCCTGCGCTGGGAACGCGATATGCTTAAGCCACGTGGGAATAGATGGGTAATTCTTATCGCCTTTATTATTGGTCTTTCTTTTGGGGTGCACTTTATGGCCTTGCTGACTATTCCGGCTATCTCATTTTTATATTTCTTTAAACACTACAAAACAGTAACTGTAAAAAGCTTTATCGTTGCAAACCTTGTGAGTGTAGCGATCCTGCTATTTATTTTTATCTTTTTGTTGCCTATGACATTGAAGTTCTTTAGTGCGGCAGAGGTGTTTTTTGTGAATACTATTGGAATGCCATTCAACAGTGGAACTATTATCGCTGGACTTCTATTTATCGGCTTTTTCTATTATCTTCTTCGTTACACACATTCTAAGAGTTTTGTACACTTAAATACTTTAGTACTGGGGATACTCTTCATATTTATGGGCTTTTCCAGTTGGTTAATGCTTCCAATCCGTGCAAATGCAGGGACTGTAATTAATGAAAACAATCCGAACAACGCACGTGAGCTTTTGGCTTATTATAACCGTGAGCAATATCCAGAAACCCATTTATTTTACGGGCCCAATTTCACAGAATCATACGTAGGTCTTGATGAAAACAATCCATACAAAGACGATAAGCCTAACTATGAAAAAGACGAGGCGAGCGGGAAATACATAATCGTAAACAACTTTAAAAACGCAAGTCAGAATACCGAAGATTCACAAAAAGGTTTTCTGCCCCGTATGTGGAGTACAGAGCACAGTGCGAACTATATGGAATTCACAGGAGGTCTGGACTTCTCGGTTAAAAGTGAATACCTCAACGAGCCAAGATTAGTTGACGAAGTCAATAAATTTAAGCAGGCATACGCTCAAGGCTTGGTTGACACGAAGGATTATGACAAATTTCTAAAGAATTTCGGGCAATATCTGGATATTAAGAAGCCGTCTTTTATTCAGAATATGAAATTTATGTTCGAATTCCAGTTTGGATATATGTACTGGCGTTATTTTATGTGGAATTTCACCGGAAGGCAGGACGATGTACAGGGACAGTATACAGACCTTCACGGAAACTGGATCAGTGGTATTAAGTTTATCGATGAGCTCAGATTGGGGAATCAAGACAATATGCCGAGCGATATGATAAATAACAAAGCTCGGAATACTTACTTTTTCCTACCACTTATTTTAGGAATTATAGGCTTGGTGTTCCATTTTAAAAATGATCAAAAGAGCTTTTGGGTTTTGCTTGTGTTCTACTTGTTTACGGGACTAGCTTTAAAAATATACCTCAACGAACGACCGTTTGAACCGAGGGAAAGGGATTATGCGTTGGTTGGAAGTTTCTATGTTTTTGCTATTTGGATCGGGTATGGAGTTTATGCTCTTTTTGATCTAGCAAAAAACTATGTAAAACCAAAAGTCGCATTACCTGTGGTTTTGATAGTAACCGCCTTGGCCGCGCCTGTTTTGTTGGCATCCCAGAACTGGGATGATCACGACCGTAGCGGTAGATATACTGCGCAGTCCATGGGGAAAATGTATTTGGATTCCTGTGATAAAAATGCAATTCTCTTCACCATTGGAGATAATGACACCTTTGCGCTCTGGTATGCACAAAATGTAGAAGGATACCGTCAAGATGTTCGAATTGTCAATACCAGCCTTTTCCAAACCGATTGGTATATTGATGATATGAAGAAGAAAGCTTTTAGCAGCGATCCTATTCCTTCGCAATTAACCCACGAAAAATATCGAGGGGGAACGCGTGATTTTTTAATTTATCAGCCTACAAAAAAAGATACGATTGATATTAAAACTTGGATGAATTTTGTAGCTAATGATAGTCCTGCGACACAGATGGAGCTTCAGAGTGGACAGGTAGTAAATACATTCCCTTCAAAAGTGATCCGTATTCCTGTTGACAAAGAATCGGTACTTCGCAATGGAATTGTGGAACAAAAGGATGCAGATAAAATCGTTCCATATATAGACATTACGTTGAAAGGCGACGTGATTTACAAAAACCGAATGATGATGCTGGATATAATTGCAAACAACAATTGGGAGCGCCCGATTTATTTCAGTGGTGGAAGTTTTGGGGATGATGATTATCTATGGATGAAAGACTATTTGCAATTGGATGGAGTAGTTTATAAACTTGTTCCAATAAAAACTCCAATCGACAAAAGAAGTCCTTTTGATATGGGAAGGATTGATTCCGATAAGATGTATGATATTGTTATGAGCTGGGATTGGGGCAACAGCGGTAGCCCAGATATCTATCACGATACCGAAACTCGCCGAAACGGAATAACTTACCGAAGTAATCTAGCACGTCTTGCAGAAGCTTTAATAAATAAAGGCGAAAATGACAAAGCCGAAAAAGTGCTGGATCTGGCAATGGATAAAATGCCGATAGATTATTTTGAATATTACTCGCTGCTTGAGCCTTTTGTAATTGGTTATTACGAATTGGACAAACCTGAAAAAGCACGAAAGATTTATGAAGAGGTTACCGAGAAATATAAGGAACAACTTTCTTACTACAGTGGATTTAACTTTAACAGGCAACGTGCCATTGCAGATGAAATTATCAGCAATATGGAACGTTACCGAAGTTTGGTCCAGCTTACTAAAATGTATGATGAAGAGCAATACGGGCGTAAGGAAGCAAAGGAATTCAATGATTATTTAAAGTTGTTCCGTCATTTCTACTCACCAGACGAAGCGATGGATCTGGACAAAGACCTTAAGAAAGATTCAACAATTGAGTTGCCTTTAGACTCAAACCTTTTAAAGAAAATGGGAGGAAATCAAGATGAAAAGATTGAGATAGAGGCTCCTATAAACTAATACACTTGAAGTTCAATTTAGTAAAAATGCCCAGATTCATTCAGCGGTTATACCCTGAGCGGATCTGGGCTTTTTCGCGTAAAAAGGATTCGATTTATCTAACTTTTGACGACGGTCCAATTCCTGAAGTCACTCCTTGGGTTTTGGATGAATTGAAAAAACACAATGCCAAGGCTACCTTCTTTTGTATAGGAGATAATGTGCATAAGCATCCTGAGGTTTTTCAGAGAATTATTTCTGAAGGGCATTCTGTGGGGAATCATACTTTTAATCATTTGAATGGTTGGAAGACGGGGGCTGTGGAATATGTTGAGAATGTTGAGAAGGCTGGAAGAGAGATGATTTCTAATTCTGAATTCAGAATTCTGAATTCTGAATTCCTGTTCCGTCCGCCTTATGGGAAAATCACTTTTAAGCAAGCTAAAGTTCTTAAGGAGAAAGGATTTAAAATTGTGATGTGGGATATAATCAGCTATGATTATGATGCGAGGGTTTCGGAAGAAGAATGTCTTCAGAATGTTTTAAAAAACATCAAGCCTGGGAGTGTGATTGTATTTCACGATAGTTTAAAGGCAGAAAAAAACCTTCGGTATGTTTTGCCGAAGGTTTTGGAGTTTATTTCTTTAAAAAGCTGGAAGGGAGATGTTTTTTAATTCAGAATTAGATTAAATATATTCGTTAACCAATCCGATAAGAGTATCAGCATCTTGCTCTCCAGTTTGGCGCCATTTCATTTCGCCATCTTTGTAGATCATCAAAGTTGGCAAACCGCTAACGCGAAGCGCCTCTGCCAATTCTTTGTTCTTATCTACATCTATTTTTATAACTCGTGCTTTATCGCCCAATGCAGCCGCTACATCGCGAAGTACTGGATGCATTCCTTTGCAGGCATCATCCCATTCGGCAAAAAAATCTAACAGGACGGGGATGCGGGTTTCAATTAATTCTCCAAATTTTGACATACGTCTTCTGTTTGTTAGTTGAACAACTGTAATACAAATATAACATTTCCCGAATATTATACAGTATTCTGTTTCTTTTTAAGTTTAATAACAGTAATCTCAGGCCATATTCCCACTCTTCCAGGATAGCCCAAAAAGCCAAAGCCGCGATTTACATTTATATACCTTCCAAATTCTTCATAGATTCCCGCCCAGTTTTTATATCGATATTGGATTGGGCTCCATTTCAATATACCGGGAATCTCAATACCAAACTGCATTCCGTGTGTATGTCCGCTGAGTGTTAAATGAAAATGGCGAGGATCTTGCTTAACTTTTGCTTGCCAATGTGAAGGATCGTGGCTCATCAAGATTTTGAAATCATTGTCAGCGATTCCTTCGCAAGCCTTGTCTAGATCCCCTGCTTGTTTAAATCCGTTTTCCCCCCAATTTTCTACACCAACAAGTGCGATCTTTTGATTGTCTTTTTGAAGATATCTATTTTCATTCAACAATAGATTCCAACCCATCTCTTTTTGGATGACTTTCAGTTTTTGAAGATTTTCTGCTTTATCAACTTCATTATCCCATTTCACATAATCGCCGTAATCGTGATTTCCCAATACAGAAAACACTCCATCGCGCGCTGTCAATTTTGAAAATGTATCTTTCCAATTATCCATTTCTGATGCGATGTTATTTACGAGGTCGCCTGTAAAGAGAATTACATCACTCTTTTGCTCATTTGCAAGGTTAACGGCGTATTCTACTTTGTGGTGATTGTCAAAACTGCCACTGTGAATGTCGCTTAACTGAGTAATTGTATAACCATCAAAAGCGTCAGGCAGGTCATCAAACTCCAAGGCGTATTTAAGTACCTTGTAATTGTATTTACCCTGGACCATTCCGTAAATAAGAGAAGCAAAAGGGATTGCTGCTATTCCCAGTGCGATAGTGCTTACAAACTTTCTACGGGAAGCCATAAACTGTGCCTCGTCACTTCCCGCTACTTTCATAAAAAGTCCGACGAAAAACCGGCCTATATCCTCGGTAAACATAAATAATACTATGATCAACTTAGGGACAAAGACTGCTAGAAAAATTCCGAAGAAATACATTTTGGGAGGTTGCATCATTTTCCCAGTTCCAAGGAAGGAAAGTTCATATATCAAACCGGCCAAGACAGCCAAGGATATAAAAACATAAATTCCATAAATCCACGGGCTTTTAACCAAGGTTTTTAATGCTTGAAAGGCGTAGATATCAACTAAAATATAAATGAAAATAAAAATGAACCAGCGCATAGTGTAGATAGAATTTTTAAAGATAGTACGTTTCAAAAAATTGGAATAGTACTTCACTTTAATTTAACGTCTCTTTTCTCTATCAATATTTTATTGGTATAACGTATCTAAAAATAAAATACGGAGGTTTTAACGTTTCTATACTACTATATGGCAAAAGAAATAGCCTAATTTGATATGGTTCTATTTTATATATACGGATTGGGCATGGGCTTCGTTTGCTCCATTGCTCAGGTTTTGTGCCGTCCCGTTTCTCCATAATTTGCCAACATCACTTGTTCCATTAAATTCATAACCACACACATACAAATCATCGTTATGAACATATACTGAACGGGCACCTGCAATATTTGTTCCATCGGTCAGGGCTTGGGGAGTACCGTTTTTCCATAGTTTGGCAACAAAGTTTAATCCATTATATTCATCCCCAACCACATAAACATTGCCGCCATCCACACGTACAAAGGAAGCATTTGCATCGTTTGCTCCGTTGGTCAGGTTTTGCGCCGTGCCGTTTTTCCATAATTTAGCCACAAGGTTTGTCCCGTTCGATTCAGTGCCAGACGCGTACACGTCACCACTATCCACGAATATGGACCAGGCACCTGCACCCTTTGCTCCATCGGTCAGTGCTTGGGGCGTACCGTTTTTCCATAGTTTGGCAACATTATTTGTCCCATTAGATTCGTACCCGGCCACATAGACGTCAGCACCATCCACGTATATGCCATGGGCCTGCGCATTTTTTGTTCCATCAGTTAGGTCTTGTGCCGTTCCGTTTTTCCATAGTTTGGCAACATTATTTATTCCGTTGGATTCAAAACCAACCACAAACTCGTCAGCTCCATCTACAGCTACCGAAAAGGCAATTGCATTATTTGTTCCATCGGACAGGTTTTGTACTGTTCCGTTTTTCCATAGTTTGGCAACATTATTTGCTCCGCTAGCTTCATATCCCACCACATATACGTCACTGTCATCCACAGTTACGGACAATGCATAAGCATCTTTTGCTCCATCAGTCAGGTTTTGTGCCGTTCCGTTTTTCCATAATTTGGCAACATCTTTTGCTCCATTAAATTCATAACCAACAACATATACCGTAAGCATCGTTGGAGTAACGCTAATTGCAGGGCATTGCTCTGATGTATGTCCGTCAATATTTTCAGCATCGATGGCAAAATAATATGTAGAGCCGTTCGTGAGCCCCTCGACACTAAAAGTATTTATCCCCGCAGGACTTTCCCCTATTTTATCAAGTTCTACTTCCGTATTTCCTTGGTAAATATTATAGCGTTTAAGGTTGGTTTCGGAATTGGCAATCCAGCTTAGCATAACACGCTCGCTCCCGTATTCTGCAACTAAGCCAGTAGGCATATTTGGTGCATTCTGCAAGGGCGATGATTCATCATTTTCCTTACTACATTTTATGAGTATTATAGCTATAAAAATGAGCGTTAAATATTGTAATATTTTCATAAGATTACTTTTCGTTTGTTCTCTATGTGCACCAATTTGGACTTTTTCTTAGTTCAAATATTAATTTTTGCAAGGCTTTAATATTACAATAATAGTTTTCTCTAACAAATCCTTTTCTATAATTTTTGCACGAGAATGATTTATATTTAGTCTTCAATTAACTGAAATCCAAATGTTGATTCCGCTCAATCCTTTCGCATCCAACCAATTAATAGTTTGGTTCTATTGTTAGATATAAAAAACACATTCCAAGTCCTAAAGGAGTTTTTGAAGAATTTTGAAAAGAATAAATATCAATAATATGTTGATAACAATAAAACAGGTTTTAGTATCTTTCAAAACCGAACCTTGCAAATGAAAAATCTTCTCTCATTATTCTTTATTCTTTACACTTTATTCTGTTATTCGCAAGAAAATACTTCTTCCGAAAAACTTACATCATTCGTGAATCCCTTTATTGGCACGGGTGGCCACGGACATACCTATCCCGGGGCAACGCTGCCTTTTGGAATGATGCAATTGAGTCCTGATACGCGTCTTGATGGCTGGGATGGCTGTAGTGGCTATCATTACAGCGATGAATATATTTATGGTTTTTCGCATACCCACCTCAGCGGGACAGGAGTAAGTGATTATGGAGACATTCTTTTAATGCCGACAAACAATGTTAGTTATAACAACGGTGCCGATGGTAAAACAGGCTACCGAGCCCATTTTTCGCACGATAATGAAGTCGCCTCTCCAGGGTATTATAAGGTTTTTTTGGATGACACAAAGATTGATGTGGAGCTAACAGTTTCAAAGCGAAGTGGAATTCACCACTATACCTTTCCTAAAGATTCAAAACAGATTGTAGTTGTGGATTTAGCCCATCGCGATAAAATATTGAGTTCAAAAATTGATTTTTTGTCCAAAACTGAGGTTTCTGGCCATCGCCATTCCGAAGCTTGGGCTATTGACCAAAGATTATTTTACAACATACAATTTTCACGTCCCTATAAAGATGTAACATTTTTAGAAGGAAGAACTGAAGGAGATAAAGTAATAGTTGCTTTTGAATTTGACTCATCCGAGAGTAATGATTTAGATATAAAAATAGCAATTTCAGCCGTTGATGAAGCTGGAGCAAAGAACAACCTAGAGACTGAGATTGGCGCAAAGTCATTTCAGGAAGTAAAAGAGGAAGCAGAAGCAGTTTGGGAAAAGCAGTTGGAAAAAATTGAGGTACAAGCAAAAGATAACGACAAGAAAACGATATTTTATACAGCTCTTTACCATACCATGATTGCGCCAAATCTCTATCAAGACGTCGATGGTCGGTATCGTGGAATGGATTTAAAAATCCATCAAGCATCAGGCTTTGAGAATTATACTGTCTTTTCCCTTTGGGATACATACAGAGCAGCGCATCCACTTTATACAATTATTGAAAAAGACCGCACCAACGATTTTATCAATTCACTATTGGCAAAACATAACGAAGGTGGAATCCTTCCCATTTGGCCCTTGGCAGGCAATTACACAGGATGTATGATCGGTTATCATTCCGTGCCAGTCATTGCCGACGCTTATTTAAAGGGAATTCGCGGCTATGATGCTGAAAGAGCACTTGAAGCGATGAAACACAGTTCCATTCAAGACAAGTTGGGGCTGAAAAGTTATAAGGAATTCGGGTTTATTCCAGTGGAAGAAGAGAGTGAATCTGTTTCAAAAACTCTGGAATATGCCTACGATGATTGGACAATCGCCGAAATGGCCAAAGCGATGGGAAAAACTGAAGACTATAAAAATTACACCGAAAGGGCTCAATACTATAAAAACGTTTATGATCCTGAAACCAAATTTATGCGCGGGCGTTTTCGCAATACTTGGTTTGCACCATTTGATCCGTATGAAGTGAATTTCAACTATACCGAAGCCAATTCGTGGCAATACAGTTTTTATGCACCCCAGGATATTTCGGGTTTAATGGAGCTAATAGGCGGAAAAAAAGCATTCGAAACTCAACTCGATAAACTATTTTCTGCCGAAGTAGAAACTTCTGGTCGGCAGCAGGTTGATATCACTGGGTTGATTGGACAGTATGCGCACGGAAATGAGCCGAGTCACCATATGGCTTATCTCTATAATTTTGTAAACAAACCGGCAAAGACACAGGAGAAAGTTCATCAGATTCTAAATGAGCTCTACCAAAATGCTCCTGATGGAATTTCTGGAAATGAGGACTGTGGGCAGATGAGTGCTTGGTATATTTTTAGTGCCTTGGGGTTTTATCCAGTAACTCCGGCAAGCAATGAATATATAATTGGGGCGCCTTTGTTTGAGAGAGCAATAATCAATCTAGACGATGGAAAAACTTTTGAAATCGAAGCTGAAACCATTTCAGATAAAAACAAGTATATAGCCTCTGCAACTTTAAATGGGAAGTCTTTAAAAAGGAGTTTTATATATCATTCCGAAATTGCGAACGGTGGGAAATTGGTTTTTAAAATGACCGATAAACCTTCAACTTGGGCTACTAAGGATAATGAAATTCCCAAAACGGAAATAATAGAAAATCTAATTGTTCCGGCGCCAGTTATTGCGAAAGGAGAGGTAGCCTTTAAGAATGAAACTGAAATTTTATTGGGGGTTTCTTCATCTAAGGCAGATATCTATTATTCCCTGAACAATTCAGAGTTTAAGAAATACGGTCAAGCTATTAGCATTTCAGAAGAAGCTGTTCTAAAAACATATTCACAGAAAGGTGATAAGAAAAGTGAAGTTCTATCAACACATTTTTATAAAATAGATCCCAACCTCAGCATAGAACTTGAAACCGAATACGCCAACCAATACAACGGAGGCGGTAAAAATGCTTTGATTGATGGTATTCACGGAGCTAATGATTTTAGAACAGGAACTTGGCAAGGTTATCACGATTTGGACTTGAAAGCTACTGTGAATCTCGGAAGCAATAAAGAAGTAAAAACAGTTTCAGTAAGTTTTCTTCAGGATCAACGTAGCTGGATATTTTATCCGTCAGAAGTGTCTTGCTCCGTTTCTAAGAATGGTAAGGATTATACTGATCTGCCTATTCAAATAATAGAAGCTGCAAAACCTTCAGAAGAAGTAGCGATAAAAACGATTGAATTCAAAATAAATAAAGACGTTCAATTCATAAAAGTCAATGCAAAAAACCTTGGTGATTTACCCAAAGGTCATTTAGGATATGGCGGAAAAGCTTGGGTTTTTGTAGATGAAATAAGCCCCCTAACCTCCGAAGGGGGAGTTGGAGATGAAGACCAACTTAAGAGAAATAGAAAGCAAGACTAAACCTGCAAGACGTTCTCTTATTTTTGGAGGGATCCTTGTAGATCTGAAACCTAAAACCGATAAAAAATTAGATTAAAAAAATAAAATGCTCAAAAACCTAATTTACACAATTGCAATTTTTAGCTGTTTCAGCACTTTCGCACAGAACAAAGATTTTACCCACTATGTAAACCCATTTATTGGCACTGACAGAATGGGGCATACTTTTCCGGGTGCTACGGCACCGTTTGGAATGGTTCAGTTGAGTCCGCAGACAAATATGCAAGCAATGTATAAACCTGACGGCAGCTACAATTCCAAAACTTATGAATATTGTGCGGGCTATCAATATGCCGATTCAACAATCATAGGATTTTCACATACTAATTTTAGCGGGACGGGACATTCAGATTTAGGAGATTTTTTGGTGATGCCCACTGTGGGGAAATTAGTTTTAGATCCTTTAAAAACGGAAGTAGGTGAAAAAGGATTTGTTTCTTCGTTTTCCCATAAAAATGAAACTGCTTCACCTGGATATTACAAAGTGAAATTAGACGATTACAATATTTCCGCAGAACTCACCGCCAGTGATCGCGTAGGTTTTCATCAATATACATTTCCAAAGAGCAAGGAGGTGCATATTATTTTAGATATGGTTTACAACGTTTACGGCTATGATGATAAAAACGTGTGGACTTTTGTTCGTGTTGAAAATGATTCCACTGTTACTGGATATCGTCAAACCCACGGTTGGGCAAGGACTCGGACTGTTTATTTTGTGATGGAATTTTCGAAACCTTTTAAGAGTTATGGACACAAAAAATACAATAAGGCCAAGTACAACGGATTTTATAGAAAATTCAATGAGGAAGAAAACTTCCCTGAAATGGCTGGAAAGGAAATTCGAGCCTATTTCAATTTTGATACAGCCGAAAATGAAAAGATATCTATAAAATTTGCGCTTTCCTCAGTAAGTACTGAAGGGGCGATAACCAATTTAAAAGCCGAAATTCCTCATTGGAATTTTGAAAAGACCAAAGCCGAAACCCAAGAGAAATGGAATAAAGAGCTTTCCAAAATAGATGTAAAATCGATTACTCCAGAAGATAAAACCACTTTTTACACC
Source organism: Aequorivita sp. (assembly GCA_034675805.1). Classification (GTDB taxonomy): domain Bacteria; phylum Bacteroidota; class Bacteroidia; order Flavobacteriales; family Flavobacteriaceae; genus Aequorivita. The sequence continues at coordinate 2,232,872 of JAUCCX010000001.1, read as the reverse complement.
GCATTATATCACACGATGCTCAGCCCAATAATTTATGAAGATGTTGATGGGAATTACCGTGGACTCGATCAGAACATCCACACTTCGGAAGGGTTTACAAATTACACCATCTTTTCACTTTGGGACACCTATCGCGCCTTGCATCCGCTTTTCAATATAATACATCCAAAGCGGAACAATGATATGATTAAAAGTATGCTGGCACATCACGATCAAAGCGTGCATAAAATGCTTCCTATTTGGAGCCATTACGCCAATGAGAACTGGTGTATGATTGGGTATCACGCCACCTCGGTAATCGCGGATGCCATTGCAAAAAACGTTGGTGATTTTGATAAGGAACACGCTTTGGCAGCTTCCATAAATACTGCTAATGTGGATTATTTTGACGGAATAGGTGATTACAAAAAATTGCATTTTGTACCTGAGGACAAGAGTGATTCTTCGGTTTCAAAGACTTTAGAGTATGCTTATGACGATTGGTGTATTGCACAAATCGCCAAGAGTGTAGGCAATACTGAAGCTGAAAAGGAATATTTAGAGCGATCAGAGTATTTCAAAAATGTTTATGATCCTTCCATCGATTTTATGCGGCCCAAACTTTCTGATGGACAATTCAGAAAGGAATTTGATCCATTGGACACGCATGGACAGGGTTTTATTGAAGGCAACGCCTGGAACTACGGACTTTATGTACCTCAGAATTTAAATGAAATGATACAAATGATGGGTGGGAAAGAACGTTTCAGTCAGCATTTGGATTCTCTTTTCATTATGGAGCTTGATGAAAAATACATTGAAAAGAATGAAGATATTACCCGTGATGGAATTATGGGCAATTATGTTCACGGAAACGAGCCAGGGCATCACATTCCCTATCTCTACAATTGGACGAATAAACCTTATAAAACTCAGGAACGCGTTCGCAAGATTATGGACGAAATGTACGACAGTAAGCAGGACGGCCTTTGCGGAAATGACGATGCTGGACAAATGAGTGCTTGGTATGTCTTTAGCGCATTAGGATTTTATCCTGTTTTGCCTGGTTCAGCAGAATATGCTATTGGAAGTCCGTTGGTGGAGGAAGCTATCTTAAAGCTTGATAATGGGAATTCGGTAAAAATTATTGCAAAGAATCAAAGTGCCAAAAATATTTATGTGGAGCGTGTTTTGGTTGACGGAAAAAAACTGGATCGCAATTATTTAACACACGATGAAATAACAAAAAGCAAAGAAATTGTTTTTGAAATGTCCAACAAACCCAATAAATAATATTATGAAACGCAGAAAATTTATCCAGAACGCTTCACTTTCCACTTTAGGAATAGTAGTTGGCAGTTCAGTTCTAGCAGGAAACAAAGCCATTTCTGCCGGCATAGCGGAAAAACTCACAAATTCTGAAACAGCCAACTATCCACTGGTAATTGCTACGTGGAATGTAAAAGACAGTACAGCTGAAGCTGGGCGCGTGTTACAGGAAGGAAAATCTGCAGTGGATGCTATCGAAAAGGGATGTATGGTGGAAGAAGCCAATGCCGATGGGCAATCGGTTGGGATTGGTGGCCTACCCGATCGCGATGGAAACGTGACACTTGATGCGTGCATAATGGACAGCAAAGGCAACTATGGGGCAGTAGTATATCTTCAAAATATCCTCCATCCTATCTCTGTAGCCAGAAAAGTAATGGAAGATACTCCACACGTTATTTTAGCAGGAAAGGGAGCGGAACAATTTGCTATTTCTGAAGGTTTTGAACCTATCAATTTACTTACCGAAAAATCTAAAAAAGATTGGGAGGAGTGGAAGAAGACTTCCGAATACAAACCCATCATCAATATTGAGAACCACGACACTATTGGGATGCTCGCAATTGACAAAAATGGTGATATTTCTGGAGGATGCACTACGAGCGGATTAGCTTACAAAATGGCTGGACGTGTGGGTGATTCACCAATTATTGGTTCAGGATTATTTATTGATAACGAAATTGGAGGTGCCACTGCTACCGGCTTGGGTGAGGAAGTTTTAAAAACGGTTGGTAGTTTTTTGATTGTGGAATTAATGCGCCAAGGAAGAACACCTCAAAAGGCTTGTGAAGAAGCCATTGGAAGGATTATAAAAAAGAGTCCAGATTTTAAGGATTTTCAAGTGGGTTATATTGCGGTAAATAAAAAGGGAGAAACGGGGTATTACTCGATCCATGATGGATTTTCTGTTACAAAATATCAGGATGATAAAAATGAGAATATTCCTTCAGATTTTTATGATAAGAAGTAAACCTCTTGCGTTCTCAATGGCAGTAAATTCTCACCGCAGAGTCGCAGAGAACGCAGAGAAAAACATTAGTAACTACACCATCAACTATGACTGAAACAAAATCCTTCCGTTCTGCTTTTATAACCGTTACTGTCCTCTTTTTTCTTTGGGGATTTATTACTGTTTTAGTAGATAGTCTCGTTCCACGATTAAAAGATGTTTTTGAGCTCAGTTACTTTCAGGCCGGCTTGGTACAGTTTGCTTTCTTTTTGGCTTATTTGGTAATTTCGGTTCCCGCGGGGGCTTTACTTTCACGAATTGGTTATCAAAAAGGAATCATCGTAGGTTTAGTTACTATGGCTATTGGCTGTTTGCTTTTCTATCCGGCAGCTGCAGATAGGCAGTTTTGGATATTTATGGTTGCTTATTTCACACTTGCTGGCGGAATAACCGTGTTGCAAGTAGCGGCCAATCCGTATGTTTCGGTTTTGGGAAGTGAAGACGGGGCTTCAAGTCGATTGAATCTTTCACAAGCATTCAACTCTCTGGGAACAGCAATTGCACCTTTGATTGGTGCTTCATTTTTATTGAGCGACACTATAAAGTCTTCAGAAGAAATTTCGGGATTGACGGATATTGACAGAAGTTCGTATTACGTTTCCGAAGCATCGGCGGTACAAACCCCTTTTCTTTATATTGCAGTGTTCATTGGAATTTTGGCCTTGCTATTCGTATTTATAAAACTTCCGAAAATCTTAGAGAAAAGTCCCGTAGGCGGTTACGGAAAACTTTTAAAAAACAAAATGGTAATGCTCGGGGCATTGGGTATATTCCTCTACGTTGGGGCTGAAGTGGCAATTGGCAGTTATTTGGTAAATTATTTTATGAGTATGAATATTTCTGAAATAATTCAACAAAACGAAACAATGAAATACATAGCTGAAAGTCTTTTGAATACAGATTTGAATACGATTGACAACAAAGCAATTGTTGGGGCTTTTGTAGTGTTTTATTGGAGCGGTGCAATGGTGGGACGGTTTATTGGAGCCTATTTGACTAAAATAATCAAACCGGCAAAAGTACTTTCTGTATTTGCACTTTTGGCCGTAATAATGCTTGTTATTTCAATGAATTCGACAGGTTTAACGGCGATGTGGTCTATACTAGCTGTTGGACTCTTTAACTCTATAATGTTCCCGACAATCTTTGCCTTGACCATTGATGGGTTGGGCGATTTAAAGCCACAAGCCTCAGGTTTGCTTTGTATGGCTATTGTGGGAGGCGCTGTTATTCCACCAGCTTATGGGTTCTTAACGGATAATATAGGCTTTAAACTTGCACTTATACTTGTGATTGCTTGTTATGGATATATTCTTTTATTCGGGATTCTTAAAGGTCGGAAAATTACATTATCGAAATAAAAAAAGCCGCTAATTAATAGCGGCTTTCTCAATTTATTCGGCAGACATAAGTTCACCTCTACTTTCCTGTTCCTTGAATTTCATAACCAGATCTAGGGCGTCTGGAATTACATCACTACAGCAAATAATTAATGAACCTTTCTTGGCATTTTTCACTGCATAGGTAATTGCCTCTTTTTCAGAAGGAATAATTGTAGTCTTCTTGTTGGGATCTTTCATTCTAATTCCAGCAACAAGCATTTTTATCAATTCTTCTTCAGATTTACCGCGGAGATTTTTATCCTGTCTAATTATTATTTCATCGAACATCTCAGCGGCAATACTTCCCAATTCATTGGTGTCTTCTTCTCTTCTATCTCCCACTCCAGCAATAATTCCAACTTTCACTGTAGCTTCAAGATTATCTGTGAAATTTTTAAGTGCTTTCATTCCTGCAGGGTTATGGGCGTAATCAAGCAAAATGCTAAAGTTCTCAAACTTAAAAAGATTTAGCCTTCCTGGAGTTTGTGAAGCTGAAGGAATAAAGGTTTCCAGAGCCACTTTCATATCTTCAATACCAATTCCGCGTACATTCGCTGCAATTACAGCGGGAAGAATATTTTGAATCATAAAAGTTGCTTTTCCTCCGTATGTCAACGGAATATTTTCAGCCTTCATAATACGCATCTTCCAAGTACCACGACATATTGTTACATATCCATTTTCATAAATAGCGGTAATTCCTCCAAGTTTTTGAAGTGCCTTAATCCGCGGATTTTCTTCATCCATTGAGAAAAGTGCAAGGTTACAATTGATGCTTCTTCGCATTTCATAGACCAAGTCGTCATCGGCATTAAGAATTGCGTAGCCATCCGGCAAAACCGTTTCTGGAATTACGCCTTTTACCTTTGCAAGCTGTTCTACGGTATGAATACCCTTAAGACCTAAATGATCAGCTGCAACATTTGTCACAATTCCTATATCACATTTTTTAAATCCGAGACCTGCACGCAATAATCCTCCACGTGCACATTCAAGAACCGCAAAGTTTACTGTAGGATCTTTCAATACAAATTCTGCACTTGAAGGGCCAGTGCAATCGCCTTTCATCAACAATCTATTTTGAATATACACCCCGTCGCTAGTGGTGTACCCGACGCGATAACCTTTCATTTTTGCAATGTGTGCAATTAGGCGGGTTGTGGTTGTTTTTCCATTGGTTCCTGTCACGGAAATAATTGGAATACGTCCAGTATCGCCATGATTTGGAAATAATTTATCTACTACTGGAGCTGCTACGTTTCGCGGTAAACCTGTTGTTGGTGCCAAGTGCATTCTGAAGCCTGGACCTGCATTTACTTCCAGTACAGCACCTCCGGTATCCTCCAAAGGTTGGCTAATGTCTGTAGTCATAATGTCAATACCACAAATATCTAAGTCTATTATTTTAGAAATGCGTTCAGCCATTGAAACGTTAGATGGATGAACAATGTCGGTTACATCTTCGGCAGTACCGCCAGTACTTAGGTTTGCTGTGTCCTTAAGTATAACTGTTTCCCCTTTTGGAGGAACCGAATCCTCTGTATAACCTTTTGCAGCAATGATCGTTCTTGTTAAATCATTAATTGTGATTTTTGTAAGTACATTTTCGTGTCCATAACCACGACGTGGATCTTTGTTTACTTGCTCAACAAGTTCTTTAATGGTTGATTCTCCATCTCCAACCACATTTGCTGGGGTTCTCTTGGCGGCAGCAACCAATACGTTATTTATCACTAATAATCTGTAATCCTCTCCTGTAATATATTTTTCGATTATCACTTTAGGGGAAACTTCTTTTGCGGCGTGGAATGCCACCACGGCATCCTTATAATTATTTATATTGACTGTGATTCCACGGCCGTGATTTCCGCCAACAGGCTTCACTACTAATGGAAAACCAACATATCTGCAGGCTTCTTCCAAGCTGCTTTCCCGTCCAATAATATCACCACGTGGGACAAGCACTTCAGCCTGTTCCAAAAGATATTTTGTGTCTTCCTTATCACAAGCTATTTCTACTCCGATACTACTAGTTTCGGACGTTACGGTAGCTTGTATCCTTTTTTGATTGGCGCCGTAACCCAATTGGCAAAGTGAATATTTGTTTAAACGAATCCATGGAATACCTCTGCTTTCTGCTTCTTCTACAATGGAACCGGTACTTGGCCCCAAGCGCTCGTCTTCACGTATCTCGCGCATTCTTTGAATATCAGCTTCCAGCTCATAAGACTTTCCATCAATCAGAGCTTGGCAGATATCGACAGCGGCTTTGGCGGCATAGCGTCCCACATTTTCTTCAATGTAACTGAACACCACATTATAAACACCTTTTTCGCCATAAGTACGGGTTCTTCCAAAGCCCGTATCCATATCTGCTAAAGTTTGTATTTCAAGGGCGATATGCTCAATAATGTGTCCCATCCAAGTGCCTTCTTCCACTCTTTGGAAAAAACCTCCAGGCTCTCCAACACTGCAGCGGTGGCTGTACATACTTGGGAACATTTCTTTAAGGCGGTCTAAGAATCCATCAATTTTATTAGAAGGGAGATCTTCCATTTCCTCAAGATCCAGGACCATTACTATTAATTTATGACGACGAATAGACCAGTAGTTTGGCCCTCGCATTGCGTTGATTTCTCTAATTCGCATAAGTTGACAGATTTGTTAGTTTAGTTCGAATTTGATAAATATATGATTAATTTTCATAACAATTACCGTATTTTTGCGGTCAAATCAAATAAATTCATGAGCGTAAAAGGCACCCTAATCCCCATAGGTGGAAATGAAGATAAAGGAAACGGAGAAAACGAAAGGTATACTTTAGAATATATTCAAGAAGGCATCTTATCCCGTGTGGTAAAAGAAAGTGGTGGTAAAAATGCCCTTATAGTTGTGATTCCGACTGCTTCCAGCATTCCTGTAGAAGTAAGCAGAAATTATCGGGAAGCATTCGATAAGTTGGGCTGCGAAAATATCCATATTATGGACATCAGGAGCCGTGAAGATGCCGAAACCCCTGATTATCTAGAATTGATGAAAAAAGCCAACTGTGTAATGTTCAGTGGAGGCGACCAATCCAAGATAGTTAAATACATAGGTGGTAGTCTTTTAGATAAAATAATCAAGGAGAAATATATAAATGAGAAATTCGTAATTGCTGGTACTAGTGCAGGTGCAATGTGCATGAGCGAAGAAATGATTACCGGTGGAGGAATACAGGAAGCCTTTACAAAAGGAGCTACCCATATGGGTAAGGGAATGGGCTATATTCCTAATTTCATCATCGACTCCCATTTTATCCGTCGTGGACGTTTTGGGAGATTGGCAGAAGCCGTAGCTCGGTTTCCAATGCTCGTGGGCATTGGATTGTCTGAAGATACTGGTCTGGTTATTAAAAATCGCAATGAATGTGAAGTAATCGGTTCGGGGATGGTTATTCTTTTTGATCCTCGAAGATTGATGCACAATAATCAAGCAGTGGTTAAAGAAGGTTCCCCCATGTCCATTACCAATCTCAAAATCCATATTCTCGCTAATGGCGATGAACTAAATATTAAAAAGAGAAGGGTTACTTTTTCACCGATGCATCTTAAATTGACGGATGCTGAGACGCTTTGATTTAGTTTTCAGTAGCAGTAATCAGTTTCCAGGGTTCTGATACCTTCTTTGCGGAGATTACTTATATATTCTTACTTCTTTTTTTTTCCTTCGGAAGTTTTAAAAGCTCGGTACATACCTTCGGTATTGAAGGGCATTGCAATATTCCCTTTTGTGTCAACGGCAATTAGGCCGCCATCACCGCCAATTTCTAGAACCCTTTTGTCTATTACTTCGTGAGCGGCCTCTTCTAATGACATTCCTTTATGTTCCATTAAGCAAGAAACGTCATAGGCAACCACACCGCGGATAAAGAATTCGCCACTACCTGTGCAGCTTACTGCGCAGGTTTTGTTGTTAGCGTAATTTCCTGCTCCAATCATTGGACTGTCACCGACGCGACCCCAACGTTTGTTGGTCATTCCACCGGTTGAGGTTGCGGCTGCAATATTGCCCTTTTTATCACAGGCCACGGCTCCTACTGTTCCAAACTTACTGTCTTTTTTCACACTGTGATCGAGTTGAAAAGTGTCACTATCTTTTATGGCTTGCCATTGTTGATAGCGGAGTTCGTCATAAAAATATTCAGGATTTTCTATATTGTAGCCTATACTTTTTGCAAAACGCATTGCGCCTTCCCCTGCCATAAATACATGTTCAGTTTTATCCATTACATCACGAGCCAGGGAGATTGGATTCTTGATTCCAGTAATCAAGGAAACTGCTCCCGCATCCAGAGTATTCCCATCCATAATGGCCGCATCCATTTCGTGGGTACCGTCATTTGTGAAAACGCTACCTTTTCCGGCATTGAAAAGCGGGGAATCTTCTAAGTGTTTTACGGCTGTTTCAACAGCGTCCATAGCACTTCCATCGTTTTCAAGAATTGCATATCCCTTTTCAAGCGCTTCATTTAAAGCTGCTTTATACTGTTCCTCTTTTTCTGGTGTCATCAAACCTTTTACAAGGGTTCCGGCACCGCCGTGGATTGCTAGGGAATATTTATTATTCATCATTGCTCTTATTTATTGTGACAAAAGTACGTTTTGGTTTTAAATATTGACACCAAAAGATCCAACAGCTTTTCAAAACCCAAGATTAGCATATCTTATAATTTCTTTTTCGCAGAAAAGCGCACGATTGTAAGGGGTTATTTTTATTTTTGAAGATAATCCAATGTCACGTTGAGCGCAACGGAAATGCTTTTAAGTTCTTAGCGGGCTTAGGCCTTCAACAGTGCTCAAGCTGACATTTAAACAAACACCATGTCAGAAAAAAAACGTCTTTTCCTTGTTGATGCTTACGCCTTAATTTTTCGAGGGTATTTCGCTTTAATAAAAAATCCCCAATTAAACAGCAAAGGTCAAAACACCTCTGCGATTATGGGGTTTATGAATTCATTAATTGATGTTGTCAAAAGAGAACGTCCTGACCACTTAGCTGTTTGTTTTGACAAAGGCGGAAGTGAAGCTCGCAACGAAATGTTTCCAGAATACAAAGCAAATAGAGACGAAACCCCCGACGCTATTAGATTTGCAATTCCTTATATTTATAATATTCTTGAGGCTATGAAAATTCCAATCATGGTAAAGGATGGCTATGAGGCCGATGATGTTATTGGCACTTTAGCAAAAAAAGCAGAAAAGGAAGGTTACACCACATTTATGGTAACGCCAGACAAGGATTTTGCACAATTGGTTTCAGAAAATATATTTATGTATCGCCCCGTTTTTGGAGGTGGCTATGAAACTTGGGGTATTCCGGAAGTTCAGAAAAAATTTGAAGTAAAAGATCCGTTACAAGTTATCGACTTTTTAGGAATGATGGGCGACAGCAGTGATAACATTCCTGGACTTCCAGGTGTGGGTGAAAAAACTGCTAAGAAATTTATAGCTGATTTCGGCTCTATGGAAGGCCTATTAGCAAATACGGATCAACTAAAAGGTAAAATGAGGGAGAAAGTAGCTGAACACGCTGAGCTTGGCTTACTCAGCAAAAAGTTGGCAACCATTATGTTGGATGTACCCGTAGAATTTAACGAAGCCGATTTTGAAATGTGCCCTCCAGACACCCAAAAAGTTTTGGAGATTTTTGATGAACTGGAATTTAGAAGGCTAAAGGACAACTTCCTTAACGCTTTCTCTGTAGAAGGAATGGCCTCCAATGGTACCAGTCGCGAAAACCCAGAAAATAACAATATCGCAAACAAAAAACCTAAACCAACGAAAAGCATTCCTGCAGGTGAAGGCCAATTTTCACTGTTTGGCAACGATGGGGAGGCTTCAGAAACAATAAAAAGTTACAGTAGTCGTGCAACCATTGAAAATACCGAACATTTTTACCAAACCGTACAAGCGGGAATGGGAGCAAAGTTATTTTTCACAAGTTTAATGAAACAGAAAAGTGTCTGTTTTGATACAGAGACCACTAGTTTAAACCCATTGGAAGCAGAACTTGTGGGGATTGCCTTTTCTTGGGAAAAGGGAAAAGGATTTTATGTTCCATTCCCAGAAAAACGTGAAGAAGCACAACAACTTTTAGAGCAATTACGCCCGTTTTTTGAAGATGAAAGCATTCAGAAAATTGGTCAAAATTTGAAATACGATATAAAAGTATTAGCGAAATACAATATTTCGGTAAAAGGAAAATTGTTTGACACCATGCTCGCGCACTATCTTATCAACCCAGATATGCGTCACAATATGGACGTTTTGAGTGAAACATACCTAAATTACACTCCTGTTCCAATTACTGATTTGATTGGCAAAAAAGGCAAGAATCAACTGAATATGCGTGAGATTGGGATTGAAAAGCAAACTCAATATGCTGTGGAGGATGCCGACATAACATTTCAGCTAAAGGAGCATTTCGAAAAAGAATTGGGTGAGGCTAATACCCAAAAGCTTTTTGATGAAATTGAAGTGCCGTTACTTCGCGTTTTAGCGGCGATGGAACTTGAAGGTATCAATCTAAATGAGGATTTCCTTAAAAAACTTTCCGTAGAATTGGACAAGGACATTCTTCAACTTGAAAAACATATTTATGAAGAAGCTGGCGAAACCTTCAACATTGCTTCTCCCAAGCAACTGGGCGATATTCTCTTCGGGAAAATGAAGTTGATAGACAAGCCAAAAAAAACCAAAACTGGACAATATTCCACTGCAGAAGATGTGCTTTCTTATTTGGCTAAAGACCACAGAATAATTCGCGATGTCCTCGAATATCGCGGTCTTGCAAAGCTTAAGAGCACTTATGTTGATGCGCTTCCAGATCAAGTAGCCCCAACAACTGGGCGGGTACATACAGATTATATGCAAACTGTTGCCGCTACTGGCCGATTAAGCAGCAATAACCCAAACCTACAGAACATTCCAATAAGGACCGAACGTGGACGTGAAGTTCGGAAAGCGTTCATTCCAAGAAACGAGGATTATGTTTTGATGGCAGCGGATTATTCGCAAATAGAGCTTCGAATAATAGCTGCTTTAAGCGAAGAGGACAATATGATTGATGCCTTTAAAAAAGGGGAGGATATTCACGCATCTACTGCTGCAAAGGTTTTCAATGTTCCCTTAGAAGAAGTAACCCGAGAACAACGAAGCAATGCCAAAACCGTGAACTTCGGTATTATTTACGGTGTTTCTGCTTTCGGCTTAAGCAACCAAACCGATCTTTCTCGAACTGAAGCTAAGGAATTAATAGACACCTATTATAAAACCTATCCAAAACTTCGAATCTACATAAGCAACCAGATTGATTTTGCTCGTGAGAACGGTTATGTACAAACAGTTTTGGGCCGAAGACGTTATCTAAAAGATATCAACGGAAGCAATCAAGTGGTACGTGGTGCCGCAGAGCGAAATGCTGTGAATGCCCCAATACAGGGAAGTGCGGCCGACATTATCAAAATAGCAATGATAAACATTCACAAAAAGCTGGAGGCAGAAAACTACAAAAGCAAGATGCTCCTTCAGGTGCATGATGAATTGGTTTTCGATGCTTACAAGCCTGAACTCGAAAAGCTAAAAACCATGGTAAAGCACGAAATGGAGAATGCCTATAAGCTTACCGTGCCGTTGGATGTTGATTTGGGGGTTGGGGATAATTGGTTGGAGGCACATTAAATTAGGTGGCAGTGTTCAGTGGCAGTTGGCAGTAAAAAAGAGGTTCTATTTAAAAACGCCTTTTATACTTTTAAAATTGAAATGGTTTCAATTTCTGTTATAGACTGTACGACCTTGATCTAGGTTGACCAATTTAAAAGTGGATAGCTTCAGTCGCTCCTTGGGTCGCTTCCTCGCAATGATGGGGTTGCTTCGCTTTGCTCGCAATGACGAGGTTGAAAATTTTAACATAGTAGTATGATACTAGGGGTTTAGTAGGGATATACTAGCATAAACGTAGCACTCGAGTAGCACTAGAGGTAGGGGAACTATACACTAATGCAGCACGAACCATACATTATCACGAGCTGAACTACGAACCCATAGTTTTGAACCATACCTATACACATTTGAACCATACATTATCAGCACCTAAAATGCCGATTCTTATTTTGCTTTTCCACACAATTGACGTTTATTTATTGAAGATTCTTTTTTGGTTCATCAAATGGGAATTAATTAGCCAATATGGGTCAACCTATTCAGGACCATACATTCATTGTCTACTTCTCCAATTCTGCGATAATATTTTTCATAAAATTAGGATTCACAGTAATATCAGCAAAATTTATATGATTATAAATAACTGGTACTGCAGCGTATGAAAAGGCGATTGGCAACATTTTTAGCATTTTTTCGACATAGCGTTTGTAGGCAAGATCCATTTCATTTCTGCAATGGTTTTTCTTGTAATATTCTTCTGAAATTACAGGAATGAAAAATTGGGAATCCACAATCCCCCACATATATTTAGAAGTAAATGCTTCACCTATACCGATACTTTTCTCATCAAAAAATATTTCCAATTTATCGCCATTTGGTTTTCGGTATTCTTGTAAAGGTTCAAGTACATTTTTCTTTACCCATTCGCTATTGCCGTGGGAATAGCTAATGAAAACATCATATTTTTGCGAACCTTCGGCAACTCCTGTGACTAAAAATTTAAAAGCAAAACGCCAAGCCAAAAGAGTCGCGATAAACATCCCAATGAGCGTTAATCCAATGGGAATTATTTTATCAAAGGAGTATACCAAGCCCCCATAAAGCGCGAAGAAAACCAAGCCGAGAACAAATGCCAAAGCTGCCAAAGTCTTTGGCTTCGTTTGTAATGTTTTTACATATTTGAAGAGAAGCGCAAAAATCAAGACTGTAAAAAGACTAAAAAACAAAGTTTGGCCAATGATTACCGCAATGCTGACCAAAGGTTGCTTCGCAATTTTTTCGTCGATAATTTTTTCATTGAGTGCCCAAGCCATAAAATAAGTTCGGGGTGTTTCAATATCCTGTTGGTAATCATTTTCTAGATCACCCACCAAAATAAATTTATCATCCATATCCAAGACAGAACTAGTCGAGTTTTTTGGGATGAATTTTCCCGGAGTACTATTATCATCAGATTCCACAAAGGAATAAGTTTGCGCCATCATAGACTCTTTGGGACCCAAAGGCGTTACCAATTGTTGGAATTCTGGATTAAAATGAGAAGCATTGTCATCCAAAGCAACACGTTTTACAATGGATTCAATTTTTACAGTATCCATAAAGGCGCCTTTCAAAAATATATCTGAAGGATAGCTTATTAAATCCTTTTCGGTCAGAAAGCCCGCGTGCAGTCGGCCTCCCTGTAAAACACTATCGTACAAAACGGTTGCCTGTTCCATATCATTGGCCTGAAACCCCAGCATTTCATTTTCAAAATATTTTTTTAGACTATAGACCGCATATACCTTAATGCGCTTTGCTTTTAAAGAAACAAGTGCCTGTTTGAGTTCCTCCAATTCAACAGAATCTTTTGAAAAGGCAATATCCAAAACAATTGCCCTAGGGTCTTCATTATTGGTATCACTACGTTCACCCACAGTATTGAGAAACGAAATAATACGTTTTCTGAAAGCCTTCAATGAAGCATCCTTACTATCAAGATTTGGTTTTTCAATATCAACCACCGCAATTTTGGTGCTTAGTTTTTCTTTTGCAGAACTACTATCCATATAGAGCATCTTGTAAATACCCTGATCCCATTGTTTCCAAAAACTTGTAAGTGCAAAAGAAAGACTTAATATTGCGAAAAACGTAAGGAGATAAATAGCCAGTCGTTCAAGAGTCAGTAGTTTCATATGCTACTCCTTGCTATATTGGTCAACCAAATTGTAATAAATGTCTGCAGCTTCTGTCTCTCCCAATAAGTCATGTGACCAACCCAAATATTCACAGATATCCACGAGCTCATACGAAATTTCCCAAGCCAAGTCCTCATCCCCATTTGCCATAGCATAGTCAAATTCCACTATATCTTCTTCTAAGGCTTCATTTAAAACTTTAATCATTTCAGTCGCATAGGTAACTCCTTCACTTCTATTCGATTCATTCTCAGATTGAATCATCGCTTCTGCCAAATATAGATAGGATTCTAGAGTTAAAATCCCTTCAGGGTCTGTTAATTCATAGTATTTTGAAGCCATAAGCAGTGGGTCAATTGCCATATCTGGGCGTCCATTTTCTAAATATAAACCACCCAACAAAGTGAAATCACCCGCCAGTTCCTCAATTAATGTCCAGTTAGGATAATCTAAATTTACAGCTCCATTCTTTTCATAAGTCTCAATATCAAAGGCTCCCAAAGCTTCTTCATAAGTAGCGTATTCAATAGGCTGAAAGTTATTAGTTACATACTCTTCACCAACGGTATTTAAAGTTTTTCGTGAGGTAGTGAGATTGCGTTCCTCGGCCTTTCCACTTCGGTCAATTTGATTTTTGGCTTTTTCGTTAATATTTACGGGTATGTCTTCAATTATGGCAATAGTTCCCTCCTGAGTGGAAAATTTTGCTTTTTTACTTTTGTTATAAGCTTCCACCTCAAAAACTGTCCCTTCTGCGTGCGCCCAGGTGTAACCATTTCCTGCTTTATAAAAGCTGAGTTTGCTTTTTACGTCCTTTAGCATATGCTGCACGCTTCCTGTAAGAGTTTCAGCCTTAATTCCATTGTTTACAAAACTTAATTTAAGAGCGGAATTTGGCTTCATAACCTGCGTCTGTCCTTTACAGAGTATGGCGATGGAAGTGCCGGCAGGGGTTTTAAATGTAGTACCGGAATTGTATATTTTATTTGGGTCATAGGTAACGGTACCCGCAAAGGGTTGCTCTTTAGGGCTTAAAATTGTCAAGTTCACGGATGCAACATTTTGCCCATTATATTGCATACCAACAATTTGAAATTGTGAAGTTGCAACAATTGAAAAAAGAAAGGCGAAAATAGAACAGTAAATCTTTAAACGAAAAATCGGCTTGACAAAAACAATTGCTTTCATAACTGAAATTTAAGATAAGAGCGGAGGGAGGAGGAAAATAAAGATAATTCTTTTTATAATACCCTGAGAATAAAACATTAGTATAATTTTTAGATGACTTAGGTTAAAAAAATGGCATTGTTTAGTGACAGTTGGCAGTTTACATATTCAATAAAAAAGGGCATTTCATTTGAAACACCCTTTTTTCGAAACTAGGATTGATTTTAATTTCTCTTTAATACAAATTCTACTGTCCCAAGATCACCTGCAGCCATTGAAACGCTAATAGTATTACCACTTAAATTAATAGTAGTGGTACTTGTTTCTGGCTCGGGACCATTAATGGTTACCGTAAGCTGATCGCCATTGAGCGTATAAGTACCCGAATTTACAAGGTTGCCATTACAATTATAAATGACAATACCGTTTATTTCCTCTTCCTCGACTTTGCTTAAAGTCATTAGGAAATTGCCATCAGCTGTAAACGATGCATTTCCTTTAATACACGTAATCTCATTCATAATGTTGCGATCTGCGGTTCCGTCATTATTAAAATCTTTGGGATTCTCCGCATTCAATTCTACTAGCGTCCACGCTCCTACTAAAGAGGCTTCTTGGGGATTATTATCATCATCAGATGAACAGGACGCGAATAAAATAGCAATAAATAAAACACTCATTAATCGTTTCATAATTTATATATTTACTTGTTAGGTATTTCAAATTAAGGGCTTTCCAAATCTAACAACCGCCATTTTACGAAATGCTTAAGTGTTTTTTACCAAGGAATTAACGCTTTCTGATTTTAAGTTATTTTTAACTTTTTATTTTTTTGGGGGAAGGAATAATGTATTTTGTGCCGTGAAAAACCTTATATGTCGATAACATATTATTTATGAAAAATAAGATTACATTATTGGTAGTATTGCTTTCCACCTTTGCTATATACGCCCAAGACCCCAACATTCTTTGGCAGCGGACTATTGGTGGGAACCAAGTGGAATATTTTAATGATATAAAACAAACACCAGACGGGGGCTATATTTTTGGAGGTTCTTCCCGCTCTGACATTTCTGGAGAAAAAACTGAAATTTCTAATGGTCATCTTGACATGTGGGTTATAAAAACAAATTCAGTTGGTGAAATTGAATGGCAAAATTCTATTGGTGGTAGTGCTCCAGATGACTTTCACTCTATTGAATTGACTCCTGATGGGGGTTATATTCTTGCTGGAGAATCTAGTTCCGATATTTCTGGCGATAAAACTGAAAACTCTAAAGGCTTTGATGATTATTGGATTGTAAAACTTGATGCTTCTGGAAATGTAGAATGGGATAAAACTATTGGAGGCTCAGACCTTGACTGGTTTCCACAAATAAGAGTTACTGTTGACGGTTACTATATTTGCGGAGAATCCTTTTCAAATATATCTGGAGATAAAACAGAAAATTCTAAAGGCGAAAATGATTATTGGCTTTTAAAATTAGACAATTCGGGAAATATTATTTTCCAAAAAACTATCGGGGGTTCCTATTATGACACGTTCATAACAATGGCTTCAACCACCGATGGTGGTGTTATTCTTGGCGGATTCTCAGAGTCTGACATTTCAGGTGATAAGACTGAAAATTCAAAAGGAGAAGCCGATTATTGGATTGTAAAGCTAAACTCATCTGGTGAAATTGAATGGGATAAGACCTTAGGAGGAAGTGAAAGTGATTATTTGCTATCAATAATACAGACATCAGACAATGGTTATTTATTAGCAGGAGAATCTCATTCTAATATTTCAGGAGATAAAACGGAGAATAGTCAAGGTCTTGGCGATTTTTGGGTTATCAAATTAGATAGTATAGGAAATTTGCAATGGCAAAATACAATTGGAGGTAGTAATTCTGACAAAGCCTATAGTTCATATCAAACAGCAGATGGAGGTTTTATTATTGGGGGTTATTCAAGGTCAGACATTTCAGGCGATAAAACCGAAAATGGAAAGGGTGGGTTTGATTATTGGGTAGTAAAACTTAATAACCTAGGTATTGTTGAGTGGCAAAATACAATCGGCGGAAGTGAAACTGATGGTATCACTGCTCTTATTCAGTCTTCTGATGGAAATTATATTTTAGGTGGCAATTCCTCTTCCAACATCTCGAGCGATAAAACGGAGAATTCCCGTGGATTGCAAGATTTCTGGATAATAAAATATGCCGGAACTTTAAGTATTGAAGAAAACCCTTTCGCCACCGCGATAACCCTCTACCCCAACCCAACAAAAAACACAATACAACTAAACACCCAAAACAAAACCATAAACCAGGTAAACATTTACACAATGACCGGCAGCAAAGTTTTACAACTGGATATTGATACTGTTTCTCCAACCGTAGATGTTTCCAGTTTGGCTATCGGCGTTTATTATGTGCAATTGTATTCTGGGAAAACTGTGGCTTTGAAAAAGTTTGTGAAGGAATAGTGTTTTGAATTTGAAACTGAAATCGAAATTGAAATTGAAGCTGAACAAATCTTTGTAAGAAAACACGCTTAATAAAAGAATTTTAAAAGCCTTTTGATTTTCGGTTAAAATAATGTTGTACCTTATTCACTGTTAGGAAATTAAATTAAAATTCTACTAGTATGAAAACTACAATTACACTTTTAGCCCTATTCCTTTTCGTATTTACTATTCACGCACAAGACCGAAACATTCAATGGCAAAAAACCATTGGTGGCAGTGATGTTGATGGTCTAACAACTATGATCGAAACATCTGATGGAGGTTTCTTTGTTGGCGGAACATCTTCTTCAAACATATCTGGCGAAAAAACTGAAGATTCTAGAGGTCTATCAGATTATTGGATATTAAAGTTAGATTCTAATGGCAACATATTATGGCAAAAAACATACGGCGGAAGTGACGTAGAACAATTGTTTACTGCGCTGCAAACAGCCGACGGCGGGTTCATTGTGGGAGGGTTTTCCTATTCTGACATATCGGGGGAAAAGACTGAAGATTCTTATGGATTTGGAGATTTCTGGGTATTAAAACTTGATTTATCTGGAACTATAGAGTGGCAAAAAACAATTGGTGGCGTTGGTCAAGATGCAATATATTCAATAGTCGAAACAGATGATGGCGGTTTTGTATTAAGTGGTGATTCTGCTTCGCCAATATCTGGTAATCGCACGGCTCCCCAAATTGGTTTTCACGATGTTTTACTCGTAAAACTGGATTCAGCTGGAACTATTGAATGGCAAAATTCCGCTGGCTATGGTTATGAAACTATTTGGTCAAGTCTTGCAAAAACAAACGATGGCGGTTTTATAATAAGTGCAGTAATACACGGAAACCCAATCACATTTGAAGATTTTTTAATTATAAAAATAGATGCTTCCGGAAATCAGGTTTGGGAGAAAATAATACAAGGAGATAAATATGAATATTTTCCAAAAATAAAACAGACCACTGATGGTGGCTATATTATGGCAGGAATCTCAGATTCTGACGCGGCTTTAGACAAAACTGAAAACGCCATAAATGGATCTGTCGATTATTGGGTTTTAAAATTAGATGAAAGTGGAAATATTGTTTGGCAAAATACAATTGGAGGTTCAGGACAAGAAGGTAACTTAGGTTCAATATCTCAAACCACAGATGGAGGTTATTTAGTTTCTGGAAATTCAAGTTCTGATATCTCTGGTGATAAAACTGAAAATTCTTTAGGAGGTTCAGATTTTTGGTTTATTAAACTTAATAATTTGGGCATTATTGAATGGCAAAATACAATTGGCGCGGAAGGAAGCGAAGCTGTTGGATTCTCACTCCAAACCAGTGACGGAAATTTTCTAACATTTGGGGCTTCAAATTCTAATATTTCTGGAGATAAAACCGAAAACTCACGTGGTGGTTTTGATTACTGGATTATAAAACACGACTCAACTTTGGGTATAGACGAAAATACCTTTGCTACTGAAATATCAATTTATCCAAACCCAGCAAAAAACAAGTTACAACTCAACACCCAAGACAAAACCATACACCAAGTAAACATTTATACAATTACCGGTGGCAGAGTGATGCAATTAGATATGGATACCGTTTCACCAAGTATTGATGTTTCCAGTTTGGCTATCGGCGTTTATTATGTGCAATTATATTCTGGGAAAAATGTGGTGTTGAAGAAGTTTGTGAAAAATTAATTCTGAATTCTGAATTCTGAATTCAGAATTCAGAATTATGATAATCCATATCTTTAAAAAATATTTCCCACAGCTATGGAGAACAATAAACTTATTTCAAAAAAGAAACCCGCTTACCCCATTACGGATGCACTTTTAAAATACCTTACCCGCCACGGAAAAACTATAAAGATTCCTATTTATTACGACGATCTACTGCGTTTTCACGGATCGGTATCTGTTTATGATAAAGAAGGTAAAGATACTTTGTGGATAAGTGTTTATTATTCTGAATTCGAAACAGAAGAGATTCATCAAAGTCTAAAAAAAGTATATTCCATTTTACACTCCGATGGGAGTGACACCATTTTACCATACCTTAATATAGACAGTATAGATTTTTGCACCTTCGGAAATTCAAAACCGTTTCGGATAAAAGTTCGAAATATCCTAAACGATAATTATCTCTTCCTATATATTAAAAAGGCAGATGCCTCACGTATTTATGGATTGGAATTAGAAGATCTCCTGTCCCCAAATCACATTAATTTTTTGGTTAGGAAAAACACATTAATAGAAGAGCACATCTCTGGAATTCCCGGAGATGATTTTATAAATAACCATTTAGATCATTGTTCCTCACGCGAGAAAATGGAAATTGCAAAGGAATTTGTAAAATTCAATGAACGCTGTTTTATTCGTCTTCTGGGCGACATGCGTTCTTATAACTATGTTATGGTTCTTACGCACGATTTTGATCGGATCCAGTATCGAATTCGCGCGATAGATTTTGATCAACAATCATATGAGGGGAATGCCAAAGTTTATAAGCCTCAATTCCTAAAGGAAAACAATAAGCTTGTAAAAATGACGACAGAACTTCTTCAACAAACTTCAATTGACCAGTATATTAATGAAGAAAGATCTCTGTTGGCAAAACGCGCAACAAGTCAGAAAAAACGTCTTAGGAGCTTAATGGCTTGTATGAAGAATGATAGCATTTCTTCCCCCAAAAAAGTCCGAGAATTAAAAATGGATCTTTTTGCACTAACAGGTGATGTAAAGTTTAAAAGAGCAAAGAATATGGGTGGAGTATTACAAAGTGCCTTAGATTTCGTAATTCGAAACTATCAGCACGAGAATCCCTATATCATTCAAAACAAATAGCGCGTTATTGCTCTACCCAATTGAAAATGGAAAGGAATTATAATAAGATCCATTTGTAATATCCTTCTATATCGCAATGTTATCAAAATTAAAAAAGAAGGTGAAAACATTTTCAATTTTTCGTCACCAGTCAATGCGTTTTCTATCTTTATGACTTATAACCATTCTTAAATTGCAGCTACATGAAAATAAAAAAAGTTTTAGTCGCCAACCGTGGAGAAATAGCTATCAGAATATTACGTGCTTGCAACGAAATTAATATTACCACCGTTGCAATTTACACCTATGAAGATCGATATTCCCAACATCGCTATAAGGCCGACGAAGCTTACCAAGTTGGTGAGAATAATGCTCCTCTAAAACCTTATTTGGATGGAGATGCAATAATTGCTATCGCTAAGTCGAAAAATGTAGATGCCATTCATCCCGGTTACGGATTTTTGTCTGAAAATTCGGAATTCGCTAGAAATTGTGCCAAGAATGGAATTATATTCATTGGTCCCGATCCTAAAGTAATGGACGCACTTGGCGACAAGATTACTGCCAAGAAAATTGCTGAGAGATGCGGAGTGCCAATCATAAAAAGTAATACTAATAAACTCTCATCCTTAAAAATAGCACTTGCCGAAGCAAAAATTATTGGTTACCCTGTAATGTTAAAAGCTGCTTCTGGTGGTGGCGGAAGGGGAATGCGCGTTATTAGAACAGATGAAGACCTAAAAAATAATTTTGAATCTGCCAGGAGTGAATCACTTAATGCTTTTGGCGACGATACAATGTTTCTCGAAAAGTATGTTGAAAACCCAAAACATCTCGAGGTTCAAATAGTCGCAGATAATCACGGTAATATTCGACACTTATTTGAGCGCGACTGCTCAGTGCAACGCAGACATCAAAAAGTAGTGGAGGTTGCGCCTTCTTTTAACGTATCCACACGCGTTAAAGATTTACTTTATGAATACGCCATCAAAATCGCGACGGAAGTAAATTACAACAATGTGGGTACTGTAGAGTTTTTGGTTGATGCAGAAGACAATGTATTTTTTATTGAAGTAAATCCTAGAATTCAAGTAGAGCATACCGTAACTGAAATGGTAACAGGTATTGATCTTATAAAAACACAGATATTTGTTGCAGGCAATTATAAACTGAGTGATAAACAAATAAAAATATACGGTCAAGAAACTCTTGCCACATACGGTTTTGCTATGCAGTGCAGGATCACTACCGAAGATCCAGAAAATAATTTTACGCCAGATTATGGCACCATAACTACATATAGAAGCGCTGCTGGTATGGGAATCCGTTTAGATGCCGGTAGTATCTATCAATCCTATAGTGTAAGTCCATTTTTTGATTCTATGTTGGTAAAGGTTTCTTCCCACGGAAGAACTTTGGACGGTGCAGTCCGTAAAATGGTTAGAGCTTTGAAAGAATTTCGAATCCGCGGAGTAAAGACCAATATTCATTTTCTTCAGAATGTTATTCAACATAATACATTTAAAGAGGGTAAAGCCACGGTAAATTTTATTGCCAATACTCCTGCCCTATTTGATTTAAAATTACCTCAGGATCGCACTTCGAAGATTGTAAACTATTTAGGAGAAGTGATTGTGAATGGCAATCCAGATGTAAAAACATTTGATAAGAATAAGATTTTTAGAACTCCAAAAATTCCAAAGATTGAAGGGGTTAACGGTTATCCAAAAGGAACAAAAGACCTACTTACTGAAATGGGGCCAGAGAAATTCTGTGCGTGGTTAAAAGACGAAAAGAAGATCCATTATACAGATACTACCATTCGAGATGCGCACCAATCTCTATTGGCCACGAGAATGCGAACCTATGATATGCTTCAGGTGGCAGAAAGTTTTGCTAAAAATCATCCCAATACTTTCAGTATCGAAATGTGGGGCGGCGCTACATTTGATGTTTGTCTTCGTTTTTTAAATGAAAGTCCGTGGACTCGTTTGCGGGAACTTCGCAAGTTGATGCCGAACATTCTTTTTCAAATGCTGCTTCGCGGCTCCAATGGAGTTGGTTACAAAGCATACCCAGATAACTTAATTGAAAAATTCATTGAGACCTCTTGGGAAAACGGAATCGATATTTTTAGAATCTTCGATTCGTTAAACTGGGTAACGGCGATGGAGCCCAGTATAAATTATGTTAGGAACAAAACTGGTGGAATTGCTGAGGTAGCCATTAGTTATACGGGGGATATCCTCGATCCAAAAGAAACAAAATACACTTTAAAATATTATACCCAGCTGGCAAAAGACCTTGAAAATGCCGGAGCACATATGATAGCCATTAAAGATATGGCAGGCTTATTAAAACCCTATGCAGCCAGCGAACTGGTCTCGGCATTAAAAGACACATTAAAAATTCCACTTCATTTACATACACACGACACTTCGTCCATTCAATCTGCTACCTATTTAAAAGCTATTGAAGCCGGTGTGGATGTAATTGATGTGGCCTTGGGTGGATTATCTGGACTTACATCACAGCCAAATTTCAACTCTATTGTTGAAATGATGAAAAACCAAGAACGAGAACACGATTTCAATATTCCTAAACTCAACGAATTTTCAAATTATTGGGAAGATGTACGCGAAATGTATTATCCTTTTGAGTCTGGTCTAAAAGCTGGAACGGCCGAAGTATATCAACATGAAATTCCAGGAGGGCAATATTCAAATTTACGACCACAGGCCGAAGCACTTGGACTGGGAGATCGTTTTGACGAAGTGAAAAAAATGTACGCCCGCGTCAATGAGATGTTTGGGAATCTAGTGAAAGTCACACCTAGTTCTAAAGTAGTGGGAGATATGGCTATTTTTATGGTAACCAACAATCTATATCCGGAAGATGTTATGGAGCGCGGAGAGGATATTTCTTTTCCAGAGTCTGTTATCAACTTTTTCAAAGGCGATCTAGGACAGCCATTGGGAGGATTTCCTAAAAAGCTTCAGAAGATCATCCTTAAAAACAACATTGCTTATACGGATAGGCCAAATGCACATTTAACACCCATAGATTTTGATGTAGAATTTGGAGTTTTCAAAAAGAAGTTCCAAAAAGGTTTTACACGTGCTATTGAATTTGAAGATTTTCTTTCCTATAGTTTATATCCAAGAGTGTTTGAAGATGCCCACGAAAAATACAAACTATACGGAAATACCGCCATTCTTGCTTCCACAAACTTCTTTTACGGGATGAAGCTTCAGGAAGAAGCTATTATTGAATTAGAGCCAGGTAAATCTATTATTGTAAAACTTCTGTCCATTGGAATCCCTAATGAAGAAGGAATTAGAATTGTCTTCTTTTCGGTAAACGGTGAAAATCGATTTGTTGAAATTAAGGATAAAGCCATAGAAGTTAAAAAAGAAGTAAACATTAAAGCAGAAGAGCAAGACTCCAATCAATATGGGGCCCCATTACAGGGAAGCCTTTATAAGATATTAGTAAAGAAAGGGCAAGAAATAAAAAAGAACGACCACCTCTTCATTATTGAGGCAATGAAAATGGAAACCACTATTACGGCTATTAAGTCCGGCAAGGTAAAATCAGTATCACTGAAACCAGGAACAATGGTAATGAAAGACGATCTAATTTTGACACTAGAATAATTGAAAAATCAGAATTCAGAATTCAGAATTCAGAATTTTAATCTGACACCTTGCTTTTCAAATAAATAACACTACATTTGCACCCCTCTTAGGCAAAATGTATTTTGTTTTAAGGTGAGGAAACAATGAATTATTAACGATTGACAAAGACTAAATGGATACATTAAGTTACAAAACAGTATCTGCTAACAAGAACACCGTTGTAAAAGAATGGTTGGTAGTAGATGCGGACGGGCAAGCATTGGGTCGTCTTGCAAGCGAGGTTGCTAAATTACTTCGCGGTAAGCACAAACCAAGTTTTACCCCACACGTAGATTGCGGTGATAACGTGATTGTTATCAACGCTGGAAAAGTAAATCTTTCCGGAAACAAATGGCAGGATAAAACTTACATTCGCCACACAGGTTATCCTGGTGGACAACGTAGTCTTACCGCTACAGAAATGTACAAAAAAGACCCTGCAAGGCTTGTTGAAAAAGCTGTAAAAGGAATGCTTCCAAAAAATAAATTGGGTGCAGAAATGTTCAGAAACTTGAAAGTGTATGCAGATGCAAATCACGGTCAGGAAGCACAAAAACCTAGAGCTATTAACTTTAACGACAACAAGTAATGGAGACAATTCACAAAATAGGCAGAAGAAAAACGGCTGTTGCACGTGTGTACCTTAAAGAAGGTAAAGGAAACATTACTATCAACAAGCGTGAGTTTGAAAACTACTTTCCTACTGGAACACTTCAGTACAAAGTAAAACAACCTTTAACACTTACAGATAACGAAACAACTTTCGATATTACAGTAAATGTATTCGGCGGTGGTATTACAGGACAGGCAGAAGCTATTCGTCTTGCAATTTCCAGAGCTATGTGCACGCTTAATGACGAAAACCGTGGAATCTTGAAACCAGAAGGTTTACTAACAAGAGACCCTAGAATGGTAGAGCGCAAGAAATTCGGACAGAAGAAAGCCCGTAAAAAATTCCAGTTCTCTAAACGTTAATATTACTCAACTCGATTGGGTATCTCATCTGGGATACCCAATTAAAGTTGATAAGTTCATATTCATTATTAATTAAAAAGCTGTTAACCCGAAAAGTTCGGGGGTTAGTTTAGCATCTAAACCAAATTCATTTTAGAAGAGGTTGCTATCCTTTCACAGAACGTAAACTAAAACAAAAATGGCAAAAAAAGTAGAAGTAAAAGACTTACTAGAAGCTGGTGTGCACTTTGGCCACCTAACTCGCAAATGGAACCCAAACATGGCACCGTATATCTATATGGAGCGCAACGGGATCCACATTATCAACCTTTACAAAACTGCTGCAAAAATCCAAGAAGCTAATGAAGCTCTTAAGAAAATCGCAGCAAGTGGACGCAAAATCCTTTTTGTAGCTACCAAAAAACAAGCAAAAGACATTGTTGCTGAAAAAGCAAAGAACGCAAATATGCCTTACATCACTGAAAGATGGCCAGGTGGTATGCTTACTAACTTTGTAACTATCCGTAAAGCCGTTAAGAAAATGGCTACTATTGACAGAATGAAGCAAGATGGTACTTTCATGACCCTTTCTAAGAAAGAGCGTTTGGCAGTAGATCGTCTTCGCGCTAAATTGGAAAAGAACTTAGGTTCCATTTCTGATATGAGCCGTCTTCCTGCAGCTCTTTTTATTGTTGACACAACTCGTGAGCACATTGCAGTTGCAGAAGCTTTGAAATTGAATATTCCAATCTTTGCAATGGTGGATACTAACAGTGACCCACGTGTAATTGACTACGTAATCCCTTCAAACGACGATGCTTCAAAATCTGTTGAAAGCATTATGAACTTTGTTTCTGAGGCAATTATCGAAGGTCTTTCCGAAAGAAAATCTGGCGGAAACGAAGACGGAGATGACGAAGAAAAAATGGAAAAAGCAGCTAAAAAAGCTACCAAAAAAGAAAAAGCTGAAGTTCCATCAACTGACAAAGAAGATGTAGATGCGATGACAGATGCAAAAGAGCCTGTTCGTCAGAAGTCTAAGAAAGAAGTTCTTAACGAAGAAGAATAATAACGATATTTCAAAATTTAAAAGTCGTTTGGTTCTTTTCTGTATTGAAAATTAATTAAACGACTTTTTTTAATATTAAACTTAAAATTTTATAAAAATGGCAAACATAACAGCCGCAGAAGTAAATAAACTAAGACAAGCAACTGGAGCCGGAATGATGGACTGTAAAAAGGCATTAGTTGAGGCAGACGGAAATATGGAAGAAGCAATCACTATCCTTAGAAAAAAAGGACAGAAGATCGCTGAAAAAAGAGCAGATCGCGAGTCTAGCGAGGGTGTTGCTACTGCAAAAGTAAATAGTGACAACACAAAAGGTGTTATCATTTCTTTAAACTGTGAAACTGACTTTGTTGCTAAAAACGACTCTTATGTTGAAATGGCAAACAAAATGGCTGAAATCGCATTGAACACATCTTCTAAAGATGAGTTTCTAGCTTCAGACTTTGGTGGAATGACCGTTGCTGACAAATTAATTGAACAAACCGGTGTAATTGGCGAGAAAATAGAAATTGGTGGTTTCGAAATTTTGGAAGCTCCATTTGTAGGTTCTTATGTTCACGTTAATAAGATTGCTGCATTAACTGGTCTTTCAAAAGCAGTTGATAACGCAAACGAATTGGCAAAAGACGTTTCAATGCAAGTTGCATCTATGGGTGCTAGTACTCTTTCTTATAAAGATTTCGATGCGGAATTTGTAGCATCTGAAACCGAAGCAAGAATCGCTGTTATTGAAAAAGACAATATCGAGTTGGGACGTTTGGGCAAAACGCTTAAAAACGTACCTAAATACATTTCAAGAGCACAATTGACTCCAGAAATTATGGCACAGGCCGAAGCTGATGCAAAAGCTGAATTAAAAGCTGAAGGCAAGCCAGAACAAATCTGGGACAAAATTCTTCCTGGTAAGATTGAGCGTTTCATTAGTGATAACACTACTCTTGACCACGAAAAAGCATTGCTTGACCAAAACTTTATTAAAGATGATAAGAAGAGCGTTGCAGATTACGTAAAAACGTATGGCGATGTTGAGGTAGTTGGCTTTAAGAGAGTTTCTTTGGGATAAGCTTAGACTTCAAAATACATTTGTCTAGTCCTAAATAACCGATACAGATTATTAAAGGATTAAATTTATTAATTAAAGCTGAACAATGATGTCATTGTTCAGCTTTTTTGATTTGTACTTTTTTCTTTTTAGTTTTTGTTGCTGATGCATTTTATCAGGTGTGAGCATATGGTTGGATAAATGAGGTCTTAACGAGTTGTAAAGTTTGATAGCATCTTTAACTATCAGTTTTTTTGTTACTAGGTCTGTATCGTAAGCTGCTATTGAAAATTCTTGTTTTAAGATTCCATTTACGCGCTCGGCGATAGCATTTTCATAAGGATCGTATTTCTCGGTCATACTTGTACTCACAAACCTTTCTTTTAGTAGCTGCTGATATTCATTCGAACAATATTGTAAACCTCTGTCTGAGTGATGTATCAGTGGCCCATTTTCATAGCTTCTTTTTTTAAAAGCCATTTCAAGAGCTCGTAGAGATCCTCCTACTTCTAAGCTTGCCGACAAATCGTACCCCATTATTTTCTTTGAGTAGGCATCTGTAATTAAGGCAAGATATGATGGGTTCTCCCTATTGCCCGTATAGGTTATATCGCTTACCCAAACCTGTTCTGGGCGCTCAAATTCAATCCCACTTACACTATTTTTATGTTTTCTGAACCTGTGGTGTGAGTCCGTTGTTATGTGATAGCTCTTTTTAGGAGTTATGAGCATATGGTTCGCCTTTAAGATCCTGAATAGTTTATCTCTCCCCACATTGATTCCACTCAGTTCAGCCCTGAGCATATGATACAGCTTTCTTGTACCCAACCTAGGCATAAGATTTCTTATGGAGCGCACCAGGACAATAACCTGCTCGGCTATCAGCTGTCTGTGCTTTTTGGACTTTATGGCTCTGTAATATACCTGTCTATTTACCCCGAGTAATTCACAGGAAGAGATTATGGTCTCCTTTTGTTCTTCTTTGAAGCATTTGATAACTCGGGTGTGTAATTTTTTCTGATCTGGATATCATATTCCTTCTCGGCCATATCCACTAGCATATCGAAGATGATAACCTTCTTATCTGCACGCTCGGCAAGATGTTCCGCTCGGGCCTTTTGCTTTTCAAGTAGCTTGACCTTGGCCTCAAGTTCAAGTATTTTTTGTTCTGGAGTTTTTGACATTGTTGCTGGTACTTGGTTTTCCCAGTCAAAGTTACCATATTTTTGTAACCATTTAGTTACCGTGGAGTCTCCTTGAATACCATATTTGAGCTTTGCTTGGGATTTTGTCAAGAGCCCTTGTTCAACCTCCTCAACTAATTGGAGCTTAAAAGAGAGCGAGTAGTCTTTTTGGGTACGTTTGTGGTTGCCAGTATTCGCTGATGTTTTCATTACACTAAGGTTTTAGTGTATCGCTATTTCAGGACGGGACAATTTATAAACTAAAAGAGGCTGATTAATTTCAGCCTCTTTTTTATTTTGAAAATTAAAACAGGAAAAACCCTTTTTTTAGGGGATTTCCCCCTTTTTTATTGGAGAGCATTTTCTATAAAATAAAAAAACCCTTGGAAGTATTATCTTCCAAAGGGTTTTTAGCGTATTCTAAAATTAAGTCTTCAATTGCGCCTGCCTGCTCACCACAGGTAGGCAGGTGCGACCCGACAACTTTACTTTAACTCATTCCTTCACAATCTTCTTTACAAGTCTTTTTCCTTCGCAAGAAATAACCGCCATGTAAATTCCAGTAGTTAAATGGCCCAAATTTAATTCAGCTTTTTCAGCCAACGGTGAAACGTCTAAAACCTTTCTTCCCATAAGATTAAACACCTGGACAGTTTCAATTTGTGTGTTTGCTTCAACAAATATATTGTTTGAGGTAGGATTTGGATAGAGCATTATTTCACTTTGCTGCAAATCTTCAATTCCAAGAGTTGTTCTAACCCCAAAAATAGTTTGATAGGTTTTTCCGCCAAACTGTGCTGTAACTGTATAAACTCCAGTTGGCCACGATGCATCTACTGGGAAATTCCATTGTGCCCAAGCTGCCACAGAATCTGGCCAAGGCGAGGCGAAATCATACTCATATTGAATACTGTTATCGGGTTTTTTAACAATAATGTGCGTATTTGCATTGTTTTCAAGATCACGATAAAAAATCCTAAATCTAATAAGGTCTCCTGTATTAAAGTTTAGTTCCTGATATGTATCTTCCACCAGGGGGCATTCCGTATCAAAATTGTCTGAATCGTGAGTAGAGAGCGTCAATATTTCCGGAACAAAATAAGCAGGTTGATCTATCCACCAACTTTCAGTATTCATACTATTGCAAGGCCCTGCATAGGGATCTATTCTGTTTATGGCAGAATCATAAACTTCAAAATGCAAATGTGGGGCCGTGCTACTACCGGAACTTCCAGCATTACCAAGAAATTCTCCTACAGCTACCGAATCGCCAACTTCCTTTGAGGTCAGTGAACCAGATTTAAAATGCCAGTAATATGTTCTTGAACCATCTGCATGGGTTAAAACTATTCCATTCCAATTTGGGTCTCCATTATTATCACAGTTATGGTCAAAATTGCCATCTTTTTTTACTGAAATGGTTCCCTCAGCGGCGGCAATAACCTCCATAACATTATCCTCCATCTTTTTCCACGGATAAGGCCAAACACTGTAATCTGTACCTCTATGGTTATAGTTGAGTTGATCATACGTTCTTGCTCCACAATTATAATCTAATATATTCCCATCCGGAGTCGGGTTTTGATCTACCTGGTTAAAAACAGAATAATATCCATAATCACCAAACCCGGCTATTGGACGGAAAGGCAATATGAATAATGGATGTGTAAGACGATGATTAAAAGCCTCTGGATTTTTTTCTAGAATCTTTCTTTCATTGATTTCGATTTCCTGCATTACTTCTTGCCTTTGTGCATCGGTAATACATTCAGTTTTCGGCAAAGTAATAGGATGAAAAGAAACAGTGGAAGCAGGGGCCTCAAAATCTTTATTTTGAGCCGTTCCCAAGGTTGCAATACCCAACAATAAATAAAATAAATGTATTTTCATAATGTGAAATTTTTAAAGATTAGTTTTAATTGATTATTTATATATCGAGATGATTTAGGAAATGTCATCATAAAAAAATATTCATATTTATTTCTCTTACCAATTGCTACCCAAAAACTACTTTTTTCAATTCCCTCCACTTCATCAATATTTTTCTTTATTTTTGCGCCAGTAAATCCAAATTATGCACTACAAAAGAATCCTTTTAAAACTTTCTGGCGAAGCCTTAATGGGCGATCAACAATATGGAATTGATCCTGTCCGCATTAAAGAATACGCTCAAGAAATAAAACAAATTACCGATAAAGGTGTAGAGGTGGCCATTGTTATTGGTGGTGGAAATATTTTTAGAGGTTTGGCTGGTGCGAGTAGTGGGATGGACCGCGTACAGGGAGACCATATGGGAATGCTGGCAACAATAATTAATGGTCTTGCATTGCAGAGTGCACTAGAAAATGAAGATGTGCCTACGCGCCTGCAAAGTGCGATAAATATAAATCAAGTTGCCGAGCCCTTTATTCGAAGAAAAGCTATACGCCATCTAGAAAAAGGTAGGGTGGTGATTTTTGGTGGTGGTACTGGAAATCCTTATTTTACAACAGATTCTGCAGCTGTTTTACGTGCTATTGAGATTGGTGCAGATGTTATTCTGAAAGGAACCCGCGTGGATGGAATATACACTAGCGACCCTGAAAAGGACAAACTTGCAACAAAATTTGATTATATTAGTTTTGAAGATGTGTTACAAAAAGGCTTGAAAGTAATGGACACAACTGCCTTTACCTTAAGTCAGGAAAACGAATTACCAATTATCGTTTTTGACATGAACACCAAAGGCAATCTGATGAAAGTAGTTGCTGGTGAAAAGATTGGCACAAAAGTAAATTTGTAAAAACGACCACGAACCCACCTACTGGAAGGGCTGGTTTAAAAATATTATATTTTTATTCGTGGTATAATTATATTTAACCTGTCACCCTGAGCGTAGTCTAGGGTTGAATTTTAAACGTTATGGAAGACGAAATAAATTTTTTAATTGATGGCACAAAAGAGGCCATGTCAAGCGCTTTAAGACATCTTGAAAAGCAATTGGTGAACATTCGTGCGGGAAAAGCTTCGCCATCTATGGTTGGTAGCGTAATGGTAGATTATTACGGCAGCCCAACTCCACTGAGCCAAATTGCGAACGTAAACACTCCAGATGGAATGACCATCACCATCCAACCTTGGGAAAAAGCAATGATTTCTGAAATTGAGCGAGGTATTCATCTTGCAAACATAGGTTTTAACCCAATGAACAATGGCGAAAGTGTAATAATCAACGTTCCCCCGTTGACTGAAGAACGTAGAAAAGATTTAGCAAAACAAGCCAAAGCTGCAGCAGAAGAAGCAAAAATTGGGGTTCGCAATGATCGTAAAAATGCGAATAATGATTTAAAAGCTTTGGAAATTTCTGAAGATTTAAAAAAAGGCTTGGAAGAAGACATTCAGGAAATGACCGACCAGCATATCAAGAAAATAGATGAAATTTTTGCGAAGAAGGAAAAAGAAATAATGACAGTTTAATTATCCTTTCGTTAAACTAAATACAATAAAGCGGCACCTTTGCCGCTTTATTGTATTTTTAGAAGCACTAGCTACAAGCAAATCAACTATATGCAAAAACACCTCTTCTTTTTTTTGCTTCTTCTTGGGTTTTTTGCATATGCGCAAGAACCCGCAATACAAACGAAGAAGGACACAATATCAACTATTGAGGAGAAAAAGGAGCATCCACTTTCTACAGGATATTTTCCCGTTGGTTTTTTCGATATCGACCTTAAAACCTTAATTAAGTATAACAACTATGAAGGTTTTAGGATAGGAATAGGCGGTCTTACCAATGACAGATTATTTGAAAAGTATAAACTTGGTGGGTACGTAGTTTATGGCTTTAAAGATCAAGCGTTCAAATACAGCTTGGGCGGAAGTGCCCGCGTAAACAAAGAAAAAAAAGCTTGGATAAGCCTTTATTACGCTGATGATATAAAAGAAATTGGAACCTACGATTTTCTTACCGATGCTCGGGTTTATTCTATTTTCGAACCTCGATTGATAAATATTATCCAATTCTATAAGTACAAAAAATGGTATGCTAATATTGCCAGTGAACTTACTCCCAAGATACTTTCAGAATTTCGAGTAGAACATAGCAAAGTGGAGAATATAGAAAACTATTATTTTATAAATGATGGAATTCCATATAAGAATTATGAACTTTCAGAAGCAACGCTCGCTTTTAGAATTAGCCCAAAAACTAATTTTTTTACGAATGAAGATGGAACCAAGGAATATTTTGATGGTCTGCCAAAGATTAGTGCCCAAATCACAAAAGGGTTTAAGGATATAGCTGGGAGCGATTTTAACTACACCAAATTTGGGTTAAAATTTGATTATTTTATAAAACGAACAGATCTCTCCTCCACGAATATCTTGTTAGAAGGGTCTCTCGCAATGGGCGACGTACCACTTACTCATTTATTTCACGCATACCCTAACCAACCTAACAAAGACAAGATATCTCAGCGGTTTTCCGTCGCGGGAGTACAGAGCTTTGAAACTATGCATTTTGGAGAGTTTTTTTCAGATAGGTTAACAACGCTGCAAGTAAAACACAGTTTACGAAGATTTAAACTTGGAGAAAAATGGAAACCCGAGTTGGTTTTCATTACTCGACATGCGTGGGGAGATATGAGCAACAATAACAGACATTTCGGAATACCTTTTAATACTTTAGACCAGCTTTACAATGAAAGTGGGCTTGAGTTAAACAAAATTCTATTTGGTTTTGGACTAAGCGCTTCCTATCGTTATGGCTATTATTATCTACCAAATTTTGAAGATAATATTTCCTTTAAATTTACTTTTTATCTGAAGATATAGTAGACAAAATAAAATGAATTTTGTTGACAAACTTAAAAACAAACTAGACCAAAAATCTGACTTATTTTCAATCATTAGGTTTATTATACCTCCGTATCTTACGGAATCTTAAATCCTAGATTGCAAAGTAATCAGTTCGAAGTATCTTCCTTTCTTTTCTATTAGTTCCATATGTGTCCCGCGCTCAATGATTGTCCCCTTGTCCAAAACCAAAATTTGATTCGCCTTTTGGATGGTACTTAACCTATGGGCAATTATAAAAGTGGTTCTTCCCGAAATTAAAGTTGCTAAAGACTTTTGGATCATTAGCTCGCTTTGGATATCGAGATTTGATGTGGCTTCATCTAAAATCAATATTTTTGGATTTGCTAAGAGCGCCCTTGCAATGGAGATTCGTTGCTTTTGCCCGCCAGACAATTTTACTCCCCTTTCTCCAATTACTGTTTCAAGTCCGTTTTCAAATCTATTGGTGAATTCATCTACATAGGCTGATTTCACAGCTTGTTCCAAATCCATTTGCGAAGCTTTCGGCCTCGAAAAGAGAATGTTTTCCCTTATCGTTCCTTCAAATAGAAAATCATCTTGCAAAACCATACCCAATTGACCTCGGTAACTCTCAAAAGTGACTTCTGATAGATCTTCGCCATCTATGGTAATGAGTCCTTCTTCTGGGGAAATGAGTGTGGCAATCAATGCTGCAATCGTACTTTTACCAGCACCAGAACTTCCGACGAGCGCCGTTACACTCCCGGGCATGGCCTCAAATGTAATATCTGACAACACTTCGCCACCTTCAGGATATTGAAAAGAGACATTTTCGAACTTAATGTTTCCAACTATATTTTTTAATTCCTTAGTTCTCAACGAATCGATTTCGGTATCAGCTCCTAGAATTTCTTCAGTTCGATCCAAGCCTGCAAATGCCTCTGTTAGCAGACTACCCACATTTCCTATCTGGATTATGGGAGCTATCATAAATGCCAAATAAAGTGCAAAGCTTAAAAACTCACCTATTGTCATTGTCTTGCTGACAATCATTGTGTTACCTATCCACAAAACGGTAAGTGCCGACATTCCAAAAACTAAGGTGGCGCCACTCAGCACCAATGCTTTCGCAGTCAAGGATTTATTGTAGTATTGATAAATCTTATTTACACCAACTTCAAAAATATCAAGTTCATGTTCTTCGGCGTTATAAGCTTTTATGATATGAATCCCGCTTATTGACTCGTTTAACCTCCCATAAACTTCGGCTTCAATCTGTCTGCGTTTTCTAAAAATAGGTCGTATGTATTTATAGGCTTTTAAGGTTACGAAACCCAAAACAAACAACGGAATCATCACATAAATAGTAAGTTTTACGTTTATGTAAAGCAGAATGGCGAGTGCAAAAAGAAAGGTTATGATGCCTCCAATAAATAGCACCATTCCATTGCCTACAATTACGCTCAATCCATCCACATCGTCCATTACACGTTTGGCGATCTCACCTGATTTTCGCTTTTCAAAATAACTGATTGGAAATTGAAATACTTTCTTCTGAACCTCAACTCTTAATTTCGCGATTGCTTTGTAGGCTTGTACACTGAGAATTTTTGTAAGCAAATATGCCGTGATTGCCTGAACGATTACCGCAACGGCAGCGATCAATAATATTTTATTCAAAATTCCCGGATCTTTTTGAATAACCACATCATCAACAAAATATTTAAAGACTCCAGGCAATACCAAAGTGGCAGCTTTATTCAATATTATAAGCAAAACCCCAAAAAGCAAAATTTTTCTTTGAGGCCAAATAATGGATTTTATGACTTTTGAAAATGATACCAATATTTACCAGCTTTGCACTATTGTTTTAATTTGATGGACAACTAAATCTTGCTCTTCTTTAGTAATTCCAAAATACAGCGGGATTCTCACCAAACCATCGGCCCAGCCTTCGGCTTCTATAAGCTTTACAGGGTTTTCTGTCTTTGCATACGGACTTAAATGAAGTGGTAGATAATGAAAAGTAGCCATTATCCCATTCTCTTTAAGCTCTTTGAATAAAATATTCCTCTTTTCCCTACTTGAGGTTTTTAGACAAAATAAATGTGCGTTGTGCTTCTCGTACTCTTTTAACTGCAACAGTTTTATTTGTGGAACTTCTTTTAAAGCTTCGTAATAGTAATTCCAGGATTTTACACGTTCAGCATTAATATTCAATAAATTCTGAAGTTGTGCCCATAGAAAAGCTGCGGTAATTTCTGAAGGATAAAATGAAAGACCCACGTCATACCATTCATATTTATTCACTTCACCTTCCAAAAACATTTTTCGATTTGTTCCCTTTTCCCAAATTATATCGGCGCGTTCCACAAATTGTTCGTCATTGATGACCAAAAGCCCACCGTGCCCTGAAGTTATATTTTTAGTGGTGTGAAAGGAAAATGCACCAAAATGCCCAATGCTTCCAAGGTATTTATCTTTATAAGTTGCACCCAAACTGTGGGCTGCATCTTCAACTACCCATATATTATTGTAGTTTGCAATTTCCATTATTTCATCCATTTCGCAGGCAATTCCTCCATAATGCATCACGACAATGGCTTTGGTTTTCTCGGTAATTAACTTCTGAAGTTGTACTGGATCAATATTGGGGTTATCCGAAAGGGAATCTGCGTAAACGATTTTAGCTCCCTTTAAAACGAAGGGATTCGCGGAAGTAACGTACGTATAGGAGGGTACAATCACCTCATCCCCAGGAGAAATATTCAAGAGAATGGAAACCATATCCAAAGCAGCCGTACAACTATCGGTGAGCTTGGCATGGGTGAAACCAAATTCGCTTTCGAAAAATTGGTGACATAAATCAGTAAATTTCCCGTTCCCAGAAAGCTTCCCGCTTTGGATGACTTCTTCTATATATTTAATTTCATTACCTGAAATAAAAGGTTGGTGCAACGGAATCATAAGTAGTCGTAAGTGGCGTAGGTTATACTTCCAAAAGTAAGCTAATTTATAAAACCCGCAATAGAAGCTACTTTAGAAGAATGATGGAAAAGACTATATTTGAGACTACATTTTGGAAATTAATTTTCCAATAAAGCACCCTAAAACCGAATGACAAACGCTGCAACAAAAATTGCACCCACTCAAGCTCCTATTGCCTTTTTGGTGGCAAAAGATCGTTCAGGAACTACGCTTTTGCAGACTATGTTGGACTCCCATCCAAATATATGCGCACCACTTGAATCCCGGTTTGTACTCCATTTGAAGAGCAAATATCAAAACAAGGTCATTTGGAACAAAAATCTAAAAGCTCAATTTGTAAAAGATCTATTTAAGGAGCAAAAAATGGTTTTACTTTGGGAATTGGATATGGGTGCGTTAAAGCAACGTCTTGACGAATTATCAGAAAACACCACTTATGGAGAAATTTGCAAACAGGTTTATGTGTCTTCAATATCCTTTCATAAAAAGGAAACGGCAAAACTCATCGTGGACAAAAACCCAATTTATGCCATTATGATTCCCTTGCTTCAAGAAGTTTATCCCGATGCAAAATTTATACATTTAGTAAGGGATTATCGTGGAAACGTCAGCTCCATTCTCAATCTTTATAAAGGAGCGAGTATAAGAACCCTAGGAATGGGTTGGGTAATGACAAACATGGAAATTGAAAAGTCAAAGCAAAAATTACCTGAAAATTTCATAACTCTTCGTTATGAGGATTTGTTGGATAATCCAAAAGACGAATTGGAACGATTAGTTCATTATTCCAATCTTGAATTTCATCCCGATATGCTTAGCTATCACGAACGGATCGCGAAAGCCATTTCCACTTATGTCAATCGTTCCCCAAACGAAAAAGTGAGGAAAGTTCGAGAAATTGGTATTGCTACGGTTCATAACAACCTTTCAAAGCCCATTGTCAATTCCTTTAAGGACAAATGGAAAGAAACTCTTTCAAAAGAGGAAATTGAAACTTTGGAAAAATATTGTGGTTCATTTGCCGAGAGATATGGTTACAACCCCACAACATCCATTGTTCCAAAAAATAAAAATATTCCTAGGAGATTACTTTTCGAACGAGATAAATTGCGTCTATACTACCGACTTCCAATATGGTTACGGGAACTTAAAAGTAAACCCAGTATGCCCTTTATACCAAAACAATGAGCAAAAGTTTTTATGTGATGGCCATTGGTCGCTCTGGCACCACTTTACTCGCTAATATTCTAGATGCACACCCAAATATCGTGGTGCCACCCGAATCTTTTTTTGTACTTCATTTGGAACGTAAATACAAACACATAACCAATTGGGACGAAAAGACAATCCATAAATTTATAGATGATGTTTATGTCGATCGTCCTTTTCGACTTATGTGGAAAGTTGAAAGAAAGGTGGTGGAGGAGTCATTTTTGCAACAGCCAAAAATCAAAAATTTCAACGAGGCTTGTAACCGAATAAGAGCAAGTTACAACGCCTCTTTTAAAAAGAAAAACATTGAATTGTTTGGAGATAAGCATCCTATTTATTCCAATTTTTGCCGAAGGATGATGAATATCAACCCTGAAGCCAAATTGATCCACATGGTCCGGGATCCTCGTGGTACGGGAAGTGGACAGATCAATACTTTTAAGAGAAAAGATGCTTTGTCTGTAGGTTATCTATGGTCTAGATACAACAAGAACCTCTTAGATCTCAAATTAGTTTATCCTAAAAATTACTATTTACTCAAGTACGAAGATTTGGTTTTAAGGCCAGAGGAGACTGTACGATCCATTTGTCGTTTTTTAGAAATCAAATTTGACGAACAGATGATGGAATATCGGAAAAGTACAATAAAACGATTTGAGGATTATACCGAGGCTATCACAAAAAAACACGAAAGTCTTATGAAACCCATCGACGCCAAAATGATGGAAAAATGGAAAACACAGCTCACTAAAAAACAAATTGAGCAGCTTGAATATTCCACTTATAAAGTCGCTTCACAATTGGGATATGTTTTTGAGAAACCAAAAGTTAATTTCATTACTAAGATGAAACTTCCTTTTTCCAAATTGAAAGTCAAAAGTATTTTGGGTATAATAACGCTGTTTTTCAATTTTCCATTTGCAGTTCGAAAAATGGTTTTAAGATTTAAGAGTATGGCTTTGGATCACAATTACAAGAATTAGAATAGTTTTTCGGGAGCAAGGATTCAGATTTTATATATCGCGAAAAACTTCATTATCCTTTTAGAAAATCACGATTCAAATGAAACGTGTTCGGACAAATAGGTGGGTAAATCTTCATAAAGTCCTACAGGTTTTTTCTTTGGAAGCTCAATGTCTGCCCAAGAGAGTTCAGAAAAGTCATTACTCATCTTTTTTACCATTTCTCGAATGGTTTTTGCAGTTTCCAAATAATCTTCTGGAGTGAGCTCCAAAACATATTTTTCTGTATCCGAAAGACCATCAACAATTTTATAACCGAATTTTTGGTTGTATTCCAAGGCAATTTTATTGTCTGCGCGAACTTCTGCCACGCTTTTCTTTATTTTAACCAAAAAGAAAATAAGATCCGTTGCACAAACGGAGGCGATTATCGGCAAGTGAGATTGCATTGCAGTGGGCTCCCAAATAAAAATCCCTCCATGGGAAATACCTACTTCATAAGAATCAATTTTGCAATGCGTAAGACCGATTTTCTTTCCCCTATGCAGTATCAAAAAATAATAATTAAAATCGTTGTTGATTGATTGGAACCAGTTTTTTTGTTCTTCCTCAGTAATCTGTTTTTGGTAGAACATCCGTGTTCTTATTAGTTCGCTATTCCGATGATGGCGTACCAATTCAATATCCGCCTCGGTCAATCGTTCGAGAGTTATTCCGTATTTTCTAATAATCATAATTCCTCTTTTATGAAATATGCCGGCTGGTGATTGAGACGTGAAAGGATGTTTTTCAAATAATATCCCAAAATCCCGAAGCACAATAACATCAAACTCGCCGAAAAAGAGATAGAAACAATCAAGGCCGTAAAACCAGGAACTGAAACATCAAAAATAATTTTTTTCACGATAAAATAAATACCAACCAAAGAAAAAATGAAAGAGAAAATACCTCCAAAATACATCATTAGCTTAAGAGGCCAATTACTATAATTCAACGTATTACTATTGGCTAGTAGCCATAGTTTTCGAGGTGAATAAGTTGATTTTCCATATTTTCTGGATGTATGCGAAACAGGTACACACTCAATGAAATTAGTGTGCCAATGTAATATTTCATCAATAAAATTGAATTGTTGCTCATGAATCTTCATTTTATCTATCAAAGCACGTTCCACGAGTCGAAATGAAGAACCATTCCCAAATGCCCCATGGAGATGCTTGGCTGATTTTTTATATGCGCTACTACTCACTTTTCGATAAAGGGCGTGGGAGTCATTGGCAATGCCATAAACTACGTTAGCTCCAGTTTTTTGCTGTCTTTCAATCAAAAGCGGAATGTCCTCAGGGGCCTGTTGTAGGTCATCATCCATGGTTAATATCCATTTTCCCTTAGCTTGGTTAAAGCCACAAATAGTGGCATTATGTTGCCCAAAATTTTTACCTAAGCGAAAAAGTCTCACTTTATTGGGACTATCATTTTTCAAATCAACCAACACATTCCAACTATTATCTTGGGAAAAATCATCAACAAAAATAATCTCGAATTTTTCAGAAATATTCTTAAAAACAGCGACAATCCGTTCCTTTAATTCCCGAAGGGAACGTTCGCTGTTAAAGACGGGGATGATAATAGAATATTCCATATTACACACCTGCCGTAAGGCCTCCATCCATTATTATATGAGTTCCTGTAATCCATTTCGAAGCAGAGGACAATAGAAAAGCGATAGTATTGGCAACATCTTCGGGTTCTCCGAAGCCCAAGGGATATTGCGCTCCATGTTTATCCATCAATTCCTTGCTCACGGTTTTTTCGGCCTCATCGAATAGAGGTGTTTTTACCATCGCAGCGAGAATCACATTACTGCGAATTTTCTGGGGGGCGTGTTCAAGAGCTAGGGTTTTGCTGTAACTATTGATAGCTGCTTTGGTTCCAGAATATAAGGCACCGCCCTTATTTGGAAAATTACAGGCGACCGAAGACATGAAAACTATCGAGGCACCTTTGTTCACCTTTTTTGATTTCAACAACGAGCTCGTTAATATTACCGGAGCTTCATAATTGATGGTATACATTTCACGGATTTGCTTTTTTCCAATGAATTTTACTGGAAAGTGCTTTACTATCCCACTGCTATGGACAATACCGTCAATATTCGAAACCTGCTCCACAATGCTTTCTAATGCATTTTCATCGGTCAAGTCTGCCAAAATAATTTGATGTCCCCCTTTTGGAAGTTTCTCAAGAACCCCTTCTAAGCGTTCCTTATTTCTAGCCGTAAGGATTACAGTGGCACCAAGATTTGCCACAACTTCTACGGTCTTTGCACCAATTCCTGAAGAGGCGCCTGTAATCAATATTGTTTTATTTTCAAGGGAAAATGGATTCATAACTCTATGATTTCTGGGCAAACAATATTTTTCAAATTTAATGATACCGCACCCCAAGACAAACCTACTCCAAAACCAGCAAGAAGTAGTTTTTTTTCTGAATTTTCTAAATTGCTCGCTATTTCACTAATAATCGTCAACGGAATGGAGGCTGAGCTTGTGTTTCCATATTTTGAAATGGAATAGGGTACCTTTTCGGGTAAAAATCCCATTTTCTTACGAATGGTTTCGTTCATCAACCTATTGGCTTGGTGCATCACGAAGTAATCATAGGTCTCTGGTGTGTTTCCTATTTTCTCAAGAAATTTCTTCAGGGAGTTGGGCACTTCCTTTATAGAAAAGTTAAACACATCGAGACCATTCAAAGCCAATTCCATTTTGGATCGTACAATTCCAGGAGCTATTTCTTCCTTCACAAAAGATTCTGGAGAAGGTAGATTTCGGATACCTCCGTGGGGAATGATAATAGCATCTTTTCCAGAGCCATCACTATTGAGGTCAAAACTAATCGGCTCTGTGTTTTCTTCAGATTGCAACGCTGAAACAGTACCAGCATCGCCAAACAAGGGATAGGTGCTTTTGTCTTCTTTGGAACAAGTAATGGTAGAAACATCACCCACCATCAACAGCCCTTTTTTGAGGCCTGTGGCCTTCAACATTCCTGCTATTACCGAAAGTCCATATACATAGCCAGAACAGCCTAAACCAATATCAAAAGCCATACAAGACTTAGGCAAACCAAGTCTGTGCTGTAAAATGATCGATGTAGCAGGCAGATAATAATCTGTGGATTGGGAAACGAAAATGAGGATATCTATTTCCTCCTTTTTCCACTCAAGTTCTTTCAATAGCTTTTTCGCTGCCTCAAAACATAAATCGGAAGTTGTCATTCCGGGTAACACCATTCTGCGTTGTTCAACACCAGTAGTTTTAATCAACAACCTTTTTTCACTTTCAGTCAATAGCTCATAATCCCAATTGGAGACCATATTGGACGGAACCGCAGCTGCGATACCTTTAACTGCTATATCTTGAATTGAAAAAAAAGCCATTTACTGTGTTTGCCTTGATTTCACGATGTCATAGAGTTCTTCAACCTTGCTAATGCTCATTAAGTCTTCCCCCGTAATGGTAACCTCATATTCGGTATCAATCAGGGCGATTATAATCAAGGAATGCATCGAGCTCCACTCATCCAAATCACTGAATTTTGTATCTGGCTTTAAAGTCCCTGGGGCCAGTTCGTCAAATTCAGTTTCTAAGATGCTTATAAATTCTGCGATAGTATTCATAAAAAAAATTATTTGGTTAATATGGTTGCCCCCCAAGAAAATCCAATCCCAAAACCGGCCACTAAGATTTTATTCCCTTTTTCTATCTTCTTTTGATCGACCATTTCTTTTATAGCAATAGGAATCGTCGCGGAAACAGTGTTCCCAATCTGCTCAATTGAAATAATAAACTTTTCTTTCGGTATTTTCATTCGTTTTCGAAGAAATTCGAGCATGGTTCCATTTGCCTGATGAAATACGAAATAGTCGATATCTTCAATATCCAGTTTATGTTTTTCCAGAATAGCCTTTATCAATTGCGGCACGCGCCTAATAACAAACATAAAAATTTTCGGACTGTCCATTCGCAATCTTCCTCCCCCTAATCCTGAGGGAACATCTTCATATTGCTTGAGCCAAGCTATGTCGGCTGGATCTTTGGTAGCTGATCTTTCTACCATCAAGTGGTTTTCTCCACGACCGTCCGTTCCAAAAATAAAATCTTCAATAGCTGCATTGATGCCGTTTTCAAGTTTTTCAGCCGATATCAAAGTAGCCGCAGCCGCATCACTAAATATACTGCTAAGCTCAATATCTGTTGGGTGGATTACCCTGGTAGGAACATCTCCTGTGATAAGCAACACCTTTTTTGCCAATCCAGAATGGATCACGGCCTTGGCAATGCTCAATCCATATACCCAACCTGTGCATCCCTGAAGGATATCCAAAGTGGCGGTAGTCTGTTCCAATCCTAAATTATGCTGCATTATGGCTGCAGTGGAAGGGCCTTTATATTCTAAAGCATCACTTACAAAAATCAAATAGTCCACAGTAGATCTATCTATATCCCATTCTTCAAAAAGTAATGTGGCCGCTCTGTTTCCTAGATCCTTTGTAGTATCTTTTAAATCAGCAACATATCGTTTTTTTATACCACATTGCTGAAAAATAGACTCCGGCGTGATTTCAACTGAAGTTTCCCCTCCGAACTTGAAAAAATTTTCAATAATAAATTCATTATCCACTGATTTTTCTGGAAAATAATAAGATATGGCGTTTAGATATATCAAAGATTTAGGATTGATGGCTATTTTTTCAATCTTTCAAATATAAGAAACATTCCTATTTAACATATACCCGCACAGTTTTAAAATGATTCTATTCGTGTTTTAAATTCTGTGTATATTTACTCACTTTATTGTTAAACTCACTATGTCAAAAAAGAATTACAAGTTAAGTTTATACATTATTGTGGGATTGTGTTTCCTTATTTATGGCAATACACTGACCAACGATTACAGTTTTGATGACAGTTATGTTATAGTCAGTAACAAGAAAGTACAACAAGGGTTTTCTGGAATTTCTACTATTTTCAAAACAAGATATTTGGAATCTAGCGATCAAAATTATGGGTACCGGCCTATTACTTTGACAACTTTTGCCATAGAATACGGATTATTCGGAGCAATTCCAGCAGTGAGTCACTTAATTAATTTGATACTCTACATTCTCACCTGCCTTCTGATTTTTAAAATTTTGCGTACCCTTTTCAAAAACAACCATTGGTTTTTACCTTTTGTAATAACGATTCTTTTTTTAATTCACCCCATTCATACCGAAGTGGTAAACAACGTAAAATCACGCGATGAATTATTATGCTTTTTATTTGCGTTGCTGGCTTTGGCTTCTGCCATTAAATATATAAGAAGTGAGAAGAATAGCTGGCTATTTGGTGTGTTTGTGTTTATGGTTTTGTCGTTCTTATCAAAATTGTCTGCTCTTACATTTTTGGCTATTATCCCACTCACAATTTACTTTTTTGAAAGCAGCAACAAAAAAACAATGTTAAAGCTTCTTGGAGTTTTATTGATTCCCATAATTATTTATAAGCTTATCAATACCCAATTGATTGAAGTCGAAGGAAATAGAAACCTACTTTTCATTGAAAACCCATTATTCGTAAACGGCGCTGGCTTTTTCGAGAAAATTCCAATGGCGTTTTACACTGTTTACTATTATATAAAATTATTGATATTTCCCCACCCATTAATCAGTTATTACGGCTATCAAGAGGTAACGATCGTAGGTTGGGACAATATATACGTATGGCTCGGTGTGATTATTACTTTACCCTTATTGGTTTTTACAATATGGAAATTAAAGGCCAAATCGATTTTGGTGTACGGACTTGCATTCTTTTTTGTAACTATTTCTATGTTTTCAAATTTGGTAAAACCTGCTGTTGGAATTATTGCGGAACGATTTAATTACATCCCCTCTTTGGGATTCTGTATTGTTATAGGCTGGTTACTACTGAAAATATGCAGGATTGATATAACGCTAAACAACAACAGTAAATGGCCAAAATTTAATTATCCATTTATGGGGGTTTTTGGACTTCTGATTATTGCCAGTTCTGTAAAAGTATTTAGTAGGAATCTAGATTGGAAAAATCTGAATACTTTATTAACGCACGATCTAGAAATCGCTCCGAAATCGGTAAAATTGAACATGCTTTTGGCTGACGATATTTTTATGCAAGTGACAAAGGGAGAACGAACCACAAAAGAAAAAGACTCACTATTAGAAAGAGCTACATTTTACTATAACCAAGCAGTCGCGGCTTATCCAGATCATATGCCTGCTCACAATAATTTAGGGGCACTTTATAACAAGAAAGGTGAGCATAAAAAAGCGCAGGAAGAATTTCTAAAAGCCAGCAAAGATCCAAAGCCAAAT
Organism: Aequorivita sp.; assembly: GCA_034675805.1. GTDB lineage: Bacteria > Bacteroidota > Bacteroidia > Flavobacteriales > Flavobacteriaceae > Aequorivita. The sequence goes on along the minus strand of JAUCCX010000001.1, from coordinate 2,188,519 downwards.
GCTAATACTTTTCTCAATCTTGGACTTGCTTATTACGCTAATAAAGACAACGTAAATGCCATTGAAAGTTTGAAAAAATCTATTGAAATAGACGGGAACCAGAAAGCTTACTACAACCTGATGAATATCTATTATGAGGACGGAAAATTATCTGAGGCATTGGATATTAACATTAAAATGTTCCGTCAGTTTCCGAAACAGAGACAATCGCTTTTTCCATCAGGTCAAAAAATAGCAGAAGAACAGCACGGACCTCGAACCACTTTCTATCTTGACCAACTCTTCGAGAAGAAGCTGATTCCTCCAAAAACCTACACAAACCTAAAAAAGCAAATCACCAACTCTGTAATGGACAATTGAGGTCTTCAATTCTAAATCTGTAACAATCTTTATTCCTCCTCGGTATAATCGGCATAAAGAAAACTGTTGTATGGAAAACGTGTGGTATGGATTTCTCTCACTTTATCATATACCAATTTGCGAAATTCATTGAAATTCTCTTTTTTCAATGCCGAAATAAAAATGGCATCTCCATTTAATTTTGCCATCCAAGTCTGTTTCCATTCGTCCAAAGTATAATGCGCAGTGGTTTTTTCAGTCATCAGATCGTCTTCTTCGATTTCTTCAGGATGGTAGGCATCAATTTTATTAAAAACCATAATGGTAGGTTTATCAGCACTTCCAATTTCTTCCAAAGTCTTATGAACGGAATCAATATGATGTTCAAATGAAGGATGACTGATATCAACTACATGGAGCAATAAATCTGCCTCGCGCACTTCATCTAACGTACTTTTAAAAGATTCAACCAATTGCGTAGGCAGCTTTCTTATAAAACCAACAGTATCGGTTAATAGAAAAGGTAGATTGCCAATTACTACTTTTCGAACTGTGGTATCTAATGTGGCGAAGAGTTTATCTTCGGCAAAAACATCACTTTTGCAAATTACGTTCATCAGAGTAGATTTCCCGACGTTGGTATATCCCACAAGAGCTACACGTACTAAAGAACCGCGATTACCTCTTTGTGCTTCCATTTGACGGTCTATTTTCTTTAGCTTATCCTTTAATAAAGCAATGCGATCGCGAACAATCCTTCTATCGGTTTCAATCTCGGTTTCTCCAGGACCACGCATCCCAATACCTCCACGCTGACGTTCCAAATGAGTCCACATTCCCGAAAGTCTCGGCAATAAATATTGATATTGTGCCAATTCCACCTGCGTTCGGGCATAGCTGGTTTGAGCGCGTTGGGCAAAAATATCAAGGATCAAATTGGTTCTATCTATTATTTTACACTGTAGAATTTTCTCGATATTCTTCTGTTGTGCAGGTGAAAGTTCATCATCAAAAATTGCAACGCCCACCTCATGCTCCTCTATATAATTCTTCACCTCATCCAACTTTCCCGTTCCAATAAAAGTTTTTGGATTAGGTACTTCCATCTTTTGGGTGAAGCGTTTCAGCACTTCTCCACCGGCTGTAAAGGCTAAAAATTCTAGTTCATCCAGGTATTCATTCGATTTTTCCTCATCTTGATATTGTGTAATCAGTCCGATTAACACTGATTTTTCATAAGAAATGTCCGTTTGTTCAATCATATATTTTTCTTGGTTCTAGCAATATGGTTTCCAATTCGAGTTCTCTGCTTCATGTGGCCTATTCGATTGTCATAAACGAAACCTACAACATTCAATTCAATATTAAAAACTCTTCTCCACAAATGTACAAAACACATTGCAAGGGTTTTTCGTACTTTACAAGCAATTAACACTATCCACCTAATTTGGTTCTATGAACGCTAAAAATTATCGTTTATTGATCTGTGGATTTAACTAATATCAATTTAAAGCTTATTCCTAATTTCAATATTTAATAGAATTAATTGGTCAATTTTCGGTTTATACAGTTTATTAGATTAAAAAGTTATAAATTAAATTCCGAGAAAAATATTGTCTGAAAACATGATAGAAAAGATAAATAAACTGTTTCTCTTGCTATTAATAGCCCTGTTTCCCATCGATAAAGTCTTCGCACAGCAAGACCCTCAATACACGCAATACATGTACAATATGAACGTGGTGAACCCTGCCTATGCAGGTTCAAAGGAAAGTCTTTCCCTTACTGCACTTTATCGCAACCAATGGACTGGCATGGAAGGCAATCCTATCACCTTCACTTTTTCAGGTCATTCACCAATAAGTGATAAAATTGGTCTTGGACTTTCCGCTGTTAAAGATGCATTGGGACCAGTTAAGGAAACCAATGTCTTTGCAGACTTTTCTTATACGCTCCAATTGGGAGATAACGTAAAACTGGCTATGGGATTAAAAGCTGGAGCAACCTTCCACGAGGCAGGACTTTCAACTTTGGAATTACAAGATTCCAACGACCCTTTCTTTTCCGAAGACATAAACAATACCTACCCAAACATTGGCGCAGGTGCATTTCTGTATGGAGATAAGTTTTACGTAGGTTTCTCCATTCCCAATATGTTGAAATCGGTTCACCTAGATGAAAACGGAATAAAATATGGCTCTGAAACCAATCACTATTTCGCTACAGCAGGTTATGTTTTTCAACTTTCACAAAGCTTTAAGTTGAAACCTTCCGTGATGGTGAAATCTGCTTTTGATGCACCAATTTCTTATGATATGAACCTGAATACACTATTTTATGATAGATTTGAACTTGGAGTATCCTACAGATTGGACGATTCCTTCAGCGGTTTAGTTGGGTTTCAGATTACTCCAAATATTCGCGTAGGCTACGCTTATGACCGTGTAACTTCAGACTTGAAGGCTGTAGGTCCCTCGTCACACGAGGTAATCATTACTTTTGATATTTTCTTCTCTTCCCCAGCAATTCTTACCCCACGTTTTTTTTAAATAAAATTCAGATAGAAAATAGCTGTATATCTAAAATATAAGATGTAGAGTCGATTTTTATTATAACTTCATTTTATAATATGTTGCAGGCAACCCGATATATTCACCGTCATAATCCCATTGGAAACCCTGTTTTTGCAAAATTCTTTTAGAAGCTGTGTTTTCTGGATCTATAATAGCTATCAAATTCTGAATTCCACTAGATTCTTTTCCTAGGTTCACCAATGTATGGGCAATTTCATTTCCATATCCATTTCCCCAATATTTCGACATTAATACATAGCCAATCTCTGCTTCACCCTTTTTTGTCATTTCAAGTTTTGAATGCCCGACATAACTACCGTCAGATTTCAGTGAAACTTTAAAATGACCGATCTCAGGATATTCTAGATTAACGCTCAACATTCTTTCAAAACGTTCCCTTGTCTCACTTTCCAAAAGAGGCCGCCCTGTAATCAACTTCATGACATCAGCATCACTAACTAATTGAAAATAATTGTCAAAATCTACAAGCGTATAGTGAGTGAAAATTAATCTTTCTGAATTCATAAATAAGTTTTTATAAAAATAAAAAACGCCTTCAAATAGAAAGCGATTTTACAAAAGTATTTAATTCTCGAATTTATTCTACTACAGAAATATTGTCTCCTGGATTGGTTGATGCCATTCCGCACAAGACTACTAATTTGATGAAAAAGGGTAAATACCACATCACATCAATTTTTTTTCAATGAAAACAATGGTTTTTGTTATAAATATCACCCATTAATTGCAACGTTCGCCACTCATATCTACATCATTAATATCTCGTATAAACAATTGTACATCATTATTAAAACGACTTAAAATAGCAGTCAAGGAACCATTACCTTCGGGAAGTAATAATCCTTTAAAATCTGAGAAACCACTAGTTCTTAGAATAATAGTTTCCTCAAAACAATTTTCCAATTGTCGATTTACACTATAGGTATTGCTAGGGTTTCCATAATGTTCAATTCCTGCAAGTTCATCAGGAAATTGTAGGTTTTCAAATTTCACCAAGGTGTTGAGAAATGCTTCATTCGTATTATTGTCATTTGCTGCAGCAATCGTTACGAGTTGTGGTATGACCTCAGCTTTTTCATTAGATCGCAGGATTCTCGATTCAAAATCCTCAATATTCATACGACCAACTTCGTCACCATCTTGAATCCCAATTGTGGGCAAACCTGCATATTCTCCAATATATAACCCATCCACCCTAAAATAAATTTTACGACCAGGTTCAAATTTGGTGTAGAGATTTGTGGCCTCTGTAGAAATAGCTACTCCTGCTGTTGGGTTTTCTGGGGCATCTTGAATTATCAATGATTTGTAAAAGTTTCCAGTTTCATCGCTAGAGACCACATAAGCTTGCAAATATAAAGCTCGATTAGAACCAGCTCCCGCTTCAATTATTTTAGGTTCAAAACCACGATATATACTTTTTACGGATGTGATATTCGTATTTACATCAACATTCGGCTCTTCAACATTTATCTCAGGCAAATCATACTCATCATCATTAACACAAGCAATAACAATCATTCCTAAAATAAATAGTAAACTTAGAAGTTTTATGTTTTTTAAATATCTCATCACTATATAATTTAATGCCTTAGCTTTATTAAAATCGAACGTAAAGGTTTACATAATAAGTAGCTCCATATCCATACCAATATTTTGATCCAAACACTGGTTTATCATTGGCCATATCTTCAGAAAGCGTTCGGTAGTTTGAATTTCTTCCCTGTTCGAATCCGCCTGTTTTATATTGTTTGTTGAAAATGTTGTTCACCGTGGCAAAGAAGCCGACATAGTAACGCTTGATTTTCCAAGACTTCCCTCCCACCAAGTTGACCAACATATAGTCATCAAACTTTTCTTGTTTCAACAATTCTCTTGCAAATTTTGGGTCATAATCATTGAAAGGCATTCCATCTGAGTCCAAATAGAAATTCTCGGTCCGTTTAAGGGGAGATATACTAACATAGGCATTCGAGAAATAGTTTGCAGTCGCTCCAAACCACCAAAAACCTGGATCACGATATTCAAAACCCATTTGATATGCTTGTTGCGGTCCACCTGCAACTTTATAATTTTTAAGAAACGATTTTCCATAGAAACGAGGTTCGTCAAAGTCATCAGATGTTAAATAGAGAGTAGGATTGTTATCGTAAGTATTCTGACCGTACGCCGCAACTGCCTTCAATTTAATGGTTGGTGTTACTTGAGCTTCTATCCCCAATTCTCCACCTATGTTCCTTTTATCTATATCCGTGAGTACTTCTTGAACAAAAGCAGTGGTAGATGAATGTTCAGCTAATGAAATACCATCGGCATAATAGAAGGAAATCTCAGAAGCATCCTGCATTAAGGTATAATAGCCACTTACTCTTGCTTTCACTATTGGCGAACGGAAAATATAGCTTCCATCAACGTTGATATTTCTTTCCTCTGTCAATCCAATTACAGTAGCATTATTTTGCCGTGAATTTGAAAAAGCATTTCTTACGGTAGGAGCCTCTGTGAAATAAGCAGTATTCATCTCAAACGCATGTCTTCCAGAAATCTTATAAGTTGCGCCTGCCTTGGCTCCGTAGGATGTAAAATTCAACTTTTCACTTTTTCCAAAGGAATCATTTCCCTCAGCATAAGAACCATTTCTATATAGTCCATTTCTTTGGTAGGAAGTTTTGCCCGCTTTCCCAGCCAAATATAAATCTACAGCGGAATACTGGAACTGTACTTGTACAAAACCATTGTAGTCAGTAGCATCAATTTCATAATTGTATTTGAACTTATCACCTTTACCAACTATTCTATTTGGATTGTTCAAATCGTTTTGGGCATTATCACCAGTATTGAAAGTATCAATATCCAAATAACCATTTCCACCCAAGAGATCAATCATATTTGCAAAATTGGTAGAGTTTAGACTTCGATAATTGAATGAAGAATTCAATTCAATATTATCGCTTAACCGAGAGGTTAGAATTGTATTTGCAGAAATCTGCGTATCGTCGTTTCTATCTTCATATAAATAATAACGGGAACCTCCACCGTAGAAAAAATTTGTTTCATAAATGGTTTGCCAGTTTATTTGCCCATCGTTCACAAAACTGGAATAAGCTTGGTAGGCCCCCTCATAATTAGGTCCATTCGGATCTCCAAGAAAGTAACTGGGCAGCTTTTGATAATAACTTGGATCTGGGTTTGGCGCGTTGTCATAACCCAAACGGCTATTTCCGGTTTTTCCAAATTGGTAACCAATATTAGTATTAAGTTCTGTTTTCTCTGAAATATTCCAAAAATGATTTAACATAATTACTGGCTCTTCCACTTCTTTGATTCGAGAATTCCGCATTTCACCGTCCTGTTTACCCCAATAAGAATTATATCTAGTGTTTTTAAGATCATATACTTCTTGAGTATTCGGTGAAGACTTTCCCCGGCGATTTGGTGTATAGATAGCCGTAAAGTTCAAACTATGGTTATCGTTCAATCTCCTTTCTACCGAAGCAAAGAAAGAATTTGCATCATACAAACTTCCATCAATATAACCCTCCTTTCCAAAACGCCTTGCAACCAAAACTGAATATGCCCATCCATTTAACAGCATTCCACTGTTATACGAACCCATTACACGACCAAGATAACTACGATTGCTTGAGGCATAAGAAATTCGCCCACCTTGGCGATATTGAGAAGCACGCATAATTATATTAGTAGTACCCGCAAGATCTCCAAAAGTGTATTCATTTCCTGAAATACCAATAGAGAACATCTGATTACGCTGCGCGTCATTAAGTCCACCCCAATTGCTCCATTGGGGTCTCCCATTGTAAAGTTTATTCATCTCCAGACCATTGATGAGCACTTTTCCATCTTCGGAATCATAGCCTCTTGGTCTGAAAAAGGTTGTACTAAAGTCATAGGAAGCCGCATTGAGAAACACATCTCTTGAGGCCTGAAGTAAGCCCGCAACATTATAAGAAGTACTTTCATCTTCGTCTAATTGATCGTCTGAAAGACCGATTATTCCTATTTGTGCTTCGATTTCCTGAAGATCAATATCTAAAAGGATTGATTTTAAATCAACCTGATGGTCATTTTGAATAATTATAGGAATCTTAAGACCTATATAACCCGATTTTGAGATTTTCAAGATTTGCTCTCCTAGTGGCAGACCATCTTGTGAAAAGGAAAACATACCGTGAATATCAGTGGTAGTATTAAAAACTGTATTTTGGATGTTAACTTCAACATCCGGAATGGGTTCATTGGAGTGGGTATCAAGAACCTTTCCTATTACAACAGCATTTTGAGAAAAAGCTGCGAGACCAACGAATAAAATTATATAGGCTGTGAAAAAAACCTCCTTCATGCCAATTGTCGGAGTTTAATTTGACTTTATTCTTAAATTTACGACCAAATTTATATAATTTTAACTAATACACATTTAATTAGAAATGTTAAATTTAACATAAAATTTATTACAGCTATAAATGAAACTTTTATTATATTCTCTGGGTATTTATATACTTTTCATCACTATATCCTTTGGCCAGAATGAAAAGCAATACAAAATAAATACGATTGCATTCTACAATGTGGAAAATCTATACGATTACGAAGACGACCCACTTACTTTTGACGATGACCGCACTCCAGATGGAAAAGACCATTGGACCAAAGAAATATACGAGGCCAAAGTGTCAAATATGGCCAAAGTTATTGCAGAAATTGGCAAAGATGCTACTGGAACCTCTCCAGCAATAATAGGTGTTTGTGAAATTGAAAATCGCCGTGTTCTCGAAGATCTTGCCAACGACCCCGCGCTTCTGAAAAAGGATTACGGTATTGTACACTTTGACAGCCCAGACCGCCGTGGAATAGATGTGGCACTACTCTATCAAAAGAAAATATTCACTCCTACAAATTACAAAGCGCGTGAACTTTTTATCTACCAAGATCACGATAAAAACAAACGGATCTATACGCGTGATCAACTTTTGGTAAGTGGTATGCTAGATGGGGAAAAAATACATTTTATTGTTAACCATTGGCCATCCAGAAGTGGTGGCGAAGAGCGAAGTCGTCCTAAAAGAATCAGAGCTGCGGAGTTGAACAAACAAATAATAGATTCTTTGTTTAGCGAAGATCCATATGCGAAAATTATCACTATGGGCGATATGAATGATGACCCAATCAGTCCAAGCATTAAGAACATATTAAAAACAAAAAATGAAAGAGAAAATATGAAAATAAAGGAACTTTACAACCCAATGGAAAATATGTACAAAAAAGGAATGGGAACCTTGGCCTATCGCGATGCTTGGAATCTTTTTGACCAAATAATTATTTCAACAGAATTAGCCACAAAAGACTTTAGTTCCTATCGTTTTTACAAGGCGGGTATTTTTAATAAGAATTATTTACAGACTCCTCGTGGGCAATATAAAGGCTATCCTTTCCGAAGCTTCGCCAATAACTACACCGGAGGGTATAGCGATCATTTTCCCGTATATATTTATTTAATCAAGGAAAAGGCTCCAAACTAACATTTAAATAAAATTAGAAATATTACAATATAAAAAAGAGTAGAATACGATCAATCGCACACCTACTCTTTTTCATATAAACCATTTATTTATTAAAACCATTGGCTCCAAGGAATCCTACTCAGCATCAAAATCAGTGCTATTGTGTAGAATATAGAGAGGGTTTTAAATTTCTTACTTGAAAGTAATTTTTTCTTGTGCTTTGAATATCCAATTGTAATAAAAACCACCATTAAAATCATCACGAAAGGATGCTCCACTGCATAGAGACGAAATTGGGAATCCTTCATTACTGCGCCCATTCCCAAATTGGTGATATTCTGTAATCCGAATGGGGAAACAAAATATAACACCAATCCAATAAGCAACTGAATATGGACTACTATCAGGGCAAAAAGGGAAATTCTGAAATCTTTTGCACCGTATTCTCTTTTTGAAAAGAATCCAGCAAGAGCATTAATCGTTGCAAGCAGTACGATTAATAGAACCAAATAGGCCCAATAAGAGTGAATAAATTGTAAAGTATTAGCCATAGTATTTATTTTTTAAAGTATTTCAAAGATAGGGTTTATAAACAAAAAAAATGCCCCAAAAAATTAGGGCATTTTTCTTTATAAAATAACAGGTATTAGAAGTCGTAACGAAGACTTGCGTTCCAAGTTCTTCCATTACCATAGAAGTAACCGTAAGACTCCTTTTGGCTTAAATAAACTTCGTCTGTAACGTTGTAGCAGTTTGCACGAAGGGTGAAATTGTTACCTCCAAAATCAAATTTGTAAGTAATTCCAGCATCCAATACACTATACGGACTCAGTCGCTCTGCTTGATAAACTTCATTGTTAAATGCAGCTTGTGTAACATCTTTAGCATCAACAAAACCATATAAATCTGTGTAAATATTGTAATCAGCATCCACAGTAAGACCTCCAACAATATTGTATTTGAAGCCAAAACCGAAAGAAGTTTGTGGTGCACTACCCACTTTTGTTCCACTAAGATCAACCTCGCCAGATTCTAGCAATTCGTTAGTCTCGTCAGCTCTAGTCTGGTAAGGTGTTACCCCATCATACTTCCAGTTTCCTAAGCTTCCGAAAGCTCTAATCATAAAAGCACTTGAGTATCGATATTTCCCTTCAAACTCAAATCCCTTATGAACTTGAGTAATACCAGTAAACTTCTGGTAACGGTCAACTTGCTCCACTGGATTTGAAGAAGTTGGATCTCCATCAATAAATCCACCTGAAAGGAATCTATTACCCCATTTGGTGTAATAACCATTTAAGTCTAAGCTAAAGTCTCCGGCACGAAGTCTATAACCAGCTTCAATTCCTAAAATTTCCTCGTTATCAATCTCGTTTTCTCCTTCAAGAATATAGTTTGAGTTTCTGATATCGTCAAAAATATTATCCAAGAAAGGTTGTCTTGAGTAATATCCAGCATTTGCGAAAAGGGTATTATTCTCAATAAATGTATAACCCATTCCCCCTTTAATGTTATAACCTGTTTTGTTGACTTTAGCAGACTTACCCAGGCCGTTTACGCCTTCAATTTCTTTACCACTAGCTCGACCTTCTCTTTCATAGCTCTGTGTTGAAACAGCTCCTTGAAGGAAAGCAGAGAAATTGTCTATTTTATATTCTGCCTGACCAAAACCACCTAAATAATTTATACGCTCTGAATAGTCGTAGTTAAAACGCTGTCCTTCAGACGCAGAGTTGAACAATGCAGCCCAAGGGCTTGCTTCAAAAGTTTCGTTGATTATATAGTCAGGCCCTCTATCTGAATAATTTTGGTTTTCAGCATAACCCTGAAGACCTAAAAGATCATTCATTTGATACCAGTGATTTCCTTTATAAAAACGCGTATCAATACCAACGTTAAAAGTAAAGTTATCACTCACAGCACTCTCAAGGTTCGTTAGGAAACCATACCAGTTATGGTTGTTTACTGACATTCTTCTAACCAATGACCCACGACCATAGCTACCGATTCCATTTTCAGCACCAGCAATGTTGTTATCTTCAATAGCATCAAAAACTATTTCTCCTTTGTCGTCATATATTATATTTCTTGAACTTCCTGCAGGACCCGTTCCCCCACCTCGGCCCCAAGAGGCATAAAGAACGGAAGACAAGTTGGTTTTCTCGCTAAGTTCCCAATCCCAGTTAAGGTTGGCAATTGGTTTATGATAGTAGTTTCTTCTAAGTGTAAATCTTTCTCCGTTGTAAAATCCAGAATTATCGTTATATCGTCTTCCGAATTCGTCGTACTTTTCAAGGGATTTTGAGAAGTTTTGATCGTGCCATTGTGGGGCACCAGTTAACAAAAAGTTAAAGGAGTGTTTGTCATTTGGCACAAAACCAATCCCTATAAAATAGTTCTGACCTTCACCAGCAGTGCCCTCAGAGTATTTTTTGTGTGCTTGCCAGTGATCTAATAAGAATGAGTATGCCCATTTTCCTTTAAGCCCAGAATCATAACTAATAGTTCCTTTTAAATAACTGTCGTTACCTGTCATAAAACGAGCAAAACCACCTTCTTTTCTTCCAGCGGCACGAGACACGATGTTAACAGTACCTCCCACTGAAGAAATAGCCAATTTCGATGAGCCTAAACCCCGCTGAACTTGAATTGCATTGGCAACATCAGACATACCAGACCAGTTGGACCAGTACATTTTCCCATCTTCCATTCCGTTAATCGGCTGTCCGTTCAAAAGGAATGCAGTATTCGTTTGGTCAAAACCTCGCAAAAACATTTGGGAATCTCCAAAACCACCCGCTTGGTTAGAAACGTAAACACTCGGTGTACTTTTTACAGCTTCTGGAAATTCTACGTTACCTATCGCTTTAGATTGAATTTCAGCAGCGCTAATCGTTGAGACGGCAATAGGAGTTTGACGATCCTTGGCCAAATCTATAATTCCTTTTCCAACGATTACAACTTCTTCAAGTGCATCAGAATCCACGGTGATCTTTACATTACCTAGAGTAGCAGTACCGCTTACAATTCTAAAGGGAACTTTTTCAATCGTATACCCAATATAGGAAATAGTGATTGTACCCGAGTTGGCAGAAGTTTCTATAACGAAATTTCCATCAAAATCGGAAATGGCACCATTTGTTGTGCTTGTCTCAATAACATTAGCACCAGCCAATGGTTCATTTGATTCAGAATCGATTACAGTTCCTGTAACCTTTCCTTGCGAAAAAGCGGCAATACCGCCAAATAAAAAAACAAGAAATAGAAGTTTTCTCATGAGTTTGAATTTAGGTTTAAATTTTCGGCAAAAGTACAATCTTAAAATGTTTTAATCCAAGAAATATGATTAAGAAATATTTAAGAAAACACCCTGTTTCTAAAGATATAGTTTAAACCCTAAGGCTCTGATAATTCATACTTTAGTTAATAACAAGGTTATTAACATCGCAGTGCAGAGTTGAAATCTAAAACACAATACAGTCCAATTCATCCTTAAGTGAAAGCAAATTTGCAAAATATTGCTCGTGCAATTCTTTGGGTAATGGCTGTGAAAATGGAGTATCTTCTTGGAATGGATCTACCTCCTTTCCGTTCTTCCAAAATCGGTAACATACGTGAGGCCCGCTTGTATTACCCGTCATTCCTATCCAACCAATAACATCACCCTGACTAACATGCTGTCCAACCTTAACATTTCGAGCTTTCATATGGAGATACTGAGTTTCGTAGGTACCGTTATGCTGAATTTTTACATAATTCCCATTGCCACCTCGGTGTTCTGATTTTGTCACTACCCCATCGGCAGTTGACAAAATAGGAGTTCCAATAGGAGCCGCAAAGTCTGTGCCTCGGTGCGGACGAAGTTTAAATCCATAATATTGTATACGTCTATTGAGATTATATCTTGAGGATATTCGGCTAAATGCCACAGGTGCTTTTAAGAAAGCACGTTTCAAGTTGTTCGCCTGTTCATCGTAATAGCCGGAAATTTTTCCCAAAGAATCAGATGAAAATTTAAAGGCGTACAAAGGTTTACCTCGGTGCTCGAAATAAGCTGCCTTTATCTCCTGCAGACCAGCAGGAATAGTATCTTCTATAAATTTTTCTGTGTAAACAACCTTAAAACGATCACCCGGCTGAATTTTAAAAAAGTTGATCGTCCATGCGTAGATATTTGCAAGTTGATCAGTCATAAAAGGACTTAGTTTTTGCTCTTCCATAGCGGCGGAAAGCGAACTAGTTATTACTCCAGCCGCCTCTCGGGTTTCATATCGCACAGGTTTTTGGTAGTTGTATATAGAAATTTGGTCCCGAAAATCAACTACCGCATAATCGATTTTATTAGTCTCGTAAATAAAGACTTGAGTTTTATTGATTGTGTCTTTAGAATTAAGTAACACATAGGGTCTTCCAATCACTATTTTGCGCACATCAAAACTGTCGCGAAACTTTGTCGCCACCTCCATTATCTTATCCTGGGTTACTCCATTAGCAAAAAGTATATCACCAAAGGTGTCACCAGTCCGAATGGTATCTCTAATAACATTAAAGTCATTAAGAATATAGCCGTACTGTTGAATTATTGGCTCTTCAACAACCTTGTCCATTTCGGCAAGGTCGTCCTTTGTGTTTTCACATGCGGTAGTAAACAGGGTAAGCGTTAAAGCAGCTAAAATTAAATTCTTCAATCCTGGGGAGTTTTGAGTATTATATATTCTATTAATTCGCAATTATCTTGAAAGAATGTTGCAATCCTTTAAATTCGGTCAATGTAGCTTTTAAAGAACCTACAGCCAAATTTGCTTTTACAAGTAACGGTATTTTATTTTTATCATCACTTATCCAGACAGTTAAACTTTCCTTTTCCTTAAAAACACGTCCAGATTGGACGTAAGGCCTAAAAACCAAAGTGCGAACACGGCCAAAATTAGTATCTAAAATTTCTTTTCCAAGGAATTTTAACCTGAATTTGTAATTTTCTTGATCAAAAAACATATTCATCTCCACAACATCGCCCTCTTTGATGTTTTCAGTATCCAATTTGTTTCTAAGGTAATAAAATGCAGAGATCATATCCTGCGTTTCTTTAGGAAACGAAAACTCAGTAATTTCATTGCGCTTTTTATCGTTTACGACCGCTTTATTTGAGGAGTGGTTAAAATCGATTTGAACATCCTTTGTATACCCGCCTTCATCAATTTTCCGAATAAAACGGTATGGAACATCCTTTTCTTTATCAATATAAGACTGATAATCGTCTTTAACCTTAAAAAACCATTTTGAAACACCCACTGTTTCGCCAAAACCACGAACGTGATAAACTCCTTTCCCATTCAAAGAGGCATTCTTTACATTAAGTGTAGCATAACCGGCAGTCACAAAACCGTAATGGACACGGAATTTAAAGTATTCGCCATTGCCATATGATCTTTCCTGTGCGGATAGAAAAAAGATATTTCCAAAAATAAATAAAAGCAAGAGTAGCTTCTTCATAAATCGAGTCTTAGGACGTTTTTGAGTACCAAAATGCAACTTCCGTTCCAAAAAAATAAACCCCACCTTCATAAGACGATGGGGTTTACTAATTGTTACTTTTTACAAGGTTCCTCTTTGCGCCTGCTCACGCTCTATGGATTCAAAAAGTGCTTTGAAGTTTCCTGCCCCAAAACCTTTTGCCCCCATACGTTGAATGATTTCAAAAAATAAGGTTGGACGATCTTCCAAAGGCTTGGTGAATATTTGAAGCAAATATCCTTCTTCGTCTGCATCTATCATTATAGAAAGATTGCGAAGTTCATTTATATCTTCCTTCATCATCTTCATATGATCTCCCAATCTACGTGGAATATCATCATAATAAGATTGTGGTGGAGGTGGCAAAAATTCAATACCACGTTCCTTTAATTGACTAACGGTTTTAATAATATCATCTGTTGCAACCGCCAAGTGCTGCACTCCTGCATCTTCGTAAAAATCCAAATATTCCTCGATTTGTGATCTCTTAGCTCCTTTTGCAGGCTCATTGATTGGGAATTTTATACGCCCGTTGCCATTGCTCATCACCTTACTCATTAATGCTGAATATTCGGTGTGGATTTGTTTGTCATCAAAGGATAGGAAATTTACAAAACCCATAACATCTTCATACCATTTTACCCATACATTCATTTGGTTCCAACCTACGTTGCCTACCATATGGTCAATGTATTTTAAACCAGTCGATGTTGGGTTATATTCACTTTTCCATTCACGAAAGCCTGGTAAAAATGTTCCATTATAGTTTTTACGCTCTACAAAAATATGCACAGTCTCACCATAAGTGTATATTCCACTTCGAACCACTTCTCCGTGCTCATCTTTTTCAACAGTAGGCTCCATATAAGATTTTGCCCCTCGTTTGGTGGTCTCCTCATAAGCACTTCTAGCATCATCCACCCAAAGTGCAATTACTTTTACACCGTCACCGTGCTTTACAATGTGTTCGTTTATAGGAGACTTACTGTTCAAAGGTGTGGTTAGAACAAGAGTTATCTTATCTTGTTTCAAGACATAGCTCACTGAATCACGTGATCCAGTTTCCAAACCTTTATATGCATAAGATTGAAATCCAAATGCTGTTTTATAAAAATGGGCACTCTGTTTTGCATTTCCCACGTAGAATTCTACATAATCGGTTCCCAATAACGGCAGAAAATCTTCTGCGCCTTCAAAAATTTTTTCCAGTCCATACTCGACCGATTTTACATCTTTACTCATAATTTAATTTTTCTAAAATCTAATTTTTAATATTAATTCAGAAGAATTTCAATAAGAATATCTTCATCAAAATCTTTTCAATTTAGTTCCTTCAGCTTTCAAATGTAATATATATTGCACTTTCTCAAAAATCCAAACTTTAAAGTAACTTTACACTGATTACTTCAACTGCAAACTGACTACTCTTTTTCAAACCAACTCTGATAATAAGTGCCATCTGATAGTTTTAATCCATCTTCAGTGACCTGTAGAGGCTTAAAAGTATCAACCATTACGGCTAATTCTTGGGTTTCGGTTTTGCCTATACTTCTTTCTGCAGCACCTGGGTGCGGTCCATGCACAATACCAGCCGGGTGAAGGGTAATCTGCCCTGCTTCAATATCGTTTCGGCTCATAAAATCACCATCTACATAATATAACACCTCATCACTATCTATATTGCTATGATTGTATGGTGCAGGAATACTATCTGGATGATAGTCGTAAAGACGGGGCACAAAACTACAAACAACCATTGCATTGGTCTCAAAAGTTTGATGCACTGGTGGCGGTTGGTGAATTCGTCCCGTAATAGGTTCAAAATCGTGGATTGAGAATGCATATGGAAAATTGTAACCGTCATAGCCTACTACATCAAAAGGATGTGTAGCATAAACCATTTCAAAAATATCGTCGTGTTTCTTTACTTTCATTAAAAACTCGCCCATTTCAGTATGTGTTTCCAGCTCTTGAGGCTTGCGAATATCACGCTCGCAATAAGGCGAATGTTCCAAAAGTTGCCCAAACCAGTTTCTATAACGTTTAGGCGTATATATCGGGCTTCTGGATTCAACAATAAATAGACGGTTATCCTCGGTATCAAAATCTATTTGATAAATAATCCCACGAGGAACCACCAGATAATCACCATATTTAAAATCCAAGTTCCCTAGAAAAGTTCGCAATTTACCACTGCCTTTGTGAATAAAGATGAGTTCATCCGCATCGGTGTTTTTATAGAAATAGTCCTTTAATGATTTCTGCGGTGCTGCAAGAATGATACTGCAATCACTATTGGTAAGCACCGTTTTTCGACTAACGAGATAATCTTTTTCAGGTTTGACGTCAAAACCCTTTAACCGAAGTGATTCCATATTATTGGCTCTTGCAATCTTAGGGGCAACGTTATATTGCTTCCTAATTTCCTTTACTTGCGTAGGTCGATGTTCGTGATAGATATTACTATACATTCCATCGAAGCCAACGGTACCGAAAAGCTCTTCAGAATAAAGGCTTCCGTCTGGTTTTCTAAATTGGGTGTGTCGTTTGGGCGGTATTTTGCCCAGTTTATGATAAAAAGGCATCTTTTGAAGTTATTAGGTTACCGAGTTATGAGTTATTGGCCATTCATAAAATATTAGTTTGGAGGTGTAATTCCATCCTAAAAGGCTAATAACCAATTAGCTTATTACTCTTCCCTACAAATATCGGAAAAATATTGGAGCTAAACGTCCAACATTATGCTAAAACCGATACCCTAGCGCTACGTACCATTCGCTTCTATCAAGCTCAGGCGAATAGGAGTATTTGATTTCCATTGGGCCCAAAATAGTTTCCAGGCCATACCCCAATGCGTAGGCTGAATAATTCACCTTACCGATCCAATCCCCATCTTCAAAAAGATCATTTCCCACATTTGCAATATTTGCCGTAATGTTTAAGTGGTTTTTTCTAAATATTTCATAATCGAAGGTAAGGGTAGATTTTAGATATGTATTCCCACGAATGGATATTGCTTCATATCCCAAAAAAGGAATAATATTGTTCATTTCCTTAAAACCATAACCTCCAAGTGCAAAGTCTAGTGTGGTTGTTTCAGGCCCACCCAACTTAAAGCCACCTTCAGCAGTTATATGTGCCGAAATATTACCATAAATCTTATGAGCGTATCCTAATTTAGCCTTTGCCAAAGAAAAAGGCTTGAAATTCTTATTTTTTCCATTAGCCAGTAGATACCAATGAAAATCTCCAGAAAAAATAGGCGCCGTTTTTTGGGAAAAAACTGTTGTCATAACTATCGTATTTTAAAAATCCATATGTGCTGTAATAATTAGTACTTTCAAAAACTGTACGTGGCAAATTATTAGCATCTGTACCGACTGTTTCGGTCAGATAACGGAGATATTTATGCTCGCCCCCAACTCCAAAAATAAAAGTTCTACGGAAAAGCGTTTCAAAATAAAGTTGGTTTGTGAAATCACTATAATTTAAGGAAAGGTTATTAACCGGTAAGGAAAGCTCTCCTCCCAGATCTACTCCTACTATACTAACTGGTACATCGGTTTCAAAAAAATGATACTTTGAATTAAAGCCAACACTCCAATAGAAACCCTTATCTATATAATATTCAAAATTATAACGGAGATTATCACCTGCAATAAGGTCTAATGATGCGATATCATTATTAGTTAAAAGTCTTTTTTTGGTAATGTTAACCAATGCTGCGGTTCTAAACAAATCATCATAATGTGCCGCAAAACGAAGTGACATCGACGATTTATTTTCCCTCAAATGCAAGAATAAGGTGTTTTTATTATCATCATCTTCAAAGAATCTGTAATTAATATCTTGAAAGTTTCCAGTTGCAGAAAGATTATTAATTCCTTCAGTAAAATATTTATAGGTCACTTTATCTGGAGTTCGCAATTTTAATTTGCCCAAAACATAACTTCGAGTGTATTTCTCATTTCCTTCAATCTTCACCTCTTTTATATAAATAGTATCTAGGTTGTCAAACTTAACTTCCTTCTTTGGAATATGTTTTTGTTTCGAAGCAATCTCCTGAAGCCGTTCTCGGTAAGATTCAGTCGCAACAACTCCCGCATCAACAATGTTTCTACCCTCACTAAAGGAAACAACGGAGAAATCCTTAATATTTGGATGGATATAGACATCAGTTATTTTACGCTTTTCTACCATGTCATTTATCGTGCGATAGTTGTTTATCTGCACTAAAACATCCAAAGCAGATCTAAGTTTATCACGGCTCTTAAGACTGTCCTGAACATCGATACCAATAATTATATCCATTCCCTTAGCCTTCACTTCACCCACTGGATAATTATTGACCACTCCACCGTCAATCAACACCTGGTCCTTTATAACAACTGGGCTGAAAAGTGAAGGCAGAGCCCCACTTGCTGAAACCGCCCGAGGTAAATACCCATGATCCAAAATAACTTCTTTGCCATTTTCAACATTTGTCGCCACGCAAAAAAATGGAATCGGCAGCTTACTAAAATCTGAAACATCACTCACGTGGTTGGTCAATTTTGAGAGAAGGTTGTAAACATTCTGACCCTTAGAAATGCCAGAAGGAAAGCCAATCTTAAACCTATCAAAAGGAAGCACCAATGCATATTTTTCAGACTCCTGTTTTTCATAAAACGTCTTAGCATTTCTTGGAATTTCATCCTGTATTAACTTGCTAAAATCGGTTTCACGAAAAATACTATCCAACTGTTTCGCCGAATATCCCGAAGCATACAAAGCACCAATAATAGCACCCATGCTGGTTCCGCCAATATAATCAATGCGAACTCCAGAATCCTCTATCACTTTTAAAGCTCCAATATGCGCCAAACCTTTTGCGCCACCGCCACTAAGTACAAGACCAACTTTTAAATCCTGTTGCTTTTCTTGCGAAAAGGAAAAAGTGGAGGTTATTAGGAATACAATGAAAAGTATTTTCTTCATTTTCTGATTTCTATTTTGTCATGCATCATCAATATCTGATTTCGAATTCTGAAAATATTCTGCCAATTTCTTAGCTCGACTAGCACCCACAACCTTTGAAAGTTCTTCAAAACTGGCTGAGGCGATGCGTTTGGTGCTTTTAAAATATTTCAATAATTCAACTACCGTTTTTTCTCCAATTCCGGGAATGGTTTCAAGTTCCGTATTCAATGCCTGTTTACTGCGCTTGCTTCGATGAAAGGTAATTCCAAAACGATGCGCTTCGTTCCTTAATTGTTGGATTATTTTTAAAGTCTCACTTTTTTTGTCCAAATACAATGGAATAGGATCATTAGGATAGAATAATTCCTCTAATCGTTTTGCAATTCCTATAATTGCAATTTTCCCGCGCAACTCTAATTTGTCCAAACTCTTTAAAGCCGAAGAAAAGCTGCCCCTTACCTCCATCTATGATGATAAGTTGTGGCAATGGTTGCTCTTCTTCCAGCAATCTTTTATAACGACGATACACCACTTCTTCCATCGAAGCAAAATCATCAGGCCCTTCTACCGTTTTTATATTGAACTTACGATAATCCTTCTTGCTGGGTTTTCCGTTTTTGAAAACAACGCATGCAGCTACGGGATTGGTTCCTTGTATATTACTATTGTCAAAACACTCAATATGTCGTGGCTCCTCGCTCAATCTTAAATCCTTTTTCATCTGCGCCATAATGCGCTTCTCGTGCCGATCTGGATCTACAATTTTTGCTTGTTTGAATTTTTCCATTCGGAAATATTTCGCATTTCTTTCAGAAAGATCCAAAATCGCCTTTTTGTCACCCAATTTTGGCACATGCACCTTTATTTCTTCTCCTACTTCCACTTCAAAAGGTACATAAATTTCATGTGAAAGAGAATTGAAACGCTGCCTAAGCTCCACAATAGCCAATTGCAACAATGTATCATCAGTCTCATCCAATCTCTTTTTTATTTCTAAGGTGTGAGACCGGATAATGGCACCATGTGAGAGTTGGAGAAAATTGATATACGCATAGCTCTCGTCAGAAATAATAGAAAACACGTCAACATTATTGATCTTTGGATTTACGACGGTAGATTTACTTTGATAGTTCTCTAAAACATCAATCTTTTCCTTGATACGCTGTGCTTCTTCAAATTTCAGGTCAGCCGCCAATTCTTTCATTTGTATTTTGAATTTTTTGAGCGATTCTTTAAAATTTCCCTTCACGATATTTCTGATGGCCTCAACGTTCTCCATATAATCCTCTTCCGAAAAAAGTCCTTCGCATGGACCAGCACAGTTACCCAAATGATACTCTAGACAGACCTTGAATTTCCCAGCAGCTATATTTTTTGAAGAAAGGTCATAAACACAGTTGCGCAACGGGTAGAGTCCTCTTATTAAATCTAACAGGACATGGACGGTTTTCATACTTGTATAAGGTCCGTAGTATTCTGACCCATCCCGAATTACTTGTCGAGTAACAAAGACTCGTGGGAAACGTTCGTTTTTAATGCAGATCCACGGATAAGTCTTATCGTCTTTCAACATTACATTATAGCGTGGCTGATATTTTTTTATCAGATTGTTCTCCAGGAGTAGTGCATCAGTCTCCGTTTTTACAACAATATGCCTTATGGTTTCTATCTTCTTGACCAAAAGCCGTGTACGGTTGTTGTCGAAGTTTTTAGTAAAATATGATGAGACTCTTTTCTTTAGGTTTTTAGCCTTGCCCACATATAGCAGTTTACCATCCTTATCATAGTATTGATAAACACCAGGAGAATCGGGAAGTGTTGAAATCTGAAGAGTTACCGAAGCATTGGCCATAGCTTCAAAGATACTTGATGTTTTGTTTTTAAGAGAATTTTTCTTTGTCCAAAATTAGTTAAGGAAGGATAAAAAGAAAGGAAATAAAAAATCCATGATTCCCTGCCTTCCCATAGAAAGATTGTAATCATAGCTTGCGTAACGAGATTGTTTAACGAAGCAGCACAAATAGAAGAAATCTATTCTAGGTTAGTAAAACAATTTTTCCCTAAAGGAAAAGTAACCGTTAATATTTAATCAATGATTTTTTAGGCAATGTTCTTTTTGGTTAAATTGCACCATCAATAATCAACTATGAACATTGCCATTTTATCTCGTGGAGAAACACTATATTCTACAAAAAGTTTACTTAATGCTGGCCAAGCAAGAAATCACAATATGGAAGTATTGGATCCTTCCTATTGTAATCTGGCTGTTGAAAACGGAAGGGCCTCGCTCTATTTTCAAAATGAATTGGTTAATGATCTCCACGCAATTATTCCCAGAATAGGTGCTTCAAATACATATTATGGCACAAATGTAGTCCGCCATTTTGAGGCTATGGGTATTTTTACTGTGGTTTCTTCAGAGGGAATCAGTAACAGTCGAGATAAATGGAATTGCTTTCAAATTTTGACAAAGAACCAAATTCCTGTTCCAAGAACACTCTATGCTTCCTTTTTTGAATTTGAAGAGCAACTAAAAACCTTTGAGGGTAAACCAATAATCATAAAACTCTTGGAAGGCACACACGGAGAAGGAGTTATTCTGTCCGAAAGTCCGCAAAATGCATTGGCAACAGTAGAAACTCTAAATGCAGCAGGTGTCAAATTTTTGCTTCAGGAATATATCGAAGAAGCAAATGGAGCGGATATAAGAGCAATCGTAGTGGACGGAGTTGTAGTTGCCGCAATGAAACGAAAATGCAAGGTCGGTGATTTCCGCAGTAATCTACACCGTGGAGGCACATCTGAGATAATAGAACTCTCTTCCGCAGAAGAAAAAATCGCCATAAAAGCCGCCAAGGCAATGGGACTTGGATTTTGCGGAGTTGATATCCTACAATCTAAAAATGGCCCATTAGTTTTGGAAATTAATAGCACCCCAGGATTAGAAGGCATTGAAAATACCTCGGGCAAAAACGTGTCGAAAAGTGTAATTGGGTTCATTGAACGTAGTAAAAAGTAGCAGACTGCAGCAACAGTAGGTAGTTGGGATAATATTTAATTCACATACCTGATTCAATTAAAAAGAGCATTCGGTATTTGTTACATTGTCAGCCCTTTTCTTGCTCCTTTCCTCTCTATTCATTTTTTTGGATTTTGGAATTTAATACTTTGGAGTTTAGAATTTGATATTTGGAACTTTAAATTAATTAACTTGCAATTACAAAACCTATTAACCATTGAAAAGAAACATCGGAAGAATAGACAAAGCAGATTTTCCATTGCTAAATCTGTTTGACATTGAAATGAAAATTGACACAGGTGCATATACCTCTTCCATGCATTGCAAAAACATGAAAGTGGAAGATAATTACCTAAAATGCAACTTTTTTGATGAGGAGCATCCAAATTATCACGAGATGGAAATCATATTTGATGAGTACGATGTGAAAGTAGTTAGAAGCAGTAATGGTCAAGCTGAAGCTAGATATAGAATCAAAACGGAAATAGTACTTTTTGGAAGAACACACCCAATTTATTTAACATTGAGCGACCGCGAAGAGATGCGTTTTCCCGTACTTTTGGGACGAAATTTTTTAAGTAAAAAATTCATTGTAGATATTAATAAAACCAACCTTTCCTTCAAACTAAAAACCAAGAAATGAATATTAAAATATTATCGGCAAACGCAAATTTATATTCCACCAAGCGCCTTGTGGAGGCAGCTAAAGCTAGAAATCATGAGGTAGAAGTAATAAATCATGCCAAGTGCGATATTGTAATTGAAAAGAAAAATCCTGTAATCATCTACAAAGGCCATAAATTAGATCATCATACCGACGCAATCATTCCAAGAATCGGCGCCTCAGTGACTTTTTATGGTACCGCAGTGGTTCGACAGTTCGAAATGATGCGTGTTTTTACAACAACCGAATCCCAAGCATTGGTTCGCTCACGAGACAAATTGAGAAGTTTGCAAATACTTTCTCGCGCCGGATTGGGATTGCCAAAAACCGTCTTTACCAACTACTCCAAAAACGTGAGGGAAATTGTAGATCAAGCTGGGGGTGCACCTGTTATAATTAAATTACTTGAGGGAACACAAGGTATAGGTGTCATTCTAGTTGAAACTAGAAAAGCAGCAGAATCTGTCATTGAAGCTTTCAACAATCTCCAAGCTCGCGTGATTGTCCAAGAATTTATAAAAGAAGCGGGTGGGGCAGATATCCGTGCTTTTATCGTGGACGGACAAGTGATTGGCGCAATGAAACGACAAGGAAAAGAAGGAGAATTCCGAAGCAATTTGCACCGAGGCGGAACTGCTACAGTTATAAAACTTACCGATGAAGAAGAAACAGCAGCCCTAAAGGCAGCAAAAGCAATGGGACTAGGAATTGCCGGAGTCGACATGCTCCAATCTGCTCGCGGACCCCTTATTCTGGAAGTAAATTCTTCTCCTGGTTTGGAGGGTATAGAACAAGCCACTGGAATAGACATCGCAAACTCAATCATAAAATATATCGAAAGGAACGTTTAACTATGGCTAAAAAAGAAGAACGTGATATTGTAATTTTAAATGAACGTATCGCTCTAGGAGAAAGCCGAACTGTCGATTTCAGCATTGCGAAACTCTACACTTCAACAAAAGTTGAAATTCCAATCATTGTAGAGCGTTCAAAAATTCCAGGACCAACTGTCCTTCTTACTGCAGCTATTCACGGAGATGAGATAAACGGAGTCGAAATCGTTCGCCAACTTATAGCCCGGAAACTAAACAAACCGAAACGGGGGACCATAATTTGTATTCCTATCCTCAATGTGTTTGGATTTTTAAACGGAGATCGTTCCTTTCCTGATGGACGTGATCTTAATAGAGTTTTCCCAGGGACTAAATCTGGATCATTGGCAAGCCGTGTCGCTTATCATTTTACTAAAAAGGTTTTACCGCATGCAGACTACTGCTTGGACTTTCATACAGGTGGCGCTAGCCGTTTTAATGCACCACAAATTCGAATAAAGCCAAACGACGCAAAATTATTGGAACTCGCAAAAGTTTTTAATGCTCCTTTTACTGTCTATTCAAGTACCATAGAGAAATCCTACAGAAATACTTGTCAAAAAATGGGTATTCCCGTACTTCTTTTTGAGGGAGGAAAAAGTCGTGAAAGCAATAAACATATTGTAAAGGAAGGGGTAGATGGCGTTTTGCGCTTTTTAGAACATTTAGATATGTTAGGAAAAAGACACATAGCCCCAGATCCGCCCACAAAAACGGTTATCATTGAAAAAAGCAAATGGATCCGAGCACACCGTAGCGGATTACTTCACGTTAAAGTCGATTGCAACAAACATGTCGAAAAAGGAGAATTTCTTGCTACAATCACGGACCCTTATGGAAAGATGCGATTCAAGGTCACTTCCCCAAATGAAGGCTACATTATAAATGTAAACCAGTCACCTATTGTTAATCAAGGTGATGCCATTTTTCATATCTCCACTTTTAATACTGCAAACCTCGAAGACGAGGAAATGGAGGACTAAACTTTAAACCTCAATTATTAGCAATAAAGTCATAACACTCTATTAAACTAAAGTTAAGGAGATGATTATAATTGTGAGTGTTTATGGATGTATTTACATTTGAATACTTTAGAAATATAGATAAGAGTTCCTAATTATTGCTGCCAATAATTTTCCAAACTTCAACCTATCTAATAGAATTCGATATTAATCTTAAAAAACAGTTATGTTAAAATCAGTAAAGCTTAAAAATGTATTTTTATTTGTCGCAATGATCGGAACTCTTGGTCTTTTTGCGCAAGAAAAGGAAATCAGTGATACAGAATTGACCCAATTTGCAAGCGCATATCAAGAAATGCAGATTCAAAACCAAGAGATTCAACATAAAATTGTAAAAATGATTGAAGATGAAGGAATGGATGTGCAACGTTTCAGTGCAATCCAACAAGCTTCCATGGATCCCAACCATGAAGTAGAAGCAACTGATAGTGAAATAAAAATGCATCAAAATGTGATTTTAAAGATTCAAAAAATGCAACCACAATTTGAAAAAGAAGCTTCCGATAAAATAGTCGCCACAGGTTTAACAATGGAACGTTTTGAAGCCCTTGCCACAGTTATCCAAAAAGATCAGGCATTGCAGCAACGCTTACAGACAATTTTGATGAAAAATCAGGGTTAAAAATATGTTCCAATAAGATCTAAAAGAGAGGCGTGGACGCCTCTCTTTTTTTTAAATTATATTTGTGTAATATAACTCCAAGATGGCAGATAAAACGACACTCCGAATCAAGTATAAAAAACTTCGCCTAGAGCTTTCGGAAAATGCCATTGAAGAAATGAGCCTTCAGATTGCGAATCTAGCTTTAAAGCTTCCTATTTGGGACAAAACCTATTATCATATCTTCCTTTCCATTACATCAAAAAAAGAAGTTGACACAGAATATATATTACACATCTTACAGGGAAAAGACAAAAGTATTGTAATTTCAAAAGCCGATTTTTCAACCAATGAAATGAAACACTTTCTGTTACAGGAAAACACAATTCTAAAAATTTCAGAATACGGAATTCCAGAACCTATTTCAGGTATTGAGGTTTCTCCTGAAATGTTGGATGTGGTTTTTGTACCCTTATTGGCATACGATGTAAATGGGCATCGTCTTGGCTATGGCAAAGGGTTTTATGATCGGTTTTTAGAGAAATGTAATCCAGAAACCATTTTCGTCGGACTTTCCTTTTACGAACCAGAACCAGAAATCTTTGTTGAAGCAAATGACATCCCCTTAGATTTTTGCATATCACCAAAAAATATTTTAGATTTTAGAAAATAACAACCTATCTTTATAATGTATTAATAACCAATCAAATAATAATTATGGAAACACCAACCAACCAACCAATGGGAACACCTCCTGACAACAATCTTGTATGGGCAATACTTTGCACTGTTTTATGCTGCCTACCATTAGGTATAGTATCAATTATTAAGTCAACAAAAGTTAAGGAGCTATGGGCTCTTGGCGATACTGTCGGGGCTCAAAAAGCAGCAGATGATGCCAAAAAATGGGCCATTTGGGGTGCAGCAGCAGCAGCCATAGTTTGGGTACTTTATGTAATATTCTTTGTCGTAATTGGATTAGGTGGAGCGTTTGCAGGTATCAATTAGACTTTTAAAAATAGCCCTCATCGCTACATTGCTTGGGGGCTTTATTTTTCTATACTATTTCTTCAATCCTTCAACAACCTTCTTTGTTCCTTGTCCTATTTATTACACAACAGGCTTTTATTGTCCCGGTTGCGGTTCGCAAAGAGCCATCCATCTATTGCTGCACGGAGATATTATCGGAGCCTTTAGATTCAATCCATTAATGGTGCTAACCTTACCAATATTGACTTATGGTCTCGGAATTACAGTCGCCAATTGGATTTTTGGAACCAGTTACCGCTTTATGCTTTTTTATAGCAAACTCTTTATTTTTGGATATTTCGGATTGGCAATCCTATATTGGGTTCTAAGGAATCTACCTTTTTACCCCTTCAACTTGCTTAGTCCTACAGGTTAAAAGAAGCCAAAATCTAACTCACACCTCACCGCTCATATTCAATTGAGTAAATCAAAGCGCTCAATTATAACATTAGTTATTCCGCAATGTCTTTTTTTGGAAAAGCTTTCTTATTGAAGATCAACAGCAAAATCACTCCAATACTGATAGAGGAATCTGCAATATTGAAAACAGGGTCGAAGAAAGTGAAATAACTTCCTCCCCAAAATGGAACCCACTCAGGTAACGTTCCTCCATACAAAGGAAAATAAAGCATATCAACTACTTTTCCGTGAAAGAGTGTTCCATAACCTCCAGCTTCAGGGAAAAGAGCAGCAATTTGCTGATGGCTGTCATTAAAAATAATACCATAAAATACTGAGTCTATAATGTTTCCCAACGCTCCTGCAAAAATGAATGATATGCATAAAATCAAAATGCATGACATATTTTTACGCACAGAATCCCAAAGCCAATAGCCTATTCCCCCGATCGCGACAATTCTAAAAAGCGTCAATATCAATTTTCCGTATGTGCCAGGAATTTTTGCACCCCAAGCCATTCCCTCATTTTCAACAAAAAGAATCCGGAACCAGTCAAAAACACGAATTTCTTCACCTAAAACAAAATGTGTTTTGATATAAAATTTTGAAATCTGATCTATTAGCAGAATCAAGATAATGATCGCAGTAGCTTTCTTTAGGCTCATAGGTTCTTTGACTTTCTTTCACGGAAGCATTGAAATTCGAAAGGACATCCTGTCTCCAAGACTTCTGAAAGCGATGCAAAAATAACAATATTATTTGGTTTGCAACATGTAAATACTACCGTTGACACTTTCAGCTTCAACAAGAAACTCTCCTTGCTTCAAAAGTGTATTTTCCACACTTCCATTCTTTGAAATTGCATTTCCCAAAACTTCCCTTTTAGCCTTCACAATTATGTTTCCATCAACTGTTTTTAAATGTGCGTTCCCCGAAAAATCAGTTAAAATACAACTTCCATTTTGTAGGGAAACCGCTAGCTTTTTAATTGTTCCCAAGGTTTCCAAAGAGGCGAGTTTCGACTTTACTTCTACAGAAGTGGTCTCGGGAATAAACAATACTAATTCAACTGCCATCACTTTATGAGCAGCTAGTTTATCATTCTCAAAAACAAAATAAGGTATTATGCCAGTTTTCAATGAAAGCCTCCCTTCTGAAAGTTTTTCTTCAATGATAATCGCCTCTGAATGTTCCCCAGAAATATGGACTTTCAGCATGAGCGTTTCTCTTCTGGAAGATATAATCTTTATATTAAAAATTGCATCATCTTGGATAGACAAACTATGGATGTCTTTCGCAGAGAATTCCTTCTCAATGACTTTTTGGGCCACAAGGCAATAGCTTCCTGAGAAAAAAAATAAGAATATGAAGATTGTCTTATGCATCACTTGAACTACAAAGTACACAATGATTTTCACAAGATGTACAAAGAATTATTTCAATGAAAAAGCCCCATTGTTTAAGATGGGGCCAATTTAAAGTGTCTTTGTGTAGTTCTAAAACTACTTCTGCAGATTTTTAGCCTCGATACTTAAAGTAGCGTGCGGAACGAGTTTTAATCGTTCTTTATTGATCAACTTACCAGTTACGCGACATACGCCATAAGTTTTGTTTTCAATACGCACCAATGCGTTTTTAAGATCTCGGATAAATTTCTCTTGACGGATAGCCAACTGTGAATTTGCTTCTTTGCTCATCACTTCACTGCCTTCATCAAAAGCCTTAAATGTTGGCGACGTATCGTCTGTACCGTTATTACTATCGTTTTTATAGGAGCTTTGGATAAGTTCCAATTGTTCCGTTGCCTTTTTTATTTTATCATTTAAAAGTGTTCTAAATTCTTCCAGATCGGCATCTGAATATCTGGTTCTTCCTGTGTCTGTCATGTCTAATGTTTTTTAATGCTTATAAGTGTTTCAATATCATCGAATGCAATTTCTGTTCCGTTAATGATTTGTGGTTGAAATTGCAAAACCTCTGTTAGTGTTTCTTCTTTAATATATTCCAGATTTTGGTTTACTGCTTCCTCTAGCTTTTCATTTTTCTGAAGTGAAACCTCAACTCTATCCGTCACTTCAAAACCACTGTCTTTACGAAGGTTTTGAATTCTGTTAACTAGCTCTCTTGATATGCCCTCATTTCTTAAATCTGGCGTTATTTTTACATCAAGTGCTACTGTTACTCCATCCGCATTTGCAACCAACCAACCCTCAATATCTTGAGAACTTATAATTACATCAGCGAGTGCCAAAATAGTATTTTTTTCGTTAATAAAAACTGATATTTCCCCATCTTTCTCTAAAATGCTAATTTGTTTCTGATCGAAGCTTGAAATCGCTGCAGCAACTGCTTTCATATCCTTTCCAAAACGCGGGCCAAGTGCCTTAAAATCTGGCTTTATTTGTTTTACCAACATTCCGGATCCCTCATCAATCAATTCTATTTCCTTTACGTTTACTTCGCTTTTTATCAAATCTGAAACTGCAAGAATTTCTTCTCTCTCAGAAGCTCCTAAAACTGGAATCATTATTTTTTGAAGTGGTTGACGTACTTTTATCTTCTCTCTTTGACGTAACGATAACACCAGTGATGATATTGTTTGTGCTTTCTGCATTTTATGCTCTAAACCTTTGTCTATAAAGGATAAATCTGCTTTTGGAAAATCGGTTAAATGGACTGACTCCTTTCCTTCTTTTTTCGTTCCTTCGTTTAGATCTTTATAAAGTCTCTCCATAAAGAATGGAGCTACAGGAGCACTCAATTTTGCAACAGTTTCCAAACAAGTGTAAAGCGTTTGGTATGCCGAAATCTTATCGTCATTATAACTCCCCTTCCAGTATCTCCTTCTGCTTAAACGAACAAACCAATTGCTTAAATTTTCCTGAACAAATTCTGAAATAGCTCGCGTTGCCTTGGTAGGTTCATAATCCGCATAATATTCATCTACTTTTTGGATTAGCGTGTGTAATTCGGAAAGTATCCAACGGTCAATTTCTGGTCGCCTTTCTAGTGGAAGATCTGCCTCAATATACTCAAAATTATCGAGATTTGCGTAAAGACTAAAGAAACTATAAGTATTATAAAGGGTTCCGAAGAATTTGTTTCTCACTTCAGAAATTCCGTCTTGATCAAATTTTAAATTGTCCCAAGGATTTGCATTGCTAATCATATACCAACGCGTGGCATCTGGACCGTAAACGTCCAAAGTTTCGAAAGGATCTACTGCATTGCCAAGGCGCTTGCTCATTTTTTGACCGTTTTTATCCAAAACAAGTCCATTTGAAACTACATTTTTATAAGCAACATCGTCAAAAATCATGGTGGCAATTGCGTGAAGCGTGTAGAACCAGCCTCTAGTTTGGTCAACACCTTCGGCAATAAAATCTGCCTTGCGCCATATATTCTCAACCTTTTCTTTATTTTCGAAAGGATAATGCCATTGAGCATACGGCATACTTCCACTATCAAACCAAACGTCTATCAAATCTGCTTCACGCTTCATTGGTATTCCGCTTGGAGAAACTAAAATTATTTGGTCTACTATGTTCTTATGAAGATCAACTTTGGCGTAGTTTTCTTCTGAAAAATCCCCAGCCTTAAAATCTTCAAAAATATCTCTTTCCATCAATCCAGCCGCAATGGATTTCTTCATTTCGGATTTTAACTCTTCTACTGAACCGATGATTATTTCTTCTTTTCCATCTTCCGTTCTCCAAATTGGCAACGGAATTCCCCAATAACGTGAACGCGAAAGGTTCCAATCGTTGGCATTTGCAAGCCAATTTCCAAAACGTCCTTCCCCGGTCGCTTTAGGCTTCCAGTTTATTTCCTTGTTCAGTTCAAACATTCTATCGCGGAAATCGGTCACTTTTATAAACCAAGAATCCAATGGATAATAGAGAATAGGTTTATCTGTTCGCCAGCAATTAGGATAACTGTGAATGTATTTTTCAACTTTGAAAGCCTTATTTTCAGTCTTAAGTTTTATAGCAAGCTCAACATCCACCGATTTTTCGGGTGCGTCAACATCGTCATAATATTCGTTCTTTACATATTTCCCAGCGAATTCCTTCATTTCTGGACGAAACTTTCCTTGAAGATCTACAAGGGGAACTAGATTCCCGTTTTCATCCTTTACAAGCAACGGCGGAACTTCTGGAATGGCTTCTTTTGCAACCTTGGCATCATCTGCTCCAAAAGTCGGTGCAGTATGAACTATTCCAGTTCCATCTTCGGTAGTAACAAAATCTCCTCCAATTATTCTAAAAGCATTTTCAGGATTGTCATGCGGCTTGGCATAATCCAACAACTGTTCGTAACGAATCCCTATCAGATCTGCTCCTTTAAATTCTTTCGAAATAAAATAAGGAATCATTTTATCACCTTGAGTAAAAGCTTCAAGAGATTCTTCGTTCGGCTTTTCTTCGTATTTATTAGCAAATTGACTAGCAACCAAGTTTTTTGCCAGCACAACATTAATAGGCTGAAAAGTGTATTGATTATATGTTTTTACAAGAACATAATCAATTTTGGGACCTACCGTAAGTGCAGTATTACTCGGTAGCGTCCAAGGTGTAGTCGTCCATGCAAGAAACCAGATATTGTTTGATTCTTCTGCCAAAAAATCAGGCAAAGTTTCAGCCATTGCTCTAAATTGGGCAACAACGGTTGTATCTGTAATATCCTGATAGGTTCCGGGTTGGTTAAGTTCGTGTGAACTCAAACCTGTTCCCGCCTTAGGGGAATAAGGTTGGATCGTGTAACCTTTATAAATTAAATTCTTGTTGTAAATTTCCTTCAACAGCCACCATACGGTTTCCATGTATTTCGGCTCGTAAGTAATATACGGATCACTCATATCAACCCAGTAGCCATAGCTTTCGGTTACTTTATTCCATACATCAGTATAGCGCATTACCGCTTTTTTACAAGCTGCGTTGTATTCTTCTACCGAA
Organism: Aequorivita sp.; assembly: GCA_034675805.1. Classification (GTDB taxonomy): domain Bacteria; phylum Bacteroidota; class Bacteroidia; order Flavobacteriales; family Flavobacteriaceae; genus Aequorivita. Next base: position 2,157,033 of record JAUCCX010000001.1, on the reverse strand, counting down.
ATCTTTTTGCCAATATCTTCTTTAGTGATACCTAGTTCTTTCTCAACACCCAATTCAATTGGCAAACCGTGTGTATCCCACCCCGCTTTTCTATCAACCTTAAATCCTTTTTGGGTTTTGTAGCGACAGAAAATATCTTTTATGGCACGGGCCATTACGTGGTGAATCCCTGGCAAACCATTGGCCGATGGTGGTCCTTCAAAAAACACAAACGGAGTTTGCCCCTCGCGAATGGCAATACTCTTCTCAAAGATGTTTTCTTCTTTCCAGAAATCGAGTACGTCTTCCGCCAATTTAGGGAGGTTCAGCCCTTTGTATTCTTTAAATTTCTTGCTCATAATGTGAATCTTACAATAAAGTTTGCAAAAGTAAGGTTTTTTGGAGAAAAAGACTATTGTACTAGTATTGGACTTTGCGAAGAAGATAAAATACTAAGCCCACATATATTTTTTGGAAAATAAAAAAAGCTACCTTGATTTAGGTAGCTTCTTAGGGTTATGAAAAACTCTGGTTATTTTGTAAACCTAAGCTCTTCATTATAAACGCTACTATCACCATTCGGCTCTGTTGTTGTCTTTGATAACTTGATGGTAAATCCTAGAGGACCAAAATCACTTACTTTATAAGTTGAGCCGTCAATTGTTAATTCTGATGCAGCAGAATTAACAGAATATCCAGTGACTTCATTACTGAGGACAACTATATACGCATCACTATTGGTTTGATTTCCTTGCGTTACAGTTTCTGAAATTCTGTAAGTTCCATTGGATGTAACAGTATTATCAGCGGCGAATATGGAGCTTACATTAAAAGTATCACCAATAGAAACAGTTGTAGTAACAACATCGAATCCACTCACCTTTACAGTTTCAATTTCTGTGCTTTCATAAAATTTAAGAGCATAAGTTCCTGTAAGATTAGCTTTGTTATATTCATAAGGCGCTGGACCGTTATCATCATCATCTTTGTTACAACTTACGGTTGCGAATAGAATCGCGAAAAGAAAAATCAATTTTGTTATTTTCATAGTTTGATTTGTTTTAAAATTTAAACGTTTTTTATGGTTTCGTTATGGCTAATGTTTTCTCAGCCAAGATTCAAAACTCCTTTTTAATTATTTTTATTGTATCGGGCGGCAAAAGTACTACGTAAATTCCATTTATTATCATCCTTATTCCTTTTATTGCTAAATTAATACCGATTTCTTCCAATATGCGAAGGCTTCTCTATTATGTAAACATCCAAATATTCCAATTAAGTAAAATTCAAGTGTTAAAGTTTAGTACCAATCCCAATTATCAAGTTTGATAAAGCAGAATATTCAAATTTTGTCAAATGAAAACCCCAAGCTATCATTATATTTGTCGATTACCTTTTAAGGGTTTTTCAAAAAAAATGACTCATAACCATAGCCGACCATAAATCAAGTGGGTATCAACCAATTTTTTATGGCAAAAAATTTAAATCGATTATGAATAAAATTTTTCTCTATCTACTCCTCGCTTTTGTTTCAACGTCTTCCCTGCAATCTCAGATTCTAGATCCTGTAAAATGGTCCACGAGCGTTAAAAAAATATCCGAAACGGAATACGACCTAGTTGCAAAAGCCACTATTGAAAATAAATGGCATTTATACTCGCAAGAAGTTCCAGCAGATGGACCACTGCCAACAGTATTCACTTTCGAAGAAAATAAAGCTTACAAATCTATTGGAAAAATAAAGGAAGGCAAAGGCGTTACAGAACACGATCCGGTTTTTGATATGGTTATAACCTTCTTCTCAAATACTGCGACGTTTACAAAACGAATAGCATTAACAGGTGACGAAGGCACCACTATTAAAGGTGAGGTAGAATTTATGGTATGTGATGACACACGTTGCTTACCTCCTAGTTATGTAGATCTAGTCTTTAAAATTCCTGCCCCAGACAAAAATACTGAAACCACTGTAACACCAGTAAGCACAGACAATCCAGAAATTATCGAAGCTGGCACCGAAAATATAGGAGACACAATAGCTACTGACAATGACAAAACGGAAGCTGTAAAAGACAATGTTCAATCTTCAGAAAACTCGCAAGCGGCAATTGATCAAACTAAAAAACAAGAGAATAAAGGGCTTTGGACTATCTTTGTAGTGGCCTTTCTTTTTGGATTTACTGCACTGCTTACTCCTTGCGTTTTCCCGATGATTCCTATGACAGTTAGCTTCTTTACAAAGCAAAGCAAGTCGCGAGCTGCGGGTATTAAAAATGCAATTATCTATGGCGTTGCAATAATTATAATCTACGTCTTCCTAGGAGCAATCGTAACTTGGTTCTTTGGTGCCGATGCGCTTAATGCACTTTCCACCAACGTATGGTTCAACTTCTTCTTCTTTTTATTACTAGTAATATTTGCACTTTCCTTTTTAGGGGCATTTGAAATAATGTTGCCAAACTCTTGGGCCAATAAAGTTGACAAACAAGCAGACCGTGGTGGCTTGATTGGAATATTCTTTATGGCATTGGCACTTGCTATTGTTTCTTTCTCGTGTACTGGACCTATCATTGGAACGCTCCTAGTTGAAGCTGCGTCCAAAGGCGGAATTGCACCCTTTGTTGGAATGTTTGGTTTTTCATTAGCACTGGCCATGCCCTTCGCACTTTTTGCGGCATTTCCAGGATGGATGAATTCTTTGCCAAAATCAGGTGGATGGTTGAATACAGTTAAAGTATTTCTAGGGTTTTTGGAATTGGCTCTAGCATTCAAATTCCTTTCGAACGCAGATTTGGTACTTCAGTTACATTGGCTGGAAAGAGAGGTTTTCCTTGCCATTTGGATTGCAGTTTTTGGCGCTCTGACCTTATATTTATTTGGAAAACTCCAATTACCTCACGATTCTCCTCTGAGCCATATCTCGGTTGGTCGTCTAAGCTTAGGGCTAGTAGTTGCAGCATTCACTATATATTTAATCCCAGGACTATGGGGCGCTCCTTTAAAATTAATTAGCGGTTTTCCCCCTCCAATGCAGTACAGCGAATCTCCTTACGGTGTAGGTTATACAAAAATGAGTAGTGGTGGAACCATCAGCACTGCAGAATTTCCGGAAGGTGCTCATCTAGGGCCACATGATATCTTGGCCTTCCACGATTATGAAACAGGATTGGCCTATGCCAAAAAAGTTGGTAAACCTGTACTTGTAGACTTCACTGGACATGCCTGCGTAAACTGTCGAAAAATGGAAGAACGCGTATGGAGTGAGCCAAAAATATTAAAGTTATTGAATCAAGATATAGTTCTAATTTCATTATATGTCGATGATAAAAGACCACTGCCAGAGGACGAAAAGTATATTTCTGAAATATCTGGAAAACAGTTGAAATACATTGGTCAAAAATGGAGCGAATTTCAGATTTTGAAATATAAAGCAAATGCACAGCCCTTTTATGTGCTAATGGATCATAATGAAAAAAACCTTATTGATCCTGTAGGATACACCCCAGATATTGAAGAATACTATACTTGGCTTCAAAAAGGAACGGGTGCCTTTCAAAAATAAAAAGCCTAAACACCTTATTTTATGCAGTGTTGATTAATGTGGGAGTAATTATTAATAAAGATTTCTTTGATTTCCCTGTAGAACTCGGGTAAAAAATTAAAGAAATTGGAATTCTAGATTATTCCTCTATACAGATATCTCTTAAGTAATTAAGTAATTTTTTTAAAAACAAATAATGATCACTTCAAATAAAATTTCGGGAAAAAATGGAGTAACAACCTCGCTTGAAAAGTATTTTGAACCTTTTCGAAATAATATTGTGGGTATCGATCAGGATTTTGATTCTCCTTTCGGAAGAAAAAAAAATTATCTATACAGACTGGACCGCTAGCGGACGTTTATACGGCCCTATTGAGGAAAAAATACTTAAGGACTTTGGACCCTTTGTTGCAAACACCCACACCGAAACTTCCGTTACTGGAACGGCGATGACAAAGGCATACCACGAAGCCCGAAAAATCATTAAAAAGCACGTAAACGCAAATCAAAACGATGTTCTTCTTACAGCTGGAAGCGGAATGACGGGTGCTATCAATAAGTTCCAGCGTATCTTGGGATTGAAAATTCCTGAAAGTATAAAAGAGTACACCAATATCCCAGATGAAATAAGACCAGTGGTCTTTGTAACACATATGGAACATCATAGCAATCAAACATCTTGGTTGGAAACTATCGCTGATGTTGTGGTAATTCCTCCAAATGATGATGTTTTGGTCTGCTTGGAAACCTTCGCGAAAATTGTAAATAAACATAGAGATCGCCCCATAAAAATTGCTGCTATTACTGGATGTTCAAATGTCACTGGTATTCAAACCCCCTATCACGAAATAGCAAAGTTGATGCATAAAAATGACGGCTTGTGTTTCGTAGATTTTGCTTGTTCTGCACCCTATATTGCAATAGACATGCATCCTGAAGAGGAAGGGGCGCATTTAGACGCAATTTTCTTTTCACCTCATAAGTTTTTAGGTGGCCCAGGAACCAGTGGCGTACTTATTTTCAACAATAATCTTTATAAAAATACAATTCCAGATAATCCCGGAGGTGGCACCGTTTCGTGGACCAATCCGTGGGGAAACCACAAATATATTGACGACATCGAAACTCGTGAAGATGGTGGAACACCTGGTTTTCTTCAAACCATTCGTACAGCGCTTTCTATTCGATTGAAAGAAAAAATGGGTGTTGAAAATATCTTAAAACGCGAACACGAACTACTGAATATCGTTTTTGAAAAACTCAACGAGATTCCTAATCTCAAAATTCTTGCTCCTCAAACGCAGGATAGATTAGCTGTAATAAGTTTTTATATCGATGATCTACATTTCAATTTAGGAGTAAAGTTACTCAACGATCGTTTTGGAATCCAAACGCGTGGTGGTTGTTCTTGCGCCGGAACTTATGGCCATTACTTGCTTCACGTAGATCAAGAAACGTCAAACAATATCACCTGCGAAATAGATGGCGGAGATCTTACCCACAAACCAGGATGGATACGGATGTCTTTTAATCCTACTAGTACAGATGCCGAAGCCATTTACGTTTGTGATGCCTTAATACAATTGGCTGAGAATTTTCCACTTTGGAGTGAAGATTATAAATACAACTCAAAAAGCAACGAATTTTTCCATAAAAATGAGGTTGTAGATGATAAAATGGAGAACTGGTTTACTTTCTAGCGATTATTTATTTTATCTTTAAAACGATAAAATATAATCATTACCATTTCAACATAAAAATTTGAAAAAACTTTTATTCCTCGCGCTACTTTTCCCTCTTTTTATTTCGGCTCAGGAATATGTCGATCTTTTCCGAATTGGATATGGACAAACTTTCAACAATAATTTTGAAGGCACTGATAGTAGCACTAATGTTGAGTTTTTTGATGTTGGGTTTACTCTTCCCGTAGTTCTAAATGAAAATCACGCATTAATAACAGGAGTAGATTTTACTTTAAATAATGTCCAACTTTTCCCCGAAGCTAAATATTCCAATCTCTTTAGTACCAATCTTAAATTAGGGATGGCCTCCACTTGGTCTGAAAAATGGAGTACGACCATTGTTTTGCTTCCTAAAATAGCCTCAGACTATAAAAACATTACAAGTGATGATTTTTATTTTGGCGGCTTTGCTTTATTAAAGTTGAAAAAAAATGAAAATCTTAAGTATCGTTTCGGAGTCTACGCCTCCCAAGAAGCTTTTGGTCTCTTTACAACCCCTATCATAGGCTGGTATTACCTAAGCCCGAACAAGCGTTTCGAAATGGACATGAGCCTACCCATTTCTGCCGATGTAAGCTATAAATTCGGCACCACTACTCTTGGCATTGATTACTTCGGAATAGGACGTAGCTATAATGTTCACTACGAAAATACTCCTCCTCTATATGCAGATCTAAGTTCCTTGGAATTTGCTGGCTATTTGCAATTAAACACCTTCGAAGAAAGTATATTACTAAGAGCAAAATTTGGATATTCTAGTAATAATTATGAAATGTATGCCAAAGACGAAAAAATAAATCTCGGTATTTCTGCCTTCAGTTTTGGAGATGACCGCACCCAACTAAACCCTCAAATAAATGGGGGAATCTTCTTGAAATTTGAAGCTATTTATAGATTTCATATCGGTAAAAATTCTAAAGTTGATTAATAAAATTTTCAATCCATAGAATTGAATGTTTGCCCCATAAAAAATATAATTCGTTTTCAAAAAATAGGTAGATAAGCGTTAGATACTCCCTAGATGCTTCATTTAAAGTCTGGATAAGGTCGGTGTCAATTTTGGGTAAAATAGGAACTGAGGTTTCTATTAAATAGCAAACGAGAATGTTGCCTGTCCAAAGAATAAATCCCAACTCACCCACCTCAATAGAATCTAGAATGGTAACCATTTTGCAATAAAAAAGAAGTCTTGCTAAAAATGCAATGTAGTAACAAGAAAATAAAAATTCCTACAAAGTTATATCCTCTTATTTTGTAATGCTATTACAAGCGTGAATCGAACAAAATAGAATTATGTATGGTCCTGAAGAAATTGACCCATTTTAGCTAATTAATTCCCATTTGATGAACCAAAAATGAGTCTTCAATAATAAACGTCAATTGTGCGGAAAAACAAAATAAGAATCGGCATTTTTAGGTGCTGGTAATTTATTGTTCAAATGAATGTATGTATGGTTCAAAACTATGGGTTCGTAGTTCAGCTCGTGATAATGTATGGTTGGTGCTGCATTAGTGTATAGTTCCCCTACCTCTAGTGCTACTCGAGTGCTACGTTTATGCTAGTATATCCCTACTAAACCCCTAGTATAATACTACTATGTTAAAATTTCAAATTATACCTAGTCATTGCGAGGAAGCGAACCAAGGAGCGACTGAAGCAATCCGCTTTTAAATTGGTCAACCTAGATCAGGGACATACATATACCAAATCCTTAATACCTAAACCTTCCGTTATTTTTTCCATTAATTGGCTATGACGATTATTATATATTTGGAAAATTAATATTTCAATCCTATTTTTAAACCTTAGTTTTACCTATAATGTATGGAAAGGAATTGCCCCGAATGTGGTAATAAAATAATAGGACGCGCCGATAAAAAATTCTGCAGCGATGCCTGCCGCAATTCACACAACAACTCCCTGAACAAGGACAATAAAAACCTAGTTCGAAATATCAATAATCTCCTACGTAAAAACTACCGAATTCTCGAGAAACTAAATAAGGCAGACAAAACCAAAACTACTAAAGATAGATTGCTGCGATTGGGATTTAGTTTTGACTACTTTACCAGTATTTACACAACAAAATCTGGATCTACCTACTTCTATTTATACGACCAAGGTTATCTTCCTTTGGATAATGATTTTTATCTCCTAGTGAAAAAAGATCTTAAATAGCTTTAAGAAAACGTATCGATTTAACTTTATAACAAATATTATTTTAATAAAATTGGCATATTATTATGTATAATCTAACAATTATTTAACCTGACTCAGTTTCTTTATGAGGTACCTTTAAATCCGAATAAATAAACCTAAATTATGAAAACGAAAGATTTATTAATGATGATGATGCTGTTTTTCAGTATCTCTCTTTTTGCACAAAATGCAGACGACAAAAAAGTCATTGCCGATGCTCAAAAAGCGAAAGCCGCCTTTATTGAGGCCAATCCAAAATTGGAACGCTATTTTGATGATGCAAAAGCATATGTCATCTTTCCAAATGTTGGAAAAGGGGCCTTGATAATTGGGGCAGCATCTGGTCACGGAGCAGTATACGAACGAGGCGTTCTTGTGGGAATGGCCAATATGAAACAGCTAGACATTGGCGCGCAAATCGGTGGAAAAGCATTTAGTGAGGTAATATTCTTTAAAACTGACAAAGCCGTACAGAGCTTTATGGATGACAATTTCCAATTTGGATCAAAAGTTTCAGCTATTGCTGTAAATCAAGCCCCGCCTTCATTTGATATGTCATATGAGGATGGAGTTGCTGTGTTTTCACTTCCAAAAGAAGGATTGATGGCTGAAGTATCGGTAGGTGGACAAAAATTCGACTATAAAAGCTTCGATTAATTTATAATTGCAATTACTCCCCTTTTATTGGGAAATTAGAGTGAACCGTTTTAAACAAGGATATGTTTAAAACGGTTTTTTTATCCGTAAATTTAAAAAGAAAGAGAGATCACTTTAAAAAATTGCTACTCCTTGCAATCTGTTTAAGCGTCCCTCTCACTCATGAAAAAAATTACTCCTAATATTCTATCGAATAAGTATTAAATAGTCATCATAATTATAAAAATATTAATCACTCCAAAACATTTTATTATTAAGAACTGCTGATCAATAATTTTAAACTGAGTATTTAATACATATCCAACATCAAGTTAATCTTCATAAAAATCAAGGTATTTATTTGATACCTTTGAAAAAGATTGAAAAACTACGGAATGACTTTAGAAGAAAATCTTAAAGAACGTATTAAAGAATTAACGTGTTTATACGAAGTATCTTCCATTATTGTAAATAATGATTACAAAGAACTTGACAAAACTCTTTATTCCATAGTCCTGAGTATTAGAAAATCTTTACAATACAATAAAAAAGCTATTGTTGAAATCCATTCCGGTCCCTTCCATCTTATCTCGTCTTCACTTCCAAAAAGTGTTTATATCGAAAGTGCCATTAAAGTTTTTAATGAACCCAAAGGCTATATAAAAATTCATTATCCCGCAGATAAATTCACTGTAAAAGATTTTGTGATTGAAGAAAAAATGCTCTTACAAAACGTCGCTATCAATGTAGGCGATTTGTTGGAGCGGGCATCCATCCGTGAAAATGAAGCGGTGGTAAAACGGAAAATGGAACACGCTGATCGTTTGAGTATTTTGGGTGAAATTACAGCAGGTATAGCTCACGAACTTAATACTCCTTTGGCCAATATTCTAGGTTTTGCAGAACTGCTGAAAGGTAAAGAACCCGAAGACACTCAGACTAGTAAAGACCTAGACAAAATTATAAATAGCGCTATTTTTTCTCGTGAAGTAGTGAAAAAACTAATGTTCTTCGCGTGCGAAATGCCACAGAACCTAGGCGAAACAGATATTGTTCCAGTAATAAAAGATGCAATGAACTTATTGGACCCAACCTTTAAGAAAAACGAGGTTCATTACATTGTCAATTTACCAGATGAGAAAGTGCTCTTAAAGGCTGACACAATCCAATTAACACAGGTAATTTTCAATTTGGTCTTAAATGCCATTTATTTTTCTCCAAAAAATGGGTTAATAAAGCTTAGCTTAGAAGATAATGGAAAAAAGGTAACGCTGAAAATTACTGATGAAGGCCCAGGCATTTCTCCAGAAAATGTCAACAAGATTTTCCAGCCTTTCTTTACTACTAAAACAGTGGGCGATGGTTCTGGGTTAGGTCTAAGTGTAGTTCATGGGATAATTAAAGGCCATAGAGGAACGATAGACTATCAATCAAATAATCCTTCAGGAGCCATTTTTATAATTAATTTCCCCAAACAATAAAATCATGTTTCACAAGGAAAACATACTTATAGTTGATGACGATATCAACATTTTAGAGCTTATTCAGCGGCATCTCCATTCGCTCGACTATCACACCTATAAAGCAGTCTCAGTAAAAGAAGCCGTAGCAATTTTACGTGATACTGAAATAGATTTGTTGATCACCGATTTAAAAATGCCCGACATAGACGGCTTCCAACTAATTCAATTTGCATCTGAACATTACCCAAATATGCCAAAACTTGTTGTAACAGGCTATCCTTCCATTCAGGATGCACTCTCTGCAATAAAATCTGGCGCAGTAGATTATTTAGTGAAACCATTCACCAAAGAAGAATTAAAACAAGGTGTAACTAAGTCGCTTTCGTCAAGTACGAAAAAGAAAATCTCGGAAACTACAAATCTTACCTATACTTACAATGAAATTATAGGGGAGAGTGAAGCAATAAAAAATGTGACCCAGATAATAGAAAGGGTAAAGAACAATAAAGCTACTATTTTTATAAGTGGTGAAAGTGGAACCGGAAAAGAACTTGTAGCGCGTTCCATCCACTATAACGGCAAATTCTCGCGCGCTCCTTTTATTGCAGTAAATTGTGGTGGAATTCCTGAGAACCTTTTGGAATCAGAACTTTTTGGATATGTTAAAGGTGCATTCACAGGAGCAAACGAAAATCGTGATGGATTCTTCCAAGCAGCAAATGGGGGTACTATTTTTTTAGACGAAATCGGTAATGCTCCACTTTCTGTACAAGCCAGACTCTTGCGCGTGCTCCAAGAAAAAGAGGTGATGAAAGTTGGAGAACGAAAAAGCGAAAAAATAGACGTTCGCGTAATTGCCGCCACAAACAGCAACCTAAGCGAAATGATAGCGAAGGAAACTTTCCGTGAAGACCTTTTTTACCGTCTAACAGTAGTTGAAATTGCCGTACCCCCACTGAGGGAACGGAAAGAAGATATTCCATTGCTGGCAGATAAATTTCTATTTAAGTACGGCAACGAATATAAAGATCGATATATAACAATGGACAATGAGGCAAAAGCATTGTTGCAACGTTATGACTGGCCAGGCAACATCCGTGAACTAGAAAATGTAATTCAAAGAGCAGTCATTATGTGCGACAGGTCGATTAGTGTAAAAGATTTACCTGAAACCTTAAAATACAAAATTGATTTTCCAGAAGAAGAATTGCTTTCTCTAAAAGAAATGGAAAAAAAATACATAGAAAAAGTTCTCGCTGCATCTGATAATAACCAAACAAAAGCAGCTGAAATCCTAAAAATTGATAGGAAAACACTCAGAGGAAAAATCAAGGAATAGATTTTTAAAAGCTCCAAACTCTAAAAAAATTAAATAGATTACTCTTAAAGGCTGAGTCTTTCCTCGGCCCCATAATCCATATGAAATTGGGGAATTATTCCCCACCTAAGGAAATACTACCCATTTTTCTATTTTTTAAAGAATGGAAACAAAATATCAATACACTGTAAGTCAAATCGTTATATCTGATAAATGAATCTAGATCAATAATGGCATACAGCTTGCCAATTGGAGTGTCGAACTATAAATGCCGTATGGCCTTAAACTCTCTAAATCTTTGGCTTCGATGAATGTACACTTCTTCAACACGTAATGAAGCATAAAAAAGATTGCAATACTCTCATATGACGAGTTCAATAAAAAAATCTAAATTTTGTTGCAGAAAAATAACGATTAAAATAATTTAATTAAAGATAATAACAATGACAAACGAACAAACCGTGGAAAAACCCCAACCTGTGAAAAAAGGAATGTTGGACAACGTGTTGGAGCAATTCAACCACGCCGCCGACAAGATAAATCTGAACCCAAACGTTCGCAAAATTCTTAGCATCACAAACACTGAAATCATAATACACTTCCCTGTTCGTATGGACAATGGAGATGTAGAAATATTTACTGGATACCGTGTGCAGCATAACAACGCATTAGGGCCATATAAAGGAGGCCTTCGCTATCACCCAACCGTAGATATCGATGCAGCCCGTGCTTTAGCTATGTGGATGACTTGGAAAACTTCTTTGGCAGGTTTGCCTTACGGAGGCGCAAAAGGAGGAATCCAAATTGACCCTTCTAAATACTCAAAAGGTGAACTAGAGCGTATTACTCGTAGATTCACTTACGCTCTAGGTGAAAACATAGGACCAGAACACGATATTCCTGCACCAGACGTAAACACCAATGCACAGACAATGGCTTGGATCGCCGATACATACATGAGTACAAAAAGTACTTCAGAGCGTTCCAAAAACCAACACGTGGTTACAGGAAAACCTGTAGGCAGTGGTGGACTTGAAGGTCGTGACCGTGCTACTGGCTACGGAGTGTTTTTGACCATTAAATTTTGGTCAGAAAAGAACAATCAGAGCTTAAAAGGCAAAAAATTCATCGTGCAAGGTTATGGAAACGTTGGTTATTGGGCATCACATTTCCTTCAAAACGAAGGAGCGAAAATGGTGGGTGTTCAAGATGCCTTTGGAAGTATCCAAAATAAAGACGGAATCAAAGTTGAAGACCTTTTCAACTATGCACTATCTAATAAAGGCAGTATTGTAGATTTCCCAGGCGCAACTGCTATGGAAGGACAAGATTTCTTTGCTTTGGATTGTGACATCTGTATTCCAGCTGCATTGGGTAACCAAATTACAGCAAAGAATGCACGTTCAATAAAAGCAACTCTTGTTGCTGAAGGCGCTAATGGTCCAACAGATGTAGAAGGCGAGAAAATATTGATGGAACGTGGTATCACTATTATTCCAGATATTATGTGTAACTCTGGCGGTGTAATTGGAAGTTATTTTGAATGGCTACAAAACCGTAACGGGGAACTATGGCAAATGGACGAAATTTTGGAAAAACTGGAGAAAAAACTTTTCACCACTTTCAAAAAAGTTACAGCCTATTCCGAGGAAAACGGTGTAGATATGCGTACGGCAGCTTTTGCCATTGCCATAGCACGAATTGAGCAAGCTTATATTTTAAGAGGGATTTTCCCATAATCGATTAACAAAACTTGAAAAGATGAGGCTGACTAAAAATTTTGTTAGTCAGCCTCATTCATTTTAAGCAATAAATGAATATTGAACTATGAAATATGGAAATTTGATATTGGAAAAAAAGGAATATGTTTTCTTAAAGCGTCTGTTGAATGTCTCTGGTTTTTACAAAGACGAGAACACAAAAGTTTCTCTAAATAATTTAAGCTCAGAACTCACTAACGCAATTATATATGACCACGAAGAAATGCCAGAAGATATAATCCGATTTAACAGTGTTATTACAGTTATGTCTGGCACTTGGAAAAGCGAATTCCAATTGGTAATCCCAACAGAAAGGGATATTGCTGCAAACAAGATTTCCATTTTGGCGCCGATGGGCTCAGCAGTTATGGGCTATGCAGAAGGTGATTCTGTGACTTGGAATTTTCCGAACGGTGTTAAAGAATTAAAAATCACAAGCGTTAAGCAGGCCGCAAGACCTATTGATATCGACGTACTATTATAGTATATTAACAATTTTTATTAAATCATGGAAATTTACGATCACGATTCCCCAGAAGCAATAACTTTTAAGAATAGCTCAATAGAATTGGAAAATTGGATTGAACACCTCAATTATATCGATAAAGAAATCTCCAATCTATTGAATCTTGGGAAACCAAAATTTTCTGAAAACCCTGATTATCAAACAGCTATTTTAAAATTACAGAAAGAAAAAGAAAACAATGCCGAGGCAATCGATACTTTTTTAAAATATAAGGAAACCTTGCCAAAAGCAGCAGAATGTGAAGACGTAGATTGTGATATGTTCTATGTGAGTGAGCACGAAAAGTTTAGAAAATCTTATGTTGAATATCTGAAAAAATATAGAGAAGTTAAAGAGGAATATTTCAGTATCTTGTCAAAGTAAATATAGTTTTTAAATAAAACGCCGCAAAACATATTAAGAGCGGTATGAAAATAAATGTTGAAATAACTTATGAGCGAAAAACCACAGCCAAAGACAATAGGAATTTTAAAAACACCAAATGATCCGAGGGTGTGTTTGTTACCAAAAGAAGTAAAACGCCTTACTTCTGAACTTAATCTGAATATTCTTTTTGAGCCCGGACTAGGAAGCTCATTACTGATCGCAGACGAAGAATATGTACAAGCTGGTGCTACTTGTCTACCAAGAGAAACTATTTTTAAAGATTCAGATACCATCCTATCCATCAACCATACTTTTACCGAAGCGGAAATCAAAAAGGGCACCAACTTTATTGGAATATTCAACCCCCTATTTCATGACTCCAAATTCGCAGTTTATAAAGCAAATGCTGCTACGGTTTACAGTTTAGATTTGCTCCCAAGAACAACCTTAGCTCAATCTATGGACGTATTATCGTCCATGGCCTCATTGGCTGGTTATAGAGCAGTTATAAAGGCTTCAGAGTTATATAATGGTATTTTCCCAATGTTCACCACAGCAGCCGGAACATTGACACCTGCTAAAGTTTTAATTCTTGGAGCTGGAGTTGCTGGTTTGCAAGCCATCGCTACAGCACGCCGTCTAGGAGCTATAGTCGAAGCATTTGACGTACGTAAATCCGCTGGTGAAGAAGTCCGAAGTTTAGGAGCAAAATTTATCGAGGTAGAAGGCTATACAGAATCGGCAAGTGCTGGAGGATATGCTGTAGAACAAACCGAAGAATACCAACAAAAGCAAAAAGAATTAATTCACGAACATATTCTTTCGGCAAACATAGTGATAAGTACGGCGAATATTCCGGGAAGAAAAGCTCCTTTACTCATTGAAACTCGATCTGTTGATGCAATGCAGGCTGGCAGTATCATTATTGATCTTGCGGCCGAACAAGGAGGAAACTGTGAGCTTTCTAAAAATGGAGAAACAATAAACCACAATGGAGTCACAATTGTAGGAAACTCAAATCTTTCCGCAGATATACCCGCTGCAGCTTCAAAATTATTATCAAATAACTATTTCTCATTTATAAAGTATATGGAAAAATCTGAAAATCCAGATGATCCTTTACTTACAGCTTCTAAAATACTAGACAACGGCGAATGGACACATCCGCATTTCATCCAAAAACTTCAACCAGCCTAATTATGGAATTTTTAAATCAAAACATTCAGGACATCTATTTTGTCATCTTCTGTATCTTCATTGGTATTGAAGTAATCTCTAATGTTCCCGCAATTTTACACACTCCTTTAATGTCTGGAGCAAATGCCATTAGTGGTGTTATTCTGGTCGGAGCCGTTTATATGATGCTAACTATTCCTGCTGATGACTACCTCAATTTAACTTTAGGTGGCATTGCAATTTTTCTAGGCACCTTAAATATCTCCGGTGGATTTTTCGTTACCGGCCGTATGCTCAAAATGTTTAGTTCTAAAAAATAATCCAAAGCTAATGATGGGACTAGTTGGTTGTGAATCAGCAAGTATAGTACCCGTTACGAACTTCTTTTTACCAATTCCATAATATTCAACCAAATAAACCAACCACCTGTCAATTGCAGGTACTGAAAAAAGAAATACTAGATGGAAATATATATTAAAGTCGGCTATCTAATCGCCACCATTTCTTTTATACTGGGACTCAAATTTATGAGTTCCCCCAAAAAAGCAAAAACCGGAAATCTCATCGCTGCAATGGGTATGGTTCTCGCTGTAGTAATAACATTCTTTACTCCTATTGGGCAATCAATTCCTAATACGAATTTAATTATAATGCTTGTGGCAATTGCCGCTGGAACAATTGTAGGAAAACGATATTCCGACAAAGTACAAATGACCGGTATGCCTCAATTAGTTTCGTTATTCAACGCAACTGGAGGTGGTTGTGCCATGCTCTTGGGATTGGTGGAAGCAAATCCAATGTATCCAAAACCAGCTGACTTAACCATGCAAATCTTACTTATTGCTGGCCTTATTACTGGTGCAATAGCATTTACTGGAAGTATAATCGCCGAGCGTAAATTGGCTGGAAAAGTAAAAGATTATCGCACTATGGGAGTTGTTTTCTCGGCAAGAATCCTTTTGGCGCTAATGGTTTTACTGCCAGTAATCTATTTTTTCGGTTTAATCCCTATTGGCTTTGCGCCGTTTATGTACTTTTTGGCATTGCTCGCTATGATTTACGGGGTTCTTTTTGTACTTCCTATTGGTGGTGCAGATATGCCCGTAGTTATTTCATTACTAAATAGTATCACAGGTATCGCAACTGCTTTTACAGGCCTTGTTTACGGAAACAAGGTAATGATTGCTGGAGGTATATTCGTTGGAGCTGCAGGTATATTCCTTACTCTATTGATGTGTACGGCAATGAACCGCTCGTTAATGAAGGTATTGGCAGGGAAATTTAAAAAGAGCACTGGAACTACTTTAGAAGAAGAGCAAGAAATTAAAGAAATAAGTGTTGCTGAAACTGCACTTTCGCTTTCATATGCACAGAAAGTTGCAATAATTCCAGGTTATGGTCTTGCAGTAGCTCAAGCACAACACATTTGTGGACAATTACAGCAAATGCTAGAGAAAAGAAACTGCCAAGTAGATTACATCATTCACCCTGTGGCCGGTCGTATGCCTGGACATATGAATGTATTACTAGCTGAGGCCAATGTAGACTATGCTTCTTTAAAAGAAATGGACGAAGGCAACGAAAACATGGCTCAATATGATACAGTTTTAGTAATAGGAGCTAATGACGTAGTAAATCCAGCTGCTGAAGACAATCCGGACAGCCCTGTCTACGGTATGCCTATTATCCGTGCCCATGAAAGCAAGCAGGTTATCGTGATGAAAAGAAGTATGGGAAAAGGCTATGCAGGAGTTCAGAACGACCTCTTTGGAATGGACAATTGTAGCATTTTGTTTGGTGATGCAAAAACCTCTTTACAAGAGATCGTCAATCAATTGAAATTGATATAAGAAAAATTAAGAATCATTCTACTGTTTTTCACCAGTGTGATTTCACTTTAACCTTAACCTAGTTGGAGATATGTTGTTGAATCGATTTTGTTTTAAAACATTCAAAGTCAAAAGATTTGATACATTTATTCTCTGTTTTTCAAATTCCTAGTTATGAAATTATCCATATTCAAAATCTCAACGCTTTCCATTATTTTCCTATCTCTACATCTATCAATATCTGCCCAAGAATTAAGTGGGTCGCAAATCGATAGTTTAGTTCAAAAAACAATGAAAACCTTCGATGTGCCTGGAATAGCTGTAGCGGTTCTAAAGGATGGCAAAATATATTATAAAAACACTTACGGAGTACGCTCGCTAAAAACAAATGCCGAAGTAAACGAAAATACACTTTTTGGGGTAGCTTCAAATACCAAAGCTTTTACAGCAGCAGCATTAGGCCAGCTTATTGACCAAGGCAAATTAACCTGGGACACCAAAGTAAATGATATTATCCCTGAATTTAAACTTTATGATTCTTATGTAACCAGTCAATTTACTGTTCGTGATCTTATTACTCATAGAAGTGGCTTAGGGCTCGGCGCTGGAGATTTAATGGTTTTTCCAGCAACCAATATTACAACCTTACCAGAAATGATCCATAATATGAGGTATTTAAAACCTGTATCCTCCTTTCGTTCAAAGTTTGACTATGACAATTTACTTTACATTATTGCAGGTGAAATTGTAGCTCGCGTCTCTAATAAGTCTTTTGATGATTATATTATCGAAAACTTCTTTAAACCCCTAGGAATGAATCGTTCTTTGCTTTCCATGTCCGCAATTGATGCCGATAACAATCGTATTGATGGCCATGCTCCGGTAAATGGAAAACTGGAAATTACAGGATATACATTTACTCAAATTGCCACTCCTGCGGCAGGAATATATGCTTCAATTAATGATATGAGCAAATGGGTTCAAGTTCAATTGGATGAAGGAAAATATGGAGCTCAACTTAAAGATAGTCTTTTCAGTAAAAATGCACATCGAGAAATGTGGACACCTCAAACAATAATACGATCCGGAAGAGGTCCTTATAATACACACTTTTCAGCCTATGGATTAGGATGGTTTTTAAGCGACGTGAATGGTTATTTTCAAGCGACCCACACTGGAGGACTATTGGGAATAGTGAGTCAAGTGACTATAATCCCTGAGCTAGATCTAGGCATTATCGTCCTCACCAATCAACAAAGTAGCGCTGCTTTCAATTCTATTACAAATACCATTAAAGACAGTTATTTTGGAATTAAGGGCAAAGATCGAATAAGCCAATACAATGAGCGCCGCCTAGCTGGAGAACACGAGGAGGACAGCATTATTTCAGCAGTTGAGAAAAACATTGCTGCACAACAAAAAAGCAAGGCTGCTAAACCAAACCCATCAGATTACACTGGTACTTATGAAGATCCTTGGTTTGGAGATGTTATTATCAGCAACCAAGATAAAAATCTTCACTTTAGATCTACAAAACTTTCTGATTTAACTGGATCTATGACTTTTTACAAAGGCACAACTTACGCAGTTCGCTGGAACGACCCTTCTCTTAAAGCCGATGCTTTCGTTACTTTCAGCTTAGATACAGAAGGGAGAGCGAACGGTTTCACAATGAGTCCAATTTCGCCGTTAACTGATTTCAGCTATGACTATCAAGACCTAGATTTTAAGAAGAAATAAAGGAGTTTTTCAATCTAAAAAATTACTTTTTATTTTTTTAAAAGATATCTCAAATATTTCTTTGCCAAAAAAATCCAAAAACCGATTGTCTTCTTGTTCACATTTACTAATTTCATAAGAGATTAAAATGATGGAGGATGAAAACTACAAAAAGATTGGATGCGGCATTAACTAAACTATATACCGCATTCCACAATGGGACTTTAAACGCGGAGTGCTGTAATAATTGTGCTGTAGGCAATATTTGTGATAATACCGATAGCTGGAAACACCTAAGCGATTGCCACGGCTCTCTGCAATTAAATTATGTGGGATTGGTACACCAAAATTTAGGAAGGAAATTTCACGGTTACACACCTTTGGAACTCCTAAAAATCGAAGCAGAATTTTTAAAAGGTTGTGAATATATTCTTCCTCTTAATCATAAGAATCCAAAACCGAAGAATCCAACTTCCAAAGAATTGCTTTTTAACGGCCTTTGTGCAACGGTTGAATATTTGTGTTTTCTCGATGGAATAAATAATGTTATGGATTACAATCAACTTCTACAGCAAGAAATCAAAAGTAATTCCAGATTGCAAACTATTCATTAGAAGATTTCTATCATTGAATTTCACTTAATATTTAGAGCTAGTAAAGATTGTTATGGATAAAAATATTCGCCAAGCTCAACCTGAAGATTTTAAACAAGTCGCGCCACTAATTGTACAAGCTATGGAAGATTTGGCCTGTTCTTTCGCAAATACAAATAGTCTCGAGGAAACCTATCCACTTTTTGAATATTTCTTTCAGAAAAAAGCAAATCAATACAGCTTTGAACATACCTTGGTTTATGCAGAAAATGATATTATCGCTGGTTCTATTACTTTTTATGACGGAGTTTTATTACCAAGATACCGAGAGCCATTTCTAGAATATATTGCAGAAAAATATCAAGTCAAAGAGTTAGTAATCGAAAATGAAACCATGAAAGGAGAGGTGTATATTGACACAGTAAGTGTTTCTCCTCAATATCAAGGAAAAGGTATTGGTAAAAAATTATTGGCTGCTGCTATTTCTATGGCAAAAGCCGAAAAACATAAGAAAATTGGATTATTGGTAGATTTTAAAAACCCTAATGCCAAAAAATTATATTCGGTATTAGGGTTTGAAAGTGTTGGAAAAAAACAGCTTGGCAATAATGTTTACGAACATTTGCAACTCAAACTGTGATGGTCATTTTAAGGATTATCCACACTTGCATCCCTAGCAAGGTCAGCCTCATCTTCTTTTTTTCCTATTTTGCTATCTAAATAAAGCAATGACTCATTAGTTGCCTTAGGACCTCCAGCAATTTTAAGTTTATCTAGAAGATCCATTACCAGCGTTTCTTCCTCAATTTGTTCTTTCACAAACCATTGTCCAAAATTCCAGGTAGCCCAATCCTTTTCATCTTGTGATAGGTTTACAATTCCATAAATAGCGGTTGTATTATCGACTTCGTGCTGAAAGATTTTTTCAAAGCAGTCCTGAAGGTTTTTAGGATCTTTGGGAGGAGCTGATAATGCGGTAATCTTTGCTCGTCCTCCGCGTTCTTGGATATATTGAATAACCTTCATCATATGATTACGCTCTTCCCCAGAATGCCTAAAAAGCAAATCTGCTACTCCAGCATATCCTTCACTATCTGCCCAAACAGCGTATGAAAGGTATATCTGCGCTGCCTCACCTTCCTTTTTAACTTGTTTGTTTAAAATATCTTCCATCGGTTTTGATAGTCTATTTGTATCCATAGTCTTTGTTTTAGCTCTAAATTACTGAATGTTATGGAAACTACCTTTTACCTTAACAATATGTTAGCGCAATTTTATTAGAAGTATTAAAATAATTTTATACTATGAAAATAACTGGTTCAGTACGGCCAACGATTTTGGTTTCTGATATCCCTGTACGTGAAAACTATAATATGATAAGATTAACTCCAACAAGTTATGACGCTCTACTTTGGATAGTTTTATTGTGTCCAGCGTTTCTAAATTAATATTAAAGAACTGTTTAAAGTTTTCTATTTGACTACCTTCCAAACAGTAATTACTAGTATTAGTGGATTGAAAGCTTCCTTCTACTATATTAAAATATTTATCTGTAATATGTGACGCATCGGGATAAAAACCCAAATACATACTAAGTTGCAACAAGAAAACAATATGAAAATTGGCTACTTCTTCATTTTGGTCGAGCCAGTTAAGAGAATTTTCCAAAAAAATATAAAGGTCTTCATTCACCTCCTCTTCTCTAATACAGTTCTTGAGCATTTCCGATAAAAACATTACCAATCCAGATTTGATGATAGATGTATGAAGAGTTTTATATGGATCAAAAACTTTCGCTTCCCTAATATATTCAAGGGTTCCCTTATCTTTGTGTTCTGCAATGAGCTCTAATTGAGTGAGTGGCTGAAAATAAGAAGTCTTTAATTTTCCTCTTTTCGATTTGAGAACGTTGCGTAACAAATAACTTTTGACTCCAGCAACTTGAGTATAACAAATTACTATCAGATCTGCTTCGGAATATTTTATGGCTGAAAAGACAATGGCTTTTGTAGCAACAATCATTATCGAATTACCATGATTTTTGAAACTTTTGTTTCCATATTATCATCCGTTGTAACTAACACCAAATAGACTCCTGAACGAACCTTATATTTACCAAAAGCTGTAGTATCCCAGAGAACACTTCCTCCCTGAGAAGTCTCTTCAAATACGAGATTTCCGGTAATATCTGTTATTTTTACATTTGCTCGGGAGGTAAGACCATCTATTGTAACATTTCCATTATATCCCGGGCGCACTGGGTTTGGAAATGCATGCAAATTATCTAAATTAGCCCCTGGTGCAGTAGCAGATCCCTTATACGCAACAAGACCTTGCGTAGTGGCGAAATATACAACTCCAGTGAATGGGTCTATGGCAATGTCCTGCACATTATTCGTTGGTAACGGTGAATTATCCTTTGTAAAACGAAGCAGTGTTTCCTGTCCATTCGGAGATAGATAAAACACCCCAGCAGTAGCGGTAGCAATCCATTTATTATTGGAGCCATCAACTTCAATATCAGTAATCGATTGTTCATACAGAAGTTCCTGAGCCACTCCATTTTCAAGAATAATAATTGCCTGCGACTCTGGTATTGTGCCCGGATCAAAAAAACTACCAGGATTGTAAAGAACTCTTAATCCCTTTAGCGTTCCAATCCACAATCTATTTTGCGCATCAAAAGCTAGGGCTCTCGCTCCAGTGGCCGGTAGATTACCCGCTCCTGGACCTTTTCCGATCTTATTAAAAGTATTCGTTCTGGTATTATACCCGACTAGCCCATTTTTATAAGTACCGAAAAAAACATTATTATCTCTCCCAACAACTAACTTACTCAAAGCAAGTTCATTTTGAGGATTAATGATATTCGATATATCGAATTTTTGAAACTGTCCGTTTGGATTTAATTTAATAAGACCTTCATCGATTTTACTCTGTACTAACCACAGGTTTCCTTGATTGTCAAACTGGGAACCGAAAATTCTTATTCCGGCATCAACTGATCCTATTAATGCTCTTTTCAATGCACTGTTGGTTTCATTATATAAAATTGATGGTCTTTCTTCTACAATTTTTAGAAGCCCTTTTTCAAAAGAACTCATATAAACCTCATTTGGATCCTTAGGATTAATCGTGACTTTAACCAAATCTGTTGGTTCACCACCCACAGCCGAACTAAGTTCATCGTAAGGAATATTGGTCCAAAGGGTATCTTTTAGCTGGCTAATTCCATATTTTGAAAGTGGATAGGGGTTATAATCAATATCTATCTCCCCAAAACTCACCCACAATTGACCCGGAGAGGTGTCAAGAGCAAAAGGAGCATTTTTTATAGGACCATTTGGCAGAACTTGGGTGGGAAGATTACTCCCGAAAGGAACGATTAATAATCCATCTTCTATCGTGCCTAAATAAAAATTATCTCCAAACGCATAACCAGATTGAAGGTTCAAATCAAAACCTTGGACATTGGTCACTGAAGCTTCCTGCAAAAAGCCTTCTGAATAGGAGTGAATAGAATTATCTGTTGTAATTGTCAGTAAATTATCAGCAGACCTAAATTTTTGAATATTTGATGTGAAATTTTGAACAGGAGTAGTATTTCCTTCGGTGGTAAAACGCAAGACTGTATTCGATCTATTAGAAGCATAAAGTTCATTCCCTACTTTCTCCATGGCTTTAAAACCCCCGCCGATAATAGTAGTCCAGTTTCTATAATCAATCAAATTATCATCCGCTACCATTGCCCGGCGTATTCCATTACTCCCGCTAGCCGCGAAAATATAAGGCTCCTGGACAGTAGTTTGAACAATATCTATTTGTCCACCTCCGTCTCCAATGAAATAAGTGTCGCCGAATTCAAGTCGAGCCAGATCGTAAACTGAAATACCATATTGCGTAGAGATATATAACTTACCATTATATTCATCAAAATTATTTATACGTTTTTTGTTGGGAGGAATAGTCTGTTTTTCCAATATATCAACAATCT
This sequence comes from Aequorivita sp., assembly GCA_034675805.1. Taxonomy (GTDB): domain Bacteria; phylum Bacteroidota; class Bacteroidia; order Flavobacteriales; family Flavobacteriaceae; genus Aequorivita. The sequence continues at coordinate 2,134,191 of JAUCCX010000001.1, read as the reverse complement.
TCAGAATATTTTCCTCACCATCCTTCACAATATTCATCAAACCGTTTTCATAACCTATAACTAACAGTTTATATTCTTCACTGTAATGAATGGTTGAAATAAATTCTCCTGAAAGTCCATTTACAGTTGAAAGAGTTTTTATTCCCAATGTAGAAAGATCATAGATAAACACAGCATTCTCGGCTCCTACAAAAACTTTATTGTTACCCTCCGAAATATCCTTTACCGAAACATAAGAGAAGTGACCCGTCCAGCGGTCCTCAAAATTCTGGGAACTAACCAGAAATGGAATTATTAAAAGAAAAGCAATGACCCACCGCTTCATATAAAAATGGTTTTGTTTATTAACACACGAAAATACTATTTATTGCAGTATATGAAGTAAAAAGACCGTTCTAATATTCCATTTCTGTTAAAGAAAACTAGAGATAATTTTTCCTTTTCAATTTTAGGTAGTAAACTATTTCTTATACACGTAAAAGATTTATCAAATTAATAAAGTCTACAACATTCACCAATAAATGAAATCTTTTATACTTTACTTCATCGTTTAGTTTAGTATTTTACTTCTAGAGAATTCTCATAACAATCGTTTCATATAATATTTTTATTAATATTTTACTGAGAAGTCATAAGAAGTATAAGATTTACATAAGGAAATATCAAATTTTAGCGTTATAAGAAAATCTTTATGTCGGTTTTTTACCGATAACCGAAATAACATTATTAAATTTCCCCGTTAAATATGTTTTTATATATTTGTTATGTCTCAACTTAAACCTATCCTTATAATGAATACCAGATATTTGTTAATGGTATTCTTCTTGTTAATTTTTGCTAGACAAGAAGTTTACAGTCAATTTGGCTTTTCCCATGAGTTGGGCTTAATAACCGGTCCCGTAGTTCTCTATTCAGATTTCGGACAACGAAACAATTTTGAAACAAATGCCAAAAACGTTGGATTTGGGGTCGGACTTATACATTACCTCAATTTTTCCTATCGTGCAGATTGTAATTGCTATACACGAGACACTTATTTCAACGATCACTTTAAGGTTCGGAACGAGATAGATTATCACAAAACAAATTTAGAGCATTTTGGTCGTTGGGTAGCTCCGGACCAAAAATCTCTATTCGCAGATCAACTACGTGCAATGACTGGTACCGTTTCGGTTTTCGAGATAGGCTCGCAACTTGAGTATTTTCCATTGAGTATTCGCGATTTTGCTGCTGGCGGATATAAAATTGCCCCATTTATGAGTTTCGGTGTGCATTGGGTAAATTACGATACACAGGTAAAATCGTCATTTGGACCATTAAACACCCCTATATCTACCCCAGATAAATACTACAATGCTTTTCAACAAGGCCCCGCTTCCACTTGGGCTGTGGTAGGTAGTGTTGGTATTCGTTATAAACTAACCCCATTGAGCGACTTAATGCTGGACAGCCGATGGGAGTATTACTTTTCAGATTATGTAGATGGTCTAAACCCTAGCCTAGAAAACAATGGAACACGCCCTGTTCCAGAAAACAAGGCCAATGAGTGGATCTATTGGTTGAATGTTGGGTATATTTATTATATAAATTAAATGAATATAGTTTATTAAAAAAGGGTTGGATTCTAAAGAATCCAACCCTTTCTTAATTCTATGTGTTTCAGCAATCAGCCAATAGCCTGCTTCAAATCAGCAATTAGATCTTCTATATCCTCTATACCTACAGAAAGACGGATCAGCGAATCTACAATACCTGTCTTCTCGCGTTCCTCTTTCGGAATACTGGCGTGGGTCATACTTGCAGGATGACCAGCAAGACTTTCAACTCCACCAAGACTTTCTGCTAAGGTGAATATTTTAAGATTCTCTACTATTTTTATAGCTTCTTGATAATTGTTTCCTTTGGTTACAAAGGAAATCATACCCCCGAAATCTTTCATCTGTTCTTTAGCAATCTTGTGGTTTGGATGGTCTTCAAAACCTGGCCAGTATACCTTTTCAATTTTTGGATGGCTAGCCAAATATTCCGCTACAGCTTTTCCATTTTCACAATGGCGCTGCATACGTATGTGAAGAGTTTTCAATCCTCTTAAAACAAGGAAGCTATCTTGTGGCCCACAAACAGCACCACTCGCGTTTTGAATAAAATACAACCTATCTGCAAGCTCTTTATCATTTACAATCAATGCTCCCATAACTACATCACTGTGACCTCCAAGATATTTTGTAGCACTGTGCATAACAATATCGACCCCCAGATCTAGTGGTTGTTGTAGATAGGGTGTTGCGAATGTATTGTCTACAGCTAGCAAAACTTTGTGTTTTCTTGCAATTGTAGCCACTTTTTTAATATCAATAATATTCATCATCGGGTTCGTAGGTGTCTCAACCCAAATGAGTTTGGTCTTATCATTTACGTATTCGTCAATCTTATCGGCATTTTCCATTCCGACAAAATGGAATTTTATACCAAACCCTTCAAAAATCCTTGTGAACAATCGATAAGTTCCTCCGTAAAGGTCATTAGTGGAAATCACCTCATCTCCAGATTTTAAAAGCTTCATTACCGCGTCGATAGCTGCAAGACCACTACCAAAAGCAAGACCAAATTCACCATTTTCTATACTAGCAAAGGCACGTTCCAAAGCCGCGCGCGTGGGGTTTCCACTCCGTGAATATTCAAAACCTTTATGCCCACCTGGCGTGGTTTGCGAATAAGTTGATGTTTGATAAATTGGTGGCATTACAGAACCATATGCCGGATCTATAGTATGTTGGCCACCGTGTATTGTTTTAGTGTTGAATTTCATCTGAATTTAATGTGTTTTCAGAAAAAGATAGAATACTCAAACCATGAATGTTCTATTCATTTAAAGTTATAATCAACAATCTTCAAACTATATTTTACGATTTAATATAACTTTCACAATAGCTGATTTTAAAGTCATTACTTTTGAAAATGCAAATGTAACAGTTTCGTTTGTCATAACTAACCATCTATTTTTTAATGTATGAATAACAAAATTACGCTTCTGGCTTTGATTACCATTATCTTGGTGAGTTGTGATAAAGAAAAAAGTATTGAAACATCTCCACAAAGCTTTACTGAGAAGGAACTTGCAATCTGCGAAAACAGCAATTGCCCAGAAATAACTATCAATTATGTTGAGGTTTTTGGAAATGAAGAAATTTCCGAAAAAATAAATAAAAAACTTAACGATTTTATTTTCAAGTCTTTGTTGATGGGAGAAGACACCATTCCTACAGCCAAAACCATCCAAGAAGCAGCAACAGCTTTCGTCGAGTCATACAATGCAGACAAAGCACAATTTCCAGATATGGCAGGAGAATATTTTGCCGAAATCACCATAAATGAAATCTACACTACACCTGAACACATTTGTTTTGAGTTAAGGAATTATCTTTATACTGGCGGAGCACATGGCTATGGGACTACTTCTTTTTTAAACATTAATCCAAAAACAGGTGAGCAACTTTCCAGAAATCAACTTTTTAAAAATAAAAAAGAATTGACAGATTTTGCGGAAAAGAAGTTTCGTGAACAACAGAAAATTAGTGAAAATCAATCTATAAACGATACAGGTTATTGGTTTGACAATGAGAAATTCTATTTGCCAGAAAGTGCAGGTTTCACTCAGGATAGTATAATATTTATCTATAATCAATACGATATAGCAAGTTATGCCGATGGCCCAATCGAGTTGAAAATTGCGATAAAAGAAGCCGAACCTTTCTTAAGTATTGACTAATTTTGGACTATGCAAAAAGTATATTACTTATCCAGTTGTGATACTTGTAAAAGAGTAATGAAAGAAATTGAAATTCCTTCTTCATTCATCAAACAGGATATCAAGGTTCAGGGTATTACGGAAGAAGAATTAGACGAACTCTTTAATCTTACCGACAGTTATGAAGAACTTTTCAGCAGAAGGGCAAAACTTTATCAGGAGCGAAATTTAAAGGAACAAAATCTCTTAGAAGAAGACTACAAACATCTACTTCTGGAACACTATACCTTTCTCAAACGTCCTGTTATAGTGAACAACGATAAAATCTTTATCGGCAGTGACGCGAAAACGGTTGCTGCAGCCAAAAAGTCGATTCATTCCAACTAATGGATAGGCGGTTGATTGCCATACTTGCCGCAACGGCAACCGAAACTATTTATGGTATCAACCATACAGTAGCAAAAGGCTTGATGCCACACATAATCCAACCTTTTGGATTTATTGTAGTGCGCGTTGGTGGGGCTGCTATACTTTTCTGGATACTTAGTTTATTTACTAAATCAGAAAAAATTGCACCTAATGATTGGTGGAGAATATTAGCGTGCGCCATCTTCGGAATGGTGCTAAATATGTTGATGTTCTTTAAAGGATTAAGCCTCTCAACACCTATAAATAGTGCTGTCTCTATGACAATCACTCCCGTTCTATTATTGCTTCTAACAGCACTAATACTTCGCGAACGCATTACTTGGATAAAGACTTTAGGAATTATTTTTGGTCTCTCAGGTGCCTTGGTTCTCATTCTTTTTCAAGAAAAAACACGAAGCAATGCGCCCAATATTCCTTTAGGAAACTTGCTTTTTGTTCTTAACGCAATCTCCTATTCATTTTACTTAATTTTAGTAAAACCATTAGTCGCCAAATACAAAGCGGTTACCTTACTAAAATATTTCTTTCTAATTGCTTTTTGTATCAATCTGCCCATTGGCTATTCTGAACTTATTCAGGTGGAATGGATGGAACTCGGTATTTCAGAAATAGGACCAATTATATTCGTGATTGTTGCGACCACGTTTTTAACCTATCTCTTCAATATTTTTGCACTGAAACAATTGAGTCCGTCCACTGTGGGAGTTTTCATTTACCTCCAACCAGTTGTAGCAACAATATTTGCAATCTTAGTGGGAGCGGATACTCTGAGCGCACTTCGCGTGGGTGCCGCTTGCTTAATTTTTGTGGGGGTTTTTCTTTCAACTCGAAAATCTAAAAAAATTAATCTTCCCGAGCAAGTTTAATTTTCCTTTAAATCTTTAGGCAGTTGACTATACTTTCTTGTGTCTTCTTTTGTAATTGTTTTGAAATCATCTGTTTTCTCAAGGGAATCAAAATTCCCTAAGAGTTCTTTAGGGAGTCCAACTAGTTTACGTTCCTTTAAATCAATCCAGGCGCCCATCATTTCACAACGCGCAAAGTTTTTCCCATTTTCATCATAAAAATTATGAAGAAATTGAAAATACATTCCATCTTCAGAAATTCCTTTCAATTGAATTGAAACTCTCACAGGTTTTCCTGGAAATACCTCACGGAAATAATACATATGCTCATAGAATGCCACTGGCCCTAAATTGTATTGAGCCAAATGGGTATGATCCAAGCCGTTTTCCATCATATAGCTCATTCGCGTATGGCTCATATAATCTATATAGGCGCTATTGCGTAAATGACGGTTTGCATCTACATCACTCCAACGTATTTCGAATTGTTTTGTGTACATCTCCAAGTTTTTTTACAAATTTAAAGTACTTTTGTTATGCAAGCATAGTAAATTTGTTTGATTTGTGTTAAATGTTGTTTAAAGACACTTCAAATGGTGTTATTCACGAATATTTGATCATTAATTAAGTTATGCCTATAGTCTCCAGTAAATATGAACCTTCTCTACTTTTCAGAAGCGCCCATATTTCTACTATTTATTCTGCTAAGCTTCGACCATCCCCTAATTTAATCCAAGAGCGAGAACGAGTACAATTACCCGATGGTGATTTTTTGGATATCGATTGGTCGTTTCCTGAAAATCCTTCTCAAAAAGTTGCAATCCTGCTTCACGGTTTGGAAGGAAATGCCCAAAGAACTTACATAAAAGGTCAGGCTAAAGTTTTATATGAATGGGGTTGGAATGTAGCGGCGGTAAATTTCAGAGGATGCAGTGGTGAGCCAAATCTTTCATACCAATCGTACAATGCAGGGAAAACAGATGATTTGGAAGCTGTTATCAACCTAATTCTTGAAAAAAATAAATTCACAGAAATTGCTTTGGTAGGTTTTAGTCTAGGAGGAAATTTACTCCTAAAATATTTGGGTGAACTCAAATCTGTCCCGATCGAAATAAAAAAAGCAGTTTCAATCTCAACACCGCTGAGCTTAAAAGGCTCCTTGGAATCTTTAAGTCAATTTGAAAATTGGGTATATCGAAATTCATTTCTAACAAATCTCCGAAAAAAGTATAAAACGAAAATGAAGGATTTTCCAGAGAAAATGACAATATCAGATTACAAAAAAATCACGTCATTATTGGAATTCGACAATGTATATACCGCGCCAGCACATGGTTTCAAAGATGCTTTTGATTACTACGAAAAAAATAGTAGCCTTCAATTCCTTCCAAATATTAAAATCCCTATTTACATTCTAAACGCTGAGAACGATAGCTTCCTTTCTTCCGAGTGTTATCCAATTGACCTAGCATTAAAAATGAAGAACCTTCATCTTGAAATTCCGCGATATGGTGGTCACGTAGGGTTTCATAAAACAAATAAATTGTATTATAGCGAAGCTCAAACATTGAAGTTCCTAAATGAATAAACTAAGTTGTTTCACTCAACGCTACATTACCCACTAAAGACTATTTTACTACCTTTGCCTTCACTAAATCAGGAATATGATCCAATCCATGACCGGATACGGCAAAGAAGTTGTTCAACTGCCTTCCAAAACGATTACAATTGAAATAAAATCGCTCAACAGTAAAGGGCTTGATCTAAACACACGCGTGCCTTCCTCTTATCGCGAAAAGGAACTTGAAATCCGCGATTTGCTTGCAAAATCCCTTCAAAGAGGAAAAGTTGATCTTTCACTTTATATTGAAGTTACAGGCGAAGAGGTTACAACCCAACTAAATGAAAAGGCTGTAAAGCAATATATAAAACAATTGGCAAACGTAGTTAATGGTGATCCTGTGGAGCTCTTAAAAATGGCAGTTAGAATGCCAGATGCTTTAAAAACAGAGCGTGAGGAAATTGACGAAAAAGAATATGAAATCATTTTAAAAGGAATTGACAAAGCCCTCGATGCCATTAACAAATATAGAACGGACGAAGGTTCAGTTCTGGAAAATGACTTTTTGGAGCGTACCAAAACCATTTCGAAACTACTGGACGAAGTAATTGCTTTAGACCCTGAACGAATTGACGGTGTGAAAGAGAGACTTCGCAAAGCAGTGGCTGATTTAAAAGAAAAAGTCGATGAAAACCGCTTTGAGCAGGAATTGATCTATTATCTTGAGAAATATGACATTACGGAAGAAAAAGTTAGACTTAAAAATCACTTAGAGTATTTTGAGCAAGCTCTTAACTCACACGATTCAAACGGTAAAAAACTAGGTTTTATCACTCAAGAAATTGGTCGTGAGATCAACACTATTGGAAGCAAGGCCAATTATGCACCAATGCAACAAGTAGTTGTGCAAATGAAAGATGAGTTGGAAAAAATCAAGGAACAAGCTTTAAACGTGCTTTAGATGGGAGGAGGAAAATTAATAGTGTTTTCAGCACCCTCCGGAAGTGGTAAAACAACAATTGTTCAATATTTATTGAAGCAGGAAGACCTCAATCTAGAGTTTTCTATTTCCTGTACCTCACGCGAAGCACGCGGTGATGAAAAACACGGGGAAAATTACTACTTCATTTCGTTGAAAGAATTTAAGCAGCACATAAAAAATGGTGATTTCTTGGAATGGGAAGAAGTCTACCGCGATAACTTTTACGGCACTTTAAAAACTGAAGTAGAACGCATTTGGAGCCACGGTAAAAACGTGATTTTTGATATCGATGTTGTTGGCGGCCTTCGTATAAAGAAGATATATCCTGAAAAAACCTTAGCAGTTTTCGTAAAACCACCTAGTATCGATGAACTGAAAATCCGATTGAAAAAGCGTAAAACCGAAAGTGACGAACGCATCAATATGCGAATAGCAAAAGCCTCGGTGGAACTAGCCACAGCGCCTCAATTTGATCACATCATCAAAAACCACGATTTGGAAACAGCCTTGAACGAAGCGCACAACTTAGTGGAAGGATTTATAAAAAAGTAGAAACGCACGGCCGTGCATCTCTGAAGTTTATGTACGAACAAAAGACAATGAAAAAAATAGGACTCTACTTCGGCACCTTCAATCCCATCCATATTGGGCATTTAATTATTGCCAACTACATGGTGGAGTTTAGCGATTTAGATGAGGTCTGGTTTGTAGTTACACCTCACAATCCACATAAAAAGAAAAAAACACTTTTAGAAGATCATCACCGGTTTGCAATGGTTGAGATTGCCGTAGAAAATTTCACAAAACTGCAAGCGAGTAAGGTTGAATTTAATTTACCACAACCCAATTATACAGTGAATACTTTGGCTTATTTGGAAGAAAAATATCCCGAAAAGGATTTCTGCTTAATAATGGGCGAAGACAATTTAAAAAGTTTTCACAAGTGGAAAAATTACGAAGTAATCTTAGACCGATACTCAATTTACGTTTATCCTCGAATTTCTGAAGGAATTGTGGACACACAATTCGACAATCACAAAAAGATAAAAAAGGTAAATGCGCCAATTATTGAGCTTTCCTCTACCTTTATTCGAAAGGCTATCAAATCTGGAAAAGATATCCAACCCATGCTATCGCCCAAAGTATGGAGATATTTGGATGAAATGAATTTTTATAAGTAGATTCTACTACAGTTGTGACATTCTCGTTGAATTTATCTTGAGAGCAGTCCTAAGACAGAAATGAAAACCGCCCCACCAAACTAACACTTGGGGAGCGGCCTCAACTCAATAACCAACCAAAATTATTGAAATTATATTCGTATTGATATGAAACTTGATCTCAATAACCAAAGGTAATAACGCTAGAAGACCTGGAAACATTGTACAGTCATTATTAAGCTATTGTTAAATCTTTTGGAAGTATTTATGTACTTTTGGATTAAGCAATGTAACCTGAGTTGTGATTTTCAATCGCTCAGCATTTCTTAAACATTTCAATTTCTAAAAAGATTAAATGACAGACAAACCAAAATTTGCGGTCCTCGGCGGTGGAAGCTGGGCTACGGCAATTGTAAAAATGCTGTGTGAAAACCTGGATGAAGTAGGTTGGTATATGCGCAGTAAACAATCTTTGGATTGGATAAAACAGAACCATCATAACCCGAATTATCTAAGCTCTGTAGAATTCGATTTAAAACAACTGAGACTCAGCAATGACATAAACGAAACCGTTTCCAACGCTGATTATCTAATCTTCGTAATTCCTTCAGCCTTTCTTCATCAAGAATTAGAAAAACTAACCGTTTCGTTAGAAAATAAAATCATTTTTTCCGCAATTAAAGGAATAGTCCCCGAAACAAGTCTGATTGTGGGTGATCATTTCAATACTTATTACAAAGTTCCATTTAATAATATCGGTGTTATTTCAGGGCCCTGCCACGCTGAAGAAGTTGCTCTAGAAAGACTTTCATATCTTACTATCGCCTGTTCCGATAGTGAAAAAGCTAAAATCGTGGCAGATGTTTTGAGCAGTTATTATATTAAATGCACAACAAGCGACGATGTTCTTGGAATTGAATATGCTGCGGTGCTCAAAAATATCTATGCTGTTGCAGCAGGAATAGCACACGGACTTAGTTATGGAGACAACTTTCAGAGTGTACTGATGAGCAATGCCATCCGGGAGATGAAAAAGTACGTGAAAAAGGTCCACAAAATGAAGCGAGATATTAATGATTCAGCTTATTTGGGAGATTTATTGGTTACTGGATATTCGATTTTCAGTAGAAACCGAATGTTTGGAACTATGATTGGAAAAGGCTATACAGTAAAAAGTGCCCAATTGGAGCTAAGCCAAATTGCCGAGGGATATTACGCTTCTAAAAGCGCCTATCTACTTAATCAACAGAGAGGAAAGAAAAAGGCGAAAACTCCAATAATAGACGCGGTTTACGCAATCCTTTATGAAAATAAAGATCCGAGAAAGACATTTAAAAAACTAACCGATAAGTTAAATTAATAAAAAGCCCCGCAATATTAGCGGGGCTTTTTAAATTACTTTGCGTCTGTCTTGAGATTTTCCGGCAAATCTTCAAAACCCATATTGAATAAAGTAAACCCAAAAATATCAGCATATTGCTCAATAGTTTTGCTTACCGGCGTTCCAGCTCCATGACCTGCATCAGTTTCAATTCTAATTAAAATAGGGTTATCTCCAGTTTGCTTCTCTTGTAGTTCCGCGGCAAATTTGAAACTATGCGCCGGTACTACTCTATCATCATGATCTCCCGTAGTAATTAGCGTAGCTGGATATTCAATTCCCTCTTTTACATTATGCAAAGGAGAATAGCCTTTTATATATTGAAACATTTCTGCATTATCTTCTGAAGTTCCATAATCATAGGCCCATCCAGCTCCTGCTGTGAAAGTATGATAACGAAGCATGTCCAAAACGCCCACTGCAGGAAGGGCCACTTTCATTAAATCGGGTCTTTGTGTCATTGTAGCACCAACCAACAAGCCGCCATTAGATCCTCCACGTACAGCAAGGAAATCACTTGACGTGTACTTCTTTTCAATTAGATATTCACCGGCAGCAATAAAATCATCAAATACATTTTGCTTCTGCATCTTTGTTCCCGCATCATGCCATTTTTTCCCGTATTCACCACCACCACGTAAGTTTGGAACCGCGTAAACGCCCCCTTGCTCCATCCAAACGGCGTTAGCAATACTAAAACTTGGCGTAAGACTGATATTGAATCCGCCATATCCATAAAGGATAGTTGGATTTTTACCATCCATTTTCAATCCTTTTTTATGGGTGATTATCATCGGTATTTTTGTCCCATCCTTTGAATTATAGAAAACTTGGTGGCTTTCATAATTTTCTGGATTGAAATCTATTTCAGGCTTGATAAACAATTCTGAATTTCCACTAGCAATATCATATTTGTAAATACTTCCAGGCATCACATAGTTCGTAAAAGAATAATACAATTCCTTTTCCTCCTTTTTAGTTCCAAAGCCCGCTGCAGATCCTACTCCAGGAAGTTTGATCTCACGGATCAAATTCCCCTCATAATCATACTGCAAAACCTTTGAAACTGCATCGACCATATAATTGGCAAAAATACTACCTCCTCCCGTGCTTGGAGAAAGTACGTTTTCTGTTTCCGGAATAAGATCATTCCAATTACTCGGACTTGGATTTTCTGCATCTACCGTAACAATCTTCTTATTAGGTGCATTCATATTTGTAACAATATAAAGCTTCGAGCCTACATTTTCAAGAATGAAAGTATCGGTATCTGTATTGTCTAAAATTGTAACGAATTTCGAATCAGGCTTGGTAAGATCTTTTATAAAAAGCTTATTTCCAGAAGTGGAGGTACTGGCTTTTATAATTAAGTAGCTATTGTCTTCAGTCACGGAAGCTCCAATATAGCGATGTTTCTCCTCAGGCGTCGCTCCAAAAATCAGTTGATCCTCGCTTTGTGGCGTTCCCATTTTATGATAATACACTTTGTGTTGATCCGTTTTGGCTGAAAGCTCACTACCTTTAGGTTTGTCATAACTTGAGTAATAAAAACCATCTTCAGCTTTCCAAGAAAGACCACTGAATTTAATGTCCTTAAGTGTATCACCAATTAATTCCTTTTTTTCGGTATTCATGACGATTACTTTTCGCCAGTCACTTCCTCCTTCGGAAATACTGTATGCCAACTTACTGCCGTCTTTAGAAAAACTGGTCTCTCCTAAAGAAATGGTTCCATCCCTTTTAAAAGTATTCGGATCTAGAAATACCTCAGCGGTTGATGGATCTTCGCCTGTTTTATATTGATATATTAGATATTGGTTTTGAAGACCATCATTTTTATAAAAATATGTATAGTCTCCTTCCTTAAATGGCGCTCCCACTTTTTCGTAATTCCACAAATCGGAAAGGCGTCTTTTTAGTTCTTCCCTAAAAGGAATTTTATTCAAATAATCAAAAGTTACTTCATTTTCAGCTTTCACCCATGCTGCTGTTTCATCACTGCGGTCATCCTCTAGCCAGCGATATGGATCACTTACTTCAACACCGAAATAGGTGTCCACAGAGTCAACTTTTTTTGTTTGCGGATAAGTCACGGAAATTGTTTCTTTTTTAAGTTCTTCCTTACAGCCAACAAAGGCAAGGAGTAAAACTGTGGGAATAATTGAAAACTTCATGAAATACGATCTTTTTTTAGAAATGTAAATGTACTATTTTTTACATTGTAAGAAAATAATGAAAAAGGCCTCCAAAATTGGAGACCTTTTGTTTAAAAACTTCATTATCCTTTAATGAAATAAAGGCCTGTAAGTTTTCCAATGCTTATAGATTAGCATAATATTTAAAACAATTATTACTATAGCCACAATAAGCCCTGGCGTATCCATAAATAGATGGAACATCAAAATATTTAATGAAATAGGCGCCAATAAAATCAATGCAAAAGGAACCCATTTATTAAAAATCAACAGCAAACCGATAAAGATTTCTATAATCCCTATAAATTTTAGGATGTAGCCTGTATTGCTCAATGAGTCAATAAAAACGGCTGCATCTCCTGTATAAATATGGGTTGGCATAAAATTGAATTGAATCAGCTTGCTCAGCCCAAAAAAGATTAATCCTAAGCCTAAAATTATTCTTAGGATTTTAGTAAAAGTTGAATTCATAGGCTTCTATATTTATAGTTAATTGCTTAAAGATAAGCAAAATATTATAGCCCTTATTCAATGGTATTAGCAATATTTTAAGAGTAGTATTGAATAGACCTCAACTATCACCCGTTTTATAGATCAGATAATAGTTTTTGCGCCTTCTTATATTCAGGAGCATTGGAAGGAATTGTGTTTAAGATTTTCTCAACCTCATCATAGCGCTTCTGTTTTAAAAGACTTAAAGCGTTGAGCCACATCGCTTTTGAAGCATAAACTGAATTACTTTCAGAAATAGTCTTTAGTAAGTTATTGGCCTCATCATATTTACTGATTTCTACCAATGCAAACGCCTTATAATATTGAAGTTGCAAATCATCTGGCGATTTTTTTAAAAGTTCATCAAAATAGCTAATCGCCTTATCGTAATTTGCAGCATTAAAAGCTATTTCAGCACTTTTGGCAAGCTCATTTGTATCACTTCTTAATGTCAAAGAAATAGTTTCGGGTGAAGCATAATCTGAATAAGTAGGTTTGTTAAAATTATTAAATAAGAACAGCCCGATTGCCAACAATATCGTAGCTGCAATTCCATATTTCCATGGTTTAAACACAATCACTTTTTCTTCGGGAAGTTTTGTTTCAGACTTAGATTTATAATTGGTATTGGCCTGATTGATTGTTTCCAAAATAGAAACACGTTCAGGTGATAGCCTATTTTTCAAAATCCCATAAATACTTTTGTATTCTAAAAACTCTTCTGAAAATATGATATCTTCTTCTAGTCTTTTTTCAAATAATTCACGCTCAGAATCTGATAGGTCATTTTCAAGATACGCTATAAATAATTTATTGGCTTCACTTTCCATATCAATAGTAGTCATTTTGAAGCTTTCTATACTGAGAGCTTTCTTTAATTAATTGGGTCAATTTACTAATGCAGAGCGATTTCTTTTTACGGGCATACGCATATGTTACGCCCAATTGATCTGCCACTTCCTGCATAGACATTGCTGAAAAACCTAAAGTGATAATCCTTTTACAGGTTTCACCCATTCTTGAAAGGACAGACATATATAGGTTCTGTTGCTCCTCAAATTGTTGTGTTTGCGCTACTTGTTCATCGGCGTCGTCACTTATAAATAAACGATCCTCCTCAATTGTTACCTCTTTAATCCCACTTTTTTTAAGTGAATTGAGCCATTTCCGTTTACAGATCAAGAAAAAATAGGCATCAAAGGGGCAGGTAAGCTGGAGTCTTTTCGTTTTTGCCTGATCGTAAATCGTAATAAGTGTTTCCTGAACAATATCCCGAGCTGTTGTTTCATCACCACTATTTTTACAAACGTATGCAATTACTTTGGGCGCAAACTTAGTATAGATTTCGTTTATGAGAATACTGTCGTTGGCCACAAGGGCATCTACATATTGCTGATCTGAGTGTATTTTTTTTGATTCCAAAGCGAGATTTTAAAACTTAAAAATAAGGAAAACTTATAACTGAGGGGTAACAAAATTTAAATCTATTGATATATGGATATAAACACAAAATTTTAGAAATCATGAAAAATGCAGTTAACAAACAAATGAAACCTTCTTTTTCTACGCTGATATTAGTATGCATGCTAGCATTATTAGGATTAAGTTGTACAAAACAAGATGTAGATCCTATTACCGACAATCCCTTTTTGCCCCCATCGGCCTCAGAGTTTAATAATCTCCAGGAGATAGCACTGACGCAACACACCGAATCAGCTCTATTTAACGCTGAAGATGGATTTTCTTTTACTTCCAATGATGGTGCAATCATAAATATCCCAAGTAATTGTTTAAGACAGAATGGAGATTTAGTAACTGGAGAAGTCGAGCTTACTTTTATAGACATTTATCATAGAGCGGACATGCTCCCTACTAATAAACCAGTTATGGGATTAAAACCCAACGGTGACAAAGCAATGTTGATAACTGGAGGGGAGTTTTTTGTTGAAGTACGTAAAGACGGTATTTTGCTAGACTCTGGATGTATGTTTCAATTGAGAGTTCCAGGTGACTTGACTGGTGGAACCGACCCCGAAATGATTCTATGGAACGGGATTATAGATGAAGATGGTAATTTAACCTGGGAAGAATTAGAACCAAATAATCAGGGAGGTATATTCGATGAAAATGGAGAATACTTTGTTTTTAGGGATGAATTTGGCTGGACCAATATTGACAAATTCTATAGTGATAGCCGACCAAAAACTACTATGCAAGTAAAAGTGCCCCAAGGTTTTGACAATCTTAACAGCGCGGTTTACCTCTCTTATGATGGCGAACCTAATGCTTTGGCCCAATTGGACACTTTTAATTCAGAACTTGGAATATTCTCTGAGCATTACGGCCAAATTCCGATCGGACTGGAAGTGCATATAATTTTTGCCACAGCAGATGGTGACAATTGGAGATACGCTATAAAAGGAGTTACAATTGCAGAAAATGAAATATATGAATTCTCCTTAGAAGAAACAGAAGTAGATACATTCGAAAATATGGTGACGGCTATCAATAATTTGCCATAGTAAGTTGGTGTGTTGATTCGTTGTTTATTTGATAGCCAAAGAGGACCACTGTAAAAGGTGGTTTTTTTTATTTTCCAAAACTAACAGTATTAGATTAATTGAATCTATCCCATCTCTCTCTTTTCTATTTTCTTCCCTTTCTTTTTTCTTCGAAAAGGGGTAACAATTCGAAAACCTAGTGATATAAGTATGTAAACCGGTGGAACCTGAAAAGCCGTAAAAACAGAGTAGGGAAAACTAAATAACACAATTATGAAAACAATTAACTACACATTAGGTTTGATTTGTCTTTTGATAATCAATCTATCATTTGCCCAATCAATAGCAATTGACGGAACCATAACACAATCCGAAAACAAGACTTGCAATACTTTTGAAAGTGGCTCATTTGAAGGCTGGCAAGGGCTCAATTCCACTATCTCTTTAGATGCACCAGCAATGGATGGCACTAGATATCTTAAAGCCGATGACAAATCTGGAGCCTCCTACATTTACACCAATTCATTCCCCAATAATTGGGAGCGCTACAAAGATCAATGTTTGTGTTTTGACTATAAAGTTTTTAATGATGGCGTTGCTGGCTCGGTGATCAACATAAACCCAAAAATAATGCTAATGAATCATGCCAATCCACTGTCTGCGACTGTTCGTGCAGTTTTTGTGGCTACTGTAACCGTGACCGAAGATGGTCCTTGGGTACACGTTTGTGCACCTATTATGCCGAGTGATGGGGTAACTCTCCCTGGTAATTCAAACGGCCAATGGACTAACGTTACTCCGGCACAATGGAATTCATTACTAACTAATATTAAATCAGTTGGCTTTTTTGTTGATGTTGCAGGTTCTAACGCAATTATGGAAACCATTGGTGTTGACAATATATGTATTCAAAAATGTGATGAGATTGTTATTCCGAATGATGAAGGAGCTTACTGCTGCGACGGCGAAAACCTAGTCAAGAATGGAAATTTCGAGGCAGGAGACTCCGGTTTTACAAGCTCATATACTAACAACAGCTCAGTATATCCAGGAGAGTACGATGTTACTAACACTGCAGCTGCATTTGGTGCAACTATAACAGACCATTCCTTCTGTGCAGATCCATCACAATATGCGACAAATGATAATTTCCTAGTGGTAAATGGTAAAACACAACAAGCTGGAAACTCAGTTATATGGGAAACAACAATCTCCGGACTTAATCCAAAAGCCAATTATAAGTTTTGCGCAAACTTTAAAAATATACCACAGTGTACTTTTGATGTGCTCCCAAATGTAAATATGGAAGCTGTCGGTGCAGGATCTAGCGGGTTTAGTCTTATTTCAGCCAACGCTAGCGATCCTTGCCATTGGATAAATAAAGAATTTAATTTTACTCCCACAAGCAGCACTATTACTCTTAGAATTATTCTTGATGAAACCGGAAATGGAGATGGCAACGACCTTGCAATAGATGATATATCGGTTACCCAATTGATAGATCCTGAACTTAGTATTACAGTACAACATCAAGGAAACCCTCAGAAGATAACTGCTTCTATTAATACAATAGATACTTCAGATGATTATCTCCCAGGTGGAAAATGTGAATACTTCTGGTATGTTGCCAAAGTAGATAGCTATCCTCCTCTTGCCATTGACTTTGGAACTTTTGCTTCAGGAAATAATGGAGGCAACAGCAACGGCTCTAGCCCTTGGAATTTGACAACCACTTTCCCTGACTATGTATTTAATCAGAACACAATGTACGTTGTAGGAATGTATCTGCCTGCTTGTGAATGTTATGACGAAGGCTTCACCTATCAATTAACGCTTAATAATCGTCCTATTGGGAACGACATGATGTCTGAAGCGCAAAAACAGCAAATCATAGATATGATATTGAACGGTCAAAAAGGCGCTAAGATTGAAACTACTTTAAATAGAAAAAGTGTCGATACAGGATTGAGTGTCTATCCAAATCCAGCTCAAGGTAAAGTCAATTTGTTTATGCAAGGTGATACTTTAAACAATATCGAAATATTTTCAGTCTCAGGCCAAGCAGTGTTTTCCCAAACCTATGTTGGCAAGGAAACTAATGAAGAAATAGATGTTTCATCATACGCATCAGGAATATATTTTATAAAAGCCCAAGGAGCAGACGGGAAACAATACAATATCAAGCTCCTGAAAGAGTAATCGTTCCTTGAACTTGTTTGATAGCCAGAAAAAGCCACTGTAAAAGGTGGCTTTTTTGTTTTCTAAAATAGGTAACATTTTAATTTTTAAGGGATATAATATTGAATGCTGTTACGAAAGAAGGTTATTGTTTATTAAAATTTTAGAATTACTTCAAATAACTTTAAAGTAGGAGACTTTTTTAAAAGTTGTACCTTGTGTTTTTATTAGAATTGAAGTATGATATGTCCTTCGACAATTTGTAAAAATTAGAATTAATAATTTAGCTATTAAATTCCTATGCAAAGCGCAGTCCAAGCAATCCACTTTATCGAATAATTTATACGGATGAAATATTTAATCACTCTCTTTTGTTTCAGTATTTTGTTGATAATGCCTAGCTGCAGCTCAGATTCTGAAGATTGTACTGTCGGAATTATCGAATATCCAAATCAACAAGAGCCAATTGATGGCACAGCCTATAAACAAAGTTCATTAGAATGCCGACTTCCAAAAGTGCAAACCTTTAAATTCAATAATTTTTCTGGAGCCGAAATTAGGGCTGAACAAAACACGGTAGTTTTTGTACGACAAGGAACATTCTCTCAACTGGATGGCACAGTGATAGACGGTGAAATAACACTATCAGTACTAGAAATGTACAATCCGGGCGAAATTATTGCCTGCCAACTTTCCACAAACGGAATTAATAATGATAAAAATGTAGAACCATTGCTCAGCGAAAGTATGCTCTTCATAAATGCAGAATATAATGGTAATCCAGTCTTATTGAATGGAGAGATTCAAATTTTTGTTCCATCAGAAAATATGAACTTGGAATTATCCGTCTTCAATTCTCCCGATTGTAAAGGATTAGAGTGTCAAGTTCTTTGGGAAATTATTCCTCAATCCACAGTTTTTGAAGAACCTTATCAAGATGCCGCGGGTAATCTGATTTTAGGTTACCGCTCATTCGTAACTGAATTGGGTTGGTACAGTTTTGCTAGATATAACCTCAATCCTGAAGCACACGGGATTTTATATAACAAGGCACTTCCCCAATATTCCCTATCAAATAGTAACGTTTTTTTAATGTACGATTCCAATAGCATTGCTATCGGAATGTTTTCAGAATATGATAAAACTAACGAAGTTTTCAGCGAGAAGTACAGACAAATACCCAAAAACACACCTGCGAACGTAATATTTGTCAGCAAACCTGAAACCGAATTTTCTTTTGACTCCAGCCCCGTAATTACTGAAGACGGTAAAATAACTGTAACCCGCAATCTTCAAAACGGAACTGAAAGTAATCTTATAGACTACATTAACAACCTGTAACCTATGGCTAACGTTTTACGCACTTCCTTGTTGGTGTTTTTTATTTGTGGCTTTTCTATGAGCTTAATTGGACAGGCTCCAGTTCAAGATACGCTCACGAGAACTGCCCCCATTTTTTATGACGTAATGGGCAACAAAGTAGAATTTATACCAGAAATGCCACCCCTAAACCAAATTGCTGGTGCACCAAAAGCCTTTTACACCTACTATTGGGAATTTGGAGATGGAAATTTTAGCAATAAGGAAAAACCGAAACACACTTACAAAAACAATGGTGAATATACCGCGAGACTCTGGAGTACAAATAATTATGACAACGGAAAACCTCCAAAAAGTAGACCAGAATCAATTAAGATAACTTCAGCAGGAATCGATGGGTCAAGCGCTTCTATTAATACACCCGAGGAAGGAAGTCCTTCAATTTTTCCTGATGATGACCATTTAATTATAAGAACAAACCGAGATCCGCTTCCAGATGAAGAAATGGTGCTGATTACCAGTTATAAAAACACTAAGGATTACGTTACAAGCGGAAGCCTATATCTTTTTTACAACGATAAAAAATTTAAGGACGACAATTTTATATTGGAAGATACTCGTCTGCATCACGGCGAAACTATCACCCCTACTGATCCAATGTTTGCTTCGCAATTTGATACTGACAATACCACTTCCTTTCTTGCAGGATTGGAAAACAACCCTTTATTCCTTCAGAAAATGAGACAAGACACTACCAAACGCTTAGTGCTGCCCGTCACTCTTGAAGAATCTAAAAAATTATATCGAAACCATCAACTTATAGAATTCGAAAATATGCAGCCGGGCGAGGAGCGCCATATTTTCAGAACGTTAAAAACCACTCCAGAAATGCTTAAGGATACGAGTGCATTGGTGACCTTGAGAACTATATACGTGCCAGATAGGAATTACGGAAACCATACTGTAAAAGACACCGAACTGGAGATTGTAACCTCTCACGATCCCAACAAAATGTCATCCAATGGTACTATTTTAAACTACAGACTCGTTCGCTTCAAAAAAGTAAAGTTTAAGGTAAAATTCCAAAACAATGGGGAAGGTCCTGCTAACACGATACGTTTGGAGGTAGACACCCCCGAAATGTTCGACAAAAGCACTCTCGAAGTCCTCGATATGTATCCAGAATGTCCCATCTGCCCTAAAGAGAGAGAAGTCAATTACTCCTGCTTGGATACTATTGTCGAAAAAGACAAACTCATTTTTACCTTCAAAAAAATATATTTGCCTGGAACCGCACAAGAAAATGTCGTGGAACGCGACTCTACTAAAGGGTTTGTAAAATATGCAATGAAATTTGGCGATGACTTTCACAAAAAGAAAACCCGTAGCCGCACGGCAATTTATTTCGATAAAAACGAACCGATAATTACAAATTATAGCACCACTCGATTTATGCCTGGTATTTCTATTGGCGCCAAAGCTGGATATATTTATACTCCTTCAAAAGATAAAAGCCGAGAGGTCTTTGCAGGAATAACCCTTTCGCCCTTTAAATCGTATCGCGGTTATTTACAAACTGAATTCTACGTTTCTGCAGCCTCTTTCGAGGAGCTGAAAAATTTTGAGACTAGTGATCTCAATGATGTAGGTATAGAAAGTCTTCAACGCTTTTCAGAAAAAAATAAAGAAAATAACATCACCGCCTATCTTGTCCCTATTTCCTATCGCTATAACTTAAACAACTTTTTGGCTGTTGGCGCTGGAATTCAACTCAAACTAGATTTTCAAAGTAAAGTTTCCACAGAAAAGAATGGGGAAGCATTTTTAAATATTCCAGGTAAAGGAGAAATTAGGGATGAGACGAATGATACTTTCCAAGTCAATGAATGTACCCAAAGTTTTAGTAACTTCAATAGTGGCGTTTTCATCGGAGTAAATGCCGGCGCCGTGCGAATTGGACCCAGTGTTGGGGTTCGTTATGTGTTCAATTTTAATGAACCTACATCCCAACTTCAAGCCTATGCAATTTGGAAATTCTAAGAAGATATATAATTCGCTTTTTCTTTTTCCTGTTTTGCATAGGAAATATAGTCGCTCAACAACAACCACTAGATATCATCTATTCTAATTTAGATGTATTTTTAGAGCGACCTAGTCAAGAAAACCTTAATAATCTTGAGAATTTTATCAATTCTGTTTCCGCAACTGACAAAGAAGTGCAGTTGGCAAAGACTATCGCATATTGCAATATAGGATATGTCAACACCCAAAATGGTTTTCTTCAAAAAGCTATCGAAGTTTACGAAAAAGCAAAGCAGCTCTATTTCTCTGAAAACCTCAGCGATTATGACATTATTGAATACTGCTTAAAACCTCTGGGAAATCTATATATAAAATCCCAAGCCCTTTCTGAAGCAGAAAACACCATTAAACATTACATCGTCTACGCCAAGGAAACTGGACAGAAACAACAGGAAATAAGTGGTATTTTGAATCTATCCGTTCTCTACCACAATCGCGGGGAATTTGAAAAAGCAAAAAATATCTTACTCCAAACCTTAAAAAAAGCCCCGTCCAATCAGGATTTAAGACTAAATCTAGCCAGTGCCTATTTCGCTTTAAATCAGAAAGAAGATACTAAAAGACTTCTAAAAGATGTTCTTGGCGCTAATTCAAAAAATGTCAAGGCATATCAACTCGTGGCGCAAGTACAACTTTCAGAAAAAGAGTATGAGAAAGCCATTTCAAGTATACAAAACGCTTTAAAACTGCTTCAAAATAATTCAGAAACCCAAACTCGGGAATTGGCAAAAATGCATTTGTCCTTGGCGGAAACTTACCTAGTAGCAGATCAACTTACAAATTCGCTTTCTGAAATAAAAAAGGTCTATGCACAACTGATTCCTTCCTATAAAAAAGAACA
The DNA here is from genome assembly GCA_034675805.1 of Aequorivita sp. Lineage (GTDB taxonomy): Bacteria > Bacteroidota > Bacteroidia > Flavobacteriales > Flavobacteriaceae > Aequorivita. The sequence continues at coordinate 2,112,476 of JAUCCX010000001.1, read as the reverse complement.
GGAAATACCAACAGAAACACAACTCTTCGCCGAAACCACCTTGATGGATGCCTTAGATTTACACGGAGATCTCCTCACTAAACAAAGAAAGCCAAAAGAAGCTTTAAAAGCTTTTGATCTAGCTTCGGAAGTAAATGATTTTCTGTTTGCCCAAATGTATATTCAAGACAGTAAATTGATAGCCCAACAAAACGTAAAACTTAGAAGTGAGCTGGTGATGGGGATTTTTTACGATCAATACCAGGTCACAAAAAACGTGGAATGGCTCGAAAAAGCAATACAACTCGACAGCAAAATAAAAGGGCGGATTGTAACAGACGCCGTAACTCTTAAGGAGAAACTCAATTCAAATTTTAGTGAAAAATCCAAAGAATTCCAACAACTTCAGCAGGAGTTGGCCACTTTGGGCGACCAAATTCAAAAACGGATAAATAATAATAATCCTGATTATAACAAATTGGCATCCCTCCAAAAACAATACAGCGCTGCCCTCACCAAACAAAGAATATTATATCACAGTATTCAATCGGAAATAGCAAACACCTCACAAACTAATACAGTAATAGATTTGAATGAGATTAAACAGAAAGCCGCTCTCTCAAATCATACTTTGGTAAGTTATTTTATCGGTGGCGAAACAGTTTATCAACTTATCATTTCAAAAGAAAAATCAGTTTTCAAAAAAATGACAAATTCTAAAATTGAAAACCAACAATTTTTGGAAGCTATTCGATCCTACAATCGATTTTTTAACAATCCAACTACTATTAATAATGACATTCCGTTTTTTGCCGCCGCTTCCTTAAAACTCTACGACAAATTGCAATTGCCAAAGGCAGTAAACCTAATCATCATTCCTGATGGAATTTTATCCTTTGTCCCATTTCAAACATTATTGACAAAAGAAACACAGACATTTCAGTATAATGAAATGCCATTTTTAATATTCGAAAGTCCGATATCTTACACTGTTTCGTTTTCAGAGTATATAAAAAATACAACTGCTTTTAAAGAAAACCAAAAGGTTTTAGGTGTATTTCCAGTGTTTAAAAATACGCCTCAGGAATTAGGCTATTCTGTTTTTGAAGCAGAGGCAATAGCCGATCGTTTTCCTGCAGATTTATTAATGGAAACTCAAGCCACCACAACTAATTTTATTAAAAATGCTAGCTCCCATTCAATTTTGCATATATCTACACATGCACTTGGTGGTACTTTTAGTAGCGAACCCACAATTCAATTTTACGATCGTTCGTTTTCTGTTGAGGAACTCTATGGACTTCACTTTTCAAGCCAATTGGTGGTTTTGAGTGCCTGCGATACTGGAATTGGAAAAGTAGTAAAAGGAGAGGGTGCCTTAAGTCTAGCCCGTGGATTTCAATATGCGGGAGCACCCAATGTACTGTTTTCTCTGTGGCAAGTAAATGATAAAAGCACGGCAGAGTTGATGGGATATTATTACCAAAATCTAAAAAAAACACAATCCCGAAATCTTTCGCTTCACCGTGCAAGCTTGAATTATCTTCAAGATGAAACTATTGACAATTCAAGAAAATCTCCATATTACTGGGGTGCTTTTGTATATTATGGCACCACAGATGCACCACAAGAAAAAAATCAAATGAGTTGGATTTTCTTATTGCTTGCTTTAATCCCTTTAAGTGGAATAGCAGTTTGGTATTATAAAAAAGACAGATCTAGTTAGTAGCTTTAAATAAAAACCTAAACCAAGGAGTTTGCAACTAAATATTCCGCAATCTGAATAGTATTTGTAGCAGCTCCCTTTCTAAGGTTATCGCTCACTATCCACATATTCAAAGTGTTTGGCTGTGTTTCATCCCTACGGATTCTTCCCACAAAAACCTCATCCTTACCATGTGCGTAAATGGGCATCGGGTAAGTATTCGTATCGGTGTTGTCTTGTAGTATAACCCCAGGAGTTTGGTGCAGCATTTTGCGAACATCCCCAAGAACAAAGTCATTTTCAAATTCAACATTAACAGCTTCACTATGTCCACCAGCAGTTGGAATACGGACCGCTGTGGCAGTTACCGAAAACGTGCGATCATCTAATATTTTTTGAGGTTCGCGAGCAAGTTTCATTTCTTCCTTTGTGTAGCCATTATCTTCAAAAACATCGCAATGAGGAAGCGCGTTTTTATGAATAGGATATGGATAAGCCATTTCACCTTTTATACCGGCCATTTCATTTTCCATCTGTTGAACCGCTTTTAAACCAGTACCAGAAACTGATTGATAGGTAGAGACTACAACGCGTTTCATTTTATATTTCTTGTGAAGTGGCGCCAAAGCCATTACCAACTGTATTGTAGAACAATTTGGATTGGCAATTATTTTATCGTCTTTAGTTAACAAATGTGCATTTATTTCAGGAACAATTAATTTTTTATCACGATCCATCCGCCAAGCAGAAGAATTGTCTATCACCGTTGTTCCAACCTCAGCAAATTTTGGCGCCCATTCCAGGGAAGTGCTTCCGCCAGCAGAAAAAAGAGCGATGTTTGGCTTTGCTGCAACAGCTTCTTCTAAACCTATTACCTTATATGGTTTGCCTTTATAGAACATTTCTTTTCCAACAGATCTCTCTGAAGCTACTAAAAGCAATTCGTCAATAGGGAAATTCCGTTCCTCTAAAACTTTCAACATTACTGCGCCAACCATTCCAGTGGCTCCAACCAAGGCTAATTTCATATATTATTTTTATTTAATCGTCATTATCAGATTTACTTCATACTAACCATAAAGGTGATGATAAACTTGTAGGTGCAAAATTAAACTTTGCCAGCTGATTATATTAAAAATTGAACATAAAAAGAACCCTCCTTGGCCAAAAGCGAAGGAGGGTTTAAGGTTAGAATATATAGTGCAGCGGTGGCTGAAATTTATTTTTTTCTAAGCTCATCACGGATTTCCATTAATAAATCCACTTCAGATGGTCCCGGATCCGGCGCTGGAGCTTCTACTTTTTTGGCTCTTACTTTCGAATAGGCCTTAACCATCATAAATAACACAAACCCAACAATAATAAGGTTGATCACCGTATTGATCCATTTTCCGTACATTATTGCATTTTCGGGTTTGGCAACTTCGCCATCTGGGCCAATAACGGCCGCATCAAGAACGTACTTAAAATCGGCAAAATCTATGCCCCCTGCAAAATGACCGACAATCGGCATAATCATGTCATTGGTAAAACCTGTGACAACCAGCCCTACAGCTCCTGCCAAAATAACAGCAACAGCCAAGTCGACTACGTTGCCCGTCATTATAAAATCTCTGAATTCTTTTAACATGTTGATTGGTTTTAGTGATTATTAAATGCTAATTTACTTAAAAGATTTCATTTTTTAGATTGTGTTTATCTACTTTCTGCAAATAACTCGTTTCACCCTTTGTGAAATTCCGGTAATCAATTCATAAGAAATAGAATTAACCACTGCTGATAATTCTTCAGCAGTAACGGAAGAACCAAAAACGATTGCTTCATCTCCTTCCTCACAATCAATATTGGTAACATCTACCATAATCATATCCATACAGACATTACCAAGAATAGGTGCCTTTTCACCATTTATAGTTACCCAGCCCTTGCCCTTTCCTAACGTTCTTGGAATACCGTCAGCATGCCCAATAGGAAGCGTAGCAGATCGAGTTAGCTTCTCGGCAATAAACCCACGATTGTACCCAACGCTTTCACCCTTTCTGACGGTATGAATCTGAGAAAGTTCAGTCTTTAAAGTTCCAATAGGTTTTAAATGCTTGTTTTCTTCTTTATCATTTCCAAAACCATAAAGACCGATTCCTGAACGTACCATATCAAAATGTGCTTCTGGATAATTTATAATTCCAGAAGTGTTTGCACAATGCAACAAGGGTCTATAGCCAAGTCTAGTAATTAATTCTTCGGAAATTCGACGAAACAGTTCAATCTGATTTAATGTGAAATTTTTTTCGTTTAAATCTTCGCTAGCTGCCAAATGCGAAAAAACCGATTTTACCTTTACACTTTTAGTTTTAGAAAGCAATTCAACAATTACTGAAATATTATTTTCAACAAACCCCAAACGATTCAAACCAGTGTTGAATTTTAAATGGATTGGATATTCCTCCTGTTTGTTCTCTTCCGCAAACGCTATAAATTCCTCCAGCATTCGGAGTGAATAGATGCTTGGTTCCAAACAACGGTTTACGATAACTTCAAAATTAACAGGAAGTGGATGCAATACTAAAATTGGAGCTTCAATAGAAGCATCCCTAAGCGCCTCACCTTCAATTGGATAGGCAACGGCAAAATAATCTACTCCTAAACTTATAAGCTCCTTGGCAATAGAAACAGAATCGCTTCCATAGCCATAAGCTTTCACAACAGCCATAAATTTGGTCCCTGATTTAATTTTTGAAGTGAGATATTGATAGTTATTGTCTAGTGCATTAAGATCTATCTCTAGTATTGTTTCAGTGGCTTTGGGCATACTATGATTGGTTTCCGGATTTTTCCGAAGTTTCATTTTCATTTATTTCCTGCTTACCAGCAGGCAAGGCTTCAAAATCTTTAACTTCCAGTTTTGCCACTTTATCTCGAAGTTGTGCTTTAAAAAATGCTGCGCGACTCAAGGGCTCATATTCTTCAGTTTCACCCAACAGTACTAAGGCTTCACTTTTAGCCTTTCGATAACTGTAATGGGCAAGGTTTCCAGTTCTAGTACAAACGGCATGGACCTTTGTAACATACTCCGCCGTTGCCATTAATGCGGGCATCGGACCAAATGGATTTCCTTTATAATCCATGTCTAAACCTGCCACGATAACTCTTACACCACGGTTGGCAAGATCGTTACATACTTTTACAATCTCATCATCAAAAAATTGTGCTTCATCTATACCAACTACATCACAGTTATCCGCCAAAATCGGAATATTTGCCGCCGCTGGAACTGGCGTAGAACGAATGTGATTACTATCGTGGCTTGTTACCGAATCTTCGGAATAGCGCGTGTCTATAGAAGGCGTAAAAATCTCCACCTTTTGACGGGCAAATTTCGCACGCTTTAACCTTCGGATAAGCTCTTCGGTCTTTCCTGAAAACATAGAACCGCAGATTACTTCAATCCATCCAAATTGTTCTTTCTGATTTACGGTATTTTCAAGAAACATAGTTTAAATTTACGCTCACCATTAAGCATTAATATTTTTTCCAAAATAGGAGATTCAACTCAAAGTTTGCCAGAACCCTTTGTAAAACAACGGTTTTAATCAAGAAAACAAAAATAGTTGACGTTTACACAAAGGATGCGTAAATTTATAAAAACAAAATAGAAATTCCGTTTAATTTAAAAAGATATGAAGAAGAAACTCCGCGAGCAAATAACAGCTCTCGCAAAGCAAATTATTGAAGAAGAAAAAACGTTCAAAACCGCTCTAATTAAGAAATCGGTACGCGAACTTTACGAAAAACTGATAACGCTTGAGTATCTCGAAAAACAACTGGAAGATGACCATGAAGATCAGATGGAAGAATCTCTAGATTCCAAAAGTTTCCGTGAAGAAAATTGGTTTACTGAACCAGAACCTCTGCCACAACCAGAGAATAGAGAGGATATTATTGAACCTTTAATAGAAAAAATAAAGGATATTGTAGCCCAAATGCCTGAAGATGGCGACCGTATTGATGAGCTTCTGGACAAAATGTTGCCCAAAAACAACGAAGAAACTCCAGTTGAAGAAGAAAAAATCGAAGGAGAAAAACCTACAGTAAAATACGTAAACAATGATTTGGAAGAATTTGCTTCCAACTATCAAACCATGCCTGAATTTGAAAGAAAGCAGACCGAATTATTCCCAGAATCTGTTGAAGTTAAAGAAGCTAAAAAAACAATGCCAGAATCTCGGGCAAGATCTTTGAATGATACAGTAAATAAAGGACTTAACATTGGTCTAAATGATAGACTGGCTTTTATAAAACACCTTTTTGAAGGACAAGTAGAAGACTATACTCGTGTACTTTCACAAATAAACACCATGGAAAACTATGAAGAGGCACAAAGTTTTATAAAAGGTAAAGTAAAACCAGATTATAATTATTGGATGGATAAGGAAGAATATTCAGAAAGGTTTATGCACATTATCGAAAAACGTTTTAATTAAAACACACTTATATGACGGCCCAAAAAATTATTTATTGGATAGCTACCGGGCTGCTTAGCACGCTGTTTCTATATTCTGCTTTTACTTATTTAACAGACACAGCCGTAATTGAAGGTAACTATCAGGATTATGAGTATCCTAGCTATCTGATAGTGCCAATGGCTATAGCCAAAATCTCCGCTATCGTTTTTATCCTTTTACGAAAACCGAAATGGGTAATGGAATGGGCATATGCAGGCTTGTTTTTTGATATGACTTTAGCGTGCCTTGTGCATTACCGAGCCGACGATATTGGTATTACACTCCCCTTAGTGGGAATCATATTATTATTGATTTCTTATTTCTTCGGAAAAACCGTTCGTGAATAGATTATGGGAAAGCTCTATTTAGTACCCACTCCTATTGGCAATTTAAAAGACATGACTTTTCGTGCTGTTGAAGTGCTAAAAGAAGTAGATTTAATACTCGCTGAAGATACCCGTAACAGCGGAAAACTTTTAAAACATTTCGAAATAGGCACCCAAATGCACTCCCACCACATGCACAACGAACACAAAACGGTGGAAGGAATCGTAAAACGTATCCAAAATGGCGAAAATATCGCCTTAATAAGCGATGCTGGCACTCCCGCAATTAGCGATCCTGGTTTTTTACTAACCCGTGCCTGTGTTGAAGCAGGTATTGAAGTAGACTGCCTACCCGGCGCGACAGCCTTCGTTCCCGCTTTGGTAAATAGCGGATTCCCAAATGATAAATTTGTTTTTGAAGGTTTTCTTCCCGTAAAGAAAGGGCGGCAAACCCGCCTGGAACTTTTAGCAGAAGAAATGCGAACCGTTATTTTTTACGAATCGCCACATAAATTGCTAAAAACCCTTTCACAATTTGTTGAATATTTTGGAGCGGATAGACCGATATCTGTTTCAAGAGAAATTTCTAAACTACACGAAGAAACCATCCGTGGAACTGCTGAAGAAGTTTTAAAACATTATGAAAACAAACCACCGAAAGGTGAGATTGTGGTTGTAGTTTCAGGGAAAAAATAGGTTTTTCATACTTAATTCTTTACCAATCTAAAAGTACCAACTTGAGTTTTCAGAAAATAAATTCCACTTTGCACAACGGATAAATCAATGATCGAATCGTTTTCGTTCAATTCTCCAGTAGCAATGATTTTCCCGATTACATCCACTATTTGATACATTCTAGTTTCAGGGAGAAAAACTTGTTGAATGTTAAAAATTCCATTGGATGGATTTGGATAGACAATGAAGAATGAACTTTCATAATTAGAAACTTCAAGCAATCCATTGTTTAATCGAGCTACCGAAAAATCCACAGGACCATCATAGAAAAAAGTACTCCCGGCAATCAAGATTTTTCCATTCTCTTGCAGCGCGATATCGGCTCCTTCAAATCCTAAAGCAGTATATCCATTAGTACCAAAAGTAGAATCTAGTGAACCATCAGGATTTAATCTATAAGTACGGTTAAAATCAGGTTCAAAACCAAAAGTAATACCAAATACAATAATGGCACTGTCTGGTTGAACCAAAATTTTAAGAGCTGTAAACATATCCCCGTCGATTTCCACCGTACCATTATCTCCAAAGGAAACATCCATTTCTCCGGTAGGCAGCAATCGTTTTATCGAAGTTCCAGATTGTTTTCTCAACGATACCAATATTTTGCCATCATCTTGCAGGCTTATAGATGAATGGAACACTTCGCCCAATGACTCTAGCTCAATAATCCCAACATCACCAAAAGCAGTATCCAAAACTCCATTTGACAAAAATCTGGCTATATGAAACTTTTTCACAAAATTCTCTTCCGTTCTATAGGGTACTATTATTTTTCCATCACTTTGCTCCTTAATACCAAAAACCTTGAGGCTTTCATTATTAATAAAATGCGTTATAGCTCCATTTGTGCCAAAGGATGTGTCTATTGATCCATCGGACATATACCTCACCAATAAAATAAAATTGTTACCTCCAATCAAGGTACCCCCTCCTGCCAGGATATTTCCACCAGGAAGCAACACAGTGGCACTGAGGCTATCTTCCCCATAATTGGTCTTAACGATACCATTGATGCCAAATGAAGCGTCCAAATCACCATTCGGTAAATAGCGAACCATCTTAAAATCTGATTTCTGGCCTTCCAGAAAAAGTGGTAGAAGTGATTATTTTTTGATCGGCCTGAATATGAAGAGAATTAAAATATTCGTCGTAATAATCCCCCGCTGCAGTCGTCACTAGCCCATCTATACCAAAAGTCATGTCTAAGGAGCCATCAGGTAAATAGCGCAGCAAACCTTCTGCATACCCACCTCCTGAAAGAGCTACAAACCCAAACACCACAATTTTGCCATCCTCTTGTACGGCTACCATCGAAGCTCTATCCCAGCCCCCATAAAAATCGGTTATTGCATAACCATTATTTCCAAAAGAAGTATCAATACTGCCATCTTGGGCCGAGGCGTTGAGGGAAACTAACAAGAATATAATAAGTAAAAATCTAGCCATCTTGCTTCTTATTAAATATATACACTTCCAATATAAACAATAATTCATAATTCATAAATAAGTTTTAAAAAGCTTAAATCAACATTCAAATTTTCTAAATTTCAACCTGGCTTTCTCCTATAATGGAATTAGGCTTATGAATTCAAATTTCGTAATTTTATAATTCTCCCCTTTATTTAATATTCATACCAATCCATTGTTGGAATTTGTAATTTTAAACTTTGAAATTTACGAAGTATATGCGCTGGACTCTAAAACCAAAACCCAATCCTGATAAAGTGAACTCCCTTTCAAAAACATTGAAAGTGGAACCACTAATTGCAACCTTATTGATACAGCGCGGTATCGAAACTTTTGATGAGGCCCAAAAATTCTTCCGTCCAAATCTAGATAATCTACACGATCCATTTCTAATGAAGGATATGGACAAAGCTGTTCTCCGTATTGAAAAAGCCATCGAAAACGAAGAAAACATTCTAATCTACGGTGATTATGATGTGGACGGAACAACAAGCGTTGCACTACTTTCCTCCTATTTAAAAAGTTATTACCCAAACGTTTCAACCTATATTCCAGATAGGTATGACGAGGGCTATGGAGTTTCATACAAAGGAATCGATTTTGCTGAAGACAATGGTTTTACATTGATTATTGCGTTGGACTGCGGTATAAAAGCTATTGAAAAGGTAGCTTACGCCTCCCAGAAAAACATAGACTTCATAATCTGCGATCACCATAGACCGGGTAAAGAAATTCCGAAAGCCATTGCCGTGCTTGATCCAAAACGCGAAGACTGTGAATACCCATATAAAGAACTCTGCGGCTGCGGTGTTGGCTTTAAATTAATTCAGGCACTCTCAGAAAAAAGAGGCCTCCATATAGAAGATCTGCTTCTCTACTTAGATTTGGTGGCTACTGCCATTGGTGCCGACATTGTCCCAATAACTGGAGAAAATCGGATTCTGGCCTATTATGGATTAAAAGTCATAAATAGTAATCCACGCACCGGTTTCAAGGCGATTCTAAAGCAGGTAAAAAAAGAGAAACTCACAATTACCGATGTGGTTTTCATCATCGCTCCACGCATTAATGCGGCAGGAAGGATGAAACACGGAAATCATGCCGTAACACTACTGACAGAAACTGATTCCAAAAAGGCCGAAATCCACGCCGCTGAAATCGAAACTTATAACACAGATCGAAGAGAAGCGGATAAACAAATTACAGAAGAAGCCCTCCAACAAATTATTCAAAACAACGAGGAAGAACGGATGACCACCGTAGTCTATCAAGAAAACTGGCACAAAGGCGTTATCGGTATCGTAGCATCCCGCCTAACAGAAACCTATTACCGCCCCACTTTGGTGTTTACAAAAAGCGGGGGAAAGCTAGCCGCCTCTGCTCGCTCCGTAAAAGGTTTTGATGTTTATAATGCCTTGGAAAGCTGTTCGGAGTACATCGAACAATTTGGTGGACATATGTATGCCGCGGGTTTAACCTTGTTTGAAAAAGATTTTGAAAACTTTAAAAATGAATTTGAACGCGTGGTTTCAGAAACCATCGATCGACGTTTACTAACACCCGAAATAAAGATTGACGCAGAGATAAATCTGGAAGACATCACTCCAAAGTTTTTCAGGATCTTAAAACAGTTTGGTCCCTTCGGCCCCGGAAATATGACCCCAACTTTTATGACCCAAAACCTAAAAGACACTGGCTGGGGAAAATGTGTGGGCGGGGATAAAACACATCTACGGATTGTTGTAAAACAGGGAAATTCCAATGAATTTACTGGGATAGGTTTCGGAATGGCTGAAAAAAGCGATATCGCTTGCAACGGAAAGCCCTTTAAAGCAGCCTATTGTATTGATGAAAATGAATGGCAGGGCAATGTAAGCTTGCAACTTCGGCTAAAAGATATTATCTAAATTGTCTTGTCCTAAAATAGCTATACACAAAAACACTCCATTTTTCTTACATTTTGAAATAGGTGAAACCATTAGGTATTAAAGCTATCAAATAGGCTATAAATTGAAAGTTTTCAACTCAAACTTCTCCCCATCAAAAACGCCGTAAGTGTAATGGTTTATCCAATCGCCTAGGTTATAGTAGGTTGAGTTTTCCCCAACTTTAATTTCCATCGGTAAATGACGATGGCCGAAGATAAAGTAATCAAAATACTTGCTTTCTAGTTTCCGCTTGGCGTACTGAGCAAGCCACTCCTGCTCTTCACCCAAAAACTCTTTGTCCTCGTCACCCGAAATTAATTTATTTTTTACGGAAAGATGCTGCGCAATACGCACGCCAATGTCTGGATGCAACCACCTAAAAAGCCATTTTGAAAACGGATTGGTAAAAACTTTCTTCATCCGCTTATAGCCTTTGTCGCCAGGCCCCTTTCCATCGCCGTGGCCAATAAGAAAATGTTTGTTGTTGATCACAAATTCTTTCGGATCGTGGTAAACGGGAATATTAAGTTCCTTCTCGAAGTAATCGTGCATCCACAGATCGTGGTTTCCCACAAAAAAGTGGATTTGAATGCCACTATCACGAAGTTCAGCCAGTTTCCCTAAAACACGTACAAAGCCTTTTGGCACAACAGTTCTATATTCAAACCAAAAATCGAACAGATCCCCAAGCAGGAAGATTACTTCGGCATCGTGTTTAATACTGTCCAGCCATTTCACAAAAATCTTTTCACGCGGTAAGCTTTCAGCTTGGGTCGGTGCACCAAGATGATTGTCACTGGAGAAGTATATTTTCTTGCCTTGTGGAATTTGCATATTCAAAGATAGGAAAGTGATTCGGTTTAATTATCCCCAGCAAACCACTCCGCATAACTGCTATCGGTTTCTTGAAGCCGTAATGAATGAAGCTGAATATTTTCTGGCAAACGATTCTTTATTTTTTCTGAAAAGTCAATTACCATCATCTCACTAGTTGGCTGATAATCTACTAAAAGCACACTGTGTCCACGGTCACTCAATTCTTTTGCTAATTCAACGTGTGGTGTATTTTTATTGAAAACGGTTGAGTGATCAAAAACATCAACGATTTCTTCTTTTACTATTTGTTTTAGATCGCTAAAATCTATCACCATTCCAAATTTCACGTTCTTGCTATCACCAATGGGACTGCCAACTACCGTTACTGAAAGTTTGTAACTATGACCGTGAACATTGCGACATTTTCCATCATAACCGTACAAAGCGTGGCCGGTTTCAAATGAAAAGATCTTAGTGATTCGTATTGTTTGCATTACTTATATTTAGGCCACAAAGATACTCTTTTTGAAAAGAAGATTATTTTCAGAAACCTATTGATTTCTAACATACATTTATCTGAATGTCCCAGATATAAGTCGACCGCTCCTAGCTAATTAATTCCTTATAAAACGAAAATAGCAATCAATTCAATTTTAAAATGCCAATTTAAACAAAAACCAAAAAAAGAATTGGCATTTTTAGGTGTTGACTATGTATTGTTCAAATGCATATATGTATGGTTCCAGCGTATGCTTTCGTGGTTCAACTCGCAAGTATGTAACTTTCGTACTCTATCTATGTATTGTTCAGCTACCTTTAGTGCTACTCGAGTGCTACTTTTATGCTAGTGTAGCCCTACTAAACCCCTAGTATCATGCTAGTATGTTAAAATTTTAATTATCTATCAACGGGATGTATTTTCGTCGGAATTTAATCATCAATGCCATTCCTCTATATGCAACCCATACATTCATTGCTACCCAAATTCCCACTAGTCCCCAGTGCATATATTTTGAAAAATACAAGACTGGAATAAACCCAAAAATTGTAGCCCCCAAAAGTACGTTCCTAAGATAGCCCATTTCTCCCAGTCCCTTAAAAATAGAATCAAAAGTAAAAGCAATTGCATTCAGCGGAAGGGATATCAAAACCATAAAAAACATCCCATAGAAAATAGAGAGTACTTTTTCATCTTTATTGAAAAGAAGCCCTAAAGGCTCATACAGAAGTATACCCATTATAACAAGAACCGCAGCCACGGCGAGATTGTATAAATTCACTTTTTTGGTAAGCTCCCATAGGGATTTATAATTCTTTTCACCTAGTAGTTTTCCTGATAGAATATTACCCGCAGCCCCATATCCATCTAGGAAAAATGCTGTAAAAATCCATACATTAAAGGCAATAGTATGCGCCGCAATATATTCTTTTCCCATATCGGCAGCTTCCCTTGTTGCGAGTATTAAGGCTGTATTAAGTGCCATAGAGCGCAGAAAGAGGTTAAGACTCATACTTATGAGTCTCTTGATCTCAGGATGCAAAGGAAGTACTAATTTCAAGGATACGTCAGTCTTTTTCATTAAAAACAAAAAAGCCAAGATTGCCATTATACCCTGTGAAATCAGACTTGCCCACGCAGCGCCCTTTATTCCCAATGGTTCTATGGCTCCCTCAATTCCATAGACAAATGCAAAATCCAATCCAATATTCAATACGGCCCCAATAGTAGCTATAATCATGGGCCAAAAAGTATTCTGTAAGCCGCGAAAGATCCCGAATACTGCAAAAGTGAACAACGTAAGAGGAAAACCCCAAACGCGAATATTGTAATAATCAATACTGAAATCCAATACAATTCCTTCCGCATTCATCAACGAGAAAATTTCTTCCACAAAGAAATAGGTAGAGAATAGTACAATTATGCTCAATGCAATGTTGAAATAAATGGCTTGAGCTGGAAAATTCTGTAGTTCATTTAATTTTCCCGCACCAAGGTTTTGTGAGACTATGGTTGAAATAGCACTCCGTGTTTGCCCCAAAATCCAGATAAGTGCAGAAAGAAAAGCTCCTACAATTCCAACAGCGGCAAGAGATTCAATTCCAAACTCCTTAATATTTCCAACCACCGCTGCATCGGTTGCAGATAGCACAGGTTCTGCAATCCCCGAAATAATTGCGGGAATGGCAAGTTGTTGAATACGTTTAAAGGAAATGTCGGTTATATGCATAAAAGCACAAAACTACGAAATAGGATTAGTTAAGAAGCATTATTTGAGTAAAGGGAATTCGTAACAATAAAACGCAAACTCGCTTTGATTGGGAAAAAAAATACTATCCAAACGTTTATAACCACGAGCTTCATAAAATTTTTGATTACGAAGGTTTTTGCTGAAAGTATCTAGCCGTATAGAGGCTATATCATTATCTATGGCCAAGTCTTCAGCGAAATCCATCAAACTCCGAGCAATTCCCTTTCCCTGATAATCAGGATGAACAGCTAAACGATGGATGTAATAATGCTTGGAAGTTTGAGTAACCCATCTTATCTTTTTATATTCATTATCCATCTTTTTTGAGATAACGATGCACCCCACAATACTTTCCGGCCTGCCGACAGGGATGGTTTCAGAAATAAACACATACAATTCCCTTCGCTTTATATCATTTTTGAATACTTCGAAATTTGGATAGGTTGCACTCCACTGAAAAATCCCATCCTCATTCATTCTCTTAGCACAAGCATTTGTAACCTCAAGAATTTGGTCAATTTGTGATAGTTTTGCAATTTGAATCATATTAAAACTTAATTTTGCAGACAAATTAACAGTAATCTTTAGATTCTGAAATCTTTTTGCGCTTTAGTATCCGTGAAGTTAGCAATTAAACATTTCATCTATTAATATCTAAAAAAGTAAATAGCAATGAAAAATATTTTGGTGCCTGTAGGCTCTTCTGAAAACTCGGTGAGTAACTTGCAATATGCAATTGATTTGGCAGAACATATCGACGCAAGTGTATATGTGGTCTCGGTTTTTAAGGTTCTTTCTAAAGCTGGAACTCTTTCTAGGCTCAATACTTTTTTAAAGGAAGAAGCAGAAGAAAGACTCGAGGAAATTCTTTCCAAAGTAGAAAAAAGAAAAGTTCCTGTCGTAGCACATCCTATTCAAGGAGATGTTTTGGATAGTATTAATCGCATCAATAAACAAATCCCTATCGACTTGATGGTTTTGTCGCCTCGTAGTAATTCAATAAAAGAAGAAGTCTATCTAGGAAAAACATCTGGTAAGTTATTAAAACAAACAAACATTCCAATTCTAATTGTTCCTGAAGGCGCAAAATTCAAAGCCCCTAAAACTATGTTGATGGCTTTTAAAAATGGGACTTTTGAACATGATTATCTACTAGAACCAGTTAACAAATTTGTCAAGAATTTCGGCACAGAAGTACACGTACTTCACGTAGAAACTCCTGATTCAACAGACGAAATGAAAGTGGTAACAGATAATTTAAAAGCTATTCAAAAGTCATATACTCAGATTGAAGCAGCATCAACTTTTCAAGGGGTCATTGAATATTTTCAGCATTTTAATCCTGATATGCTTTGTGTAGTTAGAAGAAAACGAGGTTTCTTTAAAAAATTATGGGAGAAAAACGAAATCTATAAAAAGGAATTTTATACTAGTAAACCTTTGTTGGTTCTTCCCGTACAAGAATAAAATAGAATCCAATACAAAATATATTAAATTAAAAAACCACCGTTTTCGCGGTGGTTTTTTGTGGAGAATATCGGAGTCGAACCGATGACCTCTTGCATGCCATGCAAGCGCTCTAGCCAACTGAGCTAATCCCCCATTTGTTGTTCAGGATGGCAAAAATAAGAAATATATCGATACACTACTTCATTTTAAAAAATGAATTGTGCTTTCCACAACACTTTTCAATTCATGAGGCAGTGAACTCTCTTCCCAAGGATGTTTCGCATTAAATACGTGATCTGCGCCTTCTATAAATTCAAGTTTACTATTCGGGTTCCAAGAATGAATTACTTTCGCTTCTTTTAATGAAACTGTTGGGTCTTCGCTTCCGTGAACAATGAGCTGAGGGATATCTAAATTTTTCACTGCCCGTTGAATTGAGAATCTCTCTTCGTTCTTCTTAAAATCTTTATAGAACTGGAAGTTGTGAGGAAGTAGTTGCTTCGTACGGCTATTTTCAACGTGCGTAACGCCAGTTTCTTTCCAGTTCTCAAAGTCTTGTGTCCCTTCTTGAAATCTCGCTTTAAAATCACTTACGCTCGCCCAGGTGACTACTTTATTTATCCGGGAGTCTTCTTCTGCCTTTATTAAAACAATACCCCCACCGCGACTGTGACCAATTAAAGAAATTGTAGAAATCTCCTTTGGAAGATTCCTATTTCCATTTTCAATTTCATTTAAAACTCTATCCAAATCATCCACTTCTAAACTAAAATTGTTTTCAGCAAAAGCTTCCAGATCTGGAAAATCAATAGGTTGCTCAATAGTGCCACCATTATGCGAAAAATTGAACTTTAGAAAACAGAAACCAGCCTCGGCAAATGCCTCAGCCACCAAATGCCACGCACCCCAATCTTTAAAACCTTTGTAACCATGACAGAAAATTACAACAGGTTTTGGTTCAGTGGTATCTGCATAATAAACATCATATAGGATTGGTTTTTTATATTCTGAATTAACTATTTGATTCTTTTTAATTACCATTAATCTATTTCTTTTTCTGTGAATGGAATATTAATATCGCAAATTTCCAAAATAAGTTTCTTAAGTTCAACCATAAAAGTATCCAAGGTTTCTTCAGTAATCTTGTGATTTCTTTGGCTATATGCTGATGTCTTCGTTCCAAATCTCAGAAATCCACCGCCTAGATTTTTAAATGAAATTATACCTGCTTCTGCATTGTTTATCGGAATTTCCTTATTCATCATTAGCGCATAAGTCAACACTTGAAATACCTTACTGAATTTGTAATCTTGGTTCAATTCCTCCCATTCAATAATTTCCAAATCCCCTTGTTGTACCGAGCCTGTTTTATAATCTATTATTCTAAGCTGTCCGTTATACTCATCCACCCTATCGACTTTCCCGTGAATTTTAATTGGAAAACTAAGTTCTGTAATTGGTACTTCCAGAGTTAGATTTGCTTCAATCTTGACGATTTTTATAATATTCCCAGCTTCTACATCGGCAATCTCTCGATCTATAAAATTTGAAATGTACCGTTTAGCTACTTCAAAAATGATGAGGTTTTTCCCTTTGGAAAAAGTTCCGCCTTTAAAGGTTTCTTTGAATTGCAAAGTAACTTCTTCCTGAATCCTTGCCTTCATTTGTAGAAGTTGTTCCTTGAAAACTATTGAGCCTTCAAAAGGCCTATAGAAATTTTCCAAGGTGTCATGGACTATGGTTCCCAAAGTATTTGCGGCAACAGTTTCCTCCACTTCTTCAAATTCTTGCAGTCCTAATATTTTCTGAAAGTAAAAGTCTAAAGGATTACGAATATAACTGGTCAATGCCGAAGGTGAAAACCCTCTTTCAGAAATCTCCCTAATGCGCTGCATAACTGCCTCCGTTTTCTCAATTTGCCTCAATGGTTGGCGTTTGATTTTAACTTTGGGTGAAAGAATCAACTTTTCAATTGTATGGTTTGGATATTTTTCAATTTCCAACTGACTTATAAATCTACTCTTCTCTCCTGAATTAATACCTTCAGAATGGCTGTTATAAAGCAAGGTAATATTTGAGGTTCTCTGCAATAGTCTGTAAAAGTGATAGGTATAAATAGCATCCTTCTCGGTATATAGTGGAAGGTTGAATTGCTCTTTTAGGTCATATGTAATAAAAGAAGCATTCGATTTCCCTGAAGGAAAAACACCCTCATTTACGGAAGTGATAATCACGTTCTCAAAGTCAAGCACTCGAGTTTCGAGAACTCCCATAAGTTGAAGTCCTTTATAGGCATCTCCTTCAAAATCAAGTGAAGAGGAAGCTGCTAATTCGGAGAACAACAACAATGTGCTTTTAACGGACTTTAAATAAGGATATCTTTGATTTAAAGCTTCAATTTTTCCAAATAGACTGCTCAATTGATGAAATACCAATCCTTGCACAGAGCTAGTCTTATAGTGTTTTAGAAGCTCTTCCAGAATCCTTAGCGATGTATCAATCGCTATTTTATTGTCATCTTTCCAATCTCCAAATAGCAACTGCAACATCTCGCTTTCCGTATTGTTAGAAATAGCGATCAATTGACTTGCTGAAATATGTGTGATATTTTCACGTGTTAAGGTCAAGGCGATATCACTAGCATTTGGTAGTAAATCATTCCCCAAAGGATGATTCAAAATCGAGAGCACATCTTTATAATAAAGGGACTCAGCGTTCCTAACGTGAATGGAAAAAAGCAATTCAAAGAATACAACACTTGGGAAGTTTTTTAAAGAAAATCCCATAGTGACGTTCAAAGTTTTTACATTTTCAGGTAACGAGTAAAGCAAGGGAACAAGAAGATTCTCATCTCCCAATACGATTGCTGTTTTATTAATTTCATCTTCTGAAAGTTTTGAAAGTAGCTCACCTACATATTTAGCCTGCCCAATATTCTTTTGAACTTCAACAAACTTAAATCGTTTGGTTTTTTCAAAATTATTTGCGATAAATTGAGGCTTTTCATTCTGAAAATATTTCCATTCTTTTATGTATTTTCTTATGAAATATGATGCGCTGTGTTTAGTGTCTTCATAAAAGGTTTGATCTGCGTCCCAATATATCTTGGTGTTTTCAGCTTCAAGCAATTCTTGGATAATATTCTGCTCTGCCGTATTCAATGCGTTAAAACCAATAAATATGTGCTTTTTACTCCTATTGGAATCTATGTAATGTTCAATGTTCAAAGCTGCCTCACGATAAACCATACCTTGATAGCCCAGGTTTTCTTGCAACAAAATTGTCTGTAAACTTTCATAAAAATGTGGCAGGCCTGTCCAAAACTGTAGATAATTGTTTATTAACCCTGTTTTTTCTTGATCTACGCCCCATCGTTCCAATGTTTTGATACTAGTCAGGTAGCTAAAAAAGGGCTTTGTGTCTACTAGATAACGATCGATTTCGTTAAAATCATTGAGCAATGTTATAGCCCAAGATGAGTATGTTTCGAAATCCTCTTTTTCATCGATTACTTTGGTAGCAAGATAAGCCTGATAGCTATTAAAGAGCAATTCCGTATTATCTATAATTTTAAGATTGGATAAATCCTCAATAAACTCCTCTATACTCAGAATTTTAGGAGCAAAGGAAGTTTGTGTTGCAGTCCTTTTCAGGAAATCCTTTAAGAACCCTCCTGCTCTTTTGCTTGGGAGAATTAATGTGAAATCAGAGATATCTCCATATCTGCTTTTAATGTCTGCTACTACTTCTTCTAGAAAACTAATCATAAGTTTAAAAATAGAAAAAGCCCTCCAAAAAGGAAGGCTTTTTCAAAATTATTTAAAGAATTTAATCCTTTAGGTAATTAGTCTCTAGGAATTAAATTGATCTCTGTTCTACGGTTAGTAGCACGTCCTTCTTTAGTGTTATTAGAAGCAATTGGCTTAGATTCACCAAAACCTCTAGCAACTAGACGACCTGAAGGAATACCGTTTTCAATTAAGTAGTTTACTACTGATGCAGCTCTACCTTCTGAAAGTTTTTGGTTATTAGCTTCGCTACCTACACTATCAGTATGTCCATCGATATTGAATCTAGCGTTTGGATATTCTTTAAGAATAGCTACTACGTTATCCAATACTTTCAATGAAGCAGGCTTAAGAGTTGTTTTACCAGTATCAAACAAAATTGTTTTAGCATAATCCCCTAAGGCTTTTATAACTTCAACTGATAATTCCGGACAACCGTGGTTTGCCACAGTACCAGCAACATCTGGACACTGATCTACATTGTCTGGAACACCGTCTCCGTCTCTATCTGGCCAAGGACATCCGTTGTTTTCTTTTGGACCAGCTTCGTTTGGACATTTATCCAAATTATCTGGAACACCGTCTCCGTCAGTATCAGGACAACCGTTGAATTCAGCTAAACCAGCTACAGTAGGACAAGCATCTAAATGATCAGGGATTCCGTCTCCGTCAGTATCAGGACATCCGTTGAATTCAGCTAAACCTGGAGTATTTGGACACTCATCTTTTCTGTCTTCAATACCGTCACCGTCTGTATCAGGGCAACCGTTGAATTCAGCTAAACCTGGAGTTTCTGGACACTCATCGTCTTTATCGTAGATTCCATCACCGTCAGTATCCTTTCCACCAAATTGGAATACGATACCAGCTGAATGCTGGAAGTGTGTAATACCGTAAGAATCTTCAAATGCATGTTTGTAAGTTGATTGAAGGTTAAGGGCTAAATAGTCGTTAAACCAGAATTTAACTCCAGCAAGTGCGTTAGCTGTACCAAATCCGATGTCGTCAACCCAAGTATAACCACCACCAATACCAATAGAAGGATCAAACCAACTACTACCAATGGCTTTTTTGAAGCTGTATTTAACCTCTCCGTCAGCACCGTAGTAGCTAAGGTCGTTTGCAGCAACGTCACCTAGTCTGTCAATTTTATTGATAGTACCAGCTGCAGTAAATACAAAACCACTACCAATATATCTACTGATAGCAAGTCTTGAAACTGAAGGAAGGATGTTCCAGTGGTCGTTGGCATTAAAATACTCGTCAAAGATATCTCCTCTCATTCCGGGAGCTTGAATGCGTAATTGATCCTCGTTCATACCAGCTGAATAAACGTCAACCGCGTTCATACCAACTTCAACAGCCCAAGGATTGTTTTCGTCTTGCGCATTTGCTACTCCAATTCCTAAGAAAAGAATAGCAGCAACTAATAATCTGTTAAGATGTTTCATATTCGATTGTTTAATTTTTAAGTGTTAATTAAGAGCAAAAGTAAGTTGTTAAATATTATAAACAAAAGCAAATCTAATAAAATTTTCCTAAAGTCAGCGGGCTTGACAAGTAAATAAAGGATTTACTTGTCTATTACCTCCAATTTTTTTCCAATCTTAATAAAGGCGCTTATCGCTTTATCCAAATGTTCCTTGGTATGTGCAGCTGAAAGCTGCACCCTAATTCTCGCTTTTCCTTTGGGCACAACGGGGAAAAAGAACCCTATTACATATATCCCTTCTTCTAGCAACATATCTGCCATATTTTGGGAAAGCTGAGCATCATATAGCATTACAGGCACTATTGCCGAGTCACCTTCGATAATATCGAAACCTGCAGCTTTCATTCCTTGTTTAAAATAAGCCGAGTTCTCAGCTAATTTGTCGCGAAGGGAAGTGTCTTTACTTAACATTTCGAATACCTTAATAGATGCCCCCACGATTGCAGGTGCCAAAGAGTTCGAAAATAGATAAGGTCTTGAGCGTTGGCGTAACATATCAATAATTTCCTTTTTTCCAGTAGTATAACCACCCATCGCACCCCCAAGAGCCTTGCCAAGGGTTCCTGTGATAATATCTATACGATCCATCACGCCTTTTTCCTCTAGGGTTCCTCGACCAGTTTCACCTATAAAGCCTGCGGCATGACATTCATCGATCATTACCATAGCGTCATATTTATCTGCCAAGTCACAAATCTTGTCTAAAGGTGCCAGCAAACCATCCATTGAGAATACACCGTCGGTAACTATAATTTTAAAACGGGCTCCATTTTTATTAGCAGCTATAAGTTGCTCTTCTAAATCCTCCATGTTGCTATTCTCATAGCGATATCGCGCAGCTTTACAAAGACGAACGCCGTCTATAATAGAAGCATGATTTAATGAGTCGGAAATAATTGCATCTTCTGCATCAAGCAACGGTTCAAAAACCCCACCATTGGCATCAAAAGCAGCTGCGTATAATATGGTGTCTTCTGTACCATAAAAATCTGCTATCTTTTCCTCTAATTCCTTATGAATATCCTGTGTACCGCAAATAAAGCGAACAGAAGACATTCCAAAACCATGCGTATCCATAGCATCTTTAGCTGCTTGAATAACCTCTTTATTCGAAGAAAGGCCCAAATAGTTATTTGCGCAAAAATTAATAACCTCTTCTCCAGTTGAAATTTTAATCACCGCATCCTGTGGCGAAGTTATTATTCGCTCCCTTTTATATAGACCGTTATCCTTTATTTCTTGTAGTTCTCTCTCTAAATGATCTTTTATCTTTCCGTACATTTTATCTGTTTTATTTAAAACTTCAAAATTAAACTTTATTTATCATTATTTCATCTTCATTCGTATAGATAAGCATTTTTTTGGAAACATGAAAGCCCATTTCTACAAGTGCATTTGCATAATCCGATAACTGGTCGTTATGTGTGATATTTGGAATTCCAGTTTTATAATCTACAATTATCACTGAGTTCTCTGAACTGATGTTAACCCTATCCGGTCGCAGAACCAGTCCTTCTTTGGTGATAATGTCTCGCTCATTATAGATTTTATCCGATCCATCGAACAAAGTCTTCAATTCGGGATTATGGATTATTCTGCTAACGCTTGTTTTTAAAACTGCAAGTTCATCCTCCTTAATAATAGCACGTTGTTCCAAATCAGTAAAGAGTCTTTCAAAATCCGATTCGATATAAATTTGCTCCATTATATTATGGAGAAGGTTTCCTGTAAAAATTGCAGCTTCTGTTTCTTCTTTAAGAATGGCATCTGAAGTAACTATTTTCAATCCATGTAAACGTGGATTGCTGGAAAGATAACTTGGTTCCGTTTGGGGAAGAATCTCCTTTACCTTTGAAGTTTTTACTGAATCGCTTCCAAATTCATAAAGCGTCTGTTGCTCATTCCATATTCCCTTATGCTTCAAAAACTCCATAAATAGATGATTGTAACTGGCAGGAATTCCATCCTTTGATTCTTTGGGCATTTCCGAAAACACAAATAGCTTCTCCACTGCTCGTGTTAGCGTAACATACAATAGGTTTATATTGTCCAATTCTAACTGACTTCTGTGCTCATTATACATAAGCTCACCAAGACTGCCATAGTTTACAATCTCCGATTTATAATTTATTTGTGCTTCTTGAAATTGAAATTCTTCGCTTTCCAGAGGATACCAAAGTTTGTCATATTTAGCATCGTATAAGTTTATATCAGCAAAGGGAAAAATAACTATAGGAAATTCCAATCCTTTGGCTTTGTGGATAGTCATCAATTGCACTGCATTAGTACCTTCACTCGCAGGAATCGAAGCATTCTCTTTTTTTATTTCCCAATGGTCTAAAAACGAAATTTTATCGGCTATAGGTTGTTGTTCAAAATCATAAACTAAATCCATAAAACCAAATAAATAGGCATCAGCATGAGTCGCCAGTTGAAGGTTTTCAATACAATATTCAAATGCTTCGTAAAGTGAAACTAATCGCATTTCTGCCAATTTAAAATCAAGCCGATATTCCTTTAGATTCTGTGTAAATTCTTCTTCTGAATTTTTTAAAAACTTTTTAAAAAATGTATGCTTTTCATCTGAAAGATCTAAATGATCATGTAATAGATCGAGTAAATTTATTTTTGCTTCTTCATTATTAGGGTAAAGACTCAAAACTAAAGCAAAGATCAACATTTGAACCAATGGCGAGGATTGCAAGAGCAAAGTCTCAGAAGAAATTACCGATATTCCCTGCTCCATCAAAAATGCTCCAAGTACTATTCCGTCTGCTTTTTTTCGGGTTAAAATACAAATATCGCTAGCTGAAAATCCTTGTGTTTCGAGCTTTTGAATTGTTTGTAATACTAAATTTGAATATTCTTCTTCTTTTGCACTCTTATTTTGCTTTTCAATGAATTCAAACTTAACATAGCCTTCTTTCCTGTCATTATACTTTTGCTTGTTGCCAGATTCATAAAGTGAGGTATGTCCTTGATTCGAAAAATAGGATGAGACAAAGCTGAAAAATTGATTGTTGAAGTCAACAATCTCTTCGCAGCTTCTATAATTGGTATCAAGTGAAAGCACTTCTTTTTCTCTTGTAAATGGATTTCCATCACCGTACAAATCCATAAACTGTTCGGGAAGACCGCCGCGCCATCTATAAATGGATTGTTTGGCGTCACCCACCAGTAAAAGACTTCCTGAGCTTGGATCAATTTCTTGTGAAAGGGCGTTAGCAACCAAAGGAATCAAATTTTCCCATTGTAATTTTGATGTATCTTGGAATTCATCAATAAAGAAGTGGTGATATTTTTCACCTAAGCGCTCATAAATAAAAGGGGCTGGCTGATTTTTAATTTCTTTATTAATTAAGGAGTTGAATTCTGAAATAGGCAAGATGTTTTTTTCCTCTTTAATTGTTTCAATTTCTTGGTTTACCAAATTTATCACTGAAAGCGGCGTGATATTTTTTAATATATTTTCAATTAACAGCAATTGAAAAACCAAATTTTTTGTTTGCTGAAAACTACTAATGAACGTTGGCGTCAGTTCATCTATGATTCCTGCTATTGCGGCCGAAACTCTACCAGGATAAAGCGGTTTTTCACCCATAGTTTCCTGCCATTTGGCGCTAAAATTTATATCATATCTTCCGGTTACAAGGTTTTGAAAATGCTTCGGAAAGTATTTCCCACTAAAATCATCATCTTGTAAGCCACTTTCTTCAATAAGTTGTAGCGTTTTTGTCGCTATGGCTTCTATTTCAGCCGTGAGTTTCTTCTTTTTAAGAATCAATTGCTTTTTGAATTCCAAAAAATCTTCCAACGACTTCTCCTTTAGAATTGCAACATGAGCGGAATCATTTTCATCGTACAATAGTTTTGCTGCATTTGCTATGTCTCGTGAAATATCCCAAGATTTATCATCATCCGTTTTTTCTAAAGCAAAATCCAGCAATACCTTGGTTATTTCTTTGTTTTCCCCAGCTTTACTCAACAATAAATCTACCGCTTCGGAGAGGAGTTGCGGTATATCTAAGGTTACTTCGAAATTAGTAGCCAACTTTAAGTCGCGGGCAAAGGTTCGTATTAATCTGTGATTAAATCTATCAATAGTCTCAACACTAAATGCTGCGTAATTGTGCAATAAATTTTTTAGAATCTTCTTAGATCGCATTTGAATCTCAGCCACGCTCATTGTCGTTTCTTCTGAGATTTTTTTCATTATTGGCCGTGGATTGTTCACGCTTTCCTCTTCACTAAAGTTGACCAAAGTTTCGACAATTCGTTGTTTCATTTCAGCCACAGCTTTGTTGGTGAAGGTGATAGCCAAAAGATGCTTAAAATAATCGTCATTTTTTGAGGTGAGAATTTTCTTCAAATATTCCTTAACCAGCGTGAAGGTTTTTCCGCTTCCGGCTGCCGCATCATAAATTGAGAAAGAGAATGGTTTTTTCAAGAAGTCCAGTTTTGCACTAAAATAGTATTTTTATAGGTTTGGAATCAAATTTATCTAGCATTAGATAGAAATCTTATAAAATCTATAACAGTTTAAAATGTTGATAATGCCTAACTTTGAGTGAATTTAGTAATAATCAATTAAAAACTATATAATTATGTCTTTCGAGTTACCAAAATTGCCGTATGCATTTGATGCGTTAGAACCAAACATTGATGCCAAAACAATGGAAATCCATCATGATAAACACCACCAAGGTTATACAAACAATCTTAATGCAGCCATTGAAGGCACAGATATGGATGGAAAATCCATAGAGAATATCTTGACAAATTTAGATATGAACAATAAAGCTGTTCGTAACAACGGTGGTGGATTTTATAATCACAGTCTTTTTTGGAAAGTAATGTCTCCCAAAGGCGGTGGAAAACCTTCAGGTGATTTGGCAAAAGCCATCGACGATGCTTTTGGAAGTTTTGATGCTTTTAAAGAAAAATTCTCTACTGCGGCTAAAACCCAGTTTGGCTCAGGTTGGGCATGGTTGTGTGTTCATAAAGGTGGGAAAGTAGAAGTTTGTTCTACCCCTAATCAAGACAATCCATTAATGCCAAAAACCGGATGTGGCGGAACTCCAATCTTAGGACTGGATGTTTGGGAACACGCTTATTACTTAAAATACCAAAATAAACGTCCAGACTATGTTGGTGCGTTTTGGAATGTAATTAACTGGGACGAGGTTTCAGCTAATTACAATAAGAATAAATAAGAATCGCATATCACAATTCGCAAGTTAAAATAAGCCGAATTGAAATCTGTATAAATCCACAGTCAAAATTGGCTGTGGATTTTTTATTTGAAAAAATGACAAATCGAAGTCCTAAAAGGAAAATTAGTGTTTTGGGAAAAGTGAAACGGCTCGCAAGAAGATTACACTATTGGATTAGATATATTAAGGATCATTCTCAAAAGTCGTGTGTGAATTGAAATAGAATTCTAATTTTTGCTTTTTAAAACCACGCTTTGGACAATTATCTCGACCTACTGAAAATCATTCTTCCCGGATTTTTTTCAATCACTTTGATCCGTCCCAATATAACCATACAGGTTTATCTTTAAATGGTGATATGTGTAATAATAACCAACAGGAATAATGGCTCTTTAGAAACCTTTGAAAAGCAACGACAATAGTGAAAGAATTTTGGAGATATATATGAAGTATCTATGGAGTATGGTCGACATAGAGTCGGCATGTGGTCTGAAAATAAAAGTACAAATTATACTTCCAAATAATATTTTCAGAGAGGAAAGGTATCCTAGTATAAGTGATTAATACCTAGTGCTAATATACAACATTGTGATGCGGTTGTCAAGTTGAGGAGTAAAATAGTCCAATTCTACTCAGTGTGCCCTTGCATTTAAAAAATTTGGCAATGCCTCATTTTCAAAGTTAAAAATTTTCAGAGAATAGTTAAGATATGAAAAAGAGCAGGATAATTTTTTTTGCAGACAAACAACAATCTTTGCATAAACAAAACAATTATGCTTGATCCTATATTAAGGCTCGCCACCCCGTAAATTTGGGGCATAAAAAAAGGCAAACTAACGTTTGCCTTTTTTTGCCCCAAATCTACCATGAACTTAACCTACTTATGCTAATGGTAAGTTCAAATATATAGCAATAAACTATTAAAGATTATGGTTTTAGATGAGTTACCTGTTTTTTCGTCAAATAACCCATTTTCGCATCTTTTAGGTTAGAAAATATCGATTTCATATGAATTTTAACACTTCTACCAAGTAATAAATCATAAAATGAATCAGATATTTTGAAAAAAAATATAAAATAATCAATGAATCTTATGAAAAACATAAAAACTAGAGTTTCTTAGGGGCCTCGGTTTCTTAATTATCGCATCTGTTTAAAATAGCAGAACCTAGCTTGGAAGTTATGGGAGACGGATCCGCGTTAAATGTTTCGCAGAACTAGACTAACTTACCCAAGCGGTTATTATCACAAATCTTATTGCTCAAATGAGATACAGTTGCACAGAAGACAATCTGAATGACGCAGAAGTATTATAATTGGTTATGACTATTATGCTTATGGGCAAGGGTATAATTAAGGAATCGGGGTGGTGTAAAGGGAGTATCTATGTAGTAATCACGACAAAAAAGGTAGGCTTTCGCAAAGGGGAAGAGTAAACGGCTCGCAATAAGAATGAAAAAACAAAGAACAATGCGGAAAGCTCGCCACCCCAGGATTTATGGCATGAAAAAAGGTAGGCTTTCGCCTACCTTTTTTGCCCCAAATCTTACCATAGACCTAACCTACTTACGCCTTATGGTAAGCCCAAATATAATTTAACTTTTAGCACTAAAATAGTGATAGTTAACAAATTCGATTAAGTGAATTAGCTTACCGATAAACGGTTAGAGGTGTGTTAAAATTTAAGAAATTCATCAATAAGCACGTTCGGGATTTCCTTCGTAGAAATTGATATAAGCACGATTAACAACTCTATTTCCTCCTGAAGTTGGATAATTGCCTGTAAAATACCAGTCTCCTAAGTTTTTGGGGCAGGCTTTGTGCAAATCATCCACAGATTGAAAAATAAGCTTGACTTTAGCCTTTATATTCTCCTGACTAACAATTTCAGCTATCTTATCGGAAATTTCCTCGTCTGTGAAAGGAGCGTATAGTTTTTTCACATGGTTAACCACAGAAATATCTTCCATTGTTACCTGTTCTTTACATTTATTGTAAATCTCCTCTACTATGGCATAAGTGCCACGATCTTTATGGAGTTGCAATGCTGCTTGAAATGCTACCAAATCTTCAAGTCTTGCCATATCGATCCCATAACAATCTGGGTATTTAATTTGCGGTGCTGAAGAAACTATAACAATCTGCTTGGGATGAAGCCTATCGAGCATATTCAGGATACTTTTTTTCAAGGTGGTTCCCCTTACTATACTGTCGTCGATTATTACTAAATTATCAGTAGGTTTTACAACACCATAAGTGACGTCATACACGTGTGCCACAAGATCATCACGGCTACTGTCATCTGTGATAAAAGTTCTTAGCTTAACGTCCTTTATAGCAATTTTCTCAGTGCGGATTTTATGGGCTTGGATTTGATGTAATCTCTCAAGTGTCAAGGTTTTTCTTTCCTTTATAATAGCCTCATTCTTTTGTTTGTTCAACTCATCCTGAGCCGCATCCAGCATTCCATAAAAAGAAGTTTCTGCCGTATTAGGTATAAAGGAAAAAACCGAATTCTCAGTATCATAATTTATCACTTCAAGTACTTTCGGCATTACTAGCTTTCCTAGCATTTTTCGTTCTTGATAAATTTCGGCATCACTTCCACGTGAAAAATAGATTCTTTCAAAAGAGCAGGATCTGCGTTCCAACGGAGCCAAGATTTCCGAAAGTGTCATGCTTCCATCTTTTTTAATGATCAAGGCTTTGCCAGGATCCAATTCCTTAACATCTTCAAAAGCAACGTTGAAAGTAGTTTGAATGGCAGGTCTTTCTGAAGCAACAACAATCACTTCATCATCCTGATAATAATATACCGGTCTAATTCCAGCAGGATCTCGTAAGACAAAAGCATCTCCATGACCTAGAAGTCCCGCCAATGCGTAACCGCCATCCCAATTTGAAGCCGACTTGCGAAGTATCTTTGCAACATTGAGATTTTCGGCGATATATGGTGAGGCATCTTGTTTATTGAATCCTTTTGCTTTGGCCTTTTTATAAAGTTTCCGAACTGCATCATCCAAAAAATGACCTATCCTTTCCATTATTGTAACGGTGTCTGTCTTTTCTTTTGGGTGCATTCCCAATTTTATAAGATTATCAAACAAGACATTGGTATTCGTCATATTGAAGTTTCCAGCAATAATCAAATTCCGATGCATCCAATTGTTTTGACGAAGAAAGGGATGAACGTTTTCAACACTATTAAGTCCAAAGGTGCCATAGCGAACGTGACCCAAAAATAGCTCACCAATATATGGGATGTTCTTTTTTTGTGCGGCAACATCGTCTTTGTATTCTGGATGCTCTTTGAATTCTAAATTTATCCGCTCGTTTATTTGGGAAAAAATATCCTGAATGGGCTGTGCATCATTCGAACGCACCCGACTTATATAGCGTTCTCCAGGGCTGACATCCAATTTAATGCTGGCCAAACCAGCACCGTCTTGCCCACGGTTATGCTGTTTCTCCATCATTAAATACATTTTGTTTACTCCGTAAAATGCCGTACCGTATTTTTCCTTATAATATTCTAAAGGCTTCAACAATCTTACTAAGGCAATTCCACATTCGTGTTTTAACGCGTCGCTCATATTTTTTCTGAAACTATATAAATGTACAAAAAACGCCCTGAAAATTTCAGGGCGCGTATTTTAGGTTAACTTAATATCAAACTGTGTCAAGCTTTTAAACTGTTGTATGCGTTGATGCACGTCCTTATTTGTAAGATTAAGCAATCTTTCTGGGCCAAATTTTTCTACACAGAAAGAAGCCAATGCAGATCCATTGATAACAGCATTTTTCATATTATCATAACTGTAATTCCCAGTTCTAGCTAAATACCCGGTAAATCCTCCAGCAAATGTATCACCAGCCCCGGTTGGGTCAAAAACCTCTCGCAATGGCATTGCTGGGGCAAAGAACACATCATCATCACCAAAAAGCAACGCACCGTGTTCACCCTTTTTTATTACCACATATTTCGGACCCATTTCCATTATTTTATGTGCTGCCTTTACAAGTGAATACTCTCCTGAAAGCTGCCTTGCCTCTTCATCATTAATAGTAATTACATCTACTTTTGCAATAACTTGCATTAATTCGCTTAAAGCACTGTCCATCCAAAAATTCATAGTATCCAAGACAATTAATCTTGGAGAATCCATTTGTGCAATCACACTCAATTGGACGAGGGGATGAAGGTTTCCTAACATTACCACTTCAGCATCTTTATAATCTTCAGGAACCTGTGGATTGAAATCTGCAAGAACATTCAAATCAGTTATAAGTGTGTCGCGAGTATTCATATCATTGTGATATTTCCCACTCCAAAAGAAAGTCTTTCCATCTTCAACCACTTCAAGTGCCGAAATATCCATTCCATTCTCTTCAAGCATTTTAAGATCTTCCTTAGGAAAATCGCCACCTACTATGGATACAATTGCGCTATTAACCTTAAACTGAGAAGCGGCCAGACCAATATAAGTAGCAGCACCACCCAGAATTCTATCTGTTTTTCCAAAAGGAGTTTCAATGGCATCAAAGGCAACTGTGCCTACTATAACTAATTTACTCATAGCTGATTTTTAAAGAGGGGCAAATTTAATCAATTATTTGCAATTTTTTCCCTTTATCATCTGAACTAATGGGTTGTTATTATTATAAATAAAAAATTACAATAATTTAAAAATTTGTAAATTCCGAAACTCTAATTCTCATTTAATGAAAAACCTCTTTTTTCTTGTAGTTGCATGTTTGGTTCTTCAATTTTCATATACTCAAGAAGGCGTTTCCTTTAAAGAGAACAAACAATTATATCTTTCTGGAAATTCAATCCTTATTGGGAATAATATTCTTGGGGAACACGCTAAAAATCCATTAATGGATTTAAAAATCCCCAACGATATTGTAAAAATGAAATATATTGATGTGGATGACGATCCGGCAACCTTCAGTTCAAGTGAAGCAACAATAATTGATACGCCTAAAAATTCAAAAATCAAATATGCGGCACTTTATTGGTGTGGGCTTTACCCTTTCGAAAAAGGAGTTTTAAGGAAATCTGGCAATAAGATGGTTCACAAAGGTCAGGGGGACAGAGAAGAAGACATAAACTCAATAGTATTCAAAACCCCTAATGATATTTATAAGCCTATAAACGGAGAAATCATTTATGACAGTCATAATTCTGCGGCGTTTATAACCAATAAGCCTTATGTATGTTATGCTGATGTTACAACGAAGCTTCAAAGCATTTCTAACATAAATGGAACTTATGCAGTAGGAAATATCAAAGCTACCGAAGGGGAGATTTCCGGTGGAGGTTCAGCAGGCTGGCTTTTATATATTGTTTATGAAGATCTAGCGCAAAGTCCCAAATATTTTACAACCTACAATGGACTGGTTGAGGTAGGTAAAGATGAAATTCAAATAGAGTTTAAAGACTTTAAGAGTAAAGACGAAGGAATCATACAAACCACGCTCGCAATCGGTGCGATGGAAGGAGATCGAAAAATAAAGACTGACCAAGTTTCTATTTATGATAAAAAAACCGGAGATTTTATTGCCTTAAGTAATATGTTAAGAGAGGAAAAGAATTTCTTTAATAGCTCCATAACTATGGAAAATGAATATTTCAACGACAGAAATCCCAATAGTATAAATACTCTCGGATTCGATTTGTTGAAAATGGAAATTCCCAATCAAAACAATGATTTATTTGATCACGCTACAACTCAAGCAAATCTAAAATTTCAAGGAAAGGCCGATCGATTTTATTTATTCTTTGTTGCCTTTGAAACTGAAATAAATAAAGCCTTCCTAAAGGAAAAAACAGAAATGGTAAAGGACACTACCGTTGCAATTGCTATTTCAGAGCATCAAGAATTAGTTGATGAATCCACCCCTGACTCAAAAGAAAATTCATCAAAAAAAGAGAGAAAAATAGTAGAAAAAAAGACTCCGGACGTTCAAAAAACATATAAGAAAATAGTTCCGAAAGAGCCCGTGGTTCTTTCGGAAGAAGATAAAATAAAAAAAGAAGTTAGACTACAGTCTATGACCGTACCCGGATTAGCTGCAGGGTATTATCTTGTAACCAATGTTTTCTCAGTACAAAGTAATGCTGCAAGATGGTCGCAAGCATTAAAAGAAAGAAACTATACTCCAGAGACTTTTATCACACCAAGAGATAAATGGAATTACGTTTATATTGCCAATGACACATCCTTAAAATCCGTTTATGAAAAATGGAAAGCAAATAAAGATTTGGCGTTTTTTAAGGAAATATGGATTATGAAAATCAATCTTTAGAGGTTTAAAAAGCCCTTAGATTAGACTATTTTCGCCCAAAATCTGCTGGAATCTCACCCCAAGCTTTGGTTTCCCATTTTACGATTTTGGTTTCGTATTTATTCGTTTTAAGCCAGTTTTCGGCACGTAAAACCAGTTCGAATAGCGCTTTATTTTTTGAGTTCGGTTTCAATTTTGTGTTGCATTTTTTCTTTTTTACCCAACCAATAGCAATTCGAGAATCGCTATAGATAATGCGATTGCTATTATTTTTTTGTAAAAAAGCGAGTCCGTGCACCAACGCCAAGAACTCTCCAATATTATTGGTTCCCTGTTGAAAAGGACCTTGATGGAACAATTGCTTAAGTGTTTGCGTATCTACACCTCGATATTCCATCTTTCCAGGATTTCCACTGGAGGCAGCATCAACAGCGATAGAGTAAAGATTGGGCTCTCCAATTTTTTGGAGCAGTTCTTTAGATAGTATTTTCTTAACTGTTTTCCCCTTATAATCCGCATATTCTTTATTATAGGCTTTCTTCGCTTCATCAAAAGTTTCGAAGCTTTTATATTGTGCTCCAGTAACTCCGTGGATTGAACGTTTGCATTCTTCCCAACTGCCAAAAATTCCAGCAGGATTTCCGAACCAAACAACATAAAACTTTTGTTTTTTAGCCATTTTGGAGTACTTCTTCAATTATTTTTGGAAACCATTCATATTCCAAATCATGTACTTTATTCGCAATCGTTTCTGCCGTGTCAATTTTTAAAAGTTTTACTTTCTTTTGGGAAATGATTGCTCCCTCGTCATAATTTTCATTCACATAATGGATGGTTATTCCTGTTTCCCCTTCCTTATTTTTTAATACTGACTCGTGAACAAAGTTACCATACATTCCCTTTCCACCATATTTGGGAAGTAAAGCCGGATGAATATTTATCACTTTATCGGGAAACTCCTTGATAATAATTCCAGGAAATTTCAATAGAAAGCCCGCCAATACAATAAGATCTGGTTGAATAGCTTTCAAAATATCCAAAATCCCTTCTTCTGAAAATAATTCATCTTTTGTGAAAAAATTCGCTTTAACATTAAGCTTTTTAGCACGTTCCAACACTTTGGCATCTTTCTTGTTTGAGAGCACCAGGACGACCTCGGCAAATTGGGTTCGTTGAAAGTATTTAATAATGTTCTCGGCATTGGTACCACTCCCCGACGCAAAAATTACAATCCGTTTCTTCATTCCCGTTTCCAAAAGTTTTCTCGAAGTAAATATTAACAAATAAAAACACAAAAGTAAGGCAATAGGGTTTTACTTCGCCCAAAATTGTTTAATTTGGTTAAATCTTTCGATGTTATTTTGTATCATTGAAATGATTTATGAGTAAGGGACAAAAAAAAAAAATTAATCTAAATCGTTCCTTGCTTAGTTGACTATTTAATAGGCGTCTGTAAGTTTGGCTTGCGTAAATTCGTATTAAAAACGAATTTTAAAGCAACCCTTTCTCACATTTTGAATATTAAATGGTGTAATCAATTAAAATATTTTATTTTTGCCACTTATAATTAAATTTAAAAATCAAGAATTATGTCAGACATTGCATCAAGAGTAAAAGCGATTATCGTAGACAAATTAGGTGTAGACGAAAACGAAGTTGTAAACGAAGCTAGCTTCACTAACGACTTAGGAGCCGACTCCTTGGATACGGTAGAGCTTATCATGGAATTCGAAAAAGAATTCGATATCCAGATTCCAGACGACCAAGCTGAAAATATTGCTACAGTAGGTCAAGCAATTTCCTATATAGAAGCAGCAAAATAAGAATTCTTCTATGGAATTGAAGCGAGTTGTAGTTACTGGTCTTGGTGCACTTACCCCTATAGGCAACAATATTAACGAATATTGGGATGCTCTCATTAGTGGGAAAAGTGGTTGTGCCCCAATTACCTATTTTGATACTGAAAAGTTCAAAACTAAATTTGCTTGTGAATTGAAAAATTTCAATCCAGAAGATCATTTTGATAGGAAAGAAGCTAGGAAACTAGACCGATTTGCCCAATATGCCCTTGTATCTTCAGATGAAGCCATCTTAGATGCTGGAATAGACTTCATTGATGTTGACAAATTTCGTGTAGGCGTGATATGGGGAGCAGGAATTGGTGGTCTAGAAACCTTTCAGAATGAAGTAATAAATTATGCAGAAGGGGATGGAACACCTCGTT
This sequence comes from Aequorivita sp., assembly GCA_034675805.1. GTDB lineage: Bacteria > Bacteroidota > Bacteroidia > Flavobacteriales > Flavobacteriaceae > Aequorivita. The sequence goes on along the minus strand of JAUCCX010000001.1, from coordinate 2,078,312 downwards.
TCAACCCCTTCTTTATTCCTAAGATGATTGCGGATATCGCACCTGCAAATATTTCCATAAAACACGGTTTTATGGGGCCAAATTATACTACTGTCTCCGCCTGTGCATCTTCTGCTAATGCGATAATCGATGCATTCAATTATATAAGATTGGGCACGTGTGATATTATTGTTACAGGAGGAAGTGAAGCCGCTGTAACCATAGCTGGGATGGGTGGGTTTAATGCAATGCATGCGTTGTCAACACTGAACGAAAGTCCACAAACAGCATCTAGGCCTTTTGACGCAACCAGAGATGGTTTTGTATTAGGTGAAGGAGCTGGAGCTCTTATTCTTGAAGAATATGAGCATGCCAAAAAACGAGGTGCAAAAATTTATGCGGAAATTGTGGGAGGTGGTATGAGCAGTGATGCTTATCATATGACCGCACCACATCCCGAAGGAAGAGGTGTAGAACGCGTTATGCTGAATTGTCTGCGCGATGCCCACATGAATCCAAACGAAGTTGATGCTATCAACACGCACGGAACCTCAACACCACTAGGCGATGTGGCCGAATTGAAAGCTATTGTAAATGTTTTTGGTGAACACGCCAAGGATATCAATATCAATTCAACAAAATCAATGACCGGCCATTTACTTGGTGCTGCCGGTGCTATTGAAGCTATCGCCTCTATCTTGGCGATGAAATACGGGATTGTTCCACCTACCATTAACCATACTACGGTAGATGAAAACATTGATCCTTCTTTAAACCTTACACTCAACAAGGCTCAGAAACGCGATATAAAAGTGGCAATGAGCAATACATTCGGGTTTGGTGGACACAATGCTTGTGTACTCTTTAAAAAACTTGACGCCTAAAATTATTAATGGCCTCTATTAAACAAATATTTTCTACCCGTTCAAATAAAGACGGGGAATTTGTCAATTCCCTTAAAAAAATATTGGGCTTCAAGCCAAAAGACCTATCCATTTACGAAACTGCTTTTACCCATCGTTCGACGAATGAAAAAAATCTAAATGGCCAACCTCAAAACTACGAAAGACTTGAGTTTTTGGGAGATGCAATGTTAGGTGCCGTAATTGCTGCACACCTATTCAAAAAAGTACCTGAGGGCAATGAAGGTTATCTAACCAAAATGCGCAGTAAGGTAGTAAGCCGTGAACATCTCAACGAATTGGGTCGTGATTTTCAATTGGTGAAATTCTTAAAGACAACAGTTCCAACCCAACAATTCAGCGGAAATATCTATGGAAATGTTTTTGAAGCACTTGTAGGTGCGATCTATCTAGATCGAGGGTTTAAATACTGTGAGAAATTTATTTACAAACGGGTAATAAAGCCGTATGTGGATATCAAAAAATTAGAAGGAAAGGTTATTAGCTATAAAAGCCTCTTAATTGAATGGTGTCAAAAATATAAGAAACCATTCGGTTTTGAAATTTATGAAGACAATGGCAAAGATGAATTAAAGCATTTTGCCGTACGATTAAAAGTGGGCGATGAGATAGTTGCAAAAGCCAGGGCAACTTCTAAGAAGAAAGCCGAGGAACGTGCTGCAAAAAGAGCCTATTATAAACTTCAAATTAAAATTGATTCTCAGAAGGCGTAAGCCTAGATTATCATTACATTAATTTTCTTTCAACAAGCATAATTAATTTAGCTAATAGCTTTTAAGTTGTCTATTTTTGTAGAGACAGCTAAAAAGAGTGTTAAGTCCATTCAATAATGTCTGAAATAGAAATACTGTTAAACTTTAAAATGGCCAACCACAAACTCCTTTTTGATGAAGAATTTGAAGAACCCTTCAGCCTCATTGCAATTCATTGTAGTGAAGAAGAGTACAAGGTGGCTTATTTACTGAATAAATATCTCAATACAAGATTCAAAAGAAGAAGAGTAGATATCGACTTCACCTTTGGTGGAGTGATGACTACTTTCCCAATATTTGATTATATAGATGAAATAAACTATAATCAGTATTATTTAGTGTCCAATAAATCCAGGACCATAGATGCAAGTCTACAAAGCTCTGGCGGTTTATTTACAGAAGTTGATTCTCAAAGGGCTAAAGATCATTATCTACTTCCAGAATTTAAAAAAGTAGATTATTTTCTAAAAATATATTCAGACTTTGAAAATATGTCACTATCATCTTTTGTTTCTGAAATAAAAAAGGTCAAGCAGATCATTTCCGCATATGTAGTGGAAACAGAAAATATAAAATCTAAGAACAATTTAATTTTCGATTAAATGTCACATCAAAAAAGAACTAAAATAGTAGCAACCCTTGGCCCCGCAACGAACAGTGAGGAGATCTTAAAACATATGATGTTGGAAGGTGTGGATGTTTTTAGGGTGAACTTTTCACATGCAGATTACGACACCGTTAAAAATAATATTGCAACAATTCGAAGACTTTCGGAAGAATTGGATCTTCACGTAGCCATTTTAGGCGATTTACAGGGCCCAAAACTTCGTATTGGCACAATGAAGGATGAGGTAGTGCTTCAGCCTGGTGACGAGCTTCTTTTGTGTACTGGAAAAGAATTTGAAGGCACAAAAAAGAAAGTCTATATGAATTATGATAACTTTCCAAAAGATGTAAACCCTGGAGAACGTGTACTTCTAGATGACGGTAAACTCATTTTTGAAGTATTGGAAACCAATAATACAGATGAAGTTAGGGCAATGGTTATTCAAGGCGGTCCTTTACGATCAAAAAAAGGTGTAAATCTGCCCAATACAAAGCTTTCACTTCCAGCACTTACTCCAAAAGATAAGGAAGATGCTATATTCGCCATTGAGCAAAATGTAGATTGGATGGCGCTTTCCTTTGTTCGCCACGCCGAAGATTTAAAGGAATTACAGGCTCTCATTGAAGCCCATTCTGAATATAAAATTCCCATCATCGCAAAAATAGAAAAGCCCGAAGCGGTTGAAAATATCGATAAGATTATTGCCTATTGCGATGGTCTGATGGTTGCCCGTGGAGATCTAGGTGTAGAAGTACCGGCTGAAGAAGTTCCATTAATCCAAAAAGAACTTGTACTTACCGCAAAGCGAGCGCGTATACCAGTAATCATCGCAACACAAATGATGGAAACGATGATCACTTCGTTAACCCCAACGCGAGCCGAAGTGAACGACGTTGCGAATTCAGTTATGGACGGTGCAGATGCGGTGATGCTTTCAGGTGAAACTTCAGTAGGAAATTATCCCGTAGCAGTAATCAAAACAATGGCCAAAATCTTAAGAAGTGTAGAAAATTCTGAATTGATTCGCGTACCACAAGAGCCACCACAGATAAAAACTAATCGTTATATAACTAAATCCATTTGTTATCACGCGGCCCACATGGCCAATGAAATTGAAGCAAAGGCTATTTGTACCTTGACAAACAGTGGCTATACCGCTTTCCAAATTTCTGCTTGGCGACCTTCGGCATTTATCTTGGCATTTACCTCAAACAAACGCATCCTTGCGCGTCTAAATTTGTTATGGGGTGTAAAAGCTTTTTATTATGACAAATACGTAAGCACAGACGAAACCGTGGACGATGTAAATAGAATTGCTGCTGAAAAAGGATACGTACACAAAGACGACTACTTAATAAATCTTGCAGCTATGCCTATTGTAAATAAGGGAATGGTGAATACCCTCCGAGTTACACATATAAAGTAATTGAGATATTTTTAAGATATGTAAATCTCAATAAATGAAGATGGGCCGTATATGGCCCATCTTCTTTTTTGATTATATCGTTATAGAAGTTAGAACTTTGATATCGCCCTAATCTGCTACCTCTACTTTTTCGAGTTTCATTCCTCTAGAATCTTTTAAAATGCTAACTGTATAACCAAATCCTTCAGTTTTATAATTATAAGCGATTTTTTGTAGCTCGTTGCTATTTCTAGAAATCTGCAATTCGCTAATAAAATCGTTTTTCTTTTTGTTTCCGTTTTGTTGGGTCTCGTTATTAGAACCCTTTGGAGTTGGAAAAGCAAAACTCTTCGGAATTTCAAAAAGTTGCTGCGCTATAAAAAATGCTTCGTGCCATTTATCCGTTGGTAAAATCAAAGTTTCGGTCTTTGTGGGTTTGCTCGCAGTGCCGCCGGCAGCTTCGGAATATTCCACAGTTGGAAAGTCCTTCTTTAATTCTTCAGCATAATTCTTTGCAAGCGCATTTTCTCCAGGAGGAAAAAATTTCGAGATAAATCCATTAAACACAAATCCTGTTTTATTGTTGTATTCTATCTCGTCCATTCCACCATCAATCCCACCGACATTCATGGTTGATTCTTTTTCGGCATTAATGATTTTAACCTTGGTTCCCAAAGGCATCACAGCCAATTTTGTACTTTGCAAGTTTGGATGCTCACGCAAGGTCAATCCACTCACAGCAGTAACGTACATTGATTCTGGATCAGTCTGCTGAGGAATTGTATCTGCGACAACGGTTTGGGTTTCATCATTATTTTTGACTTCGTTTTTACAGGAAAATAGAAAGATAAAACCTGCAATGGCAAGAAAGGAAAAAGCTGCGGCCTTCATAATTTGGAGTTTTAAATTAGTTTAAAGATAAGTAGCTTTCTATCATATTTAAAATTTATCATTTAATGTCTTGCCTAAATAATTGAGCAACTAAGTTCCCCTCCATTTGGGAGGGGTTAGGGGTGGGCTTTAAAATTCAAGTTTCAGTTGGACGTCGATTGATTCTTTTGGGGCTTCCTTTTTTTTAGGTTTCTCATTGTTAAGATTCGAAATTGAGATTCCCAACAAGCGTACCGATTCCTTCATTTTTTCCTGATATAACAATTCTTTAACCACTTCAAGGATCAAGTCTTTGGAGGCCAGAAAGAGCGGCAAGGTCTTGCTTCTTGTTTGTATGGTGAAATCACTATATCTAATTTTCAAAGTAACGGTTTTACCAGCTAATTTTCTTTTAAGCAAACGTTGTTCCACCTCATCAGCGATTTCCTCTAACGGTTCCATCATAAAAATTTCAGAAGAGATATTCTGAGAAAAAGTATGTTCTGCAGCTAATGACTTTTGTTTCTGAGAAGGCTTTACTTTGCTATTGTGTATTCCTCGAACCACATTGTAGTAATGGCTTCCACTTTTTCCAAAATTTTCGTTTAAAAATTCCAAGGACTGTTGCTTCAGATCTTTGCCATTATAAATTCCCAAGCGATACATCTTTTCTTTTGTAACCTTACCAACCCCAAAGAATTTTTTCACATCCAGCGTTTCCAAAAATGAAACAACTTCTTCTGGAACAATCGTTTTCTGTCCATTCGGTTTATTAATATCACTTGCAATTTTCGCAACAAATTTGTTGATGGAAATTCCTGCAGAAGCATTCAGGCCAGTCTTTTCCTTTATTTTCTTTCGAATTTCCTCAGCAATCATGGTAGCGCTAGGATTTCCTTTTTTATTTTCGGTAACATCGAGATAAGCTTCATCCAGTGAAAGGGGTTCTACCAAATCTGTATACTCATAAAATATTTCACGAATCTGTTTCGAAATTTCTTTATAACGGTCGAAACGTGGTCTTACAAAAATCAATTCCGGGCAATTGCGTTTGGCAGCCATTCCACTCATTGCGCTTCGCACACCAAATTTCCTAGCTTCATAACTTGCGGCCGCTACAACTCCGCGTTGTTCACTTCCGCCAACAGCCAAGGGTTTTCCGCGTAGCTCTGGATTGTCCAACTGCTCTACAGAGGCATAAAAAGCATCCATATCTATATGGATTATTTTACGAATATGGCGTTCTTCGAACATGATGTAAATTTAATATCTTTAATGGGGTTTTTCAATAGAACCCACAAAACGATTTAGGTATATTTATGCTATGAAAACAGCGATTGTATTAGGCGCAACAGGATTAACTGGAAACATCCTATTGGAAAAACTTTTAAATGATCCTTCGTTTGAAAAAATAAAATTGTTTTCTCGTAGTTCGGTCGAAATAGATTCACCAAAAATTGAGGAACATCTAATTGATATGTTCCAATTGGAAAACTATTCCGAAGACTTCACAGCTGATGTGGTTTTCTGCTGTATAGGAACCACAAAGGCCAAAACACCCAATAAGATCACTTATAAAAAAATTGACTATGGTATTCCCGTTGCCGCTGCAAAACTCGCCAAAAAGAATGGAATTAAAACTTTTATCGTAATCTCAGCCATGGGCGCTGATGAAAACAGCAGTGTTTTTTACAACAAAACAAAAGGAGAAATGCAACGAGATGTCCTAAGACAAGGTTTGGACTGCGCTCAACCTGACATATACATTTTACAACCTTCATTGATTAGCGGTGATAGAAATGAATCGCGTTTAGGAGAGAACGTGGCTGAATCTTTTATGAAGGTTTTTAGGTTTTTAGTTCCGAAGAAATACAAAATGATTCAAGCTGAAACGATATCCGAAGCGATGCACGTTTTATCTAAAAGAAATTATCCGGAAAAAATTATCGTTTCTGAAAAAATTAAGCAAATTGCCGGACATAAATAATTATTTATGAAATTAATATACACCCTTTTGGTATTGTTAATAGTGCTTCTCATTTGGTCAGCAATCAATCCCAAAGAATATTTCACTTGGTTTTTGGAAGTAATGCCAGCTATTATTGGGGTTTTGGTTTTGGCCTTAACGTTCAAAACATTTAGGTTTACGAATTTAGTTTATGCACTGATCTTTTTTCACTGTGTCATCCTGATTGTTGGTGGACATTACACCTACGCTGAAGTACCGCTTTTTGATTGGATCCGTGATATTTTTCATCAATCCCGCAATAATTATGATAAATTGGGCCATTTTGTCCAAGGTTTCGTACCAGCTATGATTGCTCGTGAATTGCTAATTCGTAAAAAAGTGATTTTGAAAACTAATTGGTTGTCTTTCATTGTAATTTGCATAGCCTTGGCGATAAGCGCTGCATATGAATTAATTGAATGGGGTGTTTCTGTCATAAGCGGTGAAGGAGGCGATTCCTTTTTAGGAACTCAAGGTTATATTTGGGATACACAGTCTGATATGCTTTTTGCGACCATCGGAGCAGTTGTAGCTTTACTAACTTTATCGAAAATTCACAATAAACAACTTTCAAAATGCAAGAAATAGAGCGTAAATTTTTGGTCACTTCCGAGGCTTTCAAAAATGAAGCCTATCGTCGAACACGAATTGTTCAGGGCTTTTTAAATACACACCCCGAGCGCACTGTTCGCATCCGACTTCACGGGAATGACGGATATATTACCATAAAGGGGAAATCAAACGAATCTGGTGTTTCGCGTTTTGAATGGGAAAAGCAGATTTCCCAATCCGATGCTGAAGCCTTGTTACATCTTTGTGAGCCTGGGATTATTGAAAAAACACGCTATGAAGTTACCGTTGGAGACCATAATTTTGAAGTCGATGATTTTATGGGCGAAAATGAAGGATTGATAGTCGCGGAAGTAGAACTTGGCTCTGAAAACGAACCCTTTTCAAAACCGAATTGGTTAGGTAAGGAAGTTACTGGGGATATTAAATATTACAATTCAAATCTCAGTAAGAATCCGTTTAGAAAGTGGGATTGAATAAATAGCAGTTGGCAGTTTCATTATGATAGGAGCTGGATAATCTTTTGAATTGTTTCCGTATTCGAGGTTGCAACAATTCCCTCTTCAAAAAAAGCGTCGCTGTGCATAGGAATTTTTGGTTTTTCAGAAAGTACTTGCTTTTTTGTAGTTGCGGAAAAATGGATACTCTTAAATTCAGATTCTTTAAAGTTTGCAGCATTTTCAACGTTTATCCCGCCTCCAGGCATAATTTCTATTTTCCCTTCTGAATGGTTTTTAAGTTGTTTCAAAAGTGAAATCCCTGCGATAGCAGTTTGTTTTTGTCCTGAGGAAAGCAGCCGATTTACCTTTAAATCTATTAGTTTTTGAAGTTCATTTAATGGATTTTCAACCCAATCAAAGGCACGATGAAAAGTGAAATCCATTCCTTCGGAAGCTTTTATCAATTGTTTTGTTTTTATTGAATCGATTCTATTTTCTAAAGTTAAAAAACCGCTCACAATTCCCGTGCAACCGACCTTTTTACAGAATTCAATATCGCGTAACATCACATCAAATTCCTCATTGGAATACGTAAAATTCCCACTCCGCGGACGAATTAAAACGTGTGTCGGAATATCCAATTCGGAAACCACTTTTTCAATCAACCCATGACTTGGCGTAAGTCCACCCACTGAAAGTTCGGTGCAAAGCTCTATTCGGTTTGCTCCGGCAAGATACGCGGCTTGAGCACTTTCAAAACTGTTTGCGCAAATTTCTATTATCATTCAATGATTATTTCGTCAATAAACGTCCAAGCTTTATGCCCCGCTCCTTGCAATCCATCTGGAATCATTCCATAATTTGGAATCTTCATTTTAATATATCTAGTCTTGAAAGGCTGATTTTTGATTCTCAGATCTACCTGAACATTTATCAAATTATTATTCTCTGCATTTACTTCTTTTAAATAGGTATACTTCTTTCCGCCCGCATCTTCGCAGGAAATGGCGATTTCTTTAGGTGAATAAATCCACACTCCAGGGGAATTGAAAAACCTGGTTTTTAATACATTCACTTCTGTTTCTTTCCCTAAATCGATTGTGATTTCCAAATCATCACCCCAAAAACCCAACCATTCTTTGTCACCATAGCGTTTTTCGCTGCCAGAAATTCCGTTGATCAAAGCTTCTTTCCCCCCGGCGGCATAGGCTGGATTTGGAGATACATTCAATGCTATAGCTGCCGTAATTCCTTTGTGGTATTCTATCTCTTCGGAAAAATCACGTCCCAGTTTTTCGTCATTCTTAAAAACATTCGCAGTGATTTTCGAATCTTTTTCAATTAAGATTGGCTTCGAGTAAACTTCAATTTCTGAGTTATTTATTGAATAGTGAATTTGCTTCCCTTTTGTGGGTGTGGATAATTCGTAATAAACCTGTCCGTCCTCTTTCAAAATCTTGCCATCAATTTCATATAAATAATTAGCGTAATTAATTTTCAGAGCATCCAGGCGCTTCATAAAATCTTCAACTCGTGAAAAAAACTCAGGATACTCCTTTTCAAAATTTTCTGTCGGTCCAGACCAAGTAACCTCACTAATAGCAAGTATTCTCGGAAAGACCATATATTCCACTTGCTTTTCGGTAGAGATGTATTCCGTCCACAAATTGGCTTGGGCGCCAAGAATATATTTTGCTTCTTCAGCATTCAATTCGCTCGGAATTGGATTGAAGGAAAACACCTTTTTCAAGGGAAGAAAACCGCCTATAGCAGTGGGTTCATCTAAATTTTCACTTTGGTAGTAATCTAAATAACAATGCGAGACTGGCGTCATTATCACATCGTGATTTTGCTTGGCAGCGTCAATGCCGCCTTGCATTCCGCGCCATGACATTACGGTAGCATTTGGCGCAAGACCACCTTCCAAAATCTCGTCCCATCCTATTATTTTTTTGCCTTTGCTATTTACAAATTCTTCAATTCTATGAATAAAGTAGCTCTGCAAACCATTTTCATCTTTTAAGTTATTATCCTTTATCAATTGCTGGCAGTGTGCACAATTTTTCCAACGTAATTTTGGAGCTTCATCACCACCTATGTGAATGTATTCACCTGGAAACAGAGGCATAACTTCGCTTAACACATTTTCTAAGAAAGTGAAAGTTTCCTCTTTTGGGCAGAAAATATCATCAAACACACCCCAAGTTGTAGCTACGGGAATTTGTTCACCAGTACAACCCAATTCGGGGTAAGCACTAATGGCAGCTTGGGCGTGGCCAGGCATTTCTATTTCAGGAATGATTGTTATATTGAGTTTCTTTGCAAAAGCTACAACTTCCTTAATATCCTCTTGAGTGTAAAACCCGCCGTAGCGTTTGCCGTCATATTGCACTGGCTTGTCTTCATAATGGCCAATGCGCGTTTCTTCACGGAATGCCCCTTTTTTGGTTAGCTCAGGATACCTTTTTATTTCTATACGCCACCCTTGATCATCCGTGAGGTGCCAATGGAAGCGATTCATTTTTAACAAAGCGAGATTTGCAATGTATTTTTTTACAAATTCCTTATCGAAAAAATGTCTGGAAACGTCCAAATGCATCCCGCGATATACAAATTTTGGAAAATCGGTAATTGTTAACTGCGGAGCTAAAAACGTCTCACTTTTAATTCTCCCTTTGGAGGCAAGGGTACTTTCCAATTCTGGCGAAAGGAGTTGCCGCAAAGTCTGAACAGCGTAAAAAGCACCGCTGGCATCACTTGCTTTGATGCTAATTTGCGAATTTGAAATGTCTAACGAATACCCTTCGGAAGGTTGGGAAGCGTCTTTTTTAATAATGATACTAGCTTTCTTTTCAGAAGTACTTTTAAGTGAAAAACCTACGCCATTTTGAAGAAATTCATTGAAAAAATTTCCTGCGATCTCAAATTCTGGCTCAAAATAAATAGTTGTGTTTTTATCAAATTTGAAACTTCCCTCTTTTAATTCAATAGATTGCGGTTTTGGAATTAATACCACTTCTGGGTGTTGCGAAAAAACGTTCAAGCAAAATAAGGTGAGGAAAACAAAAAATGTATTTCGCATAGCTATTGTATAAATTGGTTCAAGGTTTTAAGTTTCAGTTTGGGCGTGGTTTTACTTTCGGTTGTAAAAAGAATTGTTTTGGATTCATTCGGTAAAACATCAAAGAAATTATCTTCAAATTTACCTTTCTCATCAGCAGTTAAAAATACATCTTTCTGCAAGGTTTTTGAGCTAAGCGTTACCTTAAATCCTTCTTTCACCTTTTCGATTTCAGTTTCGATTTCAATTTCGTTTTCGCTCAACTTCAAATCTTTTGGATTTACAAAATAGTGCAGGTATTCACTTTTGCCAAAACTGACTTTTAAAACACAAAACGTCTTATCAAAATTTAAAGTTTTTAGTGGAAGTGTAAATACTATTTCACTACTGCCTTCAGCACTTTCAGCAACCATCTGCTTTTCGTAAATCGTTGTTCCATCAAAATCTATCAACTTAATAGAAAGCGCTTCCGAAAGCTTCTTAAAGCTATCATTAACTACATAAATCTGAAGGGAATCATTCTTCTCTTCGGCAGAAATCAATACATTTTCAAAGGCTTTTTTTGCTTTATAATGAAGTGCTTTCCAATTACCCAAATAGTCAATACTAGACCACGAAACCGCTGGCCAGCAATCGTTTAATTGCCAATAAAGCGTTCCCATATTATAAGGTTTTGCCCTGCGCTGGGCTTGGATTCCCAAAGTAATTCCACGTGCTTGCAAAAGTTGGCTCATATAAACATAATCTTCCACATTTTGTGGTACGGGATAGTCGCGCACCATATAATCTTCAATAATCTGAAACCCTCTTGCGTGTTTTTGATGGTTTGTAAAAAACGGATCATTCATTATAAGGGAATCTCTTCCAGTGGCGTATTTTATGGCTTCCACACTTGGGAACGACTGAAACCCGAACTCACTCATAAATCGTGGTACTTTTTCTTCAAAATGCTCAAAAGGATATCCATCGTGCCATACCCACCAGTCGTGCGCATCGCCTTCAAACTCATAGCGTTTGTCGCCACGGCCATATTTTGGCGAGCTTTCCCAATAACTAATATTCGGGTTTAAACTGTCTACCGCGCGTGGTAAAATATGATTGAAAAGGGCATAATAACTCTCCCAAATTTCCTGCTTTTGTGTTTCGGTTTTATCGTCTTGCCAGCCCCAGCGTTGCCAACCTTCATTGTTTTCGTTATTACCGCACCACAAAGCGAGGCTTGCATGGCCGCGTAGCCGTTTTATATTTTCAATGGCTTCTTGTTTTGCGTTTTCTAAAAATGAGGCATCACCAGGATACATGGCACAGGCGAACATAAAATCTTGCCAAACGAGGATGCCTTTTGTGTCGCAAAGCTGATAAAAATAGTTGTCTTCATAAATTCCACCTCCCCAAACGCGAAGCATATTCATATTTGCCGAAACCACGTCATCAATAAGTTTTAGATATTTTTCCTGATTTATTTTCGCTTCCAACATTTGTTGTGGAACGTAATTGGCGCCCTTCATATAAACGGGTTTACCATTCAGTTTGAAGTAAAAAGTTTCGCCTATGGAATCCTTTTCAGTAATTAATTCAATAGAACGGATGCCGAGTTTTTTAGAATAGGTTTCTAAAACGCTTCTGTTGTGAATTAATTCCACTTGAATATCGTACAGGAAAGGGGCACCCAAATTATGCGTCCACCAAAGTTTGGGGTTTTTTACAGCGAATGGGATTTGATATTCACTTTCACCTGCTTTGGTTTTAAAGGTTGAAGAAAAAGTTTCGAAAGTGTTTTTGTTGGTGATTCTAAGGGTGATTTCTTCTTCTTTTACCGTTTCAATTTCAAACTTTGCCTCAACTTCTGCAAGTGTATCGCTTATGAATTTGGTGTGAAGAAACACGTCTTTAAGCCGTGCCACATCATAACTAAGCAGTGAAACATCTCGCCAAATGCCCATAGTTTTTATAGTGGGTGCCCAATCCCACCCGTACTGATATTGGGGTTTTCGGGTGAAAACGCGATTGCCTTCAGGAAGTTTATAATCCAGCCTTATAGCCTCTTTCATTTCAATGGAGTCTGGGCTTTTAAATAGAACCCGCAGTTCGTTTTCGGTTTTTAATGCATCGCTTAAATCTATTTCCCAGCTTCGGAAGGCATTGTTTGTGGTGAGTATTAAGCTGTCGTTAAGAAAAACTTCCGTGTAGGTATCAAGCCCTTCAAACTTCAAGAAATGTTTGGTTCGCTTTAAGATTTCTTCTGAAACAGTAAATTGCTTTTTATACTGCCAATCTTTTGAAGAAATCCACTGTATGGAATCTTCGTTATTCTTTAAAAAAGGGTCGGGGATCTCACCCAAACGCAACAAATCTGCCTGAAGGGTTCCAGGAACTTCTGCTGCTTGCCAATCTATGCTTTCAGTAGTTGAAAATTGCCATTTTCCGTTTAGTGAAATGAACTCGTTAGCAGATTCTTTACAGGAAATGAATCCTAAAAGCAGAAGAAAAAGTAGGTAGCGCGGGTAATTCATTTCACGAAAATAGGAAATAAGTTTTCTGTAGCTACAATATATACAAACATAAAAAAACTGCCCCAGCCAAAAGCCAGAGCAGTCAATCAATCAAATTACTAACCAATGAAAAAAAAAATATTATCTCCAACCGCCACCTAAGGCTTCGTATAAATCTACGATTGACTGTAATCTGCTATTCTTTACCGCAACTAAATCCAGACTAGAGCTAAGTGCCCGTTCCTGAGAAGTCAAAACTTCTAGATAGTTTGCCATCCCACTATCTAATAATTCTTTAGAATAATCGGTAGCCAAATTAAAGGCATCATTCTCACTTTCTTTAATCTTTATTTTCTCAGAAGCTGCTTCTATGGAGTACATTGCGTCGGAAACTTCTTTCCCAGCAATAAGTAAGGCGTACTTAAATTGCAACAATGCTTGCTCTTGCAGTGCTTGAGAAACTTCATATTGTGTTTTTATTTTTCTACCGTTTAAAATAGGTTGCGTCAAGCCCCCAACAACAGTTGCAAATAATGAGTTTATATTGAAAAGTTTATCTAGCTCCAAACTTTGAAATCCTCCGTTTGCATTAAGTGTAAGTGAAGGATAAAAATTGGTTCTGGCAACGTTTGTAAGTTCAAAGGCATTAATCAAACTGTATTCCGCCGCCATAACATCTGGCCTGTTACTTAACAATTGTGAAGGCACCCCAACTTCCAGTGGAATATCAATATTTTGTTCTTCCAAAGTACTTCTAGTTATATTATGCGGCGCACTTCCCAATAGTATGGATAATGTATTCTCAATTAAGCGAGTTTGGGATTTTAAATCAATTAAAATAGCTTCAGACGTATAAAGCTGTGCTTGGGCAAGTTTTACGCTTACTTCAGTAACATTGCCCGCATCTTTCAAAGCAATAGTTGTTTCTAATCCTTCGGACCGAGTTTTTATGGTTTCCTCTGTAACACGGATCTGCTCGTCTACCGCTAAAAGCTGATAATATGTAGCTGCTATGTTTGCCACCAATCTACTTTTTACTGCTTGGTGCGCTGCCACGGTTTGTAAATAGGACGCATCGGAAGCTCGTTTACTACTTCGTATTTTTCCCCAGATATCAGCTTCCCACGAAAGTCCGCCAGCAACTTCAAATTGATTTGCTGATGAAGCCACTCCGGCATATTGACTACTGGCAGAAAATTCCTGATGAGCCGCAGTTGCAGTTCCGTTCAAGGTAGGAAAATATCCTGCTTTTCCTTGTTTTACGTAGGCTTCGGCAATTGCGATTTGTTGTAAGGCAATTCGGATATCCATATTATTATGAAGACCTTCTTCAATATAATTTTGAAGAATTGGATCTGTGAAAATTTCCTTCCAAGAGACCATCGCCATTGACAAACTGTCTTGTGGTAACTTATCTGTACGGAAATTTTGAGATTCTACTACAGTTTCGGGTCTGACGTAATCTTTCGCAACAAAACAAGATTGAAGCGACACAAAGACGAGAGTTAATGCAACTCCTTTTATAAATTTCATATAATTATTTCTATTAGATTTCATCTTCAGTTTCTTTAACGACAATAATATCTGGCGTTTTGTTCATTTTATCTTGCAACCATTGGAAGAAGATGTATAAAATAGGGATTACAAATACTCCGAAAATAGTACCAATCAATAATCCACCAACGGCTCCTGTTCCAATAGCTCTGTTACCTTGTGCCCCAATTCCAGCGGAAAAAACCAATGGCAACAATCCAACGATAAATGCAAGAGATGTCATTAAGATAGGTCGAAGCCTTGCTTTTGCTCCTTCAAATGCAGCCTCCATACGCGTCATTCCATGTCGTCGTCTTTGAAGTGCAAATTCCACAATAAGAATCGCGTTTTTCGCCAATAGTCCTATCAACATTATAAGTGCGATTTGGAAGAAAACGTTATTTTCCAAACCTGCGAATTTCGTCACTATATACGCTCCAAAAACTCCAATTGGTACTGAAAATATTACTGAAAATGGAATCAAGTAGCTTTCATATTGCGCGGCTAAAATGAAGTACACAAAGAGAATAACCAAAATAAAGATGAAGGTGGTCTGATTCCCTGCGGAAATTTCCTCACGCGTAAGTCCTGAGAACGCAACGGAGTATTCTTGAGGTAAAGCAGTTGCACTTACTTCTTGAACTGCCTTAATTGCATCTCCAGAAGAATATCCAGGAGCCGCGGCACCATTCACACTCGCGGAGTTAAATAGGTTGAATCTCGTTACCGACTGTGGGCCATAAACTCGTTTTAAACTTATGAATTCAGTAATAGGCGCCATTTCATTTTGAGCGTTTCTTACAAAAATCTGATTCAAACTTTCAACAGTTGCTCTATCTTCTGGTAAAGCTTGCACAAAGACGCGGTATTGTTTTCCGTATCTAGAGAAATCGGCTGCATAAATACTTCCTATATATCCTTGAAGAGTTGTAAGAATTGAGCTCACGCTAATTCCTGCCTCTTTCGTTTTAGAAATATCAACATCTATTTCATATTGTGGATAATCGGTATTAAAGGAAGATTGCGCGTACATAATTTCCGGACGCTTCATAAGTTCTTGTAGATAGCCTTGAGTAGCGGCACTTAAGTCATTAAAACTACCTCCTGTCCTGTCCAAAACCTTCATTTCAAATCCTGAGGAAATTCCAAAACCTGGAACACTAGGAGGTTGAAAGAATAGAATTTTTGCATCTGGAATAGTTGCAGCAACACCAAATAGTTGACCGATAATGGATTGCACGGATTTACTATCTTCTTTACGTTCAGACCAATTGTCCAACTTAATAAAACTAATTCCGTAGTTACTTCCAGAA
Source organism: Aequorivita sp. (assembly GCA_034675805.1). Taxonomy (GTDB): domain Bacteria; phylum Bacteroidota; class Bacteroidia; order Flavobacteriales; family Flavobacteriaceae; genus Aequorivita. The sequence goes on along the minus strand of JAUCCX010000001.1, from coordinate 2,062,359 downwards.
CCGCTTATTATACTGAAACCGTTCACCAAAGAAACATCACTGATTCCGGGGATGTTTTTTATCTTCTCACCTAATTCGTTGGTTACTCCAACTGTTCTGTCAAGTGAAGCGCCCGCTGGAAGTTCAATATTGGCGAAGATCAATCCTCTGTCCTCATCGGGTACGAAACCTGTTGGAGTGGTGTTGGATGCCCAAACAATTCCACCCAAACAAATAGCCAAGAAGAGGACTGTTATCCATTTGTGTTTGTATAAAAAGCCTAATGATCGTACGTATTTATGAGTGGTTACAGTAAATGCGGTATTGAATTTACTGAAAAACCTTCCCATTAAATTTTTCTTTTTCACTTCTTCATCGTGAGATTTCAGGAAAATAGCACATAAAGCAGGACTTAAAGTAAGCGCGTTTACAGCGGAAATGACGATTGCTACGATAAGGGTAACTCCAAATTGTTCATAGAAAACTCCAGTTGGCCCAGTTATAAAGGTCACGGGAATAAATACCGCAGCCATCACCAAGGTAATCGATATAATAGCTCCGGTAATCTCATCCATCGCAGAGTGCGTTGCTTTTAAGGCATTTTTCTCACCCTCTTCAAGTTTGGCATGAACTGCTTCCACGACCACGATGGCATCATCCACTACAATTCCAATTGCTAGAACAAGAGCGAAAAGAGTAAGTAAGTTGATGGAATATCCAAAAAGGTTGAGGAAAAAGAAGGTTCCAATAATTGAAACAGGAACTGCAATTGCCGGAATCAAAGTAGAGCGGAAATCTTGAAGGAAAATAAACACCACTATAAATACCAAAATAAAGGCCTCAATAAGTGTTGTGATTACCTTACTAATGGATGCTTCCAAAAACTCATTGGAATCGAAGTTTACGATATACTTCATCCCTGTTGGGAAATCTTTGTGCAATTCGTCAAACTTCTTGTGAACCGTACGAATAATCTCCTGTGCGTTCGATCCTGCGGTTTGATAAATTGCCATACTCACTCCTGGATAGCCATTTGTATATGAAATAGAGCCATAGTTTTGGGCATCTAGCTCTACATCTGCCACATCTTTAAGAGTTAGAAACTTTCCGTTTCCTAAAGATTTAATAACGATATCCTCATATTGCGAAGCCTCTTTATATCTACCGCTGTACGTAAGTACATATTCAAAAGATTGGGCATCATTTTGTCCCAAAGAACCTGCTGCGGCTTCTCTACTTTGCTCTTTAATTGCTGAAGTAATGTCTGATGGCTCCAATTTATACGCGGCTAATTTCTCTGGTTTTAACCAAATTCGCATGGCGTAATCCTTACTTCCGAAGACATTTACACCCCCAACACCATTAATCCTTTTTAGTTCTGGAAGAACGTTAATGTTCAAATAGTTTTGAATGTAAGTGCCATCGTAATCTTCATTTTCAGAATACACTGTAAGGAACATCAAAGCACTGGTCTGTTGCTTTTGGGTAATAACCCCCGACTGGGTTACTTCAGAAGGCAATAATGCACTGGCGCGCGCTACACGGTTTTGTACGTTTACAGCAGCAATGTCTGGATCTACATCTTGGTCAAAAAACACGTTGATACTTGCGCTACCGTTATTACTGGCAGTTGAAGTAATATAGGTCATTCCCTCTACCCCGTTGATTTGTTCTTCAATAGGAACAATCACACTTTCAAGTACTGTCGCGGCGTTAGCGCCTGGGTAGTTGGCAGAAACCTGAACAGTTGGAGGTGCAATTTCGGGATATTGGGTTGTGGGGAGGGCGGTAATACCCAAAACCCCTAAAATTAATATGATAATGGAAACGACGCTCGATAGAACCGGTCGTTCAATAAACTTTCTGATCATAGTTTCTTCTTATTTGAATACTTTGTCTAATCCTTTTGCAATACTGTCAAAATCCACTGGTTGCGGAACAATCGGAGTTTTATCCCTTAACTTTCCAACACCTTGGGCAACGATTTTGTCACCGGGTTTAACACCATCTTTTACAATTACAATATTATCCACTCGATCTAAAACATTGATGGAGTTTGAAACTGCCAAAGTATCTCCTTGTACTTTATATACGTAAGTTACGCCCTGTCTCTCATAAGTTGACATTGCAGGTACTACCGTTGCATTTTTATATTCCTTTGGAAGTTGGATTTTTCCACTATATCCACTTGAAAGTAAATGGTTTGGATTATCGAATACGGCTCTAAAAGAAACAGTACCTGTTGATGAATTTACTTGGGAGTTTATAGTTTGTATTGTTCCCTCCTGAGGGTAAAGACCTCCATTGGCCAATATCAAACGAACTTTCGGTAAGTTTTTTATTTTCTGTTCTAAGGTTTCACCTTCGTTGGCTTCTAGGAAATCCAAGTAATCTTTTTCGTTTAAAGAAAAGAATGCATAGATTTTGTTTATATCTGCCACGGTAGTTAACGGAACTTGCGAGGTTGGACTAATTAAAGCACCTTCTCTAAAAGGAATTGCGCCAACATAACCATCTACTGGACTCTTAATGGTTGCATAGCCAATATTTGCTGCAATTGAATTATAACCACTTTGAGCCTGAGCCAATTTTGCTTTAGCCGTTTCCAATTGAACGGCACTAATAATATTTTTTTCAACCAGAGGCTTCAGTTTATCTACCTCCACTTGCGCGGCGTTAACATTAGCTTTTGCAGCCGCTGCGTCCTGACTTAAGGATTGAGTTTCCAATGTAAAAAGAGTTTGTCCTTTTTTCACCTTCTGTCCTTCATCAACCAATACGTGGGTTATATATCCTGAAGTTTTCGCGCGCACTTCACTATCTACTATCCCTTCAAGACTAGTAGGATACGTAGTGTATGCAGTTACCGTTTCTGTGGGTACCACAACAACGGGGAATGGCATAGCTTGGGGAGCCTGCTGGGCTTGATTTTGATTATTGCCACAACTGGTAAAAAGTAGGCAAATACCCACCAAACCGGGAAGTAAATATGTGAATTGTATTTTTTTCATTTTATAAGTAATTAGTCGTTTTTATGGTTTTCAATTAATTTTTTGCGAAGGTTTTGCATCAAGATAGAAGCCTGTTCTAAGTAGTTTAAATATTCGTGATGAAAGTCTAAATCGAATTTTTCATCTGAATCTTCAGGAAATTCATTGTTTATATTTTCCTTATAATCAATAATTTCCAGATGAAGACTTCGCTCTTGGTTCCAATTTTTAACCATCTCATCCATGGAGTGGATTAGAGCATTGGGGCTTAGAATAAAATATTTTTTGCGATCGCCAGGTTTGGTGTAATAGGTAATTCTATTCGCAGCTTGTAGTGTGGTAAGATGTGTGAATATGGTACTTTTACTCGCATTCAGGTCGCAAACAAGTTTCTCAAAAGTTTCGCCTTTTCTACCTTTCAGAACCAGATCTGCAAGAATACGTGCCGCCAAGGGAGCTAATTGCTCCTTGTGCTCTAAGTGCACCCCCAATTTCTCTATCAATTTTTCTTTTTTCTTCACCTCAATATTTCTAAACGAAGCGCAAAGGTATGATTGGTTCGGTTATATCCGAACCAACTCTCTCCTAAAATTTCGTTAAAGTTATTTTGATGGGATTTTACTGTTTCGCATTTAAAAAATGAGATAAGAAACCGATTTCGAAGACCCGTTTCGCTGAAAATAGTAGACAGTAGTCTAATAAAATTAGATGTTCAAGAGGGTTTTGGCTTCTGGGCTAACCTGTATTATACAAATAATCATGAACCCTATTTTGGATGAACGTTAAAAAAGCGGAATAGATAGGAGAAAGTCAGGAATTCAATACCTTCGCATCGAATTTTTAAAAACAATAAAATGAAAAAAACCTTAACTTTAGTAACACTACTATTATCCCTGATGGTTTCCCACGGCCAATCAGGAACTCTTGACACTTCCTTTGGTACCGATGGAATTGTTCTAACTCAAGTTTCCCCAGTTTACAATTTCGGAATGGCCACAGTGGTTCAGCCAGATGGCAAAATAATCGTTGCAGGTTATGCAGGAACGCCTTCAACCTATAAAGCAGCAGTGGTTCGCTATAACACAGACGGAACTCTAGATAATACTTTCGGAGCTGGTGGAGAACTTATTATTCCTATAGGATCTGCCAAATCTTACGCTACAGATGTTGCTCTTCAGGATGATGGAAAAATCGTTCTCGGAGCTAGAACTTTTGACAATGTTTCTGGCAATTTTGCTTTAGTAAGACTTAATGCCGATGGCTCTTTTGACAGTTCTTTTGGAACTAACGGTATCGTAATTGCCAGTACTGGCGGAAACGATGTTTCAGCGTCTATTCTAATTGCAGATGATGGAAAAATACTATTGGCGGGAGATTCCGATGAAAGTTTTTCAGTTGCCAAGTTTAACTCCGACGGTTCGTTAGATACAAGCTTTGGGACGAATGGATGGGCTATCACTGTTTTTGATGGTTCTATAAGCATCATTCAGCAAATTGCATTTCAAAATGATGGTAAAATTGTTATGGGCGGATTTGCGATCAACTCAGTAGGAAGATACCAAATGGCTGCTGCTAGGTTGAACGCTGATGGTACCTTGGATACGAGTTTCGGAACAGTTGGAAAGGTTAATTTTAATATTGGCGTAGATCAGGATTTTGTTACAGCTATAGCTATTCAATCTGATGGAAAGATTTTATTGGGAGGTCACACTTATATAACAAGTAACCCTAGACTTGCTTATGATTTTGCAGTGGTAAGATTAAACACAGATGGAAATATGGATTCTACTTATGGAAATAATGGCGTGACCACCGCTCAAATAGTTGATGAGGCCAATTATACCAATGGGATGATTATTCAAGCAGATGACAAGGTTATTTTGGTAGGTCGTACCGTGAAAGAATTAGATTACGATTTGGCTATGGTTCGTTTTAATACAGATGGGACTCTTGATTCTACCTTTGGCAATGGTGGAAAAGTGAGCACCGATGTAGAAGGAAGGGAAGACCACGGATATGCAATTGCGCTGCAGCCTGATACTAAGATTATATTGGCAGGATACTCCTATCCAGCAGGAGCGGATGATTCCGCTATAGTTGTTGCGCGTTATAACAATGATGGTACTGCAGGGATTGACGATAATCTAAATAATGAGTTCCGAATTTACCCAAACCCTGCTCGTGAGCAATTGACAATCGAAATGACCGATGCTTCAGCAAAATATCAGGTTGAGATTATCGATATGTTGGGCAAGAAAGTTTACAATACCGCAATCCAGAAAATGGGACAAATCGATGTTTCAGCTTTGGCATCCGGGACGTATTTATTGAAGTTGAATTCTAACTCTCAGACTACTACAGTTCGTTTTGTAAAACAGTAGTTTCTTAAAATTTTCTAAGAAGAAAGTGGCTTTTCGAGAAGAAGAGCCTCTTTTTTTATTTTATAATTATTGGATTCGTTGAATCTCAATTTTCTCTTTCAAAGTATTTCCATCCTCATCCACAACCGTTAAAATATAGTTTCCTGGTTTTGGTGAAACCGCCAACTCGTGAAAAGTTTGCGTACTGCCAATATATTCCGAATCCAAATACCAGTAAACCGTAGTTTCGGGAGAACGATGAGCGATCTTGAAAACTACGTCATTTATATTTTCATCAAAATTCTTCGGAAGTAATACTGTTTCATTTCTCTTCGGATAAATAAAAGCCATCAAACTTTCACCTTCTTGCATACAATTAGGAGCAAAAGGAGGTAAGGTTTTATATTCCGGATGAAGCGCAGCGTAATAATATTCCATAACGGGTGGAAGTGTAAACCAGTTTTTCTGTTTCATTTCCGAAAGTGGATAACAGGAAGAATTAACTCGATAATTTTCGGATGCATTCAAAAAAACCGTTTGATGATACGGACAGGCTTCCGTTCGGATTCCGTTCTTGGGAATCCATTCCATCTTTGTTTCTTCACAGAACAATCCCGCTAGATGTCCGCTTTTCACACATATTTCTGCTTCCGACAATTCATCATATGGCATTCCGAACCAGCCACTTTTAGGAAGTACATTTAAAATATCAAATAAAATCGGGGATGCCGCTTGGATTCCTGTCAACCCAGGTCTTCCTTCCCCAGAAGCATTTCCCGCCCAAACTCCGATGGCATATTTTGGCGTCACGCCAACTGCCCAAGAATCTTTAAATCCGTGGCTGGTGCCGGTTTTCCATGCAATGGGTTGACTGCTTGTAAAGAACTCCCAGTTTTCCTCCCCACTAGGACGATTCACTTTTTGCATCGCATCAAAGGTTTTATAAATGGCTCCCGCATTCCAAACGGCTGGGTTTTGTCGAATTTTTCCGAATGGAATTTCAGAGTGGTTTTTCACATAAACAGGTTCCACAAATTCATTTTCTCTGTATTCACTGGAAGAATTGTTGAAGTAATTAAGCGTTGAAGCCATACCCGTATACGCTTTGGTAATATCCCACAGACTGCTTTCGCCACCTCCAAGAATCATAGACAATCCATAATAATCTGCAGGTTTGTCAATGGCTTTTTGATTGGTTTTTTTAAGAATATTATAAAATCGTTGAAATCCAAAATCGCGTAACATCCGAACAGCAGGGATATTTAATGATCGCGCCAAAGCCACGCTGGCAGGAACGGCGCCATTAAATCTTTTGTCGAAATTTTCTGGAGAATATCCATTTACCGAAGTTGGAACATCCGCAACCAAAGTGTTAGGCAAGATTTCTCCCGCATCCAGCATAGAAGCAAAGAGAAAGGGTTTTAAAATGCTCCCTGTATTTCTGGGTTTGTCTATGATGTCCACAAAATTATTATGGTCGGCAGTAGTTGGGGAATTGCCCACATAAGCCAAAATCTCTCGGGTATTTACATCGATAACCAAAACCGCAAGATTGTGGATTTGGTTTTGTGCCAAGATATAATGATGCTCTTTTACAATATGGTTAACTTTATTTTGAAGTGAAAAATCAATCGTGGTTTCAATACGTTTTCCAGGATGTTCCTTTCGGATTTTTTCAGTTAAATGAGGTGCGAATTCTGGTAATGCTTGGGGTTTCCCAGGGAGGTTTTCTTCCAAAGCAAGTTCGTAAGTGGTTTGGTCGATTACTTTATTCTGAAATAGTTTCAATAATAAAGCATTTCTTTTTTGCTTTAAAATGGCTACGTTTTTTCCGGGAAAAATTAATGATGGGGCATTTGGAAGAACTGCCAAAGCAGCGGATTGTCCCCAACTCAATTCGCTGGCTGGAATTCCAAAATACCGCCAAGAAGCCGTTTCCAATCCTACTACATTTCCGCCGAATGGTGCGTAGGAAGAGTACATATTTAAAATAGAACTCTTGCTATAACCCGATTCTAGACGAGTAGCCTGAAATATTTCAATAAGTTTTTCAAAATAAGTCCGACCTTTATTTTGGCGTGAAAGTCGGATTACTTGTTGAGTAATCGTACTTCCACCACGACGGGGTTTTCCGCTTATATTGTTCCAAAGTGCTTTTGAAATGGAAACTGGATTAAAGCCGGGATGCCAAAAGAAATGTTCATCTTCAAAGTAAAGCACACATTTTTCAAAACGTTCTGGCACAGAATCCATTTGAGGAAACCGCCATTGGCCATCATCCGCAATTCGTGCGCCCAGCATTTGTCCGTTGCTACTTTCGGCAACCGTTGATGTGGGAACATTGAAAAGGGGTGAAGGGAGACAGAAAAGCCAAACCAGAAACAAAACCAGCAGGAGGCTGAGTTTTATTTTGTGCTTTTTTAGGATGGGAACTATCTTTTTCATCACACTATTTCCTATCCATTAGAGTTTACTTCTTTTTAAATTTTTTAGGATTCTTTTTGGAGTACTTTGACTGCCCTTCGACGGAGTTCATATTGAGCGAAATCGAAATGCTATGGAAAGGCTACTCAGTTTGACAATTGAATGTGAGGTGGGCCCAGTTTAACCCCTTCACAACTCCACAACAACCCACATCCCTTTATTCCGAGCGTAATAGGAATTGTCATACATCGCCTCAACCTGCGTTCCGGGCAAATAATAAGTCCCCAAATAGGATGCATTCAATTTCACTGTAAAAGTCTTCGTTTCATTTCTGTTCAAATCGAAGAAGAAGTTCACTCGGTCATCGCGAATGTCTGTATAGCGTGCACTTCCAGTTGCACCTCCGCCAAACTCACTAAAACTAGTATTTACAATTTCCCAACCGCTTGGGAATATTTTAGCTAAGGCAACATTGTTTATCCAATCTTGAGAATTATTGGTAATACTAACTTTTGCAATAATTTCAGTACCTTGACGTAATCTTGTAACATCAATAGCATTACCGGCGCCATCCAAATATTGAGATTTTATAGAAAGATTACGTTGCTCGGCAAGTTCTTGACCTAATGGTAATTTTCCTTGTTGCGAAAGAGTAACATATACCACATTCCCTTTTTTATTGGTGACTGAAACTGAATTGCTTCCCATAACAAATGAAATGTCACGTTGCGCAATTGCACGATCAGTTTTAACCTCAACTGATTTGCCCCCGCTTGTAAACGTCAGTTCCATCGCTTTTCCACCGTTCTTTTCAACCATTTTAGCCATTGCAAGTAAGGCATAGGATGTTTCCTGCGTACTGTACCAACGTCCTGAAGACAGATCTTTTGCTACTGACAATGCCAAATCTCTTTGTTTGGCATTATCGAGCAAGACCATTGTTTCCAAAGCCATAGAACGATTTCTGAAAGGAGAACCGTAGGTGTAATAATCGTATTTCTCTGGAACAAAATTGATGTTTGCTGTTTGTACAATCTGTTCAGCCACATTTTTCTTTCCTGCCAATGCATATGCCGCAGCTAATCGCCATTTAGCATCATTACTCAATTCTTTGCTCTCTCGAAGTCGGTTCATTGCCGCCAGTTCAGGTTTTCCTGCTAATGCCAAAGTATAGAGCCTGTATGCCTGTGTTAAGCTTGAATTATATATTGCATAACTATTTCGCCATTGACGCGCAGTGTTCTGCTGATACATTAACCAATTACTCATGAAACTTATTGGCAGGGCATATCCTTTTTGCTTAGCTTCCAGCATAAAATGACCAGCGTAAGTAGTGCTCCATTCATCAGCCTCCCGTTCCCCAGGCCAATATGTGAGTCCACCATTTGCGAGTTGGAATCTCCCCAAACGTTCAATAGTCGCCTTTACATTTTTCTCAATATTCTGTTTCTTATCAAGTGGGATGTCAAAAATATCTGCCAAATACAATTGTGGGAATGCAGTAGATGTAGTTTGTTCCAAACATCCATAAGGATAATGGATTAGGAACTCCATTCGTTTTCCGAAATCCATTGGAGGTAAGGTTGAAAATTCAAGCATTGCTGCATTGCTTCCAGGAACACCAAAAGTTTCAAAATTTATTGTTTCTGAAGTATTACCATCAAGCGTGTAATTCGTTGACTTGCGTGAAATGGGATTTGGGTTTTCCACATCAATTTCCACTTTATAGCTAGCCTTTTCTCCATTTCCGGAAGCAGTAACTTCAATATTCTGAAGCTCTTTAGTTGGAAGGACTTCAAATTCAAAATTTACAATTTGCTCTCCTGGTGTACTAAAAGAAACCGTTTTAGAAGAACCATTTATGGGCCTTAAGGCATTACCTGTCTTTACAGTAATCGTCGCATTTTTCACTTTGTTTTCCATCGCAAAGACAGTTACCGGTAGCGTAACGGTTTCGCCTGGAGATAATTTCCGCGGAAGCGAGGCCAGCACCATTAAAGGTGTACGCACTGGAGTTGTATTTTCAGCATTTCCGTATGCGCTTTTTGAATTATCGCCTGCAATAACCATAGTTCTCACAGAGCCGACGTAATTCGGCATCAAAATTTCATGAGTTGCGGTTTTTCCAGCTTTAAGTTCGAATGGGCCTAGATATTTTACAACAGGTTTAAATCGATCTGCTTTCCTATTCTTGGCACCTAAAGCGGCATCACCACCACCGATGGCATATATATTATCGACACTACCTGAATAAGCACCAATCACATAGTCAAACATATCAAAGGTTTTTACGCCAAGGGCTTCGCGGCTGTAAAACGCTTCGTGAATAGCAGGTGTTGCAAAACGCGTTAAATCCAATAGACCTTCATCGACAACTGCCAAAGTATAGGTCATTGCTTTTTTGTTTTCTTCGGAAACCTTTACAGTGAATTTTTCCTCTGGCTTCAACACATTTGGCATTGTGATTTTTGGGTGAAGCACGGTTGAAGGGTCTTCTACCGAGATTGGAATAACACCATATAGACGGATGGGTAAATCATTTCTCGTTTGACTGTGTGGCTGGAGTAGCGAAATGTTTACATAGATGTTCGGCGCCATTTCCTTGGTAATCTTAATAGTTGCCTTAGTCTCACCCTTCTTGGTTTCTACCCATTGAGTTTCTAGAACCTCCGTGCCGTTTTCAATACTAATTAAGGCACGTCCATCACTTCCAGAAGGGAATATTATAGAGGCTCGATCACCTACATTATATTTTTCTTTATCCGCAGAAAAGACAAGCATTTTTGCACTTTCCGCATCGCCATCACTTGGAAGCTGTGACCAATTTCTATAGAAATAAGTAACTCGGCCAGTAGCGTGACCAGATTGTCTATCTATCACTCTGATTAAATAACGACCACCTTCTTCATCAGGAATATTTACAGTGAATTTTCCCTTACCGCTACCATCCGTTTTAATGTTGAATTCTTTCAGAGGTCTATGTACAGTGGAATTTTCATAAGTTGAAAGATTGTCCGAACCTCGATTCCACCACCAGCGCCATCCAACCTGAAAAACTTTTACGTCAAGATCTCGATTGGCTACAGGTTGGCCTTGTGCATCTACAGAGATTACATCGAAACTTGTGTTTTCATCTGTAAAGTAAGATCCGTAACGACCTGCTTCAGGTGACTTCAACCCTACAAAATGTGAAAATGGAGCTAAGTCCTTTGAAAAAATATCCATTGAGAAGTCACCCCCTCCTTCATACACTTTCGTCAAAAAGGTAGCTTTCAACATTCCAGGTGCGTTCTTTCCAACTTCCAGATTTTGGCTGAAAGAGGTGCTTCCATCCTCAGAAAGTTTAGTATCCAAAACAGGGATTTCAACTTCCGAAAAACTACGGATTGGATCAATGAAATTGTATTTTGGATATTTCGGGAATGCCGAATTGCTGGAACGAAGTGTCGCCTTCATATCGATCTTTAGATTGCGGGCCGGTGAGCCGTGAAGCCACATTGCGCTTACGGTTCCTTTTACAGGTTTTGTAGCATCGAGAATTTCATCGTCAAAATCAAGTTTAATTTTTAGGCGATTTGGTTTTATTGTAGCAACTTTCAAAGTATGGCTAAACTGAGCCCCTCCGACGGTAATCGTCGCATTCCAATTTCCAGTTGGCGCAGAAGCATCTGTAGCAATTGGGAAATAATAAAATCCATTTTCTACGGTAGAATTTTGAGCGGACAAAACACTTTTTTGCACCAATTTCCCACGGGCATCGGTTACTGAAAGTGTAACAGGATGATTTTTAGGAAGAGGGTTTGTATTGTCATTCAGCACAAAAGTTAAGTGAATACTATCACCGGGGCGGTAAACGCCACGTTCAGTATAAGTGTATCCCTTTAAACCCTTTTGAAGCTCTTTCCCAGAAATATCAAAGTTGCTCATTGAAAGCGCATTTCCATCTTCCAGTTTCACATAGGCAAAATTATTTCCCTTTTGTGCAACTGCAAAGGCTGCGTTCTTATCGCTGTCGTATAATATTATTCCATCGCTTTCAGTGGTAACGGCTTCAATTAATTGCTGCTGATAATTGAAAAGTTTGATTTTGACACCACTTTCGGGTTTTGCTGAAATAAGGTTTGTGGCGAAGAAATGATAAGAATGGTTGTTGCCTTTTTTTACGATTAATCCTAAGTCAGAGCCCAAAATATTGGCGGTAACTACACGATCATCATTGTAATAAGCCGGATGGCACGGGTTATCTTCTTGTTGCCAGTTATAGGTGATATTTCGCCAGCGGTAAATTTCGTTATCCCAATAGCGCTGTTCCCGAAGCTCCTCATCTTCTGAAGAATCGTCTTCATAATAAGGATCTTCTTCATAATCATCGGAATATTCATCCTCATCATTCACGCTAGTCTCTTCTGTAGAAGTGATTTCCGAGCAATCATAAGTAATGTAATCCTGTTTGAAACTTAGTTCTAATTGGTAAATGGCACCGGGATCTGCTTTAAAATATTCTGAAAGATTGATGGCGTAGGCTTGCCAGCTTCCGTTATCACCCAAATCGGTGTTTTTCAATTCAATTGTTTTTTTAGCTATCCTTCGACCCACACGGCGAATGTCATAAGCGTTCTGGTCGTTTAAATTATAGTTTTGAAGAAACTGGAGGACGTTACTCTCATAAATTTTTATAACTCTTACATCAACTTTCGAAAGATTTACTGCTTCAAAATAGACTGGCGTTGTAGCGGAATTTGGGAGGATTACTCCATTTGAAACCATTCTAACGGCAGGTTTTAATTGCTCAAAAGAAATGAGTTCGGTAAATTCCTTTTTTAGACCAATGCCCTCATTATTTTTTATTCCTGTGAACACTGTGACTTTCACATCACCGACTATTCTGTTGGGTGGATATACATTTAAAACATTTCCCTCAACTTCAAATCTCAAATTTTGAGTGTTTTCAATAGTAACCAATCCTGAAAAGTCCTGATTCTCCTTCAATGGATCTGAAAAGTTAATGCTCAGTAATGCCGCAGGGGCTAAAGTGCTGCGCATATCTACAATCGTGAAATTGTTCTGACCCGGAATCTTAAAAACATTTTCCCCTTTATTCTCTGCATTGATGGATTTTCCATCCCATTTAATGAGAATTTCAGAATCTTCTTTTTGTCTGCTTACGCTGTCAATGGTGAAATTAAAATATCGAGCATCTGTTACCTCCGAAGGCCATTTTAATTTTAAGCTTTTACCATTCTGGGTTGCGGAAACCAATTGCTTGACCTTCTCCAAAGAAATTACATCAGAGGCTTCCACTGAGGCTTCAATATACTGCCATTGCTTGCTATAAGATTGAAGATTGCCAACGTCTACCTTAAAATTTGGAGTGATGGTATGAAAGCTAAAGGTATAGGTTTTAAATTCCTTTGAAATGTCCTCGTATAATTTGTTCAATTTAACCGTAACAGTATATTCTGTGTCGGGTTTTAAATATTCAGAAGGTTGAAAGATTAACGTTTTTCCGTTTTCAACAATAAGTTTTCCTTTCGTATTTGGAGAAATTTTTAAATATTCATCTGTAGAGAGTTCTTGAGTTATTTCAAACTGTTGCAATGTTTTTGCCAGTTCAACCCGAATATCCGTAGCGACAGATTTATTCCCATAGGTATTATAAGAAATATATTCTTTGAATTTGAAGAGATTATCTGTTTCAGAATGTTTGTCCTTGTCTTTACAAGAAAAAACGAACAGCAACAAAACAACGGAAAGGAACTTAAGTAAGGTTTTCATGAAGACGGTGTTTTAGGGAATTAAATATACTGAAAAAAATGGGTTGACTGAAATACCGTATAGACGGTACTTATATAATCATAATTCCATTTTTTAAATGCGTTCTTTCTTTAAAAAAAACCTCGCACGCATATCTCTTTTCGGCATGTAAAAAAGATAAACGTTATAATGAGCCATCTATAAAGTATCTATGGGATATGTATTGGCGAACCCTAGCTTTGCCGTGAATTATGAGAAACCTTGACCCGTCCTAAAATAACTATACAGATTAATAAATAAATCCTGATATAATTATACAACTATAATTGGTAATCCTAAAGTAACTATACAACTGTTTTTTCATAGTTAAAAACCTTATTATAGTTCTTCCATCTTTTCTTTAATATTCCTGATTGCAAATGAGCTTGGTCGGGTGTTAAATAGTCACAGCTTGCATGCGGTCTTAGTTCGTTATAGGACTTGATACTCTTGCTTATTTGCTTGCTGGTCTGCTCAAAGCCCAAAGGACTGCTGTAGAGATTGAACTCTGACTTGATGATACCGTTTATTCTCTCTGCCAACGCATTCTCATAGGGGTCTCCGTTCTCCGTCATGCTAATGCCGATATCATTTTTCATTAATAGACTTACATAGTTGTGGGAACAGTATTGGGAGCCTCTGTCGGAATGATGAATAATTGGCTGATTATACATCCTATTGTCTAAAGCCATCTTTAGGGCAGCAATACATCCTTCCGCAGCTAAGTCCTGACGAAAATTATAGCCCACTATTTTTCTTGAATACGCATCTGTTATCAAGCTTAGGTAGCCCCACTGATTGGACAATCGGATATACGTGATGTCGCTTACCCAAACTTGCTCTGGTCTTGTTATGGTAAGGTCTTTTACCAAGTTGCTGTACTTTCTCATCCAATGTCTGGAATCTGTAGTGATAGCCTTTCTTTTTCTTTGGCGAATCAATAATTTATGCTCCGACAATAAATCAAACAGATAATCCCTGCCGAAGCTTATTTGATGGGAGATCAGCCTTTCCTGTAGTACATAGTGTAGTTTTCTAGTGCCCAAGCGCGGTAGTTCCTTTCTGACATTGGTTACTTCCTGGAGTATAATATCTTCCCTGATCGAACTATTTTCTTTTCGCCATAACGAATCATAATATGCGTGCCTTGTCTTGCCAAACAATCGGCATAAAACGGCTATCCCCAATTGGGGAAAATCCTGTTTCATTTTCATCACTGCTTGGCACCAGACTTTTTTCTGATATCAATTTTAAGCTGTTCTTCAGCCACATCAATTAGCGTGTTCAGTGCCTTTATCTTAAGTTCTGCTTCCCGTAAGGCCTTTTGTAAAGCTTCTTGCTCTACATCTCTTGAAATTGGATTTTTCGTGCCCATCGAAGTATTATTATCAATACAAATCTCGACTTTTTCGGATTTATATTGAAATAACCAATCTCGAATGGTTTTTTCGTCCCTAACATTATAAGCCGTTTTGGCCTCTTTGATAGATAGCCTGCCCTGCTCTATAGCTGTAACGATGGTGCGCTTCTGAAGGTTGGTGTAGCTTCTTCGCTTTGTGTGTTCCCGATAGTCAGGGGAACTGAATTTCCTCATCCAGACATCTAAAGTGGACGCTGCCATACCATAGATCCGAATAACTTCTTTTCTGGGAGAACCATTTTCAACTTCTTCGACAATTTTAAAAATCAATCGCTTGTCAAAATGACTAAGTTTATCCTTGCGAAGGGCATAAATCTCTTGTTCTTGATGTTCCATATACACTGTTTTTGTGTATAGCTATTTTAGGACAAGACACCTTTTTTCATTCATTATCTTTATAAATCCCAATCACCAATTCTCCTTCGGAATTCATGGTGGCGCGGTACATTCCTGATGTATTGAATTCCATCGCAACATTTCCATCTTTGTCAATTGCAACAATCCCGCCATCACCACCAAGTGCTGGGACCTTTTTCTGAACGACTTCCTTTGCGGCATCATGTAACGACATACCTTTATATTCCATTAGGGCCGAAATATCATAAGCAACCACAGAACGAATAAAATATTCTCCCCATCCCGTTGAAGAAACAGCACAGGTAGCATTATTAGCATAAGTTCCTGCGCCGATAATTGGTGCATCCCCAATTCGGTTCCATCGTTTGTTTGTCATTCCGCCCGTTGAGGTTCCAGCCGCTAGATTTCCAAGTTTATCAAGGGCTGCGCAACCCACCGTTCCAAATTTTGAGTTTTTAATAAAGGGATCTTCAAAAGAAACTTTGTTTTCGTTCTCCATCCTCTCCTTTTCCAAAACCCTTTGTAAAGCTTTGTATCTATTTTGAGTATAGAAATAAGAAGTGTCCATCATTTTGTAACCCAGAGTTTGAGCAAATTTCTCTGCTCCAGCTCCATATAACATTACGTGTTCACTCTTTTGCATTACGTCACGTGCCAGATCTATTGGATTTTTAATATGCTTTACCCCCGCCACTGCTCCCGCATTTAGTGTTGATCCATCCATAATTGACGCATCAAGTTCGTTAGATCCATCGTGGGTAAATACCGCCCCTTTTCCTGCATTGAAGAGCGGAGAATCTTCCATTACATTAATTGTATGCGTAACTGCTTCCAAGGAAGTGCCTCCATTTTTAAGTATTTCGTAACCTACGGAAATAGCTTCTTTCAGCTTCGCTTTATAAGCAGCCTCAAGCGAATCACTCATATTCTCCTTTAGAATGGTTCCTGCGCCTCCATGAATGATGATTCCGAAGTTTTCTAGTATTTTTTCTGAATTTTCAGAAGAATTTAAGGTTTTGGAGATAGGTTTTTCTTCGTTTTTGCAGCCGAAAAGAAGAAATATCGCAATAAAATATGTTAAAATTTTGACCATGGTACTCGGTTTTAAAATATGCCTAATATACGTCAAAAATATAATGTTTATAATGCATTGCAGAGTTTTTAGTCTAGAATTTCAATTACGTATTATTGTCGTTTATCCGATGAAGTGTATTATTATTTCGACTAAAAGCATTTTTATTTAATTTTTTATATATATTTGGACCAACATCATGCCCCAAATTTGATGTTACCTACATTATGCACCTACTAAAAAGCAACCTACTTGCAATGGCATTGCTATGCCTAGTGATCACCTCATGCTCAAAAGAGGATTCCACTGAAGTTGAAGCCGCTAAATACGATATCGATTTAGCCCTTGCTCAAAAAAATGACAGTCAAATGTCTTCAGAAATTTTAAGCTTGGTCAATGATCATAGAATTTCATTAGGCCTTTCTGCTCTTAAAATGGACACTCAATATGCATCAGCCTTTGCTGTTGACCACACTGAATATATGATTGAAAAAGAACAGATCAACCACGACAATTTTGGCTATCGTTCTGAAGGAATAAAGTATCATGACGGTGCCCAAGTAGTCGGTGAGAATGTTGCTTATGGCTATGATACCGCTGAAAAAGTTATGAATGCGTGGTTAAATAGCCCAAGTCACAAAGCGATTATTGAAGGTAATTACACCCACACTGGGTTTGGCGTGATGAAGTGTAATAAGGGTCGTAGCTACTATACCGAACTCTTTTATAGAAAGTAACCTCACATCCTTTTTTCTATTAGCTCATTTTGCCGTATTTTTACGTAACAGTTAAAAATACGGCAATGACTATTAAGAAACCTTTCAACCTAAACAAGTGGATTGAAGAAAACAGAGATCTCCTTAAACCCCCGGTTGGCAATAAGAATTTATATGTAGAATCTGATGATTATATCGTAATGATCGTTGCAGGACCAAATGCCCGCAAGGACTATCATTACAATGAAACCGAGGAACTTTTCTACCAACTTGAAGGTAATATTCAAGTTGCCATCCAAGAAAATGGCGAAAAGAAAGTTATGGAACTAGGTCCAGGCGATATGTACCTACATCCGGCAAAAATTCCCCATTCTCCAAGTAGAAGCGAAGGTTCAATAGGCTTGGTTATTGAAAGAAAACGCACTGATCTAGAAGGAAAAGATGGACTACTTTGGTTTTGCGACAATTGCAATCATAAGTTATATGATGTTTACTTTCCTTTGAGTGATATTGAAACAGACTTTCTCAAGCATTTCAAACATTTCTATGGAAGTAAGGAACTTCGGACTTGCGATAATTGTGGGACCGTAATGGAAACTGATCCTCGATTTACAAAAGATTAACATCGTATTTCTCAATCAGATACCGTTTCCTTTTACATTCTTCGGTGCATTGTGTACCTTTGCACTTTATTTCTGTAAGGGCAGGAATCTCATCAATTTTTTCAAAAAATTCATAAAAAGATTAATATATGCAAGCAACAACCACTAGCTTCGGAATAGAAGAAGCATTGGAACAATTAGGAATTAAAAAAACAAACTTAGGAACTTCTACCGGAAGCAAATGGTTTTCAAACGGGGAAGAGATTTCCTCTTTTTCTCCTGTTGATGATCAATTAATAGCAAAAGTTAGTACTACTTCAAAAGAAGATTTCGAAAAGGTAATGGAAAGCGCAACTTCGGCCTTCAAAACTTGGAGATTAAAGCCTGCACCTCAACGAGGCGAAATTGTTCGCCAATTTGGTGAAGAATTAAGAAGGCTAAAAGAACCACTTGGGAAACTTGTTTCCTACGAAATGGGAAAAAGCTACCAAGAAGGTCTTGGTGAAGTACAAGAAATGATTGACATCTGTGATTTTGCAGTAGGTCTTTCTCGTCAACTTCACGGATTAACAATGCACAGTGAGCGTCCAGGACATAGAATGTATGAACAATATCACCCACTTGGAGTTGTTGGAATTATTTCCGCATTTAACTTCCCAGTAGCAGTCTGGGCTTGGAATACAGCTTTAGCTTGGATTTGTGGAGATGTATGCGTTTGGAAGCCTTCAGAAAAAACACCTTTGTGCGGAATTGCCTGTCAAAATATAGCTGCCAAAGTTATGGCGGATAACAATTTGCCTGAAGGGATTTCTTGCTTGATCAATGGTGATTTTAAAGTTGGTGAATTAATGACCAATGATAATAGAACAGCTTTGGTCTCAGCTACGGGCTCTATCAGAATGGGGAAAATTGTAGCCCAGGCCGTTGCAAAACGATTGGGAAAATCACTTCTTGAACTTGGTGGAAACAATGCAATTATCGTTA
The DNA here is from genome assembly GCA_034675805.1 of Aequorivita sp. Classification (GTDB taxonomy): domain Bacteria; phylum Bacteroidota; class Bacteroidia; order Flavobacteriales; family Flavobacteriaceae; genus Aequorivita. The sequence goes on along the minus strand of JAUCCX010000001.1, from coordinate 2,043,662 downwards.
CTCCGGACGCAGATATAAAGATGACTGTTATTGGTGCCGTATTTGGCGCCGTAGGAACCGCAGGGCAACGTTGTACCTCAACTAGAAGATTGATTATTCATGAGAGTATTTACGATAAGGTAAAAACAGCAGTGGTTGATGCATACAAACAATTGAAAATTGGAAATCCGTTGGATGAAAACAATCACGTTGGGCCACTCATCGACAAGGATGCAGTAAAAAATTACCTAAAAGCACTTGAAAAAGTTGTTGAAGAAGGTGGGAAAATAATTGTAGAGGGTGGTGTACTTGAAGGCGAAGGCTTCGAAAGTGGATGCTATGTAAAACCTGCTATTGCCGAGGCAGAAAATAGCTTTGAAATAGTACAACATGAAACATTCGCACCGGTTTTATATCTTTTGAAATATAGCGGCGGAGTAGAAAATGCAATCGAACTGCAAAATGGCGTAGTGCAAGGACTATCATCTGCTATTATGACCAATAATTTACGCGAAGCAGAACGCTTCTTATCTGTATTAGGTTCTGATTGTGGAATCGCAAACGTAAACATAGGAACTTCTGGAGCCGAGATTGGTGGAGCCTTTGGTGGTGAGAAAGAAACTGGCGGCGGTCGCGAAAGTGGAAGTGATGCTTGGAAAGTTTATATGCGTAGACAAACAAATACAATTAATTATACGACTGAGCTTCCGTTAGCCCAGGGTATTAAATTTGATTTGTAAAATTGCTTCTTTTATAAGAACTAAAAAAGCCGTTTCAATTGAAACGGCTTTTTTAGTTTATACTATTCCATTTGGCTCAACCCATTTAAAACGATTGACGTCTTGTGGGATTTTAATTCTCTCAGCAATGCGAAGCATTCTGGATGGTAGTTTTATAAGATAATCACGGGCTTTTTCAGCGTCATCGGTAAGATTACCAATTTTTGAAATTTCCCAATGGGCATTCAATTTTTCAAGAATGTCTATATAATCATAAGTTGTATAAACGCCTAAACGTTGAGCAGCGTTGCTAAAATCGTCAAAAGCCGAAGCCATTTTTCCACCACTCTGACGGAGGTTCTGCGCAGGCATAATAATTTTTTTCTGCATCATATCGGCAAATGCGATCATCATCTCACTGGCGTCGTATTCAAAAATTGTTTTAACAAAATGACGGTAGGCCAAATGGTGACGCATTTCATCTCCGGCAATTAGATTGCACATTTTTGCAAGAGATTTATTTCCCTTTTTCTTAGCTATCTTTCCGACCCGACTGTGTGAAATATTTGTCGCCAGTTCTTGAAAACTTGTATAAATGAAGTTTCTATAAGGATCACGGCCTGTTCCTACTTCAAAACCATCGTTAATTAAATGTTGAGTGGTTATTTCGACTTCTCTCATATTTACCCTTCCAGATAAATACAAATATTTGTTCAATGTGTCGCCATGTCGGTTTTCTTCGCCCGTCCATTGACGAATCCATTGGCTCCAGCTATTACGCCCATGTTGGTCTATCCCTTCCATATCCATCAACCAGCTTTCATAGGTTGGCAATGCTTCTTCTGTAACCATATCACCTACTAGAACAATCCAAAAGTCGTAACCTAATTCTTTGGCCTCTTCACGAATTTGAATCACGTCATCCATGTAATTCTCTTTCTGAAAATCAGGTAAAAGATCAGTTGGTTGCCAAATTTCCTCAACAGGGATAAGGTATTGATTAATATAACTATCAACTTCTTTTTCAAGAGTTTTCATTACTTCGAGTCGGATATTTTTGAGGGCCATGATATTTAATTATAAAAGCTAACTACAAATATAAGGACTGGCCAGCTGATTTTGTTATAAAGAAGTATTAATTCCTACCTTTTTCATTGGGATATAATGTATGTACCTCATCACTTTGCCAAACTTCTTTGGAACTTATATCAAGCATGGAGATTTTACCCTTGAAAGCTGCACCAGTATCTACATTCCAAACATTGGCGAAATTTGCTGGTTCATCAAAACCTATGCGAGTAACAGGTGTATGACCGATATAAATTTCCTTGAAAAGTTTCAGCCGTTTTGGATACCTGTCATCTTCTTCGGGAATATTTGTATCCATGGCGCAAACCATTTCCCATAGAGTACGATCCCAGTAAACTAAATTCTGATAAAATTCATATTGGGGGCCGCGCTGATTGGTAAAGCCTGCGTGCAAAAAAAGTCGGTTTTCAGCGTCTATGTGGTAGTTGATAAGATTTTCAAAGAAACGGAGATGATTTTCCTTTTCTATTTTTGACAGTTTTGAATAGCTCTCAACACTACTCTCTCCTCCCTGACTAAGCCACATTGGATTGCTTTCGCCAGATTTCAAATATTTGTAGAGCAACTCATCGTGGTTTCCTCTTAGGAAAATACAATCATTTGTTCCAGCAAAATCAATTAAATATGAAATTACCTCAGCAGATTGGCTCCAACCGTCCACATAATCACCTACAAAGAGGTATCTAGTATCTGATGGAAGATTGACATATTCTATCAATTGCTTCAAGGCTCTAAAACCTCCGTGGATATCTCCAATTACAACTGTTTTCATTCTGAAAATATAATGAATTACTTAGTTGTAACAGTTAATATTTTATAATTCATTTAAAGTATTAGCTGTCTATTTATATCGATTTACTTCTTGATGAATTTCAAAGAGAGTTTTTTGCCTTCGGAAGTCATAAGTTTCACAAAATATATCCCAGTTTTTAGTTGTAAAATGTCAATTTCTGTAGAAATACTATCAAATTTTTGAATCAATTTTCCTTGAATGGAAAAAATTTCAAGAGATTCAATTTTCGAGAAATTCCCGCTAAAATATAATTTATCAGAAGCGGGGTTGGGGTATATAGAGATTTTTTCAAATTCCTCTTCGTTTGTTGAAAGGACTTCACAATCTTTGGTTACGTATGCAAATCTAAATTCCCATTTTTGGCAACCTGCCATACAATCATCTCCCCATAAACCAAATGTAAATGTGTTGTCATCTACCCAAATATCACAAAGCTCTACATAAAATCCATTTAGTAAATAGGGTATTCCAATATAATTGAATCTTGGCTCGTAGTCTACTGCTGCATTTGGAGAAATTATATCAGGGATATCACCAAAATCATCTTCGAGCGCTGTAACATTTAAAAACTCAAGTGTAGTTAGTATATTAAATATTGTTTTAGTAGGCAGCACATAGAACCAATCAACTGAAAAAAAATACTCTGTCATTAAATCGTCTAATGCAGTAACACCCGAAACCCCAGTTGTTTTAAAATTTTCAAGCCAAGCTGTATTATTATCTACTGAAAAAGAAATTGCCCTGATTGGCGTAGCAATTGTGTATTCTGTGTTAACATGAAATTTAAATTCATTAAATAATGAATCTACCATTGGGCTGTTATGAGGGTTTTCGTATAGAGCAGAAAGTCTTTCTAGATAAGGCCTATACCGTACTTCCGGCAAAAAAGGTTTATCGTAATCTGGATCTGATGGATTACTTAATATTTCGCGCAAAGCCAATATTTTAGCATCCAATTCATAATTATCCTGAATAAATGGATTAATATGACATTGCGAAAAAACTTGGAATCCAACAAAAAGCAAAAGCAAGAGAAAAATAGTTTTTTTCATAATCCATAAGTTTGATCCTTATAAAGTTACGAAAATCTAATTATAACTGACCTTTCTTAAAATTCGCAAAGCTTCCTTTGAGAGCTGATATGCCTCCGCATGATATTCCCTCAACAACTCCCTTGTTTCTTGCAGCCTTTCCTTTGCGTCCTGAAAATCATTTAAATAGCAAATTAAATATGTTGATGGTAAATTGCGAAGATCTTTTTCCTCAGAGGCGTTTAGGGGTATTTTCTTTTTTAGCTTTTCCATCATTGCATTATTTGCGTTGTAAATATGAAAAAGAGTTCTTTTATTGAATTTAGGTGCTTCAAAAATCAATTTTGAATCCATTTGATAAGAACCGTTTTCATTAAAATGAATGGTTACTTCCTCTAAGGTATAATATTTAAATTGTTCATTTAAACCAAGATGCACGTATTCAACAGTTCTAAAATAATCTTCTGTAAACTCAATGCTTACTTCATCTAAAGCAGAATAAAACAGTCGTACTTGTTCGTTGATAAGTTCGATATCGACACGGGAATAATATGTGTTATCCTTCGTTTTTTTAGGATTTCCCGCCCAGCATACCACAAATTGTTCCTTAAAAACTTTATAATGGCTTTCCAGATCTTTATGCCTATTGTTTATAAAATCCATTACGCCATCAAGCGTTAATTCAATATTATTTTTAGCAGCGGTTTCGATGGATTTTACAATTTCCGAATTGACATCCTTAATCTCAATATCGAAATTTTTCGGCATCGAAATACTCCCATCCCTAAGAAAAATAGAACCGCCCCAATACTTCCAGATATTTTTTCGCAGGGAAGTTATTTTTCCGTTAGGACGAATAGTGACCAAACCCACCACTTTGTCCAATGGCAGGTGTGGGAAAGCCACATTTTCATAAATAATCAATGGAGCGTTTGTAAGATAGGCATTTACAAGGTTCTGGATCTTGCTATCGTCAAAAAAGTCTACTCCCCTAATTTCGTTGGTTTCATCTTCAACACCAATAACAATAAATGAATTATTTGCGGGATTACTATTACTCAGCGCGCAAATATGTTTTAGAAATTTTGCCTTTCCCTCTTTATTGCTAAGATCAATTTTTCGCTTTTTATCATAGAAACTACTCTCATCGTTATGGGCGAGTAGAGTTTTAATAAGAAGTCTTTTATTAATCATTTTAGTTCAATGTCAGGTTGGGTCCATCGTGTGTGCTCAGGATAAACTAAAGTCGAGCCCTCTTTAAAAGGAAAATCGTTTCAATTAAGAAACCTCTTGACTGCCCTCGAGAGATATTTCGATTTAATTTTTATTAACAATTGTACTACTAGCCTGATCCAAACACATCACCGTTAAATCTGCGATATTCACGTGCGCGGGGCGTGTTACTGCGAACCAAATAATGTCTGCAATATCTTCAGGCTTTAATGGTGTAAAACCTTGATATACTTTTTCGGCTCTATCATTATCTCCTTTAAAACGCACTTCGCTAAACTCTGTTTCGACTAAACCGGGATTTATGGCTCCCACTTTTATCCCCTTTCCGTTCAGGTCAATTCGCATTCCTTGGTTTATGGCATCTACGGCATGTTTACTGGCACAATAAACATTGCCTTTTGGATAGACTTCTTTTCCAGCTGTGCTGCCTATATTTATAATTTGGCCCGACTTTCTTTCAATCATTTTTGGAATAATTGCTTTTGAAACGTATAATAATCCTTTCACATTTATATCCAACATCGCATCCCAATCATCTGTATTTCCTTCATCAATGTTGTCCATTCCATGTGCGTTTCCGGCGTTATTTATTAAAATGTCAATTTCGGAAAAGCTTTTTGGAAGTGATTTTATCGCTGAAAAAACTCCTTCTTTGTTTCTCACGTCAAAATTCAGCGTAAAAACTTCAGTTGAAGCCGAAAGTTCTTCTGATAGCTTTTTCAATCTATCTTCTCTTCTACCGCAGAGAATTAGTTTCACTCCATTTCTAGCAAAAAGTTTTGCGGTTGCCATACCTATTCCAGAGGTTGCTCCAGTTATAAATGCTGTTTTAGTTTGCATATCTTATTTTTTTATTAAAAGTACTATTTCTAATATATTTGAAACATCATTATCGGCAATATTAAAAATCTTAACAAAAGCCTACTGTTGCTAAGAAAACTTTAAGTTTGGTCTTGTTTTAATTTAACCAATTGTTAACAAGGTTTTTGCCAATTAATGAGCAATTTGCAACGTCTTTTAAAAAAAGCATTCTACATTGAATCTAAATACAGTATGGAAAATACAAATTCGACCTTTGACATTGGGGCATTAAACGAAAAAATTGAAAGGGAAAGTGCCTTTGTGGACCTCCTTACAATGGAAATGAACAAAGTAATTGTAGGCCAGAAGCATATGGTAGAGCGCCTTATGATTGGTCTTTTGGGTCAAGGACACATCCTATTGGAAGGTGTTCCTGGACTTGCAAAAACTCTTGCCATCAATACACTTTCAAAAGCGGTTCACGGAACTTTTAGTAGAATTCAGTTTACCCCAGATTTGCTTCCTGCGGATGTTGTTGGAACAATGATTTACAATATGAAGCTGAATGATTTCAGCATTAAAAAAGGACCAATCTTTGCAAACTTCGTTCTTGCTGACGAGATAAACCGAGCTCCCGCCAAAGTACAATCCGCGCTTTTGGAGGCAATGCAGGAAAAACAAGTTACAATTGGCGATACCACTTTTAAACTGGACAAGCCATTTTTGGTAATGGCCACCCAAAACCCAATTGAGCAAGAAGGAACTTACCCATTACCTGAAGCACAAGTTGACCGGTTTATGTTGAAAACGGTAATAAAATATCCACAAGTTGCCGAAGAACAACTTATCATTCGTCAAAACTTAAAAGGTGATTTTGAACAGGTAAACCCTGTTGCAACAGTTGATCAAATTTTAAGAGCTCAGGCGGCAGTTCGCGAAGTTTATATGGATGAAAAGATTGAGAAATACATTCTCGATATCATTTTCGCTACAAGAACACCAGAGAATTTTGGCCTTTCCGACTTAAAACCACTTATCAACTTTGGAGCTTCCCCACGTGGAAGTATAAACTTAGCTATTGCTGCCAAATGTTACGCTTTTATACGTCGTCGTGGTTACGTAATTCCCGAAGACGTTCGCGCCGTAGTTCACGATGTGCTTCGTCACAGAATTGGAATCACATATGAAGCCGAGGCTGAGAATATCACTTCAGAAGATATCATCAATAAGATTGTGAATGTAATTGAAGTACCGTAATGAAAGTATGCAGTAAGCAGTAGCAGTGAGCAGTTTTTGAACGCTACCGACTACCAACTACCCTCTACCAATTACTTGAAAAATGGATACAAAGGAACTTCTTAAAAAAGTACGAAAAATCGAGATCAAAACAAGACGCTTGAGCGATCACGTGTTTGGTGGCGAGTACCATAGTACTTTCAAAGGACGTGGAATGACGTTCAGCGAAGTGCGTCAATACCAATTTGGCGATGATGTTCGTAATATTGATTGGAACGTTACTGCTCGCTACAATGAGCCCTTCGTAAAAGTTTTTGAAGAAGAGCGGGAGCTTACCTTGATGCTTATGGTCGATGTTAGTGGTTCTGAATATTTTGGGACGCAGGAACAGTTCAAAAATGAAATTATCACTGAAATAGCGGCCACACTAGCTTTTTCAGCAATGCAGAACAATGATAAGACAGGATTGATTCTATTTTCAGACGAAATTGAGTTATATATCCCACCGAAAAAAGGGAAATCTCACGTGCTTCGAATCATTCGTGAATTACTTGAATTCGAACCTAAAAGCAATAAAACCGATATCGCTAACGCACTTAAATTTTTAAGCAGTGTAATGAAAAAGAAAGCTATCGTTTTCGTGCTTTCAGATTTTATTGCAGATAACTATCGAGATACGTTAAAAATCGCCGCAAAAAAACACGATCTTACTGGAATTAGGATTTACGATAAGGCAGAAGAAAACATTCCAAATTTAGGAATGGTGCAAATGGAAGACCAGGAAACTGGTGAACTATTATTAGTGAATACTGGCTCAAAAAGTGTTCGCAATCAGTATTACAGCTATCACCGTGAGCGCGTTGATTATTTTGTAGAATCGTTCACAAAAAGTGGTGCAGGTGCTCTTAGTTCTAGGGTTGATGAAAGCTATGTGAAAAAATTATTGGGTTATTTTAAAAGACGTTAGATTTTAGACTTGAGATTTTAGATGTTAGATTTTAAACAAAAGATTAATCAGAAGAACCGAAATATAAATTTTCGAGGGAATCTCTATTTTTTATGTTCTCTATTCTTTTTTCTATGCACTTTTTTTGCAAATGCCCAAGTCACTTCCTCCATTGATTCCACAAAAATCAAGATTGGTGAGGAAATTCTCTATACTATAAATGTATTAGCAGACTCAACTGACGTTGTGGTTTTTCCTGAAGAGCAAACATTTGCACCTCTGGAGATGATAGAATCCTATAAAATCGATACCACTTTTGAAACAGCCAAATATCGTCTCATAAAAAAATACGGATTGACGCAATTTGACAGTGGGCACTATACAATTCCGCGACAGCGCATAATTATAAATAACAAACCGTTTTTTACGGATTCGATAAAAGTTGAGGTGAACGATGTGATAGTCGACACGACTAAGCAGAAAATGTTTGATATAAAACCTGCCGTAGCAGTAAAAGGTCCCCCATTTGATTGGTTGTTGCTTCTATACTGGCTCGTGCCTATCCTTTTGATTCTTGGAATTGCCATTTATTTATTCAGAAGAAAAAAACGAAAAGATGCTGCCCAAAAGCAATTGCCGCCCTATGAAGAAGCAATTGTTGCCTTAAAACAACTAGACAATACTCAGTTGTTGAAAGAAAACAAAAGCAAGGAGTATTACACTAGCCTAACGGAAATCGTAAAACGTTATTTGGATCGTGAAGTAGATGATGCCGCACTAGAGAGCACCAGTGACGAACTAATCACGCGTTTAATGATGCATAAAGATGCAGGAAGTTTCGACTTCGATTTGGAAACGATCCACAAACTGGATTTGATTTTCAAACGTGCAGATTTAGTGAAATTTGCTAAAATGACCCAACAATCTGGACAAGCGGAAGTGGATAGAAATACTATCGAAGAAATCATCAACGAAACCCACGAAGTCATTCCTGAGCCGACGAAAGAAGAGCTTTTGGAAAATCAGGAATATTTGGAAAAACTTCGCAAAAAACGCGAACGCAGAAAATGGATTTTAGGTATTTCGGGTGTAGTCATGGCAGTTATTTTGGCTGGCGTTATCTATGGAAGTATTGCTGGTTTTGATAATCTAAAAGATAAAGTATTAGGAAATCAACTACGTGAACTAAGCGAAGACAGATGGATTAAAAGTGAATACGGAAGTCCGGCCGTGATTTTGGAAACCCCAAAAGTTCTTGTTAGAGTGGAAACACCGATAACAAACGCAGATAAAAGTGCAGTTAGTGGAAAAGACTATTTCACTTATGGCGAAATGAAATCGCCACTATATATCATGGTTTCAACTACACGATTTAGCAAAAAACAGGACATTGCTTTAGACACTGCATTAGACGCTGTTTTAGATGATTTAGAACAAAGCGGTGCTAAAAATATGGTCGTAAAACGCGATGACTTTGAAACAGATAAAGGAATAAATGGTTTGAAAGCCTACGGTGAATTCAACGTACAGGTTGCAGATAATAAAGTTTTGAAAGAGAAAAGTACATACGAATTATTACTTTTTGCACAGGAAAATGGTTTGCAGGAAGTTTTGATAGTTTACCAGGATGATGGCAAATATGCTGAAGTAATTAAAAAACGAATTGAAGCTTCCATAGAGCTTGAAATTTCAGAGAAATCAGAGAAAAATGGGAACTAATTTCGAATTTGTAAATCCGCAGTATTTCTGGTTGTTTCTAATACTTCCAGTGCTAGTGCTATGGTATCTATGGAAACGCAAAAAACAAACTGCTTCCTTAAAAATATCAACCATACAAGGGTTTAAGACTGGTAAGAATTGGTTATCAAGATTAAAACCAATTCTATTTGCACTTCGTCTTTTGGCGCTTTCGGCAATAATTATTGCAATGGCCCGACCAAGAACCGTTGATGAAACCACAAAAACCAAAACAACTCGCGGAATTGACATCGTAATGGCAATGGACCTTTCAGCAAGTATGTTGGCGCGCGATTTAAAACCAAACCGTTTGGAAGCTTTAAAAACGGTTGCAGCTCATTTTATTAACAGTCGCCCTAACGACCGGATTGGGTTAGTGGAATACGCCGGAGAAAGTTATACGCGAACTCCTTTAACCAGTGATAAGGCATTAGTACTTTCTTCTTTAAAAAGTATGTCGTATAACACCACTATTGAAGGCGGAACTGCAATTGGTTCCGGTCTAGCAACAGCGGTAAACCGATTAAAAGATAGTCGTGCGAAAAGTAAAGTTATTATATTATTGACAGATGGAGTAAATAATACCGGTTTTATTGATCCAAAAATTGCAAGCGAATTGGCTGTTGAATTTGGCATCAAGGTTTACACAATCGGAATTGGAAGTAACGGAATGGCTATGTCGCCGATAGGAATTAGACCAGATGGCGGATTTCAATATGGAAATGTGCAAGTGGAAATTGATGAGCAATTAATGAAGGATATCGCTTCCAAAACTGGTGGAAAATATTTCCGAGCCACGAACAATACCAAACTGGAGGAGATTTACGAAGAAATAAACAAACTTGAAAAAACCGATATTGAAGAATTCAAATACACAAATTATAACGAGATGTTTCGTCCTTGGGTGATTTTTGGATTGATTTTGCTTGGAATTGAATTCTTGATGCGCATAACAATATTTAAAGGATTTTTATAAAAATGTATCAACTGGAGCAACCCATATACTTCTATATTCTCTTCGCCATTCCGGCGATAGTGGTACTATTTCTATTAGTTTTGGTTTGGAAAAAGACAGTTCAAAAACGTTTTGTTGACAAGGGATTGCTAAAAAAATTAAGCCCTAATCGTTCCCTCTTCAAACCCATTTTAAAAATCTTAGTGCTCTGCTTGGCGATTGTCTGTATGAGTTTTGCACTAGTAAATCCAAAAGTTGGGACCAAATTAGAAACAGTAAAACGTGAAGGTGTTGATATTGTTTTTGCATTAGACGTTTCAAAGAGTATGCTTGTTGAAGATATTGCTCCCAACCGCTTGGAAAAATCAAAACAACTAATCACCCAAATCATTAATAATCTTTCGGGAGATAGAGTAGGAATTATTGGCTATGCAGGTAGCGCTTTCCCTCAGGTGCCAATAACAACAGACTTTGCGGCTGCAAAGCTATTCCTAAACGGGATGAATACTGATATGGTCTCATCACAAGGAACCGCAATTACCCAGGCAATAGAAATGGCGCAAACGTTTTTTGACGATGAAAGCCAAACCAACCGCGTGATGTTTCTAGTTTCCGATGGAGAAGATCACGGAGGGAATATTGCCAAAATTTCAGAAGAAGCAGCAGAAAAAGGAATTCGTATTTTCCCCATTGGTGTAGGAACTGTGGAAGGTGGACCAATTCCAATAAAAAAGAATGGTGTGCTTCAATACTATCTTCGCGATAAAAATAACGAACAAGTTATAAGCCGTTTAGGTGAAGAAACTCTTAAAGAGATTGCGAAAACCACAAATGGCGAGTATCTTAATGGAGCGAATACCAAAGTCGTTGTTGACCGAGTAAAAGCTATTTTAGGCGGAATGGATAAAAAGGAATTTGAAGCAAAACAATTCACTGATTTTAAAGACCAATTCCAATGGTTTTTGGCTGGGGCATTGTTTTTGTTGGTATTAGATGTATTTCTGTTGGAACGAAAAACAGCTTGGCTAAAAAAGTTGAATTTGTTTAATGAAGCAAAAAAATAACGAGATTTAACCCTTTTAGGTAATAAACCTTGAAGAGTTGTCGAAATAAAACAATGAATATCTTAGAATTGAAAAATATAAATTATGGAATCAATAAAACACTATTGTTGGTTTTATTGATGTTTTCCTTTTCCACTTATGCCCAAGAAACCAAAGAGCAGAAACGGGAATTAAAAGCCGCACAGAATTTTCTTAGCGAAGCCCAGCAATCTCTTCAAAAGGAAAAGTTCACAGATGCTGAAGCGGATTTCAGACAAGCTATTTCTTTAAATCCAAAAAGCGAAACAGCCAAATACAATTTAGGAACCGCATATTACGGAAAAGAAAAAAACGCCGAGGCCATGCTTCGCTTTAAACAAGCTGCCACAACCGCTACAAACAAGGTTGAAAAGCACAAAGCTTTTCACAATTTGGGAAATACGTATATGAATGAAAAGAAATATACCGAAGCCGTGGAATCATATAAAAATGCACTTCGCAATAACCCCAATGATGATGAAACTCGTTATAATCTAGCCTTGGCAAAAGATATGCTCGATAAAAACCCACCTCCTCCTGAAGATAAAGACGACAAAAACAAGGATCAGAATCAGGACAAAAAAGACCAAGATAAGGATAAGCAGGACCAGGACGATAAAAACAAAGAGGGCGACAAGGGAGACGAAAAAGAAGATAAAGACAAAGGCGACCAGAAAGAAGATAAAAAAGAGGGCGATAAAGATAAAGATCAAGGAAAACCAGATAAACCAAAAGACGAAGAAGGCGACAAGCCACAAGAGCAACAACCAGTGCCAGGCCAGCTTTCACCTCAACAAGTTAAAAGTCTTTTGGAAGCAATGAATAACGAAGAGAAAAAGACACAGGATAAGATGAATGCTGAAAAACAGAAAGGTGAAAAAGTGCAATCCGATAAAGACTGGTAGATTATGAAGGTGAAGAATTTTTTATTCATTTTGAGCTTTGTGTTGTGCGGGCTGGCCGCCACGGCACAAGTTCAGTTTGATGCCAAAGTGAGCAAAAAGAGACTCGGAATAAACGAACGTTTACGAGTAGATTTTGAAATGAACCAAGATGGCGACAATTTTAGACCACCAAATTTTGAAAACTTCCGAGTAGTGGGTGGTCCAAATCAGTCCATCAGTAACTCATGGATTAATGGAAAACGAAGCTTTTCAAAAACCTATTCTTATTTTTTGTCTCCTCAAACACGTGGAAAAGTTGCAATTGGCCAAGCCACTATTGAAATAAACGGCGAAACATACAAGACACTGCCAATTGAAGTAGAAGTAACCACTGCCGTTGACGTACCAAAAGATGGAAATAATGCGGAATACATTGCAAGCGAAAATGTCCATCTTGTGGCAGAAGTTTCAAACCCAAATCCCTATTTGAACGAAGCCATAACTGTTACTTACAAATTATACGTTTCGCATGATGTGAGCATTACCAGTCAATGGCGTGAAATTGATACTCCAAAATATGCAGATTTCTGGAGTCAAAATATCGATAACCAAAACAATTTTAAAGTTTCGGAAGGAAAATACAACGGACAAGATTATAGATATGTAGTTTTGAGAACCACCGTTCTTTATCCCCAAAAAACTGGACAACTCGATATTGAGCCACTTACACTTGATATTCCCGTAGACGTTCAGGGTAACAGACGTGACATTTTTGGTCGTAGGTTAATGGAGCGCGTAAATAAAACCGTTTCTGCTGGAAATAGAGTAATTAACGTAAAGCCACTCCCTTTGGAAGGAAAACCAGATGGCTTTAACGGTGCTGTGGGTGACTTTTCATTTGATGTAACAACTAATAAGACTACGCTTAACGCTAATGAATCCTTACGACTAGACGTGAAAGTCTCTGGAAAAGGAAATCTAAAACTCTTTACTGCACCAACCATAAAACTTCCTAATACATTAGAAGTTTATGAACCTGAGCACAGTGAAAGTGTAACCACCACAATAAACGGAATGCAAGGGTTCATAGGAGACTCATACACTGTGGTACCTCAATTTAAAGGTACTTATCCTATCAATCCCATTAGTTTTTCATTCTTTGATCCTAAGACTGAAAAATACAGAACAATCACTTCTAAAGAATTTACAATTGAAGTTGAAAACGGACCACTATCGAACGCTACTGCGGGCAATACTTCAAATGAGGTGAATAAACAAGTAGTACTTTCAAAAGACAACTTTAAATACATAAAGCTAGACGCCAATTTAAAGCCCATCACCCAGGAATCATTCTTTAAATCGGCCTTATTTTGGTCTCTTTTGGGCGGACCATTTATATTGATTCCACTATTTATCCTTGCTGGCAAAAAACGTAAATCAAGATTAGACGATGTGGAAGGAAATAAAGTGCGCAGAGCAAATAAACTCGCTAAAAAATATCTTTCTGAAGCAAAACGGAATATTTCAAATCACGTTGCTTTCTATGAATCTTTAGAGCTTGCACTTCACAATTATCTGAAAGCGCAATTAAATATTGAAACATCTGAAATGGAAAAAAGTCTCATTTCAAAAATGATGATTGATCGAAATGTAGAAGATGGTGTTGTTGAGAATTTTATCGGCTTACTTAAAAGCTGTGAATTTGCGCGATACGCTTCTTCTTCCAATGCTTCGGTGCAACAGGATTACAATAAAGCAGTAGAAGTGATTTCAAACATTGATAAACAAATTGTTTAATTATGAATGTAGAATTCAGATTTGGGAATACCAATGGATTAATGAGAAAGAATACATTTTATATAAAATTCTTATTCTCATTAATGATTTTTTTCCTTTCGCATAATGCGTTTTCACAAAACACATCCCTTTTCGACCAAGGAAAAGAGCTTTATAAAAATGGAAAATACCAACAGGCAATAAATGTATGGATGCAGGTTTTGGATAAAGGCGAACACTCTGCAGAACTGTATTTTAATTTAGGAAATGCACAGTATAAACTCAACCACATCGGCCCCAGTGTTTATTATTACGAAAAAGCGCTGCAACTCTCACCGAACGATGAAGACATAAAAAACAATCTCGCCTTTGCTGAAAATGCACGAATAGACTCGATCGAACCACTTCCAAAAACAGTGTTTTCAAAATGGTACAAGAGTATTGCTGAAATTTTCACCTTTAATGGTTGGGCTATTTTAGCTGTTGTTTTTTCAGTTGTTTTCGTGACCTTGTTTCTCCTTTATTACTTCTCTTATACCGAAAGAAGAAAACGTTTACTTTTTTCTAGTTCAATGCTTGTTGGAATATTCTTGATCGCTTCGTTGACAATGGCATTTTTAACTTATGGTGATTTCACAAAAAAACAACCCGCCATTATTTTTGCGAGTGAAATTGAAGTAAAAACCGAGCCATCAATGGGAAGTAGTGCTGCATTTACGCTTCACGAAGGCACCAAGGTTCAAGTTTCCGCTCAAGACGGTAATTGGTATAAAATTACTCTAGTGGACGGAAAAGACGGTTGGATTCCTGCTACTGATTTGAAACAACTTTGAAAATTAGGTATTATAACAGAAAGCCATTACCAACTTTTTTTGCTCAGCTTAAAAGGGTGAAGATTCTCCCTAATCTATACTGTCCTCCATCTTCTCTGTTGACGGGTTTATTCCTGGGAAATCAATATTCAACTCATCAACTTCTTTCATTATGGTCGGTAAAATGGCAGGAGCAAGAGAAGCTACTGGTGCGTATAGAACAGAATCTTCCCGCTGTTCTGGGGTAAGAATTCTATAGTTTTCTGAAGCGTTTACAAACATAAATACTACGCTTATAACAAAAGCATACTTCAGGACACTAAAAATTCCACCAAAAAGTTTGTTGAAAATACCCATCATCGCAAAGTCAGCAACCTTAGTCAACAACCTACCTAATATACTGAAAATAAGCATTATCAGAAAAAAAGTTATTAAAAACGATGCGATACGAGTTAGGTCTTGGCTCCAATCAAACCACTTATCAAGATAAGCCCTTACATAATCTGAAAAAAACATAGCACCATAAACACCTGCTACAAGACCAATCAAAGAAGCTAATGAACGCAGAAGTCCTTTTCTAAAACCTATAAAAAAAGCAATTAAAAGGATAATACCTATAACAATATCGATGGTGTTCATATTTTTAAAATTTTGATAAATATACCATTTTCCAAATTCTGAATTCTGAATTCCCAATTCAGAATTGTAAAATGTATCTTTGCAGACTAATTTATTTATGAAAAATGGCACGCGACGAACAATTAAAGATGCAATGGGAAGCAGTAGTTAAGTTGCTAAGCAACCGCTTTGCCGATGGTGAAGCCCTAGATTTGGATGCCATCATCTATTTAGTAGGTCTACAGGAACTTGGCCAATTGCACCGAAAATTTAGAAAAGACGAAAAGCTAGATTTAATGCACATTGCAATCTGCCGACTTTTGGAACCATATGGTTATTATGAGTTTGACTATTTTGACGACCAAGGTTGGCCACATTATACGGTCTTGGAACATTTGCCCCCCTTAAAGGCTGGCGAACAGAGTGTTTTGATGAAGGAGGCCATTGTGCAGTATTTCTTGGAGAAAAAAGCGATAATATAATCAGAGATTTAAACACTAAAAGTTCTTAATTACCGATTCAAAAATAATTCCCAGTAAAAGATAAATATCTGAAATGATAGAAACCATAAAAAAACACATAGTCGAAGTAGAAGCCTTTTCTTCAACAAGCAAAGAAGAAATAGAAAACTTCCGTATAAAATATTTGGGAAAAAAAAGGAATTCTAAATGACTTTTTCACCAAATTCAAAATCGTGCCTAACGATCAAAAGAAGGAATTCGGACAAGTAATAAATACCCTTAAAAACACAGCTCAGGAAAAAGTGGATTCCCTTAAAGAAACCATTGAAAACAATTCTGAAACAAAAGGTGTTTACGGTGATCTTTCCCGTCCGGGAGAAGTTATTCCGCTAGGGTCTCGCCATCCTATTTCCATTGTAAAGAATAAAATTATCGATATCTTTCTGCGTATTGGCTTCAACGTTTCTGAAGGGCCAGAAATGGAAGACGATTGGCACAACTTTACGGCATTGAATCTTCCCGAATACCATCCAGCACGCGATATGCAGGATACATTTTTCATCCAAACTAATCCCGATGTTTTGCTTCGTACGCACACCTCTTCGGTTCAGGTTCGTTACATGGAGAATAACAAACCGCCTATCCGGACTATTTCACCTGGCCGTGTTTATAGAAATGAAGCTATTTCCTCTCGCTCTCATTGCTTCTTCCACCAAGTGGAAGGCTTGTATGTGGACAAAGGGGTAAGTTTTGCAGACTTGAAACAAACTTTACAATATTTCACTACAGAAATGTTTGGAAAATCTAAAATTCGTCTACGTCCTTCCTATTTTCCATTTACCGAACCAAGTGCAGAAGTTGATGTATATTGGGGCTTAGAAACCGAAGCCGATCACAGAATTACAAAAGGTACTGGCTGGCTTGAAATTGGCGGATGTGGAATGGTAGATCCGAACGTACTTAAAAACTGTGGGATCGATCCTGAAGAATATTCCGGATTTGCCTTTGGTGTGGGTATTGATCGTATTGCTATGTTACTACACCAAATTCCAGATATCAGAATGTTCAGTGAAAACGATGTGCGCTTTTTGGAGCAGTTTAAAAGTGTGCTTTAAATAGACGTGAGACAAAAATCACAATCAATTCAAATACTGTTATGAAAAAATTTCTTGTTTTTGCCCTTCTCGTTATTTTCGCCTTGGCGATTACCTATCTTACTTTTGTTATTGCTGCTATAAAAATTGTTGTCGGATCCATTATGTTGGGTATTGCAGCTATCGCATTTTTGGCTGTATGGATAATGTGGAAAACAAAAGATTAAATTATGCGAACGGATATTGAAATTCCAAAGGCCAAAAATGTTCATGTTGTGGCTATAAAAGAATGGGATAAAGATTTTACTGGACAGATTTGGAATATTTATATTGTGAACGATCGTAATGATGAAATTTCCACAGTTTTGGTTCTTTCGAGAGGGAAAAGCAAAGATCGCAAAACCTCGACACTACGTCACGGATTAGGTAATTTACAGCCAAAAACTTCTGTAAAAATTGAATTTATTTCTACCGAAGTAATTGGTTTTACCAACGAATATTTAGTCACTTTCTTTGCCGAAAATAAACTTTTTGAGCGGAAATTTATCTTTGAACCGCATAGTATTTCCGAAGATAAACTAATGGAAGTTCCCGTTTTAGAAAGCGTGGGAATCTTAGCAAAATAACTTTCTGTAATGCTAAAAGTTGAAATTGATTCTTTTTCCCATTTCGAAAAAACTATTTTAAAAGATATTGCTTTCACTTTAAAACCAGGAGAACATTTAAGTATTCTTGGGGAGAGTGGTTGCGGCAAATCTACTCTTTTACATCTCATTTACGGTTTACTTCATTTGGAAAACGGAGCCATTTCTTACAACAAAAAGAGATTGCTCGGCCCAACCAAAACACTTATTCCCGGTGAGTCATTTATGAAACTTGTCGCCCAAGAGTTCAATATTATGCCTTTTTCTACTGTTATCGAAAACTTAGGATCACATCTTTCAGGACTGAACGAAGAAAAAGAGGCTCAAAAAATTCATGAACTTCTGAAAATAGTTGAAATGGATACTCTCAAAAACACCTTGGTCAAAAACCTAAGCGGCGGACAAAAACAGCGCGTGGCCTTGGCAAAAGCCTTAGCTAACGAACCCAAAATTCTTTTACTAGATGAGCCTTTTAGCAATATTGATACTTTTCGAAAAAATAAATTACAACGGAAAATTTTCGGTTATCTGAAAGAAAATAATATCAGTTGCATCACAGCAACTCACGATAGCGAAGAAGCTTTAGCATTTTCCAATCAAATTTTAATGCTAAAAAATGGCAAGGAAGAAATGAGAGGAACTCCTGAATTCATTTACGAAAACGTTTCAACAGTCTATCAAGCCAGTTTTTTCGGGGAATCAAATCTACTTCCTAAGAATCTTTTTTCAGACGAAGAAACCTCAGAAAATATTATAGTCTTTCCACATCAACTTAAAATTTCCCAAGAAAAAACGAAACTGGAGGTATCAGTCAAAAAATGCTATTTCAAAGGGAATCATTATCTTATTCAAGGTATTTGGAGAGATCACACAATCTTTTTTAGGCATTGTCAACCATTGGAATATAATTTAGTTCTCCATCTTTACTTTGCGCTAAATTGACTTCTTAGAGAGAGAAGTCTGAGCACTTCATTTTTCTTAATTTAAAAACACTAAATTTATCGGGCAAGCTCAATACCTATCTAGAAATGAACTGGATTTTACTCGGTGAAATACTTTATATAATTATCATCATCCTCGTTTGCGCTAGGGTTGTCTATGACACTCAAAGCACAACCAAAACACTTGCGTATCTTCTAGCAGTTGTCTTCTTACCCTTTGTTGGTATTATTATCTATTTTTCTCTTGGTATTAATTATCGCAAACGAAAAATATACAGCAAAAAGATTTTCAACGATACAGAAGTTGAAAAAATGATGCGGAAACAGATCATGGAAACTTCCCAGACTATTTATTCAACGCGCTCTGAATCGGTTAAGAATTTTAAAAAACTAGCTGATTTAATCTTAAACCAAACTTTCAGTCCGATTACATCAGGCAACAACGTAAAGCTTTTACTAAACGGAGAAAATAAATTCCCACTGGTTCTAGAAGCGCTTAAAAACGCCAAAGACCACATTCATATGGAATATTATATTTATGATGCGGACGATATTGGGTGTAAAATAATTGACCTCCTAATCGAGAAAGCACAACAAGGCATCACGGTTCGGTTTATTTATGATGATTTTGGAAGTAGGGAAATACGTAAAAGACAAGTGCCAAGGCTAAAAGCTGCTGGCGTCCTTGTTTTCCCCTTTTATAAAATAAAACTCATTGCTTTGGCCAATAGGTTAAACTATCGCAATCATCGAAAAATAATCGTTGTAGATGGCATTTTAGGCTTTGTAGGGGGCATTAACGTTAGTGATAAATACATAAACAGTTCCAAAGAGAAAAACGCGTTATTTTGGCGTGATACGCATTTGAGGATTGAAGGTCCAGCCGTCAAAGCGTTACAGTATATCTTTTTAGGAGACTGGAATTATTGCGCCGGAAAGCAATTACAGCCAAATGATAAATTTTTTCCTAAAGAAAGCGAATTTCAAAGTAAATCTGACAAAATTGTACAAATTGCTGCTAGCGGACCAGATTCTGATACGCCTTTAATTCAACAAACCTTATTACAGGCCATAAATTTGGCGAATGAGGAAATATTAATTACAACGCCCTATTTTATTCCTGGAGAAAGTCTTTTGGAAAGCTTGGTCATAGCCGCAGCGAGTGGTACAGAAGTCAAATTATTAGTGCCAGGCATTTCTGACTCATTATTTGTTAATTATGCAGCACGCTCCTATTACGGTAGACTTTTAAAAGCCGGTGCAAAAATATATCGCTATCAAAAAGGATTTGTACATGCCAAAACAATGGTTGCAGACAAAAAACTTGCGATGGTTGGAACCGCAAATATGGATATTCGCAGTTTCGACCTCAATTTTGAAGTAAATGCTCTCGTATATGACGAAGAGATAGCGCAAGAGCTTAGAGAAGTCTTCTACGAAGACTTGAAAGATGCTACCTTAATTGATTTTGTAAGGTGGAACGAAAGATCCTCCTTCACCCAACTTCTAGAAAAATTAGCAGGCTTATTTTCCCCTCTGATGTAGCGCAGAGACATATAGTTACTCCTAGACCACAACAATCATTTTTCCTTTGTTTTTACCTTCAAATAAGTTGATAAATGCTTGTGGAATATTTTCAAAACCTTCCATCACAGTTTCGAGATAGCCCAATTTATCTTCCTCCATCCATTGGGCCAATTGCTTTTGTGCAGGACCGAAATCCTTTACAAAATCACGTACCGTAAAACCCTGCATTAAAATACTTTTTTTGATAAGTGTGGATTCCACTCTCGGTCCTGTCGGAGTTTTGGTGTCGTTATAAAGAGAGATGGCTCCACAATTAATTACTCTTCCATATTTATTCATATTTGCTAGTGCAGCATCCAGAACCTCTCCACCAACATTGTCAAAATAAACATCAACACCATCAGGACAGGCTTGTTTAATAGCCTTTTCCATGCCTTCCGTCGTTTTATAGTTGATAGCTCCATCAAATCCGAACTTTTCTTGAATTCTATCAATTTTCTCTTCGCTTCCGGCAATTCCTACCACCTTACAACCTTTTATCTTTCCTATTTGGCCCGCAACACTTCCTACAGCTCCAGCGGCGCCAGAAACTAAAAGTGTTTCACCCTTTTGCAATTTCCCTATTTTTTCAAGCCCCAAATAAGCGGTAATCCCAGTAAGTCCTAAAACGCCCAAATAGGCTTTCAAAGGAGCTTTATCTCTATCGACTTTGTTCAATCCAGTACCATTTGAAACTTGAAACTGTTTCCATTTAAGCATTCCATTTACAAATTCACCTTTTTTGAAGTTCTTGTTGTTAGATTCAACAACTTCTGCAATAATTCCAGATTCCAAGGGTTGACCAACCTGAAAAGGTGCTATATATGATTTTTCATCCCGCATTCTGCCACGTAAATATGGATCTACAGACACGTATTTGGCTTTCAGTAATAATTCCCCCTCTTGTGCTTTTGGGTTTTCTTCTTCAGAAAATTCGAAATCGTTCAAGGTAGGTTTTCCTATGGGACGTTGTTTTAGCAATATTATCTTATTATTCATCTGTAAATATTTGTGGATAATACCCTAAAATTAAACCTTTAATGCAGAAATTAAGAAAGCAAGAACTTATTTAATAAAACAATAACAAATTTTCTTTTCTGAAAAGATTAACGATCTTAGTGGACGTAGACAATATCTTTGCTGCTAGCCAAATAAAGCCATTTGAAAACTTCTCAAAACATAGCTAAAGAAACTCTTAAAGATCTTTCAGAATACTTTAATAGTACAGATTTCTCCAAAGCCATTCTATTGGGAATTGCACTGACTGTTCCCATTATTGTCGGGGTTAAATTAAATGCTCTCCATATTGGTATAACAATTACTATTGGCGCTATGCTTGCTTCACCGAGTGATGTTAGCGGAGGTATTCGCCATAAAATAACAGGACTTTTATTCGCCACTTTATTGGCTATGATTGTTAGTTTAATTGGTGGATATCTCCATCTTTCTCTATGGTTTATATTCCCCATTTTGGGAATTATGATGTTCTGTATTTCCTATCTTGCTATTTATGGGTTTCGGGCTTCACTAATAAGTTTTTCGGGGCTTTTAGCATTAGTTCTCAGTTTTTCGAATGTCTCGACTGACATGCAACCATATGAAAGATCTCTATTAATAGGTCTTGGTGGGCTTTGGTATATATCGCTTTCATTACTACGCCATTTTATTTTCCCGAAAGCCGCAACCGAATATTATCTTTCGAAAACACTTAAACTCACAGCAGATTATTTACAAACGCGTGGTGAATTGGTGGCAGAAAACAATGACAGAACAGAACTACTTAAAAAGCTACTCAATAAACAAACAGAGCTTACCACAATCCACGAAACTTTACGCGATATATTAATTTCAAGTAGAACCGGTTCGGGGAAATCAGACTACGAAGGAAAACGAATGCTCATTTTCGTGCAGTTGGTAGATATGCTAGAATTGGCAATGGCACATCCGGTAAATTATTCGAAAACCGACGCGCTCTTTAAAAAGGATCCAGAACAATTATTAGATTTTCAAGAGCTACTTTTTGCAATGAGCGATAGACTAATTGTTGTTTCAGATTATCTCTCAAAACCTAAAAGACTTCCAAAAAGCACAAAAATAGAGATATTCTTAAAAAAAGTAAGAGAAGACGTTTTTACTTCCGAAGAAGTCTATGACGAGGACTTACTTATGCTCCGAAATCTATATAAATACCAAAAAGAACAGGTAAAAAAGATTGAAAAGATTGAATGGTTACTAAGCGATCCTGATCGACGACAAATTCCTTTCATAAAAAGTGAGGATGCAAAAAGATTTTTAACTAAGCAGAATTATGATATTGAAGTTTTAGTGGAAAATTTTAACCTACGCTCTCCTATTTTTAAACATTCGCTCAGGCTGGCAACTATGACGATGATTGGTTATGGAGTTGGGATACTATTTGAAGTTCAAAACCCATATTGGATTTTACTTACATTAATAGTTATAATGCGGCCAACCTTTGGACTTACAAAAACACGTTCAAAAGAAAGGACAATTGGCACTTTGATTGGTGGCACCTTAGCGGTTGGAATTGTTCTAATCACCCATAACACTACTGTTTATGGCATTTTGGCAATTACTTCGTTGGTCATTGCTTTTTCAATGGTTCAGCGCAATTATAAAGCCTCTGCCACCTTTATTACGCTCAGTGTCGTATTTATTTATGCTCTTATGAGGCCTGACATTTTTAGTGTAATTCAATACCGTGTAACAGATACGCTTATAGGTGCTGGATTGGCAACTTTAGGTAATTTGCTACTTTGGCCCGCCTGGGAAATTCAGAGCATGCAAAACACCCTCGTGGACACAATAAAGGCAAACCGAATCTACTTGGAAGAGATAATCGATTTTTATAATAAGAAGGGAAATGTATCTGATGAATATAAAGTCGCTCGTAAAAAGGCTTTTTTAGAAATGTCAGACCTCAGTTCAGCTTTTCAGCGAATGACGCAAGAACCGAAGTCTAAACAGAAAAACTTGGATAAGGTTTATGAAATCGCTATGTTAAACCATACTTTTTTATCGTCCTTAGCCTCGTTAAGCACTTATATTTTGAATAATCCAACTACACCAGCATCCAAAAATTTTAATAAGGTGTCATCAAAAATAGTCCAGAATCTTAGAGATGCAGAGACTATATTGAATAAACAAACGCCCATGGAAACAAAGAATGGATATCCTAGTTCTGAGGATATTTTTGACGCTACTTTTGGTAAAAAGATTATTGTCCCCGAAAACGAAAAAAATAATTCAAAACCCGATGATTTTCATTTAAAACTTGAAGAAGCACATTTGGTACGAGAACAACTAAAATGGTTATTGGCAATGAGCGAAAAGATGCCTAAGGTTTTACAGACAACCCCATTTTGAACTTGTCATTATTCCACATTTGTGATTTTATAGTGAATCTCATTTAGTAAAAATCCATCTCCCTTCTTCTTTCCTGAAATAAGTAATCCGACAGGTGAATTTAATGCAACACAAAGATAATCTGTATTTTCAATGGAAACAGTACCTATTGAAATACTGATGAAATATGTAAACCTATCTGTATAAACTAAACTCCCCAAACGAGCATAATCAGAAGTAGCATTTACATTAATCTTCTTGATAAGTTGCGCTACTTTCTCAATTTCTAGAAGCTGTTTCCCTGTGTTTTCTCGATCTATGTGGAGCATTGCACGGCCTGTTTCATGCTTATCTCCACTACTGCTCTTAGATTCCTCAAGTAAAGATTCTTCAATACCAGTAATAGTCTGTCTTATTTTTGAATAGCGGCCATCGACCTGTTTTTGGCAGTATTGTAGCAATTGGGTTTTAAGTTCTAATACAGTCATTATTTCTTTCTCAATTTCTTTTTATCTTCTTTTAGTTCTTGTTTCTTTAATACAAACGGTCCGTGATAACGCATTTGTTTCATAATCCATTGAGTGCGTCTTGCCACATAAGGTCCAGGAGGATTTGCCTTGTAACGTTGTGGGCTAGGCAATATAGCCGCTATTGCTGCTGCATTCTCGACACGCAAATTTTTTGCAGATTTCTTAAACCAATATTGCGAAGCCGCTTCCGCTCCAAAAACACCATCGCCCATTTCAATACTATTTAAATAGACTTCCAAAATACGTTCTTTACTCCATAAGGTTTCAATAAGAAGTGTAAAATAGGCTTCCATTCCTTTGCGAAACCAACTTCTGTGTGGCCAAAGAAAAGCATTCTTAGCCGTTTGCTGCGAAATTGTACTTCCACCACGGAGCTTTTTCCCTTTCTCATTATTTTCTATTGCTTTTTCAATCGCCTTTCTATCAAAGCCGCTATGACTCAAGAAAGTTTGATCTTCGGCACAAATAACTGCCAGTTGCAGATATGGAGAAATTTCCTCTATTGGAACCCAGTCGTGACGTGTTTGATACTTCGCATCTCCTTCAATGGAGCGAATTGCCATCAATGGCGTATAAGGTACTGGGACAAACTTATAAAGAAGCACCCAAAATACCGTAAGCCCGATGAACCATAGGAAAAGTTTTAAAAGTAATTTTAATAGTTTTTTTATCATATATCTTCTCCGTGGCTTTATGTGGTTTTTGTGAAACTCCTCAAAATACTTATCCCTCAGAATTAAGCAAAGTGCTGATTCGCGCCCGCACCTTATTAAATTTTACTAAATTCTGAAAGTTTTTCCCCGATAGAACTACCAATGGCAACACCCATTCCTCCTAATCTTACACCGCAGAAAACGTTTTGAGAAACTGATTTAACAATAGGTTTCTTCTGTTTTCCCAATCCCATAATGCCACTCCAGCGCTGATCAATTTCAAAAGATTGGTGGGGTAAAATTACAGATTTAAGCAATTGCTCCAGCCTATTTTGGATAAGTTCAGTTAATTCCATTTTTGTAGTTTCTTCTGCTTGAAAATCAAGATTTCTACCACCTCCCAAAAGAATTCTATCATCAATATTTCTAAAGTAATAATATCCTTTATCTAAATGGAATGTACCTTTAATACGAAGATCTGAAATAGGCTTAGTTATTAAAACCTGCGCTCTAGCAGGTTTTATATCTTCTTTTAAAAATTGTCTCGCAAAACCATTGGTGGCAATAAAAACCTTTTTCACTGAAATATCTAGTGATGAATTAATTTGAACCGAGACATTTTCTCCGTTGTCAGATATATCGCTGATCTCAGAAGAATTCAATATTAAAATATCCTCTTCTGAAGCTTTTTTAATAAGTCCGAGCATCATTTTTCCAGTATCGATTTGACCTTCAAATTTACTGTAAATAAGTTTCGGCTGAATATTGTTAAAACCAAAATGGTTTTCCTTTTCTGAAAAAACTTCAGAATTAAATATGGGGAAAAGCAAATCGTTCACATGGCCGAGCTTATTCCTACAAGATTGGAAAAGTTCAGTATCTGCTTCTGTAAAAAGTTCATATCCTCCATATTCTTGGTAATCTAACTGTTTATCGCCAAGAGTATCTCGTAATAAATTTAACCCTTCTACACGCGTTTTTACCAGTTGAATAACTTCTTCTTCGGAATGATTTTTTAAATCCTCCAATATTTCAGAAATACTTCCATAGCAAGCGAAACCCGCATTTTTGGTACTCGCCCCACTGGGAAGTAGGTCGCGCTCAAAAATTACGATTTTGCTTTTAGGATATTTTTTTCGAAGAGATAAAGCACAGCTTAAACCCACAATTCCACTGCCAATTACAGCGAAGTCGATATTTGATAGCCATGTTTTATGTTCCCAGTATGAAAGATTCATATTAAAAGAAATTCTAAATTAAAAAGCACCGAATTCCAAAGATAAGATATTGGAATTTGGTGCTTTAAAAAAGTTGCAGTATTTAGTTACAGATTATAGTATAACACTGCATACCGCCACTGCTCGCTGATTACTTTTTTACTCCTCTTCGGGCTCATTCATTTTAAAGGTATTCATAAAAGCCGTAGTATAATTTCCGGCCACATAATCCGGCTCATCCATCAATTGACGGTGGAATGGGATTGTGGTTTTAATACCTTCAATAACGAATTCATCCAAAGCACGTTTCATTTTGCTAATAGCTTCTTCGCGTGTTTGTGCAGTTGTTATAAGTTTAGCAATCATTGAATCGTAATTTGGTACAATTGTATAACCTGCGTAAACGTGAGTATCCAAACGCACGCCATGCCCTCCAGGTGCGTGTAAAACGGTGATTTTACCTGGTGAAGGACGGAAATCGTTATAGGGATCTTCTGCGTTGATTCTACATTCTATAGCGTGTAGCTGCGGTGTATAATTTTTTCCAGAAATTGGCACTCCTGCAGCAACCAATATTTGTTCCCGTATTAAGTCGTAATCAATTACTTGCTCAGTAATTGGATGCTCCACTTGAATACGCGTGTTCATCTCCATAAAGTAGAAATTACGATGTTTGTCTACTAAAAACTCTATAGTTCCAGCACCTTCGTATTTTATGTATTCAGCAGCCTTTACAGCCGCGTTACCCATATCAGTACGAAGTTTCTTCGTCATAAACGGACTTGGCGTTTCTTCAGTAAGTTTTTGATGGCGACGCTGAATTGAGCAATCGCGTTCACTTAAATGACAGGCTTTCCCTGTACTGTCACCTACAATTTGGATTTCAATATGGCGTGGCTCTTCAATCAGTTTTTCCATATACATTCCGTCATTTCCGAATGAGGCAGCAGCTTCTTGACGAGCACTATCCCAAGCTTTTCTAAGGTCTTCCTTCTTCCAAACTTCACGCATTCCCTTTCCACCACCACCAGCGGTAGCTTTTAACATTACGGGATAACCAGTCTCTGCAGCAATAATTTCACATTTTTCGAATGATTCGATGATACCTTCACTTCCTGGAACTGTGGGTACGCCGGCCGCTTTCATAGTAGCTTTTGCGGAAGCTTTATCGCCCATGCGATCAATCATTTCTGGCGACGCACCAATAAATTTTATTCCGTGCTCTTGACATATTTTTGAAAACTTGGCATTTTCAGAAAGAAATCCATAACCTGGATGAATTGCGTCGGCATTGGTTATTTCCGCAGCCGCTATGATGTTGGACATCTTCAAGTAACTAAGGTTGCTAGGCGGCGGACCAATACAAACAGCTTCATCTGCAAAGCGAACATGGAGACTTTCCTCATCAGCTGTAGAATAAACAGCGACAGATTTAATACCCATCTCGCGGCAGGTGCGGATAATTCGCAGTGCAATCTCGCCCCTATTTGCAATTAATATCTTTTTAAACATAATATTTTCTTAAATAATAAATTCCAAATTCTAAACCCCAACTTTTGGAATTCGAAGTTCGGAATTCGAAGTTTATATTTATGACGGGTCTACTAAAAACAAAGGTTGGTCGAATTCTACTGGAGAAGAATCGTCAACTAGAACTTTCACTATTTTTCCTGAAACCTCACTTTCAATTTCGTTGAAAAGCTTCATCGCTTCAATTACACAAAGTACATCCCCTACATTGATAGTGCTTCCCACTTCAATAAAAACAGGCTTATCTGGAGATGGCTTTCTATAGAAAGTACCAATAATTGGTGATTTAATTGTTATTAGTTTTGAATCAGCCTCTTGCTGTTTTGCTTCTGCTGTAGCAGTAACATCCGCAACAGTCTGTTGCATTTGAGGTTGTATTTGTTGTTGGGCTTGCATCGCGGGGATCTGCTGAATATAAGTGGTTTCGCCCTTTCCGTCATCAGAACCTGTTTTGATAGTGATTTTTATATCGTCGGTTTCGAGTTTTACTTCGCTGGCTCCGCTTTTTGCCACAAACTTAATTAAGTTTTGAATGTCCTTTAAATCCATAATATAAAGTTTAGTCTTTTGTGTTGGTATAAATTATTTTGAGTCGTAGGCCCATTTCACATAAACGGCACCCCATGTGAAGCCTCCGCCGAAGGAAGCAAAAATCAAGTTATCTCCTTTTTTTAGCTGTTTTTCATAATCTGATAAACAGAGTGGTAGGGTTGCAGAAGTTGTGTTGCCGTACTTGTGGATATTAATCATTACTTTTTCGTCGGGAAGATTCATTCGTGACGATGTAGCATCAATAATACGTTTGTTTGCTTGATGAGGTACTAGCCATGCTACATCTTCACCGGTCAGATTATTTTTTTTCATTACTCTTTCACAAACATCTGCCATATTTGAAACAGCAAATTTAAACACAGTCTTTCCTTCTTGAAAAACATAATGTTGTCTATTTGCTACTGTCTCACTTGATGCTGGGAGCAAGGAGCCACCTGCATCAATCTTCAGAAAAGGTCTTCCTATTCCATCGGTGCGAAGATATTCATCCTTTACCCCATATCCCTCTGTGTTAGGCTCAAATAAAACCGCTCCACCACCATCACCAAAAATGATGCAGGTTGTTCTATCAGTATAATCTATGATTGACGACATCTTATCAGCTCCAATAAGAAGTACTTTTTTATATTTTCCAGATTCAATGTAACGCGCTGCCGTTGACATTCCAAAAAGAAAACTGGAACAAGCTGCAACCAAATCAAAAGAAAATGCGTTCACGGCACCGATTTGAGTGGCAACATACACACCAGTTGCCGCAACAGGCATATCTGGCGTAGCGGTAGCCATGATAACCATATCAATATCAGCAGGATCTGTATTGCTTTTTCGAAGAAGGTCCTTGGCCGCTTCAATAGCAAGGTAGGAAGTGCCTTTATCTTTATCCTTTAAAATTCTACGTTCTTTAATGCCGGTCCTACTAGTGATCCATTCATCATTAGTATCAACCATGGTTTCAAGAACTTTGTTGGAGAGTACATAATCTGGAACGTAACCTCCTACAGCGGTAATAGCTGCCGTGATTGTATTCATAAAGCTGAATTAAAATTCACAAAAAAGACCAAAAATCTTTTAAAAAGAGTGAAAATTACTAAATTTTACTTGAAATTCGGCACTAATTAAGGTTTTTTGACTTTGTGCAAAGATAAAAAACAAAAAAACCCTCACGTTGCTGTGAGAGTTTCTCATAATATCATATAGAATTATGCTTCTGCTTGCTCAGTTGCATCAATCACAACTTGACCACGATAGTACATTTTTCCTTCGTGCCAGTGAGCTCTATGGAAAAGATGTGACTCTCCTGTTGTTGGATCTATTGCAAGTGTAGGGGCAGTAGCTTTGTAATGCGTTCTTCTCTTATCTCTTCTTGTTTTCGAGATTTTTCTCTTTGGATGTGCCATTGCTATTTATTATTTATCCGTTAATAGTTTTTTTAATGAATCCCATCGGGGATCAATATCTTCGTCTTCAGGCGTTTCATTTTCGTCAATCGCCTTCGGACTTAATTCTTCAAGTTTATCGAGTATATCACTTTTTAATGTACCATCCTCTACACCTGGATGAATTCTTCGTAGTGGCATAGCCAACACAATGGATTCATATATGAATTGTTGAATATTCACCTCATAACTTCCATGGGGCAAAATGAGTAAATCTTCATTCTCATCATTATATTCCTCACCAAATTTTACTACAAAAATATATGTCCCCAAAATCTCTTGATCGTAGGGCTCATTTGTAGTATCGCAAGCAACATTTACGGTTCCATTAAATTTTAATGTGAACTCCATTAAAGTGCTCATTTTTTCCAGTTGTACATCGAGATTAATGGCAGCGTCATTAAATTCGTCATACTCAAAATGCTCAAAGAACGCTTTTTTTAATTCAAAGTTAAACTGGTGTTTTCCTAATTTCAACCCTACGAAAGGGATGGTAAACTCTTTCAAATCCTTCATTTCCACACCTATTTAAGACCTTAACCTTACGGATAAGGCGGGTGCAAAGATAAAAAAATATTCTAATAGCAAATTAGTTTTTCTATTTCTTTTTTGTGTATACTTTTTTCTTACTTGCTAGAAGTGGATTCTTTGATATTTCCATGTACTCTTCTCGTGTTTCAAAAATAGAAATAGCGCTAAATACGGCTTCGCGAAATGATTCAAAATTCGCCTCATTTTTTCCAGCTAAATCGAAGGCCGTCCCATGATCAGGTGAGGTACGTATTTGTTTAAGCCCAGCGGTAAAGTTTACACCTTTGCCAAAAGCAAGCGTTTTAAAAGGTATCAAACCTTGGTCGTGGTAGGAAGCGATAATAGCATCAAAATTTTTATAATTACCGGACCCAAAAAAGCTATCTGCTGCATAAGGACCGAAAACTAGCTTTCCGTTTTTACGAATATTGTCTAGTGCAGGGCGCAAAAGTGTATCGTCTTCATCGCCGATTACTCCATTATCTCCTGTATGTGGATTGATTCCTAAAACAGCAATTTTTGGTCTTTCTATTCCGAAATCTTCAATAAGAGTATGATTAATAGTATTAATCTTTTTGTCAATACGCTCACGAGTAATATTTTTTACAACATCCTTTACAGCCACGTGATCTGTCAACAAACCTACTCGCAAGTTCTCTGAAATTAAAAGCATCAAACTTTCACCTTCAAGTTCTTGTGCTAAATAATCTGTATGCCCTGGGAAGTTAAAATCTTCTGATTGGATGTTTGATTTACTTATAGGAGCAGTAACCAAGGCTTGAATCTTATTTCCCTTTAAAGCAGCCACGGCAGCCTTCAATGATTTTATTGCATACTCACCGCCAGTTTTATTTTCCTCACCGAAAGTAACATCAACGTGTTCCTTCCAAACATTAAGTACATTTATTTTCTTCGGAATAAGATCTTCAATTTTATCTATTCCGTGGAAATTGATTTCTGTTTCAAAATGCTTCTTGAAAAACGACATCAACTTTACCGAAGCAAAAATAACGGGCGTACAAAATTCCAACATACGCACATCCTCAAAAGTCTTTAGAATCACTTCACTGCCAATTCCATTAATATCGCCTATTGAAATACCCACCACTATTTTATCCGTTCTGCTCATTTTTAAATTCTTATTTTTGCAATACAAATGTAACTAAATGTAACGATGTTTACAGGAATTATTGAAACCGTAGGAGAAATATCCAGTCTTACCAAAGAAGGAGAAAACCTTCATATAGAAATAAAAAGTGCTTTGACCCAGGAACTAAAAATAGACCAAAGCGTATCTCACAATGGCGTCTGCTTGACCGTGGTTGAAATTAGGGATAATGCTTATGTTGTCACCGCCATAAAGGAAACCTTGGAGAAAACAAACCTAAAATCCTTGAAAGAAGGAGCTTTGGTGAATCTTGAAAGAGCAATGAAAATGGGTACCCGTTTAGATGGTCATATTGTTCAAGGACACGTTGATGGAGTTGCGACATGCATTTCAATAAAAGAAGAAAACGGCAGTTGGTTCTACACTTTTGAATACAAAAACTTAGAATTCAGTACAGTTGAAAAAGGTTCAATAACAGTGAATGGTGTTAGTTTAACTGTTGTTGATTCTAAAAGAGAACAATTCAGCGTGGCTATTATTCCCTATACTTATGAAAATACAAATTTCAAAGGAATAGCAATAGGAGCAGAAGTAAATCTAGAGTTTGATATTATAGGGAAATACGTAAAAAACCTTATGAAGCCTTATTTGTAGCTTGATTTCTCTTATATATTATACATATACCGAATACAAGACCTACCGTTAAAAGAATCCATATATTATCATCTATAGGCAATTGAGTCCCAGGTGGTGGTGGATCATTTGTTGGAGGGGGTATATTTTCCGACGCTTGCAGCACCAAAAAAATTAGATTATAAATTAGTAATGCCATGGTTAAGGTTTAACGACTTGGGGATCGTAATTAAGCGCCTAAAGTAATAATTTTTTTCTATCATTAAATAAAAAAATGAATTATAGCCTGTTTATAACTCGTTTATTACTCAAAAATTGTTCATAACAAACAATTTACAATGGCTTTTTCTTAATTATTCTAAGAAAAAGTGGTCCCACATGGGCTCGAACCATGGACCCCCTGATTATGAGTCAGGTGCTCTAACCAGCTGAGCTATGGGACCTTAATAATTTCAAAATTTCAATTATCCATAAAAACTAAGCCGAAAGCTACAGCGCTAAAGGATAGGTTTAAGGATTGCAAATGTAAAACACTTTACAAATACAGCAAAACTATTTTTCGTTATTCTCAATTTCTTGGCAAAGCTCCACCAAAACACCATTTGTAGATTTTGGATGAAGAAAGGCAACTATCTTATTATCAGCGCCCAATTTCGGAAATTCACTCAAGAGAATAAAACCTTCTTTTTTTAGTCGTTCCATTTCAACCTTGATATCCTTTACCGCAAATGCAATATGGTGGATTCCCTCCCCACGTTTTTCAATAAATTTCGCAATCGGACTGTCTGGATTCGTAGCTTCCAGAAGTTCAATTTTGCTTTCTCCGCATCTAAAAAAAGAAGTTTCAACTCCTTCGCTTTCTACTTTTTCACTTTTGTATGGTGTGGTTCCAAGTAAGGCTTCGTATACTTTATTTGCTTCCTGAATGTTTTTTACTGCAATACCAATATGTTCTATCTTTTCCATTTTATGCTCGCGAAGGCGGGTATCCTTTAATTATAAATCCGTAGTTTATTTTTCAAAAATACAAACTTAATTCTATTGAATTTCAACAAGCTTAAAGCTTCATATACATTACGTACGGTTTTATGTTCTATTTTTGCAGTATGGAAGAAACTAATAGACAGAAAAAAATAGCAGGCGTTCTACAGAATGATCTTGCAAACGTATTGCAGAGTATGCTTCGCGAAGCCGGACAAATGGGTATCATCATTTCGGTTAGCAAAGTGAGCGTAACTACAGATCTTTCCATCGCGAAGGTTTATGTTAGCGTGTTTCCTGCCGATAAAGCAGTTGCAATTGTATCTGAACTCAATAAAACAAAACCAAACATAAAACATCAAATTGCGCAACTTACAAAGCATCAGCTTCGAAAAATGCCTGATTTAAGTTTTTATAATGATGATTCGTTGGAATATATTGAAAAGATTGACAAAGCCGTAAAAGGCGAAGAAAACCCTCTGAAAAATCCAGATTTACTTCCCAAAAGAAAAAAATCATAATTTGAATTTTTCGTTCTATATCGCCAAACGCTATTTGTTTTCAAAGAGCAACAACAATGCCATCAACATTATTACAGGTATTGCCGCCATTGGTGTAATTGTAGCCGCAATGGCTCTTTTTATAGTACTTTCAGGATTTTCAGGATTGAAAGATTTTAGTCTGCAGTTTACCAATGTTTTTGATAGTGATCTTAAAATTATTCCCGAAAGCGGAAAAACAATCACCTTTTCTGAAGCCCAGCGGGAACAACTTAAAAATATTGAAGGAATTGAAAATTTTTCAGAAATAATTGAAGAGCGCATTTTTCTTCACTACAAAGGCAAGAACCATATTGCATACATAAAAGGCGTGGATTCACTTTACGGAAAAGTGACTCAGCTAGATAGTATTATGTATTTCGGTCTGTGGTTCGTGCCCCATGAACATCAAGTGGTCGTAGGTCTTTCCACAATCGCCAAACTCTCTATGGGAGTAAATGATTATTCTGATTTATTGGAGATTTATGTCCCAAAACCCGGAACCGGACAGCTCAACACACTTGACCCTTCCAATGCTTTTAACAAAGAAAGTGTAGTAGTTTCTGGCGTATATAGTGTTAATGAAGAATTGGATACGAAATATGTATTTTCCGATTTAGTCTTTGCTCGAAAACTGCTCTCTTTAGATAGTTCAAAAATTTCATCAGTGGAAGTTAAACTGCTGCCAAATGCTTCAGAAGAAAATGTTCGCATTGAAATTGAGAAGATTTTTCCTGAAAAAATCCTTCTTAAAAATCGAATTCAACAAAACGATGCGCTTTACAAAATGTTGAACGCTGAAAATCTCGCTGTTTATCTCATCGCTACCTTAGTGGTAATTATCGCACTCTTCAACGTAATAGGCTCCATAATTATGATGGTTTTAGATAAACGAAAAAATATTAAAACACTTTATAATATGGGTGCTTCACTGCCAGAGATACGCCGTATCTTTTTCCTTCAGGGAACACTGATGACAATATTGGGTGGATTGATAGGAATCTTCTTAGGAATTCTAGCCGTACTCGCTCAATTGAAATTTGAATTTGTAGCCATAACCAGCACCTTGCCCTATCCCGTAAAAATGGAATTTATAAATATTGTTATCGTTTTTATAACGATAACAATATTAGGTATTATCGCTTCCAAAATTGCATCGAGTAGAGTGAGGGAGAAATTAGTAGCTTAATTCAAAAAACCCAATGCTTTGGATTGGAGAGTATTCATATGATCAGGTATTCTGGATTTGCTCCCAGACTTATCAAGGCGTCACAGATCTCTTCCGTAAAATTCTTAGGGCCACAGACATAAAACCGAGATTCAAAACCGCCAATAGTCTCTATTAGGAATTTACGGTCAATTCTGCGCTCGCGAAAACCAATCACTCCTTCCCTAGTAAATACATTTCTATAGGCCGGTCCCAACATCGTTGTCAATTCATCTTGTAATATAATGTCATCCTTGGTTTTATTTGAATACAAAAGCGCAAGGTTCCGCAAATTTCCACTCTCGAAGAGTGCCCTAAAGATTGCAATAAAAGGGGTAATACCCGTACCAGCGGCAATGAATATACCTGGGCCTTTATATTGTATTGTTCCAAATACATCGTGAAGTAACAGCT
The DNA here is from genome assembly GCA_034675805.1 of Aequorivita sp. Lineage (GTDB taxonomy): Bacteria > Bacteroidota > Bacteroidia > Flavobacteriales > Flavobacteriaceae > Aequorivita. The sequence goes on along the minus strand of JAUCCX010000001.1, from coordinate 2,008,568 downwards.
CGGCTCCTGCATTTAGCTTGTCCAATTGCAAAGTCACTCCTTTGTGGTCTGGGTAAATTTTAATGATAAATTCAAGATAATCCCAATGTTGCAACGAAGCAAAGGTAAACGGTCGTATCTGGTCCTCCCAACCTGGCTGATTAATCGATATGTGTGCCGATTGTCCTGGGGTATATTCAAAATCTGAAGGCTTTTCTAGTACAAAGCGCTTAACGTTGTGAGTAATATAATGAGTATTGAGTATCTTGAGCCTCTGCATAACGATAGTTTGTGCTTCAAAGGTAAAAAGGATTTATAAGAAAAACGATTTATAGATAAATACACTTTATAATATGGGCGCATATTTTCCATCAGAGATTATTCATGCAGGTTTTGGGTGGGTATTCTAAGAGCGCATAATGAAAATTGTTATTATAGAGCTTCAACTAAAGTATGGGCTTATAGAGATCACAAGCACTTTATAATATTCTCATTATATCGAAAACTTTTCAACTTATTATTCGCTTTTATAAAGATATAAATCTTAGGGACTATTACTTCGAAAATCGAATCGTATAACATCAAAAAGAAACCTCAAGTCTAAGCAAACTCAAAGTCTCCAAACATCTCTAAAACCTCATCAAAAGCCTCAAAGACTGAAGCAGAATCATCACTCGTTACCATTTTCATGCGGTATTCCTTAAAGTTCGGAATTCCTTTAAAATAGTTCGTGTAGTGACGACGAGTTTCAAAAACGCCTAAAGTTTCGCCTTTCCAACCAATAGCCATTTCTAAGTGACGTTTAGCAGCTTCAACACGTTCCTTCATCGATGGTGGCGATAAGTGTTCTCCAGTTTTAAAATAGTGTTTTACCTCTTTAAAAAACCAAGGGTAGCCAATGCTTGCACGGCCGATCATCGCTCCATCCAAACCGTATTTATCACGCATTTCCATCGCTTTTTCGGGAGTGTCCACATCGCCATTTCCGAAAATGGGAATATGCATTCGCGGGTTGTTTTTTACTTCTGCAATAGGTGTCCAGTCGGCATCTCCTTTATACATTTGGGCGCGAGTCCGACCGTGAATGGAAAGAGCTTGGCAGCCTACATCCTGCAATCTTTCCGCAACTTCCAAAATCCTTATAGAATCATGGTCCCAGCCTAGACGCGTTTTTACAGTTACGGGGAGTTTGGTGTGCTTTACCATTGCTTCGGTAAGGCTTACCATCAAATCGATATCTTTCAATATTCCCGCGCCAGCCCCTTTACTAACCACCTTTTTCACCGGACAGCCAAAGTTGATATCAATCATATCTGGTCCACTAGCTTCAACAATCTCCACGCTTCTAAGCATAGATTCTAAAACCGCACCAAAAATCTGGATTCCTACGGGACGTTCCCTTTCGTAAATATCTAACTTCATCACACTCTTCGCAGCGTCGCGAATAAGTCCTTCAGAAGAGATAAACTCAGTAAAGACCACATCAGCGCCCTGTTCTTTGCAGAGTGCGCGAAATGGTGGATCGCTCACGTCTTCCATCGGCGCAAGCAACAATGGAAAGTCTGGCAGTTGTATGTTTCCTATTTTTGGCAATTCTTTTTTATTTGGAAGTGCAAAAGTAGTAAATATCAGTAAATAAGATGTTAATGAAAAAATCTATTGAGGCTGGGCGAAGTATTCGTCTATTTTATTTTTTCTTCTAATCTGTCGCCTTCATCAGTTTTTATTTGCTTGTTGTTGTCGTGAAGTCTCGCATTCCCAAAGTTATACTTGAACCCTAAGCGAAACAATCTACTCTCTTGATTTGCATAAAACCGATTGTCTTGATTGTAATATTTTGCCACAGAAGTTACATTATTAAGCGTATCAAAAATATCATCAACTCCTACAGTTAAACTTGCGCGTTTATCCCAAAATTCCTTTCTAAACGAAATATTTACATAACTCTGATTTTTGAAATAGCGATTGCCAAAAACAAAATTTGAAATATAATGTGCAGTAAGATCAGCAGTAAGTGAGCGGTCTTTTGTAAGCGTAAAATTATTATAAACTCCAAGATACTGACCAAAAGTATCATTGGTATATGTCTCCTCCGAGCTTTCTATAGCGTAAAATTTATTGGATAAATAATAAGATGATGTGGAGAAATGAAAGTACCACCAAGAGATAATAGAATTAAAATATGTTATATCAAAACTATATTGATAAGCTTCATCTAAATTTTCCTCCACATAGCGTAATGCGCTATTAGTATTATCCTGAAAAGACAAATTCCCCAACTCATTTTTTACAGTTTCATAATACAATTCAAAAAACCACTTATTTTTATGAACGTAGCTCAATGAGATTTTGTCTTCGATTCCCGGTACAAGATTGGGATTCCCTCCTATATAGTAATTTTCAGTAATAAAATATTTAAAAGGATTCAAACTTTCATAGCGAGGTCGGTGAATACTTCTGTTGTACGCAATGCCTATACTATTATTATCATTAATATTATAGTTTAGCGCCGCCGAAGGGAAAATCTCGAAATAACTTTGAGTGTTCATTTCACCTAGTGAACGAGAAATTGCACCTATCTCTGTATATTCGCCACGCAGACCTGCAGTAATACTCCAATTTTCCCACTCCTTTTCGAAGTTTATGTATTCTGCATAAATATTCTCATCATAATTGAAGTCATCTGAAAGTGCATTATTGAAAGTATTAATATTGTTTTTGGTATCGTAAAAGTCAAGTTGACTTTCGGTATCAATATTGCTGAATTTAAGACCAGCTTCAAAAGTGCCCCCCCATAAAGCTGTGGAAATATCGGATTGCCAGGTAAAAATATTACTTCCTTGGAAAGAGTTTGTGAAAAAACTGTTATTCCTTAAAAACGCACTGTCTGGCAAAAAATAGTCCGTACTGACCCTTTGATCTTGATTGTGATCGTAATAGATGTAATTGGCAGCCATTGATAGCTTAGCACCATTATCATTCAGTGTCCTGTTATAATCTAGAGCAAAAGCAAGGTTGTCCCTTTTATAATTTACCTGGCTCATGGTTGTGTTGATAGAGTCTAATTGATGCTGAGGATTATAAATAGCCGCATTCCCATTATTGTGATAGGTGTTCTTGGGTTCCAATGAAATGTTTGAGGTTAAGCTAAGCGAATTTTTTTCATCTAGAGTGAAATCTAATACTAAATTCACACTATGGTTATTAGAATTTGTGGTGCGATTGAAGTAGGTTTCCCATATAGATTTTGTAGAAACCTCATCCGGTTGGAAAAATTGGATGTAGTTTTCATCTTCCTTAAATTGTTTTTTGGTGTTATAATTATAGCTGGCATAGAGGTTTAGCCAGTTGTTTTTATAAAAATGGGAGGTTCCTAAACTGTATTTTGGATAAATTCCTTGGGTATAGATTCCATTCACAGAACCTTTATAGCCTATAGAAATTGGTTTGGAAGTTACGATATTCAGCACTGTACCCGAATCAGCATCATATTTTGCAGAAGGATTTGTAATAACTTCAATCGATTTAATATTGGCGGCATCTGTATTTTCTAAAAGTGAGGTCACCTCCGAAGCTGAAAGATAAACTCGTTTTCCGTTGATATAAATTGTGGGCGATGAAAATTTAATCTGAATACTTTCTCCAATTACAACTACACCAGGGGTTTTCTTTAACAAATCCATTGTGTTTCCGACCGAGAGCGAAGTATTTTCAACATTAAAAACCAATTTACTTGCAGTTTTCTCTATAGTAGGAAGCTTGGCAGTTACAACTGTTTCGCCAAGCATTTCTTGGCTTTCTTTGAGAACAACTCTTTCAATATTTCTATTTGCGGAAACATCAATTGTCTCTATATGGTCTTCGAAACCAACATAACTAAAGTTTAGTTTATAGGTTCCGGACACCAATCCTTTTAGGATAAATGAGCCGTCTGCATCTGTAGTAGTCCCTCTAACTGGTGTTTCTGAATCGACATTATAGAGCAAAATATTCACAAAAGACAAAGGAGCGTCTTGCAAGTCCATAACCTTCCCAGAAAGATTAAGGTCTTGCGCCAGTAAAATACCGCCACAGAGGCAACATAAAAGCATGAAAAATCCTTTCATAATATCAAGTAGATATCTGGGGCGACACCCGTTACTATGGTTTAATCTGGGGAGAAACTACAATATTATAGACAAAAAGTGCAATAGTACCACAAATATGTTAAAAATTTAGCAAACAAAAATAATCTCAATACATTTTTTTTAAGTGTTTTAAGCAAAATCAAGATAATCGCTCTTTTAACCTATATTTGCACCTTTAAAGCTCGAGAAGGAATTTTTATGAAGAACATCCGCAATTTTTGTATTATCGCCCATATTGACCATGGCAAAAGTACCTTGGCAGACCGTCTTTTGGACGCCACTGGCACCGTGACCGACCGTGAAAAGCAAGAACAATTGCTAGACAGTATGGACCTTGAACGCGAACGCGGTATTACTATAAAAAGTCATGCCATTCAAATGGATTATACCTATAAAGGCGAAAAATATATACTGAACCTAATTGATACTCCTGGGCACGTAGATTTTTCATATGAAGTTTCACGTTCCATCGCAGCTTGCGAAGGAGCTTTACTTATTGTCGATGCAGCACAAAGTATTCAGGCACAGACTATTTCTAATCTCTATTTGGCGCTGGAAAACGATTTGGAAATTATTCCTGTGCTCAACAAAGTAGATCTTCCTTCTGCAAACGTAGAGGAAGTGACCGATGATATCGTAGATCTTCTGGGGTGTAAACCCGAGGAGGTAATTCCTGCAAGTGCAAAAACAGGTCTTGGGATCGATGAAATATTGAGCGCTATTATCGAGCGTATTCCACCACCAAAAGGGAATCCAGAAGAATCTTTACAAGCATTGATTTTTGATTCAGTTTACAATCCATTTCGGGGTGTTGAAACCTATTTCCGGGTTCTCAATGGCGAGATTAGAAAAGGGCAGCATATAAAATTTATGGCTACTGGAAAAAGCTATTATGCCGACGAAGTGGGAACACTTAAGCTGAAACAAGTTCCTAAAGATATTATTAGAACTGGTGACGTGGGTTATTTAATCACTGGAATAAAAGAGGCAAAGGAAGTAAAAGTTGGGGATACGATTACGGATTCAAAAAGTCCGACAGTCAATATGATCGCAGGTTTCGAAGATGTAAAGCCAATGGTTTTTGCGGGAATCTATCCTGTTGATACTGAGGACTATGAAGAGCTCAGAAATTCTATGGAAAAACTGCAACTAAACGATGCCTCATTAGTTTTCGTTCCAGAAAGCTCCATGGCGCTCGGTTTCGGTTTCCGATGTGGATTTTTGGGAATGCTTCACTTGGAAATTATTCAGGAAAGACTGGAAAGGGAATTTGATATGACGGTTATAACTACCGTTCCTAACGTTTCCTATCATGCCTTTTCTAACAAAGATCCGCAAACAATAATTATGGTTAACAACCCTTCCGATTTGCCTGATCCTTCCTTCCTAAATCGTGTTGAGGAGCCTTATATTAAAGCAACCATTATTACAAAGTCAGATTATGTAGGCTCAGTAATGTCGCTCTGTATTGAAAAGAGAGGTGAAATTACCAATCAAACTTATTTAACCACCGAAAGAGTCGAACTAACCTTTGATATGCCCTTGGCAGAAATCGTTTTTGATTTTTATGATCGTCTTAAAACTGTTTCAAAAGGTTATGCTTCCTTTGATTATTCACCTATCGGAATGCGGATGTCGCACCTTGTAAAAGTGGATGTTCTCTTGAACGGAAATATAGTAGATGCGCTTTCTGCTTTGCTACACCGTGACAATGCTTATGATATTGGTAAGAAAATTTGTGAAAAATTACGCCAACTAATTCCCAGACAGCAATTTGATATTCCGATTCAAGCGGCGATTGGCGCAAAGGTCATTGCTCGTGAAACAGTAAAAGCTCTTAGAAAAGACGTTACTGCAAAATGTTATGGCGGTGATATTTCGCGAAAGAGAAAGCTTCTTGAAAAGCAGAAAAAAGGAAAGAAACGTATGCGCCAAGTAGGTAACGTGGAGATTCCACAGGAAGCTTTTATGGCAGTGCTTAAGTTGAATGATTAAGCCGATGCTGGTTGCTTGATGACGGCAGCTTATCCCGATTCATCCATTATTTAAATGCCACAAATTCAGGAATCTTTTAGTAAATATTCATGAACTCGTGGCGCTTTTAATTTCCGCAGCTAGCACCTGCCTCTTCAAGTCCTTTAATGTAAATGTCATAAGGTGTTCCTGTATTTTGACCGTTAACTGATGCATTGCCATCTCTTTCCTCACAAACTTGAAAGCTAGCTGTTTCCGGTGAAGAGCAACTAATGCAACTAATTCCATCATCTTTTTTACAGGAAAAAACTGAGAGGACAGAAACTACGGTTAATATTAAAAAAGATTTTTTCATCAAAAACAGTTTATAACCAAACGGCTTAACTTCACAATTATTTTTGGATTTTGCCTTCATTTTCGGTTCGAGTAGCATTTACCACATCTTCAAAATCCATAGGTTTTCCCAAATATACCAAACTGCTGCTAGCTTCAACCTCAAGCTCAGAAGGGTCATTAAGGAGATCTAAAAATCCATTCTCATGTTTGAGAAAAAGTGGGATTGCATCATCATTATCGCTAATGATATTTAGTACACGTAAAAATTGATTATGGCTTTCTACAGGAATTTCTTGAATGGATGGGAAATCTAGAGCCACTTGTGTAAAACGAGTATAATCGTGGGTGTATGAAAACAGTTCCTTGGCAGAAAGATTATGGCGTTGCTGCATTTCTTCAGAAGTCATTAAACGGAAAGTTCCATTTTCACCAAAAACCTTCCCAAAGCGATTAATAGCTTGTTTGTTTATTTCATCACTACCCGTCATAGCCAATAAATACCCCACATCATTTAATTCAATATTATCCGTGAGATCATCGGCGTAAATGTTTGCGGTAAAAGCCTCCAAACCTAATTCTTTTGCTCTATTTATATTTAATTGGTTGGAATCGATAAGAACAACGTGTCGATTATTTTTCTGTAAATATGTAGCAATTAATCTAGACACCTTTGAAGCTCCAACCATAAGTATTCCTTCAGATTTCTTTAAAAAAACACCCAACCAACCAGCCATAATCCTAGCCGTTGTAGCATTTATAATCACCGTTACCAAAACAACTGCAAAAACAAGTGGAGTAATATATTCCGCACCAACAACACCTTTTGAAACCAGTTGAGTTCCAAAAAGAGATGAAATACCCGCGGCGACTATTCCGCGAGGCCCAACCCAACTAATAAATAATTTTTCATTCGTTTTGAGCGAAGAGCCAATAGTACTTGCAAAAACCGTTAACGGTCGAAGAACGAAAATCACAATAGCTAATAATATTGCTGTCTTCCAGTTATAGACCAATAAAAGATCTTCCATACTTATGTTTGCAGCAAGTAAAATGAAGAGAATCGAAACTAATAAAACGCTGAGCGATTCCTTAAAATAGAGTAACTCCTTAAGGCTGGGCAAATCGCTATTACCAAGAAACATTCCCATTACGACCACAGCTAAAAGACCTGATTCATGAGCAAGTAAATCACTTGCCACAAATACAGCCATTACCAGGGAAAGAGAAACCACATTGGATAAATAATGTGGAACAAGCTTATTCTTAATGGAGAAATAAAGTGCATATCCAGCTGAAATCCCAAAGGCCATGCCTATTAAAATAATTTTTCCAAAATCAAGCAATGCTTGTCTAGTATAACCTGAATCACCTTCAACGCTTATGAATTCATAAACAAGTACTGCTACCAAGGCACCAATAGGGTCTATAAGAATACCTTCCCATCTTAGTACAGCAGCCACATCCTTTTTAAGTGGTATATTCCTCAAAATTGGTGTGATTACAGTAGGTCCTGTAACGATTATTAGAGCAGAGAAAAGGAAGGATATACGCCAATTAAGGCCAAAAACATAATGAGCCGCAACACCTGCTCCGATAAATGTAATAGTGGCACCAATACTAATCAGCTTCCCTATAACAGGACCAACTTTTGAAACTTCATCCCTCTTAAGAGTCAATCCTCCTTCAAAAAGGATTATACCCACGGCTAATGAAACGAAATAAAATAGATTCTGACCTGGGAAAAGCCCGTTTTCTCCATTCCAGATAGGTTGGAGCCATTGGGTTCCGTCGTCAGACAAAAATGTGGAAAGTGGTCCAACTAATAGTCCAATCAAAATCAGTGGTAAAATAGCAGGTATTTTAAATTTCCACGCGACCCATTGAGCCAAGATTCCGAGAATTATAATTCCTGCAAGTTCTACCATTCAGTTAGGTTTTCGGTAAAATAAACATATTCCGCTTCGTCGGAATACTAATGAATTGTTAAAAATAGTATAATTAATTTACACTTCGGGATGTGATATGTAACGCTTTTGCTAATTTGCGGGTTATTTCTTCAAATTATGCAACTATTTTCTATTGAAGCTGGAAATTTTAAACTTGATGGCGGTGCAATGTTTGGTGTTGTACCAAAAACGCTTTGGACCAAGACGAATCCAGCTGATGAAAATAATATGATCGATATTGCAGCTCGCTGTCTCCTCATGGAAAAGGGCAATCGACTTACTTTGATCGACACGGGAATGGGAAATAAGCAAAGTGAAAAATTCTTTGGATATTATCATCGTTGGGGCGAGTACAACCTAGACGAATCCTTAAAAAAACAAGGATTTCATAAAGATGACATTACTGATGTTTTTATGACGCATCTCCACTTTGATCATTGTGGAGGAAGCGTTCAATGGAACAAAAACCGCACAGGCTATGAGCCAGCCTTTAAAAATGCAACTTTTTGGAGTAACAAAGACCACTGGCAATGGGCTATCGAGCCAAACCGAAGAGAACAGGCTTCATTTTTGAAAGAAAATATTATTCCAATTCAGGAAAGTGGTCAATTAAAATTTGTTTCACAACCTACTTCAGACTTTGCTGAAGCTAATGAACTTGACTTCGGAATCCTTTTTGTTAATGGTCATACAGATAAACAAATGCTTCCACATATAAATTACAAAGGAAAAACCTTGGTTTTCGTAGCAGATTTATTGCCAACTGCCGGTCATTTACCACTTCCATTCGTTATGGGATATGATACGCGACCTTTATTGACGCTTCCAGAAAAGGAAAAATTTCTTAATATGGCAGCAGAAAAAAATTATTACCTTTTCCTGGAACACGATGCCCACAATGCAATAATAACTGTTAAAAATACTGATAAAGGCGTTCGACATAACGAAACCTTATCTCTCAATGAATTCTTTAATTAACACCTTTCAAATAATGAAAATATTTAAGATTACCTTTTTCGCACTTGCAATGTCAGCTGTGATGACAAGCTGTGGAAGTGGAGCAGCAATTATTGCAACTCCAATCCAGAATATTGACACTAACCCAATAAAAACAGCACCTTTAACAGATGCTGAAATGAAACGTTGGCCGGCAATGGATCTAGTAAAAGACACCGTTCCAGGAATGAGTGTCGATAGAGCATATAGCGAAATCATTAAAAATAAAAAAGGTGAAATCGTAATTGTCGGTGTAATCGACAGCGGTGTTGATATAGACCACGAGGATCTTAAAAATGTGCTTTGGACTAATTCAGGAGAGATTGCTGGCAATGGTATAGATGATGACAACAATGGTTTTATTGACGATGTTCACGGATGGAATTTCATTGGTGATATCATTGGTGAAAATATGGAGTATGTCCGTATTATGAGAAAGCTTGGGCCTAAATTCGAAGGGAAATCCGAGTCTTCAATTAGTGCAGCAGATAGAAAAGATTTTGCCCTTTATGAAAGAGCAAAAGCTGAATATGAAAAAGAATTAGCAGAAATTACCCAAAACCAAAGTCGTTACGAACAAATGCTTGCCCAATTAAAACCAGCCCATGAAGCAATGGTCAAAAAAATTGGAAAAGACAATTATGATCTAGAAGATCTTCAGGCAATTAAAAATCCTTCCATGGAGGAACAACAACAAATTGCAATGCTTAGTCAAATGTTCAACTATGCTGATTCAGTTTCAGAAATGTTGAAAGAACTTGAGGGTGGCGTAAAATATTTTAACGGAAGACTTGAAAATAATTTCAATATGACCAAGGATTTCCGTGGTGTTTTAGGAGATAATCCTGATGACATTACTGATAATATCTACGGAGATAACAATGTAGCTGGACCAGACCCTACAAGAGACAACGTAAAACACGGAACACACGTAGCTGGAATAATTGCTGCTCAACGCAACAATGCTATTGGAATGGATGGTGTAGCAAGAAATGTTCAAATTATGGCTGTTCGTGCCGTGCCTGATGGGGATGAGTACGATAAGGATATTGCACTAGCGATCCGTTATGCGGTAGATAATGGTGCAAAAATTCTCAACACTAGCTTTGGAAAATATTACTCTCCACACGCTGACTGGGTGTATGATGCAATTAAATATGCCGCTTCAAAAGATGTATTGATTGTGAATGCAGCAGGAAATGACGGTTTAGATTTAGACACTATAAATGTTTATCCAAACGACCAGATTGACAGTGGCACCGAAATGGCCGATTCGTTTTTGACTGTTGGAGCTCTTAATTATAAATATGGAAGTGAATTAGTTGCCAACTTTTCTAACTATGGTAAAATAAACGTGGACGTTTTTGCACCTGGTGTAAAAATTTGGTCAACAACACCTTTAAACACCTATGAATATTTACAGGGAACCTCAATGGCAGCACCTGAAGTAGCAGGCGTCGCAGCAATGATTCGTTCATATTATCCAAAGCTTTCTGCAAAACAAGTAAAGCAAATCTTGATGGATAGCGGACTAACTACAAATATTAAAGTAGTGGTTGGGGGTGAACCTTCAAACACTCAACCATTTTCAAGTATTTCAAAATCAGGAAAAATGGTAAATATGTATAACGCCCTTATTATGGCAGATAAAATGTCTAAATAATGAAACAATTTTTAAGTTCGTTCTTTTTTATAGTTATATCTATTTCAGCTTTCGCACAAAATAACACTAGTTATTGGCAGCAAGAAGTTGATTATAAAATGGATGTTGAAATGAACGTAAAAACCTTTCAATACGAAGGAAAACAGGAATTGAAGTACACAAATAATTCCCCAGACACTTTGAACAAAGTTTTCTATCACCTCTTTTTAAATGCATTTCAACCAGGAAGTGAAATGGATGTTCGCTCTCGAACCATCAAAGATCCGGATAGTCGCGTTGGTGATAGAATTTCAAAATTATCTCCATCAGAAATAGGATATATCAAACCAACATCGTTTACACAAGATGGTGCTGCTGCTATATATAAAATTAGAGGTACAGTGATGGAAGTAACGCTAAATAAGCCAATACTTCCAGGGGAAAGCACTGTTTTTAATATGGATTGGGATGGGCAAGTACCTATACAAATACGCCGATCGGGAAGAAATAATGCGGATGGAGTTGCCTTAACAATGACCCAATGGTATCCAAAACTTGCAGAATATGATTTTGAAGGGTGGCACGCTGATCCTTACATTGCTCGTGAGTTCTATGGCGTTTGGGGAAATTATGATGTAACCATCACCATAGATGCAGCCTACACCATTGGAGGAACAGGTTACTTGCAAAATCCAGCTGCTGTTGGTCACGGATATACTGTTCCAGGTCAAAAACCTATGCCTCCAGTAAAAGGAAAATACACTTGGCACTTTTTGGCACCAGATGTACACGATTTTGCCTGGGCCGCTGATAATAATTATATTCATGATACTTATGATGGACCAAATGGCGTAACACTACATTTCTTCTATAAAAATGATCCGGAAATAACTGAAAATTGGAAAAATCTACAACCAAAAACTGCAGAGTTGATGCAGTTCTTCAACGATAATATAGGTCCTTATCCCTACGAACAATACTCGGTAATTCAAGGAGGAGATGGTGGAATGGAATATGCAATGTCTACAATGATAACGGGTGACCGTGATTTCGGGAGCTTAGTTGGTGTAACAGCACACGAGCTTGCTCATTCCTGGTTTCAATTTGTTTTAGCTACCAATGAGAATAAGCACGAATGGATGGATGAAGGTTTTGCAACTTATATTTCTAGCGAAGCGATGAATTATGTAATGAAAGAAAACAAACCAAACCCCCATGCAGGCTCATACAGAGGCTATTATTTTATGGCTAATAGTGGAGAGGAACAACCTCAGACCACCCACGCAGACAGATATGCAACAAATAGAAGTTATGGAATAAATGCATATAGTAAAGGAGCAGTCTTCCTAGTACAGTTGGGTTATATTGTAGGTCCAGAAAATCTTTCCAAAATACTAAAGCGATACTTCTCAGATTTTAAATTCAAGCATCCAACTCCAAATGACTTTATTCGCACTGCAGAAAAAGTTTCAGGTTTTGAGCTTGATTGGTATTTGGATGATTGGACAAAAACTACAAATACTATTGATTATGGAATAAAAACAGTCGAGGTAAAAGGAAAAAATACCGAAATAACTTTGGAAAGAATTGGTTTAATGCCAATGCCAATAGATCTTTATGTCACTTATGAAGATGATTCCCAAGAACTGTTTTACATTCCTTTACGAATGATGTGGGGTGAAAAACCCAATCCATTTACAGAATTAAAACGCACCGTTTTGGAAGATTGGCCCTGGGCATATCCAACCTATACTTTTGAAATTAAAAATGGTAAAAAAGTAAAAAATATGATGATCGATGCCACTCAAAGATTGGCAGACGTAAATCCAGAAAAATAATAGCTACGAAAGCAAATAATCTTTACTTTCCTTTTTTTAAACAGACCTCGCAATATCTAATTACTGCGGGGTCTTTTTATATATTTACATTGTGAATCGCAAATTTCCAAAAACTGAAAAACTAAAAAGTGCCAAGACAATAGAAAAATTGTTTTTGGTAGGAAAAACCCATTCCAAATTTCCTGTAAAAATATTTTTTCTTACTCAAACAAGCTCGCCTGAAGGTAAAGAAAATATAGAAACTAATCTCGCCGCATTTGCAGTTCCTAAAAGGAATTTCAAATCAGCAGTGGATCGAAATCGAGTAAAACGCCAACTTCGTGAAGCCTACCGACTTAACAAAAATATTCTTGAAGAAATTCACGGCAAGAAATTTGTGATGCTCTTTCTCTACTTTGGAAAAGTGAAACCACAATACGTCGATTTAGAAAAAGCAATGTTAAAGCTGTTAGAAAAATTGCGTGATGAAATGAGTTAAAAAGATTCAATGGCAAATTCTATTTTCCATAAAAAAATACTACATATGAAAATAGTTAGCACTTTATTTTTATTGTTCGCTTTCGGATGTTCCAACGGAGTTAGCGACGAAAGTTACAATTCAGATTCTTCAATTGCCGGAATGGAAATGGCTACAGAAGGGGAAATTAGACAACAGCTAGTTCCAAGCGGAACAGTGGAAGAGCAAGAACAAAAAATAATCAAAACTGCAAGTTTGGCTTTTGAAACGAAAAATGTGGAAGCCACTCACAAAAACATTATTCAACTTGCATCGCAATTCAAAGGTTTAGTGCAAAGCGACAACAGCGGCAAAGACTATAACCGTATTTACAAAAATTTGATAATTCGAATTCCCACGGAAAATTTTCAAGAATTTCTTAATAGAATTTCAGAAGGAGTTGAATATTTTGATCAGCGGAACATTACACAACAAGACGTTTCCGAAGAATTTATAGATTTAGAAGCACGTTTAAAAGCTAAACGCGAACTTGAAAATCGTTATCTTGAATTGCTGAAAAAAGCAAACAACGTAAAAGAAATGCTGGAAATTGAAAACGAACTTTCCAATATTAGAGAGGAAATTGAAGCAAGGCAAGGTCGTTTGCAATATCTTCAAAATCAAGTTTCAATGAGCACTGTAACCATTGAGTTTTATAAAACTACCGCAGAAACGGGAGTCACCCAATCCTATGGACAAAAAATGAAAAATGCGTTGCAAGGAGGCTGGAATGGAATTTCAGTATTCTTCATAGGCATTCTATACCTTTGGCCTTTATTTCTCGTTGCATTAATTATAGTTTTTGTTCTTCGTATATTTCTGAAGAATAGAAAGAAAACCCATTAAATTTCAGAAAATGAAAAAAAGAATTCTAATTCCCATCGTTGCCATAGGTATATTTTTTACCACGGTAAGTTTCAAAAGTGACTTCTTTGAAATTGCAAAGCAGATTGAAATCTTTACAACGCTTTTCAAGGAATTGAACATGAACTACGTGGACGAGGTAACGCCTGCCACACTTATGGACAAGGCTATTAAGGGAATGTTAGAGGATTTGGACCCATACACTGTCTATTGGAACGAACAACAAGTAGAAGATGCTAAAATCAATAATTCGGGGGTTTATACGGGAATTGGAGCCACGGCACAAAGCAAAAAGGATAAAATCATTATCGTGGAGCCTTATAAAGATTATCCAGCTGATAAAGCCGGATTAAAAGCAGGTGACGAAATTATAAAAATTGGAAACGTAACTATTGCCAATTTAGAGGACGAGGCAGGAGATTTACTAAAAGGGACACCTGGCTCCAAAGTAGAAGTAACTTACATCCGACAAGGAAAAACAGCAAATGCTATAATTACTCGAGGAGCGGTAGAGCTTAAAGCAGTCCCTTTTTATAAATTGATAAACAACGATATTGGATATATTGTTTTAAGCCAATTCAATAGTAAAACCACTTTTGAAACCAAAGCAGCCTTGGTAGACCTAAAATCTCAGGGAGCTAAAAAAATTATTTTAGATTTACGTGGTAACCCCGGCGGCCTCTTGAATGAAGCAATCAGCGTTGTGAATCTTTTTGTTGACAAAGGTCAGGTGATTACAACCACAAAATCAGTGATTGAAAAATATAATCAGGTTTATAAAACCAAAGCTGAACCTGTAGATACGGAAATTCCTTTAGTGGTTTTGGTTAATGGCAGAAGTGCTTCCGCTAGCGAAATAGTTTCAGGCGGTCTCCAGGATTTGGATCGCGCCGTAATTGTTGGTGCACGCAGCTTTGGAAAGGGACTTGTACAGCGTCCAAAAAAATTAACATATGGAACACAGTTAAAAGTAACTATTTCGCGCTATTATACGCCTAGCGGACGTTGTATTCAGGCTTTAGACTATTGGCACCGTGATGAAAATGGAGATCCTATTAGGAAAGATGCAAAAGAATACAACGCATTTAAAACAAAAGGAGGGAGAACGGTCTATGATGGCGGTGGAATTCTTCCAGACATACAATTAGAATCTGCTGTTTATAGCCCAATTACTACTGCGCTGCTGAAAGACAATGCGATTTTCGACTACGCAACCAAATATTATTACAGCCACCAAATGACCGATTGGAAGAATTTCAAATTCGCAGAAACAGATTTTCAGGATTTTATGAAATTTTTGAAGGGTAACAATTTTGAATATACGACTGAAACCGAAAAGAAGTTTGCCGAAGGCTTAAAGCTTTCAGAAGATGATGGAATGAGCAAAGAAATTTCAGCGAGTTACAACCAACTTTTAACCGCCGTTGACATAGCAAAAGATAAAGCCATCGTTGACAAAAAAGTGGAAATAGAATCCTTATTAATAGATGAAATTTTAAAACGTTATTTCTATCGTGAAGGACTGTATAACTATCAAATTGAACACAATCCAGAGATTATGGAAGCAGTTGCAGTGTTGAACGATGATGGCAGGTATAGAAAGATTTTGAAGTAATCTCTATGATCGGTCTTGCGCAGTCTAGACCCAATTCTTTAATCTATTAGACTCAAAAGTTTATGTAGGCTATTGGTGTTTAAATTTAAGAATAATATTAATGCAATCCTTCCTAAACTTCTTCGAAACCATGCCCGTTTGGATGAAAGCCGGATGGGTTTTCATTGTTCTTACCGTTTTCTGGATTCTGGAAGGATATTACAAGCTTGTTTTTACCAAATACAACAAATGGCGCCACGCGAAAACCAATTTTATATTACTGGCTTTTGTGATGTTGATAAACCTTGTTTTCGGAATTGCTACCATAGGAACATTCTTATGGTTAGAACATTCAAACTTCGGTTTACTTAAATTGATCAATGCACCCACTTGGTTGGAATTACTTATATCTCTTATGGTTTTGGACTTAATTGGACAGTATTTTGTACATTACTTACTTCACAAAGTACATTGGATGTGGCGGCTGCACACAGTTCATCATTCCGACAAGAAGGTAGACGTAACTACAGGCACACGCCATCATCCCTTCGATTTTATTATTCGTGAAACTTTTGCGCTCATAGCCGTAGTAATTATGGGAATGCCAATTACTTTCTATATTTTCTATAGAATTATAAGTGTACTATTCACTTATTTTACCCACGCTAATATTTCACTTCCGATAAAATTGGACAAGGCACTCAGTTTAATATTTGTCACCCCAAATATGCACAAATTCCACCATCATTTTCAAACACCCTGGACCGACAAAAATTTTGGAAATATGTTTTCAATTTGGGATCGTATGTTTGGAACATTCGTCTATGGAAATACCTCAAATATTAAATACGGACTGGACACTGTAGACCACACAAATGATGAAAATATTTGGGTTCAACTTCGGCTACCTTTCAATAAGACAATCCGTTACAAAAACAAAACTAATAGTTAACATAAAGTTAACTGCTTGTTTATCAATCTTTTCGTAACTTAGCCCTTATGGTAAAATCAGAAAGAGACGAAAACAAAGAGATTCTAATGGAATCTGTGGCCTATTTAGAGAAAAGGGGGTTTGAGCACATCCAGGCCGATGTGGAAGGTTATGAAATTCCAAAATCCTATCATAAAAAAGATAGTGATGTTGTAATTACACCAGATATTGTGGCTGACCGCGCTGGCATAAAACATTATTTCGAAATCAGTCTAAAATCAGACAAACCGAGATTGCTAAAATCAAAATGGCAGTTTTTGGACACCCTAACACGAATGAGAAACCAGCGTTTTAAAATCATTACACGTCGTGGGCATTATAAGTTTACGGATGAAATGCTGAAAGATCTTAATTTGGAGAAAAACCTAATTAAGCTCTAACCATAACAATATGGGGAATTCCATCTTCCAAATAACGATCCCCTGTGGTTTTGAAACCGTGGCTTTCGTAAAAAATAACTAAATAAATTTGAGCCGATATCTTTATTGTATCGGCCTCAAAATATGTTTTTATTGCATCAATAGAAGCTTGAGTAATCCTATGCCCATATCCTAGTTTTCTATAGTTTTCGCGCACAAGAATCCTTCCTATTGCTGCTTCATCAAAATAATCTCCAGCCTGAAAGCATCGGGAATAAGCCACCAAGATATCATCTTCCCAACCCAATATATGCAGAGCACGCTCATCTTTTCCATCAATATCTTGATAAACACAATCTTGTTCTACAACGAAAACCTCACTTCGAAGTTGTAATATTTCATACAACTCCTTCTTACTCAATGTGTCGAAATTTTTTACTTCAATTTCCATAGGTCTTTATAAATCAATCTTGAATAATAATAACATTTAGGTCGTATTTCTGATATTCTGATTGAATTCTTATACAGTTAATTCCAAAACAGAGATAAAATAATACATCAAGTTTTGAAATGAAAATCGTCTCAGGAGATATTAAACATTAGGTAAGCTTATGAACAAGCTATCTTCTCCACACGGTTTTGGTGCCGCCCGCCTTCGAAATCGGTTTCAATAAAAGTCTTTACCATTTCAACCGCCTGTGGTTTACTCATAAAACGTGCAGGAATACTTAAAATATTAGCATCGTTATGTTGACGTGCCAAGGCTGCAATTTCTTTTGTCCAGCAAAGTGCAGAACGAACTTTTTGATGTTTGTTAGCCGTCATATTAGCTCCATTCCCACTCCCGCAGATTATGATTCCCAAATCAACAGTTCCTTTTTCAACATCCTTGGCGACTGGATGAACAAAATCTGGATAATCTACACTCGATTCTGAATCAGTCCCGTGATTAATCACAATATGGCCTTCTTTTTCTAAAAAGGAAATAATTTCAAATTTATAGTCTGTACCTGCGTGATCGTTGCCAATGGAAATTTTCATAGTCTTAATTTTTTTCAAAGATAATAATTTAGAAGTCAGAAATTTTTAGACTTATCTATTAATGAACAAAATTCGAATTAACAATCATTTCTTTTAAGTTATTTCTGCAATCTTAGGGAAACGTAACATGGTATACTGAAAATCAAATGATAACGTTTTCTTAACGAAGCCTTCATTATATGGTTAACAAGACTGTTGATATTTGTTTACCGAATTACAACAATTAAAATTGCAGATGTGAATATTAATTCTAATAGGCTCAAGATATTTAAAAAACAAAATAAGTTAACCATTTTTTACTGATAAATTATTACCAAAAATTTTTGCCTTACAAACATTAGCTTACAAAAAACTTGTCATCTTTAACTTGTGAAGATAGGTTGTTCACAGTTGTTGATTACTTCAGTTACTTCCTTATTTCCAAGACCTTTAATTCTTAATTTTATGTTAATAAGATCTTATTAAGTAGCAACAAATTGATTTCAAAACAAAAGCTCAAAAAGTTATACTAGATATTAACAAGCTATAATAATCAACATTTTTCTTTTAAAATTTATAAAAAAATAAATGATGTATATAATATATGTTGATAACAATAAATAAAGAAAACAGGATGATATGATACTGGAGTCAGAACTTCCTGAAATTATAAATTTGAATGATTTAGCGTCTTGATTTTTGATTCCTCAAGTTTGACAAAGGTTGAATGACGATGACTCTTTATTTTAAACTATTTTTAAGTTTGACGGATGATCCAAATTTTTTATAATTTCCTCCGCTATTTCAATATCGTCAATGTGAACTTGAAGTCGAATACCTCCAATAGCGTTGGAATAGATAGGAAAAACGCTAATCATTGTTTCATTCATAAAAACATAACGAATCTCTTCTTGATCAAATAGAAGTTTTAACACCACATATTCTGCGGGATATTGAAAAATCGCAATGGTTTTAAAATTATTCATTTATCCTTTTTAAAACGTGGTCTGAAGCCTTACTAAGGTAATAAAACTTTGCTAATGTAAACTCGCTATTGCTTGAGAAGTCGTACTTTTACGATAATACAAATCAAACTATGCCAAAACATAAACGAAAAAAGAATAATAAAATTGAAAATCTTTCCCAAACCATATTGGAGATTCTAAGGAAAGACCATTCTAAATCATATAACTACAAACAGATTGCTACAAAGCTACAATTAGACGATCCCAGCAGTCGAAATCAGATCGTTAAAAAACTAAAAGATCTTCAAGGAAAAGGCACCATCCAAGAAATTGAACGTGGCAAATACATACTTACTCCTTCACAGAATTATTATACTGGAAGAGTGGATATTGCTGGCCGTGGCCAAGGCTACATTATTGTTGAGGATTTGGAGGAGGATATATATGTGAAAAGTAAAAACCTAAACAAAGCCTTAAATGGCGATATTGTTGAAGTCTATGTCTTTAATCGTAAAAAAGGTGGTAAAACCGAAGGTGAAGTAACAAAGATCATAGAACGGAAAAGAACCGAATTTGTTGGAACTATTCAGGTGCAGGATAATTTTGCATTTGTAGATGTTACTGATTATAAAATGTACACGGATATTTTTGTTCCAAAGAATAAAATAAACGGTGCTAAAAATGGTGAGAAAGTTTTGGTTGCAATGGAAGATTGGCCTGAAAAAGCTGATTCTCCTTTTGGAAGGGTTATTAAAGTACTCGGAATGCCTGGAGAACACAATACAGAAATCCATTCCATCCTTGCTCAATACGGTCTTCCTTATGAATTTCCTGCAGAAGTAGAAGATTATGCAAATCAAATCGACACCTCAATAAAAGCTTCAGAAATAAAAAAACGTCGCGATATGCGTGATGTTTTGACTTTTACAATTGATCCAAAAGATGCTAAGGATTTTGATGATGCCCTGTCCTTTAGAAAATTGGAAAATGGGAATTTCGAAATAGGAATTCATATTGCCGATGTCTCGCATTATGTTACTCCAGGAAATGAATTGGATGATGAAGCTTATGAACGTGCAACTTCAGTTTATTTGGTTGATAGAGTAGTACCTATGCTCCCGGAAATCCTTTCTAATAACGCCTGTTCGCTTCGTCCAAATGAAGAAAAATACACTTTTTCAGCAGTATTTGAAATGAATCAAAAAGCTGAAGTGGTAAAGCAATGGTTTGGTAAAACTGTTACACTTAGTGATGCGCGATTCGCTTACGAAGAAGCACAGCATATTATTGAAAACAATGTTACTTCTAGTGCTGTCGAGAACTCTTTAAAACTTGAGATTCCATCCAATATTTCAATTACTGATGCAACTTATTCAGTAAAACCTGAGGTAGCAATAGCTATTTTGGAAATGGATAATTTAGCTAAAACTTTACGCACAAAACGTATGCGTGCCGGTGCAATTTCTTTTGATAAGGTGGAAGTAAAATTCATTTTGGATGAGAAGAGTAATCCTGAAGGTGTTTACTTCAAAGAAAGTAAGGATGCCAATAAATTGATTGAAGAATTTATGCTTTTAGCCAACAGAAGTGTTGCTGAATTTATTGGAAAACAAGAACCTAAAAAGACATTTGTTTATCGTGTTCACGACGAACCGGATGACGAAAAGATAGCAGCACTGGAAAATATAATAAAACGTTTTGGTTATAAATTGAATACCAAAGACCGCCATTCTACTGCGACTTCAATGAACCAACTTTTAAAAGATGTTCAAGGTAAAAAAGAACAAAATCTAATAGATACCCTTGCCATCAGGAGTATGAGTAAGGCAATGTACACCACGCACAACATTGGTCATTACGGCCTCGCTTTTGATTATTATACACATTTTACTTCTCCCATTCGTCGTTATCCAGATGTAATGGTTCACCGTCTTCTGCAGCACTATTTAGATAATGGAAAATCTGTTAAGGAAGAGGAATATGAAGAAAAATGCTCTCACAGTAGCGATATGGAAAATCTTTCATCTAATGCCGAGCGAGATAGTATAAAATATATGCAGGTTAAATACATGCAAGATCACAAAGATGAAGATTTCTTAGGAGTGATTTCCGGAGTTACTGAATGGGGAATATATGTAGAAATAATGTCCAATAAGTGTGAAGGAATGATTCGTTTACAGGATTTGCAGGACGATCGTTACGAATTTGACAGAGAAGAATATGCGGTAATTGGTCAGCGTACCAAAAAGGTTTATCAACTTGGAGATGAAGTATATGTAAAAGTTAAGAATGCTGATTTAGTTAAAAAACATTTAGATTTTACGATGCTTGGGCATCAAAAAAATTCATAATATTTGGAATATCAAACTAGAATCTCTTTCTATGAAAGAGATTCTAGTTTTTCAACTTAAAACTCCAAATAATGTATAAATTTTTTTGTAGTATTTTTTTATTTCTTACGATTATATATTCTTATTCCCAAGAGTATGAAATAGGTCCTATGTTCAATCTTGAACGCACATCGTTTAATATTCCTGATAATTCATTTATAGTTATTGGCGGGCCTGGTACTGGTAGCAAAGGCTCTCGAACTACTGGTTACGAAAATAATATTAGCGGAGGAATATATGGATCATATTTTTTTTCTGAACAACTAGCGTTTTCCGCAGAACTTTTTTTATACCAAAACCTCCGCAACTGAGTTTGGGAATAAATCTTTCAGTTCCATAAATTTCATTCCTTATCTCACTTATGGATTTTTTAATGAAATTCCACTCTTTCTGAATCTGGGTGGAGGTATCGCTTATATGGTAAAAACTCCTGATTTTGGCGACGATTATTCAATAGAAGCGAACGAAATAAAAAAAGTAGATATTCCTTTAAAATTTTCCATTTTTTACAATGTAAAAGATTTCTTTTTAATTTAATTGGGAATCCACAGCTCGGTAACCCGCGTGGTGGAAGATAAAATCTTGCGAACAGCCTATTTTGTGGGTATGAAAGTACCATTAAACAAATTTTTAAAATAGATTCTATAACTTATAAATATTTTTTACAATGAAAAACAATTCTTTATTAGCCTCAATTTTTCTTAGTATTTTTCTTTTTATTTCCTGTTCTTCTGATGATGAAAATCCACCCGAAAATCCCCAAAATAAATTAGTCCGTTCTGAAGTTCAATCTTCAAATTTAAATATTCAATACACTTATAACGCTGATGAATTGTTATCGACTATAATTGGTACATATCCAAATTTTGGAATTACTTCAACTTTAGTTTATGATAACGCTAAAAGATTGACCAAATGGACAGAATCAGAATCAGGGTATCCAGCTTCAGTACAAAACTTTACTTATGACTCTCAGGGTCGTCTTATACAACAAACCTTGAATTCAACAAGTGTTTCATATGCTTATGATGGTAATACTATTACAGCAACAGGAACTATTGAAGGAAATCAAAACGCAACCCTAATACTTGAAACTAATGCTGTAGGGCTTATTATAAAATCTACAGAGACAAATGGATATACTTTATTTTCATATGATACCAATAGAAATTTGACTACTGCGGAACATTTTGATAACAATGGAAATTTGCAAAACAGCTTTGCAATAACATACGATGATAAATCCAATCCGTTTAAAGGACAGTTTGAATCCTTGTACATTGAGCGTTTCATTGAGTTCTTTTATCCTTTTGATGGAGTTTATATCGGGGGTTTTGAAGGCTATTCTTTTCCTTTTTTGAATAATAATATTCTTACTATTTCCGAGAATGGAACAATTGATATTTCTTTTGAATATACCTATGATGCAGAAGGTTATCTAGTAACAGTTTCTGAAACGACCTCTAACGGAACAGATACATATAACATTGAATATTAATTAAACTACTAGATATGAAAATATCATTGCTTATTATTTTGTCTATTTTTTCTAATCTTTGTTTTGCACAAGAATCGATGACCCTATACTTAAAAGATGGAAATGTAAAAACAGGCTATGGCCAAAGAAAAGGGCAGGATATTGCCTTAAGAAATAGTAAAAAGGATGAAGCCGTTAATTATGATTTAAAAACAATAGACAGCATTTATTGCGGTAATGAACGAAAGCCAGAAATTTACCACATTATCGAAGGATGGGGAAAGAATTATCAAATGGCCCATTTAGATAAAAGAGGAATAAAGCTAGACCTTTATATAAAAACATCCTCATCGTCTTCAATGTATGGAAAATATAATTTTACATCATATAGTATAAAAAGACATGGAGAAACGGAGTTGGCAGATTTTGGCGATGGTAATCTTTGGGACAGTTTCAAAAAGAGAGGCTCAAAATATTTTGAAGATTGTCCAGAACTTGCAGCAAACATAAAAAAGGGAAAAAAGGGGTTTACAAAAGCAGATTTAAAAAACATTGCTGACTTTTACAATTCAAAATGTAATTAAGATGAAAAAACTATTTTTTATCACCACATTTACTTTTTCACAAGAAGAAATTAATAAAGAGGTTGGGGTTTCAGTGAATTAAAGGTTTATGATCTTATAACTGTAAAGCTTGTTGCATCCGATGAAAATAAGATATTTATTGCTGGTAGGAACACTGAAAATGTAAAAGTTATTAATGATGATGGGTTCTGAAAATAAGAATGAAACTGGAAGAGCGTTTTGATGGCAATGCTACATCCGTGACCATTTACTTTAAAAATATTGCTGTTATTGATGCCAATGAAGGTTCTAAAATATATTCAGAAACTAATGTAAAAGAATCATCCTTGGAACTTAGAGCACAGGAGGGTGGAAAAATTGATATTGCTGTAGCTGCGAAAATCTAAATATTAAATCCGTTTCAGGCGGTTTTATTGAGGTAATAGGAACCACACACGAACAAGATATCAACTTAAACTCTGACGGTACTTATGAAGGGGAAGAACTTATTTGAAAAGAAACCTATGTTACTGTAACAGCTGGTGGCACTGCCTCAATCTACGCTACCCAAAAAGTAGACGCAAAAGTAACTGCAGGTGGGAATATAACAGTTCACGGAAACCCAAAGGATATAAAGAAGAAAACATTAGCCGGCGGGAAAATTGAAATAGTAAAGACTAAAAATTAAATTTTTTTCCTAATTGGGTAAAAGTAATTTGTATTTTTACCCAACTATGTTTGACGGTTTACTCTACGCGGCATTCTACGGATTTTTATTGGCATTTGCAGTCGGTCCGGTGTTTTTCACATTGATTGAGACAGCTATTACCAAAGGAATCAGAGCCGCAATATTTTTCGATTTAGGAGCCCTAGTCGCAGATATAATTTTCATCTTAATAGCCTTCTTTAGTACTAACAGAATTCTTGAAAAAGTAAAGCACGATCCAGGCCTACTTATTTTTGGAGGTGCTATTCTTATAGCCTATGGAATCATTTCATACATCCGTACCAACAAATCTATTTTTAAAATCGTAAGAGAGCATTACGCAATAAAGGTTAAAAAGAATCTAGGCGGATTATTTTTAAAAGGCTTTCTTTTGAATTTTGTCAACTTTGGCGTCTTGGCTGGTTGGATAGGCGTGTTAATTATGGCTAACGCGTTGACTAACTCAGAGAATGGAGTTCTTCTTTTTATTATTACAGTCTTAGCCACCTTCTTTCTCACCGACCTTTTAAAAATGCTTTTGGCAAAAAGATTAAAGAATAAAATGACTCCACGGTTTATTTTCAAAACCAAAAAATGGGTTAGTATTTTAATATTGGTATTCGGGATATTATTACTAATACAAGGAATTTTTCCAAAAGGAGTGGAGGCCGGCCTTGAAAAAATACCAGGCCAAAAGCACCCGTTGGAAAAGCCAATTCCTCCCCTCGATGAACTTCAATAAATAACTCTGGAAGGATTCAAAACCTTAACAGACTTGACATCTTGAGTTATCCGACATTTACAGCTGAAGAATCTGAACTAAACCGATATTGTAAAAAATTTCACCGTTTACTTGAATTTCAGGGTGTGATTATCGTATATTGTTTCAAGATTTATAATCATACCATAAGCTATACCAAATGCTTTAAAAAATCTAATCCAAAAGTACATTTCTCTTTTCGTATGCCGACTGCATGCCGACTATATGTCAACTGGACTCCATATATACTCCCTATATAAACTGTAAATATTTCCCAACTATTTAATAGATAGAGATTTAGAAGGTTTTGTATTGGTGCTCTGAAATATTGGACTATGTTTCTATAAAATAAAAAAACCCCAACAAAAGTTGAGGTTTTTAAGAGGCATCGAGCGGATTCGAACCGCTGTAGCAGCTTTTGCAGAGCTGAGCCTAGCCACTCGGCCACGATGCCTTATTTAGGATTGCAAATGTAAAAAATTAAACTTAGAATTCATATTAAACCTGAAAATTACCTTTTCCGCTTCATAGTAACACTCACTTCGGCCACATCACCGCCTATTGGTGGATTTTTTTTCGATACAGAAACTTTTACTTCATTCACCATTTCAGATTGGAGTAATACTGAATCAATAATACGTTTTGCAACATGTTCCAATAACTTGGCACGAACAGCCATTTCTTCGCTTACAATTTTTTGAAGCAGCACATAATCAACTGTATCAGCGAGTTCGTCAGTATTTGATGCATTTTTTAAATTGGCTTTCACCTTGAGATTTACTATATAATCAGAACCTATTTGTCCTTCTTCAATTAAGCACCCGTGAAAGGCGTAAATCTTTATATTCTTTAAGCGAATAGTACCCATGGAATTAGTTTTCGCAAAGATACTTTTTTATGTTATTTGGTTACCTTTGTACTGCTTAAATCAAAAGCAGTATTTTACTGAGATTACACGCCTTTAAATTAAAGTTATATGACAAACGAAGCCGCGCCGCTAAATTTTATTGAACATATTATTGAAGAAGATCTTAAGAATGGTTATAAAAGAGAACAGCTATGTTTTCGTTTCCCCCCAGAACCTAATGGCTATCTTCACCTTGGCCATGCTTCTTCTATATGTCTGAATTTTGGTTTGGGTGAAAGATATAATGCTCCCGTAAACCTGCGTTTTGATGATACAAATCCAGCCAAAGAAGAACAGGAATTTGTTGATGCCATAAAACGAGATATTTCTTGGCTAGGCTATGAATGGGCCGAAGAATGCTATGCTTCTGATTATTTTCAACAGTTGTATGATTGGGCTGTGCAAATAGTAAAAGAAGGAAAGGCCTATGTTGATTCCCAGACTTCAGAAGAGATAGCTGAACAAAAAGGAACACCAAATACACCTGGTAAACCAAGTCCTTTCAGAAACCGTTCAGTTGAAGAAAACTTAGAGCTGCTCGAAAAAATGAAAAATGGCGAAACCAAAGAAGGTGAGCACGTGCTTCGCGCAAAAATAAATATGGAATCCGCAAATATGTTGATGCGCGATCCAGTTATGTACCGTACCATAAATAAACACCACCATCGTACAGGAACAGAATGGAAAATATTTCCGATGTACGATTGGACTCATGGTGAGAGTGATTATATAGAACAAGTATCTCATTCCTTCTGTACGCTTGAATTTCTACCTCATAGAGAGCTTTACGATTGGTTTTTGGACCAAGTGCACGATAAAGAGAAATTACGCCCTAAACAGCGCGAATTTGCCCGTAGAAACTTAAGCCATACAGTTGTTAGTAAAAGAAAGCTTGCCCAATTGGTGTCTGCAGGTGTTGTAAATGGTTGGGATGATCCACGAATGCCAACAATTTCAGGTCTGCGACGAAGAGGATACACCCCTGAATCTATTAAAAACTTCGCTGGTAGTATTGGTGTGGGAAAACGTGAAAACCTGATTGATGTTTCCCATTTGGAATTCAACATTCGTGAAGATTTAAATAAAAAAGCACCTCGAATTATGGTGGTGCTAGATCCCGTAAAGCTCATAATTGATAATTATCCAGAAGGTAAAACGGAAATGCTTGATGCTGAAAACAATCAGGAAGATGAAAGCGCAGGGAATAGAGAAGTACCTTTTTCAAGAGAATTACTTATTGAAAGAGAAGATTTTCTCGAAGAAGCAAACCGAAAATTCTTCAGATTGACCCTTGGAAAGGAAGTTAGGTTAAAGAATGCCTACATAATAAAAGGTGAAAGCGTTGTAAAAGATGCCGAGGGAAACATTACTCAAATTCATTGTACTTATGATCCCGATAGTAAAAGCGGTAGCGGCTCAGAAGCATCTTTGCGGAAAGTTAAGGGAACTTTGCACTGGGTTTCTGCAGAACAGGCTCTTCTAGTTGAAGTGCGCCTATACGATCGCCTATTTACCGAAGCTTCGCCAGATACTAATAAAGAAAAGGACTTTATGGAATTTGTAAATCCAGATTCGCTGCAAGTCATTACGGGTTACGCCGAACCTAGTGTTAAAGATTCAAAACCTGAAGATAAATTTCAATTTCAACGTTTGGGATATTTTGTAGTTGATCGTGACTCCACTGCTGATAAATTGGTCTTCAATAGAACGGTTCCCTTACGTGACTCTTGGGCCAAATTGACAGAATAATTAACATTTATGGTAGGATGTATTTCTAATTTTAAGACAAATTGGCTATAATTACTCCTTTTTAAGACAAATTTATATTTTTAAAATTAACTATTAACCGGTTGTTAACAACACCCAGAGCTTCTCTTACCTATCTTTGAACTTATTAACTAATTAAAAAACGAAATAATGGCATCAAATACAGGTCAAACGCTACTCGCATTATTAACTGGAGCCGCAATTGGAGCTGGACTCGGAATTCTCTATGCACCAGACAAAGGTTCTCAAACTCGCGAAAAACTTAGCAAAGAAGCTAAAAAGACTCAGAAAAGATTAAACAAACAAATTAAACAAACAACCGAGAGTCTTAGTGAAAAGGCTCAACAAGCGCGTTTAAGCTTCAATCAAAAATTGAATGATACCTTGTCTTCAGCTAGTTATAAAGCTGATGACATTCTTTTGGCGATGGAAGACAAGCTGGAATCTCTTCGTAAGCAAAACGCGAAACTTCAAATAGATTCTGAAATTGACAAAGCAAAAGCAACAGCCAAAAAAGTAATTTCGTAATATGGCATTTAAAGGCCTAACAGATAACCTTGAAAGGGTAGTAGAGAGAATCGAAGATTATGGAACGAGTACGGCGGAGTATTACAAGCTCCGCCTTTTCAAATCTACAATGAAATTTTCCACTGCTTTGGTAAATATGTTAGTTATTGGTTTTATTGCTTTCCTTTTCTTGATTTTTATTTCCATTGGAGGTGCTGTATATTTATCTGCACTAATTGGGAATCCTTTTTTCTGGATTTTTGATAGTTGCAGGTTTTTATCTCTTGGTTTTGATTTTAGTAATATTGTTCGGACAAAGGTTTATAGAACAGAAAATGTTATTAAAATTTTCAGACTTATTGATTGAAGATGAAGATTTTAACCCAAAGAAAATTGCGGAAGAAAATTTGAAGGAAGAAAGTATAGAAGAGATGACCATATCAGATTCTATGAATGAAAAGTCGATTTTATAAATATTATGAGTAAAAATTATGATACTTTCAAGGAAATAGATGCAGAGCTTAAAAGGCTAAAATTACAAACGCAGATCGATAAGGAAGAGCTAAAGATCAGCATCCATGAATTTAAGAAGAGTGCTTCCCCTAGCAACCTCTTTGGCGGAGTAGTTACTGGACTTTTCTCTAGTGGTCTAGCGTTAAAACTTTTGGCTCCGGTGGCTACCTTTGCAATTGGAAAATTGACAGAGAAAAAGGAACATAAGGAAAAGCAGAAAAAAAGATGGTGGCCGTTTGGTTGAAATCTTTTATAAAAAAAACGCCCAAGATACTATCTTGGGCGTTTTTTAATAATTTAAATCCTCTCCTTCCTCAGGACGAGGTGGGGATTCGCGTTTAGGTCTCTTTTTATGAACGATTCCTTTTTCTATATTTTGTTTTTTCATCTGTTCTCCAATCTGATTGCTCGCAACAAAGGAGGCAATCATATTGTTAAGCATATCGCTCCCAGCTTGCGGTGAGTTTGGTAAAAGAATTAGGTTGGTATTGGTTGCTTCCCCGATGGATTGTAGCGTATCATAATGCTGGGTAACCACAATAAGTGCCGATGCTTCCTGTGAATTGATTCCTACATTGTTCAATACATCTACACTTTCTTCCAATCCTCTGGCTATTTCGCGGCGTTGGTCTGCAATACCCTGCCCTTGCAAACGCTTGCTTTCTGCTTCTGCTCTCGCTTTAGCTACAATCTTGATTCTCTCTGCCTCTGCTTCATATTCAGCAGCCACTTTTTCTCTTTCAGCAGCATTAATCCTATTCATGGCTGCTTTTACTTGTACGTCTGGATCAATGTCTGTAACCAAGGTTTTGATTATATCATAACCATATTCACTCATTGCTTCGTTTAATTCTGATTTCACGGCAATAGCAATATCATCTTTTCTTTCAAAAACATCGTCCAATTTCATCTTGGGAACTTCGGCTCGAACCACGTCAAAAACATAAGAAGTAATTTGATCATGTGGATTCTGAAGTTTGTAGAAGGCATCGTAAACTTTCAATGATAGTACTTGAAACTGTACCGAGATCTTTAAACGAACAAAAACATCGTCTTTTGTTTTGGTTTCAACAATAACATCCAATTGTTGGATTTTTAAATTGATTCGTCCCGCAATTCTATCAATTAATGGAATTTTTAATTGTAATCCTGAATGTCTTATACTATGGAACTTTCCGAAGCGTTCTACTACAGCAGCAGTTTGCTGTTTAACGGTAAAAAACCCTGCCAATAGAATGAAGAAGCCCACTATCAACACGGGTACTAAAATAAATCCTCCCATAATTATTTTTGAATATAAATGTTTATAATCTGTGGAAGATACAAAAATAAACCTACTTTCAGCCCTCAAATTTTACTATAACTTATGAGCCTTAGAACCTGTTTTTTAACTACTATCTCTTTTATTTTTTTTCAACAAATTTTTGCTCAGCGAAATTATGATGGTTATAATTTCTTGGGAATCCAAGGTGGAATTACTCTTTTTGATATTCAAACGGACGATTTGGTAACCAAACAACAAACTGGCTTTACGGCTGGTTTTACTACTCGTGGTGCCTTTCGTAATGATTTTGACTTGGTTTATGGAATAAGTTTTCAAAGTGCTTCTGTCGGAGTGGAAGGGAGTAGTTTTTTAGGCACGGATACTCAAAATATAAGTTACACTATTCAGGGTGCACAAATCAACTTCTTGGGAAGCTATAACATAGTTCCAAAACACTTAAGTCTGGAATTTGGACCGGTTTTCAATGTAAATGGAAAAATGAAATTGGATAATGATAAATATAAAGATTATGTTTTATCAGGTTATGAAACCATTACTGCCAAGGATATTCAGGAAATCTCCCAATTCAATGTTCATATTGCCGGTGGTCTCACTGCAGGATTGGAACACTTCAGAGTTTTTGGTCAATATCAATACGGCCTGACGAATATGCTTGGTAAATTAAACAGCAAAGATTTGGAAAACAATGATTTTAAAGGCAACAGCTCCACTATTATAGTTGGAGCCGTTATTTATTTTTAGCCTATAAATTCAATTGCTTTTTCAATACGGGAAATACATTCCCCTTTTCCTAAAATAGAAAGTATATCAAAAACCTCAGGCCCTTTCATCTCTCCTACTAAAGCTAAACGTAACGGCATCATAACTTTCCCGAATCCAATATTTTCGGAAGTAATCCATCCTTTTACTTTTTCTGAAAGGCTATCTGCTGAAAAATCTTCTGAAGAATCTAAAATAGATACAACCTTTTTCAATAACTCTGGTGTTTCAGCTTTGAATGCTTTCTCTGAAGCCTTTGCATCATAGTTTTCCGGAGCTTCAAAGAAGAAACTGCCTTGCTCCCAAAGATCGCTCACGAAGCTTGCACGCTCTTTTAAAAGGGAGACGATCATTGTTAAGTTGAGCGCAGTCGAAACTTTTTTCTCTTTCAATAATTCTTCAAAATCCTTAGCAATCTTTTCATCATCGACCAACTGGAAATACTGATTCTGAAACCACTTCGTTTTCTCAGGATCAAACTTGGCTCCTGCTTTGTGAACGCGTTCCAATTCAAAAGCATTTGTCAATTCTTCTAGACAGAAAATTTCTTGTTCGGTCCCTGGATTCCATCCTAAAAATGCCAACATATTTAAAACCGCCTCTGGCAAATAACCATCTTCGCGATAGCCTGAAAATATATCGCCTTCTGCAGTTTTCCATTCAAGGGGAAATACAGGAAAACCTATTTTGTCGCCATCGCGTTTGCTTAACTTCCCATTGCCGGTTGGTTTTAGTATTAAAGGTAGATGTGCGAATTCTGGTGCTGTCCATCCAAAGGCGCGATACAACAACACGTGTAACGCAAGAGATGGAAGCCATTCTTCTCCACGGATTACGTGGGTAATCTTCATTAAGTGATCATCTACGATATTTGCCAAGTGATAGGTTGGCATTCCATCACTTTTAAACAAAACCTTATCGTCCAAAATGTTGGTATCTACCTGCATTTCCCCGCGGATAATGTCATTTAGAAAAAGTGTTTCGTCTTCAGGAGACTTAAAACGTATAACGTATTCTTCCCCAGCATCAATTTTTTGTTGAGCCTCTTCCGGAGAGATGCTAAGTGAGTTTTTTAACTTTAAACGGTTGTGCCAATTATAAATGAATGTTTTTCCTTTTTCCTCGTGGTCTTTACGGTGTGCATCTAGTTCTTCGGCAGTATCAAATGCGTAGTAAGCATTGCCTGATTCAATCAAGGTATCAGCATATTCCTTGTATAGGTCTTTTCGGTCACTTTGACGATATGGACCGCAATTGCCCGCCTTACCCGGACCTTCATCATAAGGAATATTCAGCCAATTAAGAGCTTCGATAATATACGCCTCGGCACCTTCTACATAACGATTTTGATCGGTATCCTCTATTCTCAAAAGAAAATCACCGCCATGTTTTTTCGCGAATAAATAGTTGAACAAAGCGGTGCGCACACCGCCAATATGTAAAGGACCTGTTGGGCTAGGAGCAAAACGCACCCGAACTTTTTGAGACATAATTTGCATTCTTTTTATGAGGGTGCAAAGATAGGGAATAACAGGACATTCTGTTTTACATTTAAAAAATTCGTGTCTTAATAGAGAATATTTGAAATATTAACGATATGAGAGCTATTATTACTTGTTTAACGTGTATTTTTATTACAATTGCAGGGTTTTCACAATCTGTTGTAGAATGGGAATTGTCTTACGACGGGAGTTTAACTGATGTCGCTAATTCAATTCGGTAAACTACTTATGAGGGTTATATAATTGCAAGAACAAGCATAGCAAATGATGGTCATGTTTCAGCTAATCGTAGACAAGAAGATTATTGGATTGTAAAGATTAATGCAACCGGAGCGCTAGCATGGCAGAAATCATTAGGAGGAAGCGATATGGAAAGACTACCATTGCATTTCAGGTTTCTAACAACGATTATATTGTTGCGGGTGCTACTTATTCAGATGATGGTGATGTCATTGAAAATAAAAGCTTGAGTGATATCTGGATAGTACAATTAGCACCATTTTTGAATGTTGATGTAATGATTTTGCCATTACGATTTCATTATATCCTAAGCCAAATACTGGTCAGTTTTATTTAAATCTCTCTTCACTCCAAGAAGTATCGTCCATTTCGATAACGGATGTTTTAGGAAGACTTGTTTATACCAATAACAATGTTGCTTTGGGAACTTTAGAAATGAATCAAAACTTCGCTTCGGGATTGTATGTGGCAACCCTCAGTTCAGGAAAGTCGGAAACTAATTTAAAAATGATTGTCAAGTAGCTTTATGACCTTCCTAAGATAAAAACGACATTCCAAGCATATTATGAAGCGTGGTTTTTATTTTTGGGATCATTATTTGTATCGTGGCGGGAAGAAAATATTATTGTATTTTAGGATTTTTGAATATAGGGAAATAAACCAATGAGCACCTTCAACATCATCCAGCAAAAACTGGAGGAATTTATTAAGAAATACTACACCAATGAGCTTATAAAAGGAACTATCCTTTTTTTTGCCATTGGACTGCTATATTTACTCATTACGCTTCTTGTTGAATATTTTCTCTGGCTTAATCCATTCGGGAGAAGATTGCTGTTTTGGGCATTTGTGATTGTAGAACTCGCACTGTTCGCCCGGTTTATTGCTTTTCCCCTTGCTAGGCTTTTCAAACTACAAAAAGGTATCAATCACGAAGAGGCCTCAAAGATAATTGGCAACCATTTTCCACAGGTCAGTGATAAGTTACTAAACGTAATTCAGCTCAACCAAAACAGACGTGAAAGTGAACTACTCGCCGCAAGTATAGAACAGAAGGCAGAGGAATTGGAGCCAATTCCGTTCAAAAGCGCAGTAAATTTTAAAAAGAACGCAAAATATCTTAAATATGCCGCAATTCCCGTTTTAGTATTTCTAATGTTTACGATTTTGGGCGGCAGGGATATTTTTTCTAGTAGCTATAAAAGAGTGGTACATTATGATACCGCCTTTGAACCCCCCGCTCCTTTCTCCTTTATTGTTGTGAATGAGAGTTTGAGCGCTGTAGAAAACAAACCCTTTACCTTAAATGTTCAGGCTCAGGGAACAGTTATTCCAGAAAATGCAAGTATCAATTATAATGGAGAATCATATTATATGCAACAAACAGCTCCAGGTTTGTTTGAATATACTTTCCAACAGCCTCTAGAATCTATTGATTTCAATTTAAAAGCGAATAAAGTTACTTCTCGAGAATATACAATAGATGTCGTTAAAACGCCATCATTGCTCAATTTTGAAATGGTACTGAACTATCCTTCTTATACCGGGAAAACAGATGAAACCTTGAAAAGTACAGGAAATGCTAATATTCCAGAGGGTACTCGAGTGCGGTGGAACGTTTTGACAAAAAACACCAATGCCGTTAATTTAAAAACCGCTGACACTACTTTGTCATTTGCGTCAAAAGGAGAAATCTTTAATCTTGAAAAGGGAATTTTTAACAAATTCGATTATGCGATTACCACCTCCAATGATAAATTGAAGGATTATGAAAATTTGGCTTTCACATTAAATGTAATTAAGGATCAATTCCCCGAAATTGATGTACAGTCAAAACAGGATACTACCAACAGTCAACGCGTATTCTTTTTGGGACAGATTTCCGATGATTACGGCCTCACGAAACTTAGATTGGTCTATTTTCAGGAAGGAGAGGAACAGAAGGCAAAAACTGAAGCCCTGACTCTCAACAAATCGAATTTTGATCAATTTACTTATACTTTTCCAGGCAACCTTAATTTGGATGAAGGAGTTTCATATGAGTATTATTTTGAAGTTTTTGATAATGATGCGATTCATAACTACAAATCCTCGAAATCTGGGATTTACTCATTCAGAAAACTTACAAAAAGCGAATTGGAAGAAGAACAACTTCAAAATCAGCAGAATGCTATTCAGGGTCTTGATAAATCCTTGGAAGAGTTAAAAGACAGGAAGCAGACACTCGAAGAACTCTCGAGAACGCAAAAGGAGAAGAACGAACTTAATTATAACGATAAAAAGAAGCTAGAGAACTTTATTCAACGCCAGCAGAAGCAGGAGGAGATGATGAAAAACTTTTCAAAGGAAATGAAAGAGGAACTCGAGAACTTTCAGCCTGAAAACAAAGAAAATGATCCATTTAAAGAAGAACTTCAAAAACGTTTAAATGAAAATGAAGAACGATTAAAGGAGAATGAGAAATTACTAGATGAGCTGGAAAAACTTCAAGATAAAATTCAAAAGGAGGAGTTGACAGATAAGTTGGAAAAACTGTCTAAACAAAATAAAAATCAAGAGAAGAATCTCGAGCAACTTCTGGAGTTGACCAAAAGATATTATGTAGAGAAGAAGGCTGAGAAACTTGCTGAAGAATTAAATGAACTGGGCGAAGATCAAGAAAAACTAGCTGATAAATCCAAGGAGGAAAACACGAAGGAAGCACAGGAAGAACTCAACAAAAAGTTTGAAGAGTACAAGGAAAAGATGGATGATCTTCGTAAGGAAAATGAGGACCTAAAGAAACCAATGGATATTCCAGAGGATAAACCTGCAGAACAAGAAATTGATAATGAGCAGCAAAAGGCAACGGACAAATTGGAGGAGAGTAAGCCAAGTGAAGCTGGAAAAAATCAAAAGAAGGCTGGTCAGAAAATGAAACAAATGAGTCAGCAAATGCAGATGAAAATGCAGTCTGGCGGAATGGAAACTATTGAAGAAGACATTAAGATGCTTCGACAAATTGTTAAGAATCTAGTTGTATTTTCTTTTGAACAGGAGGATCTAATGGAAACGTTTAAAGTAATAGAATATGGCAACCCTATTTTTGGAAGAAAATTGACGATCCAGAATGACCTTAAAAACAATTTTGAACACATAGACGACAGTATTTTTGCCCTATCCTTGAGGCAGCCCTTGATTGGTGAGAAAATCAATAATACGCTTACTGAAATCCAATATAACATTGATAAATCCTTAGAGCGTCTCGCTCAAAACGAATCACGTAAAGGTATTGGTAATCAGCAATATACAATAACAGGTGCAAATGATTTGGCTGTTTTATTGAGTGATATATTAGCAAATATGCAAATGCAGATGTCAATGGCAATGGGGTCTGGCTCAGGTAAAGGTAAGCCATCACCTGGAGAAGGCAGCGGAGGCGGATTCCAATTGCCCGATATTATTCAAAAGCAGGAAGGTATAAGTGAGAAAATGAAGGAAGGAATGGAGAGAGGCAAGAAGGGTAAAGAGGGGCAAGGCGAAGGTGATGGAAAAGGTGATGGAAGCGGAGAAGGGAGTGGCCAGAATGGTGAAAATGGAAAGGATGGACAAAAAGGAGACAAAGACGGAAACAATAAAGAGGGAAATGGGAATAGTGAAGATATAAATGGAGAGATTTTCGAAATCTACAAGCAACAACAACAGTTAAGGCAACAACTTCAGGATAGATTGAGTAAGGAAGGATTTAATGGAAATGGAGGCGATTTGCTTAGGAAAATGGAAGGCATAGAACAGCAATTATTAGATAAGGGTTTCAATCAAGGTACGCTTCAACAAATGCTCAATCTGAAATATGAATTGCTGAAATTGGACAAAGCTACTTTTGAACAAGGTCAAGAGGACCGAAGAGAATCACAAACTAATAAAAGAGATTTTAAAAACGACCTTCGTCTGTCACCCGAAGAGATAAAAAAATATTTTAATACAACCGAAATTTTGAATCGTGAGGCCTTACCTTTGCGTCAAGATTATAAGAATAAAGTACAAGAATATTTTAAGGATGGCAATGATTGATTTTCATTATGAAACCGATTTTGAATTGGAGAACCAGTCTCAATTGCAAAGCTGGATTTCGGATATAATTACTTCTGAAGGATTTGAACTTGGGGAACTTCTTTACGTTTTTTGCGATGATGACTTTTTACATAAACTCAATGTGGAATTTTTGAAACATGATACTCTCACAGATATCATCAGTTTTGATTATAAAGTCGGTAAGCAGATCAATGGTGAGATCTATATTTCAATAGAACGTGTTGCCGACAATGCCAAAGATTACAAAACGGATTTTAAAGATGAACTACACCGGGTTATGATTCACGGAATCTTACATTTCTGTGGCTTTAAGGATAAAAGCGAAACCGAGGAGCAATTGATGCGCCAAAAGGAAGAAGAGTCTTTAAGGAAGCTCTCTATTGATTGATCTTCGACTCCTGATTAACAGGATAATGTAAAATATTTATTGTAATTTTGCACCCCTCAAAAATAATTTAGGGGCTAAAATGTTCCACGTGGAACAATTAAGATAGAATATGTTTCCAAATGAATTTGATGTAATTGTTGTTGGAGCCGGACATGCTGGTTCTGAAGCGGCTGCGGCTGCGGCCAATATGGGTTCAAAAACGCTATTGGTTACCATGAATTTGCAAACAATTGCCCAGATGAGTTGCAACCCAGCTATGGGAGGTATTGCAAAAGGACAGATAGTTCGTGAGATCGATGCTCTGGGTGGTTATAGCGGTATCGTTTCAGATAAAACGGCAATTCAATTTAAGATGCTTAATAAGTCTAAGGGACCTGCAATGTGGAGTCCAAGGGTTCAGAGTGATCGAATGCGATTTGCTGAAACTTGGAGATTGATGTTGGAGAAGACTCCAAATCTGGATTTTTATCAGGAAATGATTTCTGGGATAATCGTTGAGAATGGAAATGTCAAAGGAGTTAGGACTTCACTCGGACATGAAATAAGAGCAAAGAGTGTCATCCTTACAAATGGTACTTTTTTAAATGGCCTAATACATATTGGAGAAAAACAATTCGGAGGAGGTCGCGCAGGCGAGAAGGCTTCTGTTGGAATAACAAAAGATTTGGTTGATCTGGGTTTTGAAGCTGGAAGAATGAAAACAGGAACCCCGCCAAGAGTAGATGGAAGATCACTAGATTTTTCTAAAATGATTGAGCAGCCTGGAGACGAGGTTCCGGAGAAATTTTCTTATTCTGATGAAACTAAACCTTTGACGAAACAGCGATCTTGTCATATGAGCCATACAAGTTTGGAGGTTCATAATATTTTGCGTGAAGGCTTTGATAGATCTCCAATGTTTAATGGCTCGATAAAAAGTACTGGCCCTAGATATTGCCCGTCCATTGAAGATAAAATAAATCGTTTTGCCGATAAGGATAGACATCAACTTTTTGTTGAGCCTGAGGGATGGGATACCGTAGAATATTATGTCAATGGTTTTTCTACCTCCCTCCCTGAAGATATTCAATTTAAAGCTTTGCGTCAGGTTGTTGGTTTTGAAAATGTAAAGTTCTTTCGTCCTGGCTATGCTATCGAATATGATTATTTTCCACCCACACAGCTAAAACATACTTTGGAAACTAAATTGGTTTCCGGCCTATATTTCGCCGGACAAATAAATGGAACTACTGGTTATGAAGAGGCTGCTTCGCAGGGATTGATGGCAGGTATTAATGCCCATTTAAAAGTTCATGAAAGGGAGCCGTTTATTCTTCAAAGGAATGAGGCCTATATAGGTGTTTTGGTTGATGATCTAATCACAAAAGGAACCGAAGAACCATACAGAATGTTTACTTCAAGAGCAGAATATAGAACGTTACTCCGACAGGATAATGCGGATTTTCGACTCACACCTAAATCCCATGCTGTTGGTTTAGCTAGCGATGTTCGTATGAGGAAAATGGAAGAAAAGAAAGAGAAGTCAGACGCGTTTGTTCAGTTTTTTAAAGAAACGAGTGTTATACCGGAAGATATAAACCCAATCTTTGAAGCTCGAAATTCGGCTTTGGTTGATCAAAGTGATAAGATGTTTAAATTCTTTTCCCGCCCTGAAGTGACGATGGAAGATATGATAGGGATAACATCTGTTAAGAATTTTATCGAGGAAAATGAATTGGATGCCGAAATGATAGAGCAGGCAGAGGTTCAAGTTAAGTACTCTGGGTATATTGAAAAGGAAAGGAATAATGCTGATAAATTAAACCGATTAGAAGGTTTAAAAATCCCCGCTTCTTTTGATTATTCAAAATTGAATTCTCTTTCATTTGAGGCACGAGAGAAACTCTCAAAAATTAAACCAGCGACGGTTTCACAAGCGTCCCGAATAAGTGGAGTTTCTCCAAATGATGTCTCCGTCCTCCTAGTGTATATGGGACGCTAACTACATTGTTTCACGTGGAACACTCCTAAAACGAATCCGATAAAAACCCATCTTCCTTGCAAGAGACTAAAAATATATATTTGAAGACCAAGGATTATCTAGTTTCTGGTGAATCATTCGAGCTCGTTTACGATACGGATTATTGTCTTCTTAAAACTTTTCCTCAACCAGAAATAAGCGATCTTCCAAAATATTACGAGAGTCAGGATTATATTTCCCATACCGATGAGAATCGTGGTTTGCTTTCGAGTTTATATCAGGGGGTGAAAAAATGGTCACTTCAAAAAAAGACACAATTAATTTTTAAACAGAATTCAGGAGTAGGGTCTTTGTTAGATGTGGGTGCTGGAACTGGAGAATTTTTGAAAATTGCAAAGGAAAAAGGTTGGAATGTCCAAGGTATGGAACCTAACGAAAGCGCTTCTAAGTTAGCCGCTGAAAAAGGAATTAATCTGAAATCTTCCTTGAACCAATTTCAGGGACATCAATTTGATGTTGTTACACTTTGGCATGTTTTGGAGCATATCCCGAATTTGGAAGAAACTATTTCCCAATTATCAGAACTAGTGAAATCCAATGGAATATTGATTATCGCAGTTCCGAATTTCAAAAGCTATGATGCAAAACACTATAATAAGTATTGGGCGGCTTTTGATGTCCCAAGACATTTATGGCATTTTTCCAAAGAATCCATGGCAAAAATGTTTTCTGGGAATTTCGAATTACAAAAAACCAACCCTATGATTTTTGATTCTTTTTACGTAAGCCTCCTTTCTGAAAAATACAAAACTGGTAACAAATTTTCTCTTAGAGCAGTTTGGATTGGGCTTCTATCAAATATAAAGGCAATTCGTTCGAAAGAGTATTCTTCCCACATTTATTGCTTCCGAAAGAAAGAATAACGCAATTTAAGCCGTTTTAAAAAGCTTTTGAAGTGGTAGTGGCGTTGTCCCCTCGCTTTTTCCCGTTATTTCATAGAAAAGCTCGAGAACGAACCAAATTCAATAGAAAAAATTTATATGGATAAGAAAGGTATAAAAATGTTTTATATAAGTTCTTTTTTATGAATTAGCCTTGTCAGCTTTATTGAAAGATCAGTAAATATAATTTTTCCGTTTCCATTTCGCTCAATGTGGTAAGAAGCATCCTCTAAAGCCGAATTAATCTCAAAAATATTATTTTGATGAACAAAAGGTGCAAATTTGGAAAGTGAGAAAGTTTCGTCCTTTGCTTCGAAAAATAAAAGTGTATCGGCTTTATAGTTTTTCAAAAGGGATTGTCTAAAAACTTCAATACAATAGGTGAGGAATTTTTTTTGAGTTTCCCGTCCATGTCCTGCAAGTTCGTCGCTCCAATCTAATAGATTATTTATTGCCGCCTTATTTCCCTTCGCCCTAAAAGCAGCCCTAACCCAACTGATGAACCATTTTTCAAAGATTTCATCTTCACCGGTCTCCTCAAGCAATTGAAGAGCTCTGTTGAAATCTCCACGAGCACGTCTTGCAGTTTTAAGAGCTAATTTTTTATCTACACCGCTTTCGTCTGTCAAATAATCTGCAATATCTGCCTCCGACAGAACCGGAAAGCCCAGCTTTTGGCAACGAGAACGGATTGTTGTTATAATCTGTTGTTCATTTTCGCTCAATAACAAAAGCACGGTTTTATCTGTTGGTTCTTCGACTAACTTTAGGATTTTATTGGCACACTCTCCATTCATGTTTTCTGCCATCCATATAATCATCACTTTATAGCCTCCTTCAAATGCTTTGAGTGAGAGTTTTTTTGAAATGTTTTCTGCTTCAAACTTGCTAATATTACCTTGCTTTTTTTCAATTCCTAGAGATTGAAGCCATTCAAATAAAGAGGCATATGGATTGGTTAGTACAAAATTCCGCCATTCTTCGGCATAATTATCGGAGATTGCATTGGACTTTATTGCATCATTCGTATTTACGGGATAAACAAAATGTAGATCCGGATGACTTAGCTTTGCAACTTTCCTTTTACAAGAGAGATACTCAGGACTTTGCTTTTGGTATTGTTTGCACAAAAGTTCGGAAGCATAAGCAATTGCCATTGGTAAAAGTCCGCTCCCATTTACACCTGAGAAGAGCTGAGCGTGGGGGATACGACCGTTTTCAATAGTCTGTAAAAGATGTGACTTTATGTGTTTCTGGCCTATAATTTCTGAAAAATCCATTCGCAAATCTAATCAATTTTGACCATTTTTTTCCGCTCCTTTTTTTAAGTCTAAAGCATATTTCAAGAAAAATTTACTTGTACTTGCCAATATTACTTAAAAGGAGCAAAACAACTATCTTTGCGGTCAAAATTCTGTATTATGAAAACAGTTAACGATATAAATTTTAAGGGAAGAAAGGCCCTAATCCGCGTTGATTTTAATGTTCCATTAGACGATGATTTCTGTGTTACTGACACAACACGAATAAGAGCCGCTAAGCCAACAATTCTGAAAATATTGGAAGATGGTGGAAGTTGTATTCTAATGTCGCATCTTGGAAGACCGAAAGATAGAGAAATTGAGTTTTCTTTGAAACATATAGTAAAACCCTTATCTGATATTCTTGGAGTACAGGTTAAGTTTGTAAATGATTGTGTGGGTGTTTCTGTTGAAGCGGCAGTTTCAAACCTGAAATCAGGTGAAATTCTTTTACTTGAAAACCTTCGTTATCACGAGGAAGAAACAAAGGGAGATGTGGATTTTGCTGAAAAACTGTCTAGACTTGGTGATATTTACGTGAATGATGCCTTTGGAACGGCCCATCGCGCACATGCTTCAACCGCTATCATCGCTGATTTTTTTCCTGAAAATAAATGCTTCGGCCTATTGCTCGCTTCTGAAATTGAAAATGTTGAAAAGGTTTTAAAATCAAGTAAAAAACCTGTTACAGCAATAATCGGTGGGGCAAAAGTCTCTTCAAAAATTACAATCATCGAAAATATTCTAGATAAGATTGATAATTTGATAATTGGTGGAGGAATGGCCTTCACCTTTATTAAAGCTCTAGGTGGAAAAGTGGGAGCCTCATTGGTAGAGGAGGATAAGCAGGATCTAGCATTGGAAATCTTGGCAGAGTCAAAGAAGAAAAATGTAAGGGTTCATTTACCAGTCGACGCAGTAATTGCAGATAGTTTTTCCGAAACAGCAAACACACAGATCAGTGTAATAGACGATATTCCCGATGGATGGATGGGATTGGATGTGGGTCCAAAAACAAATCGAATTTTCGAAGAAGTAATCCTCGAATCAAAAACAATTTTGTGGAATGGACCTGTTGGTGTTTTTGAAATGGACAAGTTTGCAGAAGGCACAAAAATATTAGGGCAGAATATAGCGAAAGCCACTAAAAATGGAGCCTTTTCACTGGTTGGAGGGGGTGACTCGGTAGCCGCCGTGCATAAATTTAATCTTGATGAAAAAGTGAGTTATGTTTCGACAGGCGGGGGAGCGATGCTCGAAATGCTCGAAGGAAAAATTCTTCCCGGTATCAAAGCACTAATGTAACAAACGTTAAATATCAGTATATTAGCAAGATGGAGTAAAATATTTGCGTAGATTCGCAAAATCGTTATTTTTGACGAAATTTTTTA
Organism: Aequorivita sp.; assembly: GCA_034675805.1. Classification (GTDB taxonomy): domain Bacteria; phylum Bacteroidota; class Bacteroidia; order Flavobacteriales; family Flavobacteriaceae; genus Aequorivita. Next base: position 1,966,010 of record JAUCCX010000001.1, on the reverse strand, counting down.
TTTAAAAATGCGTTACAGGTTTTAAGAAGTTTATCCGTAATGCTAATAATAGAGTATTAATCAGGCAAATTTGCCTATTTCCCCAAACGCAATAGAAAAACTGATGAAACTAAAAAAAAATTCTTCCACTTCTCCTGATGCTAATTTTCAGCATCGGTTTTGCCCAACAAGGAAAGAAACAGGGTAAAAATCTGAATACAAAAAAGATTCAAGTTGTAGATTCTATCAAGATCACTACAATTTCGAAAGAATTACCTTCTACCGTTGTTGCCACATCCCTTAAAGACAGTGTTGTATTTAATCTAAAGGATATGGCCGTGGCTAGAAAAAAGGATAGCCTGTGGTTGAATGAACTTTATAAATCAGATCTTTTTGATGACGTTTATAATGGCATTTCCAATCAACAATATGATCCGGTAGAATATGTTGAACTTCCTACTGAAGTTTTAAAACAAAGACTAAAAGAACTTGACGCGCGAACACCATTTAACGTAGAATATACCACAGCATTAGAAAGTGTAATAAAGCAATATCTAAAAAACCGTAGAGGTAGTTTAGAGCGTTTGATGGGTTTGAGTGAATATTATTTTCCACTATTTGAGCAGGAGCTTGACAAACATAATCTCCCGTTAGAATTAAAGTATTTAGCAGTTGTTGAATCTGCTCTAAATCCCCGCGCACAATCAAGAGTTGGTGCGACTGGACTTTGGCAATTTATGTATCCTACAGGTAAGATGTTTGGTCTAAACGTTAGCTCTTATGTTGATGAGCGTTCAGACCCAATTATGGCTACCGAAGCTGCTTGCAAGTATCTGAAAAGCTTAAACAATAGTTTTAATGATTGGGATTTGGCCCTAGCAGCCTATAATTCTGGACCTGGTAACGTTTCAAAGGCTATACGTCGCTCAGGAGGAAAAACAAATTATTGGAATCTTAGAAGTTTTCTTCCACGTGAAACAGCGGGTTACGTTCCTGCTTTCCTAGCTACAATGTATATTTTTGAGTATGCCGAGGAGCACGGTTTCAAGAAACAAGCTTCAAGAATACCCTATGTTGCGACTGATACAATTAGAGTAAAGCAGCAAATCACACTTGATCAGGTGGCAAAACTTACTAATCTGGACAAAGAGGAATTAGAGTTTTTGAATCCTTCATATAAACTTGGAATCATCCCTGTTGTGAAAGATGAAAACTATATGTTGCGGCTTCCACTTACCGTTGTTGGTACTTTTGTGAACAACGAAGAAGCTATTTATGCCTTTGCACAGGAAGAACAAGAGGAGGCGGAAAAACCTCTTCCAGAATTGATTGAACAACAAGATAAAATCCGTTATCGCGTTAAGAGTGGAGATTTCCTTGGGAAAATTGCTGATAGATATGGTGTTACCATAAACCAAGTTAAAACGTGGAACGGAATGCGAAGCAATGTTTTAAAGGCTGGACAGAATCTCATTATCTATCCAAAAAAGACTTCCCAAGATATTGCAGTTAACTCGCCCTCAGCGACTACTCCCTCAGAAAAAACATATACTGTGCGGAATGGAGATTCATTATGGAGCATCTCTCAAAAATTTCCTGGAGTTTCAGTCCAAAATATCCAAAAATGGAACGATATTAGTGGTAACAATTTGAAGCCAGGAACTAAACTAAAAATTCACAAAGGATAGTTCCATAAATATCCTTTTCATGAAATCATTTTATATTGTACTGTTTTCATTATTCATTGCGTTCACTTCTTGTAATGAAAGTGGAAAACGAGACAAATCCCTCCTTCCCAAGTCAGTTGGGAATATCAATGCACTTCAAATTGTCACTCCAAATGATCTTTGGAATGGTGTGGTAGGCGAAGCCATTAGAGATAATTTTGCCGCACCTACAGATGGCCTCCCTCAAGATGAGCCTTTGTTCTCAATGAATCAAATGCCGCCAGAAGCTTTTGATGGCTTTGCACGCAGCAATCGGCTTTTTCTCTATGTGATTCTAAGCGATGAGGATAAGATTACCATTGCCGACAATGAATATGCCAAACCACAAGTAGGAGCCATTATAAAGGCTACTTCCGAAGAAAAACTTGTAGAGTTGATAAATAAAAATTCTGGTAGAATAATCGATCTTTTTCATGCTTCTGAAATTCTAGAGCGACAAAAAAGAACGGCTATTTCATTAATGAAAACCGATTCGATGAGTAAAGTAATGGGGGTAACCCTAAAAGTTCCAAGTGCATACCGAATTGCTACGGCAACTGACAATTTTTTCTGGCTTCGGAAAGATTTGAAAGATGGAACAACTAATATACTTGTTTATGAAGTTCCCTTAACGATGATTAAGAATGATACTACTGCCGTAGGCGATATCATCAAAATAAGAGATTCTATTGGCAGTAGATTGTTGCCGGTGGAAGACGATGGGCAGTTTATTACTGAAGATGCCTATGCACCTTATCTTTTTAAAACTAAGATCGACGGAAAATTTACATACGAGACCAAAGGCACTTGGGAAGTTAAAGGTGCTTGGATGGGTGGGCCATTTATAAACTATGCAGTTCGCGATGAAAAGAACAATCGTTATCTAATCCTAGAAGGCTTTACTTATGCGCCTTCAGTGGCGAAAAGAGACTTGCAATTTGAGTTGGAATCTATATTGAAAACAGCTAAGATCAATTAGAAACTCAAGACATTAGAAACAAAAAGGCCTTTCGATATGATAATCGAAAGGCCTTTTTAAGATATTCAAAAACGAATTATTTGTTGTCGTCTATTTTTTTATCAGTTGGTTCTTCTTTGGAAGCATCCTTAAATTCCTTAAGCCCGCTACCCAATCCACGCATAAGTTCTGGAATCTTTTTTCCGCCGAAAAGCAAAAGTACAATAACTACTATCAGTATTATCTGCCAAGGACCAACCATACCTAAAGGAATAAATAATGTGCTCATGATTTCTATAATTTAATTATGCAAATGTAACAAGAAATGTTTAGATAGAACGTTTTGAGTATAACTTTAGCGTGTGTGGCTATAGTTTATTTTATATTTGTAAAAAGTATTTTCTAAGTATGCTAAAGAAAGAAAAAGGAGCCAAAAGGTTCAGAAGGAAGTTATTGCACAAATACCGCCTAGTAATACTTAATGAAGAAACCTTTGAAGAGCGCTTTTCCTTTAAGTTGAATAGGCTTAATGTATTCGTATTCAGCACCCTCTTTGCCTTGTTTCTAATAATCACAACAACTATCATTATTGCTTTCACCCCACTTCGGGAATATATACCTGGATATTCTTCTACGGGTTTAAAGAAGAGAGCTACCCAATTAGCGTATAAAACAGACTCCCTACAGAGAGTTCTCGATCTAAACGAGCAATACCTCCTCTCAATCAAAAAAGTACTTACTGGGGATGTAAAAACAGTCGAATTTAACAAGGATTCTATTATTGAACTGGCTAAGACAGATCCAGCAGTTCTAATACGTACATCTAGAAAGGATTCTATTTTACGTGTTAAAGTTGAAAAAGAGGATAAATACAACCCATTAATTGCACCTCAAGTTCAGGAATATACCTTTTTTGCACCTGTTAAAGGAACAATTTCTGAACCTTACGATTCTAAAGCCAAACATTACGCTGTAGATATAGTCACAACTAAAGATGCTCCGGTTAAGGCCATCGCAGATGGTACTGTAATATTTGCTGAATGGACGGCACAGACGGGTAACGTAATCATTATAAAGCACAATAATAACTTTATTTCTGTGTATAAACACAATGCGATGCTCACCAAAGATCAAGGTGAAATTGTTAAAGCTGGGGAAGTTATTGCAACCGTCGGCAGTACGGGTGAACTTACAACCGGACCCCATTTACATTTCGAACTTTGGAGAGATGGTTTTCCAGTAAACCCCACCAGTTTTATCGATTTTGATTAATAGCCTATGTCCTTAAAATCCGTTTCAGCAAAAATATTTGCCAAAATTGTAGTACTTCGAATTCAGAAATGGGCGACAAACCCTGTTGAAACACAGCAAAAGGTTTTTCAAAAATTGATTTCAGAGGCGAAAAACACAGCCTTCGGAAAAGATCACGATTTTGAAAACATTAAGTCATTCGAAGATTTTGCAAAAAGAGTTCCAGTAAGAGATTACGAAGAATTAAAACCTTACGTAGAACGTGTTGTTTCAGGTGAGGAAAATATTCTTTGGCCAAATAAACCTCTCTATTTTGCTAAAACCTCAGGAACAACATCTGGTGCAAAATACATTCCTCTTACTAAAGAATCCATGCCGTATCATATTGAGGCCGCGCGAAATGCAATTTTGTGCTATATCAATGAAACCGGAAATGCTGATTTTGTAGACGGTAAAATGATTTTCTTGCAAGGAAGTCCCGAAATGCAAGAAAAGTACGGCATAAAAACTGGAAGACTGTCTGGAATTGTGGCACATTACGTTCCTGCATATCTTCAAAAAAATCGCTTGCCTAGTTTGGAAACCAATTGTATTGAGGATTGGGAAACAAAAGTAGATGCGATTGTCAATGAAACTAAAAACGAAGACATGACCGTTATTAGCGGCATTCCTTCATGGGTACAGATGTATTTCGAAAAGCTTCAGCACAGTACAGGTAAAAAAGTAGGCGAGCTTTTTAAAAACTTCAACTTGTTTATTTATGGCGGCGTTAATTTCGAGCCTTATCGGGCCAAATTTGAAAATTTAATTGGGAGAAAAGTTGATAGTATTGAACTCTTTCCCGCAAGTGAAGGATTTTTTGCATTTCAGGATAAGCAAAAGGAAAAAGGAATGTTACTCCTGTTAAATTCAGGTATTTTTTATGAATTTATTGAAGCGAGCTCATTTTTTGATGAAACCCCAACAAGACTTACTATAGGCGAAGTAGAAACTGGCATTAACTACGTAATGATCATTTCAACAAATGCTGGGCTTTGGGCATATAACTTAGGAGATACCGTTCAATTTACTTCAACAGAACCATATCGAGTTATTGTTTCAGGACGAATTAAACATTTCATTTCTGCTTTTGGGGAACACGTAATTGGCAAAGAGGTGGAAGAAGCAATGAATAAAGCCATGACAAAGTTTAGTTTCTCCATCACCGAATTCACCGTTGCCCCTCAAATTATACCTTCCGATACGACTCTTCCCTATCACGAGTGGCTAGTCGAATTTGAACAAGCACCAGAAAATCTTCAACAGGTATCGGAATTTATTGATATGGAAATGCAACAACAAAATTCATACTACTTGGACTTGATTGAAGGGAAAGTACTCCAACCCTTAAAAATCAGATCCCTCAAAAGGGATAGCTTTCATGAATTTATGAAGTCTCAAGGAAAGCTGGGTGGCCAAAACAAGGTGCCTCGCCTTTCTAACGATCGGAAGATTGCGGATATCCTGCTTAAAATTCAGCCTCAAAATTAGTAGTATATTTGCGTTCAATGAATAAAATAAAATCACATACAAGAACAAGAGCCCAAGAAAGTACAGGTGCGATTGAAAAACTGTATATAACGATGCGCCATCTTTTTAATCGTGGGTTTTATAAGCCTATGGGAGTTTCAGGTGAGTCGCTTCGAGAATCTTTATTAACCTTACGTCCAGAGATCTATGGCTCTATAAAAGAAGATAAAATTGAGCTACAAGGCTTATTATATGTTATGGACCGTTTGCCAGACGGAATAGAAGAATGTAGATTTATAAATCTTACAAGTGATGAAGGTTATAAGGATTCACATTTTGATCCTATTATTCCACTAAAGCGCCGTAGAAATTGTTATAGAATTGATTCTGAACAAATGAATATCGAGATTACCCGTGGTCGTTCAGAAATCTATGATATTCTTACGCATTTGACCTTCCTTTTCATAGAGTCACATAAAATTATGAAGCAAGTTCTCATCAACGAGAACGGTGAAGTGATACGTGATTGGAAAAAACTGGAACAAACCGTAAAGAAAAAGGGTAAAATCACACAAGAGGAAAAAGAAGTAACCCTTACGCACACTGCTAATTTCCTAGGAAGAACATTCGAAGAGGTTAAAAATGTTTACCCTTATTTCACAACTGAGAAGAATGAGAGTCGCTTTTTCAACATTATCTATTTTCTTGGAAAACTTGCTATTGATGAATTAATAGAGGACAATCAACGACTTATCACATTTAGCCCAGTTCTACGTGAACGTCTAGGGCATCATATTCACGGAGAACAGTGGGCATATAGCATCAAGTGTAGATTAATGGAGAATAATCTGTTAGAACGCCCCATACACATTATAAGTGCCAATATGCACAGCGTAATGAACAGTATTTACGCTCCAAAAGCATTACCTGCTGAATTTTCAAAGAAACAATCAATGCAAGTCTTCGAAACATTAAGCAGCCCGACTAGTTTAAAACTGAGAGAAAAGGTTGCAAAATTGGCTTTTTCGGAGGGGATGGTTTTCATTGAAGATCGAAGTGGAACCAATATAGATGTACAGATAATTGATACGGCGAAAATTAAGGATGGTCCTTATGCAGCAGGTATGAAAGATTTAGAAGACTCTAATAGACCTGTAATAATAGTAATGGACTATGCCTTTGGAGAGCAGGCCTATGAAACTATGGACGAACTCTTAAAACCTTTTAAGGATGAGAATAAGGACAGCTATTTCCTAAACGTAGTCTCGGTTTCCATTATGGGGAAGGCTGGGATTTTGGAAGGTGGCAAAGGCGATATAATGATTCCATCCGCCCATGTATTCGAAGGAACAGCAGACAATTATCCTTTTAAAAACGAATTGGAGAAGTCGCTATTTAAGGATGATGACGTAAAGGTATACACTGGAACAATGATTTCAGTATTGGGAACTTCACTTCAAAATAAAGATGTGCTAAAATTTTTCCACAACTCCACCTGGAATGTGATTGGGTTGGAAATGGAAGGCGCACATTATCAAAAGGCTATTCAGGCTGCGTCAAAAATCCGTAGAAGTATTAGCCCAAAAGTGAAAGTGCGCTATGCATATTATGCCTCTGATAACCCTTTGGAAACAGGAAGTACTTTAGCCTCCGGTGGCTTGGGTACAACAGGTGTAAAACCTACCTATTTGATTACTGAAAAGATGTTAAAGCAGATTTTAGACATATCTAAAAACTAATTTGTATGAATGATAAAGTCCTGATTACCGGTGGTGCAGGTTTCATTGGCTCCAACTATGTAGAATATGTCCTTAATAATTCTGAAGAGGAAATTTTCGTGTTGGATAAGCTTACTTATGCCGGAAATTTAAAAAATTTAGAGGTCGTTTCTGATAAAATTATTTTTATAGAAGGAGATATTTGCGATTTAGAATTGGTACAAAAACTCTTCACAAAACATCAATTTCAAAAAGTAGTTCACTTCGCTGCGGAAAGTCATGTAGACAATTCCATTTCTGGGCCTTTGGAATTTATTCAAACAAATATCGTCGGTACTTTCAATTTGGTTCAAAGCGCCTATAAAACGTGGATGAATGCACCGAATGATTTAAAGGAAGAATTCAAAAATGCACGATTTCTACATATCTCTACGGACGAGGTCTATGGTACTTTAGGCAAAACTGGACTTTTTACAGAGCAAACTTCATATGCACCCAACAGTCCATATAGCGCATCTAAAGCATCGTCAGATTTTATTGTTCGCAGTTATTTTCATACATACGGATTACCCGTTGTAACGACCAACTGTTCTAATAATTACGGTCCTAATCAACATAAGGAAAAATTAATTCCAACAATAATACGGAAAGCAGTTTCGGGAGAACCAATTCCAATTTATGGCGATGGGAAAAACGTTCGGGATTGGCTTTATGTAATGGATCATTGCAGCGGAATTTATTTGGCTCTGGAAAATGGAAAACTAGGCGAAACCTACAACATCGGTGGACGTAACGAACGCGAAAACCTTTATATTGCAAATGTTATCTGTGAATTGTTGGACGAAATGCTTCCGAAGCCATGCCTGCCTGTCGGCAGCAAGAATTCCTATAAAGATCAAATAACTTTCGTAAATGACCGTCCGGGCCACGATTTTAGATATGCAATTGACGCTTCAAAAATTGAAGATGAGCTAAACTGGAAAGCGAAGGAGAATTTCGAAACGGGTATTCAGAAAACAATTGCCTGGTATTTGGAGAACAGAGACAGGTTATAATTTTAAGCAACAGATGAAAGGAATAATTTTAGCAGGAGGATCAGGCACTCGTTTACACCCAATTACATTGGCAGTGAGCAAGCAATTAATGCCCGTCTATGACAAACCAATGATCTATTATCCACTGTCAACACTTATGTACGCTGGCATAAAGGATATTTTGATTATATCTACACCACAGGATCTTCCCCTATTTAAACAACTTTTGGGTGATGGTAAAAAGTTGGGTTGCAACTTTCAATATGCAGAACAAGAACATCCAAATGGTCTTGCAGAGGCATTCATTATTGGAAAGGATTTTATAGGAAATGATAAGGTCGCACTAATACTTGGCGATAACATCTTTTACGGTTCTGGCTTAAAGGAATTGTTACAATCTAATAGCAATCCAGACGGTGGCGTAATTTATGCCTATCACGTCTTGGATCCAGAACGCTATGGTGTTGTGGAATTCGATAAGTATGGAAAAGCGCTCTCCATTGAGGAAAAACCAAAAAAACCAAAATCGAATTACGCCGTTCCTGGAATCTACTTTTACGATAATAATGTGGTAGAAATAGCAGCAAATATTAAACCCAGCGCCCGAGGTGAACTGGAAATTACCGATGTGAACAACGTGTATTTAAAAAGAGGAAAGCTCAACGTCAGCATTCTGGATAAAGGAACAGCTTGGCTTGACACAGGCACTTTTGCTTCCTTGATGCAGGCCGCACAATTTGTGCAGGTTATTGAAGAAAGGCAAGGTTTAAAGGTTGGTGCCATTGAAGAAGCTGCCTACGAAATGGGCTATATTTCAAAAGAAGAATTAATAGCTTTGGCTGAACCTTTACTTAAAAGCGGTTACGGAAAACATTTACTTCAACTCGATTAAATTTTGGAACTACTAAAGACTCCTTTAAAAGATTGTTTTATATTGAAACCGAACGTTTTTCGTGACGAACGCGGACATTTCTATGAAACCTATAACCAAAAAGTTTTCGAAAAAGCCACAGGCTTAAGAGTCGATTTTGTGCAGGATAATCAATCCGTTTCCTCACAAGGCGTTCTGCGCGGACTGCATTTTCAAAATGGCGAAATGGCTCAGGCAAAATTAGTCCGAGTTGTGAAAGGAAAGGTTTTGGATGTAGTAGTTGATCTAAGGAAAGATTCTAAAACTTTCGGAAAATCATTTTCCGTAGCTTTAGATGATGTTGATCACTTACAACTATTCGTTCCGCGAGGTTTCGCACATGGTTTTATTACACTTTCAGAACAATCTATTTTTTCATACAAGTGCGATAACTATTATGATAAAGCTACAGAAAGTGGAATCATCTATAATGACGCAACCTTAGCTATAGATTGGCATCTTCCAAAGGAAGAATTTATTATTTCAGAAAAAGATCTAGAACTTCCCACTTTTGAGGAAGCGGTTTCATGAAGAAGATATTGGTTACAGGCGCGAATGGACAATTGGGAAGATGCATAAAAGATGCGGCCACCGATTTTCCCGACCTTGAATTTGTCTTTGTATCAAAAGAAGAACTGGATATTGAAAATTCAGTTTTACTAACGGATTTCTTCAGTAAAAACGACTTCTCACACTGCATAAATACTGCTGCCTACACCAACGTTGAAAAGGCAGAAAGCGAACCTGAAAGAGCTTTCGCCATTAATGCCGAAGCCGTGAAAAATCTTGCTTCAATTTGTAATGAAAAAAATGTCGTTTTGCTTCATATTTCCACAGATTACGTTTTTGATGGCAAGAAACAATCTCCTTATTTGGAAACAGACATTTCCAATCCAATCAATGTCTATGGGGCTTCGAAGTTAAAAGGAGAACAACATATTCAAGAAATTTGCGATAAGTTTTTCATTTTTCGCACTTCTTGGTTGTATTCACAATACGGCCACAATTTTTTTAAAACCATTTTAAAATATTCGCAGGAAGGAAAACCGCTCACAATTACTACGGAGCAAACGGGAACACCAACAAACGCAAATGATTTGGCAAAAGCGCTATTACAAGTAATAGCACAAGATTCCGTAGATTATGGCGTTTATCACTACAGTGACAAAGGGGAGACCACCTGGTTTGGTTTTGCGGAGGAGATACTTCGGCAAACAGAAAAACTAAAGGATGAAAATCTTGCAAAAACCAACCATTACCGTACTTTTGCCGCAAGGCCTAATTACAGTGTTTTGGACAATACAAAGGCAGAGAATAAATTAGAATTAAAAAATATAGATTGGCGTCAAAGCTTACAATCTGTATTAAAAAAGACAGTCATTAATTTATAATAATAGTTTTTATGGCAGAGCAGAATACATCGGAAGAGGTTGATTTGGGTTATTTGTTTAGATCAATTGGTGGTTTTTTCAAGAATTTAGTGAAGTTACTTTTTTTAGTACTTGCTTTTTTCAGAAAATATTTAATAGTAATAATTGTTTTAATACTGGTAGGCTTTGGCTTGGGATATTATTTTGATAGTAATAGTAAACCAATTTATCATAATGAATTAATTGTTATACCAAATTTTGAAAGTACAGATTATCTCTATGAAAAAGTTAAGGCGATTAATTTAAAAAAAGAAGCAAAGGACTCTGTCTTTTTCAAATCTTTCTTAGGTGAAGAATACAAAGATTTTATTAAAATTGAAATTGAGCCTATTATAGATGTCTATAGTTTCATCGCGGAGAAGAAAGAAAATCTAGAAACTTTGAAAATTTTATATAATGACAAAGATGCGGAGGAGTTTTTAAGTGATAATACCATTAGTAAATATTATAAATACCATAAGATAAATATAATCTGTAAAGGCAATAATTCAGAACAAATCTCAAAGAGCATTTTAGAGTACTTTGATAGTAACGAGCATTTTAAACTTTATCAACAGGTTGGACTTAAGGACACAGAAATCCAAATTGCTCAAAATGATATAATGGTCTCTCAAGTTGATTCTATTTTGAAAAATGTTTCTAAAAGCACTGAAAAAAATCAATCCCAGACTGTCTATATAAATACTCAAAGTGATCTTTATCAAATGGTAAATATAAAACAGGCATTACTAAATAACAGATTGAAATTGCAGACAAAATATATAGATCAAAATGAAATAATCAAATTGGTTAGTGGAAATTATAACTTACAGGAACAAGGAATTTCAGCATTGCCAAATAAAATTAAGATTCCGATATATTTATTACTAATTTTTTCAGCTTTTTCGTTTCTGATCTACTTATACAAAAAATTAAAAAGAATTTCTAATGAAGATTAGTTTTTAGAATTAAATAATTGGATAATGAAAAAAAATTTAATAGTTTTTGGAACGAGGCCTGAAGCCATAAAAATGGCGCCTTTGGTCCAGAAATTTCTAAATAACAAGAATTTTGAAACTAAAATTTGCGTTACCGCCCAACATCGAGAAATGTTGGATCAGGTATTGGATTTCTTCGAAATAACTCCCGATTTTGATTTGAATCTTATGCGACCAAATCAAAATCTTTACTCCTTAACAGCTACAATAATCGAGAATATGAAACCGGTTCTAGATGAGGTTAAACCAGATTATGTATATGTTCATGGAGATACAACAACCTCAATGGCTGTTGGAATTGCAGCTTTTTATAGTGGTGCCAAAATATGTCACGTCGAAGCGGGTTTAAGGACTTTTAATAAACAATATCCTTTTCCAGAAGAGTTTAACCGACAACTAACAGGGAAAATTGCAGACTTTCATTTTTCACCAACTGAACTTTCCAAGAAGAATCTTTTGGCCGAAAACACAAAACCTGAAAGTATACTAGTTACCGGAAATACTGTGATCGACGCACTGCTCTACGGAATCGAAAAAGTAAATTCTGAAAACTTTAGAGATGAAGAAATTGAAAATCTAAAAACTTTTTTAGATTTTCAGAAAAGAATCATTCTCGTAACTGGGCATAGAAGGGAAAATCACGGCGAGGGCCTTATAAATATCTGCGCAGCGCTAAAAACAATAGCGCAAAATTATCCAGAGGTGCAAATAATTTATCCGGTGCATTTAAATCCGAATGTAGTCGGCCCTGTTAATCAATTACTTAGCGGAGTTGAGAATATCCATCTTGTGTCACCTTTAGCTTATCCTGCTTTTATTTGGTTGATGGAAAAATCATATCTAATCATTACAGACAGTGGCGGTATTCAAGAGGAAGCACCGAGTTTGGGAAAACCTGTATTGGTTACCCGTACAACCACGGAACGCCCGGAAGCCGTAGACGAAGGAACTGTTCTTCTGGTAGGGACAGATAGGGATAGAATTATAGCTGAGACTGAGAAATTATTGAATAGTACTGACTATTATAATGCGATGAGTATGTTACATAATCCTTATGGCGATGGAAAGACATCAGAACGGATTGTAAATTTTATTGAACAATTATAACATGGAAAATAAACCCTCAGTGGTGATGATGGGGCTTGGCTATATTGGTTTGCCAACAGCTGCCCTGATAGCGAGTAAAGGATTAAATGTAACAGGTGTAGATATTTCTCAACATGTTGTAGATACCATAAACGAAGGTAAAATCCATATTGTGGAACCAGAACTAGGTGGGCTTGTCCATTATGTGGTAAAGCAAGGCTATTTAAAAGCTTCAACAAAGCCTGTTACGGCAGATATTTATTTGATTGCTGTCCCAACACCTTTTAAGGAAAATCACGTCCCTGATCTCTCTTATGTGGAAAGTGCGGTTAAAAGTATAATTCCTACCTTACAGAAAGGGGCTTTGGTTATTTTGGAATCTACCAGCCCCGTTGGAACAACTCAAAAAATGCAAGAAATAATTTTTGAGGAACGGCCTGATTTAGAGGGGGAAATCTTTATTGCCTATTGCCCTGAACGCGTATTACCAGGGAACGTGATACATGAATTAGAACAAAATGATCGCGCAATAGGAGGTATTGACGAAGATTCTACCGAAAAAGCAATTAACTTCTATAAACATTTTGTTAAAGGCGAATTACATAAAACCAATTCACAAACCGCAGAAATGTGTAAACTAGTAGAAAACTCGTCCCGCGATGTACAGATAGCTTTCGCAAATGAACTTTCTATGATTTGTGATAAAGCAAATATCAATGTTTGGGAATTGATTCATTTGGCAAATAAACATCCGAGGGTGAATATCTTACAACCCGGAACCGGCGTTGGTGGCCATTGTATTGCAGTAGATCCCTGGTTTATTGTTTCTGAATTTCCAGAGGAGGCAAAAATAATTCGCTCTGCTCGAGAAATCAATAATTATAAAACAGAGTGGGTCATTGAAAAAGTGAAAAATGCCGCTCTCCAGTTCAAGATAGATAATGGTCGAAATGCAATTATAGCATGTATGGGTCTTGCCTTTAAACCTAATATTGATGATTTGCGAGAATCCCCAGCGCTTCATGTAGCTCAACAAATAAAGGCCGATGGTTTTAAAGTCCTGTTCGTGGAACCGAATCTAAAATCTCATGACAAGTTCAAATTGACTACTTTAAACGAGGCTAAGGCAACAAGTGATATTATGGTTTTTTTGGTGGCACATAAAGAGTTTAAGGGTCTAAACGGGGAAGTCCAAATACCAGTTCTGGATTTTTGTGGGGTGAGGAACTGATTCTTTCTATTTTTGAAAGAAAAAATATTATTTGGACAATGGTTTTTAACTCTATAGATTTTGCAATATTCTTTGTTATCTATTGGATTGTTGCAAAAAAACTTACGCTTAGGAATGATTTTTAATTAGCTTCTAGCTACTTATTTTACGGTTGGTGGGACTGGAGTTTCTTGTTTCTTATAATATTTAGCTTGTTTATTGATTTTACGATTAGTCAGAAAATTTATAATTCAACAAACCAATGGGTTCGGAAAAACTCATCCTTTTTCTGGATTAAATTAAAATCAGGGAGATTTACTAGTTAAGACCACATTTATGAATATTAGAAGTACACTTAGTGGTAAAAACAACATTCTCAAAAAGGGATTAACTTCAACAATAATAAAAGTATTTGGCGCACTCGCTAACTATGCCTTATCTTATTTAATCGCTCAAAAATATGGCGCTGAAGGGAATGGTGTTTTTGCATTATTTCTCACCTACACTGTTATTCTTAGTACTGTTCTGTATTTAGGTTTAGATGTTTTTTTGGTGAAACAAGTTTCCGTTTTAATGAAGGATTCTTTTTTTGGCGATATAAAAAGCTTATACTATAAGATACTCAAGAGTTACCTTATTCCCATAAGCGTTGGAATATTATTACTTGCTTACGCACTATATATATATTTTGATGAATTTATTATTTTAATGGTAGGTATAGGGCTCGTCATCAATGTATTTATTGATATTAATAGTGCAGTTTTTAGAGGAATGAAAAAAGCTGAATGGTACAGTTTTTTCACACAATTTTCAAAATACTTCATTACTGTAATCTTATTTTTATTGCCAACCTTAGAAGGAAATCAAGATGAAGTGATTGTTATTTATTTATTAAGCCTTCTTCTAAATGGTGTATTCTCATTTGTGCTCCTAAGAATAAATTTTAATAGATTTTCTAAGAATAATAAAACTTCAGCACGACCGGCATATTCCCTATTAGAATTATTTAAAAGTTCTAAAGATTTCTTTTTCTCGTCCATATTAATAATAACACTCCTTTGGGTAGATTTTATTATTATAGATATTTATCTTGGTGAAGATCAAGCCGGTATATACAGCGTCGCTTTAAAGTTGTCTAACCTCGTCACCTTTAGCTTTCTGGCCTTCAATGCTTTTTTAGCCCCAAGAATTTCAGAAATCTATGTAGAAGGAGATACAAAGAAACTTCAAATGATATTGACGCAAAACTTTATTTTGGTATTGCCATTGTTGTTCGTTCCCGCATTAATCATTCTTTTATTGAATAAGCAATTATTAGGATTTTTTGGAAATGAATTTCAAGAAGGTTGGATTGCGCTTTTATTACTTACAGCCGCACAATTTATAAATGGTATCTTAGGGCCGGTGAGTCTTTTACTCCAAATGACCAACTATCAAAAACTTTTCCAAAATATACTTTTAGTAACCTTTATAATTAAATTAATATTAGCTTTTACACTTGTAAATTTATGGGGTATAAATGGTGTTGCCCTAGCAAGTTTTATTGGAATAAGCATATGGACAATAGCTGGAAGCTACTTTATCTATAAAAAATTAAATGTTTATTCCTGGTTTAGCACTAAAGATATTAAAACCTTATATCATCAATATATTAAATAACACACCCACATTGATTAATAATTGAACTGAGATAAATCCTTTCAGGAGATCCATTTCAATGAGAATCAAAAGAATAAAGATGAAGAATATAGTAATAAAAAAATCGACTTTATTTAGCTTTTCCGTTGGACTATTGGCAGTGGCTTTTGTTACATTCTATTTCACTGATGGACTCGGTAAAATATTACAAAGAGGAGGTTCGGGATTTTATAGATACAGTGCTTTCTTAAAAGGTTTTTTTGAAATTTTTGCTTTAGGTTTTTCACTCATTGCTTTAAGTAAATCTAAGATTAATATATTATTAGGGATTACAATCCTTTTACTCGGATTTTTAATCGGGCAGTTTTTTCTAAGTCTAAACTTTGAAAATCTACTATTCTATGAAAATTTTAATACCCTGTTTAAATATTTTTTCCCCTTAATCATTGCGTTAATCGCTTTAGATATTATAGGGTTTAATCAATATCCAAATAAATTATTTAAATATTATAGGGCTATTATAATACTTAATAGCGGTCTATTAGTAATAGGATTTTTGTTTGATATTGAGGTATTAACCACTTATAGTGGTCCTTGGAGATTTGGTTATGATGGACTCATTTTTGCCCAGAACGAAGCATCTTATATATTTATATTTGCTATTACCACAGTCTATTATAGGAGGTTTTATTTAAATATTAAAGAATATTTTTTTCTGGATAGTTATTATTCCTTCCGTTATAGTAGCAACCAAAGGGGTTTATCTTTACCTAATTTTACTCTTGCTATTTCATGTTTTTAAAAGAGTTTCTCTAAGAAATATTTTAACTTTTGGAATTTCTTTTCTGGTTTTTGGGTATTTCTTATTCAGTTCTGCTATAAATAAGATTTTTATGAATTCGTACAATATCTTTATGTATATGTATGAAAGAGAAGGACTTTGGGGAGCTTTACTTTCTGGCAGGGGAGCTTATATAACAGAAAAACTAAAACCGCTTATTCTTGAGCAATGGTCCCTCCCAAATTTTATATTTGGTGGACAGGATGTTGTTAGTCATTATATTGAAATGGGTTTCTTAGACCTGTTTCTTTTCTTTGGCATTTTTGGTAGTATTCTATACTTATATATTTTTTATAGTATTTTTAAAATGATTTCATTCCCCAAAGAATTTAAACTGTTTTTTGGGATTTCTCTTGCTATTATTGTTGCAACAGCAGGTCACTTCTTTGAGAGCGGTATTGCCGGCCTACACTTCATCTTTTTGCTTTTAATGAACAGAAACTTTAATAACAAATTACAGAATGCTTGAAGCGCTCATATACAGATTAATCAATATTCTTTTTAATAGACCTATTATTAAATTGAAATTGAGACAGGTAGGGTCAAATTTTAAATTTGGCTATAGATCGGAAATTCGAAATCCACAGTATTTTTCAATTGGCAGTAATTTCTATTCTGGACCCTACGGATATTTTGTGACTAACAAACACATTCCTGTAATTATTGGAGACGATATAATGTTTGGCCCTTTTTGCAAAATATTCGGAGGCGATCATGATCTAAGATTTACTCAAAACCATATACGCTTTGCTCCTGAAAAATCAGTAGAAAATACCCACATAGTTTTGGAAAATGGCGTCTGGATTGGCGCAGGCACAACTATATTAACGAATGCTTTCATTAGTGAGGGTGCTGTAGTTTCAAGCGGGGCAATTGTAAATGGGTTTGTACCTCCTTATTGTATTGCATTTGGAGTTCCAGCAAAACGTTTTAAAAAGAGGTTTGACGATGAACAACTAAAAACTCTTTTAGGGAACGTAAATAGTAAATATACTTTTAATCAAATAAAGGAAATTTATAAAACTGCAGGAATTGATTAACTCCAGAAATATTTTGGTTTATGGCGCGGCCGCCACATCGATTGGGTATATATTTTCAATCGCCACGGGCTCTATTGGCATGCTATTGTTCATCGCGGCTTGGCTTCTCAATTTTAGGGACTTAAATTTTAAAAACTTATTAAAATGGAATAATTCTTATTTGCTGTCCTTCTTTGTTTTGATTTTACTTTTAGGGATCTTCTATTCAACAAACATGAAACAGGGACAAAAAGATATTATCAGACACCTTCCTTTTCTTGTATTTCCATTGATTTTTATAACAATAATACCCTTTTTTAAAAAGGAACGACTTCTTATAGCTAAGATATTTATTCATTCCCTAAGTATTTTTTTTACTATATGTTTAGCAACAGCCATCATAAGACAGATTGGTTTTTGGCAGCGCGGAGGTATCTTTAATTGGTATTATTTTTATAGATATGATTTATTGGAAATATTTGATCAACACCCTACTTATTTATCAATGTTTACATTGCTATCGCTAAGTTTTTTATTATTTGGAAAGACACAATTATCTTTATATAAAGGATTTTTCTACTTAACTCTTTTGATACAATTGGTCGCAATAATTCTATATGGCAGTAGAATTGCATATGTCATTTTCTTTATAATAATAGCTATTTATCTTTTTAAGAATCTCTCATCACGAAAAGGTATAAATAGAATTCGCTACATTACAATTTATAGTGTTTGCTTTTTGGGAATAATTTTTTTAGCATTTAATATTCCTATTGTCAAAGAACGAATCTTATTCACGTTAGGATATAAATATGATTATAAATTCAACAATAAAGAATTTGTAAAGAATAATACCCCTGAAGAAAATGGAAGATTGTTGCTTTGGCAGGATGCGTTAGATTTGATTAAAGAACGACCTATTTTCGGTTATGGAACAGGAGCTACTAGAGAAGTATTGCTTCAAAAGTATAAGAAAGAAAAGCACACTTTGTTTTTAGAAAAGCGTTTTAATGCACATAACAGCTATTTGGAATTACTATTAAGCGGAGGTATTATTCTGCTTCTATCTTATTTGGCTCTCATTCTTGTTCTGTTTTTAAAAAGTTTTCGAAAGAAAGATTTTGTTTTGCTCTCCTTCGCTTCAATTATCGCAATAACCTCAATAACCGAAACGCTATTTATAGCACAAGGAATCATTTTCCTATCATTTTTTTATTGTTTTTTTTTGATTCAAACAAATGAAAAATAAAGACTTAGCCATATTTGGGCCTTATCCACCTCCTTTAGGTGGTATTTCTGTTCACATTAATAGACTTGAATATTATTTAAAAAAAGCAGAAATCGATTATAGAATTTATAATCATGGATTTAACAAAAACAAAAAGGTAATTGCAACAAAAAAGAAACCAATATGGTATCTAAAACTTTTATTCATAGAAAAATATAAAGCCTTTCATTTTCACCAATTTTTTTATTTTCATTTTATCTATTATTGGTTCTTTTCACTAATAAGAAGCGAAAATCTAATTGTTACAATTCACTCCGAAAGGCTCTTAAAATATTCGGGATTAAAACTCAAAACAGCACTTTTTTTCTTGTCGAAAACCAAGAGATTGACACTTATATCAGTTTCAAAAAATTTAAAAGAATTTTTAGACGCTAAGGGAATTTCTACCATCTACCTACCCGCTTATGTTCCACCAAATGCAATAAATGAAAAGACTATAAAGTCTGATAAGGAAGTCTTCCTTTTTAGCGTTTGGAAATTCAATAAAAAACTCGCCACAGAAATATACAATGTTCCATTAGCCTTCGAGTTTTTAAAAAGAAATGAATCGAAGTTTAAGATGCTTTTTATGATTGGTAATGAGCAAGATTCAGATAAGGAATTATTAAAAAGTATGATTGATGAATATTCAGTTGAAAATGCTATTGAAGTGCTTTACAACGAAAATCTAATTGATTATATAAAACAATGTAAGTTTTTATTACGGCCTAATTTATCTGATGGTTACGGAGTTTCCATTCAAGAAGCAATGGATTTGGGAGTTCCTGCAATTGCAAGTGATGTTTGTGAAAGACCCAACGGAGCAGTCCTTTTTAAAAATAACGATCCTCAAGACCTTTCAAAAAAAGCAGCATATGTTTTAAATACCCCTAAAAAGCAACTTTTAGAGAATAAAGAAGATCTAACGTATCATGATACTTTACTAGATATTTATTTAGAAAATTTAAATAAATAAACTGATTTCAATTGACCAATCAATTATATCGTTAATTAAAAAATCAAATATTATAACAAGAAAATTATATATAAATTTTATCTATCTTGATTATTTTAATATTCTTTAAGGAGTATTTTAAAAATAAATGATAATCCAATATTCCCAGTTAGCAGATTAATGGCTAGATAATTAAAAATCTTAGATTATGAAAACAATATTCCTTTTATTCTTTATTTCTTCATTTGCCTTTGCGTTAAATGCCCAAACAACCTATGTGCCCGATGACAATTTTGAACAAAGATTAATAGATTTGGGCTATGATGATGTTTTAGATGATTATGTTTTAACCGCAAATATTTCTGGAGTAACGAATTTGGATATTCAATATCAATCAATTGCAGATGCTACAGGCCTTGAAGATTTTGCAAGTTTAACCAGTTTTAATTGTGACCACAATACTATCTCAGTTCTCAATTTTCATCCAAATGCTAACCTAAACTTTTTCATTTGTCAATTTAACCCATTGACACAGTTAGATCTTAGCCAGCACACTAGCCTTTTCGAGTTTAGTTGCACAAATACAAATCTTACAAATCTTGATTTAAGCCAAAATACAAATTTGCGATATCTATACTGTAGCTCTACAGCATTGACTACTTTGGAAGTATCTAATAATCCAAACATATTGGAGATTTCAGCAGCTAACAGCAATTTTGAATTTGTTGATTTAAGGAATGGCAATAACGAGGAAATTAATGATATAAATTTTCTTAACAATCCTAATCTTCCCTATATATATGTTGATGATTGTAATTATAGTAGTGCAAATTGGATAAAAATCGACCCATCTACAATTTTTATCGAACTTGAGGGTCAAACTGAGTGCGAGCCACTGAGTGTTGGAGATATTGTAGTTGATTTAAACTTTACTTTGTATCCAAATCCAGCAAATGATATCTTGAAAATACAATCTATTATCCCAGTTGAGAAAGTTGAAATTTTTTCTACAAAAGGTTTTTTAATAGGAAAATATTTCTCAACAGAAATTAATGTTTCTCAACTGAGTGCTGGATTGTATTTCATTAAGATTCATTCTGACGAAATGATAGTTTCTAAACAATTTGTCAAAAAATAATTTTTAGATTTCATTCTTCTAGCTTTAAGAATTCCTCCTTTTTTAAAAAACCTTACTTTTGCACCAAAATTCGCAATAGATGAAACAAGTAATCCAAAACTTTAAAACTGGAGAATTATATGTAGATGAGGTGCCAAACCCTTCCATTTCGGAAAATATGGTACTTGTAGAGAACAAATTCTCACTAATAAGTGCAGGAACTGAGCGGGGCACCGTTAAAGTGGGGAAAGCCAGCCTTATTGGAAAAGCCAAACAACGCCCCGATCTTGTAGCACAAGTACTTCAAAATATAAAAAAAGAAGGTTTAAAAGCCACTATTGATAAAGTAAAAACCAAACTTGATTCCTTAAAAGCACTTGGTTACAGCACTTCGGGTATTGTTGCCGCGTCTATGGATAGCAACAGCAAATTCAAACCAGGAGACCGCGTCGCCTGTGCAGGTCAAGACTATGCCTCACACGCTGAGGTAGTTGCTATTCCACAGAATTTAGTCGTTAAAATCCCAGATAATGTTTCATTTGAAGAAGCCAGTTTTACAACCTTGGGAGCAATCGCTTTGCAGGGTGTTCGCCAAGCAGAACCCAGATTGGGCGATAAAGTTTGCGTAATAGGCCTTGGACTTTTAGGGCAGCTTACCGTGCAATTGCTAAAAGCAAACGGTTGTCGTGTTTTTGGAGTGGATCTTTCAAAAAACTTGACAGAGCTTGCTATTAAGAGTGGTGCGGATGGAGCAATGCTTCGTAGCGATTCTAACCTAAATACTGCCATTGATAATTTCACCGATGGTCACGGTTTTGACAGTGTTATTATTACCGCGGCCGCCCCAAGCAACGATCCTATAGAACTTTCGGCAGTTATAAGCCGTAAAAAAGGAAAGGTGATTGTTGTGGGTGCTGTAAAAATGGACATTCCCCGCGATCCCGATTTTTATAGAAAGGAACTAGAACTGAAAATGTCTTGCTCTTATGGTCCGGGTAGATATGACAACATTTATGAAGAAGAAGGTATAGATTATCCTTTTGCCTACGTTCGCTATACCGAGCAGCGCAATATGGAAACCTTTTTGGACCTTATTTCTCAAGGAACCGTAAAACTTAAAGACCTTATCACACATACTTTTGACATTTCTGATGCTGAAAAAGCCTATGATATTGTTTTAGGTAAAGTGGACGAACCACATATCGGTATTCTTCTGTTCTATCCCGAAAGTAAAACTAAAAAAACGTCTTTAGTTTCTGTACAATCTAATGCAATTTCAACTGTAAATATTGGCTTTATTGGCGCAGGAAGTTTTGCACAGAGCTATTTGATTCCTTATGCTAAAAAAGAAGGCGCTTCCCTTGATACCGTTGTAACCACCAAAGGAATTACTGCAAAAAACGTTGCTTCAAAGTTTGGTTTCAACAACGCCTCTTCAAATGCACAGGACGTAATCAACAGTAAAGAAATAAACACCGTTTTTATCGCTACACCACATAATAGCCACGCTTCCTACACCATGGAAGCTTTAAAGGCTGGTAAAAATGTTTTCGTTGAAAAACCTTTGGCGATGAATTATGAAGAATTGGAGGAAATAAGAAAGGTCTATGCTGAAAGCAACCAAAAACTAATGGTTGGTTTCAACCGAAGATTCTCCCCAATAGCCGAAAAGATAAAGTCCGAATTTGCAGGCAACGGCGAACCCAAAGTAATTAATATTCGCGTAAATGCAGGTTTTATTCCAAAAGACCATTGGACACAAAATAAAAATATCGGCGGCGGAAGAGTTATTGGTGAAATGTGTCATTTTATAGATTTGATGCAATATTTTACAGATGCAAAACCTATAAAAGTATATGCCGCTTCCATTAAAACTGATAATCAGAACTTAACCACAGAAGATAATATTTCCATTACGATTTCCTTCGGTGACGGCTCTATCGGGAACCTTCTGTATCTTGGCAATGGCGACAAATCACTTCCTAAAGAATTAATCGAAGTTTTCAGTGGCGGAAAAGTGGGAAGAATTCACGATTTTAGAAATGGCGATTTCCACAAAGGCAACAAGCATATAAAGTTGAAGTTGGATGGCAAAGGTCATAAGCAGGAAGTTGAGGCGTTTTTAAAATCGCTAAAACAAAACACCGAAGCACCTATTCCATTTGAATCTATATATTTAACAACACTTACTACCTTTAAGGTTTTGGATTCACTTGCAACTGGGTTGCCACAGGATATCTAGCTAATGAATCGTTTTCGGACCTCAATGGTTTTAAAAACTTTTGAGGTCTTTCTACTATATTACCTTACTTTTGCAACTTACATAAAACAATTGTAAAGTAACAAATGGCTGATTTTCAAAACAGTTTTCAAAAACTAAAATCCTATTGCGAAAAGGAAAATTTTAAAGGTTGGGATCCGTATGACGGTCTGAACAGTAGAGTATTCCAAGTGCTTCCAGTAATTTCTAAAACTCGTTTTTTCAGACTTGCTTGGATTCAGGTTTTTAAAAGAAGTCCATTAAACTTAAGAAAAATTACTGCAGTTGAAAAAGGCTTTAACGCTAAGGGACTGGGGCTTTTCATAACGGGTTATTGCAATCTTTATAAAATAGATCCTAAACCTGAATATCTCGAAAAAATAAATCAACTGTCTCAGCAAGTGTTGAAAATGCAAACCGAAGGATATTCTGGATCTTGTTGGGGTTATAATTTTGATTGGCAAGCACGTGCTTTTTTTCAGCCAAAAGGAATGCCAACAGTTGTTGCAACAACTTTTATTACCGAAGCGTTGTTGGAAGCTTATAAAATTACGAAAAACGAAGACTATTTGGAAGTAGCGAAGAGTGCTTCACAATTCGTTTTAAAGGATTTAAACAGAACTTATGATGAAAAGGGTAATTTCTCCTTTTCCTATTCGCCATTAGATCACACACAAGTTTTCAATGCTTCTTTGCTTGGCGCAAAACTGTTGAGCTTGGTTTACGAATTTACTAAGGATGAAGCACTCCTCGCAGAAGCTAAAAAAGCAGTTCAATATGCTGCTGATTTTCAACAGAAAAATGGGGCTTGGGCCTACGGAACCTTACCATATCATCAGTGGGTAGATAACTTCCACACGGGATATAATCTGGAATGTATTTATACCTATCAGAAAATATCGGGAGACGACACATTCTCTAAGCATATTGAAAAAGGATTGGATTATTATTTGAACACTTTTTTTACTGAAGAAGGCATTTCAAAATATTATAATAATTCAGTTTTTCCCATTGATATTCACGCTCCTGCTCAATTGGTGGTTACTTTAAGCAAACTAGAAGTTTTCAAAGAAAATAACGAGTTAATTGATAGAGTATTAAATTGGACCATTGAAAATATGCAGTCTGATAAAGGTTTTTTTCAATACCAAAAGAATAAACATTTCAATTCAAACATTCCGTATATGCGGTGGGCGCAGGCTTGGATGTTTTATGCTTTTAGTTTTTACTTTTCAGATAAATAGGATATAATAAGCTTATTAAGTATCTTGGAATTGAAAAGCACTATTTTATTTATTATTAAAACTAAAGATTAATAACATAATATCCTAAACTATGAAAGTAAACACTTTTTTAATTTTCGGTGCTCTGTTAATACTAACTAGTTTTAATAAACTTACTGCACAAGATTTCTATTTGGCTGCAAACGGTATTACTTGTATGTGTCCAGAAGCAGAACGTGGAGATACAGGAGTTGTTAATGGCATTTTATACACTAAAAGAGATAAATATGACATAAGACCAGCAAATGCCTCAACTTCATGCACAAGTTCAATATACTATATGGATTTTTTATTTGACGATGCAGATAACTTCAATGAAGATATTAGTACTTGGGATGTAAGTAGTGTTTTAAGTATGAAAGGTATGTTTAGAAATGCCCGTTTATTTGACCAAAACATTGGAAATTGGGACGTAAGTAATGTGACAGATATGCAGAATATGTTTAACGGAGCATCTAATTTTAACGGAGACATTGGTAATTGGGATGTAAGTAATGTAACTAACATGGAGAAGATGTTTTATCGGGCTGCATATTTTAATCAAGACATCGGAAATTGGGATGTAGTTAACGTGACAAATATGGAGGCGATGTTTCAATGGGCACCATACTTTAATCAAGACATTGGAAATTGGGACACAAGCAATGTCACAAATATGAAGTTGATGTTTTACACTTCTCCTTTATTTAATCAAGACATTGGAAACTGGGATGTAAGTAATGTAACAAATATTGGGGGAATGCTTTATGAGACATCTTCATTTAATCAAGACCTTAGTAATTGGCAATTCAACACAAATGTTGATTTAACGATATTTATTTCCTTATCTGGATTATCTAGCACCAATTACCAATCATTATTACAGACGTTTGATGATCAACAGCTACTTAACAAAACTTTAGAGGCACGAGGCTTGGTATGTTGTGATGATACTGCTAGAAATAATTTAATAAGCAATAGAGGATGGACTATTATAGGGGATGTTCATGGGCAAGGATCTGGATTCTTAATGTGTGTAGAGGATACGTTTGTTAGCGATAATCCCTATACAGTAATTGGAAACGAGTTTGATCCTACTAGCTATTGTTTTGATACTGAAATTACGGTTATAAACGACCGTAATAATCTGTCAACATTAGACGGAGAAGTATTTTATGAAGGTAGTCATACCATTATATGGACTGCTACAGATACCAATAACAACACTACTTCTTGTAGCTTTGTATTAGTTGTAGATCCTACTTTAGGTATTGAAGATTTTAAGTTGGAAAATATTTTTTTATATCCCAATCCAACAACTGGCTTAGTAAAAATAAACTCAACTAGTAAAATATCAAAAATTGAAGTTTATAACAATATTGGTCAGTTGTTAGTCTCAAATAGAGGTAAGGCAGAAATAGACCTTACAACTTTAGATCGAGGTATTTATTATGTAATTATTACCTCTGAAGATGGCAAAAGAGAAATAAAGAAGCTATTAAAGAACTAGATTGCTTTTGTAATTGAGTGGTTAAACTTTTTTATCAGAAATAACAATATTCAATCTTTTTCACTCATAAGCTATAATCCTTATCTTAACTAGAAAGATTATCTTTGCGGCAATTATCAATTCACATTTTGCCAAACAATAGAATCCAAATCCTAAACACCGCTATAGACAACCTTTCCATGCAAGAAACTCTTGCTTTGGTACAGGAAAAAATACATAATGGTGAACAGCTTCATCATGTTGTAGTAAATGCGGGAAAAGTTGTAGCAATGCAAAAGGATTTGGAGTTACGTAATAGCGTAAACCAATGCCATATAGTAAACGCAGATGGTCAAGCAGTGGTATGGGCTTCTAGATTTTTAGGGAAACCATTAAAGGAACGTGTTGCGGGAATAGATTTAATGGCTAGTCTTGTGGAAATGGCTCATGAGAACAACAATAAGATTTTTCTATTTGGCGCAAAAGAGGAGGTGGTAAAAACAGTAGTTGAAAAATATTCTGAAATCTATAGTCCTGAGATTATCGCAGGATATAGAAACGGTTACTTCTCTCCTTCTGACGAGGAAGAAATAGCCCATCAAATTGCAAACAGTGGCACGCAGATGCTTTTCGTTGCAATCTCTTCCCCTATTAAAGAAAATTTCCTTTACAAATACCGCGACATCCTTAAAAACGTAAACCTAATTATGGGCGTAGGCGGCAGTTTTGATGTAGTTGCTGGAAAAACCAAGCGCGCTCCTGCGTGGATGCAAAACGCAGGCCTAGAATGGTTCTATCGCTTTGCCCAAGAGCCAAGACGTATGTGGAAACGCTATTTGGTAGGAAATTCAAAATTTATCTTTTTGGTTTTGAAAGAACGATTTTCAAAATAGACAAAAAGAGATTCTTTATTATATTTATAATATTTCAGATAATACCAAGCTTCTCTTCTAGTTTTTTTGCAACTTGAACTTTCCTGATTATAGCCGAGCATTGTTAATTTATTTATTAATCGGTGAAAGTACAATCAAATTTATTTGAGGAACCAAAAAGGAGTGTTCAGTACTAAAACGCCAATTTAGACAAAAACTAAAAAAAGAATCGGCATTTTTGGTGATGACTATGTATTGTTCAAATGTATATATGTATGGTTCCAACGTATGCTTCGTTGTTCAACTCGCAAGTATGTATGGTTCGTGCTGCATTAGTGTATAGTTCCCCTACCTCTTATGCTACTCGAGTGCTACTTTTATCCTAGTGTTTCCCTACTAAACCCCTAGTATCATGCTAGTATGTTAAAATATAAACTTTTTAAATATTCCAGCACCTACTAAAATATTTTCCAACATAATGGGATTAACCTATATCAGGGACCTATATTTTTCTATCATCTAAAATCCAATATCTCAAGACTAACATCTATTTTCTCACAAGAGTTTTCTATCTTTCCCTAGAATTTAAAAAGATACAATATAAACAATGAGGATACTGCTCTCTGCCATATACCCCTATGCTTTTTTGTTGCTTTACCTCACCATTCCTTTTGATAACTACGTTAGGGCACTTCCCAATATCCTTCTTGCGATTTTAGTAATTGCCTTCCCTTTCATTGTAAAAAAGAACGATTTCAAAAAATTAAAAGCCCTCCCAATTGCTATCTTTTTTGTCTTCTTTGCATACCTGTGTATTAATTCATTTATGGCAGGGCGATGGCTGGAGGATTTTAATATTATCAAAAAAGTATTGATTGCAGTAGGACTTGCCATTCTTTATATTCCCGTGGCAGCTGTAAATACGCCTGCTGGACACGTAGGAAAAATAAACAGCGCCATTATTTTTTCATCCTTGGCAGCAATCATTTTTTCAGTCTATAATTTTGTGCTTATGACTGATGCTACTGGGAGTTTTGCACTCGGTGACTCCCCTCAAGTTATAGAATCCTTATTGATAGACAGGCTTTATCTGGGGCTTCTCAGCACGTTCAGTATTTTGATTTCTTTTCAGGCAATTCAAAAAAGATATCATCCAAATAATAATTACTATTTGGCCAATATCTTGATAAATGCTGTATTTATCGTTTTGATCGCTTCAAAAATTGCCGTTGTATCAATATTTATATTATTGTTAATTAGACAATTTTATGGTCAGCGGAAAGTCTGGAAAATTGCAATTGCTATTGGCGCCACAGTTATAGTCGCAGGATTGTTCTTTATTATCAAAAATGAACAAAGCGTACAATTCAACCAAGAAACTCAGAAACAACCGCCTTCATTCATTGAAAAGTCAATGACATATGAATTGAGGAAGGTCGTATGGGAATGTGCTTCAACCATTATAGATGAAGAAGGTTTTATGCTTTCCGGAATCGGGTTTAATGAAACAAAGGATAAACTTGTTTCCTGTTATGAAACTCAAATTTCCAATCCAAAGAAAAGAGAAAAGTTCGTTTCTGAACGCTATAACACACATAATCAATTTTTGGACTTTTACCTAAGTGCTGGTTTTATTGTCCTTTTACTATTTCTAGCTTTTATAGTTATTAGCTTTATTTCAACCCGAAAACAATTTCTCCCCACAGCCATGCTGGCAATATTGATAATGTATTGTTTGGTTGAAAATCTATTTAATAGACAAATTGGGGCTTATTACGTCGGCTTTATTTTGATAGTTCTAATGACAAGTACTAAAACAGCCGAAAACAACGACATAAAAGAGATATAAAAAGAATTGCAAATTGTACTTTTGCAAACGTTAAATTAAAAAGATACCGCCTAAGTTTATACTTAGCGACTTTCCCATATCGGAGTCAAAAGATAGTCAAAGAGCGGGTGGATAAATATGAAGATTTCAGTAATAGGAACAGGCTATGTAGGCCTCGTAACAGGAACCTGTTTAGCAGAAACAGGAAATGAAGTTGTTTGTGTCGATATAGACAAAGCAAAAGTAGAAAAGTTGCGTAATGGCGAGGTACCAATCTATGAGCCGCATTTGGAGGTGCTTTTTGAAAGAAACATAAAAGCAAACCGTTTAAAATTTACAACTTCCCTTGAAGAAGGTTTAGAGCATGGGGAGATCATCTTTCTCGCTCTTCCAACACCCGAAGATGAGGATGGCTCTGCCGATCTTTCATATGTCCTCAATGTTTCAGAAGAAATTGGTAACAAAATAAAAAATTATAAAGTCATTGTGGATAAAAGCACTGTACCTGTTGGAACAGCTGAAAAAGTTCACGCAGTAATTGCAAAAAATGCGGGTTGTGAATTCGACGTTGTTTCCAATCCAGAGTTTTTAAGAGAAGGTTTCGCAGTTGACGATTTTATGAAACCAGAGCGTATCATTATTGGCTCAAGCAGTGAAAGAGCTACAGCATTAATGCACAAACTCTACAGTCCCTTTGTCCGTTCTGGAAATCCAATTATTGTGATGGATGAAAAGTCTGCAGAGCTTACAAAATATGCAGCGAACTCATTTTTGGCTACGAAGATTACTTTTATGAACGAAATTGCCAACTACTGTGAAAAGGTAGGGGCAGATGTAGATATGGTCCGCACAGGAATGGGCACCGATAGCCGCATTGGCAAGCGGTTTCTCTTTCCTGGAATAGGATATGGAGGCTCTTGCTTCCCCAAGGATGTAAAAGCTCTTAGAAAGGCTGGAAAAGATGAAAACTACGAGTTTAAAATATTGAATTCAGTCATCGAAATTAATACAGCTCAAAAAATAATTTTACTGCCAAGAATTGAAGATTATTTTAATAGCGATATAAAGGGAAAAACAATCGCCGTTTGGGGATTAGCTTTTAAGCCAGAAACAGATGATATTCGTGAAGCACCGTCCATAGATATGATGGAAGCATTGCTTGAAAAGGGTGCTGGACTCCAAGTTTTTGACCCCGAGGCAATGTCTAATATAGAAAAACGCTTTGGTGATAAAATAGATTATTCGAAATCTATGTACCATGCCGTTGACGGAGCCGATGCGCTATTGATTTGTACGGAATGGAGTATTTTCCGCACCCCTGATTACAATAGGTTAAAACAGCTTTTAAAAAATCCTGTAATTTTTGATGGAAGAAACTTATATGATACAACCGATATGGAAACAGAAGGCTTTACATATGTTTCTATTGGAAGAAAAGCCGTAAATCTATGAAATGCCCATTTAAAAATTATAATTTAATAGATAATGTATTTATGGGCATTCCATCTTCCTATATCTCAAATATTTTATACAGATGAAAAAACGTGTTCTTATAACAGGTGCGGCCGGATTCTTGGGCTCACATCTTTGCGATAAATTTATTGCGGAGGATTTCCACGTTATTGCAATGGATAACCTTATTACTGGTGATCTTAAAAATATCGAACATCTTTTTAAACTGGAGGCTTTCGAATTTTATCATCACGATGTAACTAAGTTTGTATTTGTTCCAGGAAACATAGATTATATTCTTCATTTTGCTTCCCCAGCAAGTCCGATAGATTATTTGAAAATCCCAATCCAAACCCTAAAAGTTGGATCATTGGGAACACACAACCTCTTGGGTCTAGCAAAGGAGAAAAATGCCCGTATCTTAATAGCTTCAACTTCTGAAGTCTATGGAGATCCTTTAGTGCATCCGCAAACAGAGGAATATTTTGGAAACGTAAACACCATAGGGCCACGTGGAGTATATGATGAAGCAAAACGTTTTCAGGAGTCTATCACTATGGCATATCACAGATTTCACGGACTGGATACGCGAATCGCCCGTATTTTTAATACCTATGGCCCACGAATGCGTTTAAACGATGGCCGTGTAATTCCCGCATTTATTGGTCAAGCCCTACGTGGTGAAGATTTAACTGTTTTCGGCGACGGATCCCAAACTCGATCGTTCTGTTATGTCGACGACGAGATTGAAGGACTTTATCGTTTGTTGCTTAGTGATTATTCTTTACCCATAAACATAGGAAATCCCGAGGAAATAACCATTCTCGACTTTGCAAAGGAAATCATCAAACTTACGGGAACGGAACAAAAAATAGTTTTTAAGCCGTTACCTCAAGATGATCCGTCACAGCGGGAACCAGACATTAAAAAAGCAAGAGCTATCTTGGGATGGGAACCAAAAGTTTCCAGAAAAGAAGGAATGGAGAGAACATTTGAATATTTTAAAAACCTCTCAAAAGAAGAGCTTTTTAAAAGTGAACATAAGGATTTTTCAAAACATAATAGATAAGAGAAATGTTCAAAAGTGGGAGGTATTCAGGATTGTTGCGGCCTATTTCATATGGAATAGACTACTTCTTTATCCATTTTTTTGCTTTTGAATTCTTTGGTCAACCTTTCCCTTATTTCAACTATATTATTTTTCTAACTATTGCATGGTTTTTACTTTCCGTACGCTCAGGTTTCTACGAAATTTATCGCTTTACCCATTTATCCAAAATAATGTCCCTTATCGGGAAGCAAGGGGTAATCTTTTTATTAATCGTTTTTTCCTTTTTTGGTTTCTACAATGAGTTAACCACTTCAGCATCAACTATATTCAAATACGTACTTTTAGTAATTGTATGTATTACCGTAGTTAAATTGAGTGTTTTTTATTTACTTAAAAAGTACCGCTTACACCTGCGAGGAAATGTCAGAAAAGTAGTAATTATAGGTCTCAATCAGAAAACAGATCAACTGCGTAAATTCTTCGTCTCTAATCCTGTTTATGGATACCAACTTTATAAAACCTTTGATCTTAAAGGCCCTGATAAGGTGACTATTGAGGAATGTATGGATTATATTCTACGTGAAGGTATTGATGAGGTTTATTCTTCTGTAGCCGAAATTGGAAATAAAGATTTAATAAAGTTGATGGATTTTGTGGATAATAACCTCAAAATCCTAAAATTTCTTCCGGATAATAAGGAAATATACAGCAAGAAATTGGACTTTACTTATTATGGAGTTCTTCCCATTCTTTCAATGCGAAAAATCCCAATGGACGAACCTTTCAACAAGTTTATAAAAAGAGGTTTTGATATTGCGCTTTCTCTTTTTGTAATTGTCGGGATCTTATCGTGGTTAACTCCCATATTGGGAATATTGATTAAATTGGAATCCAAAGGCCCCGTGTTTTTTAAACAAAAGCGAAATGGCTTGGATTATCAGGAATTCTATTGCTATAAATTTCGATCTATGAAACCAAACCCAATGGCGCATCTTCATCAAATTTCAAAGGGAGATGTGCGTGTAACACGGGTGGGAAGAATAATCCGAAAAACTAGTATTGATGAACTGCCACAGTTTATAAACGTTCTTAAGGGAGATATGTCCGTAGTTGGACCACGACCGCATATGGTGAGCCACACCCATATGTATGCGGAACGAATTGATAAATTTATGGTACGTCATTTTATAAAGCCTGGAATTACTGGTTTAGCGCAAGTAAGTGGGTATCGCGGAGAGGTAGAAGATGACAATCATATCATTAACAGGGTTAAATACGATATCTTTTACCTTGAAAACTGGAGTCTCTTTCTCGATATAAAAATTGTGTTCCAAACTGTATTCAATGCGCTTAAAGGTGAAGATAAAGCCTATTAAATAGCTTCGATTGAATTTATTAACTCCTCGAACTGTCTCCTAAAATCAAAAGCCAAAACAGAGTTTTCCTGAACAATTTTTTTGGGAAATCTATTTAATTCTTTTTCTGAAATCGCATTTATAAGATCCTGAAGGGCCTTAAAGTCAGTTACAGGTACAACCCATCCCAACGATTCTTGTTCAACAATATCCCCACCTTCTCCCCCTGCAAAATAAAGCACGGGTAGCCCTAAACGTGTGTATTCAAATATTTTTGATGGCACAGAGCCGTAAATCCCTTTAATCAAAGGGATAAATGCAATATCATAGTCCTGTAATTCCCTGTGTAAATCCTCTCTATCCAATTCACCATAAAAGTGGATTTTTTGCTTTCCTAGGGTCTGGATCTTTTCTGTCTCTGGCCCTGCTCCATAAATATGAAGACTCACATTCGCTGGTAATGTAATTCTTTGACAGATTTCAAAAATTCCTTGCGCGACTCCCAATAATCCAGCATATACAATTCTAATTTCTTCTGAAGACTCCCGATGTTTGATTGTAGGAAGTTCAAAATTTGGAATATTCCGATATAAAAAGGAAGATCTGTCCTTGTCAAAAGATAAAACATGCTCAATTATTTCCTCAGATTGCCCTACAACTAAGTCCGAATTTCTATAACAGAAACCTTCCATTTTTAGCAGAAGCGAATAATACATACCCTCTTTTAAAATTCCCATCTCCAGTCCAGCCAAGGGCCATAGGTCAGAAACATTTAAAACTATTTTTTTCGAAAACAAACGCCCGAGACAAACTGCCGTAAATCCCACAAAAACGGGTGAATATTGGATAAAAACCTTTTTTGGTGTTTTGGTAAAAATGAAAAATAAAACCAAACTAAATGCAAACGAAACCATGGAAAGCAACCGAATAAACTTATTGGAAGAATTGCTCGGCCATATCCACAATCGAGTAATTTTTCCAAAAGAAGTTTTTTCAGAGTAAACTACCTTTCCTTTATATTCTTTGAAAATTCTCCCACTGGGATAATTTGGCATCGGACAAATCACCTCGACACCGAATCCAGCTTTTCCCAAACCTTCAGCAATACTGAACATTCGGTTTGCAGCAGCTCCCTTTTCAGGTGGGAAATAGTTTGTTATTAATAGGATTTCTTTAGACACGTTGAGATAAAGTTATAGTTTAATCAACGAAACAAACTGTTTCAATTTACCGCTTTTGCTTCGTTTTAAAACTTCGGCTCTTTCAAAAATAAGCTTTAAATCCTTTTCCAAATACTCAAAAATGGCTTTTTGAATTGCGAGCTTTTCTTGTGCTAACAGTTCTTTCTCGGAAACATATTCAATTTTAAAAGTATCCAGTTCAGTTTGTTTAATGATAAATTCTTTGACATTTCCATCATTTGAAATTATACTTTTTGTGACATAATAAAACGTGAGGCCTGGTACAGTTTTACCGCTGGGTAATTTTGCCATATCATTTGTGCGGCCTATGAGTTTTTCCAAAATGGGGTTTTTATAAGTGCTGGAAGTTGATAAAACACCAATATCTCCAATATCATAACGAATCATAGGATGGGCCTTATTGTACAAGGAAGTGATTACAATACGTCCAGAGTTTCCTAAAGGAACTGGATTACCAATTTCATCAAGAATTTCAACAAAAATGGTTCTACTATTAACGGCCAGTTCTCCTCCAATATTGGTAAATGCTATCAAATCTACTTCCGAAGCTCCGTATTCATTAATTACTGGAACTCCAAAAACTGCTTCCATTAGTTGCTTGTCATCATCAAAAAGCATTTCACTGGTTACAATACAATATTTTAAAGTTGGACAAACCTCTGTAAGCAGGATATCTTTTTCTTTTAGGAACCTTGCGAAAAGAGCAATTGAACTAGTATATCCATTGATATAATCAAATTTTTTGCTTTTGAAAGAACTTAAAATTTCTTCCATTTTTTTATTTGATAGATCAAAAACAGGAAATCTATATCGATGGCCAAAGAAATCTTTAATTCGTTCCTTGCAGTAGCCCTGAAAATTCAGTGGAATACCATAAAATCGAGCTTGAAAGGATGAATTGAAATCAATTCCTAAACTCCCAAACCGATCTATTATTTCAGCCCAAGTAAGAGCGTGACAGTATTTGTCTTTTGCAAAAATAAACGGTGTGCCACTAGAACCGGATGTCTTGTTGATATAAACTCTTTTCTTAGTAAATTTTTTAGATAGCCTGTCTTCCAAAGGACGTTGAAGATGGCTTTTTGTCATTATTGGAATATTTTCCCAATCCTTGGATTCAGTTCCAATAAAGCTTCTGTAAAAAGGATTGTTTTGTAAATGATATTGAACTATTTCAGCGCGAGCATTAAAAATATAGTCTTTATAGCCTTTTTTCTGGAATTTGTTGAATCTCTTTGAGCTTCTCTTTTGCTTCAGCAATGGGAAAACCATTAAACTTCAATGTATTTTCAAACAAATTCATTTTGTAATAAATTAGGGTGTCAATTTACAAACAATTATTTTTGACTCCGAAACAAAACATTTCAATTATGAACATCTTAATCCTTGGTTCCGGAGGTCGTGAGCACACATTTGCCTATAAAATCTCACAAAGCAAACGTTGCAACAATCTTTTTGTAGCTCCCGGAAATGCCGGTACTGCATCTCTTGCAACAAATGTAGCGATTAAAGTAACCGATTTTGAAGCTGTAAAGCAGTGTGTGCTTGAAAATAAGATTGAAATGGTCATTGTCGGCCCTGAAGATCCATTGGTTGAAGGAATAGCAGATTATTTTGCGGATACTCCTGAATTAAAAGATATAATGATAATAGGCCCTTCAAAACGAGGCGCATTGCTGGAAGGCAGTAAACAACGCGCAAAAGAGTTTATGATGGAGCACAACATTCCTACTGCTGCCTATGAGACTTTTACCGCTAAGTCCTTGGAGGCTGGAAAAGTATTTTTGGAAAAATTAAATCCGCCCTATGTCTTAAAAGCTGATGGCCTTGCAGCGGGAAAAGGTGTTTTGATTTTAAATGATTTAAACGAAGCCAAGCAAGAACTTGAAAATATGCTCGCACACAGCAAATTTGGAGAAGCTAGTTCTAAAGTGGTTATCGAGGAATTCTTGGATGGTATTGAGTTAAGCATTTTTGTATTGACTGATGGGAAGAATTATAAAATCCTCCCCACTGCAAAAGATTATAAGCGTATTGGAGAAGGAGATACGGGCCTAAACACAGGTGGAATGGGTGCAATCTCCCCTGTACCCTTTGCTGATGAAGTGTTGATGAAAAAAATAGAAGATCGAATTGTTAAACCAACGGTTAATGGAATTGCCGAAGAAAATATAGATTACAAAGGATTTGTATTCATCGGACTTATAAAAGTGAAGGACGAACCCTATGTTATAGAATACAACGTACGGATGGGCGATCCCGAAACCGAAGTCGTACTTCCACGAATTAAAACGGATTTGGTAGATTTATTTGAAGCTACTTTCAACCAAAATCTAAACAATATCAGTATTGATATTGATGAAAGAGCGGCTACTACGGTAATGCTCGTCTCAGGCGGCTATCCCGAAGATTATGAAAAAGGTAAAGAAATCTCAGGACTGGAAAACGTAGAAGGTTCTATGGTTTTTCACGCTGGAACAAAATTTGAAAATGGCAAAACCCTAACCAACGGTGGACGTG
This sequence comes from Aequorivita sp., assembly GCA_034675805.1. Lineage (GTDB taxonomy): Bacteria > Bacteroidota > Bacteroidia > Flavobacteriales > Flavobacteriaceae > Aequorivita. The sequence goes on along the minus strand of JAUCCX010000001.1, from coordinate 1,930,114 downwards.
TTTTGGCAGTGACCTCATTAGATGACGACTTTAGAATGGCACTAAAAAAATCCTATCAAAACATAGATAAACTAAATTTTGACAGGATGAATTATCGTAGTGATATTGGGTTTGATCTTTAATAAATCAAATAGTCTCGTCGTAGGTGTATGTGCTTTCAGTGCTTTCTTTGAAATGTTTCAACTTAAGCATCCAGTAAATAAACAATACTGCACCAATTAAAAGAAATATCCATGATATGGCATTCGCCCCCCACCAAGTGGTCAATTCTAATTTGCGAAGTATATCGTAAGGAATAAAAAGTGCATCTTCAAAAATGGAAGCTATTGCTTCCCAAAATCCTATCCAAGTCATATCTTTAAACTTTAGAAAGCAAAAATATAAAATAACCCCTATGCTAACAAGCTTTTTTGGAAAATCTAGTCCGATTAACTACTTAATCCTTGCGATCTTCATCGCCTTGGGATATTTATTGGGAGCAATTTCCGGATTAAGCGTTCTTATTACGCCCTCTTTACTTTTTATTCATGGCTTTTTTATTGCACTAAGCGTATTTAGTATGCTGCTTTTCGATTTTATTATCCGTAAGAATCACTTAACGAAAAACAACACTTTTGCTATTTTGTTTTTCTCGTGTTTTATGGTGATGCTTCCTATGGTGTTCCTCGCTCATAAAGTATTATTGGCAAATGTATTTCTGATATTGGCCTTACGTAGAATTATGAGTTTGCGAAATGATAAAAATTCAGAAAAGAAAATTCTTGATGCTAGTTTTTGGATAACAATGGCTTCCCTTTTTTATTTTTGGAGCCTTTTGTTTTTTGTGCCTTTATATATAGCAATTCTTCAAAAACCAAACACAAATTACAAGCAAATGCTTATTCCTTTTACTGGCTTTTCTGCTGTTCTTATTATGAACACCGCCTACCAATTACTTGTTACCAACTCATTTAACTGGTTTTTTGAATGGAGAGATGAAATTAACCTCGATTTTTCCAATTATAATTCGGCTTCAGTTCTAGTTCCTGTTACTGTAATTCTAGCTTTTTATATTTGGACGGGTTTTTATCGTATTTCTACAATTTCTACCGTGTCCTTAAAAGAGAAATCTAACTATCTTTTACTTTTTTATGCGAGTATCACCTGCCTTTTTATCGCCTTGGCAGGACCTGAAAAAACTGGCGCAGAAGTTCTTTTCATTCTAGCGCCGATTTCTATTATAGTCACTAATTATATTGAAAATATTGAAACCAAACGTTATGATGATAGGGATGTTGTTGAGTTTTGGTTTAAGGAAGGTATGCTGTGGCTCGTGGTGATCTTACCTTTTGTTTTTTTATTTTTATGAATTCGCTCAATTTAGAAAATATTGAAAAGGAATTAAAAAAAAGATATTTATATCACTATAAATGGTTCCGAAAACAAAACGATGAATGGGATCGCTACACTCAGTTTGTATACCAAATTTCAAATTGGGAAGCACTAATCAGAAAAATTGCAATTGTTGCTGAAGCACAAGAAATAAACAAACTTCAAGCCTTTCAATATGCCGCAAACCGGTGGTACAATTTCTGGAGCTCCAAGGCGGTAGATCAAATATTTACAGAAATAGAGGGTATTGAATCTGACCCTGAAACCAAGGACTCTGAAAAGGATTTTTATCTCTTCGGAATTCCTTTCGACCATAAAATCTCGGTCTTTCCCCAACAATTTGAAAAGAGCTTCGAATAGGCACAAATCCACAGATCAGAACTGATCGAATGGTTCTACAAAAATCAAAGCACCCAAAAACGCCGTCATTTTAAGAATAGACTTTTCATCGTTGTTTACGATAAAAATGGGGAGCACTGGAAGTTAAAGGCGGAAAATTCCTTACTTAAAAAGGCTATCCAAAAATATATCTTGGGTTTTGGAACAGAGCATTTACATTCTTTTACCTTCTCAGACGGACAAACATCCTTAAGCGATATTATCTGGGTCACCAAATGAACTACATTGGCTCCAAACACTGACTCTCAATCTTTATTTTCAATTCAGTTGCAAAAACTTGTGGTAATGACCTTTCCCAAAAATTTTTTTGTGATCTCTTGCTGGAACAGGAATCGCAGGTAGAAATTTCAAACTGGACGTATAGCAAGTAATCGCCAACTACATAGAACTTTACAGCTATGTACTCAACCGAAACTATATTGGTAATCATTTCAAATTTGAATATTAAAGAAATTATTTGGGGATCCTCAAATAAGTCAAAAGAGCCTTATATTTCAAAAAGAGGCAAACCAGCTTATTATTAAAATTAAGGGCGATCTTCTTTATTTATATCCTTCATAAAATGCCCGTTAATACGGTACCAACTATCATTTGATAAATACTATTGCAAAATATGATACCTTTGTACCTAAGGGGAAAATCGGCACGTACGATTACTATAGAAGTGATTGGTGTAAAACTAGAAGGGCGCTTAAAAGTTTGGAGAAATTGATTGCAAATGCACAATTTCCTTATTTTTCCCTAAGTAATAATAACGAGGGATCGATGAGCCAAAACCAGATAAAAGAGGTAATGGAATGCTTTGGAAAATATAGCTAAAAACAAAAAAATACTAAAGTTTTAAAGCAGATAAAACCGAAACCACAAAACCTCAGAAACTTTTGAATATTTACATATTTTAGAAAAATCATAATCAATTGTTAGGTTAAAAATATTGCATTCAACGCAGTCGAAGCACTATCAAAACCTACATATAATTCCAATAAAAAAGATATTAATATGTTTTCAGATAAAGCCAATAAAATCTTCACAGAGGTAATAAATAAATATCACGAAGTAAATACCGTTGATCAATCATTTAGCAATCCATACAACAAAGACAGCAACTTGATTGAACACCTTCTATACCGAAAATGCTGGATAGATACTGTACAATGGCATTATGAAGACATTATACGTGATCCAAATATAGATCCAGTCGCAGCGCTAAAATTGAAACGCCAGATCGATGCTTCGAACCAGGATCGCACTGATATGGTTGAATACATCGACAGTTACTTCCTCGAAAAATTCAAGGATGTAAAAGTGATGGAAAATGCGACTATCAATACCGAAAGTCCGGCCTGGGGAATCGATCGTCTTTCTATTTTAGCATTGAAAGTCTATCATATGAATGAGGAAGCTGAACGCAAAGATGCTTCCCAGGAACATCAAATGGCTTGTAAGACTAAGTTGAATATCCTTTTGGAACAACGAGTTGATTTAAGCACTGCTATTAATCAATTATTGGACGATATCGCCTACGGCAGAAAGTATATGAAGGTCTATAAACAGATGAAAATGTACAATGACGACGAATTAAATCCTGTGCTTCGCGGGAAAAAATAATATTTTGTCACCCAGACTACCCTGAGCGAGGTCAATGTATAGTCGAGGGTCTCTGACAAAACTATGGAAAAACCCACTCACATATTGGTAATTCGTCTTTCCGCAATGGGAGATGTGGCGATGACAGTGCCAGTGCTCCGAGTTTTGTCAAAGACATATCCTGAAGTAAAAATAACAGTGCTCTCTCGCCCTTTTTTTAAACCCTTCTTTGAAGGTATTCCTAACTTGGACTTTTTGGAAGCTGATGTTTATGGAGAACATAAACGTTTGGGACTTATAAAACTCGCTAAGGAAACTAAGGCACTTGGAATTGACGCCGTAGCCGATCTTCACAATGTTCTCCGTTCAAAAATAGTTTCACAGTTTTTAAAATTTAAAGGGGTCAAGACGGCGACGATAGATAAGGGCAGAGCAGAGAAAAAAGCTTTGGTTACTGCAGGGGGAAAAAATATTAAGCAGCTAAAAACTACCCATCAACGTTATGCCGATGTTTTTGAAAAACTTGGCTATCCGCTAGATTTACAAAAATTCACATCTCCAGATAGAAAAAGACTACCACCAAAATTAATCGGCCTCATTGGTGTAGAACCCAAAAAATTATTGGGAATTGCTCCTTTTGCAGCTCACACCAGCAAAATGTACCCTTTAAGCTTAATGGCTGAAGTAATCCGTGAGTTAGATAGAACAGATAAATATCGAATTTTTCTCTTCGGCGGAGGAAAGAAGGAAGTCGAACAACTCAAAAAACTTGAAAATCCGTTTGCAAACGCCGTCAACGTTGCAGGAAAGCTAAACTTTGAAGAAGAACTCGCCTTGATTTCTAATTTAGATCTGATGCTTTCTATGGATAGCGGTAATGGTCATTTAGCAGCTATGTTGGGTATTCCTGTAATTACACTTTGGGGCGTAACACATCCTTATGCCGGCTTTGTGCCTTTTAATCAACCTGAAAATAATCAATTGATTGCAGACCGTGAAAAATATCCATTGATTCCAACTTCAATCTATGGAAATAAGTTTCCTAACGCCTATGATGAAGCTATAAAAACCATTGCGCCAGAAACCGTAGTGTCGAAAATAAGGGAAGTTATATAGAAAAGGAAAAATCAATCAAATGTTTTCAGAGTAGAACCTGTAGATATTTCTATACCAGAATTGTTAAACATAAATGTAGTCAGCTATTTTTTTTTCTCTTTAAAGAAAATAATATAATATCTTAATCATAAATGTATTATGTTTCCAAATTTTCTGAAAATGATATAAAATAGAATAAAAATATATTACTACTTGACAAGAGCTGTGAAATGGTTTATATTAGTCCCTACACCGATTGCCAAAGCACTCTGAACCCTCTTCACCTGAATTAGTAAAATTGGTATATATTGATTTTTCTTAATACCGCGTGCCGACTCTATGCCGTCTTTATAGCGACCATACTCCATAGTTACCCTTAAAAATCTTATAACTTTCTTATTAATAGTAGTGGTGAATAAGCTCCTTAAAGATAAATAGTCAGATGTAATCAATCATTTAAAAGACTAGATTTTATCTAGCAATTTGTTCCAGAAGAGTCTATACATCATCATAATCCACAACCACATTCGGAGTTGTAGGATGTGCCTGGCAGGTAAGGATCAATCCATCAGCAATTTCAGCTTCTGTAAGGATCTGATTCTTTCGCATTTCGGCCTTTCCTTCCTTTAAACGTGCAATACAAGTACTGCATATCCCTCCTTGACAAGAATATGGAGGGTCCATACCTTGATCCAAGGCTGCTTCAAGAATAGATTTTGTTTGCGGCATTTCAAAAATCTCTTCCTCGTCGTCTAAAATCACTGTAATACTGGTAAAGCCATCATGTTTTTCTACCAAAAGACCTTTTTCTGCAGTAGAAAAAAGTTCGTGGTGAATCTGTTTGGAATTGATACCATTGTGTTTCAAGGTCGCAGAAACATCATCAATCATCTCTTCGGGACCACAGAGGTAGAAGGATTCGAAAGAATTTTCCCTGTATTTATTTTTCAAATAAAAATTGACAAGGGAACGACCAATTCTTCCAAATTGTGCATCGTCTTCCTTTTTTCGGCTAAAGACAAATTCAACATTAAATCGTTCTGGGAATTCGTCCTGTAACTGAACGATTTCGTCATAGAACATGGCTTCTTCTTTCGACTGGTTGCCGTAAATAAGCAAAAACGAACTTTCTTGCATTTCTTCCAAGCTAGATTTTATCAAGGAGAGTACCGGGGTAATTCCACTTCCCGCTGCAAATGCTACATAGCTTTTTAAATTCGGCTCCAATATGAATTTTCCAGTCGGTGGCATTACTTCCAAACTATCGCCAGCTTTTAGTTGCGTATTGACATATTCAGAAAATACTCCGTCAGCTACCTTTTTTACGCCAACCTTTAATTGCCCGCTTTTAGGAGAGGAGCAAATGGAATAAGCACGACGCAGTTCTTTTCCATCGCTAATATGTTTTATGGTTATATATTGACCTGCCTTGAAATCAAAGAAGCTTTTTATATTTTCGGGTACTGTAAAGGATATAGTAACTGAATTGGGAGTCTCTTTTTTTACTTCGGAAACGCTAAGCGTGTGAAAATCGCTCATAATATTAAAATTTTCTGCAAAAGTAATCAATCGTATTTGAACTAAACCTTATATCAAAAACGATTTGGAATTACCTAATAATTTCTATAATTAATCTCTATCTAATACTTTGAAGGACTGATTGTTGCTCATTTTTTCAATGAATATTCCATTAGATATTAAAAAGAAATGTATTTTTACCGCTCTTTAGCAATTCTACATACTAAAATAGAACCTTTTAAGTTAGAATATCATAATAAACGAAAAGCATTTTGAAGGGCACATATAAAATTACACTATTTATTCTGGCTGTTGTTTTCTTAGCAGCTTGTTCACGCAAAAAAAATACCTTTTTAAACCGTAATGTTCACGCGGTCAGCACAGAATTTAATACTCTTTACAACGGCGATTTAGCTTTTACCGCTGGAAAGGATCAACTGGCTGCAGGTTTTCGCGATAACTTCTGGGAAATACTTCCAGTAGAACGAATAGAAATTGAGGAAGCTGAACTAGAAGTGAAAGCTCCAGGCGCAACATCCAAAAGCGGTGAATTTAATCGCGCTGAGGAAAAAGCCGCAAAGGCAATCCAAAAGCATTCTATGTATATTGACGGCAAGGAATACAACCCACAAATTGATGAAGCATATATGCTTTTGGGAAAGGCTCGTTACTACGATGGACGCTTTATTCCTGCTCTTGATGCTTTCAATTTTATCCTGGATCGTTACCCTACTAGCAACAGCATTAATACGGCTAAGGTTTGGAAAGCAAAAACCAACATTCGTTTAAAGAATGAGGAATATGCCATAGAAAATCTTAGAAGAATGTTCAATCAGGCTGAATTGACCCAAGAAGAGATGGCCGATGGCTCCGCGATGATGGCTCAAGCGTTTATAAACTTAGACAGTTTGCAACCAGCACTAGATTATATTAAAATTGCTGCAGAAAATGTAAAAGACAAAGAATTAAAAGGAAGATATACTTTTATAAAGGGCCAATTATTCAACCGTCTAGATCAAAAAGACAGCGCTAACGTCGCTTTTGATGAGGTAATTGAAATGAACCGCAAAACTTCCAGAGCATATCTAATCAATGCTTATTTGGAAAAAGGTAAGAATTTCGATTACGAAAAAGGAGACCGCACTGCATTTTTAGAACTATTGCAGAATCTTGAAAAGAATCGCGAAAACCGCCCTTTTCTTGACAGAATCTACAATCAGTTCGGAGACTATTATTATAACAGTGATAGTATCGGCACAGCGGTCGAATATTATAATAAATCTATAAAAGCATTTAAACAGGATAGAGTTCTTCAATCTGTAAACTATCAAACTCTTGCACTTATCAATTTTGATGATGCCGAATATAAAATTGCTGGAGCTTATTATGATAGCACCTTGACTTTCCTTGAAGAAAACAGTCGCCAGTGGCGCCGCATCACTAAAAAACGTCAAAACCTTGACGACGTAATAAAATACGAAGACATAGCCACCAATAACGATAGTATCCTCAGATTGACTAAAATGTCTGAAGGCGAACAGCTTGCATTTTTCACTGAGTACACATCAAAATTGAAAGAAAAAGCCGTTAGAGATTCGTTGCAAGCAATCAAAATCGAACAGAAAATTGCCAATAAAGAGTTTTATGAAAAAGGGAGCGCTCCTTCAGGTCCTAATAAAAACAGCACATTCTACTTCTATAACACTACTACAGTAGCTTATGGTAAAGGTGAATTCCGAAAAATATGGGGCGACCGAAAATCAGAAGATAACTGGAGACTTTCCAGCAAAATATCGTCTATGATAACCACGGATGAAGTTGCTTCGGTTGTGCCAATCGCAGAAAACGAATTGTATAAACCTGCTAGTTATATAGAGAGGATCCCAACAGACCAAAAAGTAATTGACAGTTTGGGCAAGGACAGAAACTTTGCGTATTATCAATTGGGAATGATTTATAAGGAGAAGTTTAAGGAATATGAACTTGCTGCAAATAGGCTTGAAAAGTTACTTACCTATAATCCTGAAGAACGTTTGTTGGTGCCTGCAGAATACAATCTTGTGAAAATCTATGAGATTTTGGAAAAGCCTTCTGAAGCTGATAAATATCGAAATGATATTTTGAACAATCATGCAGATACGCGTTATGCGGAAATCCTTCGCAATCCAAACTCGCAGTTGCCTACAGATGAATCTAGTCCTGAATTCAAATACAAACAATTGTATAATGATTTCGAAGCTGCCAAATATGCTGAGGTAATCCAAAAGTGTGATGATTATATGGCCATTTATAATGGCAATGAAATTGTTCCAAAATTTGAATTGTTGAAAGCTACTGCCATTGGACGTCAGCAAGGCTATGAGGCTTATAAAAAAGCATTGAATTTTGTTTCATTAAATTATCCAAGCACCGAAGAGGGGAAACAGGCACAACTCATATATAGTGAAGTTCTACCTTTACTTGCAGTAAAAGATTTTGTGCCAGAAGAAGAATCTAATAGTTGGAAACTAGTTTATCAATTTACTAAAGACGAAGCAGAAGCTTCGCAAAAGTTAAAAGATCAACTGGATAAAGCTATTGTGAATTATCATTATACTAATATGAAGGTCTCACTTGATTATTACAACCCAACAACAAATCTCGTAATCGTTCACGGATTTAATAGCCGATTGGGAGCTCGAGGCTTTGGTGAGGTATTGAAAGAAAACAAGGATTATAAGATTTCACGCCCTTTTTTCGAAATAGCAACTCCAAATTATAAGATTATCCAAATTCATAAAAATCTAGATGAATATTTGGAAGGGCCTAAAACTCAGCCGTAGCCAATCTAAAGACCGGAATAACAGAATAGTAACCCTTAAAAACCGACTACTATGTTTTCAGACAAAAAAGAAAAACGTGTTGCTACTGAACCAAGTGCCACTCAAAATAGAATCAATGAAGGCACTCAGCTCAAAGGTGATGTTACTTCATCTGGTTTCTTTAGAATTGATGGCATTATTGAAGGCAATGTAAAAACGCCATCAAAAGTTGTTTTGGGAAAAACAGGGGTCATTATCGGAACACTTACCTGTGAGAACGCTGATATTGAAGGCAAATTTGAGGGAACACTTCAGGTTTCAGGAACCCTATCTTTGCGATCTACCGCAGTGATAGAAGGTGATGTGACTGTCGGTAAATTGGCAGTTGAACCTGGAGCAACTATGAATGCTTCCTGTGTTATGCAAAGTGGAAATGCAACTAGTTTGGTCAATCCAAGCCTACCAGCCGGAGAAACTTCCAAAACTCATCCTTTTGATCGTCAACAACGATTAAAGAAAGCTTCTGAATCTTTCAAAAGCGAATCTTAGTAAGACTCTTAATGGCAGATAATAACGATGGCCTCAGAAAATGGGCAGTTTTCTCGGGAATCGCCATCCAAATGGGCGTCACCATTGGTATTGGCGTCTATGTTGGAGTAAAGCTAGATGAAAGCTTTCCAAACAAATATTCAGCATATACTATTATCTTTTCGCTTTTAGGGGTATTTATATCGCTGTACGCCGTGATAAAGCAACTTCAAAAAATGAACACTAAAGATTGAAAGATTTGAAACCTATTAGATATTACTACATCCCTTCCATTCTAATTTTAATTACCATCGTGCTTTTTTTTGTTCAAAAACTGACGATAGATAGTTTATCTGATAGTTACGCCTTTTATTATCCAGTATGGAAGATTTATGTCTTTCATTTCTTAGTTACCTTTTTTATATTGACGAGTCTTTATTTTGTGGGTAAAAAAGTGCCCAACTATATCGGTTTCTCGTTTATGGGTTTTATCTTATTAAAGATGGTTGCTGCCGTCGTATTTTTAATTCCTCTTATAAAATTGGAAAATGTCTCAAAAATACCTGATTTTACATCTTTTTTTATCCCTTATTTTATTTACCTATTCGTCGAAATTGTACTCACTCTGAGGCTTTTAAAGCTTTATTTAAAGTAGTGACTTCTTATTAATTTCATAAAAATAAAACATTCACACCTGCCCCCTTTTTTTTATGGGTAAAAGTTGTACTTTTGCACAAATTTTAACGAGCACAATATTTTTAGTTATTAACATATGAGGCTTACTCAAACACTTATCGGTAGCTTGGCAATTATGGTTTTCCTATTAATGCCATTTAAAGGTGCCGCATCGGACTCTACCCAGGAAGCAGATGGAGGGAAATTTGACCCCAAGGAATTGATTGATGGTCACGTATGGGATTCTCACGAATTTCATATTGCCGATTGGTCTGGACACCCCATAACCTTGGCTTTACCAGTTATTCTTTGGACAGACAATGGCCTGACGGTTTTCTCTTCTTCAGAATTTCACCACGATAACAGTGGTACTACCGTTGTAGAGAAAAATGGCAGTAAGTTCGTTAAATACCACGAGCATATATTTTATGCAGATCGTTTCGACAAAGAAAAATTCGAGGCTACAAGTACTATGGGCCGCCCATTTATGTATGAAGACAGACCTTTGGACTTTTCGATGACCAAAACCGTTTTCTCAATGCTTTTTGTATCCCTGCTGCTGTTGATCGTTTTTGGATTTGCAGCACGTCATTATAAGAAAAACCAAAAAGCTCCAAAAGGTCTTTCAGGATTTTTGGAACCTGTTATACTTTTTGTGCGTGATGAAATCGCTGTGCCGAATATCGGTAACAAATACCAAAAGTATATGCCGCTTTTGCTAACAATCTTTTTCTTTATTTGGCTAAACAACCTTATAGGTCTTATTCCATTTTTTCCGTTTAGTGGAAACGTAACAGGAAACATCATCTTTACTATGGTAATGGCACTCGTGGTTTTCATAATCACAATTTTCAGTGGAAATAAATACTACTGGAAACACATCCTTACACCAGATGTGCCTAAAGCATTATACCCTATTATGATTCCAATTGAAATCATTGGGATGTTTACAAAACCCTTTGCACTTATGGTTCGTTTATTCGCGAACATTACTGCTGGGCATATTATAATTTTGAGCCTTGTTGGTTTGATTTTTATTTTCGAAACTGCCGCCATTTCACCGGTGTCAATAGTATTTGTTCTTTTTATGAGCGTGCTCGAACTTTTAGTTGCTGCACTTCAAGCTTATGTATTTACATTACTTGCGGCCTTGTTTATTGGTCAAGCAGTAGAGGAGCATCATTAATATTTATTTAATTTAATTTTTAAAACGTTTCAATTATGACAGGAACATTAGCAGCAGTAGGAGCCGGATTAGCCGTAATAGGTGCCGGTATTGGTATTGGTAGAATTGGTGGATCAGCAATGGACGCAATCGCAAGACAACCAGAAGCTACAGCAAAGATTCAAACCGCAATGATTATTGCAGCAGCTCTTGTAGAGGGTGTTGCACTTTTCGCAGTGGTTGTGGCATTAATTGCCTAATTTTTAAAAACACAACATTTCGTGGCGGTTGGCCACGAGATGTTGTTTTAAACAAAGAAGTTTCTTTAAAAAATATATCAAATGAATATAGTAGCACCGGAAAGTTTAATATTGTGGACCACCATTATATTTTTATTGCTTTTAGTCCTTTTGCGAAAATTTGCCTGGAAACCAATCTTGGGAGCGGTAAGAACTCGTGAAACTTCAATCAACGATGCTTTAGCAGCTGCCGAAAAGGCTAAACTTGAAATGCAAAACTTGCATGCTGACAATGAAAAATTGCTTCAAGAAGCTCGTGCAGAGCGTGAGGCAATGATGAAAGAAGCTCGTGAATTGAAAGCAAAGATGATTGCAGATGCTAAAGAAGATGCAAAATCTGAAGCAGATAAAATGGTAGCACAAGCACAGGCCGCTATTATTAGCGAAAAGAAAGCTGCCATCGCAGAAATGAAACAACAAGTTGCAAGTCTATCCCTAGAAATTGCTGAGAAAGTGGTAAAACATGAACTTTCAGATAGCGATAAACAGTTGAAACTTGTAAATGAAATGTTGGGCGAAGCCAAATTAAACTAATATTCAATGAGCAGCAGAGCAGCGATCAGATACGCAAAAGCAATTTTGCAGAATGCAAACGAAAACAACACAGAGGCTGTTGTTTTTGGCGATATGCAATCTGTTTACAAAACTATTGAAGATAGCCGCGAATTACAAGCGGTACTTCAAAGTCCAATTATAAAAGCTAACGATAAAAAGGAGGCTTTATTGAAAATTTTCAACGGTCAGTCAGAAGCTACACATTCCCTTATCAATATTTTGGTTGAGAACAAACGTACCTCATTATTGAGCAAGGTGGCTAAGAGCTATGTTGATATTTATAACGACCAACAAGGAGTTAAAGTAGCAACTGTAGTTACTGCTGTTCCACTTTCTTCTGAATTGGAAGACAAGATAATGGCCAAAGTAAAAGAATTGACTGGCAGTGAAAAAGTTACGCTTAACAGTGAGATTGATCCAGCGATTATAGGTGGGTTTATTTTACGAGTGGGCGATATACAATACAATGCGAGCATTTCTAATCAATTAGGTAATTTAAAACGAGAATTCAGTAAATCAATATAAGTACGATGTCACCCAGAGCTCAACCAATGCAAAGGGTAAATCTAATATCTAAATAAAATGGCAGAAGTAAAACCAGCTGAAGTATCAGCAATATTAAAGCAACAACTCACAGGATATGAAGCAACTGCTTCCCTGGATGAAGTAGGAACTGTTTTAACCGTGGGTGACGGTATTGTTCGTGCATATGGACTTTCAAACGCTCAGTACGGTGAACTTGTAGCTTTTGAAAGTGGTCTTGAAGGTATTGTATTGAACCTTGAGGAAGACAACGTAGGTATCGTTCTTTTAGGTCCTTCAAGAGGAATTAAGGAAGGTTCCACCGTAAAACGTACACAGCGTATCGCATCGCTTCAAGTAGGTGAAGGTATAGTTGGTCGTGTAGTAAATACTTTGGGTCAGCCTATCGACGGTAAAGGTCCAATAACTGGTCAAACTTACGAAATGCCTTTGGAGCGTAAAGCACCTGGTGTTATTTACCGTCAGCCAGTAACTGAGCCACTTCAAACTGGTATTAAATCTATTGATGCAATGATTCCTGTTGGCCGTGGTCAGCGTGAGCTTGTTATTGGTGACCGTCAAACTGGTAAATCTACTGTTTGTATCGATACCATTTTGAACCAAAAAGAATTTTATGATGCAGGCGAGCCTGTATACTGTATATATGTTGCGATTGGACAAAAAGCTTCAACTGTAGCAAACATTGCACAAGTTTTAGAAGAGAAAGGTGCTTTAGCTTACACAACAATTGTAGCTGCAAACGCTTCAGATCCTGCACCAATGCAAGTTTATGCTCCTTTCGCAGGTGCGGCAATTGGTGAGTACTTCCGTGATACTGGTCGTCCAGCATTAATTGTTTACGATGATCTTTCTAAACAAGCAGTAGCTTACCGTGAGGTTTCTCTTTTACTTCGTCGCCCACCGGGACGTGAGGCTTATCCAGGAGACGTTTTCTTCTTGCACTCAAGATTATTGGAGCGTGCCGCTAAGGTAATTGCCGATGATGGTATCGCAAAAGAAATGAACGACCTTCCAGAATCATTAAAAGGAATCGTAAAAGGTGGAGGTTCATTAACAGCTCTTCCTATTATTGAAACACAAGCAGGTGACGTTTCGGCGTATATTCCAACAAACGTAATTTCGATTACCGATGGTCAGATTTTCTTGGATGGGGATTTGTTCAACGCAGGTGTTCGTCCAGCTATTAACGTAGGGATTTCAGTATCTCGTGTTGGGGGTAACGCACAGATTAAATCGATGAAAAAAGTAGCGGGTACTTTGAAACTGGATCAAGCAGCTTTCCGTGAATTGGAAGCCTTCGCTAAATTCGGTTCAGATTTAGATGCTGCAACCTTAAACGTAATTGAAAAAGGAAAGCGTAACGTAGAGCTATTAAAGCAATCTGAAAATGATCCTTACACCGTTGAAGATCAAATTGCAGTTATCTATGCAGGTTCTAAAAACCTAATGCGTAACGTGCCTGTAGTAAAAATTAAAGAATTCGAAAGAGATTATCTTGAAATGCTTAATGTTAAGCACAGAGATACTTTGGATGCTTTAAAAGCAGGAAAACTTACAGACGAAGCAATTGATGTTATGACAAAAGTTGCTAGCGATCTTTCAGCGAAATATAAAAAATAATTCGGAATTCGGAATTCAGAATTCAGAATAACAAACATTTGTAATTCTGAATTCATAATTGAAAAAATGGCTTATAAGCCTCGAAATAATGCAGTTGTTGACAAGTCATTTTATTTTGCTTGTAAAATTGTTATTTATGCCGAGGAATTAAAGGCGAAACGTTATTACGAAATAGCCAATCAAATATTAAAATCTGGTACAAGTATTGGCGCCAATGTTAGAGAATCCCAACGCGGCGTAAGTACAAAAGATTTTAAGAATAAGTTGGGGATAGCTTTGAAAGAAGCTGAAGAAACGGAGTATTGGTTGGATATTATTGATGAAACAAAAATCTATCCAATTCCCAAAGGAATGTACGAAGATTGCAATGAATTAATGCGATTGTTAGTAGCGATTATTAAGAATTCATAATTTAGAATTCATAATTCATAATTGATAAAATGGCGAATCTTAAAGAAATACGTAACAGAATATCATCCGTCAGCTCAACGATGCAGATTACCAGTGCTATGAAAATGGTTTCTGCTGCAAAGTTGAAAAAAGCGCAGGATGCCATTACGGCAATGCGTCCCTATTCTGAAAAACTTACCGAACTTTTGCAAAACCTTAGCGCTACACTTGATGCCGATACCGGTAGCAAGTATTCAGACCAACGCGAGGTAAACAAAGTTTTGGTGGTTGCCATAACCAGTAACCGTGGTTTGGCTGGAGCTTTTAACACTAACATCATAAAAGAATCACGCAACTTGGCAGCTAAAACTTACGCCGGAAAGCAAGTCGATTTTATGACGTTGGGGAAAAAAGGAAACGACATTCTAAAGAAATTTGGAACTGTAATCGAAAATAACAATGCAATTTTCGATGATCTTACTTTTGATAATACTTCAGAAATAGCCGAAAAACTGATGGATCTTTTCTCTGAAGGAAAGTATGATAAAATCATTGTTGTGTATAATAATTTCAAAAATGCCGCTACACAATTAGTGATGACAGAACAGTTTTTGCCAATTTTGCCTCCAAAACCAATTGAAGGACAAGAAGCAAATACCAATGAAACCTTCTACATTTTTGAACCTTCAAAAGAGGAAATTGTAGAAGCATTAATTCCGAAGAGTTTGAAAACTCAGTTGTTCAAAGCTCTTCGCGATAGCGCAGCCAGCGAGCACGGCGCACGTATGACGGCCATGCATAAGGCAACCGATAATGCTACAGAGCTTCGCGATGCCTTAAAATTACAATATAACAAAGCACGTCAAGCAGCCATTACCAATGAAATCCTTGAGATTGTTGGTGGTGCGGAGGCATTGGCAGGATAGTATTTATAAAATTGATTTTAAAAAGCCTTTCGATTATCGAAAGGCTTTTTTGTTGTATAAAATTTGTAATTTTAATGAATGATGAAAAATGTAAAATCTTTGCTTGTACTTCTAACGGTACCGTTATTATTATTCGGCTTTTCTAATTGTGGCGGAGCACACTCTGCAAATAATATGAGTAAATTTACCCAAGATCCTCCCTTCAAAATTGCCAAAGCATATTACCAAAACTGGGTTGCGGGAGTAGAGGAAGGCGGGTCAGGAACAAATGTACACGTATTATTTAGCGAAATCGATCCAGATGTTGTTATTCAGAATATCTATTTTAAAAACCATATTCTCGAAGCAAAAGGGAATATAAATGAACCATTAGAATTTGTCGGCTATCTTAAGAATGCAATGCAACGCGATATAATTATGGATGCTGACCCAACCAAGGAAGCACAGAATACCCCCTCTAACACCTTCCCGTTTGAGTTGGTAGATAATGAAGCAGTGGTTGAATATTGGTTTGACGGAAAGAAGAACTATTATAAAATTTCAGATCTTTCGCAAAAGGATATAATTCCCTATCCACAGGGCAATCCAAATGCACACGAATAAAACCTTATGAAATTCGAAATATGAAAATCCTTCACCTCGATAACAATCATCCTTTATTATTGAATATGCTTGAGGAGGCAGGATTTTCAAATGAAGAAAACTACAAGATTTCAAAATCAGAAACTGAGAAAATCATAGCTAACTATGACGGAATTGTAATAAGAAGCCGTTTCGATATTGATAAAAATTTTCTGGACGCGGCAAAGAGTCTAAAATTCATAGCTCGAGTTGGCGCAGGTTTGGAGAGCATAGATACAGAATATGCAGAAGGACTTGGCATAAAATTAATTGCTGCCCCAGAGGGCAATAGAAACGCCGTAAGCGAACATGCTTTGGGAATGCTCCTTTCCCTATTCAATAAGCTAAACAGAGCAGATAGGGAGGTTAAAAACGGCCTGTGGAACCGCGAAGCCAACCGTGGGATAGAACTGGATGGAAAAACCGTTGGAATCATTGGTTACGGTAATATGGGAAAAGCTTTTGCAAGAAAACTAAGAGGTTTTGATTGCGATGTTTTATGCTACGATATCAAGGATAATATTGCTGATGAAAATGCAAAACAAGTCTCTTTAAAAGAACTTCAACAAAAAGTTGATGTATTGAGCCTTCACACTCCTTGGACAACTCTAACGGACAAAATGGTGAATTCAGAATTCATCAATTCATTTTCAAAATCCTTTTGGTTAATTAATACTGCCCGGGGAAAAAGTGTGGTTACGGCAAATCTAGTTTTGGCTTTACAGTCTGGAAAAATTTTAGGAGCGGGTCTGGATGTTTTGGAATTCGAAAAACTATCCTTCGAAACCCTTTTTGACTCAGATAATCTTCCCAATTCGCTAAAACAACTCTTTGGGATGGATAATGTAATCTTAAGCCCACATATCGCGGGCTGGACAGTAGAAAGCAAGGAAAAACTTGCAACTGTTATCGCTGAAAAAATTATTACTGCATTCAAATAACTTTGAGCGTCGCAAATTTTTATTCCTCAAGAGTTTAATCATTAATTTTTTATATTTTTAAAATTAATTTAAACTAACTAATTATATATATGGAAGAGCAAAATTCAGGATACGACAGTACCAAAAAACATGAAGATGATACTACCAGAAATTTTGAACAGCAAGCTAGAAATAGCGCTAATGAATTTAAGGAGGGTTGGAATCAAGCAACAAATCCACAGGAAAACAAAAAAATACTTGCGGGAATACTGGCAATCGTAATAGGATCTTTGGGAGTTCACAAATTCATTCTTGGCTATACCCAAGAAGGGATTATACAAATCGTCATCACCTTTGTCACTTGCGGTATAGGGGGAATTATTCCATTAATTGAAGGAATAATTTATCTAACCAAAAGTGATGAGGAATTTTACCAAACTTATCAAGTTGGTAAGAAGGGATGGTTCTAAATGGTTAAAAGTCATTGAATTAATTCAATGACTTTTTTTATATTCAAATTTGAAATCACTATGAGCAAATATGGCGTAATACCTAATATTTCTTATAAAGATCCAGAAAAGGCACTGCGATTTTTAAAAGATGCTTTTGGCTTTTCTGAACATTCCGTATTCAGAGATGATGAAAATAATATTCAGCATGGGGAATTAAAATTGGGGAACGCAATGATTATGATTAGCCCGGTCAATAACAATAGTGAATTCCGCAAATTCACACGAACTCCAAATGAAATTGGTGGCTATAATACCCAGACGCCTTACATTGTTATTGAAGAGATTGATTCACATTATAAAAAGGCAATTGCTGGTAATGCCAAAATAATTCTCGATATAAAAGACGAAGATTATGGCGGTCGTGGTTACAGTTGCAAGGATACCGAAGGTAATATTTGGAGTTTTGGAAGCTACGATCCTTATTCAGAAAAATAACTTATTCTCTTTTAAGAATCGCAGCTATTTGCGATACATCTTTCTTTTCAAAAAGATAGATAGCTTTCACTAAATATCTCAAAACCCAGCTTTTTTGATGAATCAATTTTTCTGCTAACATCGCGATAATCACATCACGATTGTTTATTTCCTGTTCTTTATTGGGAGAAATATGATACTGATTTGCAAAAAGCCACGCCCCGTCTCTAGCGATATTTATACTGAAACTCGCTAATTTATCCTCGCGCCCTTTTCCGAATTTGTCCAATAAGCCGAATAAAGGTGATACAGAGATCAACTGTGCCTTGACATTTGCAATCATTGATCCTAAGATCTCATTTATTTTGTTGAAGTCGTTCTCAAAATCCATAAGCTCTCCATCTTCTCCCACAGTTTCTGCCACTGCAATTCCTAGATCTAGATTTATATGGGCATTAATTCCTAAAAGAAGATGTTGCATTATTAGTAATCTCCCTGTTTTTGCCGCTTCAAAAGCATTTCTCCAGCTCTTTGTATAGGTATTGTTCAAACCCGAACATTCATAAGCATGAATATATCTGTTTGCGAAAAGAACATCCAGTTTTTCCATTCGTTGGCTGTTTTCAAACTCATTATTTTGAATTCCTTCTTTTATTCTAATAGTGACTTTCCTATAAAGTATTGGGAAATACGCCATACAGGAATTGTTGGCACATTCGGCGACAATAATTCCATCGAGTGTCGTGATTACCTCGTTAATGGTTCTGGACGGCATATATAAATAGTTAGCATTTACGAAGTTATGCTATTTAGAACTATTTTATAAAAGCGTTAAAAGAAAATTGAATTTATTTATCCGTGTTTTGTGAGTCAGAATATTTTTTCTCCAATTCGGCTTGAAATTCCTCCATAACTGGTTTCACGGTACTTTCAGGCAAATCTGCAATCCGAATGTACATTAAACCATCAACGGCATTATTAAAAAGCGGATCTACATTAAAAGCAATAACCTTAGCATTCTGCTTGATATATTTTTTAATAAGAACTGGTAAACGAAGATTTCCAGGTTCAACTTCATCAATTATTTTATCGAATTTATTCAGATCGGCTTCACTTTCGTCAAAAATAAAATCTTTATCGGCATCTTTTAGCTTTACCTTGTATTCCTTTTTTGGATTGATGTATTGCGCCACATACGGATCGTAATAGTTTGACTTCATAAACTCAATCATCAAACTTTTTGAGAATTCAGAAAATTTATTGCTGATACTTACACCACCAATCAAATAACGATGTTCGGGATAACGAAGTGTCGTGTGTACAATTCCCTTCCAAAGCAAAAATAAAGGCATTGGCCGTAATTGGTATTCCTTTATGATGAAAGCGCGTCCCATTTCAATCGATTTACTCATCATGTCATATAATTCCGGTTCAAAACGGAATAAATCCTGAAGATAAAAACCATTTATCCCGAATCGAGGAAATATCTCTGAGCCTAAACCCATACGGTATGCACCAGCCATTTTTTGAGCATCGTTATCCCATAGGAACATGTGGTGATAGTAGCTGTCAAATTTATCGAGATCCGTACTTTTGTTGGTGCCTTCTCCTACTTCACGAAAAGTGATTTCTCGCAATCGCCCTATTTCCTGAAGAATATATGGAATTGAATTTGCTTCTGCCAGAAACACCTCATAGTTTTTGCTAACCAACAATCGCTTATCATTATCGCGTAAGTTTTCAATTTCTGCTTCCATTGCTTCCAATGGAATTGGACCTGCTATTTTTTTCGGTGGTTTTGGAAACTTTAAAGTTTTGGGAATGTTATCCAATAATTTTTTCTTCTGATATGCATTGGAAAGCATATATGTTTTTCTACGAAGAAATTCTGTAAACACATTTAGTGACTGGTGTTCTTTTTGGTCTTCCACAGAAATTGCATTACCTATTCTCACTTTTATTAACCGCTCCTTTTGTGTTAATAACTCTGAAGGTAGTTTTGCAGTTCGCAAGGTGTCACTCATCTTTGCCAATCGGTAAAATAATTTACTGTTTTTGGCGTGGAAATAAATTGGTACTATGGGCACCTCAGCCTTTTTAATAAGCTTCATTGCGGCCTCTTCCCAAGGTTTGTCAACAAGCAGTTTTCCGTCCTTATAGGTTGAAACTTCCCCAGCCGGAAAAATACCTAACGGATGGCCATCTTTTAAATGTTGAAGAGCCGTTTTTAGACCCAAAATACTTGATTTTACATCCTTTCGCTCTTCAAATGGATTGACGGGCAACACATATGGTTTCAAAGGTTCAATTCTATGCAAAAGAAAATTTGCAACAATTTTGAAATCAGGCCTATGCTCAACAAGTAATTTTAGTAAAAGAATACCGTCGATCCCACCTAACGGATGGTTGGAAATGGTTATAAAAGCCCCGGTTTTTGGTATTCTACGGAGATCTTCTTCGTGAATTTCAAATTTTATTTCAAATTCGTCAATCAATGCATTTATGAATTCCAGATCATGGAGATGCTTATTTCTATCATAAATCTTGTTGAGCGTAGTAATATTCAGGATTTTCATTAAAGACCAGCCCATAAAGGTGCCCAGAAAGCCGAATTTATCGATATTTATTGCCTTGGCAACTTCCTTAGCGTTGACTAATCCCATGAAAATTTTTGGTTGATAATGTTTAACAAATATAACGAAACCGATTGATACTATTCCTTAATAACCAACTGTACTGTCTCTTTGCTTTCCTGCTTCAAAAGAATGTTTTTGTTTTCTGCAAGTGCTTTTACCTCAGCTTGGTTAAAATGGCGAATGGTGTAGAGCGTTACGTTTTCATTCCATTTAACACTGAATTTTTCACGAAGTTTAGCTAACAAAGATTCTAAGTTGTCGAATTTATTGTCAACGCAGACCGAAAAACTGATTGCGGAATTTTGTATAAGGTTAACCTTCATTCTGTATTCATGGAGCAATTTGAAAACATCGCCAATATTATTTTCCATCATGAATGAAAAATCTAAGGAAGAAAGCGAAATCAATACTTGATTAGTTTTTAGAATAAAACTGGAAATCATAGGATCAAGTGAAACGCCTTTACCGACACAAGTTCCTGGAGCAGTTGGATTAATAAATGATTTAACATATAATGGAATTTCCTTACGTTGCAATGGCTGCAATGTCTTTGGGTGAATAACTGAAGCACCGTAAAAAGCAAGTTCAATAGCTTCGCGATATGAAATATGATTGTAAAGCTGGGTATGAGTAAAATAACGAGGATCAGCATTTAAAACTCCAGGTACATCCTTCCAAATCGTTACACTTTCTGCGTTCAAACAATAGGCAAAAATTGCAGCTGTGTAATCACTCCCTTCCCTTCCTAGAGTTGTTGTGAAGTTATTTGTGTGTTCGGCTCCTAAAAATCCTTGGGTAATGGTAATTCCTTCAGTATTTACTTTCTCAGAAATTCTCTTTTGGGTTTTTTCCCAATCAATATTGGCATCGCGATAGTTGGCATCGGTTTTAATGCATTGACGTACGTCTAGCCAAGTATTTTTAATGCTGTTTTCTGAGAAATATGCCGAAACGATAGCTGAAGAAATTATTTCGCCATAAGACACCACTTGATCGTAAACAAATGCGTGGTTCTTAGATTTATTGGTCTCAAGAAAGTATTCTAATTTCTTAAAAATCCTGTCGATCTCTGTAAAAACTGGATTTAATGTGGAAGGGAATAAATCATTTAAAATTCTATAATGAAAATCGTACACTACTTTCAAAGAATGAGTAATCGGTTTTTCTTCAGAAAAGTAATCCTCGATAACCTTCTCCAATGCATTTGTGATTTTGCCCATTGCAGATATTACCACCACCAAATTTTTTTCGCCGGTTTGGTTAATTACGGATAATACATTTTTTACACTCTCTGCATCTTTTGTGGAAGCACCACCAAATTTAAAAATCTTCATTTATCGATTTTGTATTCTATGTTTTCACATAATTTTTCAGTCCTGCTGCATCCATATGTACTACTCGCCAGTCTTGCATAATCTTTGCACCGCTGCGTTCGTAAAATCGGATGGCACCTGTATTCCAATCTAACACGTCCCAGGCCACACGTTTTAACCCCTGATCGTGTGCGAATTTCATCACTTGTTGGTAAAGCGCTTCACCAATGCCATTGCCACGGTTAGCCTCTTTTACAATCAAATCTTCTAGATGAAGAGTTCTTCCTTTCCAAGTTGAAAAACGATAATATACTAGTGCTGCACCTACAATTATATTTTCTATTTCAGCCACAAAACAAATGAACAATGGGTTTTCTCCAAAACCCTCTTTCTCTAAATCAGCAACCGTAACTTCAACAACATCTGGCTCTTTTTCAAAGATTGCAAGTTCTATAATCAAATCGAGAACTTGTGGCATGTCTTCTTTTATTGCTTGTCTAACTTTCATTTGTACTTATTTTGTAAACATCAACTTCGATTTCAACTTCAATTTCAATTTCAATTGTGATTCCCTCCACAAATATCGGTTCAATTTCTTAAAAATCCCGATATTTGCACGAAATTCAGGACACCTTAAACCACATGGCAAAAATAAATCAATCTCTCGGAGAGTTTATCATTGAAAACCAAAGTGAATTCAAATATTCCTCTGGAGAGCTTTCACGATTAATTAATTCAATTCGTTTAGCGGCAAAAGTGGTAAACCATAAAGTCAATAAAGCTGGGTTGGTCGATATTTTGGGGACAGCTGGACACAGTAACGTGCAGGGTGAAGATCAACAAAAACTCGATGTGTTCGCTAATGAGGTCTTTATTAATACACTCACCAACCGTGAAATTGTATGCGGAATCGCAAGTGAGGAAGAAGATGATTTTATAACCATAAAAGGTCGAAACGAGAAGAACGACAATAAATATGTTGTGTTGATAGATCCATTGGATGGCTCATCGAATATAGATGTGAATGTTTCTGTGGGTACTATATTTTCCGTTTACAGAAGAATCACTCCTTCAGGAACACCCGTAACTATGGAAGATTTTCTTCAATCTGGAGTGAATCAAGTAGCAGCTGGATATATCGTTTACGGTACATCTACTATGATTGTCTATACTACTGGTCACGGCGTAAATGGCTTCACATTGAACCCAGCAATAGGGACGTACTATTTATCACATCCTTTAATGACATTCCCAGAAATGGGAAATATATATTCTGTTAATGAAGGAAACTACGTTCACTTTCCACAAGGTGTAAAGGATTATATAAAATATTGTCAAAAGGAAGAGGATGAGCGCCCTTATACTTCTCGTTATATTGGTTCTTTAGTTTCTGATTTTCACAGGAATATGATTAAAGGTGGTATTTATATTTATCCGAATACTTCAAAAAATCCAGAAGGTAAACTACGCCTTTTATACGAATGCAACCCGATGGCGATGATTGCAGAACAAGCAGGAGGAAAAGCCAGCAACGGTTTTGGACGTATTTTGGAAATCCAACCCACAAGTTTACACCAACGCGTTCCTTTTTTCTGTGGAAGTACAAAAATGGTTGAAAAAGCGGAAGAGTTTATGAGAAATGTACAATAAAAAAACCCGAAACAATTTGTATCGGGCAATTATTCGATCTATTCTCTTTTTCTGAATTTATTTCTTATTTAATAAATATCTGTAGTCTTCAAAATCTAGTCCTCCGCTGTAAATTTCAATAGATCGTTTTATTAGGTGTTGTGCAGTTTTGACATCATAACCTAAACCGATTGCATATTTTTCGATGAGGAAACGTTCGTGATCATCAATTTCATTATCAGCAAAAATCATTTCGAATAAGTCATGAATGCGCTCCAGACGTCTTTCAGCGTCATTAGGTGGATTGATTGGATATTTGCCAGGATTTTTTAATACCTCGGTATACTCATCTTCGTTTATGTCAAGTTTATTAGCGAAGCGTTTTAATAACTTTTCCTCTTCGGCATTAATCTCGCCTTTGACTGAAGCAATATTTGCAATAGACGCAAAGTGTCCTAAATTTCGGGAATGTTCCCCGCTTTCAAATAAATCTGTAAATGACATAATTCGGTTTTTATGCTGCAAATATAAAGTTTGTAAATGACAATTGCGAGCAATGAGAAGCAATCTGTCACTATTTTTTAAGTATATGATGCTGCGTGTAAATGACCTAAACTTTTCTTAATTATGATTTCAGCAGGCTAATCTTTTATTATTTTTAGAAAGCTGTTGAAAGGATACACATGAACCAACCACTCTTGGTCTTTAACGATAAAGGAATTTACTGCAAACAAGCCGATGCCTATATCGACGCTTGGCGACCAGTTGATAAATGTATTGTAACTCATGGTCACGCAGACCACAGCTGTTGGGGTCATAAACAATATATAACCCACAATAATAATGTGCCCATTATTAAACACCGTCTCGGAGCAATCGAAGTTACGGGAAAAGAATGGAATGAAACTTTTACAATAAATGGGGTTAAATTTTCCTTGCACCCTGCTGGGCATATTATAGCTTCTTCTCAGGTTCGTGTTGAGTATAAGGGTGAAGTGTGGGTATTTACTGGAGATTTCAAAACTGAAGATGACGGATTGGCCGAGGTTTTTGAACCAATAAAATGCCACACTTTTATAACAGAATGCACCTTCGGTCTACCTGCTTTTAAATGGGAACCACAAGCTGAAATTTTTAAAGATATAAACGAATGGTGGGAGAGGAATAGAGAGGAAGGTAGGACTTCAATACTTTTTGGATATAGCTTGGGAAAAGCACAGCGATTGCTGAAACATTTAGACACTTCAATTGGAAAAATATATACTCACGGCGCCGTTGAAAATATGACGGAAGTAGTACGTCCATATTACAATTTACCGCCAACCACTTTGATTACTAGAGATACTTCCAAAGAAGAAATAAAAGGACATATTGTAGTTGCACCGCCTAATGCTCATGGAAGCACTTGGATTCGGAAAATGGTGCCATATGTTACTGCTTCCGCAAGTGGGTGGATGACTTTTCGTGGCGCACGAAGAAGAAGAGCAATTGATCGCGGATTTGTTTTAAGTGATCACGCAGATTGGGAAGGTTTATTATCTGCTATTGACGCCACTGGTTGCGAAAAAATTATCACAACCCACGGTTATACCGATATCTTTTCAAAGTATTTAAGAGAAGAATTAGGATACGACGCCAGAACAGAAAAAACACAATACGAAGAAGAAAGCGCAGAGATTGAGAAGAAAATTGAAAATGAAGATTAATTAGTGAAAGATTTCGCACAACTTATAAAGAAGCTCGATAGCACGAACAAAACCAACGAAAAGGTTGCGGCGCTCAGCACTTATTTTCAGAACGCAAATGATGAGGATAAACTTTGGACGATTGCTATTCTTTCGCATCGGCGTCCAAAACGCCCTGTGAATACGACTCTTTTAAGACTTTGGGCTACGGAAATCAGCGGAATTCCACTTTGGCTTTTTGAGGAGAGTTATCATATTGTAGGCGATCTAGCTGAAACTATTGCTTTAATCTTACCAACATCCGAACAACATTCTGAGAAATCACTTTCCCAATTTGTTTCAGAAATTATCGAACTCCGCACTTTTTCTGAAGTAGAAAAAAAAGCATATCTACATGATAATTGGTTGAAGCTGAATTATTTTGAACGTTTTGTTTTTAATAAAATTCTAACGGGTAGTTTCAGGATTGGTGTAAGTCAGAAATTAATGACACGCGCACTTTCCAAAGCCACTGGAATTGATGATGATATTCTTGCGTATAAATTAATGGGCGATTGGACTCCTGAAAAAACAACCTATAAAAAACTAATCCTTGAGCAAAACGAAGAAGATTACCTTAGCAAACCTTATCCATTTTATTTGGCTTATGCAGTGGAAGATAATTTCCAGGAAGATTTGGGCCCAATTTCAAAATGGAGTTTTGAGCATAAATGGGACGGGATTCGCAGTCAGGTGATAATTAGGAATGATGAAGTTTTCGTTTGGTCGCGCGGCGAGGAGTTGGTCACCGATAAATATCCTGAGTTTCAAAAGTTTCTTTCTGCAATCCCAAACGGAACTGTGATTGATGGTGAAATCTTACCTTTCGGGGAAGGAGAAATAGGAAATTTCAATGCCCTCCAAACGAGAATTGGACGTCAGAATATTTCAAAAGCACTTCTGAAAAAAACCCCAGTTATTTTACATGCTTATGATTTGTTGGAATGGCAAGGAGAGGATATCCGCCAAAAACCATTCTCAGAAAGAAGAAAAATTTTGGATGAATTGATTCAAAATTGCAATTCCATTGAACTCGGTTTGTATTTAAGTGAAACTATGAATTTTGAAACTTGGGAAGAAGCTGCTGCTGAAAGAGATCTTTCCAGAGATAAACGCAGTGAAGGTTTGATGCTGAAAAGAAAAGATTCACCCTATTTAGTAGGTAGAAAAAAAAGGCGATTGGTGGAAATGGAAAATAGATCCCTTTACCATTGATGCGGTTTTAACTTATGCAATGCGAGGCCACGGAAGACGAGCAAATCTTTACACCGATTATACTTTCGGACTATGGAACGACGGTGAATTAGTAACTTTCGCAAAAGCCTATTCTGGTTTAACTGACGCTGAATTTGGACAAGTAGATGCTTGGATAAAGAAAAATACCTTGGAACGTTTTGGTCCAGTTAGAAGTGTA
This sequence comes from Aequorivita sp., assembly GCA_034675805.1. Taxonomy (GTDB): domain Bacteria; phylum Bacteroidota; class Bacteroidia; order Flavobacteriales; family Flavobacteriaceae; genus Aequorivita. Next base: position 1,903,459 of record JAUCCX010000001.1, on the reverse strand, counting down.
ACACCTCATCACGTTTTTGAAATTGCTTTTGAAGGAATTGCGGAAAGCAGTCGTCATAAAAGTGGAATTGCAACACGTTTTCCAAGGATTTTAAGATGGCGAAAAGATAAATCTATTGCGGAGGCAAATACGTTGGACGACCTCAAAGCACTAATTCCAAAATGAAACAATCCGAACTCATTTCTATTGCCGAGAATTGGTTTCACTCTAATGGTTGGGAGTCATTTCCCTTTCAGCAAAAAACTTGGAAAGCTTTCTTAAACGGAAAACATGGTTTACTCAACGCTCCAACCGGAAGTGGAAAAACCTATGCATTATGGATTCCAATTGTTCTTCAGTATTTAAAGGAGAATCCAAATTATAAAACAAAACATGTAAAAGGAATTAAAGCGATTTGGATAACTCCATTGCGAGCTCTTTCAATAGAAATTCACCAAGCAGCACAACGCTTTGCAGATGAACTGGGAACTGGACTAACTGTTGGCATTCGAACTGGAGATACTTCGCAAAGCGAAAGGACCAAACAAAAACGGCAAATGCCTGATTTATTGATTACAACTCCAGAAAGCTTGATGCTTTTATTGACTTCGAAAGATTATGACAAAACCTTTAAAACCCTCACCGCCGTCGTCGTAGATGAATGGCATGAACTTTTAGGAAGTAAACGTGGCGTACAGATGGAATTAGCTCTTTCACGTTTGAAAACCGTTTCCCCAAAGATGCGTATTTGGGGAATTTCAGCAACCATCGGAAATCTAGAAGAGGCGATGGATGTGCTTTTGGGTACAGATTTAAAATTACGCGAGAATTCTATACTTATTAAATCTAAGCAAAAACCTAAAATTGAAGTCCGATCTATTATTCCGAAGAAAATGGAAACTTTTCCGTGGCACGGACATTTAGGATTACATCTTTTAGAAGAAATTGTTCCAATAATTAAAGCCAGTAAAACCACAATAATTTTTACAAATACCCGTGGACAATGCGAGATATGGTTTCAGAAACTGCTAGAAAAACATCCTGAATTCGCTGGTGAAATTGCAATGCATCACGGAAGCATTGCGAAGGATACGCGACTTTGGGTAGAACAAGCAATAAGAAATGAATCCTTATTGGCAGTGGTTGCAACTTCAAGTCTCGATTTGGGAGTAGATTTTGCACCAGTGGAAACGGTGATTCAAATTGGAGGGCCAAAAGGAGTGGCAAAGTTTCTGCAACGAGCTGGTAGAAGTAATCATAGACCTGGAGAACCTTCGGTAATTTATTTTTTGCCTACTCACGCTTTGGAATTGTTAGAAGCTTCAGCTTTAAAAAGAGCTGTGAAAGATGAAGTTGTTGAAGATAGGATTCCGTATTTGTTAAGTTTCGACGTACTAATTCAGTATTTGGTAACACTCGCAGTGAGCAACGGATTTTTTCCAAAGGAAATATTTTCCGAAATAAAAAATACATTTTGTTTTCAGGGAATTACGGAAGAACAATGGAATTGGTGTTTAAATTTTATCACTTTAGGAAGTCAAAGTTTACAAGCCTACGACGAATATAAAAAAGTTGAAGTTAAACCTGAAGGACTTTTTAAAGTAGAAAGCAAGCAGATTGCAATGATGCATCGCTTAAGTATTGGCACCATTGTAAGCGATTCCATGATGATGGTGAAATATGTGTCTGGTGGATTTATTGGTACAATAGAAGAATGGTTCATTAGTAAAATGAAACCTGGTGACACATTCGTTTTTGCAGGAAGAACTTTGGAATTGGTTCGAATAAGACAAATGCAAGCTCAAGTTCGAAAGAGTAGCAAAAGCACTAAAAATGTTGTAAGTTTTATGGGCGGACGATTACCTCTTTCTTCGCAAATGAGTAAAATTCTACGTGAAGAAATGCAAAGTGAAGCAGATCATAAAAGGAATACTCCAGAATTAAAAGCCTTGAGCGATATTTTTGATAGACAGGAAAGAGAAAGCATTGTGCCAAGGGAAAACCAATTTTTAATTGAAACCTTCAAAACACGCGACGGGTATCATTCACTATTCTATCCGTTTGAGGGGCGTTTTGTACACGAAGCTATGAGTAGTTTACTTGCATTCAGAATCAGTTTGTTGTCACCAATTACTTTTTCTTTAGCCTATAACGATTATGGTTTTGAATTGTTGAGTGACCAGTTTCTTGACATTCAAACAGTATTGGACAACAATCTATTTTCTGCAGAATATTTATATCAAGATCTTCAAAAAAGTTTAAATTACACTGAATTGGCCCGCAGAAAATTCCGCGATATAGCAGTAATAAGTGGTATGGTTTTTCAGGGTTACCCGAATAAGGTTATTAAAACGAAACACTTGCAAAGCAACAGTCAGTTACTTTTTGATGTTTTTCGAGATTATGAACCAGATAATCTTTTATATCTTCAAGCATACCGCGAAACTTTTGAACATCAATTGGAAGAAGGACGGTTAAGACTTGCTTTGGAAAGGATTGCTTCACAGGATATAATCTGGAAACAATGTGAGAAAGCAACCCCATTTAGTTTTCCTATAATTACAGATGGTCTCCGTGCTAAATTATCTTCGGAAAAATTAGCAGATCGAATTAAAAAAATGACTTTGCTACTTGAGAAATGATACAAATCATATCGATAAATAATAACGATTTCAAACTTCATCCAAGCGGTGCCATCTATTGGGAAAACAATAAAATGCTTCTAATCGCTGATGTCCACTTAGGAAAAGTGGTTCATTTTAGAAAACACGGAGCACCAATTCCAGCAAATGCAGCTTACAAAAATCTTGAGAAATTAACTGAGGTGACCAATTATTTTGAACCAGAAACAATATGTTTTTTGGGTGATTTATTTCACAGCAAGTTAAATGAGGAATGGCAAGATTTTGAAAAATGGGTTGAATACGCTAAAGCGAGTGTAGTTTTAATATCTGGAAACCATGATATCATACCACAATATATGTATGAAGAAATAGGAGTTAAAGTATTTGATGAATTATTTTTGGAAGAATTTTATTTAACGCATCATCCTACAGAAAGAGAAGGTTTTTTTAATTTTTCTGGACATATCCATCCCGGAATTAGAATGAAAGGTATCGGAAAACAATACATCCGTCTACCTTGTTTTTATAAGGCACTTAACAGTCTAATTCTCCCAGCTTTTGGTAACTTTACTGGTAAACATATTTTAACGCCCACTGAGAAAGATGAAGTTTTTGTTATTGTGGAAGATGAGGTTATCTGTGTTTCAAAAAAATAATTAATCATGAAAAAAACATTACAAATAGCCAACATAATCGCATTCTTGGCAACTGTTTTCGTAAACTATCTTTCTAATACGGGAGCCATAAATAACACTACAATCGGTGATATTTCCAACGTCTCAAAAAATCTTTTCACTCCGGCCGGATATGCGTTTTCCATTTGGGGACTTATTTATTTAATGCTTTTGGGATTTGTAATTTACCAAAGCAGGAGCCTATTCACAAAAGTGCGCGATGATGAGTTTATTTTGAAAACAGGTTGGTGGTTCGTGCTTTCCTGCGTCGCTAATATGGTTTGGATAACGCTTTGGTTATATGGATTTATGGAATATTCCATTTTGGCGATTTTCGTTTTGCTGTTTTCACTTTTAAAAATTGTAATGCAAAACAGAATGGAACTTTGGGATGCGCCAATTTCAGTAATCGCATTTCTTTGGTGGCCTTTTGTGTTTTATAGCGGTTGGGTAACTGTTGCAAGCATTGCAAACGTTGCGGCATATTTAACAAGCATTAATTGGAATGGCTTTGGAATTTCTGAAGCTATTTGGGCGATTTTAATGATTATAATCGCCGGAATTATAAACATGGCTGTTACTTGGAAAAGAAATATGCGTGAATTTGCATTAGTTGGCGCGTGGGCTTTGGCTGCAATTGCAGTGGCAGATTGGGATATAAGCCGAAGTGTTTCATACGCCGCAATTGTGGTTGCAATAATACTTTTTATAAGCAGCAGCTATCACGGATTTAAAAATCGCAAAACTAGTCCGGTGAATAAATGTAGGGAACATTTCAAAAAATAAGTATTTCAGTTCCGCTCTAAAAGTTCTTCTGGCTTATATGTTGATTAGTGTTTACCGCCCAATCAATCTTGAAAACTGAAGATATTCCTTTCCTTTTAAATCTTTATAAGTTGGATTGCTTGGGAGTTTCCCAACGATTTTTTTTCGGCTCGTAACCTTTATAAAAACCTGTTCTGCCAAATTCGAGGTTTACCGTAAATTCTACTTTCCTTCATTAAGTGACACATACGTTATAGAGATTGTAACATACTTCATATTTGATAAAGTCATTGTATTTTAATTTTATACCAATTAAAATTAGTTCAACATATTATAAATCAATGAAAAATTCAAGATCATGAAAAATGCACAAAAAGCTAGACTGTTATTATTATTAATTCTATCCATTATCCTTTTAGGTTGCAATAAGAAAGACGACGGACCATCAGATTCTGATCCAAATGCTGGCGCGGATCACACATATGAATTAAAATATGTTGGTGGGTACAACGATGGACAAACAATATCTGGCGTCGTTCCGAATACAAATAGCAGTATAGCTACATATATTGACGCGCCTAATCTTCAAAGTATTGCTATAGGTTTAATAGACAACAGTCACGAAAGGAATATCGTAATTATAATTAAACGGAGTCCTGGCGATCTAAATGTTGAAATCAAAGAAGATAGTGGAAATGATGAATCTGGCGCGCAAATAGCGATTTATGCTCAAAATTCGTCCCAGATTTATCAAGGTTTGAATGGAACGCTAACCATTTCAAATTTTAAAGTACATCAAGAGATTCCGAATGGTGGAATTGCATCTCTTATTGTTAATTTTACAGGGCAATTTACTGAAAGTCCTTCTCAAGAAACAGTAGAAATTACTGGTAAGATAACTATGAATCCACCTTCACTATAAAATAAAACCAAATTTAAATTTCAAAAGTCCGTCTCTATCTAATTTTAGAAGGCGGGCTTTATTATTATCTAGATATATAAAAAAAATTCATCAAATATCTAAAGTTTCTCCAAGCTCCCACTTTTAAGCCTAACATATATTTACAAGATATTAAAGATCTTGCAGGATATTTATTTTTTGATTTATCTTTGCCGCTCAATGAGCAAAACACTCGTTACTTCACTTTATTCACAGTCTTCGCAAACGCGAAAACTGGGGAAAAATATTGCCCTACTTCGACAGGCTCAGGATGACGTTCAATCAAATATTTCAGTTTCAGGTCTTGTTGGCTCTTCAGTTTCGCTAGTTTTAGCTGAAACTTTTAACCCCGAATCACTCGGGGCGGAATTGCCTTTTCTTCTTATTTTGAATGATAAAGAAGAAGCGGCTTATCATTTAAACGATCTGGAAAATCTATTAGGCAACCAAAATGTGCTTTTTTATCCCGGAAGTTATCGGCGGCCATATCAAATAGAGGAGACCGATAATGCCAATGTTTTGTTGCGAAGCGAGGTTTTAAACCGAATAAATTCTCGAAAGAAACCTGCATTCATAGTTACATATCCCGAAGCGCTTTTTGAAAAAGTTGTTACCCGAAAGGAATTGGAACGAAACACGCTGAAAATTTCTGTAAGCGACCAACTTTCAATCGATTTTGTAAACGAGGTTTTGTTTGAGTATAATTTCAAAAGAACAGATTTTGTAACGGAACCTGGAGAATTTTCGGTTCGAGGTGGAATTTTGGATGTGTTCAGTTTCAGTAATGACAAGCCGTACAGAATTGAATTTTTTGGAGATGATGTTGACAGCATTCGGACTTTTGATGTAGAAACGCAACTTTCTTTGGAACAAGTAAAAAAGGTTTCTATCATTCCCAATGTGGAAAATAAAATGATAGATGAAAATCGTGAAACCTTCCTGAAATATATTTCTTCAAAAACAGTAGTTTTTCTGAAAAATGAAGAGCTTTTTTGCAGTGCTGTTGATATCCTTTTCAAAAAGGCAACTGAAGCTTTCAATGCAATAGATTCTGAGATAAAACGCGCAAAACCTTCAGAGCTGTTCTGTACTTCCGAATTGTTGAGACTGCAACTCGAAGAATTTACAACGGTCCATATAAAAAATAGTTCAATTTCAATTTCAGATTCAATTTCAATTTCGTTTTCAACTAGACCACAACCTTCATTCAATAAGCAATTCAACTTACTCATTGAAAATTTGAATGAAAACACTGAAAATGATTATAAAAACTATATTTTCTGCAGTAGTGAACAACAAGCCAAACGCTTTCACGATATTTTTGCAGATGCCGAACAGAATGTGAAGCAATTTGAAACCATCGTTTTTCCATTGTTTCAAGGATTTATTGATGACGATTTAAAAGTTGCCTGTTATACCGATCATCAAATTTTTGAACGTTATCACAAATTCCAACTTAAAAACGGTTATGCGAAGAAACAGGCTATTACGTTAAAAGAAATAACCAATCTTGAAGTGGGAGACTACGTAACCCACATTGACCATGGAATTGGGAAATTTGGCGGATTGCAAAAGATTGAAGTGGAAGGAAAAATGCAAGAAGCCATCAAACTTTTTTATGGCGAACGTGATATTCTATATCTGAGTATTCATAGTCTTCATAAGATTTCTAAATATAATGGTAAAGACGGCAGAGAACCCAAGATCTACAAATTGGGTAGTGATGCGTGGAAAAAATTAAAACAAAAAACCAAAACACGGGTTAAAGAGATTGCTTTCAATTTAATTGAATTATATGCAAAGCGCCGTACCTTAAAAGGATTCGCTTTTGATCCAGATAGCTACTTACAAGCGGAGTTGGAATCTTCCTTTATTTATGAGGATACCCCAGACCAAAGCACAGCGACGGAAGACGTAAAAAAGGATATGGAAAATGAGCGTCCAATGGACCGCTTGGTTTGTGGCGATGTAGGTTTCGGAAAAACGGAAGTCGCTATTCGTGCAGCCTTTAAGGCGGTCGATAATGGAAAACAGGTTGCTGTTTTAGTTCCAACCACTATTTTGGCCTTTCAACATTTTAAAACTTTTACAGAACGTCTTTCCGACATGCCAGTAAAAGTTGATTATCTAAACCGTTTTAGAACTGCAAAAGAAAGAAAGGTAGTTCTAGAGGGATTAAAAGACGGTCGACTTGATATTGTAATCGGCACCCATCAATTGGTCAACAAATCGGTTGAATTTAAGGATTTGGGCTTACTGGTTATTGACGAAGAACAAAAATTTGGAGTAGCAGTAAAAGATAAATTGAAAACCATCAAAGAAAACGTCGATACTTTGACTTTGACCGCAACTCCCATTCCGCGTACGTTGCAGTTCAGTTTGATGGCTGCGCGTGACCTTTCTGTTATTACAACTCCTCCGCCAAACCGATATCCAGTGGAAACCCACGTCATTCGTTTTGGGGAAGAAAGTATTCGCGATGCTGTTAGTTATGAGATTTCTCGTGGTGGACAGGTTTTCTTCGTCCACAACAGAATCGAAAATATTAAAGAAGTTGCTGGAATGATCCAGAGATTAGTACCAGATGCAAAAATTGGTATCGGTCACGGACAAATGGATGGCAAAAAATTGGAAGATTTAATGCTTCGTTTTATGAACAATGAATTCGATGTTCTTGTTTCTACAACCATTATTGAGAGTGGTTTGGATGTGCCGAATGCGAATACCATTTTTATTAATAACGCCAATAATTTTGGACTTTCAGATTTACACCAAATGCGTGGTCGCGTGGGAAGAAGTAATAAAAAGGCTTTCTGCTATTTCATCACTCCTGAATATTCAGCAATGACTGATGAAGCGCGAAAGCGAATTACTGCCTTGGAGCAATTTTCAGAATTGGGAAGTGGAATCAACATCGCTATGAAGGATTTGGAAATCCGAGGAGCTGGTGATTTACTTGGCGGCGAACAAAGTGGATTTATCAATGAAATTGGTTTTGAGACTTATCAAAAAATCCTTGCGGAAGCCATTGATGAATTAAAGGATAAAGAGTTTAAAGATCTTTACGAAGAAACCGAAGGGCCAAAGAAAAACTTTGTTAAGGAAACCACTATCGATACTGATTTTGAACTTCTTTTTCCAGATGATTATGTGAATAACATCACCGAAAGGCTTAATCTTTATACAAAGCTGAATGAGCTAAAAACCGAAACAGAGCTACAGAAATTTGAAAAAGAATTATTGGATCGATTTGGAGAACTACCCAAACAAGCAGAAGATCTGCTAAACAGTGTTAGAGTAAAATGGCTCGCAATTTCCATGGGATTAGAGCGGTTAATAATGAAACAGAAAAAAATGGTCGGTTATTTTGTGGCTGAGCAGAACAGTGCTTTTTATCAAAGTCCATCTTTCTCAAAAGTCCTTCAATACGTAAAAAGCCATTCCCAAAAAGTTACGATGAAAGAAAAGCAAACCCGTAACCGGATTGCGATTGGTTTTGACTTTTGAAGGAATTTCTTCCGTAGATAAAGCCCTTAGGGCCTTGGAGCCGTTTGCAGAATGACTATCAACGCTTTATTATAAATTTTTGTGTTTCTTCAATATCCGTGGAAATAATTTTAGCGAAATATGTTCCTTCAGGTAAGCTTGATAGATTTATTTCGAAGTTAGAATTATTTACAGCTTTTAGAAATACTTGTTGACCTAATGAATTATAAACAATTATACGTTTAACTGGAACTTTAGAATTAATTTTCAAAATTTCTGAAACAGGGTTCGGATATATAATACTATGCTTATCAAATTCATAAATATCTAAGATATTCGACTCTAATTTTACAATCCAATAGTCAGCCCCACCTTTGTTTTCAGATACATCCCCATCAATGGACTCACTTCTGCCACATAATGCAATACTATTATCAAATGTTAATGTAGAATCTACTAACATATCTGAATTTGAGCCACCATAACATTTTGTCCAAATTATTGAACCAGAACTATTTGTTCTGACTAGCCAATAATCAAATCCACCATGATTGTTGGAAACATGTCCGTCAATTGACCCTGTAAAGCCTGAAATTATATAATCTCCATTTGGGGTTTGTTCAATATTACTCAATAGTTCTTCTGATGTTCCTCCATAAGATTTTTCCCATTGAAGATTTCCTGATTCAGATATTTTCACAATCCAAAAATCTCTTGCACCGTAATTTATTGAAACATCGCCATCTAAGGATTTTGAATTTCCCGCCAAAATAAACCCACCATCCTGAGTGAAGTCTATGCTTCTTAGGATATCTTCTGATGAACCTCCGAATGTTTTCTCCCATTCCATAGTGCCATTAGGACTTAATTTTACTATCCAATAATCATAGCCTCCATGATTGAAACTAACATCTCCATCATTCGAAGTTGTGGTCCCTGCTACAATATATGAGCTATCAGCAAGTTGAAGAATACGATAAGGCGTATCATTACCTAAACCTCCATAATTCTTTTCCCATTCTATTAGACCGGTATTACCGGCTATTTTTAATATATCCAATAATCCAACGATCCTCCATTATTGTTAGACACATCCCCGTCATTTGAGGAGCTACTCGCAGCTATTATATATCCTCCGTCTAATGTTTGTATAATATTTTTACCATTTTCGCTTGAAGTTCCGCCATAAGAATTTTCCCATTTAATATTTCCATCTATATCCAGTTTAACAACCCAAACATCACTTGCGCCATGGTTGAATGTTACATCACCGTTAGAAGAACTAGTAAAACCTGAAACAATATATCCACCGTCACTAGTTTGTATAATACATTCTGCAGTGTCTCCACGACTTCCACCAAGAGATTTTTGCCATTCCAATAGTCCAATTGATGAAATCTTCACTATCCAATAATCCTGACTGCCATAGTTCATGGTTAAATCGCCATCATCACTCGTTGAACTTCCAGCAATTACATACCCATTATCGGCTGTTTGAAAAATACTTGAAGGTAAGTCAAATTTTGAACCTCCATAAGATTTTTCCCACGCTATAGATGGAACTTGAGAGAATACTGTATTTATTATCAAAAGGAAGAAAGAGTATATTAATTAAATTTCATTCTATAAAAAAGTTTTGGGCAATTTAATGATTTTAAAGAAGATATATATTAATTACTTCTTGAGGAATCTCATCTTCGAATATAGCATTTCGGGCTTTGGATCCATTTACAGAATTAAAAATTAAATCATTTTGTATATTTGGTTTATGCGACAACACAAAATCTTACTATTGAACAACTTGCGAAGGCTTTTCGAGCGTTGAGTATTTCTGAAAAACCAAACTTGCTGAACTTCTTCCACAAAATTGGTTTGAGAAAACAAATGGATTGACTGAAACACAGAAACAGGCTTTAGATTTGCTTCAGAAAAAGAAAACTAAGGAAGAGCTGTTTTTCATACTTGGGAAGAAGTAGAAAAGTAAGTGAAGCATCGAACCGATGAATAACTATCAAATTTTGATAGAAGAAGATGCCAAATTCGACATCGGCGAAGGATACGATTGGTATTTAAATATTTCTCAAAAAGTAAGTGATTCCTTTCTAAATCAAATAAAACCACCAATTTATTATCTCGAAGAAAACTCTTTTCTTTTTCAAGTAGTTTATAAAGATTATCGCAAAGTTCCCATTAAAAAATTTCCTTTTTTAATTATTTATAAAATTGAAAGTCAAATCTTTAAAATCTATAGAATTTTCTCAACCAATATGGATACATCAGGTAGATTTACGATTCTAAGAAAATAACACTACTCCTTTAATTTAGCGGAATGTCGGGTAAATGTCGGGTGAAATTCACTTGAAAATATTGCACTATATTTACTCCCGTCGTACTATTGCTTCATAAATCATTAGAAAATGAAACAGCCTGAACTTGGTCGAAAAATTTTAGAGCTTCGAAAGCAAAAAGGCTTCACGCAAGAAGAACTTGTAGAGCAGTGCAATATAAATGTGCGCACTATTCAGCGTATTGAAGCTGGGGAAGTCACTCCTCGAAGTTTTACACTAAAAACTATTTTGAATGTCTTGGGTGAGGACTTAGATAATCTGAAAGAATCAGAATCTCCACCATTTGAAAACTTCAATTTTGAAGGAATTAAATCTTCTGCTTTCTTTATAAAAATTGCTTGGATTTGTGGATTGATTTATTTCTTATCAGGCTTTGTTGAATTCGCAGTAGATTATGCCCGATTTTATGAGAGTGAACTTATCGTTCCTAAAGCTGCATATATCAGCTTGAAATTTATTATAATGTTCACCTACATTTATTTTTTGTTTGGGTTTATTATTAGCGGTAAAATCTTCAATAATTATCTATTGAAGATCGGTGCTTATTTTTTGATTGCTACTACCATTTTATTTCATGGTTACGATATGGTTTCATTATATTTTGAACCATTTTACATCGAATATGTTCTGGTTGTCCAATCAATTTTCTGCGGATTTGGATCCTTTATTTTTGGATTTGCACTATTGCGATTGGTAAAGCCAATTGGCAAAATTTCCGAGATTGCTGGAGGATTCCAAATTGCGAGTGCTATATTTTTTATATTGGTTTTTATGGCATGGCTTGGATTTATATTTTTAATTCCTACGGTACTTTTACAAATCATTTTACTTTACAAAATTGGGGAGTTTGTAAAAAAGGAAGGTTGAAAAGAAATGATCTAACCTTTTAGAATATGATTTCCGCTTTCACGAGAATTAAAAATGATAAAACGCATTTTTAAAATGCTCTAAATTTTCTGTATTTTGGTTTTTCAAAATGGCTATAATGTCAAAACGTACTTCCACATTTAGTTCGTTCGAAATTATATATTCATCAGCCGCTTTCACTAATTGCTTGATTTTTGCTGGTGTAACAAAACTTTGTGGGTCACCGAAAAAATCACTATTTCGAGTTTTTACTTCCACGATTACAACAATTCCTTCCTCTTTTTGAGCAATAATATCTATTTCGGCTTTGTCAAAAATGAAATTACGGTAGAGGATTTTATAACCGTTTTTAATAAGATATTGCGTGGCTATTTCTTCTCCTATTTTTCCTAATTCATTGTGGGAAGCCATAATTCTCTAAAATTCTAAAACAATATTATTATTTCCAATTTCTAATTTCACTTCCCTTCCAAAAATCACAGCGCGATTATCTGTAATATGTCCTGCAGGAAATCCTGTAATTATGGGATAATTGTATTCTTTTACCAGTTCAATTATTATTTCCTCTGCGGTTTTTCCGAAGTAAACTTTGTTGTCCTTCATTTCCGTCATTCCTCCAATGATTAATGCTTTCAGGTTTTTTAAATAACCGCTGCGCTTCAAATTCATCATCATTCTGTCTATGTGATATAGCATTTCGTCAAGATCTTCAATAAATAGAATTTTATCATCGGTTTTCATTTCTGAGGGACTACCAGAAATAGAATATAGTACTGAAAGATTTCCCCCAATAAGTTCTCCGGAAAATCTTCCGTTTGAAGCAAAGGAATTTGTTCTTTTAATTTCAATACTGTGCTTTTCCCCAAACAAAATCTTTTGAAGGGATAGGGCAGTTTCTCTGGTTTTATTTTCAATTTCTAAACACATCTGTGCATGGAGCGTTTCAATCCCAAAATTGTGAATGTGTGAATGCAAAACTGTAACATCACTGTACCCAATAATCCATTTCGGATTTTTTTTAAAAATTGTAAAATCAAGTTTATCAATAATCCTAACCGTTCCATAACCTCCACGAGCACACCAGATGGCTTTCACATTCGGATTGTCAAGCATCATTTGAAAATCGGCAGCCCGCATTTTATCATTTCCCGCAAATTGGTTTTCCTCTGCACCGATGGTTGTGCCAATGATTGCTTTCAATCCCCAACTCTCAAGAAGTTGAAGTGCAGGTTTTAATTCTTCTTTAGAAATTTTCCGCGCAGTGGAAACTATGGCAACCTCATCGCCTTTTTTTATAAATGGTGGTGTGACCATGAAATCTGATTGAAGGTTTGAAAGATTAAAAGTACTAAAGATTTAATTTTTGAGTTTGAATAATAATAAAATACAGATGAAGGATGATGATTACAAATTTAGGATATCAAACCAAATTTTCATATTTTCATGAAAACAATTGGTAGTCTTTCGTTCAGTACTTTGAATTTGACGCCAATTCTAACTTCCAATTATAATATAACTATCCCAATTAGAACCATTGCTTTTGCAAATCAATAATCAAAATCTAGTCATTTTGTCTAGAAAATTTGTGGAGAATATTTTAGAAACATCAGCACCTGCTTACTCTAACCAGATTTATTGTTACTGAATCATATTGAAAAGATGCCCAAATTTTAAATAATACAAGGTCAAATTTCTACTTAATTTTTATTAGTAGGAATAAACGCTCAAATAATTTCATTTTCCAAAATACTATAAATCAAAATATTGCGTTAAAAAATCGGCTGAACGGTAAGATTAATCAGACTAAACACATACATTCGCCGCAAAAATTTAATGAAAACATTTTAAAATGGAAACAATTGCTACCTTTTCCCCCACTTGCAATAGTTCTACACTAGCACCTTATGAGCCCTCTTCCCAGAATCCATGGGATACTCATAAGGTCAATCACGTGTATCGACGACTTGGTTTTGGAGCATCACAAGATGATGTGGACGCTGCACTCTCGTTGAGCCCGGGACAATTTATTAATTCACTTGTAGATACTGCTCACAATTTGCCGCCAACTCCGGCACCGTATTGGGGCTATTATTCCAAGGATGATTTTTCGGACTACGAGAATCAAAATTATCCCTTTTTTGAGCAATGGCGCTTACAGACCGTCAAAGACCTCCTTCAAGAAAATCTTCGTGGTAGGCTCGCGTTCTTTTGGATGAACCATTTTGTGACCCGTATGGGGATTTATTTCCATGCACCCTATGCTTTTCAGTATTACCGCATGATGCAAGTCCATGCCTTGGGAAATCTTAAGGAATTTACTCGAGCGGTAGGGATAAACCCCGCTATGTTGATTTTCCTCGATGGGTTTGAAAATACCAAGGATAGTCCTAATGAAAATTATGCACGAGAATTATATGAGCTCTTTACTCTTGGAGAAGGCAATGGTTATACTCAAAACGATATTACCGAAACTGCTAGGGCATTAACGGGTTATAATAAATGGAGCGAGGAAAACGGTGAAATTTATTTTGATGCCCAATCCTTTGACGGAGGTACAAAAACCATCTTTGGGCAAACCGGAAAATGGGGCTATGACGATGTTATAAATATCCTATTTCAGCAGAAGGGTGATAAAATTGCATATTACATATGTGAAAAGTTATACAAATTTTTTGTGAGCCCAGCTACAGACAATATTGGACCAACAATTATCCAGGAGTTGGCACAAACATTAGTCAACAATAATTTTGAGATGGTGCCAATGTTGAAAAAACTGTTCAAGAGTCAACATTTTTTTGATCAGCATGCCGTGGCTGTTGTAATTAAAAGCCCTTATGATGTAGTGTTGAATTTTATTAAAGAATCAGACTTTTATTACAATGACAGTATACTCGATACCTTGATCTATTATTTAGAGGTAGTAGGACAGGATATTTACAATCCCGTGGACGTAGCAGGTTGGCAACGTGATGAAACCTGGATAAACGCCTCAACACTAATAGGCCGCTGGGCATTGATAGATGAATTTATAGACTACCTGGACCAAAATGACTACGACAGTATATTTGTGGACTTGGCGAAAGCACTTACCAACGATAGTAAGGACCCATATTTTATTACCAAAACTCTTGTGGATCATTTTATGTGTAAAGAATTATATACTATCTCAGATTATGACATTGCGACGGATATCTTTAAGTGGGAAGTACCACAGAATTACTATGACAATGGAATCTGGAATTTAGACTCCAGTTCCGCTCCCTATCAAGTTTCAATTCTGCTGAAACACATTGCAAGAATGCCTGAATTTCAACTTAAATAAGCAACCTAATGTGTAAAAATCATACTATCCCCGGAAAGAATACGTCAAAGGATGATAAAAACATTCACGATAAGGAACACTCCACTTGGAACAGACGCTCTTTTATTCAGGCTTTGGGTTTGGCTGGTGCCGGTGGCATCATGCTTGGTCACGCCTCTATTACTGCTTCCAAGCCATCACCGCTTTCGGTAGCTTTAGCAGCGAGTGAAAACGAGAATATTTTGGTCATTATTCGGCTAAAAGGAGGAAATGACGGGCTCAATACTATTGTCCCAATTTATGACTATGCTACATATGCCAATTTGCGCCCTAATATTCGCCATCAACAAAGCAATTTGATAAATCTGAATGCAGACTTTGCCATTCCCAACTATATGAGCAGTCTTCAATCTGTTTGGGGCGAGGGAAAAATGAAGGTAATCCATGGTGTGGGTTATCCACAACAAAATCTATCTCATTTCCGTTCGGCAGCAATCTGGGCCTCCACAGACGAAATAAACGTAGAACCTACTGGTTGGTGGGGTCGTTATTTTGAAGATCTGTACCCAGATTATTTGATAAACCCACCAGAAATTCCGCCAGCTGTACAAATTGGAAGTATTGGGGATCTTATTTTTGAAGGCAACAACAGTAACTATGCCTTTTCTGTTGCCAATACCGAACAATTGGCAAACGTGGCTCAAAATGGTGTTCAGCACGACGTAACGAATTTACCAGATTGTGTCTACGGTGATAAACTCTTGTTTATGCGTGCAACCACAAACACTACGTTTAGATATTCGTCAGTAATCAATAATGCATATATGGCTTCGAGCAATAGTTCTTCCTATAGTGATGAAGACCTTGCAAAACAATTGGCCATAGTTGCCAGACTGATAAAAGGAAACTTAGGTACCAAAGTATATATGGTTACATTAGATGGCTTTGATACACACGCCAACCAAGTAAATGCTCATCAAAAACTACTTGAAGACCTTTCAGATTCCATCAAGGATTTTTATGATGACCTTGCTGCTACCGGAATGGATAAAAAAGTTTTGACCATGACCATTTCAGAATTTGGTCGTAGGCCCTCCGAAAATGGATCTAATGGCACCGACCACGGGGCAGCGTCACCGGTAATGTTGTTCGGTGCGGGACTGGACGGAAATGGATTCGTGGGCACCCACCCAAACCTTACTGAATGGGACGCCGATGGTAATCTTATACCTTCATCCGATTTTCGAGACGTATATTCAACCGTTTTAACAGAGTGGTTCTGCTTGGACCCTTCCGTAGTCAGTACTATTTTACTTAACCAGACCTACCAAACTTTAGATATGGGAATCACCTGTCAGCTTCTATCTAATACTGATTTTAGCAATACGACTCGATTTGTACATATTCCTATTTATCAAAATGAACGTACCCTTATTGAAATAAATATGCCTAATACTGCAAATGTAGATATCAGACTTTATGATATGATGGGTAGGGAAGTAGGCTCGTTGGAAAACAAAATATTGAACCCTGGAAAGTACAGTATAGACGTTAAGGAAAAAATAAGGACGCGACTTTCCAATGGACAGTACATTTACCGTATCTCAACTGGAGGACAATTTTATAGTAAATCCATACTGATTAGGTAATATTTTATAAAACCCTTTTCTTCAAAAGCTTCCCATATTAGGGAAGCTTTTTTATTTTAAAATTCCGCTTTGGAGAAATTCTAAATTTCCAACAACCAAAGGAATGTAAAACAGTACGCTGTTTTCCGAAGATAAAATACTTATTTTTGTAACTGCTAAATTAATTAAAGCAGGTTTTAAAAAATAGATATGTATCAAGACCCAAAACGCTATACCATTACCGCTGCATTGCCCTATACCAACGGCCCCGTGCACATTGGCCATTTGGCTGGGGTTTATGTGCCCGCGGATATTTACGCACGTTACCAACGTCTTCAAAACAAGGATGTAGCCTTTATATGTGGAAGCGATGAACACGGCGTTCCCATTACTATAAAAGCAAAAAAAGAAGGAATAACCCCACAACAGGTAGTGGATAAATACCACGCAATTATCAAAAAGAGTTTTGCTGATTTCGGGATTTCCTTTGATAATTATTCCCGGACTTCGGCGGAAATCCATCATAAAACAGCTTCAGAATTTTTCAGAAAATTATATGATGAGGGGAAGTTTATCGAAGAAACTACGGAGCAATTATTTGATGAGGAAGCCAATCAATTTTTGGCGGACCGATATATCGTGGGCACTTGTCCAAAATGCGGTTATGAAGAAGCATATGGTGACCAATGCGAAAAATGTGGTACCAGCTTGAATGCAACCGATTTAATCAATCCGAGAAGCGTGATTTCCGGAAATAAACCAATTTTAAAAGAAACAAAACACTGGTTTTTGCCTTTAAATGAATATGAAGATTTCCTAAAACAATGGATTCTCGTTGACCATAAAAAAGATTGGAAAACTAATGTTTATGGCCAATGTAAAAGCTGGATTGACGACGGTTTACGTCCTCGTGCCGTGACCCGAGATCTGGATTGGGGAATTCCAGTGCCGGTTGAAGGTGCCGAAGGAAAAGTGCTTTACGTTTGGTTTGACGCCCCGATCGGTTATATTTCTTCAACCAAAGAATGGGCGGCTCACGAAGGTAAAAATTGGGAAGATTATTGGAAAGACAAGAATACCAAACTCCTTCATTTTATTGGGAAAGACAATATCGTTTTTCACTGTATCATTTTCCCAGCAATGCTAAAAGCGGAAGGAAGTTACATTCTTCCTGAAAACGTTCCTGCGAACGAATTTTTAAATCTGGAAGGCAATAAAATCTCTACGAGTAAAAACTGGGCAGTTTGGCTGCACGAGTATTTAGAAGATTTTCCAAACCAACAGGATGTTTTGCGATACACTTTGACCGCAAACGCACCGGAAACAAAGGATAACGATTTTACATGGGCGGATTTTCAAGCTCGAAACAATAACGAATTGGTTGCCATCTTTGGAAATTTCATCAACCGAGTAATGGTCTTGACGGATAAATATTACGAAGGATTTGTGCCAGAACCTTCAACTTTATCAGAAGTTGACGAACAAGTTTTGAGCGAATTAAAAGCCTATCCTACTGTAATTGCTAGTTCTTTGGAGCGTTATCGTTTCCGTGAGGCACAAGGAGAATTGATGAATGTTTCCCGCCTCGGAAACAAATATCTTGCCGATGAAGAGCCGTGGAAAACCATTAAAACTGACGAGGAACGCACAAAAACGGTAATGTATGTTGCCTTGCAAATTGCTTCTGCTTTAGCGGTTTTAAGTGAACCGTTTTTACCATTTACTTCTGAAAAACTAAAAAACATGCTCAATGTCACCCTGAGCCCAGTTGAAGGGTCTGTTCAATGGAACGATATCTCCACAAAATCAGAGTTACTAAAACCTGGTCACAAAGTAAACAAAGCTGAACTTCTTTTCAGCAAAATAGAAGACGAACAGGTTCAACAACAATTAGATAAATTACAAAAAACGAAAATGGATAATTCAACGAATAACCAAGAAACTTCTTCAATCATCATCCCTCAAAAAGAAACCATTCAATATGACGATTTCGCAAAACTTGATATCCGTGTTGGAACAATAATGGAAGCTGAGAAGATGCCAAAAGCAGATAAACTTTTGGTGCTAAAAATTGATACAGGTATCGATGTTCGTACTGTGGTTTCAGGAATTGCACAGAGTTTTACGCCGGAAGAAATAATTGGTAAAAAGGTTACTGTTTTGGTAAATCTTGCACCTCGTGCTCTTCGTGGTGTTGAAAGCCAAGGAATGATTTTGATGACGGAAAATGCTGAAGGAAAATTGGTTTTTCTGAATCCTGACACCGACGGAGTGGAGAATGGTGCGACTATAAATTAAACTCTTTTTTAATACTAAATAATCCTTCGAATTTGTGACAGAAATGTCCTGCCGAAGGATTTAATTTTTCAAGCAATGACGAACCTTCTCAAATACATAATCTCCCAAACCAAACTTCCAAAAGAAAGCGTACAAAACACTGTAAAACTTTTAAATGAAGACTGTACGATTCCTTTTATTTCCCGATATAGAAAAGAATTGACAGGGAATCTTGATGAGGTGCAAATTGGAGATATTGTAAAGTCTAAAGTGCAATTTGAAACATTAGAAAAACGCAAAATTGCAATTCTAAAGTCTTTGGAAGAGCAAGAAGTTTTGACTCCAGAACTTCAAAAGAAAATTGAAGAAGCAACCGATTTAATTGCTTTGGAGGATTTGTATTTACCCTATAAAAAGAAACGAAAAACAAAAGCAGATATAGCTCGGGAAAACGGCTTGGAAACTTTGGCGAAAATAATAATGAGCCAATCCCGAAATTTGGGTTCTTCTGAAATTTCAGCTCTTGCGTTAAAATATATAAAAGGGGAAATCACTTCCGAAGAAGAAGCTTTGGAAGGCGCACGCCACATAATCGCAGAATGGGTAAATGAACGAACCGATATTCGGAATATGATTAGACGGGAATTGGAACGTTCCGCTGTGATTTCTACTAAAGTTGTCAAGAGGATGGAAGATGAAGAAAAAGCTCAAAAATTCAAAGATTATTTTGAATGGAATGAATCTTTAAGTAGAATTCCATCTCATAGATTACTTGCTATTCTTCGTGCTACCTCCGAAGGGTTTATTCGTCAGAAAATAGAGATTGATGACGAGAAAGCTATTTCAAAAATTAAAGAACGTATCATAAAATCGAATGATGCTACCTCAAAACAAATAAAACTAGCGATTGAGGATAGCTACAAACGGCTTTTGCTTCCAGCGCTTTCGAACGAAGCATTGTCTGCAGCCAAAGAAAAGGCAGATGAAACAGCGATCAATGTTTTTGCTAAAAACTTAAAACAACTTTTGTTAGGCTCCCCTTTGGGTGAAAAACGTGTTTTAGCCATAGACCCTGGTTTCAGAACCGGTTGTAAGGTTGTCTGTCTAGATGCCCAAGGCGGTTTGCAACACAACGAAACGATTTATCCGCACGCTCCAAAGAATGACACGACGGGTGCAATGAAAAAGATAAGTTCACTGGCAGATGCATATAAAATCGAGGCAATTGCAATTGGCAATGGAACCGCTTCGCGCGAAACAGAACAATTTATTAAACGAATCCACTTTAAAAATCCAATCCAAGTTTTTGTAGTGAGTGAGGCTGGGGCATCTATCTATTCTGCCTCGAAAGTCGCACGGGATGAATTTCCAAATTATGATGTCACCGTTCGAGGTTCAGTTTCCATCGGCCGTCGTTTGCAGGATCCTTTAGCAGAACTTGTCAAAATCGATGCAAAATCCATTGGCGTTGGCCAATATCAACACGATGTGGATCAAACAAAATTGAAAAATTCATTGGATACTTCGGTGGAATTATGTGTGAATTCAGTAGGTGTAAATATAAATACCGCCAGTGTCCCACTATTAAGCTATGTTTCAGGAATTGGTCTAAAACTCGCGGAAAGTGTTGTGGATTATCGTGAAGAAAATGGTGCGTTTACTTCCCGAAAAGAAATAAGGAACGTCCCTCGTCTAGGTGAAAAAGCTTTTGAACAAGCGGCTGGCTTCCTTCGTATAAAAAATGGAGAAAATCCGCTAGACGATTCTTCTGTACATCCGGAAAGTTATACTATCGTTGCTAAAATGGCAAAAGATGAAGGCGTAGATATTTCAAAATTGATAGGAAACAAAGCGCTACTTCAGAAAATAGATTTGGAGAAATACACATCTGAAAAAGTAGGGCTTCCCACCTTGAAGGATATTATCAATGAACTTGAGAAACCCGGATTGGACATCCGAGAAGAGGCTAAAGTTTTCACTTTCAATCAAAACTTAAAAACTATAAATGATCTGCAAGAGGGGCAATTGTTACCAGGAATTGTAAATAATATAACCAATTTTGGCTGTTTTGTAGATATTGGGCTAAAGGAAAGTGGTCTAATCCACGTTTCAAACCTTGCTGATGCCTATGTTTCTGATGTTAGCGAGCACGTATATTTACACCAACAAATCATTGTAAAGGTGCTTGATGTAGATGTTAAGAGAAAGCGTATCCAGTTGAAACTTCACAAGTAAGTTTTTCGTGTTAATGTTTTGTTTATTCCTCTTAGAAACAGTTTACCATCAGTTTTTATAGACTAATTTCGCGCTTTTTATTTTAATCTACTCAATTTCGGTATTATGACAAAGCCTAGAATTGCCCTTGTCATAGGAATCATTTGTATTTCTATTTTTCCAATTTTGGTGAAACTTAAGTTATCACCCCCTATAATTTCTGCATTTTATAGAATGGCTATTGCAGCAGTTGTACTAGTTCCTTTTGCTTTGATCTCGGGAAAAATGAAAATCCCCACTGTAAAATTACTAGTACTTACAATAGTTTGTGGTTCTTTATTTGCATTGGATGTAGCGGTTTGGAATATCGCGATTCAAGAATCAACGGCAACACAGGCTACACTTCTTACAAATCTTTCACCGGTCTGGGTTGGGATAGGATCGTTTTTCTTTTTAAAGAATAAACCAACAAGAAATTTTTGGATTGGTACCGTTATTGCCATTTTTGGGATGATAACCTTGGTGGGATTTCACTTTTTTGTTAACTTGGATTTTAATCTAGCCTTTATTTTTGCAATTCTTTCAGGAGTATTTTACGCCATTTATATGTTGGTAAGTAAATTCGTGCTTTACGATGTTGAGGTAGTACCGTTTATTACTTTGAGCACCTTAACTTCAGCGATTTTCTTGGGAATACTCAGTTACTTTATGAATGAACCTTTTACAGGTTTTGGCGAAATGGGTTGGTTAACCTTATTAGTTCAGGGGTTGGTGTGTCAATTAGCTGCCTGGCTGCTTTTAGGCTACGCTACCAAACATATGCGTGCTACGAGGGTATCCGTAAGTTTATTGGGACAAGCTGTCCTAACGACGCTTTTTGCCTGGATATTTATAAATGAGGAAGTCACTTTTCAAATGATTGTCGGCGGAATTATTTTGTTGTTCGGAATTAGGGTTACTTTCTATAATAAAACAATCCCCATAATCGGAAGAGAGAAAAAATCAAAGGAAGTCTTTTCTGAAAATTAAATCAATTTTGTGGAAATAATTTTTACGGGACAGGCTTTAGCGGCTTGTTCACACGTTTCCAGCTCACTGTTATCCGTAATTTTTAAAGTAAAAAACCCTTTTTTTTCTTCGGAATGGAGCAAGACGGTTTTTCCATCTTTTTTCGACATTCGAAAATATATCGGCGCAAGCTCTACACAATAATTACAGCCAATGCATTTATCCCGTTGAAGTGTTACTACTATCATTTATGAAGCAACGATTTTATAAAGTTTGTCTGCCTTACGAATACGGAAAGGTACTGGAATAGTGCAAGAATCACCCTTTTTTGCAGTCGATAAGGGTTTGTCATTAACTAGCATTTCTAAAAGTTCAAACTCCTTTGCTCCTGTTGTAGGCCCGGTAATCAAGATTTTGTCACCAAGATTTAAATCATATGCCTCAATCTTGAATTCTCCAATTTTTGCTTTTGGGAAGTAATGCTCACCTTTTCCGATATATACTTTTTTCTGCGTTGCTTGTGAGCCATCAGTATTGCTCCATTCTCCTAATTTCTGGCCCAAATAATAACCACTCCAAAAGCCACGGTTGTATACTTTGGCAAGCTCCATCATCCATTGTTCCACTTTTTCTTCTGAATAGGTACCCTCATAATAAGCATCAATAGCTTCGCGATAGGTTTTGATAACAGTGGCCACATACTCTGGTGCACGACCGCGGCCCTCTATTTTTAAAACTTTTATACCGGTATCAATTACTTGATCAAGAAAATCAAGAGTGCATAGATCTTTTGGAGACATCATATATTCATTATCCAATTCAATCTCAAAACCGGTTTCTTGGTCGATAACAGTATATTTTTTTCGACAATTCTGCTTGCAGGCCCCTCGATTTGCAGAGGAATTATGAGAATGTAAACTCAAATAACATTTGCCTGAAACAGCCATACAAAGGGCCCCGTGACCGAAGATTTCGACTTCAACTAAGTTACCCGATGGACCTTTAACTTGTTCCTTCTCGATTTGTTCGGTAATACTATTTACCTGTCTCAGACTTAACTCTCGGCTCATTACCATAGTATCAGCAAATAGAGCGTAGAATTTAACTGTTTCAATGTTGGTGATATTTATTTGAGTTGAAATATGCACTTCCATTCCAATCTGTCTAGCATACGCGATAACGGCTTGGTCCATTGCAATAACCGCTGTAATTTCTGCTTTCTTTGCTGCATTCAGAACCGTCTTTATTACTGAAAGATCGTGATCGTATATTATTGTGTTTAATGTAATGTACGTTCTAACCTTTCTTTTTTTACATCTTTTGGCGATTTCAGTAAGATCTCCAATGGTGAAATTAATACTCGCTCGGGCGCGCATATTCAATTGTTCTACACCAAAATACACGGAGTCCGCACCATTGTCCAATGCTGCCTGCAATGATTCAAAGTTACCGGCTGGAGCCATCAATTCTATTTTCCCTGAAGAAGTCATTTGCTTAAAAATTTAATAAATGTTTACAAAAGTCGGGTTTCTCTTCTTTTTAAAATATGATATTTGTTAGGTTTCAATTTTGATATAGACCAACACTTTAATTATAATCTTGAAATGCTAAAAATAGCGTATCACCCTATTTACATATATCCCTTGCCCGAACGTCATCGATTTCCTATGGTGAAATATGAGTTGCTACCTCAACAATTACTTCACGAAGGTACTTGTAAGATGGAAAATTTTTTTGAGCCTAAAATGCCTACTGAAGAAGATATTCTGGCGGTGCATACGCGTGAATATTTTGAAAGCTTGTTGAATCTAACCATTGATGAGAGGGCTGCTAGAAAAATAGGTTTTCCTTTATCTGAAGCTCTCATCGAAAGAGAACTTCGGATTGCCCAAGGTACTATTTCGGGTAGTGAATATGCACTAAAATACGGTATTGCCATGAATATTGCTGGTGGAACGCATCACGCTTATACCGATCGAGGAGAGGGATTTTGTATGCTGAATGACCAAGCGATTGCGGCGCGTCATCTTCAGAATAAGGAACTAGCACATAAAATTCTGATTGTAGATTTGGATGTGCATCAGGGGAATGGTACTGCTGAAATTTTTCGAGATAATAATTCAGTCTTTACCTTTTCTATGCACGGCGAGGGAAATTATCCTTTTAAAAAGGAAAAAAGTGATTTGGATATAGCGGTTCCCGATGGCAGTGGAGATGAATTATATCTTAAGATATTGAAGAAAACTTTACCCAAGTTGATTGATACTGAGAAACCAGATTTCATCTTCTATTTAAGTGGTGTAGATATTTTGGAAACCGATAAATTGGGAAGACTTAATTGCACTTTAGAAGGTTGCAGAGAGCGTGATCGCTTTGTTCTACAATTGTGTAAGGATTTTCAAATTCCTGTTCAGGTTAGTATGGGTGGAGGTTATTCCCCAAACATAAAAACCATCATTGAAGCACACGCCAATACTTTTAGATTAGCAAAAGAGATTTATTTTTAAAATGTCAAAAAGAAAATATCCTCCGGCACTAAATCTTTGGAGGATAAGGAAATAAAAGGCTTTAAGGTTGAATGCTGTAAAAAATACCTTAAGAAAGGAGAACACGAACGTTGCAGACGTTGCCAGTGTTTTGATATGAGTGAAGCGTAATGTTTACAACTGCTTGGAGACTTAGATATGAAAACTAATTTTGGGGATTGTAAATCATAAATAGAGTCCGAGCTTTATCTTCCAATATGGCATTTGCTCTTGAAAATATTCAAAATAGGGTTTTAGAGCATCTGGATCTCCCAGTTTATTTTTTGCTTCTTTTATCGTCTGAATCTCTTCAGGAGAAATGAATGGTGAAAAGTCGAAATCACTTCCCAACTCATGCATTTTTATAAAATGGCCATATACTGAATCTTCTGAAATCCCACGTCTGTTAGCAATTTCCATAGGAGAAATATCATCCTCGATAAACATTCTATAACTGCGTTCGTGGGTAGGCAAATCATTTTCTAGATTGTCTAAATGCCGATTTATAACTTTGAGAAAGTCATCTGAGTATTTTTCAAGCTTAGCTTCTCCAACACCTGAAACTTCTGCAAATTCTTCTCGAGTTCTTGGCTTTTTATATTCCATATCTTCCAACGTGGCATCGCTAAAAATCACAAAAGCAGGTTTGCCTATTTCTTGTGCCAGTTTTAATCGAAGAGCTCTCAATTTTTCAAAAAGATCTGCTCGTTTTCGGGTAGCTTTTTCTGTTTTTACGTTTTCTACTTCTTGAATTATATTTGCCAGTCTAACCTTTTTACCTTCAAAGAGAACTTTTTTAGCCAGAGGTGTTAGTAATAATCTACCATTTTCGTGAAAATGGATATGTAACACACTCTGGTTCAAAAGTTGAATTACGTATTGTTGCAAATCGCGCCAGGAAATATCTTTTGCAGCCCCAAAAGTCTTTATGTTTTGATAGCCCTTTTCGTAAACTTGTGCGTTTTGTGACCCACGGAGCACATCCAAGACCATTCCTAATGCTTCTTGTTCCTGTAATCGGGCAACAGCGGAACATACCTTTTGGGCGATGAGAGTACCGTCAAAATATTTGGGTGGGGTTTTGCAGATATCACAATTGCCGCAATCCTCGGTAATATGTTCTCCGAAATAACCCAATAATGCCTTTCTTCTGCAGCTCAATGCTTCGGAAAATTGCTGCATCCTTTCTAATTTTGCTAATTGATATGCTTCAGTATCTGTTCCTTCGGCAAACTTGCGAAGCATAATGACGTCAGCAAAACTGTAAAAGAGTATTGTATGTGATGGTTGTCCATCACGTCCACTTCGGCCAATTTCTTGATAATAGCCTTCAATATTTTTCGGCATATTATAATGGATAACCCATCGAACGTTGCTTTTGTCAATTCCCATTCCGAAAGCAATGGTTGCGATAATAATAGGGGTAACATCGTTGATGAAATTCTCTTGGATATTATTCCTTTCTTCTGCAGTAAGACCTGCGTGATATGCTTCGGCCTTATATCCTTTTGCATTGAGTGTTGCAGCTAGTTTTTCTGTGCTTTTTCTGCTTAAACAATAAATAATGCCACTTTCATCAGTACGTCTTTTTAGAAAATCTATAATCTGTTTATTGCGGTTTTGACCTGGACGGACGTCTAAATATAGATTTGGTCTATCAAACGAGGCAATAAAGGTTTTAGCATTCGGAATTGCGAGTTGCGTTGTTATATCTTCTCGTGTAGCGCGGTCTGCAGTAGCAGTCAAGGCAATTAGAGGAACGTTTGGATGCAGTTCCTTAAATCTTTTAAGTTGTGTGTAAGCAGGACGAAAATCGTGACCCCAGCTAGATATACAGTGCGCTTCGTCTACGGCAAAAAGACTTATTTTAATTGAATTTAGAATAAAACTCAACTGAGGTAAACTTTCGGGAGCTACGTAGAGCAATTTTAAATCTCCATTTTGCAGCTTTCTTAAAACTTCTTGCTGTTCCTCATATGGTTGGGAACTGTTATAAAATGTAGCAGAAATACCATTGGCTTTTAAGGCATCCACTTGATCTTTCATTAAAGCGATCAGAGGAGAAATTACGATCGCTGTGCCTTCTAATACCAATGCAGGCAATTGAAAACACAATGATTTTCCACCACCAGTTGGCATAATGACAATTGTGTCTTCATGATGTAATACATTCTGTATAATCTCTTCCTGATTTGGAAGGAAATTATCGTAGCCGAAATGTGTTTTAAGCAATTCGAGCATGTTTATTTGGGTTGTTGTTTCCATTTTGGTAAAAATAGCAATTCAAACTTTGGAAAAAGAAACCTCCCGATTTAATTCGGGAGGCTAGGTTGGCCAGTCATTTATTTACTCCCCAGCATGACCAGCTCGTTGCAAACCACTTCGGTGATGTACTTCTTGTTACCTTCCTTGTCATCCCAAGAACGATTAGTAAGTTTTCCTTCAACGATAATCTCTTGCCCTTTGGTTACGTAATTCTCGACCACATTTACGAGGCCACCCCATACTACTATGTTGTGCCAGTAAGCGCGTTCTACCTTTTTACCATCTTTGTCCTTGTAACTGTCATCTGTGGCCATTGAGAATTTGGCCATTTTATTGCCATCGGCAAAAGTTACGATTTCTGGGTCTTTTCCCAATCTTCCAATCAACTGTACTTTGTTTCTAAGTGCGTTCATGTTTTCTAAAATTTAATGCCTGCCCGAAAGCAGGCGGTTTAAACAATTGATACTATCGAATTTCATTTTATTCGACAGGGCAAACTTAAATCGACTTGCAAATTCTAGTTGGTTGTTAATCAATTACTTTCGTTTATAGTTGCTTGTAAGCGTTTGTACTTGGATAAAACCTTTCAAAATCATCGTTATTGCTCGCTTTGTTGAGATTGGAAGAAAAACATACTTAGTGATGATACTTATAAAAAAACACCATTTTTAAAACAAGTCTGTTAAAAATTGGTGTAAGGAATAAAATTGGTATATGGAATAAAATTTGTGATAAAATATTCGTCAGATATCTGCTCTTGCGATATATTTATATCATTCATTTACAGTCATATATGTAAATATATCGATGTAACTTGTAAATGTCCATTTGCTTTACTTCTCCTCAAAAGAATATTTTTTAGCTGATTCTCCCCATAATTAGCGTGTATAAATTTTTCAATTTCTTTTATTATCTAAATAGGACGTTATGGATTATGCTTTTGTTCCTGGATCTTCATCTTACGACAAAATCGTAAAGTCTTTTCTTAAAAGAAGACCCAATACTGTTTTGATAGATAAACCCACGCCAGACACCCGTTGGTGGAGATTTGAGGATGGCCGTGTAAATTTTGGGGATATTAAACCAGATACTACAGATTTAAGTAAGTTACTCTTTATTGAATTCGGATTGGTTTATGCAAACGATTGGTTTATGGTGCCATTTACCCTGCCTGCCGGAAGTATAGCTACTGTAAAAGGACTTTCGGTGACAAATGTTTTCGGAGAAAAACTATGGGTAGATGCCGCTGGAAAAGGATTGGATGAAAGTTGGAAACGCTGGAATATGTTTTCACTGAACAAAAAGGGAAAACAACGAGAACCTGCAGATAGCAGTCTACTTGTTTTACCGACTGTTGAAAAAATACAAGAAGGCAAACCATTAGAAGAGGTAATCTTCATTCGTGATGAGGTGGCAAATATGGTTTGGGCCATAGAAAAGAAAATCCCTTTGGTAATAGGAACGCCCAAAAATGGAGCAGAAGCAGCCCATGAGCTCAATCAGTTTTATCAAAAATACTGGATGTTGAAATTGGTGTGGGTACCATTATCCCTGATGATATTGAATACAAAGCAGCAATACGATATGAAATCATGAATTCCGTTCCAGAAAACTGGATTCCTTTTATCCCAGTACATGTTCCAGGTAGCATCGAGAAGTGCAGTTACAGCGTGCCTCAATGCCAAGAATTCTTAAAAATGATGCTCCAGGAAATACCAAGAAGATAAAACCGAGAACACAATTATTACGGGAAGGATTGGATGTTTTGCCCATTGCACCATATTTTGTTCATGAAGAAGAGGTACCGCGTGCAGGAGTAAGAGTTTATCAAACTTATCAACGTACTCGTTGGTACAATGGTAAGGTGGTAACATGGTATGGCTCTCGAAAACAAACAGAACGTGGGGAAGGCCATAGCGGACTTGCATTCGACCAAATAATATCTACAGAAAAGTGATTTTTACCTATTTAGGATTCAAAATGATTAAAATAATAATATCCCGGTTTTCCGGGATATTATTTCAATTATAACAATCTATTGCTAAACAATAAATATACTCGCAATTGCATTTACTTCATCCATCGTCAACGGTTCGTCAAAAGATTCTGTGACAGCTTTGTCACCGCCTACATTGTTGAATAGGCCACTTAAATTTACACCTCCTTGGGTTAAATTACTTTCAGGTGTGGCACCTTGATAGATTACGTCAAAGGCACTTGGCAAAGTGTTTTGTGATTTTGTTATCCAGCCCTTTTCGCCTCGCATCCTTCTAACCTGTGAAGCGTGTTGTGCTTCCACTGAGTGTATCTGTAGAGCATAAGTAAGCAGCGCATCATCATCAATTAGTCCACCAGCTTGACCTTTGTAGGCACGAACTCCTGTGTCTTCAAAACCTTGTGATAGCGCTAAAAATGTTTGATAATTGGTGAACGTATCTAAATTCAAACCTCCTGGGCCTCCTGTGAAATCAAAAGTAGGTTCGTCTATTGCCGAATCACCCAATGCTGCTAATAAAAAGTCAACATGTGAAGTTTCGTGTTTTGAAATTTGTGCAAAGGTAGCCTTATCTTCATTTGGGATTAAACCATTGGTATCTAAACCTATTTGGTAAAAATTTCGTTCGAGATATTCTAAAGCGAGTGCAAAATTTAAAATTTCAGTGGGCGAAGCCATCATAATCGATGATCCCATTGCCATGGTGGCCGCTTTTGTCTTAGAGCTTGTCGCTGCTAATCCGAAAGGAATAGAAGCCAAAGCAATATTTTTCCCTAATGTTTTTAAATGATCAAAGGAATCACGTCTTGAAGATTTTTTATTCAAAAGCTCGCCGTCTGAAAGGTGATCCATAATTTTTATAATATTCATAATGTGTTTTTTTAAAGTTATAAATCGTTTTTTTAAATTAAGGTCTATCCAATTCCCTGTTCCTTATAGGTGAAGGGAGTAGTGATAAAACCGCCCGCAGCAGCAATAATCTCTTTAGGTGGAAGAGCTTGACCTAAACCTGTTATAGGATCAATTACATCATCACCACCAAAAGCTGGAGAGTTTCCACCATCAATTGTTCCTGTGGCGATTATATTTCTGATAGCAGATGCATGTCTTGCTTCCACAGAAACAATTTTACCAGCAACTAAAAGATAACCAGGATCACTAAGAAGTTTTCCTGCGCCATTGTATGCTCTTACACCTGTATCTTCGAGTGCTTGAGATGTAGCAAGAACCGTTTCACGATTTCCGAAATCTATACCAGCATAATCAAATTCCAATGTTGGAAGTAATTTGCTCATATCATTATTTACCGCTAAACTAATTGCCGTTTTAAAGAAATCGCGGTGAATTACTTCATGATTATAGAGATCGGTCATTATCTCTTGTTCATTCTGACTGAAAGCAGATCTAAAATTTGAACTATTTACGACTCTTGTATAGAAATCAGCTTCTAATTGTTCTAGTGCATACGCATAATTTAGTACTCCTAGATCACCTGTGCCTAAATCAAATATTTTGTTTTGGTTAATGGCACCGTCATCGTCATCGCTACATCCTACCATTAATAAAATTCCTGAGCCCGCGATTACTGCTCCGCTTAACTTCAAAAAACGGCGACGTCCATTTTTAATTGATCCTACTTCACTAACTCTGACTTTGTTTTTCATATCGGTTTATTTTTAATGTTAATTGAAAAACTTACGAGTATGAATTAACTATGGTTTTTTGAGAAGTATTAAAATTTTGTTAAAATCATTACACGCTTATATAAACCCTAGTAATTATGTAGATAATGACTTTTAATATTGCGAAATATTAATTTATAGGGGTTTATTATTGAAGAAACAAAACTTTAATTTTTTAAATGAATCCTTATCGAAGTGTGAATATCCCTTATGTCAAATGATAAAGCAAATAGGGCGGGACCAAAACGTCCGTGATTTCCTGATACGTTTTATAGAAAAGCGCCGGATTTCTTAAGGTAATAAAGATTTGACACCAAGAGGACTTGGAAAGCGAAAAAGAAAATAAATTTTTAATAATTGATATTGTAGAAACCATCCCTTCTTCAAATAACAAAATCATTACCTAAAGAGGAATATCTATTTTTAAATAGAAGACTAAGACCTACCAATTTTGTCCTTTCAGTTTCATCGCAGCTCGGAGTACATCGCTTTGACTGATTTGCCCCACCAGCTTTCCATTCTCGATTATGGGGAATCGTCTATGTTTGGACTCCAAAAATTTATTGGCCGCGTCTAGTACATTCATTTCGCCATCAATGGTATCCACGTTTTTAATCATGTGCTTTTCTACCTTTACGTCTTCCATCGGATGGTTGTGATAGCGGGCATCGCTTAATTCTTTTAAGCAATCACCTTCAGAAATAATCCCAACCAATTCGTTTTGACCATTCACAACAGGACCTCCCGAAATCCTCTTTTTTAAAAGTACTTCCATAACTTCCAAAATAGACTGCTCCGGTCTGAAAGTAACCAGATTGCGGGTCATATAATCGGAAACTTTTATTCTCTCCGAATTTCCCTTCTGGGGCTTTGCCCTTCTACCAATAAAGCTTTTAATTCCCATAGTATCAATTTTTTGCGAACTTCTAATATAGTCAATTTTATGATATACGGACAACAGTTTTTTCCCAAGAAAAATTTCTTCCGATTAAAATTGTATTTTTAACATCCCTAAACTATCAATCATGAAAAACGTCAATGCTTTACTTTCCTTGCTTGTTATTACTGCATTGGTTTACTATAGTTTTTATGGATTAATGCCACATTATGAAGAAAGCGAAGTGTTGGCTGCAACTGAATTTTCCGTTGATAAAGCATTGACACCACTTGAGGAAATAGCAAAAGAGCCACACTATCTAGGTTCACAGGGACATGAAGATGTACGGAAATTTTTGATCGGTGAATTGCGAAAGCTGGGGATGGAGCCTCATATCCAAGAAGGTTTCAGTCTAAATCCCGAATCGAAGACACTTAACAAACCGATTAATATTGCAGCCCGTATAAAAGGCTCGGAAGACGGAAAAGCACTTTTGTTGCTCTCCCATTATGACAGTGCCCTTGTGCCTTCTTTTGGTGCGAGCGATGACGGTAGTGGTTTGGTTACAATTCTTGAAAGTATACGTGCCTACATTGCTTCCGGAAATCACCCCAAGAACGATATTATAATTCTTTTTACCGACGCCGAAGAAATAGGCTTGGACGGTGCTAAACTTTTTGTAAACGAACATCCTTGGGCAAAGAACGTGGGTTTGGTACTTAATTTCGAAGCTCGTGGAACGAGCGGCCCCAGTAATATGATTTTGGAGACAAATGGTGGGAATTCTAGATTGGTAAAAGAATTTATCAACGCAAATCCGGATTTCCCCGTGGCTTCTTCATTAATGTATAGCGTTTACAAACTGTTGCCAAACGATACCGATTCCACAATCTTTAGGGAAGATGGTGACATTGACAGTTTTTTCTTTGCCTTTATCGACAGCCATTACAACTATCACACCGCCAATGACAATATGTATCATCTGGACTGGAACAGTCTGATGCACCAAGGTAGCTACCTACTTCCGCTGCTACATTATTTTGCCGATGCCGACCTTTCAAATTTAAAGTCAGAAACAGACGATGTCTATTTCAATTTCCCTTTGGTAAAAATGGTGCATTATCCGTTTTCGTGGATATTGCCGATGCTTATAGTAGCCTCAATACTATTACTATTACTCATCCTTTATGGCCTTTACAAAAGAAAGCTGAACGGAAAGGCAATAGCATTGGGTTTTGTACCCTTATTGGTTTCGCTTGCAATTAGTGGAGTTATCGGATTTTTTGGATGGAAATTGCTTTTGATTCTCTATCCACAATACCTCGAAATACAACAAGGTTTTACTTATAACGGCCATTGGTATATTGCCTTTTTTGTATTTCTTTCGTTGGCCATCACCTTTGCCGTTTATAAAAGATTTACTAAAAAGCAGAATGAACCCTCGCTCTATGTGGCTTCATTATTTTTGTGGCTATTGATAAATTTAGCGATTTTTATAATTCTGAAAGGTGCTGCATTTTTCATTATTCCAGTTTTCTTTGGCCTCTTGTCGTTCTTTGTAATGATTCGACAGCATCGACCCAATCTTTTGGCAATGACACTTTTGGCAATACCAGCTATCTTTATTTTCGTACCCCTCATTCAGTTTTTTCCCGTCGGTCTCGGATTGAAAATGCTGGTTATAAGCTGTGTTTTTACTGTTCTCGTTTTGGGGTTTTTAATACCAATCTTTTCATATTATAAAATGTCGAATATGCTGGCAGTTTTGTGTTTGTTGTTGGCAGTCTTCTTCTTTGTAAAAGCTCATTTAAGCAGTGATTTTTCAGAAGAACGTAGAAAACCCAACAGTCTCATTTATTACCAAGATGTAGATACTGATACCTCATTATGGCTAACCTACGATAAAGAAATTGATGAATGGACAGAAACTTATCTTGGACAAAATCCCGAGAAGGCTTCTAAATATCTGGAAAACATATCTTATAGCAAATACGGCATTAATTTTAGTTTTGCAGCCGAAGCTCCGAAAATTGCTATTCCCGAATTTGAACTTATTTTAGAGAATGATAGTTTGATTGGCAATTTCAGAAATATCCAATTTACATTGGTTCCCCATAGAAAAGTGAACAAAATTGAATTGTATAATAACGAGAACGTTTCATTTAATTCATTAGAATTTAATGGCCAAAAAGTAGAACTCGACGACGAATCGAAATTATATCGAGGCACAAAAAATACTGCTTTGGTCAATTATTTCGTCTCAGAAAACGATTCTTTAAAAGTGAAATTCTCAGTTGAAAAGGATTCCCCTATTTCGTTTAAAGTGATGGAATATTCTTTTGATTTAATGGACAATCCTAAATTCAATATCAAAAAACGTCCGCTTTATACTATGCCAAAACCTTTTGTAATTACGGATGCCATTGCGATACAACGAACTTTTTCAATAGATTCTTTAAAAAGAAAGACTTCCGATACTTTGACTTCCCAAACTCTTTTGATTAATGAATAAAACTATCGCCATCGTCGGCATGGGCTGGCTCGGTCAACCTTTGGCCCATCGCTTGAGTACTTTAGGCTATGAGGTAAAAGGTTCAGTGACCAGCATTGAAAAAGCCTCCCTACTCCAACAACACGGGTTTAATGCTTTTTCATTAGAGATTTCCGAAAGAGGAATTCAAGGCGAAGTAAAAGCTTTGTTAAACAATGTGGATTGTTTGATTATTATGGTTCCTCCAGGGCTTAGAAGAAATACAGGTGCCGATTATGTTTTGAAGATGGCCAATTTTCTTTCAGAAATAAGAAAATCCGAAGTGCGAAAAATAATCTTGGTCAGCAGCACTTCTGTTTATGATGATTGCCAAGGAAATGTCACAGAAAGAGACGAGCCAAAACCAGAAACCATCGCTGGCAAACAGCTTCGGCAAGTAGAAGAACTTTTTATCAATTCAGAAGGATTTCAAACTACAGTTGTCCGTTTTGGCGGATTGATCGGCGGCAGTCGCCAACCCGCGAGATACTTGTCGGGAAGGAAGGATTTAAAAGATGCAGATGCACCAGTAAATCTCATCCATCGGCAAGATTGTATCAATATCCTAATTGAAATTCTGAAGCAGGACACCTTCGGAATTGTTTTTAATGCCGTAAACCCACACCATCCCAAAAAAGCCGATTTCTATATTCAGAAGACAATAGAGATGGGGCTGGAACCACCAACTTTTTCAGAAACAGATACTCACGAAATCTTTAAACAAATAGATTCCGAAAACTTGAAAAAGGTTTTGGGATATGAATTTAAGAGGCAGTTATAAACCTACAGGGACTTGAAAACCTTGTAGGAAAACAAAAAAAGGAGCCTTTTACAGCTCCTTTTATTTGTTTAAAAATATTTTAAAAAACTACCAAATACGCACTCTGTCTTCGGGAGCTAAGTACATTGGGTCACCTTCTTTAATATCAAATGCTTCATAAAAAGCATCTACATTTATTAAAGGTTGTGTAGCTCTTACCATTCCTGGAGAGTGTGGATCTGTTTTCACTTGGTTGCGAAGTGCCTCATCACGGGACTTGGTACGCCAAATTGTGGCCCAACTCATAAAGAAACGCTGCTCTGGTGTGAAACCGTCAATGTCATCTGGACGTCCGTTTTCTTTGTAGAAACGTTGCAAACCATCATAAGCACCAACAATACCGCCTAGATCCCCAATGTTTTCACCCAAAGTGAATTTTCCGTTTATATGAACGCTGTCCAAAACTTCTACATTGCTGTATTGGTCGGCAAGCTTGTCACCACGCTCGGTAAAGTTTTTAAGATCTGTATCTGTCCACCAGTTCACTAAGTTTCCGTTAGCGTCAAAACGTGCACCACTATCATCAAAAGCGTGAGAAATTTCGTGGCCAATTACAGCACCCATTCCTCCGTAGTTTACCGCTTCATCTGCCTTATAATCATAGAAAGGTGGTTGAAGAATTGCCGCTGGAAACACGATTTCGTTGTTAAATGGGTTGAAATAAGCGTTCACAGTTTGTGGGCTCATCCCCCATTCAGTACGATCAACAGGCTCATTGATTTTATCAAGATTATCCCTTAATTCCCAAGTTTGAACTGCTACCATATTGTCATAATAGGTATTCCCCTCTTTCACTGCCATAGAAGAATAATCTTTCCATTTATCCGGATAACCAACCTTTACAGTGAATTTATTTAGTTTTTCAATCGCTTTTATTTTTGTGCTGTCGCTCATCCAGTCTAACGCACTAATACGGTCTTTATAGGCGGCAATTACATTTGCAATCATTTTTTCAGCTTTCTCTTTTGCCTCTGGTGGAAACATTTCATCAACATAAAGTTTACCAAGAGCTTCACCTACACTTCCGTTAACGGTTGCAAGAGCACGTTCCTTCGCTGGCTTCTGTTTTTTGGTGCCATTTAAGGTTGTAGCATAAAAGTCAAAGTTGGCTTTTTCAATTTCTGTAGTCAACATTCCCGCAGCATTGTTTAAAGTAGACCAACGAATAACAGTTTTCCAAGTATCAAAATCTGGCTTGTCGAAGGTCTGCTTTAGCGTTTCCATATACTTTGGTTGCATCACAATAACAGTATCTAAGTTTTTGGTTACGCCCATTTCCTTAAAAGCTTCTTCCCACTTAATTTGTGGAAGCATTTTTTGCAATTCTGCAATGCTCCGTGGATTGTTAAAGTTTCTAAAGTCACGACTTGCAACTTTATCCAATCTTGGTGTAGCAAGTTTTGTTTCGAATGCAAGAATAGTTTCACCTTGTTTGCGTGCTGACTCTTCCGTGTCGCCCAAAAACTGTAACATCCTTGTAATATGATCTACATATTGCTGACGGATTTTAACCGAAGCGGGATCTGTATTGGTATAAAAATCACGGTCAGGAAGTCCTAGATTTCCGGGAGTAATGTATGCTGAATTCATTGCACTATTATTTGGATTTGAAAAAGCAGCAAGTCCAAGGAATGGCTGTGAAACAGAAACTGCATCTTCAGTCATTAATTTTTGAAAATCTTCCATGCTCTTCATAGCAGCGATTTTTTCAAGAATCGGCTTTATTGGTTCAATGCCCGCTTTGTCTCTTGCAACGGTATCCAACTTAGACTCGAAAATCATCAGCGCTTTTGCTTGATCAGTTTCAGGTGCATACTTTCCGCTTTCTTTGGATTTTGCCAAGATATTAAGTACATCTGCATCTGTCTTTTTTCTTAGAATCGTGAATCCCCCCCAACTGGTCTGGTCGTCTGGAATTTCATTTTCTTTCATCCAGTTTCCGTTCACATAGTTGTAAAAATCAACTTTTGGGCTAACGCTAGTATCCATGTTGGCAAGGATAATTCCGTGAGGTTCTGTGTCAGCTTGCGCTACTTCAGTTTTTTCCTTACATGCGGTCACGGCTACTGCAACAACTGCAAAGGCTAAAACAGGTTTTAAAAAATTAGTCTTCATTTATGGTTTTTATTTTATGGTATTTAAATATATATGAAAGGATAAGTTGTCCTTCCGTTTCGAATGTTACACTTTTTTCTTTTTAATATCTTGAAGCTCGAGATTCATTATGGAATCTTTATAATGCTTTTGTTTTTTCAACTCATTTTCCTCATTATCTTTTCTTTGAAAATCGATATTATCCTTCTGAAATTTCTCGTTGAGCTGAACGATTAGATTTTTTAAAGCAATATTCATTTCCTCTAAAGAATTTTGCACCTTCGATGAGTCAATATTAGCTTGGCTCGACGCTTGAAATAAAAGCTCTGAACGAGTTTTTAAAACAAACAACCTACTGTTAATGGGTTTTGTATTGAGCGTATCCGGAATCTTTTTAAGTAGTGAATCTGAATATCCCCTTAAAAGTTCAGCGCGGTTGCGCAAATCTTGATAATTACTCCCATTCGCTTTTTTTGCCTCAGTGACAAAATCCTCTAGAACCCCCCAATGAATAGCCTGCTCCTTTGCAGGTACTGAAAGCTGAGGGAAGTCATAATCTTTGTCTCCAAATAAAACGGATGCATCATTTTTTGGTACTTCTTTCTGTTTTTCTTCAGGGTTTCCACAAGAAAAAGCAATTAGCAACAACAATAAGAGGGGAATTATATACTTCATATAAAAAAAGGTTTACAAAGATACTGGTTATTAAACAAATGACACATATATTTTTTAAGTGATGAAACATCTGAGATTATGTATATTTACACCTTATTTTCTGAAAAAAAGAAACAATATATCCAGATGAAAAAGCGAATCCTAATTATTGGTGCCTGTGGTCAAATAGGGACAGAATTAACAATCTATCTACGTGAGAAATTTGGCAAGCACAAAGTAATAGCAAGTGATATACGTGAAGGAGAAAAGGAGCTGATGAAAAGTGGTCCTTTTGAAATCCTGGACGCTACAGATTACAATGCAGTGGAAGAAATAGTGATTCGCCACGAGATTACAGATGTATATTTAATGGCTGCCATGCTTTCAGCAACTGCTGAAAAATTTCCAATGAAAGGATGGAACCTAAATATGGATTCCCTTTTTCACGTCTTGAATTTAGCGAAGGAGAAAAAGATCGAAAAGATATTCTGGCCTTCCAGTATTGCTGTCTTTGGTCCCACTACGCCAAAAACTGATACGCCACAAAGAACGGTAATGGAGCCAAGCACGGTTTACGGAATTAGTAAACAAACAGGAGAACGCTGGTGTGAATATTATTTTAACCGTTATAGGGTGGATGTTCGCAGTATTCGGTACCCCGGACTTATCAGCTACAAAACTTTACCAGGGGGAGGTACAACAGATTATGCGGTAGATATTTACCACAAAGCACTAAAACATAAAAAGTATATTTGCTTTTTAAACGCCCAGACCACCTTGCCAATGATGTTTATGGATGACGCTATTCGCGCCACCGTAAATATTATGGAAGCTGGAAAAGAAAAAGTAAAAGTTAGAAGTTCCTACAATCTTTCAGGGATGAGCTTTGATCCTGAAGAAATTACGGCAAGCATTAAAAAACATATTCCTGAATTTGAGATCAGTTACGAGCCTGATTTTAGACAACCCATAGCAGACAGTTGGCCACAGAGCATTGATGATAGTGAGGCTAATAAAGATTGGGGCTGGAAAAGCAAAATTTCTCTGGATGAGATGACTGAGATTATGCTTACCAATCTAAAAGATAAGTATTAATACATAGGCTGGCTTAAACTATTCATTAAATTCTACTTCCAGAATATTGGCATTTCCTTTTTTACCTTCATTGGAAATAAAAATCTTTCCGTCCGCTGAAAAGCTGAGTCCTTCTGGCTGTGGAAATGATTTTTTATAAAGTTGATGCAGCTGTAATAACTTCCCTGAATTGTCCATAATCAGTAATTGAGGTATTTTGGCAGATAAGACATAGATATTCCCATTTTTTGGGTTTATCCCAATTTCTGAAGGATAAAAATTGGTTACCTTATCAGTTTTTTTTACTTCAAATATAGGATCGTTTATAGGAATTTTTAAAATAGGAAGCGTCTCTGTTTTTTTGGTCTCTAAATTAAAAGCATAGATTCCTTTATTAGTTTCGCTATTAGGGTCTTTACCCTTTACAGTAAACAGAAGTCTATTGTTGACAGTGTCTGCCACTAACGATTCCATATTATTTTTACCTGAAAAAGGCGTTTGATGTTCTTTAACCTCAAAATTCGGACTCAGGTAATCTGTTACTTCAAATAATTTTCCACTGCTCTCCATAATATAAGCTGTACTGTCAATGGTTGCTATAGCTTCATAATCCCCCGATTTAGCAAAATTCACTTTTTTTTCGACGAGCTCGGTAGCAAAATTATAGATATAGATAATACCTTCCTCATCTTGAACACAGGCTATCTGATTCTCTGAAAGCCAACTGATTCCTGAAATCTCGTTGAGCTCCTCAGGCATATCCCATTTGTGGATAATTGTATAGGTTTCCTTATCCAGCCTGGGGTTTAGTGCTGGGTTTTGAAATGCATACCACATAATACCTACAAAAGCAAGTACTCCGGTTATAATAAAGAAGGCGATTCTGTTTTCGTTCATAGTCTATCAAAATAAAGAGTGGAATAAATTAAGTGAAAATAATTAACTAGGCACTTAAAATTATGGTAAAATAAAGTTAGACTGTTGTGCTATAAGGCATCAGATTTGAAAATTTGAGAATTAAGTGATTAAAGAAGTAGAATATATCTAGAGTAAACTCCAATTAAATCCCTAAATCCTAAGAGCTAAAGACTTCTAACTGCCTACTATTCGCAGCCTAATCAATCCCGATAGTTATCGGGAGAACTTATATCTATAGTTCAAGGAAACTTCTATTCCCTACCCGCCATTTGTAGCCTCACCAAGAATCGAACTTGGATCTAAAGTTTAGGAAACTTCTATTCTATCCATTGAACTATGAGGCCGTTATTACTGGGTGCAAATTTAGTTATTTTCGAGAGGCAGAAGAAAATTCCATTAATGAGTTTTTAGAAAAACAATTCCAGTCCTCTACATCCTATGCTAAAATTTTCATTTCATGCCAAAAGCTTCAAATAAAAAGAACAAGCCCAATTGTAATTGAACTTGTTCTTTTAATCTTTAATACTCCGTTTAAACAACGATTTAACCAAGAAAGTTACGCCTCACAACTAGCACAGTCTTTCTTCTGCGCAAACTTTTGGGC
This sequence comes from Aequorivita sp., assembly GCA_034675805.1. Lineage (GTDB taxonomy): Bacteria > Bacteroidota > Bacteroidia > Flavobacteriales > Flavobacteriaceae > Aequorivita. The sequence goes on along the minus strand of JAUCCX010000001.1, from coordinate 1,863,309 downwards.
AGCATTCATACTGTGTTGGTAGTAAAGAGATTTCAATCCCAATTTCCACGCGGTTACGTGTATTTTATTTATCTCCTTAACTGGCATTTCAGGATGCACAATAATGTTTACAGACTGGCCTTGGTCAATATGATTTTGACGGTTTGCCGCTTGGTAAATAAGATCCATTTGATCTATTTCTGAATAGGTTTTAAAAACATCCTTTTCTTCATCAGTCAAGAAGTCGAGATGTTGAACAGAACCGTCGTAATCGCGAATGTTTCGCCATACCTCTAGTGTATTCATGCCCTTCTCTTTAAGCAATTGCTCTAAAAATGGATTTTTAATCGTAGTCTTAATCTTTGCGATATCCTTTACATAAACATTAGACCATATTGGCTCAATACCTTGAGATACTTGACCTAATATGAAAGCAGACGAAGTAGTTGGTGCAATGGCATTAAGAGTTGTGTTACGGCGTCCATAACCTTTTAGAACTGCTGGTTCCCCAAACATATCTGCGAGCTCTCCTGAGGCTTTATATGACTTTTCCTTGATAGCCTTAAATATCTCACTATTCAAGTCATAGGCCTTCTGACTGTTTAAAGGAAGCATTCTTGATTGAAGTAATGAATGCCAACCCAAAACTCCTAATCCTAACGCACGATTGTCTTTGGCAAAGTTATAGGCGCGTTCCATAAATAGGAAAGTTTGTCTATCCTCACGACTTTCAGAATCTCTGTAAGCTTCCAGTTTATCAATAAACTCGGTAATAACCGCATCTAAGAAGTAAACCATAGTTTCTACAGCATCTGTATCTTTCCATTTGTCATAATGTAAGAGATTTACGGAGGATAGCACACATACAAAAGACCAATTGTCATTGGAAGGTAGCATTATCTCTGTACAAAGGTTACTAGCGTAGATAGTATGATTTTTATCCTTATAAACATCAGCGGCAAAATTATTGGCGTGATCTTTAAAGAAAATATAGGGATAGCCCATTTCACCACGTCGTTGTAAAACCTTGGCCCAGATAGCGCGTTTTTCTTCATTGCCATCAATCATTTCCTGCATCCATTTATCGGTTACAGTCACCCCATGCGTAAGTTCCTGAATTGGATTTCCTTCGGTACCAATTTCTAAAAACTCCATAATATCCGGATGCTCAACTGGCAAATAAGGTGAAAATCTACCTCGTCTTACGGAACCTTGGCTCACTACATCAACCATAGATTCAAATAATTGCATAATATGAACAGCCCCCGAAGCTTGCCCATTGTTTTTTACTTCAGCTCCGCGATGACGGATTTTTCCAAAATATCCCGAAGTACCGCCTCCAAGTTTGGACATCATCCCAACTTCAGACTGGGTATACAAGATATTCCCCATATCATCGTCAATATGCGACCCAAAACAACTGATAGGAAGTCCTCTTTTCTTACCGAAATTAGACCAGACAGGTGATGCCAAAGAGAAGAATCCTTCCGACATATATTTAAAAAACTTGTCTGAATACCCAGGAATATTCAATATTTCCTCGGCTCTGTCAGCTATTTCGCGAATACGTTCTTCCGCACTCACCCCTGGTATTAGATAACCTGAAGCTAGGAAGTTACGGCTGTGTTCCGTAAGCCATTCGAATCCATGCGATGTTTTCTCTTCATTAAGATGAAGTGCTTCTTTTCGAGCGTTTACAAGGTTGTTGGTGTCTGAATTTGTTTTTGAAGTCTTTGCGTCGAGGTTTAGATTTAGTTCGTTCATTTAAAAAAGGTCATCACTGGTTATACTTTGGGTTCTTTTGCTGTAATTGATAGAGCGTTTTACGAAGAAATCGCCGTGCTTGGTGCCGATAATCTCATCGTCAAACCATTCGGTCTGTCCTAAAAGGCTTTCGTCTATTTCAAATATTTTTTCTATTCCTATACTTTCAAGGGAATTGTTGAAACGGTTTTTTATAAATTCATTGACAACGTTCTTGGGTAAGAAGTCAAGTTCTCCATCTTCAAAAATCCAATCCACAATTCTACTTTCAGCCGTAAACGCTTCCTTACACATTTCCTGAATCATACTGTTGTAGCTCTCATCAAACCATTCTGGATTTTCGTCCTTGATTATTTTGATAATATCAATTCCAAAATCCCCGTGGATCTGTTCCTCTTTTGAAGTTGCTTCTACCACATTTGAAATTCCTTTAAGCATATTCTTATGCTTGTTAAAGGCCATAATGATTAAAAATTGGGAGAATAATGAAACGTGTTCAATAAATAGGGAAAATAGAAGAATTGATTCCGCATATTCCTTGTTATCATCACTCTTGGCATTTTTAAGAGCGGTCTCCAAATAATGAACCCGCATCATAATTACAGGTTTTTTCTTTAGATTTTTAAATTCCTCATTTAGACCTAGTATTTCCAGTAAATGCGAATAAGCATCGTGATGGCGCACCTCACTTTCTGCAAAGGTCGCACCCACTGAACCAATCTCTGGTTTTGGCATTCTGTGATAAATATCACCCCAAAAACTCTTTACTGCTACCTCAATTTGTGAGATTGCAAGCATAGTGTTTTTTATTGCACTACGTTCAACTTCATTTAAGCGAGTTTTGAAATCTTGTATGTCACTTGTAAAGTTGAATTCAGTATGTATCCAATAAGAGTGTCGAATGGCTGGCACATATTCATAAAGTGCAGGATATTCGTATGGCTTTAAATTTATACGCTTTTCGAATATGTTCAGTTTACGCTTTTGGGTCTGCTGATTCCTGTAGAGGATGTATCCCTTGGCCACATCAAAAAATCCACTTTCCATCAATTTGTTTTCCACGAAATCCTGAACTTCCTCCACTGTAGGAATATACTTCCCATCCAATCTTTTCCTGTCCAAAAGTGCTTCGTAAACCTTCTCAGAAATGAGTTGTGCATCTTCCGGCCCACCGTGTTTTGCAGCGGTCATCGCTTTTAAAATTGCATCTGTAATCTTTTGTAAATGAAAGAGTTTCGTGGTGGAATCTCTTTTTATGACGTGGGTAATTTCCATGCTAATTGAGTCTTGGATTTGTTCAAAATGAGTGAGGTATAAAGATGAAGATTATATCCATATCATTTGATCGGGACCTCATTTTGTTGTCAAATGGTTATCAACAATTTTGAAGAATAGGGAAAGAATTGGAGGTGAGAGGGTTTAAGAACTAGCAGTGATCGTGATGCGATAAATGAAAAAGATTAGTGTCACAATTTGGATAAAAAGGTATCATTCCTTTGCCTTTTTTGCATTTATAGCTAAACTCTTTCCAATGGCTCTTTCTGTGATACACAGTTATGTTTTATTTTAAAAGTTAAACAAAAACTTATGGGTGTTTAATTTTTATCATCTCAAGAGTTTCAATCTATGCAGAAGAGGGCGAGGAAATATTTAGTGTTTGTCCTGGAATGTTCGACAAACAATCAGATAATGTCTAAAATATCCTCTTGTACTTGACTTCCAGGGTCTGAATGTTGTATATTGTCCAAAGATTTTTTAACCTTATCCCATCTATTGAAAAAGCTTTAAAAAATCTAATCAAAAAATAAATTTCTCCCTTAATAAATTAAGCGTATGTCGACTTTATGCCGACTCAATGTCAACTTTACTCCATAGATACCCCATATAATCTTCCTGTTTTTTCTCAAAAGTTGACGTGTTGACGGAATTGAAATTTTACGGAGATTCTTTATTTATCTGAAATACAAAATGTTATAAAAACAAAAAAACCAGCCTAATTAAAGACTGGTTTGTTTTGCTCCTCCTCTTGGGCTCGAACCAAGGACCCTCTGATTAACAGTCAGATGCTCTAACCAACTGAGCTAAGGAGGAATTTATTCTTTACCATTCTGCGGGCCTCTGCCCGCCAAAGCAACCGCTTAGATTGCGTAGGCGGGTGCAAATATACCTATTTTTTGATTCCTTCAAAATAAAAAATAAAATTTTATGAAAATAATTTATCATAGCAATCAACGCTTTCGGAAAATCAATGAAGTTTAAAGGCTTTTTATTTGCTTAAGTAGCGCATTACCAGCTGGAGATTGACTTTTAGAAAGAGTTTCCCTAGCCTGTTTAATCTTATTTTCTTTTAGATAGGCCAAGGCTAAATAATACTGGATATCTTCGTAAAAAGTACTTTCGGTTCTGTCAGTAGCAGATTTGAGATAATTTTCAGCTTGGCGTGCATTGCCATTCGCCAAATTCGCAACTCCTAAAAAATAAACCAAAGTGTCGTTCTTAGGGTTAGCAGCATAAAGTGGCAACCAACGAGAAATGGCATCCGTATATTCCTTGCGTTTGTAACTTACCATTCCTGTGTAGAATTCATATTGTGAAGCTGTTCCCATTGTAGTTGGTAGCCCCGGATCGGGCTTAAAATTCTCTGCAAAAACCTTTTGTGGTGAATTTCCCGTAAAGAATATAGCCCAAGTACTTACTCCAATTAGTAATAAAACTGATGCGGCCAATGCAAACAATCCTGGAGTAAGCCTTCTTTTTTTCGGCTCTTCTACAATTTCAGCGTGATAACCATCTAATGCTTCGCTTAGATTATGCTCCTCTACACCTCTGACAATGGTTTTTTGCTCTTCAACCATTTTGCGAAACTCTGGATCGTTTTTTAAACGTTCATTAAAAGTATCCAACTGTTCATTTTCAAGCCTGCCCATAAGGTAATTGTCCATAAAATCTTGGGCTTCTTGATCGTTTTGTATTTGTTTATTTGGGTCCATCGGGGATATTTTGCATCATTTTTTTCAATTGCTCTTGGCAACGATATTTTGCGTTGCGGGCCGAGGCTTCATCCATTGCCATTATTTCGGCTATTTCCTTAAACGGTTTTCTTTCAAAATAGAATAATTTCAATATCAACTGGCACCGTTCACCTAATTGGCTGATGGTTTCCATTATAAGTTTGATTTTTCTACTTTGTGTTTCATTTTCATCAATTTCAGACTCAACATATTCAATTTCTCGATTTATAAATGTTGTGTTTTTATATCTTAAAGAACGTAGGTGATCCATCCATTTGTTTTTGGCTATCTGAAATATATACCCGTTGATAGCATTTTCACTTTCCGCAGAAAAGCGATTGTTTTTTACATTTCGCCACATTGCCAAAAAAGCTTCTTGGTAAACATCCTTTGCCTGTTGTTCACTACCACTATTCTTAAGAACATATCGTTTTACTGTTGGAAAATTGATTTTATACAATTCCCTTAACGTTGCAGTATCATTTTGTTTTATGAGCACTACCGTCTTGTTAAATGGCAAATCCCTTATTTTTCGGTCCTTGTTTTTCTGCATTATTCTTTATAAGAATACAGAAAGATACAATTTATCCGCAATGGATTAACAGTTTTTGTGCAACTTAGATAAATGGATGTCTTTTAGCGTTTAAATGAACGTATCAACAGTAATTTAAGTGTCCAAATCCTACAAATCAACCTGCTTCTTACCTAGACATCGATAATACTTTGAAATGTCATCACAATATGAAAAAAAAATACTCCAGAAGTATTTCTGAAGTATTTTTAAATGAATGATGAATATTCTCTATTCGAAAAGCCAGCGATATATATCGTTTCCGTTGGCGAAAAGTACTAAAGCTATCAAGATAAAGAACCCAACCATTTGGGCATACTCCATAAACTTGTCACCTGGCTTCCGACCAGTAACGATTTCGTATAAAAGGAACATCACATGGCCACCATCAAGCGCAGGAATTGGCAGTATGTTCATAAACGCTAAAATGATTGATATTAAAGCCGTAGTAGCCCAAAAGTTTTGCCAGTTCCACGTCGATGGAAATAGGTTGCCAATGGCTCCAAAACCACCCACTTGGGTCGCGCCCTTTTTTGTAAATACGTACTTAAATTGGGTTACATAATCCTTAAGTGTATAATAACCATATCCGAAACCACCGGCAATACTTTCGCCCAAAGTATATTTGATTTCTGTCTTGCCCACTTGTGATCTTAACTCTTTTCCTAAAGCATTTATACCAATCTTCCCTTCTTCATTAGCTGAGACTCTTATAGTATCTATTCCGTTTTTCCTAGATACAATAAAAAGGTTTTCATTGGTACCATTTTCTTTTATCATGGACCCAAATTCTTCAAAATATTGAATAGACTTACCATTAACAGATAAAATTTTATCTCCTACTTCAAATCCAGCAGTATAAGCTGGATATTCGGGATAAATTGTATCTATTACAGCCAATCTTAATGGTGTAAAAGGAAAATGGGTGTCATTCTGAAACATTTTAGTTCCAGCATCTTCAGGCACCGAAATAGTCTCTATATTGCCATCGCTATGCTTTACCTCAACAGATGAAACATTTCGCAAAAACATATATCTGTTTATTTCCAAAACATCCTCTAAAGCTTCGCCATTTACATTTAAAATGTGGTCACCATCACGAAAACCGTATTCCTTAAATTGTTCAGTAACTGCAAAACCCTGTGGAATATCTTCATTTGTGGTTATATTTCTACCATAGACATACAGAATCCCCATATAGATAACAAAACCAACGATAATATTAACCGTTACTCCACCAAGCATAATAATAAGGCGCTGCCAAGCTGGTTTACTTCTAAATTCCCAAGGCTGTGGTGGTTGGGCCATCTGTTCCTTATCCATGCTCTCGTCGATCATTCCGGAGATTTTCACATAACCACCCAAAGGAAGCCAGCCAATTCCGTACACGGTATCACCAATTTTCTTTTTGAATAGTGAAAATTTTACATCAAAGAAAAGATAGAATTTCTCTACCCTAGTCTTAAAAATTTTGGCGGGAATAAAATGTCCCAATTCATGCAGAACGATCAGTAATGATAAACTTAAAATTAGTTGTATAGCTTTAACAGCAAATGGACTCATATTTTCTTGAATAGATATTTAAATGAAATAGTCTCAATTTTAAAGTACTCGTTACCAAAATCGAGCCTAAAATGATCTTAGTTGCCAATGTGTCTGTTTTCGGCAAAAAATCGCACAAAAGTAATCTTTTAGACCTTGCAAAAAAAATAAGCGGTGGTATAGCCGCTTATTTATGATTTATTTATGTTCGCAAATAGCTACTCCTTCATAATAGTTTTATTAATAACACCTTCTGAAGTCTCTATTTGAAAGAAAAGCATGCCTTTTCCATACTTCGAAATATCAATAGCTTCTGAATACCTTTCGGAGTAAAGAAGTTGCCCTAAAGTATTAAAAATTCTTACTTGATCAATTTGTAAAGCTTCTGACTTTTGTAGATTTAGGAGACCAGATGTCGGATTTGGATATAAAATCAGTTGCTGATCAAGAAATAAATTATTCGTCCCTAGAATCACCTGATTGTTTCGTGAAATAATGTCGTGCTCTGGGTCAAATTGAATCAATTGCACCGTAAAGGGTACATCAACCTGAAATATTTGATCGTTAGAGGTATTGTCCAAAACAATATCTAAGATTTCGCCCTGGGTTCCTTTCAGCCTTAATGGTACAGGTACCTCAAAATAGGAAACAGATGAATGACTTTGACTTTGTGATATTTTTACATTGATTTTTCCAGTGCTTTCCGGATTCCAACGAATGGTAAAACGTGGATATCCTTGCCCGTATATCCAATCATTAAAGAATTCAGAAAGATCTTCCCCACTAGTCTCTTCCATATTGCGGATAAGATCTGGCGTTTTTGCATAGCCATAGGAAAGTAGTGGATCCGATAGATAATTTTTCAACCCTTGAAAGAAAATGGTATCCCCTAATTTCTTCCGGAGCATGTGTATAACCATCGAAGGCTTGTCATAAGAAAGTCTACTATTAAAAATTCTGTTTACGGAGAGTGTGTCCTGAGCTGGAACATAGACAGAACCACCGGTCTCTTGGGTTGCATAATAGGTCTGACTCTCTTTCCAATTTCTAAAACTTGATTCGCCATCTAGATGTTCAACGACCATTCCATCCATATAAGTTGCAAATCCTTCATTTAACCATACGTCCTGCCAGCTTCCACATGTTACTTTGTCACCAAACCATTGGTGGCCAAGCTCGTGGGCAATCAAACTACGGCCAAGGCTCCCCATAAAAGATACAGTCGTATGTTCCATTCCGCCGCCCCAACCAAATTGTGCATGTCCGTATTTTTCATCGGCATAGGGGTAGGGTTCAAAACGATCTGCAAAAAGATTAATTATATCCACGGTTACAGGAGTACGAGCCTGTGAATATCCAAGATCTTCAGGATAAACATGGTTTATTATTTCAAAAGGATTTCCGTTGTTGGCAACGGTATGGGAATAAACTGAATAGTTTGTAACTGCAAATGCAACTAAATAGGCCGGAATGGGGTAGCCATGGCGATAATGCGTAGTTTTATTACTGCCGTTTATGGTTTGGCTAAGCTCTAAACCGTTGGCAACAGCAATATTTTCTTCATTATATGAGTTGAATCGCGGTGAGGTGATATAGATGTCTATCAAATCAATTTTGTCTATCAAATCCTGTTTGCAAGGCCACCAAGCTTTTGCCCCAAAGGGTTCTGAAAGTGTCCACATAACTGGTCTGCCATTGTGGGTAGATGCTTCAAAAGAACCGAAACCGGAACTTGTCGGATTTCCGGAATAGCTAATTGAAAGAGAATCCAATACACCTTGATTCTGAACCTGGGGAAGGCTTATAACAACTTCATCATTGCTGTTCTGTGTAAATGAAAGAGGAGTGCCTCGCTGAAGAACCTGCGAAACAGTCATATTATTGACAAGTTCAAATGTCACGGAAGTCATATTTTCTTTGGCTTTAAAATGGGAAGTGACTTTTCCTGTTATAAAAGCTTGTGTTGGATTTACAGTTAATTCCAAACGCGCGTAAGTGATGTCATAATTCCCAGTGTGTATGTTGCGAGAAGTATTGAACATTCCAGAAGCCGCTTTGGCTTCGGCTTCACTAATATCATCGGTCCTAAAATTTTGCGAATAGGAAAAGAAGGTGATTAAAAATAAATAGGGGAGTACCAGTTTTTTCATCGAAGATGTATGTTTTGATTATGTTTTGCCGAAACTCGCAAATCGATTCCACAGATTCGGAAAGAAAGAAATCAAAACGCACATCCCAACAAATAAGGATGTTAAATGTATTCATTTTGATATTATTCGGGCTTATTTTTGCACCAAAATATTTCATTGAAGCCTAAAATTTAACGCAATGCTTAACTTTTTTAAGAAATATAAATTCTTTGCAATCTTTTTCTGTGTTCTTTCCTTCATCATTATCATAATGATTTATCAGATTATGAAGCCGAAAGAAGTCCTAAAAGTCTTTCAACCCGCAGATGTTTCCACTGAGCTTGTAGACACTACGCTTCAGTACGTGAAAAAATATCACACTATTGCAGATTTCAGTTTGGTTAACCAAAATGGAAAAACCATCACTCAAGACGACTATAAAGATAAAATCTATGTAGCCGACTTCTTTTTCACAACCTGCCAGACCATCTGCCCGATTATGACAGAGAATATGGTGGAAATTCAGAAACAATTAAAGAATAATAATGAAGTTTTACTCTTGTCACATACTGTAACTCCAGAGATCGATAGTGTGCCACAACTAAAAAGGTACGCGCTAGAAAAAGGAGTGGACGATTCCAAATGGAATTTGGTTACCGGAGATAAAAAGGAAATTTATGACCTTGCTCGAAAATCTTATCTGGCTGCCAAAGACGTCCCATTTGAGCTATATGACCTAATTCATACAGAAAATTTTGTACTTGTAGACAAAAAGAAACGGATACGAGGGTTTTATGACGGCACAAATCCTGAAGCCATTAAAATGCTTCTACACGATATTGAAGTTCTTCAAATGGAAAAATAATGGGCTTAACAAACTGTCCAAAGAGCTCTTCCTTATATCAATTCGAGACTAGTCGAGAACTTTAAGCTATTAAATACCAATAAAGGTCAGACCAAATAAATGCTTCACTTTTTATTTTTACATTTAGTCTATTAAGCTATGATTAAATCTCGTTTGCAACAATTAAGAATACTGTGCTCTTCATTCTAAAATAAAACCCTTACTTTTGCCTTGTTTAAATTCAATCTAAATAAAAATGGCTCTAACAATCGCTTCCTTAAAAAAAGGCCAACGCGGCATAATCAAGGAATTTTCTGTAGATGTGGTTCCTTTAAAACTCTTAGAGATGGGGTGCCTTCCGGGCAATGAAGTATCCTTGGTTCAAATAGCGCCGTTTAATGATCCTTTATATTTAAATATCAATGGTTGCCATTTGGCTATCAGAAGGGAAACTGCCTGCAATATCGAAATTGAATTAATTTAATATTAAAATGATACCCGCTCTTTCAGCGGAGCCTAGTTATGGCAAAACACATAAATGTCGCACTTATTGGAAACCCAAATACCGGTAAAACATCTGTTTTTAATAGGTTAACGGGAATGAACCAAAAAGTTGGAAACTATCCCGGAATTACTGTTGAAAAAAAGCAAGGCACCTGTAAATTTGGACGAGCCTGTAAGGTACATGTGTTGGATTTGCCCGGTACCTATAGTCTAAATGCTTCATCACTGGACGAAAATGTGGTGATTGAATTGTTGCTCAACAAAAACGACAAAGATTTTCCAGATGTGGCAGTAGTAGTAGCCGATATTGAAAACCTAAAGCGAAATCTGTTGCTTTTTACGCAGATTAAAGACCTAGGGATCCCATCGATCCTAGCGATCAATATGTCTGACCGGATGAAGCGGAAAGCGATTACCCTTAATGTTCCATTACTTGAAGAAAAATTAAATACTAAAATCGCTCTAATAAGCTCAAGAAAGAATCTAGGCTTCGAATATTTAAAGGAACTTATTGAAAATTACAATCAGCTTCCTACTAGACCAAGTTTAAATGCGTCTAATATCGCCCCTGAATATTTTGATCGATTGCGGAAGGCATTTCCGGACCAAGATCTTTACAAGCTTTGGCTCGTGATAACGCAGGATGTGAATTTCGGGAAATTGGACCGAAACGAACTAAAGGGCGTCGCTTCTTTTCAAACTGAATCTCCAAGTAACCTGAAACGGCTTCAGCAAAAGGAAACCGTGGCGCGCTATAAATTTATCAACGACACTTTAAAGGAAACACTTCAAGTAGATACCGCTAATGCAAAGGATTTAAGAAGTCGTCTGGATAGGATTTTGACCCACAAAGTTTGGGGATATGTTATTTTCTTCGCAATACTAATGCTCATTTTTCAAGCCATTTTTGATTGGAGCGAATATCCAATGGATTTTATTGACCGCTCCTTTGCCTCACTAAGCGAATGGACCAAAAATGCGCTACCGGTTGGTCAATTCACCAATTTGCTCTCCGAAGGTATTATTCCGGGAATTGGTGGAATTGTGATTTTCATTCCTCAGATCGCATTCCTTTTCCTATTTATTTCAATTTTAGAGGAAACCGGCTATATGAGCCGTGTGGTGTTCTTAATGGATAAGCTTATGCGACGTTTCGGACTAAGTGGAAAGAGTGTTGTGCCTTTAGTTGCTGGAACTGCCTGTGCTATCCCAGCGATTATGGCTACCCGTAATATTGAAAACTGGAAAGAAAGGCTTATAACGATTTTAGTAACGCCTTTTACCACTTGTTCTGCACGTTTACCGGTTTACCTTATTATTATTTCTTTGGTAATTCCCGACACTCGAGTATTGGGAATTTTCAGTCTACAGGGAATCACACTTATGTTTATGTATGTCTTGGGGTTTGCCGCAGCAATTTTCTCGGCATATATCCTAGATAAAATTTTAAAAATCCGTTCCAAAAGTTTTTTCTTGGTGGAAATGCCAAATTATAAACTTCCATTGCCTAAAAACGTACTCATTACAGTAATTGAAAAGACAAAAGCTTTTGTGTACGGTGCTGGAAAAATTATTCTTGCTATTTCAATTATTCTATGGGTTTTGGCTTCCTATGGACCAGGCGATTTTAAAAATGCTGAAGAGATTGTCAAAAATGAATACGCTTCTCAAAATCTTTCAGAAGATGACCTTGCGATGCACGTTGAATCATTTAAGCTGGAACATTCATATATTGGTCATGTGGGACACGCCATAGAGCCTGTCGTCAGACCATTGGGCTATGATTGGAAGATCGGAATCGCCCTTGTAACCTCATTTGCGGCCCGTGAAGTATTTGTTGGAACTCTTGCTACTATTTATAGCGTTGGTAGCGATGATGAACAAACTATTAAAAGTAGAATGGCTGCTGAGATAAATCCTGTTACGGGTGGACCATTGTTCAATTTTGCAAGTGGGATTTCCCTGTTGTTGTTTTATGCTTTCGCTATGCAGTGTATGAGTACACTTGCCATTGTAAAAAAAGAGACCAACACTTGGAAATGGCCTATGTGGCAATTAGTCGTAATGACTGCAATTGCTTATGTTTTGGCGTTGGTAGCCTATCAAATTTTGAAGTAATGTTTTTTAATATCTAGTATTATGCAAACAATTTTAGTCTTAATAGCATTTTTATTTGCAGTGGGCTTTTTAATCACGAAGTTCATTTGGAATCCCTTTAAATCAGACAAAAACTCAAGAAATAAAATTGGTGATCACTCTGATTGCAGCAAATGTAGTTTTCGTTGATTTATATTCTATTCCACAATAAAAGAAAGTCTATATTTTTGCCTTTTTTGACAATTGCAGTCTTTTGATTATCTTTGAACTATGCAAACATTATTAGTCTTAATAACGTTCTCTGTTGCCGCAGGCTTTTTGTTAAAGAAGTTTGTCTGGAACCCTATCTTTGAAGCACGCCGAAACTCAAGTGAAACACTTGATGGAGGAAAAACCAAGTGCGGTAAAAGCGACTGTGGGTGTCATTAATTATTCTTTTCCTCACAAATCAATAAAACATATCCTTTGTCTTTCCCGCTGCCTTCCGATGTTGGGTAGGGATTTAAAGTCAATCCATTTATTGAGAAATTTGTGGAGCTATAAAGGTTAGTGTTTTTTTCTTCACCTGGCCTTACTTCCCCAAAAGTCAATATTTTTTCCTCTGTTTTTCCGTTGGAGGTTATTTGAGCCTTCACGATTGCTCTACCAGCCCAGATACAATTTACTCCTTCAGGACAACGTGAATCTTCAACTACTTCCAAAAATTTAATGGAAACACCCTTCAAAACTACGGTTTCGCCTTTTGGAATTTTTATTCCAATTTTTGGGGTTTCTGCAGATTCTTCTTGTCCAAAGGCGAAGCTCGAAAACAGTATAATAATTGCTAAAAGAGAATTTTTCATCATTTAAAATTTAATTAGACTTAAAGATACATTAAAAAATTATGCCAGAAAATTAGAAACCTAACTGTATTTTGAATCCTTTTAGGTCTAAGAGATTTTAAACTATAAAAATTGGAATTTTCACCTTATGTCTTACTGCATCAACCGTAGTGCCAAATAAAAGATCCTTGAATCCAGTATGTCCATGGCCTCCCAAAACTAACAGATCAAATTCGGAAGCATTTACGATTTTTGGAATACTCTTTTTTGGAGAGCCAAAACCGAGTTCTACCGATACTTTAAAGCCTTTTTCCTCAAGCTTTTCTTTATAGATATTTAAAAAAGCTTCATCGCTTTCGGTTTCATAGTCATCTATTTCATCACCGTAGATCATTGCTCCTGGTGTTTCTACTATATGGATAAGCGTGTATTCTGCATCTTTTCCGCCCAATTGTAAAGCTGCAGAAATACTTTTTTCATCCGAAGTAGAAAAATCAACGGGTACGGCGATTTTTTTATAGGACAGTGGCTGGGCCAGTTCGTCCACCTTTGCGTCGAGTATGTGCGGCACCATTTTTTTAGTACTAGAATTTATGTCTTTGGTCGTGTTTTTGAATGTAATGTAAATTAATAAAACTCCTGCACCAATGGCGACTGGAACCACAAATAACCATATATAAATGGGGCTTTCTGAAGTAGTGAGCCAGCCAATAATTTCATCATAAACCAGCTTTGCATTTAGGACTACAATAATGATAGTGACAACCCAAGACGCAATGCGTAGCGGCCATTTTATATTGAAATCTCCCATCAGTTTTTTGCTACTCACAAAATGGATCAACGGGATGATTGCAAAACCTAATTGCAAACTGAGCACTACTTGACTTAAAACCAATAATCTTCCAGTGCCGCTTACACCAAAATAGATCACTGTAAGAAGAGCTGGGATAATAGCTAGCATTCTAGTTATCAATCTACGAACCCATGGCTGAATTCTAAAATTTAAATGGCCTTCCATAACAATTTGTCCTGCAAGTGTTCCAGTGAGCGTGCTACTCTGCCCAGCCGCGATTAAGGCTATTGCAAAAAAAGCAGGAGCGATTTTTGATCCCAACAATGGCTCCAAAAGGGCGTGTGCATCCTGGATTTCAGCCACTTCATATAAACCATTTTTATAGAAGACTGAAGCTGCAAGTATCAATATTGCAGCATTTACAAAAAATGCCAAATTGAGGGCAATTGCTGAATCAATGAAATTGTATTTTAAAGCTTGTTTAATTCCCTTTTTGGTACGCTCTATTTTTCTTGATTGTACAATGGAGGAATGGAGGTAAAGGTTATGTGGCATTACAGTTGCTCCAATAATACCTATGGCTATATATAGTGCGGTACTATTTGGAAGCGAAGGGATAAATCCGGCCATAAGCTCACCCATATCTGGTTTGGCAAAAAACATTTCTATAAAAAAGGAGCTACCAATTATGAAAATAAGCCCTATGATGAATACTTCCATCTTGCGCATTCCTTTATTTAAAAGGAATAATAGCAAAAAGGTATCTAAAGCAGTAATGGAAACTCCCCAGATCATTGGTAAACCAAATAGCAGATTCAACCCTATTGCCATCCCGATTACTTCTGCCAGATCACAAGCTACGATAGCAATCTCGGCAAGTACATAAAGTATAAAATTCACGAAAGGATTGTACGCTTCTCGTGATGCCTGCGCCAAATCACGACCATGGACCACCCCCAGACGCGCGCAAAGACTTTGTAGGAGCAGTGCCATAATATTGCTCATTAACAGCACCCATATCAATTTGTATCCAAACTGACTTCCTCCAGCAATGTCTGTGGCCCAGTTTCCTGGATCCATATAGCCAACGCTCACCAAATAGGCTGGCCCCAAAAACGCTAGTAGTCGTTTCCAAGGTGATTTTTTACCTGAGGTTTCAATGGTTCCGTGAACTTCTTCGAGAGATCTGTGTCTTCTCCTGTCCATCTCGTTCTGGATTAATAGTTAATCAATCAGTGATAATTCTCAAAATTTTTAGCTTTGTTGCTATCGTATTGTTTTACTATTACAATAAAATACTTTCCAAAATCAATGTCTAAGGGTTCATTTCTTATCCTCGAAACAAGAAAAAATCTTCTTTAATATGTTCTATTTTATCATTGCGGTTTGTAAGTATGTATTCTAAAGCCAAACCTGTAAAGTCTTTTCCTTTTTGTGTAAGTGAAACGATATTGTCTTTTATGGTGATCATATTGTTTTTCAGAGCCAAATTTACTACTGATTTCGACCGGACCTTTTGCCAGTTAATATGTTCTTGTAAGTGATTGACGTGGCGTTCTCTCTTTTCGGAATGATTGTTAAGATGAAGTAAAAAGGTTATTAATGAAACCTCAGTTCGTTGCTGTTTTTGACGGTATAGTACTGACAATAATCCTTTTTTTGGCGCAAACAAATAAACAATCAAAAACAAAACTCCTAACATTGTGGTCATAGAACCTGAGATTGAAGCATCGAGTAGATGTGCTAACCAATAACCACTAATCGCCGCGAAAACGCCAAACCCAATTGATAAAGCAATCATTTTTTTAAGATTTGTTGTTAATAGATAAGCTATTGCAGCTGGAGCAATCATCAGTGCGACTACTAAAATAGCACCTACCGCATCAAAGGCGCCAACTATGGTAATTGACGACACAGACATAAGGCCATAATGCATTATGATGGGTGAAAAGCCCAAAGCGGAAGATAAGCCTACATCAAAGGTACTGACTTTTAATTCCTTGAAAAACAGAATCAATAAGGTTATTGAGATCGCTAAAATGCTTCCCATAACCCATAAAGATTTTGGTCCTATATCCATTCCAGAAATCATTAATCTATCAAAAGGAGCAAAAGCAAGCTCTCCCAATAGAACGGCATCAACATCTAAGTGGACATCGTTTGCATTCTTGGCAATTAAAATTACACCTATACTAAAAAGAGTGGGAAAGACCAGTCCGATGGCAGTATCTTCTTTTACCAATCTAGTTTTTTGGATCATTTCAACCAAAACTACCGTAATAACACCTGTTAAAGCGGCGAATAAAATCAAAAGAGGTGAATTTAAGTCTTGAGTAATAAAAAAACCTATTACTATTCCGGGTAAAATGGAATGGCTAATAGCATCGCTTATAAGGGCCATTTTTCGTAGAACTAAAAATACTCCAGGGATGGCACAGGCAATTGCCACTACTGAAGCGATTAGCTGTATTTCCAATTGGGCGCTACTCATTGTTTTGGTAATTATATAAATTCTTGGCTTCCTCGTATCCAGTTTCGGTCAATGACCATTCATTTCCTTTCAAATAAATCCAATTTCTATCTTCCATCTTCCGAAGGGAACTTTTCGGAAAACCGTAAAAATTATTTAAAATTCGAATTGCATGCGGATGTGAAATGTTTTCATGCGTCTTCACAATATCAAACATAAATTGAAGTGTTTTCTTTAGCTGAAGATCATTTCGGTTTTTTCTGAAACGAATTTGCCTAAACAATATACCTCTTCCTGGGGAAAAAATAAATGAGAAAAGCACAAATACAGCTGCAACCAGAACAATTACGGGTCCAGTTGAAAGATTGTCTTGGCTCGCACTAATAGCAGTTCCAAGAACTCCCGCCAGAGCCCCGATTATTGCGGCCACGACTATCATAATTCCCAAACTATTTGTCCATTGCCTTGCGGCAGCTGCAGGCGCGAGGAGCATTGCGCTCATTAAAACAACACCTACGGTTTGAAGCCCTAGAACAATAGCCAAAACAATAAAGAAGGTAATAAGTGAATCTATAAACCGTACATTAAAACCCAAGGTCTTGGTATAGTCGATGTCAAAAAGCATTATTTTAAACTCTTTCCAAAACAATAAAAGAATTATTAAACACACACCAGTTACTCCAATCATTATAAAAACATCATTTTCCACTAAAGTAGCGGCTTGACCAAATAAATATTTATCTAATCCCGCCTGATTTGCATTGGGTTGCTTTTGAATGTAAGTGAGCAATAACATTCCAAATCCAAAGAATAAAGATAAAATCAATCCTAAAGCCGTATCACTTTTGAGATGTGTTTTTGACGTAATTCCACGTATCCAGAAAGTGCCTATCAGGCCACAAACTAAAGCTCCAAGCATCAAGATATAAGTGTCTTTTGCTCCTGTTATTAGAAATGCGATGGCAATACCAGGTAAGGCAGCGTGAGAGATAGCATCACCCAAAAGACTCTGTTTACGCAAAACTGCAAAACTTCCCAACATACCACATATTGCCCCTAATACCGCCGTCCCAATCGTAATGGTTCTAAGCGTGTAATCATGCCAAAGTAAGTCGAAATAATCTGTTATTGACATATATACTATTGGTTTATTGCCACCTTATAATTGATTCCATATGTTTTGGTGAGGTTGTCATCATTAAAAATATCTTTTACCGGACCTGTTGCTATCTTTTTCACATTTAAAAAAGTTACCCAATCAAAATATTCCGGTACTGTTTGCAAATCGTGATGTACAACTACCAATGTTTTTCCGGCTTTCCTCAATTCCTTTAAAATATTGATAATTGCAATTTCTGTAGTCGCATCAACGCCTTGAAAAGGTTCGTCCATAAAGTAAATTGATGCATCTTGAACCAAGGCTCTGGCAAGAAATATACGTTGTTGTTGGCCACCACTAAGCTGGCTTATCTGTCTATTTTTAAAAGAGAGCATTCCCACCTTTTCCAAAGCTTCTAACGCTGCTTTCTTTTCTCTTTGACCTGGACGTTTTATCCAGCCTAAACTTCCATAAGTGCCCATTAATACAACATCTGCGGCAGTGGTTGGAAAATCCCAATCAACACTTCCTTTTTGAGGTACATATGCAACCAATTTACGTTGCTTCTGGTATGGTTCGCCAAAGATTGTAACACTGCCAGCTATGGGTTTTATAATTCCCAAAATGGCTTTTATCAAAGTAGATTTTCCTGCGCCGTTAGGTCCAACAATAGCCATTAATACACCTTCAGGAATTTCCAGGTCTATATCCCAAAGTACAGGTTTATAATCATACGCCACGGTAAGATCGTCAACACTTATAGCTATTTTTTTTTTCTTCCTTCATAACTTCGAAATCTATTTCAGTGCGTCTACAATGGTTTTCACGTTGTACTTGAACATCCCTATGTAAGTTCCCTCTTCTGTACCTTGATTTCCTAAGGCATCACTGTATAAGGATCCGCCGATTGTGACATCATGTTTTTTCGATAATACAGCTTCCCGTAAGGCTTCGATTGTTCTACGTGGAACAGAACTTTCTATAAAAATTGCCTTGATATTGTTTTTGATGATAAAATCTGATAGTCTCTGAACATCTTGTACACCTGCTTCTGTAGCAGTCGAAATTCCCTGTAATCCCACTACTTCAAATCCGTACTCATTTCCGAAATAATTAAACGCATCATGCGCAGTGACTAAGATTCGCTTTTCTTTTGGAAGTGTTTCAATGGTCTGTTTTATTTCAGCCTCAAGTACATCTAATTTTTCCTGGTAAGCTTTGTTGTTTTCTTTGAAAAGATTGGCATTCTCAGGATTTTCTTCTGATAGCACTTCAGTAATTTTTTGGGCAAATTGTTTAAAGAATTGGATATTAAACCAGACATGTGGATCATAGTTTGAAGCAAACAACTTTGAAGCAATCAAATCATCTTTATGAAGCGATTCGCCCAACGAAATCGTTTTTTTGTTTTGCTTCTCCATTTTTTCGAATACATCAACTAGTTTTCCTTCCAGATGTAAGCCACTGTAAAAGATAATATCTGCATTGTGGAGTTTAGAAACATCTCCTTCACTTGCCTTGTATAAATGCGGATCTACTCCAGCTCCCATCAAGCCTTCAACTTTTACTGCGTCTCCACCGATATTCTTTACTAAATCGGTAAGCATGGTTGTTGTGGTTACAACTTTAATCTTTCCATTTTCTTCGGAAGTATTTTTACATCCAATGAAACTGGTTATTAGACTAATTATTAAGATTTTTTTCATTTTTTCCTTCTCTTTTTGAACTTTTCATCAAAGTGTCAAAGTCCAATTGGATTCTTCTTTTCGAGATTTATATGGTTTGCACATAAAGGTTTTCCGCGATTTTTATGGAAATAAAAAACTGCTCATCTCCAACTTGAATCACCATAGAACCATCAAAAAACTCTTTTCCAAGAACAATTATTTTAGTGCCAATAGCTATTTTCTTTTTATCTAGATATTTTAAAAATTCTCCACTGCTTTCTTTTACTCCTACACAAACACCACCTTGGTTTTTATCTAATTCTGAAAGGAGTTTCTTCTCGGTTCTTTTTAATACTCCATGTTTGTCTGGAATTGGATCTCCGTGCGGGTCAAAATCTGGACTCCCCAAATATTTATCTAGTCGTGTTATTAATTCGTCAGATTGTACATGTTCTAATTGCTCTGCAATATCATGTACTTCATCCCAATGAAAATTGAGTTTTTCTACTAAAAAAACTTCCCAGAGTCTATGTTTTCTAATCACACCAATAGCTATTTTCCTCCCTTTCTCAGTGAGCTGTGCGCCTTTATAACGTTTATAGATCAGCATTTTTTTTTCTGCTAGTCTTTGTACCATATCTGTTACTGAGGATGGCTTGGTTTCCATACTCTCGGCAATGGCGTTGGTGCTCACTTCGCCTTGACTTTCCAACTCTAAATGGAATATAGCTTTTAGATAGTTTTCTTCGGCTAAGGTTATCATAAAATTTATATTTATACAAAGATATATTTTTTTATTGTAAAACATATTTTTAGTTTTGTCTAAAAATAAATTTAGATAAATGAATAATACATTTAGTTGGTTGAAATCCATGTTGTTCTTAATAGGAACTTCAGTAATGGCCCAAACTAACATCAGTGGAAAAATAACGACAGAAGGAGAACCACTACCTTTCGCAAATGTTTATATAGCCCAGATAAACAAAGGGGCAGTAACCGACGACAAAGGAAATTATAATCTTGCAAACGTGCCAAACGGTATCTACACTTTGTCTGCTTCCTTCACTGGATTCTCAAAGGAATCCCAAACAGTAGTACTTTCCGGAGAAACCCAAATAAAGAATTTTGATTTAAAAGAGGACAATAGCCTGAACGAAGTCGTAATCAGTGGAACCTTAAAACCTGTATTGCGAATAGAAAGTCCGGTTCCTGTGGAAGTATATTCCCAAGCATTTTTAAAGAAAAACCCAACTCCAAGTATTTTTGATGCCTTACAAACCGTGAATGGAGTTCGGCCTCAATTAAATTGCAATGTTTGCAGCACGGGAGATATTCACATCAACGGGCTTGAAGGGCCATATACCTTGATTCTTATTGACGGAATGCCTATAGTCAGTGGACTTTCCACGGTTTATGGTCTTTCCGGAATCCCGAATTCATTGATCGAACAAGTGGAAATAGTGAAAGGTCCCGCTTCTTCCTTATACGGAAGTGAGGCTGTGGGCGGTCTGATAAACGTGATCACTAAATTGCCTGAATATGCACCAAGGCTTTCGGTGGATGCTTTTGGCACTACTTGGGGCGAGACAAATTTTGATCTGGGATTGAAACACAACTTCGGAAAAGCTTCTGCCCTTTTGGGAGCGAACTATTATAATTATTCCAATCCAAAAGATGAAAATGGAGATAATTTTACGGATGTAACCCTTCAAGATCGTGTTTCCCTTTTCAATAAATGGAGTTTTAAACGCAAGGAAAACAGGATTGCTTCCTTGGCGGGACGTTTCTTTTATGAAGATCGTTGGGGCGGGGAGATGAACTGGAACCCTACATTCAGAGGGGGAGACGAAGTTTATGGAGAAAGCATCTACACCACTCGATATGAATTATTAGGAAGTTACCAACTCCCTATTAGCGAAAAAATACTCTTCAATTTCTCTTATACCGATCACGACCAAAATTCGGTTTATGGCGATGTGAAATATATGGCAAAACAACGGATCGGGTTTGGACAATTTACTTGGGACAAAAAGTTCGGAAACCACGATATGCTTTTTGGAGTTGCCGGCCGATATAATTATTATGACGACAATACCACAGCTACTGCAAATGGCGACAAGAACGAACCAGAGGAAATTATAATTCCTTCAGCGTTCGTGCAGGACGAGTATAAATTCAATGAGAAAAACACGCTTTTGCTTGGCGCCAGATATGATTATGGTGAAAGACACGGAAGCATTTTCACACCCAGATTGGCATATCGTTTAAAGGTGAACGAAAACAATATTCTCCGTCTAAATGCTGGAACCGGATTCCGAGTGGTGAATCTATTTACAGAAGACCACGCCGCACTTACTGGAGCACGCGAAGTAATAATTGAAGGGGAATTGGATCCGGAACGCAGTTACAATGTGAACCTGAACTATTTGAAAAAAATGTATCTCAATGGAGCTGCTATTATGAACTTTGAGGCTTCTGCCTGGTACACCTATTTTACCAATGCCATTTTGCCAGACTATGACAGAAATCCAAATCAAATAATATATGCAAACTTAGACGGAAATGCAGTTTCAAAAGGAATTGGGTTTAACGTGGATGCGCATTTTTCAAATCGGTTTAAGGCTATTCTTGGATTTACCTATCAAGATGTGACTACTACGGAAAATGGAGAAACCACCCAGCAAATGCTTACGGAAAAATTCAGCGGTACTTGGGCTTTGACTTATCGTATTTTCAAGTACAATCTTTCTGTGGATTATACCGGAAACCTTTTTGGGCCGATGCGTCTTCCTCTTTTGGGCGATTTGGATCCACGACCAGACTATAGTCCAACTTGGAGCATCCAGAATATTCAGCTCACTTATGACGGAATTAAAAACATTGAATTTTATGGTGGCGTAAAAAACCTTTTGAACTGGACCCCAGCAAAAAATGCCCAGTTCTTGATTTCAAGGGCTAACGATCCATTCGATAAAGAAGTAGTTTTTGATTCCTCAGGAAATCCAACTGCCACCCCAAACAACCCGTATGCATTAACATTCGACCCTAACTACGTCTATGCTCCCAACCAAGGAATTCGTGGGTTTCTTGGTATTCGATATACCCTAAAATAAAAGTTTTGATTAGCCTAAAATGATGAGTGGGTTTCGGAGTTCACGAAGCCCACTTTTTATTTTAAAGGTCAGATTTTACTCCAATTCTCCAATTCTTGAGAATTTATTGAAATTTGTAAAAAGACAAAATTGCGTCTATTAAAACTTTCAAAGTTCCCTCAAATTTCCATTTCTGAAAAGACAAAAAGGTGTATATTGATTCTCTAATTTTAATTATCTCAATTTGAAAAATTCCTATTTAAACCTTGAATTGACATCGTACAATTCCAAGAACGAAATTCCTGAAAACTCCTGTAAAATCGTTTTTATTTCCGAAGAGAAACAATTGGAAAAACACGATTCGACTGCTTCCATTTCAAAAAAAATAGCTGCTGCCTTCGAAGACAAAAAAGATAGTGTGATTAGCCATTTTGGCGATTCACAAAGTTTTTGGGTGCTTGCCACTTCTCAAGATTCGGAACAAAACCGAAAACTGGGCATTTCCCTGTATAAAACCTTAGCCAAAGAAAATTGTGACATTTCTTATCTAGAGGGCCTAAATGATTTGCCAGAAAGTCAAATGAATTCCTTTTTGGAAGGCTTGCTGATGGGAAGTTATCAGTTCCATTCCTATCAAAAGAAAAAAGAAAAGAAGGAATTAAAAATTTACATTTCAAAGGAAACTGTTTCTGAAACAACCATAAAACAAGTAACCAATCTTATAAATGGAGTCGCCCTTACGCGCACTTTGGTCAATGAACCACCCAATAAATTGGATTCTGTAAGATTTTCAGAAAGAATCGTGGAAGCAGGAAATAAATATGGTTTCAAAACCGAAATACTTCAAAAGGAAAAAATTATAGCCTTGCGAATGGGTGGACTTTTAGGCGTAAATCAAGGTTCTGAAGTGCCGCCGACTTTCAATATTATGACTTATCATCCTAAAAATGCAGTCAATAAGCAACCGCTTGTTTTGGTAGGAAAAGGTGTGACCTTCGATACTGGTGGATATTCCTTAAAAATCAGCGGATCTATGTCCACCATGAAATCAGATATGGGTGGAGGCGCAACAGTTGTTGGGATCATGGCAGCAATAGCGATGAACGAACTTCCATATTATGTGGTTGGGCTTGTTCCTGCTACCGATAATAAAATTGACGGAAAAGCACTTTTGGTCGATGACGTGATAACAATGATGGATGGCACAACTGTAGAAATTCAAAATACAGATGCAGAAGGCCGATTGATCCTAGCCGACGCCTTAACGTATGCAAAGCGATACAACCCCGAACTTGTTGTGGATATGGCTACCCTAACCGGCGCGGCGGCTGCAATTACTGGACCTTTCGGGATTGCGATGGCCGGAAACCAACAAGAAAAAATGGACGAATTAAAGCAATCTGGGGAAACGACTTATGAGCGTCTTTTTCAACTTCCCTTTTGGAAGGAATTTGAAGAGCTCTTGAAAAGTGATGTTGCCGATCTTAAAAACATTGGAGGTCCCGTTGGCGGTGCGAGTACTGCGGGGAAATTCTTGGAACATTTTACGGATTATGATTGGATTCACTTAGATATTGCCGGCCCTGCATTTTTAAAGGATGCTAAAGGTTCAAATCCTTCCGGGGGAACGGGTATTGGAGTTCGACTTTTATACGATTTTATAAAATTGAATTCTGAAAAAACCCATTAAAACGAAAATGTCATTTTTAATTTCCAACTTTATACGAATTAGAAAAATTTGATAGTTTGAAAAAGGATGACGATAAAATGGAAGCTTTGGTATGGAGCTGCGAAATAGTTTCTTCAGAAAAACTGATTTCCGAAGATCAATCCTATGAAGCGCTTCACGAAAAACTGGCCAGGTATCTGAATGATTTAATGGCAACCGATTTCAATAAATTGGTTGCCATTTTATATCGAATAGACATCGCTCAAGAAAAAGCCATTGCGGCACTTGCTGATAATACGGAGAAAGAAAGTGCTGGACAAACTTTGGCGCGATTGATAATTGAGAGACAACTGGAAAAGGTAATAACAAGGAGGAAATATCGTAACTCTTAAAAGTTTACAGACAGTTAAATCCCGCGCTCCTTTTGAATTTGTTCATAAGCTTCTTGCACTTTTTTGAACTTTTCTTCTCCACCTCTTCGGTGGGCCTCGTCTAAATGTTGTAGTTTATCAGGATGATATTTTTTTGCCATATTTCGGTAGGCGGATTTAATTTCTGCAGCGGTTGCATTGCGGTCTATTTCCAGGATTTTATATGCGCTGTCTGGATTTTTAAAGAACATCGCCTTTATACTTTCAAAATCTCGGGCATATACACCCAAGAAACCAGAGATCCTGTTAATTTCATTTACCTCAGCAGTTGAAACGTTGCCATCTGCATTCGCAATGCTAAATAAAAAGTGAAGAATCTGCAATCTACTTTCATAACGAGTTCTTTTACGAAGTAGCGTACCGATATTTTGAGCAGATATTTCTCTATTTTTTATAACTTCGTTAAAAACACGAAAAGTGGCATTAGCACGATCCTTTCCATAAGCTTGAACAAAATATTGACGCACATAATCAAGCTCTGTTTGGCTCACATTTCCATCGGCTTTTATAACCAAAGAAGCCAAAGAAAGTAGGTTGAGTTCAAAATCTGCTGGAGTCACTTGTTGTTGAGTGGTGCCAAATGAAGTCTGAAAAGTTTTACCTTTTACACTTAGATTGTCCAAAAAGCTACCAATGAGAAAACCTGCAATAGCACCTGGAAACCGATAAAAGAAATAACCGAGAACGGCTAATAGCCAACGAAGCATAAAAATTGTAATTTTCGGAATTAAAGCCGACAAAGGTAACGATTTTAAGCACCAAAATTCAAGCATCGAATTCTAAAAAGGTTCCAAGAATGGAATTAATAATCCCCCTTTTCCTGGAATTGAGAATTTAATGCTTGGTGCTTATTTGCAATTTGATACTAGATTATTTGGGATTCATTTGAAATATTTTCGCTTTCAAAATTTGTATCTTTGCAATCAGATTTTTAGATTAATTAAAATAAATATTTATGTACCCACCAGAATTAGTAAAACCGATGCGTGAGGACCTTACAAAAGTAGGTTTCACAGAATTACATACAGCCAACGATGTTGAAGAAGTATTAAAAAAAGAAGGGACAACACTTGTTGTCGTTAATTCAGTTTGCGGATGCGCCGCTGCCAACGCACGCCCAGGTGCGGCTATGTCACTTCAAAACGATAAACATCCAGATCATTTGGTAACTGTTTTTGCAGGTGTTGATCGTGAAGCTGTAGATTCTGCTAGAGCACATATGGTTCCATTTCCACCAAGTTCGCCTTCTATGGCTTTATTCAGAAATGGTGAATTGGTGCATATGCTAGAGCGCCATCATATTGAAGGTCGTCCAGCGCAAATGATTGCTGAGAACTTGAAAAATGCATATAACGAGTATTGCTAAACACTGCAACGATGAAAATTACCAAACCATTTACTATTATTATCGGACTTTTGGCGATAGGGGCGCTTATATTTAATATATATACAAATCCCAGTGTTTCACATTTGTTCGGAAAGGAAATTAATGATTGGCTTTACAGATCATTTTGGTTAGTCATTATTGCTCTATGCATTTACAATTATATTTATATAGACCGAAATACCCTGAAAAATAGATCCAAGTCAAAACGGTAATCTTTCTGTGTAAAAAAGTTTATTAAGCAAATATGAAGACCGTCTTTTTTTAAAGACGGTTTTCTTACTTTTGAAAGCTAATGAAAGCACTCTCAAAACTTATAAGCTATCCATTTTCGGTTTTGTTTTACCTGTTGTTTGGTATTACCATTATCGTTTTCCATCCTGTTCAATGGATCTGTTTCAATGTGTTTGGATATCAGGCACATAAAAAAAGTGTAGATTATTTCAATTGGACTTTACTACGATGTTTAAATGTGCTGGGGACCACTTTTCACGTTAAAATAGATGCCAATATTCCATGCAATGACCCGATAATAATTGTCTCCAATCACCAAAGCATGTGGGATATCTCGCCTATAAGTTGGTATTTAAGAAAATATCACCCCAAATTTATTTCAAAAGTCGAATTGGGAAAAGGGGTGCCTTCGGTATCATATAATCTTCGACACGGCGGTTCTATCTTGATAGATAGGAAAAACCCAAGACAAGCTATTGTTGAAATGGTTAAATTTTCAAAATACCTTCAAAAATTCAATCGAAGCGGAGTTATTTTTCCAGAAGGTACACGTAGTAAAAACGGAGTGCCAAAACCCTTTAGAAGAAGTGGTCTGCAAACTCTTTTCAAGAAAGTACCCAACGGCTACGTGGTACCTATAACAATTAATAATTCATGGAAATTACAGCGGTGGGGAATGTTTCCAATTCAATTGGGGGTTCGTTTGGAAATGATTTCACATCCCGCAATAAAGATTTCAGATTTTGAAGTCGAAGCGCTGATTGATAAAGTAGAAGAAATCGTCTCTTCAAAAATCCATAAATAATGACTTTTTTTTCTACTGAAGAAATTATTCAGAATACAATCGCCTTTGTAAAAAACGAATTGACAGATGCCGAAGGCGGACACGATTGGTTTCATATTGAACGGGTCTATAAAAATGCAGTGCTTATTTCCGAAGGGGAAGAAGTGGATAAAACCGTGGTTGCTTTAGGAGCATTACTTCACGATATAGCCGATTCTAAATTTCATAATGGAGATGAAACGATTGGACCTAAAAAAGCGCGACAATTTCTAAAAACCCAGCATGTTCCAAAGGAAATAATCGAACACATTGTAAAAATCATTGAAAATATTTCTTTTAGAGGTGGAAATAAAACAAAACAATTTCATTCAAAAGAATTAGAAGTTGTTCAAGATGCAGATAGACTTGATGCCATTGGAGCAATAGGAATTGCACGCACATTTAATTACGGTGGGTTTAAAGGTCGAAAACTTTACGACCCTGAAATTGAGCCGGATTTAAATATGACTCCTGCTGAATACAAGGTTTCGAATGCACCAACCATCAATCATTTTTATGAAAAATTACTTCTTTTAAAAGATAGAATGAACACCAAAACTGGGAAAAAAATTGCACAGGAACGCCATGGATTTATGGAAATATTTCTAAATCAATTCTACGCTGAATGGGAGGGTAAGAAATAAACTCCGCGACCTTTGCGTCTTTGCAGTGGAGTATTTACCGCAGAGGCGCAGAGAACGCAAAGAAAAAAACCTATCAAGGATTACTTGATAGGTTTTTTAATACTAAGTCCTATAGTCTAGGTTCTATTTCAAGTGTTCTGCAAAAAAGCCCATCATAGTTTTATAAAGTTCCAATTGGTTTTCTTCTTTTCCAAAGCCGTGACCTTCATCATATTTTACCATATACGGTACTTCAACACCTCTTTTTCTTAGACTTTCAACAATCTGATCTGCTTCATCGATATTTACTCGTGGATCATTTGCGCCTTGAACGACAAACAATGGCTTCACTATTTTATCAACGTGCAAAGCTGGAGAAATTTCGTCCATAATGGTTTTTTCTTCAGGAATGGTTGGATCATACCAAATCTTGTACAGCAACTCCCTGTATTTTTCCCAGTATGGAGGAATGGTTCCCATAAAAGTATGCAAGTTGCTTACACCTACGTAATCTACACCACAAGCGTATTTTTCAGGAGTTTTAGTCATTCCTCGCAACACTGCATAACCTCCGTGACTTGCGCCATATATAGCTACACGGTTTTTATCTACCCATCCTTGTGCCATTACATAATCTACTCCGTCTTCTACATCATCCATTGCTTTACGGCCAATTTGTCCAAATCCAGCTTTTAAAAATTCTTTTCCGTATCCGCCAGAAACTCTAAAGTTTACTTGAAGCGTTGCATAACCACGGCTTGCAAATAATTGCGCTTCTGGATTAAAACCCCAATAATCTCTAATTCCTTGTGGTCCTCCGTGTGGATTTACAATAAGTGCTATTTTTTCACCTTTTTTGTAATTCGCAGGTAAAGTTATATAGCCGTATAATGTAAGTCCGTCGCGACTTTTAAACTTGATAGGCTTCATAGTAGCCATATCTTCAGCTTTTAAATGTGGCAATATCTTGTACAATAATGTGACCTTGTCTTTTTTCAGATCATACAAATAGTATTCTCCTACAATTTTATCACTAGTAACTGCAACCATATATTGTGATTCATCATCGGTTTTTCCTACAGTGAAGAATTGCTTTTCTCCAAATTCCTTTTGCAAACGAGCATAGATTTTTTTGTAGGTACTACTTACAGGTACAACTACCGTTTTCTCTCCAGTATAGCTGAAATAATCTATTTCGTAATTTCTTTTTCTTGAAAGTGAAACTCCCGAAACATCAAATTCATCATTACTGAAAATCGTTTTGATTTTTTTATTAGCCTTTAAATCGTAAAGTTGGATTTCAGTTTTGTCGTTATCCAAATTTGAAATAACATAAGCCTCATCTGGGTTTTTAGAACTTGGATTGAAAGATGAAATTCCAAAAGAATCTCCAAAATCAGTTAGCATTACGCGTTTAAATTCACCATCAATTTTGTAGAGCAATTCCATTTTTGTGCCTTCTACAATTCGGTTAATGGCGCGAAGATTTCCTTTTCGGTCAAAATCGTACGAACTAACTGGTGCGTCACCTGCAACAACGGTGTATAATTTGGTGATTTCTCCTGTATTGATATTTAGTTAATACGGTTCTTCTTGTTGTGGATTGTCTTTGTTCATTTGAACAATCACGTGGTTTTCGTCTTCTTTTAAATCTTCTATAATATCTACTTTCACGCCATCAAAAGGAGTTAATTCACTTTTATTCTGGCCTGTAACATCTATTCCAAAAACATGGTTATTTTCGTTTCCTCCTTTATCTTGTAAGTATAGAATTCTGCTGTTATTCGCCCAAAAATATCCCTTTATTAAATCTTCTTCCTGCTTAATAAGCAAGGTTTCTTTTTGGGTTGCGGTTTCCTTTAAATACAAATCGCGTTCCCCAGTTTCCCGTCTTTTCATATAGCTTATAAACTTACCATCTGGGGAAAGTTTAAAAGAATATGCCTCAGGCGTTTTAAAATAATCTTCAACCGAATATTTATAATTTCCAGATTCTCTAGCAGCTAATTTTGCCAACTCTTCATTGGTTGAAGGAAGTTCAGTATTTCCTGGTTTTGTTTTTATGGTTTTCTTCAAATTCAGTGGATATTTTTGCCTCATTTGTTCGTAGGTTCCTTCGATATTTTCTCCAGAAACTGTTCCTATATAAGTCAACTGCATTTTTGCAGATGTAATGGTGATATTTTTACCCTGCAAAATTACAGAATCCAGTTCTATTCCGCTTGCGCCCTGCATCGGAACATCTAGCGTTGCGCTATATCCATTGTCTGTTGGTGTAATATTGAAAATAAGTTCGAGTTGCATCCCCTGAACTTCTAGAGTGCCGTTATAGGAGCCGTTTAGCTCTTGTGCTTTCATTGTTACCGCGAAGAACAGTAATGTTATGGCGATTGATAATTTGACTATAGTTGTCATAATGTTTGGTTTAGAATATTAATTGGATAAAAAGATAAATTGTTATGCCTGCTAAAATGCCAATAGCAAATTTTATAAGGGTAATGCGTTTTGTGGTTTTGCTTTTCATAAGGAATGGTTTTGTAGATGAAGATATTGTGTTACGAATATGTAAGCAATAAGTCCGTATGCGATGAACCACAGAATTAATTGTGATTTTGATGTTGTGTTTGAATTTGATTTTTTCATGGTATATTGTTTTAGCGATTAATTTCTGAAACAAATGAATAACACAAAACACCTATATAAAAGAGAAGCTTCCCGAGATTTAGGAATTTCGGGAAGCTTACAAACAACGGGAACCTCAATAGACAAAGAGGTTTAGAGCATTTTATGAATTTTTTAAAAATGAAGAATTCCCCAACCCGAAATTTATAAATTTAGGTTTGAAAAGGACTTTTTAGACGATATTCTTGATTTCCTTAATATAAAAAGAAGGGTTTAAACCCGTATCTTTTTTGAAGTATTTGGTAAAGGAATCTGCCGATTTATAACCTACTTCCTCGGCGATAGCCTGAATGGAATACGACCTAAAAATCACATCATTCTTAAGACGGACAATGGCGTAGTTTATTCGAAGATCGTTGATATAGGTGTTGAAGTTTTTACCGTAATGAGAATTGATTACTTTGGAAAGATAAGAAGTATTGGTATTTATTTTCTTGGCAACATTATAAGAGTTACAATCCTGTTTTAAAAAATATTCCTGTTTTTCAAGCTTCTTAAGTCCTTCCAGAATTTGCTGTTTTACATCTTCCGGAACATCCGAGCTATTTTTTTCTTCTAAAACATCATCTTTGGTATCAATGACATCTGAATTTTCTTCCGAAGAAATTTTCATCTTTTCCAATAGCTCTTCAAACCTGGCTTCATTTTTCTTCTTGTTTTTATAAAACCGTAGTAGGACAAAAAGAAGAGCCAAAATTATTAGGGAAGCTCCCAAGAACAAATAATTAAGAAGGGTTTGTTTTCCTTCCTTTTCTGCTTCAAGGGCTTTTAGTTCATTTCGGAATTTTGAAATTTCCTTCGCTTTTGTAGTGGCTTTTATTTCAGTTTTCAATTTATCAAACTCCGAAGTGGAAACAATATATTTTTCAAAATAATAATTGGCCTTTTCGAAATCGCCAGTTTCTTTATAGCTATCAGCTAAGAGTTTGTAGTAATTATCCATAAAGCCCTCTTCCGAAGGTTTTACATCATAATTATCTAGGGCTTTTTGCAATATATCTTTGGCTTCCTTAAAATTTCCCGCACCGTGTTCTACTTTTCCCAAATCGTAATTCATTCGCAAGTCCATTAAAGGATCATTTGGATCGCATAGTAGAGCGGCAGCTTTAAAATTCTTTCTGGCTTCGTTATATTTTTTCTCATTGAAATCAACCTGGCCCTGTATTATATGCAGTGTTCTCAGATTGCAACTATCTTCGGGTGTAACCAAATTAGAAATCAACTTCACATATTGTTTAGCGGAATCTATCTGCTTAAGTTTCAGATAGGAAACTGAAAGTTGGGCATATCGATCCACCAAATCGACTCTTTTTGAGGAGGCGGTGTAAATAGAATCTATGGGCTTATTTTCGTAAATAGAAATAAACTTCTTACGAATCTCAATAGCTTTTTGTGTGTCTCCAGATAATTGAAGAGCATACGATATATACTGTAATACAACCTCCTCCCAATATTGGCTCTGTATTTCTTCAGCTAATTTTAATGCTTTTTCTAAAATATCCATCGCTTTAGAAGCGTTGGATAGAGCTAATTGAATATTCGCACCTAAAGTATATGACCCAACGATTTCCTCTTGAAGATTGGTTTCCTGTGCTAGGCTAAGAGATTGTTCGTAATATATCTGTGCTTTATCAAATTCTTGGTGACGTTCATAAATACTTCCAAGGCCGTAAAGGCCTTTCCATTCCTTTTTCTTATCTTTTTCTTTTTTCGCTTTTAAAATATAGACATTGGTTGCTTCAATGCCTTTTGCAAGATTATTTAATGCGTATTTAGTAATTGTATCGCTAAGGGATTCAAAAGAAAGTTGGGAAAGATCCGTTTTTTCCTGTCCAAAAAAGGAGGAAAAATTTAAGAAGAAACAAAAAAGAAGTAGTTTTTTAATAACACCCATAAATGAAATTGTCTCGATTTAGTCCCCGATAGAGGGCGCCAAAGTTACTAATTAAAATAAAGGGAGTTTCGGATAGTTTTAATAAAACCTTTGCGACCTCTGCGCCTCTGCGATGGAATATTTACCGCAGAGCCCCAAAGAACGGATAGTATAGTGAAATAGACTTAAGACGGTAAGACGTAGGACAATATCTTACCTGTTTTTAATCTTATGTCTTACGTCTTATAGTGCAGCGGTCTTAAGTCTCATTCAGAATACTCCCGCAACAATTTTCGATAATTATTCAGAATTGCAGAACGACTTACAAATCCTTGAAACTTTCGATCTTGATCTAGCATGGGAAGTTGCCACACATCGGCTTCGTCAAACATTTTCATAATTTTCATCACCGTATCCTGATTGGAAATGATGAAGGAAGGGCTTATTGTTAATTCGTTGACACTGATGCCTTCCGTAGATTCCTTCCCCAATAAGTAAGGTCGTAATCGCTCGCGGTTTAAGATTCCCCAAAATTGATTTTCGGAATCCACCACGGCCATCGTGTTTTGATTGCTGTTCCTAAACTTCCGCATCACTTCCTCCATACTATCTAAAGTGCTTATAACCAAAGGTGAAACATTCAAACAATCGCTAAGATTGATATGCGCCAGGATGTTCTGATCCTGTTGGGTAGTGAAAATCTCGCCCCGTTCTGCAAGTTTTTTATACGCAGGATTGGTGGGCGAAAAGAATCGATTAATAGCATAAGAAGTCACTGAAACAACCATCAAAGGAATAAATAAATCGTATCCGCTACTGGTCTCAGCAATCAGAAAAATGCCAGTCAACGGCGCATACAATGCTCCAGACATTACACCTGCCATTCCAACAAGCATTAAATTGGTTATTGGCACATTCGGCATTCCCATAGTTTCCAAAACAAACCCGAAAAGATAACCCAGCAAACCTCCGGCAACTAAGGAAGGCGCAAAGTTTCCACCATTTCCACCAGAGCTGAGCGTAATGCTGGTTGCAAAAGCTTTAAATAGTATGGTTAGACTTAAAAATACAATGATGATGAATTGGGAACTGTCAAGTTCGAAATAACGGAACAGGCTTTCGTGAATCAAATGCTCCATATTCCCTTGATGCAGAATACGAATATTGAGATATCCTTCCCCGAAAAGTGGAGGAAAGGCAACACATAATAATGAAAGCATGCTCCCGCCAATAATGGCTCTTAATACAACTCGTTTCTTAAATTTCGCAAAGAACCATTTTACAATCATTCCGACCACCAAAAAATAGCGAGCGTAAAGGCCAGTAAGTACTCCGAGCACCATATAATATGGTATGTTTCCATAATTAAAGACTTCTCGAGCCGGAAGATTAAATAAAACATCTTCCTTTAAAATAATTGTGGAAAGCAGGCTTCCACAGATTGCGGCAATAACCAATGGAATAAAATCTGTGAACACTAATCCCACTAATAAAATCTCGAAGGCAAACATTACACCGGCAATGGGTGCATCAAAAGCAGCGGAAATACCAGCTGCGGCACCAGAAGCCAACAATAAAGTACGTTCCTTAAAACCTAAACGATAACGTTGGGCGTAATTGGAACCAATGGCTGAACCTGTAACGGCTATCGGTGTTTCTAGTCCAACAGAGCCACCAAAACCAACGGTCACTGCACTCTCAATAATCTGAGAGTACATTTTTGTGGATTTTACTTTACTTCCATTTTGAGAAATATCTTTTAATACATACGAAAGTTCTTTATGCTCATCGCCCTTAAATAGGTATTTTACAATCAAAGTAGTGAGTAGAATCCCGACCAAAGGAAAGATCGCAAAAACATAAATTCGTTCCTCAAAAGGGACGTCGTTATTTATAAAAGATTGAATGTGATGCACTAGTACTTTAAGCAGAACGCCTCCCAAACCCGCAGTAAGGCCAACCAGAATTCCAGATAGAATCAAAAATTGGGAACGTGTTAGTTTTTCTCTTGTCCAGAAAAGCAGTATTTCTACATAATTGAATTTCCGAAAAGGATAATTAACAAATGCCCTTTTGAATTGAACAAAGCTGACAATAAGTTTTTTTACTTTGTAAACCATCTGGTTTTAATTTCCTGAATTAAAGTTATAAGTGCAACTTCGGATTTAAAAAAGAATTTATCCGTAACACTTAAAAAAGGAGTTCAAAGTTAAAGAAGAATGAACGAAAAATAATAAATAAATATAAGAGATGCAGATTATGAGAATTAATCCTCTGTGAACCTCTGCGTTATCTCTGCGAAACTCTGCGGAATAATTATAACACAGAGTTGCGCAGAGGGCCACAGAGATACACAGAGAAAATTAAAAAAGCTTCAGTTGCGGATTTTTAAGTTGAAAAAAATGGGAATTATCCAGTTTAGGCATTTGGACATCTTTCAAATATTTATTTTTTGCGATCGCCATCGTATTCTTTACTTGTTCAGCGATGGTTCCACCTCCTTTTATCCTTCTTACCCAGTTGCTGTCATTGAGGTTTCCGCCATGGCATTCGGCTATTTGATTCAGTATTCTTTCTGCTTTGTCAGGAATTGTTTTATGAGCCCAATCCTTGAAAATTTCCGCAACTTGACCATTCAATCTCACAATGGTGTAACTTACATCTTTAGCTCCAAGTTCCGCGACACTTTTTACCAAAGGAAGGATTTCATGACTGTTTAATGAAGGAATAATCGGTGCCATCATCACACGAACTGGAATGGCATTTTCTGAAAGAACTTCTA
Organism: Aequorivita sp.; assembly: GCA_034675805.1. GTDB lineage: Bacteria > Bacteroidota > Bacteroidia > Flavobacteriales > Flavobacteriaceae > Aequorivita. Next base: position 1,828,425 of record JAUCCX010000001.1, on the reverse strand, counting down.
CTACTTTCAGTCTTTGCTTAATGGTTGCAGTTCGCGGTTCCAGCAATCTACGTGTATCTTCGGAAAGTGAAGTGATGGAAATATTGACCGAAATTATATTCAACTTTGCCATCTCTTTCAGAATATCTAGATCACGAAGTATCAAAGAATTTTTTGTAATGATGCCAGTGGGATGTTTCCATTTCAACATAACGTCAAGGCATTTTCGGGTTATTTCCATTTTCCTTTCCAAGGGCTGATAGCAATCCGTATTTCCGGAAAAAACAATTGTATTTCCTTCCCAGTTTTTGGAGGTTATCTTTTCTTCAAGAAGTTTTGGAGCATTTCTTTTGAAGAGAATGTTTCGTTCAAAGTCCAATCCTGCGCCATAACCCCAATATTCGTGACTATTCCGGGCATAGCAATATACACATCCATGTTCGCAACCTTGATATGGATTTGCAGAAAAACCCATTCCCACGTCTGGACTTTCTACTTTGTTTATGAAGGTTTTCGGAAATACTTCAAGGTAGTTCGTCTTGTTGTTATCCGCTTCCTCCCCTTCCGCCTCACAGAAATTCAAATATTCATCCAGCACTTCGTGTTTATTTTCGAAGAAACGGTTATGAACATTTTTCTGGGCGCCACGACCTTTCGGATGAGGATAGAGCATAAAAAAACTTTGAAGATTGGGATTCCTCAAAGTTAATTATTATTTGGAATTTATCCTTTAAAAATTGGAATTAATCCTACTTTGGTATAACTTTTTTAAAAAAAATATCTTTTCCCAATACCTTGAAAAATAAATAGAAATATAAAGGTGAATCTTGCAAAAATTGGAAACACGAACGATAGAAGTAGGGCTAGAACCCAAACAAAAAGGCTATTTGCCGCTCGAAACTTTAACCATTTTACTGTTATAGGTTCAATATGTTCAGAAGTGCTTTTTAAAATCGTTAGAAGCATTATGGAATTTATTGCGCTAAGCATGATCAAATTGGAGACATAAAAAATAAAACGAACATCATCGTAAAAACCTCCAACAAAAAATGATGTGGAAAAGGGTAGTAAAACCACGGTAAAGAGCAGCGCAATGTTTAACCAAAACAATTTATTTGTATAATTTTCCAAAAAGCGAGAGTATATCAAATAAAATTTCCAATAGCGTGCGATTACTAAAAAACTAATAATGAACCTCATGAAATTCGGAATTAACGACTGCAACAGAAGTGAAGTGGATTCTGGGGTTTTTGTATAATTATTAGATAATGAAATATCTAATATGAGCAAAGTGATTGCTATTGAAAAAACCGCATCGCTAAAAGCAAAGATTCGTTGGCGCTCGAAAGTGAATTCATCTATTTTTTAAAGATACTATCAGCAATTAATAAAATTTTTATTCTCTATTGTTTTAAAGGGTTAAGTTAATTCAATATTCTACTATTTCTTTTGTAAGGCATTATTAAAAGCTTTTTTCCCTCCAACAACTGGAATTTCAATACTAGTTTCATTGAGATCTATGGTCAATTGAGTTCCGGGTTGTGGTAATAAAGTAAATTTATTATCGCTCGAAAAAATCATTAAACCAATTTGTTGTCCAGCAGGGATTATTTGATCATCTGGGATAAGGTCGAACGTCATTTCATAAAACTTTCCAGGTTTTAAAGGCTCACTCTCCGTAAGCGATTTATAATTCTGTGGATCTGCCCATCCTCGAGTGATAATATTGTCTGTAATTTTCGCATCAGGAGATGTGTTCCACGGTAGAGAAACCATCCAAACAGAAAGGTTTGCCGCTGGTTTGCTACTTGCCAATTTTATTTTCAAGGTAGAAAGTCCAGAAAGGTGGAGATTTTCTTTTAAAATAGGTGTAACAAATAATAATCTATGTTTTGAACTTGTAAGTTGGGCGAGCGAATCTCCCGAAAAATGGTAATCATCAATCAAGGTTTGGACGCCTTGTTTTTTATTTTTTTCAAATGTCAACATCCCATCATTTTTTGAAGTTGACTTTAAAAGAAGTGTAACCTTTTCGGCTTCGGGATTTGGATAATTCGAATAGGGGGTAGGATTATCATTCTCATCATTTTCCCGAACAATCCATGCTTTTGGTCCTTTTTCTATTTCGTTATCAATTCCGAAGAGATATTTTGTAAACCATTTATTCATCATAGATAATGGTGGAGGTCCACCATGACCCTTTTGATGATAATATATTTTTACAGGAAGACCCATTTCTTCAGCTTTTTTGTAAATTCTATAGCTGTGATCTGGCATTACGTTCCAATCGTTAAACCCGTGTGCCATAAACAAGGCGGCTTTCATTGGTTCCATATCGTTTAAATAATCACGGCCAGCCCAAAAATCATTGTAATCGCCCGTTATGCGATCAATGCCATTTTTTATTTCCTTATCGCGATAGGTTGCATTGTTGTAAGCTCTTTTCGACTCGTCGCCACTATGAATAAAATCGTAAAGTACATCTACATCTTCTCCTAAATATCCACCTGGTGAGCGCACCAATCCGTTAGATCTGTAATAATGGTAATAGGAAGTATTTGGTGCGATTGGAATAATAGCTTCAAGTCCTTCCACACCAGTAGTTGCGGCTGCCAACGGAATTGTACCGTTGTATGAAGTACCAGTCATTCCCACTTTACCTGTAGCCCAATAAGCTTTCACTTCTTCGTTTCCATCAGGAGTCGCATAGCCTTTTGCACGACCGTTGAGCCAATCTATTACCGCTTTTGGTGCTAGAGATTCATTGTCGCCGCCAACGGTTGGTGAACCTTGAGAAAGTCCAGTTCCTGGGGATGAGGAATGAATAACAATATAACCACGAGGTACCCAGGTATTAATTTGGGAATTCGAAATGATTGGTCGCTTGCCGCGTCTTGTTACTGACGGATGCACTATCTCTTTTTTCTGGAGCGCCTAATTCATGATATACATCGTGAAAAGCACCTTCAGTTTCTGGCGCAACACCTGCGAAATAGGGGCTTGTTTCATAAACAACAGGGAGTTTTAAATCGTCTGTTTCAGTTTGTTTTGGTCTTGTAACATCTACATGCATCCGGTCTGGCTTCCCGTCTCCATCGGTATCAAAAGTAGTTTCTACCCATAAATCTGTACGTATCCAGTCGTTGGGATCTTCAAAAGCTTTGACAATTTGGGCTTCACCGTCTTTAAACCAGGGTTCAGCTTTTTCTTGGGCAATTACCTGAAAAACAAAAGTAAAAACGAAAATTAAGAGAAGATATCTTTTCATAAAATAATTTTTTAATAATTTGTTTTTAGGGCTATTGTATCTTTTAGGAGATAATATACCCTTCGGTTATTTAGCCCTAGTCAATTTCAATGAATTATTAGTGTTGAATTCTGTCGGTCTCGGAACATCAAAACCAATTGTCAAAAGGATGTTGTTAGCATCAACGAATTTCGCGATGCACACGAGCTCTCGTACTTCACCGCTAATTAGGTTTGTTATAATAAAATCAATTTGTATTGGATCAATTTGAGTATTTATACGATAAGTCAAACTCTTCTTTTCTCCCTCAAACATAAATTCTTTTCCACCAACAATTTGTCCATCTAATTCCCAAAATGCAAAACCATTATTTTCGAAAATAACAGCTCCCATTTCACCCTTTTCCTCTCCAGTCCATTTGCCAATAAAATTATTGGAATCAATATTCTGAGCAATAGAAAAAAGAGGTGTAAGAATTAATAGAATTAAGAGATGCTTCATACACTGTAGTTTAAATATTTTTCCATCTTATTATTTCCCCGGAAAGTCAGCTTTTCTCTTTTGCAGAAATGCCTGTGTGCCTTCTTTAAAATCTTCAGTGCCGAAACAGTTGCCGAATTCTTCAATCTCTACTTCAAAACCATTCTCGCCATCTTCGAAGTTTGCGTTAATTGCATTAATTGCTGAAGCAATTGCAACGGAAGAATTTTTCATGATTTTAGTGGCAATTTTTTCAGTAAATTCTATTAATTGCTCTAGAGTTGTTACGTGATTAACCAATCCATATTGAAGGGCCTGATTAGCATCAATCATTCCGGCGGTCATGATCATCTCCATTGCCCGGCCTTTGCCTACCAATTGTGGCAAACGCTGCGTGCCACCATAACCTGGAATCACTCCTAACGAAACTTCGGGTAGCCCCATTTTTGCATTATCGGAAGCAATTCGGAAATGTGCTGCCATCGCTAATTCCAGTCCGCCACCCAAAGCAAACCCATTCACTGCCGCGATTACAGGTGTGGAGAGATTTGCAACAAAATCGAATAATAATTCGTGCCCTTTTGCTGCTAGGTTTGCACCTTCTTTTTCTGAAAAATCTGCAAATTCACTGATGTCTGCGCCTGCAACAAAAGCTTTGTCTCCACTTCCGGTAACGATTATTACTTTTATTTTATCTGAATTATCGGCTTCTTCAAATGCATTGCGTAGTTCCTGAATGGTTTCACGGTTGAGAGCATTAAGTTTTGAAGGACGGTTTATAGTTATGGTTGTGATGCCGTTTTTACTTTCGGAGATTATGTTTTGGTATTTCATTTTTTCGCTTTTTATAGAGATGTTTTCGCTACAAATACGTGAATAATCAATAAACAAATTCATGTATTCTTAGCCCAATCACAAAGCTACTAAAAACCTTAAAGTATTGCCGGAAAGGATACTTTAAAAGTGGTTTTTTCTTCTGAAGAATCTAGGGTTATGGTTCCACCGTATGTTTCAACAATATTCTTTACCATTCCAAGACCTAAGCCCATTCCACTAGTCTTGGTTGTAAATTGGGGTTCGAAAATGCAGGTTCTGTTTTCTTCGGGAACTCCGATACCATTGTCTGTAACCCAAATATTCACAAATTCACCTTCAGTCTTAATTAAAACATCAACTCTAGGTTCTTCAGGATTTTTCTGTTCTAAAGATTGGATGCTGTTTTTAACTAAGTTGGTAATGACACGTATGAGCTGCGTTCTGTCAAAACGTGCGCGCACGTCATCTTCCTCAGAAAATAGATAAATATAATCTTCATTGAAAATGTCCAAGGCCAATTTCGTAATTTTTACTACATCCAAAGTTTCATCCTGTTGTGCAGGCATTTTAGCATAAGTAGAAAAAGCTGATGATATTGAACTTAAAGTGTCAATTTGCTGCAGGAGCGTATCGGTATATTCTGCCATTTTGTTACCAATATCTGGATCTGTACTATCAAATTTTCGTTGAAAACTTTGAACCGTAAGGCGCATTGGCGTAAGCGGATTTTTGATTTCGTGGGCAACTTGCTTCGCCATTTCGCGCCAAGCTGTCTCCCGCTCACTGGCGGCCAGCTGGACGGCACTGTTTTCCAATTCATCAATCATACCGTTATATGCGTTTACGATGGTTGAAATTTCAGTAGGTGAATCGCTGAGATGGATTTTTTTGTTTCGCTTATCAAAACGAGTTTCGGTGAGTTTTTCACTTATTTCTTTTAAGGAACGGGTAATATACTTGGAAAGAAAATAGGCTAGCGCAATTGCAACCAAAAGCATAAAAAAGTAAGCTACACCAAGTCTGTAAAGGTAATCTGTGAGTTCTTTGGTGATAAAACCGTCGTCTTCGATATACGGCAGATTTAGAATGGCCAGTGGTTTAAAGTAGTTGTCCGTGATATAAGTATATGAAGACTGATACTTTTGGCCACCTTCTTCAAATTCTTTTATATAGCTTTTTGTAGGTGAGTTTTGAAGCATTTCCAAAGCATATTCAGGCATTTTTGGAGAAATGGTATCTTTAAAAAAGGAGGGCTTTGATGATTTTAGAAGATTTCCATCAAGGTCATAAAGAAAAATCTCGAGACTGTGAATATCTTTCATTTCGTAGATCTTATCTTTAAAAATGAGAGGGATTTGTGCAGTTTCAACAGGATAGGTTGTGGTTTTTAAAATGTAATTTATGTTTTCACGGATGGCTGCTTCCTTACGTAACAAGCGATCTCGGTGATAATCTTGAGCTTCCTCTTTATATTGATAAACCGTTACAATGGCAATAAGTACGGACGCCCCAATAACCAAAAGAATCATGGAAAGGAAGATACGTGTGCGGAGGGATTTCTTGTAAAAGTACACTTACATTTTTTTGAGAAAGAAAGATAGCAATAATTAAACCATACTGGAAGGTACTAAAACTTTAAAATTTCAAAATCCAAATAAGGAATTCAAATTCAATACCGATTACTATTAGGGCCAAAATCAATTTTTACTCTCACGAATTCTTTTGTAAATTTTGTAGCCCATCATCAATAGAATTGCGAAAATAAGAATGCCAACGGTCCCGTAAATCCAATTAACGGCACTTTTCAAGATAACCAAAAAGACCACGGCAAAGAGAATGATTGTTGGAACTTCGTTGAAAAGACGCATATAATTTGAGGAATGTTTTATAATTCCATTTTGAAGTTGCTTAAAAATTTGGTGACATTTAAAATGGTAGATTATTAATAGAACTACGAAAGCAAGTTTTACATGCATCCAAGGCTGCGAAAGCCATTCAGGCATTATTATGATTAATATCGTCCCAAAAATCAGCGCTAGAATCATCGAGGGCCACGTAATGATATTCCACAGACGGGATGCCATTATTTTAAGCTGTTTTCCCAAAATTTCCTTTTCTGGTGAAGGTTTTTCTGAAGCTTCAACCTGATAGACAAACAAACGGACAATGTAAAAAAGTCCGGCAAACCAAGTTACTATAAAAATTAAATGAAGAGATTTTATGTATAGGTATTCCATTTATAACTCAGTTTTTAGAAAAACTAGGATACAAAGATACCTAATTAATAAAATCAATCTTTAATGAATTTCTTTGTGACTTTTCCTTGCGAAGATTGAATATTTAAAAAATATATTCCAGCTTTTAAAAGTGAAACATCTATTTCATTTGGAACCATATCTTTTATGGAATTTATGATTCTTCCATTGATATCAGTTATGGAGACGAAATCAAAATTACTTATAGAGGATTGAATAGTCAATTTGTTACGGGCGGGATTTGGAAAAATCTTTAAATCAGATAAATCGTTTTCAGGGGTTGAAAGTAATACGTTTTGGAAATAAGAAATAAATCCTGGATAAGTTTCAAACTGAAAATAGTCGATTCCATTATTCCCTTCATAAATAGTACTTCCTAAAGGAAAGTCGGATTGTAACTCCCACATAGCATAATCTACGGGTCCAGGCGGACAGTTGGTTTCATCTGCTCCGTAATTCCGCGATTGTAGAATAAAATCATAATTTCCATCACCATTTCCGAAAATGAAATCACCGGTGATCAACGCACAATCCTCGATCCCGGTATATGTAAAGTCTGGGTTTATTGTAATCTGTGGTGGATTTGGGCCAGGATAAAAAATCGGATCCCCCATGTCGCCTTCACTCATAAATAAATACCAAGTCTGAAACAACAAAGGGTCAGGTTCGGATGCGGGTTCGGTACTGAAATAGGCCAAATTATTTTCTGAATCTTTTAGTCTCAGGTATTTGTAACTATTGTTTTCATTATAATAATAAGTGAAAGTTTTGGATTCAAGATTTTGATTAGTTAGAATTTCATAAAAGTATAAATCTTCGAAATAACAATTAGATTCTACACAATCGTGTAGTGTAACGCCATAATTATTAAACGTCAATGAATTACTATTAAAACTCGCTGCTGCATTGAGAGTGTTAAAGATACCGTCAGCATCTAGAACATAATCCCCGGCAACTTTATAGATAGTCAAATTGGTATTCTCACCGTTAGGAGTATAGTATGATACACCGTTTTTGTATATATGTTTTAAATTGAAAGTCTCATCTAACATTCCAGCAGGCTGTGCGATGGAGGTAAGCGTATAAAAACTAGTGAAGATAACGAGTAGGAGTTTTTTCATAGCTGAAAGATTGTTAGTTAAATATACAAAAAAAATTAACTTTAATCTTTTAGGTTTTTCCGTATTTCCCGATTTAAGAAATAACCCGTCACAATAGTTGAAAGTATATCCGCAGCTGGAAATGAAATCCAAACTCCTATTTCTCCGAAATAATGTGGAAGAATAAAAATCAAGGGAATGAAGAAAAATCCTTGACGAGTTAACGTGAGCAGCAATGCGGGAATAGCTTTCCCGATAGCTTGAAAATAAGCCGAACCAATCAATTGTATTGCTATTACAGGTATAGCTGCGAAAACCCAGCGCATATAATGTGGTGTTTTTGAGAGGATATCAGCGTCGTCAGTAAATACTGAAACAATGGCGGCAGGAAAAATCATTATTAATACAAAAATAACGAGAGCTATCCCCCCGGCATATAATATTGCTTTATTAATACTTTCGCGTACTCGTGAAAATTTATGCGCGCCATAATTATACCCTGCAATTGGTAAAAATCCTTGGGTTACACCAAGAACAGGAAAGAGTGCAAACATCAACATCCTCGCGATAATTCCATAGGAAGCTATTGATGATTCACCGCCAATATCAAACAGAATATTATTCATTAAAAGATAAGTTACACTTACGGCCGCCTGTCTTGCCAGGGTTACAAAACCTAAAGCAGATATTTCTTTAAGAACGGATAAATCCAATCCAAAGTGAGAGAAGTTGATTTTAAGCTCAGATTTTCCACTTAAGAAAAAATAGAGAACGTAAATAAAACACAAACCGTAAGAAATGGTTGTTGCCCACGCAGCTCCAGCCATTCCCATATCCATAAGATTGATGAGAACATAATCAAGAATAAGATTTCCGACCGAAGGAATGATCATAGCGATCATCGCGAACTTTGGTTTTCCCTCAGCTCTGATTACGCTGTTTCCCATCATACATAGCGCTAATAAGGGTACTCCATAAAGCACGATACGATAATAGATTTTGGCAGGATCATAAATATCACCTTTTCCTCCGAAAGCGGGAATGAGCTCGTTTATAAATACTAATCCAAAAACGACCATTGAGGTAGTTAGCAAAAGTGTTAGGGTAATTTGGTTTCCAAATGTTTTTAGTGCGCGTTGTTTGTTATGTGAACCTAGAGCTCTGGATATTATAGAAGATCCACCAATACCGATTGCCATTCCAAGGGCGGAGATAAAAAAAGAGATTGGTAAAACTACATTGATTGCCGCAATAGCAATTGACCCTATCCAATTCCCAACAAAAATGGTGTCTACCAGAATGTTCAGTGACATTACCAAAATTCCGATAGAAGCTGGAACAGCTTGTTTAATTAATAAACTTCCAATGGAATCGGTACCAAGAGCCGTGGAACTACTGTTCATTCTTTATTTTTCATTTCTATATTTCCCTCTTGATTTAACTAAACTCAATTGGTATCCATTAAGTAATAGCAATAGAGAATAAATAATACTTAGGCAATAGCTGTTTTTGAATCTACAATTCGCCAGGTATCGATCCAGCCAGTTAAGATTTCTGCCCAATCGTCCCGATCGTTCAAACAAGGAATAACGGTGAACTCTTTTCCTCCAGCTTCGTGGAAAATTTCTTGTCCTTCCATCGCAATCTCCTCTAAGGTTTCTAAACAATCGCTCACAAAGGCTGGGGTAACGATTGCAATTTTCTTGATTCCTTCTAACCCTAATCTTTCAATAGTTCTGTCAGTCGGTGGTTTCAACCAAGGATCAAAACCTAGGCGTGATTGAAATGTATTAGAATATGTGCCTGGTTTTAGGTTTAATGCTTTGGCGACTAGTGTTGTCGTTTCGAAACACTGATGACGGTAGCAAAATTCATGTGCTGGAGAATCTGTCACACAGCAACTTCCGTCGATTTTACAATGGCTTTTGGTAATATCTCTTTTGTGAATATGCCTTTCGGGAACACCGTGGTAACTAAATAACAGATGCTCATAATCCAACCCTTTCAACTTTTCGCCAATGCTTTTTGAAAGTACTTCAATATATTCTGGTTTATTATAAAAGGCGGGCAAAGAAGTAATTTCAAGTTGTGGAAAGAACTCTTTTTTAAGTTCCTCAACTCTTACATCAATGGTTTCGGTTGTGGCCATTGCAAATTGAGGGTAAAGAGGAATGGTTAAAACTTCATTCACACCTTGATCTACCAATTCCTGTAATCCTTTTTTCAAGGTCATGCTGCCGTAACGCATGGACAAAGCAACAGGAATAGTTGTTTTTTCTTGAATTTTTTTCTGAAGTCTCTCTGAAATCACAATTAACGGTGAACCTTCGTCCCACCAAATTTTTTGATAAGCTTCGGCTGATTTTTTCGGACGAGTGTTTAAGACAATTCCTCTAACAATAAAAGATCGCAGTAAAAACGGAACATCTATTACGCGAGGGTCCATTAAAAATTCATCTAGATATTTTTTTACATCTTTTGGGTCGGTGCTATCTGGTGAACCAAGATTTACGAGGAGAACTCCTTTTTTCATTTTTTAAATTTGATTTGCAAAGGTAACGAGTCTTCGGTTAAAGATCTTCTAAGTTTAACTTCAATTATAAATTGATTATTTTGGCTATCAGGCTTTTCAAAAGTTGATCTTTTTGGAGTCAATTTTTTCGTTTTTGATGTGTATTCCTAAGTAGTCAACCCCATTATAAATTTCTTAGGCGTAGTGCCAAACTTTTTTTTAAATGCGGCGATAAAATGACTGGAAGTGCTGTAACCGATTTTTAAACCCACTTCATTTACATTATGTGAGCCAGTTGCCAATAACTGTCGGGCTACCTCCATTTTGTAATCAAAAAGAAAACTGAATACAGAATCGCCATATATTTGTTTAAAACCTTCCTTTAGCCTGTTTATTGGCAAGTTTATTTCTTCGGCCAGTTCTTGCAATGTTGGAGGTTCAGCCATTCTTGAAATCATAATCTGTTTAGCTTTTTTTATTTTTGAAACATTATCTTCATCTGCTAAAAATGGACACTGCTCCATATCTGCATCAATTGGGCGGTTGAAATAGAGACTTATAAGCTCATAAGCCTTCCCCTTAAAATACAATGGTTTGATTGTGGGGTGCAGGTTATAATTCATAAATTGATTTAAGACAATTGACATAGAAGGGGAAATGCTGCCATCCTTATAATATTTTCGGTCTATGTTTTCTTCGTTTAAAAAAGTAATATAATTTGCTTCGTTTGAAAAAAGACTATGAAACTTATTGATGGGCAACAACACTGAGATTAACCACGAATGTTTTTCCAGAACCAGATTTATCGGTAAATCGCGCTGAGGATTATAAAGGAGTAGCGAATGGTCTTCCTGAATTGGCAACTTGTAATTACCGTCGTTAAAAACAAATGAAGCGGAACCTTTAATACAAAAATGGAATTGAATAAAATTAGAACTTACTTCCCTCTTAAAGGTTTGATTTTCATCTGTTTCATTGTTGAATTTAAGAATGAAAAATCCAGCTTCAATAGATATTTCTTCGTAAAAGCTTTGAGCGGTATTTTTTTGAAAATCCATATCGATTCTGAAATGATTTTATTTAGAATTGTTCTAAATAAAAGTTTGATCTATTTGTTGTGGAACCGCGAATTTAGGGCATTGAGGTATGATAAATATCATATTTATGGCATTTTTAACACATAGCGATACAAAAGATACCGCTAGCGTTACTTTTTGAAAAACTATGCCCGTACATTTGCTTTCTATTTTTATTTGAAATGCTTTCTAATACGATATAAATCTACCGAAATGAATAATGTGAGCATTTCCTCTTTCTATTTCTCAAATATAATTTGTGGATGAATAACAATTTAAAGTCATATACTGGTGAAACCCTCGAAGGCAATTTTTATGCTATTGGGCTCAATTATAAAAAAGCTGATGCCAAGATACGGGGCCATTTCAGTATAGATGATAGTGCAAAGCAGAAAATCCTAACTCAGGCTAAAGAGGATAATATTCCTTCACTTACTATTATTTCTACTTGTAATCGTACTGAGCTTTACGGTTTTGCTCAACACCCTTTTCAACTTATAAAATTATTGTGTGAGCACACAAACGGTACTGTTGAAGAGTTTGAAAAAGTGGCCTATATTTATAAAAATCACGATGCAGTATCGCATCTCTTTAATGTCGGTACTGGTCTAGACAGTCAAATCTTGGGTGACTTTGAAATTATAAGCCAACTACGCACTGCATTTCGCGAATCAAAAAAGCATGATATTTTCAATCCTTTTATGGAGCGTCTTGCCAACGCGGTTATTCAGGCTAGCAAGCGAATAAAGAATGAAACTAAGATCTCTTCTGGCGCTACTTCAGTCAGTTTTGCGGCGGTGCAATATATAATGACCAAGGTGAAAGATATTTCAGAGAAAAATATTTTGCTTTTTGGGACAGGCAAAATTGGGAGAAATACTTGTGAAAATCTAATAAAGCATACCAAAAACGACCACATAACACTTATAAACCGCACAAAGGAAACAGCGGAAAAAGTTGCTGGCAAATTCAATTTGGTGGTAAAGAATTATGCAGACATTCAAAGTGAAATTGCCCAAACCGATGTGCTCATCGTAGCAACTGGAGCTCAACAACCAACTATTTCAAAAGAGCTTTTATATTTAAAAAGACCGCTTCTAATCCTTGATCTTTCTATACCCAAAAATGTTTCGGAAGATGTTTTAGAAAATGAATTAGTAACCTTAGTTCATTTAGATGATCTTGCCGCGGTAACTGATGAAACCTTAGAGCAACGTGCATCGCAGTTGCCAATGGCGAAAAAAATCATTGCTGAAATTGAAAAAGATTTCAAAAAATGGGCAGACGAACGAAAATTCGCTCCTACTATTAGGGCTTTAAAAATTAAACTTGCTGAAATCAAAGCTGGAGAAATAGATTATCAACGAAGAAAAATTGATGGCTTCAGTGAAGAACAGGCTGAAATAATCAGCGATCGTCTTATCCAAAAAATCACTACCCATTTCGTCAATCACCTTAAGGGAGAAGAAGGTTCAGCAGAAAGCATTGAACTTATAAGAAGGGTCTTTCAACTTGAAACTGCCTAAAATTGAAAAAAACAATCCGAATTGGTACCCGCGATAGTGAACTAGCGCTTTGGCAAGCCAATACTGTCAAGTCTAAGCTGGAAGCTTTGGGCTATAGCACTCTTTTAGTACCTGTAAAGTCACAAGGAGATTTAATTCTCGACAAGCCACTTTACGAAATGGGTATTACAGGAATCTTTACAAAAACGTTGGATATCGCCATGATACAAGGTGACGTAGATATTGCTGTTCATAGCATGAAAGATGTGCCAACACTTTTACCTCGAGGAATTGTACAAACTGCGGTGCTAGAACGAGCTACCTCCGATGATATTTTAGTAATTGAAGGAGATGTCAATTTCGAGGAACCTTGCACAATCGCAACTGGGAGTCTTCGCAGACGAGCCCAATGGTTGCAAAGATATCCTAATCATCAGCTTGTGGATTTACGAGGCAATGTAAATACTAGACTTCAAAAATTGAAAGACAATAAATGGGAGGGCGCTATATTTGCAAAAGCAGGATTGGAAAGAATTAATGTATTGCCTGATAACTACATTCATTTAGAATGGATGATTCCAGCTCCAGCACAAGGAGCCATGGTAATAGTGGCTATGGAAAACGATCAGTTTTCTATTGAAGCTACCTCACAATTAAATGACTACGCTTCCGAGATTTGTACTTATATAGAACGCGAATTTTTGCGTACCTTAGAGGGCGGATGCACTGCACCCATTGGTGCATTTGCTGAAATCATGAACGACGAAATCATTTTTAAAGGCTGTCTTTTTTCACTGGATGGAAGAACAAATCTGGAAATTGAAAAGGCGACAACTGTTTCCGATTATAGAAACTTTGGTCAAGAATGTGCTAATTTCATTCTGCAAAACGGAGGAAAGGACTTAATGTATTCGATTAAAAGCGAATTAAAATGACACTCTGGAAAAAAACAAAACCAACAGATATTATTGTTGGTTTTCTAGACCTTGGGCTGTTAGTTTTCCTTGTTTTCGATTTCGGCTATAAAAGCTTCACTGATTCATATCACTACAAAATCATTGCGCTCCCCTTATTGGTATTAGCATTAATAGGGTTCAATTTCTATAAATTATTTACATTTAAGGACGACCGAGAAATTAATCGGAATGCAAAACTAAGTCTTCTCATTTTGTTGGCACTTATCGTTTTGGAAGCAATAGCGGTTTTCATCAAATATGAAACTTCGGTTGTTGAAACGTTTTTAGATGCAAGATATATTATCGAATATGGTTTGCTCTTTTATTTTTTCACCAGACTAACATTTCTTATAAGGAAGGTTTATACTTTATATTTTAACCCTGCCATCCTCTTTGTAGGAAGTTTTGCAATCATTGCACTCGCGGGGACTTTTCTATTGATGCTCCCTAGTGCAACGATAAATGGAATTTCATTTACGGATGCACTTTTTACCGCCACCAGTGCCACGGCAGTTACTGGCTTGATCGTTCTTGATACTGCAAAAGATTTTACACCTATGGGTCAAACCATAATAATGGTGCTTTTTCAGATTGGAGGATTGGGAATGCTAACTTTCACTTCGTTTTTTGCATATTTTTTCAAAAGTGGTGCTTCGTTTAAGGAGAGTTTATATATGCGTGACATTTTGGGTCATGACAAATTGAACAGTGTGATGAAGACTGTAATGCAAATCGTTTTATTTTCTTTAATTCTTGAAGGGATAGGGGCTATTCTAATTTATAACTCAATCTCTGATATTGATTCATTCAAGGAAAGAGGATTTTTTGCAGTTTTTCATGCAATCTCTGCCTATTGTAATGCTGGGTTTTCATTAGCCTCAGACAATATGCACGACCCGCTACTAAGGTTTAATTATTCAATGCAATGGGTTGTAATGACGCTAATTGTGTTTGGTGGGCTTGGTTATCATATTGCATATAACATAATTCAGTATTTCAAAAAATTAGTTATAAATATTTTCAGAAAAAGAGATCGGGTTTTTATTTCACGAGTAATAAATTTGAATACTAAAATAGTTCTTTATACTACATTTATTTTGATTGTTGCTGGTGTAGTATTTTTCCTTTTTTCAGAACAACAAACAAATCTTTTAGCACACAAAACTGCGTTCGGAAAATTTACCACAGCAATGTTTTCCTCCGTAACTTCGCGTACCGCTGGTTTTAACACGGTTGATATGACGAATTTCACGATTCCGGGGATTCTATTCATGATTTTTTTAATGTGGGTAGGAGCTTCGCCTGCTTCAACTGGAGGTGGTATAAAAACGTCAACCTTTGCTATTGCTACCTTAAATATATTTGCAATTGCCCGAAATAAAAAACATATTGAAATAGGCACAAGAAGAATTGCAGCAGAGGCCGTACAGCGGGCCTTTGCAATTATTTCAATTTCATTGGCTTGTATAGGAATGGGAATTTTATTATTGTTGATTTTTAATCCTGAATTTTCTTTATTGCAACTTGCGTTCGAAGCTTTTTCAGCCTTCGGAACAGTTGGCTTATCTTTGGGAGTTACCCCACAACTTTCAGAGAATAGTAAATACGTTATTATATTTTTAATGTTTTTTGGAAGAATAGGTCTTTTAAACCTGATGATTGGGATTCTAAAAAATATGAACAAGGCAGAATATACCTATCCAGAGGAAAATATTCTGATAAATTAGAAAAATTGACAGTAAAACTTGAGTTACCTGAGAAATAGCACGGAAAGATGAAAGTAATAATTATAGGACTTGGAAATTTTGGTATGTCATTGGCAATCCACCTTTCTGATACAGGGAACGAGGTCATCACAGCAGATCACGATCCTGAGAAAGTAGATCAGATTAAAGATAAGGTGGCCCACGCCGTGGTTATGGACGCCACTAACGAAAATGCATACAACTCTTTGCCACTCAAAAACGCTGATCTTGCAATAATTGCTATCGGACAGCGCAATGGAGCTGGAATTATGAGTACCGCCATAGTTAAGAAACTTACTAAGGCTAAGATAATCTCAAGGTCTGCTTCAGCACTTGAAGATACAATTTTGGAAGCGATGGGTGTGGACCAAATTATTCACCCCGAACAGGAATATGCAGAACGGCTTACCAAAAAGATCAATCTAAAAGGAAGCATAGACAATTTTGAAATAGATGATGAATATCTAGTTTCTGAAGTTGAAGTAGGGAAGAAATTAGTTGGTAAGACCATTGAGCAATCTGATTTCCGTAATTCATATCAGCTTAATATCATTACCATAATTAGAAAAAAATATCATACTAATTTGCTGGGAAGAAGTGTAGAAAAGCGGGAGGTTGTCGGGCTACCAAAACCCGATATAGTTTTTCAGGGAGGTGATATCTTGGCAGTTTTTGGAAAGGATAGCGATATAAAAAAATATTTAAGGGAAAATGCCGACGATTCTATCGACTAAAAAATTAAAACTAAATCAACGCTCATTATTGCTCCAAGCGGGGTGTTCTCTAGTAGAATACAATGCCATTAAAATTGATTTTGTGTCTTTTGAAGTGCCATTCAATATTGAAAATGCCATTTTTACAAGTCAGAATGCTGTAGAGACAGTGATGGTTCGAAATATAAACATAAATCAATGTTTCTGCGTCGGAGAAAAAACAAAATCACTTTTAGAAGAGTTCGGATGTAAAGTGATTAAAATGACGGAATACGCATCAGAATTATCAGAATATCTAGTGAGAAATCATAAGGATGATACATTTCACTTTTTTTGTGGAAATATTCGAAGCGATGAAATTCCAAATAAATTAAGAGATAATAATATTGACTTTGAGGAAATCGAAGTTTATAAAACAAATCTAAACCCCAAGAAGTTTGAAAGACAATTTGATGCAATCTTGTTCTATAGCCCAAGTGGTGTGAGAAGTTATTTCGAAGAGAACGATTCTGGAAGGATCAGCTCGGTCGCTGTATGTATTGGAGCCACAACTGCTCTCGAAGCAAGAGGCTACATAGAAAATGTAGTGATTTCAAATACAACGACTGTGGAAAGTGTTATCGCCAAAGCAGTGAAAATATTAAATAACTAATGTCAGTATGATTGCAGTTGAGAGCTCCTGAAACCTCTGAATGCGATCAAAGAGACGAAATTATATTATGATAAAAAACGATTTATTCTTAAAAGCCCTCCGTGGAGAAACCGTGGATAGACCACCAGTATGGATGATGCGTCAAGCCGGAAGATATTTGCCTGAATTTCAGGAGATAAAAGCTAAATACGATTTCTTTACCCGTTGCCAGACACCAGAGTTGGCCAGCGAGATTACTGTGCAGCCGATCCGAAGATATGGAATGGACGCAGCCATTTTATTTAGTGATATTTTGGTAATTCCCCAGGCCATGAATATTCATGTGGAAATGAAGCCAGGAATTGGTCCTTGGGTGCCAGACCCAATTCGATCTAAGAAAGATTTAGAACGCGTTATTGTACCAGACATTCAGGAAACACTTGGCTATGTTATGGAAGCCATAAAAATGACCAAAGAGAAACTGAATGATGAAGTTCCATTGATCGGTTTTGCTGGAAGTCCGTGGACGATCCTTTGTTATTGTGTACAAGGTCAGGGTAGTAAAAATTTTGATATTGCGAAGGAATTCTGCTTTACGCAACCCGTTGCAGCTCACGAATTGCTTCAGAAAATAACCGATACTACGATTTTATATTTAAAGGAAAAGGTAAAAGCTGGTGTTAATGCTGTACAAGTTTTTGACAGTTGGGGCGGTATGCTTTCACCAACGGATTATCAGGAATTCAGCTGGCAGTATATGCAGCAGATTATAGATGCGTTAAAAGATGAAACTCCCGTAATCGCTTTCGGAAAAGGATGTTGGTTTGCGTTGGATACAATGTCAAAAAGTGGCGCTTCTGCTTTGGGTATAGATTGGACCTGTTCTCCTAAAAACGCGAGATATCTAACTGGCGGCAAGATTACATTACAAGGAAATTTTGATCCAACCAGACTTTTTAGCCCACCATCGGAAATAAAAAAGATGGTGAAACAAATGATTGATGAATTCGGAAAAGATCGATATATAGTAAACTTGGGTCACGGAATCCTACCGAATATTCCATTGGAAAATGCAGGTGCTTTTATTGAAGCGGTTAAGGAATACAAGCAAGATTAAATGCTTTGGAGTATTTTTAAGAATCTAGATTACAGTCAGCTTTTTAGGTTGCTTGGTCTTTTCCTTAGAAATCCCATTTATATGATTCCGACAATTCTTGCGACTAGGGATTGTATGAATATTGCCCAGAAGGAGTATGGAAGTAAGCATCATTTGAGTACTCCTGCCAATGCTTTTAGACATGCACTCTGGGTTATTCTAATAATTCGAGAATGTTTAAAGTGGAGGAGTAATGAAGAAAAATCAATCTCTTGGGCTGGGAAATTTACTGATTGGCATGAAAAGTTTTCACCCAATCAGCCCATGGAAGAGGCAATGGATTTGCACAATAACCAAGTAGGAATAACTTTTTATCAAGAAATGAAAGATAAAACCGAGGTCGAAATTGTTTCGTTTTTGAAAAGAAAGGCTTCTAAAGCGGTGAAGATTGAAACTGTCGAGGAGGTTAAAAATTTTAAAATGGAATTGGTGTATATAGAATAACTTGTCCGTCGAGTGTAGTCAATAACTTCATTTTAGATATCGAGTCTGCTCGACTTGACAGGAGCTTAAGTAATGATAAAAAACATCCTAAAAGGCATAAAAGCATACGCAGGAACTTTAAGGCTTATAAATAAACTTGGGCTTTGGAAGTACTTTGGTGTGCCAATGGCCATTAGTTTTTTCACCGCGGTATTGATTACTTTTTCTGCCTGGGGATTAAGTGACAATCTCGGTGCTTTTATTTCAAAAATTTGGTTTTGGGAATGGGGCTCGGAAACCTTCAGAACAATTAGTGATTTTATAGGAGCGTTAATAATAATTGCTTTAGGAATCATCCTTTATCGCCACATTGTGATGGCTTTGAGTGCGCCATTTATGAGTCCAGTTTCAGAAAGGATTGAGAAGCATTTATATGGAATAACCCATTCCCATAGAAATACTACCAACGCAGCCCAGCTTTGGCGAGGTGTGCGGATAAATGTTCGGAATTTGGGGCTTGAACTTTTACTTACAATTCCGATTATTTTAATAGGATTTATTCCAGTTTTGGGAATGATTTCGACGATACTTTTATTTTTAGTACAAAGCTATTATGCAGGTTTTGGAAATATGGATTATACCTTGGAAAGACATTATAAATATTCAGAAAGTATCCAATTTGTACGTCGGAACAGAGGGTTAGCAATTGGAAATGGTATCGTTTTTATGCTGATGCTTTTGATTCCCGTTGTCGGAATTATTTTGGTTTTACCACTTTCTGTTACAGCAGCGAGCACAGTAACTTTAAGAGTTTTAGAGAACTCTAAAACACTAACAAAGAATTTACAATGAAAGAACAATTTGTCGCATACATAAAGAACTTACAAAACGAAATCACTTCTGCATTAGAAGAAATTGACGGGAAAGCGAAATTCCAAGAAGTTAAATGGCTTCGTAAAGAAGGTGGTGGTGGACAAACCCGCGTAATTGAAAACGGAGATGTTTTTGAAAAGGGCGGTGTAAATATTAGCGAAGTCCACGGTAAATTACCCGAAAGTATGCAAGCGTATTTTGGTGTAAAAGATGCTGATTTCTTTGCTTGTGGTTTGAGTTTGGTCCTTCATCCAAAGAGCCCGATGGTACCTACAGTACACGCTAATTGGCGTTATTTTGAAATGTATGATGCCGAAGGAAATATTGTCGATAGTTGGTTTGGTGGTGGACAAGATTTGACGCCATATTATTTGTTTGAGGAAGATGCAAAACATTTTCATCAAGTATGTAAAACAGCTTGTGATAAGCATAATCCCGAATTTTACGACACTTATAAGAAACGATGTGACGAATACTTCTGGAATTCCCATCGTGACGAAGCTCGAGGAGTTGGAGGCTTGTTTTTCGATTACCTCAAGAAGAGAGACGATATATCGATGCAAGATTGGTATAATTTTGTAACCGAAATAGGTGATAGTTTTCTTGAGTGTTACGTTCCAATTGTTGAAAAAAGAAAAGATCTTCCTTATTCCGAAGAGAACAGAACTTGGCAGGAAATTCGACGTGGACGTTATGTTGAATTCAATTTGGTTCACGACAAGGGAACGCTTTTCGGTTTAAAAACTAACGGCCGAATTGAAAGTATTCTAATGAGTTTGCCGCCGCACGTTCAATGGATATATGATCATCATCCAAAAGCGGGTAGTGAAGAAGAAAAACTTGTTGAAGTTTTAAGAAAGCCGAAGGATTGGATTTAAAATAGCTTGTCGAATAAATGCCTATTTCCAAATTAAAGCTTTTTTAGATCTTACTTTGTTATCATCCTGGAAATAATGAAAGCGCGCTTTCAGTAATAATTTCCTTCCATCCACATTTCTTGTAAAAGTGAGAACTGCTCTTCCATTCAATTTTTCCCAATGCTTTAAAAACACATCTGCATCTTTTCTTCTTTCACCAAATAATTTTGGAACGCTGTAATAATTAGAGAGTCCAAATAAATTCCTAAACCAACTAGATTGGGTAATTATATAGCGCGGATTTTCAACAGGAGCGATAATTTCTTCTAAATAATCTATAAAAAGAAGACTTTCTTTTACAGATGCACCTTGTAGAAAGCAACTTATTTCACCTTGCTGTAATTCTTCGATTACAACATCCAACTGAACATCGGGAGTTTGAATGATTTTTTTATCAATCATTGTTGCTTTCAGAGCATTTGCAATTTTCCGCACCTGTTTATCTCTTCTTCCGTATTTGAGATATAGTTTGAGAGCTTTATATGTTTTTGGAACGAATATTAAAGCAATCCCACTTGATATAGCATAGAAAAAATAAATAAATCCTCGTGAAATTAAGGTGAAAAGATTCTGCAGAAAGAGCTCAGGTACGGTAATTAATAGTAAGGCTAATAGTTCTACAAACGTATATTTCACTAGGTCACGATAATAAAGTTTCTTCGGTTTGATAGCAGCCGATTTGGTGGGGAAGTCCATTTTTAATTCTCGGATCAATATATTTCCATTTTCCAAAGCCTTATCCCATCTTTCCATTACATTTTTACGATTTGATGCAAGAGAATGCATTTTCTCGTTGAAAACTTCGACTTGAGGGGTTTCATTAGTCATACCCAAACGGGAAATTCCGTTTTGTATATATGGCTTTCCTTCAAGCGAAACTCCGCAGAAAGCATCAAATCTTCTCGTTAAAGTTTCTAAATCTGCACCTCCAATTTCACTTGTTGGGTCCACGCAAGCAAGATGCCAGATATTTGCAACTTTTTCAGGTTTCAAGGGATTTATACGAATAGCTCGACCTCTCATTTGATTGGAGGTTACAAATGAACCAACAAAGGATGCAAGGACTAAAGTATTGATAGCTGGAGCATCCCAGCCTTCTCCCAAAAGGGATTTAGTGCCGATGAGAACTTCAATAAACCCTTCCTCAAATAGTTGTGTCATTGCCCATACCATTTCCTTCTTTCCACTTAAGGTGGGCGTGATAATAATGTATTCAGTATCCCACAAAATGGATTGTGTAAAAGCGCCCAAAGAAATTTTGGTCATCAGTTCATCCACCAACGAATTGTGAATTAAAATCAGAGAACCAGTAAGTACCGCCAATTTACTTTTCTGAAGTTTTAAACCAGTATCACTTTTTATGGTGCGGCGAAGATATTGGAAGATAGGAACCACACCAAGTTTGTTTATTTCCGAAATGGAATCGCCGTATTTAAAATCGAGAAATTCCTTTCGAATATAATCTGAAAGAACAACCATTCGCAATGAACTTCCAAGATTGGCGGATTCAATTTTCGCAATTTGTACAATGCTCTTTAGCTTCGTAATACTTTGGGAAAGGGAGCGGTAAAGATTGCTATCGCCTGAAAGATTTATACGTTGTCTATCTAGGGCACCGATTTTCCGCAGTTCTTTTTCGATGGTGTTTAAATAAATTTCGTCTTCAATAAAAACTTTCCTATTATCAATTAAAATAGGCTGTAACAGGGCTTCAACCCATTCATAATTAAAAGAAGGAAAAATGATGTCTTTTGACTTTACTCCTAGCAATTCAATCTTTTCAGATGGAATTTTAAACTCAATCGAATTTAAATATATAAGTATCGCCGAATAGAATTCTGGATGCTCATAAATCGCTTCCAATGAAGCTTCTGTATTCGCATAGAATGGATGTTTTAGAATGAAATCTTTGAAATCTTCGTTGACTTTTAAATCTGAAACAAACTGCAGTAATTGTTCTCTATATTTAATGATATATCGAATCTGTTCCTGCTCTGGTTTGGAAAAGTAGATATAATCCTGGTGCGGACATAGATTGCCTTCCTTTACCAATTCTGGCAAGTTGATTTCCATGTCAATGGGGCCACAAAGTTCAAAATACTTTGCTATTTCACCAGTTTCGCTATCATAAGGGGGTGTTGCAGTGAGTGAGATTATAATGCAATCTGGCAACTGCTTTAGACTGAAAAGAGGTTTCCACCATTCATTTTTTAGGTGGTGTGCTTCGTCTAAAACAAGGTTTTCGATTCCTGCGTTCTTAAAAAACTTCAGTAATTTATCATCTGAACTTTCCATTTCATTTTTATAAAAGGAATGCAAAGATTGATAAGTCGAAAAAGTTAGTGTTTCGGGATTTTTCAGGTTGAAGGAAACCGGAATTGAATTTTCTTTTTCAATAAAACACTCCAACATTCGCTCGTTCCATTGATTTCGAATGGTTAAAGTAGGTGAAAGAATTAGTGTTTTTTTATTAATTCTGCGTACTATTTCCAATCCCAGAATAGTTTTGCCAGAGCCCGGCGGTGCTACTACGTGTAGATGATTATCTTCTTTATGAATTTCAAAACTGTCCAAAAATCGGCGTTGATAGCTACGCCAAGTAAATTTGAAAAGAAGTGAAGAGGTTAGCGTGTTCAATTTATGGAAGGCTCAGATTATAGTGGTAAATTTGCAATGCTAAAAATAACAATTTATATGTATCCTTTAAGAAGAAACCGAAGATTGCGAACCAGTGAAAGCATGAGAAGCTTGGTTCGTGAAACTATTTTAAGTCCAAACGATTTTATCGCTCCACTTTTTGTAGTGGAAGGAAAAGGCGTAAAAGAGGAAATTGCCTCAATGCCGAATTATTTCAGATTGAGTTTAGATTTGCTTGAAAAGGAGGTTAAAGAGCTATGGGAACTTGGGTTGAAGTCAGTTTTACTTTTCGTAAAAGTTGATGATAAACTGAAGGATAATACGGGTAAAGAAGCATTAAACCCTGATGGATTGATGCAACGGGCCATAAAAACAGTTAAAAATGCCGTACCAGAAATGCTTGTTATGACTGATGTAGCTCTAGATCCTTTTTCAATGTACGGTCACGATGGAATTGTTTGTGATGGAAAAATATTGAATGACGACAGCAGTGCGGTACTGGCCGAGATGTCCTTAAGTCACGCCCAAGCAGGAGCAGATGTTGTAGCACCGAGTGATATGATGGACGGGCGTATTTTTGAAATTAGAACCTTGCTCGAAGACGAAGGATTTTACGATACAAGTATTATGGCCTATAGTGCTAAATATGCTTCAGCATTTTATGGACCATTCCGGGATGCCTTGGATTCTGCTCCAGTAGATGCAAATAATATTCCCAAGGATAAAAAGACGTATCAAATGGATTATGGAAACCGTGAGGAAGCCATCCGTGAAACCTTGATGGATATTGACGAGGGTGCTGATATCGTTATGGTAAAGCCAGGACTTTGCTATTTAGATATCGTTCGCGAAATAAAAGACGCAGTTAACGTTCCCGTGGCTGTTTATCAGGTTAGCGGTGAATACGCAATGCTAAAAGCGGCCGCAGAAAAGGGATGGTTGGACCACGATGCGGTGATGATGGAACAAATTACAGCCATTAAGAGAGCAGGAGCATCAATGATTGCCAGCTATTTTGCCAAAGATGTTGCGAAGCTGATTAATTAATAGATTTTTATAATTGCGAATCTAAATTTGACATACATTTGTCGAGTGAAACGTGCTGAAAAACATATAAGTATATTGTTGGTCCAGATAGCTATTTTCTTGCTATTCGGGAATATGACTTTTGCCAATGTATCTCCGTCTAATAAGATCAAAGCAACTGAGGTTTCTACTGTGCAGGCCGATGATGACGGAAAACCTTTTGTTTTTGATGAGCTTTCCATCGGCAAAGTTTCTCCAACGGTTTCACAAAATGAATACTTGGGCTTTGGATTTGTTGGAATATTCTATTCTAGTAAAGACTTGTCGAATGCTCACGTTTCTCCTTTATTTAATTGCTCGTATTCCTCTACAGACAAGCGGGAGCTTATCTTCCAGTATCTGTTTCCTTTCCACTTCTTTTGGTAATTTTTTTGATGATTTTTTCGCAGTGTTTGAATTGATATTCAAACCATTTTTTATTCAAAATTATTCATCTTAAAAATTATTCATTATGGAATTAAGTTCATCCCTTATTGGGGTTATAATATTGTTGTTAGTGGCTTTACCCGTAGGCTATATGATTATGAGCGCAGGTGGCATCAACAAAAAGATAAAGAAATCTGTCACTCAGCTTTCGCAAAATAACGGTATACAATTGAAGGATATGGACATTATCGGCAATCTAGTTATTGGTGTTGATGAAGTTTCAAAAAAACTGATTTATACCTCGAAAAAGAATCCATCTGGCGATTTTAAAATCGTTAATATGGAAGATGTAAAAGACTGCCGAATTAAGACCATCAAACAAAGTGAAAAAACACTGGACTGGGTGGGTCTTGAGCTTTTGGAAAAAACGGGGAAACAAGAAATCGTTTTTTATGATGAACACGCTGATGACGAGCTAAGCAAAGATCCTTTCGTATGTCTTCAGGATGCAAAACGTTGGGAAGGTACGTTAAGGCCACTATTGAAGGCTTCATAAAGAAAAATATTTAAAAAGGAACCGCCTAATATGGCGGTTTTTTTATGACCTTACTTCTGTCTATAGATAATTGGGAAAAGCTTAAATTTGTTGAGAACCCAAGATTCTTCTTCAAAAAATGGAAACGGCAATTATAAGTACACCTATAGGCTTAATTGAGATTAATGGTGACGAGAATGGTTTAGATTCTGTGATATTTTTGGATTCTGAAGATTGTTCAGTCTCTCATAGCATTCCGAGCGAATTGAAAGATACTGTTATTCAGCTACAAGAATATTTTGAAGGAAAACGGGAGGAATTTAGCTTAAAACTTTCTCCGAAAGGAACCGATTTTCAGAAACGGGTTTGGAAGCAATTGCAAGAAATCCCTTTTGGTAAAACCGCGAGCTACCAACAAATAGCAAATCGATTAGGTGATCCAAAAGTGATTCGTGCTGCCGCATCAGCCAATGGAAAAAACCCTATTTCAATTATAATTCCTTGTCATCGTGTAATTGGTAGTGATGGTTCACTTACTGGGTATGCCGGTGGACTTCATCGAAAAAAGTGGTTATTGGAACACGAAAGTCCTTCGCAGCAACAATCTTTGTTTTAAGATGGAAAGAATCAAGAAATTTTTCAAATGGATTTTTATACTGCTGCTAGTGGTCATAATAGGACTTTTTGTTACTGGTAACGGCTATATATTGAAAGGTATTTGGGTAGTTTATTTTCACGGTCATACAACGGCATATATAGATGATTTTAAATATTTTGAAAATGATGAAATTCCAGCGAGTACAAATCCGCAGTCTTGGCCCATTCATAAAGATTACAACACAGTAGAAGCGACTAAGAAGCTCGCTGAAACTAACTCGGAATTAGGAACAATTGCTTTTATAATTATTAAAAATGACAGCATTTGGTTTGAAAAGTACTTTGAAGATTTTGGAAAAAACTCTGAGACAAATTCATTTTCAATGGCGAAGAGCATTACCTCCGCTTTGTTGGGTAAAGCTATTTACGAAGGATTTATAAAAAGTTTGGATCAACCTGTTGGGGATTTCTATCCACAATATTCAGAAACCGGATTGACGGTTGGTGATCTTTCCTCTATGTCTTCTGGATTAGATTGGGATGAATCTTATACTAATCCTTTTGGAATGACTGCTCGGGCATATTACGATGGTGATTTATCAAAAACTATTTTAAAATTGAAAGTTGTTGATACGCCAGGAGTGAAGTTTAAGTATTTAAGTGGAAACACACAGCTCTTGGCAATGGTGATTCAGAAATCACTTCAAAGCAAAAGTATTGATTTGAGCGTTTATTTGAGAGAAAGTTTTTGGCAGCCAATGGGTTTTGAACAACCAGCACTTTGGCAAGTTGATGATAAAAAGCACAGATTGGTAAAAGCCTATTGCTGTATTGGTAGTAACGCAAGAGATTTCGCCCGCTTTGGAAAACTGTATAAGGATTACGGAAAATGGAATGGCCAGCAGTTACTGGATTCCACTTTTGTTGCAAATTCAATAAAACCACGTTTTGCCGAAAGTCCTGAATACGGCTATGGTTTTTGGTTGAGTGATCTTATGGGCAAGAAAATTTTTGCAATGCGAGGCATTTTGGGACAATATGTAATTGTGGTTCCAGAGGATGATTTGATTATTGTACGATTAGGACATCAACGTGGAGATAAAACAGACTTGCCTTTTAGCTCAGATTTTTATGTTTATGTTGAAGAGGTATATAAGATGCTCCTCGAGAACCAATAAATTTTTGTAGTTTTAATATCTTCTTCCAATTGAAAATTTCAAGTTATGATCAAGCGTATTAATTTGGAACACATCCTCTTCCTTGATATTGAAACTGTTCCGCAGCACGAACATTTTAACGAACTAGACGATACTTCAAAAATGCTTTGGGATCTCAAAAGTAAATACCAAAGAAAGGATGATTTTACGGTTGAAGAATTCTATGAGCGTGCTGGTATCTGGGCAGAATTCGGGATGATAGTCTGCATTTCAGTTGGTTATTTTGTACTGAAAGGGGATGTTCGGAATTTCCGTGTAACCAGTTTTCACGGGGATGAGGTTAGGATTCTGAAAGATTTTAGAACCTTGCTTGAAACACATTTCAACAAGCCACATCATCTACTTTGTGCCCATAACGGCAAAGAATTTGACTTTCCATATATTGCCCGACGTATGATTATCAACGGTATTGACATTCCATTTAAGTTAGATCTCTTCGGAAAAAAACCATGGGAGGTTCCGCATTTGGATACTTTGGAACTTTGGAAATTTGGTGATTACAAAACATTTACTTCCCTTAAATTGATGGCGCACGTTCTGGGAATTCCTTCCCCAAAAGATGATATAGATGGGAGCCAGGTGCGAAGCGTTTTTTATGAAGAAAGGGATATAGATAGAATAATCATTTATTGCGAAAAGGACACGATTACGGTAGCACAGATTTTCTTGCGGTTACGTAATGAAGCCATTTTGGGGAATGAGGAGATACTTTCAGTCTAGTGCTACTTTGGGAAACTATTATGCAAATATGGAATTCTCTTCAAAATTTGTTAGATTTACCGGTCATAATAAATTAAACACTAGTATGACTCTTCCTAAATTCAAATTCAAATCGATTTTAGTTCTTATTTTCATTTCTACGGCTTTGCTCATGTCCTGTAAAGATAAAGATCAGGTTTCGGAAATAAAAACCAATACTGTCCAAGAGGCGACTCTTGAACAGAAAAAGCAAGCCTTAGAGAATTTTGCGCCAACTTCAACAACAACAGTAAGCTCAAATGGTGATTTAGCAATCAATCCAGCTCATGGTCAACCTGGCCATCGTTGTGAAATACCTGTAGGTGCTCCACTGAACGGCTCTGGAAAAACGAACTCAGCTCCTGTTCAAACTGAAATGAATAAAGCTAAGACCCCAGCTCCAACTTCTGGTTCAGGAATTAATCCAGCACACGGACAACCTGGCCATAGATGCGACATAAAAGTGGGAGATCCGCTTTAAGGATTAAAGATTTTAAAAGAAGAGGCCCGTTTCAATTTCGAAACGGGCCTCTTTAATTATGAAGAATGAAAGCTTATTCTTTTACAAATCGTTCCATTAATTTTTCTCCGTCGGTATTTACTTCCATCATATAGATACCGCTTTGCAAATTAGATACATCTATACTTTCATTAAATAAACCTTTACCTACAACTTGGCCCATACTATTATAGATAATATAATTTTTACCTGATGCATCCAATAATCCAATATTCAATGTTTTCTTTACTGGATTTGGGTAAAGAGTCATTTGAGAAGTTGCCAAAATATTTCCTTCAGTAAATCCTTGAGCAGCACCGGTTCCAATTATAACCGTATAGTCTTCCACTTCCCCATAACTAAAGGTTTCACAAGCAGTTTGAGCTGCATTGTATTTCATCGAAACTCTCATTCTTGTTGGTCCAGCAAGTGCAGAAGTAGGCACACTGAAAGTTGAGCTCAAGGTTCCGCTACTCGAAGATGAGCCGCTAACCATCAATTCATTACTATCAAAAGTACCGTTTTGATTATAATCAATCCATATTTTCCAATATTCCTTATATGCGCTACTTGCAAAACCTGCACTAAACTGAATTGTATTAGATCCGTAAGGTAGATTTGCAGACAAACTCGTATTGTCTTTATACCCGCCATCGTTTCCAGAAGATTTATTTAAATTGTTCAGTTTAACAAGATCGATCCACTCATAGCTTGATGTATTTCCTTTGGAAGTACAATAGGACACAGAAGTTGATTGTGTGGTAACATTGACTGTATTACTGAAAGGTGAATTATTACCAGCTGCATCGTGCGCACGAACTTTAAATGAATAAGCAGTAGCTGGTGTCAAACCAGTAACGTTTGCTGAGGTTCCAGTAACAGTCCCTAAATTTGTAGTTCCTTGGAAAACATCGTAACCTGTAACCCCTACATTATCAGTTGAAGCAGTCCAAGAAAGGCTAACCGATGTCTGTGTTAGGTTTGATGCAACTAAGTTTGATGGAGCAGTTGGAGGCTGGGTATCAGTTCCCCCACCTCCGCTTAAGTTGATGGTGTAATCTTCCACTTCTCCATAACTGAAAGTTTCGCAGGAAGTTGGAATTCCATTGTATTTCAAAGAAACACGCATTCTTGTCGCGGCCCCGATTGTTCCCGAAGGCACAGTAAAAGTTCCGCTTACGGGGCTATCTTTTGATGCGGCTTTAGAGAAGACGAGTTCTCCAGCATCCGTGAAATCTTTGTCACCGTTATAATCAATCCATACCGCAATACCTTCATTATATTTTGTGCCGGTCCAAGTTGGAGTAACGGTTATAGTATAGGCAGTCCCTTCGGATAAGCTAGTTGAAATATTCGTAAAGTCTGAATATTTTTGTGCTCCTGAGGCATTGTTGATGGTATTCAACTGGACGCGCCCTATGTATTCATCATTTACATTGTTTCCTTGGGAAGCACAGTACTCACTGCCTCCACCTCCGCCACTATTGTATGCAGCACCAACACCAACTGCGTACCAAGCGTTTGTAGTTGCAATTTCTTCAGCACTTCCTGCACCGTATAAATCTTTTGCAGCCTGTATTGCTCCATTGCGTGCATCACTGTACTGAGAATTTGTATTCAGATAAACAGTAAGGTTTCTATATGCGATTGCAGCCGCTTTATCCATTCCAATTCCGGTCACATTATAACTGCTTCCTTTATCATTTGTGCCACTTTTACCTACGCTCAAAACATAAAACCAAAAGTTTTGAACTCCTGAATTTTGATGTACACCACCAGAATCTCCCGATCCAGAATACCAGTTGGTTCCTAAATAAGTGTCTGGATCTCCGAAGGCTTTTGGATTGCTCATAGAGCGTAACGCACCACCACTTCCACCGGCACCAATATCGTCTCCCATTAGCCAATCGTTAGTTCCTGAAGCAAACTTTTCAATGGATTCACCGAATATATCAGAAAATGACTCGTTTAGAGCTCCAGACTGATAGCTGTAAACAAGATTGGCGGAATATTCAGTAACTCCATGGGTTATTTCGTGACCACAGATATCCAATGAAACTAAAGGTCCATAATTTACGCCGTCACCGTCTCCATAGGTCATACGGGTTCCATCCCAGAAAGCATTTACATATTTGGTAGAATAACTCACGTAAGATTTTATTACCGCTCCTGCATTGTTATAAGAGTTCCTGCCGTGTTTTTGACTGTAATACTTATGGGTGCGTTCAGCTCCAAAATGAGCTTGAACTCCAGTGGCGTTTGAAGTGAAATTTGTAGAACTGCTTGTAATATCAACAGCATTATTATAGTTGGTGCCGTTTTTTAGATTATAGGTTTGTATTCCGTTCCCATCCGCAGTTTGTCGCAAACGGTAAGGTCCGGCAGCATTGTCGGCAGTAAATGTTACATT
Organism: Aequorivita sp.; assembly: GCA_034675805.1. Lineage (GTDB taxonomy): Bacteria > Bacteroidota > Bacteroidia > Flavobacteriales > Flavobacteriaceae > Aequorivita. The sequence continues at coordinate 1,797,956 of JAUCCX010000001.1, read as the reverse complement.
TCCATTATAAAGACTGGTTCCTGTTGCGGGTACGTTTGCGTGATGGATTCTTTTGTTTTCCATAATGAACTGGCCCGTTTTAGCATCTATATAAACATCTGCTCTATAAAGAGGCGCTGTGGCATAAATATCAAATTTATAGGCCAGTCTGTTTGTTTCAGAAATATTTTCCATTGCTGGGAAAATAATTAATTCCCCAGTTGGTTTTATATAATTGTCTGCCATAGCCGCTTCTGCAGGGTTTTGCCACATATATTTTGTAGCCCCCACATGCGCCATTGCACTGTTTAAGGCTTGTGATTTACCAATCGATGGTGTTGTGTCAAAATCATCTGCAATTGGAAAATAAGCCGCATTTAACGTCTGTACAATTCCATCCTTACTGCTAAGTGTAACAGTTGCAAACTCAATTTTAATGTCTCTAAAGTATTGTTGCATTTTTTGGTGAGTAAATCCTAATGGATCTTGTTCTTGTTTTAAAGTCGAAAAAGAAGTTTGCGAAGAAGGATTTAGTACCTCCTTAAAAATTTGAGTAGAATTTTGAAGCGAATAGGATGGGGAGGCATCAAAAACTATTAGTTTTTGGGGTTGCTTTACGTTTTTCTGTTCATCACTTTTATTTTGTGCGGAAACAACTCCCGAAAAAATAAAAATCAACAAGAACATAAAAACATTTTTGATAATGTTTTTCATAATAGTTAGAATTAAGTTTATAGAAAGATTTGGTGCTTTAGTAAAAGCACATAAAATAACGATATTAATTATGAAAAATATATTTTATTCGATAAACGGTTGTTAAATTTTAATTCGTCTTGATTGTTTTATATTTGATACGATGAAAAGCCCAATTATACTCTCAGTTCAGGATCTTGCTGTTTCTTTTGGAAAGGGGAATAATGCAATTGAAGTTTTGCATACTATCTCCTTCAATATTTATGAAGATGAAATTGTGGGAATTGTAGGTGAATCAGGTTCTGGAAAGTCCGTGACTTCTCTTTCTATTATGGGTTTAATTCCGAAGAAGCAGGCTCATTTATCGGGGAATATTTTATTTAAAGAAGAAGATTTGCTTCAGACGGAAGAAGAAAAATTCCGAAAGATCCGCGGAAGGGAGATCGCCATGATTTTTCAGGAACCTATGAGTGCACTTAATCCGTCATTAAAATGTGGGTTTCAGGTTTCTGAAATACTTCAACTTCACTTAAAGATGAATTCTTCCCAAGCAAAGAAAGAAACCATTTCATTATTCGAAAAAGTGAAATTGCCCCGTCCTAGTGAAATATATAATAGTTATCCGCATCAAATAAGTGGTGGTCAAATGCAGCGTGTTATGATTGCGATGGCTATAGCTTGTAAGCCCAAACTTCTAATTGCCGATGAGCCAACTACGGCCCTGGATGTTACGGTTCAAAAAGAAATCATTTCACTTTTGAAATCAATTCAAAAAGAAACGAAAATGGCAATGTTGTTTATATCTCACGACTTGAGTTTGATTTCTGAAATAGCCGATAAGGTAGTGGTTATGTATAAAGGTGATATTGTTGAAAATGCTACTACCGAAGAAATATTCAAAGATCCTAAAGCAGAATATACAAAAGCACTTCTCGCATCGCGGCCATCCCTAAATGTTCGTTTGGCAAAATTACCAACTATCGCCTCAATTGCAGATGAGAGTTTCATTCCAAGAGTTGTCAAATCGATTGAACGAGCTAAAAGACATAAACAGATTTACACTCGTCCACCAATTCTGGAAATCAATAATTTAGAGAAATATTATTTTAGCAATGTTGGCATCTTTGCTAAAAAGAAGGTGGTAAAAGCAGTGGATAATATTAGCTTTTCAGTTTTTGAAGGAGAGACTTTGGGACTTGTTGGCGAATCAGGCTGTGGAAAATCTACTTTAGGAAGAACGATTCTCCAATTAGAGAAAGCGAGTGCTGGAAGTATAAAATATCGTGGAAAAGAGCTTACGAAATTATCTAAGAAGGAAATCAGAGAATTGCGGAAGGAAATACAGATTATTTTCCAAGATCCCTATTCTTCATTAAATCCGCGTTTAATGATTGGTCAAGCACTTATAGAGCCAATGGAGGTTCATAAGTTAGGGGAATCTAAAAAGGATAGGCAAAAGCGTGCTTTGGCTCTTTTGCAAAAGGTAGGTCTGGATGAAAGTTATTTTTATCGCTATCCGCACGAGCTTTCAGGCGGTCAACGTCAAAGAGTTGGAATAGCCAGAACAATTGCTGTGGAGCCAAAGCTAGTTATATGTGATGAGTCGGTTTCCGCTCTGGATATTTCGGTGCAGGCTCAAGTGCTGAATTTACTTAATGAACTCAAAAATGACTTTGGGTTCACCTACATATTTATATCACACGATTTAGCTGTAGTAAAATATATGTCTGATCAGCTTTTGGTAATGAATAAGGGAAAAATCGAGGAATTGGGTGACGCAGATGAAATTTATCAAAACCCACAAACTGAATATTCAAAAAAACTTATTGAAGCAATTCCAAAAGGAATCTAAGATTTATCCTTTTAAAAATATAAACCCGTTCTAACCTCACGAAGAACGGGTTTTATAATTTATCTGCGTTTATGACAGATTTGGGGCATAAACCATAAAAAAAGTTTAGGTCAATAAAAATACTTTCTTAAAAATGAAAAACACGTTTAATAACAGTTCTTTAGTACTTCTAGCTGACCTTATTACTTTCTCCATATGAGGTTAGGTTGGTAAGATTTGGGTCAGCTAAGATGTGAAGTTTTTTCCAACTACACGATGAAACACATATAAATTCGATGAAATGCACTATAATTTAACATATCGATGTATTTATCAAGTAATTTAACACAAAAAGGCCATGATTTTCATGGCTCTTCTTGTTGGAATAATTACTTTTTCTAAAATTTCATTTCAGGAATTTCGCCATTAATGATTAGATCTCCGTCAGTAGCTTTTTGGATTTCTTCAACTGAAACTCCCGGAGCACGTTCCAAAAGATGAAATTTTCCATCAATAATTTCAATAACGGCAAGATTGGAAACTATTTTTTTAACGCATTGAACACCTGTAAGTGGCAAGCTACATTCTTTTAATAACTTTGATTCACCCTCGCGATTAGTGTGTAGCATTGCTACAATAATGTTTTCGGCAGAAGAAACCAAGTCCATCGCACCCCCCATTCCTTTTACCATTTTTCCTGGAATTTTCCAGTTGGCAATGTCACCATTTTGTGATACCTCCATTGCGCCCAGTATTGTTAAGTCGACGTGTTGGCCACGAATCATTCCAAAACTCATTGCCGAGTCAAAGAAAGAAGCTCCAGGTAGTGCTGTAATGGTTTGCTTTCCGGCGTTTATCATGTCTGGATCTTCCTCACCTTCAAAGGGGAAAGGGCCCATTCCGAGAATTCCGTTTTCACTTTGGAATTCTACATTTATATCATGCCGCACAAAATTAGCAACCAAGGTTGGAATCCCAATTCCCAAGTTTACATAATACCCGTCTTGAACTTCCTGTGCGATTCGTTGTGCTATTTGTTCTTTAGTTAAAGCCATTATTTTCTTTTTCTAACTGTTAGTTGCTCAATTCTCTTTTCATATTTTTCTCCTTGGAATATCCTTTGGACAAATATTCCTGGAATATGAATGTGGTTAGGATCCAGTTCGCCTGCGGGCACTAGTTCTTCCACTTCAGCAACGGTTATTTTTCCTGCGCCGCACATTGCTGGGTTGAAGTTTCTAGCTGTTCCTTTAAAGATGAGGTTTCCAGCTTCATCACCTTTCCAGGCCTTCACAAAGGAAAAATCTGCTTTGAAAGCTTCCTCCATTACATACATTTTTCCGTTGAATTCGCGAGTTTCTTTACCTTCGGCCACTTCTGTTCCATAGCCAGCTGGAGTAAAGAAAGCGGGAATTCCACTTCTAGCGGATTCGCAACGTTGTGCCAAAGTACCTTGTGGCACCAGTTCGACCTCCATTTCGCCGCTTAGCATTTGGCGTTCAAACTCCGCGTTTTCTCCAACATAGGAAGAAATCATTTTCTTTATTTGATGCTTTTTTAGTAAAAGCCCGAGTCCAAAATCATCCACGCCCGCATTGTTTGAAATACAGGTTACGTTTTGAATATTTTTTCGGACCAATTCGGCGATAATATTTTCGGGAATGCCACAGAGGCCGAAGCCGCCAAGCATAAAAGTCATTCCGTCCTCAATGCCTTCACAAGCTTCTTGGACGTTTGAAACGGTCTTTTTTATCATGTTTTAATTTTTCTTAAAATTACAAAATTTCAATCTAAAAAAAAACCTCACGGCCAGTTAAGGAACGTGAGGTTTGTATATATTATGAAAGATTTTATTTAAAAATCAAACTCATCTGGAATTTGTTCTTCATCTGAGTTTCCTTGGCGCCATTTTGAACAATCGGTAGTAATGGAAAGATTTGCAGGTGCCTTAAAGTTATCTGTTGATACGTCAAGATCTTTATCGGCATAACAGCTTTTCATATACATTCCCCAAATTGGCAATGCCATGGTTGCTCCTTGGCCATAAGCGGTAGATCCAAAATGTGTTGCTCGGTCATCACCGCCAACCCATACGCCTGTTACCAAATTTGGAACCATGCCCATAAACCAACCATCACTATTGTTTTGGGTAGTTCCCGTTTTACCTGCAATTGGATTTTTGAAATTATAGGGATAGCCCGTTACCGCATTTTTATAAACAGCAGATCCCTCACGACCTGTCCCACGCAGACGACTACCTGAACCTGATTGGGTAACACCTTCCATTAAACTTACTGTTACATAAGCCGTTTCATTGCTAATAACATCTTTAGTCTTTGGAACGTTTTGATAAAGAACGGTTCCATTTTTGTCTTCGATGCGTTGAATCAAGATGGGTTCAACATAAACCCCTTCATTGGCAAATGTGCTATAGGCCCCCACCATTTCATATACCGAAATATCTGCTGTACCCAATGCGATTGATGGAACAGCTGGAATATTTTCAGTATCAACTCCCATCTTTTTTATCAAATCTATTACAGGTTCTGGTCCAACCCTATCTATCAATCTTGCAGTAATAGTGTTTATTGAATTTGCAAGTGCATATTTTAGAGTGACCATTCCGCCATAACTGTTTCCGGCATTTTTTGGGGTCCAAGGTTTTAGCAAATGGTGTTTTCCTGCAGGAATGGTGTACATAGTGTTTGGTAATGTATCACAGGGAGACATATGCATTTGGTCTATTGCAGTAGCGTACACAAAAGGTTTAAAGGTAGAGCCTACTTGACGCTTACCTTTTTTGACCATATCATATTTATAGTGTTTGTAATCAATCCCACCAACCCATGCTTTTACTTCGCCAGTTTGTGGCGTCATTGACATCATTGCCGCCTGAAGAAAAGATTTGTGATAACGGATTGAATCCATCGGAGTCATAAGTGTATCAATATCGCCTTTCCAAGAAAAAACGCGCATTTGGACTTTCTTTTTGAAGCTTGCTATGATTTCATCTTCTTCTTTCCCTTGTTTTTTCATCTCACGCCAGCGATCGCTTTTACGCATAGCAGAATTTAGAATACTTTCGGTTTCTTTTTCAGATATATTTCTGAAAGGCGCCGTTTTGTTATTTTTGTTTTGCTCATCAAAAGCCTCTTGCAAGTGAGCCATATGTTTTTTTACTGCATCTTCTGCATATTCCTGCATTTTACTATCAATAGTAACATAAACCTTTAACCCATCTTGATAGATGTTGTATTTACTACCGTCAGATTTTGGATGTTCCTTTATCCACGCTTCCATAAAATGACGTGCATACTCGCGGAAATAAGTTGCACTTCCTTCATCGTGACCCTGCGGTGTGAATTTTATATTTAATGGAAGAGCCTGTAATGAATCTTTCACCTCTCCTGAAATATAATCATACTTCTCCATTTGGGCGAGTACGACGTTTCTTCGATTTGTAACCCCTTTCGGATTGCGTATTGGGTTGTACAATGAAGCGTTTTTAAACATGCCCACAAGTGTTGCAGATTCAACAGTGGTTAACTCTGCTGGTGCTTTGTCAAAATAAATATGAGCGGCGGATTCTATTCCTACGGCTTGGTTAACAAAGTCGTATTCATTGAAATACATCGTGATTATCTCTTCTTTGGTATAACGACGTTCCAAGCGTGTTGCAATAATCCATTCCTTGATTTTTTGAAGACCACGTTGTAATTTATTTCGCGATACTTGTTCGGTGAAAAACAATTTTGATAATTGCTGACTTATTGTGCTCGCACCACCGCGACTCCCCAAAAAGGCAACGGCTCTAATAGTTCCCTTTCCATCAATTCCTGAATGTTCATAAAATCGGGCATCTTCAGTGGCAATCAAAGCATTTACCAAATGATCTGGCAAAGCTTCATAAGGAACGGGAGTTCTATTTTCCTTATAAAATTTTCCAATGGTTTTTCCATCAGAAGAAATAATTTCTGTAGCTAGGTTTTTTTCTGGATTTTCAAGGCTAGTTTCATCAGGAAGACTTCCAAAAACACCCCAAGATGCGAATAGGAAAAACAAAATAATCAAGAGGATAATTCCGCCAAATATTTTCCAGAAAGTCTTTATATGATGTGATACATCATTTTGATTTTTCTTTTTTGGGCTCGCTTTCTTTGTTGCCATATTTTTTTACTGTTTGGTAGTTTCTTCGATACTGAAACCAACGTCTGTAATGCCTTCGAGTTTTGTAACGCCCTCCAGAGCGCCATTATTGCGCATTGCTTGGCTAATATCTACGGTGTAATTTCCTTCTTCAGCAAACTGCACATTCTCTTTGTACCAGAGTTTGTTTTCCTTCACATCTCCAATTCCTTGACCCATCCATGACCCATCAGGCTTTGCCATTCGGTATTCAAGGGTGTCGGTCACGGTTTTCCCGTGAGGAAAATTCATTGAAACTATCAAAAATATATTGTTGAACTTATAATCGTTAGTGTTCCTTATGTTTAGATACAGATTGTATTTTCTAAGTGAATCCATTTGCGGTAGCTTAAATTCTACAGCTTCAGTAGCACCCCAATGTCCACCCATAGATTTCGTTTCACTGAAAACAATATTAGACTCGCAGGAGGAGAAAACTACAGCAAATATAGAAAGCACAAGCAGTTTATTCATTCTTTGTTGACTTACGGTCGCGATTTTGATTACCTGGCTTATTTCTTGGTTTGTTACCTGGCTTTTTCGGAGCATTTTTTGGAACATTCTCAGTGGCACTATCGGTTTTTACTCGATTTTTACTTTTCTTTTTACTTCTTTTTTTATTGGTTTTTGGTTGGTCAAAACGCGTCAAGCTATCTTGGCCCACTACATTGCCAAATGGTTCTTTTTCTGGAACCAAAGCTTCAATTACAAACTCCTCAAGTGCTAATGGTTTTTTGCCTTTTTTATTTAGTTCTATTATTTCGTTAGCCTTTTCTGCTGTAAGTTCATGCCAGTTCATCCCTTCTTTTTCATAGGCATACCAAAGTAAACCTTTAAAAATATCAATTTTTTGGCACGAAGCACTTCCCTTTTCGGTCTGTAATCTTGTTTCGGTATTTGGAAAGGAATCCAATGCTTCTAAGTAAGTGTCTAATTCATAATTAAGACAACACTTCAGCTTCCCACATTGTCCAGCAAGTTTCTGTGGATTCAAGGAAAGCTGTTGATAACGCGCAGCTGAAGTATTTACAGAACGGAAATCAGTCAACCAAGTAGAGCAGCAAAGTTCACGACCACAGCTGCCAATTCCACCTAATCGAGCGGCCTCTTGACGAAAACCAACTTGTTTCATTTCAATACGCGTATTGAAAGTGCGTGCGAATTCTTTTATCAATTCGCGAAAATCAACCCTTTCTTCTGCAGTGTAATAAAAAACGACTTTGGAAGCATCGCCCTGAAATTCTACGTCGCTTATCTTCATTTGTAGCCCATGACGGATAGCGATTTCACGTGAACGTTTTTGTACGTCGGCTTCTTTATCGCGAACGCCTTGCCAGATATCTATATCTTTTTGGGAGGCTTTTCGGTATATTTTTGGTAATGCATCAACTTTTAGAGGAACTTTCTTCTTCTTCATTTGAACGCGAACCAACTCTCCAGTAAGCGTTACAATACCGATATCATGACCAGGTGCAGCTTCGGTAGCGATCACGTCACCAATACTAAGCGTCAGGTTTTCTGAGTTTTGAAAGAATTCCTTTCTTCCGTTTTTAAAGCGCACTTCGGCCACATTGAAGGGTTCCATATCGGCGGGAAGTTGCATATTTGAAAGCCAGTCGAACACCGTTAGTTTGTTGCAGCCATCGGTTCCGCAAGTACCATTGTTCTTGCATCCCTTTGGCTGTCCGTTGGTGCTTGTGGCACAGCTGTTACAGCCCATATTTTTATATATAAAGCCCTTTTTCTAAGTGAAGAGGGACGAAAATTAAACAAAAGAGTGAATCGGTAAAGATACCAATAAAATTTTCGAATTTTGATTCGGGAATTTAGATTTTTGAAACTGGATATTTGTATGTTTCTAATATAGGTTAACCGCAAAGGCCACAAAGGACTCAGAAGATATTATTAATTAAAAGTGGAAATTATGAAAGTAGGTTGCTTCAGTCGCTTCTTCGTAATGACGCGCGGTTTAAGTTTGAAATTTTAACATAGTAGTATGATACTAGGGGTTTAGTAGGGAAACACTAGGATAAAAGTAGCACTCGAGTAGCACTAAAGGTAGGCGAACAATACATAGATAGGGAGTGAAAGATACATTCTCACTTGCTGAACTACGAACCCATACTCTCGAACCATACATATATACATCTGAACAATACATTGTCAGCACTTAAAAACACCTATTCTTTTATTGGTTTTTGTATAACTTATTTTTTGAACTTCAACTTTTCCGATCTTCCTTTCTTAAAAATTTTGTTGCTATTTGGAATGCCTTGACGAAGTCTTTTCTGCTCATCTTCTGGCAAATGAATTATTTCGACACATTCTTCAGAACAACAGTTTTCCATATCTACTGCGCATTTTTCACATTGAATAAAGAGTAAATGACAGGCTTCGTTAGCACAATTGGTATGTGAATCGCAAGCTTCACCACATTGATGGCAATGGCTAATAATATCTTCCGTAATGCGTTCGCCACGACGATGATCGAAAACGAAGTTTTTCCCAATAAATTTATTTTCTAGTCCTTGGTTTTCAACTTGGCGCGCGTATTCAATAATTCCGCCTTCAAGTTGAAACACATTTTTGAAACCCTTGTGTTTGTAATAAGCACTGGCCTTTTCACACCGAATACCGCCGGTGCAGTACATTACCAATTTTTTATCTTCCTTATGGTCTTTTAAATCGGCTTCAATAATGTCCAAAGAATCACGGAAGGTATCAACATCGGGTGTTACAGCATTTTTAAAATGACCGATTTCACTTTCGTAATGATTTCGCATATCGACCAAAACTACATTTGGATCTTCAATAAGTTCATTGAATTTTAATGCGTCAACATGAATCCCTTTATTGGTAACATCAAAAGTATCGTCGTTCAAGCCATCGGCTACAATTTTATCGCGGACTTTTACTTTCAGTTTAAGGAATGATTTTAAATCCTGCTCAATAGCGATATTCAATCGAACATCTTTCAGAAAATAAATACCATCGAGAAATTCTTTAAACTCCTTAAAGCGTTTTGCCGGAACGGAAAGTTGTGCGTTGATGCCTTCGTGGGCAACGTATATTCGGCCCAAAACATCCTGCTCGTGCCAAGCAACAAACAAATAGTTTCTAAAAAGATGTGGATTGCCAATTTTGGCGTATTGATAAAAAAGAAAGGGTAAGCCGTTCCTCGCCGGCCTGCTCCAAAAGCGTTTCCCTCTCTTTTGCACTTAATTTATTGTACAGTTGCATGCTATACTTTTTTAGGTGAAAAGAATTGATTTTTTAAAAATTGTTGCAAAATTAATCATTTGTGTGGTTGTTAACAAAAATACATTGCCAATACATTTTACTTTTGTCCTAAGCGCAAAGAAATAGTATCTTAGCTTCATAAAATTCTATCATTAAACATACTGAAAATGAGCACTGAAAAAGACGCAAAACTAAAAGCATTAAAGCTAACTCTTGATAAACTTGACAAAACTTACGGCAAGGGAACCGTAATGAAAATGGGGGATAGAGCCGTTGAAGATGTAGAAGTAATCTCTACGGGTTCTTTAGGTCTAGATATAGCACTTGGCGTGGGAGGTTATCCACGTGGGCGAGTAATTGAAATCTACGGGCCAGAATCTTCTGGGAAGACCACATTGACACTTCACGCCATTGCAGAAGCACAAAAAAAGGGAGGAATTGCCGCATTTATTGATGCAGAACATGCTTTCGATCGTGGCTATGCTGAAAAGCTTGGAGTAGATATTGAAAACCTTATCATTTCACAACCGGACAACGGAGAGCAGGCTCTGGAAATTGCCGATAATTTAATCCGAAGCGGCGCGATTGACATCGTAGTTATTGATTCCGTTGCGGCATTAACTCCTAAAAGTGAAATAGAAGGAGAAATGGGGGACAGCAAAATGGGACTTCACGCCAGACTTATGAGCCAAGCACTTCGGAAACTTACGGGCTCCATCAGCAAAACAAAATGTACTGTAATCTTCATTAACCAATTGCGTGAAAAAATTGGGGTTATGTTCGGAAATCCAGAAACTACAACTGGTGGAAACGCCTTGAAATTTTATGCTTCAGTAAGATTGGATATTCGCCGTTCTACGCAAATTAAAGATAGTGACAGCAACGCAACAGGAAATAAAACCCGTGTGAAAGTTGTAAAAAATAAAGTTGCACCGCCTTTTAAACAAGCAGAATTTGACATTATGTATGGAGAGGGAATCTCTAAAGTGGGCGAAATAATTGATCTTGGAGTTGACTTTGAGATCATCAAAAAAGCAGGATCTTGGTTTAGTTACGATGATACAAAACTTGGGCAAGGTCGTGATGCAGTAAAGACACTTCTTTTGGACAATCCGGAATTAATGGATGAACTGGAAAAGAAAATCAAGGATGCTATTGCCGCAATAAATCAATAAATTTTTAGTGAACCACGCAACCCTTTTGATACACTGGTATCTACAGACTGTAGGAACCTTGATTATTACGGTTGCCCTCTAAAATAAAGAGGTATTTACAACGGAACAATAATTCACGGTACCGCGTTTGACTTTAGACGAGCTCATACTAAAATGCAAAAAGCAAGATGCAACGGCGCAAGGCGAACTGTACAAACAGTACAGCGGAGTCCTATTTGCTATTTGTCTTCGTTATTCGCCTAATTATACCGAAGCTGAAGACAATTTGCAGGATGCTTTTATTACCATCTTTAAAAAAGTTGAACAATATAATGCTAAAGGTTCTTTTGAAGGCTGGATAAAACGGGTAACCGTCAATACTGTTCTTCAAAAATATAGGAAACAGCGTTCCTTTGAAATTGTTGATGAAAGCCAGATTGAAGATGAAGTTGAAGTAGAAATTGAAAGCGAGGAAATTCCGTTGGATTTTTTGCTTAAAATAGTACAAGAGCTTCCAGATAGATATAGATTGGTTTTCACGATGTACGTTATGGACGGCTATCAACATAAAGAGATAGCAGAAATGTTAGGAATTAGTGATGGTACGTCTAAATCAAATCTGGCACGAGGCAGAATGATTTTAAAGAATAAGATTGAAGAATATAATGCTAAAAATTATAACACTTAAGGCATTATTTGAATTGTTTAGAATGAAAGACCCCTGCGTCGAGTAGGGGTTTTAATAGATTTAGATTCTAAAGGATAAAAAACCACTGTTTTCAGAGGGTTTAAAAATGAAAGAAAAGAAAAACATAGACGAGCTTTTTAAAGATGGTTTCAAGAATTTTGAAGCCAGTCCTTCGCCGCGCGTTTGGGAAAACATCCAAGCAGTGCTGAAAAAGGAGAAGAAAGAACGCAAAGTCATTCCGTTGTGGATACGTATTGGCAGTGTGGCTGCTCTGCTCGCTTTGTTGTTAACAGTTGGCAATTGGTACTATACAGCAGATCTCACCCAGAACGCTATAACCAATGAAAACAATATTCAATCTGACGAAAAAACACGCAGTAACCAAGAAATAATATCAGAATCGAACGATTCACAAGTTGTTTCTAAAGATGAAATAATCCTCGATAATTCAACAGAGGGCGTAAATAATTCCAACGATACTAATTCACAAAATATAAAAGAAGCCAAATCTTCAGATAAAGGACTTCTTAATGCTTCTGAAAAACCATCAAATACTGTAGTAGCTTCCAATAATTCCGAAAGAAAAAATCCTTCTGAAGCAAATGAAGAGTCCCATAAAAACTCAACTCAGAATAACACTTCCAAAAGTAGAATGGAGGAAGGAGTAGCCACTTCAAAAGATACTGGCGATAAAAATGAGAAAAAGGAAACGAACGAAAATATCATAAATAAGGACAAAGATATTTTCGATCCAAAGAAAGAAGAAATTGCAAATACCGGTAAAACCGAAAAGGTTAATGCTGATAACGTGACGAGCACCAAGCAGGAGAGCATGGTAAAAACAAAAACCGAAGTAGTAGCAGACACTAAAAACAAAAAATCAATCTTTGAAGCCATTGCTGAAAAAGATGAGGAGATAATTCCGGAAAAAACTAAAAAACAAAAGCCAGAATATCGTTGGAATGTAGCTCCGAACGTCGCTCCTGTTTATTACAGTAGTTTAGGTAATGGGTCTTCTATCGACCCTACTTTTTCTGACAATCCTCAAAAGGGTGATGTAAACATGAGTTATGGAGTGCAAGTGAGTTATGCGTTAAACAACCGCTTAAGTGTTCGTACAGGAATTAATAATGTAGATCTAAGTTATAGCACTTCTGATATTATTGTGGGTTCTGGGCCCGTGGGGGTGGCTTTACGCTCTGTGGATTATGGATCAAGCCAAATAGTCCTTACGGCAATAGATAGAGCAACTTATGAAAGTGCGGTAGGCACTAATGATTTTGGACAGATAACTACAAAGTCAACTCAGGGCGATGCTAGGCTTATCCAAAATTTAAATTATTACGAAGTGCCTGTGGAACTTAAATATGCTGTAATTGACAGTAAGTTTGGAGTTAATGTAATTGGAGGTGTGAGCACTTTATTTTTAGGCAACAATGAAATTTCTATTAAAGCAGATGATTTTAATAGCGTCCTTGGAGAGGCAAATAACCTTTCCTCTGTAAGTTTTTCAACTAACGTGGGGCTGGGATTGGACTATAAACTGTCCAAGAAATTTACGTTTAATATTGAGCCAATGTTTAAATACCAGCTCAACCCTTACACTGATTCCTCTGTAAACTTCAAGCCTTATTACTTAGGGGTTTATAGCGGATTAAGTTTTAAGTTTTAGGTTAATTTTTAGTTGAACTCGTTTGATATACTTCAAACAAAATGGTTGAAAAAACCGTTCTTCGCCATAGGACGGTTTTTTTATTTTCACCCCTATGTTGCTTTAGAACGGGCCTAAACCATAGATAACCCATAGATGGTTCATTTGAATATATTGATTTCAACTTATTTTTCAACACTTTGAAATAAATAGTTTACAACATATTTAACGTTCCGATTAACGTCAACTTGGAATCTCAAGTGGGTTGGCGTAACTGTTGGCTGCAATAACTCCCCAAGAATTACGTCACTATTTTCCTTTTTTAATTCATTTCTGTTTTACACAATTACGGCTTCCATTGGTGGAGTTCCCGGAACTCAATTCAGAATTTATTATATTTATTGATAAAATAAATCATTATGGCTTTAAGTGCTGAGACTTCTATTTCATTATTGCTTTTAGGCATTTCAACAATTTACTTCTTGTTCCCGCCAGGGAAAATCAATTATTTTTATGGTTACCGTACTCCAAGGTCAATGAAAAGTAAGGAGCGATGGGAAGTCGCAAATAAGATGGCGTCAAAATTGATGATAGGTTTATCATTATTTGATACTGTTCTTGGCTACATTGTGGCTGATATTCTTCATTATGATTTTCTAATTATTTATGTATTCCTACTAATATTGGAATTTGCAATCTTGTTCTATTTGGTAGAAACGAAATTGGGTAAAATTATCATTACGGAATCTGAAATGGAGAGTGAAGATTAATTGTTTTAACCTCACACCGTAGGCTTCAACAATTCTTCCATAATAACCTCACGAGTTTCGTATTTCAATTCTCGTCTATTTTCCAAAGTGAGATTTGCGGTTGGAATAAGTTTATGGACTTTAACACGCATTTTTCCAGGTCCACCAATAAAAAACGAATAAGGAAATCGTTTTTTATTATCGTGAAAAGTCATTGGTGCGATGGGTATTTGATGTTCAATGGCTAGCCTAAAAGCTCCATCTTTAAATTCATCCAATAATATCGAAAGATCCTCTGGAACCCCACCTTCTGGGAAAATACACACGCTTAAACCTTCATTTAAACGTATTTCTGCTCTTCTGAAGGCTTCAACTCGACTTTTCGTATTCCCACGGTCTACCAAAATACACGTGCGTTTATAGATATATCCAAAAAGTGGAATTTTTGCTAATTCCTTTTTTCCAATGAAAACAAATGGGCTTTTGGTGGTATAAAACATTAGCATAATATCTGTCATTGAAGTGTGGTTCGCAACAAACATATAGCTTTTACCGTTTTTATAATAAACATCATGTTTAATGATTGGATAGCATCCAATTCCATAAATGATAAGTGTAGACCAAGCACGTGCGACTTTGAAGAAATATGGATACCAGGAATATTTTAGAATACTGATTAAAAGGAATGGAAAAAGTAAGATGGTTGCAAGCGCTATTATTAAATAGAACCAAATTCGGTAAAACGCAGCAAAAATAGATTTGAATATCTTCATCGAAGTTCAAAAGTAGTAATTTGAACGATGCGAATAAATCAAATAAAGTACCTTTGCTAAAATTTTTTAATACCATGTCTAGAATACTCACAGGAATACAAAGTACCGGCACACCACATTTAGGAAATCTTTTAGGAGCACTCATTCCCGCTATTGAAATGGCGAATGATCCAAAAAACGAATCTTTTCTTTTTATTGCAGATATGCACTCTCTAACGCAGATAAAAAATGCGGAGACATTGCGTTCAAATACATATAGTACTGCAGCAACATGGCTAGCCTTGGGCCTGGATACTGAACGCGTGATATTTTATCGTCAAAGTGATGTGCCACAAACTTCGGAGCTTACTTGGTATTTGAGTTGCTTTTTTCCATTCCAACGATTGACTTTGGCACATTCCTTTAAGGACAAAGCAGATCGATTGGAAGACGTAAATGCAGGTCTTTTTACATATCCTATGCTTATGGCGGCTGACATACTTTTGTATGATGCTGAAATTGTTCCTGTTGGCAAGGACCAAATGCAGCACATCGAAATTACCCGTGATGTTGCATCTCGTTTTCACGCACAGATGGGTGAGACCTTTGTAATGCCCGTTGGAAAGGTTCAGGAAGAAACGATGTACGTTCCTGGAACTGATGGTTCAAAAATGAGTAAATCCAAAGGGAATTATATCAATATCTTTCTGGAAGACAAACCTCTTCGGAAGCAGGTAATGTCCATTGAAACAGATAGTACGCCAATGGAAGAACCCAAAGATCCTGATACTTGCAATGTATTTGGAATATATAAACTTCTAGCTTCAAAGGAAGAAGTTGCGCAAATGCGAAAAAACTATGGAGCTGGAAATTATGGCTACGGGCACGCTAAACAAGCTTTGTTTGAGTTGATAGTAGAAAAGTTTTCTGAAGAGCGAACTCGCTATAAATATTATATGGAGAACCTTCCAGAAATAGAGGTTGCTTTGGCTGCCGGCGCTGAAAAAGCTAGAAAAGTTGCCGATGGGGTTTTAAAAAGAGTTCGGGAGAAGCTTGGATATTAACCCTTGTTAAAGATCCGATCGGGTCTATTCGAGACCTCTAAATTTATAAATAATAGAGGTCTCGAATAAGTTTAAAAAATTTGTATTTCTATGCCAATTGGAACAACTTCCCAGGCAATGGGCGCACAACTCCTTTCAACTCCATATTCATTAAAATACTTGCTGCTTTGTATGCGGGAATGTTGCATTCAAGAGCAATGATATCTAACAATTCTTTTTCCTTTTCCTTTAAAAAACGGAACACTACTTTTTCCTCCTCATCCAGCTCTACAAAAAGTTGAGTCTGTTTCGGTTTTTGAGCTTCTTTTAGTTCCCAGTCTAACATATAAATTATATCAGCGGCACTGGTGAGCACTTGTGCTTTTTGCTGTTTTATTAAATTATTGCACCCCCTACTTTGACTATCCGTAGCTCTCCCTGGAACAGCAAAAACTTCCCGATTGTATGAATTTGCAATGTCTGCAGTAACTAAACTTCCTCCCTTTTCAGCAGATTCGATCACGATTGTGGCTTCGGAAAGACCAGCAATAATACGGTTGCGTTTTAAAAAATTATTCCTGTCAAAGTCATCGCTACTCCAAAACTCAGTAATAAATCCCCCGTTCTCTTCAATTTTCTGAGCATATCTTTTATGATCTTTTGGATACATTTGGTTTAATCCATGGGCAAGGCAAGCAATGTTCTGTAAATTATATTCTATTGCTGCTTTGTGGGCGCAAATATCAACTCCGTATGCCAAACCCGAGACAATTACAGGATTCAAAGGTGAAAGCTCTTCAATTAATTCTTCACAAAAAGTGTTGCCATATCTTGTGATTTTTCTAGTGCCTACTATGCTAATTATTTTCTTTCCTGCCAAATCGATATTTCCACGATGAAATATAAGAATTGGGCCATCTATACAGTGCTTCAGTTTCTCAGGATAGGTCGTGTCTCTGAAATAACTAAATTCAATATTGTTTTCTTCAATAAATCGTAATTCCTCATCTGCTTCTTCCAATTGCCGTTTCAGATTGATTTCTTTTAAGCGCAATAGTCCGATGCCATCAATTTTAGCGAGAGTGCTTTTTTTCTCTTTGAAGATCTCTTCCGCAGAACCAATTTTCCGCAAGAGTTTTTTGGCTGAAATGTCTCCAAGATTCGGAATTCGTTGCAATGCAAGCGTATAGCGAAGTTCGTTTTTAGAAAGCATAGTTCGAAATTTATAAGAGGGAGAAAATTTAAAAACACAAATTTATGGGTTGTTAATAAATTTGCAAAACAAAAATTGGATTGCTATCAAAAAAGGCTAATTTTGTTTACATGCAACTTACAACCTACATAACCGACCTACTTTATCGATACGAATGTGTCATTATTCCTGGATTTGGTGCGTTTTTAACTCGTTCCAAGTCCGCTCATATCGATGCTTCCTCAAACACATTTCATCCCCCTTCAAAAGTTGTTTCTTTTAACAAACAATTGCAGGCCAATGATGGTTTGTTCGCGAACTATGTCGCTTCTGTAGAAAAGTGTAGCTATGAAACTGCGTTGCAATACATTAGGAATTACACAGCCCAAATTTCAAAGGAACTTTCTGAAGGCAAGAAAATTTCTTTTAAAAATATTGGTGAGTTTTCGTTAAATGAAGAAAAATCACTTCAGTTTGAACCACTGGAGCAACAAAATTTCAATGCTGCCGCCTTTGGGCTTTCTTCTTTCACTTCCCCAAAAATAAACCGTGAGGTTTATAAAGAGACAGTAGAAGCTTTAGAAGAGAAGGCACCAATTATTTTTACGCCTGAAAGAAGAGAAGCTAAGCCTTATCTTAAATATGCTGCAATTGCAGTAATAGCAATTTCGGCAATCGGTTTTGGAAGCTTGGGTCTTTATCAAAACCAAGTTCAAAAATTCAATTATGCTGAACGGCAGAAAGCCAATTCCTTGATTGATAATCAAATTCAGGAAGCTACATTCATAATTGAAAACCCCTTGCCCATTATAAGCTTACAACTTCCAAAACATTCTGGAATGTACCATATCGTTGCCGGTGCATATCGTATGGAAGAAAATGCCAATAAAAAAATTGAGCAATTACGGGAAAAGGGCTATTCTCCATTGAAAATGGAAACTACACGTTATGGACTCCATCAGGTTTTATATGCCAGTTTTGAAGACCGTCTTGAAGCGTTGAGTAAACTAAACGAAATAAAAAGAACTGAAAATGCTGATGCCTGGCTTCTTGTACAAGAAATTCAGTAGATGTCTAAATAGAGATTAATAGGTTACTAAGTCATCTTTTTAATTATTCTCTTCTAATCTCTTTCTTCATTTTTCCATTTTCTTTATCACCAACTTAGGTATCTTTGCACAAAAATTAAGGATGCAACCAAAAACTGCAAAAGAGTCACTTACTATTTATACAGATATCGTACTTCCCAGTGAAACCAATCCGCTAGGAAATATGTTTGGAGGAGAATTGTTAGCGAGAATGGACAGAGCTGCCAGTATTGCTGCACGTCGTCACAGCAGACGTATTGTTGTAACTGCCTCGGTAAATCATGTGGCGTTTAGTAAAATGATTCCACTTGGAAGTGTGGTAACGGTAGAGGCCAAGGTTTCTCGTGCTTTTTCCAGTTCAATGGAAGTCTTTATGGATGTCTTTATTGAAGATAGGGAGAGTGGTGAAAGAAGCCTCAGTAATGAAGCTATTTATACTTTTGTAGCCGTGGACGAATGTGGAAATCCAGTGCGTGTCCCTGAAATTATTCCTGAAACAGAATTGGAGAAAAAACGCTTTGAAGCCGCACTTCGCAGAAAACAATTGAGTTTGGTTTTGGCGGGAAAAATGAAACCGAAAGATGCTACTGAATTAAAAGCCTTATTCATTTAATACACCGTATCTCTACTCGTTTTTTGAATTTTGCTCAATGTTTTTAGTTAAATTAAAAAGATTTCGCAAATTCACTATTGCTTTATTGGCCGTATTAAATATATTTGGAATCCTTTCTTGAAAATTCATGTGGAGCTATCAAGAAAAATTATTTCAAATTTATTTTCAAATCCCAGTAAACATGAAAAAAACTACCTTATTTCTTCTTCGAAGACTTTGTTTTTTGGCACTGCTTTTTGTTTTTTCAATCAGTTTTGGTCAGAACGATCTTAATTTTCAGGGTGAAACCTATCCAATGCCTGAAAATATTGCGACCTTTCAATGGAGCCAAATGCCAGAATCTGCTAAATTACCAAATGGTTATGTAGGTTGGGTTCAATTTTATGAAACTCCTACACAGCAAGTTCAGGATTTATTCAAACAGAATAAATTGGAGCTTTTGGAATATATCCCCCATAAAACTTATCTGTTCTATTTTCCGAATAACACCTCCGTAAACTTTCTGAGAAACAATGGAGTTCGAACTATCGTTCCCGTGGATGGAAGTGCAAAGCTTTCCACAGCATTAAAATATGGAGGTTATGATGAATATGCAACAGATGGAGATAATATCTTGGTGACCCTTGAATTTCATAAAAATGTAGATGTACAATATGTGATTCAGCAGCTCGCCGAAAGACAAATCGCCGTTAAACACGAATACAAAGGCTCAAACAATATTGATCTTTCCATTCCTAATAATTGCTTAGAGGACCTTTCAAATTTACCTTATGTGAAGTGGGTCGAGCTTATCGTCGCTCCTGCAGTTCCTGATGACACCCGTGGCCGAAGTCTACACCGTTCAAGCAACCTAGATTCACAAACTTCGGCAGGAAGAAATTATACAGGGCTAAATATTGGTGTTTTATGCCGAGATGATGGTATCGTTGGTCCTCACATAGATTTCCAAGGAAGAATAGATAACTCTTATGCTAGTGGTACAAATCAGAGCCACGGTGATGGTGTTTCGGGGATTATGGCTGGAGCTGGGAACTTAAACCCTTCTAACAGAGGAATGGCAGCCGGTTCTATGCTTTATGTTTCAAACTATGAGAGCAACTTTCTTGATACTGCAACAGTTACTCTTATTAACAGTGGGGATGTGTTGATAACGAATTCGTCTTATAGTAATGGTTGTAACGATGGATATACCACCATTGCAAAAACAGTAGACACTCAAGTATACAATCTTCCTCATTTGCAACATACATTTTCTGCTGGAAATTCCAACGGCAGTAATTGTGGTTATGGTGCAGGAAGTCAATGGGGAAATATAACTGGAGGTCACAAACAAGGGAAAAACGTAATAACAACGGCAAATGTATATTTTGATGGTTCGCTAGTAAGTTCTAGTAGTCGCGGGCCAGCTCATGATGGTAGAATAAAGCCAGATATTGCTGCCAATGGTCAAAACCAAATTTCTACAAACGAAAATAATACCTATCAAACTTTTGGTGGTACTTCTGGAGCTTCTCCAGGTATTGCGGGAGTTTCTGCACAGCTTTATCAAGCTTATTCAGAAGCTAATGGGGGCGATTTACCTCCTTCTGCACTTATTAAAGCCACCTTATTAAATACTGCCAATGATGCTGGAAATGTTGGACCAGATTATAAATTCGGTTGGGGAATTGTAAACGGTCTTCGTGCAGCTAAACTGATTGAAGAAAATCGTTTTCTTTCTAGTTCAATGACTCAAGGTGGTTCGAAGAATCATTCAGTTAATGTGCCATCAGGTACTAAACAAGTTCGTTTTATGGTTTACTGGAGCGATAGTCCAGCGGCTCCAGGAGCAAATCCGGCTTTGGTAAATGATTTAGATTTAGTTGTTACTGACCCTAGTAGTGCCACACATCTTCCTTATATTTTAGATCCAACGCCAGACCCGGTCAAATTAGATCTTCCGGCTACTAATGGTCCTGATCACTTAAATAATGTTGAACAGGTACTTATCAACAACCCTACTGCGGGAAATTATAACATAAACATTAAAGGGTTTAACGTACCAGTTGGTCCACAGGAATATTTTGTGGTTTATGAGATTATTTCAGATAATATCACCGTTACTTATCCAAATGCAGGAGAAAGCTTTGTTCCTGGTGAAACAGAATCGATCCATTGGGATGCTGTTCCAGTAAATACGACTTCAAATTTTGTACTTGAATATTCGATTAACAATGGAACTAGTTGGAATGCTATTGCAACTGTTTCAAATACGACAACTAATTATGGTTGGAATATACCTAACTCGGTAACTGGAGATGCTCTAATACGCGTTAGCAACGGATCTTCCCAAGATGTAAGTGATGAAACTTTTTCTATTGCACCTTTAGTTTCTAATATACAGGTAACTCAGATTTGTCCAACTGAGGCGAGTTTCTCATGGAACGCTGTTACCGGAGCCGAATCTTATGATCTATACATATTGGGAGGAAAATATATGGAAGTAGCTGGCACCTCCACTACCAATAGCATAACTGTTCCAATTTCAGATCCAGCTGCAGTTATGTGGTTTGCGGCAGTTGCCAAAAATGCAACAGATGGGTGGGTAGGAAGAAGAAGTATCGCCAAAAAATACAATGGCGGATTGCTTAACTGCTCTCTTACTAATGATATATCTATAGAAGTTAATAATCTACCGAGTGATTTCAACTTAATTTGTAATCCAGGTCCCGTTACTGTCTCGGCAATTATAAGGAATTTCGGAGCTGCTCCACAGAGTAATTTTGCTGTAAGTTATAAATTAAACAGTGATCCAACAGTTACCGAAACCTTTACAGGAACTTTGAACTCGGGTCAACAAGTTACATACGATTTTACTACGCCATTAGTTATCCCAACTTCTGGTATCTACACATTAAAAGTCTCTGTTAATTTGAGTGGAGATGAAAATCCGAACAACGATACCGATGAGATATCGTTCTATGCTGCTACTGAAGCAGAACAATTGGATTATGTAGAACCTTTTGATGGAAGTGGAGTGCCACCTACGGGTTGGAACATAATCAATCCCGATAATCAACTTACTTGGCAACAGCGAACTACTACAGGAAGTAACGGTGCCTCAACCCTAACAGCATTTATAGATAATAATGTATATAATGCAGCAGGAGAAGAAGATTCATTGGAGACATTATTTGTTGATTTAACATCTGCCTCTTCCGCTTCATTGACCTTTGATTTAGCAAAAGCACAATATTCCTCCAGTTTTTCAGATGCACTAAGAGTCGATATCTCCACAGATTGCGGTGCTACTTTCACACAGATCTATTATAAGGATGGTTTAAATCTATCTACGGTTTCTGGATATGTTACCAGTTCATGGCAACCAACTTCTGCGAATGATTGGAGAATTGAGAATGTAGATTTATCAACCTATTTAGGTCAAAAAGTACAGTTTCGTATTGTGAACATAACAGGTTATGGCAATAGTACTTTTATAGATAACGTATCCGTGGTTGGATCATTGGGTGTCGTTAATAACGTATTCTCGACCTTTTCAATGTATCCTAATCCCGCAACGAATGAAGTATTTATGTCTTGGAATGATGTTGAAAGCAATGTCGCAATAACCCTGTTTAATAGCCTTGGCCAACGCTTACAACGATTTTCTGAAGCCGAACTCGCTGGAAAAGCTTCGGCTAGGATGGATGTTTCAGGATATGCTGCGGGTATTTATTTTATTACTATAAAAGCAGGAAATCATCTCGAAACAAAAAAGTTGATTGTTGGAAACTAATATCTGAAGTTATTCTTTGATTGAAAAAGGGAACCAATATGGCTCCCTTTTTTTATAGATAGTTTTGAGAAGTTAGAAATTTTAACCAGATTTATGGAACTATTATAAACAAGTGTGAAACTTGTGACCAAAGTGATCCATATGGATAATATGAAAAAAACTACAACCCCATTTAGGCCGGCATTTTTATTATTACTGATTCTTTTAATTGGAAACGCTGTAATTGGACAAAGTAATGAGGAAAAAGCCCTGGAATTAGGTCAACGGGCTATAAGATTAATGGACGATGGAGAGCTTGATGAGTCTATTAATCTCCTTGAACAAGCACAGACGTTGGACCCAAATAGAATGGATTATCCCTATGAAATGGCTTATGCATATTACAAGAAAAAGGACTATTCCAAATCGATAGCACTTTTAAATACTATTACTGAACACAAGGATGTAACCGATTTTGTTTATCAATTGCTGGGAAACTCATATGATTTGATTGGAAAACCAGAGCTCGCATTAGAATCATATAAAAAAGGGATGACTAAATTTCCGAATTCAGGAAAATTTCATTTGGAATCGGGCAGTATCAAGTTTCATAACAAAGAATACAATGAGGCAATCGCTTTTTGGGAGGATGGTATTAAAGCAAATCCAAACTATGCATCAAATTATTATAGATTATCGAAAGTATTTTCGCTAACACAAGAGAGAATCTGGACATTACTTTATGGAGAGTATTTTATTCTATTGGAGCCAAATACTGAAAGAACCGAAGAGATAAGTAAATTACTTTATGAAAACTATCAGGAAAGCTATGAAGTAGAAAATGATTCAACAGGAGAATTTCATTTAACTGAAAAGGGATTTCAAATCATCATCAATGATAAGAAAGATTTAAGGAAAATAAAGAAGGGCATACTACCTTTCGAAGGAACTTTTGCAACTGCCTTTGCTTTCTCTGCAATTAATTTCCAACACGATATCAATCTTGCTTCAATTTATATGGCTCGTAATAACTTTTTAGACTTTTGGTTCAACGAGAAAAAATTTAATAAGGATTACCCAAATAAGCTAATTGATTATCAACTTAAAATTAAGAAAAACGGATTTTTTGAAACCTATACATTTTGGTTGCTTTCAATGGGAAATCCGACAGAATTTCAAGAATGGTATCTGAAAAACGAAAAGAATTTTAATGATTTTGTAAACTGGTTTAATGAAAACCGAATTTATATTACTGAAAAAGATTACAATTCAAGAAAAGATTATCATTAAATACTTTTCTAACAATGTTATTTGCAATAGTGATATAATTGCTGACTATATTTAGTTTACATCCTATAAATCCAATCCGCAGGATTTATCTTAGTTTTGTTTTGATAGATATAGAACTTCAAGACTGTTCTTCCTTCCGTAGGACTCTTAGCAACCGTTCCAATAGCTTGTTTCGTAGAAACCTTATCGCCCTTTTTCACTGATACCGTAGCTAAGTTGCTATATACTGAAATATAATCTCCGTGCTGTATAAAAAGGACTTTGTTAGCGCCTTTAATAATTTGTATAGACAATACCTGACCTTCAAAAATGGAGCGTACTGTGGCATTATCACTAGTGGCAATCTCCACTCCGCTACTATTTGTAGTGACATTTGGAAATTGAGGATGCTGGTGGGTTCCGAAACTTTTTACGACCATTCCTTTTTCGACTGGCCAAGGAAGCTTGCCTTTGTTGCTCGTAAAACTTGCAGCTAGAGCTCTATCTTCTGCAGTTAATGCAAATTCTTCTGTCTTGGCGGGCTTTGTGATTTCAGTTTTGGTTGTTTCAGTCGTTGTTTTATTAGCATTTGCCTTTGCTGCCTTTTCCCTAGCAATTCGGTTTGCTTCCTCAATAGCAGCTCTAATAAGTGCATCAATTTGTCGGTCTATTTCGTCAGCTTGTTTTTGCTTGTCCCTTATTTGGGTAATGAATTTGCTTTCGTCTTTCTTAAGCGTTGCCACTAATTCGTGTTGATTTTTTCGCTCTTCCGTCAGCTTCTTTTTTGCCAATTCGTTTTCGGAAATCAGTTTTTGTTTCGTCTTTTTCTGGTTGATTAAATCTGAATTCAATTTCTGAAGTTCTTCAGTTTTAGCTTTGATTCCTTCACCTTGTTTTTTTCGGAAAGCTGCGTATTGCTTCATATACTGAACGCGCTTATATGCCTGTAAAAAATCTTCTGAAGAGAGCAAGAACATAATCCTGCTCTGTTGGTTTTTGCTTTTGTATGATTTTTGTATCATTTGGGCATAATCTGCCTTCATTACTTTTAGCTCATCGCGCAATTTGCTTATCTTATTGATGTTTTCGTTAATATTTCGTGTAAGTAGATTGGCTTGTTGATTCGTAACACGGATTAAGTTTTCTGAAGCCGAAATACGCTGATTGAGATCTTCTACCTGAGACAAAACAGACTTTTCCTCTTTTTTGGTTTTGAAAAGTAGTGAATTTATTTGCTTTATTTCTTCTAAAATGGCCTGTCGCTTATCCTCCAATTCCTTTTGTTTGTCAACTTGTGAGAAAGCAGAAGTAACTGCCATAAAGCAGATAAATAAGAAAAGATATTTGTGGAAATGCTTCATTTAATTGAGTTGGATTTCTTGGTAGCCTTGTGGAATTTCAAAAGGAAAACTAACATCTACATTCAGATCTATTTTTTTATAATTGATCTCAATTTTTGTTCCCGAACCTTTTTCTGAAGTATTTATCATTATGTTTTGTGGATAAAACTGTCCATTCAATTTTTGATAATCTCCGTAACGGATGCTTAGTAAACGATCATCATTTGGTTGTGAAAGTGTCTCTGAAGCAATCTTGAAATTATCGGGATTCAAAAAGAGCGAATGTATAAAATTTTGAGGCTGTTGCTTGGGTTGTAATTTGAATTTATTTTGGAACACCTCATTCTTATACTCTGATGGATTTAAAGTAAAAATTGACTGCCCCAAAAGCATATTCTGTGTTTGTTGAAAGTTTATAGCTGTGCCAAGCCATTCCCCCAAAAGGGTAAAATCTCCTTCGAAATATGTTTTTCCAATCGTTTCGTAATAGCTAACGTGATTAGGGGTTATGAGAACCTTTGCTATAGTAATGCCTAAGATCGAAGCTTTTATCCAAATATTTTTGTCTTTTTCTATCCGAAGACTTACGGTAATACTCTGCAATTTCTCGTCAGTTTCATAAACCAATTGCATCCTACCTGCCAACGTTTTAAATTCAGGTGCTGCTGCCTTGTGGGAAGATATTACCTCTCTAGCCGAAGCTTCCTCAATATTTGTAATTTTTTTGGCTCCACCACAAGAGGTGAAAACCAATATTATCAATGTAAAGTAAAGAGCTTTTATCTTCATAAAAATTAGTTGGACAGTTTTGTGGCTAAGGCTTTATCAGAATATATTTTCGCGTTTTTTGAATCGCCTTTTGAGGCGTAAGCAATACTGAGTTGCTCATAGAAATCACGCTCCATTTTTGGGTCTTCTAATATAAAGTCCAAACCCGTCTCTAGGCTTTCTATTGCTATGTCGCTTTTTTCAAGACCATTGTTTGCAACTCCGTTTAGTAAATACAATAAGGCTTGTGCTGGAAAAATTTCCAAACCTTCAGCACTCAGTTTAGCCGCTGCTTCATATTTTTTGAAATCTATTTGAAAGAGTAGGGTATTCTTTAATAGATTATAATTTTCTGTATTGTGGGATATTCCTTCCTCATAATAACGAAGCGCCTCTTCTTTTTTGTTTTTAGCACTGTAATAATCCCCAAGCTTTTCATAAACACGACTATTTTCCACGGAAAATGAGCTTACAATTTCTTCTAGTTCTCCTTCATATTGCGGGTTGTTTTCAACAAATCGAATAAAATCCCCAAGCACTTTATATTTAGTTTCCTTGTCAATCTCCTCTGAAGCAAACACAGTTTTCATAGATTTTATTGCCTCGGATGCATTGTCCTCATCTAGATAGAATTTGTATAGTGCCAAGTGAACCAATTGCGATTTTGGACTGTTTTTCAATAGAGTTTTAGCCGTCTCAAACGCTTTTTCTTTATTTCCTTGCTCGCTGTAAAGAAAGATAAGGTTTAGGAATTCCTTTTCATTTTTTGGATTTCCTTCAATTTTTTGTTCCAAATTTTCAATTGCACCTGATGTATTTCCAGTAATGCGATAGATTTGTGCCCGTAGCGCATTTCTAATATCGCTTTCACCCCAAACGTAGTCTAGTTCATCCAGTTCGGTCAGTGCTTTGTCATACTGTTTGGTCAGTGTGTATAGGTTTGCTAAGTCTTCTCTATAATCCTCGTCAAATGGAATCAGTTTTTGCACGAGAGGAATTGATTTTTCATATTCCTTTTGTTGGTAATACAACTCATAAAATTGCTCTAAAACGTCTAGTCTATCTCCTTGAGTTTTTAGGACTTTATTGAAATTATCTTCAGCTTGTGTGTATTCTTTTAAATTAACGTAATTTTTCCCCATCTCGAAGTAAACTACGGCCTTGTTTTCCGGACTCTTTGCAGCTTTTTCCGCTTTGACCAATGCGGAAAGTGCTAATTCGTAATTTTCGATAGCCTTCTGTTTTAGTGCTTCAAAGAAGTTTTCCTGAAAGGCATCGGTTACATCTCCCAAATTATCCATCGGGTTTTGGATGGAATCATTTTTTATTTCTTGTGCGTAGATGTGCTGCGGAATCAGAATACCGAAGAGAAAAACAAAAATATATGAAAAAACTAATTTCAAATTTATTATCTGGTTGAATGCTCTCTCTACCTGTCTGGAGAGCGTTCATTTATTAACTGTTTATAAAATCTCTCGTCTGTCTATTTAATTTGCTCATAGAAATGACATATCGAGAGTATTTGTTGCTATTTCAACTCGGAATAATCACCAATACTCACATTGGTAAACTCTCCATCAAAAGTAGCATAATTGCCAATCATTGCATTGTCCAAATTCGCATTTCTAATTTTCGAATTAGTCTGAATAATACTATTTTTCACTGTACTGTTCTCAATAACTGTACCCTCGCCAATTGAAACGTAAGGTCCAACGGAGCTATCTTTAATTAATACGTTTTCACCGATAAAACAAGGTTCGATTATTGTTGAATTATCGTTAATAATGCTTTCAGCAATTAGTCTTTTGTTTGCGTGGGAAAGAAAGCCAAGCATTTTTTGGTTGGTTTCTACTGTAACCTCTTTATTTCCACAGTCCATCCATTCATCAACTGTTCCAGTTTTAAAAACCTTTCCGTCAGCCATCATTCGTTTTATGCCGTCGTTTATTTGGTATTCGCCACCGTTGATGATATTGTTGTCTAAAACATATTGGAGCTCATTTTTAAGCTGGGCAACATCTTTAAAATAATAAATACCTATCACGGCTTGGTCACTTACAAACTCTTTTGGCTTTTCTACCAATTCTATTATTTCATTTTTTTTGTTGAGGTTTACAACGCCATAAGCTTCAGGATTTTTAACTTTTTTCGTCCAGATTACGGCATCTGCATCTTTATCCAAATCAAAATCTGCACGAATCAAAGTGTCGGCATAAGCGATAACGGCGGGTCCAGAAAGCGAATCTTTAGCACACATAATAGCGTGACCGGTTCCTTTTGGATCCAATTGACGATAAATTGTAGGTTTTGCACCCAAATTTGTCGCAAGCTTTTTTAGACTTTCTACAACCTCATCGCCAAAGAAAGCTGGATCACCCAAAATAAATGCAATCTCCTCAATCTCTTCATTTAAAACTCCAGCAATATCTTCCACCAAACGGTGTACTATAGGTTTTCCGGCAACGGGAATCAATGGTTTTGGTACTGTTAAGGTATGTGGTCTTAAACGTGAGCCTCTACCGGCCATTGGGACTATTATTTTCATATGGATATCCTATAAAGTTAGGAGTAGTTTTAATTTTATTTCTGAATATTTTTAGAGATTTCTGCCATCGAAGGAATTTATTTTGTGCCAGTGCTACCGAAACCACCTTCTCCACGAGTTGTTTCTTCAAGTTCGACCACTTCTTCCCAAAGGGCGCGCTCGTGCTTAGCAATTACTAATTGGGCAATGCGCTCACCGTGTTCTATGGTAAAATCTTCGTTAGAAAGATTGACAAGAATCACGCCAATTTCCCCACGGTAATCCGCATCGATGGTTCCAGGTGAATTGAGAACTGTAATTCCTTTTTTAGCTGCTAATCCACTACGAGGTCGTACTTGAGCTTCAAAACCTATTGGTAATTCAATAAAAAGTCCAGTCTTTACAATAGCTCGTTGCAAGGGTTTTAAAGTTGAAGAACCGTCAACACAGGCACGAAGATCCATTCCTGCTGAAGCAATAGTTTCGTATGAAGGAAGCTGAAATCCAGATTTGTTTATGACTTTTATTTTCAAAGTATTTTCTATTTTAAAGCTAGTAGTTAATTTTTATAAAACTATGATTTTCTTTTAATTTGCCCACGTTTGGTTTAGTTTTCTGATTTAGGTTGTTCACCTTCATCAGTATAGACGTCAATGGCATTGATGGATTTCGGAATTTTGAGCATCTTTAAATCTGTAGAGCTAAAAGATTGCGGTGCGCCAATTTCTAACTTGTATTTTATCGCGAGTTTGTTGTTTTTCAACTTTGTTTCCAAAATACTTATAGTTTGTTTTTTGTCCAAGGGCCTGGCAATTATAGCAACTACTTTGTTGTTGTCAAAATCAATTTCGGAAATAGTGTTCGACATAGTTTTTGCGATTCCGAAGTAGCGCTCAAAATCTTCCTTGTTTGAAGTAATAATGACTTTCACCGGTTGGCTGAACTCAATATCATTGTTTGGGAAGTAGCCTTCAATCACTTCAATATTGGATTCAGAATTGCTATTTTGCTCTTCTTTTTTCGAGTCATTACACGAAAATAATAACATTACTAAAAAAATGCTAATGACGGACTTCATGAATTTAAATTTTTAGATTCGACAGATAATATTTTGAATAAACCTATTGGTTATTTTCTTATAATTTTTAAAAACTCGTTTCTTTCAAAATAGAACATTATTCCAGCAAACATTAATAACAACGCAGTTCCTATCCAAATATTTCCATTTAAAACATAAAAGGAAATTGCTGAAAAACCAATTGCCAATGTCAAATAGCCACTTATCTTTTTCACTTCATAAGGGACGTCGTAATATTTGCGACCATAAAGATACGAAAGCACCATCATACTGCCATATGCGGCAAGCGTGGCAATAGCAGAGCCTAAATATCCAATATGTGGAATTAACACATAATTGAGCACAAGCGTAACCAAAGCTGCAAAAACTGAAATATAGGCACCATACTTTGTGCGGTCAGTGACTTTGTACCAGACTGAAAGATTGTGATAGATACCTAAAAACAAATTGGCCAACAGTATTAAGGGCACAATCTTTATCGCTTCCCAATATTGACTGTTTGGAATTAGAATACGCTTGAAAACATCAATATAAATAACTACTACAAGGAGAATTAAGCATCCAAAAAGAGTAAAATATTTAGTTATAGTGGCATAGGTATTCTTTGCATTCTTATTGCCTGAATGATTGAAGAAAAATGGTTCAATCCCTAGTCTAAATGCCATTACAAATAACGTCATAAACATTCCCAATTTATAACAAGCAGAATAGAGTCCAACTTGAACTTCTGCAACATTTTCAGGCAAAAGATATTTCAGAAGAATTCTGTCGAAAGCTTCATTGATACTAAATGCGATTCCTGCAATTAGAACGGGAAGTGCATACTTCATCATCTGTTTCCAAATGGTTTTATTGAAACCAAATCCAATTTTCAGATATAATGGAAGTAAAATCACTAATGTTACCGCACTCGCTATCAAATTGGCAATAAACACATAGGCTACCTTGTTTTCTGGAAACCAAAGAGAATTCCAATAATTGCTGTTTTCAGCAAGTTTTGGTAATGCCAAAAGGAAAAATAAATTGAATCCGAGATTTATAACTACGTTGAGAATTTTAATAATTGCATAACGCATCGGTTTCTCATTGGCACGAAACCAAACGAATGGTAAAACCACGAGAGCATCCAAAGCTAAAATTAAAAGGCCGTAGGTTACGTATTCTGGTTTAAAATCAGAAACAGAGGCAATACTGTCTTTGAATAGAAGCGTTATTCCTAAGAAAATAAGGGTAGAAACAGTGAGTGATGTAAGGGTAGTGGACTGAACTATTTTTTGTTGGGAGACATCTTTAGTGACAAAACGGAAGAAAGCGGTTTCCATTCCATAGGAAAGAAGCACATTTCCTAAAATTAAAAAAGCCATTACTGTGGAATAGATTCCATATTCCTCAGGCATTAAAACTTTTACATAAAGGGGTACAAGGATTACAGCTAAGACCCGTGGCAATACCGTAGCCAAACCATAGATAAATGTCTGTTTAAAAAGTTTTTTGAAAACACTCAATGTGGTGTGGTTTTATACGGCAAAAGTATTGAAAATAATGGTTTTGAAGACTAATTTTTCGTTTTCAAATCTAAATGAAAAGACTGGATATCTCGTCAGTAATTTTGGTTGGTCTAAATGTTTTGGCATCTAAAAAGCACCAGAGGGTTTGTGCTTCCACAATTGTCTTTCCATCGGCTGGACGAATTATTCTGTAATGTCGTTCACTTTTTACACCTTCATAACTTTCAATCCAAGTCTGAGTTTCTAGCTCTTCCCCCAAAAATGACGGATTTTTATAGGAGATGAAATGGTTTAAAACCACCCAAACGTTTTGCTTACGTTGTTTTTCGGTAGTCTTAGAAATCCAATGTTCTTCAGCAGCGTCAAGGCACCATTGTAAATAAGTCACATTATTTACGTGATTCAAGCCGTCAATGGCAGAAGCTGGGACGATAAAACGCTGTTTAAATATTCCCGATTTCAAAATCCGAGTATTGTTTTTGCAATTAGAAAATAGGTAAGTATCCCGAAAACATCATTACTGGTAGTAATAAAAGGACCTGTCGCTACCGCAGGATCAATTCCTCTTTTATGAAGAAATATTGGGATAAGGTTGCCGACAATGGCGGCTAAAATTATTACTGAAATTAACGCGATCCCGATGCTAATTGATTCTAGGTAACTGGTGCTAAAAACGAAATGACTGATGACGAGCACTATTAAAGCTATGGAGATTCCATTGACCAAGGCCACCGAGGTTTCTCTGAATATTCGGGCCATTAAATGCCCTTTCAGCGAATTGTTTGCTAATCCTTGAACAATAATCGCACTGGACTGAACTCCCACATTTCCTGCTGTCGCCTGAATTAATGGCACAAAAATCAGTAATTTGGGGAAGGTTGTCATTATAGTTTCAAATCCTGAAATGATAGTTGCAGCTCCCAATCCGCCAAGCATACCTATCAGTAACCAAGGCAAACGTGCCCGAGTTTGTTTGAACAGGCCATCGTCTGCTTCAACATCCTGACTAATCCCCGCTGCCAATTGGTAATCTTTTTCTGCTTCTTCCTTAATATAATCTACAATATCATCAATAGTAATACGACCGACTAAGATTCCGTTGTCATCTACGACAGGAATGGCTTCTAGGTCATATTTCTGCATAATGCGCGCTACTTCATCTGCTTGGGTATTTACGTTTACATAATCGACCTTTGGAATGTAAACCTCTCTAATATGAGTTCTTTCAGGAGCAGTTAGTAAATCTTTTAATGAAAGCCTTCCTTTAAGTTTTCCCTCCTTGTCAGTAACATATATAGAATGTACTCTGGTTACGTTTTCCGCCTGACGTCTCATTTCACGAACACATCCAGCAACTGTCCAGGATTCTTTAACACGAACTAATTCCTTCGCCATTAACCCCCCAGCAGTGTCTTCATCATAACGCAGAAGATCTACAATATCTGCAGCATGCTCTTCGTCTTCAATGTGACCTATTACTTGCTTTTGGATATCGTCGTCTAATTCTGCAATTATATCTGCAGCATCATCCGTGTCCATTTCATCAAGCTCGTCGGCAATCTCAGAAGGAGTAAGTTTGTCTAGAATTCGCTCCCGAAAATCCTCGTCCAGTTCTATCAAGATTTCACTGGTCACTTCGCTATCTAGCAACTTTACAATGTAGGTAGCTTCCTCGGTATCTAGTTCTTGGATAAGTTCAGCAATATCAGCAAAGTGAAGATCATTCAAGAGGACTTTCAACTGATCACCACTATGATCGGCAATTAGCTGCTCAACCTGCTCAATAAAATCATTTGACAGATGAAATTGCATCATTTTCTAGTTTTAGTGTGAGTGCGATAAATTGTGAAACAGAAAGTTGTTCAGGACGCTGGCCAAAGATACTATCTTCTTTTATTTTATCTGAAATATTAAAGGATTTTAAACTGTTGCGAAGGGTCTTTCTCCGTTGCTGAAATGCTGTTTTTACAACTTTGTAAAGCATTTTTTCACTACACGGAATTGAGAAATTTTCTTTTCTTTTTAGCCTAAGTACACCACTATCAACTTTTGGTGGCGGATTAAAAACTGTCGGAGGTACAGTGAAAAGATATTCGGCATCATAAAAAGCTTGTGCTAAAACTGAAAGTATACCATAGGCTTTACTACCTTCTTTTTCACATATGCGTTGTGCAACCTCTTTTTGGAACATTCCTGTAAACTCTGGAACCTGTTCTTTCCATTCCAACATTTTAAAAACTATTTGAGTGGAAATATTGTATGGAAAATTGCCTGTGATGGCGAATTGTTCTTTTCCAAAAAGTTGCGAAATATCAAACTTTAAAAAATCAGCTTCTAGGATTTTAAGATTTTTATTCGGATAGTTTTTTTCTAAATATTCAATAGATTCTTTGTCTAGATCCATTGCGATTACCTCAATATTTTTTTCGATTAAATATTTTGTAAGCACACCCATTCCAGGACCTATTTCCAGAACATTTTTATACCCTTCCAGCGTTAAGGTATCACCTATTTTTTCAGCAATGGTTTCATCTTTCAGAAAATGCTGGCCTAGGTGTTTTTTGGCGCGAACCGCTTCTGAGTCTTTCTTTCCTTTTGCGAAATTTTCTTTTTCCTTTTTCATTTAAAACCCTTCAAACTTGTTGGCTGCAAAGTACGTAAAGGTTTTGCAAGTGAAGTAAGACGGTTTAATTTTTTTTAAAGAGTTCGTTATGGGCCTCACCAATAACTTCTAGCTCGGTTCTAAAAGCGACAAATTTTCCTTCAAAAGCTTTGCTTTGAGTACGCAGTTCATTGGCGTTTTCTGAATAATACTTTTCAAGGGTTTCTTTAGTATCTGTAGTGTATTGGATTGAATAGGTTTTTCCGCCCATTTCTTCCTCAATAAGGACCCGTGTCATAAGCGCTTTACTAAATTTTCCTGTTGCGAGCATTGCGGGAATATGTTCCGTTTTCATCCAGTGAAGCCAGTGATCATGGATACTATCTTCTATATTTATTGTTACGTTATATATATACATTTTTTGAAATTTCAAATATCAAATCCAAAAGATTCTCAAAGGATAATCCGTTAATGATTTTGGAATTGAATTATTGGTAATTAGTTTATTGCATCTCCCCGCAGAGTTCTGAATTTCTTTCGTGCTTCTACATAATAAATACTATCAGCAAAGTGGAAAATTATTTGCTCATACTGCTCCTTGGCTTTATTAGGTTCGTCTAACTTTTCCTCGTAAATTCTTGCTAGACGATAATGTGCGTCATCAGCCAGAATATCATCGTTATAATATTCTATGATTTTGAGATAGTTGGCCTCCGCTTTTTTGAACTCGCCTATCTTTTCATAAATCTCGCCTTGTTTCAGCCATGCTTCATCCTCAATCTTTTCACCTTTGTGGTCGTTCAATAGATCATCCAAAGCGGCTATGGCTTCAGTGTTTTTTTCCTGAAGTTCCAATAGATCTGCCCTTGCATATTTTTTGAGTGCTGTTTGGGTAGAATCTTCCAAAGAGTTATCACGAATGAGTAAACTCAATTCCATGGCATCATTCGCTATTAATTGCGACGTAGATTTCTTTAAAACATTAAGTTGTACTTGCGCCCATTCAAAATCACCTTTAAAGTAACTAGTGCGCGCAACTTTAAAACGAGCTTCCTGCGCTAAAACATCGCTTTGTACCTTTTTCTGGATTTGAGAATAATAGATTAAAGCCTCATTGAATTTTTCATCGAATACCAAGATATCAGCGAGTTCCATTTTAACTCGTGCTTCTTGATAAGGTGTCAATGTTTCTTTTGCCAACAATTTTAAATTTCCAATGGCTATTTCTTGTTTGTTGTTTTTAAATGCCAAAAAATGGTTGTAATCTATTTGAAGCGTATAAGTTTCACGATTTCGACCAAACTCATCCAATAATTTTTCAAACTTTTTTTCAACTTCGGGATATTGTTTTGGAGTGGCAGTTTTCACCTCCATCTTCATTAGAATTTGATTTCCTTGAAGTCGCGATTGTGGTGTGACGGAGCTCTCAATAATATAATTTACTATTTCTCTACCAATCTCGTAGTCTTCATCTGCAATGGCAATATAGGCAAGTTCAGTAATTCCGCGTAAATCTTGACCCACACGTTTATAAATTGCTTTTT
The DNA here is from genome assembly GCA_034675805.1 of Aequorivita sp. Taxonomy (GTDB): domain Bacteria; phylum Bacteroidota; class Bacteroidia; order Flavobacteriales; family Flavobacteriaceae; genus Aequorivita. Next base: position 1,762,711 of record JAUCCX010000001.1, on the reverse strand, counting down.
CCTGAACAAACGCCTTTTTGTATTCTTTTTGCTGAATAAACAGCCAGCTAAGCAATTCGTTATAAAGGATATCAGGATTTTGCTGCGAGCGTTGTAGAAGTGTTTTTCTTAAAATAGAATTTGCTTCATTATTGGGATCTTCAGTAGTATAAAGACTGAAATATCTCTGTGCGGTACTTTTAAAGCTTAAGTTTTTCTCAATTAAATTGAGATAACTGTTGAACATTTTTTCCAGTTTTCCCTGTTCGCCGTAAATCTGGGCCAATTGCGCATTAAAATCCATCTTATCGCTGAGTACCATAGCCTTTTCATAAGTCAATACCGCTTCATCTAACAGACTGTATTTCTGAAAAGTATTGCCCACGTTATAGGCAAAGTTTGGATTTGAGTCCAAAGTTGCAATAGCCTTGTTATAATTTTCCGCAGCAAGTTCTGTTTTGTTTTGAAGTGAATAATTATATCCAAGTTCTACGTAGAGTTGTGGAAAATTACGGCCGTCTGCAAGCTTCTCCTTTAATAATTTTTCAGCGTCAGAAAAGTTTTCAAGCTGCTGGTTTGCCTGCACCATTCCCATAAAAAAATCAAGGCGGAAGGGACTTTCTTTGCTCAGCTTTTCATAAGTGCTTAACGCTTTCTGAAACTGGCCTTGCTCGAAATAATTTTTAGCCAAAGCATCGCTCTGCGAAAAGCTTGCGGTGGCTGTAAGAAAGAATAGGATTATAAGAAAATTACGCATGCCGTAAATATAAGCAAATGCTCCGATAGCAATTGAATTCTGAAAAAATATATCAAAAACAGAGCCGTTTCATAATCTTTTAATAGGAAATTATTCCAATAAAAAAGGGTTCACATATGTGAACCCTTCTTATCAACATCAAACAATCTCCTCTTATTGTTTAATGATTTTGTATGTGCTGGACTTTCCATCAATCATCACTTTCATAAGGTAAACTCCCTGTGTTAGTGACTCAACATTGATTGAGCTTCTATCTTTATTTACAGAAATATCCATAACTTTTTGTCCGAGTAAAGAGAATAATGAAACACTTTCAATAGTATTATTTGCAGAAAGGTTCAAAACGTTTTGGGTAGGGTTTGGATAGAATTTAAAACCTTCAAAACTGTTTTCCTCCACACCAACAAATACGGTCTTGGCGTCAAAGTAAAGATTATATCCATAAGTTCCAGCGCTACTAGTTCCTGTAAATGCCATACACGGCAGGTTGTCAGCTGTTTCGGCAGTAACCGATGCAAAGCCATCAAAAACTCTTATGGTTGGGTCTACCACTGGCTCAAACGGATCAAAATCTGTTCCGTTAAAGGTTATAGATCTGTTTGAATCGAATTCAGTATCTGAAATATTATCGCGAACGTAGGCCAAGCGAATTTGATCTGCACCATTAATTTTTCGGACCCAACTATCGGTATGCGCAATATTCCAATCACCTCCCCCAGAACCGAAATTGCTAAAATTGGTATAGGCCCCACTATTTATGCGCTTAAGTCCTATGCCGTCATAATTACTAGATGATCCTGCCGGTCTTTGTGATGCCCAGATAACGACTTTGTCATTGGGCATTTCTAATCTGGCTGCGCGAATAGTAGGGTTTATAACTTCAGTATCGCTACCCTGTATTAGTGTTTCATTTGAGCCCCAAGATGCTGGATCGTTATAGTTATTATTTACAGTGGCACGAAGACTTCTGGAAACGAAACCGATAAATGTTGTGTAACACCCACCGTTTAAGCCATAAGCGAATTCTATTTGTTCTCCAACAATGCCTAGTGAGGTTTCATCTACCCAACCAAATCCATAACTGCCCGCAGTGCTGCGAGCGGAATAAGTAAAATTATCTGATTTTTGATAGGTTGCAAATACACGTTGACTAGCGGTGTCTGTTGGATAATTTCTATCCACTCCAAAATCTATAACTCCACTGGCCACAGATTGATAATCAAAAACCCCAGTAGCCATATTCCAGCGAAGTACTTGAAAAGTGCCATTTTCGAACGCTGAATAAACTAGCAGGTAATTATCTCCGCTTCCATCCATAGAGATCGCCTGTATTTTTGAGAAAAAAGAACCAATTACGGGTTGATTTTTCCATAATGCAAAAGAATTACCACCATCTAGTGAGCGGTACACATACAAATTTGAATCTGAACCACTTCCCGTCATATTTTCGAAGGCAGCAATATAGATATTTCCGCTACTGGTAACATCCATATCCAGCCCGTCAATAAAACCCTCTCTCAACAATCTATCCGTATCCCAATCTTCTGGAGATCTTGATTGCTCAGTACGCTTCTTTATAATAGTGCCACGATGCCACTCCTCTCCTCCAATTTTGAGGATACCAGTTGTTTCTAAAGGCTTGTAAAGTGCCGATACTTTAGGATCAATTGTCTGCCAAGCATTTTTAATGGCAAGGCGGTTGGCATTGATTTCAGCTGCCGTCCCGTTCTGTTCAAGAGTCTTAGCTTCTTGGTACAGAGCTTCAAGCTCTGGCGTTCGTTCGGGTATGACCATTTGATCTCCACTTAAATCTGACTGTGCTATCCCTGTGATGATACAAAGTGAGCACATTAAAAAGGTAATTACGTTTTTCATGATTACATGTTTTGAGTTAATAATTGTTTATTTAACATTATAATTGAGGAGTGAAGGCTATTTAACGATATAAATATGACACAAATCTATGGTGAGTATTAGGGGAACAGTATGACTATTGTAACAATGTCTATAACAGATGTAACAGGAACAGAAAACAATGTAAACACTGTGGCTTGAGGCTTATAAAAATCAAAACAGATCATCCTTTTCCTTGCATTTAACTCCATTAAACAATTCCATGACTGCTATATTCCCTATAATTTTCCATCAGAATTATGGATATAAAAAAGGGCGCGCTATAAAGCGAACCCTTCTTATCAACATCAAACAATCTCCTCTTATTGTTTAATAATTTTATAGGTAGCAGACTTCCCATCAATTATCACCTTCATAAGATAAACTCCTTGGGTTAGTGACTCAATGTTTATTGAACTTGTATTTTCGTTTACCGAAACATCCATAACTTTTTGTCCGAGTATTGAAAAGATTGAAACACTTTCAATAGTATTATTTGCTGAAAGATTTATGATGTCCTGAGTTGGATTTGGATAGAATTTGAATTTTTCAAAATTGTTATCTTCAATTTTCAACGTGGATTTGGCGTCCCAATAGAGTCCCCAGCCGTAACCACTTTGAGTTCCAGCAAAAGCTAAACAAGGCAATCCATCTCGAGTTTCGGCAACAGCTGGTGGGAAACCATCGAATGCATCAATTTCAGGATCACTCACATAGTAAGAGGCTGTATAGCCGCCATAGTCCGTAATGCTAGCACTTCTATCATTTTCTGTATTATCTATTCTATCACTAACACATGCGCTTTGCAGGTCCTTCGTGTCATTAATTCTTCGTATCCAGGAGTCCTGATGTGCATAGTTATATTCTGGATCAAAAATAAAATAATAACCTTGTACATAATTTCCACTATTTGTCCGTCTGTAATATTTACCTTGATAATTGTCCGTAGATCCTGCGAGCCTCGTAGATACAAAAATCATAACCCAATCGTTTGCAATGGGATGTCTAGTTGCTCTAATAGAAGGATTAATAATTTCTACTAAGCCACCATCAGTTAAAGTTTCCTTGGTCCCCCAAGATGCGGGGTCGTTGGAATTGCTATTGGCAATGGCTCGTAAACTTCTGGTATTATATCCTATAAAAGCTGTATAGCAACTTCCATCCCTTCCGTATGCAAATGTCACCTGATCCCCTAAAAGACTAAAGGATGTTTCGTCCACCCAATCAAAACCATAACTGCCTGCTGTGCTTCGTGCTGAATATGTGGAATGATTTGATTTATGATAGGTTGCAAAAACTCGTTGGGAACTTGTATTGTTAGGATAATTCCTATCCACACTAAAATCTACTACATCTGTGGCTATGGTTTGGGCATTATAAGTTCCTGTAGCCATGTTCCAACGGGCAACTTGGAATTTGCCACTTTTGGTTATTAAATAGACCGATAAGAAATTATCTCCACTTCCGTCGATAGTTATAGTTTGGATTTTTAGAATTGGAACTGTAGTTGCAACACTTTTCCACTTCTGAAAGGAATTTCCATCATTAGTTGATCGGTAAACATAGATGGAGTCGTTCGTGCCTCCAAAATCTATGAGATTTTCGTAAGCCCCAATATAAATATCCCCACTTCCGGTAACGTCCATATCCACACCGTCAATCCAACCATTCTTTAACAATTTATCTATCCCCCAATTTTCAGGTGATTCTGGACGTTCCTTTATTATTGTGGGAATATAAGGTTCATCTCCTCCGAGGTTAATACTTTGTTCAGCCGTGATGGGTTTGTAAAGCGCAGCCACATTTGGATCAATAGTCTGCCAAGCGTTTTTAATAGCAAGACGGTTGGCGTTGATTTGGACCGCGGTACCGTTTTCTTCAAGATCTCTTGCTTGCAGGTACAACGCTTCAAGTGCCGGTGTTCTTTCAGGAATGACAAGTTCATTCCCGCTTAAATCTGACTGTGCAATTCCTGTAATGATACAAAGTGTGCACATTAAAAAAGTAATTGTGTTTTTCATGATTACATGTGTTTTAGTTAATGATCCTATTTCGCCATAAATAATTGGGGAGCTTTTAATAGGCAATTTCAATTGGTAACTTTCTTATCAATTAAATCCAACACACAACAAGTAGGATTGTATTGTGTGGTAAAATTAGGGGGAAGGACAAGGATGGTCAATACCATAAACAGGGTAGAGGATTAATGTTGTATTTTGAATTTTCCAGAAGAATTGAAAATAATTAGCTACTTATCCAGGCAGTTGATCGAGCACTATAAAAACCTAAATCCTAAATAAAGAAGATTAAAGAATACCTTCTCTTAATGTTTTACTGACCGCTTCGGCTTGCGAGTGTACTCCAAGTTTTTCGTAGATGTTTTTGATATGGGTAGTAACAGTCCCTTGAGCAATATTTAGGTTTGCAGCTATCATTTTATAACTATTGCCATCCGTAAGGGATTGTAGAATATCTTTCTCACGAACGGTAAGTGCATACCGGTTTTTATTGTCTTTTTGATTACTGAGGTGTTTTAGCACTAAGCGAGCAACTGCGGGTGACATAGGCGCGCCGCCATCTAGAGCTTCGTGGATTGCGCTACCTAAGCGAGTGGTAAGATGTTGTTTAAGGATATAGCCATTTGCGCCACCCATAATAGCTTTTAAAATGTGCACGCTATCGTCAAAAACCGTCAGCATAATAACGGGAAGCTCTGCATCTACAGAGCGTATCATACCAAGCCCATATATGCCATTGGCAATTGGCATGTCAATATCCATCAGCACTATATCTGGTTCATAGGTAGTTATGTGAGATAGAATATCTACACAATTTTCATGTGCAGCAATCAGTTCCAAATCATGCGAAAAATCAATCAGTGATGAAAGGCTGGCTCTCAACTCTAAATTGTCTTCATATAACAAAACCCGTATAGCCATAACAAAAAAAATGATTTTTTAATATTATAAATTTCGAAACATTCTTTGATATAATCAATACCTAATTTAGGGGAGGGGAATTTTTACTGATAGGAAGGTTCCCTTTCCAGGTTCGCTATTTATTTCAAGTTGTGCATTAATTTCGGCAGCTCGCCTTTCTATATTATTGAGCCCATTGCCCATTTTTACTTTTTCTCGATCAAAGCCACAGCCGTAATCCTTAATTTTTATAGTGAGTGTTTGAAAACCTTGTCGGATGCTGATATATACTCGTTCTGTCTCACTGTATTTACGGGTGTTGTTAAGTGATTCCTTGCATATCATTAACAGATTTTTTCGCTGTTGAGGTGATAACTCTTTTTCTGGATCTTTTATTTTTTCTTTAAACTGAAAAGAAATATCCTTGGCTCCTAGAACATCGGCAGCCATCTTACGCAACTGTGCAGTAAAAGATTCGAGCCTATCGTGTTCTGGGTTTACGGACCAAACAATTTCCCTAATTCCGTCAGAGACTTTATCAGTTAGTTCAGAAATGCGGCTAACCGATTCTTTTAATTGAATATTGTCCTTGCATTGATTTAATGCTAGATTACCAATAATTTGTATACTGGAAAGAGTAGAACCTACGTCATCGTGAAGATCACGGGCGATGTTGTTACGCATAGTTTCCAAAGATTGCTTTCTTTTCTTTTCCTGAATTCTTCTTGCTCGATTGATGATTACAATTGCAATGGTCGCTACAAGTAATAAAGCGACTAATAATAAATACATTTTATTCTTGTACGAAGCCGTTGCAACTTCCTGTTTCGAAATATTTAATTGGTATTGTAAGGAGTCTTCACGGGCTTTTTTATTGAACTCGTAGCGGATGGCAATTTTCTGGTTTTCGAGATTCCGTGATTTTTTATAAATCGAATCCTGCGAAGAACGAGACAACTCTAGATACTTTATGGATTCTGGATAATTTCCTATTTGTTTGTAATAATTTGCTTTTAGCGAATACAAATCCTTTAAAAACAAAAAGTCTGTAACTTGTTCTTCGCAGACACTACATTTCTCTAGGAAATGGGAGGCTTTTTTTAAATTTTCTTTTTTTAGCCATGCGCTAGCCTCGCCCGCCACAGAACGGCACCATTCCCCAACCATTTGGTCTTTACGCGAATCTTGATATTCTAGTGCTTTATCAAAATATTGGATAGCAGAATCTAGTTGATTCATATCTATCATGAGATTTCCAAGATTTGCAGCACTGGTTGCAGAAGCATATTCGTCTCCAACCTCTATGTCTAGCTTTTCTGCTAATTTGAAATTATGAAGTGCTTCCTCTTGCCTATTTTGATAGTAATAAAGGTTAGCAATATTACCATAGCAATTTGCCATTCCTTTCTTATCATTCGTTTTCTTTTTATAATCCAAGGAAAGTTGTGCATATCTAAGCGCGTTTTCCCAATCTTCCAAAGATTCATAGACTAATCCTATATTGGTATTAATACGGGCAACCACATCATCATTATTTTTGCTCTCTGCCAGTTCCACAGCCATAAAAAAAGCTTGGAGTGCCTCTTGATGTTTATTTAAGTACATCCAAGCCAAACCAATACGGTTGTAACATTTGGCTTCATCGATCGTATGCTGTTGTTTTTCAAAAATAGCAGCGGCTTCATTGCAATTTTTAATTACACCTTCATAGTTCATTAAAAAATAATGATAATAACTTTCAGCGTATAAGGTACGAGCTGTCCAAACCGGTGAGCTTGAACTTCTGCTAAGAATTTTCGCTTCTTTAAATATTTTAAAAGCGGCATCAATATTTGTGTCGGCAACACTTTCAGCTCTTTCAATGAGAACCTTTACAGCGGTCGAGTCTCCTATTGGCGGTTGTGCCCTAAGCCCAAAGCAAATGGCGAAATATAAAATAAGCGCAACGGATAAGGATTTCATAGTGTGGGGCGATTAACTATATTCAAAGGAAGCAGTCGATTCCGCTTCCTAATCTATCCAATCTAGTTAAGGATGCTTAACCCAATTTCTTTAATTTTAACTCGTCAATTGCATCCCAAGTTTCATCAATATCCATATTTTTCCCATTTGCTTCCAGGTAAAAACGGTTATTTTCTAAATATTGAATTTTACTATTGTTATTGCCAATCTCAAATTCTTCGACTGCTTTTTTACCGTTTTTCTTTACCGTTTTTCTGGTGCGATATTCATCCTCTTCCTCAAAATCTTGCGACATTACCATACGCATGCCCATTGTTGCAGCAGCACCCATTTGGCCCGCACCATCAATGACATTGATGGAGAATTTTTTAGACTTGTCTTCATTTGCATAAGCAGCTTCTATGGATGCAATACCCATCATCCCAACTTGACCTGCTTTATAACTAATACGCTTCATGCCGTTTATCTCGTCAGGTAACCAAGCTTTCAGTTCCTCATTTGTAAGAGGCGTCATTTCCTGCAGTTCTTGTATATCGTCCTGCATATTTGTCATTTCCTTAACGGCATTGGTGGTGTTTGAAACAGTCTCTTTTGTTTCACGGATCTTTTTGCTCACAGGATTATCTTTACAGCTGACAATAGCAGAAAAGACAAAAAGAGCCAATACATACTTTTTCATGATTGAATTGTTTGATTAGTAAATCAATTTGTTGAAAATTGCATACTAATATAATCAATATCAGAATAGTATTGAATAAAAATTAAAAGAGACCTTGAAGAATTACATTTCAGAAGCTACTTTTTCCAGCTCGGTGTACCAGTTTTCGCCAAATTTTCGGATAAGGGCAGCTTTTACAAATTTATAGACGGGCACTTGAAGTTCCTTTCCTAATGTACAGGCATCGTCGCAAATTGGCCAACGGTGATAATTTACCGCCGAAAACTCACTGTATTCTTGAATTCGAATAGGATATAAATGGCAGGAAATAGGCTTCCTAAAGTCTATTGCTCCAGCATTAAACGCGTCCTCTATACCGCAGCTAGCTATACCTTTATCGGTAAAAGTTACATAAGCGCATTCTTTCCCTTCCACCAATGGGGTTTCCAATTCGTCAAAATCTGTTTCAATATGGGTACCTTGTTTTTCAATGGAAGCAATCCCCTCAGGACGAAGAAAAGGTTTCACTTTTGGATAGATTTCCTTTAAAATTCCCACCTCTTCTTGAGTCAAGGGGGCGCCGGCTTCACCTTCGATGCAGCATGCGCCTTTGCAGGCACTGAGGTTACAGACGAAATCTTTTGCGATTATATCTTCGGAAACTATTGTTTTACCTAGTTGAAACATTTGGCAAAGATAAATTCTTTCCTGATTCTTTTCAGAAGAAATTATGGAATTATTAACCCTTGTTTATATCATCCTAAATGATATTATTACCTAATTTTGCCGCCTCAAATTATGCTTCAATGGATTTTAATTTTAAGGATATTGCAACTGCCACAATGGTCCTTTTTGCCGTCATCGATATTATTGGAGGAATTCCCATTATTATCAGTCTTCGTGAAAAGGCTGGCCTTATCCATTCTGGTAAAGCTTCCATTATAGCGGGGGCTGTAATGATAATCTTTCTAATTTTAGGAGAAAAAATATTGCACCTTATCGGTATTAATGTGAGCGAATTTGCTGTGGCGGGAGCACTGATTCTATTTTTTATTGCTTTGGAAATGATTCTTGGAGTAACACTTTTTAAAGAAGGTGATGGGAATCCAGACTTAGCGTCTTATTTTCCTTTGGTTTTCCCCCTCTTGGCTGGTCCAGGGAGTTTAACAACACTAATTTCCCTACGAGCGGAATACTCCCTTGAAAATATCATCGTAGCCATAATTGTGAACATTATTATCATTTATGTAGTACTCAAAACTTCCGCAAGATTACAAAGATTTCTAGGAGCAAATGGAATCGCTGTAATAAAGAAAATTTTTGGTGTAATTTTGTTGGCGATTGCCGTAAAATTATTCACTTCAAATATTCAAGTACTTTTTGTTTAGTTTTGCAATCGGGATGTATAGATGGGATTCTTTCTTAATACATTGACAAAAAATAATAGTATATTGAAATGCCTCTTAAAGATGAAAATATTTATTTATATATTAATTGCTTGCGCTGCAGGATTGGTAGTTATTAATACAACAAAATTGAACTTTTACCATTTGTTTGAAGGGGAGAGTTCAGTGGCTGCAGTGGGTATATTGGCTGGGCTTTGCGCTATTCTTGCTTTAGGGATTTTGCTTATTTCAAAAAATATAGCTGCAAAACAAAAGAAGTAGGATTTCTATTGTTGGTCTAAATGATTCTCGGCTTCTAGTTCCATAACTTTTAAGAGCATCGGATCATTTTCATTCAAGATAATTTCGTACTCATTGCTGCCAAAGAGTTGTTGGGCAATGTTAGCTTTTAGAGTTCTTTTTAACTCTTCTATATATTTAGAAAGGTCAATCTGCGCTTCGTTGAATTTCGCATATTCTATAAATTCTTTTGATAGGCTATCTTCCACTTTGTAATTCTTTCTGAAATCGCCGAAATTCATTCCATTAAAGAAGGCTCTGTTCTTTTCTAGGTATTCAAAGATGAAATAACTCATAAATCCACTTCGGGCAACATATTGAAGAGTTTCATTTTCTACGCTAGTATCTTTAGGAACAAAAACATCAGGAATAATCCCTCCTCCTCCGTACACCACTTTGCCTTTTGGGGTAATATACTTTAATGAGTCAGCTACTTTTATGCTATCAGCGTGGATTAATTCTCCATTTCGGTAACGCTTCTCATAATCACTGTAATAAGTGTCATTCCCCTTTCCATAAGGTCTTTGAATTGAACGGCCAGTGGGAGTGTAATAACGGGCAATGGTTAATCGCACTGCACTACCATCTCCAAGAGACATTTCACGCTGTACCAATCCTTTCCCAAAAGATCGACGCCCTATGATAGTTCCTTTATCGTTATCTTGTAACGCGCCCGCAACAATTTCGCTCGCTGATGCTGAATTTTCATTGATAAGAACATAGAGTTTGCCATGTTCAAAATCTCCTCTACGGGTGGAGTATGTTTTATTGATTTCACCACTTTTGTTCTTTGTGATAAGCACCAATTTATTGTTATCCAAAAATTCATCTACTACACGCTCTGCTGTAGAAATATAGCCTCCGGGATTATTTCTAAGATCTAAAACTAATTTTGTAATACCTTGCTCTTTTAGGCTGCTTAAAGCGCTCTCAAACTCTTTAAACGTTGTTTCGGAAAAACGGTTTATTTTAATATAGCCCAAATCATCCGATATTTTATAGGAGGCATCAACGCTAACTATTGGCACCTGTTTTCTTCTAACGTTGATTTCCAAGGTTTTATTTTCACTTGGACGATAAACATCTAGTGCTACTCTGCTATTTATTTCGCCTTTTAAATAATTGGATATGCTATCGCGTTCAATCAGTTCACCGAATAATTTTTTCCCATCGGCGTAGACAATCCTATCACCGCCCTTAATTCCTGCTTTTTCCGCAGGCCCTCCTTCTATGGCTCGAATTACTGCAATGGAATCTTTATAAATGTAGAAACTAATGCCAATCCCTATGAAGGCTCCACGCATGTCATCAGCATTATGAGCATATTCGCTTTTGGGGATGTAAACAGAATGAGGATCAAGATTCTCAAGAATTCCATTTACGGTAACATCAACAATGCTATCGGTATTTACCTTGTCAACATATTCGTAATCAATATAATCTATAAGACGGTTGAGCTTATCCTTTTTTGAACTTGTTGCGAAGATTTTTTCGGTATTATCACTAAAATTTAGTTTGGAGCCAATAAATACACCTGCAGCCAATGCCATCCCAATCCAAAGTGGCAAGTATTTTTTTTGATTTCCCATTATTTTTTAATCCAAATCTGAAATATGTTCGATGCTTACTCCCGCTTTTTCTAAAAAAGCAATACCAGAGTCATCTTTGTATTCGTTAAGATAAACCAATCTCGTTATTCCTGCCTGATGTATCAATTTACTACATTCTTTGCAGGGCGACATGGTTATGTAAAGTGTTGCTCCTTGACAGGCTTGAGTGGAAGAAGCGACTTTCAGAATGGCGTTTGCTTCGGCGTGCAGCACATACCATTTTGTATAGCCCTCTTCATCTTCACAATGGTTTTCAAAACCTGTAGGTGTTCCATTATAGCCGTCGCTTATGATCATCTTGCCTTTCACAATCAGCGCGCCTACTTGCCTTCTTTTACAATAAGACAGTTTGCTCCACTCAAGAGCCATCCTTAAATAGGCAATATCATACTTCCTTTGTTTGCTGTGCTTCATTCTGTTATATAAATAGCGAAATTAACGTGAAGTTGCGCCACTACCAAAAAAATTGTAGTTAACTATTTGCCAAATGAGTTAGTGATGGGTTTGATGAGTTTGAATCAGATTTTTTTATTGAATAAAATTTAAACTTGAAGTTATTCTTTTTTTGAAATATATTTTTTGACGTTAGTATTGGGTTCCTTTCTAAAAAATCCAATTATCGATTAGCATTGGGATTATCATCCCGATAACCAATGAGGAAACAACCAGTACCCAATCTCTCTTATTAAATCGGAAAATCGTTTGAAAGATAAAGGCAATTATCAAAATGATTATCACAACGATAATCTGTGCGGCTTCAATACCTAAGGCAAATTCTAAAAGAGGTAAAAAGCTATTTCCACTTTCCAAAGCTGTAAAAAAGGATGCAAAACCCAGTCCGTGAATCAATCCGAAGAAAACCGTGACTATATAAAAAATCCCCATTTTTTCTACTTTTTTCTCTTTCCCTGCAGTGAAAAGATTAAACAGTGCAGTAAATAAAATCGTTATAGGAATTAAAAATTCAATTACTCGGGAGGATACACTTATTACATTATAGCTAGCCAATAATAATGAAAGCGTATGGCCAACAGTAAACATTGTTACAAGAAGCAATAGCTTCTTCCAAGAAGAGAAATTATAGGCGGCACAAAGCACAATCAAAAATAGAATGTGATCATAGGCTTTCCAGTCCAACACATGGTGCAGGCCCAGGTTAAAGTATAACCAGAAATCAGACATCGGGGAGGGGTTATCAAGATTCGCCCAAATATAGCAATTGTGAGTAAGAATTCAACAATGTTTAAGTTCAAAAAATCGCATTAATACTATTAAAATCGCGATTTTCTTTCAATTGGTTGTTGATTGTGCCTGTGTGATGTCCTTATCTTCTTTAATTCAGGAACTTGTTCCTGTCGAAGAATTCAGAAAAAATTATAATAATATTTTCGTTGAATTTGACTATCGACTTTCTTGTTGTTTTGCTTTTTAACAGGAATATCATTTCAATTTTAACAGCTGCGATATCGATTGTTTTTATTTTTTATTAAAATAGCTGAGAGGTTGCGTAATCTCTAAGTCTTTGCTTTGTTTTAGAGGTTTGTAAGCCTAGTTATTTATAATAGATTTGCACAATATCCCTAAAATTTAATGATGAAAAAATTACAAATCTTTTTAGTATTGCTTTTGGCATTTGTAACCGTAGCTGAAGCACAAGATTACCCCACAACATTCTGGAACAGCGTTGCCGATTCCAATTGGTATAATTCAAGTCAAGATGAATTTACAATTTCCACTGCCGAAGAATTGGCAGGAGTTGCACAGTTGGTTGAGGGTGGAACTACATTTGCAGGAAAAACAATTAACATTGGAGCAGACATAGACCTTGATGGTAATCTATGGACCCCAATTGGAGCATATCCCGCTCTTTTTTCAGGGAATGTTGAAGGAAACAATCACACAATAAGTAATTTGTGGATTAACCTTCCGGAGACTGACTTTGTTGGGCTATTCGGATATACCGTTACCTCATCCTTTTCTAATCTTCACATCAATGCCTCACATATAATTGGTTTTGATACTGTTGGAACCTTGGTGGCAAACCTTTTTGACAACGGTTCTATTGAAAACTGTAGTGCAATAAATATCTCAGTAACTGGAAACAACAATACTGGTGGTTTGGTAGGTGGACTGGTGCAAAATTCTTCAATTTCTAAGTGTCACGCTATTGGAGACATTGTGGGAAGCAGTCAAGTAGGTGGTTTGACTGGATCTGGATGGACAGGCGTTGGAATAGATGAATGCTATTCAGAAGGTACGGTCTCTGCTACTTTTTTGGCAGGAGGACTGGTTGGAGCTTTCCCTTTTGCCTTTTCCGGGACAAGCACTGTGGACAATAGTTATTCTCGATCGTCAGTAGTAGTTGATAACGAACGGGCAGGAGGACTTATTGGAGGGGCTGATAATATGTTATTGGTAAAAAATTCTTACTCTACCGGAACGGCTAATGCCCCTAGTTTTGCAGGCGCCGTAATTGGTTTCTGGGGAAATATTCTAATGGAAAATATTTATTTCGATACTGAATCTTCTGGTATGACTGAAGGAGTAGGTGGTTTTGGAGGCGCTCCAACAACACCAGATATTACTGAAAAATCAACAGCAGAAATGAAAACTTCTGCAATGGTAGATTTATTGAACGCTGGTTCTACAGGTAAGCCATGGTCTATTGATTCAAGTGCTAACGATGGATATCCAGTTTTGAATGCTGTTCTGGGAGTTCAAACAAACAATTTTGACAGTTCTTCTGTAATAGTCTATCCGACAGTTTTTGATGCTAGTTTTACAGTATCTTCAACTTTGGTACTGAAATCTTATCAAATTTACAGCCTTTCTGGAGCGCTTATCTCTTCAGGAGTATTGGATGGTAATACTACATCTGTAACCGCAAGTAATCTTTCAACAGGTGTGTATATTTTGACAGTTCGTTCTGCTGACGGAATGATTTCTAAAAGAATAATCAAGAAATAATCTATTCTGGTTTTTAGAAATTTATATTTAAGTTTACAAAAATCCTCAGATTCATTCTGGGGATTCTTTTTGTTATTCATTTTATTGAGGGTGCCTATAACTTGACTAAATTCTAAAGGATTATTCTCAAAAGTTGCGTAAGGATTGAAAACGAAACCATTATAAAGCAAGAAAACCAGCTTGATCTAAAATCGGTTTATGCCAATTCTTCATATTGCTTTAGAGAGATTATCGCTATTTATATCTAATTAATTTTTTAGGTTATTTCTTTTGGCCAAAAAGTATATGCGATTTAGAAAAAAATCCCATTTCCTGAGAATTCGGGTGTAAAACAATTTCAGATATATTTGAACTGATTTCTTGACTTCCAGGGTCTAAATGTTTTATATTGTTTCAAGATTTTTTAACCACACCCAAGCTATGCCAATAGTTTTAGAAAATCTAATCCGCAAGTATATCTCTCTCTTCGTATGTTAACCGTATGCCGACTCCATGCCGACTCTAGTCGACTCTATGTCGACTGTGCTCCATAGATACTCCCTAATATCCTCCCTAAGCGCCTAATAGATAAATAGCAGATTTAATAAATAGAAAAACAGTAGATTAGGTTAGCCTTTAACCTAATGTGCTGCAATCAAATGTGCTTAAATAAAAAAAGCTTCAACATACAGTTGAAGCTTTCGTACTCGAGGCGGGAATCGAACCCGCACGTCCTAAAACACTGGATTTTGAATCCAGCGCGTCTACCAATTCCGCCACTCGAGCAAATGGGAGGCAAAAATAAACAATTATTTGTTATTTAATCAAAATTTATAAAAGGTATTTTTTTAAAATATGCTTCATATTAATTTTTACCTTTGCAACAAATTAAAAACATACATTATGCCAACCATCGCACCGGATCCGAAAATTTTTGCTTGTAAACAAAGCGAGGCACTCGCAAAAGATATTGCAGAAGCCTATGGAATACCTTTGGGCAAAGTAATTACCTCACATTATAGCGACGGTGAATTCCAACCTTCGTTTGAGGAATCGGTTCGAGGCGCACGAGTCTTTTTGATTGGATCGACATTTCCGAACAGCGACCACTTAATGGAACTGTTGTTAATGATTGACGCCGCTAAGCGCTCTTCTGCAAGACACGTAACTGCTGTTATGCCTTATTTTGGTTGGGCAAGACAAGATAGAAAAGATAAACCACGTGTTCCTATCGCGGCTAAATTAGTAGCTAAAATGCTAGAGGCTGCCGGAGCAACCCGTATAATAACTATGGATCTTCACGCAGATCAAATACAAGGATTTTTTGAAAAACCGGTAGACCACCTATTTGCTTCTACAATATTTCTTCCTTATTTAAGAGGCCTGAATCTTGAAAACCTTACCATCGCTTCACCAGATATGGGTGGTTCCAAACGGGCTTATGCTTATTCAAAATTTTTGAACAGCGACGTGGTAATCTGCTATAAACAGCGCGAAAAGGCCAACATAATCTCTTATATGGAGCTTATTGGTGATGTGAAAGGAAAGAATGTTGTTCTTGTGGATGATATGGTCGATACTGCCGGAACCTTAACAACAGCTGCAGATTTAATGATGGAGCGTGGGGCAATAAGTGTCCGTGCCGTTTGTACGCATCCTCTGCTCTCCGGTAATGCTTATGAAAGAATTGAAAAATCAAAGCTTGTGGAATTAATTGTTTCTGATTCTATTCCAACGAAACCTAGTGAAAAAATCAGAGTGCTTAGCTGCGCAAAACTCTTTGCTGATGTCATGTCGAGCGTCAATGCAAACAAGTCTATAAGTGGAAAATTTTTAATGTAGTATCAATTCATTGCTCATAAAAATAGTCCTGATCAAAAAAAAGGTAAAGTGTAAAACATAATTCCGAAATAAAATCTATCTTTGCGCTCCCTAAAAAACAACTATTTAGGGAGTTTTTTATTAATATATAATTTTCAAGAAAAATGAAATCTATTACAATTAAAGGATCACAAAGAGAAAGCGTGGGCAAAAAGGCAACGAAAGCCCTACGTAATGCTGGAATGGTTCCTTGCGTAGTTTACGGAGGGGAAGAGCCAATTAGTTTTACAGCAGAAGAAATTGCATTTAAAAACTTGATTTACACTCCAGACGTACACACAGTTGTAATCGATCTAGGTGGCACCAAAATTAACGCTATCCTTCAGGATATTCAATTTCACCCAGTAACAGACCGTATTCTTCACATTGATTTTTACCAAATTTTTGATGATAAAGAGGTGACTATGGAAATTCCTGTACGTACTACTGGAAACTCTCGTGGAGTTCGTAATGGTGGTGTTTTGCGTATTGTTACTCGTAAACTTAGAGTAAAAGCATTGCCAGAAAATCTTCCAGATTTTATTGAGGCAAACATTACGGAAATGAAAATCGGGCATAAAATGTACACTAAGTCTCTTGAAACAGACCAGTATAAAATTATGCACCCAGAGAACACTGTTATCTGTCAAGTTAGAACTTCACGTACAGCGGTTGCTGATGAAGTGGAAGACGAAGAAGAAGGTGCAGAACCTGCTGCCGAAGGTACTGAAGAAGCTACCGAAGCTACTGCTGAAGCATAATATCATCTTTTTAAAGATAAGTGAAAAGCATCCTGTTAAATCAGGGTGCTTTTTTTATTTTTACCAAACATTTTGGAAAACAGTTAAATCTCAACTCAGAAAGCTGTTTAAACAATAAATAAGCATAGAAGATTTCAAAATATGTTTTCAATTTTCAAAAAGCTTTTTTCAGCAAAAACTGAAAGCTCAATAACCCAAGAAGATCCCATGAAAAAATTTCTAATCATTGGCCTAGGAAATATTGGTCCAAAATATGCTAATACCCGCCACAATATTGGTTTTAAGGTGTTAGACTTTTATGCTGAGAAAAATTCACTTGTATGGGAAACAGCTAAATTGGGAGATATTACTTCACATAAAGTAAAAGGAAGAACTTTTATTTTCCTGAAACCAAGTACGTATATGAACTTAAGCGGAAAAGCTGTAAATTATTGGCTTGATAAAGAGAAAATTCCTTTGGAAAATATGTTGGTTATAACAGACGACTTAAACTTGGCTTTCGGCACAATTCGAATTAAGACAAAGGGCAGCGATGGCGGCCATAACGGTTTGAAAGATATTCAGAATACCCTCCAAACCACAAACTATAACCGTTTTCGCTTCGGAATAAGTGATGCTTTTTCAAAAGGACGACAGGTAGATTACGTTTTGGGTGAATGGGAGCAAGAGGAAGTTGAAAAACTACCGGAACGTTTGGAATTAAGCTGTAATATTATAGAATCTTTTGCACTAGCAGGAATAAACATTACAATGAACACCTTTAACGGAAAATAATTTTGAAGAAGTATTCCTCGGCCTCCACATATAAAAATGAACGTCACAGCGTGGTTACAATTGGCACTTTTGATGGAGTGCACCTTGGCCATAAAACCATTTTGAAACGATTGGTAGAAACTGCCAAAAGGGATAATTTGGACTCCGTAGTGCTCACGTTTTTTCCGCATCCTAGAATGGTACTTCAACAAGACATTGATTTAAAACTTATAAATACTATTGAGGAAAGAACCGAGCTACTTGAAAAAACTGGCCTTGATAATCTGGTGATTCATCCATTTACTCATGCTTTTTCACGATTAACAGCTTTGGAATATGTACGTGATATCCTAGTGAATAGTTTAAAGGCAAAAAAAATAATTATCGGTTACGACCACCGCTTTGGAAGAAACAGAACGGCAAATATCGATGATTTAAAGGAATTTGGTAAAACATATGGCTTCGAAGTTGAGGAGATTTCTGCCAAGGAATTAGACGATGTGGCCATCAGTTCCACAAAAATCCGAAAAGCATTAGATTCAGGAGATGTTGAAACCGCAAATAATTTTCTGGGTTATAACTTTATGATTTCGGGAGAAGTGGTAAGAGGGAAAGCGCTTGGCCGAACCATCAATTATCCTACAGCAAACTTGAAGATGAAGGAGAAATATAAGCTCGTTCCCAAGAATGGCGTATACATTGTCAAATCTACCATAGAAGATAAAAATTACTTCGGAATAACAAGTATTGGCACCAACCCAACCGTAGGAGGAACTGAAAAAACTATAGAGACTCATTTCCTAAATTTTAACAGAGATTTGTACGGAGCGGAAATCACAATAGAATTTTTAAAATTCATACGTGATGAAGCTTATTTTGAGTCTATTGAAATACTCAGGCAAGAGATAGTTAAGGATGAAAACTTTGCAAAACAGTATATAAAGGAAAGTGAATAAATTTCTATTTAAGCAAATAGATAATACTGGGCTTGTTCTTTTTAGGGCAGTCTTTGGGCTTTTGATTGCTACAGAAGCAATTGGAGCCATTTTCACCGGTTGGGTGCGCCGTACCTTGGTAGAGCCGCCATTTACATTCAATTTTATTGGCTTTGATTTTTTACAATATCTGCAAGGCGATTTAATGTATTACTATTTTATAGTAATGGGTATTTTTGGCATTTTCGTGATGTTGGGCTACAAATATCGCTTCAGTATGATTGCTTTTGCAATTATGTGGACTGGCGTCTATTTAATGCAGAAATCCAACTATAATAACCATTATTACCTAATGATGCTTTTGTGTTGGATAATGGCTTTTCTACCTGCCAATAGATGGTTTTCACTTGATGCAAAAATAAATTCCAAGATAAAGAATCCGGCAATGCCCCAATGGGTGTTGTTGATCTTGATACTCCAGGTTTGGATTGTTTACACCTTCGCCTCTGTCGCGAAGTTTTATCCAGACTGGCTCGACGCTTCAATGGCTAAATTGTTGATGAGCAATAAAAGCGATTATTGGATGATTGGCGAGCTTTTGCAGAAAAGTTGGGTGCATTGGACGATTGCCTATATGGGCATCTTTTTCGATCTGCTAATCGTGCCTTTAATGTTATGGAAACGCACGCGACTACTGGGTTTTATTATATCCGTATTTTTCCATCTCTTTAATTCCATCATTTTCCAAATTGGAATCTTCCCGTATATGTCCATTGCTTTTGCATTGTTTTTCTTTTCTCCGGCAACATTGCAGAGACGTTTTCTTCCAAAGAAAAAATTATATACTGGTAACGAAGTGATAGTTCCAAGGCATAAAAATTTAATCGTTGTTACGTTTTCAATCTATTTTCTTTTTCAACTTTGTCTTCCATTACGTCACTGGTTCTTTAAAGATGATGTCCTTTGGACTGAAGAAGGCCACCGGCTTAGTTGGCGGATGATGCTTCGCTCAAAAGGTGGATCATTAAAGGTTTTTGTGGCAGATAAAGAGACAGGAAAAAAGGAGCGCTATAATTACGAAGAACTTCTAGGGACAAGACAAGAAACATCTGTAACTACAAAACCAGATATTATGTGGCAGCTTGCACAGAAAATAAAGCAAGTGGAAGCAGAAAAAGGTAGAGTCGTTGCCGTATATATGGAAGCCCACGTAAGTGTGAATCATGGAGAATACCATCCTTTTACTGATCCAAATGTAGATTTGGCGGCAGAAAAATGGCACCCTTTTAAACACAGTGCATGGATTTTACCATCGCCAAAGGATTATAATGAAAAGCCTGCTAAAGAATAGGCTGATTTTCCTAACTTTGCCTTTCAAAAATTTTTTAGGAAAATGCTACAAGTAACCGACATTCGCGAAAACAAAGAAAAATATGTAAAAGCTCTTGCCAAACGCGGCATTGATGCGGCTTCTACTTTTGAAGAAGTTTTAAATATAGATGAAGAACGTCGCAGTTCACAAGCGCAACTTGATGAGGTTTTGGCCCAAAGCAATAGCTATTCCAAAGAAATTGGGAAGCTTTTCCAAATCGGTGAAGTCGAGAAGGCGAATGAATTGAAAGAAAAAACAGTTGAATTAAAGGAATCTTCAAAACAACTGAACGAAAAGATGATAGCTGCCGTTGATAAACTCCAGCAATTACTTTATACACTTCCTAACATTCCGAATGACTTGGTGCCGGCCGGAACCGATGAGAACGATAACGAAGAAGTTTATAAGGAAGGTGAAGTTCCAAAACTGTTTGAAGGTGCTCTTCCACATTGGGAGCTAGCAAAGAAATTTGACTTGATAGATTTTGAGCTAGGTGTAAAAATAACTGGTGCAGGTTTCCCTGTTTATAAAGGAAAGGGTGCTCGCCTACAAAGAGCTCTAATCGCGTACTTTTTAGATAAAAACACATCTGCGGGTTATACCGAATATCAAGTGCCACACTTGGTAAACGAGGCATCTGGATATGGGACTGGGCAATTGCCGGATAAAGAAGGACAAATGTACCACGTGGGCGTTGACGATCTTTACCTGATTCCAACGGCGGAAGTTCCTGTAACAAATATGTTCCGTGGCGATTTGTTGAACAATTCCGATTTACCAATAAAATGTACCGGCTACACTCCATGTTTCCGAAGAGAAGCTGGAAGTTATGGTGCTCACGTGCGCGGTTTAAACCGTTTGCACCAATTTGATAAGGTTGAGATTGTTCGTATTGAACATCCGGATGATTCTTATGCCGCCCTAGATGGAATGGTGGAGCATGTAAAGGAAATTCTTCGTGAATTGAAATTGCCTTACCGAATACTGCGCCTTTGTGGTGGTGATTTAGGTTTTACTTCTGCTTTGACTTATGACTTCGAGGTATTTTCAACAGCACAAGACCGATGGTTGGAAATTTCTTCTGTATCGAACTTTGAAACTTTTCAGGCTAATCGCCTAAAACTTCGATTTAAGGATACTGATGGAAAAAATAAATTAGCACATACACTCAACGGAAGTTCTTTGGCCTTGCCAAGAGTTTTGGCAGGAATTCTTGAAAATTACCAAACAGAAGATGGTATTAAGATTCCAGAAGTTTTGGTTCCGTATTGCGGATTTGATATTATAAAGTAATCATTATACTTTGAATACACGAAGTTAATGTCTGGTGGAGCGCAGTTGGAAGCTTTTTAGGCTTGTTTATCCTTCTCTTTAAGTTTATCTAATATAAATGAGCTCCCGATTCTAATTCAAAAATTAAAGCCCTAAAGATATTGAAGGTCTTTAGGGCTTTTCTATTCTTAGGTTTGTTCTTTTTGATTACTTCTTTTTATAGCTAGTATAATATTCCTGCATTAAGTTCATCAAGGCCGTTACTAAATCTTTGGTTTCTAATAAAAGACTGAAATACAAAGTTGTGTTTTTTGGACTTGATTCCTCGGTTCTAGTTCTTGCTATTTGTTTTTCAATTTTGTTTGAAAGACTTGCAAATACTTCCTCTTTTTTATTAAGTACATTTCCAATTCGCTGGAATTCTTTTTTGTCGAATATATCTTCAATCTCATTCAGGACTTCTTCCAAATGTTGATCTACTTCTTGTAAATCCTTTATTTGGTTAAAACGAAGAGCTTTGTGGTTATTGTTAACGTGTTTGTAACTCGCTTTTGAGATAAATTCCAAAGACTGAACAACATCTGTCAAATATCCAAGAATAACAATGTAAAAGTTACTTCCGCGAACGCTTGTTTCATCTAGATTTTTTATAAAATAGAAAATATTGTCACGCAGCTCATCAACTTCATCCGCCAATTTTTTCACACCCTTTTTACTCTTCTTAAGTTTTTTGGTGTCCTGCTTTGCAAGTCCACGGAGCATATCGGTATAAATCTTGTTTGAGCGAGAAACCACATTACTTATGTTTTCCGCACTTTCTTGAATTATTCCTTGAACGGTTTTACTCTCAGTTTTCTTTAAGCCGCTTTTTTCCAGTTTCAGTTTTGTTTTGTTTTTGTGTGAAATATAGTTTCGAACCAATAAAAGTATGGCCAACAACAACAACACAGCAATCATTGCACCTTTTCCTATATAAATTAAATAAGTTAGGGTTCCAGCTGCTGCAAAAGCCACAAAGGCTGTAAAGAACCAACCTCCAATTACGTTAAGAACTCCAGCAACACGATATACTGCACTTTCGCGACCCCAAGCTCTATCGGCTAACGAAGTTCCCATTGCCACCATAAACGTGACGTAGGTTGTCGAAAGGGGTAATTGTTTTGAAGTTGCAATCGAGATGAGTATTCCAGCAACCATTAGATTTATGGAGGCACGAATCAAATCGAAAGCAGGCAGTTCGTAGGTCTTGTGCTTCGGAAGATCTAGAACGGGTTTTTCAAAGCGTTTGTCAATTTTGAGCTGAAGTGATTCGGGCATAATATGGTTGAAGTATAGCGCAACCTGTGTACTCGATTTAACCAAAAATCGTGAAAGCATATTTGGTTCAAACTTTTCATTCCCTTCACCTTGCCGAGCAAGATTTATTTCTGTTTCGGAAACGCTCCGTGATTTTTTAGAGAACCAAAGAGTGAGTACCATAATAAGCCCCGCTCCAAAAAGCAACAGAGGTTCTGCGGGTACTGACTTATTTAGGCTCAACATGCTATATTCTGATGGCATCATTCCCGAGGTGCTCCAATCCAAATAGCTATGGTAGGCTGCCATTGGCACTCCAATAAAGTTTACCAAATCATTCCCAGCAAACGCTAATGCAAGACCGAAAGTACCGGCCGCTATAACTACAATAAGAATATTTTTCTTAAAAATCATTGTGAACAATTGTGAAAAAATTGTCCAAAATACGACCCCAATACTTAAAAGAATCCAAGTTTCTATTTCCAAAATACTTTCAAAAGTTGCCTGGAATGGTGTTCCACTAAGACCTTTTATAAAAATAAAATAGCTGATAGAAGTTAGAGCTACTCCCCCGAAAATAGCTCCAAAATACTTCATCTGTTTTTCTGCTTGAAAAGTAAAAAGCAATCTTGAGAAATACTGTACGATAATACCCGCTGTAAAAGCAATTACAACCGAGAGAATGATCCATAAAATAATTTCAGGAACCTTATCGGCATTTATGTAATTTATTAAAGAAGAAAGACCTTCGGTATCGGAATGTCCTATTTTTATTAATGCCATAATCACTGCGGCACCTAGTAATCCAAAAACTATAGAGATCGTTGTTGAAGTTGGTAAGCCAATGGTATTGAAAAAGTCTAATAGCAAAATATTGGTAATCATTACCGCCATGAAAATGATCATTACTTCATCAAAATAGAATTGGGATGGATGAAATATTCCGCTTCGGGCTACTTCCATCATTCCATTTGAAAAGCTTGCTCCAATAAAAATCCCCAAACTGGCAATTACAAGAATCCACTTAAAAGGAATTGCTTTAGATCCAATGGCAGAGTTCAAAAAGTTTACTGCGTCGTTGCTTACGCCCACTACCAAATTCACAACGGAGAGCGCCACGAGCGCAACTATCATTAATAAGTATATATTATCCATTTTTTTCTAGGATTAGAATGATGCAAATTTCTTTTATTAATTAAAACTGATTGTTACCAAATTGTTATTTATGCTATTTAGAATTCAATTTGTATTCTTCCTTGTAGAATACTGGCATTGCCATTATTCTCTGTGTTTACCCAAACATGATTTAGCATTAATCGCGTTACTGGATTCAAATACCAGTTTAGACCTAAACCGAAATCACTTTGCTTTCCACCTAGAATAGTTTTGTCATTTAAATCGGTGCTTGAATAGCGAAGTGCAATTTCCCAAGCACCTGCACCTTTGTTTCTCCCCCCGAAGTTTTTCTTGGGTTTTATAAGCCCAAAACCTTCATAAGATCCTTTGTAATTTTTACTTTCACCTGTTATGAAATAGCTCATTTCCCCGTAATAATTCGAAAAATTAAATCTGCTGGTATTGCTATTTATAGTTGCTTTTAAGTATTCACCCTGAAATGAAAAAGGCCCATATATGTAGGCCGATTCAAAATTGATGAGGTTGATGTCTTCAATATCCGATAGAGGTTCGATATTAATATTTTTAGAGTCCAGATTTAAGCCAGAATTTGTGGAAAACTGATATTCTTTTCTTTTTGGATTGCGATAACTATATGATAAACCCAAATGCAAAAGATGGTTTTTTTCCATATCTCTAAGTGCTAAACCAGTAAATCTTCCTGATAATATGTAGCCATTGTTATCGGCATTTTGAAAAGTTCCTACCTGAGCTGATATCCGTTTGTTTAAAAAATCGTTGAAAAGTAGTATTCCATTATTACGTGTTTTGTCTATCCATGCATTCTGAGCAGGCACCATTAGCGTAGTATATTTACCACTGGTTAGAGTGGATAGACGCACAGGTTCTTTTAAATGCCCTATTCGTAAATTTCCAATTACTGGTATATTGTTTATTCCAATGTAAACATCTTTTAATCTAACCTTATCTCCAGCAAAATCTACATCAATTTTGAAATTTGTGTTTTCATAGATACTGCCTGCAAAAAATAATCGTGCCCGTCTAATTTCTGTTATACTTTCTGAAATCAACGGACCAAAATTTTCAGTGAAAGTATCATCTTGAAAAAAATAAGCGTGATCTATCATTAAACTTCCCCCAAATTTTAATGCGAATTGGTCGTCCTGGCTTTTAAGCTCAAAACCATTATCCCATTTGAGAGAAAAAGGATTGCTTGGCGCTTCTTGTGTAAATGCAAATGAATAGAAAAGCATCAAGACACTGTATAATAAGTGTTTGGAGTGCATTTAAAAGCAATTTTTAGTTTTTGTCGTTGTAAAGAACTGATTTTAATGTTATGTGAATGTTAAGAAATATAGAAAAGATAACTTTTTACAATTAAAAAGGGCTCCATCGTTAAATGAAGCCCCGCTTTAAAATCAAGTCGACAAAAACTAAACAAGTTTAAATGTGCTTTAAAGCTGAACCAAAGAAACAAACAGTGTGTATATTATATGTCAACATACTATTAGCAATTCTTTATGTTTTATGAGTTTTTAGGAAAATTAATAATCTGAAAATGACAATTAAAAAATGATCATATCAAAAAACCCAGCTCCGAAGTGAAACTGGGTTTTTATTGTGCTAATTCAATTTGTTATTCAAAAATGTAACCTGTCCAGTTAAAAAGATCTCTGCTAACCGTTGGAGTAATGCCATCTGTCACGTTAATTGTGGCATCTGCTTCGGTTTTGATATCATAAATATCTAATCCAGACGAAGCATTTCCAACTATTGAAATATTCACAAGAGCGCCTTTTGCATCACCTTTACTATCTTGTAGATCTATAAAATCTGAAGCCTTTGCGTTTGGATTTGCGAAAGCAACATAAGCGTTAGTGAGTGTAAGCCCACTACCTCGACGTACTTTTATCATATCAGCCATTTCAACTGCAGCTCCATTTATCAAGACGAGACCATTAATTGTTGGATTTGACTGTCCAGTGTCTCCAGGAGAGTTTCCATCTAAATTCCCATCGCCTTCCAAACCACGAGGATCTTCAGTTACCGATTTATAATTTGCTTCACGTAATCCATAAAAATTGGTTGCAGTTCCATTCCAGCCTTGGGTCCAATCGAACATATCATCTTTAATATTTACGGCCATTAGGTTTTTTACATTTACAGTACCACCAAACCATTCAAAGGCATCATCGTCGCCATAAAAGACTGCTATATTTTCAATTACTGTTTCATTTCCAACAGCATAAAATGTGATGCCGTTAAATTCTTTATCTCCATTTATTCTTGCGCCAGTGTATGAGGCTTCAACAAATTTCATAACTCCTGAATTGTCATTTACTATAGTTCCGCCATAAGTTAGATCCACTACTTCTGTAGTGGCAGTTCCGCCACCGCTAATAGGAGCTTTTCCAATCAATATTATACCACCCCAGTCTCCTGAGCGAGGATTTGCGGCGCTCGATGTAAATCTTATAGGCGCTGCTGCTGTTCCTTGGGCATTGATTTTAGCACCTTGTTCAATAACTAAATATACATCAGTCCCACCAGCAACCGCTTTTATTGTCGTTCCAGGTTCTATGCATAAAGTAGCGCCAGCTTTCACACTTAATGGACCGCTTAAAATCCATACAACGTCATTCGTAAGACATACATCTCCAGTGACATTACCTTTAAGGTCTGCCGCATCCAAATCTGGATCGTCTTGGGAATTAATAATGCCGTCTTTTTCAGCTTGTCCTGCGCAGGGTTCGCAAGAGCCCCCGCAGTCTATTCCAGTTTCGTTACCGTTTTGGATTCCGTCATTACAAGTAGCAACAATTGGGTCGCTACTATCATCTTTGCTACAGCTAGTCATTACTATGGCTACGATTATAAGGCTTGATAAAAGTATTTTCTTCATTTTTTTTATTTTAAAGTTTGTTTTAAAGTTTGATACAAAGAAACAATTGTCATGTTTCCTTATTTTTACGTTAGTATTATGCTTCTGTTAATTGGATTTATTTAAAATGAATATGAAACGCCAACGCTAAAATTGACACCTCTTTTGTAAGTTTCAATTGGGACATCCTGTCCATCGGGCAGCGTGGCATTTGGAACTCCCATATTGTTTACTGCTTGGGTGAGTTTATACTCGGGATCTAATATGTTTTTGATGTTAATCTTGATTCCAAGGTTTTCGTTTATGGCAATCTTATTGATAAAATCGAGGGTTGGTATGGCTGCAAGCATAATGTTATTTTGTCCGGACCCAGGATTTGCATCGTCACCTCCAGTTCCTAAGGAAAAAATGCTTTTACTGTTGTAATTGAAAACTACAGAGCTGGTAATGCCACTGTTTTTCTTTTTCAAATTCAATGTTAAATCTGATCCTAAAATAAGTGGCGAAGAGCCTTCCAGCTCATCTTCCTTATTTGTGAAACGCACCGTAAGATTATCGTTGGGAACGTCTTCCAGCTTTTGATTAGAATACAAATAAGAAACGTTTAGGCCGAAGGTTAAAGTTTTTTCGGTATTTGAATCATTTGGAATGTTCAATATATTTTTTCTTAATTCAAGTTCAATTCCCGCAATGTTTGCATCACCTGTATTTACATAAGAAAGTTCGCCTGCGGCAGAATTCACTTCAATTCGGTTAATGGCATTTTTTATGTTTTTGTAGAAACTCGAAAGAGCGAAGATTTCACCAGCGCTGAAATAATATTCATATTTTAAATCGAGGTTGTAATTGTCTGCGGTCAATAAATTTGGATTACCAAAACTATTAAAGGTTATATCTTCATATAGAAATGGTGCTACTTCCTTAAACTGCGGAAGTGTGTAGGTCCTGCTTCCCGCCAAACGTAAAATACTATTATCATTGAAGTTATATTTTAAACTGAAACTAGGTAAAATGAAATCTTTATCAATAAGTGAAGGATCGGTATTTGGGTCCTTTGTTGTTGCAAGATTGGTGTCGAAATTCACTTCTTGTTTCACTTTTTCATAACGAAGACCAAAATTGACTGAAAAACTTTTTGAAAAATCATAGCTTATTTCTCCCAAACCTGAGTGGATTGCTCTCGTACCTTCATACGAAAAGGGAATAAATGGATCCTTCCCATCGCGCCCATCACCTCGGTTTGTGGAAAGTCTGAAAACTCCGTCGTTTAAAGATTTTTGGTTGAAGAGTGAAGAGTCCGGATTCTCAATATCAACAATTGCTGGACTGTCAAAAATGTAGTTGATTTGGGAGTAATTGAACGTTCGGTCCGTATCTCTATAATTATATCCCAAACGGATTCTGCTGTTTTTACTGTCTCCATTTTTTCCACTTAACTCATAATCCAAATAGAGTCTAGCTGCTAAATCGTTTTCTTCAAGGCTTGAGTAAAAACGATTATTTAATGCACTACCTGAAGCGGCTCGAGCAATGTTTGTATTTACATCAATAACATAGGTGTTTGTTCTACGATCAGGTTCAAAACCGCGGATAGTGTTTAACGATGCACCTGCTTCCAAATCTAGTTTTTCAGTAATGCTAAGTGAAGCGAGAAGCTGGTTTACAATAAGATTGTTCTCGTTCTCCTGTTGTCTTCTAATAAATGCACGAACTGGATTTTCTGGTTCGTCATTTTCGGTAAGGCCTGATTTCAGCCCATAATAATCGGCCAGATCTTGGCTGTTATTTTTGATAAACATACTATTTGCAGCAATGTAATCGCCATTTTGAAAACGAAACTTTATGTTAGCCATCGCCAATTTGGAAACATTGTAATTGTATTCCGTCTTTTGAAACTGTTGGTTAAACCCTCCGGCGGCGTTTATTCTATCTGATGTCCCTTCGCGATATTCGTATTTATTGTCAAAATTTCCCACCAAGAAAACGCTCAGTCTATTATTGCCGATGTCAAAACGCTTTCCGCCTGACAGGGAATAACTTGAGTTTAACTGAGCATTTTGCGTGCTTGGTTTAAAGCTGTTATCAAAATCATATACATTTAAATCTGTAATAGGTAAGTGGGTATTATGAATATTACCGATGTATTTGGTATTGTCCACAATCAAAAATTCTTTTCCGATGTTACGGGAATTCACCTCGGGCGAAATGTAGAATTGCAAGCTCCTTGGGCCATTTAACTCTTTGCTCACTATATTTATGTTGGCTCCAGCAACATCACCATAAAGTGGCGCTGAAAACGTCTTGTTTATACCCACGCTTTCAATAACATCAGCTGAGAAAAAATCTAAGGAAATGTTTTTGTATTCGGGATCATCAGAAGGAAGTGGCATTTCGTTTAGGGTTGTAAAATTATAACGATCGCCCAAACCACGAACAAACACGTTTTTTACACCCGCCTGTTTTTTGACTCCTGTTACTTTGGTCACTGCGCCTTCAGCATCACCAACACCTTTTCTAGAAAGATCTTCTGCGCCAATAGACTGAATTATTCCAACTGCCTTTTTTTGCTCGAGCAATAAGGCAACCGAACTCTCCCTACGCGTTGTGGTTTTAATTACAACTTCATCTAAAGCTGCAGCACTGGTACCCATCGGAACCTCAATATTTGTTACTTTGTATGCAGTTACTTTAACATCGGGGATTTCAACAGTTTCATATCCAATATAACTGTAAACTATGGTATAGGTTCCTGGAGATATGTTCTCCAAAGAATACAAACCATCAATATCTGAGGTAATCCCTTTTGTGGTGCCTTTCAAAAAAACATTTGCAAATGGCAGCGGCTCGTTGTTGTATTCAGTGTCCATGAGTTTTCCTACTATGGAACCGGTTTGTGCAAGTGAAACCGAGCTTAAAAGGATAAATAGAAGTTTAATAGATGTTTTCATTTTTGTCGTTTGATTTATTTGTGCAAAGGAACTCTCACAATGTAAAGACGGTGTTAACTATGCATTACCAATTGGTCACTATAGCGTTAGCTAAATGTTAAGTAACAAGCCAAAAATTATCATTGACTTCCCTGTTGAAAATAGTATCTTGCCTTAAAAATTTTTGAATTATGATGGAATGGGATCAATTGCTTTCGCTGCGGAAGCACGGAGACAAAAACAAGAGGCTTCGCACTGAAGAGAATGAAACCCGCTTAGGTTTTGAAGTAGACTATGATCGCGTAATCTTTTCTTCTGCCTTTAGAAGTTTACAAGATAAAACGCAAGTAATTCCGTTTTCAAAAACATCTTTTGTTCATACTAGATTGACCCATAGTTTGGAAGTTTCAGTAGTGGGGCGTTCATTAGGACGAGCAGTTGGGAAGGCAATTCTTAAGAAACATCCACATTTGCAGAATGTTCACGGCTACCATTTTAATGATTTTGGAGCTATTGTGGCTGCTGCTGCCTTGGCACACGACATCGGTAACCCACCATTTGGACACAGCGGCGAAAAGGCGATGGGTGATTATTTTCTGAACGGCAATGGTAAACGGTTTAGAAATGAGCTTACAGAAAAAGAATACCAAGATTTGGTAGACTTTGAAGGAAATGCCAATGGATTTAAAATTTTGACAGAATCTAAAAATGGTGTTGAAGGTGGTTTAAGGCTCACTTATGCATCATTGGGTGCGTTTATGAAATACCCTAAAGAATCCCTTCCCAAAAAACCTACTAATCATGTCGCTGATAAGAAATTTGGTGTTTTTCAAAGCGATACTGAATTTTTTAAGGAAGTTATTTTAGAACTTGGTTTGTTGTCTAGAAATAGTAGCAATGGCTTTGCGCGTCATCCTTTAACTTACCTAGTAGAAGCTGCAGATGATATTTGTTATACCATTATAGACTTTGAAGATGGTATCAATCTAGGCTTGATTGAAGAGGAAATTGCACTGGAATACTTGATAAAATTGGTGCGGACCACTTTAAAAAAAGATGTCTATTCAAGACTCACAACTTCACAGAATAGGCTAGCTTACCTTCGCTCTTTAGCAATAAATACCCTCATCTCTGAAGCAACTACTATTTTCATAGAAAACGAGGAAGAAATATTAAAAGGCAATTTTTCGGAAGCATTATTAGATAAAAGTCAATATAAAGCTCAGGTAGATGACATTATAAAAATCAGTATTGAAAAGGTTTACCAAAGTACCGAAGTGATGGAGAAGGAAATTGCGGGTTACAAAATATTGACAACTTTACTGGATGCTTTTACAACAGCCTACGAAAATCAAAATAACGGACAGGCTCGTCATTACGACAAATTATTGCTGCAAATGTTTGCTGACGACATTTCCAAAAGCCAGTCGGTATATGAGTATTTAATGGAATGCTGTAGTTTTATTTCGAGACTTACAGATGGAAATGCACTACAGATTTTTCAGAAGATAAAAGGAAATTTATAATAGTTTTTCTGAAATATCTCTATAGTTTGCTGTGTAGGTTTCTACACTTGAATTATTTTAATAGATTTAGAAATTGTAATTTACTTATACTTAGATCGACCAATATGTTAAAAAGTAAATTATAGATGGCATAATCATTAATTTTATGATATTTTTATAAATTCATTAACTGGGAAATTTTAAATCAATATTCTTTTATTAATTTCCCTCTTTTTACTTACCTAAAACTTAATTTTAAAAAACATGAAAAAAGTTCTCTACTTATTTATCATTTTCGCAGTAAATCTCTCCTTTGCGCAGGATTACAGTGGTGTGGTAAAAACGTACCTACAACAAAACCGGTCACAACATTCGTTAAAACAACAGGATGTTTCTGACATCGTAATCGCATCGCAGAGTTACTCTAAAACTATGCAAGTTCAAAACTTGTACGTAGAGCAGCGTCATAGAGGTATTAAGGTGCACAACTCCACTTCTCCATTTGTCATAAAGGACGGTGCAGTTTTGAGTGCAAAATTATCATTTACTGAAAACCTTGCGGCAAAGGTAAATGCTACAGTGCCTTCTCTAACTGCGGTAAATGCTATTTCCAAAGCCGCAAATGCTCTTGGACTTGAAAATCCTTCAAATCTTAATTTGATTAAAACTGTTTCGGACAACAGTTACATTTTTTCAAATGGAAACATTTCTCTTGAGAATATTCCTGTAGAATTGGTTTACCAAAAAATGGAAGACACAGGAGCCTTAAAACTTGCTTGGGACCTGAGTATTTATCTTAAGGATGCCAGTCATTATTATAATGTGCGTATAGATGCACTTACCGGTGGACTATTGGAAACCAATAATTGGGTGGTTAGCTGTAATTTTGATGATGCCGAAGGCTCACACTCTCATACTAATATCGAAAGTGTACTTTACGCAGATAACAAAGTAGAAGATGCCGCACGTATGTTGGGTGATGGTGCCTCATATAGAGTTTTTCCATTGCCTTTGATTGCACCGAATGATGGTCCTGATTCTATTGTGTCAGATCCTTCTGATGCTACTGCTTCTCCTTATGGATGGCATGATTGGGATGGTGCTCCTGGCGCAGAATTTACTGTAACAAAAGGTAATAACGTTTTGGCAAACGAAGATAGAAGTGGAAATAATAGTCCTGGTGCAATGGCTGAAGGTGGTCCAACACTTACTTTCGATTTCCCTTTTAACCTTCCTCGCGCCCCATTAGCTTTTCTAGATGGAGCGATTACAAATCTTTTCTATATGAATAATATGATGCATGATATTATGTATCACTATGGTTTTGATGAAGTGAGTGGAAACTTTCAAAAAAATAACTATGGCAATGGTGGCCTAGGAAATGACTTTGTTGTTGCAGATGCTCAGGATGGTAGTGGTATGAACAATGCTAATTTTGGTACACCTCCTGATGGTGGCGCACCAAGAATGCAAATGTATCTTTGGTCTGCTCCAGGACGTGTGTTGGGAACTTATTTAACTCTTAACAATGGACCTTTGGCAGGAAAATATTATGCATACGACTCTAACTTTGCTCCTCCAGTACCCGTTGCTGGAATTACAGCAGATCTTGTTGTTGTTAAAGATGGCGACGGTGATCCTTATGATGCGTGTGGTACTATTACGAATGCTGCGGCAATAAGCGGAAAGATAGCACTTATAAGAAAAGGAACCTGCAACTATACTGTTAAGGTACTCGCTGCTCAAAATGCAGGAGCTCTTGCTGTGATAATTGTGAATGATATAACTGGCGATCCACTTCCAATGGGGGGTAATGGAGCATCTATTACTATTCCTGCTATTATGGTATATAAGACAGATGGAGAAGCTATTATTTCTTCCCTTATAAATGGAGACACAATTAATGCTACATTAAAAGATGATGGTTCAGGAAATGATCCATTCCAAAGAGATGGGGATGTAGATAACGTGATTATTGCACACGAATATGGTCACGGAATTTCTAACCGTTTAACAGGAGGTCCTGGGAATGCTAGCTGTCTTCAGAACCAAGAGCAAATGGGTGAAGGATGGAGCGATTATTTCGGTTTAATCTTGACCATGAAACCAGGTGATGATGCAACTGATGCACGTGGAATAGGCGTTTATGCAATTGGCCAAGGTATAGGAGGAAGAGGACTTAGAACAAAGGCATATAGCCGAGACTTCGATATAAACGATTTCACGTATAACAGTATAAAAACTCAGGTAGCTCCTCACGGGGTAGGTTCAGTTTGGAGTACAATGCTTTGGGATTTAACTTGGGATCTTATTGACCAATATGGTTTTGATCCAGACATTAAAAATGGAACAGGTGGTA
The DNA here is from genome assembly GCA_034675805.1 of Aequorivita sp. Taxonomy (GTDB): domain Bacteria; phylum Bacteroidota; class Bacteroidia; order Flavobacteriales; family Flavobacteriaceae; genus Aequorivita. Next base: position 1,729,245 of record JAUCCX010000001.1, on the reverse strand, counting down.
ATAATATCGCTTTACAGCTTGTTATGGATGGCATGAAACTTCAGCCTTGTAGCCCTGGATTTGTCGATGGTCGTGATGCTATTTTAGCAGCTGATCAACTTCTTTATGGAGGCGCAAATAGGTGTCTTATCTGGCGTTCTTTCGCTAGACGTGGTCTTGGTCTGAGTGCAAGCCAAGGAAGCACAAATAGCAAGTCTGACGGAACAGAGGCTTTTGATTTTCCACCAGAATGTGAATTGGGAGTTTCTGATAATGGTAATACTGAAAACAATTTCATAGTATATCCAAATCCTTCAAACGGAGAGCTTAGTATTAAATCTAGAGTTGATGTAGGTGAAGCTACAATAGCTATTTTTGATATGAATGGAAGAAAAGTTTTCAGCCAGAAAGTTGAACTTCATCAAACAGCAACCATAAATGCTACTGGTCTTACCTCAGGTATTTATGTTATGCAAATTGATGGTGATAACCGATCACAAACAACCAAGCTGATTATCAAGTAAGAATAAATTCTTTAATGAAATATAAAAGAGGCTCAATTGAGCCTCTTTTTTTATAAATATTTTTGAAGGATTTTCTTTATTTCTTCAGAAGAGATTCTTGCAATTCTTTGTAATTCATCAATAGTTCCATGTTCTGGAAAAACATCAGGAATTCCTAAAATTTCAATAAGGTTTTGGTATTGATTTTTTGCGGTGAAAGAGGTAATTGTAGTGCCCAAGCCACCTATCGCCGTGCCATCTTCAATAGTGATTATGGTGTTGTATTTTTTGAAAACCTGATGAAGAATATCTTCATCTAACGGTTTTAGAAAGCGCATATCTACACAACCAATCTTTTCTTGTTGCTCAGAAGATAGCATTTCAATTGCCTTCAATGCATTTTTGGCCATAGTTCCTATTGTTAAGACAGCAATCTTGGAACCTTTCTTTAGAACCTCAGCTTTTCCTATTTCAATTTTATTGAATGGTTTTTGCCAGTCTAGTATAGTTCCTCTTCCACGAGGATATCTTATGAATATGGGTAAATGCAAACCTTGTTGGGCAGTAAACATTATGTTTCGTAGCTCAATTTCATTGCGTGGAGCGAAAATGATGAGGTTTGGAATGCAATTCAAAAATGCCAAATCAAAAATACCATGATGTGTGGGGCCGTCTTCGCCTACAATCCCTGCACGATCCAAACAGAAGATTACTGGTAGTTTTTGTAAACATACATCGTGTATTACTTGGTCATAGGCACGTTGTAAGAAAGTAGAGTAAATATTACAAAAGACTAAAAATCCTTGCGTTGCCATACCTGCTGCAAAAGTAACGGCGTGTTGCTCCGCAATCCCAACGTCAAAGGCTCTTTCGGGAAAAATGTCCATCATGAATTTCAAAGAACTCCCCGTAGGCATAGCAGGAGTTATTCCGATTATTTTTTCGTTCTTTTCTGCAAGTTCAACTATGGTTTTCCCAAAAACATCTTGAAACTTTGGAGGTTGTAATACATCGCTTTTTGGAGCGAGATCTCCGGTGAGTGCATCAAATTTTCCTGGAGCATGATAAACTACTTGGTTTTCTTCGGCTTGTTTTAAACCTTTACCTTTTTTAGTAATTATATGAAGTAATTTCGGCCCAGGTATATGCTTTAATCTTTCCAATTCTGAAATTAGAAGATTTATATCGTGGCCATCAATAGGGCCAGAATAATTGAAATTGAGCGCTTCAAAAATATTATCGGAGTCAACGGCAACATTCGTTTTTACCTTAGTTAAATATTCTTTCAAGGCACCCACACTTGGGTCAATGCCTATTGCATTATCATTCAAGATCACCAAGATGTTAGTGTCCGTTACTCCGGCGTGATTTAATGCTTCAAATGCAATCCCGCTAGCAATTGATGCATCACCTACTACCGCAATATGTTGTTTGTCCGTTTCACCTTTTAACTTTGATGCAAGTGCCATACCTAATGTCGCCGAAATCGCAGTGCTGCTGTGCCCGACCCCAAATGTATCAAATTTACTTTCACTGCGTTTAGGAAACCCGCTGATGCCTCCCAACTGTCTGTTGGTGTCAAAAATTTCTTTGCGGCCTGTCAATATTTTATGGCCATATGCTTGATGGCCAACATCCCAAACTAAAATATCATCGGGAGTGTTGAACACGTAATGTAATGCAATAGTGAGTTCCACTACGCCAAGACTGGCACCTAGATGTCCTTCTTTTGCTGCGACAATATTTATAATAAATTCACGAAGTTCCCTAGCTAACTGCGGCAACTTTTCCTGAGGAACCTTTCTTAGGTCCGTCGGAAATTTTATTGTATTGAGAAGATTCTCTGCCATACAACAAAGATACGTTATTAGGGTTTTGCCAATTTGCTAATTTCAAAAAATGCATATCAGTGTCAACATAATTTGTAGCTTTGACACTGAACACTGAACACTGAAAATGATAGATCCTTACGACGACTCTTATTTTATGAAACGCGCACTACAAGAAGCTGAAGCGGCTTATGAAAAGGGGGAGATACCAATTGGTGCGGTAGTGGTAATCAACAATCAAATAATTGCGCGCGCCCATAATCTTACTGAAACGCTAAACGATGTTACCGCCCACGCCGAAATGCAGGCTATTACGGCTGCTGCAAATTATTTGGGCGGGAAGTATTTGATCAAATGCACACTTTACGTAACTATAGAGCCCTGCCAAATGTGTGCCGGAGCGCTTTTTTGGAGTCAGATATCAAAGATAGTTTATGGAGCGAGAGATGAGCAAAGAGGTTGTATTGCACTAAACACGAAACTTCATCCAAAAACAACTTTAATGGGGGGAATTATGGCAGAGGAAGCATCACAACTACTAAAAAATTTTTTTATCGAAAAAAGGAATTTAAATTAAAAAGCCTTGCAAAATAATTGAAAGGCTTTGAAATCCATAACGTATATTTTCTTTAGTCGTGGATTACGCGAACTTGTGCCGCTACCACCCCTTTTCTTCCTTCTTCCTCAACATATTCTACTCTGTCACCTTCATTAAGGGCTTCCCCGTTTAATCCAGTTACATGCACAAAAATGTCTTTCCCAGTGTCATCATTGGTGATAAAACCGAAGCCTTTTGATTCGTTAAAAAATTTTACTGTTCCTTCCATTTTGAATAAAAAAATAAATTAATACTGATACAAATGTATAATTTTTATGATTCCATATGTTAAGGAAATCAAAAATTTTTATGAAATCCCATTTTTATCTTTTTTTATCTTTTTGATATTCGTGCATTTTCATTATATTTTCCTTCGAGAGCATATAATCTTTTACGTTTTTGTCTTTCCAACGATGATAGATAAATACAGGCATAAGAACAAAAAAGCCAGCCATAAGAGAAAGACCGATTATCAATTTTCCTGTAGCCTCATCTTCGGGTTTTATATAGAAACCTATGCTGATGCTTATTACTATAGAAATGAATAATATAATGATGAAATACTTCATTGTTAGTTCAAATTTTGTAGAGCTTATTTTTTAGGACCTTATTTCAATCTTCAAATGAAGCTCTCTCAGCTGGTTTTCGTCAATAGGGGCAGGAGCATCAATCATTACATCACGACCCGAATTATTTTTTGGGAAAGCAATAAAATCTCGAATAGTTTCTTGACCACCAAGTATCGCAACCAATCTGTCCAATCCGAAAGCGATTCCGCCGTGCGGTGGAGCGCCAAATTGAAATGCATCCATCAAAAAGCCGAATTGTGCCCTAGCTTCTTCGGGGGTAAAGCCTAAATGGTCAAACATTAAAGCTTGTGTTTTTTTGTCGTGGATTCTTATAGATCCGCCTCCAATTTCGTTTCCGTTCATAACCAAATCGTAAGCGTTTGCTTTTACTTCGCCAGGATTGGTATCTAATAACTCCAACTGACCTGGTTTTGGAGAAGTAAAAGGGTGGTGCATAGCATGGTAGCGATTTGTCTCCTCATCCCATTCCAAAAGGGGAAAATCTACAACCCACAGCGGTGCGAATTCGTTATTTTTTCTCAATCCAAGCTGTTCGGCTAAGTGCATTCTTAACGAACTTAATTGTGTTCTCGCTTTGTTTTTTACTCCTGAAACAACACAGATCAGATCTCCAGCTTTTGCGCCAGTTACTTCTGCCCATTTGGCCAAATCGTCTTGATCGTAAAACTTATCTACGGAAGATTTATAAGTTCCGTCTTCATTGCAGCGAACGTAAACCATCCCCAAAGCACCGATTTGTGGGCGTTTTAACCAGTCTATTAAAGTGTCAATCTCTTTTCTCGTGAAAGTATTTCCACCTGGCACAGCAATTCCTACTACTAATTCAGCTTGGTTAAAAACGTTGAAATCTTTGTGCTGTGCAACGTCATTCAACTCGCCAAATTCCATCCCAAAACGAATGTCTGGCTTATCGTTTCCGTATTTTGCCATTGCCTCATCATAAGTCATCCTTGGAAATTCAGATACTTCCACGCCATTTATTTCTTTCAGCAGGTGTTTGGTCAAACCTTCAAAAGCGTTCAGGATATCTTCTTGCTCCACGAAAGCCATTTCGCAGTCTATTTGCGTAAATTCCGGCTGACGGTCTGCACGTAAATCTTCATCGCGGAAGCATTTTACAATTTGGAAATATTTATCCAATCCACCAATCATAAGCAATTGCTTAAACGTTTGCGGACTCTGTGGAAGAGCATAAAATTGCCCTTCGTTCATTCGGGAGGGAACTACGAAATCACGCGCTCCTTCGGGAGTAGATTTTATTAAATAAGGGGTTTCCACTTCTATGAAACCTTTATCAGAAAGATAATTTCTAACGGCAATGGCAACTTTGTGGCGAAAAATAAGGTTTTCGCGTACTGGTTTTCTGCGGATATCTAGATAGCGGTATTTCATACGCAAATCTTCGCCACCATCAGTTTCATCTTCTATAGTGAAAGGTGGGGTTTGGGATTCGTTTAAAATAATTAATTCAGAAACTAAGATTTCCACATCCCCGGTTGGAATGTTTGGATTTTTGGATTCGCGCTCTATGACGGTTCCTTTTACCTGGATTACGTACTCACGACCCAATTTTGAGCACTTGTCCATCACTTCTTTCGAAGTCCTTTCCTCGTCAAAGATAAGTTGGGTGATGCCATAGCGGTCCCGAAGGTCTACCCAAACCATAAAACCTTTGTCACGGGTTTTTTGTACCCATCCTGAAAGAGTTACTTCTTTATTGATATCTGCCGCGCGAAGCTGGCCGTTGTTGTGCGTTCTGTACATATCATTTCCCGCAAAAGCCGGAATCTTTTGATTAATAGCCTGATTTTATTGAGGGAGCAAATTTAATAAGTATTAAATGAATGCGAGTGATTTTGAATAGATTATTTAATCTCAGCTTTTTTGGGAAAGAATATTAGCGAAGACATTAGGCTTCTGGGTTATTATTTTTAGTTTTTCTTGGAGTCAGGCTATATGTTGTTCGTTTTGGGTGCTTCAGATGGCATTGCTAAAAAAGTGAAGGGAAGGCATTCTTGTAATGTGAACATATGAACATATTATTTTTACTATAGGCATGCTAGTTTTCTTAATGACTTTGCAATGTTCTGATACGTTTGTGCATAACGACCAATTACGCTTTTGTAAAAAACAGTTATATAATTATTTTACGATTTAGATATAAAAGTGTCGAAATCATTTTGAGATGGGTGTCTTGTCCTAAAATAGCTATACACAAAAACAGTGTATATGGAACATCAAGAACAAGAGATTTATGCCCTTCGCAAGGATAAACTTAGTCATTTTGACAAGCGATTGATTTTTAAAATTGTCGAAGAAGTTGAAAATGGTTCTCCCAGAAAAGAAGTTATTCGGATCTATGGTATGGCAGCGTCCACTTTAGATGTCTGGATGAGGAAATTCAGTTCCCCTGACTATCGGGAACACACAAAGCGAAGAAGCTACACCAACCTTCAGAAGCGCACCATCGTTACAGCTATAGAGCAGGGCAGGCTATCTATCAAAGAGGCCAAAACGGCTTATAATGTTAGGGACGAAAAAACCATTCGAGATTGGTTATTTCAATATAAATCCGAAAAAGTCGAGATTTGTATTGATAATAATACTTCGATGGGCACGAAAAATCCAATTTCAAGAGATGTAGAGCAAGAAGCTTTACAAAAGGCCTTACGGGAAGCAGAACTTAAGATAAAGGCACTGAACACGCTAATTGATGTGGCTGAAGAACAGCTTAAAATTGATATCAGAAAAAAGTCTGGTGCCAAGCAGTGATGAAAATGAAACAGGATTTTCCCCAATTGGGGATAGCCGTTTTATGCCGATTGTTTGGCAAGACAAGGCACGCATATTATGATTCGTTATGGCGAAAAGAAAATAGTTCGATCAGGGAAGATATTATACTCCAGGAAGTAACCAATGTCAGAAAGGAACTACCGCGCTTGGGCACTAGAAAACTACACTATGTACTACAGGAAAGGCTGATCTCCCATCAAATAAGCTTCGGCAGGGATTATCTGTTTGATTTATTGTCGGAGCATAAATTATTGATTCGCCAAAGAAAAAGAAAGGCTATCACTACAGATTCCAGACATTGGATGAGAAAGTACAGCAACTTGGTAAAAGACCTTACCATAACAAGACCAGAGCAAGTTTGGGTAAGCGACATCACGTATATCCGATTGTCCAATCAGTGGGGCTACCTAAGCTTGATAACAGATGCGTATTCAAGAAAAATAGTGGGCTATAATTTTCGTCAGGACTTAGCTGCGGAAGGATGTATTGCTGCCCTAAAGATGGCTTTAGACAATAGGATGTATAATCAGCCAATTATTCATCATTCCGACAGAGGCTCCCAATACTGTTCCCACAACTATGTAAGTCTATTAATGAAAAATGATATCGGCATTAGCATGACGGAGAACGGAGACCCCTATGAGAATGCGTTGGCAGAGAGAATAAACGGTATCATCAAGTCAGAGTTCAATCTCTACAGCAGTCCTTTGGGCTTTGAGCAGACCAGCAAGCAAATAAGCAAGAGTATCAAGTCCTATAACGAACTAAGACCGCATGCAAGCTGTGACTATTTAACACCCGACCAAGCTCATTTGCAATCAGGAATATTAAAGAAAAGATGGAAGAACTATAATAAGGTTTTTAACTATGAAAAAACAGTTGTATAGTTACTTTAGGATTACCAATTATAGTTGTATAATTATATCAGGATTTATTTATTAATCTGTATAGTTATTTTAGGACGGGTCAGGGCCATTCACAATTCACGACAAATCTGAGGTTCACCCGTATATAAGTTATAGATAATCCATAGAGGGTTCATTAAAACGTAAGAAAACTCCACTTTTTCATACATTTTGAAGGGATGAAAATTATATAGACCTACAGTCTTTCTAAAATATAATTTTCCGCGGCTAATAAGCTATAAAACATAATTTAAACCTATGTTAAGCAATTCATTGATTATAACCAGCTTCCTTCGCTCTCAGCTTCATCAGCTCTTTCATTCTACGCTTCTTTCTAATCTTTATTTTCGCGCGGTTTACCAAATAGAACATTACCGGTACAACAATCAAGGTTAGGAAAGTTGCGAAGACTAATCCGAAGATTACCGTCCAAGCCAATGGTCCCCAGAAAATAACGTTGTCTCCACCTATATAAATTTTCGGGTTATAATCTGTAAATAATCCAAAGAAGTCTATGTTAAACCCGATTGCCAACGGTATGAGACCTAAAACTGTAGTAATTGCAGTAAGTAAAACAGGACGTAAACGCGATTTTCCGCCTGCTACAATAATATCAAAATACTGTCTTTTCGTAAGCATTTGATCCTCATCCATCTGCAGTTCGGCCATTTTTCTGTCTATAAGGATTTGGGTGTAATCTATCAAAACAATCGCGTTGTTTACCACGATTCCTGCAAGCGAAATGATTCCCATCATAGTCATAATAATTACAAAATCCATTTGGAAAATTACCAAACCTAAAAATACGCCCGCCAAACTGAGGATAACTGAGGTTAAAATGATTATAGGTTTTGAAAGCGAGTTAAACTGTGCAACTAAAATCAATAGAATTCCACCTAAGGCAAAAAAGAGCGCCATTAAGAGAAAGCCCATATTGTCCGCCTGTTTTTCCTGTTCTCCCGTAAAAGCAAGATTGATGTCTTTTGGAAGATCATAACTCTGCAATTCGGTTTTAAGATCGTTCACAATTTCGGTTCCATTATAACCCCCAATTACGTTGGAGTAAACAGTGATAGTACGCTTTAAATTTTTTCTTTTTATGGAACTAAAGGAAGACGTATTATTTTTTGAAATCATAGAAGAAATAGGTACTTGTACTATCTTTCCTTGATTGTTCCTAAAAGTAACTGGCTGATTGAAAAGTACACTTTCATCATGGCGATACTGCTCTGCAAGGCGCACATTTATTTCATAATCATCGTCACCTTCTTTATATGTTGAAGCCTCTTCACCAAATATAGATCGACGTAAAGTTTGGCCTATTTGACCTGTAGAAATACCCAAAAGTCCTGCCTTTTCACGATCTACAGTGATGTTCATTTCTGGCTTATTCTTATTGATATCAATTTTTAATTCTTCAATCCCGCTAACACCTAATCCTTCAATATAGGAGCGTAGGTTTTCTGCTTCGCGAAGCATTTGCTCATAATTCTCCCCACTTAATTCAATATTTATTGGATAGCCTACTGGAGGTCCGGCGGCATCTTTTTCCACAATAATCGAAGCGCCAGGAAAGCCTTTTACAGCTTCTCGAACTTCTTCTAATACGTCGCTACTCTTTATGCCTCGGCGTAATTGATAGTCGCGCATAGACAGTGTTATTTTCCCTTTTTGTGGCATATCATTACTCTGCCCGCCATCAGTCTGGGGGTTTCCAGCGCCTTGACCTACTTGTGAAATGGCAGATTCTACCATATAATTGTAGCCATTATCATCATATTTTGAGATGGCATTGTAAATTCTTTTTTCTATCTTCTTTGTAAGGTCGTTAGTTTTTTCAATGTCGGTTCCTTGAGGATATTCTATATAAGTAATTATCTGATTCGGTTCGTTTTCTGGGAAAAAGAGCACCTTTGGTTGAACTAGACCTACTAGAAGGAAGGAAAAAATTAATAGCACGATCGTTCCGAAGAAGAATACATAAGCCTTCCTTCCCAATAGAGAGTATTTTAAAACTCTTTCATAAAAGTTCTCTAGTTTTTTAAGAGACTTATATTGAAAATAATCCACCGCCCCCGCCAACACATATTTATAGAGCCAGAGTAATAAGGCAGTAAGAATTGCCAAGTTTCCAAATCCACGTAACGCAGCGACATTCATTGCAAAACCAGCAGTTAGAAGGATAGCCCCAACGCCTAACAATATCAAACTCCAGCGAATGAGTTTCTTTTTTGACATTGGTTCTTCTTCAGTTTTCATAAATTCGGCAGTGAGCATGGAATTAATAATAAGTGCCACAAACAGTGATGATGAAAGTACTACCGAAAGGGTTATGGGAAAATAAATCATAAACTTACCGATAGTCCCTGGCCACAATCCCAGTGGGAAAAATGCTGCTAACGTAGTTGCTGTGGAAGCAATGATAGGCCAAGCAATCTCGCCCATACCTTGTTTGGCAGCCTTTCGAGGAGGCATCCCTTCACTCATTAAAGTGTACACGTTCTCAACAACCACAATACCATTATCCACCAACATACCAAGACCCATAACCAAACCAAATAATACCATAGTGTTCAGCGTAAAGCCTAAGGATGAAAGAATAAATAACGACATCAACATGGAAAGTGGAATCGCGAACCCTACGAAAAGTGCGTTTCTAAAGCCTAAAAAGAACATCAAGACGAGAACTACCAAAATAACCCCGAAGATGATATTGTTTACCAAATCGTTAACCTGGTTTTCTGTTTTTATTGATTGATCATTTGAAAGGCTTATTTCAAGACTTGATGGTAGATAATTTTCTTGTTCAGATGCTAATATTTCCTTGATCTGCTCTACTGCCTCAATCATGTTTTTTCCAGCACGTTTTTTTATATCGAGCATAACAACCGGATCTCCATACTCTCGTGCGTAAGTGGTTGGGTCTTTTTCTTGAAATTTTACGGTGGCAATATCCTTAAGGAATATAATACCGTCGTCTTTTTTGACCACTATGTTTTCAAGCTCTTTCGGATTCTGTATTTCACCTGTTATACGTATGTTTTTCTGAACGCCGTTTGTAATTATGTTTCCACCGGAAATGGTATTGTTTTCACCTTTTATAGCATTTATTATATTGTCAAAGCTTACTTGGGAGGCGGTCATTTTATAAATATCAACTCCAATTTCAACTTCTCTTTCTTCTGCTCCTCGAATAGTCGCTTCCTTTATTTGTGGAAGTAGTTCTATTTTATCTTGAAGATATTCCGCGTACTCCTTTAGTTTTTGAACGGTATAATCACCTGTTAAGTTGATGTTCAGTATTGGAAATTCTTCAGAAAAATTAAGATCGAAAGCATTGGGTTCTACTTTAGCACCATTTGTAAGTACAGGCCAAGTAGTTTCCGCTTTTACCTGATCTATCTTGTCTTTAACTAATTGTTTAGCCACGGGAATATCCACCGTTTCTTCAAATTCTACAATAATTATAGAGTAATCCTGAAGCGTAGTAGATGTGATTTCCTTTACACCCGCGACGTCTTTAAACTCTTCTTCCAAAGGTTCAGTGATGAATTTTTCTACATCTTCGGCAGAGTTTCCTGGGTTCACGGAACTCACATAGATTTTTGTCTCTATTATTTCTGGAAACGCTTCTCTAGGCATACTGTAATACGCGAACGCGCCCAAAAATAGGATGATGGCCATCACTACATAGACTGTCATTTTATTATCAATGGCCCAAGATGAAATACTAAATTCTTTATACGGGTTTTTGCTCATGGTGCAAAGGGTTTCTTATTTTTTGATAGTTACTTTCTGGCCGTCACGAAGTGTTTTGGCTCCTTCAATAATAATGGTATCTCCTTTTTTAAGTCCAGACTTTACTTCGGTGTGATTTCCATAGGAAAGTCCAGTTTCAAGGATTATCCGTTTTGCAGTGCCTATAGAATCATTAACAGGTTGGTATAAATAAGCAATAGTTTCACCTTCTGCATTTTCCTGCAATATATTTTCAGGTATTGTAATTGCCTCTTCCGTAGTGTAATCATTCACCTTTACAGTAGCAATCAAGTTTGGTTTTACCAAGCCTTCTTTATTTGGAATTTCAATCTGAATATCAAAGCTCCTGTTGTTGGGGTTGATATAGTTGCTTACTTGGCGAACGGTTCCCGTGAATTCTTCATTAATTGAGGCGAGACTTACCATGACCTGTGTTCCTTTTTTAATGTTTTTTAGATATGTTTCAGGTATGGATGCTTTTACATACATATCGCTCAAATTCACTAGACGTATTATAGGTGTTTGACCTGGAATCACTACTTGCCCTGGATCTGAAATCACATCATCTACCACGCCACTAAAAGGCGCTGTGATAATAGTTTTTCCTAATTGTGCTCGTAATTGTTGGGTCGCGTTCTTGGCTGCTTCGTAATTTGTTTTTGCCTGAAGAAATTGGATTTCTGAACCAATTTTTTGTTCCCAAAGTCGTTGTTGACGCTCAAAAGTTGTTTGCGCCAAAGCCATTTGTGCTTCCTGTTGTGCGACTTGACTTGAAAGCCCGCCATCGTCTATTTTAGCCAAACGTTGTCCTTTTGAAACTCGTTGCCCTTCCTTAACATATACACTTGTTAGTATTCCTGAATATTCGGCATTCAAAACTACGTTTTGATCTGTTTCCACATTTCCTTGAACTTCTACGAAATGTTTAAACACAGTATCTTTTATTATTTCTGCGGTAATGAGAACTGGGCGATCCTTCTTCTCGTGTGAATCGATATACTCATTTAGTTTATCAATATCGCTTTTAAGTTCACGTTGCTGTTTGTTCAATTCTGTCCTTTTGGCTTTTACTGCGGACATATCACCAGAATCGATAACGGAATCAACCGATTTTTTGTCATTACCACAGGATGCAAGTGTGGCAAGGCTTATAAAAAGAATAAATATTTTTTTCATTGGAATTGATTTTTCGCTTTATTTTGATTTTGGCTTTTTAGTATTGTTTTTTGATTGTTTCTGAATCTATTCGGAGCTTAGGAATATTAAGAACCGTTTCAAGATTCGCCTTTTCATTTATAACGTCCAGCATAGACTGGAAATATTGTTGCTGTGCTGTATACAATTGGATTTGTGCCTGTCGTAAATCGAAACTTGTTGAAAGCCCTTCTGTAAACTTTACTTGATTTTTATTTTCAATTCGCTCTGCCAATTCGAGGTTTTTTTTAGAGTTTTCGTAGTTTTCAATGGCAAATTGATAATTGCTTCGTGCTGAGGTTAAATCCAGTTTTATCTGTTGTTTGCTTTGTATAAAATCTGTCTTAGATTGGTCCAATGCAATTTCCGCACGTTGAGTCCGTGCACTGCGCATTCCACTGCTAAATATTGGGATGTTTAGACTAATCCCCAAAACTGAAGATTGATACCATTTTTGATCTCCATTGAAAAATGTGAATTCATCACTATTTGCGGATGTTCCATAATTTACAAAAGCTGAAAGTCTTGGTAGAAACTTGCTTTTTTCGAGTCTCATTTCAAAATATCGTTGATCAGTTAGATTGTTTGCTATTTTATAATCTACATTGTCTTCAATATTTAAGGATGTGTCCAATAATCCTAGACTAATATTCTCGCCGGCCAATTTATTTAAGTTATCGGTTAAAACCACAGGTATTTCCACATCAATCCCTAGAGCGAGATTAAACATTTGTTTGGCTATTGCCTGACTTCTGCGGACATTCTTAAGTTGGGTTTCAACATCCAATAAAGTAATTTCTAGCTGTTCTACATTTTCTTCTTCGGTAAGACCATTTTCGAAAATTTTTCTCGTTTCGTTAAGGTTATTTTCAAGATTGGTTCTATTTTTTTCAAAAATAGTGATCAATTCCTGAGCTAATAAAACACTGCCATACGCATTAATTACACCCTTTCGCACTTCCAAACGGGTCTTTTCGTTTGCATTTTCTGAATAATCTAAAAATGCTTTTGCTGCTTTTAATCCAACTAAATAACTACCGTCAAAAATAAGTTGGTTTAACGTGGCTACTGCATTTGCGTTTTGTTTTGTTCCAAAAGTAATCGGTGTAAACGTACCAGGTTCACCACCTCCAAATTCAGCTGGTATTAGGGTAATAGGTTGTTTCAAATTATTTTGATAGCTAATGCTTCCATCTATCTGGGGAAGACCAGATGCAGTGGTTTCCCACTTTTGTTTTATAGCTTTAGCGATGTCACGTCTTGCATTAATTGAAGCGTAATTACTGTCCAAAGCAAACGTAACCGCCTCTTTTAAAGTAAAGCGATATCCTTTCTGCTCTTGTGAAAATCCTATAACTGAGAACAGTAGAAAGCTGAAAATTAAAATTTTTTTAGTCATTACTTTGATGCTCTTTGATAAATCTATTTAGTGTTATTAATCCTTCTGGTGTTACAATTCCCCGAAGATGATATTCAAGAAATTCTTCGGTTCTATATTTAGATGAAAATTTTTTAATAGGAAATAAGTCCTGGTCTTGGATACCGGTGATTCCCATAAAATAAAGACGTCCAATAAAATCTGAATCAAGCCTCTTGCGATAAAGTCCTTGTTCTATTCCCTTTTTAATATTTTTTTGGGTGCACTCTAACATTTTCTCTAATTGGTTTTGATGGATTTTTTTGCTTATTTCGGGATAGTACTTTTGAAGCTGATATTGGGCGGAAGTTTGATCCTCTTGCAATTTTTGCATTATAAACTTCTTTATCTGAAACAGTTCCTCGATGGGATCTATGTCCAATGCGCAAATTTGATCGATTCCGGTTGTTATACTGTTTAAAACAGAAAAAGCACATTCTTTTACAAGAGCAGTTTTATTTTTAAAATGAGTGTAAATGGTTTTTTTCGAAATGGCCATTTCATTGGCAATATCATCCATTGTAACACTTTTAAAACCCAGTTTTATAAACAGCTCTGTAGCTTTTTGAACAATCTTATCTTTCATAATCGGGTGCAAAGATAGTTTTGGAAACTTTAAAAACAAAAAAAGTTTCCAAAGTTTTGTTTTATTTAACATGCTGTAAAATCCATGGTCTATTTTAACCTATATATTGTGTGCATTTGTTTAGCTTGTTTTACTTTAGCCAAAATTTTGATTAATGGAATTTTTAAGAAAATACAGTGCACTTCTGGATGATAATCTTGCAGAAGCCGTGTCGCAAAATGATCCACATCAATTATACGACCCGATAAAATATATTCTTTCCTTGGGAGGAAAAAGGCTCAGGCCAGTACTTACCTTAATGGTGTGTGATTTCTTCGGCACTGATTTTAAAAAGGCCATTCCAGCTGCTTTGGCAATAGAAATGTTCCATAACTTTTCGCTTATACATGATGATATTATGGACAATGCACCTTTGCGAAGAGGAAAAAAGACAGTTCATGAAAAATGGGACGTAAACACTGGAATCCTCTCTGGTGATGCAATGTTGATTTTGGCATATCAATTTTTTGAGTGCTATGAGCCGAAAACATTTCAGGAACTTGCAAAACTATTCAGTGAAACTGCATTGCAGGTATGCGAGGGCCAACAACATGATATGGATTTTGAAACCCGTGATGACGTTACTCTTTTGGAATATATTAAAATGATAGATCACAAAACTGCTGTCTTAGTTGGTGCGGCTATGAAAATGGGAGCAATTGTGGCTGAAGTTTCAGAAGAAGACAAAAATAGAATCTATCAGTTTGGAAGAAATCTGGGAATTGCCTTTCAATTACAGGATGATTATCTAGATGTCTTCGGAGATCCCGAAACCTTTGGGAAACAAGTAGGCGGAGATATTATCTCAAACAAAAAAACGTTTTTATACTTGATGGCCAATAGTCAAGGCTCTTCGAGCCAAGCAGAGGAACTTGAGCACCTCTTCAGTATTAACCCTAAAGATCCAAACGATAAAATTACAACTGTAAAGGAGATTTTTATTCAGTCTGGCGCCGCAAAAGCAACACAGGCTGAAATTGAAAAATTCAATAATTTGGCTTATTCTCTCTTGAACAATATTGATCTTTCCGAAGAGAAAAAGGAACTACTTCGCAAATTTGGAGATAATTTAATGGATCGCAACACTTAAAAATAGATCCTAACAAATGGAGCAAAAGCATCTGCATAGATGCTTTTTTTATCGTCATAAAGAAGGTCATAGCGTAGACCAATGGTAAAATTATTTGTGTGGAAGCCCGCGCCAACAAATAGTGCAGGATACCAATAATTTTGATTGGGAATATCATATTCAAAGTTTCGGGTAACGTTCAGCTGTTCAAACTCGGCAGAAAGCTGAATTTCTGGTATAACATTATAAAGAGCAAGAATACTTCCTCCTAAAATTGTAGAAGTGTAGTTGTACTTAAGACTATTGTAAGTAACATTCAGGCCAATACCAGCTGCGAATTGGCTGTTGAATTGATAGATAGCGCTAGGAGCTAATGTCCCGCTGAAGAAACCATCTCCAAAACTCAGGCCTATTCCACCTCCAAAATGTACATGATTCCAAAATTCTTGATCTTGATTTTGAGCAGAAAACTTATTTGCGGAAAGAAGAACGAAGAGCGAAAACAATATTTTTGCAACATACCTAAAAATGGACTTTTTCATTATGAATACTTTAAGAATTACAATCAATAAATATATGAATTCGAGCCACCTATTATGCTTAATTATTGTATTTTTGTACCGTTTTATTTTAAAGACCCATTTGCATTTTTATCATGGATAAATTTTCATTCTTAAACGCGGTTCACCCATCTTACATCGCGGAACTTTACGAGAAATATTTACAATACCCAGATAGTGTTGAGCCTAGTTGGAGAGCTTTTTTCCAAGGGTTTGATTTTGGCTCTGAACCAGGTAACCAAGAGTTTTTCGCTGCTCCTGAACCTCCTTCTGCAGGACCCCAAGAATACGATCTAGGCGCAATCTGTGCTGATGTAGTTAAGGAGTTTCAGGTGCTTAAACTTATTGATGGCTACCGTACTCGTGGCCATTTCTTTACGAAAACAAACCCAGTTCGTGAGCGTAGACAATATACACCTACATTGGCTATAGAGAATTTTGGACTTTCACAACACGATTTGAAAGCAACATTTAAGGCTGGAGAGGTTATCGGTATTGGCGAGGCAACTTTGGAAGAGATAATTAAGCATCTGGAAAGAATATATTGTGACTCCATTGGGGTTGAATATATGTTTATACGTAAACCAGAAGAAATAGATTGGATTCAGAATAAGTTGAATGCCAACGACAATCAGCCTAATTTTACTCCTGATCACAAAAAATATATTCTTAAAAAACTTAACGAAGCTGTTTCTTTTGAGAGTTTTCTTCACACCAAATATGTTGGGCAAAAGCGTTTTTCACTAGAAGGTGGTGAGAGTTTGATTCCGGCTTTGGATGCTCTTATTGAAAATGCCGCTGAAAAGGGGGTGAAAGAATTCGTTATGGGAATGGCCCACCGTGGTCGTTTGAGTACTTTGACTAATATATTCGGCAAAAGTGCTAAGAATATTTTCAGCGAATTTGATGGAAAAGATTATGCAGAGGATATTTTTGACGGTGATGTTAAATACCATTTGGGTTGGACATCTAAGCGGAAAACTTATTCTGGAAAGGAAATTAATTTAAATATAGCTCCGAATCCTTCACACTTAGAAACGGTTGGCGCAGTAGTTCAAGGTATTGCTCGATCTAAACAAGATGATCATTATAAGGAAGATCCAAGCCAAGTACTACCAATTATCGTTCACGGTGATGCTGCGATTGCAGCTCAAGGTATAGTATATGAAATAGTACAAATGGCTCAGTTGGATGGCTATAAGACTGGAGGTACAATTCATATTGTAGTTAACAACCAAATAGGCTTTACAACCAATTATTTGGACGGACGTTCCTCAATTTATTGTACTGATATTGGTAAAGTAACTTTTTCGCCAATTCTTCACGTAAATGCAGATGATGTTGAAGCTGTTGTACACGCTATGCTTTTTGCATTAGATTTTAGAATGGAATTTGGTCGTGATGTCTTTATCGATTTGTTGGGTTATAGAAAATATGGACACAATGAAGGTGATGAGCCTAGATTTACCCAACCAAAACTTTATAAAGCAATTGCTAAGCACGAGAACCCTCGCGATATTTATGCAAAAAAATTATTAGATCAAGGTGTAATTACCGAAGGATATACAAAAAAACTAGAGGAGGATTATAAAAACAAACTGGAAGAAAACCTTGAAGATTCCAGAAAAGAAGATAAAACGGTAGTAACTCCATTTATGCAAGATGAATGGGAAGGTTATGATTATTCCAAAACCAACGAAATGTTGGAAACGGTTGACACGACTTTTGACCTGAAGAAACTCGACGAAGTTGCAAAAGCAATAACCGAGCTTCCAAAGGATAAGAAATTTCTGAAAAAAATAGCTAAGCTCGTAGAGCATAGACATGAAATGTATTTTGAAGACAACAAGCTTGATTGGGCAATGGGCGAACTTTTGGCATTTGGAAGTCTTTTAAAAGAAGGTCATGATGTTAGAATGAGCGGACAAGACGTTGAGCGCGGAACTTTTTCACACCGTCATGCCGTTATTAAGGTGGAAGATAGTGAAGAAGAAGTGGTGCTTTTAAATAGATTAAAGGGCAATCAGGGTAATTTTTACATCTACAACTCTCTATTGTCTGAATATGGTGTTGTAGGTTTTGATTATGGATATGCAATGGCAAGTCCAAGATCCTTGACAATTTGGGAAGCACAGTTTGGTGATTTCAGCAACGGAGCCCAGATAATGATAGATCAATACATTTCGGCTGCGGAGGATAAATGGAAGCTTCAGAATGGTTTGGTAATGCTATTACCTCATGGTTATGAAGGCCAAGGCGCAGAACACTCTTCAGGTAGAATGGAGCGTTATTTACAATTGTGTGCCGTTGATAATATGTTTGTTGCAGATGTTACAACACCGGCAAACTTATTTCACCTTTTAAGAAGACAATTAAAAACTAAATATCGCAAACCGCTTATTGTTTTTACTCCGAAAAGTTTATTGCGTCATCCAAAAGTAGTTTCTACTAAGGAAGAATTTGCAAAAGGCACCTTCCAGATGCTAATTGATGATGCAGAAGCAAAAGTGGCAAAAGTAAAATCATTAGTTTTTGTTACAGGTAAATTCTATTACGATTTACTCGAAAAAAGAGAAGAACTAAAAAGAGATGATGTTGCCTTGGTTCGTCTGGAGCAATTATTCCCGTTACCTATTGATGGGATTAATAAAATAATAAAAAAATACAAAAATGCCGATGATGTGGTCTGGGCACAGGAAGAACCTAGAAATATGGGAGCTTACTCTCACCTTTTGATGCATTTTGAAGAAGCGAGAAACTTTAGGGTTTGCAGTAGAAAAATGTATGCAGCTCCTGCCGCTGGAAGTTCTGTGCGCTCAAAAGCGAGGCACGCAAAAGTAATTGAGAACGTTTTTGATAAAGATATGGAGTAATTATTTCCTTACTTTATTTAAATAAAAGCAAAAACATACTAAATTTAAAAGATTAATAAACCAAAGGTTTATACTAAATAAAAATATTATGGTATTAGAAATGAAAGTCCCGTCTCCGGGAGAATCCATCACCGAAGTTGAAATAGCGACTTGGTTGGTAAAGGATGGCGATTATGTTGAAAAAGATCAAGCCGTAGCGGAAGTAGATAGCGATAAAGCAACATTGGAACTTCCAGCAGAGGCTAGCGGTATTATTACCCTGAAAGCTGAAGAAGGTGATTCTGTTGCAGTAGGAGACGTGGTTTGTTTGATTGATACTGATGCCAAAAAACCTGGAGGAGGTGATTCTTCAGGGAAGAAAGAATCTGAAAAAGTGGATTTCAAAGAGGAAAAAGTAGAGAAGAAAGAGCCTACTGAAAAAACTGAAGCTAAAACACAAACGTCTTCCAAATCTTCTGCACTAGATCAGAAAATGGATAAAAAATCATATGCTACAGGTTCGACTTCGCCTGCTGCCAAGAAAATTCTCGACGAAAAAGGAGTGGCTTCAAAGGAGGTAAAAGGATCTGGCCGTGATGGAAGAATTACTAAAGAAGATGCAGTTTCTGCTACACCTTCTATGGGAACTCCTGGAAAAGGCAGTCGTGGAAGTGAACGTAAAAAAC
This sequence comes from Aequorivita sp., assembly GCA_034675805.1. GTDB lineage: Bacteria > Bacteroidota > Bacteroidia > Flavobacteriales > Flavobacteriaceae > Aequorivita. Next base: position 1,709,886 of record JAUCCX010000001.1, on the reverse strand, counting down.
TTTCTATGCTGCGCAGAAAGGTTGCGGAGCGTTTAGTTTCGGCTAAAAATGAAACTGCGATGCTTACCACTTTTAACGAAGTTGATATGTCTTCTATTTTTGATTTGCGAAATCAATATAAAGAGCAGTTCAAGGATAAACACGGTGTTGGCCTAGGCTTTATGTCATTCTTTACTTTGGCTGTAGTTCGTGCATTAGAACTTTATCCAGACGTGAATTCAATGATTGACGGTGATTATATGATCAGTTATGATTTTAAAGATATATCAATAGCCGTTTCAGGACCGAAAGGTTTGATGGTTCCTGTTATCAGAAACGCCGAAAACTTAAGTTTCAGAGGTGTTGAGGAGGAAGTAAAAAGGCTTGCTATTCGTGCGCGCGATGGTCAAATTACCGTGGATGAAATGACTGGAGGTACTTTCACAATCTCTAATGGAGGTGTTTTTGGAAGTATGCTTTCAACACCTATTATTAATCCTCCACAATCTGCTATTTTAGGGATGCACAATATTGTTGAGCGTGCCATCGTGAGAGATGGAAGTATTGTAGTGGCTCCGATAATGTATGTCGCTCTTTCTTACGATCACAGAATTATTGATGGCAAGGAATCTGTAGGATTTTTAGTGGCAGTAAAAGAGGCCCTTGAGAATCCAGAAGAACTTTTAATGGATAATAATGCAAATAGAGCATTAGAGCTTTAAGGGCTATTATATAAAATAAAAAATCCGGCAATTTGCCGGATTTTTTTGGTTAGTTAGAAAACATCTTCTCAGTAAAAAAATATTGTACTTATCAAATTCAGTAAAAGAATCAATACTGTAGCAACAATGAGAATTACAACTATCGGTTTATTGTTTGATGCCGATACTTCATAATCTTTCTCTTTTTCTTCTATGTAGACTGAATCTTTCATAGTGTAAATATCGGACATTACATCTAATTCTGAAATACGTGGTAACACGTAATTTCAGAATCTCTATTATAATAGGCTCTATAACAACTTGTCATGGTTTTCTTTTGCCCAGATAAGAAGACTATTCGTTTTAGGTTCAATATTAAGTTTTGTGATGATGTTGCTTCGATGCTTCTCTACAGTTCGGTATGAAATAAATAGTTGTGAGGCAATTTCTTTGTTGGTTTTATCCTGTGCTATTAGCTTCAAAATCTTTCTTTCTGAAGGGGTGAGTGAACTAAGTTCGTTGTTTTCTACAAATACAACTCCAATAAGTTCCTTTATTCTGTTGCTAAAAAAAGGAACTCCTTCTGTAACTGTCTTTATACAATTTTCTATTTCCTCAAGGGCAAATTCTTTCAGGATGTAACCAAAAATATTGAGTTCTTGCGCTTTTTGATATAGATCTTTTTCCTTGTGCAGCGTTATCAATACAATTTTTGTTGCAACATTTAACTCTTTGCATTGTTGTGCAATTTCAAGCCCCGACATATACGGCATCTGAATATCTAAAATAGCAATATCTGGTTCCTTTTGTGTTATAAGATTATATGCCTCTCTTCCATTATTGCCTTTGCCAATAAGGTTGTATCCTTTCTCAATTAAAAAGTCACTAAGACCTTTAAGAAGTAAAGGATGATCGTCTGCAATGATTATGGATGGTGTAGTATTGTTCATATTGGAAATTGAAATTCTATTACGGTGCCCGTTTCTTTTTTAGAAGATACTTTCATTTGACCTTTTAGGAACTTAGTCCGTTCTAAAAGTGTTTTTAACCCTAAGGACTTCACGTCTTGGTATTTTTCATTAAAATCGAAACCAATGCCGTTATCGCGTATGGAAATCATTATATTATTGCTAAACTTTTTAACCGAGACTTTTCCAGCTTCTGCTTGTGCATGCTTTAGTATATTACTAAGGCTTTCTTGAATAATTCTATAAATATTTATTTCGTCTTCTTTTGAAAAAATATTATCGATATTATCTATTTCTGCTGAGATGAAAAGTGTAGTGTTCTCGTCTATTAGGTTTATGGTATATTCAATGGCTTTGGTTATTCCTAATTCTTGGAGTTGGAAAGGGTGGAGGTCTCTAGATATGGCGCGTACCTCTTCTATGGTATGGTCAACCATTTTTTTAGTGTCTTCGTCTCCAGTGGCGAGTAATTTGTTTTTTATAACCAATAATTGTTGCCCAATCCCATCGTGTAGGTCTTTCGATATTCGTCTACGCTCTCCTTCTTGGGAAATAAGCAACTCTTGACTAAATTTTTCTTGAAGGATTTTATTAGTTCTGAGGTGTCTTTGGTTCCGATAGAGCAAGATCAACCCAAAGCCTAACATTATTACAACCCCAGCGAAAAGCATTACTTTCTTAAATCCTTCGCTATCCTTTTCAAGAAGATTTATATCTGCGGTTTTTTCGACTAACTCTTTTTCTTTTTTTTCAGTTTCGTAAAGCGTTTGGTAGTAGGCAAGGGCATTTGCCGTACTTTTATTGTATATAGAATCTTTGACTGCAGTAGAAGCGTGATTATTTTCAATACTTTTTTTGTAATCACCTAGATCAAAATAAATCTCTGAGAGAAAGGAATACGTACTCATAATCTCATCTTCTATCCCTAGATTTTTGGCAATGTCTAGTTTTTTTTTCGCCAGAGTCAGGGCTTCGTTATATTTCCCAATGGTTTGAAGATATTTTGTCTTTCCTCCCAAATAGTTTAATTCAGTTAAAGAGTTTCCAGAAAAAATCAAGTTCCAGAGATTCAATAAGGTCTAAGTGTTTTTTAGCTTCAATCAGTTGGTTGTGCTCACAATAATATTCTATGAGCCGGGAATGGATACCAATAAATGTCGAGTTGCTAGAGGCATTTTTTTCAAAACTTTTTTCAGCCAATAATAAAGACTCGTATTCGAGAGCCCGTTCGCCTGTTTTTTTATAATCCAAGGCCTGATTGTAATATTCATTCGGTAAAAAGGAATTTAATCCCAGGATTTTCATTTTCTGAATCAGTGCATCTCGTTCAAATTTGGCCTTTTCATAGAAACCATTCATGCTGAACATATTGATAATGCCCTGTTGCGCATACACCATATAATCATATTCACCTTTATTTTCATAAATGCTAAAAGCCGTGGTTAAATCTTCACCTGCTAAAACAAATTTCCCTAATTGGGAATAGGCTTGACCTCTAAAAAGATAGGTGTCAGCAATATGAGCGGAATCGCTCGTCGAAAAATTTTTGAGCGCCATATCATAATCTTCAATCGCTTTTTTAAGATCTATTTTTGTGTTTGCGCTCCCGCGTTTTATATATAGTCCGCCAAGTAGGAGACTGTCTTTTATTTTATATTTCCGTGCAAGTACACTATTGATTATTGTTATAGCTTGTAGTGGATCATTTTTATAAGTGGTGAGTGGATATTGCAAATTCATTGCCTTTCTGGCAGCCTCTTCGATATTATCCATCGCTTGTGCAAGACTAATGTATTGAAGGCTGTAAATAATGAAAGTATCGGGATCGGTTTTAAAGGTGCGTTTCAGAATACTGTCCAATGCCGCCAATTGTTCCTTTTTGTCTTTTGTAGTTTTTACAATTTTCTCATAATGGGAAATATCTTGGCAAAACCCAGCAATGGGTGAAAGCGCAAGAATGAGGAATAAAAGACATATTTTTATCGACACAAATAAATTATTTCGGAAGAAAATAAAGGTACTTAAATTATTGGAAATAAACGATATCCAGAAGTTATTCTATTTTACGTAAAAGCAGTTTCTGCCGTAATCAATTACTGCCCTTCGCTTCTTTAAAAAGTCGGCACCAATAATTCCGTGTATTGGCTTTTCCTCGGCTTGTGAGAGTGCTTCGTTGACGTGTGAAAGATCAAAGAGTACGAAATCCATAGTTTTCAACTTCCACTTATTTATGCTGAATTCATTTTTGCGAGAAAACATTGTTTCCATGTTTGTTGCCCCAGCACCGGCTGCTTTAATCATGCTTTCTTCACTTATTAATGAAAAATAGGAACCGGCTGAAAAATCTACACAACTTGTGGATGCACCCGTATCGAGTATAAAGTCACCTGAAATACCATTGATTTTTGCAGAAAATAGATAATGACCCGTGGCGAGTCTTTGCAGTGGAATACGAAAAAAGTTTTCCGATTCCATATATTTACGTAGTTGCATTAACTTTTTTGTGTAAAGATAGCAAACAAAATAAGTAGCTTTGCAGGTATGTTAACAGATACCCACACTCATTTATATAGCCAAGACTTTACGGAAGACCGCCCCGAAATGATCCAACGGGCATTGGATCTTGGGATAAATCGTTTCTTTATTCCTGCAATAGATTCAGGTTATACTGAGGCTATGTACACTTTGGAAAAGGAGTATCCTTCGAATATTTTTTTGATGATGGGATTGCATCCGACTTCTGTGAAGGAAAACTATGAGGAAGAATTGTGGCACGTTGAAAAACAATTTATAGAGCGGAGTTTTTACGCCGTTGGCGAGATTGGTATCGATTTATATTGGGATAAATCTACTTTGGAAATTCAGAAAATCGCTTTCAAAAGACAAATTCAGTTAGCCAAAAGGTACAAACTGCCAATAGTCATTCATTGTCGTGATGCATTTGATGAGATTTTTGAAGTACTCGAAACCGAAAAGGGAGAAGATCTCTTTGGGATTTTTCATTGCTTTACTGGTACTTTTGAACAGGCCAAAAAAGCCATTTCATATAAGATGAAACTTGGTATTGGTGGCGTAGTTACTTTCAAAAATGGAAAAATCGATACTTTTTTACACCAGATTCCACTAAAGCATATCGTTTTAGAGACTGATTCACCTTACCTTGCCCCGGCACCTTTTCGTGGAAAACGAAATGAAAGTAGTTATTTGGTGTTGGTTAGTAGAAAATTATCGGAGGTTTATGAAGTTTCGGAAGAAGAGGTGGCGAGGATAACTACAGAGAATTCAAGAGAAGTTTTTGGGATTTAAATAATAAAAATTTCTTTAAAATAACAGAATAACCTATATGAAAATTAAACCAAACATACTCCTTATATATACAGGCGGAACTATAGGGATGATTAAGGATTTTGAGACCGGTGCGCTACGTAATTTCAATTTTGATGAATTGCTGAACCATATTCCTGAACTGAAGTTGCTAGACTGCAATATAACCACTACCACTTTCGCAGAACCCATTGACAGTTCAAATATGAATCCGAAATATTGGGTAGACATAGCAACTATCATTGAAGACAATTACGAACAAATAGATGGTTTCGTAGTTCTTCATGGGAGTGATACCATGTCTTATACTGCATCAGCCTTAAGTTTTATGCTAGAAAATTTAGGGAAGCCGGTTATTTTCACGGGCTCTCAACTTCCTATTGGAGATTTGCGAACTGATGCAAAAGAAAATTTGATTACTTCAATACAAATAGCTTCACTTCAGGAAAAAGGAGTTTCAAAATTGGCGGAGGTGTGTCTTTATTTTGAATACAAATTATATAGAGCGAATAGAACAACCAAGATTAATGCTGAACATTTTGAGGCATTTGCCTCTTTAAATTATCCGGATTTGGTGCAAAGCGGTGTTCATTTGGTAGTAAACAACGAAGCACTTTATAGGCCTAATAGAAGAAAAAAATTAAAAGTTCATAAAAAGTTGGAAAGCAATATTCTGCTGGTGAAAATGTTTCCGGGAATCGATAAGGCAACCGTCGAGTATCTTTTTGCATATCCAGAGTTGAAAGGAATGATACTTGAAACATATGGTACGGGAAATGTCACCAATGAAACTTGGTTTATTAATTTGCTTAAAGGAGTTATAAAAAAGGGTGTTCCTGTGGTGAATATTACCCAATGTTCAGGGGGAAGTGTGAATATGGGTATATATGAAACGAGTACTGAGCTCAAAAAAATGGGTGTAATTAGCGGAAAAGACTGCACTACTGAGGCTGCACTGGCAAAATTAATGTATTTATTGGGTCAGAATATCTCGGCTAACAGCTTCAAAACCATATTTGAAACCTCTTTGCGAGGAGAAATGCAATAAATAAACGTCTCAAATTTTTTATAGCATTGTTTTTTTTTTTGATATTTGGCACTCCATTTTAAAAATGTGCTTTCTGATTCCAGAAGCATTGTATTTTAGGAGAATATTTGAAATATTTTTGCTCCCCTTAAACACGAAACCATTCGAGGGGGGAAACTTTAGAGAGGTGGCCGAGTGGTCGAAGGCGCACGCCTGGAAAGTGTGTATACGCCACAAGCGTATCGAGGGTTCGAATCCCTTCCTCTCTGCAATAAATTTTTTAGATTATTGTTTCACTCATTTGATAGTGTGAATTAATATTCTTGCAGATTAACTAAATTATTTTATATCTTTAAACCTTTAACTAAAAACAAACTTAAGTCGATAGCAATGAAAAAATTATTTTCTATTATGGCGGTGGCCGCAATGGTTTTTGTGGGCACGTTAAACGCAAACGCTTCAACAGCGCAAATAATGCCAACTAGCTCACAAGCTTTGGTAACAGCAGCCACAGTCTCTTTTATTCAAGATGAAACAGCTCCTGCTGTAGAAGCAGACAAAGGATTTCACCAGGAGTTGAAAGAACGTTTTGTGGAAGGTGGTCCCGGATTTATGGGGATTGTGTTACTATGTTTGATTCTTGGATTGGCGATTGCTATTGAAAGGATTATCTTTCTTAACCTTTCGACTACCAATACTCAAAAATTGGCTCAGGATGTGGAAGATGCATTAAATAGCGGTGGAATTGAAGCGGCTAAAGAAGTGTGCAGAAACACAAAAGGTCCAGTAGCTTCAATTTATTATCAAGGCCTTGATCGGGCTGACGAAGGGATTGATATCGCTGAAAAGGCTGTTGTAGCCTATGGCGGTGTTCAAATGGGGCAACTTGAGAAGAACGTTTCTTGGATTTCTCTATTTATCGCTTTAGCACCGATGCTTGGTTTCATGGGTACGGTAATCGGGATGATTATTGCTTTTGATAGAATTCAAGCAGCGGGTGATATGAATCCTTCTCTTGTAGCGGGTGGTATTAAGGTGGCACTTTTAACAACCGTATTTGGTTTGATCGTGGCTATTATACTTCAAATTTTCTATAATTATATTATTGCTAAAATTGATAGTATAGTTAACAGTATGGAAGATGCTTCTATCACTTTGATCGACATGTTGTTCGACTACAAAACAAAAAATAAAATCTAAACAAACCACAGGATGGCATTACATAAAATTTTAAAAATAGTAGCATTGCTTCTAAGCATTGCAGGAGTTATTTTTCTTGCAATGATCATCGCAAAAGGTGATACTGCTGTCGCTGAAACTGGCGCTGGTGTAGATGGCTTTTTGTACGTGGCTTACATAACCTTTGCTATAACATTAGTTTTCGTTATATTCTTCGTTATTAAGGGAATTTTTGCGGGGAATATTAAAAACACTATGATTTCGGTAGGAGCATTCCTTCTTATTGTGGTTATTTCATACGTGTTAGCTGATGGAGAGCCTATGCCAATGGGAGAAGGCGAAATGCTTTCAGCTAGTGGTTCAAAATGGGTTGGTGCAGGGTTATATGCATTCTATATTATGGCAATATTGGCTGTTGGAGCAATGGTTTTCAGCGGGATCAAAAAAGTGACAAAATAATGGCAAGAAGAGCAACACCAGAAGTAAACGCAGGCTCGATGGCTGACATCGCGTTCCTACTACTTATTTTTTTCTTAGTAACGACTACTATTGAAAAAGATAAGGGTATAGCGAGACAGTTGCCGCCTAAGGAAGAAAACCAACCTGAAGATCAAGTAAAGATTAAAGAGAAAAACCTTTTTATCGTAAATGTGAATAGGCATGATCAATTGCTTGTAGAAGAGAAATTGATGGAGTTGAAAGATTTACGACAAGCTGCAATAGCATTTTTAGATAATGGAGGTGCTCCATCTGGTTCTCCAGAATATTGCAACTATTGTAAAGGTAAGCGAGATCCATCTTCATCTGATAATCCAGACAAAGCTGTTATCTCCGTTCAAAATGATAGACTCACGTCTTATAAAATGTATATCGCAGTCCAAAATGAATTAGTGGCAGCTTACAACTTTTTGAGAGATAGAGAATCGCAAAGATTATATGGATGGAAATATTCTGAAATTAATAATTCGATTGAAGAAGGTAACTTTAAAGGAAATGAAGAGTCTATAAAATCTAAGTTGGAAACAATCCAAAAATTATATCCTCAAAAACTTTCTGAAGCAGAACCTAAAAAATCTGGATCATAATAATATAACTATGTCAAAGTTTAGAAAGAAAAAAAACAACGAATTGCCTGCGGTTAACACAGCATCTCTTCCGGATATCGTGTTTATGTTACTATTCTTTTTTATGGTGGTAACTGTATTGCGTGATGACAATTTGTTAGTTCAAAACCAATTACCAAAGGCAGACCAGGTAGAAAAACTGAAGAAGGATAGATCTGTCTATATTTATGCTGGGAAACCAAGTTCTAGATATCAAGAAAAATATGGTACAGAACCCAAGATTCAGATAGGTGATAAATACACTGATCTTAGTAATTTGAAATTTGCATTGACTGAGGCGCGACAAAAACTTCTTCCTGAACTTCAGGATAAGGTTATGGTTGCCCTAAAAGTAGATGAGAAGACAAACACAGGGATGGTGACTGATATTAAGCAGGAACTTAGAGACTTGAATATGTTGAAGATTATCTATATTACTTCACCTGGAAATGAAATAAACAGATAGAATTATTAATATTTTATTTAAAAACGCCTTGTCCCGAACTTTCGGAAGCAAGGCGTTTTTTTGTTCTCTTTTAGTTAAAATAGATTTATCTTTATCAACATGCAAAGGATATTAAGGATCTTTATTTTTACGGTTTTGGGCTTTGTTTCTTGTGACGCCATTGCGCAAGATACGATTAGACAAGTTTCGGTTGATTCTTTATATAGGGAAGATCAATTCTATATTGGTATAACGTATAATATTCCAATGAACCTTCCTGCTGGTGCTAGTTTAAGAGGACTTTCAGGTGGAGTCCAATTTGGCTTTCTACGAGATATGCCGATCAATAAACGAAGAAATCTTGCTATTGCAGTTGGAGCTGGTGTAGCATTAGATCAAATCGGACAGAACCTTTTCATCGGTGAGACACTCGATGATAAAACTATATTCAGAGTTTTAGACAATAATGTTGATTTTACACGTAATCGATTCAACACGGCCGTTATTGAAGCTCCCGTGGAATTTAGATGGCGCACTTCTACTCCTTCAAGTTATAATTTTTGGAGGGTGTACGCTGGTTTTAGAATTGGTTACGCATATTGGTATAAATCAACTTTTAAACAGTCTGGGAATAACGTAAATCAAACTAAAATACCAGAATTTGATCCATTGCGTTTGTCCGCGACGTTAAGCTTTGGATATAATACTTTTAACTTTTTTGCTGCATATAGTATAAATCCTTTTTTCAAGGATGCCGAAACTATTGATGGAGAAAATGTGGACTTTAGGGCCCTCAAAGTAGGTTTGATGTTCTACATTCTATAACTACAACCAAAGGTTAAAAAGTATGATTTGCGGTAAAGCACCGAGTAGCAGTCCGATGCCAAGTTCTGGATAGGTATGGGCATCGCTGTTCAAGCGAGAAGATGCAACCCAACCATTAACGAAGAGAAAAAAACTTATGGTGACAAGTAGGTTTATTTTAAAGTGGGCGCTTAATCCTATCAAAAACATTAAAATCCCTGCAACTCCCATTTGATGTAGACTTACCTTCAATTTAAAAAACACCATTAAAAGCGCACTGAAAGTTGAAAATAGAATACCCACGAAATAATAATATATTTCTCTATCGTCAAAAGGGTCGAAAACCATTTTAATGATGAGTAATAATAGAATACATTGTATCATTAAAGGAAACTTACGCTCCTTTACATCTTTTAAATAAATCGTTTCTACTACTCTTATATTTTTTAAAAGGAAAAAGATGACAATAGGAATAAGAATGGTAATGATTGTAATAGCCAACAGTTTTGTTCTTACCAATTCTAATTCAAGATATCTCGGAGTAACAATAAAATAGAGAATTGTGCCCAAAAGAGGCATCAATAATGGATGGAAGATATACGAAGCGGTCTTTAGAAACAATTTCATTAAATCTCTTTTCTAAGCCTTGCCACCGGCAAATCAAGTTGTTCTCTATATTTGGCGATTGTTCGTCGTGCAATTGGATACCCTTTTTCCAATAGAATTTTGGCCAATTTAGCGTCTGTATGTGGTTTATGTTTGTTTTCTTCAGATATGGTTATTTCGAGAATTTTCTTGATTTCTTTAGTAGAAACGTCTTCACCTTGATCGTTTTTCATTGATTCGCTAAAAAACTCTTTAATCAACTTTGTTCCATAAGGTGTATCAACATATTTACTGTTGGCAACCCTTGAGACGGTTGAAACATCCATATTGATTTTATCAGCGATGTCTTTGAGAATCATTGGCTTCAGCTTTCGTTCGTCACCACTCAGAAAATACTCCTCTTGATGATGCATAATAGCATTCATTGTAACGAAGAGTGTTTGTTGTCTTTGTTTTATCGCATCGATAAACCATTTTGCTGAATCAAGTTTTTGCTTGATGAACAGAATAGCCTCTTTCTGTGCCTTTGATTTGTCTTTCGCTTCCTTATAGCCTTTCAGCATATTTGTGTAATCGTGGCTCACGTGGAGCTCTGGGGCGTTACGACCATTCAATGTTAAGTCAAGTTCGCCATCTATAATTCTAATGGCAAAATCCGGAACTACATGTTCTACAATTCTATTATTTCCTGAGTAGGTACCTCCGGGTTTTGGGTTTAAAGTTTCAATTTCATGAATAGCTTCGCGCAGTTGATCTTCAGTAATATCATACTTTTGAATCAGTTTTTTGTAATGTTTTTTACTGAATTGATCAAAATTTTCTTCTATAATGGAAATGGCCAATGTAACGTAAGGCGTAGGAATTCTTCTTTCCAATTGGAGCAATAAGCACTCTTGAAGATCACGAGCAGCAACTCCAGCAGGATCCAATTCCTGAACTGTTTTTAAAACTTTTTCTACTTTATCTTCTGTCGTATAAACGTTTTGGGTAAAGGCCAAATCGTCAACAATATCTTGAATTTCACGGCGAATATAGCCGCTTTCATCTACGCTGCCCACTAGGAACTTAGCTATTTCTTCTTCTTCCTCATCGAGGCGGTAGGTGCTTAGTTGCTGCATCAAATGTTGTGTAAATGATGTTCCCGCAGCATAAGGCATTTGGCGTTCTTCATCATCTGCACTATAGTTATTGGCGGAAAGCTTATAACTGGGTACTTCATCATCACTAAGATAATCGTCAACGTTTATGTCGGTTTCGATAATCTCGTTACCTTCATCATACTCTTCATTGCTGAATTCGTCCTCATAATTATCTGTTTCTTCTTTCCCTCCTTCCAATGCAGGATTTTCTTCCAGTTCTTGTTCTATACGTTGCTCAAAAGCTTGCGTAGGCAACTGAATCATCTTCATCAGCTGTATTTGCTGAGGGGATAATTTCTGTGAAAGCTTAAGATTTAATTGCTGTTTTAACATGGTTCTATTTGCTACATTATAAAGTTAAAAAAAACCAGCTACTAAAATAATTAAGTAGCCAGTTTTAATACAATCTTATGCTGTTTTGGTTAGAATTCTGCGTTTCCGGGAGTTCTTGGATAAGGAATCACATCACGAATGTTACCCATTCCCGTCGTGAACTGAACTAAACGTTCAAATCCGAGGCCAAAACCACTGTGAACGGCGGTTCCGAATTTTCGGAGATCCAAATACCAGTATAGCTCTTTTTCGTCAATGTCCATTGCGGCCATTTTTTCTTTTAATACATCATAGCGTTCTTCTCGTTGTGAGCCACCAACAATTTCTCCAATTCCAGGGAAAAGCACGTCCATAGCGCGAACAGTTTTTCCATCGTCGTTCAAACGCATATAGAATGCCTTTATTTTCGCAGGATAGTCGAAAAGAATCACTGGACATTTGAAATGCTTCTCAACCAAAAAGCGCTCGTGCTCACTTTGAAGATCAGCACCCCATTCTTCAATAATATATTTGAATTTTTTCTTTTGATTTGGTTTTGAACGTTTCAAAATATCGATCGCTTCAGTGTAGCTTACTCTTTTGAAATTGTTTTCCAAGATAAATTGTAGCTTTTCACGAAGTTTCATTTCGCTTCGCTCATCTTGTGGCTTATTCTTGTCTTCTTCAAGAAGACGATTTTCGAGGAACTCAAGGTCATCGGCGCAGTGTTCTAAAGCGTACTTAACAACATACTTTATAAAATCTTCAGCCAAGTCCATGTTTGCATCCAGATCGTTGAAAGCAACTTCGGGCTCAATCATCCAAAATTCAGCTAAGTGACGACTTGTGTTTGAGTTTTCCGCTCTAAAAGTTGGTCCGAAGGTATATACTTTTCCAAGTGCCATTGCATAGGTTTCTGCTTCCAACTGTCCACTTACGGTGAGATTGGTTTCTTTTTCAAAAAAATCTTCTTTATAATTTATATTTCCGTTTTCATCAAGTGGTGGGTTTTTGGGATCCAATGCTGAAACACGAAACATTTCACCGGCACCTTCAGCATCACTACCTGTAATAATAGGTGAGTGCATATAGTTGAAGTTATTTTTTTGGAAATATTCATGAACTGCAAAAGCCAGTTTTGAACGTGTACGCATTACGGCCCCAAAAGTATTTGTTCGGATACGCAAATGTGCCTGCTCACGAAGAGTTTCCATGGAATGTTTCTTTGGAGAAAGTATGGTAAGCTTTACATCTTCTGGGTTTGCCTCTCCCAACACAGTTAATTTCGAGACTTGAATTTCTACTGTTTGCCCTTGCCCTTGACTTTCAACGAGGATTCCAGTAACTTCAATGGCTGCGCCAACGGTCACTTTTTTAAGAACTTCTTCCTTGAAATTTTCAAAATCCACTACGCATTGTAGTGTTTTTATAGTAGACCCATCATTGAGTGCAATGAACCTGTTGCTTCTAAAAGATCGAACCCAACCGCGTACTCCAACTTCGTGGTGGCTAGGTTCCTTTTTTAACAGTTCAGCTATAGTTTTGTATTGCATAATCGTGTTTTAAGAGGTGCAAAGATACTTTTAAATAAAATTCCAAAAAAATCAAAAACACCAAATTCCAAGAGGAACAAGTTTAGTGACTTAGAGTGTCTACTCTAACCGAATTTTACTTACTCGATTTCCTCCTCATCATTAGGTAAAATCTCAATCGCGGGTTTTTTCATTGTTTCCTTATTTGCGATACTTCGTTCTAGGGAAAGTAGAAGTGTTGGCAGCAAAATTAGATTTGCCATCATTGCAAAAAGAAGAGTTATTGACACTAAAGCTCCTAAAGCTACCGTTCCGCCAAAACTAGAAAGGGTAAATACAGAAAAACCAAAGAAAAGTACGATAGACGTATAGAACATACTTACAGCACTTTCTCTGAGCGCCGCATAAACCGATTTTTTGATTTTCCAGTTATTCGCTACCAATTCTTGTCTGTATTTTGATAAGAAGTGAATTGTGTCATCCACAGAAATACCAAAAGCAATGCTAAACACCAAAATGGTTGAAGGTTTAATAGGAACACCTACAAAGCCCATAACCCCAGCAGTTATTATTAAGGGTAGCAGGTTTGGTATAAGGGATACAACAATCATTTTAAAACTTCGGAACATCCAAGCCATAAACAAGGCAATCAAGAAAATTGCCAGTGAAAGTGAAAATATTAAGTTATTGACCAAATAATGAGTTCCTTTTTGAAACACTAAGGCTTTTCCCGTAACCGAAACGTTATATCGATCTGATGGGAAAACTTTGGCTATCTCCGTATTTAAATCTTCTTCGATTCGTTTAAATCTGTCCGGTTCTGTATCTTTCATAAAGGTGGTGATCCGTGCAAACTGGCCAGTACTATCAACGTAACTACTTAACAGATTTGCGTTTGTAGCACTACTTTTGGCATACGCCAAGATAAATGTTCTTTCTTGACTATTTGGAAGTTGATAGTAGTCGGGATTTCCGTTATAATAGGCCTGTTTGGAATACTTAACCAATTCTACTATTGAAAGCGGCTTCGCAAATTCTGGAATTTCTTTGATATGCTCTTGCAATTCATCAATACGCTTTAGTGTTGCGCCACTTAAAACGCCCTTTTTCTTCTTGGTATCTACCATTATTTCCAATGGCATAATTCCTTCATATTCTTTTTCAAAAAATCGGATATCGTCAAAGAAACCGGTGTTTTTAGGCATATCTTCAATAAGACTACCGGAAATCTTTATGTTGTAAATACCAATAATGCTTGTACAAAGAAGAAGTACTGCAACTATGTAGATTGTAATTCGGCGCTCTTTAACCATTCGCTCTATCCAATTCACAAATTTATTAATCCAGATTTTATTCAAGTGATTTAGGTGCTTATCCTTTGGTACAGACATATAGCTGTAAATAATTGGAATGATAAGCAAGCTCAATAAAAAGATGGCGATAATGTTGATAGAGGCTACAATACCGAATTCACTCAAAAGCTCACTTTTCACTAAAATAAAAGTAGCAAAACCTGAAGCTGTTGTAAGGTTTGTCATCAGTGTGGCATTACCAATTTTGGTAATAACCCGTTGCAAGGATTTAGCTTGGTTTCCGTGTAGTTTTATTTCCTGTTGATATTTGTTGATAAGGAAAATACAGTTGGGAATTCCAATAACGATTATCAAAGGTGGAATCAAAGCCGTAAGAACAGTGATTTCATAATGCATCAATCCTAAAAATCCAAAAGCCCACATTACTCCAATAATTACTGTGGTCATCGAAATGAAAGTGGCGCGCCAAGAGCGGAAAAAGAAGAAGAATATAAGAGAGGTTACAAAAAGAGCAGCACCAATAAATAAGCCTATTTCATCGATAATACTTTGCGAATTTAAGGTGCGTATATAGGGCATTCCCGAAGTATGCACCTTAACGCCAGTATCTTCCTCAAACTTTTTGATAAGCGGAATAAGGTCATCGATAACAAAATCCTTTCTTGCCGAGGTGTTTACTATATCCTTTTTAAGATAAATAGCAGAGCGGATAGACTGTTTATCTGGACTGTAAATAAGCCCGTCATAGAACGGAAGTTTATTGAAAAGTTCGTCTTTGTATTTTGCTAGGTTTGCATCAGTAAAAACTGAATCCTTTATAAAAGGCACTAGTTCAAAACCTGTAGTATCGGCTTTCTTCTGAAGTTTTTGAAGGTTTCCCACGGAAAGTGTGAATTCCACCTCGCTAAATTTGCCAATATCTTTGGTGAGTTGGTCCCACGCTTTAAATTTCTCTGGGGTGAAAATAGTCGAATCCTTGACACCCATTACAATCAAGTTACCTTCTTCCCCAAAATGTGAAAGGAAAGCGTCGTATTCAAGATTAACAGGGTGGTCGTCAGGCAGCAGGTTGGCTTCGGTATAGGTGAAGCGCATATTTTTCCACTGCATCGCGAGCAATACAGTTATAAGTGCGATAACGATTAAGATACCTGTTCGATTTCTTAGAATAAAACGGGCTATAAAACCCCAAAATCCAATACTGAAAAGTTTTGCCAAACCAATTTTTTAAAGACTTGCCAAAGGTATGAATTCCCAATAAGTCAGGAATCTATTTTTCAGCGTATTTTCAAAGAGGGTGAAAGTTAGAACTTAAAATGGATCTGTCCCAAAATAATCATACAGGTTTATCTTTAAATGGTGATATGTGTAATAATAACCAACAGGAATAATGACTCTTTAGAAACCTTGGAAAGGCAACGGCAATAGTGAAAGAATTTTGGAGGTATATATGAAGCATCTATGGAGTGGGGTCGACATAGAGTCGGCACACAGTCGGCATAAAGTCGGCATGGAGTCAGCATAGAGCCGACATACGGTCTGAAAATAAAAGGACAAGTTATACTTCCAAATAATATTTTCAAAGAGGAAAGGTGTACTTGTAGAATTGCCTAGTGTCAATATACAACATTGTGATGCTGTTGTCAAGTTGAGGAGTAAAATAATCCAATTCTACTAGGTGTGCCCTGGGATTTAAAAAATTGGGCAATGCCTCATTTTCAAAGTTAAAAATTTTCAGACAATAGTTTAGATATGAAAAAGAACAAGATATTTTTTTTACAGATAAACAACAACCTTTGCATAAACATAACAATTATGCTTGATTCCTTAAAATTGTAGAGTATTTTTCTTTGTGGATCTATCGATGTATTACTAAACCATTCACGATAGAAAGACATTAATCAATAAAAAAACCCGCCAGGTTCTGAGAGAACTTGACGGGTTTTTTATTTTGTAGTAACGTCTAATTTCTAGAATCCGTAAGTAACGCCAATTCCTAAAGCTTCACGAATTTGGAATCCTTTGACCGCGTTATCATCATAGATAGCTTGCAAAGTAGCGTTTGCTGAAATATAATTGTTAATTTTAAACAGCAAATTCATTGTATAATCGATATCTACATTCTGAGGATCTTCTAGGTAGTTAGAGT
The DNA here is from genome assembly GCA_034675805.1 of Aequorivita sp. Taxonomy (GTDB): domain Bacteria; phylum Bacteroidota; class Bacteroidia; order Flavobacteriales; family Flavobacteriaceae; genus Aequorivita. Next base: position 1,693,305 of record JAUCCX010000001.1, on the reverse strand, counting down.
AAAGATTTAGGATGTTTTCCATAGAAACGTTTTCCATCAAGTCCAATTTAGCATATGCAGAAACAGAAGCGCCAAATTCAAAACGCATAGTTTCGTTAGCTTCTACACCAAAGTAAGGGTTTTCGTTGAATGCATCGATTGCAGCTTGGTTGCTGCCTACATTGGTAAAATCTTTGTTTACAAAAATTAAACGTGCAGTAGCTGGAGAAATGTTTACGTATAGATTATCATTCTTTTTCCAAAGCATCCCAGGACCAAACTGAAGGTAGGCTGGAGACAGGAATTTAGTTACTTCAGTGCGGTAACCATCATCGTTAGGATTAAGATCTGTGTTATACTCATAACCAGGAGTAAATTGAGTCTTAAAGTTTAGAAAGAACGAGTAGTACCAGTTACTTTCGTTGATTTCTCTTCCTAAGATAGAGTTTAGCTCCAAACGGTCATTAGTTTTTCTAGAGTATTTATCGTCTTTGTTTTTGGTAATACCATACTCGGCAATAAGTCGATTGTTCCAGCTAAGCTTGTCGTGCTTATAGTTAAAGTCGTAATTGAGGCCTAGGTTACCTGCAATGTTTGAGGTTCCACCACCTGTCCATTCACTATTGAACGCCGCTTGGTTGAACAATAATGAAATGTTTCCAGCACGTGTCCATCCATTTGGGATTGTGTCTTTTGGAGTTTCTTCTTGGGCCATTAAAGCCAAAGGTGCAGCGAAAAGAACTGCAAGAAGTAATAGTTTTTTCATTTTTATCTTAATTTTGAGAGTGTAAAATTACTACTATTTTAGAATATTGATAAAAATAAATGCTAAATAAATACTAATATTGCGAATTCTGTAATGAAACTCCTGATTTTTACTTTTTCTTGAAAAGGGGGACTGAAGAACAGGCCTCGCCATACATAATACTTTTTGCTATAGGTTGTAGTTTTTGAGCCAAGAGCACATAGGCATTCTGTGGAATAGGTTTATGAGCACAACCTTTAATTATGATTAGCCTATCCTGATAATCTGAAACGTCCAAATCCTTAAGCAATTCGGCGAAAAGAATACTTTCCAATTCCTCTAAGCTTCCAACCGTAACCTTTTTAGTATAAGGTGCCAGATGTAAGGATAGTAATAAAAATGCCCAGCCCGGAACAATAGCCTCTGTACTACAAAACAATGCTACAAACTTATCTTGATATTGACTCCAATCGTGTTTGTTAGCTTTTTCACGAAATTCGCTTTCCCGAAGGACGATACCTTCAAGCAACCATGATGAAATATCAAAAGCAACCCGTTCGCCTTTTTGGTAGAAGTCCTCAAGGTTAAAGGTTGTAAGCTTACTGTTCGCTACGCGATTTACAATTTCTTCGGACAAGATAAAAACTTTTGATTATTTATTACTGCTAACTTCTAATAGAATATGAATTCCTCTTCTAAAGCATTCCCAGCTCCAACTTAGCTTCATCACTCATCAATTCTTGGCTCCAAGGCGGATCGAAGGTGATTTCCACTTCGGCATCCTTAACCATACTCATAGATTTTACTTTGTCCTCTACTTCTGCTGGTAAGCTTTCTGCCACAGGGCAGTTGGGTGTGGTAAGGGTCATCAATATTTTTACTTCACGGTCTTCATTTATAAAAACATCATAAATAAGTCCGAGTTCATATATATCAACCGGAATTTCTGGATCGTAAATAGTTTTTATAACGGCGATTATTTTTTCACCTAGTTCGGCCATGTCTACTTCTGTTTCCATTTGTTTAATTATTAGCTTTTGTTTGGTATGCAAGTGCATACATTTTCATTTGTTTTATCATTGAGACCAATCCATTTGCACGGGTAGGGGAAAGATGTTCCTTCAACCCGATTTCGTCAATAAAATCGGTGTTTGCATCGAGAATCTCTTGCGGTTTTTGATCCGAAAAAACACGAACTAAAATTGCGATTATTCCTTTAGTAATTATAGCATCACTATCCGCAGTAAAAATGATTTTGTCATCTTTTAGTTCAGAATTGAGCCACACTTTACTTTGGCAACCTTTTATTAAGTGGTCGTCTGTTTTAAGATCATTGTCGATAAGCGGAAGTGATTTCCCCAACTCTATCATATATTCATAGCGCTGCATCCAGTCGTCAAACATTGAAAATTCATCAATCAATTCTTCCTGTATTGCTTCGATCGTCATATCTATTCTTAATTATTTGTGTCTTTGGTGGCTGAAAGGACCACACTTCTGTCTGTTTTTGAATAAAAGGTTAATACACCATTTTGCAGGGCATATGATCCAGTTTGGTTCAAGGCGTCCAAAAAGTCTCTTTCGGTTTTCATGATTTCTTTTTCGGCACAATACTTTTCACTTACTGCGAGATTATCAAAGCTGATAGCGTAAAGATCAATCGTGTAATTACCAAATACAGAGTTACAACCTGATGTTCCACGGAATGAGTTGTCTAAAGCGGAAAGTGAAAAAGTTGGACTTGGGTTACTGGTAAGTTTTTTTCCATTTAGGGCTGAAACGGTATAATTACCAGTTAGTTGCACGCTTCCAGCAACGTCGATTACTTTTTTCGTTTCGTCGCAACTTGTAAAAACAAGAGTGAAAATCAATAGGGATAGGGTGGCAAGTGTTTTCATAATAATTATGTTTAAGATTAAGAATCCAAAGTTCTAGATTTAACAATTGATCTTCAGTTAACTTAACATCATTTTGGCTTTTTTTACCGCATTAATCAGAGTGTCAACTTCTTCCAAAGTATTGTAAAACGCAAAGGACGCCCTTACAGTTCCAGGTATTTTATAAAAATCCATAATTGGTTGAGCACAATGGTGCCCTGTTCTTACTGCGACTCCTAATTTGTCGACGATTGTTCCGATATCGTAAGGATGAATACCTTCAATATTAAAAGAAACTACCGAAGTTTTTTCGGTTCCGGTTCCGTAAATTTTTAAACCTTCTATCTCAAGGAGCTTTTCAGTGGCGTATTTTAAAAGTTCATTTTCGTGTTTTTCAATCGCCTCGAATCCGATAGCATTCAGATAATCGATTGCTGCGCCAAATGCGATACCACCACAAATATTTGGTGTTCCTGCTTCAAATTTATGGGGAAGGCCAGCATAAGTGGTTTTTTCGAAAGTTACTTCTTCAATCATTTCACCACCACCCTGGTATGGTGGAAGTTTGTTGCCCCATTCTTCTTTCATATATAGAATGCCAACTCCTGTAGGTCCACACATTTTATGTGCTGAGGTTACGTAAAAGTCTACATCCAATTTTTGAAAATCTGGTTTTATGTGTGAGCACGATTGTGCGCCGTCAATTAATACAGCTGCTCCAACTTTATGTGCTTTTTCAATAATCTCTTCAATTGGGTTTATGGTTCCCAATGCGTTAGAAATATGGTTAACAAATACAAGTTTGGTTTTTTCAGAAAGCAATTTTTGGTATTCCTCCATAATCAAAACTCCATCTTCGTTCATGGGAATGACCTTTAGAAGAGCTCCTGTACGCTCACAGAGCATTTGCCATGGCACAATATTACTGTGGTGCTCCATTGCGGAAACGATGATTTCCTCACCTTTTTTAAGAATTTCAGAAAAGCCGTTTGCAACGAGATTAATCCCGTGAGTTGTACCAGCGGTAAAAATAATTTCGTAAACTTCCTTGGCATTAAAATGAGCTTGAATTTTATGCCTTGCAGCTTCGTAAGCATCTGTTGCTTCCTGAGAAAGCGTATGCACGCCACGGTGAATATTTGCGTTATAATTGCTGTAATAATCCACAATAGAATCAATAACCTGCTGCGGTTTTTGTGAAGTGGCAGCATTGTCCAAATAAACCAATGGATAACCATTTACCTTTCTAGAAAGTATAGGGAAATCTTTGCGTATTTTTTGAATGTTAAAAGACATTTTGAATTTTTATGAATTGTGGACGGATTGATATTTTGTTGCGGATTCATGAATTGAAATAATAGTATTTATAAATCCGCAACAATTTTTACTTAAAGATCAAAACCCAAACTCACACCGATTTTATTAGCAATAAGCTTGTTGATTCGCATTTTCAACTCTGGAATTTTCACACTTTCAAGGACTGTATTTGCAAAAGCGTACATCAATAGCGCACGAGCTTCCTTTATTCCAATTCCGCGACTACGAAGATAGAACAATGCTTCCTCGTCAAATTGGCCTATAGTACAACCGTGTGAGCATTTCACGTCATCTGCAAAAATCTCTAATTGTGGTTTGGCGTTTACAGTAGCTTTATCGTCAATAAGGATATTGTCATTTTGTTGGTAAGCATCGGTCTTTTGAGCATCCTTTTCTACAACAATTTTTCCGTTGAAGACTCCTGTAGAAGATTCTGCAAAAAGACCTTTATAATCTTGATGGCTTTCACAGTTCGGGGAAATGTGGTGTACCAAAGTGTTGTGGTCTACGTGTTGTTTTCCTTCTATTATGGTAATTCCTTTTAGTGTGGAATCGCAGTGCTCTCCATGTTGGTAATAGTTGAGATTGTTTCTTACTAATTTTCCGCCAAAGGAAAAGGTGTGGACGCGGCAAATCGTGTCGCGTTCTTGAGAGATATACGTACTGTCAATCAACGATGCTGTTTCGACGTCATTTTGAATTTTGTAGTAATCTACATAAGCCCGTTTTTCAGCAAAAATTTCTGTTACTGAATTGGTCAAGACTTCATTATCGGATAGGCTTTGATGCCGTTCGATAATTTGAACATGTGCATTTTCGCCAACAACAATCAAGTTTCTTGGCTGAAGAAACATCGCCGCTTCATTTCCTGTAGAGAAGTTGATGATTTCAATAGGCTTTTCTACTTCTTTATGTGCAGGAATATTAATATATGCCCCTTCTTTAGTAAAAGCAGTATTGAGTGCAGTTAAACCATCGCTTTTGGCTATTTTGTTGAAATATGCTTCAATTACAGGTTTGTATTTGCTTTTGTTCAGGGCAGCTGACATGAGACAAACATCTAATGTATCATGAGTTGTTTCTGAAAGGAATGAGTTGTAAACTCCATCTACAAAAACAAGTTTGTATGTGTCTATTTCGTGAAGAAAGTACTTGTGTACGTCCTGAAGTTCCACATTGCGTTCCTTTGTTGAATAAACGCTGTAATCTGGTTTCAGCAATGAATTCAAGGAAGTGTATTTCCAGTCCTCTTCCTTTTTAGTTGGAAATCCTTTTTCTTCAAAGATTTTAATGGCGTTGTTACGCACATCATGCAATGGCGAATCAAACTCCAAATAATCTTCAAGGGCTATATATGATGATAATAATTTATCTTTAAAACTCATTTTTTTTAATTCTGAATTCAGAATTCAGAATTCAGAATTCAAGTTAACCTTGAACTTTAAATCCTGAATTTTGAATTATTAAACCAATTCTTCTTTAATCCAGTCGTAACCTTTTTCTTCTAGTTCGTAAGCAAGTTCCTTAGTACCTGATTTTACGATTTTCCCATTCATTAATACGTGGACAAAATCTGGAACTATATGGTCTAAAAGGCGTTGATAGTGCGTTATTACTACAATAGCATTGTCTTTGCTTCTCAATTTATTTACGCCGTTCGCAACAACTTTAAGCGCGTCAATATCCAATCCTGAATCTGTTTCGTCAAGAATGGCAAGCTTAGGCTCCAGCATTGCCAACTGGAATATTTCATTTCTTTTTTTCTCACCTCCAGAAAAGCCCTCGTTTAATGATCTGGAAAGAAATTTACGGTCGATCTCAAGCATATCAGCCTTTTCTTTAATCATTTTAAGCATTTCGGAAGCTGGCATGTTATCCAACTTCTTAGCTTTCCGGGTTTCATTTATAGCTGTTTTTATAAAGTTGGTAACCGAAACACCAGGTATTTCTACTGGATATTGAAATGAAAGGAAAATTCCTTTGTGTGCTCTTTCTTCTGGATTTAGTTCTGAGATATCCTCGTTCTCAAAAGTGATATATCCACGAGTAACATCAAACTCCTCTTTACCTGCAATTACAGAAGCCAAGGTGCTTTTTCCAGAACCGTTAGGTCCCATAATGGCATGGACTTCTCCAGCTTTTACTTCTAGGTTAATACCTTGCAGTATGTCTTTGCCTTCCAATCCGGCGTATAAATCTTTAATTTTTAACATGTTAATTTTTCTTTGCTGATTCTTCTAATTTAATATCTACTTCAGAAGGGGTATCATCCACCTTCACAATTTCTTTTATTGTTATTAACTCTTCCCACTCACTGTCACTATCTGTGTTTTTGGAGACTGTTCCTTTAACCAGAACACCAACCATATCAAAATCATTCTTTTTTACTGCTGAAACTTGTTTTGAAAGATCCTCAGAAACTTCATTTCGCTTAACACCATAAATAAAGTTGGATCCCATTAAAACAACAGCTCCGTCAGAATCGATAAAATCTCCTTTATAGGTGTTGAAGTTTTCCGTATTCTCAGTGGTTACTTCATCAGCAGTGTTTTTTTCTTCTGAATTTTTACAAGAAAAAACAGCAATGGAAAGTAATAGTAACAAAAAGATTTTTTTCATAATTATATGGTATGATTTAAGTTGAATAATTTAGCCTACCGATCCTTCGAGACTAATTTCCAGTAGTTTTTGTGCTTCTATGGCAAACTCCATTGGTAATTTGTTAAGGACTTCTTTTCCAAAGCCATTTACAATCAGAGCAATTGCCTTTTCAGTATTAATTCCACGTTGATTGCAATAGAAAATTTGGTCTTCACCGATTTTGCTAGTTGTGGCTTCGTGTTCTATTTGTGCAGTCTTGTTTTTTGACTCAATATACGGGAAGGTATGCGCCCCGCAACTATTTCCCATAAGTAAGGAGTCACATTGTGAAAAGTTACGTGCATTATCGGCGTTTGGTAAAATTCTCACTAAACCGCGATAGCTATTTTGTGATTTTCCTGCAGAAATACCTTTTGAAATAATGGTGCTTCGAGTGTTTTTTCCTATGTGGATCATCTTGGTTCCTGTATCTGCCTGCTGAAAATCGTTCGTGACTGCAATGGAATAAAATTCTCCGATAGAATTGTCACCTTTCAAAATACAACTTGGATACTTCCAGGTTACTGCACTACCAGTTTCTACTTGTGTCCAAGAGATTTTTGCTCTGTTTTCACAAATACCTCTTTTTGTCACAAAATTGTATACACCGCCCTTTCCGTTTTTATCACCTGGATACCAGTTTTGAACGGTTGAATATTTTATTTCGGCATCGTCCATTGCAATTAATTCAACCACTGCTGCGTGCAATTGATTTTCATCTCGGCTTGGAGCAGTACAACCTTCAAGGTAACTCACATAGCTTCCTTCATCAGCAATCAGTAGCGTTCTTTCAAATTGTCCTGTTCCTCCTTGGTTTATGCGGAAGTAGGTAGAAAGTTCCATTGGGCAACGCACACCTTTTGGGATGTAACAAAAAGATCCATCACTAAAAACAGCGCTGTTTAGAGCTGCATAAAAATTGTCTCGTTGCGGCACAACAGTACCTAGATATTTTCTTACTAATTCGGGATGTTCTCTTATCGCTTGAGAAATTGAGCAGAAAATAATTCCTTTTTCAGCCAAGGTATTTTGGAAAGTAGTTGCGACAGAAACTGAGTCCATTACGATATCAACAGCAACTCCTGCGAGTTTCTTTTGTTCGTCAATTGAAATTCCAAGCCTTTTGAAAGTATCTAGTAATTCTGGGTCTACTTCGTCAATGCTATCGTATTTTGGTTTTTTGTTTGGTGCGGAGTAATAGGAGATTGCTTGAAAATCTGGTTTCTCATAGTGTACGTTCCCCCAATCTGGTTCAACCATTGTTTGCCAATATCGGAAAGATTCAAGACGCCACTCAGTCATCCATTCAGGCTCTTCTTTCTTTTTGGAGATGGCACGTACTATGTCTTCGTTCAATCCAGGAGGGAAAGTGTCAGACTCTATATCGGTATAGAAACCATATTCGTATTCTTTGGTTTCCAATTCTTTTTTTAAATCATCCTCAGTGTATTTCGTCATTGGTATTCAGTATTTGGTATTCAGTATTTGGTATTCAGTATTATTACTTCTAATTTATAAATTAGATAAGTTTTATAATGAAAAAGATTCTCCACAACCACAAGTACGGTTGGCATTTGGGTTTTGAAAAACAAAGCCTTTTCCGTTAAGTCCGCCGCTATATTCTAGGGTGGTACCTATCAGATATAGAAAGCTTTTTTTATCTACGGCAATTCTTACATCTTTTTCTTCAAAAAGCTTATCGTTTTCGCCAAAACTATGATCAAACGTAAGCTCATAGCTAAGGCCAGAGCATCCGCCGCTTTTAACTCCAACACGGACAAAATCCTTAGTGATGTCGAAGCCTTCCTCGGCCATCAACTGTCCTATCTTGGTTTTTGCATTTTCACTTACCTTAATCATATATAGATTAATTCTAAATTAGAGGCAAATATACATCAAATAGAACTTTTAACCATACTGAACTGGGATTTTAAAACTATAGCGTAATAGTTTTAAGAAATAATTGAGATTAGACGATTACTTACTTATAAACAGGATAAAAAAGTATATAAGTTCTCTTTTTTTCATTGGATTTGAAAGCGTATTTTTGCCGAAATTAGATAAGTAAAAAGAATGTTCGAAAATAAAGATAATTCAAGAACGGGAATTGGTTCATTAGGTGAATTTGGACTCATCCACCACCTTACCAAGCACTTCAAAATCCGACAAAAATCTACCGTAAAGAGTATTGGAGACGATGCTGCCGTGATTTCCTGTAATTCAAAAAAGGAAATGGTGGTTTCAACAGACCTACTCTTGGAAGGAGTTCATTTTGATTTGAGTTATATGCCTTTAAAGCATCTTGGCTATAAAGCAGTGGTTGTTAATTTATCTGATATTTATGCAATGAATGCTGAGCCTACGCAGATAACAGTCTCCATTGCTGTTTCTAATCGCTTTCCAGTAGAGGCTTTGGAAGAATTTTATGCGGGAATCGAGGCTGCTGCCAGAATCTATAATGTTGATGTGGTGGGTGGAGATACCACTTCTTCCACAACGGGTTTGTTGATAAGCATTACCGCGATAGGTTCTGTGAATCAAGGAGAAGCTGTGTACAGAAGTGGTGCAAAGGAAAATGATTTGTTGGTGGTTACGGGAGATCTAGGTGCAGCCTATATGGGACTTCAGGTTTTGGAACGTGAAAAGGAAGTGTTTAAGGTAAACCCAAATTCACAACCGGATTTGGAACCTTACACCTATATAGTAGAACGGCAATTGAAACCTGAAGCGAGAAAGGATATCTCGAAATTGTTGGAAGAATTGGACGTTAAACCTACTTCCATGATTGATATCAGTGATGGATTGTCCTCAGAAATCATTCATATTTGCAAAAGTTCTGATGTGGGTTGCAATCTTTTTGAAGATAAAATCCCTCTCGATCCACAGGTTATTTCAGTTTGTGAAGAATTTAATGTGGACAGTACCACAATTGCGTTAAGCGGAGGTGAAGACTATGAATTGTTGTTTACCATAAAAACGGAGGACTATCCAAAAATAAAGGCAAATCCCCATCTTACAGTTATCGGACATATAACCGATAAAAATGAAGGAATTCATTTAATTAGCCGTGCTGCCACAAAGATACCATTGATAGCGAGGGGTTGGAATGCCTTGGGAAAAGAGGAATAGATTTTTAGGAATTGCCATAGAAAGAGTATGTCCTAATTAAAGGAAATCCAAAATTTATTTTGATTAAAAATACTTATTGTAGCAATAGTCTTTTCCTTTTCTTAAAAAAAGAGGCTAAACATTCGTTCACTTCTTTTTGCTTGTAGGTAAGTGTTTCAAATTTTCCAGAATAGCTGTTCGAGACTTGCTTGCCACAACATACACATTTATACTCGCTAATGTGATCCGTAATTTTCTGAGTTACGATGTAATCATGTCCAAATGTAAGGCAAATAAGACCGAAGATTGGAGAGCGGCTTTGGGGCATAACTTTATCCATCTTTGTTAAATTAATTGGGGTTAGTGAATCAATATTACCATATACTTAGTTAAAATGCAAATTTATTCGATAAAAAGCACATAATCCTTAACTGAATTCAAGTTTTCAATAATACTCATATGCCCGCCTCCAATAATTTTTAATTTGGCATTGCAATCTTTTGCTATTCTTTTTCCTTCTATGATTGGAAGAATAGGATCTTCTTCTCCCAAGATTATAAGTTTTTCCTTGTTAAAATTCTTCAATATTTCTGTTCGGTCTTTTCTGTCGCGCATCCCTCGAATTAAGGCTTTTATGCCTGATCTGGGAAAGGTTTGAGCTTCGGTTTTTAAGTCGTCAATTTCTTTGGAAAATTCTGTGCGGGAAGATTCTGCAAATAAATTACCAATTGACATACTGATGTAGACCTTTGAATTTTGATCCATAAGCTTTAAAGCTCTATTTCGATTTTTCTTTTTTTCTTCGGAATCTGCTATTGGTGTAGAATTTAAAAGAATTAGTTTGTCAGTTTTATCATTGAATTTTTCCGCATACGCCAAGCTTACATAGCCACCCATAGAATGGCCGATGAATATAGCTGAGGGGATTTGAAGATGTTTTAATAATTGATCTACAACTTCTGCCATTAATTCCATTGAATGGATTTCTGAAAGCACTTCACTTTTACCATGGCCAGGAAAATCAATTGTAATTACTAAGTTACTCTTTGATAGAAATGGAATAAGCGGCTTCCACATGTTTGAACTTTCTAAAAAACCGTGTAGTAGAATTATCGCGGGACCATTTCCGAAGGTTTCGAAATGGATGGGAACGTTATTGTAATGAAAAATCATATTTATAAAAGACCTCACAAGTTTTTGAAACCTGTGAGGTCTGGAGTTTTGATTATTGTTTCTATATCTTATTTATTCATAATCTCTTCTATCTCTTCTGCTTCGATAGGGATATTGCGCATCAAGTTGAAAGGCTCTCCTTTTTTCTGAATAACAACATCATCCTCTAAACGGACACCAAAACCTTCTTCAGGAATATATATTCCTGGCTCTACGGTAAAGACCATATTTTCAGTCATTTTTTCCCAAAGAATACCGTAGTCGTGAGTGTCGAGACCCATATGGTGGCTAGTGCCATGCATAAAATATTTTTTATAAGCAGGCCAATTTGGATCTTCATTTTTCACGTCGGCTTTGTCTAAAAGTTTTAGTCCTAAAAGCTCTTTTGTCATTAGTTTACCTACTTCTTCGTGATATTCTTTCCAGTAATTTCCTGGAACCAACATTTTAGTTGCATTGTCCTTTACGCGTTTTACCGCGTCATAAACTTCGCGTTGACGCTTGCTGAATTTTCCACTTACGGGTATGGTTCTTGTCATATCACTGGCGTAGTTGGCGTATTCAGCACCCACATCCATCAATATTAGATCGCCTTTTTTACATTGTTGGTTGTTTACAATATAATGAAGAACATTTGCATTCTGGCCACTCCCGATGATTGGGGTATATGCGAAGCCACGAGAACGGTTTCGTAAAAATTCGTGTATAAATTCAGCTTCAATTTCATATTCCCAAACGCCTGGCTTGACAAAGCTCAAAACTCTTCGAAGTCCTTTTTCAGTAATATCACACGCTTTTTGGATTAAATCGATTTCAATTTTATCTTTCACAGAACGCAAACGCTGTAAAATTGGATTACTGCGTTCCCAACTGTGAGCTGGGAATTTTTCTTTAGTAATTTTGATAAAACGATCCTCGCGGGTTTCGGTTTCAACACTTTGACGATAGTGCTCATTAGTGTTGAAATAAATACGTTCTGCCTGGGTCATTACTTCATAGAAAATCTTATCGAATTCCTTTAACCAGAATATCGATTTAATGCCACTAACCTCGGTGGCTTTTTCCTTAGTAAGTTTCTCGCCTTCCCATACTGCAATATGGTCGTTGGTTTCTCTAACAAAAAGCATTTCCCGGTGTTCCTTATTTGGCGCATCAGGAAAAAGCACCAGTATTGTTTCCTCTTGGTCAGCACCTGTTAGATAAAGAATGTCACGGGCTTGCTGGAAGGGCATTGTGCTATCTGCGCTAATAGGGAAAATATCGTTACTATTAAAAACGGCCAAACTTTTTGGCTTCATCTGTGCCATAAAGTTTTTACGGTTTTTTATAAATAGTTTGCTGGGTATTTGATCGTACTTCATTTGTGATATTTTATGAATTTCTTCAAAATTAATTATTTCAAAGTTATCTATGGCGGTGGAAGGGTTAAAAGTGTATTAAATGTAATAGATTGAAAAGTAAGAGTTGCTGTAAATTTATTCTAACAAATCTCGGCATCAATCTATTTGATTAATTTATCATCGATTTAATAATGTATAATGGATGTGGATTAATAGCTTTTCCGATTCCGAAATGCCAATCAATATTATGAATTGGGAATTAGAATTGGTGATTAAATCAGAGAGTGTATTTAAATCAATTCTAAATAAGTTCCAAACCCTTAAGAATGTTTGGCAGCATGCCGTTTGAACTGTATTTTTGTATAACTATTCTTGAAATAAAACCATAATGGCAATATTATCCTCTTCAATTGCGCGAAAAGTTGCTATGGCACTTTCCGGCTTGTTTCTTGTTTTGTTTTTGGCACAACATTTTACCATCAACATTACTTCGGTCATTGATCCCGAAACCTTTAATAATTTGTCTCATTTTATGGGGCACAATTTTGTTGTGCAGTTTATTGCTCAGCCGATTTTGATATTTGGAGTTGTTTTCCATTTCATTATGGGGTTAATTCTTGAAATTAGAAATCGCGGTGCAAGAAGTATAAAATATCAAACTTATAAGGGAAACAGAAATTCGTCTTGGGCTTCACGTAATATGATTATTAGTGGAGCTGTTATCTTGGCATTTTTGGGACTTCACTTTTACGATTTTTGGTTTCCTGAAATAGTTCACAAATACATTGAGAGCAACCCAATGGATCCAACTCGTTATTATCCAGAGTTGATGCATAAATTTGCAAGTCCAGTGCGCACAGGCCTATACTGTTTGGCCTTTGTATTGCTTGCATTACATTTATGGCACGGCTTTTCTTCATCTTTCCAAAGTATGGGATGGAACAATAAATATTCAAAAGGGTTAAGAGGGTTTACCAAATTTTACGCAATATTTATTCCTTTAGGGTTTATTTTTATTGCGCTATACCTTCACCTTAATCAATAAACACCACGAAACGCAACGCTATGTCAAAATTAGATTCAAAAATCCCAAAGGGACCCTTAGCTGATAAGTGGACAACACATAAAAATGATATCAATCTAATCAACCCCGCCAATAAGCGGAATATTGATGTGATCGTTATAGGAACTGGATTAGCTGGTGGAAGTGCCGCCGCTACTTTAGCAGAATTGGGTTATAACGTAAAAACTTTCTGCTATCAAGATTCTCCACGACGTGCGCATTCTATAGCTGCACAAGGTGGAATCAATGCCTCAAAAAACTATCAGGGGGATGGTGATTCAGACTATCGATTATTCTACGATACAGTAAAAGGTGGGGATTATCGATCTCGTGAAGCCAATTCATATAGACTGGCCGAACTTTCAGGGAATATAATTGATCAATGCGTGGCACAAGGAGTTCCTTTTGCTCGCGAATATGGCGGATATCTTGATAACCGTTCATTCGGAGGTGTATTGGTGTCTCGAACTTTTTATGCGAAAGGTCAAACGGGACAACAATTGCTTCTTGGAGCTTATGCTGCTATGAACCGTCAGATTAATAGAGGAAAGATACAAGCCTTCAATCGCCATGAAATGCTGGATTTGGTAATGGTAGATGGAAAAGCTAGGGGTATTATTGCTCGTAATCTTGTTACGGGTGAAATTGAAAGACATTCCGCTCACGCAGTGGTTATTGCTTCTGGAGGTTATGGTAATGTTTTCTTTCTTTCTACAAATGCAATGGGTAGCAACGCTACAGCTGCTTGGAAAATACATAAAAAAGGAGCGTACTTTGCGAATCCTTGCTATACTCAAATTCACCCAACTTGTATTCCAGTTTCAGGAGATCACCAAAGTAAGTTGACGTTGATGTCTGAATCACTTCGGAATGATGGTAGAATTTGGGTTCCAAAGAAATTAGAAGATGCAGAAGCTATTCGAAAAGGAACAAAGAAACCAAACGATCTTTCAGCTGATGAGCGTGACTTTTATTTGGAAAGACGTTATCCTTCTTTCGGAAACTTGGTACCACGTGATGTGGCTTCAAGAGCTGCAAAAGAAAGATGTGATGCAGGTTTTGGCGTGAACAAAACAGGTCAGGCCGTATTTCTGGATTTTGCTTCGGCAATTGATCGATACGGGAAAGAGCGCGCTGTAACTCATGGAAACCACAATCCAACAGAGAAGGAAATAAGAGAGCTTGGGAAACAGGTAATTAAAGATAAATACGGAAACCTGTTCCAAATGTATGAGAAGATCGTTGATCAAAATCCGTACGAAACGCCGATGATGATTTATCCAGCCGTGCATTATACAATGGGTGGAATATGGGTAGATTACAATCTACAATCTACTATTCCAGGATGTTTTGTGCTGGGAGAGGCTAATTTTAGTGATCACGGTGCCAACCGTCTTGGTGCTTCAGCATTGATGCAGGGTCTGGCAGACGGATATTTTGTTATTCCTTATACAATTGGAGATTACCTTGCACAAGACATAAAAACTGGTAAAATCCCTACGGATACGAAAGAGTTTGATGAAGCTGAAAAGAACACCCGTGATATCCTTGAGAGATTGATAAATAATAACGGCAAACATTCCGTAGATCATTTTCATAAGAAACTTGGCCATATTATGTGGGAAAAATGTGGGATGGCTAGAAATGCTGAAGATCTTAAGAAAGCAGCAGTTGAAATTCGCGAGCTTCGTGAAGAGTTTTGGAGAGATGTAAGAATTCCGGGAGGAATGAACGAGATGAATGCCGAGTTGGAAAAAGCAACTCGTGTGGCAGATTTCCTTGAATTGGGTGAATTATTTGCAAAAGACGCTTTACATAGAAATGAATCTGCTGGGGGACATTTCCGTGAAGAATTCCAGACCGATGAAGGAGAAGCATTGCGTGATGATGAAAACTATATGTATGTAGCTGCTTGGGAATATACAGGAGATCCTGGTAACGAGATTCTTCACAAAGAAGAATTAATATATGAAGATATTGAAGTTAAGACGCGTTCGTATAAATAAAATAGAAATTTACTCTGAAACTGAAGGATTTGTCGAGATTGGTTGATATATAAATAAACCAGGAATTTCAAATCGAAAAGTCCGAGTCGTGAAGAATGATTAACTTCTGAAATTAAAGGAAAAATAATACCACCCAGCAATGGGTAATATATAAAAGCTTATGAAACTTACACTCAAAATCTGGAGACAGAAAAACCACGATGCTAAGGGAGAGCTAAAAACCTATCCCATTGACGGAATAGAAGGGGATATGTCCTTCCTCGAAATGCTTGATGTTCTCAATGAAGGTTTAATAAATAAAGGAGAAGAGCCTGTTGTTTTTGATCACGATTGTCGTGAAGGAATTTGTGGTTCGTGTTCTCTTCAAATTAACGGAGAGCCTCACGGTCCAGATAGGTTGATCACCACTTGCCAGTTGCATATGCGTAGCTTTAAAGATGGTGATAGTATCGTTATAGAGCCTTTCCGAGCCAATGCATTTCCTGTAATAAAAGATTTAGTTGTTGACAGAAGTGCGTTTGATAGAATTCAGCAAGCCGGTGGATATGTGTCAGTAAATACCTCAGGTAATACGGTTGATGCAAATACTATTCCCGTAAATAAACACGATGCAGACGAATCATTCAACGCAGCCACTTGTATAGGTTGTGGAGCTTGTGTTGCTGCTTGTAAAAATGCGAGCGCTATGTTATTTACATCTGCGAAAATTAGCCAGTTCGCATTGTTACCTCAGGGGAAAGTTGAGGCAACTGAGCGAGCTCTGAATATGGTGCGTCAAATGGATGAAGAGGGATTTGGAAACTGTACAAACACAGGAGCCTGCGAAATTGAGTGTCCAAAAGGTATTACACTTGTAAGTATAGCTAGAATGAACCGTGAGTACATGAGTGCTAGCTTGGAAGGACCACTTTCTAATGCTTGGTCATTAGAAGAATAGTTAGCGAATAACATTTATAAGAAATCCTAAGCCTATCGAGCTTGGGATTTTTTTATTGTAGATATTGAGCGTTTTCGACTACATTCAATATAGCTTCTTCTTGATTTAGGTTCTTAAGAATAATACATAAAAACTTCTCTACATCATAGGGTTTCACTATGATATCGTTCATTCCAGAATCTTCAATTTTTTGTCGCATCTCTTCGACTTCTATGGCAGTTAAGGCGAGTATAGGTAGCGTTGCATTAAACTTTCTTATTTCCTTGGCAGTTTCTATCCCATTCTTTTCAGGCATGTTTATATCCATCAATACCAGGTCGAAGTTTTTTGTTTTAATCATTTCAATAGCTTCATAGCCATTTCTAGCTATGGAGCAAATTACCCCTTGGTTTTCAAGTATTTTTTTGGTAACAATCTGATTGATTCGGTTATCGTCCACTACCAATATTTCTTTGCCATCTAAGACTACTTCTGGTGTTAAAATCTTTTCTTTATATGCGTCCTTATCGATTTTATAAGTTATTGAAAATGAAATGGTCGTTCCTTGCCCCAATTCGCTTTCTAGATTAATAGATGCATTTGAGGCATCTAATAATTTTTTAACAATCGATAGACCTAATCCGGTACCGTGTAATTTGTAATCTTGGGATTCTACTTGTTGGAATTCCTCAAAAATCATTTTTTGTTTGTTCTTGGGAATACCGATACCAGTATCTCTTATGCGAAATAAAATGGTAATTTCCTCCTCACTTATTTTTTCTTCGTTTACTGAAAGGTAGATGTCGCCATTATTTGTGAATTTACTGGCGTTTCCTAAAAGATTCATTAATATCTGGGAGATTCGGAGTCTATCGCCAATAATTGTATTCGGGATTTTCTCTGACACTTGAACGTGCAATTTGTTTTTGTTTTGACTTAATATATATTCAAAAGAGACTTCAATTGCTTTAATAAGTTCATGTAAATCAAATGGAGAGTTAATTTCATCATATGTATTTGATTCAAGTTTGCTTATTTGAAGTACGTCATTAATGAGAGCCAAGAGATAATCTGCTGAAAACTTTAGATTCTTTAAATCTGTTTCATGACTTTTTAAGGATTTGTCTTCCATAAGTATAGATGCCAAACCTATTACCCCGTAAAGCGGGGTTCGCAATTCGTGACTCACAGTAGAAAAGAACTTACTTTTGGCCATTGCAAGTTTTTCAGACTTTTCTTTGGCTCTTAGGTACTGGGAGTTCTTTTTCTGTAAAGTCAACGTTAGTTTTTTTCTTCTTCTAGAAGATCGGTAAACAAATATTGAGAAAAACGCCATTAAGACTGCTGCGCCAATAAATACATACATTAAGGTGCTACTTCGCTTGACTTTTTCAGAAATCAATTGCTTTTCTAGTTCAGCTTGTTTTGCCTGCTTCTTGTATTCACTTGCGCCAAATTGAGCGGTAGCATTCTGAATAGCCATTACCTTTTCTTTTTCAAATTGTAGGCTGTTTAGACTGTCATATGTTTTTCGCGCAAAAAATGCCTCTTTTAAATTTCCATTAGCAAAAAGAGCGTTGCTGTATTCTTTAAAAGTTTCGATTAAATTATCATCCCAATAATCTCCACTTTGTGAGAAGGATATTCCATCTTCAAAATTAATTATTGCGGCTTTTGGATTATTTTCACTTAAATTGAGTTTTCCTTCCAAAAGATTTATTTCAGCAGTTAGGCCAGTATAATTTGCCTCTTTCATGCCGTTTTTCGCCTTCGTAAAATATTCTCTTGCTTTTTGACCTTCTTTTTTACTTAGGTAAACCTCAGCGAGATTATAGTAGACCATAGAGGCTTCTATTGTGTCTTTTCGTTTTAATGAAATTGGAAGTGCTTTTTTAAAGTATGGAAGTGCAGAATCATACTTTTGTTCATTGAGATATAGCGCACCCATGAAATTATATGCTCGTGAAATTTTGAAAGAGTCTTTTGTGCTTTCTGAATACTTGGTATAGAATTTTGCGTATTCGTGGGCGTTTTTAAAATCTTCCAGATACATAAATGTAACGCCCATAATATATCGAGAATAATATGCGGCAGAAGTATCACCAATACGTTCTGCTAATTTTATATTTTCTATAGAATTTAATATTACTTTGTCGTACTTCCCCTTAAATAGAAGAAAATCAGTGCTGTCCTGATTAGCCTGTAATGATTCTTTCAGGGACTTATAGTTATTGGTGCCAATCGAATCTATGGTGGCTTTTGTCTGTCCAGAACTAGATAAGAATAATAAAAAAGAAGCTATTAAAAGTAAATATTTAAACATTCAATGATTTAAGGCTATTTTTTGACGCACTAAATTAATGCATATTTTTGATATTTAAAGAAAAAGGATGGAGATTCAGGTAGTTTTAAAATTGAGGTTCGGTTTTTGTTCAGTAAGATAGTGTTGCAATATAATTGGTTCTAAATTGTTTCGATTAAATAATTCTTTAAAAATTGCGTTTATAATGATAAATTCTCCTTTTGAATGATTAGAAGGCACATTTTTTATATAGCATTTCTTTGCATTTGTTCTACCGTAAGTGGGCAGATAGGATCTGTTATTGGGAAAAATGAAAGTTCTAAGAAGTCAGTTACCAAGCATGACAAAAAGCAATTTTCCACTAAGGAGCTTTCCTTTTCGATTACAAGAAATTCAATCTCAGATTCTGAAAGGGTTGTGGATATCTATAAATGGATTACAGAAAATATATCTTACGACAACGAATTGATGCGAAGTGAAAATCTTCAAAAGGAAATATACACTTCTGAAGAAAATGTAGTTAAAGAGGTTTTAGATCGGAAGATGGCACTCTGTGGAGGTTTTGCCCTTTTGTTTAAATATCTATGTGCGGATGTTGGTATTAAGGCAGAGGCGGTTAATGGGTTCACTAAAGATTATTCAGGAAATCTTCAGAAAAGAAAAGTACCAAATCATACTTGGAACGTTGTGAAATTAAACGGAGAATGGCAATTGCTCGATATTACCTGGGCCATAGGACATGGTAGTAAAAATGTGCCGGATAACTTCTGGTTTCTAACGAAACCAACAGATTTTATTTACTCGCACTATCCCGAGGACACGAAATGGACCTTGATGGAAAATCCACTTTCATTTTACGATTTTCAAAGGATACGTTAATTAATTATAACAAAAAAACCTTCACTAATACAGTGAAGGTTTTTTAATTTTAAACAAGATATTTATTATGCTTCTGCGTTTGGAACGATAGAAACGTAGCTCTTGTTATCTCTCTTTTTGGTAAATTTAACCATGCCATCTACTTGTGCGTGCAAAGTGTGATCTTTACCACCGTATACGTTTTCACCTGGGTGATGTGTATATCCTCGTTGTCTTACAATGATATTTCCAGCGATTGCGGCCTGCCCTCCAAAAATCTTAACGCCAAGACGTTTCGATTCTGATTCGCGACCGTTTTTGGAACTACCAACTCCTTTTTTGTGAGCCATTTTGTTTCGGTTTTAAATATTATACTTTAGTGGGATTATCTTTCGATCCCTCCGTCTAATTTGTCTTGTAATTCTTTTAGATCATCCCATTTGCCATCAGCAGCCAATTGGGCTTGTTTTGGCCAAGTGTCAGTAACTAAATGTGCTAAGTTTGAACTCGCTTCAGAAAGAATAGTTGCTATAGCTTCTGGTTTTGCTTTTGCAACTTTAGCAAAAGTGTCCATTCCAGCGGCAACCATAGCTTCTGCAGCTTTTGGTCCAACACCTTCAATCTTTTTAAGATCATCTGCTTTAGCTGCTTTTTTAGGAGCGGCTTTGGTAGCTGGTGCTTTAGTTTCGGCTTTTGCTTTTGGAGCAGCAGCTTTTGTTTCTTTTTTAGGAGCAGCTTTTTTAGCTTCTTCCTTTTTGGCAGGTGTAGCTCCTGAAGCTACAATGCTCTCGATTATGATTTCAGAAAGATACTGACGGTGGCCGTTTTTCTTACGGAAACCTTTTCTTCTTTTCTTTTTGAATACAATAACCTTGTCACCTTTGAGGTGTTTTACGACTTTGGCTCCTATTTGAGCTCCGTCTATAGCTGGGGCGCCTATGGTAATATTGTCTCCGTCACCAATAAGAAGTACATTGTCAAAAGACACTGATTTTCCTTCTTCCACTGGCAAACGATTAACAAAAACCTTTTGGTCTTTCGCAACTTTTATTTGCTGCCCTGCTATCTCTACAATTGCGTACATAGCGAATCGTTTATAAATTAGTTAAACATTATACTCTTACCATCCAGTAAAAGCGGGTGCAAATATAATTTTTAAAACTTAAACAACAAAGCGTTTTCTAGTTAATTTACAGGGTGTTCCTATTTCCGTCTTGGGTGTTCCAAGATCTTTTGAGAAGTTGCATAAATGAAAGGGTTAAAATCAAAGTAGTCGCAAAACCCATAATTAAAATAGAGACAAGTAACATTAGTGTTCCTAAGTCATATTCAAGGTTCCATTTTTCCATTATTGATGCAGCGAATTCGGTGTCTATTTGGTACATATAAATTGCCATAAATAGCGTAAATATAATGGAAGCGATTCCGCCTGAAAGCAACCCTACCTCAAATCCTTTTTCATATTTAAAATCACCATCCTCAGTACTGTATTTTTTTAGAGCCATATATAAACCAGCACCATAAATCAATCCATTAACAGCGCTCAGCACAGGATATTGATGAAGGCCAATTAATTTTAAAATTAGAAAATACGCAATTAGTATTATGGCTATCCAGATGCCGTAACGTGAATATATTTTTGACATAGTTATTGATTTTAAAATGAAAAGTTACAAAATCTAAATTAACCTTATGCAAAGGCTTTGTTAACTTTCATTTCGATTCACTTTGAGTCTTCTTATATTCGGCATCTATTACCCCGAAAATTGATATTTAAAAGAAATTTTGGAGAATAAACAATAATCTTTTCTTCAGTCAAAAAGCACTAATTTTTTTATTTAGAATAATGTGAATCAATTCTAAAATTTAATTTTACGCCCTAAACCTCTTTAATTTATTTAAATTTGTTGGTCAAAATTTTCAATATTAAATCTGTAAATTAAAACTATGAAAAAAACATTTCTTACCGTCTTGTTCGCCTTTATATTACTGGCGGGTGCTCGGGCCCAACAAGTTGATTTTGAAGAGTATAATTTGGATAATGGCCTGCACGTTATACTTTATCAGGATAAAACCGCTCCTGTAGTTGTAACTTCGGTTATGTATCACGTTGGAGCCAAAAATGAAACTGAGGGGCGCTCCGGTTTTGCTCACTTTTTTGAGCATTTATTATTTGAAGGAACCGAAAACATTGGCCGTGGCAAGTGGTTCGAAATTGTATCTTCTAATGGCGGTACAAATAACGCGAACACTACAGATGACCGCACATACTATTATGAAGTATTCCCTTCTAACAGTGTAGAACTTGGTTTGTGGATGGAGAGCGAACGCCTGCTTCACCCAATTATTAACCAAATAGGTGTTGATACTCAAAACGAAGTGGTAAAAGAAGAAAAACGTCTTAGAGTAGATAACCAACCTTATGGTAATGTTCTAAAAGCGGTAAAGGAGAATATGTTCAAGAAACATCCATATCGCTGGACAACTATTGGCGAAATGGAAGACTTGGATGCTGCAACACTCGAAGAGTTTAAAGCTTTTAATAAAAAATTCTATGTGCCTAACAACGCTGTGCTTATAGTAGGTGGCGATATAGACAAGCCAAAGGTAAAGCAGATGATTCAAGATTACTTTGGTCCTATCCCAAAAGGTGTAGACGTGGTACAGCCAAATATTCAAGAAGACCCGATTACTCAGCAAATCCATGCTAAGTACTATGATCCAAATATTCAGCTTCCTATGTTGATCAAGGCATATCGCACTCCTTCTATGAAAGATCGCGATGCTTATGTACTAGACATGATTTCTACCCTTCTAAGTGATGGTAAAAGCTCGCGACTGTATAAGAAATTGGTAGATGACAAGAAAATGGCGTTTCAAGTTGCGGCTCTTAACTTTAGTCAGGAAGATTATGGTACGTATATTACTCTAGCTATTCCTTTAAACAATACCCCATTAGAAACATTATCAGATGAAATTGAAGAAGAGATTTTAAAACTACAAACTGATTTAATTTCTGAACGTGAGTTCGAAAAGCTCCAAAATATCTATAAAAACAATTTTGTTACTGCAAATGCTACGGTTGCTGGTATAGCAAATTCTCTGGCAAATTATTATACATTTTATGGTGATACTAATCTTATAAATAAGGAATTGGATATTTATAAAAACATTACTCGTGAAGAAATTCGTGATGTGGCCAAGAAATACTTAAACAAAAACCAGAGCTTATATTTGGAATATTTGCCAAAAACAGATCAATAAAACCTTTGAATCATTTTAAGATGAAGAAACATATATACCTTTTTATAGCAAGCATTTTTATATCTACGCTGGCAGTGGCACAGATAGATCGCAGCAAACAGCCGCAACCAGGCCCGGCACCTACAATATACGTAAACCAGCCTGAAACTTTTGATCTGGATAATGGATTAAAAGTGCTAATAGTTGAAGACCACACACTTCCAGCTGTTCGGGTACAATTATTAATTGATAACCCAATTCACGCCTCTGGTGAAAAAGCTGGTGTAGAAAGTTTGCTTTCTTCAATGTTGGGCAATGGTACGACGAATATTTCAAAAGATGATTTTAACGAAGAAGTGGATTATTTGGGCGCAAATATTTCTTTTGGTTCTGAAGGGGCCTATGCAAACTCGCTTTCTGAATACTTCCCAAGAATTATGGAGCTTATGGCAGATGCCATTAAAAATCCTTTATTCACCCAAGAGGAATTTGACAAGGAAAAAAACAAAATGATAGATGGCCTTAAGAGTCAGGATAAAGATGTATCAACGGTTGCCAGAAATTTACGTTCGGCATTAATTTTTGGCAAGGACCATCCAAAAGGTGAATTCACTACAATTGAGAAGGTTGAGAAATTGAATCTTAATGACGTTAAAAGATTTTATGCAGACTACTTCAACCCAAAAAATGCATATTTGGCAGTTGTGGGTGATGTTAAACAAAATCAAGTTGAAGCATTGGTACGACAATATCTTAGTGATTGGAAACAAAATCCCGTTCCTTCCATTGTTTATAGCACTCCTAAAGATGTACAATACACTCAAGTAAACTTTATTGATATGCCAAATGCTGTTCAGAGTGAAATTGCAGTAGAAAATTTGGTTAATCTTAAAATGGACGATGCGGATTATTATCCTGTACTTATTGCTAATAGAATATTAGGAGGTGGTTTTAACAGTTTATTGAATATGAATCTTCGTGAAGCTCATGGATGGACCTACGGAGCACGTTCAAGCACAGGGGCAGATAAAAACATTACACGTTTTATGGCTACTACTAGTGTGCGTAATGCAGTTACTGACAGTGCAGTTGTAGAAACTTTAAAGGAAATTCGCTTTATCCGTGATAATAAAGTAACTCCACAACAACTATCTAACGCTAAGTCAAAATATATTGGAGACTTTGTTTTGGCCTTAGAGCGTCCTGAAACCATTGCAAATTATGCTTTGCAGGTGTACTCTCAAAATCTTCCTAAAGATTTTTATGCTAGTTACCTTAAAAAGTTAAATGCTGTTACTGCTGAAGATGTACAGCGCGTTGCTAAAAAGTACTATAAGCCAGACAATCTTAGAATTGTGGTGGTAGGAAGGGGTTCTGAAGTTTTAGATGGCCTTAAAAATTTGAAGGGACCTAAAGGAAAACTAATCCCTGTTTCGTATTTTGACAAATATGGAAATTCAATAGTAGAGCCAAATTATAAGGTAGCCATAGATTCTGACGTGACTGCAGAAACTATTATAAACAAATACATAAAGGCTATTGGTGGCCGCAAAGCCCTAGAAGCTGTGAAGACCTTAAAAATAGAAGCTGGTTCTGAGATGCAAGGAATGCAATTAGCCCTTGAGGTTAAGAAAACCACGAAGCACCAATCATCAATAATAATTTCTATGGGAGGAAATCCACTTCAAAAGATACTTTTTGATGGTGAGAAAGGCTTTATGTTTGGTCAAGGTCAGCGTATAGATTATACAGATGAACAGAACAAAGCTGCAAAAATTGAAGCGGTCCCTTTTTCAGAGCTTAATGCTAGAGATGGCAAGCTTGACCGTATTGAAGATGTAGATGGGAAAAGCGCATACGTTGTTTCTTTTGGAGATGGTGAAGAAGTTTTTTATGACAAAGAGAGTGGGTTGAAATTAAAGGAAGTTTCTATTCAAGAAATGAGTGGGCAAAAGATTACTACTACTGTTTTTTATGATGATTATCAAGAAGTGAACAGTATCAAATTTCCATTTTCCGTTACTCAATCTGCTGGACCGCAGGAATTGACTTTTAAAATAAGCAAAGTAACAATTAATGAAGGAGTAGCCGATTCCGATTTTGAATAAGGAATCTTGACTTTATAAACCAACCGCTTTGGAAGAAATTCTGAAGCGGTTTTTTGTTTGGAAAATATAAAGAGAGAACTATTTGAAGAAGTTAATTGACAAGACTGGTCTTATTCCCAAGTAATGGTTTCCATTAATTTGCGGATGTCTTCTCGAAGATAAATAACAGCAGGATAGATAGAATCAAAATTTGGTTTAGCATCGAAGTAGAGGGCGCCATTTAAAAAATGATTAATACTGTCTGTTACGTAAAACTCAGCTTGGGTAGCTGCGTTACCATTAATCATATAGAACATACCGTAAACATTCTTTTCTGGATTTATAAAAGGCTGTTCGGGGATGCTGTTTGCTTTAATAGTATGGTCGTAGGCGAGTTTCTGTGCGTCTTGTAGCAATGAATCTAAATTGTTATTACGTACGTCCTGATAGGTTAAATATAAAGTTGCCTTCATATTTGGGTAGCGGATGTTTGTACCGCAATTTTTCTTTTGAACCAAGATCGCATTCTCATTTATAGAAAATGAATATGGGCATCCTGATTCCACAGTACGATATTCGGGTTTTGGATAATCCAGCCTAAGTAATGCTGAAGGCTTTACCAAAATATCATCTTTGCAGGATGCAAAAATGAAGAGGCTTGCGACAAAGAAAAAAAGAAAAGTTTTAATGTTCAATGGTAAGTTTTATTTGTTTTATACGTTTTCCCTCGAACGCTTCAATAGTAAACGAATATTTATGGAAAGATATTACTTCGTTTTTCTTAGGAAAGCCTTTTGAGATTTCCAGAAGGAAGCCAGCCAATGTTTCAGCTTCACCTTTTTCATTTTCAAAAATCTCGGGATCTTCTAGTTTTATTACTTTATAGAAGTCTTTTAAAGGTGTTTTTCCTTCAAAAATAAACGTGTTGTCATCCAATTTTGAGAAGATTAGATCTTCGTCGTCAAATTCGTCACTTATTTCGCCTACGATTTCTTCTATAATATCTTCTAAAGAAATCAAGCCACTAGTTCCGCCATATTCATCCACAACAATGGCTAAGTGCATTTTCATTTCTTTGAATTCATTTAAAAGGTCGTCCAGTTTTTTATTTTCTGGAACAAAATAAGCTTCGCGCTTCAAGGCATTCCAGTCTAGGATTTTTCTATCTGTATAAGGTATTAAGTCCTTTACATAGAGAATTCCGGTAATATGGTCCATACTGTCTTTGTAAACTGGAATTCGTGAATATCCTTTGACCAGGATTTCAGGGAGTATTTCTTTGAAAGATAGGTCTTCGTTAAGGGCAAAAATATCCATTCGGTTCTTCATCACCTGTTTGGTGTCCATATTTCCAAAGGTCACAATTCCCTGGAGTATTTTTTGTTCCTCGAAAGTGGTGTCTTGATTAGAGAGCTCGAGTGCTTGGGATAGATGGTCGACGCTAATATTTGATTTTTGTTTGCCATAACGATCGTGCAGAAATAAGGTTGCCGAACGCATCGGTAGACTAATGGGCGATAGCAAAGTGTCCAAAACATTCAGAGGTTGTGCCATAAAAACCGCGAATGAAATTCGATTCCGGTTTGCGTATATTTTTGGTAGGATTTCTCCGAAAAGTAAAATAAGAAAGGTTACAACAACGACCTTTAAAAGAAAGACAAGGCTTACTTCGAAATAATATAGATTCAAAGAATAGTTCCAATTAGCGAACCAAATAGTGCTCAAGGATTCAAAAAGTAGCACAATAGCAATATTGATGAAGTTGTTTGATACCAAAATAGTTGCCAACAGCTTCTTGGGTTTTGACAATAAGCGTTGTATGATTCCAAGTTTTTTTGCAATGCTTTTCTCTTGGTTTGTTTCAAAATCGGAAGGGGTTAGCGAAAAGAAAGCTACTTCAGCTCCTGAAATAAGGGCAGAGCAGGCCAATAAAACAACCAATAAAATACTGCTCGTAATTTGTGTAAAATCCAAAGCAGAAAAAAAGAGTAAACCGGGGGGTTCTGTGTCCAATTTGATGGGTTTAGTTAAACATTAAAAAGGAAGGCCATCCTCTTGTTCAGAATCTTGAATGTTATTTTGAGATTCTGCTGAAGGTTGAGGTTTATTAATGGTTTCTCCAGAATTGCTGTTTGCAGGATTATTGCTTTCGCCCTTTGGGGTTAAAAAAGTGAAATCTGTGCAATGTATTTCAGTGCTGTATCTGTCCAATCCTTTTTCGTCCTGCCATTTGCGGGTTTTTAAACGGCCTTCAATATAGACCATATCACCCTTTTTTAGATATTTTTCACAAATTTCAGCGCCTTTGTTACGCACTACGATATTATGCCATTCGGTATTAGTAACGCGTTCGTTGGTTGTTCTGTTTGTAAATGTCTCGTTTGTTGCAAGCGGGAAACGGCCTATGCTATTTCCACCTTCAAAATAATGCATTTTCACATCATCGCCTGTATATCCAATCAACATTACTTTATTCAATGTACCGCTCATATTTATTTATTTTTCAATTTGTGCAAAGGTAGATTTTGCGCTTTAAATATACGGATTTTTTAAATTTTAATATGAAATGATTAATTATACCCGCTGATACCGTCACTTAATAGTTTTCAAAAAATTCAGAAACGAAATTTTCAATCAAAACAGGGACTGCATAGCTGTCTATTTCTGAAATTGGAATAGAGGTTTTAGTTTCATCAGAAGTTTCCGCAATCCAGAAATGCGTGTTTAAATGTTGGTGCGAAAGTTTGTGCACAACTGGGTTTTCGTTGAAAAGAGAGATTTTTTCTATTTTCATTTTCTCAGAAAAAGTTTGAAACTGCGGAAGACTTTTTAAAGTTGAAAGATTTATTTCTTCTGAAGTTTCAATTAGTGGGAATTCATATAGTTTATGCCAGATTCCCTTTCCATTGCGCTGTTGTAATATGGTGTGCTCATTAGCTGAAATGATTACCAAATAATTAAAATATCTGGTTTTTACAGGTTTTGATTTAATTTTCACTGGTAGTTCCGTCACTCTTTTATGTTGAAAGGCTAAACAATTATCATTGAAGATACAGTTTACACAATCTGGGTTCTGTGGCACACAATAACGTGCACCAAACTCCATAATGGCTTGGTTGAAAGTGCCAGGTTGTTTTTTATCTATTAATTGCTGAGCAAGCTGTTTAAATTCCTTTTGACCAGAGGTTGTATTAATAGGAGTAGAAATTCCAAAAAAGCGAGAGAGCACACGATAAACGTTTCCGTCCACTACGGCTTCGGGTTGGTTGAAGGAAATGCTAGCAATAGCACTAGCTGTATAATCACCCACACCCTTTAGTTTTATTAAATCTTTGTAATTGTTTGGGAAAATTCCATTTAATTCTTCCGAAACCATTTTTGCGGTGGTATGAAGATTACGGGCTCGGGAATAATAGCCTAAGCCTTGCCAAAGTTTTAGAACTTCATCTTCAGTTGCGTTTGCTAGATCATTTACTGTTGGATAGTTCTTTATAAACTTTAAATAGTAAGGTAGGCCTTGCATTACGCGGGTTTGCTGTAACATAATTTCTGACAGCCAAATGTAGTAGGGGTTTGAGGTATTGCGCCAGGGTAGTTCGCGTTTATTTTGTAAGTACCACAGGATTAGCTTTTTGGAAAAATGAGAGATTATTTTCGGCATTGAGTAAAATTAATCTATATCCCTTTAAATTTTAAAGGATTATGCTTTGATTTATTGATTTTAAAATATGTATATTTGCGGTCTGTAAAAAAAATTCTAGTAGAAGATTAATAATTAAAATTTAAAAGTAATGACGAAAGCAGATATCGTAGCAAAGATTTCAGAAAAATTAGGAATGGAAAAGAATGAAGTTCAAGCTACAGTTGAAACCTTTATGGAAGAAGTAAAGAATTCATTGGAAGGTGGAGACAATGTGTATTTAAGAGGCTTTGGAAGCTTTATTATCAAAACAAGAGCTGAGAAAACAGGAAGAAACATTTCAAAAAACACAACCATCAAAATACCTGCCCACAATATTCCCGCTTTTAAACCTGCAAAAGTTTTTGTTGAAGGTGTAAAGACAAACGTGGACGTAAAATAATATTAACCCGTCCTGAACTAAATTTAGGGCATAAAAAGACTTTAGTATGCCAAGTGGTAAAAAAAGAAAAAGACATAAGGTAGCGACTCACAAGCGCAAGAAGAGACGTCGCGCTAACCGCCACAAAAAGAAAAAGTAGTTTCTCAACTACTTTTTCTGTTTTAAAAGTGTTTAGGCAATTGTATCTTTTGGTGCTTTTGCCGATAAAACAAACGAAAAATTGTTCTTTGAAAATGAGATTATAACAACCTACTTTTGGTTTTGATGTAATTTCGCCGGATTTTTATATAAAATCTGTGAAATATATTGTTTAATTAGTCCTTAAACTCCGATAATTATTGGAATGGGACAACAAAATTAATGTAACGTGAACTACGAATTATTCATTAGGTCCGGTTCACAAGAAGTTGATTTTGCCCTTTTAAAGGATGGAAAACTTATAGAGCTTCACAAAGAAGAGGAGGATAACAATTTTACGGTAGGTGATATTTTTCTTGCCAAAATCCGTAAAACGGTTCCTGGGCTTAATGCCGCCTTTGTGAATGTGGGCTATGAGAAAGATGGTTTTTTACACTATCACGATCTCGGGCCAAAAATACTATCACAATTAAAATTTGTGAAAAGCGTAAGCTCTGGTAAATTAAAAGATTACTCCCTAAAAGATTTTCCATTTGAAAAAGAGATTGATAAAAACGGCAACTTAAATGATGCCCTTAAAAGCAATCAATCCATTTTGGTTCAAATTGTAAAAGAACCCATATCCACTAAAGGACCACGTATAAGTTCCGAGCTGTCTATAGCGGGGAGATATATTGTTTTGGTTCCATTTTCTGATCGTGTTTCTGTTTCTCAAAAGATAGAAAGCAACGAGGAAAAAGATAGGTTAAAACGCTTGATTACGAGCATTAAACCAAAAGGATTTGGCGTTATTATACGCACAGTAGCCGAGGGCAAAAAAGTAGCAGAACTGGACAAAGATTTACAGAACCTTATGGATCGCTGGACAGCGATGTGTAAGAAGCTACAAGGGGCGCACCACCCTTCAAAAGTGCTAAGCGAGCTAAATAGAGGAGCCTCTATCATTCGTGATATGTTTAACGATTCATTTTCTGCAATACATATTGACGATGAGACCTTATACTTGCAAATAAAAGATTATGTGCAGGAAATTGCACCAAAAAAAGACAATATCGTAAAGTTCTATGATTCCAATGTTCCGATGTTCGAGAAATTCGGCATCGATCGTCAGATTAAAACTTCCTTTGGGAAAACAGTATCTGGTAGTAAAGGAGCTTATTTGGTAATAGAGCACACCGAGGCAATGCACGTAATAGACGTGAATAGTGGTAACCGAAGCAACAAGCAAAAGACACAAGAAGGCACAGCGCTTGAAGTGAATATGATTGCAGCCACTGAGGTGGCAAGACAGCTAAGGTTGCGCGATATGGGTGGAATTATTGTGGTGGATTTTATTGATTTGGCAAACCCCAATCACCGCAAAGAGCTCTACAATCACCTTCGTGAAGAAATGAAGGACGATAGAGCCAAACACAAAATTCTCCCACCAAGTAAATTTGGGTTAATACAGATAACCCGTCAACGAGTTAGGCCAGAAATGAACATCAAGACCCGTGAAGAAGATCCTAGTAATGTGATCGACGGAGAAATTGAAGCGCCTATTATCGTTATAAATAGAATAAACGAAGAGGTAAAGCGCCTTTTCAAAAAAGACTATAAAAAGTTGACGCTCAATACGCATCCTTTTATAGCGGCTTTTTTAACTAAAGGTTTCCCAAGCGTGCGCACCAAATGGTTTTTGGAGCACAAGAAATGGGTAAAAATTCAACCTCGTGATGCTTATACGTATCTCGAATATCATTTTCACGACAAAGATGGTGAATTGATAAAATAACCAAAACCCCTTTTGAAGGTTAACTTCGGAAGGGGTTTTTTTATTTTACTTAGCGACTTGACAAAGGGCTTTCAAATGTTGTATATTGCAATAACTTTTCAATCTATTAGGTCATTGATTTTCTCTAATCAGATTTAAATCGTTCTTCTTGTTTAGTGAAATAATACAGATTTGAACTAAAGCGACCCGGACCTGACCCAGACTTACCCCAGACTTAATCCGGACCTTCTTAGGGGTAAATAGGACTATAATTAGGCTTTGAGTGAGATCTTCTCTCTACTCTTCCTCTCGAATCTAAAATTGATACTTAAGCTTTTCCTTTCAGCCGTTATAAGATGATCTAATCTTTTTGTCAGTCTTGGTTTTTTTTTGCGGGAATAAAAAGTTTTATCTTCACCTCAAAAATCTTAAATCGGACTTTGGAGATTCAGAAGACATACACCGTTGATGAGGCTATTAAACGAATGGAGCGCTACTGCGCTTACCAGGAGCGTTGTCATAAGGAAGTGAACCAAAAGCTTTATGAGATGCGGATGATTCCTTTAGCGGTTGATGAAATAATTGATCATTTGCTTAGGCACAATTTTCTAAATGAAACACGTTTTGCACAAGCTTTTGCTCGTGGAAAGTTTAGAACCAAAAAGTGGGGTAGAAATAGGATAGTAAATGAATTAAAGCGTCGGGAGATCTCAAAATACAATATTCAGATTGCTTTAAAGGAAATTCCCGATTCGGAATACTACGAAACTTTTGATGCTTTAGCAGAAAAGCGATTGCAGCAATTGATTTCCGAAAAGGATCTTCAGAAAAAACGGAAGAAACTGGCAGATTATCTTTTTTATCGAGGGTGGGAGAGTGCGTTGGTTTATGGGAAGGTTAATGAAATTTCAAAATGATATTCTTTCCGTGTGGCACGAGTTGAAAACTCGCGCTAGCCTTTAGATAAGCAACCCGATACTTTCAGAGAATTATGGTAGTAACATTAGATGTTTTCGGTACTGGGATGATAGCGTTTAACTCGATGCAGGGTATTACGGTCGGTATGACGCATTTCTTCTCCTGTAGCGGCAAGTTTTAAAACAATATCGGAAAAATGTGTAAAAGTTCCATCATCATTGAAAGTGAAGGTATGTTCATAACTCTTTAACTCGGCGCGCTCCAGCAGATATTTGTTTTGAAGAATGCCATAGCACGGATCGCCGGGGGTAGCTTTAAAGCATATTTCTTTGTCGCGTGCATTGCCATCACATCCAGCCAGGATTGCGATTCCACGACCAAATACCACAGATTGGATAACCTGTCCGTTTTTCTTGTCCCACAGTAAATATCCTGACTCGTCGTGAAAAGGATCCATAGCCTCTTCACCGTGGCGCCAATTGGTCATTTTGTAAGCTAAACCTTCTAATGTTTGATGACCATTCTCTTGAATGGGTATAGGCTTGAACCAGGCGCGTTCAAAGCTTGAGGTTTCTGCAATCACATCATCGTTATTATGGTACGCAAGGTCAACGCCAACGTTGCCTTCCCATTCTCCAACTAAAGGTGTTAATGGCCCTAACTTTTGAGGGCCCAAAATAATATTTTCTGCCATGATCTTGTATTTATTATGAAATATTTGAATTTATTTCAGTATTTCATTGAAGTGTTATCATAAAGTTACTCTATAATAGATGAATATGCAACTTGAGCTGTGCCAAATTTATGTTTCTGTTTCCTTCTCTACATAATGAAAAAGGATGATAATGGGGTGAAAAAATATATTATAGAAGGGGGTTATTGATTTTGGAAATGACTTGCAAAAGCTAAAAATCTAATTCCAAGAGCAATACAAGCGAATTTAAAATTTTATCTCCCGAAACCTCTTTTCTCAATTTGAAACGATGCATTTTTGCTACTATAAAATATCATAGTTGAATTCTTCTTCTTGAAATAAGGAAAACAAGAAGAAAATTGAATAGATTAAGAATCTAAAATGACGAAATTGCAAAGCTTATTTAAAAATAACGTTTATGAAATTTGTTGGTAGTCAGCTAGCTTATTATACGAGTGACAGAGACTTTAAAAGTAACTCGAAGGTATTAATCAAATATTTGATTCTTTTAGGGATCGTCATTGTAATTTATTCTTTTCTGTTCCATCTTATAATGGGGCTGGAGGGCCAAAACCATTCTTGGATTACAGGTTTTTACTGGACACTTACCGTTATGAGTACGTTAGGCTTTGGAGATATCACATTTCAGTCTGATCTTGGCCGATTGTTTAGTATAGTAGTGTTGCTTTCTGGAATTTTTATGTTATTGATTGTTTTGCCTTTTGCGTTTATTAGGCACTTTTATGTGCCACTTTTAGAGTCAAAAAAGAAAAATAAGGTCCCACGTCAAGTTCCTTCCATAACAAAAGATCACATTCTAATATGTGCTTATGATGTTATAGCGAGGGACCTTGCGGAGCGATTGAAACAGGAGAACATTCCCTATTATATCATCGAAAATGATTTGGAAAAAGCACTTGAAAATTATGACAACCATATTCCTGTGCTATTTGGGGAATTAGATAACCAGGAAACCTTTATACTTGCGAATATTAAGGATGCCAAATTGGTTTTAGTCAACAGAGATGATATTTTAAATACCAAGATCATTCTCACCATACGGGAGATTGCTCCAACAATACCCATTGTTGCCATAGCCACTGATATTGAATCTGTAGATGTACAGCAACTTAGCGGTGCTAATCACGTGTTGCCGGTAAAAAAATGGCTTGGAGAACAATTGGCTAATAGGGTAAACACACAGCATGCAGAATCTCATGCCATAGGACAATACGAGGACCTATTGATCGCTGAATTGCCCATTCACAATACACCATTGGTTTCTAAGATGATTCGGGAGACTGGCTTAAGACAAAAATTCGGGGTAAGTATTGTGGGAATTTGGGATAGAGGGAGATTGCAACCTATAAAAGGTGATGAGATATTAACGCACGATAGTGTTCTGGTTATCATAGGAAATAAAGAACAGTTGCATAAGATTGATGAGCTTTTCCATGATTACAATGTAAACCCTAATCCTGTACTGTTAATTGGAGCGGGAAAAGTGGGATTGGCGGCGGCTAAATCTTTACATAGAAATGGCGTTTTAGTGAATGTTGTTGATAGGGATCCAGAGATATGCAAAAAAGTGAGTCCTTTTTGCAATCAGGTATTCTCTGGTGATGCTTCAGATTATCAACTACTAAAGAGAGCAGGAATTCTAGAAGCGCCTTCGGTATTACTTTCTACCCATGACGACACCATGAATATTTATCTGGCCTCCTATTGTCGTCAATTGAACAATGACGTAAGAATAGTGAGCCGTATATCTGAAGCTCGAAATGTGGATATTATGCAAAAAGCAGGGGCTGATTTTGTATTGAGCTACTCCACCTTAGGTTCTGAAGCAGTTTTATCTATTTCCAAAGGTCAAGAACTAACCGTTCTTGGTGAGGGTTTTACCTTGTTTATTATCCCGATACCAAAATCATTAGAGGGTAAATCTCTTGCCGAGTCTGCTATTGGTGCTAAAACAGGATTATCTGTCATCGCCATAAAAGAAAATTCTGAAGTATTAACCCTATTATCTTCAAATACCATACTTCCCCAAGGGGCTGAAATAGTTATGCTTGGAAATATCGATATGAAACATAAATTCAATAAGATATATGTTAAAGCCGTTTAACGAGAGTTCTATGATTCTTAAATTCTAATTATCTGTAATACTGCAAATTGCTGGAATGGATCTTTCGAGGCGTGATTATTTGAACTAGAATCACAGTAAGAGCGCTATTGATAAAATGTTTCTTGATTTAAAAAAACTATAAACGATAAGTTTCATTATCGGACCGCCGAATACAACATCCTTACGTACGGTGGTGTGAGAGGCGCATTCCGTTCCTGTTTAAGGGCGGAGTTGTCTACTAGATTGTGTACCGTATTTTTTTAATGATTTTTTTTAAATCCGTTCGAGAAACTTCCTTTACCGTATCTAGCTTGTTGCCAACGTACGGATAAATACCCTGGTGTTTATCCCCATTTTATGTTTAATTGTTATTTCTTCCCAGGATCCTTTTGAGTTTTAGGGGTGGCGTCTTCATTTTTATTTTGGAGTTCTTTGCCCTTCAAATATTCTGGCAATTCCATACCCGCCATATTAAACATTTCCTGAAGTGGAGGCACTGAGCCATACATTCCCGAGATAAAGTTAGAAGTGGCGGTTTTGCCGTCTTTAGAAGAACCGTTTTCCCAAACGGTAACTTTGTCTATCTTAATATTTTTAATGGCTTCTGCCTGAAGTCTAACCAACTCTGGAAGCTTGTCGGCTATTATTAAAAGGACTGCATCTTTAGAGTTGTTGCCGGCTGCTTTTACGATTCTGTCAAATCCTTCGGCTTGTTTGGTCAGTATTTCAAGCATACCTTGCGCTTCTGCTTGTGCTTTGAACAATATTGCATCTGCTTCCCCTTTTGCACGGCGTCTTATTCTTTCTGCGTCGGCTTCGGCATCTATTTCGATTTTTCTTTTGCCGATTTCGGCAGGTACGATAATATCTGCCAATTGGGAACTTCGATCTCTTTCCGCACGTGTTATTTCTGCTTCCTTTTCTGCAATGTAGGATTCTTCCAATGCTTTTGCAGTTTGCACTTTTTCAGAGGCAATCGCCACTCTTTCGGCTTCTGCTTCTCTTTGTCTTCGCAACGAATCAGAATTAGCGATATTAATCTTCGCAATGTTTTCACCTTCCACGGCTTGGGCATTTGCAGCTGCAACCTGCGTACGCTGGTCTTGCACTGCGTTTGCTTCCCCAATGGAGCCGTCTCTAACTTTTTCGGCTACCGATTTACGAGCGGCGTTGATTGCATGGGCTGCGGCTTCTTTTCCAAGCGCTTCGATGTAGCCAGATTCGTCAACGATATCTGTGATGTTTACGTTGATGAGTTTTAGACCTACTTTCTTCAATTCCGACTCAACGCTGTTGGAAATATTGGTTAAGAACTTATCTCTGTCGTTGTTTATTTCTTCGATATCCATTGAAGCAACAACCAGACGCAGCTGCCCAAAAATAATCTCTTTTGCGAGTTCTTGAATTTGCTCCAATCCTAATCCTAACAAACGTTCGGCTGCATTTTGCATCACATCCGGTTCGGTAGAGATACCAATGGTAAAACGAGAAGGAACATTTACTCGAATGTTTTGCTTGCTTAATGCGTTAACCAGATTTACTTCTATTGACATAGGAGTTAAATCGAGGTATTGGTAATCTTGAATTACAGGCCAAATAAATGCCGCTCCTCCATGAATGCAACGGGCAGAATTTCCAGAACCTACTTTTCCGTAGACAACAAGGATTCGGTCCGAGGGACAACGTCTATATCTTCTTATAAAGGTGATGAGGATGATAAAAACGAATAAAATGGCGAATCCGATTGCCAATAGTGGAGCAAAGGATTCTACTTGAAGTTGTAAGATTTTCATGGTTAGGCGGTGTGTTTATTTACAATTAAAATTCCCGTACCTGTTATTTCGGTTACGGTTATGATGTCTCCTTGGTGGAGGTCATAGGCTTCATCGGTCAAGGCTTCGAGTTCTCGAAGTCCTCCTTGAATATTGATATGTACCTTTCCAATTCTAGAGCGGTTGGCTCCAATAGTGAGATATACCTCCCCAATTTGGTTTAGTGCATTCTTAATTTTTAATGTTCCGCTGCTGTTTAATTTTCCTAAGAAATAGAAGAGTGAGGCCATTATGGCCATCATCAGCAATCCGCATATAATGGAGACCAGTAGAACAATGCCCATTGGGAGCTCTGCTCCAATACAGGCGATGCCAGTCCATCCGAAGATGGTGAAGAAGCCAATTAAATTTTTAAAGGATAGAAACTGAAAGTCAATTCCTGTGTCTCCATCTATATCTGCATCTACATCTCCTGTATCGTCATAGTCACCACCGATAAAAGTTAGGATTATGAGAACAATAAAAATTCCGGAAGCGATTAAAGCGATAGACCAATAGACCTTTTCAAAAGGTTCAAAGGCGGAAAACCATTCATTCATTGGTTAGTTTGGTTTGATTTACCTTGGTAAGATAGGAACTTTATGAAAAGGGTGCAATAAGATGAAAAAATATTATTAGGATATTTTCGTGTGATAATTAGAAATGGGAAGGTAAATACGAATGGCCTATAGATTTACCGGTGTATATGGGTGCTATTTTAATTGAATTTATTGGGAGGGCAGAAATTTAAATATTGAATGATGCGCCTAAATTGACTGAAAATTGGTTATTCAGTTTTTCGGCTGGCGTCAATGTATCTGTATTGTATTTTGCAATGGGCACACTAAATTCAGTAAACACTCCAAAACCGCTAGTGAAGAAGTAGCGTGCGCCCAAGTGGCCACCAAAGTTTTTTAAACTTGCGTAAAGCCCGGGATATAGGTCGAAATTTTCATCAACATTTATTACGTTGCCGATGTTCGCATTGAAGCGTACTCTAAAATCAAAGCGATCCTCAAAATCAGCAAAAGGAACTTTGTTGCCATCCAGATCTCGCACCTTGTCAATTCCTAAAAGATAAGAGGAGGCTACTCCAAGAGAAATGTTTTCGCCTACACCAAAATCTAAGCTTCCCATAATTCCGGTACCTTTGTCTTGTAGATTAGCGCCAACTTGAAACTTTATATCACCTTGTCCTGAATAGGCTTGTCCGAAGGTTGCTTGTAAACAAAGAAATGCGATAATTGATGCGAATATTTTCATAGGTTTAGGCTTTTAAAGATATGCCCAAATATAATTAATTTTGTCTGTTTAGGCATTTCAAATGGATATATGGGGATGTACTTCGAAATCTCCTTTACGAGATGATGTTTCGACTGCGCTCAACCTGACATCCTTTGCGATAAATATTATATTTATAGTGTTTTGTTCGTGCGAATGATGGCTTGTTCATTTTTCCAATCAATCCATTTTTGACCTTTTATGTTTCGCATAAACTGATCAAAGTATCGCATAATTGCAATGTTGTAAACTGCTTTTGCTAGGTTTTTTGGATTTCTAGGAATTGCACGGAGACTCATAGAGAAACCAGGGGTAATGTAACGCATATAATGCCAGTAGCCTTCTGGCATATATAAAACATTGCCGTGCTCTAAATGTGCAATATAGCCTTCAGCTTTTTTTAATGCGGGCCATTTTTCGTAATCTGGATTAGCAAAATCGATATCTTCCCTTGTGATTAGGGAATGGGGAATTTTATAGAGATAATCATTCTGTTTTTGGTCAAAGAGGATTACTTCTTTTTTACCTTGGAAGTGAAAGTGGAAAATGTTTGCCAAATCGATGTCATAGTGCATAAAAGTATATGAATCTTTACCGCCGAAGAACAACATAGGTAGTCCTTTCATCAATTTGAGCCCGAAATCTGGATATGAAAAGTCTTTTTGCAGCTGTGGGACTTCCTTTAAAATATTCCAAAGAAAGATGCGGTATTTAGTTGGTTCTTTTTTGAGTAGTTCTACATATTCACTCATCTTCATTTTGGCGTGTGGTTCATTGAAACCATCTTTATAGCTCACAGGGCGATTGTCGTATAATGGAACGGTTTTATTGCCTGCAACTTGGGCCATATAATCTAGATCCCACTTTTTAAAAGCTGGCCAATTTTCGATAAAGTTTTCGATAACGACCGGTTTTTGTGGCTTGAAGTAATTTTTTAGAAAATCTTCTTTGGTAATGGTTTTTACCCTGTCTATCTTCTGTAATTGCATAATCTTTAGATTAAAGCAAATTTACGAATCTCTTGGTATTGTTGAATGGGGTGTTAAGGGAACTTTAAGGAATTTCAAGCTAATAGCTGTTTATTGAAAATAACCAAAATCTTGTCTTCACTAAATTTCAACCCATTTCCCATTATGTGGATCTGTGGCGTCAAATAGATCAATATTAAGTTTTTTAGCTAGTTCTTTGCCTGCGAGAAGGGCAAAGTCATTTTTCGGATAAGTTGAAATATTGAAGTGCTTGTTTCTATTGTACCATAAATTTATTTCGAAAAGATTCTTACTGTTTTTGAATACTGATATGTATTCTAAGTTTTCAAACTTTTTCCAGCTTCCTATTCTTATTGGTCCTACGCAGAATAGGATTTTGTATTTTTTTTTCTTTAAAGTTGAAGTGGTAGTCTCGGACTATAGAAAAACTCACGCCACCTACAAAAAGGAATATGGCTATTTGTAGAAAGTGTAGCGATCCCTTAACCCTTTTAACGGAATTATAAATATTAAAAGTGATGAAGAAATAATATAGAAAGATAAACATTCCCGTAAAAAGGATGGCTGCCAGCACAATTTGCCACAACGGGCGATTACCTTGGCTAATATAAATATCATTCTCATCCATATTACAAGTATAAAAAAACGCTTCCTTATTTGGGAAGCGTTTTTTATATAAATAACTATTTTTTGGAATTAATCTGCCAATACCATTACTCGGTTGTGGTTACATTCAACAGTTCCTCCAGAAATATGAAGAACCCATTTTCCATCTTCTTGAGTGAATTTTTTCTGAAAACCTTCCGCAATAGTTGGGTTTCCTCTAAACTTCACTTTGCCTTCCTGTAAAACAGAAACGATGGGAGCGTGGTTATTCAGCATTTGGAATTCACCATCCACACCAGGAACGGTTACGCTTTCTACTTCACCAGATACTAGTGATGCTTCGGGGGTTACTATTTCTAAGTACATTTTCTCAATTATGAATTATGAATTATGAATTCAGAATAACTGTGTTTTAATTCAGAATTCTGACTTGCTAATTCTGAATTATTAGACTTCAGCAAGCATTTTCTCACCGGCGGCGATTGCTTCTTCTATTGTTCCTTTAAGGTTGAAGGCTGATTCGGGAAGGTGATCCAATTCGCCATCCATAATCATGTTAAAACCTTTAATAGTTTCTTTAATATCCACCAAAACACCAGGGATACCTGTAAACTGCTCTGCTACGTGGAAAGGCTGAGAAAGGAATCGCTGTACACGACGTGCGCGACCTACTGCCATTTTATCTTCTTCAGAAAGTTCTTCCATACCAAGAATCGCGATGATATCTTGTAATTCTTTATATCGTTGTAAAAGCTCCTTTACACGTTGTGCACAGCCGTAGTGTTCTTTTCCAAGAATAGACTCGGTAAGAATTCTAGAAGTAGAATCCAATGGATCTACTGCAGGATAAATACCAAGCTCAGCAATTTTACGTGAAAGTACTGTTGTAGCATCCAAGTGGGCAAAGGTTGTTGCCGGTGCTGGATCCGTAAGGTCATCCGCAGGTACGTAAACCGCCTGTACTGAAGTAATAGAACCTCTTTTAGTTGAAGTAATTCGTTCTTGCATCGCACCCATCTCTGTTGCCAAAGTTGGCTGGTAACCCACTGCAGAAGGCATACGCCCAAGAAGTGCAGAAACCTCAGAACCTGCTTGTGTAAAACGGAAAATGTTATCCACGAAGAAAAGAACGTCTTTTCCTTGTCCTTCACCAGCTCCATCACGGAAATACTCAGCAATGGTCAAGCCTGAAAGTGCAACACGTGCACGTGCTCCAGGAGGTTCGTTCATTTGTCCGAATACGAAAGTAGCTTTAGATTCTTTCATTGCGTTTTTGTCAACCTTTGAAAGATCCCATCCCCCATTTTCCATAGAGTGCATAAAGTCATCACCGTATTTAATAATACCCGACTCCAGCATTTCACGAAGTAAGTCATTCCCCTCACGAGTACGTTCACCTACACCAGCGAATACTGAAAGACCACCGTGACCTTTTGCAATATTGTTGATTAACTCCTGAATAAGTACTGTTTTACCAACACCAGCACCACCGAATAGACCAATTTTACCACCTTTTGCATAAGGCTCGATAAGGTCAATTACTTTAATACCTGTGAAAAGAACTTCAGTAGAAGTTGAAAGATCTTCAAATTTTGGGGCATCACGGTGAATTGGAAGACCAGCGTTGCCAGCTTTTGGCAAGTTTCCGATACCGTCGATGGCATCGCCAATAACGTTGAAAAGTCGACCATATATATCATCGCCGATTGGCATTTGGATTGGTGCTCCAGTTGCAACAGCATCTACACCTCGGCTTAAACCATCGGTAGAGTCCATTGATATGGTACGTACCATGCTCTCACCAATGTGAGATTGAACTTCAAGAACCAGGAGGTTTCCGTTGTTGTTTACCTCTAACGAGTCGTATATTTTTGGAAGTTCCGATCCGCTATCAAACGCAACGTCAACTACCGGGCCAATAATCTGTGCAACTTTTCCTATGCTTTGTGACATGAGTAACTGTTTATTTTATAGTTATCTAAGGGTGCTAAAACCACCCCTGTTTTGAACGGTGCAAAGATAGTTTTTTCTGAATGATAAATGCAACGGGAATGTTGAAAAAATTTATGGTTTATGAGGAAATAGCCCCAACGGTATTTAAAACCTTTGGGGTCTTTTAAAATCAGAGCTTTTCACACAATCCGCGAACCTCTTTTGAGAATAGTTCAATTATTTTTTTCTGAAGGGTATCATCTTTTGAGATAAGCCTACCATCGATTTCAACAATTGGGGTAAGCTCTCCCATAGTACCTGTCGCGATAACGCCATCGGCATTGTAGAATTGGGAAAGTGTAATGTCTGCTTCGGTGATTTCAATATTGTGTTTTTTACACATTTCAATCACTGAGTTTCTGGTAATCCCAGGCAGGCAGGCGTGGGCAAATGGTGTAAATACTTTTCCATTTTTCACCATAAAAAGGTTGCTGCCATTCAATTCGGCTATAAAGCCACGATCATCAAGCATTAATCCGGCGTCTTTACCGGCTACGTTGGCCTGAATTTTAGCGATAATATTATTGAGAAGATTGTTATGATGAATTTTACTGTCCAAAAACTGAGGTGAGTTGCGGCGTTGGCTGGTGCTTATTACTTTTATGCCATGGCTGTTGTCGTAAACCAGAGGCTTCCATTCAGCCAAAACGATTAAGCAGGAGCCGCTTTGGTTTAGTCTTGGATCCATACCGCTGGTTATTTTTTCGCCTCGCGTCAATGTCAGACGTATGTGAGTATCATTTGTCATTCCATTGGCATCAAGGGTTTGCTTGATAGCTTTTTTGATGAATTCTTTGGAGGGGATGTCTACAAACGCCAATGTTTTTGCAGATTCGTGCAGACGGGTTAAGTGCTTTTCCAGACAAACCACACCCTCAGGATATACGCGCAGGCCTTCCCAAACTGCATCACCGCCCTGGACGGAGCTGTCAAAGACTGAAACTTTTGCTTCGTTACGAGGATATAGTTTGTCTTTTATGAAAACTTGAATGTTGTCGTTTTTGGGATTGGATTTTTGGAGCATTTTTTTTAGTTATGAGTTTTGAGTTATTGTATTAGGTCAATTTTTTTATGATAGGATATTGTTTTTTAGAGTTTCGTAGTATGGCAATGCCTTTGTTAACAATGGTTCCAAATGTTCGGATAATGATTGCGAACTACTTTGTTGTATTGCGAATCCTTCGGAATTGTGAACGTTGTCGTACCAATGTTTTGCCCAAAGGCCATCTTCTGGGATTCCACCTTTTTTCCACTGAAGCATTTTTTCAGAAAAAGGGATGTTCAGCAAATTACAAAGTTTTTTGAGATATAGTTCTGGATTTTTTAAAAGTTCATCGCTATCAATTACGATTGGGGTCTTTCCATTTTTCTTTAGAAATAAGAATAATTCTGAAGCTTTTTTGATGCCTATATCGTTTAAAGTGGGGGTCTGGATTACTTTTGAAAACGAGGCAATCAATTTCTTTGGATGGCGAATTAAAATCACATTGTTCCAATTAAGAATGAAATCTGGTGAATCTGTCAGATAATGGTGTGCCATTCCTTTTACAAAAATGTTTTTCTTTTTTGGGCTTACTATTGGAGGGTTTGCAAGTGAGTTTATTGTATCAACTACTTTTTCTTCATTCAATTCCATTGTATGCAGAATTTCTGTTTGTGAAGGATGTTCATTTTCCAAGGAAGCATTTTTAAGGTAATATCCGTAAAATGGTTCGTCCAGAACTGTTGTGTCCTCGCGTTGGGCGAAGGAATACATTAGTGCTGTAGATAGATTTCGCGGACCCGAAATGAGATTGATGACTTTCATATATTAAAAGTATCAATTTATTTGGAAATAAGTGTTGAGGGAATAAGGAAACAGAGATTTTAGAAATGGTCGTTTCTTAAACAGGATTGAGCTTAAATAAAAGAGCAAAGAATTTGGATATTAAACCATCCAAATTCTTTGCTCTTTTGACTATTATTATTTTAAAATTATTCTACTGTAACCGATTTCGCCAAGTTCCGTGGTTGATCAACATTTCTGCCTAACATCACGGCAATATGGTAAGAAAGCAGTTGTAACGGAATGACAGTAACCAATGGTGTTAAGAGTTCTGTAGTATGTGGCACTTCCATAACGTAATCTGCCAATTCTTTTACTGCTGTATCTCCTTTTGAAACTACTGCTATGATCTTTCCTTTTCTAGCCTTAATTTCTTGAATATTGCTCACTACTTTTTCATAGTGATCGCTTTTAATTGCAACAACCACAACGGGCATATGTTCGTCAATAAGCGCAATTGGCCCGTGCTTCATTTCGGCAGCGGGATAACCTTCAGCGTGAATGTATGAGATTTCCTTTAGTTTTAAAGCACCTTCTAAGGCTACAGGGAAATTATAGCCTCTCCCGAGATATAAGAAGTTACGGGCATCTTTAAAGACAGCAGAGATTTCCTTTATTTTATCATTTGTTTTAAGGGCTTCTTCTATGTGGCTAGGAATAAGTTCCAATTCGCGTAAATAAAGCATAAAGTCACGTTGGCTGATTGTTCCCTTGGCTTTTGCCAAGCGTAAGGCCATCATCGTCAAAACAGTAATTTGGGTGGTGAAAGCTTTTGTAGAAGCAACTCCAATTTCAGGTCCAGCGTGGGTGTAAGTTCCACTGTGTGTTTCTCTAGAAATGGTAGATCCCACAACGTTGCAAACGCCATAGACGAATGCGCCTTTTGATTTTGCAAGCTTTATTGCAGCGAGTGTATCGGCGGTTTCGCCACTTTGAGAGATAGCGATAACAACATCCTTTTCTGATATAATTGGATTTCGATAACGGAATTCAGAGGCGTATTCTACTTCAACTGGAATGCGGACCAATTCCTCAAAAATATACTCAGCCACTAAACCAGCGTGCCAAGAAGTTCCACAAGCCACAATAATAATGCGATCTGCATTTATGAATTTTTCAATATAGTCTTCTAGCCCGCCAAGCCTTACTATTCCTTGATCTGCTAGGAGTCTTCCGCGATAGGTGTCCTTTATAACAGAAGGCTGTTCATAAATTTCCTTCAGCATAAAATGGTCATAGCCGCCTTTTTCTATTTGCTCCAGATTTAGTTGGAGTTCTTGAATATATGGTGCTACTA
This sequence comes from Aequorivita sp., assembly GCA_034675805.1. Lineage (GTDB taxonomy): Bacteria > Bacteroidota > Bacteroidia > Flavobacteriales > Flavobacteriaceae > Aequorivita. Next base: position 1,649,140 of record JAUCCX010000001.1, on the reverse strand, counting down.
GTTCGTCGTCCTTTATTTTACGAACTTTTACATCTCTTCCTAAACGGATAATTGCCATTTCTTCATCTTCCAGATAGATGGCGTTGTTCGTAAATTCAATAAAAGGAGAAGCGTCACTAGCCACAAAGAATTCATCTTCGCCAACGCCAATTGCCAAGGGACTTCCAAGTTTTGCAACTACAATTTCGTCTGGTTTCTTTATATCGAACAGGGCAATAGCATAAGCACCTACCACTTGATTTAAGGCTATTTGGACTGCTTTACCAAGCTTTACATTCTCTTTAATTTGAATATCTTCAATAAGGTTTACTAAAACTTCAGTGTCGGTTTCAGACTTAAAGGTGTAGCCTCGTTTTATCAATTCTTTTTTAAGAGAATCGTAATTTTCAATGATTCCGTTATGGATAATTACCAAATCACCGCTATTTGAGTAGTGTGGGTGGCTATTTACGTCATTTGGTACTCCGTGTGTTGCCCAACGAGTATGGCCTATGCCAAGATTTCCTTTTAGAGAAATTTCTTTTTTCGCCTTTTCCTCGAGATTTATAACTTTACCTTTTGTTTTACAGAGCTGTATATCCTTTCCATCGAAAAGAGCGATTCCTGCACTGTCGTATCCTCGGTATTCCAAGCGTTTTAATCCGTTAAGAATAATTGGATATGCTTCTCTATGGCCGATATAGCCTACAATTCCACACATAAGAGAGTTTATTTAGGTTCTGTATAATATATTTGGAGTTTTAATCTTTTTTCTTGGTTTGGGGAGGCATTTCCATAAAGAATAGTTCCTTCAGGTGAAATAACGCTGCTGGATGGAATTTGTTTTATACTCGGTAATATCGAGTCTTTTAGTTTTTGGGTTGTTCTGATAGTAACATTTTGCGAAACCACAATTCCTAAAGGTACATTTGTGCTATCCTTATTAATCAAATTACTAATGTGATTTGTTATTTTTAGCTTGTAATACTTCCCTTTTCCATCACTTCCTCTTTCCAATCTGCCGAAGTGACCCGTAAAGGCGTCAATAGGCTCCAAACTACTGGTTTGATCAAGATTATAGTCCGCCAAAACATTGCTGTTTTTAAGGTCGTAGATCATAATTCGCTCCGGTTCGGTGGCTCCTCCAACCATCAAATCTTGGTTTACATAAAAGAATAGGTTAGCCTCGTTTATAATCCATTTCTTAGAACGAAGCATTTCAAGATCATCTGCAACTCCATTGTTGTCAAGGTCTTTTCCAAAAAGTTCTACTACCGAGATAATTCCGTCGCCACCACGTATATAAAGATTTTCGTTTCCGGTTTGCGTATTGGGGTTGTCCACAGCAGTTTGTATTGCCTGGGGCAGATTATTATCGAAAGTATTAACATTTATACCTCCGAAATTTAATTTATAGACGGCATGGTCCTTTTCGTCGGGATTGTCCTCTTTGTCAAAACTGTAATATATTGAGACGTAGGCTTTGGTTGCATCAAAGATGAACAAACTACCATCGTCTGATGGTGAATTTACCTGAAAGTAAAGACCTCTTAGGAAATTTTTGAAGTTATTGCTATTACGCAATTCCTCTGTTCCTTCCATATCTATAACATTCGATTGAAAGAAAGTAGAATCGAGTTTTACTCTAAGCCCTGGTCCTAGTTTTTCTTCGTTTGACTCTCCTTTATTGAAGACAAAACCTTTAGCATTAGGAATAAAGTTTTGAACTGAACCTAGTTCAACACCTAGATTTTGCTCGAAAGTATCTCCTTCATTGGTATAGTAATTCTGAAAATCCTGAAAACCAGTACTAGGATCATATTCCCTTAAAAAGTAATTGGAAGTTAAGATTGAAACATTTATGGGTGAAGTGCCGTAAATGGAGTCTAGTTTATAGGTAGTAGTGCTATCAACAGTCGTGGCTTTACTGAAATAAGGTAAATACACAAAAACGCTGTCTACTTTGGCACTGTCGCCAAACTTTGGATTGTTTTCCTGTAATGTAAGTTGGGAAAGCAGGTTAATTGTCGATTTTCCATATACGGGATCCTTATAAACCCCAAGTTGGTAAGCAGGTAATCTATTGCTTTGCACGGGCCCCATCATTCTACTGTAAGAAATTATGGTTTGTGATTCGTCAAGAATCCCGTTGGGAATTTCATCTCCCAAAATTTCAGAACCAATGGAACTAATGTCGTCTTGGCATGAAGATAATGCAATTATAATAAACAAAATAGCGCCAGTGATGGGCAACAAATTTTTAATTCTCATCGGTCTTAATTAATTTTTTTAATTGAAGGGTAATTTGCTCCTTGTTTTTTTAAAATGTTATTGTGTTCTGTTACAGTCTCTTATGGTAGTGGAGCGCGGAACGTTTATTTTAAAACTTTATCGCGGTAAAAATCTAAATATGCTTGGGAAAAATTTTCCATATTGTGATATTTTAACACTGGTTTTTCGAGAGTGTTAAGATATTCTTCAAGTTCCTTAGGTATTTCTTCCGAGCCGACTATTGCCGCATCAGAATTTTCGAGAGCAACTTTCATTAAGTTAACGTAAGTGGGGTCTTCTAGTTTTTTAATTGCTTCATCATTGATAGAATCAAATCTAACTTTATCAATTGTGTTTTCAGCCAATTTTCCCTCGAAACCTTGACCATAGACCGAAGTAACTATTTTACTATTTTCAAACAAAGGTTCGTTACCGTAATAATTTCTAAGGTATAAAGGTAGAAAAGATGCTAACCAACCGTGAACGTGAATAATATCTGGTGCCCAGTTTAGTTTTTTTACAGTTTCAATTACACCTTTTGCGAAAAATATAGCACGCTCGTCATTGTCTTTGTAAAAATTTCCTTCTTCATCTGCATAAGTTGCTTTGCGCTTAAAATAATCTTCGTTATCAATAAAATAAACCTGAATTCGCTCTTTTGGTATAGAAGCGACCTTTATAATTAAAGGCATATCTAGGTCATTTATAACAAGGTTCATTCCGGAAAGGCGAATTACTTCGTGTAATTGATGTCTTCTTTCATTAATATTGCCGTATCTTGGCATGAAGATGCGTATTTGACCATTGTTACTGTTAATCATTCGCGGAGCTTCAAACGACATTGAAGAAATCTCGGTCTCGGGAAGGTAGGGTATTACTTCTGAAGACACATACAAGACTCTTTTATCTTTCATCTATAAGGTTTTTTAAGTGTTATTTATAGTCATCCCCAAAATAGTCGGGGGCATTAAAAACACGCAAAATTACGAAAATTTATGTAGATTGTCTTTAATATATTATTTTTGGCCGCTCTTAACGCAATTTTATGGTAATACATACCCAGAAAAAAACCTTAGTGCAGGCCTTATCTACCGCTGTTAGCGCTGAACTAGAGGCAGGGAAAAATGACAAAATAGGTTTTGTGCCAACAATGGGCGCATTGCATAAAGGTCACATCTCTTTGATAAAGAAGGCCTTGTTGGAGAACAATATTGTGGTTGTCAGTATTTTTGTAAACCCCACACAATTCAACAATAGCAAAGATCTTAAAAAGTACCCTAGAACGCCCGAGGATGATATTTCACTCTTAGAGGATTTGAAGGGCGAGATAATTGTTTATCTACCTGAGGTCTCAGATTTATATGAAACTGCTGTTTCTACAAAAAACTACGATTTCGGAGGTCTCGAAAATGAGATGGAAGGCAAGCACAGAAAGGGTCATTTTGATGGAGTAGGAACTATTCTAGACAAATTCTTCAGAATAATTAAACCTGACACTGCTTATTTTGGAGAAAAGGATTTTCAGCAATTACAGATTGTGAAAAAATTAGTAGAAATTGAAAACCTACCGGTTAAAATCATTGGATGTCCCATTCTTCGAGAAGATAACGGACTTGCAATGAGTTCACGTAACCAGCGACTAAGTGCTAAACAGTTTGATGAGGCAACTCTTATTTATAAAGTTTTGAATGAGGTTCGCGAAAAATTCAACTCAAATTCAATTACAGAATTGAATAAATTAGTTACGGAACGGTTTTTGCAAAGCCCAGACTTGAATTTGGAATATTTCGAAATCGCCAACGAAAAAAACCTTAAAACTGCCAAGCGAAAGAGTAAAGGTGTTAAATACCGAGCTTTTATTGCGGCATTTGAGGGCGAAGTGAGGCTGATAGATAATATGCCATTAAATTAATACCTTTGCACAATGCAAATACACGTAGTAAAATCTAAAATCCATAGGGTAAGAGTTACCGGCGCCGATCTAAATTATATTGGTAGCATTACTATTGATGAGGATTTGATGGACGCCGCCAATATTATTGAAGGCGAAAAGGTCCAAATAGTAAACAATAATAATGGCGAACGTCTTGAGACCTACGCCATTCCAGGTCCGCGAAAAAGTGGTGAAATCACCCTCAACGGTGCAGCTGCAAGGCGTGTTTCTCCAGGAGATGTGCTGATTTTAATAACTTATGCGCTTATGGAGTTGGAAGAGGCAAAAATCTTTAGACCTGCCTTGGTTTTCCCTGATGAGGAAACCAATTTACTTCGCTAATTTGAACCGTTCACTTTCAAAGTTTTTACAGATCGCAATTCCCTTGGGATTGGGAATCTTCCTTATTTGGTACATATATAATTCCTTCACGCCGCAACAACTTGCAGAGACCAGAAAATATTTTGCCGATGCAAACTACGGTTTTGTATTGCTCTCTGTTATTTTAAGTGTCCTTAGTCATCTTTCTCGATCCTATCGTTGGAGTTTTATGTTGGAGCCTTTGGGGTATAAAACTAGGTTGGCAAACAACTTTATGGCGATTTCCGTGGCGTATTTAATGAATGTTTTTATTCCGAAGAGCGGGGAGGTTTCCAGAGGGATTATTTTGAATAAATATGAAGGAGTACCTTTCCAAAAGGGATTCGGTACCATTATCTCTGAGAGGGTAGTGGATCTTTTCTTTCTACTCTTTTTTACTGCTTTGGCGCTATATATAAAGTTCGATGTATTGTATGAATATGTAATTGACGGTATTCCCGCTTCATTCTTATATCTGCTTTTGATTGGAGTGATTGCCATTTTAGTAATGATTCCATTATATATTAGATTTTCAAATTCCAAGATTAACCGAAAATTGAAAAGCTTTGTAATTGGTTTAAAGGAGGGTGTTTTCAGTATCGTGAAAATGCAAAAAAAGGGAGCATTTCTTTTCCATACTTTTCTTATTTGGGGTCTTTACTTGCTTTCTTTTTATATGGCGCTTCATGCTTTGCCCGACACTGCAAACATTCCTCTTGGCACTGTCATCATTACTTTTGTGGTGGGCAGTTTTACTTTTGCTTTTACCAATAGCGGATTTGGGACCTATCCTGTGGCAATAGCGGGAATATTGACTGTTTTTGGTATTGCTAAGACTGCAGGTATTGCATTCGGCTGGATAGTTTGGGTTTCAAATATTTCATCCATTTTATTTTTTGGTGTGCTTTCGATGATTATACTTCCACTTTATAATAGAAATAGAAGTGAAAAATAAATTTTTCATTTTATTTTCACTTCGGAAAAAATTGGCAGATACAAAATTTGTTATCTTTCCACAGCTAAAAATTTATAACCCATGAGAAACATTCTACTTTTCACTATATGCCTCTTGATTAATCTTACTTCTTTTTCCCAAACTGTTTACGAAGAATTTAGTTCTTCAAAACTTGGGGAGAGTAGAAGGTTGAAAATTCAACTTCCTAGAAATTATGATACGAATACTGACAAGAAGTATCCTTTAGTATTGGTGCTGGACGCAGATTATCTCTTTGAACCAGTTGCAGGAAATGTGGATTATTTCAGCTATTGGGAAGATATGCCGGAATCAATTGTTATTGGTGTTATGCAAGGTGATTCTCGTTATGATGATTGCTCCTATGATGAGGAGACCTATATGCCAGGTGACAAAGGTGCTCAGTTTTTTGAATTTATTGGCTTGGAGTTAATACCCTATATTGATAAAAAATATCGTACGGCAAAATTCATTATTGGGGTTGGTCATGATTTTACTGCAAATTTCCTTAACTACTATTTATTTAAAGACCCACCTTTACTAAATGGATATATCAACTTGAGTCCAGATATGGCTCCTCTTATGGATAGTAGATTGGTGGAGCGAATTCCGAAGATTCAAGGAAAAATATTTTATTATTTAGCTACAGGAAGCGATGATATTAAAGGTTTGAGAGAATCTAATGAAGATTTGGACAAACAATTGAGCACATTGAAAAGTACATCTTTCAATTATTATTTTGACAATTTTGATGGAGCCACACATTATTCGTTGGGAGCTCGCGGAATTCCGAATGCTCTGGAAAAGATATTTTCAGTTTACAGGCCAATTAGCAAAGAAGAATTCTCTGAAGTTCTGTTAAAAATGGATACGCCGATTAGTCAATATTTAATTGATAAATATAAGGTTATAGAAGATCTTTTTGGGATAAAGAACAATATTCGAGTCAATGATTTTATTGCTACGGCGACTGCAGCAGAAAAGAAAAGTCAATGGGAATCTTTGCGCGAAATTGCCACTTTGGCTAAAAAGCAATATCCAAATACTGTACTTGGGGATTATTATTTAGGACGCTATTACGAAGAAACGGGAGCACCCAAAAAAGCGATGAAAACATATCAAGGAGGCTATAACAAGGAAGAGGTTGATTCAATAACTATAGATAAATTACTTGATAGAGCAGATAAAATTAAGAATGATTTTGGTTATTAAAGTCTAGATTTCCTTAATCAAATTTCTGTGTAGGTAAGCCCAGTTTGTCAGAGAATTACTTGTGTTGTCAATCTCAAGTTTTGTGATAATATTACTCCTGTGTTTTTCAACGGTTCGTGTTGAAATGAATAGGCTTTCTGCAATCTCATTACTGCTCAATTGTTTTGATACAAGTTTTAAAATGGTTTTTTCAGAAGCGGTTAAGTGCTTTATCCTTTTAAAATCTTCAGAAACCATAGCGAGAGACTCCGCGGCAAAAGAAGGGCTAAAACAGATTTTGTTGTTTAACACATTTTCAATGCAATTTTCAATTACGGAAAAGGAATCCTCCTTTAATAAATAACCATTGATTTGAAGGGCTTTGGCTTGTGATATATACTCTGTTTCTCTATGGAAAGAAAGCACGATAAATTTTGTAAAAATATCTTTTTCTTTGGCCATTTTTATCACCTCGAAACCTGTTAAAACAGGCATATCTATATCTAATAGTGCAATTGTTGGCTTAAGTGTTAAGATTAGTTCTAGTGCTTGCATACCGTTGATTGCTTCACCAACAACATTATAGTTGCTTCCAATCAATTCATCTTTCAGCCCTTTTAAAATCATAGGGTGATCATCTGCAATAACAATAGAGATATCTTTTTTTATTATCATTTAAATAGGGGTAATCAAGGTTACGGTAGTTCCCTTGTTTATTTGACTTTTTATATCAATTTTGGAATTTAATATTTTTGCTCTTTCTAAGAGTGTTTTCATTCCGAGGCTGGCACTCGATTTTATTTTTTCAGAATGATCGAAACCTTTCCCTTTGTCTGATATAACCGTTTCAATAGTCTTTCCTTTTTTTTCAATTGTAACCGTGGCCGATTTAGCTTCTGAATGTTTTACCATGTTGTTCAACACTTCTTGAATAATTCGATACAAATGTAATGAAGCTTCTTTGCTTATCAAAGTATCTATATTCTCAATATCGTAAGTAAAAAATATGTTTGTGTTTGCATCCACCTCATCAATCAATGATCTAATTGCCGCAGTAGGGCCCAATCTTTCTAGGTTTGCGGGATGGAGGCCACGAGAAATGGTTCGCAGTTCTTCTAGAGTGTTTTCCGCTAGTGATTCCATTTCATTATTGCCCACAGTTTTGGTTTTTTTTGTGAGCAGCATTAGTTTTTGACCCACGCTGTCGTGGAGTTCACGTGCTACGCGAGTTCGCTCTTCTTCCTGCGCCTCTATAAGATTATGCGTGTATGCTTCATTTCTTTTTCGCTCTGCTTTGTTTTTATAATGAATGAAAAGAAGAATACTGATGGAAATGAATGAAAGTAATGAAAACCAAAATAAGCCAGTTCTCCAAAAAGGGACTTTTATTTTAAATGGATACTGATATGACGTAGTTTGCCAAACATCATCACCGTTGTTGGCTGTAAATTCAAAAGTATAGTCGCCAGGTGGGAGATAAGAGAAAACAACATTTGGATCTTTTGTTGGTAGCGACCATTCATCTCCGTCACGAAGACCTTTCATTCGGTATTGATACTGAACATTTTCTGGATTAGTAAATGTAATTGCTTCCATTGAAAACGTTAAGTAGTTTTTTTGGTAGGGTAGAACGACTCCTTTTGAACTTTTGTATTGCTCGTCATCCAAGGGTTCAGAAAACAGTAAAATATTTGAAAGATCCAGTTTTGGAGGCTGTGTGTTTGGAATATAATCTTTTTCATTAAAAGCTATAACACCGCTAAACGAAGATCCCAATACGGTTTGGTCTTTTGTAATTAACATTGAATCGAAGTCAATATCACTTTCTAGAAAATGATCTATCGTACTAAAGCTTTTCTGTGAAACACTGTCTTTTTTGAGTAAGAGATTCAAATCTACTTTATATATTATATCCCGACCTGCCAACCATAAATTATTGCCATCTATTTGTAAGGCCCTAAAATGGGTTAACTTTGGGAAGTGTGACATATCGAACGTCTTGATCTTAAATTCGTCGTTTTCAAGCTTAATGTGATATAATTTTTTTTCACTTCCAGCAATAACTTCATTACTGTTAATGTCATCCATACTTCTAAAGTCAGTATGAATAAGATAGCTCATACCAGGAATGGAATCCATTACATTTCCTTTAATCTGAAACATTCCCGCTATTTTACAAAGAATATAGCGATCGCCTATGGGTTTAATGTTGATGGATCTTCTTGAATTTATAAAATAAGTAGAATCTTTAGTCAAGACTTTAATTTTATGTGTTTCAAAGAGGAATGTTCTAATTTTATCCTTAAACAAAAGATTATACGCGCCGTAATCAACGACTTTAGGAGGAGCATTTTTAGACAGCTCCGTAATTTCTGTTTCGGTTGATAGTAACAAAGTATTTTCAGGTGTAACAAAAAGATTTGTTACTGGTTCTTTTTTAATAGGTTTACTTATTTCTTTCTTGTCAGTGATTGAAACGGCTCCCTTTTCTGTTGCTACTATCCACTCATCATCCCATTCTGCCAAATCATTGATAACGTTGGACGGAAGTCCATTTTGATCATTATAGATTTTAAATGATGTGTCTCGAAATCGAATAATACCTTCTCCATAAGATGTCATCCAATGGTTTCCTTCAGTATCTTTTATTGTTCTATAGATGTATTTACTTGGTAGTCCTTGCTTCTCATTAAATATTTTTAAGTTACCAGTTATTTTATTGAAGATTCCAAACCCATTTCCTTCAAAACTTAAGTAGAATTCATTTTCGTTTTCTTCATAAATATCATAGATACGGTTTATGTCAAATTCATCTAGATTGAAACCAAAATAGGTTATTTGTCCATTTAATATTTTGTAAAGACCGCCGTAAGCACCAACCCAAATAGTCTTCTTTTTATCTATTAATATGGAATAGCAGATATTATTTATGCCATCTTTTTCTTGGTAAATATTTTCAAACTTAAATGGATTTAAGGTTAATTTAAAAATACCTTTAGTGATAGAGGTGATATAAATAGTATTACTGTCATACCACGCAGCATTTTGTAGGCCAGAAACGTCGTTCTCCTGAGTATCGTGTTGTAATATATCCCATTTACCGTTTTTGTACGAGACTATGCCTCTTAAGAAGATAATGTAGATTGTACCGTCCTCGGCTTCCAAAAAACTGTTGGCGCTACCCATTGAAGAGTAGTCCAGTTTCAGTGGATTGGAGACCTTTCCATTTTCAATGATGCTTACTCCTTTATTTGATGAGCCAACCCAGATTCTGCCTTTTGAGTCCTCAAAAAGGCTAAAGCTGGGATTGGATGCCAAGCCGTCATCCGTTGTGTAATTTTTGAATGTTTTGCCGTTAAAACAACTAATTCCTGCGACTGTAGATATCCAGATTCTGTTTTTGCTGTCTTGGATAATATCGTAGGTTTCATTACTTACCAATCCATCTTCTATCCTAAATTTCTTAAACTGGTATTGTTGAGCGGTGACAAACAAAGAGCAATTCCAAAGAAAAAAGAGTGTGAGGAAGAAGCGTTTCATTTAAGGATGGTTGGTAGCGTAAATATATTTAATTTAGCGGAACTATTATGGCAAAAACAAAAAGCACTTTTTTCTGTCAAAATTGCGGCGCCCAATATGCTAAATGGCAAGGGCAGTGTAATTCCTGTAAGCAATGGAATACTATTGCCGAAGAAATAATTCAAAAAGCTGAAAAGGTAAGTTGGAAATCCAGTGAAAATTCGTCAAAAAGAATTGCGAAACCACAACGTATTTCCGAGATATCGACCCAAGCCGAAGCACGACTAAACACAAAAAACAATGAATTGAATCGTGTTCTTGGCGGAGGCTTGGTTCCAGGCTCATTGACGCTTTTAGGCGGTGAGCCGGGAATTGGAAAGAGTACATTAATGTTGCAAATTGCACTTCAACTTCCATACAAAACATTGTATGTTTCGGGTGAAGAAAGTGCACAACAAATAAAAATGCGGGCGGAGCGAATTCAGCCTATTTCGGAGAACTGTTATATTTTAACGGAAACAAAAACCCAGAATATCTTTAGAAATATTGAAGAAATTGAGCCAGATATTGTGGTGATTGACTCAATCCAAACCTTGCATACTGACCATATAGAAAGCACGGCTGGAAGTATCTCACAAATTAGAGAAACTACTGCAGAGCTTATAAAATTTGCAAAAGAAACCGCAACCCCGGTTATTTTGATTGGACACATTACCAAAGATGGAAACATCGCTGGTCCTAAAATTTTGGAACATATGGTCGATACGGTTTTACAATTTGAAGGTGATAGAAACCATATTTACCGAATTTTGCGTGCCAACAAAAACCGTTTTGGAAGTACAAATGAATTGGGTATTTACGAAATGCAGGGCAGTGGACTTCGTGAAGTTTCAAACCCTTCGGAAATATTGATTTCAAAAAATGACGAAGATTTAAGTGGAACTGCTATTGCGGCAACATTGGAGGGGATGCGGCCACTTATGATTGAAATCCAAGCATTGGTGAGTAGTGCAGTTTATGGTACACCCCAACGTAGCGCAACGGGCTATAATGCAAAGCGCTTAAATATGATTCTAGCGGTTTTGGAAAAGCGAGCTGGCTTTAAATTGGGTGCTAAAGATGTTTTTTTAAATGTTACCGGCGGAATAACTGTGGATGATCCGGCGATTGATTTGGCTGTTGTGGCCGCTGTACTTTCGTCAAATATTGATATAGCGATAGATAAGCGGCTTTGTTTTGCTGCTGAGGTTGGTCTTGCTGGTGAGGTTCGACCTGTTACTCGTGTTGAACAACGCATTTTGGAAGCTGAAAAACTTGGTTTTACTTCTATCGTTATTTCAAAATATTGCAAGATTCCGAAGAATAATTTTCATATAAACATCATTAAGGTAGCAAAAGTACACGATGTGGTTCACCATCTTTTCGGATGATTCCTTTTTTGGGACTGTGTAAACCTGTTCGATAACTGAGCATAACTATGAATTATAAGACTTTTTCTTGCCTACTTCTTTTCGGAATAGCCTATATAAGCTGTAAAGAAGAAATTCGAAAGGTGGAAGATGTGGTTAAAAGACCAACTGCCCGCGAAGTGTATGAACGTAATTTCAAAAGGGAAGATTCGTTGCTGGTACTCTGGAATAAAGCCTTTGAAGTGTCAAAAAGAGATAATATTCAAATAACGCTTCCTTATTCTGAAAGTGGAATCTTTTCTGAAGAGAATTTCAATGTTTACAGTTATAATCTACAGTTAAAGGAAGGTGAGCGATTAGTAGTCGAAGTTGAAAAACAACCAGATTCAGCCTTTGTCTTTATTGACCTTTTTCAACAGAAAATCGATTCATTAACCAGATTTCGATTGATAAAAAGTTCAAAAGACAAAAAATCCGTCCTCACTTTTGAAATAGATAAATCTGCTGTTTACAAAGTTATTGTTCAACCAGAAATGCAGCGACAATTTCCTTTCATTTTAAAAATTTATTCCCAACCGATGTACTTTTTTCCAGTAAGCGGAGGCAATAATAAAAGTGTACGAAGTTTTTGGGCAGATCCGCGTGACACAGGAAGCCGTTCACATGAAGGTATTGATATTTTTGCAGACAAGGGAACGCCGGTTGTCGCTGTTTCTGATGGGAGAATTGCCTCAACACGCGATGGTGGTTTGGGGGGTAAGCAAGTTTGGCTCACCGATGGACTTTTTGGGAAAAGAGTGTATTACGCCCATTTGGATAGTATAGCTGTAACTGCTGGAAAAAGAGTTAAGACTGGTGACACACTTGGTTTTGTTGGGAATACTGGTAATGCAGCAACCACTCCACCACATCTCCATTTTGGAATTTATAGAAAAAGAGTAGCCGTTAATCCATACCCATATATAAAGATGAGCGATATTCAAGAGCTACACGATACTTCTACGAATTTGAAAGCAAGGGTTTTTAAAAACCGAGCTGATTTACGAAAAGGTCCGGCGGATGTTTTTGAACAAATTGGGAGGTTGAAGAAAGATGACACATTATTGGTGCTCGGAAAAAACCAGAATTGGTTTCATATTCAAACATTGGACAGCTTAAAAGGGTTTGTAAATAAATCCTTCATCGAAGAACTTCCTTCGAATTAACTTTTCTTTAGCCATCATCAAAAGTCCTTAATGGTATCTTTAGAATTCAATTCTAAAAAAGCCAGTATGTCTATTTTTTCCAAAATCAAACAAACCATTCATTTAATGAAGGAAATCGACCTTGATGCGTTGGGTAAGCTTTCGCGAAAAGTAGATCTTTCGGAAATCATGAAAACTGTTGGCGAGCTCGATGATCGACAATTGACGGGTTTAATGAAGATGTTAAAACATAAAGGTGGAAAAAAGGGCCAACATAAATTACCTCCTATTGATGGTGATTTTTATGATTTGGCTTTAAAACTAAGTCCAGAGCAACGGGAGCTTCAAATAAGGGTCCGAAATTTTATGGAAGAAGAAATAAGGCCTATTGCAAATGAATATTGGAATAGGGCGGAATTTCCCTTTCAGATTATTCCGAAAATGGCTGAGCTAAACATTTGTGGGCTTACATATGAAGGTTATGGAACACCTAATGAAACCTACGTGATGGAAGGAATAATAGCCATGGAGCTCGCCCGTGTGGATGTTTCAATCTCTACCTTTTTTGGGGTGCATAGCGGTTTGGCTATGGGTTCTATATATCTCTGTGGGAGCGAGGAGCAAAAACAAGAATGGCTTCCCAAGATGGCTAGAATGGAACTTATTGGAGCTTTTGGTCTAACAGAGCCTGAAGTGGGATCGGCAGTTGCGGGTGGTATGGGAACCACTTGTAGATTGGAGGGTGATGTATGGGTTTTAAATGGACAAAAAAAATGGATTGGAAACGCTACTTTTGCAGATGTGATAATCATTTGGGCGCGTGATGAAGCAACTGACCAAGTTAAAGGATTTTTAATACGGAAAGGTAATCCAGGATTTAAAGCAGAAAAAATTGAAAATAAAATGGCACTCCGAACGGTACAAAATGCACTGATAACCTTGACAGATTGCTGCGTCCCCGAAAGTGATAGACTTCAAAAATGCGACTCCTTTAAAGACACGGCAAAAGTGTTAAGAATGACCCGTGCTGGAGTCGCTTGGCAAGCCGTGGGCTGTGCACGCGGTGCTTATGAAGCTGCATTGAAATACACTAAAAAACGCGAACAATTTGGAAAACCGATTGCTTCTTTTCAATTAGTTCAAAATCATTTGGTGGAAATGGTAGCCAATCTTACGGCGATGCAAACTATGTGTTTTCGCCTTTCAGAATTGCAAGATGAAGGTTTATTAACCGATGAACATGCTTCTCTGGCAAAAGTTTTTTGCAGTATGCGAACTCGTGATGTTGTTAGCCAGGCACGTGAAGTTATGGGTGGCAACGGAATTCTTCTAGAATATGATGTGGCCCGTTTTGTAGCCGATGCCGAAGCGATTTATAGCTATGAAGGCACAAAAGAAATAAACACCTTAATTGTTGGTAGGGCCATTACTGGATATAGTGCGTTTGTTTAGCGAGATGGATTTTGTGCTCCATCGAGCAAAGCATCAATTTCTTTTAAAATTGTCTTTCATTCTTCATTTATAAGTTTTTTCAGAATAACGAAACTCCATGGTGTAGTCTAAATATTCCGGCTGAGTAATACCTTTAGAATAATAAATATTATCTTTTTGATTATATCTTTTTAAATAGGCTTGGTTAATTTCTTCTTGGATTTGATCTGTTGTCCCAAGTTTTTGCCCTTTCACATTAATGGTTTTCTCACCATATTTCAATTGTCCAACACCTGTTTCAAGAAATGCAGTAAACCAACTTTGGGTACTCTTGTTCCAACTTCTAGCAAAAACCCGCTTATTAACTGAAACCACCCAAATTTCCAAGAAAGTATTTCTTTCAGTTCCACCTTTTATCTCGGTGTAATTATGATCTTTCAAGTGTTTGTAAAATTCTTCTGGAAAATTCATGGTATTAATGAGTTAGAGTTTAAAGGCATGAAAAACTTAAAGCCGTGTCAAAGTCCGTTAATTTTGTTATAATTAGAATTCGAGTTCTACTAAAAGTGGACAATGGTCGCTATGCATTGCATCAGGTAAAATAACAGCACGTTTTAGATTGTTTAATAATGGTTCTGAAACCAAATTGTAATCTATTCGCCAACCTTTGTTGTTGTTACGGGAATTGGCGCGATAACTCCACCAGGTATAATTGTCAGGTGCTTTGTTGAAATGACGGAAACTATCTATAAAGCCACTTTTCATAAATCTATCAAGCCATTCCCTCTCAATAGGTAAGAAGCCAGAAACGTTTTTAAGCCGAACTGGATCGTGTATGTCTATTGCTTTGTGGCAAATATTATAATCGCCACAAATCACCAAATTTGGAATTTCTTTTTTCAGATTGTCGATATACTTTCTAAAATCGGCCATATATGCAAATTTAAGTTCCAATCGATTGATATTGGTTCCACTTGGCACATACAGACTCATAACCGAAACCTCATCAAAATCCAAACGAATATTTCTTCCTTCGTAATCCATATATTCAATTCCAGTTCCATATTCTATGTGGTTCGGTTTTGTTTTAGAAAATATTGCCACGCCACTATAGCCTTTTTTAATGGCGCTATACCAATAATGGAAAGGATATCCTGCTTTTTCTATCTCTTCGATTTCCACTTGATCAAAATTGGCTTTTGTTTCTTGGATGCAGATAACATCTGGATTTGCAGCTTGTAACCAGTCGATAAATCCTTTGCGCATTGCCGCGCGTATTCCGTTTACATTGTATGAGATTATTTTCAAAAGAAGTGTTTTTTTCTCCGTCTGTCTCAGTGCCCTTCTGTATAATTGTGTGGTATAGCTTTAACCACGAAGAACACTAGGAAGGCTCAAAGTTCACAAAGATATTATGAATAGCTAAAGTAAATAAGATTGTATTTTTACACCATCCATTTCACAAAAGGTTATCAAAAGATATCTTACAAAATAAAAACCGAAGTGTTTAGTTTTATAGTTGATGAAGTTATATCTCCTTGTTTTTTTCCTTTTTATTGCAGCCGCTGGCTATGCGCAGGATATTACTTCAAATTATCGAGAGAGAAAGGTGGCGGTTAGAGATACTGTTGTTATAGACAGCGTTAGCATCAACCCTCAAAAGTTTGCGGTTCTTGATAGAGATGGGAATTCTCAAAATCCTTTTAGTTACAGGATAGATTTCAAAAAGGGGATTATTATTTTCTCCAAAGAATTGCAGCAACAGCAAGATACGCTGGATATTCAATATTTGCGTTACCCCGATTTTTTAACGCGTGAGTATTTTGCACTAGATCCTAAAATCATTGTTGAAAACACAGGGAAAATAGACAAGCTTTATTCACTCGACGAAAGTACCAACCTAAATACATTCACCCCTTTTGATGGATTGAATACTTCTGGAAGCATATCGCGAGGTATTACTATTGGAAATAACCAAAATGCAGTTGTGAATTCAGAATTGGATTTACAAATAACAGGAAGACTAAGCGATAAAGTCTCCATTCGCGCTTCCATTCAAGATGCAAATATTCCCACTCAGGAAGGGGGATATTCTCAGAGTTTAAATGAATTCGATCAAATTTTTATAGAACTGTTTGGCGATAATTGGAATATTCGAGCAGGGGATGTCGATTTGCAAAATAACAATAGTTACTTTGGAAGGTTTACTAAAAAAGTACAGGGGATATCTTTAGGTGGGACTTTTAATAATGAGGATGGCTCCAAAATCTCAGCTTTTGCTTCGGGAGCATTAGTGCGAGGTGTTTTTTCAAAAAGTGAATTTATAGGGCAGGAAGGAAATCAAGGTCCTTATAAATTGGTTGGGCCTAACGGAGAGCTTTATATTTTGGTAGTTTCGGGAAGTGAAAGAGTTTATGTGAACGGATTACTTCTGAAGCGCGGCGAAAATGAAGACTATGTAATTGATTATAACGCAGGCGAAATAAAGTTCAACCCAACATATCCTATAACAAGCAATATGCGTATTTCGGTAGAATATCAATATACCGATAGAAGTTATACGCGTTTCATTGGCTATGGTGGAGGAAATTACACTAGCGATAACTTGGATTTAGGAGTATATGTGTATTCTGAAAATGATGCAAAAAACCAACCCCTTCAGCAAAACCTATCCGAAGAACAAGTTGCTATTTTAAAGGAGGCAGGTGATGATCCAGATTTAATGAATGCACCTTCTGCAGTTCCGGATACCTATTCGGAAAATAAGATATTATATAAAAAGGAAATCATAGATGGAGTAGAAGCTTTTGTCTTTTCAAATAATCCAGAAGATGAGCTTTTCAGTGTTCGTTTTACGCTAGTTGGAAATAACAATGGCAATTATGTTATAAGTGATAAGAATGCAATAAGTCGTATTTTTCAATATGTGGCCCCTGTAGATGGTGTAAAAAAAGGAAATTATGAGCCTATTATTAGATTAAACGCACCAATCAAACTTCAAGTTGGAGGCCTTAATGGTAGTTTTCATCCTTCAGAAAAAACTCGTGTAGATTTTGAGGTTGCGGGAAGTAAAAATGATCTCAATCTTTTTAGTAATATTGACGATGGCAATAATGATGGATTTGCGGGAAGATTGGCTTTTAAGCAAAGAGTTCTGACGACAGAGGACACATTAAAAATAGATGCATTCGGTTCTTTAGATTTTGTACAGAAAAATTTTAAAACTGTTGAAAGGCTTTATAATGTAGAATTTAATCGAGATTGGAACCTTGTTAACCCAATTGGAAATCAACGCTTCTTAATTTCAGGTGTTGAGGTTTCTCATCCCAAAATTGGTGGAGGCCGCTATGAATTTCAAAATTTGAATTATTCTGAAAACTTCAACGGAACTAGAAATATAATCGCTTCCGAAATAAATCTGAAAAAATTAAAGTTTCGAACTTATGGAAGTTTTCTAGATAGCAAGGCAGATACTATTTCCTCTAAATTTTTCCGATTAAACAATACAACCACTTATTCTTTTGAAAAATCTTGGATAGGAGGGAAAGTGGCTCTGGAGAACAATCAGATAAAAGATGTTTCTAAGGATAGTATTTCGCCGATAAGTCAAAAATTCAGTGCTTTTGAAGTGTTTGCAGGTATTGGTGATAGTACGAAAATTTTTGTGGAAGCTGGTTATCAGTATCGAGTGAATGATAGTGTTCGGGATAACCTACTTCAAAAAGTGAATTCCTCAAATACCTATTATCTAAAGTCGAAACTTATAAATACGGCAAACACGCAGCTTTCCGCTTATGCGAATTATAGAACCTTGAAATATGAACCGAAATCGGAAGCTATATTGGATCCGAATGATTCTATTCTTATTTTGAGAGCCAATCGTGAAACGGAGCGTTCCCTAAATTCCCGCATAATTTATAATCAAACCTTGTTGGATGGTGGAATACGCTGGAATACAGCTTTGGAATCTAACAATGGGGTGATACCTCAACAAGAATTTACCTATGTAAAAACGGAGCCTGGGCAAGGTGTTTATACTTGGATTGACTATAACAACAATGGAATTCAGGAGTTGGAGGAATTTGAAGTTGCCCAGTTCCAAGATCAGGCCGAATATATTAGGGTATTGCTTCCCAATCAAATATTTTTAAAGATTCGCCAAAATAAATTTAGCCAGATTTTAACACTCAATCCACAAAAATGGTCCAACAAAGAAGGATTTAAAAAATTGGTATCCCATTTTTATAACCAAACATCCTATGTCTTGGATAGAAAAGTAAGGCGAAAAAATGATGGTTTTAACATAAATCCTTTTCAAGATGGAGGAGACGATCAATTAGGTTTAACGCTGAATTTTAGAAATGTATTATTTTTCAATCGAGGGAAACAACGCTATACAACAAGTTATACATTTATTTCGACTTCTAGCGATAACCTACTAGCAGTGGGTTTACAAAGAAATGATCTGAAAAGCCATCAATTGAATTTCAATCATAAATTTCAGGAAAGTTGGTTGTTAAATTTAAAAGGAGCAACGGGAAGTACGGAAAGTCTTTCGGAAAGTTTTGCAAATAGAAATTACCGTCTGGATTCTTATGAATTCAATCCGAAAATTTCGTATTTGCTTAGTCAAAGTACTCGCTTTGATGTTTTTTATGAATATGCAAACCAAGACAACCGACTTGGAGAAATGGAAGAACTAAAGCAACAAACACTCGGTTTTTCTTTTGCTTACACCAACGCTGAAAAGATTTCATTAAATGGCGAGTTCAATTATATTGATAATAATTTTACAGGAAGTCCATTTTCACCAGTTGCTTATCAAATGCTGGAAGGATTGCAGCCTGGAACTAACTTTACGTGGCGTGCACTTTTTCAGAAACGAATAACAAAATATTTGGATGCTAACATTTCTTATTTTGGGAGGAAAAGTGAAACTACTAGAACCGTGCATACTGGAAGCGTTCAATTAAGAGCATATTTTTAGAAAGGAGTATCTGGGAAATTAATAATTCGAACATTAAAATGATGGCTTGCTTTTTTGTATCTTCCTAAATCATTTAAAATCTCAAAGAAATGTTTTTAAAAATCGGATTTACAATTTTTTCGTCACTGTTTCTTTCTTGCGGTGTCAACCAAAATTTGTCGCAAACTGAAGAAATCAATAAGAATGCAGAAATAGAAGTTCAAAAAATGGAAGGTGAAAAAATGATATCGGAGGGTTATTTGCCGGGGAGGGTAGTCTATTCAGACTTGGCTGATGATTGTGAATATACCATTCAGCTAGAGGATAGTGAAAAGAATTTTTATTATGTAGATCCTATGAATTTGGCGGAAGATTTTATGAAAGACGAGCGTACGGTTTGGGTAAAGTTTGATGGGCTAAGAAGAATGAATAGATGTGAAAAAGCAAATCCTGTTATGATTGTTGAAATAAAAGATAGAAAGGAATAATAGATTTTTCGTTCTCTACTTTTTAATTTGGGAATAAAAAGAGGAGGATGTTAATATATCCTCCTCTTTCAAAATATAGAATTAATCACTTAAAAAAGCTATTTGGAAAGCCATTGTTTATATGAAATGGTTTCCTTCATTTTTTCTGAAATTTCATCAATAGAAATACGTTCTTGTTCCATCGTATCGCGATAGCGAATTGTTACTGTATTATCTTCAATAGTCTGATGGTCGACAGTAATACAGAAAGGTGTTCCAGCCGCATCTTGACGGCGGTAACGCCTTCCAACCGCATCTTTTTCGTCATAGATAACGTTGTAATCCCATTGAAGCTCATCAATAATTCTGTGTGCGATTTCTGGTAATCCGTCTTTTTTAACCAAAGGCAAAACCGCTGCTTTTACAGGAGCTAAAATAGCCGGTAATTTTAGAACAGTACGCACACTTCCATCTTCCAAAGTTTCGTCTTGTAATGAATTGCTCAGAACAGCAAGGAACATTCTGTCGAGACCTATGGAGGTTTCAACTACATATGGTACGTAGCTTTCGTTTAATTCTGGATCAAAGAACTGAAGTTTTTTTCCAGAGAATTTTTCGTGTGCTTTTAAATCGAAATCGGTTCTAGAGTGAATACCTTCTAATTCTTTAAAGCCGAAAGGAAAGTTGAATTCAATATCTGTAGCTGCATTGGCGTAATGTGCCAGTTTTTCGTGATCGTGGAAGCGATAGTTTTCTTTGCCCATTCCCAAAGAAAGATGCCATTTTAAACGCATTTCTTTCCAGTATTCGTACCATTTCAATTCTTCGCCTGGACGAACAAAAAACTGCATTTCCATTTGTTCAAACTCACGCATACGGAATATGAACTGACGTGCAACTATTTCGTTTCTAAAAGCTTTTCCTGTTTGTGCTATGCCGAAAGGAATTTTCAACCTTCCACTTTTTTGAACGTTTAGGAAGTTTACAAAAATACCTTGAGCTGTTTCTGGGCGAAGGTAAAGATCCATCGCACTTTCGGCAGAGGCGCCTAATTTGGTTCCGAACATTAGGTTGAATTGGCGCACATCTGTCCAGTTTTTTGAACCGGTTTCTGGATCTGAAATGCCTAACTCTTCAATCAAACTTTTTACGTCTGCTAAATCTTCGTTTTCTAATGATCGAGCCATGCGTTCCAGAACCGAGCGCTGTTCTGCAAGATATTTTACAACGCGAGGGTTGGTAGTAATAAATTCTTGTTCATCAAAATCGTCGCCAAAACGAGCTTTTGCTTTTTCAATTTCCTTTTGAGCTTTTTGATAAACTTTTTCGGCATAATCCTCAAGCAATACATCTGCGCGATAGCGTTTTTTGGAATCTTTGTTGTCTATCAACGGGTCGTTAAAAGCATCAACGTGTCCAGAAGCTTTCCAAGTTGTAGGGTGCATCAGTATTGCGGAATCTATACCTACAATATTTTGGTTCATATATACCATGCTTCGCCACCAATATTCTCGAATATTTTTCTTTAGTTCGACACCGTTCTGAGCATAGTCATAAACAGCGCTTAGCCCGTCATAAATTTCACTTGAAGCGAAAATATAACCGTACTCCCTTGCATGAGAGACTACTTTTTTAAATTGATCTTCATTGTTTGCCATGTCGCAAAAATAGGAAAGTCCCCCAAACTCCCAAAGCCAGAACAACAAATAAACCTAAAAAAAACCCTCAAAAACCGATTCTGGCTTTTAAGGGTTTTAAATTGATTTTTTTAACTCCTAACTATTATATGTTGGCGGTTAAAATATTCTTATTTCAATTGCATTGTTGTAGTTGCAATTTGATTTGGTCCATCAAAAAGATTAATGGTATATCGTCCTTCTACTAGGTCGATTTCCAAAGCGTTTACTAGGATGCAAACATCTAATTCATCGCCCTCATAGAATACATTGGTAGATGCACTATAGTTGAGATTTTTTTCTTCAAAATCTTTCACAGTATTATCTCCCATCATTTTATTTTTTGGATTAATAACCTGAACATATAAGATTCTATCTCCTTTTCTGGCAATTGAATTTGGTGCCATGGTAAAGCAAGCTCTTATTTTATCGGCGCGGCTAGATCTTTTGGTGTCCACTACTTTTCCGTTTGTCCTTATAATAACCGCTTCTCCACGAAGATCTGTGGCTTTTACAATAGAACCTTTTTTGATTGTTTCAGTCATAGTTTCATTTTCCTGACTAACAGAATCTACCACCATTCTGGTGTTTTGAAGTTCAGTTGAAGTGCTGTCACGCTCCATTGAAAGTCTCTTATTCGCGGCAATTAAGCTATCTGCACGTTTAAAAAGCATAGAGCGTTCTTGCTTTAATCTGCCCACTTCGGCCTTGTATCTTTCGATTAAACCAATATTTGCTTTTGAATCTTTAACTGAATCTAAAAGAACAGTAATTCGTTCGCGAGCCGCAAGTAAATCTTTGTCCTTTAGTTCGTTATCTTTAATTACCTCATCATAGTTGGCAATTAAACCTTCCAATTCTTGCTCTATGTCTGCTTTTTGCATCTCAAGATTTGAAACCGTACTTTTACTATCATTGAACAGTGTAACAGTATACACCGCCAAAGCGATCAGCAAAACTGAAAGAACCCCGATAAGGATCTTAAATTTGCCACTATTGTTTTCATTTTCAGTACTCATCATTAAATAAGTTAAGTTAAGCGGTAAAAGTAGGTAGGTATTTCTTTAACAAACGTTTACAAAATGGTAAAAATTCTTAAAATATGTTAAATGTTCTGTTTCCTAAGGTTTGTGTTGGATGTAAAGAGCTACTGATCAATGGAGAAGATGTTCTTTGTGTGGAATGTATTCATTTGCTTCCGTTGGCAGTTTTTCATAAAACTGGTAGCGAAATGTTGAAAGATAAATTTTACGGAAGGTTTTTAGTAGAAAATGCCACTGCATTAATCCAATTTCAAAAAAGAGGATTAACACAAGAATTACTTCATAGTTTGAAATATCGTGGAAGGAAAGAGCTTAGCTCTTTCTTCGGAAAATGGTTAGGCGCTGAATTGGCCGATATCGAATCTTATGGAAATGTAGAAATGGTAATTCCTGTCCCGTTGCATAAACAAAAATTGAAAAAACGAGGTTATAATCAAGTTGAAGGTTTCGGAAAGGAATTGGCTTTAGCCCTAAATGTCCCATATCGCGATGATATTTTGATAAAGATTTCCAAGTCGGGCTCACAGGTTTTTAAAACGCGAATTCTTCGTTTTGAAGCTGAGGAAGAATTCTCGATTCAGAATCTGGAAGAAATTAAAAATAAACACCTTTTGTTGGTGGATGATATTATAACGACTGGTGCTACTCTAGAAAAATGTGCATTGCAGTTGCTCAAAGCAGAGAATGTCACCATAAGTATTGCAACAATTGCCACAACTTAAAAAGTCATTTATTAATGGTTATTTGTTTAATTTTGGAAAATCTAAAAGAATACTGTCTATTTAACTTTTTTACAAAATACAATTAAGCCCTCATCTTGAAACATCGCCTCCTTTATATTCCGATAGCATTTTTATTTATGCTTTCCTTTGTTGATTGTGCAAAGAAGGGAACGCCTTCAGGTGGTCCGCGCGATACCATTCCACCAATAATTGTGAGGAGTAGCCCTGAAAATTACAGTATCAATTTTACAGGTGATGAAATTGAGATCCGTTTTAATGAGTATATAAAGTTGAAGGACCTTAATAAAGAGCTTATTATTTCACCTCCAATGAAATACACCCCCATTATAACACCACTTAGCACTTCAAAAACACTGAAAATAAAATTATTAGATACTTTAAAATCGAACACCACCTATTCATTTAACTTTGGAAAAAGCATAGTGGACAATAATGAGGGAAATCCGTTTGAATATTTCAAATATATTTTTTCTACAGGAAGTTATATTGACAGTTTAAAAGTTTCTGGAAAGGTAAAGGATGCGCAACTTGTAACTCCAGAAATTCCTACAACGGTAATGCTTTATGAAGTGAATGAAAGTTTTATGGATTCTTTGATTTACATAGAAAAACCTACGTATATAAGTGTTACTAAAGATACGACAGGTACTTTTGAACTCACGAATTTAAAAGAAGGTAAATATTTGCTTCTTGCACTAAGGGAAAAGGACAATGACTATACTTTTCAACCTCAGAAAGATAAAATAGGGTTTGTAAAGGAACTTATTTCTCTTCCTTCAGATACTACATATTCGATAACTCTTTTCAAGGAAATACTGGATTACAAACTCGCTCGTCCAAGCCACATTGGTAAAAACCATATTTTATTTGGTTATAGTGGTCGTGCAGATAGTCTTAATGTTGAGGTGCTTTCTGATGTCCCGCAAGGATATTCTTCGACATTATTTAAGGATGAAAAGAAGGATACGCTTCATTATTGGTTTAAGCCATCCATGGAAGTTGATTCCCTGATTTTTAAAGTTACAAATGGTAATCGAATTGATACAACTACTGTCCGAATACGTGATCTTTACAAAGATTCACTGAATATTGCAGCGGTAAAAGCCGGAACTATAAAATTGAAGGATACTTTTAAGCTGCGAGCCAATATCCCTCTGGTTTCTTTTGATGCCGAAAAATTTCAGATTATGGCAAGAGATTCCTCGCTAATTGAATCTTCCATAAGACTCAATAAAGAATATAATCGAGCAGAAATATTTTTCCCGAAACAAGAAGATCAGAGTTATAATGTGAAGCTTTTTCCTGGAGCATTGACAGATTTTTTTGAAAAGACTAATGATACTCTTTACTTTAATGTAAACACGAAACTGGTTTCGGATTATGGAACTTTGAGTCTTACCTTGGCAAACGTGGATCGTTTTCCAATTATAGTTCAAATGATCGATAGTAAGTACAATGTTGTAGCCGAAGAATATTTGACAGAAAACAAAAATGTATATTACGATGAACTCGCTCCTGAAAAATATTTCTTACGAATTATTTATGATGACAATAAAAATGGAATTTGGGATACTGGTAATTTCTTAAACCGTATGGAACCGGAAAAGATCATTTATTATCCTACCCAAATTGAAGTTCGCGCCAATTGGAGCCTAAATGAGACTTTTAGATTAAAATAAAAGAATCGCGGTCATTTAAAAATCGAAAGTGATGTCGGTTAACTTCGATATGCTTTTTTTCCAAAACTATAGTCTCGGTATATTCGTCAAAAGCAGAGGTTGAAACCTGTTTCCCCAAAACGTCATATACAGCGGAATGACCTACATACTCGTGGTCATTACCGTCGAAACCCACTCTGTTTACTCCAATACAATACGACATATTTTCGATAGCGCGGGCACGTAGCAGTGTATCCCACGCCACAGTGCGCACTTTTGGCCAGTTAGCAACATAAATTAAAACATCATAATCTTCTGTATTTCGTGACCAAACAGGGAAGCGTAGATCGTAACACACAAGCGGACAAATTTTCCAGCCTTTATAGTCCACAGTCAGCCGCTCTTTTCCAGAAGTGAATGTTTCGTTTTCTTTAGCTAAAGTGAATGTGTGTTTTTTATCATATTTTTCATAGCTCCCGTCAGGAAAAACGAAATAGAGTCGATTGTAGAATTGGTTGTTTTCAGAGATGATCACACTACCTGTGATGGCGGTGTTGTACTTTTCAGCTTCAGAAATCATCCATTTCAGGGTTTCGCCATTATTTGATTCTGCTAGATTTTCTGCATTCATTGAGAATCCAGTTGTAAACATTTCGGGAAGGACTATCAAATCTGTTTCCCCTTCAATATTTTGGATTTTCTCAGAAAATATCTGCCGATTGACTACAGCATTTTCCCAATCTAGTTCACTTTGAATGATTGTTACTTTTAGGCTGGCTTCCATTTTTCTTCTAAAATTACAGTTTTTTTTGGATTTCGACAGAGTAAACCCTCTTAGAGTCTTTTCAGGATTGTAGCTGCTTCGACAAGTGTTTCATCTGTTTTGGCGAAGCAGACGCGGATTTGTTTGAAATCTTTATTTCCTTCGTTAAAAACCGAAGTTGGAATAGTTGCTATTTTATGTTCTTTCGTAAGCCTTGCCGCGAAGGCAATATCATTTTCGTTCGAAATTTTAGAAAAATCCAACATTTGAAAATAGGTGCCTTGTGAAGGAATAACCGTAAAGTTAGAACCTTCCATTAAATGCAGAAAGAAATCCCGCTTTTGCTGATAGAAATTAGAAAGTTTTAAATAATGGTTAGTGTCTTTTAAATAGGTCGCAAATGCTTTTTGGATAGGATGGTTTACACAAAAGACCACGAATTGATGTACTTTTTGAAACTCTTTCATTAAATGTTCTGGCGCTGCACAATAGCCCATTTTCCATCCAGTGTTGTGAAATGTTTTCCCAAAGGATGCGGTGATAAAACTTCGTTTTGTCAAGGCTTCAAATTTTGAAGCGCTTTGATGTATATTTCCATCGAAAATAATGTGTTCATAAACTTCATCACTCAAAACCAACAAATCATTTTTCTCTGCTAAGTCTTGTAATTCCAACATATCTTCTTTAGAAAAGAGCATTCCGCTTGGGTTGTGTGGGGAATTAATAATTATCATTTTGGTGTTAGAATTAATCTTATCTGCAACTTCTTGCCAATCCACACCATAAAATGGTGGTTTTAATTGGATGGGAACAATCTTTCCACCAAATAATTCTACCGTCGGGGCATAACAATCGTAAGCTGGAGTGAAAATGATCACTTCATCGCCTTTATCAATTACTGATGCTATTATTGTGAAAATAGCTTGTGTAGCACCGGCAGTCATGGTGATTTCAGTTTCGGGATTGTAAAAATGTCCATGAAGGTGTTTAATTTTCTTTGCTATTTCCATTCTAAGTTCAAAGTCGCCAGCCATTGGAGCGTATTGATTGTGACCATCACGCATTGCTTGATCAACTAATACATTTAAAGCCGGATCACTGGGGAAATTTGGAAAGCCTTGTGAAAGATTGATGGCATCATAATCCGTAGCCATTTTACTCATTATGGAAAAAATGGATACAGGTATATTTGGGAGTTTTGAGTTTTTAATCATTTTGTCCTGTATTTATATAAACCAATATATCATTAATGCATTTGTCCAAGTTAGTCTTTATTTCATTCGTCCAAAAACGGAAAACGGTGTAGCCCATTTCTTTAAATTGTTTATTCACTTCGCGATCGCGTTGCATATTTCGCTCCATTTTTGGTATCCAAAAACTTCTATTGCTTTTTAAGGCTTGTTTTCGTTCTGGCCAATTATAGCCGTGCCAGAATTCGCCGTCAATAAAAATGGCGAGTTTATATTTTTGGATGGAAACATCGGGTTTTCCGGGAAGTATTTTGCTATTAACCCGATAACGGATTCCTTTTTCCCAAAGTGTTTTTCTAAAAAGTAATTCGGCCTTGGTATTCTTGCTACGGATTTTGTTCATTATTTTTGAACGTTTTTTCGTAGTGTAGAAGCCGGATTCTTCGTTGAAACGTGGGACTTTTATTCTTTCTTCTTCATAATTCATTATTCCATTAAAGTAAGTAAAATCTTGCTTCGTAAAAGTTAAATATTTTCAAAGAAAAAACCCTCACATTGCTGTAAGGGTTTTAGTTGTTTTTATAAGTACCCTTCGACTGCTCAGGGTGATATTACGTTTTTAGTATCTGTAATACTCAGGCTTAAACGGTCCTTCAACCTCCACGCCAATATATTCTGCTTGATCTGGACGAAGTTTTGTTAGCTCAACTCCAATTTTTTCAAGGTGAAGTTTCGCAACCTTTTCATCCAAATACTTAGGCAGCATATATACTTTGTTTTCATAGTTTTCA
Organism: Aequorivita sp.; assembly: GCA_034675805.1. Classification (GTDB taxonomy): domain Bacteria; phylum Bacteroidota; class Bacteroidia; order Flavobacteriales; family Flavobacteriaceae; genus Aequorivita. Next base: position 1,621,593 of record JAUCCX010000001.1, on the reverse strand, counting down.
CCATTTTTCCAAAGTTCTATCTGCGCTAGAGTTTGGTTGGTGAAACTGTTGCTCATTACAAAGCTTGGGTGGCCAGTGGCACAGCCTAAGTTTACTAAACGACCTTCAGCAAGAAGAATGATGTCTTTACCATTAATGGTGTATTTATCAACCTGTGGCTTAATCTCAACGTGGGTGTTGCCATGGTTTTTCTTTAACCACGCTACAGCAATCTCGTTGTCAAAGTGACCGATGTTGCAAACAACAGTCTTGTCTTTCATTGCTTCAAAATGCTCTCCGCGAACGATGTCTTTGTTGCCGGTTGTTGTAATAACAATGTCTGCATTGCCAATAACAGTTTCCAATTTTTTCACTTCAAAACCGTCCATTGCAGCTTGTAAAGCACATATAGGGTCGATTTCGGTAACAGTAACGATACTTCCCGCTCCTTTAAAAGAAGCTGCCGTTCCTTTTCCTACATCGCCATAACCACAAACAACTACGCGTTTTCCAGCAAGCATTAGATCAGTTGCGCGACGGATTGCATCCACAGCACTTTCACGACATCCATATTTATTGTCGAATTTACTTTTGGTAACGCTATCGTTAATATTTATTGCTGGCATAGGTAAGGTACCCTTTTTCACACGCTCGTATAGTCTGTGAACTCCGGTAGTGGTTTCTTCAGAAATACCTTTTACGGCAGCAGCAAGCTCTGGATATTTGTCCAAGACCATATTTGTTAAGTCACCGCCGTCATCAAGAATCATATTCAGTGGTTTGCGATCATCACCAAAGAAAAGAGTTTGTTCAATGCACCAGTCAAATTCCTCTTCGGTCATACCTTTCCACGCATATACTGATATTCCAGCTGCGGCAATAGCGGCGGCGGCATGGTCTTGAGTAGAGAAAATGTTACAAGAACTCCAAGTAACCTCTGCACCTAAGGCTATTAAGGTTTCAATTAATACGGCAGTTTGGATGGTCATGTGCAGACATCCAGCAATGCGCGCACCTTTCAAAGGCTGTTCTTTGCTGTATTCTTCACGAAGGGACATAAGTCCTGGCATTTCAGCTTCAGCGAGCTCAATTTCCTTTCTTCCCCAGTCTGCCAGGGAAATATCTTTTACTTTAAACGCCGTGTAAGGCACAGTTTTCGTTGACATATTTGTTATCTTTATACCCGCCTTTGGCAATCGCTATGGATAAATTCTAGCGGTATTCATTAATAATTAATTCTCTGGTTTTAAGTTTGCAAAACTACGTAATATCCTTTGAAAGTCTATGCCACTTTACAAAACTATAACAGTAAATTCGAGTACTAAAGTCTTCATTTGGAAGATTGAAGAATCTTTTGAAGCCCTTTCCAAGGGAATTGAATTAACTAAAAGCTGTGCAAATCGAGTGAATAATATGAAAAGTGAGCTTCACCGTCGTGGTTTTATGAGCATTAGGCATTTGATGGCTTTGGAAGGTTATACCGATCACGACTTGTATTATGATGAAAACGGTAAGCCGCATTTGGTCGGAGATAAGCATATTTCAATTACTCACTCTTTCAATTTTTCTGCAATAATTGTCAGCGACATGGAAGTAGGGATTGATATTGAAATGCAACGAAATAAAATTCTAAGGATTGCACATAAATTTACGCCAATTGAAGAATACCGAACAATTGCAAATGAAGATGCCATGATGCGCAAGCTTACAATCGTTTGGTGCGCCAAGGAATCACTATATAAAAGTTTTGCTGAAAAAGGCGTTAGTTTTTTGGAACATATATATGTAGATGAATTCGAAATGGAGAACAATAAAACCACTGCCACTGTAACTTATGAAGAGAAACAGCGAAAGTATGATGTAGATTTCCTCGAATTTGAAGGGTTTACCTGTGCTTATGCGCTTATTTCTGATAAAAGTTAGATGGCGGGAAAATTCTATACATCTTTTCTAAAATCACTTGCCGAAAAGAAAAAGCAACTTGCTATTTTGATTGATCCTGATAAGTTTAATATTTCTGAAACGAATTTATTTTTAAATAAGATTCCTAAAGAAACTACACATCTTTTTGTAGGTGGGAGTACAGTAGAGAATGGTAAAACAGAAGAAACAGTAAAATCAATAAAAGCAGAAACAGAACTTCCTATTTTTCTGTTTCCTGGAGATCATTCCCACCTTACGCCACTTGCTGACGCCATCTTATTTTTGACTTTACTTTCAGGGAGAAATGCTGAATATTTAATTGGGCAACAGATAAAATCCATTTCAAGATTAAAAAATTCAGCTTTGGAGATTATTCCCACCGGTTATATTTTGATTGATGGTGGAAACGCTTCGGCAGTGGCAAGAGTGACCAAAACTGAACCTCTTTCGCAGCAAAATGTTGAAGAAATTGTACACACTGCTCTTGCCGGCCAATTTATGGGTGCAAAATTCATTTATTTGGAAGCGGGAAGTGGGGCAAAGTTTCCTATAAATCCAGAAATTATTTACGAAGTAAAAAAAGCGATAAACATTCCACTACTAGTTGGCGGTGGAATAAATATTGAGATACAAAAACAAATGGCGTATAGTTCTGGTGCCGATATGGTAGTTATGGGAACGGCGTTTGAATAAAATCCCAAAATTCAAACACCATATTCCTAATAAACCCAAAGTCACAAAAGCCAAAACAGATTGTCGGACGAGTAGGTTGTAAAAACGACCGACTACTCCCGCCAACTGAATACTTTTATAGTTGTAACTTTGAGGCTAAAATTACATTTTCATGAAAATTTCAGTTGAACTTACGCTTACCCCACTACAGGACAATTATGAACCTGCAATCATCGATTTCATTAAGAGGCTTAGAAATTCTGGACTTACAGTTATGGAGAACCCACTTAGCACACAAGTTTATGGCGATTATGATGAAGTCATTAACTTACTTCAAAAGGAAATGAAAACCGCCCTTGAAGCTGTGGAAAGAGGTTTGTTATACATAAAAATAGTGAAATCAGACCGCAGCGACTATGAGCCCCATTTTTGATTGGTTTTTTCAACAATATAAAGATGTGCCTACACATATTCTTGTTCTAGAATTGGTTGCTATATTTTTTGGTCTTTTGAGCGCTTGGTTTTCCAAACAGAACAATATTTTAATATATCCCACCGGAATTCTAAGTACTGCCATTTTTGTTTATATTTTGGCTTATTACGGATTGCTGGGCGACTTAGTGATCAATGCATATTACTTTGCGATGAGTATTTATGGATGGTATATTTGGACTCGAAAAGTGGATGTTAAACATTATACTCCTATAACAAGGGCAACTTCAGAAGAAAAGAAAATTTCTATTTTTATTTTTGTGTCCACTTTGATATTTATTTATGTGATTTATGAAGTGTTTAATAAATGGACCAGCTGGACGGCATATGTTGATACACTTACCACTGCTATATTCTTTGTTGCGATGTGGCTTTTGGCTAGAAAAAAATTAGAAAACTGGATATTTTTGCTCCTCGGAAATATTATATCCATACCTCTGTATTTTTACAAAGGATTAATATTTACATCATTTCAATTTATATTATTTGTTGTCATTTCAATATACGGATACCGCGCTTGGAAGAAAAATATAAACATACCCGAAACCAGTCTGCTCAATTGATCAAAGTAGTTTTGTATGGCCCCGAATCTACGGGAAAGACCACTTTGGCAAAACAGCTGGCAGACCATTTTGACACACTTTGGGTACCTGAGTTTATGCGTGAGTACCTCCAGCAGAAATGGGACTCTAAAAAAGGATCAGTCGAAAAAGAAGATTTAATACCAATTGCAAAAGGCCAATTAAAAATTGAAACTGAAGTTTCACAACAGGTTGAGAGACTTCTTATTTGTGATACCAATTTGCTTGAATTAAAAGTATATTCTGAATATTATTACGATGGATTTTGTCCAGCTGAAATAGAAAGGGAAGCAATAAAGGACAATTATACTATCTATCTTCTAACCTATATTGATATACCTTGGGAAGCAGATATTATGCGAGATCGACCCAGTCATCGCGAGGAAATGTTTCGTATTTTCGAAGCCGAATTAAAAAAACGTGGATTCCCTTATGAAGTATTAAAGGGTAATGAAGAAGAGAGATTTAATAAAGGAGTTGATATTATTGATGTTTTGTTAAAAGAAAAAGACTCTCTATGAATGTTTGTCGGAAAAAATAGAGAAATACAAAAATGATTACACCGAATGTTTACTGAAAAAAATATAGAACAAATAAAGGCTCACGGTCTTACCGAAACCAAAATTACAGATCAACTTCAAAAATTTAAAGATGGAATTCCATTTGCAAATATTGTGGAAGCGGCTTCTGCAAATAATGGAATTAAAATTCTTTCAGCGAAACAACAAAAGTATTTTGTTTCACTATTTGATTCTAAAAAAGAGGAATTGGACTTGCTAAAATTTGTTCCAGCTTCTGGCGCAGCAACACGTATGTTCAAGTTTCTTCATCAATTTTTAGATAATTATGACCTTAGTGATGATATTGAAGCATATCTTCAGAAAGAAGAAAACGCTAATTTGAAAAAATTCTTCGACTCAATTGGAAACTTTGCTTTTACAGATTTGGTTAAAAGAAATTTTGAGAATAAATATCCTGATTATAAAAATTTTGAAAAAGGAAAGCAATATTTTTTATTTGTAAAGGAAATGCTCGAAGAGTCGGGTTTAAATTTTAATAATACTCCAAAAGGGCTTGTTCCATTTCACAAATACGGACTCGATTATGTGACAGCTTTTGGTGAACATTTATACGAATCAGCTTATTATGCAACATCGAATGGAGCTGCAAATCTGCATTTTACAGTTTCTGAAGGACATGAAAAAAAGTTCAAAAACCGATTTGATGAAGTTGAACATATTGTTGAAAAGAAGACGGGTGTACGTTACAATATTTCGTATTCCTTTCAGAAACAAAAGACAGACACCGTTGCTGTAACTCCCGATAACGAATTATTTATGGACGAAAATGGGGATTTGCTTTTTCGTCCATCGGGTCATGGAGCGCTTCTGGAAAACTTAAATGATATTGATGCCGATATTGTTTTCATAAAAAACATAGACAATGTAGTTTCCAAGAATTATGTTGAAACTGTTGCGTTTCAGAAAAAAGTACTTGGAGGAAAACTTATTGCGTTACAACAGAAAACTTTCGAATTTGTCGAAAAACTTCATTCAGATAGTATTTCGGAAGAAACGCTAAAAGAAATTGTAAGCTTTAGTTGCGAAGAACTAAACATTCAAAATATTTCATCGGAAAAGGAAACACTTCTAAAAATCTTGGAGCGGCCAATTCGCATTTGTGGGGTAGTTGAAAATACTGGTGCGCCTGGTGGAGGACCATTCCTTGTTAAAGACAAAGATGGAAATCTTTCTTATCAAATTGTGGAAATGTCGCAAATTGATATTCATAATCCCAAACAGAAAGGAATAATTGCTGAGGCGACTCACTTTAATCCGGTAGATTTGGTTTGTGGCTTACGTAATTATAAAGGTGAGAAATATGATTTATTAAAGTTTTCAGATCCAGATACAGGTTTTGTTTCAAATAAGTCTTATCAAGGAAAACCTATTAAAGCACTAGAATTACCTGGGCTTTGGAATGGGGCAATGGCAAATTGGAATACTATTTTTGTAGAAGTACCGCTAATAACTTTTAATCCCGTGAAAACCGTAAACGATCTTTTAAGTCAAGTACATCAACCAAAGTGAACACGGAAATTTTAATATCAGAACTTAATTTTAAAGCTATCCGTAGTAGCGGACCTGGCGGGCAGCATGTAAATAAAACGGCGTCAAAAGTTGAGATTTCCTTTAATTTAGATGCTTCCCAGGCACTTTCTGAAACGGAAAAGGAGCGACTCCACCTCAAACTTTCATCGAAGATCTCTGCTGAAGGATTAATTATGCTTCAATGTGGAGAAACCAGAAGTCAGCACCGGAACAAAGCCATTATAATTGAAAGATTGATTGAGTTGCTTCAGCGCAACCTAAAAGTTGCAAAACCTCGAAAAAAAACAAAACCTTCTAAAGGAGCAATAGAGCGGCGATTAAAATCCAAAAAAGAACACGCTCTGAAAAAAGCTGACCGTAAACCACCCAAATATTATTAGGGCATATACAAAAAGCGTATAATTATTATACAAATACGCTTCCTCTTACACACTTCTTGCATATTTTACAATAGCGGTTTATTCTTTAAAGCATTGTAATACATTCATTTGATGGGTTTTTTCCGTATTGTTTTTTTGCGGCATTACTTTTTCTATATACAAGACAACAAACAAACTTAGAAACATATATATAATTAGTAAAAAACAAAAACTATGAAAAAGTTAATTTTAAGTACAGCAATTTTATTAGGAGGTTTAACGGCAGTAACCGCACAGACCGACAAGGAAGTAACAGCAATGAATGAACAACCACAAACTGCCGCTGGAGCTCAAGTTGAAAGCCGCTTAGATGCCGCTCAAGACGTCGAGACTGCAGTTGTTGAGCAAACTACTGCTGCCAAAGTTGCAGCTACTGGTCTTGTACAAGACTATAAAGAATTAAAGACATCTGAATTGCCACAAGCTGTTAAAGATGCTGTTGCAGCAGATTTAGATGGTGCGACTATTTCAAAGGCTTATGTAAATACTCAGGGAGACTATAAAATTGAACTTGCCACTACAGATGCTAAAAGAGCGACAGTGTATGCAAATGCAAAAGGTGAGTGGATTAAAAATGAATTAAAGAAGCAGTAAACTGCAGGTATTTTAGATTCAATACTTCTGAAAAAGGCGCTCTAAAATGGGCGCCTTTTTTTATGATAATTTTAAAGATTGCCCTCTCATTTAGTGACTATTTTTACGTTCTGAGATAAAGTGATGACGCAGAAAATACACATAGTTGAAGACGACGTAGCTTTTGGAAAAATGCTTACATCTTTTCTTGAGCGCAAAGGTTTCGAGGTAACAGTTTCTCTTACGGGAGAACATGGACGAAAAGCTTTAAAAGAAAACCAATTCGATCTATTGATAACAGACTTAAAATTACCCGATGATTCTGGTTTGGAGCTCTTAGAATATTGCAAGAATATCTCTCCAAAAATGAAAGTAATTTTAATGACTGGTTATGCTGAAGTGGATACTGCAGTAAAAGCTATAAAAAGAGGAGCATTAGATTACATCTCTAAACCGTTTAGGCCAGAGGAATTGTTAATGATTATTGAAGAGGATTCTAAACAAATTAGCAAATCACCTCTCGATAATAATCACTTCTCGAACTCCAAAGGTGTCAACGCAGTTTCACCAAAAAACATTTTAAATCCGTTAATTGAAAAAGAATCAAAGTCAAATTTTGTTGTAGGAATCAGTGAGTCATCAAAAAAGTTCAATGAATATATAAAGCTTGTTGGACCTACAGATATGTGCGTTTTGATTCAAGGAGGAAGTGGTACAGGAAAAGAAGTTGCAGCCAAAGCGATTCATAGTAATAGTTCTCGAAAAAATGAAAGCTTTGTTGCAGTGGATTGTGGTGCCATTCCGAAGGAGATTGCGGCTAGCGAATTTTTTGGTCATATAAAAGGAAGCTTCACTGGTGCCATAAATGATAAGAAAGGACATTTTGAGGCAGCTCAGGGCGGTACACTCTTTTTAGATGAGGTAGGGAATCTTTCCTATGAAAATCAAATTCAATTGTTGCGAGCATTACAGGAAAGAAGAATTAAACCAGTAGGTAGTAATACCGAAATTGAAGTTGATGTTCGTATTCTTTCAGCAACAAATGAAGATTTATTGAAAGCTGTTGCTGATGGAAAGTTTCGAGAAGATTTATATCATCGATTGAATGAGTTCTCTATCCATATACCTTCCTTGCACGAAAGGAAGGAAGATCTTTTTCTTTTTATAGAGTATTTTTTGGCAGAAGCGAATGCTTCTTTAGGAAAGGATGTTATAGGGCTTTCCAAAGAAGTGGAAGAGGCTTTTAAAAATTATGATTGGCCGGGCAATCTTCGTGAGTTAAAGAATGTTATAAAACGTTCCGTTTTGTTGACAAATTCTAGAATGGTGCCTTTGGAGGTAATTCCGAGGGAAGTATTTTTTACTAAAAAGATTGGAAGAGAAAAAGTGGATTTCTCAAAAGAAAGTAATGAGAAGCAACTTATTTTAAATGCACTAAAAGAAGCTGAGTTCAATAAAACCAAAGCAGCGAAGCTCTTGAATATTACTAGAAAAACCCTTTATAACAAATTGGAGCACTATCAAATTGAGCTTTAAACTTGTCGTTGATGCAAGGCGTTCCGTAGATTACGAATGTTTAAAGTTAATCTTTCAAAGTCTTTTTTAATTTCATTTTCAATTTTGTCTTCAGAGTATTCTTCCATTATTTCGAGAATTGGAATTACATTTTTTGCCTTCACTTGTCGAAACATAGTTAGCATGCGGTGTGCTATTTCCTTGATAGTTTCTAAGTCATTCTCAGACATACACTGCTTTATTTGTTGTAAATCTTTTTCTGTTTGCACGTTAAAAATTGATAGGACTTCTTCAAGAGCTTGTGGTGTGCTTAAAAATGATTTTAAAAGAGAAAGATCGAATTCTTCGGAAGTGAAAGTTTCTGTTTGCTTTATTTTCTCAAATCCTGATTCTTCTGAAAATTCTGGTTGATATTTAAAGATTCCCTTCAAAACCTTAATAAGTGCTTGTTTTGAAAATGGTTTTGAGAGCATTTCAGAAAATCCCTTTTCAAGATAGAAATCGCGCCCGTGTTCACGACTTCCAGTCATAGCAATAACAGGCTGGTTCTTATAGGAATCTATCTTACCTTCTTTTAGACTTTTTAAAACGCTAAATCCGTCTGTATTTGGCATTTGGATATCGGTGAGTATGAAGTCGAAATCTATTTCCTTTGCTGCTGAAGCAAAATTTTGATAACTGTTGAAAGTTTTAGACGTAATATCCATCTGTTCAAAGATTTCCTGTAAAAGAGCACGTAGTGCGTCGTCGTCATCTATTATTACAACTTTTAAATTCTTAAAAGAGTTTGAGGTTTCCGTCAGAGGTTTAGAGAGAATTCTGTTAGAATTTTTTAAGGGGAGGGTTAAAATAAATGTACTTCCTTCGTCTAGAACGCTCGCCACCTTTAGAGTTCCATCAAGAAGCTCTGTTAGCTTTTTTGAAATGGCCAGCCCTAAACCGCTACCACCAAATTTATGTGCAATCTCGGTTTCGGCTTGTGTAAATTCGTTGAAAATGAGTTGTTGTTTTTCTTTGGAGATACCAATTCCGGTATCAATTACGGAGATTTGTATTTTTGACGCATTGTCTCTCTTCTCGGTTTCTTCAGCCCTTATCTCAATATGTCCTTTTTCGGTAAACTTGAAAGCGTTGCCTATCAAATTGTTTAGGACTTGTCGAATTCGCAGAGGATCGCTATCAAAAATACGATTCTTTATTTTCTTGGAAATTGAAATTTTTAATTCAACCGATTTTTCGGGATAGAATTGTTTTACAGCATTTCCAGCTTCTTCAATAATATTTTCTAATGAGAATGGAATACTTTCTATCGGTAATTTTCCTGCTGCCAACTTTGAATAATCCAATAAGTCATCTACTAGATGTGAGATGAAATGTGAACTGGAAGTAATTTGCCTCAAATAATACTTTTGTTTTTGAGTTAACGCTGAGTTTCCGAATAATTCCGAATAACCACTTATCGTATTCAAAGGTGTTTTTAAATCGTGGCTCACAGTGGAAATGAGTTGCTCACGGCTTTTCAATAGAGTTTCGGCATAATCCTTTGATTCTTCTAAATTTTTCTTAAACCGTTCGGCCCTAAAAAAATCAGATAGAATAAAATAGGAAAAAAGTAAGACAACAATTCCACCTAAAATCCCCGCAAGTTTCAAAATTTCACCAGTTCGGTTCATAGATATTGACCGTTGCTGTTTTTCTAAATTGTTATTCTTGGTAATTTCATAATCAAAACTGGTTATTATCTCCCGCAATCGTTCCGAAATATTAAGGTCGTTGCGAATAAGCTCGTTTTCTTTCTGCATTAACGACTCCCTGATTCGGGAATTTTCTTTTTTGGCCTCCGCGACGATATACCGTGAAGCGGTCAACATGGAGTCAACAGTTTTGGATTTTACCGTAGATGTGTCGCGTGTGATGTCGCTATTGAGATAATCCGCATATGATTGATAAACTCTTCGCTCTCTACTGCTTAATTTTGAAGGATTCTGGACTAATGATTCCACCGAGTTTAACCCAACGGAAGATTCCAATTTGCGAACTTCACGCAGTATATCGTCCAGCGAAGTGTCTTTTTGATTTGTTAAGCGTAGAATCCTGAGTTGTTCAATATTTCGGTTCTTGTCTTCCAGTAAAGATCTTACGCTGTCTAATTGTTTTATTTGAAAGCTATTGGAAGTTAACGTTTTAATTTCTTCAATTTTTTTGAAAAGGGAATCGTTTTTAGACATATATTTTTCAAAATCGGAATCACTTTCGGTTAAAAGTGCGAGTCTTGAAAAGCCATCAGTTTCGTAGACTAAATTGATTAATGTTCCAGTTTCAATAAATTTCTTTTCGCTTTTTGATTCGTTTATCTGGGCAGTGTATGTCTTAAATTCAGAAAATAAAAACATACCCACGAGCACCGATAAGGTGCCCAGTACCAAATAGCTGAGGATTATTTTGAACGTGAATTTATTTTTTGAATTGGCCATTGGCCAAATGTAAAGACTATAAAAAAGCGGAAGTATTAAGGATATGGTAAAAAACGAAAATGAAAACGAATATAGAATTGAAAAAAGAAATGTACTTTTGCAGAACATCTCAAAGGGGTGCGGATTTAAGTTATGAGTTATGAGTTAGGAGTTGAAAAGCTCTTAAATCTGAACTCTGAACTCAAAAAAGCTGAGATTATACCCAAAGAACCTGGGCAGGTAATGCTGCCAAGGGAAAAAATAAGAACCCCCTGTATTATTGCGCGACGCACTATTTTCAGGGTTTTTTTTATGCAATCATTTAATCAACTAAGAATAACGCCCCTTTTATTCGTAAAAAATAAAATTATTACGAATGAAAAAGTTATTGATCTCTACAATTTTTACATCGCTTTTTATTGCTGTTTCCGCTCAAGAATCGCCACAAATAACATCACAGGATACTTTAAAAGTTGAAACGTTGGACGAAGTTTTGGTGCATGCTGTTCGAGTAGACGCGGATTCGCCAATTACGCATTCAAATCTTGATAAGAAAGAACTAGAAAAGCGAAATCTAGGTCAGGACATCCCATATATGCTCAACTATCTACCTTCTGTTGTCACAACAAGTGATGCTGGAGCTGGTGTGGGCTATACCTACATTCGCGTTCGTGGGAGTGATGCTTCGCGAGTAAATGTCACCCTAAATGGAATCCCGTATAACGATTCTGAGAGTCAAGGAACATTTTGGGTGAATTTGCCTGACTTTACTTCTTCTGTTCAGAGTCTTCAACTACAGCGTGGAGTTGGTACTTCTACTAACGGCTCCGGTGCTTTTGGTGCAAGCTTGAATATGTTGAGCGACGCTGTTTCCAATGAAGCTTATGGTGAAATTGCAAATTCTTTCGGAAGTTTTAAAACACAGAAACACAACGTCAAGTTCAGCACTGGCTTACTTTCAGATCATTTCGAATTAGCAGGAAGGTTGTCAACCATTAAATCTGATGGGTATATTGACAGAGCCAGTTCAGACTTGAAATCTTATTTTCTTCAAGCTGCCTTTGTGGATAGGAATACCTTGATAAAAGCTCTAGTTTTTGGAGGTAAGAACGTAACCTATCAATCTTGGAATGGATTGGAAGATGTGGAAAAACTCAAGAATGATAGAACATATAATACGGCGGGAATGTACACCGATCAAGATGGAAACGTTCAGTTTTATGACAATGAAATAGATGATTATGCACAAAATCATTATCAATTGCTTTGGAACGAGCGTTTCGACAATAATTGGAGTACGAATGTTTCTTTCAACTATACAAGAGGATTGGGCTATTTTGAACAATATAAAGAAGATCAAAAGTTTAAGACCTATGGGTTCGAACCTGTAATCATTGGGAGTGACACAATAAATAAAACCGATATAATCCGTCGTCGTTGGTTAGATAATCATTTTTATGCTGCCAATGCTAATGTGAATTATAAAAACAATAAAGTTGATTTTACTGGAGGAGCTTTTTACAGTTACTACACGGGCGATCATTACGGTGAAGTAATCTGGGCAAGATATGCCAGTAACTCTGAAATCCGGGATCGTTATTATGACGGTAATGGAAAGAAAAATGAGTTTACTGTTTTTTCAAAAGCAACTTATAGAATCAATGAACAATGGAGTGTTTTTGGTGATTTACAAGGTCGTTTCTTAAACTATAAAACCACGGGAATCACTTCAGATCTGGTATTAATGGAAATAGATGAAAACTATTCATTTTTCAATCCAAAAGCTGGATTGACTTATAAATTTGACCCTTTAAGCCAGTTTTATTTCTCATATGGTAAAGCCCACCGCGAACCTTCGCGAAATGATTACGAACAAGGAATTACTAAGCCTGAAAAATTAGATGATTTTGAATTAGGATGGCGTTTTGCCTCATCAAAAACAAAAGTGAATACCAATATTTTTTATATGAATTACAAAGATCAATTGGTGCTTTCAGGTGAATTGAATGATGTAGGTGCAGCTTTAAGAACAAGCAGCGGGAAGAGTTATCGCCTCGGTCTGGAAGTAGATGCAGAAATTCAGCTTTTGAAAAACTTGAGGACCTTGCCTAATATTGCCTTAAGCACAAATAAAAATGTAGATTTTGTGGCTTCGCTCGATGGAGAATTAGTGAATCTCGGTAATACGAACATTTCATTTTCACCATCAGTTGTTGCTGGAAATATGCTCGAGTATTCTCCACTCAAAAAACTGCAAATTGGTTTTCTTTCAAAATTTGTAGGTGAGCAGTTTATGGGAAATATTGATAGCGAAGCTTCAAAACTAAACAGCTACTTTATAAATGATTTAAACATCATTTATACTCTTGATGGTCTTCCGTGGATAAAGGAAGTGGCATTTTCAGCTTTGGTAAACAATATATTCAATGTTAAATATGAATCTAATGGTTATTTTTATACTTACCCAGATGATTATAGCAATCCAGGAACTGTTACTACTGTTGAAGGGGCGGGCTATTATCCGCAGGCTACTATCAACTTTTTAATTGGGGCTACAGTAAAGTTTTAAAATAACAGTACTAATTAAAAAACTGTCGAAATGATTAATATAAAATTAGTGGTCTTGGCAGTTTTTTTAGTGATCTATCTTAAGTTTAATTGCTAATATATACGTTATTACCATTACGTTCTGCGCGATACTGGAGCATCGGGTATTTTGCGTCAGGTTCTGTGGTGTGTCTTCCAAAATTAACAATGTTATACTCATTATCGTCATTCGGACAAGGACAAGTTGCGATGGGTCCGTTTACTTCCATCTTTGAGCATTCGCTGGGTACGTGGTTAGGATCGGAAAGCTCAAAAGCAAAATATTGGGTGTCACTTATGCAAAAAACCACGATACCTTTAACTCCTTGACCCGTAATTACTGAGTTTCCTGGAAATTTTAAAGCATTGTATTCTGGTAAGTTCAAATTTAAGTTTAAGCTCACCAAGGGATCTGTCAAGAAGGGGTTACGATCTAACTTGTCATCGCTTTTTGAGCAAGAAAGTATTACAAAACCAATTAAAAGTAGGATGAATTTATTTTTCATTTGTAAGCATTTATAAAATTGGAAACGTTAGAAGATATTGTCAAGTTCCATATTTTCATTCCGTTTTAAAGTTGTTCTTATATGGATAATAGGAGCAATTAAATTTTATGGCCGAAATTACAACAAATAACAAAACAAGAAAATTTTTAGTATATTTGTTTAATACAATCCCGTCATCGCATGGGATTTTTTCAGTTTATTAAAGTGAGTCCCGCCACTAGTCGGGATTTTGTTATATTAAGAATATGTATGTTCTGCATACACAAACGATAAAATTATGAGTAAAGTATCATATTATACTGCGGAAGGATTAAAAAAATTAAGAGATGAAGTGGATCAATTGCGTGATGTTGAGCGTCCGAAAGCGTCAAATGCTATTGCTGAAGCGAGAGATAAAGGTGATTTGAGTGAGAATGCTGAATATGATGCCGCCAAAGAAGCTCAAGGAATGCTCGAAATGAGAATAGCAAAACTAGAAGAGGTTCTTGCAAATGCAAGACTTATTGATGAATCGCAATTGGATTTGAGCAAGATTTTGGTTCATTCCACGGTAAAGATTAAAAACCAAGCCAACGGTATGGAGATGAAGTATAAACTTGTAGCTCAAAGCGAAGCCGACTTAAAAGCTGGAAAAATTTCCGTAGATTCACCTATCGGAAGAGGATTGCTAGGAAAACAACAAGGCGAGGTGGCTGAAATTCAGGTTCCAAATGGAATTCTTAAATTTGATATATTAGAAATATCACGAGATTAATTATGGCGTCAATTTTCACAAAAATCATTGAAGGCGAGATACCCTGCTACAAAGTTGCGGAAGATGATAATTTTATTGCCTTTTTGGATATAAATCCGAACTCAAAAGGACATACATTATGTGTTCCAAAAGAGGAAATTGACAAAATATTTGATATGGGAGAACATTTGTATCTACAATTGATGCAGTTTTCTCGAAGAGTAGCTCAGGCTGTTGAAAAAACGGTTCCCTGCAAACGCGTGGGGATGGCAGTTGTTGGGCTGGAAGTTCCACATGTACATGTTCATCTTATTCCACTCAATGAAATGGATGATATGCGTTTCACAAAAAAGGTGAAAATGACTTCTGAAGAATTTGAATCTTTGGCTCATGCCATTAGTGAAAAACTGAAGTCTTAGGAAGCTATCAGAAAATAAATACTCACGGCAACTAAAATAATTGCCAGCACTATCAAGATATAAAATAGCGGTTTTACCTTTAAATATTGTTTATTGGTTTCCGCTATTTTTTTGTTGTAATCAAACACTCTTTCAATATCCTCGGTCCAGTTTACAGGATATATTGGATTATTGCACGTATGGCAGTATAATTTTTCTTCTATCTGTGTATCGGGTTTATGAAAAAAAGGTGTTTCCTTTTCGCTTTGGGTAAAAGTAAATTCCAAACCATCTGTTCCGAAACAAGTTGGACAGTTGTTTTTTAATCGCGCAGTGTGCAGCGTGTGCGTTTTTGTACTCATTTTCTAGCTTTCAATCTTTAATGCAATTTCCATTGTTGTTCCCTGATCAGGATTACTTTTTAAAACTCGTATTTTCCCTTTATGGTATTCTTCAATAATACGTTTTGCTAGCGAAAGTCCTAGTCCCCATCCACGTTTTTTAGTAGTATGACCGGGAGTAAATATTCGTCGGAATTCACTTTTCGTCAATCCTTTTCCAGTATCAGCTATATGTACCAAAGCGTATTTTGAATTTTTTGTTATGGAAATAGTAATGTTTCCTTTGCCTTTCATTGCGTCAATTCCATTCTTCACTAGGTTCTCTATTGTCCAACTATAAAGTTGTGGATTCATTTCAATAAAAATGGGTTCTTTAGGGATATTAAGTTGGAAATTAATCAATTTTGAAGTTCGCTTCTGTAAATAATAAAAAGTAGTCTTTGTTTCTTCAACCAAATCGCATCGCTCTAATTTCGGTATAGAACCAATTTTTGAAAAACGATCGGTGATAGTTTCCAAACGGCTAACGTCTTTTTCCATCTCCAAAATATACTCTGGATTTACCTGTTCACTTTTTAAAATTTCGGTCCAACCGACTAAAGAGGAAAGGGGAGTTCCAATTTGATGTGCAGTTTCTTTTGCCATTCCAGCCCAAAGTCTGTTCTGTTCGGAAGATTTTGAAGTTTTGTAGAAAAGATAAACCGCCAAAATAAAAAGGAAAATTATCAAGATTAATGCTGCAGGATAATATTTCAGTTTGTTTATTATTGGTGAATTACCAAAATATATTACAGAAAGAACCTGATCGTTATATTTAACTTCCAAAGGTTTATATTCTGAAATAAACTGATTTATTTTATTTTTTCGAGCGCGTTCATTTTCGACAATCTTAACATCAATATTTCTACCTTCATAATTGTCTTCCTTTAAAGTATGAAGTATCATTGGGGTTGTACTATTACTTCTAATTATAGTTAGTGCCGTTTCACTGACAGAACTGCCGTCGCCTGCAAGACTTTGTGCTAATTCTTCTTGTGCAACTGCCCAAATCTCCATTTTTCTGCGTTCATTTTCTTTTAATTGATTAAAGAAAATATAGGTATTCCATAAGATTAGGCTAATTATAAAGATAGAAGCTAAAATAAATCCCCAACGGGAGAGTGATTTGTTGCGCAGCATAGATAAAATTTAATGGAAAATAGTTACTCCATAGAGCAACCCTGCCTTTTCGAAAGCAGGTTTAAATATAAAGCAAATATGTTGATATTATTGTATAATCAAGTTTTTACAAGCTATAAACTTTGGTACATTTGTAGGCCATGATATCATTTGAACCAAACCAATTATCCACGGCAAAGTTGCACGCTTATCTTTTAGGAGCCGTGTCGCCAAGGCCAATATGCTTTGCAAGTACCGTGGATGCAGAAGGAAAAATTAACCTTTCGCCATTTAGTTTTTTTAATGTTTTTAGTGCAAAGCCACCAATCTTGGTGTTCTCTCCAGCACGACGCGGACGCGATAATACCACCAAGCACACTTATGAAAATGTTCTCGAAGTGCCAGAGGTGGTAATAAACATTGTAAACTACGCTATGGTGCATCAAGTTTCACTTTCTTCTACCGAATATGCAAAGGGGGTTAATGAATTTACAAAAGCAGGTTTTACAGAATTGGCTTCGGAACACATAACCCCTCCCCGCGTAGCTGAAGCTCCTGTTCAAATGGAATGTAAAGTGAATGAAGTGATTACTTTGGGGAAAGAAGGAGGTGCCGGGAATTTGATAATTTGTGAAGTAGTAAAACTCCATTTGAAAGAAGAGATTCTTGATGAAAATGGAGATATTGACCCATATAAAATCGATACAGTTTCAAGGCTTGGTGGTAGTTGGTATAGTCGCGCAAAGTCTGGTCTTTTCGAGGTGCCGAAGCCTTTGACAACGCACGGTGTTGGCATAGATATGCTTCCTGAAGAAATCCGAAATAGCAAGGTCTTGACGGGAAATGATTTGGGAATGTTGGGTAATGTAGAAAATTTTCCAAATCCAGAAGAAATTAATATCTTTATAAATGCTTCTGAGGAATTCAAAAATATTGTGATTTTGAACGATTTAGTAGCAATTCATAAAAAGGCCCAAGAACTTCTTCGCGAAGGAAAAGTGACAGAAGCATGGAAAGTGCTACTCTACAAACAATACAATTAATTGAATATAAATAGTTATTAAGAATAAACAATAAAACGATGGAATTACAAGGAAAAATCAAAATGATAGATGAAACTAAAACCTATGGCGCTAATGGTTTTAGAAAACGAGATCTGGTAATTACTACTGAGGAACAATATCCGCAGCATATATTGATAGAATTTGTACAAGACAAAACAGACTTGTTAAACAACTATAAAGTAGGGCAGGATGTGAAAGTGAGTATCAATGTTCGCGGCCGTGAGTGGGTGAATCCTCAAGGAGAAACGAAGTATTTTAACAGTATTCAGGGATGGCGTGTGGAGAGTGTATCTCAACAAGTTCCTTCAGGAGATATTATGCCTCCAATGCCTCCAGCAGATGTATTTGAGCCTGCAAACGATTTTAACGAAGAGGAGCACGATGATCTTCCTTTTTAATTAAAACATTTAGAACCATAATCCTATGGATAAATGAGAGACCCTCGAAGCGTTTAAATATGCTTCGAGGGTTTTTTATGGAAAAAAATAAGCAATTTTGAATTATGTATTACCTCACTAATGAACTTTGGTTTCCAGATCCTGAGAAAGCAACTTCTGATGGCTTGTTGGCTATTGGAGGTGATCTTTCAATAGATCGTCTATTGCTCGCGTATCATTCTGGAATCTTTCCTTGGTTTGAAGATGGCCAACCCATCTTGTGGTGGAGTCCCGATCCAAGAATGGTTTTATTTCCTGAGAAATTTAAGGTTTCCAAAAGTCTTCGGAAAACGTTACAGAGTGAAAAGCTCAAAATTACTTTCAATAAAAATTTTGAGGAGGTAATTGCTAAATGTGCAACTGTTTTAAGAAAGGGACAGGCAGGAACGTGGATAACTCGAGAGATGCAGGAAGCATACTTGGAGCTTCACAAAATCGGCAAAGCAGTTTCCGTTGAGGTTTGGGAGGATGATATACTAGTTGGTGGGCTTTACGGAATAGATCTCCCAGAGGAAAAAGTATTTTGCGGTGAAAGTATGTTTAGTTTGGTGAATGATGCATCAAAAGTGGGATTTTATCATCTTTCGGAATATTTTAAAATGAAAAATTATAAATTAATAGACTGTCAGGTTTATAATGAACATTTGGAACGTTTGGGGGCGGAGGTGATTGATAGACAGGAGTTTTTAGGAATACTTTTAAGGTAGAATAATATTATCCTAATAGTTGTAAAAAAAAATAAAGACATATCTTCGTATTCCACAATTCACTATTTAGATGAAAAAGAACTACACAAAGTACCTCTTGGTATTGTTGATGGGATTACAGACTACCTTTGCCATCTCTCAGGAAAAACCAAATTTACCGCACAATTTAACTGAATCAGAGAAAGGTCTAATTTCGGAATTTCAGTTTACGAGTCCACGACTTTCGGTACCGCCCTCCGGTCCTGTACGCGCTGCGGCAGAGTGGGAAGAGGTGGAATATCTTTTGGTTACTTGGAATCCTTCATATCCAATTATTCTCCGACAGATAGTGCAGGCTGGTGTACAGGAATGTAAAGTTATAATTACAACTCAAAATCAAGCTTCAGTTTCAAATTATTTGACCACTAATGGTGTGGACATTACTAATGTAACTTTTTTAAATGTTCCGTGGGACAGTATTTGGATACGGGATTATGCTGGAAATACCATCTATACTAACGATGTGGGTGAGCTTGCGCTGACCGATTGGATCTATAACCGTCCGCGTCCAAATGATGATGTGATGCCAGTAGCACACGCTGCACAAGCAGGGATTCCGCTTTATTCAACCAATTCAGGCACTAATGATTTGGTAAACACAGGCGGTAACTATATGAGTGACGGTTTGGGCAATGCCTTTGCGTCAAAATTAATTTTGAATGAAAATGCCGCAGGAAATCCTTATGGCGTAAGCGTTAAAACTGAAGCTCAAATAGACGGAATTATGGAGGAATATATGGGTATTAACCGTTTTGTGAAGATGAATACTTTGCCATATGATCAAATTCATCATATTGACATGCATATGAAACTGCTTGACGAAGAAACGATTTTGGTGAGCAAATACCCTCCAGGAGTAGCTGATGGCCCACAGATTGAAGCAAATATTCAATATGTTTTGGACAATTTTGAATCACCTTTTGGAACGCCTTACAAAGTGGAATGGATTGACGCACCTCCGGGTACGAATGGAAAATATCCAAATACGGGGGGGCCATACAATACTTATAGTAATGCTGTTTTCGTAAATAAAACGATTATGGTTCCCGTCTATCGTCCAGAGGTCGATGGACCTGCACTCGCGAAATACCAAGAAATGTTACCGGGCTACAATGTGGTAGGAATAGATGTGGATAATCCAGGAGAAAACCTAATTAATTCTTTAGGAGCAATTCATTGCATTACACATACCATTGGTGTGGCAGATCCGCTGTGGATTGTTCACCAGCCTATTGATGAGGCCAATGCCGGTAGTACGGTCACTATCGAGGCTTTTATGAGGTCTCTTTCACCTGTTTCTAATGCCAAGGTCTTTTGGAGGCAAGAAGGTGCAACTACCTATAACGAAATAGAAATGGATCCCACAAACTCTGATTATTGGACGGCAGATATAGCGATTCCAAATACACCTGTAAATATAGAGTACTATATTTGGGCCAAAGCGCTTTCTGGTAAAGAACTAAACCGTCCCATCGTTGCACCCGCAGGGTATTGGACCATAAAAGTGGAAACCCTTTCTGCAGATGAGTGGGCGCAGAACCATATTTCGGCAGCTTATCCAAACCCAACTACTGGAAAAGTTTCTTTTAATATGAATGCTATTCAAGGTCCCGTAACAGTAAAGATTCACAATCTTTTGGGCCAAAAACTATATGAATCTTACATTGAAAATGGTAACGGTAAAATCACTCTAGATTTAGAACAAAATTGGCAAGGTACGTTACTTGTTTCCTTTGAAGGGGAGTTTGGGAAAATTCATAAAAAGATAATTAAGCTATAAAGCAGTGATAAAGAGCCCTCAGCTAATATGCTTTTTGCTGTTAAAGTTCTTGATCTATACAATATATTCAGAATTTTTCTGTTTTTTTGAGCGATAAACGTTTCGGACAAATGCAATACCTATAAAAATGCAACAATCCGTACAATTTAGTATCCCCAATGATTACAAAACGAAACCTGCTTACTTTATTAATATTTGCAAGTATTTCTTGCTTTTCTTTTTCCCAATCAAAAACACATAAAACGGATGTCAATAAAGATATTGATGTAGTTCGTGTCTATGAGCAGGTGGTTAAAGAAGGCTATGGCACTCCTTTTATTTATAGAGAATTGGCCAAAGCATATTATTTTAAAAGCGAATATGGAAAGGCATTGTCTTGGTTTCAAAAATTATTTGCTGAAGAAAGAAATACCGATCCCGATTTAGCACAACAATACAGCCAGTCATTAAAGGCAGTAGCTATAGAAAGTTCTGGAAATCTTAACAAAACCTCTTTACTCAAGTAATCATACTTGGTGATAACGGAAACAACCTTCAATGTGGTCGTTTACCATTCCGGTTGCCTGCATATGAGCGTACATAACGGTACTGCCGACAAATTTAAAACCACGCTTCTTCAAATCTTTGCTCAATGCATCACTTTCCAGTGTATTTGCAGGAACGCTAGTATGTGTTTCCCACACGTTTTTTAAGGGTTGGTGGTTTACAAAACCCCATATATAATTGCTGAAACTTCCAAATTCTTTTTGAACCTCCATAAAAGCTAGGGCATTGGTCACTGCAGAATAGACTTTTAGCTTATTGCGAATTATTCCGGTATTTTGAAGAAGGGAGTCGATTTTTGATTGATCGTACTTTGATATTTTTTTATAGTCGAAATTGTCGAAAGCTTCTCTGAAATTTTCTCGTTTCCGAAGAATTGTAATCCAACTCAATCCTGCTTGAAAGGTTTCCAGAAGTAGAAATTCAAAGATCGTTTTATCATCTTTCACTGGTACGCCCCATTCCTCATCGTGGTATTTTATATAGAGTGGATCGGTTCCACACCAACTGCAACGTGTTTTTTGTGAACTCATAGTTTATGATTATTAGAGGAGGAATGCCTACTTAAGCCGTGCACTTTTTTCACTGTTGTCCAGGAAAATTAAAGGTAATTGTTCCCAATTGTTTTGTTTTTGATGCATCTGTATTAAAACGAGCTTGTTTGGAATAGTCTAGAGCGGCATCGATCAAACATTCGTTAGAAGTGGTTGATGCGGTTTTGTTATAGGAGTTTTTTACAACTTTGCCCAAGTTGTTTACTTCCACGTTTATTACCACTTTCCCAGAACCATAGCAAGTATATACCGGATTCGGTAGATCAATGTCTTTCCGATTTACCAATTGATAACTTATCGTCGTGTTTCTATTTCCTGATTTAACAACCGCTTGTACATCTTTATCACTTTCGCTATTGGAAAATTTTGATTTCTTTTTCTTTTCAGGTTCTTTCTTAATAGATTCATGACCAGTGCTATTTGAATTTAGCGATTCTTCTAAAGCATTGTTCATTTCTTGTAATTTCCCTTCGGTAGTCTCGGTAATTTCCTGATTTTCATTTTCAACGGAAGAAATAAATTTTTCGGCTTCGTTGTAGGCTCGATTTGTTTCTACATTAACCTTTTCAGGGGTAAGAGCGGCGATTTCCATATCTTCAGGTAATAGGTCTTCTGGGGAAATAAGTACGTCATATACCTCTTCAGAGCTTTCTTGCTTTTGACTTGAAAGTTTTACACTGAAAAGAAATAGTACCAAACTTCCCGTAAGTAGGGAAGTTATAAGAAAAGCTTTATATGAATAATTGAAATTCATTACTGCAAGTACCGAAATTTTGTGCAAAATTCCACAAAACAGTTGAAAATTAAGATAGTATTAGAAATACTTTAACTCGGTAATGACGATTCGAACGCCTCGATTCCAACGGCATCTTCAACTGAAAATGCACCGATTTTGGTTCTTCTAAGGGCAGAAAGGTGAGCGCCATTGTTTAAAGCCTTCCCGAAATCATTGGCCAATGAGCGAATATAAGTGCCTTTGCTGCATACTACCCTGAAATCTATTTTTGGAAGCTCAATCTTCGTTATTTCGAATTCTAAAATCCTTACTGTTCTAAAAGGAATCTCGACTTCTTCGCCATTTCGGGCAAATTCATACAACCGTTTACCATCTTTTTTCAAGGCTGAAAAAACAGGTGGTTGCTGCTGTATTTCACCCAGAAATTGCTTTGTGGTTTCCTTTATTTTTTCTGAGGTGATTTCTGAAATATCAAAAGTTTGGTCGACTTCGGTCTCTAAATCGTAGCTGGGGGTTGTTGTCCCAAGCGTGAAAGTTCCAGTATATTCTTTTTCCTGAGCTTGGTAGGTGTCTATTTTCTTAGTGAACTTTCCGGTGCAGATTATTAAAAGTCCTGTTGCCAGTGGATCGAGTGTTCCTGCGTGTCCAACTTTGATCTTTTTTATCCCAAAGGATTTTTTAATAAGCCAGCGCACTTTGTTAACAGCTTGGAAGGAGGTCCATTCTAATGGCTTGTCAATTAAGATAACCTGTCCTTCAATATAGTCTTCTCTTGTCATTAAACAACCGTAAGTTCCTGGACGAAAAAGTGAATAAGCAAAATGGCAATTCCCGCGATTATGCGGTAGTAACCAAAGATTTTAAAACCGTGTTTGCTCAGATATGTAATAAAAGATTTAATAGCTATTAGTGCTACAATAAAGCCAACCACATTACCAATAATGAGATAATTTACTTGCTCGGGAGATAATACTTCTCCAGTCTTATAGAAATCGTAGCTTTTCTTTACTGTTGCTCCAAGCATAGTCGGAACCGCTAAAAAGAAAGAAAATTCGGCAGCAGTTTTACGTGATAATTTTTGTGACATCCCACCAACAATACTGGCGCCACTTCGTGAAACACCCGGAATCATAGCCAAGCATTGGAAAAACCCAATTTTCAAAGCTGTTAAGTATGAGATTTCTGTTTCTTCTCCATCTCCAAACCAATCGTCAACTTTGATGAGAATAAATCCACCTATTACCAAAGAGATTGCAACGGTCAATGGGCTTTCAAGTAGACTATCGATAACATCATTAAGTAATAAACCCAGAAATACCGCAGGAAGAAAGGCAACGAATAATTTATAATAGAAATCTATGCTTTGAAAGAACCTTTTAAAATATAGAACAACAACGGAAAGGATCGTTCCGAGTTGGATTACAATTGTAAATAGTTTTGTAAAAGGTTCATGTGCAATCCCGAAAAATGAGGATCCTATGATTAAATGTCCCGTCGAGGAAACCGGTAAAAATTCTGTAAGTCCTTCAATAATGGCAAGAACGATTGCTTGTAATGTATCCACTAATTTTCTTCTTTGCTCTCGGGTTTTAATAAAATGGCATAGACTTCAACTGCAAAACCTATCAACACTAATGCTGGAGCTAAGCGAATACGACGCCAGTTGTAGATTTCAGGATTGAAAACGTTGGGGTCATCACTGCCACCACCGGACATAAGTATAAAGCCAAGTACAATAAAACCAATGCCTATAAGCATAAATTTATAGTTTTTTCTACCAAAAATGAATTCTGATGTAGAATCTTCTTTTCGTTTTTTTTCTCCCATAATTAATGAAATTCTGAATAATAAATAGAGTCGTTTACGGCTAATTGCGCGATATGTCTGCTTGCTCCTAAAACGGTTTTAGCAAGATGCAGAGTTACTTCCTTATTTAATAATTCATGTTTTAATGTTTCAATTTCAACCCCAGATTCTAATCCGCGGTTTATGTAATATTGCTTGTTTTCTGAGTTATCAATAACAATATCTTTTACTCCTCCTCCTTCATAGATTTTTGTCACTTTCATTGTTACTACTTCGCAAGAATCTGGGTCTGGATTTACAATACAACTTTGCAATAGTAAAACCGAAAGTAGCGATATTCCATATTTTTTAATAATACAAATCATCGGTACGTAAATTCAAAAACCGTTGTGTTGCGATAAAAGTGCTTATCCAAGTTATGATGATTCCCATTAAAAGAATAAATACAAATAGAACGGTCAATAAAATTGGATCTCCCAATAACTGTAATTGTGGAAAACTATCGTTTAGGTAATAGAGCACCAAGCCCATTCCTATCATTGCTACTACGGCGCCGATTATTCCAAAACGAACACTTTTCCAAACAAAAGGTTGACGAATAAACTTTTTAGTTGCGCCCACCATTTGCATAGTTTTGATAGTAAATCGCTTAGAATAAATAGAAAGTCGAATACTACTGTTTATTAGTAATACGGCGATAAAGGTGAAGATACCACTAATTACCAAAATCCAAAAGCTTATGCTTTTTACGTTTTCTGTAAGCTGCGCAAT
Organism: Aequorivita sp.; assembly: GCA_034675805.1. Taxonomy (GTDB): domain Bacteria; phylum Bacteroidota; class Bacteroidia; order Flavobacteriales; family Flavobacteriaceae; genus Aequorivita. The sequence continues at coordinate 1,596,716 of JAUCCX010000001.1, read as the reverse complement.
TAAGGGCTTGTCATAAATAACATCATCGACAAAGTCCTTGCTTTTTAACTCGCTGGTTATTTCCTCCATCTTCTGAGGTGTAACATAATCGGCTAATATATAAACATCTATGCTATTTTGCAGGGGGTTTTCTCCCAAATACTCTATAAAATTCTCTCCTAAAGTTTCTTGGTGTTCCTTCGCTGCGTCCTCTTTTGAAACAAAAGTTGCGCTCTTGGTGTATTCAGCTAAAGCTAAACTTTGTTTCAATTGAGTTATTTCCACTTCTTTTGCAGAGTCTTTCAAAAACACTGTTATTGCTATTTGTTCCTTAAAATAATCTGCTACCTTTTTTGAATTCAAAACCAATAAACCCAACAGTCCCAATAGGAAAAGCACTAGGGATATACTGATAACTACAGAAAAGTAGGAAGAAATCAATCTGCGTTTTTGATATTTTTCAAAAGAAGAACTCATAGTGTTTGCTGAATTTTGCCGTAAAAATACAAGTAATTTTACATCTTGTGTTAAACAACGCTTAAACTTTCGAAATTGTTATAATAACATTAAATTTGAATAGCCTTAAATTTAACGATAATCAAAAAACGTCTTTTAAATTCATTAAAAATTTCCCGTCCTGGGCTTTGGTTTGCAACAATTTGGATTTATTTGGTTCCTTTCGACCTTTCTTCAAATTTTTGGGAGCAGCCATTGTTCTGGGTAGGATTATTTTTTGTGACTTTTCCTCTGAATTTCTTGGTTTATGGATTGAATGATTTTAATGATGGCAAAGCAGACTCATTAAATCCTCGAAAAGGGAATTATCTTTTTGGTGCCCGATTAAGCAAGAAAGAATTGACCAACGTGCCATGGCATATTTGCTGTGTTATGGTTCCGTTTTTGGCCTATTTTTCTTACGTTGGAGGTGGCGAACTTTTTATTTTGTTATTGTTTATGGCCGTTATAAACATCATTTACAATTACAAGCCTTTCCGAGTCAAGGAACGTCCTCCTTTCGAGATTTTAATTCAAGTGGGTTATGTATTCACAGCCCTTTTCAGTATACTTTTGAACGATTTGGAAATGATTCCGTGGCAAACATTGCTGTATCTCACGCTTTTTGCCTTTCAGGCGCATATTGCGGGAGAGATTATGGACATTGAGCCAGATATATTGACAGGAAAGAAAACTACCGCAACTATAATAGGAAGAAAAAAAAGCAAAACTAATGATGCTTTTCCTACTTTTATTTGAAGCCTATATTCTTAAATTTTGGTTTGATGACTGGGTGTTATCCGGCTTTTTGGCTGGGTTTTCTTTGTGGCTGATCTTAGATATCTTTATTTTTTTTAAAGATAAGCCGTATACATTAAAGCAAATGAAAATCTTTGGAATCGCCATGAATATTACGGCGATCCTTTCTATGATTTGGGTACTTTATTCAGGAAACCTCTTACATCCAAATTTTTAGATTATAGGGTTTTTCTTCATTCAATAAACCTTAAATTTGTCCGCTTACTCCCGAGCTATAGCCCAGGAGTTCATTTTTTTATCTGAAATACTTAAAATGAGCAAATATCACTTCAACGAAATAGAAGCCAAGTGGCAAAAATATTGGTCCGAAAACCAAACGTTTAAAGCCGATAACAATAGTGGAAAGCCCAAATACTATGTATTGGATATGTTTCCCTACCCCTCAGGCGCGGGCTTGCACGTGGGGCATCCGCTTGGTTATATTGCTAGCGATGTTTATGCCAGATTTAAACGCCATCAAGGCTTCAATGTTTTGCATCCAATGGGTTATGACTCTTTCGGATTGCCTGCGGAACAGTATGCCATTCAAACAGGGCAACATCCTGCGGAAACCACTAAGGTTAATATTGAAGGAGGCGTTGATAAGAACGGAAATGAAATTGAAGGTTATCGCAAGCAATTGGATAGAATTGGTTTTTCATTCGATTGGAGTCGTGAAGTGCGCACTTCAAATCCTGAATATTATAAATGGACACAATGGATCTTTCTACAACTATTTGATAGTTGGTACGACAAGGAATTAGATAAAGCTCGCTCTATTGAGGAATTACGAGGTATTTTTTCTTCGCAGGGAAATATTCATATAGATGCTGTTTGTAATGAAGGAATCGGACATTTTACTGCTTTGGAATGGTTGGATTTTTCCGAGACCAAAAAGCAAGAAATCTTGCTTAAATACAGATTAACATATTTGGCTGAAACCGAAGTAAACTGGTGTCCGCAACTCGGTACTGTTTTGGCGAATGACGAAATTGTAAACGGGGTTTCTGAACGGGGTGGCTATCCAGTTGTCCGCAAAAAGATGAAGCAATGGAGTATGCGTATTACAGCATACGCTCAGCGTTTGCTTGATGGGCTCAATGAAATAGATTGGCCACAGCCGTTGAAAGATTCTCAAACCAATTGGATTGGTAGGAGTAAAGGAGCTACGGTTAAGTTCAGAGTTATGAGTTCAGAATTAGGACAAGATTCATTATTTGAGATTCCTGTTTTTACGACAAGACCAGACACAATCTTTGGAGTTAGTTTTATGGTTTTGGCACCAGAGCACGATTTAGTATCAAAAATAACTACTGCAGCACAGAAGGAAGCTGTGGAGAATTATGTGGAAGCGACAGCGAAACGCAGTGAACGTGAACGAATGGCCGATGTAAAAACCATTAGCGGTGTTTTCACTGGAGCCTATGCGGAACATCCTTTTTCAGGAAAACAACTTCCAATTTGGATCGGGGATTATGTATTGGCTGGTTATGGGACTGGTGCTGTTATGAGTGTTCCTTGTGGCGATCAACGCGATTATGATTTTGCCAAGCATTTCAACATACCTATTCCCAATATTTTTAAGGATGTAGATATTTCTGAGGAGGCCTATTCTGATAAAGAAAATATAATCATTACGAATAGTGATTTTTTAAATACTTTAAATTACCATCAAGCTACCGAAAGAATAATCTTTGCTTTAGAGGAAAAGGGCTTGGGTAAAGGTAAAATAAACTACCGTTTGCGAGATGCTGTGTTTAGCCGACAAAGGTATTGGGGGGAGCCTTTACCTATTTATTATAAAGAGGGAATGCCACACGCAATTCCAGCAGAGTGCCTGCCATTGCGTCTTCCGGAAGTTGAAAAATATTTACCGACGGAAGAGGGTGAACCACCTTTGGGACGTGCTGATGATTGGGGATGGGATGTTGATCAGTTGTCGGTTGTGAGTTGTCAGTTAATAGATAACAAAACCGTTTTTCCTCTTGAATTGAACACTATGCCGGGTTGGGCGGGGAGTAGTTGGTACTTTTTTCGATATATGGAAAGTGAAAAACGCAATAAGGTTTTTGCCTCGAAAGAAGCGTTGCATTATTGGAAAAACGTGGATTTGTATATTGGTGGAAGTGAGCACGCTACAGGCCATTTGTTATACAGCCGTTTTTGGGTGAAATTCATGCACGACCGTGGCTTAGTTCCCGTTGAAGAGCCTTTTAAGAAACTGATAAACCAGGGGATGATTTTGGGGGAGAGTGCGTTTGTGCATAGAATTGAAGGTAAAAATAAATTTGTTTCAGCTTCTTTAGCTAAAGATTATACAACCCAACAAATACACGCAGATGTATCTTTTGTCGATATTCATAATGTATTGAACATTGAATTATTCAGACATTGGAGAGAAGAGTTTAAAGATGCAGAGTTTATAACTGAAGAAGATGGGACTTTTAAGATTTCAAGAGAGGTTGAAAAGATGTCCAAATCCAAATACAACGTTGTAAATCCTGATGATATTTGTGAGCAATACGGTGCTGATACTTTGAGAATGTATGAAATGTTTCTTGGTCCACTAGAACAAGCTAAGCCTTGGAATACTGCAGGAATAACTGGGGTGCACGGTTTCCTTAAGAAACTTTGGAAATTGTACCATTCTGGTGAAAACGAAAACTTTTTTGTTTCTGAGGATGCAGCATCTAAAGATAGTTTGAAAACACTTCATAAAACCATTAAGAAAGTTCAGGAGGACATTCAGGAGTTTAGTTTTAATACTTCTGTTTCCTCTTTTATGATTGCGGTGAATGAGCTTTCAGCGCAAAAATGTAATTCGCGAGAAGTGTTGGAGCCTTTGGCTATTCTTATTTCACCATATGCACCACATATTGCGGAGGAGCTTTGGAATAAGTTAGGACATTCAGAAAGTGTTTCAACAGCACATTTTCCGAAATTTGTAGAGAAGTATTTAGTAGAAAGTAATAAAGAGTACCCAATATCTTTCAATGGGAAAATGCGTTTTACGTTGGAATTGCCACTTGATTTGAGCAAGGAGGAGATAGAATCTGCCGTAATGGCACACGAGAAAACGGCCCAGTATTTAGAGGGTCGCACGCCAAAAAAGGTAATTATTGTGCCTGGGAAAATTGTAAATATTGTCGGTTAAAAATTTGCACGTTATTTGCTACATTGTAACTAAAAAAGCGCTGTACCTTTTGGGTTGTTAAGATTTACCACAGAGTCACAGAGGAGACAGAGAAAAAACTATAAAAAATAAAAATTATGTTTGGATATTATATAATTGCGGGAGTTATCTTTTTGGTGAGTTGGTATGTAAGCCACAAGCTAAAAAGCAAGTTTAAGGAATACAGCAAGATTCACCTTCAAAATGGAATGAGTGGAAAGGAAATTGCTGAAAAAATGTTGGCCGATAATGGAATTACGGATGTAAAAGTAATTTCAGTACCGGGACAATTGACGGATCATTACGATCCATCAAAGAAAACAGTTAATTTGAGTGAGCCGGTTTATATGCAGCGCAATGCGGCGGCGGCGGCCGTTGCAGCCCACGAATGTGGTCACGCTGTGCAACACGCAACCGCATATAGTTGGTTGAAATTACGATCTACCATTGTGCCAGCAGTGAGTGTTTCTAGTAAACTTTCCAATTTTATTATAATGGCGGGGCTTATTTTGTTCGCGGCGGGTTCTGCATTTGGAACTTGGATTTTCGGAGTGGGGATATTGCTTTTCGCTGTAACTACGGCCTTTGCATTTATTACCCTACCGGTGGAATTTGATGCGAGTAAGCGTGCGTTGGTTTGGTTGGAGACTAGCCATATGGTTACACCACAAGAACACGCAGGAGCAAAGGATGCTTTAAAGTGGGCAGCTAGAACCTACGTGGTATCGGCAATTGGTTCCTTGGCTACATTGCTTTACTTTATTTCCATTTTCTTAGGAAGGAGATAAGAAGATTAAGGATTATCGATTTTAAATTGGTGATTTTAGAAGTAAATAAAAACCCGCAAACTTGCGGGTTTTTATTATTAGAATTAGAAATGTGTTGCGTTTGATCCCTTTGTTTACTGATGCTTCGGGCGTTTTGGCTTAAAAAACTTGAGCTCTTTGTAAAATTCGTGTATTTTTGACGTATATTAGTCTTTGTTATCTTGTTAAAAGAGCGACGATACTTAACCCGAGATTCTCTTTCTCAATAGTGTTCTTTTTGATTACCGTTCTGGCATATCTTGTTCGATTAATCGGACTGGAGTAGCAGAGGCCTGCTATCTTTATGTCGAACAGCTTGTAATTTACCCATCCATCATCCATAATTTTCCCGAAGTTAACCCAAACCTGTCCCGGACCTGACCCAGACTTGACCCGGACTTTTATGGGAGTATCTACAACTATTAGTTGGAGTATCTAGGAATAAAGGGAGGATTGTCCACGCTATATTCTATAAGAAAGTTTCGTTGTAAATAAGCATTGCTTTTGAAATGAAGGTCTTATTTAACTTTGACGATATGAGATTTTTGAGGTAAAACCTACCTTTTTTCTAGGTATCTACTCTTTATCCAAGATGTAGATTCTCTGGGTTATATCCTAAATACTTTACTTTCTCTTCTCTGAAGATAATGCCTCTTTCTTCAAGTTCTTTTAGAATTGGTTCATAGACTTCTTTAGCAATTGGGAGTTGAACTCCTGGCGTTGTGATTTCGCCATTTAGAATTTTTATGGCTGCGATTGCGACGGGTAGTCCTACTGTTTTTGCCATTGCAGTGTGGGTCTGGTCTTCACCAATTAGGGTCATATGGCTATCGATCTGATGTTTTTCTCCATTCAGCTCATAACCGAATTTGTGGTACATCACTATCATATCCTTATCTTCTGGTGCCAATGTCCATTTGTCCTCCAATATCTTTTGAAGTGCCATTGCCGGAGTTGCATTCTTGATACCAATTGTTTTTTTCTTGTTGAAGATGTCTAATTCCTCAAGTTTTTCCCACATCAAATCGTCCTGATCAATTTTAAGGGCGTAGCGAAGTTTAAGCTCAACAGTATCTGTTGGAGAATAGGCCAAAAATAGGTTTACAAATTCGCGATATGTCAGGTTTTCTGAATCTGGAATAGTGTAGGTGTCATCAGTCATTCCTAATTGAACGAACATATTCCACGCTTTGCTATAGCCGACCCTTCTAATAGTTCCTCGATATAGGGTTAGGATATTATCCAAGCCGTAAATGGATTGGTATTGAAGCGAGTTTCTATTGGCGTAGACTTCAAATTTTCCATATCCTTCAATATTGATGAACTCTGTACGTCTAAATAGGCGATGATAAGGGATGTATTTAAACCTGCCTTCCTGAACAAATTCTGCAGCGCCACCTTGACCTGCTAAGACCACGTTTCGGGGGTTCCAGGTGAATTTATAGTTCCAAAGGTTGTCGTCGCTTTCCGGGGCTATCAAACCACCGCAAAACGATTCAAATAGAAGCATTTTTCCGCCTTTTGCACGAATTCTATCTATAACCTGCATCGCACTCATATGGTCGATGCCGGGATCTAGGCCTATTTCATTCATAAAAACCAATCCCTTGGTTACTGCTTCCGTATTTAGTGCCTGCATTTCTTTGCTCACGTATGAAGCCGTGACCATATGTTTTCCGAACTCGATACAGTCTCTAGCGACCTCAATATGATAACGAGCAGGCAACATCGAGATCACTAAGTCACTGTTTTTGACAGCCTCTTTCCGTTGCACATCGTTAAAAACGTCGAGTTCAATTCCTTTTGCGTTTGGATGGTTTTGAATTAATTTTTGCGCTGATTGTATGGAGATATCGCCAATGGTGATAAAAAGTTTTTCTTTTTCACTTTTGTCCAATAGATAACGGATTAAACTTGTTGCCGATCTTCCTGCACCTATAATTAATATGTTTCTCATTAGCGGAGTTTTTTGTTAACTTTGAAGCTTAATTTTATGATACACGAAATTACTAATTCCAAATTTCAAAAATGACAGTTTTCGATAAAAATATGGTGATAACAGCTTCTTTTCTTACCGCTGTAACTATAGCTTTGGGTGCTTTTGGTGCTCACGGTTTAAAAAATATTGTGACAGACTCGGCGCTGGGTACATTTGAAACTGGCATTCGCTATCAAATGTATCATTGTCTTGCAATTTTGGTATTGGGTTTGACGCCTTCGATACAGGAAAAAATAAAAAAGACTGTTTTTTGGCTCTTCATAATAGGAATACTTTTTTTTCTCTGGGTCCATTTATTTGCTCTCATTGAATGAAATTCTTCCTTTTAATGCGGCCAAGATTGGATTTATAACTCCCATAGGTGGATTGATGTTTATCATTGGCTGGTTTTGGTTGGCATTTTCCTTGCTTACGTTAAAGAAGCGATAAATGTCTTTTATATTTTCTTCAATCTCTTTAAGATTTGCTACTTTTGTGCTCTACAAAATTTAATAAAGGTATGGTCGATAAAAACCAAGCTATGAAAACAATTTCGCTTGATAACTACGGAATTAAAAATGCAAAAGTTAAGTATCAACTTTCTTCTAAAGAACTTCACGACGAGACATTGCAAAAGGGTCAAGGGAAGGAAGCCAGTAGTGGCGCCCTTGAGGTGAATACTGGTGAATTTACTGGTAGATCCCCTAAAGATAGGTTTATTGTAAAGGACGATGTTACGCGTGAAAGAGTATGGTGGGGAAATGTAAATATTCCTTTTCCACCAGATATGTTTGACGCGCTTTACAACAAGGTAGCCGATTATCTTTCTGAAAAGGAAGTTTACGTAAGAGATAGTTATGCTTGTGCTGACGAAGATTATAAGCTAAATATTCGAGTTATAACTGAGACTCCTTGGTCCAATTTGTTTGCCCACAATATGTTTCTTCGCCCAAGTGAAGAAGAATTGGTAGGATTTGATCCTGAATGGCTTCTTATAAATGCCCCTGGATTTGTAGCAGATCCTGAAGTTGATGGCACACGTCAACACAACTTTGCAATTCTTAATTTTACTAGAAAGATTGCTTTGATTGGTGGTACTGGTTATACAGGTGAGATTAAAAAAGGTATATTTTCTGCGCTTAATTTTATTATGCCTGTTGACAAAAATACCTTACCAATGCACTGTTCTGCAAACGTTGGTGATAATGGAGAAACAGCGATTTTCTTTGGACTTTCAGGGACGGGTAAAACCACGCTTTCTGCAGATCCTAATCGCAAGTTAATTGGAGATGATGAGCACGGCTGGACGCCAGACAACACTGTTTTTAATTTTGAAGGTGGTTGCTATGCGAAAGTTATAAACCTTTCACAAGAAAATGAACCAGATATTTATAATGCCATTAAACCAGGAGCACTTCTTGAGAATGTCATTTTAGACAAAAATGGGGAAGTTGATTTTGCAGATACTTCAATCACCCAAAATACCCGTGTAAGTTATCCGATTTACCATATAAATAATATTCAAGTGCCATCCATTGGTCACAATCCTAAAAACATTTTCTTTTTAACCGCTGATGCTTTTGGTGTTTTGCCTCCTATTTCAAAATTGACTCCTGGACAAGCAGCCTACCATTTCATAAGTGGTTATACTGCTAAAGTTGCGGGTACTGAGGAAGGAATTAACGAGCCAACTCCAAACTTTTCAGCTTGTTTCGGAGCTCCTTTTATGCCGTTACATCCAACTGAATATGCTGAGATGCTGAGTCAAAAGATGAAAGCTGCTGGTGTAGATGTTTGGTTGATCAATACAGGATGGACAGGTGGTCCTTACGGTGTTGGAAGCCGAATGAAACTAAAATACACTCGTGCAATGATTGCGGCTGCTTTAGATGGAGAATTGAGAGAGGTTGAATTTGAAAGACATCCAATTTTTAATTTAATGATGCCAACATCTTGTCCAGACGTTCCTTCAGAGGTTTTGAATCCAAGGGAAACTTGGAAGAATAAAAAAGCATATGACATTCAAGCGCACGAGCTTTCAAATTCATTTTTGGAGAACTTTAAAAAATTTGAAGCCTATGCTAATGACGAAATTCTTTCTGGAGCTCCGGTTTCACAATAATTTCGAAATAAGATAAAAAGAAAAGGGCTTGCCAATTGGCAAGCCCTTTTTAATTGCAATTAATCGATATTATTTTTTATTGTTTACCTCTTTAATGTACTTTTCCAAGGCCATTGTCATAGAAGGCGTTTCTGGAGTTGGGGCTTGTATATCTACGCGAAGACCTTGGTCATTGGCCGCTTTTACGGTAGTATTTCCAAACACAGCTATGCGTGTATTCTTTTGTTCAAAATCTGGAAAGTTTTCAAATAGTGATTCAATTCCACTAGGGCTGAAAAACACTAAGATATCGTAATAAACATCACGCAAATCTGAAAGATCGCTTATTACGGTTTTATAAAAAGTAGCTTCTTTCCAATCTACTTTTAATTCATTTAAAACTAATGGCACTTCAGGCTTTAATTTATCTGATGTGGGAAGCAAGAATTTTTCGCTTTTATATTTTTTAATCAAAGGCGCTAATTCGGAAAAAGTTCTTTTTCCGACATAAATTTTTCTTTTTCTGTATACCACATATTTTTGAAGGTAATATGCCACAGCTTCGCTTAAACAGAAATACTTCATGGTGTCTGGAACCTTGAAGCGAAGTTCCTCCGCAATTCTAAAAAAGTGATCCACAGAGTTTCTGCTGGTAAGAATAATCGCAGTGAATTGGTTAAGATCAACCTTTTGGGTGCGAACATCCTTACCTGATACACCCTCAACATGGATAAACGGGCGAAAATCTATTTTCACCTTTTGTTTTTCAATTAAATCAAAATATGGCGAATTTTCAATTTTCGGTTCGGGCTGTGATACCAAAATAGTTTTCACTTTCATAGATAGATAGGGTTTCTTTAAGTATTATACTTTTAAAAAAAGCTTTTATAAAGTATAATATAAGGTGCGATTTCAAGTGCGCAAAGATACAAAATAAAATAGAAGAAATTATCGAATATCAAATTTCCCTTTTTTTTGTAACTGTATAGCAGTGCAATAGCGTTTAGGAGCACAATTGCACTAGCAAAAGTGACTAAAGTGATTGCGGAAGGATGGAAGGCATACAGGAAAAAAAGGTTGCCTATAAAAAACAATATCCCAAAAAAGTTGCGATAACTCAACTTTTGGTATAAATAATCATTGATAAGGTGATCCAAAGAGAAGATGCTTCCTATGATTTTTTCGAGAGAGAATTTTATGAGAACAAAAGCCGTGTAGCCAGTGCAGATTTGTACAAATAACCATTCATTACTTTGAACTTCCTTGGGATTAAAAACGTCGAAAAGAAGATAGACGAAAATAGAAACACTGATTATTTGCCCTACGAAAAGCATCATGTTAAAAGGATGATTTAATTCATCATTTTTTCCGTGTGCAAAAAAATATTGGTTGTTAACAGGCAATAAAGAAAATTCGTGGAATCTTTTAGGGTAAAAGTATTTAGAGAGCGCATAAAGAATAAAACAAGCCACTAGTAGGTAGGTAGCCCAATCGCTTGATTCGATAAGTCTTTCACTGAAATCCACCTTCAATTTTTTCGGTAAAGGTACAGTAAATTAAATTTCCTTTTTTATAGTGTCAATTAGATTTTACTTCACATTTATTTGTTCAAAAAAAGGTACATTTGCCGTAAAACAGGAGTATGTTTAAGGCGCTGGTGGTGATTCCCACTTACAATGAAATTGAAAACATAGAGCGATTATTGCGCACGGTTTTCTCATTGCAGCGTGAGTTTCATATTCTGGTGGTAGATGACAACTCCCCCGATGGCACTGCAGAGGCAGTGGAAGCCAATTTTATAAAATATCCAGAAAAGTTATTTATACTTAAGCGTACAGAAAAGAAAGGATTGGGGACAGCATATATAGCTGGTTTTAAATGGGCGTTGGAAAATGAGTATGATTATATTTTTGAAATGGACGCCGACTTTTCTCACAATCCCAATGATTTAGTTAGGTTGTTCAATGCTTGCCACAAGGATGGCAATGATATGGCCATTGGCTCAAGATATGTAAAGGGAGTGAATGTGGTAAATTGGCCAATGAGTAGGGTTTTATTGTCTTGGTTGGCTTCTAAGTACGTTCAATTCGTGATGGGGATGGATATTTACGATACAACGGCAGGATTTATTTGTTACAAAAGAAAAGTTTTGCAAAAAATAAATCTCGATAATATCCGTTTTGTGGGCTATGCTTTTCAGATTGAAATGAAATTCAAGGCTTATCTAAGCAAATTTAAAATCAAAGAAGTACCGGTAATTTTTACTGACCGGACCAGAGGAGAATCCAAAATGAGTTCTGGCATTATTTCAGAAGCTATTTTCGGCGTAATAGGAATGAAATTAAAAAGTGTATTTAACAGAAAAAGATTCAATGAAACGTCCTTTCATTAATTTATAATCGGACAAGAGGTTGTTCAGTCAGGATGCTTCAATCGTTTCTAAATCATAAAATATAGAGGTAGATGAAATCAGTTTTAATTAAGAATGCGAATATTGTAAATGAAGGGGAGATAATTAAGGGTGATGTCTTGGTTCAGGATGGGCTTATTGCTGAGATTGCCGAAAGCATCAGCATGAAATCGGCTCAAACAGTAGTAATTGATGCTGATGGGTGCTATCTGCTGCCCGGAATGATTGATGATCAAGTTCATTTTCGTGAACCAGGTTTAACGCATAAGGCAACTATTGAGACCGAATCAAAAGCTGCAGTTGCAGGAGGGATTACTTCTTTCATTGAAATGCCGAATACCATTCCTCAGGCCACAACTATTGAACTACTTGAAGAGAAATTTGACATTGCAGCAAAAACCTCTTGGGCCAATTATTCATTTATGTTTGGCGGAACCAATGACAATTTGGATGAGATTTTAAAAGTGGATCCGTTAAAAGTGGCAGGTTTAAAATTGTTTCTAGGCTCATCCACTGGCAATATGCTAGTTGATGATCCGAAAATTTTGGAAGAAATTTTCAGCAAGACTAAATTGCTTATTTCAGCACATTGCGAAGACGAAACGACCATAAAACAAAACTTGGCGAAATACGAAGCAGAATACGGAGAAGATATCCCTATTGAACTTCATCCAAAAATAAGAAGTGAAGAAGCTTGTTATATTTCTTCATCAAGAGCTATAAAACTTGCTCAAAAGACGGGGGCGCGACTCCACGTTTTCCATGTTTCGACAGAAAAGGAAACGCATCTTTTCAGTAATAAGAAACCGCTTTCCCAAAAGAAAATTACTGCTGAGGTTTGTGTTCACCATTTGTGGTTTACAGATGAAGATTATAAAACAAAAGGCACAAAAATAAAATGGAATCCTGCCGTAAAAACTGAGAAAGACCGGGATGGTTTACTCAAAGCTTTGCTTGATGACCGTATTGACGTAATTGCAACAGACCACGCTCCTCACACTTTAGAGGAGAAAAACAATAAATATTTGAGCGCCCCATCAGGAGGGCCAATGGTGCAACACGCTTTGGTTGCGCTTTTGGAAATGTATCACAAAGGGAAAATTTCATTAGAAAAGATTGTTGAGAAAACAGCGCATAATCCTGCTATTTTATTCCAAATTAAAGATCGCGGTTACATTCGCAAAGGCTATAAGGCGGATTTGGTTCTGGTAGATATCAATTCACCTTGGACCGTTAAGAAGGAAAATCTATTGTATAAATGCGGTTGGTCACCTTTTGAAGGAACAATCTTTAAATCGCGCGTTACCCATACCTTGGTCAATGGTGTGATAGTTTATGAAAATTCAAAGTTTCCAAATAAAAGCAATCCAGAAAGACTTACTTTTAATAGATAATGAAACATTCTTTAATTCTTTTCTTATTTGTTTTTAGCTTTTTTGGTTGCCAAAATGTTGATCAGCCGGAAAAACCTAAAAATCTTATTCCAAAAGATAAGATGGTTGATATTCTTATGGAAACCTATTTGGCAAATGCCGCTCGTAGTGTGGATAATAAATCTATAATCACAAAGGGTATAAAATTGGATTCCATGATTTACAGAAATTTTGGGATTGATAGTTTGCAATTTGTAAAGAGCAATGACTTTTATGCTGCAGATGTGAATACTTATATGACTATAGTTAAAGAAGTTGAAACTCGGCTAGATGTGATGCAAAAAAGAATGGACAGTCTATGGGAAAAAGAGCGTGACGTGAGAGATAGTATAAACAAAAAATTGAAAGAGGAAAAGGGAATAGAGGCGCTGGCGAAAGATAGTTTAATCTGATACTTTTTTGCTTTCTTCTGCAATTCTTTTCAAGGTTTCGTCTGTTGGTGTTAATTGAAATCCGAATTGCTTTTTTATTTTGGACGTATCATAGCGTGAAAATGTGAACATAGATCTAACTGTTGCTTTTACCAATTTTCGTTTTATTCCGAATAGTTTATTTAACAACCAATCCATTGTGCTCAAAAATAGCATCAAACTTTTAGACAATTTTTTTGTTGGTGGTTTTTTGCCGAATAACAGTGCCAGTTTTGAAAGTAAGTCTTTATAGGATATATTCTCGCCAACCAAAATAAACCGTTCGTTTTTTATATTGGAATCCATCAATAAGATCATCGCTTTGACTACGTCTCGAACATCAACAATACCCATACCGCCTGAGGGATAAAATGGAATGCCGCGAGAGCCCAAAGGAACTATTACCGCACTTCCATCTTCACTTGGCGAAGTTCCCACAATAACGCCGGGATTTACGATTACAGCATCCAAGCCTTCTTGGGTACCTCGCCAAATTTCCATTTCGGCGGCATATTTAGTAATGGCGTACACGCTGTTCTTTTCGTCAGGGTTCCACGGAGTTTCTTCGGTGATCAACTGATTGTTCAGTGCATGCCCCAAAGTAGCGACCGAACTTACATAACATATTTTTTCGATGTTATTCGCTAGACATAGGTTCACAATATTGGCCGTTCCCTCCACATTGACTTTTCTGAGCAGCTTATATTTTGAAGGGTCAAAATCAATAATTGCCGCACAATGATAAACTTTAGTGATATTTTCAAAAGCATTGGTTAAGGCGGGAATATCGGTAATATCTGCTTCTACCCATTCAATTTTATTGAAAATAGCATCTACTTGTGAAGTATAAAGGGCGAAGACTTTTTTTACTGATTCTATGTTACTATCCCGTCTATGGATAGCCCGTACCTTTGTATTTTCTTTTAAAAGAAAATACAACAGATCCGAACCTACCATTCCTGTACCGCCTGTTACTAAAATCATATGGCGAAAATAGTCAAATAGAAAATGAAAATGAAAACGAAGTTCAAAAGGAATGTTTTTTATTAAACGAATTTTCAGCGTGAAACTTGAGTACTGATTCTTGAATCTTTAAATGAGAAACGTATCTTTGCACCCTCAAATTCCATAGCCTAAGCCATGGAGTAAAAATTTTTAAGAAATGAAGCTAGAAAATTTCGTTGAAGAACTACAATGGCGTGGCATGATACACGATGTGATGCCAGAAACAGAAGCACACCTTATGGAGAAAATGCGATCTGCTTATGTGGGTTTTGACCCTACTGCAGACTCACTTCACATTGGCAATCTTGTGCCGATAATGCTTTTGTCGTTCTATCAACGTTGCGGACATAGACCAGTTGCTTTAGTTGGAGGTGCCACAGGAATGATTGGGGATCCATCTATGAAAAGCAGTGAGCGCAATTTGCTAGATGAAGAAACGTTGAAAAAAAATCAAGAAGGGGTAAGAAATCAGCTATCCCAGTTTCTTGATTTTTCTGAGAATATTGACAATCCAGCGGTTTTGGTCAATAATTATGACTGGATGAAGGAATTTTCGTTTCTTGATTTTATAAGAAATGTAGGAAAGCATATTACCGTCAATTATATGATGGCGAAGGATTCCGTGAAAACCAGGTTGAGCGGCGAAAGCGCTGATGGTCTTTCATTCACTGAATTTACTTATCAATTAATACAAGGGTATGATTTTGTTCATTTGTACAGACAACTAGATTGTACATTACAAATGGGAGGTAGCGACCAATGGGGTAATATAACTACTGGCACCGAATTAATACGAAGGATGGATGCTGGAAAAGGATATGCATTAACTTGCCCACTTATTACCAAAAGCGACGGTAGCAAATTTGGAAAAAGTGAAGGTGGCAATATCTGGCTAGATGCAAACAGAACATCTCCCTATAAATTTTACCAATATTGGTTAAACAGCAGTGATGAAGATGCTGAAAAGTACATCAAGATTTTCACTTTTTTAGATAGAGAAACTATTGAAACTTTGATAGCCGAACACAAAGAGGCACCACATATGCGGTTGCTTCAAAAGCGTTTGGCGCAAGAGGTAACAACTACGGTTCACAATTCTGAAGAATATGAAAAAGCTTTAAAAGCATCAGAGATTCTATTTGGGAATTCTACTTCTGAAGATTTGAAAACACTAGATGAAAAGACCTTTCTTGATGTTTTTGACGGTGTGCCACAAGCTGAGATTTCAAAAGAAGAATTAAAGGACGGAATTGACATTGTTGGTGCATTAGCCGAGAAAACAGGATTTTTAAAGTCAAATGGCGAAGCACGCCGAGCTTTAAAAGAAAATTCTATTTCAGTAAATAAAGAAAAAGTCACTGATGATTTTACTGTTTCAGAAAGTGATTTGATAAACGGTCAGTTTGTTCTGTTACAACGTGGCAAGAAAAATTATTTTATTATCAAGGCCGTATAATTTTCTTTCTGGGATTTATAAATTTTATTTAGATTTCTAAGAAGATTGAAGTTTCCGATTTACACGAAATAAGAAAATCCCCGAGCACAGGTGCGCGGGGATTTCCAGTTAACTAACCAACCAAATTATGAAAAATCATCACTTCTTCACGGTTGTTTGGTCGTACGATTTATCAATAACTTACGCTGAATTTCAGATGGTTATGTTAAATATTTCCCTATAAGACCATCAAGTTGCATCCTCGAATATCACTGGAGTCAAAGCGGCCTATTACTTCAAAAGTTCCATCTTTAAAGGTTTTTCCTAAATCTTGTGTAGCTATGAAGGAGCAGGAATAGAGATTTGCCAAATCTATCACGTTTATTCCACCGGTTTTTCCCGTGATATAAGTGAGTGCATCTTCAGTGTCACGTGTTAGGATTCTCATCCAAGGAGGGCAGGAAAAAATTCCGTCGCCTACAGAATATGCCTGTGAGAGTAGTTCCGTCATACCATATTCACTATGTATTTTTTGTACACCGAAACCGTTTTTTAAGATTTCGTGGAGTTCTTTTTTGATCATTTCCTTTCTGCGGCCTTTCATTCCGCCTGTTTCCATGACAATTGTTTTTAGGAGTTTGAATTTTCTTTTTTCAATTAAATCCAATAACGCATAAGAAACTCCAATGAGAAGAACTTTTTCGCCCTTTTCTTCTAAATATTCTAGCTTTTCAATCAGGGCTTCGGTTTCATAGAGATAAAACCCGCTATTTGGGTTATCGCTCTTTTCAATTAAACTTTCAACCATATAAATAAGAGAAGAACCATCACGCTCTAAATAGGAGGGTAGCAAAGCTAGAATAACGAGATTTTTAGGGTCGCCATATTGCTTTTTAAATGCGACCTGGAAACTTTCTTCGTAAATTTTGGTGTCAGCCACGTAGTGTTTACTGGTGACACTTCCTGTTGTACCACTACTGGTAAAGATGATTTTTTCAGAAAAACCTTTTGCTATTATTTTATGGCTTTTAAAGAATTGAATAGGTAGAAACGGAATTTGTTCTACTTTATTCACGTCTGAAATTTTGATATTCAAATAGTTGCAGAATTCTCGATAGACCAAGACATTTTCATATTGAAAACGAAATATTTGAACTGCAAGACGTTCAAAATCTTCAGGAGAATTAATATTGAATATTTCCTTTTCTAACATATTTCCTTTTCTGCGATTTAACTTCAAAAATACTTAAATAAAAAAGCTCCTGCCGAAACAGGAGCTTTAAATAAATGATTTTTTAAATGATTACTTGATAATTAATTTTTGAGTTGTGGAAGCTTTTCCTTGTTCTATTTTAATTATATATACACCGCTGTTCAAAGCTGATATATCAAGTTTTTCACTATTTAGTGTAGTTTTTAAAACTTGTTTTCCCAAAATATCGAAAATTAAAATATTCTTGGCTCCGGTCAATTTTGAAGTAATGTTTATGTAACCATTTGATGCAGGGTTTGGATAAATACTAAATTGACTAGTTGCTGGATTTCTTACGCCAATAGCGCCAAGAAATTCGACATTGTCAAACCAGAATGACTCTGTACTCGCATTAGTTCTCCCTTCAATTACCAACTGAACTGTAGTGTTTGTGGAGAGATTGGCCATTGCATTTTGCCATTCTAATTTGTATTCGCCACTTCCGGCATCAAAAGGCACAAATTCGTCAAGATCCGTTCCTGTTGAATCGAAGAGATCAATTTCAACATTATTGGTAAGATCTTTTACATAGATTCTCAATTTGTCGTGGCCTTGTTCGTTGATAGTTCCATCACCTTCATAGTTTCCTTTTGTAGCATCACTATTTATAGATAAAAGGAAATCCAAAGAAACGGCGGGAGAAGAGATTCCAGTTAGATTTACCGTATCGAACTCTAGAATATAATTTCCGTCCGTGTCGCTCATTCGATATCCGTTTGAACCGTCAGTAAAAAACACTGTAGACGAAGGCTTGGTTTTGGTAACGCCTACGTAATCAGCATCGGTCGACCCAACACCGGGAGTGTCATAAGGAACGTATGAAGCTTTAAAGCCCAACTCTCCACCCGTGTTGGTATAGTTAACAAGAGGCTCGCCTGCATTAGTGATAAGATCATGAGCCACATTGGGGTCACCAGTGTCGGTGTATTTACCCGGGAACGTCTCTGGTTCCTCAAAACTGGTACCCGCAATTTGAGAAAAAGCAACAGTCGCAGTTAAAAGCGCTGCTAACAAAGTAATTTTTTTCATAAATTGTTGTTTTCAGGTTAATCAATGCTAATATAAAAAAATGTATTAATTTTTAAAAGACTAGTTTTTAAGCAAAAATCTATTTTTGTTAAAGCGGTCTAATGATTGACTATTAGGGCATTGATTATGTTATTAAAAGGTTATGTTATGGTTAACAAAAAGCGTGCTAAACATTTGCTGGCCCGAAATAGTAGTATCTTTGAAACGTAAATTGGGACTTAGCTTCTATTATGAAAAAAAGAGATATTACAATATTGTTAGTAGATGATGAACCGGACATTATTGAAATTATTCGCTATAATTTGGTTTCTGAAGGATTTAAGGTAGCAACCGCTGAAAATGGAGTTGAAGCTATTGCACAGGCAAAAAAGCTGAAGCCACAACTTATTATTATGGATGTGATGATGCCGAAAATGGATGGAATTGAAGCTTGTGAAAAAATCAGAAAACTTCCCGAACTTTCAGAGACAGTTATAACCTTTTTAACCGCTCGGAGTGAAGATTACTCTCAAATGGCTGGCTTCGAAGCTGGAGCAGATGACTATATAACAAAACCCATAAGGCCAAAAGTTTTGGTGAGTAAGGTAAAAGCATTGCTTAGAAGGTTTAAGGAGAATGCGGAGAATGATGTTATAAATCTTGGGAACCTTACCATAAATAGAGAAGAATATAAAATAATTCTCAATGATGATGAAATAGTCTTACCGCGGAAAGAGTTTGAATTACTGGCACTTTTAGCCTCTAAGCCGGAGAAGGTATTTACACGGGAAGATATTTTAAATACGATCTGGGGAAATGATGTGATTGTTGGTGGTCGAACCATAGATGTTCACATTAGGAAACTCAGAGAAAAAATTGGTGATGATAAGTTTAAGACCATAAAGGGAGTTGGTTATAAGTTTGTAGTTTAAAGAATCTATGAGATTTCCAAAAAAATATAATTTTGCTGCTTCTACTTCCTTGTTAATTGCCTGCATCACAACTTTGGTAATGGGAGTCTTTCTATATGGTATTTTTGAAATTATTTCGGGATGGTTATTACTTTTCTTTGTAGTTCTGTTCCTGCTTACCTTCTTTATTCTTCAATATCGAGTGGAGAAATTTATTTTCTTTAGAATAAAAAAGATCTACAAAGACGTTCGTATTTTAAATGAAAAAGATTTTCCAACACCTTCTGTAACTACAGATATGGAAGTGCTAACGCGAGAAGTAGAGCGTTACGTGAATGTGAAAAAGTTGGAGATTGAAACATTGAACATCCGCGAAAATTATCGGAAGGAATTTATGGGAAACATTTCCCACGAACTAAAAACGCCACTCTTCACGGTGCAGAGCTATGTTCTTACGCTGCTTGATGGAGCGATGAAAGATAAAACTGTTCGAAAGGAATATCTTAGGCGAGCTAATAAAGGCGTGGAAAGGCTTATATATATTGTGAAGGAATTAGACATGATTGCTAAACTGGAAGTGGGCGGTCTTGTTCTTAATAAAGAAAACTTTGATATTATAGCGTTGATCCAAAATATTTTTGATTTGTTAGAGATGAAAGCAGAAAAGAAAAATATTTCTCTAGTTTTTGATAAGGATTACGCCGAAGGCATTTCTGTGAACGCTGATCGTGAACGGATAGAACAAGTTATAACCAATTTGATAGTGAATTCTATAAAATACGGAAAACAAGATGGCACCACTGAATTAAGCATAGAGAATATTGTCAAAAATAAGGTATTGGTGAGAGTTACTGATAATGGTGAGGGAATTTTGAAAGAAAACCTACCTCGTATTTTTGAACGATTTTACCGGGTAGATAAAAGTGGTTCCCGTAAAGAAGGTGGTAGTGGATTAGGACTTTCAATAGTGAAACATATTGTGGAGGCTCACAATGAAAAAATATATGTTGAAAGTCAGTTTGGAATTGGTTCAGAGTTTTCATTCACCCTTGAAAAGAACAAATAAATCAGAGTAATTCACCGCTGCCGGGGCTAAGGTTTTTAGGCCTTTGTAAACTGTAATTTTATTGAGTTCTTCTAATTCGAATTTTTGTTGTTTACAGAAAGGGACAACTCCTAAATTCTTAAGATGCATTGCTAAATACTCTTGTTCATACTGTCCGGGAGTTGGTATGAAAAATGCGTTTTTTCCTAGTACGGCTATATCCATAATAGTAGTATAGCCAGAGCGAGAAATAATAATTTCACTTTTATTCAGCGTTTCTTCAAGCTCATTGCTTGTCATATAATTCACTATTTCTAAACATCCAAAAGTTTCCCATTTTTGGCTAGCTTCAATAATACCTCGGATCATTAAAACTTTCTTTTTGCTGTTTTTGAATAAAGATTTAAGCATTTTTTCCAAATCAGTCCGCTGAGGTTCAGGGCCAGAAATCAAGATTAGAATATCTATGGTTTTTGGGACTTCCTTTTTTTTCATTCGGCTCAAGACGCCGATATATTTGACAGTAAAGACATCTTTTTTTAGGTGCCCAAGTTTGCCACTAAGGTTCATTAACAACTCATCCATATCGGGCACCCAACACACATCAAATTTTTTGATTATTAGTTGGTGCATTTTGCTGCTAAAAAACGAGGTGCTACCTGATAGAACATTTAATTGATGTGTAATGTAAACAGAAGGTATTTTTTCGCTTCGCACACCTAGTCTGTTGTCACTTATTATTCCCTGGATTTTACCATCGGAGACAAGCTGCGCTATTATATCCTTTTCGGATGCAATAGTTTTCTTTATTTTGGGTAGTTGTTGTAACATCTTCCACTTGAAGAATAATCTATTTCTGGAATAAATAATATCATAGGAAGGAAGTTCTATCGTCTCCAGTTCGGGAAATTCTTTTTGAAGAAGCATAAGAGCTGCGCCATCCGAAGCCAACAAAACATTAAAGTTATGCTCGAGTAAGGCACGTATAACGGGGATACAGCGCGTGGCATGACCCAAGCCCCAATGCAAAGGCGCAACCAATATTGTTTTCTTTTTCAGCATAAAAACAAAGGTAGCAATAATTGCTGCCGAGGTATATTTCCTTAATTTTGCCGCATCTTAATCGAATACAACTTATTAAAGATCGATTGACAAATACATACTAATATCCAATAACCTTTAACTTTATACAAATTGGGAAGTAAAAATAAACTAAGACGCTTTAAAGAAAACGAAACTTTTGATAATGTAGTACAACCGTCACGCGAGGAAGTCATAAATAATTCGTTAAAGTTGAAAGAAAATTGGTGTAAAAATTTCTTCAAAAATGAAAACCCTTTGGTACTCGAACTAGGGTGCGGCAAAGGAGAATATTCTGTAAACCTAGCTAAAGCGTTCCCAGAGAAAAATTTCTTGGGTATAGACATTAAAGGTGCACGATTCTGGAGGGGTGCCAAAACAGCCTTAGAAGAGAACTTAGTTAATGTCGGATTTTTGCGGACACAAATTGAGCTTGTTGATCAAATTTTTGAGGAGAACGAAGTCGATGAAATTTGGATCACCTTTCCAGATCCACAAATAAAATACAAACGAACAAAGCATCGCTTGACGAACGAGGAGTTTCTTTTGAAATACAAGAAAATATTAAAGCCAGACGGTTTTGTGCATCTTAAAACCGACAGCGAGTTTATGCACGGTTACACCTTGGGTTTACTACACGGTTTGGGTGAAATTATTGAATATGCTCATCACGATGTTTATGGCAGTGAGGGTTCGCCGGCTGAGGTGACCAATATCCAGACATTTTATGAGAAGCAGTATCTGGAAGAAGGGAAAAAAATAACCTACATTCGTTTTAAGTTCCGTTAGAATTAAATTCAGTATATTCACAGAAACAACCTCTCCTTAATGGCAATATTTTACAACCTACTGATAGGCTTTTTTGGATCATTTATAGGAGTGCTTCCGCCGGGATTAATAAATATGTATGCTGCCAAAATAAGTATGAAAGAGGGCAGGAAGAGGTCCTTTCTTTTTTCGGCTGGGGTTTGTGTTACGGTAATGCTTCAAACATTTGTTGCACTTCTTCTCGCAGGTTATATCGGGCAGCATCCGGAAATTGTAAGTATGCTTCAAAAGGTTGCATTGGGCATATTTATAAGTCTTACCATCTACTTTATATTTATAGCTAAGGATACACGTAGGGAAATGCGGGACCACGGGGAAAACTCTAAAAAAAATCGCTTCTTTCTCGGTATTTTTATCGCCTTATTAAATCTCTTGCCCCTTCCATATTGGATGTATTTAAGCATTACTTTTTCAGCCTTTGGAATGTTCTCTTTTTCACAGCCAGAACTTTGGATAGCTGTGATTGCTTCGGGGATGGGAACTTTTGCAAGTCTAGCTTTATACGTTCAGTTTTTTAGGCCGAAAGAACATTCTCGAAAACTAAAGCTGAATATGAACTATGTTATAGGGATTGTTACTGCTATTATTTCTGTTATTACATTTCTAAAAATTTTAAAACAGATGTAATATGTCTAATGAAGGTTTCTTTGTGAAAGTATATCAAGTTGCAAAGCTTATCCCTTATGGTAGGGTTACGTCATACGGTGCAATCGCTAAATACCTAGGAGCTTCTGGAAGCGCCCGAATGGTGGGCTGGGCATTAAATGGAAGTAACAAAGAGGATGTGCCAGCACATAGAGTGGTCAATAGAAACGGTTTGCTCACTGGCAAGCACCATTTTCTTGGTACAAATCTAATGCAACAACTTCTGGAGAGTGAAGGAGTAGAGGTAGTGGAGTACAAAGTAAAGGATTTTGAAAAACTCTTTTGGGACCCGATGAAAGAACTTTGAATTACTAAGTGTAAAACATCTGACTTTTTCACTTTGCTAGCTCAGTGATACGAAGAAATTTACTTCGTAGTTTCTGAATGACCTGCAAAAAGTACAAAATAATCTTAATTCAACTTACTATGTTATTTCACTACTCTCTGCTAACTTATTTTAGTATATTTGCACTTTAGAATGAATCTAAATATTACAATGAAAAATGAGTATTTCAAAACAAGATATCTTTAAAGCCCTTGAAACGATTACAGTTCCTGGAGAAGGAAAAAACATGGTGGATAGTGGCGCCGTGCAGAATATTGTAACTTTTGCTGATGAAATAATTGTTGATTTAAAACTTTCTACACCAGCGCTTCACATAAAAAAACGTGCTGAGGCAGACGTCAAAAAAGTTATTCACGAAATGGTTGATGCAAATGCCAAGGTGCAAGTGAACATAAAAGTAGAAGCACCAATAAAACCACAAAATCCTAATTTGATAAAAGGGAAGCCCATTAAGGGGATTCAAAATATTATTGCAGTAGCTTCAGGAAAAGGAGGTGTGGGCAAATCTACGGTCACAGCGAATTTAGCAGTCTCACTTTCCAAAATGGGGTTTAAGGTAGGTATTTTGGATGCAGATATTTATGGTCCATCAATTCCTATAATGTTTGATGTGGCGATGGAAAAGCCACTTTCGGTTAACATTGATGGGAAAAGCAAAATGAAACCTGTTGAGAATTATGGGATAAAAATACTTTCCATTGGGTTCTTCACACAACCTGACCAAGCTGTAATTTGGCGAGGTCCAATGGCCTCCAAGGCATTGAACCAACTTATTTTTGATGCTGCTTGGGGCGAGCTAGATTTTATGTTAATCGACTTACCGCCAGGAACAGGTGATATACATTTGAGCATTATGCAAGCTTTGCCAATAACTGGCGCAGTTGTGGTAAGTACACCTCAAAAAGTGGCCTTGGCTGATGCTCGAAAAGGAGTAGCAATGTTCCGTCAGGAAAATATTGATGTTCCTGTTTTGGGTATCATTGAAAACATGTCTTATTTTACACCGGCAGAACTTCCGGAGAATAAATACTATATATTTGGTAAAGAAGGCGCAAAAAATTTAGCACAGGATCTAGATGTGCCATTTTTGGGTGAGGTTCCACTAGTGCAGAGCATTCGTGAAGCTGGAGATTTCGGGAGACCGGCAGCTATGCAGACAGCGACGGAAATTGAAACAGCCTTTGAAGAGATAACAAGAAATGTAGTTGCGGAAACCGTTCGAAGGAATGAAAACCTTCCCCCTACTGAAGCAATAAAAATTACTACCATGGCAGGTTGTAGCGCCGTAAAAAAATGATATGACAACGCAGGAATTAACAACGAAAGTAGAAGAAGCATTGGATGAAATACGTCCGTTTTTGCAAAATGATGGAGGCGATATAGCGCTTGTTTCAATTGACGATGGTAAAATAGTTAACATCCAATTACTGGGTGCCTGCGTAGGATGTTCGGTCAACCAAATGACCTTAAAAAGTGGGGTGGAAATGACTATAAAGAAATATGCGCCACAGATTGAAAGAGTGGTAAATATTTCACAATGATGATAATCATCATTTATTCAAAACATTTTTACCGTTAATTTTGAATTAGAATTAAGAGAGAGTCTTCCAATGATAAAAACAGATATTCTCATCATCGGTGCTGGGCCTACAGGTCTTTTTACCGTCTTTGAGGCAGGATTACTTAAATTGAAATGTCATTTAATTGATGCGCTTCCCCAAGCTGGCGGCCAGCTAACTGAAATATACCCCAAGAAACCTATCTATGATATTCCGGGTTTTCCTGATGTTTTGGCTGGGGATTTGGTGAATAATTTAATGAAGCAAATTGAACCCTTTCAACCAGGTTTCACTTTGGGAGAGCGTGCAGATACAATTGAGAAATTAGATGATGGTACTTTTATAGTTACTACAGACAAGGGTACAAGGCATCATGCGCCAATTATAGCTATTGCTGGTGGATTGGGAAGTTTTGAGCCTCGAAAGCCCATTATAGCCAATCTTTCAGATTTTGAGGATAATGGTGTAGAATACATCATACGTGATCCTGAATTATACCGAGATAAAAACGTAATCATTTCCGGCGGGGGCGATTCTGCGTTGGATTGGAGTATATATCTTGCCAATATTGCAAAGAGTGTTTCTTTGATTCATCGCAGAAATGAATTCCGCGGAGCTTTAGATAGTGTTGAAAAAGTACAGGAACTAAAGAATCTTGGAAAAATTGAATTGATTACGCCGGCTGAAGTTGTTGGCTTGGTAGGAATCAATAAATTGGAAGAAGTAGTTATTAAGCGTAATGACGAGATTTTTAATCGTGAATGTGATCACTTTATACCGTTGTTTGGTCTATCTCCAAAATTGGGTCCTATTGCCGATTGGGGGCTTGAAATTGAAAAAAACGCAATCAAAGTTGATAATGCATTGGATTATCAAACCAACATTCCCGGTATCTATGCAATCGGTGATGTAAATACCTATCCAGGGAAATTGAAACTAATTCTTTGTGGTTTTCATGAGGCTACATTGATGTGCCAAAGCGCATACCAACGTATTTTTCCTGATAAACGATACGTTATGAAATACACCACTGTTGGCGGTGTAGAAGGTTTTGACGGAAGTAAAAAAGAAGCGCCAAAAGCTGTTGTAAAATCTTTTGATTAGAAGTCTCCAAACTTCTGAACCATAAACTCATCGACTTTAAATGAAAGACATTAAAATAACAATCATTGATCGCCAAGGCGTAAAGCATGAAGTCGATGCACCCACAGATATGAATATGAACATTATGGAAATAGTTCGTTCTTATGAACTCGCGCCAGAAGGGACTATTGGTATTTGTGGTGGAATGGCTATGTGTGCCTCTTGTCAGTGTTATGTTCTGAGCGACCATAAACTTCCCGAAATGAGTGATGATGAAGATTTGATGCTTTCCGAAGCGTTTAACGTAAAAGATAGCAGTCGTCTTGGTTGTCAAATCTTTATAAAAGAAGAGCTTAACGGTCTTGAAGTTGAGCTAGCTCCCGAAGTGTAATTAGTTTTCCTAGAGATTCCTTAAAAATAATTTTGATTTCTATTTGTACTAAGTCTAAATAAGATTAGCTTTGTCCCCTAATTTGAAAAAATGAAGGGATTGATATTGTCACTCACGCTATTGATAGGCGGGAGTTTACTCTCACAAACTGTAATGGATTCCGTTTCCGTTGCACAATTAAAGAAAGAAATAAAGCAGGAATTAAGGGAAGAGCTTAAAGCCGATTCCAATCTACAGAAAACACCTGCTTTTAGTTTTAAGAATTTTAGTCTAAAAGGATTCGGTGCCATAAACTATTATCATTTTGATTTTGATACAGATCCCTCTTTAAAAGACAAAATAGATGTAGAACGCTTAAATCTATATTTAGGCTATTCTTTTTCTGACAAAATCAGTATGAAATCTGAAATTGAATTTGAGCATGGGGGGACGGGAGCTTCTATTGGCTATGACACACAAGAAGAATTTGGAGAATTCGATCAGGAAATTGAAAAGGGAGGATCAGTAAAACTGGAGCAACTTTATATAGATTTTAAAATTGTGCCCTATTTTAATATCCGTGCAGGAAGAATGAAAGTACATTTTGGACTCAGTCAGACTTTAGACGAGCCCACAGCCTATTTCACAACCTATCGTCCAGAAATGGAAAATGAAATCCTACCCTTGGGATGGTATGAAAATGGTATTCAGTTTTATGGACGCTTCGCGAAACGATTCTCCTATGAGGCTTCTATCGTAAGCGGACTGGATGCCTCAGGTTTTTCTTCACGTGGCTGGATAAAAAATGGATATCAACAACGCTTTGAAATGTCTACAGCCGAGTCTTTTGCCTTTGCGGGTCGTTTAGATTACCATTTCGGCACACACGAGGATACTTTTTTTGGAGTGGCTGGATATATCAATGATGCAGCCGCCAATCGTCCTAAGAATGATATGGATAAGAGTGCCTATGTGAGTATAGTTGAAGGGCATGTTAGTTATAACGAAAAAAATCTTCGCTTTAATGCTATTGCTTTATACGGGAATCTTGAGAACTCAGATATCGTTTCTAAGAAAAATGCAAATCTTTCTAACAACTTAGGAGTAAAACGCACGCCGATTGGTAAAAATGCTCTAGGAGTTTCTGTGGAAGCAGGCTACAATATATTGCCTTTTCTTGTGAGCAATTCAAAGCAGATGCTTTACCCTTTTCTTCGCTATGATTATTACGACACGATGCAGAATGTGGAAGGAGCAATCGTTAAAAATCCTCGGTGGCAAAGAAGTGCCGTTACTGGTGGGGTAAACTGGTTTGTCCATCCTCAGATAGTAATTAAGGCTCATTACTCAGATCGTCGTTTGGGATCAGAAAATTACAATCCTTCTACTCTTGAGTTCACAGGTGAAAAACAACACGAAAAAACATTTTCAGCGGGAATAGGCTTTAAATTTTAAAACCATTTAAATTAAATCAATAAATAAATCAACATGAAAAAGTCACTCTTAATAATCGCCTTAGCAACTGTAATACCATTTGGAATTACCAGTTGTAGTGATAACGATGCGCCAGAGGAAACACCGGACAACAATAATGGGCTGTACAAAGAGGTTTTAAAAGATCTCTCTTTGGATGTTATTACCGCAACATATAATCAACTTTATGTCAACTCAATTGCTTTAGAACAAGCTGCTAACGCCATAACTATCGGTGATGAAGCAGCCTTGGAAAACGCGAAGAGCAAATGGCAAGACACACGTGCCCCTTGGGAAGAATCTGAAGGATTTCTCTACGGTCCTGTAGATACCGAAGGAATTGATCCTGCAATTGATTCTTGGCCAGTTGATGTGAATGCTATCAACAATGTTCTGAACAGTGGTAATCCTATAACCCAAGCCTTACTTGAGAGCAATAACGAAGCTAGAGGGTTCCATACTCTGGAATATTTTTTCTGGGGTTTAAATGGCAATAAAACTGCAGCCCAACTTACCGCTCGTGAAATTGAATATATAAAAGCTGCCACTTCTGATTTGCGCTCAAAAACAGAGCAATTGTATTTTGGATGGTCACCTTCGCAAGGTAATTTTGCCGCAAACTTTATAAATGCTGGTGAGAGTGGATCTGTATATACTTCAAAAATAAATGCACTTTCTGAGATTGCTGAAGGAATTACAATAATTGCAGACGAAGTTGCCAATGGGAAGATTGAGGAGCCGCTTAATGGAAACAACGGGAACCCAAAACCAGAAGCTGAAGAATCTCGTTTCAGCAATAATTCTAAATTGGACTTCGCGAACAATATCCGCAGTATTGAACATATCTATTTGGGTCGTTTCAATGGCGCGCAAGGTAGTGGGCTCAGTAACATTGTAAATCTTAAGAATCCTAGTCTTGATGCTGAAATCAAAACAGCTATTGCTGAGGCTATCGCTGCAATTGAAGCAATTCCAGGTACTTTCACACAAGCAATTGTGAATAATCGTACCGAGGTTAAATTTGCTCAAACAAAGGTTACAGCACTCTTGCTAAAACTGCAATCCCAATTAGAGCCACTAATATCTAATTTGGATTAATACATAATTACAGCGGGCTACTATGGTTTTGGTAGCCCGTTAAATAAATTTTTTTAGAAATGAGGCGTTATTATATAGGTCTTTTGCTTTTCGTTCTACTATTCGCTTCCTGTGCCAAGGATACCGATTCTGTTTATGAGCCTTTGCCAGATTTGCAAGAGCGTTTGCTTGCAGGTGGTGAAACTACCGTTTTTCTGACTTCAAGTAATGCTTATAGTTCGCCTGCCACAAATCTTTCAGGTTCTAAATTGGCCTTCCATTTGGATGGGGATTTTCAGTTTGAGACTGTTTTTGTAACTGCACCGGCACCTGTAAATAGTGGTGTGGGGCCTATATTTAATAATTCCTCCTGTATTGGTTGCCATCCCAAGGACGGCCGCAGTGCTTTCCCAACAGATATAAATGCTTTAAGTGGTTTCTTTTTAAGAGCAAGTATGCCTGGTATAGGTGATAATAATGCGCCTATTTCAGTTCCTGGTTTTGGGGAGCAAATTCAAAATCAAGCTATTTTCGGATTTGAACCTGAGGCAAAATTTCATGTTACCTTTTCTCCCATTGTAGAAACACTTGCTGATGGCACTCAAGTAACACTTCAGAAGCCAACCTATTCCTTAGTTGAAACATATATTCCATTTCCTGCTGAAGCTCAACTTTCACCGCGTTTGGCATCACCTGTTTTCGGTCTGGGCCTTCTGGAAGCAATTCCCGAATATTATATTTTGAGTAACGAAGATGTTAATGATGCAGATGGAGATGGAATTTCTGGAAAAGCCAATTATGTTTATGACAATGTTACCAAAGCAGTTAAATTAGGCCGTTTTGGATGGAAAGCAAACACTGCGTCAGTGATGGAGCAGTGTGCAGGCGCATATGTTCACGATATGGGGGTAACTAATCCTGTTTTCCCATTTGAAACTGGTTACGGACAAACCAATGGTGACGATGGATTGGAAGACGATGCCGAAATCACACAAGCTTTACTAGATGAAATAACATTTTACTGTCAGACTTTGGGAGTTCCTGCGCCTCGAAATTTGGATGATGATTCAGTCAAGCGTGGCTCTGCACTTTTTGAGCAGCTACAATGTGCCAAGTGTCATATTCCTAAAATGATTTCTGGTGATTTTTCGGTTGCTGCAGTTGCCAACCAAACGTTTTATCCTTACACTGATATGTTACTTCATGATATGGGTGATGGTTTGGCAGACAATCGCTCTGATTTTTTGGCTGACGGTAAAGAATGGAGAACTAAAGCTCTTTGGGGTATAGGATTGACTAAAGTTGTGAATGGGCACACTAATTTCCTTCACGATGGAAGGGCTAAAAATATTACTGAAGCCATATTATGGCACGGAGGAGAAGCGGAAACTGCAAAAAATAAATTCAAGAATCTTTCTACCTCTGACAGAGAAGATTTGTTGAAGTTCATCAATTCGCTGTAATTTCTTTTAGACTATTTTAGAATAGTCTTTGCGAAGGTGAAGATTTGTTCTACAAATTTTTTATATGCCACCTCAGACGGATGCAAACCATCTGAAGCCACCAATGCGGGGTTTTCCATTCCTTGCTGTGTTATAGGAGTTATATTTTCAAAATGAACTCCTTTTTCAAGAGCAAGCTTTTCAGCGAAAGCATTATATCTAATTAAATCCGCTGTGATTTTTTCAGCTTTATCAGATTTGTTCCCAAAAGGCGTATAGGCGTAATCCGGAATAGAAAGTACAATCACATTCTCAGACTTCCCCTTGGCGAATTCGATCGCCATATCTAGTAACTTTTGGAATTCTTCTTCGTAAAGTGAAAAAGGTTTACCTTGATATTGATTGTTTACGCCAATTAACAAAGTTACCAAGTCATAATCTTTTGAAGGGCTTTCAGAAGTGATTTCAGAAAGCAAATCAGAAGTGGTCCAACCTGTTTTTGCGATTATTTTTACTACAGTCTTCTTGGTTAAAACGTCATTTAAACTATCTGTCAATTGTTTCGGATAATTACAGTTTTCACAAACACTTTCTCCAATGGTGTAGCTATCACCAAGAGCTAAATACCTATAAGTAATTTTTTCTGAAGTATTTTTCTTCTTCGAGAGGCCACAGGAAATAGCGGCTAATGAAAAGAATAGGGCAGCAATTTTTAAGTATTTCATCTTCTGCGAGAGTTTATCACATAATAATACGATAAAAAATGCTCTTAGGTTTTAAAACCAATTGATTCGTTCGGTTTTTATTTAAAGTCCAAAAGCCACGGATTGACGAATATTTAATCATTCGTTAATCCGCGGCTTTAATAAGAAATATCTTTTGGTTTATGAGAAAGCGTTCAGGCCAGTAATATCCAATCCTGTAATCAATAGATGGATATCGTGCGTTCCTTCATAAGTTATTACACTTTCCAAGTTCATTGAGTGTCGCATAATGCTGTATTCGCCAGTAATTCCCATTCCTCCTAGCATTTGTCGTGCTTCTCGAGCTATGTTGATGGCCATATCCACATTGTTGCGTTTTGCCATAGAAATCTGTGCGCTGGTAGCAGTTCCAGCATTACGCATAACGCCGACACGCCAAGCCAATAATTGTGCTTTGGTGATTTCTGTAATCATTTCGGCAAGTTTTTTCTGCTGAAGTTGGAATTGGCCAATTGGCTTTCCAAATTGTATCCTTTCCTTGGAATAACGAAGTGCAGTATCATAACAGTCCATTGCAGCGCCTATTGCCCCCCAAGCGATTCCGTATCTCGCAGAGTCCAAACATCCAAGTGGTGCACCCAAGCCTGATTTATTTGGCAATAGATTTTCCTTGGGAACTTTTACGTTGTCAAAAATAAGTTCACCAGTAGCTGAAGCTCGAAGTGACCATTTGTTATGTGTTTCTGGTGTAGAAAAACCTTCCATTCCGCGTTCCACGATTAGACCGTGGATTCTTCCTTCTTCGTTCTTTGCCCAAACAACGGCAACTTGCGCAAAAGGAGCATTGCTGATCCACATTTTTGCACCGTTCAAAAGATAATGGTCGCCCATATCTTTAAAGTTGGTGGTCATACCACCTGGATTACTTCCGTGATCAGGTTCGGTTAAACCAAAACAGCCCATCCATTCACCTGAAGCAAGCTTTGGCAAGTATTTTTTGCGTTGTTCCTCGTTTCCGTATTTAAAAATTGGATACATCACCAAAGAAGATTGTACAGATGCCGTGCTACGAACACCGCTATCGCCACGTTCGATTTCTTGCATAATCAAACCATAAGAGATTTGGTCAAGTCCAGCCCCGCCATATTCCTCGGGAATGTATGGACCGAAAGCACCAATCTCGGCAAGGCCTTTTATAATTTGTTCTGGAAATTCTGCCTTTTGGGCATATTCCTCTATAATTGGAGATACGTCACGTTTCACCCATTCACGGGCAGCTTGGCGTACCAATTTATGTTCGTCTGAAAGTAATTCGTCAAGATTGTAATAATCTGGAGCTTCGAATAAATCTGGTTTCATCTATAATTATTTTAAAGGATTACAAATGTAGAAATCACAAACATATAGACCTACATTTTCAGGTAAAATTCCTGTACAAGATTTTTATAATCTTCAGTATAATCGTGTCTTGAAGTTTCTATAATGAGATTTTCAATTTTTACAGATCTATTTTTAAAGGAAAGTTCTAATAAGCTTCTTTTTTCTTCGGAATTTGCATTGCCGCGAACTCTGCAGATTCGCTTTGGAAATAAGTTCACTTCCGAAGCCATTTTCACGAAGCTTTCTTCTTCTTTTCGTGGGATTATAACCGCGAAAATTCCTTCATCTGAAAGTAAATGTGAAGCACTTTCAATCAATTCATCAAAAGGGAGGGCATCGTTAAAACGTGCAACATCCCGAGGTTCACTGGCAGATTTATAATCTTCGGAATAAAATGGTGGGTTTGAAACAATGACGTCATATTTGTCATCTATTTCCTCGACAAATTCTTCTAGAGAAGCGTGATAACAAAAGAGACGATCGCCCCATGGTGAGTTTTCGAAATTGTCAACGCATTGTTCGTAAGCATTTTCGTCAATTTCAAGCGCATCGATCATTTCGGCGTTTGAACGTTGCGCCAACTGCAGAGCGATAATACCTGTGCCAGCCCCAATATCTAAAATTGAAAAAGGATTATTTTTTATAGAAGCCCAAGCTCCAAGTAAAACCCCATCGGTGCCGATTTGCATAGCACAGCGGTCTTGTTCAATAGTGAATTGTTTAAATTGAAAAGGTTTACTCATTTTTAATTCTGAATTCTAAATTCTGAATTATAGATACATTTCAATCAATCCTTCCGGTACTTCCAAAAGAATGGATTTATTCTCTCTGTCCAATTTTATAATGAAATGGTCGATCATCGGAATCAAAATCTGTTTTCCGTCGTGATCTATTTCAAATAAGGCCTGCGAGGTTGTATCATTGACACCGGTTATTTTACCAATTTTTCCGAAAGATTTGTCTTCCGCCGTAAAGCCGATGATTTCGTGGTAGTAGAATTTGTTGCCGGTAAGTTTTGGAAGAAATTTTAAAGGAAGGTAAAGATGTGCGCCAATTAATGCGTCTGCCTCCTCTTCATTTTTTACATCTTCAAAACGTACGCGCAACAGTTCGCTTTTGTGCAGTGAACTTTCTTCAATAAAAAATGGAATCAGGTTTTTGCGTTGTTCCACAAAAACCGATTCCATTTCAGTAAAAAGTTCGGGTTCGTCCGTATCAAGTTTTACGAGCAGTTCCCCTTTGAAGCTGTATTTCCTAACGATTTTGCCCAAGTAGAAGCAATCCTCCTTTTGCATCGTTATAGAATTTAAGCTTCTTTTTCGTCTTCTTTAGCCTCAGTAGCCGGAGTCTCTTCAGCAGGAGCCTCTGCAGTTGCAGTTTCTTCTGTTGTAGCTTCTTCCGTTGCTTCAACTTCTTCAACAACTTCTTCCGCTGGAGCGGCAGCAGCAGCAGCCTCAGCAGCACGCTTATCGCTTACAGCTTTTTCAGCAACAAGTTTTTCAGCTTTCGCTTTTTCTTGAGCATCAGTAAGAGTTGCTTTTTTGTGGTCGATTGAACCTTTTTTGGTTTCCAACCATTCGTTGAATTTTGCTTCAGCTTGTTCCTCGGTCAAAGCACCTTTACGAACACCACCAGCAAGATGGTTTTTCAATAAAGCTCCTTTGTAAGAAAGAATCGCACGAACAGTATCTGTAGGTTGAGCTCCATTTTGAAGCCATTTTACAGCAGAGTCCACATCAAGATCAATCTGTGCAGGGTTGGTTGTTGGATTGTAAAAACCTATTTTTTCAAGGTATTTACCATCTCGTTTGCTACGGCCATCGGCCGCGATAATCCAGAAATAAGGTTTCCCTTTTTTTCCGCGTCTTTGTAGTCTGATTTTTACAGGCATATTTATAAATTAATTTTTGGGGTTCTCGACCCCAGTTATAATTAAGGACGGCAAAGGTAGTACATTTTCTTTTTGAAATTCAATCAATTAAAGTATTTCTTTTACATTTGTCAAAAACCCTAATCAACCTAGAACGATGAAAAAAATTGTATTTTTCCTTTTAGCTACACTTGCGCTTATTTCTTGCGAAGATATTCAAACAAACGATGTTGCACTACAGGCCAAAGTAGATGATAGACTCTACGTCTCCACTGATGCACGTGCTTCGTTAAATGAAGATGGTACTCTTACAATTCAGGGTTTTACCCAAGAAGAGTCTTTAACCATACATATTTCTCGCTTAGCAGAAGGCAATTTTGCCATTGCTGAAGGCCGACCTAATTATGCCATTTTTGAAGATATGGGCGGAAATATTTATACTACCAGACCTAATGGTGAGGGAACAGTAACTATTTCAGAATTGGACGAAACCAATAAAACACTTTCTGGCACTTTTAATTTTAACGCTTTTCTTCCGGGTGTTGATACTATTTTTGTTTCAAAGGGGGCGCTGCACAATGTTTCATATACAGGAGGGGGAATTGATGATCCAACCAACGCTGGATTATTTAAAGCAAAAGTAAACGGCAATCCGTTTCAGCCTTTTATTGTGTCCTCACGCAACACAGGAAATACTATAGTTACTTCAGGAAGTACATCAAATGCTACCATAGTAATATCTGTGAAACCAGACGTAGAGCCGGGTGAATATACACTTCCACGAGGTGGTTTCGGAGCAAAATATCAAGATACCGAAGGTCCTGAAACTACAGATGAAGGCGTGATAAAAATCCTAGAACATAATACTACGGAAAAAACTATCAAAGGAACTTTCTCTTTCATTACAAACAAATCAGAAATAACGGAAGGCGAGTTTGACGTAGCTTATTAAACTTTTATATCTTTTTAAAACATCTTTCAAAGGTTAAACCTTGTTAATTTGCGCTAACATAAGGTTAATTCTTCGTTGAGCCCCTTTAATTACACTACATTAGGATATATCCCAATAGAGTTTAATAGTAGTCTTTAGAGGAGTGATGTTGCAGAAAACTACTGTGTAATTTAAAACGAATGATGATGAAGTTTACTGAGAAAATGACGAATAAATTAAACGATTTGTTAGAGAAAAATTATGACGCCGAAAAAGGCTATAAGAAAGCGGCTGAAAAAGTGGAGAACGCTAAACTAAAGCAGTTCTTTAACGAAGAGGCACAAAAACGATATGATTTTGGCCACGAATTAAAATCCGAAATCAAAAATTATGGTGAAACACCGGATAAGGGTGGAAGTATCACCGGAACAATGCATAGAGCGTGGATAGATATTGAAACCGCCTTCTCTTCAAACAATGAGGAGACTATTTTAGGCGAAGTGCAAAAGGGAGAAAAAGCTGCGATTGAAGAATATAATGACGTAATTAAAGACTCTACATTACCGCCAACAACGCAGAGAATTTTGACTAGTCAGCGCGATACTATAAACAACGCTTGGCAAAGTGCCAAAAACTTTGAAGCTATAGTTTCTTAGAAATTATGATTAAGAAGAATGAAAACCGTTTCCAATAATTGGAAGCGGTTTTTTTGTGAACAACTCGTAACAATTTTACTTCCCGAAGCCTATAGGTTTTTATATTTTTACCCAAGCTCGCCGAAACAACAATCAGTAATTTAAAATCTTCAATTTCAATGTATTTAATCTTCGATACGGAAACCACAGGTCTTCCAAAACGTTACAACGCTCCCGTTAGCGATAGCGATAACTGGCCGCGCTGTATCCAGATTGCTTGGCAGTTGCACGATGAAATGGGAAATTTGATTGAGCACCAAGATTATTTGGTACAACCCGAAGGTTTCAACATACCTTTTGATGCTGAAAAAATTCATGGTATTTCTACCGAGTTGGCTCAAAATGAAGGTCTGCCATTGGCCGAAGTATCCACTCGATTCCTCGCAGCTTTGGAAAAAACCAAATTCCTCGTTGGTCAGAATGTTGGATTTGATGTAAATATTATGGGTGCGGAGTTTTTCCGATTGGGAATTGAAAATCCCTTGCCAAACATACCTGTTTTGGATACCTGTACAGAAACCACCGCCCAGCTTTGTCAAATTCCAGGCGGTCGTGGTGGAAAGTTTAAGTTGCCGACATTAACAGAGCTTCACGAATTCCTATTCAGCGAACCTTTTGCAGAAGCTCACAACGCTACTGCAGACGTTGAGGCGACAACTCGTTGCTTTATGGAATTGGTGCGTCGCCGAATCTTTACAAAGGAGGAACTTGATGTTCAACCAGATTATTTCGATAACTTTTCAGAGGAAAACCCCAAAACCATTCAGCTGATTGGGCTGAAACATATCAATCTAAAAAAAGCTTCTGAAAAAATCCGAAAGCAAATGGAAGCTGCTTCTGATACAGAAGAAATCTCCTCCAAAGAAATACAAGAAAATATTGAAACACTGGAAGATGTTCCTTTTGTGCATCTACACAACCATTCACAGTTTTCTATTTTACAATCCACTTCCAGTACAGCAGATTTGGTACAGGCGGCTGTAGCCAACAATATGCCTGCCGTTGCCTTGACCGACACGGGCAATATGATGGGCGCTTTCCACTTTGTGCAGGCAGTCAGCAATTACAACAAGTCCCTTTCCGAGGAAGATAAGGACAAGGAATTAAAAGGCATCGTGGGCTGTGAATTCTTTGTCTGTGAAGATCATCTCAACAAAAGTCAAAAAGACAACGGTTATCAAGTCGTATTGCTAGCTAAAAACAAAAACGGCTACCACAATTTGGCGAAGATGGCCTCCATAGCCTATACACAGGGCTTTTATTATGTGCCACGGATTGATAAAAATGTAGTAGAACAATACAAGGAAGATATCATTGTGTTAACCGGAAGCCTTTATGGTGAGGTGACTGGAAAGATTTTAAATATTGGAGAAATCCAGGCAGAAGAGGCTTTGTTGTGGTGGAAGGAAATGTTTGGCGAAGATCTTTATGTGGAGATTATGCGCCACGATCAAGAAGATGAAAGACGGGTAAATGATGTTTTGGTAGAAATGGCAAAACGGAATAACGTAAAACTCGTAGCCTGTAACAATACCTATTACATCAATAAAGAAGACGCTAACGCTCACGATATTTTGCTTTGTGTAAAAGATGGTGAAAAGCAGGCAACCCCAATCGGTCGTGGTCGGGGATATCGTTACGGCTTGCCAAACCAAGAATATTATTTTAAAGGACAGGACGAAATGAAGTTGCTGTTCAAGGACCTTCCTGAAGCAATTCTGAACATAGAGGAAGTAGTCTCAAAAATTGAATCTTTCTCTTTGCATCGCGATGTGCTACTTCCCAATTTTGGAATTCCAGAAGAATTTTTGGATTCTGGAGATGTTGATGGTGGCAAACGCGGGGAGAATGCTTTTTTACGACATTTAACCTACGAAGGCGCAAAACGTCGTTATCCTGAATTGATAGAAGTTTCCTTTGAGGCACTTACTAGCTTTGAGCTGCCAGATGAAACTTCGGAAAGGATTAAGGAGATAAAACAGCGCCTCGATTTTGAATTGGAGGTAATTGCCAATACAGGTTATCCTGGCTACTTTTTGATTGTACAGGATTTCATTGCCGAAGCAAGAAAAATGGGTGTATCTGTAGGTCCGGGACGTGGTTCCGCAGCGGGAAGCGCCGTGGCCTATTGTTTGGGAATCACCAATATTTGCCCAATTAAATACGACCTGCTTTTTGAGCGTTTCTTAAATCCAGACCGTGTGAGTATGCCCGATATCGATATAGATTTTGATGATGAAGGTCGAAGTAGGGTAATGGATTACGTTATCAACAAATACGGAAGTAACCAAGTAGCGCAGATTATTACTTATGGAACAATGGCTGCAAAATCTTCCATTCGCGACACTGCGCGGGTTTTGGATTTGCCGTTGAACGAAGCTGACAGAATTTCGAAGCTTATTCCAAACATGACAAAGCTGAACAAGATCTTTGGCCTGAGCGCTGCGGAATTACGAAGCCGTTTCCGTAGTGATGAGCTTCCAAAAGTGCAGGAACTTTTAAATCTTTCCGAAGGAAGCAACCTAGAAGCCCAAACAATAAATCAGGCAAAAATATTAGAAGGCTCTGTTAGAAATACAGGAATCCACGCCTGTGGAGTGATCATTACACCCAGCGATATTACCGATTTCGTACCTGTTGCCACTGCCAAAGACTCAGATCTTTATGTCACCCAGTTCGACAACTCAGTGGTTGAAAGTGCAGGGCTGCTAAAGATGGACTTCCTAGGCTTAAAAACCTTGACTCTAATAAAAGACACAGTAAAACTTGTAAAACATAAACATGATATAGACCTCGATCCAGACTTTTTCCCCCTGGACGATGAGAAAACATATGAGCTTTTTCAAAAAGGAGAAACGGTTGGAATTTTCCAATACGAATCTGCCGGAATGCAGAAGTATTTAAAGGAATTGAAACCATCGGTCTTCGCAGATTTGATTGCGATGAACGCATTGTACCGTCCAGGACCCATGGAGTACATTCCAAGTTTCGTAAAAAGAAAACACGGTGAGGAGGAAATTGAGTACGATCTTCCTGCTATGGAGGAATACTTAAAGGAAACCTATGGAATTACAGTATATCAAGAGCAAGTGATGCTCCTATCGCAAAAACTAGCTGGTTTCACAAAAGGTGAGGCAGATGTTTTGCGAAAAGCAATGGGTAAAAAGCAGAAATCTGTACTTGATAAAATGAAGCCACAATTTATTGAACAAGCTTCAGAAAGAGGTCACGACGCAGAAAAACTTGAAAAAATCTGGAAAGATTGGGAAGCATTTGCGAGTTATGCATTTAACAAATCACACTCTACTTGTTACGCTTGGATTGCATATCAAACCGCATATTTAAAAGCGCATTATCCTGCAGAATATATGGCGGCGGTACTTAGCAATAATATGAACGACATTAAGCAAGTGACCTTCTTTATGGATGAGTGCAAACGAATGGGGATGAATGTTTTGGGTCCGGATGTAAACGAGTCCTTTCACAAATTCACTGTAAATGACCAAGGTGCCATCCGTTTCGGAATGGGTGCGGTAAAAGGTGTAGGTAGTAGTGCGGTGGCAACTATTGTTGAACACAGAACAGATGGAAAGTATAAATCTATTTTCGATTTGGCCAAACGAATCGATCTTCGCTCAGCAAACAAGAAAGCTTTTGAAAACTTGGCACTTGCTGGAGGTTTTGATAGTTTCGATACCCATCGCGCACAATATCTGCACGATGAAGGCGACGGTATTATGTTTCTTGAAAAAGTATTGCGTTATGCTGCAAAATATCAAGAAACACAGAATTCGGCACAGGTAAGTTTGTTTGGCGATGCCAGTGAAGTGCAGATTCCTGAACCCGAAGTTCCTCCTTGTGAGGAATGGGGAACAATGAAAAAACTGAAACAGGAAAGAGAAGTAGTTGGCGTTTATATTTCTGGCCATCCGCTAGATGATTTCAGAATTGAAATGAACAGCTTTACTAATTGTAAAGTTTCAGATTTTAATCGATTGGATGCTTTTCTAAATAAGGAAATGTGTTTTGGAGGTGTTGTCAGTGATATTCAACATAAGGAGTCTAAGGCCGGAAAAGGTTGGGCAATATTTACTGTTGAAGATTATGAGGATAGTTATGAATTCAGAATTTTTGGGGAGGAATATTTAAAATGGCGTCATTTTTTAGTCCCCAACTCCTTCATCTACGGACGTGTCTTTGTAAAGGAAGGTTGGATAAATCGCGAGACAGGTAAAAAAGGAGATCCACGACTTCAGTATAACAGCATTCAGTTATTGCATGACGTAATGGAAAGCCATTCCAAAAAGCTAACACTTCAAATACCATTAAGTGATTTAAAAGATGGTAGAATAGATACGCTCAAAAGTTTGGTGAAAACCCACAAAGGTGAAAAACAATTATTCTTTGTGGTTTACGAAGTCGATGAGAAAATAGAGCTCACTATGCCCAGTAGGAAGCTTAAAGTCAACATTTCTAAAGAATTGCTAGAGGAACTTGAGAAAGAGCAGGTACACTATAAACTAAATTGACAATAGAAATAAACAATACCTCCATTTCCTAAACATATATTAACACTGTAAGTTATCATATAAAATTCATTACTTTTGAGAATTCAATAAAAAAATAAGATTATGGCATTAGAAATAACAGACGCGACATTTGAAGAAACGGTTTTAAAAAGTGACAAACCCGTATTGGTTGACTTTTGGGCAGCCTGGTGCGGACCTTGCCGAATGGTAGGACCCATCATTGAAGAGATAAGCAAAGAATACGAAGGCAAAGCCGTAGTAGGAAAAGTTGATGTAGATGCAAACCAAGAGTTTGCCGCAAAATACGGCGTGAGAAACATCCCAACAGTTTTGGTATTCCAAAACGGTGAGGTTGTAGGCCGTCAAGTAGGCGTTGCTCCTAAGAACGTTTACGCTGAAGCTATTGATTCCCTTTTGTAGAATTTCGGCGAAAAAATAAATCTGAAAAAGGCTTGGCGTATTGCTAGGCCTTTTTCTATATTAGTAGAATCGTCCGACCCTGTATTTCATGCTGAGCACAGTCGAAGTACTGTCGAGACATCCTCTTTAATAAATAGTAAGTTTAAAATAACCTCTCGACTGAACTCGAGGGAACAGACCAATAACGATGGAAAAAACAAATAAAGTACAAGATAAAATCGATAGTAAATTATTAGAAGAACGCAAAGTTTTCCTTTGGGGAATGGTGGACGATAAAAGCGCCCGTCACGTTGTGGACAGATTGATGTATTTGGATGCACTTAACCACGATGAAATTAAATTCTACATAAATAGTCCAGGTGGCTACGTTACATCAGGTTTCTCAATTTATGACACCATTAAGGAAATAAAAAGTCCAGTTTCAACAATCTGTACTGGATTAGCAGCTTCTATGGGTAGTATTTTACTTTCTGCTGGTGAAAAAGGAAAGCGCTTTATTCAGCCACACGCTAGAGTGATGATTCACCAACCTAGTGGCGGAACTCGAGGAGTAGCAAGCGATATAGAAATTACAGCTCAGGAAATTATAAAAACTAAGGAGCTTAGTGCACAGATCTTGGCTAAAAACTGTGGACAGAAATTTGAAAAAGTGATGAAAGACTTTAACCGTGATCATTGGATGGGCGCAGAAGAATCTGTGGAATATGGAATCGTTGACAAAATTTTGAAATAAAGATTCTCTTTAAAATCTTAATAGCAACCTTTTGACTTGTAAATAACTAAAGAAACAAAATATGAGAAAATCCGTATTGGTAATTGGGATCGCCATCTTAACATTAGTCGGCTGTAAGAATGGCGAACAAAAGGATGTTACTTCAGAAGAAATCCAAGAAACTATAGACCCTACAATTATTGATGAGCACAACTCTCAAAACTCACTTGATTGGGCTGGAGTTTATGAAGGAACAACACCTTGTGCTAGTTGTGTAGGGATCGAAACAGTACTGGAGCTTAGAAGTGACGATACCTTTTCAATATCACAAAGATATATAGGCAAACAACCGGAAGGTCAAAGTTTTGATGATGCCGGTAGCTTCACTTGGGACGATACGGGTTCTATAATCACTCTAGAAGCTCAGGGTTCGGTCATCCAGTTTAGGGTGGGGGAAAATCAAGTGATTATGTTAGATATGGCTGGCAATATAATCAGTGGAGAATTAGCTGATTTTTATGTGCTTAAAAAGAAAATT
Organism: Aequorivita sp.; assembly: GCA_034675805.1. GTDB lineage: Bacteria > Bacteroidota > Bacteroidia > Flavobacteriales > Flavobacteriaceae > Aequorivita. The sequence continues at coordinate 1,554,796 of JAUCCX010000001.1, read as the reverse complement.
TAATAAGCATATAATTTCTAATACCGCAATTTTAAAGGTGTCTTAGCGGGTTCATTTGTAACAATCTATTTTGAATATAGAAGGAGAAATTAATGAGATTACGGGTTTTAAAAACCTAGAGCTCCTAGCCAAACAGGTTGTAGAGGGGTTTATTTCTGGTTTGCATAAAAGCCCGTTTCACGGATTCTCGGCAGAATTCGCAGAACATAAAATCTATAATGCCGGAGAAAGTACCAAACATATAGATTGGAAACTCTTTGCCAAAACCGACAAGCTTTACACCAAACGTTACGAAGAAGAAACCAATCTCCGCTGTCATTTAATCGTTGACAATAGCAGCTCCATGCACTATCCAAAACTGAAACAGTTCAATATAAATTCCTTGAACAAAATCGGATTTTCGGTATTGGCTTCCGCAGCAATTATGAATTTGATGAAACGACAGCGCGATGCCGTTGGAATGAGTATTTACAGTGATGAATATGAATTCTATGCGTCCGAAAAGGGTAGCGAACGCCACCATCAAATGCTGCTTCAAAAACTGAATGGAGCCTTGCTTTCTTCTAATGAAAAAGCAGAAACCAAAACCTACGAACACCTACATTTAATTGCCGAAAAACTGAAACGTCGCTCCTTGGTCTTTCTCTTTACAGATATGCTGCAAAGTGATGCCGAAGCAGAGAAACTTTTTCAGGCCCTGCAGCATTTAAAATACAATAAACACGAAGTAATTCTATTTCATACCTTCGATAAGAAACACGAGGTGGATTTCGAATTCAGTAATCGACCCAAGCGTTTTTTGGATGTGGAAACTGGAGAGCATATAAATCTATATGCTGATAATATCAAACAGCAATACGCAGAAGCAGTCCAAAATTATTTTACCGAACTTCAATTGCGCTGTGCTCAGTACAGAATCAAATATGTTTTAACCGATATCAACGAAAGCTTTAACAAGATTTTGACCACATATTTAGTCGAACGGCAGAAGTTTGGATAATTGGAAGCTGTAGTAGCCCGTCTTAAAAGATAAAATATAGATAGATAATATTCGGTATCGGATATTCAGAATTCCGTTTTCATTGGCAATAAGCAGTTTGTGTGTGAGTTAGATTAGTGCGAAATAATAAATTCATTTTTTTCAAAAAATAGTTTGTTAAAATGAAATGGAGTAGTATATTTGCCACCGCTTAATACAGCAAGGGAGTAGTCCCAAAAAGTATGGTAACAATTTTTCACTTAGCCCAACTGTTGTTGGGGTCGCCTGAAAAGGTTGATTGAAAATTTGGTCTGGTAGTTCAGTTGGTTAGAATACCTGCCTGTCACGCAGGGGGTCGCGAGTTCGAGTCTCGTCCAGACCGCAACAAGATGTTGTGTTGAGTCACTTAAAGGTGGCTTGTGGTTTAGAAATAGACCGATGAGAAGCTTTTCCTAATGGAGAGGCTTTTTTTGTTTTAGGGTGATTTGTAATTTTTTTAAAAACCTTCTAATTGACCATGCAAATTAAATATAGTAATGCTTTTAGTCTGTATTAAAAGGTTTATTTTGATTACATTAGCATCTTTATAAAATCAAAATATATGCAAGCGACAGATCCAGTATTGGTCAAAATGGGTCAATATGTAGAAGATTGGAAATCTGCCAAAGACTCTCGTTATGTATTCTTGAGCTGTTACCATCTAATGAGTACGAATATGGTTTCGGCAATTAGTAATGATGAATTTAATGATACACCTTGGGTAGACAAGTTGCTTCGCCGTTTTGCTGATTATTATTTTGATGGCTTAACTTGTTATGATTGTGGCGAACAAGCTTCTCTTGTATGGAACAGTGCCCATAGCGCTACGTGTGATAATAATTTAAGTGAAATCCAGCTTTTAATTCTTGGCGTTAATGCTCATATAAATTATGACTTAGTTCTAGCTTTATACGATTTATTAGTGCCCGAATGGAATACCCTTTCGGAAATACAAAAAAGCCATCGCTATCAAGACCATCATCGTGTAAACCATGTCATTGCAAGTACCATAGATCGTGTTCAAGATGAAGTTCTAGAGCCTTTAAATCCTAAACTTGTATGGGTAGATATGTTATTGGGCAGATTAGACGAATATTTAATATCAAAACTCATCACAAGCTGGAGAGAAGATGTTTGGAAAAACTCCCAAAAGCTTCTTAATATGGAACACCCAGGGGAAAGAGAAGCTTTTCGCCAGAAACTTGAAAAAGAAGTTTTAAAACGTGCTGATATGATTCGTATGTTTTAAAAGAAATTTTTCAGAATGTACATTATTACTTGAGCATTGAACATACGTATTTGCTTTACAATAAAAAATATTTAAAGCTTTTCCAAATGGAGAGGCTTTTTTTGTTTTATAGTATTTTTACCCAATTTTTCCCCATTTACTTAACTTTGGGGTACCAATCTCCGTATAATTAGAATCTGATTTAGATAGATATAGTAGAGATTTATACTTCATCTCCTTTTGACCTTCAAAAAGCAAATCTATACTAACTCTATGTCGACTCTGTGCCGACTCTATTTCGACCTTACTCCATAGATACTACATAAATGAAGTATTAATAAGCCCCCATTCAGGGAACAGAACTATCTCAATTGAAAGATCCCCAGCCAACTTCAACATTTAGTGATTTTTCCTAAATGGAGCATATCATTTTCGGTTAGTTTCTAATACACTTGACCTCCTTTGATTATATTTCGTACTTCATTCTTCCAAATATTCTAACTTTAAAAGGTACTATTTAAACAGAATTATTATTTTGCACTTCAAAGTAGAATCGAAAATTTATGAAAAAGCATAAAACGGGTTATTGGATTACAATCTATGCTGTAGTAGCAGCTCTGCTAATTGTAATATATTATTCAGTAGACTTCTTGGTTCTTGAATCTTGGTCTTTGACACAGTATATTCCTTTTCTGAAAAAACTGAGCATGAGCTTGTTTTTGATTGCGCTCATTTTCTTATTGAGCAAAATTATCTCGAGAATTATCAATACTCAGATTCATAACGAGGGAGACCGATATAATTTATTGCGAATCACCCGCTTTCTCGCGATAGTATTTAGCCTAATAGTGGTGGGCTCATTTTTATTTCAAAACTTGTATACTGCTGCGCTTGGATTTGGATTGATTTCCTTGGTCTTGGGTTTTGCCTTGCAGGCTCCCATCACTTCATTTATTGCGTGGGTCTATTTGGTTTTCCGTCGCTCCTATTTGGTGGGGGATCGTATTCAAATTAAAGGATTCCGTGGTGATGTGATAGAGATAAGTTATTTGGACACTTCAATCTTGGAATGTAGCGGCGACTATCTAGGTAATGATCGAAAGAGTGGACGGATTATACGTTTCCCTAATAGTTTGATATTGAGAGAAGAAATCATTAATTATTCAGGACCCGATGTTCCATTTATCTGGAACGAAACCCCAATTCAAATTGCATATACGAGTGATCTCCAGTTTGTGGAAGACTGTATGTTGGAAAGTGCTCTCAGAGATTTTAATGAACAATATCCAAAAATGTCAAAGGATCAACCCACGCTCTGGGCGCCAGCCGTTTATTTTAGAATAAACACTTATGCTTGGATGGAGGCAGTTGTTTCTTACCCTGTGGAACCCGAAGACACAACAGGCCGGCGAAATCGTATATTGAAATATGCTTTGCCGCTGTTAAACCAATCTCCAGATAAAGTTCAATTCCCTGAGGGAACTCAACGCTAATATCCTAAAGAAGTATCTTTATTTCATCTCCAAAGCACTTCTAATAAACAGTTTTTTTGAGGATTCAATTATTACTATCTTCACGACCCAAAATATAGACAATGATCATAGAAACTATAAAGAATCGTCGCGCGGTTTTTCATGCACAATACAACGACCAGCCAATAACAAGAGAAGAAATCCTAACCATTTTGGAAGCCGCCAATTGGGCTCCAACCCACAAGAGAACGGAACCATGGCGTTTCAAGGTTTTTCACGGTGCATCGCAAGTGGGACTGGGAAAATTTATGGCTGAAACTTATAAAGACACGACAGAGAAGTTCTCTGAAACCACCTATAATAAGATGATTGAAAATCCTGTTAAGGCCAAATGTGTCATTGCAATTTGCTTTCAAAGAGATCCAAAAGAAAGCCTACCGGAATGGGAAGAAGTCGCTTCCACCGCAATGGCAGTCCAAAACATGTGGCTCGCCGCTTCCGAAATGAAAATTGGAGCATATTGGAGTTCACCTGGAATTATAAGATATATGGACCAACTGGTTGATCTCGAGGAAGGGGAACGTTGCATCGGACTTTTCTATATGGGAAAATACGATGGCGATCTGCCCGAAGGAACACGAAAAACTACTATCCACGATAAGACAGTCTGGATTTAAAACCTAATTCTTAACGACCTAAAACCTCGCATATTTTTATAATTGCGAGGTTTTTTATTTAAAAAATACAACTAATAAGTTAGTTTAAACTAATTAATTAGTTATATTTACAGTCTCATATCTAACATATTACGAGTAAAATAATGAAACAACTCACGAAAGCAGAAGAAGATATTATGCAAATTCTTTGGGATTTGGAAGAAGCTAATGTGGCTTCTATCATAGAAAAATTACCTAAACCAAAACCAGCTTACAACACCGTATCAACCATCGTTCGAATTTTGGAAAGCAAAGATTTTGTGGATTACAGAAAAGAAGGAAGAGGGCATGTATATTTTCCAAAAGTGAAGAAAACCGAATACAGCAACCAATCCTTAAACAAGTTAATGGACGGCTATTTTCAAGGCTCGTTTAAAAGTATGGTTTCTTTTTTTATGAAGAAAAATGATATTAGTATTCAGGAAATGGAGACTATTATGAAGGAGATTAATTCTGAAAAACCTCGAAAATGATACATTCCGTCCTACAAATATTTGCTTTTCAAATCCTATTTTTAGTAGTTTATGACCTCTTTCTGAAAAATGAAACATTTTTTAATTTAAACAGGTTATATCTTTTGCTGACATCAATTCTGGGTTTTGCGTTGCCCTTTATTACTATCGGTTATATTCAACAGAAACTGCCTCAAGAATATGTTTTTGATTTGCCAGCAGTATTAATTGGCATCAATACTTCAGAAACAGTTTCAAGTGGAGCGCCAATGTTGCTTCCAAGTCTATTGGGTTTATGGGTTATTGGAAGCTTGATAAGTACCATCTTTTTAATTCGGAAATTTTACAAAATAGCTCAACTGAAAGCCTCAGGAACTTCAGAAATTTTACAAGGTTTTAAGCTGGTGATTCTTCCGAAAACTAATATGGCATTTTCGTTTTTAGACACTATTTTCTTAGGCGAAAATATTTCCGAAGAAAATAAAGCTAACATTATAGCTCATGAAAAAATACACATCGATCATAAACATTCTTTAGATCTGCTACTTTTCGAATTTCTCCGTATCATCTTTTGGTTCAATCCAATGGTATATGTGTTCCAAAACCGAATAGCCACGCTTCACGAATTCATCGCAGATGCAAAGGTTACGACCCAAAAAGATAAAAAGCAATACTATCAAAACCTATTGTCTGAAGTATTCCAAACCGAAAAAATATCATTCATCAATACATTTTTCAATCAATCATTAATCAAAAAACGAATCATTATGTTACAAAAATCAAAATCAAAAAAGGTCATGCAGTTAAAGTATCTGCTGCTATTACCAATAATCGGGCTGATGTTAGTTTACGCTTCCTGTTCCGACGAGATGGGTAAAAAGGAAAACGAAGTTGTTCAGATTAGCACTATAGATGCAAAAAAGGAAATAGTGGATGTTCCTTTTTCCGTTATTGAAAAAGTACCAACTTATCCAGAATGTTCTGGAGACAACGAGTCTATGAAAAAGTGTATGTCAACTAAAATTGCTGAATTGATCAATGAGAACTTCAATACTGGTCTTGCGGAAGAATTGAATCTATCCGGAATGCAAAGGATAGCCACACAATTTACAATTGACAAAACGGGAAGAGTTGTGGATGTTAGAGCTAGTTCACTTTCTCACACATCTGAATTAGAGGCAGAAGCCATTCGCGTGGTAAAACTTCTCCCCCAAATGGAACCAGGCGAGCAGAATGGGGAAAAAGTGGGCGTGCTCTATTCCTTGCCAATCGTTTTTGATGTTAAATAAATCCTAGTTTGGAACATGACAGGTCTTCTTCGGTAGTGTGTAGTTTTATATGAGCAGCGAAGGACCTGTTATGTTTTTTATACAATAAATTTTAAAGAATCCTCAGTAGTGGATTTGTTTGGTCGAGTGCAGTCGAGACCTAATTTAATATGAAGAAATGTAGTTGTTGGCTTTAGTTTAAATCGCTAGAAGTCGAATGTCCAGAACAGACATGGAAAGTTACTTTTCAGAAATCATCTTATCAAGACATTATGTTTCAGTAAATTTGTACTTTTCAAGTTGAATTTATCTCAAATGAAGCATTGGTTTATATTTACCCCCATTCTTTTTCTGGCAACCTCCTGCCAGTTTTTTGAGACCGAAAAAGTTTCTTCGGAAGAAATATATAAAGAAGAAATGGAAACCATAGATTGGAAAGATATAGATAACTATCCATCCTTTCCTAATTGCGAAAACGCTCTGGAAAAACCTCAGCAAAAAGAATGTTTTATAAACACAATAAGCTCCCAGCTCTATAAATCAATAAACCACGAAGATATGGTAGCTGTGCGCGACGTGTATGATACCGTAAGAGTGAATTTCGAAGTGAGCAGTAAGGGAGAACTTTCCATCCTAGAAATAACTATGGACACGCTTCTGCAAAAAGACTTCCCAAATCTGGAAAAGTGGCTTGTGCAAAGTGTCGATTCCTTGCAGCCTGTGGCTCCTGCATATAAACGTGGAATACCCGTGAAAACACAATTCACCTTACCCGTGATAATCAAGACAAATTAAAGGGTCTTTGTTTAAAGAATGAATTTATATCCAAGGCTAAAGTCAACAGGAAATTCCCCATTATTATCTACTCCCAACCCAACAATATCATTGTAATTAAAAGTGATATAGCCATTGCCGAGCTTATAGTCAGCTCCCAATCCGAAAGTAATCGGCGCATTAAAAGTACTGCCAGATTCTTTTTCGGTTATATAACGAGGTGGAAGTGGTTCCTCAGGAGCCAAATAGGTTATTTCTTTACTTGAAAAAGTCAATGCCGCAATTTTGGTATTGATAAAAGCATCAAACTTTGGTGTTTTTACAAATTTAAACCGATAGTTCAAAGAAAGTTGCGAAGCGGAATATTTGTGGTCACTACTTTCGAAAGTTTGCTTAAAGCGAAACACCATTGCATGTCTTTTCAATTTAATGGCGTCAACCATTTCAAGATCGATCCCCGCAACGCCGTGCATTGCATTCTTCGGATTATCAGTGTAAATGCTATTGCTCACACCTGCAAAAGCTCCAAGACGGAATTGTAGTTCGACTGATTTTTCTTCCTCACCAAAACTTGGATCTTTCTTTTTGTTATATTCCGCAAAAAAGGTGTGTAGACTAGGTAGCGTAAGTTTTAACTTTTCTGTTGAAACCGCAGCATCGCTGGTCTGTTTTTTCAAGGTCTCCTTGTATTCCTCTTGATAATCGCCGCTTTGTTTTGTGTTTTTAAGTTCTTCAATAGAATTGCCCTTCTTTGAAAAATAGCGGTATTGGCCATCCACAATATTCCAGAGCAAGGTTAGTGATCCTTCCACTTCGGTATTCAAGGTGTAGGTTTGACCGTCAACACTGTATTGTTGCTGCGCTTGCAAAGTTTCGATGGAAATAAGGAGAAATAAAGCTAAAATTGGAAGGAGCGATTTCATAAGGGCATGTTTTTAGGTAGGGCTAAGATAAATAATAAATTTAATTGCTACTCCCATTTTAGTAATGGAATAAAGAGGGCAAGTTGCCACATTCTCAAATGTCTTATGGTATTCAGACTTACATTATTTTTTATCAAGGTTTTTCAAAATGGCGCCCTTTCCATACATACTTCCCGCGTAAACTACCTAAAACCACAACAAACACAACTCCTGCGTATACAAATGTCTGCAATAAAAATCTCCAGAACTGAATTTTTACATCAAAAACCCCAACAGCCTGCCGTATCAAAATGAAATCTATAATTATCTTAGAGATGATAAGAAGCAAATAAAATTCCAAATTCTCAGCATCAAAAACCATTAAAAACGGAAATGCGAGTGTTGAGATAGCCACAAGGAAAACGACCAATCCCAAAAAAAGTGAAACCGTATTTTTCTGTTCCGATGTTTTAGAAGCCCAGCGGATTCGCTGATTCAGTAAGCTCGTCCAATCTTTTTGTGGTTTGGTTGAGACGATCGCATCCTTAGACTTTAAAAACTGAACCTGCCCAGGAAATGCCTTTTTCACCTTTTCCAAGAGAAAAATATCATCCCCACTCGCAATATGGTCATTTCCCGCAAAGCCATTCACGCTCAAAAATGCAGATTTAGAATACGCTAAATTTGCTCCATTACTTAAAAGAGGGTTTTTAAAACCAAAACTACCGATGCTTACAGCCTGCAGACTCAATCCATCTAATTGCTGGAAATTTTCGATAAAACTCCCATCGGATTCGTACTTAACAGGGCCGCAAACCATCACTGGATGATTCGCCTGAATAAAGAAATCAAGTGTTTTCAACCAATCCTGTGGCAGCTTACAATCCGCATCAGTGGTTACAATCCATTCATATTTTGCACTTTTAATTGCTTCGGAAATAGCGTCTTTTTTTGGGGAATTGGATAGGCGTTTGTTTTGAATAAGTCTTATCGAAAACTTACTTTTCACTATTGCTTCTGAAAGGAACGCTTCAGAATTATCTTCTGAAGCATCATCCACAAAAATAATCTCAAACAGTTCTGATGGATAATTTAAATTAGCAATTGTTCTCAAAAGATCCACAAGGTTTTCAGCTTCATTTCTAAAAGGAATTACAACGCTGAAACCAATGTCTGCTCCTTTTTCAGTTGAGGAAAAGTTACCTACTCTTTTAAATCCATAAACTAACACCATTATACAAAAGAAGTACAAGACAAAAAGTGTCATAAACCCCCAGATCATTGGGTAGTAGGTTGATAGGTAACTACATAAAAACTCCCTAATAGAGAAGGGAGTGCAAAGTTTAAAAGCCACATTGCAAGTACCGTTGATAAAACAGTCAGCTCAGTAACTCCCACAAATGAAAACAACCACACCGCAACCCCACCGCGGATTACCACATCAAAGATAAAAAGCGTGGGCACTATGGAAACCAAAAAATACATAGCAAAAATTAAAAAGTAAGCTTCGAAAATTGCAATATCCGCCCCAAAAAACAACAGCAATGCGTAAAATAGTGTACTGAAAATTGCATAGCGAATCACTGAAAAAACAAAGACTTTTAGTTTTACCGAAAAGGAAGTTTGTTTAAAAAAGCGTATTGTTTTAGCTATTGAAAAACCCTTCAACAGTAATTCTTTTTCCTTGAGAAAATACCCAATCCCAAAGATCAAAACTAATGTTAATCCAATTATCGATAGGCTTTCATAAGATAAAGTAAGCCTGAAATTCTGCACTAAATAAAACGATCCAATCATTCCAAATACACAGGTCACCAGCATTTGCATAGCGCCTGAATAGAAGTTGAGAAGTAATACCTTCTTCCTTTTCTGTGCTTCAAAAAATAATGCTTTGGCACCATACTCCCCGATTCGGTTTGGCGTTGCCAAAGAAACCGTTAGGGATGCCAAACTCTGTTTCATTGCCGTCTTGAAGTCAATGCTTTCTAGTGTAGAAACCAATGTTTGCCATTTCAGAATTTCAAAATACCAATTGGCCACGGCGAAGACGAAAAATAAAATAATCAAATAACCAGAAACAATTCCTTTGGAAAGAATAGCATTTGTAAACTCCCCAAAATCCAAAACCTTAATACTACTAACCTTGTAAAATATATAGCCAAAAGTTATCGCCAGCACCAAAATTTTGGCGAGGAAAAGAAGATGGTTTTTTGTTTTGTTAGATGTACAATTCACAATGCTAAAATACTAAATGAATTGGTTTGCCTCGGTTCTAAAATAAAATCAATCAAATGTGATGAAAATATGAAACGGTTCTAAAAGAATAACCTCTTGTTAATGGCTTGTTAAAGAATAGGCTTTCCGTGCAGACACAACTAATATTCATTAATTTTAATACTTTAAAATCTCCTAAACTATGCAACAAGATATATACAGCATTAAAAAAACACTCGAGACCTCTAAGGATAAATTATCCTATTACAGCCTTTCTGAGCTCGAAAAACAAGGACACAACATTAATAAGATGCCTTTTTCCATTCGTATTCTTCTGGAAAATGCACTGCGGAATTACGATGACTTTTCAGTCACAAAACATCACGTAGAGACAGTATTAAATTGGAAACCCAAAGGCAATGAAGAAGATGTGGCCTTTAAACCCGCCCGAGTCTTGATGCAAGATTTCACCGGTGTTCCAGCCGTTGTGGATATCGCATCCTTACGGGCCGAAATGGCTCGAAAAGGAGGAGATCCTTCAAAGATAAATCCACTTATTCCCGTAGATCTTGTAATAGACCACAGTGTGCAGGTAGATTATTTTGCAGCGCAATACGCCTATCAGCAAAATATGGAGGAGGAATACAGAAGAAACAAAGAACGCTATACGTTTTTGAAATGGGCCCAACGCTCCTTTGACAATTTTAGCGTAGTACCACCAGGAATGGGGATTTGTCACCAAGTTAACCTCGAATATTTTTCTAAAGGAGCTATTGCCCGTGATGGTATGGTTTTCCCAGATACTTTGGTAGGAACCGATAGCCATACACCAATGGTAAATGGAATTGGCGTGGTTGCCTGGGGTGTTGGTGGAATTGAAGCTGAAGCAGCAATCCTTGGTCAACCAATTTATTTTATTAGTCCTGAAGTAATAGGACTAAAACTTACTGGAAAATTACCCGTAGGTTCTACGGCTACAGATTTGGTGCTTACCATTGCCAATATACTGCGTAAATATGGAGTAGTTGGAAAATTTGTTGAGGTTTTCGGGCCTGGATTGGACAATCTTTCAGTACCAGATAGAGCAACTATCGGTAATATGTCCCCAGAATTTGGTTGCACAATTACCTATTTCCCAATAGACCACAAAACCTTGGAATATATGCGAGGCAGCAACCGAAGTGAAGAGCAAATCCAGCTGGTTGAAGATTACTGTAAAGCGAATATGCTGTGGCGACAGGATGAAGACAAAATTACTTATACAGACGTTGTTGAGTTGGACATTTCAACCGTAATGCCTACTGTTGCGGGGCCTAAACGTCCGCAGGATAAAATACTTTTGAAAGATTTAAAGGAAAAGTTCATTGAATTGGAACACGCTTCCTTTGGCAGAACTTACATAGAACCTCACGAGCGGGAAGAAGCTATTGTGCGTTGGAAGGAGGAGGGCGGAAGCCAACCTGCACCACAACCACACAATTTGGCACCCGATATAGAGGTAGAAAAATGCAAGCTAAAGGATGGTTTAAAAACTGTGTGGATATCCCACGGCAATGAAAAATACATGCTTTCGGATGGTGCTGTGGCTATCGCTGCAATTACATCCTGTACCAATACATCCAACCCGTTCGTGATGATAGGAGCAGGCTTGGTAGCAAAAAAAGCAAGAGAACATGGCATTGACGTAAAACCTTGGGTCAAAACATCCTTGGCACCAGGATCAAAAGTGGTGACGGACTATCTTGAAAAAGCCGATTTGCTCAAAGATCTGGAAGCTTTACAATTTCACTTAGTTGGGTATGGATGTACTTCTTGTATTGGAAATTCTGGTCCATTGCCACCAGCAATTTCAAAGGCAGTAGACGATAATGATTTAATTGTGACTTCAGTCCTTTCTGGAAATCGGAATTTTGAAGCGAGAATTCATCCACAGGTTAAAATGAATTTCTTAATGTCACCTATGTTGGTCGTTGCTTTTGCAATAGCAGGTAGGGTAGATATAGATCTAACAACTGAACCCTTGAGCTGCGACCGTAATGGTAACCCAGTGTATCTAAAAGACATTTGGCCCACCGATGATGAAATTCATGAAGTTATGAGCAAAGTATTAACTCCAAAGGATTTCAAGAAGAATTATGATGAAATATTTGAAGGAAATGAAATTTGGAAAAACCTAGAAGTGCCAGATGATAATCTTTACAAATGGGAAGGCGATTCTACATATATCAAAGAAGTGCCATTTTTCAACAATATTTCAGATGATCCGAAACCATTAAAGAACATTGAGGGGGCAAGAGCCTTATTGATGCTTGGTGACAGTATTACCACAGACCATATTTCACCGGCAGGAGCCTTCTCAGAAGATTCAGCAGCAGGAAAATATCTTATTTCAAGAGGGGTTGAAAAGAAAAACTTTAACAGCTATGGCTCCAGACGTGGAAACGATGAGGTAATGGTTCGCGGAACCTTTGCCAACGTGCGTATAAAAAACCATCTGGCAGATAGGGAAGGCGGTTATACCACTTACCTTCCTTCAGGTGAGCAAATGACTGTTTTTGAAGCTTCAGAAAAATACATAGCAGATAAAACACCGCTAATTGTTCTAACCGGAAAAGAATACGGAAGTGGCTCCTCTCGCGACTGGGCTGCTAAAGGAACTATTCTCCTAGGGATAAAAGCCGTTTTGGCAGAAAGCTATGAACGTATTCACCGAAGTAATTTAATTATGATGGGGGTTCTTCCACTTCAATATTTGGAAGGTGAAACCGCGAGCTCACACGGATTAACAGGGAAAGAAGTTTTCAGTATTACTGGTATTGAAAATGGCTTAACTCCTTTGAAAAAAGTAACTGTAAAGGCCAAGGCTGATGATGGCAAAGAAATCGAATTTAAAGCCATCGCAAGAATGGATTCTCCAATTGAGGTTGCGTATTACCAAAACGAAGGAATTCTACAATACGTATTGCGCCAATTTTTAAAGAAATAGATGTAAAATAAAATGGAACCCTAGTCCCCTTCAAAGTGGGCTAGGGGGATGTTTAAGAATCTCGAACAACAAACTCCTAACAATAAATTGATTTTAATCGTAAGTCCAAAACTCCTTCGAAAAAATTTCAACGGAATTACCCTTTGGCCTTTTGTGGTTTTAAAGCACCATTCTTTAAAAGAAGATGCGGTTTTTTTAAACCATGAACGGATTCATCTTCGCCAACAAGTAGAACTGTTAGTTGTCTTTTTCTATTTGTGGTATGGAATTGAATTTTTATTGCGCTGGGCAAAACATCGAAATAAGCCACAAGCCTATAGAAATATTTCCTTTGAAAGAGAAGCGTATTATTACGACAATGATCTCGATTATTTAAAGAAAAGAAGACTTTACGGATTTTTAAAATTTCTATAAATTTTTAAGCCCAAAGGGGTTTGTGAACCTAGAGTCCTTTTTGTTGAATACCTTCTAAGAGCGAACACAGCCAATAAACAATAAAAATAAAAAATAAGAATGAGCTTCCTCTTTTCCCCATTAAAAATAAGAAACACCACTTTCAAAAACCGAATAGTTGTTTCGCCTATGTGTATGTATAGTTGTGTTGACGGTTATGCAAACGATTTCCATTTAGTACATCTTGGAAGCCGTGCCGTAGGAGGTGCTGCTTTGATTATTCAGGAAGCCACCGCTGTTTCACCTGAAGGAAGAATTTCCTACGGCGATATGGGCCTTTGGAACGATGAACATATCATAAAACCTAGAGAGATAGTAGATTTCGTACACTACCAAAATGCTTTAATTGGAATTCAATTGGCGCACGCAGGCCGAAAATCGAGTTATCAATTGCCTCAAGAGGGGGCCAAAAAGATTTTACCAGATCACAAGAACGGTTGGCAAACAGTTTCGTCTTCTGCCATACCATTCAGAGAAGATGAACCAGCTCCCCTTGCTTTGGATATGAAGGGTATTCAGAAAGTAAAAGATGATTACAAAGCAGCCACAATTCGCGCGGAAAGAGCAGGATATGACGTGGTCGAGATTCACGCAGCCCACGGTTATTTGTTCCATCAGTTTTATTCACCTCTGGCCAATGAACGCACTGATCAATACGGCGGAAGTTTTGAAAACAGAATTCGCCTTCTCTTGGAAGTAACTGAAGTAGTGCGTGAAGTATGGCCCGATAAAAAACCGCTCTTCGTCCGTATTTCGGCAACTGATTGGACCGAGGGAGGCTGGAATATTGAAGATTCTGTGAAACTGGCAGTAGAATTAAAAAAGCTTGGAGTTGATCTTATCGATACGTCCTCAGGCGGAAATGTTCCAAAAGCAACTATTCCCAGCGAACCTGGATATCAATCCGATTTTGCAGCCCAGATAAAAAGGGAAGCAAATATTTTGACAGGAGCTGTTGGAAAAATTACTACGGCAGAACAATCAGAAGAAATATTAAGAGAAGGAAAAGCAGACTTGATTCTCTATGGGCGCGCAAGCCTTAGAGATCCTTACTTGCCATTGCACGTCGCTAAAGAATTAAATGTAGATGTGGATTGGCCACTACAATATCAAAGGGCCAAAATTTAAGAGCTATGAACGTAGAAGAAAATTCAATAAATATCCCCTTTTCCGTTTTAGACTTGGTTCCAGTAATTCAAGGAAGCAGTCATAAAACAGCGATGGAGAATAGCCTAGCTTTGGCCCAACACGTTGAAAAATGGGGATATAAACGTTTCTGGATTTCAGAACATCACAATGCTGAAAGTCTTGTAAGTTCAGCTACACCATTGCTAATTGGTTATGTAGCTGAAAATACAAAGACAATTCGCGTAGGTTCAGGTGGAGTTATGCTGCCAAACCATGCGCCACTAATTGTGGCAGAACAATTTGGTACCCTCGCTACGCTCTATCCAAATAGAATCGATTTAGGCCTAGGACGCGCTCCAGGTACCGACCAAGTTACGGCCAGAGCCCTCAGAAGGGAGAGGACTGAAACCGTAAACGACTTCCCAAATGACGTACAGGAACTGCAACAATATTTTTCAAAAACAAATCAACACAGCCTAGTAAGAGCGATACCGGGAGATGGTCTAGAAGTGCCATTATATCTTTTGGGCTCTAGTACTTACAGTGCCCAACTGGCAGGAGCGCTCGGATTGCCTTATGCCTTTGCGAGCCATTTTGCGCCAACCCATTTGCACGATGCCCTGCGCTTATACCATAGCAATTTTGAAACTTCTAAACAGTTGGCAAAACCTTACACTATGGCCTGTATAAATGTAGTGGTTGCAGATACTGATGAGGAGGCTGAGTATTTGGCTACTAGTATGAAACTTTTTATGCTCAACATAATCAGAAACACCCGCTCGCCACTTCCACCGCCAGTAGAAAGTATGAACGGACTCTGGAGTCCCATGGAAGAAGCCCATATTTCACAAATGATGCAATACACTTTTGTGGGCAGCAAGGAGACAGTTCATAAAAAGTTGGTTAGTTTTATTTCAGAAACAAGAGTGGACGAGATGATTACCGTAGCGCATATCCATAATCAGGAATCCAGATTAAAGTCTTTTGAATTATTGGCTCAATTAAAGCAATATGCTTAAGTTTAATCTCTGGAAGTTTAATTCTAAGAAGCTTCCTTAGTTTTTGTTTTTTTGACCTCGTACACCTCGTAGATTCTTCTCCACGATCACTTACTAAATATTGAAGCTTAACCTTCCAGAAAGTTTAAAATCACTGTTTTATTTCTTTCAATGACTATAGTCATATTTTAAATGGAACTATTTTCAGAAATTTATGATAGAATTTAAAACAATGGATATTATGAAAAAAAGATCGCCGATTTCATCAATTATGACTAAAAACGTTATTACTTTAAATAGCCAAGATGATTTAGAAACAGCTGAACGTTTATTTAAGTCTAAAAAGATAAGACATATCCCTGTAGTAAACGGGACAGCTATCATCGGAATGTTGAGTTATACAGACCTCTTGCGTATTAGTTTTGCCGATTCAATTGGTGAAGATGAGGATTCTGTTGATACAACGGTATATAATATGTTCACAATAGAACAGGTAATGGCTAAAAATCTAGTTAGTGTTCAATCTTCTACAACGATAAAAGAGGTTGCAGAGATTTTAGCGAAAAAAGAGTTTCATGCGCTACCAGTAGTGGATGATGGAGCCCTCGTTGGAATTGTTACCACCACCGATTTAATTAATTATTTAATAGAACAGTTCTAGATTCCGACTCATCTTTTTAAACAGGAAAATCACATCTTGATTTATAGATGCTCTAGCTCTATTTTGAACAGTTTAAGTAAAGATTTAATAAAGCAAATAGGTAAAAGGTTACTTATTGTTAAGTAGCCTTTTACTTTTGAAAACTTACAATGTTGCCAAAATGTAATTGGCATTCAACAATCCATAGTATCTTCGCAAAAAAATAGAGAAATGCTAAAAGCCGTACTATTTGATATGGATGGAGTGATTGTTGACACTGAACCATTACACCGCAAAGCCTATTTCAAAATGTTTGAAGAAGTAAAGATAGATGTTGGCGAAAGCCTCTACGATAGCTTCACAGGACAGGCTACTCTGCCAATTTGTAGAACCTTGTGTCAGCATTTCAATCTTTCGGAAACTCCCGAAACTTTGGTTTCCATAAAACGAAAGCACTTTAAATATCTCTTTGAAAACGATTCCGATCTCGCCCTTTTGGACGGAGTTCATAATCTTATAAAAGATTATCATCGCAACGGCTTGACCTTGATCTTGGCGTCCTCTGCTTCTATGGCCAACATTGATCGTATATTTGACCGGTTTGATCTCAATAAATATTTCAAGGCTAAAATAAGTGGCGCCGATCTAAAAGCCTCAAAACCCCATCCAGAAATTTTCATAAAAGCGGCCCAACTTGCCGAAGAGCACAGTGACAATTGT
Source organism: Aequorivita sp. (assembly GCA_034675805.1). Classification (GTDB taxonomy): domain Bacteria; phylum Bacteroidota; class Bacteroidia; order Flavobacteriales; family Flavobacteriaceae; genus Aequorivita. The sequence continues at coordinate 1,537,827 of JAUCCX010000001.1, read as the reverse complement.
ATGGTAATCGAAGACTCCACCAATGGTATAGCCGCTGCAAAAGCTGCGAATATATACTGCGTAGGTTTCAAAAGCCCAAATTCCGCCAATCAGGATTATAGCAAAGCGGATAGGGTAATCTCGAGCTTTGATGAGATACTATTCTCAAACTTGACAGATTTTTAAGACCGGTTTGGTTTCGACAGTGTTTTAAATCCATAAGGCAAATTAGAAACAAATGTTCTATTTATTTTATTAAGTGAAAGCTTGTACCTGACTATCTACACCTAGCAGCCAACAGAGGGCATCAAAACTACTCGAACGCTGTGCTTCCTTTTCCAAGCTTAATGAATGTACCATTACGTCCCTCTCCTTTGAAAAGAAGAATATAAGGGGGAGGTTTACCCATTTCTCAATTCCGTTAAAAGTTCTTTTTCTTGGATTTTGGGTTAGTACTATCTCTCTCTTTTTATTCTAGTAAACTTTAACCTTTCACTCTTATCTTCATACTGTTAAAGTTTATTTCCATTACGGTCATGGAAATTATTCTGTTATATTTGAAAAGATTTAACCTTAAATTCTCCTCATTATGACGAAAAAACTGCTCTTTTATTGCGCATTATTCTCCATGGGCTCGGCCTTTTCACAAACTCCTGGCGTATATTCCACCGATGCCAATGGGAAAATTTATTTTTCCAGTGAAGGCAAAGAACGCGGCACAGTTGAAAATCAAGAATTCCGTGGCCTTGCTAATCTGGATTTGGACTGGACCCAACCAGATTTTGATATTTCTAACAATCCAACAAAAGACTCTTGGGATCCAAGAATGGACGTTCATGAATCAGGTAATTCTTATGTAGTATATAGCGACAATCACTCCAATGGCCTACAAAAAATTATGTTTCGCAAGAAGATAGGCAGCGATGCATGGACAACTCCTATCTTTATAGACAAAGGCGGTGAAATCGGCGGAAGAAACAACCATTACGGAGCTATCGCGGTTTCACCCAATGGCGATCTTCACGCTACTTATAACGTTTGGGCTTTTGAAAACGTAAGAAATTATGTCGGCTACTCCTATTACAACGCCGCTACAGATGTTTGGAGCGACGGGGTAAAGATTTCCGATGAAAACGGTACTGTAAACCACAATAGTGGCCGCCACGCTATTTATAGTACAGACGACAATCTTCCTGTTGTGGCTTGGGGTTATGATTACAGAGCAAACCTAGTGAACGAGGAGATTTATATGAAATTCTTTGATGGTACCTCTTGGTCTAGCGATATGCCTGTTTCCGATGTAACAGACAATTTGGATGCTGGCTACCCATTTTTTCAAAGCATTGGCAACAATAAAGGTATGGTTGTATATTCTGAAAAGTCATCCGGTGGCCTAACAGAATTGAAATATAAAATCTATGATGAAACCACCCACATCCTGAGCCCTGCCAATGTTATAACTGACGATAATATTGGTGTCAACAATTACACTTTGGCAACATCCCCTACGGGTGAGGTGAGGGTTCTTACTGTTCATAAGAAGAATGGACCTGCACGCGATGTTGTTCAACTTTATGATTATGATATGGGTTCGGATTCCTTTACCCTTTCTTCCCAAATCTTTGAAGATATTTCTTCCACAGCTGGTTTCAAAAGAATCACAATGGACTGTAATTCCGATGATGACTGTGCACTGATCTACACCGATATTTTTGCTGAATCTATTTCGTTTGTGGAGTACAATAAGACTGATGGCTTTGGCACCCCCCAAATTATAGTTGATGAGAATCCGAGCTGGGAAGAGCCAGTATGTAAATTTGATACTCGCGGCGACCTGCACGTTGTTTGGAACGATATGCGTTTTAATGATGGGCAAGGTTGGGACGAACGTGAAGTTTTTTATAAACTAGGAAAGAACCTTTTAGTGGGAGTTGATGAGTTTCAGAATCAGGCGGTTATTAGCGTTTATCCAAACCCATCCAAAGGCTCATTTATCATCGATACCAAAGATTCTTTTAAAGTGGAGATATTTGATGTCTTGGGAAGAAAAATAGTTTCCCAAAATATTTCAGGAAATACGGAAATGAATGATTTGCTGTCAACTGGAACCTATTTCTTACGCTTTACTAACGAGAATTCATCACTAGTAAAAAAGCTTCTTGTGGAATAAATCCCTCCTTCAAACAACATAAAATGCCATCGAGAATTTTTAATTCAGATGGCATTTTATGTTATACTAGGTCTAATCTGAATCCACTATTCAGTCCCTCCCCTTCGAAGGGGAGGCTAGGAGGGGATGTTCATCCCAAATCCCAATGTATAAAAACATCTTCTTTGTCCGCTTTCACTGATTTCTTCTTCATAGCCTTAAGTCTATGGTTCGTAAGCCGAATAGGTTTTTCAAAATAAACCATATTCCGCTCTCCATGCTTCTTAAGATGGCTTCTTATAATAGCATGAGTGTGATAACTGGCTTGCTGCAGCTTTAAAAAAGGTTCGTAATCCTCAATATTGCAGATGGTATCGGTTCGTTCAAAAAACCCAAAACCTTTATATTGTCCTTCAACAACTAAAGCAAAAGCTATTTCACCTTCAGTTCTCCCTTTTCCCTGTATTGCAAAACTATGATTGTTTTCTTTTAATGACTGCATTGCAGCCTCTACTTTTACATTGTATTCTTCTACTGATTCTCTTCCTTCACAAATCCCCTCGCAATTTTTAATTCGGTAGTGAGAGCATTTTTCAGAACTGCTCTGCAAACTGCAAAAACGCGGACATAGTTTAAAAGCCTCACAAATCTCCTCTAGCTTTTCAATGGCTTCGGTTTTATTATAAAAAGTGCTCACCGAATCGTGGAGCACTTTGGTTTTAGCCAAAGCAAGTTGAATAACGCCTCGCTGGTTCACATAACTAATTATTTGGTAAGTGGTAGCCGGCCATTTCTGCGCCCGATTAAACTTTGGATAGTGTTTTCTTATGTGTTCAGATTCCATCAAAAGAGCCACCAATTCATTCCCTGTAAGTTCGTAATCTATAAAATGGGTTTCCTGCCCTAATTGGTATTCTTTGGTCTTCTTGTCATAGAAATGGGAGAGTACCCTTTTCTTAATATTCTTCGCCTTTCCCGCATAAATCACTTGGTGCTTCTGATTTTTAAAAAGATAGATCCCAGCTTCTTTAGGAAGTTCATTTATCTGTTCTGCTGGAAGATGGGGTGGAAGTGTAGCTTGTTTGGAACGCGGATTAAGAAACGTATTGATTGTTTCCAAATTCTTATCCAGCGAAAGCAATCTTTGAAAAAGAATTACGGTAGCATCCACATCTCCTTCCGCACGGTGTCGGTTGAGGTGTGGAATGTTTATGGTGTTGCAAAGCCTTCCCAGGCTATATGAAAGATGCCCAGGGATTAATTTACGTGAAAGTCTAACAGTACAAAGCTTCTTGCGGTTATAGTGCTGCCCTAAAAGCTGAAATTCCCCACGAATTACATTATAGTCAAAACTCACATTGTGAGCTACAAAGATGGCACCCTGCGTAAAGGTTTCTATTTGTTCCGCGATTTCAGAAAAAAGTGGCGCATTAGCTACCATTTCATTGTCTATACCTGTTAGTGCGGTTATGTGTTGCGGCACGTCCCGCTCTGGATTAACCAGTGAAGTATATTTGTCCACAACCTCTCCATCTCGAAGAAGTGCAATGCAGATTTCTGTTATCCTATTGCCGGCAATACCACCACCAGTGGTCTCTACATCTATAATTGCGAAAAGCTGTGACTGCATTGTTGATTTTTTTGCTGGGAAAACAAATGTAGCAAAATCTATTTGATATATTGGAATTATTCCTGTTAAATGGAAATATTCCAATTATCTAATTTCCTTAACTAATCCTCATCCAACTCTTTCCCCTCTTCTTTTCTAATTTTCTTATATTTTTCAGTAGCATTTTGATGTGTCTGATCTTTTTCACCAGGCTTTTCATATTTTCCAGCCTTTTGATCTCTGTATTCTTTTTCCTGTTGCTTGTTCTGTTTTTCAGCATCTTCTGTATGCTGTTGTGGTTCCTTATGATCGTGTTGTGAATCCATTTTTCTGTTGATTAAATTTATATTTTTTCCAAAGAATGAAAATGTCAGAAAAGTGATGTTTTCTTAGCCTTTCAGTTGAGAAAATCGTTCTCTTCCTACTAATTTAATCAAATTGTAACTGGTCGATTTACTCATTATTAAAGATTTAACAATACTTTACGTAGGGTCTTAAAATGTAATTTATAATTTTGTCCTACAAAAATCCCCAGAAATGCCCCAATCCATCTGTTATATAAGTCATGCACCAATTCTATTGGAAGAAAATGAGCTCGACGAGCTATTCGCCCATACGGTTTATGCCAATATGGAAAAAGATATTACTGGATTTTTAACTTATAAAGACGGTACTTTTCTTCAGCTCTTGGAGGGGGATAAAAAGCAAATCGATGCTCTATTCGAAACAATTTGTAAAGACTCTCGACACAGTAATATTACTAAATTGCTTGATCGCCCAATAGATCGCAATATTTTTAAGGAATATAAGACTGGCTTCTCGGCCGCCTTTAGGCATACTGAAATGGACGAATTAAATGCATTTATAAAAAGCAATGCAAATTCCCATTATGGCAGGATCTTTAAAGCCTTTCTAAAACCTTTCGTACTCATTCATGCTTAACCCCACAAGAAAACCCTCTGCGCCCTCTGTGTCTCCGTGGTAAACCAACCCCACAAGAAAACCCTTTGCGCCCTCCGCAACTCCGCAGTAAACCAACCCCACAAGAAAACCCTTTGTGCCCTCTGTGCCTCTGTGGTAAACCAACCCCACAAGAAAACCCTCAGCGGTAAACCTTCAGATCCCAACCAAAACAAACAACCAAAAACCCAAACCCAATTAAACTTTTTCTTACAATTTTATCACAAAATCCTTTCTCTTGCTTCGTGATAAAAAACTCAGTTTTCGTACCTTATTTGCTGTGAAAGCGAAAAATTTTAAAGACTTGGATTCTTTTTGAAAAATTTATCCGAAATTATAGAGAGTAGAATACTATAAATAAAGGTCAGGCCTATCCAAATACACACTAAGATTAAGGGTGTTCCCGATTAAATGCCTGTAAAATGATATGTTATAATACTTAATAAATCTACATTCGAAAAATACGTACTGGCACGTACATTAAAATCATAATTAAAGCATAATTTATTAGAATCAATAGCAATCTCATAACTATGCTTAAATTCGTTTGTTTTGGCCTCCTATTTCCCACAATAGAATCTACTAAGTTTTTCCTTAATAATCTTTGTGTTAAATAACCCTAAGACCATGTTCACAGAAAGCAAAAAAGTCTATTTATTCCTGCTTTTATTAAGTGTGCAACTAAGTGTTTATGCACAATACGACTCCATCCTTCACCAACCTTTACACAAAAAATCCAAAACTTTACGGCAACTATATGCTCTGGCAGGTGAGATGGATAGTACTTCTATTAAAGAATTGCACGAATTTTATGACTTTGCAAAAGCTCACGATGATATTGAACTACACTATGAGGCCAAATTACTTCAAGTTTATGATAGTTGGCAAAAAGAAACAATTACCATAAACAAAGCCGCAGCTTTAGGGGAAGATTTAGCTGAACAAGCTTCTCGACAAAATAATTGGATTGCAGAGGTTCGGGCTTATAGATACGTTGCCTATATGTACTGGAAAGACCAAGAATATGAGAAAATGTTTAGTGTTTTCCATACACTTGATCAGCTATTGGAAAGAATAAAGCCGTCAAAAACAGATCGAGATAATTGGCTCGATTATTCTATTGTCGCAACCAGCGTTTATACGGAAATCGGAGAAGGTTATCATTTCTTTAAGGACAATGAAAAGGCACTTCTTTATTTGGAAAAAACGAATTCCTTAGCGGAGTTACCATCATATATCTTTCCTAAAATCCGCTCCTGGAACTCTCTGGGCTTGGTTTATCGGGATTTGGGAAGACTAGAAGAATCCTCAGCTTTATTTAAAAAAGTAGTAGAGGCGCCATATAAGGAAATTAGCCCTGTTTGGAAGGCAATAGCCGGCGGTAACTTGGGCCACAACTACTATATGGAAGGACAATACAAAATAGCCATTCCTTTATTAGAGCAGGATATTGAGGTCTCTGAAGCTGGTGAGATTTATGGAGAGGCATTGTCCGCCGCCATTGATTTAGCCAGTATTTATATGAAAATGGATAATTTGGAAGCCGCTGGGGAACAACTCCGAAAAGCACAAGCATTCCAAAAACAATCCTCTAATGATGATAAATTACATTACACCCATTTACTTTTTGAAGCCCTAAGTAAATGGAATGCAGCAATGGGCAATGATAAGTTGACTTCCCTTTATATCGATTCAACCAAAATAGCTCAGGAAGTGCATAACGCTAATTTCAATTCTTTAAAATTGATGCGTGCCCAGCAAAAAATAAATGAACAGCAAAATTTATTGTTGGAAGAGAAGAAACAAAAAGAAATACAACAGCGCAACCTGGTTATCATTATTGTTTTGTTACTTCTGGTGGCGGGGATTGTGTTTTATATTTTCAAGAACAAGTATTTTTTAAAAAAACAGAAAATTAAAGAACTTGCACTTAAAAATTCCAATCAGGCCCTCCAACTTGCACAAACCAAATTAAGCAATCTTACCAACCGCATACGCGAAAATAATACTCTTATTGAAAAGCTAAATGAGAGTAAGGACACTAAAATAAATCAAGAACTTTTAATACAACTTAAAACAAGTAACATACTTACAAATGATGACTGGGCAGAGTACAAATTATTATTCTTGGAAGTGTATCCGCATTTTATAAATACCCTTCAAAAAGTGTATCCAGACTTAACCCCTTCAGAAATACGCTGTCTTTGCCTAGAAAAACTTAAACTTTCCAATAAAGAAATGGGCTCCATTTTGGGAGTGTCTTCCAGTTCGGTAATAGTTACCAAACATCGTATTCGCCACAAACTTTCCCTAAACGACCAAAAAGAACTAGAAGAGCTAGTAGCGAAGATTGGTTAAAATCAACTTGTAATCTTCAATCCCAACCTAAAACCCACAACCCAAAACAAAAACCCCTCTGCGCCCTCCGCGCCCTCTGTGCCTCTGTGGTAACCCAACCCAGCCCACAAGAAACCCTCTGCACCCTCCGCGCCTCTGCGGTAAACCTTCAACCCACCCCGTCATTGCGAGCACAGCAAAGCAAACCCTCCGTGTCCTCTGTGCCTCTGTGGTAACCCAACCCAGCCCACAAAAAACCCTCTGCGTTCTCCGCGCCTCTGCGGTAAACCTTCAACCCACCCCGTCATTGCGAGCACAGCAAAGCAAACCCTCCGTGTCCTCTGTGCCTCTGTGGTAACCCAACCCAGCCCACACCGTCATTGCGAGCACAGCGAAGCAAACCCTCTGCGTTCTCCGCGCCTCTGCGGTAAACCTTCAACCCACCCCGTCATTGCGAGCACAGCAAAGTAAACCCTCCGTGTCCTCTGTGCCTCTGTGGTAACCCAACCCAGCCCACAAAAAACCCTCTGCGTTCTCCGCGCCTCTGCGGTAAATCTTCAACCCACCCCGTCATTGCGAGCACAGCGAAGCAAACCCTCCGTGCCCTCCGTGCCTCTGTGGTAAACCCCACCCCACAAGAAACCCCTCCAGACCCCAATCAAATTGTAATGTTTTTGTAATCCCTATCTCTTGATTCTTTGCTCCCCAAAACCCATTTTTACCCTATGCAAAACAACCAAAAACGAAACCTGCTGCTACTGCTGCTTTTTTGCCTTTGCGCCCTCGGGTTGCTATGGGCTATTTGGCATTATTACGATAAGAGGCTGGAAGAAATCGATAGGGAAATGCAAAATATTCAGTTTGGTGTTTTGTATATAGCTGGGTTATTTGCAATCTGTAAAAAATATTGAAACATTTGATTATCAGTACATAATAAGAAGGTGCCAATCTAAATTGTAATGTTTTTGTAATGTTTATTCCTTCTTTTTATGAATATATAAATCAATCTTTGGGAGAACGATTAACTATGACTAAGCTTTCTTTAGGAATTATACCAACAAATTAATTCCTAAAGAAGTTATATAAATTCCAATATTCGGACTAAAGTTTTAAATAATGAATAAAATTCTACTACTCTTAATACTGTGCTTTGGGGGGATCGAGGCCAGTGCACAAGCTGAGTTTATCACCACTTGGAAAACAGACAATATCGGAAACTCTAATTCAACTTCTATCACCATCCCCACATTTACTGGCGAAACTTACAGCTATGACGTGGACTGGGACAACGATGGTATTTTTGATGACTTGGGAATAACTGGTGATGCCACTCACGATTATGGAGTGGCTGGCACTTATACGGTTGCCATTAAGGGTAGTTTCCCTCGAATCTATTTTAATAATTCTGGTGATCAGCAAAAATTACTGTCTATAGATCAATGGGGTACCAATGCTTGGAGTTCCATGAACAGTGCGTTTTTTGGCTGCTTCTATCTCCAAAGTAATGCACTCGACACCCCCAACCTTACTGATGTTTCTGATATGTCCCATATGTTCGACTCTGCTCAGACATTCAATCAGGACATAGACACTTGGGATGTTAGCAATGTGACCGATATGTCTTTTATGTTTAGTGGAGCTTTCGCCTTTAACGGGAAAATTAGCAATTGGAACGTCGGTAACGTAACAGATATGACCAATATGTTCAGTTCTGCTTTGGCATTTAACCAAGACATTGGCGCTTGGAACGTCGGCAACGTTACAGATATGAGCGATATGTTTTCCGCAGCCACTAGCTTCAATCAGAATATTGGTAGTTGGAATGTTGGCCTTGTGACAGATATGAGCCAAATGTTTGAATATGCTTTTGAATTTAATCAAGACATTGGCAGCTGGGATGTGAGCAACGTAACTAATATGTCCTATATGTTCAGTTCTGCTTCCAACTTCGACCAAAACATTGGTAGCTGGGATGTGAGCAACGTAACGAATATGTCTTATATGTTCAGTTCTGCTTCCAACTTCGACCAAAACATTGGCACCTGGAATGTGACTAACGTAACCAACATGGAGGGGATGTTTCAAGATGCTACCCTATCAACGGCCAATTACGACGCTCTCTTAATTGGATGGAACGACTTGTATTATCTACAATATTATGTCTCGTTTGATGGAGGTAACAGCACATATTGCACCGGCCAGGCCGCTAGAGACAATATGGTAAACAACTTCGAGTGGAATATTATTGATGGAGGCCAGCAGTGCGCCAGCATTGACAACTTCGTTACAACATGGAAAACAGATAACACTTTTTCCGGACCAATCTCCATTATCATCCCCACCTTTCCTGGTGAAACTTATAACTATGATGTGAGCTGGGAGAACGATGGAAACTGGGAAAATGGCTTCACTGGCGATGCCACCCACGACTATGCAGCTGCAGGCACCTATACAGTTGCCATTCGGGGCCTTTTTCCCCGTATCTATTTTAATGACTCTGGCGATAGCCAAAAAATAATTTCTATAGATCAATGGAGTACTAACTCTTGGACTTCTATGGAAAGTGCTTTTAAGGGTTGTACAAATCTCGATGGTAATGCCCCGGACGCCCCTAATCTAATTGATGTGACCGATATGAAGAGTATGTTTGAAGGTTCTGCATTTAATCAAGATATTGGCAATTGGGACGTAAGCAAAGTGGAAAATATGGAGAGTACGTTTCAAAACACTCCATTTAATAAGGACATTGGCAATTGGGACGTTAGCAACGTAAACAATATGAAGGGTATGTTCCAAGGTTCTGAATTTAATCAGGATATAGGCAATTGGGATGTTCAGAAAGTTAACAATATGGAGAGCACATTTCAAGATACCCCTTTTAATAGGGATATTGGCAATTGGGATGTGAGCAACGTAAACAATATGAAGGGTATGTTCCAAGGTTCTGAATTTAATCAGGATATAGGCAATTGGGATGTTCAGAAAGTTAACAATATGGAGAGCACATTTCAAGATACCCCGTTTAATAGGGATATTGGCAATTGGGATGTGAGCAACGTAAACAATATGAAGGGTATGTTCCAAGGTTCTGACTTTAATCAGGATATAGGCAATTGGGATGTTCAGAAAGTTAACAATATGGAGAGCACATTTCAAGATACCCCGTTTAATAGGGATATAGGCAACTGGGATGTTAGCAACGTAAACAATATGAAGGGTATGTTCCAAGGTTCTGCCTTTAATCAGGATATAGGCAATTGGGATGTTCAGAAAGTTAACAATATGGAGAGCACATTTCAAGATACCCCGTTTAATAGGGATATTGGTAATTGGGATGTGAGTAACGTGACCAATATGCGGAGTATGTTTGAAGAAGCTTCCGCATTTAACCAAGATATTGGTAATTGGGACGTTTCCAACGTAACTGATATGTCCAGGATGTTCTATTCTGCTTCGGCATTTCAACAAGATATTGGCAAGTGGGATGTGGGAGAGGTAGAATCTATGGTCAATATGTTTGAGGGCGCTACCTTTTTAACGGTTAATTACGATGCCCTCCTAATCGGCTGGAACAACCTATCCAATCTGCAAGACGGCGTGATTTTTAATGCCGGGGAAAATACCTATTGCGATGGGGAGTCCGCTAGACAAAATATTATAAACACTTATGGCTGGACCATTACCGATGGTGGGCCGGAATGTGCCACAGACTACTTTATCACCACCTGGAAAACTGACAATTTCGGAACTTCCAACGCAACCTCCATCACCATCCCCACCATCGGTGGTGGTTACAACTACGATGTGAGTTGGAACAATGACGGGATCTGGGAAACTGGAATTACGGATAACATCACCCACGATTACGGAACAATGGGTACCTATACGGTTGCCATACGCGGTGATTTTCCGCGTATCCATTTTAACAATTCTGGTGATAGTCAAAAAATAATATCCATAGACCAATGGGGTACCAATGCTTGGAGCTCTATGGAGAAAGCTTTTTATGGCTGTAGTAATTTGGAAGGCAATGCAACGGACACCCCAGACCTCAGTAATGTGACTGATATGTCTAGTATGTTCACTTATGCTTCCGTATTTGACCAAGACATTGGTAATTGGAATGTGAGCAATGTGACTAATATGTCCTTTATGTTCTTTGGAGCTTCCGTATTTAACCAAAACATTGGCAGTTGGAATGTGGGTAACGTGACAAATATGTCCTATATGTTCCTTAATACCGCCGCATTTAACCAGAACCTTGGCGGTTGGAACGTGAGTAATGTGACCAATATGGCCGGAATGTTTTTTAACGCATCAGCATTCAACCAGGACCTTAGCAATTGGGACGTGGCCAACGTGACCAATATGTCCCTTATGTTTGAAGGTATAGCCCTCTCGACATCCAATTATGATGCCTTGTTAATCGCCTGGAATAATTTGACCCTGCAAAACAGCGTGATCTTTAGCGGTGGCAATAGCAAATACTGTATTGGCCAGGCGGCCAGGGAAAATATGATAACCACCTATGGCTGGACCATCACCGATGGTGGGCCGGAATGTGCCACAGACTACTTTATCACCACCTGGAAAACTGACAATTTCGGAACTTCCAACGCAACCTCCATCACCATCCCCACCATCGGTGGTGGTTACAACTACGATGTGAGTTGGAACAATGACGGGATCTGGGAAACTGGAATTACGGATAACATCACCCACGATTACGGAACAATGGGTACCTATACGGTTGCCATACGCGGTGATTTTCCGCGTATCCATTTTAACAATTCTGGTGATAGTCAAAAAATAATATCCATAGACCAATGGGGTACCAATGCTTGGAGCTCTATGGAGAAAGCTTTTTATGGCTGTAGTAATTTGGAAGGCAATGCAACGGACACCCCAGACCTCAGTAATGTGACTGATATGTCTAGTATGTTCACTTATGCTTCCGTATTTGACCAAGACATTGGTAATTGGAATGTGAGCAATGTGACTAATATGTCCTTTATGTTCTTTGGAGCTTCCGTATTTAACCAAAACATTGGCAGTTGGAATGTGGGTAACGTGACAAATATGTCCTATATGTTCCTTAATACTGCCGCATTTAACCAGAACCTTGGCGGTTGGAACGTGAGTAATGTGACCAATATGGCCGGAATGTTTTTTAACGCATCAGCATTCAACCAGGACCTTAGCAATTGGGACGTGGCCAACGTGACCAATATGTCCCTTATGTTTGAAGGTATAGCCCTCTCGACATCCAATTATGATGCCTTGTTAATCGCCTGGAATAATTTGACCCTGCAAAACAGCGTGATCTTTAGCGGTGGCAATAGCAAATACTGTATTGGCCAGGCGGCCAGGGAAAATATGATAACCACCTATGGCTGGAACATCATCGATGGTGGACAGGAATGTTCTGCCGATTACTTTATCACCACCTGGAAAACCGATAACCCAGGATCATCCAACGCAACCTCCATCACCATTCCTACTGAGGGCGGCGGTTACAGCTACGATGTAAGCTGGGAAAACGATGGGGTTTGGGAAACAGGGTTCATAGGCAATGCATCTCACGATTACGGAGTAGCTGGAACCTACGAGGTAGCAATAAGAGGTGCTTTCCCTCGTATTTATTTTAATAATTCTGGCGACAAAGAAAAAATACTTTCCATAGAACAGTGGGGAACCAATGCTTGGAGCTCGATGAATGTTGCTTTTTATGGCTGTAGTAATCTACTTGGAAATGCAGCAGATACTCCGGATCTTTCTGATGTGACAGATATGTCATTTATGTTCGCTTATGCAACTTCATTCAACCAAGATATTGGCAATTGGAACGTGGGCAACGTTACCGATATGCTCGCTATGTTCGCTTATGCAACTTCATTTAACCAGAACATTGGTGGTTGGAATGTGGGCAATGTGACCACTATGAACAGTATGTTTTATGGAGCTTCTGTATTTAACCAGGACATAGGCAATTGGAATGTGAGCAACGTGACCAATATGTACGCTATGTTTCTTGGTGTTTCAGGATTCAATCAAAATATTGGTAATTGGAATGTGGACAACGTAACCGATATGGAAGGGATGTTTTGGGGAGCTTCTGCATTTAACCAAGACATTGGTAGTTGGAAAGTGGACAATGTAACCGATATGTATGGAATGTTTGCTTATGCTTCTGCATTCAATCAGAATATAGGTGCTTGGAATGTTGGCAATGTCACCAATATGGGAGCTATGTTCTTTCAAGCTTTTGCATTTAATCAAAACATTGGTGGTTGGAACGTGACAAGCGTAACCGATATGACCAATATGTTTGAAGGCGTAACCCTTTCCACAGCTAATTATGACGCCTTGTTAGATGGGTGGAATACGCTGACCCTACAAAACGGAGTAACCTTTAGCGGTGGAAATAGCAAATACTGTATTGGCTGGGCAGCAAGAAATAATATGACCAGCACCTTTGGATGGACCATTACCGATGGTGGGATAAGCGAACCACCAGTTGCTGTCTGTAAGAATATAACCGTAGCATTGAACGCTAATGGCAATGTTAGCATTACAGAGACTGATGTGGACAATGGCTCCAGCTATGGCTGTGCAGGTTCGGGAACAATTAGCGTATCACCCGACACCTTCGATTGTAGTAATATTGGGGATAACACCGTAACCTTGACGGTTACCGATGCTAACGGCAATGAAAGTACCTGTATTTCAACAGTAACAGTAGAGGACAACATAGCTCCAGTAATCACCTGCGCACCAAACGCAACCCGCGACACCGATCCGGGCGTTTGCGAATACACCATAGTAGGCACTGAGTTCGATGCGACCTTTACGGACAACTGTGCCGCCGGAAGCATCTCCAACGATTACAACGGAACAGCAACCCTCGCGGGCGAAGTACTTCCAAAAGGAAATACAACAGTAGTCTGGACCGTGGACGATGGCAATGGCCAGAGCGCTACCTGTATAACCGTTATTACCGTTGAGGACAACGAAAACCCAGTAATCACCTGTGCATCGAACGCAACCCGCGACACCGATCCGGGCGTATGCGAATACACCGTAGTAGGCACTGAGTTCGATGCGACCTTTACGGACAACTGTGTCGGCGGAAGCATCTCCAACGATTACAGCGGAACCGCCACCCTTGCGGGCGAAGTACTTCCAAAAGGAAATACAACAATAGTCTGGACCGTGGACGATGGCAATGGCCAGACCGCTACCTGTACTACGGTTATTACAGTAGAGGACAACGAAGCCCCGATAATTGCCTGTTCCCCGGACATCACGGTCAACACCGGCCCTGGGATATGTGGGGCGATCGTAAACTTCCCAATTGCCATCGCCTTTGACAATTGCGAGATAGGTACCGTGGCCCAATCAGCCGGCCTACCGAGCGGCAGCCAGTTCCCCGTGGGAAACACGACCATTGAGTTCACCGCGACCGATGTAGACGACAACTCCAGTACCTGTAGTTTTATCATCACGGTAATTGACAACGAAGCGCCAGTGGCAGTGTGCCGGAACATCGCCATCCAGTTGGATGAATTTGGAAACGCAAGTATTGTTGCCGCCGATGTTGATGGTGGCAGTACCGATAACTGCGGTGTGGCAACCACTACGATCAGTCCAAGTACCTTTGACTGTAGTAATGTAGGTGACAACAACGTAACCCTTACTGTAACTGATATTCACGGTAACACGGCAACCTGCACCGCCATTGTAACGGTAGAGGACGTGACCGCCCCAGTGGTGGCCTGCCAGAACATTACGGTAGAACTTGGCGCCAATGGCACGGTAACGATCCTGGGCACGGATATCGACAACGGTTCAACAGATGCCTGCGGCATCGCCAGCTATGTCCTTGACATCGACACCTTCGACTGTTCCAACATCGGCGACAACACCGTGGTACTGACAGTAACCGACATAAACGGCAACGCAGCAACCTGCACCGCCACGGTAACGGTAGAGGACAACACCAGCCCGGTACTTGTATGCAAGGACTTCACCCTGGAGCTCGGCCCCAACGGCACCGCCACCCTGGACCCGAGTGATGTGATAGCCTCCAACGACGATGCCTGCGGCATCCTTACGGTAGCCGTTGACATCACCCAGTTCAGCTGTGCCGATATCGGCACCCCCGTAACGGTCCAGGTATTCAGCCAGGACAACAACGGCAACCTAGCTACCTGTACAGCAACGGTAACGGTAGTTGACTTACTTGCGCCTGAAATCACCTGCCCGTCGGACCAAACGGTAGATCCGGGAGCGGGCAACCTGTACTATATCCTACCGGACTATTTTGCAACAGGGGAGGCCACTGCAGTTGACAACTGTACCGATCCGGTCACGATAACCACCCAGAGCCCGGCAGCGGGAACCCCGCTTCCTGACGGCACCTACACCATTGTGCTAACGGCAACGGACGAATATGGCAACACAAGTAGCTGTGAGTTTGAACTGACGGTAGATACCATAATCGGTGTTGGCGAAAACAGCCAGTCCCTTGGCACGGTAACAATATACCCCGTTCCGACCAAGGATATCCTGAACATCGGCAACCCCCAGAACATCGATCTGGAAAGAATGGAGATCTATGACCTAAGGGGCAGATTGGTACAGACCGCAGACCTTCGCGGTATGGGATCTGTAAAAACAATCAACGTGGACCAACTTGCCGCGGCAGCTTATTACGTTAAGATCATGGGCAAACAGGGCCAAATCACCAAACGATTGCTAAAAGAGTAGTTTTTTCATTATTCATTATTTATAGTTAGATTGAAATCGCCCGAGGAAATTCCCCGGGCGATTTTTTTTAAAGAAAAACAAAAAACCCTCTGCGCCCTCCGCGCCTCTGCGGTAAACCCAAACCCACACAAAAAAACCTCCGTGCCCTCTGTGCCTCTGTGGTAACCCAACCCAGCCCACACCGTCATTGCGAGCACAGCGAAGCAAACCCTCTGCGCCCTCCGCGCCTCTGCGGTAAACCTTCAACCCACTCCGTAATCGCGAGCAAAACAAAGCAAACCCTCCGTGCCCTCTGTGCCTCTGTGGTAAACCCAAACCCACACAAAAAACCCTCCGTGCCCTCTGTGGTAAACCCCAATCACTCAAAAAACAAATACATCCCCCGCTCATCATTATGAATAACAGGCTCCAAACGATAAGCAGTTTTCATATTTGCTTGCGTAAGCACTTCACTCTTAGTTCCAGCTGCAAGCAATTCCCCGTGATTCAACAACACCAAATGATCTGCAAACTTAGCCGCAAGATTGAGATCGTGCACCACCCCAACAACAACTAAATCCTGTTGTTTTAAAAGCTCCTGCAGCTTATGCATAAACTGAAACTGGTAATGCACATCCAAAAAGGTAAGAGGTTCATCCAAAACCAAATACCTACAACCATTTTCCGAGGGATACCATATTTGAGAAACCACCCTTGCGAAATGCACCCGCTGTTTTTCTCCACCACTTAGTGATAGATAATCGCGGTCTGCCATTGATACCACATCAAAAAAGCGCATTGCTTCCTCAATAGCTTCCTCATCTTTTGCGGTGGGGTTTACGGTAAAATGCGGATAACGCCCCATAGTGACCACTTCCTTCACTTTCAAAGGGAAGGCAAGCTCCGTGTTCTGCGAAAGCACAGCACGCACTTTTGCCAGTTCCGCCACTGAAATATTGCGAATATCTTTCCCCTCGTAAAAAACAGTACCCTCCTGTGGTTTCAGTTGGTTGCAGATTATTTTTACAAGCGTAGATTTCCCCGCCCCATTCGGCCCGAGGATGAGGTTAATCTTTCCCGGAGCAAATTTCACAGAAATATCCTTGAGAATTGTTTTCTCCCCAATTCGAAATGTTATGTTATTAGCCTGTATCATACTTAATCTGTCTGGTCGAGCACAGTCGAGACCTATCTCTTTCGAAATTTAAATTGACTATTCAACGCTGTTCGAAAAAACATTAGATTTAAAGTTTAAAAAAAGTAATTCTTCCGCTGCAATAAAAAGATAAAAATAGGAACACCAACCACAGAGGTTACAATCCCAATAGGAAGTTCCGCAGGGCGCAACACCATTCTAGAAATCAAATCTGCCACACAAAGAAGAATTCCCCCAAGCAAGGCACTATTGCGAATAAGAAAACGATTATCGCTACCATTGATGATTCGTAAAAGATGTGGTACAATCAAGCCCACAAAACTAATAACCCCCACAAAAGCCGTTGCAACTGCGACCATTATAACGTTAATAAGCAATACTTTCCACTTCAGACTTTTAATGTTAACCCCTAGAAATTGCGCTTCCTCCTCTCCAATCATCAGCGCATTTAAATGTTTAGCGTAGCGAAGTGAAATCAAAATAGTTCCAACAGTCGAGATTCCAACGATGATAACTGAAGTCCAATTCGCCCCACTCAACGTTCCCAGATTCCAAAAAACAATGGAACGCGCCTGCGGATCACGGGCTATATAACTCAAAAATCCCACCCCACTTAAAAAAAGCGCATTAATGGCAATTCCCGTTAACAACAACGCTACAATAGAACTCTTTCCATTATTTCGCGATTGCGAAAGAAAAAACACCAATCCAGTGGATAACATAGCTCCCAAACAAGCAGCCAACGGGAGTGTCCATTTCCCCACGCTAAAACCGAACGTTGCCCCCAAAGCAAAATACAAAGCAGCACCAAACGCCGCCCCGCAGGAAGTGCCAATAAGTCCAGGCTCTACAATAGGATTCCGGAAAAGCGCTTGCAATAAAGTCCCTCCAACAGCTAAACTAGCTCCAACAAATATGCAAAGGATCGCCCGAGGCAAACGAATTTCCATAAAAATACGTTCCGTAAGATCCATACTTTTAGGGTCAGTAAATGCTTTTTTAAACGAAGAAACAATCTCCTCCAACGAAATAGACACCGCCCCATACCGAATAGAAAAAAAGCTAATAACCACTAAAAGCAGCAACAAAACAGGAAAAGTCCCCCAGTATTTATAAATTTTCTTATCCAAATCAAAATTCATAACTCATAACTAATCAATGAATAACCCCCTGCAAAGCAACAACACTCCCCCCAGTCCGAGGCCCAAAATAAACCATATCGTGCTCCTCCACGCGATACACTTTTCCTTCTTTAAAAGCTCTAGTACTGGAAATTCCTGGCAGCGTCCCCACTTCTTCAGTAGAACCCAATCGGTCATAACCAAAATCTGTCAATAGGATTATATCAGGATCACTCTTAGCAACAACTTCAGGTGAAAGTTGGATCATGCCGCGTTCCCCATCAACCGCCATTTCCCCACCGGCCCATTCTATCAATTTCCCAGCATTGCTATTTTTGGTCATTACCAAATAAATATTGTTTGCCTGTCCAAAATGGATCACCAAAACCTTTGGTTTCTTGTCATATAAAAACGCTTGTTCTTTTGCGTAATACATATCAGCATCGAGCCTTTGGCATAGCTCCTCCGCCTTTTCTTCTTTGTGAAAATAACGGCCCATTTCCCGAATCAGCGAATCCGTTCCAGCAATAGTATTTTCATAATGACCAAACTGCTTCATAGGTATTTTTAAATCTCTCAACTGAGTAACCACATGCTCTGGCCCAATATTATTGTCTTCCAAAATCAACGTTGGCTTCATAGAAAGAATAGGCTCCACGGCCAATGCTCGGTGATATCCTATTGTTGGTAGTTTTTTTATATCGGGAGGATAGGTGCTGGAAACATCTACCGCCACAATATTTTCTTCCGCGCCAAGTGCATAAATTATCTCACTGTATTGTTTGGAAATGCAAACAATCCGCTCCTCGTGGTCCTTCTTTTTGTCTTCATTGCCAAACCTCCCACAGGAAATAAGGAGAATTCCTGTAAACAAAAGCAGTATGGGTTTTTTCATAGTTAATCTTATATATATTCTAGCTTTCTAATTGCCCCTTCAAGTGCAGCTGCAAACTCATTTTGAGTATTTTCAACTGCACTCTTGTGGACAAAAATCAACACTAAACAAACTGAATTAAAAGTTGTATTTCAAATTAAGCCCCCCATAAAAAACAGTATCCAATGGCGCAGGAATATATGCATCGTCCAACTGGTTCAAGAAAAGCATAATGTAATATTTCTCTCCAGTAATATTATCAGCACCGGCATAAGCATCTATGTCAAAGTGGCCAAAACTCATTCTATAACCAAGTTTGGCATTTAGTAAACTATAGCTGTCAGCCACGTTCAGACCATCAGATGTGAAAGGAACTGGATCGTGATAGGCATAGTTCACAGTTCCGTAAAGCCCAAGATTGGTGTTAAAATCAATCCCAGCATTTACAACCCAAGGCGCTACCCCTGCAACAGCTTTTCCACTGTAATCGGATGTTACCAAATCCCCTTGCTTTGTAATAGATTGATAAACAAAGTCCTCATATTTAAAGTCCGAATACGCAACATTTAAATAAGGACTCACATTTCCAAAGAAACCTGTGGCAGATTCATAAGCAGTATATTTCACCAAGGCCTCCACACCTTTGTTGTTCAATGCCCCGCCATTTGCTATATAGGAGTATAGCGTGGTATCATCACCAGCTGGAACAGCAACGGACGTAAACTTATTCTTGAACTTCGCTTGAAACAAAGCCACTTCATAATGTAATTTATTATCCAATAGATTTCCTTTTGTACCAATCTCAAACTGATTGCCTTCCTCTGGCACAAGCCCTGTGTTTAACTCGCCAGTCGTCCCGATAATTACGTTCCCGCTAACAGGTGCCTTGTAGCCTTTACTGTAAGAAGCATAAACCGAAATATCATTATTGAAAACTTTATTCACAGCAAAATGCGGTGAGTACAAATCTTCATAATTTGCAGAAACCACCTGAGGCTTGCCACTTAAGGGATCAAAAGCACGGTCTTCAAGATCGAGGTTCATAGTGCTTTTACCAATTCCTGCAGTAAACGAAATAGCATACGGCATCTTCAAAATCCATTCTGTAAACAAAGAATTGTTTTTCGCCTTTGAATATTGGTTGCTTTTTAAAGCACCAATAATGTTATAACCATCTGGATCATTAGGATTTACTACCATCCCATAACTTAGGGATTGGGCGCGTTGCTCCTGAAATTCAAGGCCCGCAACTCCGGAAAGATTAAAGTCTTCGCTTAAATCAAAATTCAAGTCAAAGCTTACACGAGTTCCATAATTAATAGGATCTCTGTCGGTCCACCCACCAGCAGAACTTGCGTTCGTGTTCATTCCAGAACCATAAACGGTGGTAGTGTTTGAAAGCCATCTATTGAAGTCGTATTTATGGCTCAAACCTGCGCGGAAACTGATCACTTCGCTGTGCGCATTATTTTTGATATAACGTGAATTCCCACTGTAATCTAAAGTGTCGTACTGCCCGATAGTAAGCTCACCACCGCGTTCGTCATAACTATTGCTAAAGCCCAAATAAGTGCTCACGGTTTGCTTCTCACTCGGGTGGAAATCCAGCACAGCATTTAAAAAATCTTTTTGCGAAGCATTGTGATCAAGATACCCATCAGATATTTGGTGGCCGTAATTCAGCAATACAGAAGATTTTTCAAGACCCATTTGCAATTGTGTTGTAAAGCGTGCCAAGCCATAACTTCCTACAGTCACTTTTTCACTTAGCGAAGACTGCCCATTTTCTGGCCTCACAGTGGTTAAGTTTACAACTCCTGAAATGGCAAACCCATATAAAGAACCCGCTGGCCCTTTTATAACATCCACACTTCCTACAGAACCGAAATCTATATCGTCCAGCATCGTAACGCCTTCGGCATCGGTAAGGGGAATATTGTTGTAATATACTTTGTAACCTTGCCCATCAAAGTTATTCGTGGCTCCTTTAAAACCAACCCCATTTCCATAACCGCGAATATTGAATTGTTGCCCCGAGGAAACCGCTCTTCGAGTCATAAGTACTCCCGGAACATTTGCGTTTATTGCATCATCAAGGTACAAACCCGCTCCTCGGTTTAGTTCCCTTTTTTCCAAATGAATCACGGAAAGTGGTTTTTCGAGTACCTTTTTATTATTGTCCAAGGTGCCGCTAAGTTGCACCTCGTCCAATGCACTTACTGATGTCTTTAAACCAATGTTCAAGAATTCAGAACAATCTTGCACCTTAATTTGAGCGGTTTCATAACCAATATAACTTACACTAAGGCTTTGGTTCCCCGAACAGGACAATGAAAAATTCCCTTCGGCATCCGTACTGGAAACCTCCGTTCCGTTCGTGGCTATTTTGGCTCCCACAAGTGGGGTATTGGTGGCTGAATCATATATTTTCCCAGAGAGTTTTTCCTGTCCAAATACTGATACAGTTATAAGCAGTCCCAATAGGGACAGATAAAGTTTCGTCATTTTTTAAAAAGTTTTATAATAGAGAAATATGCAATACGCCACTCATTGGCGTCGTAAAGCAATCTTTGGGGAAGCAGTGAAGCTTCAAAAGAAATTATAAAACCTGTTTGGGCGGAGGACTCGAAATTTCGAGTGAAAGCGATGCGTAGGTGTCGTGATACATATAATTAGGGCGTACCAACGTATTTAAAAATGCCAACTCCCCTTTCTGAGGCAACGGATTTATTTTTTGAAGAAACTTTACCGTCTTTACTAAATTGGTCCGGTTGTTTTTGTTTTTGCCCTTTTTATGAAGTTCCTTGTTGTATTTCGCAATCAAATTAGTTTCCTGACTGTCCGAAATACAATGATAAACCTTGGTGTTGCCATCCAAAACTTCCACGTGAACTACATCATACATAGCCCCTTTATAGCTGAATTCCTCGTGATCTTTCCAGATAAGTTCTTTTTCATTTTCCGAAGAAACGGTGATAAGTGTCAACTCATCTTCAGAAATACCCTGTTTTATTTGATGGACTATATCCCTTTTAATTCTATGTTGTTGAATTTTAAATATAAAATAAGACCCTCCAACATTGAAGCTAAAAATAAAAAGCAGAAAAAAGACAGTAGCGTTTTTCAATGCACCCCTTGTTTTATTAAGGATGGCTAATTTAATTAAAAATAACAAAGAACCCACCGTCCCCACCAATTTATTGAAACACAAAACCCCATCATCGCAAGCAAAGGAACCCCCCATAGCGAGCACAGCGAAGCAAACCCTCCGTGTCCTCTGTGCCTCTGTGGTAAACCATCGCAAGCAAAGCAAAGCAAACCCTCCGTGCCCTCTGTGCCTCTGTGGTAACCCAACCCAGCCCACCCCGTCATTGCGAGCAAAGCAAAGCAAACCCTCTGCGCCCTCCGCGCCTCTGCGGTGAACCCCCAATCCCATTCTCCCGCCACCCTTTAGGGCCGGGGCAAAGCGGGAGCCTCCCAACAGAAACCCTCCGTGTCCTCTGTGCCTCTGTGGTAACCCAACCCAGCCCACCCCGTCATTGCGAGCACAGCGAAGCAAACCCTCTGCGTTCTCCGCGCCTCTGCGGTAAACCTTCAACCCACCCCGTCATCGCGAGCAAAGCAAAGCAAACCCTCCGTGTCCTCTGTGCCTCTGTGGTAACCTCACCCAAGCAAACCCTCCGTGTCCTCTGTGCCTCTGTGGTAACCCACAATCCACAACAAATCCCCCGTACCTTCCTGCCAGAGAAAGGTTAACAAATCACCACCACCATAGGCTTTATTTCCTATGGGCATTTTTTGTTCTTTTTAAGCGATATCGGAGGTTTAAGGAGGAGTGAAAATCCAAACCGAAATATTATTCTGAAAACAATTAATAGAATTTATTATCGAAGGGATATATGATTTCTAATCGTTTAAAATATTTATCATTAACGGTGACAAGGGGAAGACTCTTTTAAGATAGCAGTGACGGCTATTATAGAATCACAAAGATTCATTGCTAGTGTTTGAATTAATAAAAATACAGTAAAAATAAATAGAATATCATATAAACTAGATTTGGTCAAGAATTATTGGAAATTTTCCTACTATGAAATATTGGTTTTTATATTGTTTTTTTGTTTTTTATAAATTAAATTTCCGCTCAGTCCGTTGTGGACTTAATTAAAAGAATTTTAAAACTTTGAGCAATATGATAATGAAAGCTATTTCTTTCATTAATATACTATAGCATTTAGGATGTTTTTATCTATTTTTGGGACTCACTGAAAAAATTATGCATTCAATAAATAACTAATCGTATCTTTAAGACTGTCTTTTCTGTTGCATGAACAAAATTGAAGAAATAGTAAATCCCAATGTAAGTAACTTCATAAAATCAATTAGGGATATTGGATATTCATTTGAAGTTGCAGTGGCGGATTTATTGGATAATAGTATTAGTGCCAATGCTACATCAATAATCATTTTTTCTATAAACAATATATTTTGTCTACTTGATAATGGAGATGGAATGGATGAGTTAGAGCTAAAAGAGAGCATGCGTCTAGCCACCAAGGATCCTGAAGCAGACAGATTAAAAAATGATTTGGGAAGATTTGGACTCGGGCTCAAAACGGCCTCTTTTTCTCAGTGTAAGAAGTTAACAGTAATATCTAAAAAGTATTCCGAAATTAATGCTAGGCAATGGGATTTGGATTACATATCAAAAATCAATAAGTGGGCTTTAATTACTCCCGGTGGAATTAATGTTTTTCCGTTATTTAAAGATCTTGAAAAACTTGAAAATGGCACATTAGTAATTTGGGAAGAATTCGACGGGAATACTTCGAACACTGAAAATTTGGATTCTCTTAGGAAACATTTATCCCTTGTTTTTCATCGTTTTTTAGAGGGAGCTGATAGTTTTAAAAAGTTGAAGATTTCAATTAATGATAATCCGGTGAAACCATTTAATCCTTTTAATGTTAATCACGCCGCCACCCAAGAAATATCTTCGGAAAAAATCATGATTGGTGAAAATTTCATTAGGATCACCCCTTACATTCTCCCGCATCACTCTAAACTTTCGAGCCAGGAATATGAACAATATGCAACCGAGGATGGCTATATTAAATCTCAAGGATTTTATTTATATCGCGAAAATAGAATTTTGATTTATGGAACTTGGTGGGGATTGCATAGGGCGACCGATGCCCATAAACTTGTAAGAATAAAAATTGATATTCCCAATAGTATGGATAAACATTGGGGGATTGATATTAAAAAATCATCGGCGAGACCGTCTAGTGCAATTAAAAAGGAGTTAAAAAAAATAATAGAAATTGCAACAAAAAAAGGATCCAAACCATTTACTGGAAGAGGAAACAAGATCATAGACAAATCAATTGATCGTTTTTGGGATATAAAATCAATTTCCGATGATGGAGAATTTAGATTTGGAATTAATAAAGGACATCCTCTGTACGTCGAATTGTCAAATAAAGTAATTAAAGATAAAATGAAATTAATGAATTTATTTTTAGATGGTCTTGAAGCTTATCTACCGTTAGATGCTATTCAAGCAAAATTACAGACAAATCCTAAACAAATAAAACAGGAAAGCGCTTTATCTAGAGAAGATATATTGGAATTAGCAAATACATTGAAGATGTCTGGATTAAGTCAAATAGAAATTGATAAATGGCTTAAAACTGAAATTTTTAGTGAGCACAAAGATATTTTTAAATAAAATGGAAAAAACCAATTATTCCATAATTAGGGAAGACGCATTTAATATGCTACGAAAGGAAAATGGTCCTTTATCTGAAGATGCTATTGCCAAAACGGTTAATACTATTAGAAGTGTTATTGAGAATAACGGGATTGAAATTTACAACAAACTTCTTGGTCCGATTACCGGTAGTTTATCTGATGATGAATGGAACAAAGTGCGGAAGGAACTTGAAACAGACTTTGATGTTAAAATGGATTGTGGTATTCTGATTCAGGGTACTGAACAACAAGACAGAGATAATACTTGGTGGACTGGAAAAGAGAAATATAATAATGATGGCTATTACTGGAACAAATACCATGACTATGAATTAAGTGAAAAATTTTCCCCTGCAGTTGTTAAGACTATTGATGAAGATACCGATGTTATTATGAATAATATTGAAAACCCATCATATATTTCTTTTGAAAGATATGGAATGGTCGTTGGGCATGTTCAATCTGGTAAAACTGCAAACTATATTGGTTTAATTTGTAAAGCTGCAGATTCTGGATATAAATTTATTGTGGTTATTGCTGGCGGTATAAATAATTTAAGGAATCAAACTCAACAACGATTGAATGAATCTTTTGTTGGGAAAACAGGCAAGAAAAAAGTGGGAGTCGGAAAAGGGAACAATGATAGGACAAAACTTCCACACAGTCTAACTACCATTGATAGCGATTTTGATTTAGCAACTGCAAAAAGGTTGTCATCAACATTGAACTTTGAAAATATTACCAGCCCGATTATTTTGGTCATTAAAAAGCATACCACAACTTTAACTAATGTAAAATCTTGGTTGGAAAGTCAATATAATAATAAGATTAATCATTCAATGCTTTTAATTGATGATGAGTCAGATTATGCTTCCGTAAATACCAAAGAAGAAGAAGACCCAGCAACAATAAATAAAAAAATTAGAGCCCTACTTGGGTTATTTAATAAAAGTGCCTATGTTGCCTACACGGCCACCCCATATGCCAATATCTTTATAGATCATAAGGCTGAGAATGAGTTGTATGGTAAGGATTTGTTTCCCAAAGATTTCATATATGCCCTAGATTCACCAACCAATTATTTTGGTGCCCGAGCTGTTTTTCTTGATCAAAATGAGGCACATATTATTAAAATCGATGATTATTTAGATGATATCCCAAGCGGGCATAAAAAAAATCATGAAATAAGTTCATTGCCCAAAAGTCTTAAAGATGCCATAAGGTTATTTTGTTTAAATATAGCAATAAGGCATTTAAGAGGGCAGAGCAACAAACATAATAGTATGCTTATCCATGCGACAAGATTCACGTTGGTGCACAAGAATTTGGGACTTTTGGTAGATACATATAAAAAAGATCTTTCAAGAGAGATTACCAACTACGGTAAATTAAAAGATCCTGAAAAATTAAGTTCTTTAATCAATGATTTATATGGAACATACAATAACCATTTATCCAATATTGAATTTAATTGGATGCAAATTATAAAAAAGACATGTGATATAGTAGAAAGTGTTGTAGTGAGGGAAGTGCATCAAGCCACCAAAATACCTCTTGAATACCGTGACGATTTTGTTACGAATGCAATAGTAATCGGGGGAACCAGTCTTTCGAGAGGTTTTACGCTCGAAGGATTGAATGTGAGCTATTTTTTAAGGAATACAATTTTTTATGACACGCTCATGCAAATGGGTAGATGGTTTGGTTATAGAAGTGGCTATGAAGATTTATGTAAAATTTATCTACCTGAAACAATTGCTGATAATTTTTCAGAAATTATTGAAACCACAGAAGATTTATTTGATGAATTTAAAATGATGGCCCAATTAAATAAAACACCCAGTGAGTTTGGACTAGCAATAAGACAACATCCTGGGAGCACTCTCCAGATTACAGGACGGAACAAGCAAAAAAACATTAGGGAGTTTTGGGTTAATATACGGTTGGATGGACAATTAAAAGAGACAAGATGGTTAACTAACAAAGATGAGGATATAAAGAATAACTATAATTTGACAAAGAAGTTTTTCGCTAAAATTGATTCGAAAAATCAAAAAGTTGATAATCATTATTTATGGAGAAACGTATCGAACATCCTTGTTAGGGATTATCTTAATAAATATAAGTTATATTCTGTTGATTCCGATCCGTTGGGTTTAAGGTCTAGAATGCCCATAGCCTGTATAAAAGAATACCTAAACAAGGATCTTTTGTGGGACGTAGCGTTATTCAGTGGAGATGGGGATCTAATTGAAATAGACCAATTAAGTTTTAATAAGCCAAAAAGAACAGTTACCAACAAGGGAGAATACTATGAAGTTGGGAACAGACAATTATCAAGTCCGAGTAATGAGGCAATTTCCATAAATGATGAGTTAACCCGAAAAGAATTGAGTAAAACAAATAATAGGAAGCTTATTAGAAAAAGAAGGGAAGATCAAAATACTAATCCCTTACTTATGCTATATATACTAGATTTGGAGGATAGAAATATGGTATCAATACAATCTAATGTAGTAGCTTTTGGCATTAGTTTCCCTGGAACTGCCTCAAGTAATACAGAAACAGTCAAAATGAAAATAAACACTGTTTATTATGACGATTTACTAAACCAAGAACTTGAAAATAATGAGAGCGATGACTAACCTTAATAATCCATGGGATGAAATGCATTCTTCGTCCATAAGAAGAATTAAGACTGGAAGCATATTCGATATTTTTTGGTTTAGGGATCTTGATGGCTCGTATGGGATAAGGTTTCTGGTTAATCATCTTCTAGATGATATCGAAAAGCCCATTAAGCTGGATGGGATTTCGATTGTTAAAAGAAATAATAATGAAAAAGGCGAGCTCTTTTTGATATTGAGGAATAAAGAAGACCAAGAACTGTTTACCGTCTTGTGTAATAACTTGATTGAGCTTTCACATAATTATGATACCGAAAAAGCAATGATGAAGGCTGTGGAAAACAGATTAATGAGGTGGCAGAAATTATTAAAGGAAGCTAGGAAAAAAATATTTTCAACTGAAAAGCAAATGGGATTGATTACAGAATTGGCCTGTTTAAAGGATGTTATAGCTCCTAAAATTGGATTAAATAAGGCAATCATAGGCTGGGTTGGATGTGAGTCTGATAAACAGGATTTTGCATTGGAAGACCTATTAATTGAAGTCAAATCTTACCGCACAACGAAAGGACCAAAGGTCAGCATAAATTCTGTTTTGCAATTATATAGTGACAAGGAACCTTTATACCTAGTCACTTATGCCATTACAAAAATATTGGATGGATTGTCTGTCGATGATTTAATTGAAAATATTCGTGATATGCTTATAGAAGAACCTAAAAATATTTTAAACGAATTTGAGAATAAATTGTATGATTTCGGGTATATCCCTGAAATAATGGATAATGAATTGGATCGGTTTTCTTTTGATAAAGTGAAAGCTTATCATGTGTCGGAATCCTTTCCAAAAGTTGATCCAAAAACATTGAAAAGTGAAATATTTAATTTAAAATATTCACTTGATTTAACAGATTGCCAAAAGTATTTAGTAGAAATTAATTCTATTTTTTAGATAAAATGATTGAAAAGGAAGACTACCATCGAGACTTAATACAATCTGTTCTAGCTGATGCAGAAAGTAGAGGTTTAATGAATGCTCAATGCTTTTTCGAAACTGTCTGTGAAGAATTGACAAATTTGGGGGAGCTTACTAATAATTACACAGTAGCTGAATATAAAAAGAGGGGATTAGAAGTATATGGGTATGATTATGACGAAGAGCGAAATCTTCTAACAATTATTTCTCAAGAATTTTACCAAGACGATGGCATACAAACCTTAGTAAAGGAATTGATTGATACGAAGTTCAAACGATTAAAGTCATTTTTTGAAAAAGCAATTGATAAAATATATGAGGATTTAGAACCAACAGACCCTGCCTATTCTATGGCTTATTTAATTAATGAATATTATGAATCAGACAAGATAGATAAGGTAAGATTTTTGATTATAACTGATGGAAAGGCTACTAGAAATTTAAAAGAAATACCAACAGAGAATTTTTTTAATATTGACTGTGAATACAATGTAATTGATATTGAGTATTTATATTCAATTTATAAAAATGAGTCTCAAAATATTGATTCTGAAATAGACACTGATTTACCATTTTTAAAAATAAATGATGAAAGTGATTCCTATCAGTCTTATTTGAGTGTTCTTTCAGGAAATTTAATATATGATATCTATGAGAAATATGGTAAGAAAATATTGGAGCAGAACGTTAGAACATTTCTTCAGTTTAGGGGTAATGTCAATAAAGGTTTAAGGAATACAATAGAATATAATCCCGAAATGTTCTTTGCGTATAATAATGGAGTTACTGCAACGGCAACCAGCGTAGAAATTTTAAATAATAGAATAACTAAAATATATAACTTTCAGATCGTTAATGGTGGGCAAACGTCTTCATCAATATATGCAGCAAAGAAGAAGAACAACATCGATTTGTCAATGGTGAATGTTCAAATGAAACTTTCGGTTGTTAATCCAGATTACAACGTAGATGATTTTGTTTCAAAAGTTGCCGAGTATGCAAATACCCAAAATAAGGTTAACCCGTCAGACTTTTTCTCAAATAGCGCCTTTCATAAAGACATGAAAAATCATTCTAAAAGAGTATGGGCACCTGCTGTCGGTGGGCAACAGCAAAGAACACGTTGGTATTATGAAAGAGTAAGAGGTGAATATCTAAATGAACAGGCATACTTATCTAATACCGAAAAGAATAAATTTCTACTGGAAAATCCCAAATCACAACAATTTGAAAAGACATTTATTTCTAAATGTGAGAATTCATGGGAACTAAAGCCAAACATTGTTGCAAAAGGAGCCCAGTATAGTTTTAAATTTTTCTCTGAAGAAGTAACCGATATGCTTGAGAAGAATAACTATGCTATTACTGAAGATTATTTTAAAGATGTCATAAGTCGTATAATTTTATTTAAGCATGTCGAAAAAATGATATCAATGGCACCATGGTATGATGGTGGTTATAGGGCGCAAACCGTAACATATAGTATTGCTTACCTTTCTTATAAAATAAAGAAATTAAATAAATATTTTAATTTTAGGCTTATATGGGATAATCAAAAACTTCCTGGCAATTTAATAGATGTTTTGGATATAATAACAGAGAGAGTTTATAAGTCAATTACAAGCCCTCCCGGAGGATCTGCCAATGTTTCACAATGGGCTAAAAAGACTGAATGTTGGGAAAGGATTAAAAGCATTCCAATCTATTTTGAAATGGATGATCAATTACTGATAGATAGTGAAGAAAATCGTTATGTGGAAAGACAGGCCAAAAAGGATGTGAAACTGTTAAAGGGGATTGAAATGCAGATTTTTGTATTAGAGCAAAAAATGGATTTTTGGATTAAGATATTTAATTATTTTAATGATCACTACGCAGATACAAATATATCTAATATGCAAATGGATATTTTACGAAAATATACCAGTGGTAATTTAGGTAGAGAGAATTATCCCTCGGAAAAACAATCTAAAATCCTATATAATTTATATATCCAATCAAAAGATGAGGGATTGAATTTTGAATAATTAAAAAATGGTATTTCAATATGTCAATTCTATAGTTGCATTATTTTCTAATAAAAATTGCAGTATTTAAAAGTTCTATGAGTTGATAAATTGTTCTAACAAATAAATCAATTCTTTTGCCTTCTCCTTGGAAAATTGGATATTTTGTTTACAGCCTTTCTCTCTTTCCGTGTCGCCCATTGCATATGTCCTTAGTTGCAAATATTCTCTTTCCATTATAATATCAGCCACTACCTCTCCAGAACGTAATTTAATTGATTGGTTGTTAACTTTTATTATTTTTCCAACAAGTGCCATGTTTTATTATTTTAAGATTAATCTTTTTCGTGATTTGATTAATTTTTTGTTAGCTCTATTATTATTATTATTATTATTATTATTATTTCCCCTTGAACTTAATCTTCAAAAGGTATGGGTTCATCGTTCATAAATGCTTCAAAAGATCCTACAGGTGCAAAATCAATATTAATTATTGAATAATCTTTTTTATTTCGCCATAATCTAACAGAGTCAGTTCCTTTTTTTTCCAACCAATTACGAGTAACTAGGTTTCTTTCTTTTAAACCTAGAACATCTACTAATAGCCATTGACCTAGTGCGTCTTGTCCAAATCTTTTTCCATTTTCATCATATTCGGTATTACTGCCCGACTGAAAATTTTTCATATTATCTCCTGTTAATAAAGCAGGAATTCTTTTACCGTTAGGAAGTAGTAGGTGAAAACGAACTTCTGGTCTGACTTGTTTTGTACCCTTAAGTTGATTTCTAACGTCTATTATGGATAATATATCTTTGGTGAAAAAGTTTGGATTTAAGTTATGGAATTCTTTTGGAATTGGAATGTAAACTTCATTTAATGGTCTTGGAGCATCACTATCCTTGTTTTTAGGCGCAGCGTTCCAAGCATTTAAACCAGACTTTTCTTCAACCTCTTTAGAGCTAAATGAATATAATGGTAAGTAAGCTTCGATTATGTCTTCCTCAGCAACTTTGTGCTTATTAATAAGGTTTATATATGCCTTTAATAGAAAAGAAAAAGGGTCATCTATTATTTTTACATCGAATGTTTTAAGTAAAATTGATTTGTATTTATCCGAATCAAATTTTTGCCATATCTGAGAGTCTCCAAAAGTGTATTTATAGTCTTTATTGCCATCAGACCAAGTAAAAGCTGTCTTCGATTCGTTAAAATCATATAAGTTTTTCAAATCGATTAATGGATATGCACATTCATTGATTGTAAAACAACCTTTATCCCTTGTTACATAATGATAAATATTATTGTTTTCTGATAATCCTAGACGCTTGTAATCACTTGACACTCTTTCATTCCTAATGTCGGAAATTTTGTATGCCAAATCTTCAAGATTGTTTCGATGTTTATTAATATCATTCTGATATCGTTTTAACTGCATTACTTTTTGGAATGAGGGTTTACTGCCCATCCAGGTTTTTACTCCAATTCCAATTCTTTTGTCTCCAAAAACAGATAAAATGTCGTGAGGAGTATTACCAATATCTACATTTTTACCCAGGAATGATTTTGCAAAAACTGTTTCTTGAAATTTAGAGTCGAGATATGGGATCATATCTCCTTGTTTTTGCCGAAATAGATTTGACAATGCACCATATACTTGTAGAAACTGAATATATTCATCCCTTTGTTCCTTAGAATATAGTTCCCAAATACTCATATTATAATACTTTTTTTATTTCGCTCGCGATTCGTTCTATTAAAGTGGTCGTTACAGAATTACCCGCTTGCATATATAATTTACTATTAGCAAGATTAGGTAGTTCATAGTTTTCTGGATAACCTTGAAAAGAGAAACATTCTCTTGGTGTTAATTTTCTGATCCCATAATCATCCTTTAATAAAGGAACATTGTGTCCTCCAGTTCCCATATTTGCTGTGAGAGTTGGGCAGACATTGCTCTTGTTCTCCCTAACATAAATTCTTCTCCATTGATAAATAGTATCTTTTGAAGTCATGGTTTTTTCTAATTCGGGATAATATTGATGCTTTTTAGGATAATAATATTTTTCTTCTTGTTTTCCTTTTTCTAAGATATCATGGATTGTTTTAGTAAGCTCAATTTTTTCTGGAAATTTAAATTCACTAAATCTTTTTACTTGTTTTGGATCAAATGCAACAATAAAGATCCTCTCTCTATTTTGCGGAATATTTGCATGAGTCATTGAGTTTAAAACTGAACTAAATACTTTGTATCCTAGTTTTTTCTCTAAAATTTCAATGATAGTTTCAAAAGTTTTTCCTTTGTCATGGGTGACCAAATTCTTGACGTTTTCAAGAAAAACTACTTTAGGTCTATGTTTAGCGACTATTTCTTCTACATCAAAAAACAACGTACCCCTTGTATCTGCAAAACCCTTTCTGTTTCCTGCAATTGAAAATGCCTGACAAGGAAAACCAGCACATAAAATGTGAAAATTTTTAGGGATATAGTTTTTTGTACTTTCTTTAGTTATGTCTCCAAAAGGTATTTCCCCAAAATTCTTTCTATATGTTTTCTTTGCTGAATTGTCCCATTCACTTGTATATACACATTTTCCACCCACATTTTGCAGGGCTAATCTAAAGCCTCCAATTCCTGCAAATAAGTCAATAAATTCGAATGAATAATTTTCAGGAGTTGGAAACGGAACATTTTTAACTTCAAAAAGTAATTGTTGAAGAGCTTCTTCCTGAAGCTGCAGTGTATCATCATTTACTTTATATTCAACAAATTTCTCAAGAACTTTTAGTGCGTCTTTTTTGTAATGTTTAGAAATTCCGTTGTCAATATTATGCAAATAATGCGTTAGGATAGCTTTGTCCTCCGGCTCTATAAGAGTGATTTGATAGTTCTTACCTTCAAATTCTTCAATACTTACTTTGTGTTTTTGTTTAATCAATTTTTTAAATTTATAATGCAATAAATATAACTATGTTTTTTTAGAAGGCTATTTTTTTCCTGTTTCCTAAACTACTTTTATTTTCATTTTAAAATTAAATCCCATCATTTTCTTATTATTTTTAAGCTAATAAAATTATTGAAATCAGCTTGGAAAATATTTAATATATTAAAATCAGATCATAATCTTACTCTAGCGTTTTAATAATATTATTTTTGGTTTCTAATTTATAAATATCAATTAATTGCTATTGGGTAAATTTAAAGGTATTCACAGATTAAGGATCTGCTCTAGGTCTCCAATAGATTTGAACAATTTTAGTTCATCGAAACCAATAAAAGCTGTTTTATTATTAAATCCTTTTGTCGCTCCAGATTTGAGTAAACTTTCATCTTGCCTGCAATTCAATGTTTTTTTATCTGCAAACCCACAAATCCAGACATTCTTATCGTCTTTTTTTATCGCGATTATGGCCGGATTCTTATTTTCAATATTTATAATTGGAAATTCACCAAAATTAGATGTTATTACATCTATAGTCATGCCCTTAATATTTAATGTGGGTTTATAATTTTTAGGATCAATAGTATTCCAATTAATTAATTCTTTTTTTAAAAGATTTTCTAAAATAATTATACTTATGATTTTTTGCAAGAATTTTTCAAAAAATGCATCGCCTTCATATTTATCTCGAAGAGCGATCATATTATCAACATCCCAAGATTCTAATACGCATTCTTCAACTTTTTTTCGGTCTTTATAGGTCAAGCTATCCTGGTGAAATTTATTCGAGTGAGATAAAACCTTGGAAATAAATTCTTTCATGTTTAAAGAGGCTTTATGCAAATTACGGAAATAAAAATTGAGTAGCATAAAAGATACTTATGTATCGTATTTAACCCTAAATTTGTAGCTTAATATAGATTATTTTAATTCATTACAATGAACAAAGGAACAGTAAAATTCTTCAACGATACCAAAGGTTTTGGTTTTATCACTGAAGAAGGAAACAGCAAAGAACATTTTGTACATATTTCAGGCCTTATCGACGAAGTGCGCGAAGGTGACGAAGTAGAATTTGATCTTCAAGAAGGCAAAAAAGGATTGAACGCGGTTAATGTAAAAGTACTTTAATATACGCAACACTTTTTAAGACTAGAAACCCCGCTAATACCGAGGTTTTTTTATTTATAGGTAATTTCAGTGAGATTTCTGTTGTCCTAATTACATTAAAGCCTAAAACTTCCAGGGAATTGTATTAAATGAAGAGGAAACCCAAATTGGATTTACTAATAAATATATTATCACTTATCCTCTGTGTAAATCGTATATTGAAATCTCTTTTATGGAAAACCGTAAAGTCATCAATTTGTATTACTTTATTGTTGTCATCTTTAATAAAGAATTTCTTTTCAGTTCTACATTCTGAGCAAAGTAGCCCCAAGTCTTGAGCTCTCAAACAGTTCGAATCATTTTCATTTACACTTTTGGTTTTTATTTCATCTTCCCCCAACCACAGCCCCAAATACCTTAATCCTCCAAGAAATCCCCATTCACATCCCCTAAAAAACCAACCCCTACCGCACAAATTACCAAAAGCCTAAAAACCCAACCCAAAAAAAACCAAAAAAACATTCCAACTCCCGAAATTTTTTACAATACCCACAGTTATTTAATTCTTAATAGCTTAATTTAGATGAAGTTAAGTCAATAATTTCAAAACACATCCCTCATAAAATATCCATTTACGTCTCATTCCCCTAACGCTAATATTTTTCAAAAATGAAAACAACACCCACCCTCCTGAGATTAATCATTATTATTCTTCTTTTAATGGGCACCCTAACTTCCTGCTCCAATAAAGACGATGACAATAACCCCCCACCACCAACCGTAGCCGAATTATTGGCCCATAAGTGGTTTTACCTGAAAAGAGAAAATTCAGGTGGTACCATAATAGAGCAGGCGGACCCTTGTTCAGGACAGACCTTTTTGGATTTTAAGAGCGATGGCACTTTTACCTTTCAAGAATTCGGTATGAACAGTGCCGGGATTTGCGATCATAGCTCGGTTGAGACTGGTGGCTACATTTTGTCAGCAGATGAAACCAAACTTATGGTTACTGGCCCCTTTGGGGATGAAACCTTACCGATCAAGTACATCAGCGAAACCGAACTCGCACTTGTCTTTGGGCCTGATGAGATAAATATCTTTAGACGTTAACGCTGTAAGCCTATTTATCCCAGAACTTTCATCTATAAAAAATAGGTGAAAGATAAGAATCCTGCGTGCCGAGATTTGTAAAAATCAAAGACACCAAGGCAACCCCAGTAGTCCAACCTCAACTTCATTTTCAACCTCACTCAACCCCCAAAACCCGCATAGCCAAACTATCCTCAATCTCCAGCAACTCCCCATTAACATTCTGTAAAAACGATACCCCAACAAAAGTCAACACCGCCACCTCCTCCGGCACCACATCAACTTTTGTTAGTTTCAAATACATTTCCACCGGCTTAATCGTCTTTTGTTTTAAAGCAATCGGCTCACTTTCCATAAAATCTCCAACATTCCTAAACTTCCGCTCCAACGGCACATACTTATCTTTAGCAGCACTATTACCGTAATTACTCACCGTTCCCGCCCCAAGTATAAACTTAAAATGAGTTGCCTTTTCTGGTGCGGTAATTTGTTTTTTGGGGTCCAGAGTAGGAGAGGTCCAGTAAACCTCATTTCTCCCCGCGTTCAAAGTAGGTTTCTCCTTTATTCCTCCAACACGATACACCAATGGCCGACTTTCAATAAATTCAAACTTCTCCAGTAAGCCGCCATTCTTTCGAAAATCCAGCTTTCGCTCTCCTTCCGCACCCTCGCCTAAACCAATTACCCTTCGGAACTGCCCACTCAATCTCCCCGAGAAATATTGATCCTCAACCCCTCTGTTTTTCGAGTCTAAAGCCCGGCGAAAGGCCCTAGTCGCCGTGCTCGCACAGCCCATTTCAGCGTTGCCTTTTATTGTCCTTAGACTCAATTCGTAGTGGCCATCGGGCTTTGTTTTTACAATCGGCCCTTTCTCATCCTGATAAAAAGTCAACCCGCCCAAGCTACCGCTGAGCTTAAATAAATCATTCTTAATTCTTGCCATAATTAAAATTTTTAAAAATCTGGGCCTTTCCCAAGCGAAAGCCACCCATAATTCGGTTTAACATAAATATATAAGAGCGCAAAAACTACCTAATGGCAGTCTGCATATCCACTGAGAGAATATTTAGTTCGTTCCAAATAGGCAGACGCCCATCTATAAAACAAACAATAAAACTAAAATAAATCACCTCGTTATAAGAAACAAAAAGGTTCAACCCAAAAACCAAAAAAAATCCACAAAAATCTGCGAGAATCCACATCCCCCTCAAATCCATTACAAAGCCAAATTTATAGCATGTAAATCCTAGAGCTTTCCCCCATAGATAATCCACAGTTGCTTCCAGGATGCTCCAATAAAAGTTCGGGTCAGGTCTGGGTCTACTCCGGATAACCTCTGGGTTAATTAAATATTATTTTTCGGGACATTCCCCCCGCGTACTAGAAGTAACGCCCGCCCTATCAGCGGCACAGGGATTGGAATAGGTCTTGCCATCACATCCGCATACAGGATCGTATTCCAAAGTACATGGCCCATCACTTATCTTAGATTCATCTATACAAGCCACAGCCTTACCCGTCCCACAAGAAGACAAAGCAAGACCTGCAACTAATAACAGCGACGCAGCTAAAGAAAATTTCGTTTTCAAACTAGTAATATTTTAACTGGTAAATGAGCCACTAAGATACATTCGAAATAAGCGAAAATTACAAACCCTGAAAAATTTTTCATAAAATCGCCCGAATCCCAAGCCATACAAGGAAGTCACAAAAAAATTTAATTAAATAAATTCCTCAAAAAACACCTGAAATAGTAACCTAACAATCATTTTCTGCATTAATATTAAAGCTGTCTAGATCATTATTACAATGTGAACTACAAAAGTTTGCGTATATTTATTCATAATAATGAGATTGAGAAATAAGCTAGATGCCACCCAATCAATAAAGTACATTGGCAGGCCCAGCTCAACCTTCGAAAACGAAGTTTAGCCACCTCCTGCCCATTAAAGATGGATGGTTATTGCATTAATTGCCCGAAATGAAGACGGGCGTTACCATTGTGTAAAATAATATTCCGATGAAGAAAACTTCCTTATACTTGCTTCTTTTGCTAATAGTATCCTTAGGTTGCAGCAAAAATAACGATGACACCCCATCCGCACCAGAAACTCCAAATTATGAGCGTGTTAGCAGAGGCGCTTTAGGGCCAAGATATGACCATACTGCTATTGCTTTTAAGAATAAGCTATGGGTAATTGGCACTAGGGTTGACGCAGGCCCTGCAAAGAACGATGTTTGGTACAGCAATGATGGTGTTAGTTGGACACTGGCCATTGAAAATGCTGCTTTCCCCGAAAGATTTTCCCACACCACTGTGGCTTTTAATAATAAGCTTTGGGTGATAGGTGGCACTCAAGGAACTGGTTTCAAAAATGATGTTTGGTACTCCGATGATGGAGTTAACTGGATAGAGGCCACGGACAATGCTGCCTTTGAAGCGCGTAGAGGACATACTTCAGTAGTGTTTGACAACAAAATGTGGGTAATTGGTGGCTATGCCGTCCAGCCTTTTAACGATGTTTGGAGCAGTGAAGATGGAGTAAATTGGACCGAGGCAACATCCCAAGCTGCTTTTGAGGCAAGAACCCTACATACTTCAGCAGTTTTCGATAATAAAATGTGGGTAATTGGTGGCTGGAATGCCCAACAATATGAATTAAATGATGTTTGGTACAGCTCCAACGGCTCAACCTGGACAAATGCAACCAAAGACCCCGGTTTCTCACGCAGACTCGGACACGCAACTGTAGTCTATGATAACAAAATATGGGTAATAGGAGGAAGAACTATAAGCAATCTAAGAAATGATATATGGTCTAGTAACGACGGCACCAATTGGACACAATATCTACAAAAAGCCGCCTTTTCCGCCAGAGCCGAACATACCGCCACAGTATTCAACAACAAAATATGGATAATAGGAGGGAATGGCCTAATATGGCAAGACGGAGGCGACGTACCCATAATCCTAGATGATATATGGGTATCAAATTAAGAATTAATTTTTCAACCAAACAAAACAACCGATAACCCAATCCCATTCTCCCGCCACCTTATAGGGCCAGGCCAAAGCAGGAGCCACCCAAAAAAAAACTCCGCGCCCTCCGCGCCTCCGCGGTAAACCTTCAACCCACCCCGTCATTGCGAGCACAGCGAAGCAAACCCTCCGTGCCCTCCGTGCCCTCTGTGCCTCTGTGGTAACCCAACCCAGCCCACAAGAAACCCTCCGCGCCCTCCGCGCCTCCGCGGTAAACCTCCAACCCACCCCGTCATTGCGAGCACAGCGAAGCAAACCCTCCGCGCCTCCGCGGTAAACCAACCCCACAACAGAAAACCCTCCGTGCCCTCTGTGCCTCTGTGGTAAAAACCCCAGATCACCCAAAACCCTCCGTGCCCTCTGTGCCTCTGTGGTAAAAAACCCACAACCCAAAAACAACTACCCCATTAACCAAGAAAGCACTACTTTTGTCCCCGCAAAACAAATCACACAAAACATTATGAGCAAGACATTCGACGTACTAATAGAAATTCCCAAAGGCAGCCGTAACAAATACGAATACGACTTTAAACTAAAGAAAATCCGTTTTGACCGTATGCTCTTCAGCAGTATGATGTACCCAGCCGATTACGGCTTCATCCCCGAGACCTATGCCCAAGACGGCGACCCATTAGACGTACTAGTACTTGGTCACGAACCAACATTCCCAATGTGCGTAATGGAAGTAAAGGCAATAGGCGTCTTCCATATGGCAGACGAAAAAGGCCCAGACGAAAAAATTATCTGCGTCCCAATGTCAGACCCAATCTGGAACCAATTAAACGATCTAGAAGACCTCAACCCACATATGATAAAGGAAATCGAACATTTCTTCAAAGTCTATAAAGACCTAGAAAAAAAAACGCGTAGATGTAGGCGGATGGGGCAACGCCGCCGAAGCCAAAGAAATCTTCGACCAATGCGTAAAACGCTACGCCGATACCCCCGAAGTACACGGCCGTTTCAGCATTTAAGCAAGCAAAATAAAAAAGACTTAAGATTATAACACGTAAGAAACAACCCCCAATCCCATTCTCCCGCCACCCTTTAGAGCCGGGGCAAAGCGGGAGCCTCCAACAGAAACCCTCTGCGCCCTCCGCGCCTCTGCGGTGAACCTTCAACCCACCCCGTCATCGCAAGCAAAGCAAAGCAAACCCTCCGTGCCCTCTGTGCCTCTGTGGTAACCCAACCCAACCCGTCATTGCAAGCAAAGCGAAGCAAACCCTCTGCGCCCTCCGCGCCTCTGCGGTAAACCCCCAATCCCATTCTCCCGCCACCCTTTAGGGCCAGGACAAAGCAGGAGCCACCCAAAAAACCCCTCCGTGCCCTCTGTGCCTCTGTGGTAACCCACCCCACCCCAGATAACCCCACAACCCACCTCTTTTACCCCTAACGAATTTTCTTCTTCCATATCCCAATCCATTTCCCTACTTTTGCAGTCGCAAATTTGAAAACCAACCTTAATTAATAAATTTATGGAATCAATGATGATTTACGCGCCAATTGCAATGGCGATATTAGGCTTAATCTTTATGGCCGTTAAACGTTCGTGGGTACTAAAACAAAACCCAGGCGATGGTAAAATGAAAGAAATAAGCGACCACATATACGAAGGCGCCCTAGCTTTCCTTAACGCTGAATACAGACTACTTGCCGTTTTTGTTATAATTGTTAGTATTGCCTTGGCAGTAGTATCATACGTTGTTCCTACAACACACGTATTAATAGTAGTAGCATTTATTTTCGGTGCAATATTCTCCGCCCTTGCAGGTAATATGGGAATGAAAATAGCAACCAAAACAAACGTTCGTACAACGCAAGCTGCACGTACAAGCCTACCAAACGCACTAAAAGTTTCTTTCGGAGGTGGTACTGTAATGGGTCTTGGTGTTGCAGGTCTTGCAGTATTAGGATTAACAGCATTCTTCATCTTCTTCTTCCATTACTTTATGGGAGGCGTTTGGACAAACACAATGGATATGACCATTGTCCTTGAAACATTAGCTGGATTCTCTCTTGGAGCTGAATCTATTGCTTTATTTGCTAGAGTAGGTGGGGGTATCTATACCAAGGCAGCCGACGTAGGTGCCGACCTAGTAGGAAAAGTTGAAGCTGGTATTCCAGAAGATGATCCACGTAACCCCGCTACTATCGCTGATAACGTTGGTGATAACGTAGGTGACGTTGCAGGTATGGGTGCCGATTTATTTGGTAGCTACGTAGCAACAGTACTAGCAGCAATGGTTTTAGGTAACTACGTGATAAAAGATATGGGTGGCGCAATTAGCGACGCATTTGGAGGTATTGGTCCAATTCTATTGCCAATGGCAATCGCAGGTACAGGTATAATCATTTCGATTATAGGTACTATGTTGGTAAAAATAAAAAGTAACGATGCTAAAGAATCCCAAGTTATGGGTGCCTTGAATGTTGGTAACTGGGTTTCAATAGTTCTAGTAGCTATTTCTTGTTTCGTCCTTGTAAAATGGATGCTTCCTGAAACTATGAATATGAATTTCTTCGGTGAAGGTCTTCAAGAGATTTCTTCAATGAGAGTATTTTATGCTACTTTAGTTGGTCTGGTTGTAGGTGCGGTAATTTCATCTGTAACTGAATACTACACTGGTTTAGGTAAAAAACCAATTCTTAAAATAGTACAACAATCATCAACTGGTGCTGGAACTAACGTAATTGCAGGTTTGGCAACAGGGATGATTTCTACCTTCCCATCAGTATTGCTTTTCGCAGGTGCTATTTGGGCTTCTTATGCTTTTGCCGGCTTCTACGGGGTTGCCCTTGCAGCTTCTGCAATGATGGCTACAACTGCTATGCAGCTTGCAATTGATGCTTTCGGACCAATCTGTGACAACGCAGGTGGTATTGCCGAAATGAGCGAACAAGAACCAATCGTTCGTGAACGTACTGATATTTTAGATGCTGTTGGAAATACAACCGCTGCAACCGGAAAAGGTTTTGCAATTGCTTCTGCTGCTTTAACTTCCTTGGCACTTTTCGCTGCCTATGTAACCTTTACTGGTATTGATGGTATCAACATCTTTAAAGCTCCAGTTTTAGCGATGCTTTTTGTAGGGGGTATGATTCCTGTT
The DNA here is from genome assembly GCA_034675805.1 of Aequorivita sp. GTDB lineage: Bacteria > Bacteroidota > Bacteroidia > Flavobacteriales > Flavobacteriaceae > Aequorivita. The sequence goes on along the minus strand of JAUCCX010000001.1, from coordinate 1,496,245 downwards.
GTGTTCTCTGCCTTGGCAATGAATGCGGTAGGTAAAGCTGCAATGCAAATGGTACAGGAAGTGAGAAGACAGTTCCGCGATATTCCAGGAATTATGGAAGGAACTGGCAAACCTGAATATGCTAAATGTGTGGATATTTCTACCAAAGCTGCACTAAGAGAAATGTTGCTACCTGGTGTAATTACAATTGGTTTCCCATTGGTTATCGCCTTCGTTCCAATGATGTTTGGAATGGGCAATATGGCTATTGCTGAAATGCTTGGTGGTTATATGGCAGGGGTTACTGTAAGCGGTGTGCTTTGGGCTATTTTCCAAAACAACGCAGGGGGTGCTTGGGATAACGCTAAAAAATCTTTTGAAGCAGGAGTAATGATCAATGGTGAAATGACCTACAAAGGAAGCGAGGCTCACAAAGCTGCGGTAACTGGTGATACTGTTGGTGACCCATTTAAAGATACTTCAGGTCCTTCAATGAACATTTTGATTAAACTTACTTGTTTGATCGGACTTGTAATCGCTCCAATCCTAGGAAACCACGATGGTGCTGTTATAGCTGCTGAAACTTCTTCTGATGAGGTTTACGTGATTGACGCAGAAGGAAATAAAACAATTTTGACAGAGAAACAAGTTCAGTACATTACAAGAGGTACTACTGTTGTAGAAGGCGAAAACCTAAAAGATAAGACTGAAACTATGGTTGAAATGTTGAAAAACGACAATAACGATCAAGTAACAGCAAATGTGACTATCATCAAAACAGTCGACGGTGTAGAAACTACTGAAACAAAAACCTTCACAGGCACAGAAGAAGAGGTTCGAAGCCAATTGAAAGATGTGGAAGGAATGAAAATCAAAATAAAAGACAAAGAATAATTCATTCATAGTCACCCTGAGCGCAGTCGAAGGGCTTCATAATCCTAATGCGCAGTGGAAGGATTAAAACCTGCAAGACTTGGAAAGTCTTGCAGGTTTTTTTATTCACAAGATATGCAACCCTGATTAGAATTATCCGTCTTACTTTCTAACTTCCTGCCCCTCATAGTACAAATTATCCAATCTCAAATCTCAAAAAAATATATCCAAAATTCACTATCTTGGCACAGCTATGAATTACCACGACATTATTACTTTGGCTATCGCCTTTGGTCTAGGCATGCTCGTAGGCCTTCAAAGGCAAAAAAGCGACCACGAAATGGCAGGCGTGCGAACTTTTACCCTTATCACTATAATGGGGGTTGTCTCGGCATTTCTAGCTCGTGACTTTGATAATCCGTTTATTCTTCCCGTATTGGGAATCTGCCTCACAGCCTTATTGGTAACTGCCAATCTAATAAATCTCAAAAAACTAAAAGATGCCGATGTAGGTCAGACAACTGAAGTCGCGGCCCTACTTATGTTTGCAGTGGGAGCTTATTTAGTAATGGGCGACCGTGTTATTGCCGTTATCGTGGGTAGCTCTGTGGCTATTCTACTCTATTTGAAAGAGCATCTTCATAACTTTATTGAAGGTTTGCAGGAAAAGGATCTTGCGGCAATAATGACTTTCGCAGGAATATCGCTCGTAATTCTACCCCTCTTACCCGATAAAACCTATGGCCCGCTAGATGTTTTAAATCCGCAGAATATTTGGTTTATGGTGACCTTGATCGTTGGGATTAGTCTTGTTGGGTATTTCATCTATAAATTTGTCGGGAAGAAAGTCGGTATTATTTCTAATGGAATTCTAGGCGGACTTATTAGTAGCACCGCCACAACCGTAAGTTATGCACGAAAGACAAAGGATGCCAAATCTATCGATAAATTGGCGGCCTTTGTTATTACAGCGGCTTCAGCAGTCGCTTTGTTGCGCGTTATGGTTGAAGTGGGCGTAGTGATTCCCGAAAAGCTTCCGGAACTCGTCCTTCCGCTTATTGCCGTTTTGGCTTTAATGGTTCTGCTTTGTGTCGGGCTATTTTATATTATAAGTAAAAACGGTGGGGACGAAGAAATGCCTGAGCCTGAAAATCCCGCTCAGTTTAAAAGCGCCCTGATCTTCGGCCTTTTGTATGGGGGTATTTTGTTGGCAGTAGCTTTCACAAAACAAGAATTCGGAAATGACGCTCTCTATTTTGTCGCAATTATTAGCGGTCTAACCGATGTGGACGCAATAACCCTATCCCTGTCTCGATTGATGAAGGTTGATGGTCTGAACACGGCTACAGGTTGGCGACTTATTTTGCTGGCCTCTTTATCTAATCTATTGTTTAAAGGGATTATTGCTGCCGTACTAGGCACACGACAATTGGCCAAATGGATAGGGATTTCTTTTGGAATCACAATCATTTTTGGATTGTTGCTAATGTTTCTCTGGCCCGAATCCTGGCAATTATAATTATAGATGCTTAAAAAAGACCCCATACAGATTATCACCTTCCGAAGCTACGGCACCCAAAATCATCTGTATGCTAAGGGAAGAGCCTTGGAAGATGAAAATATCGACCTCTCAAAGAAAGGCTTTTTCAACTTACTGTGGAATACCTATAAACGCTTTGAAACAGATCTCATAACAGATGCTAATCTAGTACTGACGCTTCCAGATGGCCGTAAAATTGAAACCATAACTGATAATCAAGGCTACTATTTAATAGATCAATCTATTACAAATATCCTTCCGCTAATTGATAAACACGGTTGTTTACAATATGACATCTCCTTTGTAGAAACCTCTTCCAAGATTAAAATACAAAATGGAAATAAGTTTAAAGGTGAGGTCTTTATTCCTTCAGAAGCAGCCAAATTCGGCGTAATAAGCGATGTTGACGACACCATAATACATACAGGACTTACCTCTAGGTTTAAATGGCAAGTGGCTAAAAACACCGTCTTCAAAAGGGCAGAGAAAAGAGTTCCCCTAGAAGGTGCAGCAGATTTTTATCAAAAACTGCAAAAAGGTACCACTGCCAATGAGAACAATCCAATTTTCTATGTAAGCCACGGCCCATGGAACCTCTATCGTTATCTAGAGGTTTTTCTTGAGAAGAACAACTTTCCAGTAGGTCCCATTTTGTTGCGTGATTTCGTAAATCCCTTCGCAAAGAAGTACAAACCTGAAAAGCCTCAGAAGCAAACCGAAATTATCAATATCCTAAAGACATATCCCAAACTGCCTTTCATCCTAATAGGCGACAGTGGCGAGCACGACCCAGATATTTACATTGAAATCGCCGAAGCCCACCCAGAAAGAATCATAGCTATTTATATGCGAAGCGTAAACCATAAAAAGAAAATGATACGGGTAAAAGGCCTATTTCAAAATTATGAAACCGTACCGGTACTACTAGTAGAAGACAGCAAAGCTGCAGTAGAACACGCTAAACAAATGGGTTTTATTTAAACCAAAACTACCTTCTATATTTACAACTCGGGATTCAAAAAGTTATTTCAAATCCCTTTGAAGTACTCATAAATCGCCAACTGCGACTGCAAAGGCTCCGCAGAATTCTTCACATACTCATTCCTCTGCTCAGCATCAATAATCCGAGCCTTCACATTATCCGCCAATTCAATATTTATAAGATCGCGGATAGTCTTTTTATGGTCCTTGTCCAATATGGGAGTTACCACTTCAATGCGATGTGTAAGATTCCTCAACATCCAATCGGCAGAACCAACATAGATTTCTTCATCCCCATCATTCCCAAAAATATAAACCCTCCCGTGCTCCAGAAATCGATCTACAATACTAGTGACATAAATATTCTCACTCTGGCCCTTAATGCCAGGCACCAACGAGCACATACCTCTTATTAGCAATCTTACTTCAACTCCGGCATTACTTGCCTTATAGAGCTCCTTTATCATCCCCTCGTCTTCAAGACTATTCATCTTTAAAACAATCAGCCCTTTCTTCCCCGCATTGGCCAGTGCAATTTCTCTTTCCGTTAAGGCCGTAAACCGTTCGCGTGTAGTGAAAGGGGAAACCAATAGCTCTTTGGTTTTTGGCACAATCATATCGCGTTCCAAAACCATAAATACCTTTTTTAGATCTTTCGTAATCTTTTTATCACGAGTCATCAATCCAAAATCGGTGTAGAGCTTGGCAGTATTTTCATTAAAATTTCCTGTGGCTATATACGCATAGCGCTTTATCTCCTCTTCTAAATCCCGTTCAATATAGAGTATTTTGGAATGTACCTTAATGTCAGGATAACTGTAGATTACCCGCACCCCATTGTCAATAAAAATACCACCCCATTTTAAGTTGTTTTGCTCGTCAAAACGGGCTTTTACTTCAATAAAAACAGTAACATCTTTTCCGTTTTTTGCGGCTAGGGCAATGGCATCGTTTAATCGTGATTCATCTGCCGCACGATAGATGGTCATTTTTATCGTTTTTACCAAAGGATCAGTAGCGGCCTCCTCCATCAATTTAATCACGGGTTCAAAACTCTGATAAGGATAGTGTAACAATTGATCTTTCTTGTCTATTTCATCAAAAATGGAAGTACAGTCTTTCAATATAGGATGGGGTAGTGGCGTGAGCTTTTGATTGCTTAAATTCTTCTTCGTCGGATTGGGAAACTTCATAAAATCCTTGAAGTTATGGTATCGACCACCCAAAACCACATCGGTATGGTTTACATCTAATGCTTTTTTCAAAATCTCACGAAAATCTTCAGACATTGCTGGATCAATTAAGATCCGGGTAGCCTGACCCGTATCACGTCTAGGCAGCGCGGCTTTAATTTTTTCCATCAAATTGCCCGAGAACTCGTCTTCTATATATAGCTCCGCATCTCTTGAAATCTTAAAGGAATAGAATTCTTTTTCCTTTTCTTTAGAAATCTCCTGCTGCAAATTGTACTTCAGGATGTCATCGATAAAAGTGACGTAAAAGATCTTTTCATCTTCCGAAGGAAATACAAAAAAGCGCGGCTCCGCTTCTGGAATCTCTACTATCAGGAATTCATCTTTCTCTGTATGTGCCGCAAGGTAGAGCCATTCATTTTTAACAAAAACAGAATGTTTCTCTTTAATTGAATGACGACTTATTTCAGTGATAGGTTTTAGAACCTGCTCATAATATTTGGTTGCTACTCTTTTCTGCTCTTCAGAAAAATCCTCAAACTGAATCAAATGGATACCTTCCGAAGCCAACTGTGGAATTATCTCCTCATTAAAAATCTTCCCGAATTCATCCTGCTGAATATCTACCTGCTTCTTTATTTCCTTTAAAACCTTATTAGGCTTGGTAATCAGTTTTTTCCGAAGTGGTTTTTCAAGATTCTTTATCTGCCGAATATCCGAAACTCGAACTCGAAAAAACTCATCCAGATTCGAAGAAAAGATAGCGAGGAACTTTATACGCTCGTAAAGAAGATTCCGCTCATCGCCCGCTTCCTGTAAAACCCGATGGTTAAAGCGCAGCCAAGAAAGATCGCGATGAAAAAATTTATTGTTGTAGAGTGATGCCATTGTGTGCCCAGGAATATGGGTAACTTTTAAATTATTCTGTATTCCTCAAATAAAACGAATTACATTTAAAAGTTGCCTTTTAGAAATGTTAAGGTTTTACGCAAACCGTCTCAATTCTTAAGTCTAAATATACCTAAAACAATCCGTGTAGCTCCGCATCAATCTTATTGATCACTTCACCCAAATGTTCAGGATCATCCACAAAATTGATATTGTCTACATCAAGAATGATGAGGTTACCTTTGTCATAGCCGTGAATCCAAGCTTCATAACGCTCATTTAGCCTACTTAAATAATCAATGCTGATGGAGTTTTCATATTCTCGCCCGCGTTTGTGGATTTGGTTTACCAAATTTGGTATGCTACTTCGTAAATAAATCAGTAAATCCGGTCCTTCGGTTACGCTTTCCATAAGTTCAAAAAGCGAACGATAGTTTTCAAAATCGCGGTTGGTCATTAATCCCATCGCGTGCAGGTTGGGTGCAAAAATATAAGCGTCTTCGTAAATGGTTCTATCTTGTATTACACTTTTCCCTTTCTCGCGTATATCGAGAATCTGGCGAAAACGACTGTTCAAAAAGTAGATTTGTAGGTTGAAAGACCAACGCTCCATCTGATTGTAAAAATCGTCTAAATAAGGGTTGTCTTCTACCTCTTCGTAATGGGGTTGCCATTTGTAATGTTTTGCCAATAAACGGGTAAGAGTGGTTTTTCCAGAGCCTATATTTCCTGCAATTGCGACGTGCATATGTATTATTTCTTTGGGAGGGTTAGTGTAAAAGTGTGCAATTTTTTCCCGTCATAAATATAAAGGAAATCATTGCTAAGCTGCAAATCTTTAATTTCCATTTCGGGTAATTCAAGTTTCTTGGTCTCCCTCGAAATCTCATCATTGCGTTTCGCGAAATCTGGCATATAATAAAGTGAATTGTCTTTTAAGGCAATCACGTTTTCATTCTGCTGAATTATCTTTTCATAACCTTCAGAATCGACTTCGTTCAAAATACTTCCATAAATATTAAAGGCCCGAAGTTTATTTTCAGTTAATATAAAGCAGTAATTAAAATTGCTGGCCTGAGACAGCACCTTTCCCGGAAATGGTTGTGAAACCACGGTCTGCAATTTTGCTCCGTAGTTATAGAGTTCAATTTGTTGCGTGTCTACATTGAATATCCAAAAACTTTTGTTGCCAGCATTGGTAGCGGTAATTATGTTCATAAACTGTGGCAGATCGTTAAAGTTGATCCGCTCAATCTCGCTTAACTTATTATCCAACATTACTACCGTATTTGTATCTTGAAAAAATACAACCACTTTCAGCGGATTTATAATATCTACAGAAGTAATCCGTCCAAGTTGTAAATCATTAAAAAGAAAATTACCGTCAGGTCCTTGCTTGTTGATTACTCTATCTATTATAAAATAACTGTTTTTATAGTTATCCATCCCTATAAATCGATCTACGACAAAAGGGACTGTACTCACAGAAGTAAGACTTTGCGCAATGCCAAACTGGCAAATCAATAGAAAAAGAATAAAAAGCTGTTTCATAATGTCGGCAAGTTACAAAATGGAGACTTTATTTGAACGAAAAACAATGTAACAGATTGTAACTTGCTTCGTCTTAGTTATAACTACTAGTTTTGTTAAGTCAAACTAAACTATTTTTAAACTTATTGGTCAAACCATTTTAACTTATTCTAAACTTCAATTCTTTTATATGATACGATATATAGTAATTTTTATTTTCCTATTCTCTATGGGATCAAACGCCCAAAACATAAGCGGTAAGGCTTATTATGAATCCAAAACTACCGTAGATATGGATGCCTTTGGTGGCAATCGCGAAATGAGCGAGGAGATGAAGAAAACGGTAGCTCAAATGATGAAAAGTGCCTTGGAGAAAACTTATATCTTAACTTTCAATAAAGATGAATCCATTTATAAGGAAGAGGAAAAACTAGATGCTGCACCGATGAACCCAGGAATCAAAATGATGATGAGTAGCTATTCGCCAGGCGCTCAGTATAAAAATCTAAAAACAGGACAAATCGTTGAAGAGAATGAATTTTTCGGAAAGCAGTTTCTAGTGACAGATTCTATCAAAACCTTGGATTGGCAAACAACAAACGAGTCTAAACAAATTGGACAATACATCGCTTTCAAAGCTACTGCCATCAAGAAAGTGGATCCTAACGATTTCAGTATGGCAAGACCGAAAAAGGAAGACGAAAAAGGAAATGCTGATGTAAAAAAAGACTCCACTCAAACCCAAGACCCAATGGATATGATTGAAATTCCAAAAGAAATTGAGGTTACAGCTTGGTTTACACCCCAAATTCCTGTGAGCAACGGACCCGGAGAATTTGCTGGCCTTCCAGGACTTATTTTAGAATTAAACGCTTACAGAACAACTCTTCTTTGCTCTAAAATAGTTATGAACCCGAAAGATGCTGAGAAAATTGAGCCACCTAAAAAGGGCAAAAAAGTTACTCGTGAGGAATACATAAAAATAGTAAAAGACAAAACTGACGAACTCCGAGAAAATTTCAAAAACAGTGGCGGAAGACGCGGCGGTTTCTAAGAAGCTTTCCTCTGTAACTTTCTGAAAATCTTTGTTTCCTTTGTGGTTAAAAAAGCCTTCTACCTTAAAAACGATTAAAATTTCAATGAACAGAATTATTACATTTCTCTTGTTGATTTGCTCTCTTTCCCTTTCTGCGCAAAGCATAAAGGTTAAAGGGACTATCAAAGATAGTATCGGCAGTCCATTGGAATTTGCAAATGTCATAGCTAGTATTAAATCTTCTGGAAAAACAGAATCTTACGGAATTACCAATCACCAAGGTCGCTACCAACTAGATCTTCCCAAAGGAAATTCCTACGTTTTAAGAGCAAGCTTTCTGGGCTATGAAACAAAGGAACAAACAGTAAATGTTTCTGCTGATTCAGAAAACATAGATTTAAACTTCACCTTAAACCCTCAAGAAAACCGTTTGGATGATGTTGAGCTCATTTACGAAATGCCCGTAACCATAAAAGGCGACACCATTGTTTATAATGCCGATAGTTTTAAAACTGGCAACGAACGCAAACTAGGTGATTTAATGAAAAAGCTGCCCGGCGTCGAAGTAAATGAAGATGGTGAAATACAAGTGGAAGGTAAAACCGTTCAAAAAGTAATGATTGAAGGCAAGGACTTCTTTGATGGCGATAGTAAACTAGCCACTAAAAATATTCCTGCAGATGCCGTTGATAAAGTGGAAGTGCTTCGTAATTACAACGAAGTAGATCAAATGCGTGGTCTTGGTAATGACCGTGATAACGTGGCAATCAATATAAAATTAAAAGAAGGAAAAATGAACTTCTGGTTTGGTGAAGTTACTGCCGGCGCCGGATTGGCCGATGAATATGGCGAAGAAAATGGACGTTATTTAGTGCATCCAAAATTGTTCTACTACAGCCCAAAATACAGCATAAACATAATCACCGATTTCAATAATATAGGGGAAGTACCTTTTACATTCCGCGATTATTTCAGTTTTACTGGTGGATTTAAAAATTTCAACAAAGGTGGTGGAACCAATTTTAGAATTAGCGATAGCGATCTTGGTTTCGCAGTTTCACAAAACGATCGTGCAAAAGCTATCGATGCCAAATTTGTTGCAGGTAACTTCAGTTACGCCGTAAATGACAAACTGGATATTAGTGGTTTTGGAATTTTAAGCGATAACAAAACTAACATAGTAAATAACAGTATCCGCCAATATATCTTAACAGGGATAACTGAAAACACAAATACCAGTAACGACCAACGCAATCAATTGGCAATGCTAAAGCTGAGCAGCACATATAAGCCGAATACTAACTTTCAATTAGATTATGACGCTCTGATTAAAACATCAAAGATGTCCGAAGATGATGCCACAATTTCAGTAGTTAGCGGCAACCAAAATGATATTTCTGAAGTGAAGGAAAATAAGCCTTTCTCAATAAATCAAAATGTAAACGCTTATTATACTTTAAATGACAAAAACATTTTTGCCGCTGAAGTACAACATCTGTATCAAAATGAAGATCCCTTCTATAAAGCTGTACAGGACTCCATTCCGTTCCGCGGAGTCTTTACAGTTATAAATCCATTGGATCCTTTTAATAGTAATGCCGATACTTTTGATCCGTTAATGCAATCAGATCGCTACAATATCAATCAAAACAAAACCGTAAAAAGCAATAAGCTGGATGCTAAGGTTGATTACTACTACGTCCTCAACAATTTGAGCAATCTTAATTTCACAGTTGGAACTACCTACAGTAATCAGAAGTTTAACTCTGGGATTTTTCAAATCTTAGATAACGGCAATCAAAACTCTTTTATAGATGATGATTTCAATAATGACGTTAGTTATACGTTCACAGATGCTTTTTTTGGTCTCCACTATAAATTAAAATCAGGTAAATTCATTTTCACTCCAGGCGTTACGCTTCACAATTACAATCTTAAAAACAATCAATTGGGCACAACTTCTACCCAAAATGATTGGATGGTCTTGCCAGATGTCAATGTGATTTTAGAATTGAAGAAAAGTGAAAACCTGCGTTTTAATTACGCAATCACCTCAGAATATAGCGATGTGAACAATTATGCTCAAGCCTACGTTTTCAACAATTACAACCAACTCTTCCGTGGAAATAGAGAATTGGAAAATTCACTTTCGCACAGCTATAATCTAACTTATTTCAGCTTTAATCTTTTCAATTATACAAACATAGGCGGGAATTTGGCCTACACTCGACGGATTGACGCTATTAAAACCAATACGCAATTGGTAGGAATCAATCAAGTTAGTAGTCCCATTAATTTTGACAGCAACTTCCCAGATGAAACATTTTCAGCGGTAGGAAGGTTCAGTAAAACTATTAAAAAAGTCCAGTTTAAATTAGATGCAGCTGTATTTTTGAACAAATCAAATAATACTATCAACAACCAAATAGAGGAGAGTCAAAGCCTCACGCAGAATTACAATGTAAGTGTGCTTTCTAATTTTAAGAACTTTCCAAATTTCGAAGTAGGATATCGTTTTATACAAAATGACTATGACAACGGGGGAATAGAACAGACTTATTTCACAAACAAACCTTATGCAAACGTGAATCTTCGGTTTTTAAAAGACTTCAATTTATTTGCGGAATGGGATTATTATAAATACACCAACGATGCAAAAACCGTTGAGAATAATTATTCTTTTTTCAATGCCAATTTATACTACAAACACGGCGAAAGTCCTTGGGAGTTTTCGGTTCAGGCAACTAATATTCTGGACACTAAATCCATTAACAACGACAGTTTTAATGACCAATTCAACACTACTTCGCAGTATTTCGTGATGCCGCGTATCGTAATGTTTGTGATCAAATATGACCTCTAAATGCTATTTTTCAGTTAAACTGAATGCTGCCTAGTCAACTGCCGCGTAAATTTTATATCTTTCAATTAAATATGGCCAAATTGCGAAATATCTTCTTTGGAATTGTGATTGCATTTGTAATCGTTTTTGGCCTGCGTTATTGTGAAAACCGAAAGGATAATCGAGAAGTACTTGAAGCTAATACGGCGCTTATTCAGAAAGAATTAAAAAACGTGGGAAAACTGATTGTGACCGAAGGGAGCTACGCGCAGGTATTCAGTTATAACGATAGCAAAAACTTAATGTATGGCTTGTTTGATGCTAGAAAAAAAGCCTTGATCGTAGTGAATGCCAAAGCGACAATAGCTTATGACTTAAGTAAAGTAAATACTATAATAGACGAAGCCAATAAAACGGTAACCATAACCAATATTCCAGAACCAGAACTCTCCATCAATCCGAATATTGAGTATTACGATGTTACCCAAGATTATCTAAATCAGTTTACAGCTTCCGATTACAACAAAATCAAACAGCGTGTCGAAAAATCGTTGCGTAAAAAAATAGAAGCATCAGAGTTGCGAACCAATGCAGAAAACCGCCTGGTTTCAGAGCTTCAGAAAATATATATACTTACCAATTCTATGGGTTGGACATTGAAATACAATGGAAAACCTATAGAAGAAGAGCAAGATTTTCAGAAGATCAAATTATAATTTCTGGCTTAAGCTGAACCAGCCTCCACCGTTCATCGCTTCCACTCCGTTACTGTTTAAAATCCCTGCCGCACTAGCACTTCGCATTCCACTGGCACAACAGGTAATTACGGGTTTATCCCATTTCTTTATTTCTTTCATCTTGGAAGCAATACTAGGCAAGGGAATATTTTTGGAACCAGGAATGGCTCCGCCATCATATTCACCTTTGCTGCGAACATCAAGAATGACTGCACCACGGCTTTTAAAATCTTCAATTTTCTTTGATTTGTTTCCGAATAAAAAATCTAATAATCCCATATAATAATTACGTTGTCACCCTGAGCACAGTCAAGAGGTATTTTTTAATTAATAATTTTCTTTTTGCTTATTTCTAAAAGTGCCAACCCTCCATCTATCAAATGCGCCACTTTTGGCCTTTCTTGCTTCAAATGTAAAAGATGTTTCAAAACTTCTGTTGAAAATTCTGAATCAGTTTTCAAAATTAATTCATAAATCTCCAAAGAAAGCAGCCAATCGATGGAATGGTTTTCTTTTACAGTTTTAAAAATCTGCTGTAGCTTCGTCGAATCTATTTCCCCAGCATTACGGGTGTCTCGAACTTCTTTATAGAGTTTGTTAAGTTCTCTTTCTTTTTCAGAAAGTTTCACGCGAATAGTTTCGCTACTTGAAACATGGTTAACCAGATCAAACGAATTGTAATCCGCCGCGCCCGCAAAAGCCGAAACAATTTCCTTACCTACGGCCATATCAAAATCACCCATTTCAGGAGTGAATAATACTTCGTTTTTATACTTTACGGTACAATCGGTAAATTGGATAAGCATCAATTCCCCTCTTAAATTTCGCATCCCCGTAACGTTCAATCCCTCTACGGTTATTCCGCTTTCAAACTCAAATGAAATAGGTTTGCCATCATAAAAATTATAGGCTTGCAAATCTCGCGGCCCCATGTTTTCAATGGATAAATTTATCCCCTTTAATTTTCCCAAGGGTGAACGAAACCCATTTGTATGCCTATTTACTCCATGACCAATTACTTCTTTTTCACGATAACTAAGCGCAGTTTCACCTGAGGTTTCAAAATAAACCACTTCGTTGTCTTCGTTTTTGATCATTCGGCTAAAATGGCCACTTATCTGTAATCCTGTACTGATTTCAATAGTCCCGAGTTGTTTTGATTTAATCAGTTTCTTCAAACCACGCCATCCACCTTTTCGAACAGCCATAGTGTTTGCAAATTCCTCCAACACTTCTTGTAGGTAGGCAAAATCAGGCGTTACATAAAGTTGAGGTTGTGGTTTCGTTATGTCAAAATCTTGGTAAGCTGCATCGATAGAATAAGGAATTTTCTTCACTTCCTCCTTCATACACCAAACACTTTCTCCAATGGAAGATAGTAATCCCGCACCATATATTTTTGGATTCTCAACATTGCCAACCAACCCGTATTCCACCGTCCACCAGTGTAGATTTCGAATCAACGAAATCTCAGAAGGTTTCACTTCTTTGTTTTGAAGTTCTTCTACTCGAGTTTCCGCAGCGCTTATCAGTTCTTTTGAAATACCTTCGGCTTCTTTTAAAATAGAAAGCTCGCGAACGGCTTCATACATATCAATATCGTGCGAACTGGAAATGGCTTTGGCGCCAATTTCACCGAACCGGCGTAAGTATTCCGCATAATCAGGACTGGCAATAATAGGGGCGTGGCCAGCTCCTTCGTGGATAATATCCGGTGCTGGGGTGTATTCAATATTTTCAAGCTGGCGGATATCACTGGCAATCACAAGCACTTTATAGGCCTGAAATTCCATAAATGCATTCGGTGGAATAAACCCATCTACAGCAACTGCGGCCCATCCTATTTCCTTCAAAATACGGTTCATTCCATACATTGAAGGAATTTCATCTATGGAAATCCCAGTTTTCTCAAGTCCTTTAAGATAACTTTCGTGTGCTACCCGACTAAGATAATCCACATTTCTTCGCATAACATAACGCCAAACTGCCTGGTTTATGGGCGTATATTGCTCATAATCTTGTGGCTTTATGTATTGTTTTAAGTGTGGTGGTAACCGGTCCAACAATTCGTTGGTTTCAATCTTGCTTTCCATGACTCCAAAAGTAGGTCAGACCCAGCAGGTTTCCAAAGCGTAAAAGACCTAATTTTTGTATCTTGCAACTTGAAGCAAATAATGTAGTTTTGTTTATCATACTAAATTAAATAAGTGGCGAAATTTCATAAAATAAAAGTAAAGGACGTTTACAAAGAAACCAGCGATTGTTCGGTGATAACTTTTGACGTACCAGAGAATTTGGCTGAGGAATTTAACTTCCGACAAGGTCAACATTTAACACTAAAAGCCGATATAAATGGCGAGGATACCCGCCGTTCTTACAGTTTGTGTTCTAGCCCCATTGATAAGCAATGGCAAGTAGCAGTGAAAACAATTCCAGGTGGTTCTTTTTCTACTTTTGTCAATTCTACATTGAAGTCTGGGGACACTATTGAAATTATGGAGCCAAGCGGAATGTTTGGCGTTGAAGTTGAACCGGATAAAAAGAAGAACTATCTTTTCTTTGCAGCCGGAAGTGGAATTACACCTGTATTATCAATGATTAAAACCCATTTAGCACTAGAGCCAAATGCAACTTGTAAGCTGTTTTATGTGAATAGAACCGCAAAATCCATTATCTTTAAAGAAGCTATAGAACAGTTGCGAAACCAATACTTTGGAAGACTGGAGATCTATTATTTCCTCACGAAGGAACGCCGCGATATAGAACTTTTCAATGGTCGATTTGACGATGAGAAAATGGAGATTCTAACCAAAAATTTTATCGATATTCCAGATACGAGTGAAGTATTTTTGTGTGGTCCGGAAAAGATGGTAGATTATGTTAGCGAATTTTTGATAAAAGCAGGGCTGCCAAAGGAGTTAATCCATTTTGAGCTCTTCGTAACCGGACTGTCTGAAGAGGATATAAAAAGAGCCGAACGTTTGGCAATGCAAAATGTTGAAGGAATCGAGGTAACCATCCTTGATGCTGGAAAAGAATTCCAGTTTACAATGACTAAAGATTTTGACAATATTCTCGATGCTGCTTTGGCCGCTGGTGCCGATTTACCTTTCGCTTGTAAAGGAGGTGTCTGCAGCACTTGTAAATGTCAAATTTTGGAAGGTAGTGTTGAAATGAAAGTAAATTACGCTTTGGAAGAAAAAGAAGTGGCGCAAAATTATATTTTAAGTTGTCAAGCCGTTCCTACTTCACAAAAAGTAAAAGTAAATTTTGATGTATAAAGTTCATAGAGGCCTCTCGGGTTTTAAAAGCCTTTGAGATCCCAAAAAGATAGAATTATGAGTGAAAATGAAATAAGAAATCTCGAAGAAATCTTTGAAGCACGTATTTCACGTGACGAAAAAATAGAGCCCAAGGATTGGATGCCGGAGAAATACCGACAAACCCATATTCGGCAAATAAGCCAGCACGCACATTCTGAAATAGTTGGAATGTTACCGGAGGGAAATTGGATTACCCGCGCTCCTTCATTGCGAAGAAAAGCAGCATTATTGGCGAAAGTTCAAGATGAAGCAGGCCACGGACTATATCTGTATTCCGCTTGCGAAACTTTGGGTATTTCTCGTGAGGAACTTTACGAACAATTGCATTCCGGGAAAGCCAAATATTCATCTATTTTCAATTATCCAACTATCACTTGGGCAGACATGGGTGCTATTGGTTGGTTGGTAGATGGAGCGGCTATTATCAATCAAGTCCCACTTTGTAATACTTCTTTTGGACCTTATGCCAGAGCTATGGTGCGTGTTTGTAAGGAAGAAAGTTTTCATCAACGTCAAGGTTATGAAATTATGCTTACACTTTGCCGTGGAACGGAAGAGCAAAAGGCAATGGCTCAAGATGCCTTAAATCGATGGTGGTGGCCAAGTTTGATGATGCTAGGTCCAACCGACGCAGAATCTGTCCACACCGAGCAATCTATGAAATGGAAATTGAAACGGAAAAGTAATGATGAATTGCGTCAACAGTTTATAGATCAAACTGTACCGCAAGCAGACATTTTAGGAATCACAATTCCAGATCCAGATCTGAAATTTAATGAAGAAACTGGTCATTATGATTTTGGTGAGATTGATTGGGACGAATTCTGGCAGGTTGTAAAAGGTCACGGCCCATGCAATAAAGAACGAATGAGCGCTAGAGTAAATGCCTGGAATAATGGCGAATGGGTTCGAGATGCCGCAATGGCCCACGCAGAAAAAAATGAGAAAAGAAAAATAGCAAAAGCAAGCTAATATGGAAAACACTAAAAAAAACTGGCCCCTTTGGGAAATATTTGTCCGAAGTAAAAATGGACTCGAGCATCGTCATTTTGGAAGTCTTCACGCAGCTGATGCGGAAATGGCTCTAGAAAATGCTCGCGACGTTTACACCCGTAGAAACGAAGGTGTAAGCATTTGGGTAGTTGAAAGTAAAAACATAACCGCATCAAACCCTGCAGATAACGGGGAAATGTTTGAACCAGCACAGGACAAAGTTTATCGCCATCCCACTTTTTATCATTTGCCCGATGAAGTAAAGCATATGTAAAACTGTTTATCACCTTGAGCGCAGGCGAAAGGGCTTTGATAAACAAATCTAAAGCTTATATGAAAAACCAAAATCTCTATAATTACATCTTAACAATTGCCGACAACTCCCTAATCCTTGCACAGCGATTGGGTGAACTCTGCGGCCACGGACCAAGTTTGGAAACAGATATTGCCTTGACCAACATTTCCTTGGATTTACTCGGTCAAACCCGAAGCTATTATCAATATGCAGCAAAAATTACAGGAGAAAATAAATCCGAAGATGACATAGCTTTCTTAAGAATCGAAAGAGAATATAAAAACTGCTTATTGGTGGAACAGCCAAATACGCATTTTGGTTACGTCATCGGGCGTCAGTTTTTGTTCGATGTTTACCATTTTATGTTGATGCAACAACTTCAAAATAGTCCTGATGAAAATTTGTCGGCTGTTGCGAAAAAAGGAATAAAGGAAGTAAGTTATCATAAACGATTTTCAGGAGACTGGGTAAAGCGTTTAGGTGATGGAACAGATGAAAGCAATAGTAAAATGCAGGAAGCAATCGACGACTTATGGCGATTTACAGATGAACTTTTCTTTATGACTGATTCTGAAAAGGAAATGGTAAAAGAAGGAATCGGAATCGATGTTTCGTCCTTCAAAGAAAAGTACTATGAAGAAGTTTCTGAAGTTTTAAAAGAAGCTTCCCTTAAAGTTCCCGAAAACAAATACTTTACAAAAGGCGGAAAAGAAGGAGTTCATACAGAACATATGGGCTATATTTTAGCCGAACTGCAATATATGCAACGCACCTATCCGAATATGCAGTGGTAAACCCAAATGTAACCCCTGAGCGCAGTCGAAGGGTATTATTAAAGAAAACAAAACATTGCCCGAAATAGCACATATCGAAACACATTTAATCTCAATTCTGGAAAATGTTTCAGATCCAGAGATTCCTGTGCTTTCTGTTTTGGCTCTTGGGGTTATTCGAGAAGCAATTGAAGAAGATGGAGTTGTAAAAATAAAACTCACCCCCACATATTCCGGATGTCCTGCAATGGATGTAATTAGCGATGACTTAAAAAAGGCATTTTCAGAAATAGGTAAAAAAGCTGAGGTCGAATTAGTCCTTTCCCCCGCATGGTCTACCGATTGGATTAGCGAAGAAGGTCTTCAGAAAATGGAAGAATATGGCATTGCTCGCCCCCTCTCAGAGTCACACGACATTGATGTTTTGCTGGGTGAAAAAAAGCTTGTGAAATGCCCGCAATGCGGAAGTACCAATACACATTTGGTAAGCCAATTTGGTTCAACTGCCTGTAAAGCACTTTTTAAGTGTGATGATTGCCTAGAACCATTTGATTACTTTAAATGTTTGAAATAAATATTAAATGTCACTCTGAGCGCAGTCGAAGGGTTTCCTAAAACTATAAGAATTGAATAAAAGTATAACCACCCAAATAGAAAATAAAGTAGCAGTCTTAACATTAAATAGACCAGAAGTATTCAACAGTTTCAATAGAGAAATGGCATTGTTACTTCAAACCGAATTGGATGCTGCCGAAAAAAATCCGGAAGTCCGAGCAATTGTAATCACAGGAAGCGGAAAGGCCTTCTGTGCGGGACAAGATTTAAAGGAGGTGACTTCTCCAGAACTAAATCCTGGTTTCAAAAAAATCCTTGAAGAGCACTACAACCCAATCATTTCTCGCATTCGCAGTATTGAAAAACCTATAATCGGCGCCATAAATGGTGTAGCAGCAGGAGCTGGAGCAAATATCGCTTTGGCTTGTGATGTGGTAATCGCTTCGGAAAATGCAAGTTTTATTCAAGCCTTCAGCAAAATAGGCTTGGTTCCCGACAGTGCGGGCACCTTCTTTTTACCCAGATTGATCGGTTTTCAAAAAGCATCTGCGTTAATGATGCTGGGCGATAAAGTTTCTGCCGAAGAAGCCGAAAAACTAGGAATGGTTTACAAAGTGGTTTCTTCAGAAAACTTTATGGAAGAGGTAAATACCGTTGCCAATACAATGGCAAATATGCCTACTAAAGCCCTAGGACTTACAAAACGTTTGTTGAACAATTCCTTGACCAATTCTTTGGAAGAACAACTGATTTTAGAAAGCAAACTACAAATTGAAGCTGCTCAAAGCGAAGATTATGCTGAAGGCGTTGATGCATTTGTCTGTAAAAGGAAACCAGAATTTAAGGGTATATAAGTTATCATTTCGAGATTTGTAATTGCAATTATCGGATTCATTTCTATTAAGAGACATATGTAAAAAAATACAGGGCTTCAAACATTGTGAAGCCCTGAAAAAATCGCAAAGACTAATAAACCTATTTAGAAACTACCTTCACTGAGTAAGCCCACGACCTTGTTTTATTATGCGTCATATCTTCTGGTTTATTATTGGTCCACAGTACGGCCCAATCGTCAGTAGTTTTCCTCACGTAGCCTGCAACATAAATATTTTCCTTCCCAACTGCTACGGAGTGTGCCATTTCTAGGCCCGCTTCTCCTCTATTTAAATTTGTAAGTACCCCATTTTTCCAATACCAACTTAAATTAGTTTGTAAATCTCCCCCTAACCCCGAAACATAAACATCATTTCCCTTGATGAAAATGGAAGTGCCTTCAAAATTCTGATCACCGGGATATAAATTGGTTGGTTGATTGTTTTTCCATAAAGTTGCGTTCTTACCATTATTGCCTGCAACATAAATATTATTGTCCTTTACTACTATTGAATTTGCATCATTAAAGTTACCCTCATTATGGAACTGTTCTAAATCGAACGCTTCAAGTTTTTGCGGGCCGTACTTGGAATACGACCAATATTTTGCGTGCTTAACATTCCCTTCATATTCGAAACCCGCCACATAAATCATATCTTGAACCACAACCACCGATTTAAACTCCGAAGAGTTTCCACTGGGTGGACGAAGTTCGACGCCATAACTAGATACCCATAATTTCCCTACATTATCATCAGAACCAGCCATATATATTACTCCGCCAGAAACAAAAACAGAATTTATTTCGCCCGTTGTTCCCGTTAAACGTACATAAGTTTGTCGTCCATTGATCCAAAGTGCTGGAACGTCTTCCAGGTCAGCATTTAATGTTGAGCCTACAACGTAAATGTCGGAACCGTCAATAAAGATGTCATTTGCTGTGGAGCCCTTAGCTTCCTCATTTAAAGTAACGGGAACGCCATTTTTCCAATAAGTCGCTCGACCAAAGTGATTGCTTTTAACAGCTCCTGCAACATACACATCCTCATTCGAATTATTTTGTGGCGTGTTCTCTTCATCATCTTCACAACTCCATAAAAGCCCTAAGGTGCAAATGATAAAAAGGACTCTTAATAAATTTTGGATTTTAAGTGATCTTTTCATGATTTCATTTTTTTTGTTTTTTGTTAATTAGAGTAAAATTATATTCTTGAAAAGAACAAGTCAATCCCATAAATACAGTATATAAAAAGGGAAATTGATACCAAATAGAAACAAAGGGATGGGAAAAAAATTAAATTGTGGATATCATCAAAAAATCGAAGGATTCTGATTGGATAATATAGACCAAGGTAAATAGGTGAAAACCCGATTTTTAGAGTGGGTAATTTAAGGAGTAGTAAGAAATATCATTTAATTCACCAATAAATGGTATGGTATAGGAATGTTTTTATTCCTGGATATTTCATTCTCTTCAAGATTGATGTTTTTATTTGCACCCCATTAGTAGTTGTAATGTTTTTAAGGTTCTGCTCTCATCATTAAAATAAAGAATCCACACATCTTTAGTGTTGTATCTTTCAATGGGTATCCGCAAATCAACGACCTCATTTTTATCGCTATCACTCATATTGATCTCGATGAGATCTCCAAAGATTGAGAGTATTTCGTTTAAAGTTGTTTTTTCTGTAAATGTTCCCTTAGCCGTTTGGATCTTATAACCACTCCCTGTAAGCTCAATGGAAACAACTGCTGCTTCATTTGTTTTATTTGTTTCCAATGTTAAATAAGGGTAGAATGCAAAACCGGCAAAGTCTTCATAATCATAGTAAGAACCGCATTCTTCGGGCTCTTCCTCTGGCCAATCTAGCTCTTTTTTGCCCAGAATATTTTGATAATCCTTCAATATACCAATTGTGGGAATATCCTGGTTATTCGAGGTTTGTATTGCTTCGATATAGTTGTAGTCGTTATAACTATCCCCAGTGTTATGCAGTTTCAAAAACGTTTTGACCAAATCCCTATCTTGATAGATATATTCCACTGGTACACCGCTATCCCGATAATCAGAATTTCTGTGGGGAGTGTGATATCCGAATATGTCTCCATTATTGATTTTGTTTAATACAACATAATATTCTGAAGCGCTCCCACCGCTATTAAAGAGTCCTACACAGTTCCATTTATTTTCATCTTGCCCCAGAAAAATGGCATAATGAGTTGTCCAGTTGTTTCCCCCACCGCGATTGTGAACTATATATGAAATTAATACATCTGTTATTCCGTCATCGTTAAGGTCGCCAAAAACGCGTTCTTCAACAATTTCTTCTATTTCCGCATATCCATCATCCAAAAGCATTTCTTCAATAAACTTTTGATCGTGCTGCAAATCTTCAAAAGCTTTTGAAAGAGCAAGCGTATCTGGAGTAATTGCAGTAGATTCAATTGCAGTCATTTCTTCTGCCACAGAAGTTTGCTTTGGTTGAGGTTGCCCTTGGCCACAACTATAAAGGAGTATTAAACCAATGAAAAGAGCTATATTTCCTATTTTAAATATCAATTTTTTAAAGGTTCAATATTCAGTTGAAATAATTCGGGTGTTGCATCCACATCTATTTGTGGGTAGTTTTCTCGATTAAAGGATATATCCACAAAAAGTTTATCCGTTGTAGGAGGGCGATCGTTGTCATAATCTTCTCCAATGCAGATTATAAGTCCATTTTCTTCACTTGGGAAAAAGTTTGTACAGCTCTCCATTTCGCCAGTGGATTCCTGCAATATTTCTTCCGTTCCCATATCATAAGCGAAGTTCATATATACCATTCCTTTTTCACTGAATTTTTGATGGTTGGGAAATATAATCGATAGCTCGTATTGAATTTTCTGAATGGTCTTTCTTTTGAGTTGTAAATCCATTTTTAAGCCATCTTTCTCTCCCTTGAAATAATAAGTTTTGCCTTTCATCAAGTAGTCTGGAGGAGGAAAAGAATTGATATAAGTGGGCTTTTTTTCTTCTTTCGTATTTTTTGATTTCTTTTGGGCACAAACGGAACCCAACAGTAGAAAAAACAAGGATATGCTAAGTAAGAATTTGATCTTCATGGCTATAAGCTATAGTATAAAAGTAATATCTAAAAAATTATAAGTCAATCCCATATATGGGGTAGATGAAAAAGAGAATGAAAATTAATTTTGGATAGGGTTTTGGCTATTCTTGTAATAATTACTGCTTAATTGGATAAAACTTATAACACCTATAATTCAATTTTTATAAAGATAGATTACATTAAAACAGCTATCGCTTATTTTGGAAAAGCAGAATAATTGAAAATAAAATAATAATCTACATCTTTGTAGGGATTACTAAGTGGTATATTATATGCCAGAAATTTTAGATAAGATATCATAATACAACAATTTTCAATGAAAGTAGCAATAATAGGCGCGGGCACCATGGGTAGCGGTATAGCTCAAGTAGCCGCCACAGCAGGGTGTTCTGTGACACTTTATGATTTAAAAACTGAAGCACTTCAAAATTCCGAAGCCTCTCTGAAAAAAATAATGGATCGCTTGGTTGAAAAGGGAAGAATAAATCGAAAGGAAAAAGAGCGTATTGAAAATAATATTCAATATGTGGATACCTTAAAGAAATTGAAAAACTCTGAATTGGTAATTGAGGCAATCGTGGAAAACCTTGATATCAAGAGAAATGTCCTCTCTACGCTAGAAAAATTTGTATCGGATGAATGCATTATAGCTACCAATACATCTTCTCTTTCAGTTGCCTCTATCGCTTCCTCTTTAGAAAAACCAGAACGCTGTATAGGAATGCATTTCTTCAATCCTGCCCCTTTGATGAAACTGGTTGAAGTGATCCCAGCCATTCAGACTTCGGAAGAAACACTGAAAACTTCAGTAGAGACAATTATGGACTGGGGTAAAATTGTTGCAGTAACAAAAGATACTCCGGGCTTCATAGTAAACCGTGTGGCACGCCCTTTTTATGGTGAAGCGCTTCGTATTTATGAGGAAGGAATGGCCTCCTTCTCTGAAATCGACAATGCTATGAAAGAATTGGGAGGTTTTAAAATGGGGCCATTTGAATTAATGGATTTCATAGGGAACGACGTAAATTATACCGTTACTGAAACTGTTTTCGCAGCCTTTTACTATGATCCACGCTATAAACCCTCCTTCACTCAGAAACGTTTTTCAGAAGCGGGTTATTTAGGAAGAAAAAGTGGAAAAGGATATTATAATTATTCGGAAGAGGGGGAAATGTCCGTTCGAGCGCAGTCAAGAACGAATTCTAACGAAACAATATCTGCTGAAAATATCTTTGATCGAATTTTAGCAATGCTATTAAACGAAGCTGCAGACGCCTTGTTTTGGAACATCGCATCCGCAGAGGATATTGATAACGCAATGACAAAAGGCGTTAACTACCCAAAAGGATTGTTGGCTTGGGCAGATGAAAAGGGAGTGGATTGGTGCGTAAAGAAAATGGACCAACTCTATGAAGAATATCACGAAGATCGTTATCGATGCTCGCCATTGTTGCGTAAAATGAATCGTGAAAACGCAAAATTTTTCAATTAAACCCGATGGTTCCTATAGCACTTCCGATCGCTATCGGATTTATAGATCAATGTCTAAAATCTTAAAATGGAAGGAAAAAAAATTCCGTATAAAATGCTATCATTAGACCCATTTAGTAAATGGATGGGGATAGAAATACTTAGCTCAGAACTTGGCAAAGTTAAATTGGGCCTGAAAATCCGTAAAGAAATGCTAAATAGTATGGGAAAAGCTCATGGCGGAATAGCTTATTCTTTGGCGGATACAGCTTTCGGTTTTGCAGCGAATTCCCACGGAAAATTCGCTGTTTCCATCGAAACTTCAATTAACCATATTGAAGCCTTAAGCGAAGGGGATTATCTAACAGCTGAATCAGTTATTGAAAAAGTAGGTAACAAATTGGGATTTAATATTGTTGAGGTTAGGCGCGGTGATGAATTGGTAGCCCTTTTTAAAGGTGTGGTTTATAGAACAAGTAAGGATTGGAGCAACACAGAAAACCTGTAAGATAAAGTTTATTTTTAGTGATATAAAAAAAGAAAATCTCCTTATAGGTTTAACTTTAAATTTAACAAAAGCAGTAATGATATTGTTTATTTTTATGAATTAAAAATAAATCAAATCGAATCGAAAATATTTATTAAACCATCTAAAATAAAAACATATGAAATGGCAAGGAAGAAGACAAAGCGGTAATCTTGATGACCGACGTGGAATGAGCTCGAAAGGCAAACTAGCTGCTGGCGGGGGTGTAATTGCAATAATCGTTTTGGCACTTCAGTTTTTTGGAGGCGAAACAGGGCAAACACTCGCACCTATTGTTGAGCAATTAGGCAATAGTCGAACAGTTCAACAAACAGAGCAAAGAGAGCTCACCGCGCAAGAGAAGGAAATGGGAAATTTTATGTCTACCGTATTGGCCAGTACCGAAGATGTGTGGAGTCAAATTTTTAGCGAAAATAATATAGGGAAATACGAAGATCCAACGATGGTACTTTTTACCGATGCGGTAAGCACTGGTTGTGGAAATGCAAGTTCGGCTTCTGGACCTTTTTATTGTCCGGCAGATCACAAGCTATATATGGATTTGGCATTTTTTGATGAACTCAAAACCCGTTTTGGAGCAAAAGGAGGAGATTTTGCAATTGCTTATGTAACCGCTCATGAAATAGGCCATCACGTTCAAACATTATTGGGAACTTCACAAAAGGTGACTAGCCTACAGCAACAGAATAGAAGTGAAGCCAACAGATTATCTGTGGCATTAGAGCTTCAAGCAGATTTTTATGCAGGAGTTTGGGCATATTACAATAAAGAATTCTTAGAGGAAGGAGATATTGAAGAAGCATTAAGTGCTGCAAATGCTGTGGGTGATGATGCTATTCAGAAAAGAGTTACAGGAGATGTTCAACCAGATAGCTTTACTCACGGAACCTCAGAACAGCGAATGAGGTGGTTTATGAAAGGTTATAAAACTGGTGACATAACCCAAGGCGATACCTTTTCAGAAATTTTAAATTAGAAAATGAAAGAGGCATATATAATTGATGGTATAAGAACTCCAATAGGAAGTTATCAAGGAACATTAAGTACAGTTAGAACAGATGATTTGGCGGCTTTGGTAATCTCTGAAATCGTAAAGAGAAACCCCAGTATCCCTAAAGAAGCCTATGATGATGTAATTCTTGGCTGTGCCAATCAAGCTGGCGAAGATAATAGGAATATTGCGCGTATGGCGTCATTGTTGGCGGGCTTGCCAGTTACGGTTCCTGGAGAAACGGTAAATAGACTTTGCAGTAGTGGACTTTCTGCAATTATCCAGGCAAACAGAGCGATAAAAGCAGGCGACGGCGATTTGTTCATTTCTGGAGGAGTGGAAAACATGACGCGCGGACCATTCGTTATTGGAAAACCTTCAAAGGCTTTTGGAACAGATTCACAAATGTATGATTCCAGTTTCGGCTGGCGTTTCGTAAACCCCAAGATGGCCGAGATGTACGGTACAGACGGTATGGGAAATACTGCTGAAAACTTGGTCGAAAGACATAATATTTCACGGGAAGATCAAGATGCTTTTGCATATCGTAGCCAGATGAAAGCTTCTAAAGCTCAAAAGAACGGCCGATTGGCAAAAGAAATAGTTTCAGTTGAAATTCCGCAGCGCAAAAAAGACCCTATTATCTTTAAGGATGATGAATTTATTCGCCCAGAAACATCAAAAGAAGTTTTGGCAAACTTGCGTCCTGCTTTTAAAAAAGATGGGAGCGTGACTGCTGGAAATTCTTCCGGATTGAATGATGGAGCAGCAGCTACTATTATTGCTTCGGAAGATGCCGTGAAAAAATATAATTTAAAACCGATCGCTCGTATTGTGAGCTCGGCAGTTGTGGGCGTAGAACCGCGAGTTATGGGAATTGGCCCTGTTGAGGCTTCCAGCAAGGCACTTGAAAAGGCAGGTTTGAAAATGGAAGATATGGACGTAATTGAATTGAACGAAGCCTTCGCTTCACAGGCTTTAGCGTGCATCCGTGAATGGGGCTTAAAAGATGACGATCCTCGTATCAATCCAAATGGGGGTTCAATTGCAATTGGCCATCCACTTGGCGTTACAGGAGCACGACTAGCTCATTCCGCTGCTTTGGAATTACAAGAGCAAAATAAACGCTACGCTTTAATCACTATGTGCGTTGGTGTAGGGCAAGGATATGCTGCTATAATTGAGCGAGTATAAATATTGTTTTCCACTTTTATGTGGACGACTAAAATAATTATAATGAAAAAATTACATAATTACGTTACAGGAAAATGGATACAAGGAAATGGTGAAGGTGTGCCGATGCACGATGCCATAACCGGTGAAGTTATTGCTCTTTCAGATACTGAAGGGCTAGATTTTGCCGAAATCCTCCAATACGGAAGAACGAAAGGTGGTGAAGTACTACGGAAAATGACTTTCCAGGAACGTGGCAATATGCTGAAATCCTTAGCACTTTATTTAGTAAAAAGAAAAGCTGATTTCTATGAGATAAGCTACCGGACTGGCGCGACTAGAGTTGATAGTTGGATTGATATTGAAGGGGGATTTGGCAATCTATTTGCAAATGCTTCTCTTCGCAAATTATTTCCAAATCAACCTTACCACGTTGAAGGGGATCCCATAGACTTGTCCAAAGGTGGGCGCTTTATGGCCCATCATATTATGGTTCCAAAACGTGGTGTTGCCATCCACATTAATGCTTTTAATTTTCCTGTATGGGGAATGCTTGAAAAATGCGCTGTAAACTGGATGGCTGGAGTTCCAGCAGTTGTAAAACCTGCTACAAATACTTCTTTTTTGACTGAAGCCGTAGTTCGTGAAATTATCGCTTCCAAGATTTTACCGGAAGGTGCCTTACAGCTTATTACAGGTTCTGCCAGAACCATACTTGATAGTGTGGAATCACAAGATGTGGTTACTTTTACAGGTTCTGCCACTACAGGTAGAATGCTTAAAGCACATAAAAGGATTATCGAAGAATCCGTACCTTTTACAATGGAAGCAGACTCCTTAAATGCTTCGGTTTTGGGAGAAGATGCAGTTCCCGGCTCACCTGAATTCGATTTGTTTATTAAGGAAGTCAAAAATGAAATGACTGTAAAATGTGGTCAAAAATGTACGGCCATTCGCCGTGTGATTGTTCCTGAGAGTTTGGTGGAAGATGTACAGATCGCACTTGGAAATGCACTTGCAAAAGTAACCATCGGCGACCCTCGCTTAAAAGAAGTTAGAATGGGCTCGTTGGTAAGTTTGGACCAAGTGAAGGAAGTTAGAGAACGTGTACAAGCGTTGTCTAAAACCGCAAGAATTGTTTATGGAGATTTGGATAAAATAGACGTTATCGGTGCCGATGCTAAAAAAGGTGCTTTCTTGGCTCCAATCTTACTACGTGAAGATTACCCGTTTAAAAATCTATCGGTTCACGAAACCGAAGCTTTTGGTCCGGTAAGTACTATTATGCCGTACAAAAATTTAGATGAAGCCATAACTTTAGCTCAAATGGGGAAAGGTTCTTTGGTTTCATCCATTGCGACTAATGATGATAAAATAGCAAAGGAATATGTGATTAATGCAGCTTCCCATCACGGAAGGATTTTAGTCCTTAACCGCGAAAGCGCCAAAGAAAGCACGGGTCACGGTTCGCCATTGCCAAGTTTGGTACACGGTGGTCCAGGAC
Organism: Aequorivita sp.; assembly: GCA_034675805.1. Classification (GTDB taxonomy): domain Bacteria; phylum Bacteroidota; class Bacteroidia; order Flavobacteriales; family Flavobacteriaceae; genus Aequorivita. The sequence goes on along the minus strand of JAUCCX010000001.1, from coordinate 1,469,042 downwards.
GTGCTGGTGGAGGCGAAGAAATGGGTGGAATACGCGGGATAAAGCATTATCTACAACGTACTGCAATTCAGGGCTCACCAACAACCTTAACTGAAATCACAGGTATCTATCAAGCTAATGCAAAATATAAAGATGCTGACCAACATCCGTTTAAATATCATTGGGAAGATATTGAGCCTGGAATATCTCTAAAAACACATAAGCGTACTCTTACGGATACTGATATTATCAATTTTGCTAACCTAACTTGGGATCATTTTTACGCTCATACTGATATCACTTCTCTTGATGGAAGTATTTTTGAAAAGCGAACTGCCCATGGTTATTTTATAATAGCAGCGGCAGCAGGGTTATTCGTTTATCCCAACAAAGGTCCAGTAGCGGCAAATTATGGTTTGGAAGATTGTCGTTTTCTGCGTCCATTGTATCATAATGACACTATTTATGTGCGATTGACGTGTAAACAAAAAGTTGATCGTGATGTCGCTTCCACAGAACATCCTAGTGGAATAGTAAAATGGTTTGTCGAAGTTTTTGATGCGGAAGATGAATTGGTGGCAGTTGCCACAATCCTAACAATGGTGCAAAAAAAACAGGAAACTTTTATTGAAATGACCGACGAAATGATTCAGAAATCCTTAAACAAATTATCTGAACAATCTAAGCCAAAATGGGGTATCATGACACCTCAACATATGTTAGAACATTTGGAATACACTTATAAAATTGCTTCTGGGAAAATTCAGGATTTTGAAATTGCAACGCCAGAAAAGATTCTGGAGAAAGTCCACGCAAGTCTTTATAACTATGATAAATTTCCACACAATACTAATTTTCCGGAATTGGAAAAAGGTAAGTTGAATAAGTTAAACTATCCTGACTTGGCAACAGCAAAGGAAAAATTTCTAGAGGAGAGAGCAGCCTATAAAGACTATTTCAAAGAAAATTCAGAAGGTAAATTAAAGAATATAGTCTTCGGCGAGTTGAACCGTTATGAATGGTATTTGTTAGAACGAAAACACTTGAATCATCATTTCGAACAATTTGGATTAATATAAATTTAAAAAGTGAAAACATGTCTGAACCATACGTTCACATAAAGATTGAAAACGGAATCGCAATTATCGAATTTTTTTCATCCCGCACAAAATAGTCTGCCAGGAGATTTGCTGGCAAAACTAGCAGATACAATCACTAAGGCAGGAAATAACGAAGAAGTTAAAGTTATAATTCTAAAAAGCGGTGGTGATAGAACTTTCTGTGCAGGTGCTAGCTTCAATGAACTCATAAGCATCACCGATGCAGGAACTGGAAAAGTCTTTTTCAGTGGTTTCGCAAATGTGATCAATGCAATGCGCAAATGTCCTAAATTTATCATTGGAAGAATTCAAGGAAAAACTGTTGGCGGCGGCGTAGGTATTGCTTCTGCGACAGATTATTGCATGGCTACAAAATTTGCAGCAATTAAATTAAGTGAATTAAATGTTGGGATTGGCCCTTTTGTAGTCGGCCCTGCCGTTGAAAGAAAATTAGGTACGAGTGGGTTCAGTCAAATAGCCATTGATGCAAATACTTTTTATGAGGCGGAATGGGCAAGACAAAAAGGATTATACAATCAGGTTTATGATACTTTGGAAGAACTGGATGAGGCCGTTCAGAAATTCACAGAAAACCTATGCAATTACAATCCTGAAGCGATGAAAGAAATGAAAAAAGTATTTTGGAAAGGGACAGAAGATTGGGATAAATTACTTGCCGAAAGAGCAGTGATTTCGGGAAGATTGGTCTTGAGTGATTTTACGAAAGAAACCTTAAAACGATTTGAATAAAACATGATTTATTCTTTTAAAGGACATATTCCAGTAATCCATGAATCCAGTTTCGTCCATCCCTTGGCAGCCGTTACTGGCAATGTTATTATTGGCAAAAATTGTTACATTGGTCCGGGCGCCGCTATTCGTGGTGATTGGGGTGAAATTATCCTTGAAGACGGAGTAAATGTTCAGGAAAATTGTACAGTACATATGTTTCCAGGTAAAAGTATTGTATTGAAAGAAAGTGCACATGTTGGTCACGGTGCAATAATTCACGGCGCTAATTTGGGCAGAAATTGTCTAATTGGAATGAATAGCGTAATAATGGATGATGCCGAGATTGGCGATGAATGTATTGTTGGTGCAATGAGTTTTGTAAAAGCTGAAGAGAAATTTCCGAAGCGAAAACTAATAGTTGGTAATCCAGCAAAAGCAGTCAAAGACATTTCAGATGAAATGATTGAATGGAAAACAGTAGGAACGAGATTATATCAGCAATTGCCTTCGGACTGTTATGAGAGTTTAAGAGAAGTTGAGCCCTTGAGAGAGATTCCAAAGGATAGACCGATTCAGGAGGATTTTTATAAAACTTTGGAAGAATTTAGAAAAAAGTAAAGACGAAGGACCTCTATAGCTTTAAAACTTTTGAGATCTAATTCAGTATAAAGGAATGAATAAAACAGAATTCAAAATGCCCAAGATGGGCGAAAGTATAACGGAAGGAACAATCATCGAATGGCATGTAAAAGAAGGTGATTCATTTCAAGAAGGTGATGTGCTTCTGGAAGTTGCAACAGATAAAGTTGATAATGAAGTGCCTGCTCCTGTTTCGGGAAGAATGGTAAAACATAATTTTAGTAATGGGGATGTCGTTCCAATTGGTGAGGTAATCGCAATATTGGAATTTTCAGAAGGAGGGAGCTTGGAAAACACTTCTTCCAAAAAACCTAAAGACACTAAAATAGGCCCTGCTGAAAAGGATTCCGAAAAGACAAAAAAAGTAGCTTCAGTTTCATCTTCAAATTCAAATTCTAAGTCGTTCGTGGTGAATGAAAATATTTTTATTTCACCTTTAGTTGATAGCATTGCCCGAAAAAATTATATTAGTTACGAAGAACTTGCTCGAATTTCTGGTACTGGAAAAGATGGCCGTTTGCGCAAAAGCGATATTTCAGAATATATAGAAAGTGGACGTCCTTTCAAGTTTGCACAATCGGTCTCAGAACCATCAGGATTTCAGATTCCCGATCTAAAATTCGATAAAGGGAAAGGGAAAATTGTTGAGATGGACCGTATGCGTCAAATGATTGCTGATCATATGGTTTTTTCAAAACATACATCTCCTCACGTAACTGCCTATGTGGAAGCAGATTTAACTGAGATGGTAAATTGGAGAAATAAAAACAAAGATGCATTTCAGAAGAAATACAATGATAAGCTCACTTTTACACCACTATTTATTGAATGCGTAGCCAAAGCTATCAAGGATTTCCCTTCCATAAACTCCTCCTTAGACGGGAAAAATATCATTATAAAAGATGAAATAAATATTGGAATGGCCACTGCCTTGCCTTCAGGAAACTTGATTGTCCCTGTTGTAAGAGATGCCGATAAGAAGAATTTAAAGGAATTAGCCGCAGCTACAAATGAATTAGCAGGCAAGGCCCGTGATAATAAAATAAAGGCTGACGACACCAAAGGAAGTACATTTACTATAAGTAATGTAGGAACATTCGGCAGTTTGATGGGGACGCCTATAATCAACCAACCCGAAGCAGCAATTCTCGCAACGGGAATTATTAAAAAACGTGCTGAAGTTATGGAGCGGGAAGATGGTGACAAAATTGAAATTAGACAAATGATGTATCTTTCTCTTTCTTTTGATCATAGAATAGTGGATGGGTATTTGGCAGGTTCTTTTTTAAGAAGAATTGCGGATTATATGGAACAATTTGATGTGGAAAGGAAGTTTTGAACCACGACCATTTGCTGGCGCGATTAGGAAAGATAAGGCACAGACATTACAAAGTAAAATATCAAATTTCATGGACAAATTAGATCAAGAATAATTGGAGATGTTTTGAATCACAACGTGGTCCTTTAGTCGTGTGTCAAAACGTCGTGTTTCGTGATTCGAAAAGATCGTAGTTCGTGAATCAAATTAATCAATAATGAATAAAAATATATTAATAAAAGCCTTCAAAACTTTGGTTACGGCGAAAGCAATGACCGAGATTTATGAAGAAAACTTCAAGACCGTTTCAAAATATGTACACGCAACTTCGCGTGGACATGAAGTGATACAGATTGCTTTGGGAATGCAGTTATTACCACAAGATTATGTGTTTCCCTATTACAGAGATGATTCAATTCTACTATCAATTGGAATGACACCTTATGAATTGATGCTTCAAGTTTTGGCAAAAAAAGACGATCCTTTTTCAGGCGGGAGAACCTATTATTCCCATGCCAGTTTAAGAGATGATGACAAACCAAAAATTCCGCATCAAAGCTCCGCTACAGGTATGCAGGCTATTCCGGCTACAGGCGTGGCATTAGGTTTTTGGTATAAGGAAGCCGAAGCTATCTCGCATAAGGTTTCTGATAATCCAATCGTGGTCTGCAGTCTAGGCGACGCATCCGTTACCGAAGGTGAAGTGGCTGAAGCCTTTCAAATGGCGGTCCTAAAGAAATTACCTATTCTTTATTTAGTACAGGATAATGGCTGGGATATATCTGCCAATGCTGCGGAAACAAGAGCCCAAGACGCTTTTGAATATGCCAAAGGCTTTAAGGGCTTAGAAGCCGTGACCATTGATGGAACCGATTTCGAAGAAAGTTACAATACACTTCAAGATATAATTTCAAAAATAAGAACTGAACGCCGACCGTTTTTAGTGCACGCAAAAGTTCCGCTATTGAATCATCATACTTCTGGTGTTAGAATGGAGTTTTATAGGGATGATTTAGACGAAGCAAAAAGCCGAGATCCATATCCCAAGTTGAAAAAATTGTTATTGGAGAATGGATTTGCAGAAAATGAACTCAGTGAAATTGAAACAGAAATTGGAACTGAGGTTGGAATAGCCTTAGAAAAAGCCTTTCAAGCTGATGATCCAAAACCTGAAGATTTATTTACTCACGATTTTGTACCCACAGAGATAACTGAGGAGGTAGGCGAAAGAAGTCCAGAAGGAGCAGAGAAAGTGGTGATGGTAGATTGTGCACTTTCTGCCGTTGAAGAAATTATGCGAAAGCATCCTGAATCTCTTTTATACGGCCAGGATGTCGGAAGAAGGTTGGGTGGTGTTTTCCGCGAGGCAGCAACCTTAGCTGAAAAGTTCGGTGACAACCGTGTTTTTAACACTCCCATTCAGGAAGCTTTTATTGTGGGAAGTACAGTTGGAATGAGCGCTGTAGGTCTCAAGCCCTTTGTTGAGGTGCAGTTTGCAGATTATATTTGGCCCGGACTGAATCAGCTTTTTACAGAGGTTTCGCGAAGCTGTTATCTCTCTGAAGGTAAATGGCCAGTTTCAATGGTGCTTCGCGTTCCAATTGGTGCCTATGGCAGTGGAGGACCCTATCACTCTTCTTCTGTGGAAAGTATAGTGACAAATATCCGCGGGCTTAAAATCGCTTATCCGAGTAATGGTGCAGATTTAAAAGGCCTTATGAAAGCAGCCTACTACGATCCAAATCCAGTTGTGATTTTTGAACACAAAGGACTTTATTGGAGTAAAGTGAAAGGAACTAAAGGTGCGACTTCTGTAATGCCAGCTGAGGACTATATTTTACCCTTTGGGAAAGCTTGGGTACTTCAGGAAATCTGGAAGCAAGAGGATGAAGAAACGCTATCCATCATCACCTATGGAATGGGTGTACATTGGGCGATGAACGCTTCAGAAGAACTGGGAATGCAAGATAAAATTGAAATTGTGGATCTTCGAACACTGCACCCATTAGATTATGAAACAGTTTTCAAATCGGTTAAGAAGTGTGGAAAATGCTTGGTGGTAACTGAAGAGCCTTCAGAGAATGGCTTTAGCAGAGGACTTCAGGGTAGAATCCAAGAAGAGTGTTTCCAACAATTGGATGCACCCGTAATGCTCATTGGCTCTGAAAACATGCCCGCCATACCATTAAATTCAATTTTAGAAGAAACAATGATTCCGTCAACGGAAAAAGTGAAGAAAAAGATTTTAGAGGTGTTAGGGTATTGATGAAGAAAATCGCAACAGTCATTCTTTGCTGTATAATTCTATTTTGCTTTCAATCCTGTAAGAAAAGTGAAGCAAAAAGTGTTTCGTTCTATCACTGGAAAACAAAATATTCTATTGCCAAACCAGAACGGGAATTGCTGAAAAAAGCAAATTCTGAAAAATTGTATTTGCGATTTTTTGATTTGGTTTATAACCAAGAGGATAATCGAGTTTTACCCACTGCGACCCTCCAAATGTCTGAGATAGATTCCACTTTGGCATTGCAAATAATTCCAGTTATTTATATAACAAATGAGGTTTTTGAAAAAGAAACAAGGCCTTCACAACTTAAATACGTTGCAGATCAAACCCTGAGAAAAATACTCCGACTTAAAGAGAAGCATTTCAATGAAAACACCGATTTTCCAGAAATTCAGATTGATTGTGATTGGACTGTGAGCACCAGAGAAGCGTATTTCAGTTTTTTGGAAGAATTGCAAAAGAGTGAATTATTGAATGATTTCGGTCGAGATCCAAATAAGCCAATTAAATTTTCTGCCACAATTAGACTTCACCAAGTAAAATTTCCAGAGAAAACGGGAGTTCCTCCCGTGGATCAGGCTACGATTATGTTTTACAACGTAGGTGACCTGGGCTCGATTGAAGAAACCAACTCTATTTTAAATATTGAAAAAACGAGCGCATATCTATCTAGACTTCACGAATTTCCATTGGAATATAATGTGGCATTACCCATTTTCGGATGGGGTGTGCTGTATCGCGACGATCAATTGGTTGGAATTTTATCTGATATTGAAGAGAAACAACTTAACGAAAACTTTAAAGCCTCAGATGGAGAAAATTGGTTTATAGCGACATCTGAAACATATATAAATGGAAGCTTTATTTACAAAGGAGATAAACTCCGAATGGAAAACGTCACGTTCTCAGACCTTAAAAAGCTTCAGAGCATAATTTCAAAGGCTGCAGGTCGAGAATATTCTGTAGTTTTATATCATATAAATTCCTCCACACTTCAAAATTTAGATATAAATGAACTTTTGGAAACCTTACGCTAGTATTATCTTATTTGTTACCGCAATTTCTTATGCAACAGAAAAACCTCGTGTTTTTTGTGGCTATTCTGACGAATATGAAGAACTCTATTACCCAATAATAGATCAAAAAATAGTAGGTGATCCTTCACTATATCCATTTTTAAACTGTCCTTGGAGTACCTTTTGTGAATCGCCCGGAACTTTAACAGCTACACAAGAGAATCTTGAGGATTGGAGAAAATTCTTCGGAACAAATTTAAGTGAAGAGGTTCTTTATCAATTGATTTATAACGAAACTATTGACTGGTACAAAAAACTTGAAGCCAATGAATCCAATGTAGTTAATGGAATATTAGCCAATAAAATAAACAAAAGTCTTCAAAAACCTTTTTCTAAATATATGTTGTTGGCCAAACAATGTGAAGGCATAAGCAGTAACAAAAGTGGAGGAAGCGATTGGTATCAAGGAGAGGAAAATGGTGGTTATGATCAAAAACCTGAACTCCTAGAACTTGCATTAAAAAGTTATAAAGCTGAAACCAATGCATTTTTAAAAAATAGATATGGCTATCAAATTGTGCGTTTGGCGCATTATTTACAGGAAAATGAAGCTGCTTTAAGTTATTTCGATAATTTTTTAAAGTTGGACACCCAAACCCCATATATTTATTATCTCGCTTTGGAACAACGTTCTGGTGCCGCGTACAATCTTAAAAAGCTACAGGAAGCAACCAAAGGGTTTTTAGAGGTTTATTCAAAAGCCCCATCACGTCGTGAAAGTTGTGCCTTGAGCCTAAGATATTTTGATTGGTCTAATCCGCAATTGAATGATGATTTTTTTGCTGCTAATGGATTTGGAGAAATTGAATCTTTTTTCAAGTCTTATTATTTTAAGGGCAGTATATCTCAGGAGATGCAGAAATTGCAAAACAAAAATCCAAATTCTCCATATTTGGAAGTGCTCGCCATCCGCGAGACAGACAAGTTACAGAATAGTTTATTCACCAACCAATATGACGGATGGAATGATGAATCTGAAAATGGAAAATCACTTGATTCGAAAACTTTACAGGCACTTCATAAAATTGCAAAAACCCAAGTTGGAAATTCCGATGTGTCAAGAAAGGATTTCTGGAGAATTGTTCTTTCTGCTACCTATCTAAAAGATAAGGATTACAAAAATGCTGCTTTATATGCTTCAAGTGTTCCCAAGAATAGTGAAATGTATATTCAGGCTAAACGTTTATCTTTTTCCATTGATATCTTGAAGTTGAACTCTTTGGACAGGAAAGAAATAGGAAATCTTTTTACCCACTTGAAGTCAGATAAGCAACTTTATGAATCACGACCGTTGACAGCTTTTTTCTTCAATTCTATTTCAAATTTGTATAATAAGGATGGCAATGTGGTTGTTTCGCTTTTAGGAAGTCTTAATTATGGTATGGAAGGTTCTGAATATACATGGGAGGAGGTTGAATCAAATTTAGGGAACCATTGGAGATCCCATTATAAGAATGAATTTGTTGAAGATGGTCTAATTAAAAAACTTCAGGACTTTATAAACATTCCCCAAAAAAGTGACTATGAAAAATTAATTATTTCCAAAATAAAAAGTAGTCCGCAAGATTATGTAAACGAGCTTCGCGGTACTTGGTATTTTCAACGAAATAATCTTGATGAAGCAATTTCCTATTTCAAAAAAATAGAAGATCCTAGTGCCTTTTATGGAACGAACATAAGACCGGAACTTTTTTCTGGAGCTATCCGCGAGTATTTTGACACTCCTTTTTCCAAACAGTCTGATAAAATGCATATGAAATATAAGAGTCTTTTTGCCGATGATATCCAAAAAATCGATCGAGATGAAACTTATGCAGACAATAAGTTGAAACTAGCCGAGACATTTAAAAAATTAGAAGGATTGGCGAAAAGAGATACTCAAAATGCTGCAGACTATTATTATATGTTGGGAAACGCTTGGTACAATACAAGTGAAGAAGGCTGGTTTCTAAATGCACTTCAGTATTTAGGTAATAATGAGCGTAACCATATTTTGGGATATGATTATTATTCCGAGGGCCAACAAAAAGGTACTGATTCTGAATTTTTAAAGAATGCTACAAAATATTTTAAGAAAGCAATAATGGCGAATGGTGGAAAAGAGACAAAAGCCAAAGCTACTTTTATGCTCGCTAAAACTAATTATTGCTTTTCAGAAGAAGCAACTTCAGATTACAATTACAGAGTTGAGGTCTGTGGTGACCATAAAGATTATTTTCAAATCCTAAAAAATGACTATTCGGACACGGCCTTTCAGGCACAAATCATCAAGGAATGCAGTTGGTATAGAAATTTTTTAAATAAATAAGAAAAACTTATTGCTTTTCTAGATCGGGATAGAACGTGAGATAATGTTGCTCTGGGCTCGTTCCTTTTTCCGCAATTACGATACCATGGCATTTTTGATCTTCTCCTACTTCAAAACCAATTCCTTCATCACTTGAGTAGAGTCTATAGCTTTTGCCATTAAGAGGGAACACTCCAATTTTATTAAGTTTGAAATACCTTTCAATCTCTGATAAAGTACTGTTCACACCCAAATCTGATATAGTTTTAAAATCAGGAGATAAGCTACGGATTGCTTTAATCCTGGAGAAATCTTCTATACCCATTTTTGTGGTAGTGTAAATACTTAATAAATTATTCGAATCTTTGCGCCAGGTAGAAATGGCTTTCCCCATGGCGGCGTCACCAGAATCCGGTTTGCCGAGACTGTCTAGCACGACAGTTGTATTTTCATTCAAAATAATATTCCCGAGTCTTTTTCCAGGAATTATTTGATTCACATACTCCTGATCATTTGTTTCTGTTTTGGTAGTCTGTAGTGAAGACTGTTGGTCCTGTTTTATAGTGTCAGCTATCTTTTTGGTCTCTTTTTTGCAGCTGATAAGAAGTATTAGGGAAAGAACAAAAATTAAATTCTTCATAATAAAATTTTTTAGGGATATCAGAAAATACAAATAAAAGTAAGAATCTACAATTGCAAAACCTTACTCTTAATTATTCTGATTTATAAATTCTATTTAAAAATAGAGATACAAGCCTGCATTTATGTAATGTGTATTAATAATAAAGGGAATTTCTTCACCATCACTTATAAACGAAAGGTCATTTTCGTATTCAGGAATATAACTTACAATCAGGCCCAATGATTTTTTAGCGTCCAATGAAAATAAAACACCGGCTTTTGGAGCCCAATAGGCACTTCCTTGTGTTTGTTTAATTTTATAACCATCATAATTTCCGTTGTAATGATCCCGAACAAGACCCACTCCAATTCCTATCAGCGGTTGTATCGAGCCATTTTTATTGAAATGATACTCTGTTCCCAAACTGGCTCTATATGAATCTTTTTTGAAATTTGTAGTAAAAGGAGAATTGCTGAAGTCTTTATCTCCAGAAAATGCTGCGCTGGCTTCCAATGTAAAATAGAGATTACCTTGCAAAGAGCCGGCAAAACCTGGAGTGGCAGCCAAACCGAAACTTAATTGCCCTTGCATTAAATTTTCATAATCGTCAACATTTGAAAAACCGATACGGTTTAAAGAGGCGCCAATGCTTCCGAAGAGTTTATATTGGTCACCTTGAAAATTTGCGGCTTGCTCAATTTCCTTCTCTGAAGGCTGAAAGGGAGTGTGGTCGCAATTGTTATACTCTTTTACAGTGCTTACCAAATCGTCCTCGGTAATTATTTTCATATCAAAAACTGATTGTCTTACTTTTTCGCAATCGTTAAAGAGAACTGACAACGTGCCTTGCAAATGGTCTTCAGCATTGGGACGAATGTCTATCTTTTTGGCGGTTCCGTCTTCTTTCTTTATTTCAAAAACGCCTTCTTTTATTTTGGTCAACGTGGCTTGACCACCAACAAGTTCTTGCGCTTGCAAGCCAAAACTTGCAAGCAAAACGAGCAATACTAATTTAATTGATTTCATGCTTTTTCTTTTTTGTTCTTAAATCTGATGAGGTGGATTTAGTCGAATTTATAAAGAAATAATTTCTTAGATAATACAATTTTTCGGAAAAAGCTTTTGTTAGTTTAGGTTTTTCGAACTTCTTTTTTATTAAAAATTCAAGAATGAATTCTTTGTTTTGAGATAGAGGATTATTTGTTCTTCACCTATAATTATAAATAATCTAGGTATTTGTTCTCATTGACAAAACCAATGAGCATAGCCGTATTATTTACGTTCAGCTTTGAATAGAGATTTTTTCTGTGGCTATCAACCGTATCAATGCTTATAAAAAGTTTTTCAGCTATTTGACTGTTTGATAATCCTTCAATAATTAAAATTAGAACTTCTTTTTCTCGCTTGGTAATTATTGGCAACTTATTTTGTAGATTAAGTTCATAATTTAGTGCTTCTTGGGCTTCTGGGGAAATATATTTTTGTCCAGAATGCACAACTTCTATCGCTTTCAAAATTTCAAATTTGGATGCATTTTTAAGTAAGTAGCCTTTGGCACCGCTCTCTATCATTTTCCGTACGTAAGTTCCTTGTGTAAAAGTGCTAAGAGCAATAATATGTAGCGCTGGATATTTTTTTAACAGTAAAGCGGTTAGGTCAATACCACTTAAATCGGGTAAATTAATATCCATAAAAACAATATCGGCAGTGTGTGTAGTGAAAAACTGTTCACAAAGTTTGGCACTAGTTGCAGTTCCAACAATTTTCACTTTGGCTTGGTCTTCCAATAAAGATTGTATGCCTTCAATAATCATTTGATGGTCATCCACTATTAAAAGCTTTATTGGATCACACATTTAGTTCAATGTTTACTGAAGTTCCATTATTTAGTGATGTTTCGGTATCTATAGCGCCATTAAGATAATGAACGCGATATGCAATGTTGTCTAACCCGCTTCCCTCTTTATTTTCTATAGTGTTTTTGTCATAACCAAGGCCATTATCCTCAACGGTTATGGAGGTTTTAGTTTCTGATAAAGCTAGTTGCACAATTATTTCTGATGCCTTTGAGTGTTTTACAGCATTGTTAATTAGTTCTTGAATAATCCGATACACAAAAACTTCAGCGGTATTAGGAAGTTTTCTGTCAATACCTATTTTCTGATAGATAACAGTAATTTTTGATGAAGATTGTAAGCCATTGCAATAATCCCTTAGCGCTTCATTAAGACCAAATTTCACTAATGCTTCTGGCATAAGATTTTGTGCTACTTTGCGTAAATCTACAATAGTGCTGTCTAGCATATTCAACGATTTATCAAATTGAATAGCATTTTCTGGGGTAAGTATAAGGTTTTCTTTCATGTTTATAAAGGATAATTTGGTGCCAGAGAGTAAACCTCCCAAGCCATCGTGAAGATCTTTTGCAATGCGGCTTCGCTCTTCTTCTTGGCCTTTTAACATTGCATCTACGGTAAGAAGTTGCTTATCTTTTTCAAGTTCGGTTATTTTTAGGTTTTGTACTCTCCGTTTGTTTTTAAAGTTCCAATAGATTAAAAAGGCGATGAGTAATAAAGCGATGGATGAACCGATAAGGATTTTGTTAAGGTTCGTTTTTTTTTCGTTTGCGGTTTTTAGCTCAAATACTTCTTTTTCGGACATTAATTTCGCAATCTCGTTTTTGTTTTCTTGTGAAAACAGCGAGTCTCTCAGTCTTTTTGCCACCACTAAATTTGCATAAGCATCTTTGTAATTGCCCGTTAATTCTTGAACCTGAGACAAATATTCTCTTGTACTTAAAATTCCCAAAACGTTGTTATTTTTTATGGCAATTGGTAAAGCTTTGTTGTACAGAATTTCAGCTTGTGCCAATAAAGCTGCTTTGGTTTTGGGAACTAAAGGATTTTTAATTTTTTTTATGAGAGAATCATTGGCGGCAAGAAGAACGTATTCTTCGCCTAAAAAATCCATGTTTGATCCTGATGATAATCTGTCTGGTGCTACTTTATCGAAAATGGCTTGTGCTTCAAGTCTATAATCAATGGATTTTAAAGGATCAGTGTCAAAATATAATCCTGCATGCTCATAATAGGTATAAGCTACATAGAAATTATCACCAATTTTTTTAAACAATCTTGCCGCTTCATTAAAATAATCTTCTGCTTTTTCAATTTCATTTAATTCCTCATAAGCATTTCCAATAGCTAATGCGTTGCTTGCAATCACATTTTCACCTGTATTTTTAGATTCATACTTTTTTGCCAATAAGGCATATTTTAAAGCATCTTGAATATTATGTTGTGCTATACAAACATCAGACAATCCGATATACGCGCTTCCAGTTATTATGGAATCAATATTTTTTGAAATTTTAACCGACTTTAGAAAGTTTTTAGTGGATTCTACATAATTTGCTTTTCTATAATTACAACTGCCTAAATCATTATAAATTAATGCGAGTTCTACAGTATTATTTCGACTTCCATTTATTTTTAATGCTTCATTTAGGGTTGCAATGGCATGGTCTTGATCTAGAACTTTGACCTCAATATTCGCTTTTGTCAAGAGTGCTCTTGTTAAAATTCGATTGTCTTTAAAAGAATGGGCAACCTTCATCAAATCTTCAACTAAAACGAGTAAAGAATCTTTGTTGCTTGTTTGAATTTTTTCTATTCCATACCGCATTTGATGAAACTCTTCTTCAGTCATTTTTGGCTTTCCTTCCTGTGAAAAACAAATAAAAATCCCAAATAAACAAACAATACAGTGTGTTAATAATTGTCTCATAAATGCAAGTTTTAGAGAAATAAATGTAGGCAAAGATTTGCGATTATTTTGCAGAATTCCTATCAGTAATCTAAAAATCACCCTTTTACGTGAGATAAAAATGTAGCTATACCCTGAACTTTGGAATGTATTAATCCTTTAAAAATTTCAATTATGAAAACAGTATCTTTTTTATTAGTTATTGCGCTCCTAACAATTAGTGTTACGCATTCGCAGAGTTTAAGTCAAGTAGTAATTGCAATTGCTGGGACAACCATAAGTGGCGCATCAAACACATTAAGCTTTACGGCGGGAGAAGCCGTTGTTGGAAAAATCTCCAACAATGAAAGTTTAGGACAAGGCTTTTGGTTGGGTGCCATTGAAGGAGTGGTATTGAGCAACGAAGACTTCACGATTAAAGCCCAAATGACGGTATATCCGAATCCAGTTACCGACTATCTAAATATTAGTTTTAAGGATATGGCTGGCGAAGTTTTCGGCATATCGATTTATGATGCTACTGGTAAACAGGTTTACAAAAAAGAACTTACGGATAGTGCTTCAAATGAAACCATAGATTTTGGCGGGTTTAGCAGTGGTATGTACATTCTAAATATATCACAAAACGCTAGTGAAAAATCTAAATCATTTAAAATAATCAAACAGTAAAAATTTCAACTTATAAAATGTACAATTATGAAAACAATAATAACGCTATTCACAACGCTGCTATTTGCAGTCAGCCTTACCGCCCAATTTGATTTTGAAATGGTAAAAAACATTAACCCTACTGCAGGTAGTTACCCTGAAGGTGGAACTGTATATAACGGCAAGCTCTATTTTAATGCATCAGACGGAACCAACGGCACTGAACTATGGGCTACCGATGGCACCGCAGCCGGTACCACGATGGTAAAAGACATTAACCCTTCTGGATCTAGTTATCCTTATCATTTTACAGTATATAACGGTAAGCTCTATTTTAATGCAAATGATGGGACTAACGGCAATGAGCTATGGGTTACCAATGGCACCTCAGCCGGTACCACTATGGTAAAGAACATAAATACTTCTGGAGATAGTTACCCTGCTTTTCTTACCGTATATAACGGCAAGCTCTATTTTAATGCAGATAATGGGACTAGCGGTAATGAAATATGGGTAACCGATGGCACCGCGGCGGGTACCACTATGCTAAAGAACATAAATACTTCTGGAGGTAGTTCTCCTTCTCAGCTTACCGTATTTAACAGCAAACTCTATTTTGATGCAGATAACGGAACTAACGGTATGGAACTATGGATGACTGACGGAACTGCAGCGGGTACCACTATGGTAAAAGACATTAATCCTTCTGGATCTAGTACTCCTGAATATCTTACCAAATACAACGGCAAGCTTTACTTTTCTGCATATAACTTCTCCGACGGTAAAGAATTATGGACAACAGATGGCACCGCCGCAGGAACGGTATTGGTCAGAGACATTAACTATGGTGTGGATAATAGTTATCCTTCTCAGCTTACCGTATATAATGACAAACTCTATTTTAACGCAACTGGCGGAAGTTTTGGTGATGAACTATGGGTAACCGATGGTACCATGCTTGGTACGGAAAAGGTAAAAGACATAAATCCTACTGGAGGTAGTTCGGCTAGTGGTTTTACCGAATATAACAACAAACTCTATTTTTATGCAGATAACGGAACCAACGGTACTGAACTTTGGGTTACTGATGGCACCGAAGCAGGTACCATTATGTTAAAGGACATTAATCCTTCTGGAGCTAGTTATCCTGAATATTTTAAAGAGTACAAAGGCAGGCTCTATTTTAATGCATACGACGATGCCAACGGTAGTCAACTTTGGGTAACAGATGGCACCACTGCTGGTACAGAATTAATAACACCAACCCCTATTGTATTAGTAAACGCGTTAGCCAGTACTACTACATTTGTGGAGTATGCCGGCTCACTCTTTTATAGGGCAGAATATGATACTGCTGGTAGTGAGCTCTGGAAATTGACCACAGATGCCCTCTATGTAGAAGATTTTGCCACACACAGCTTTATGCTTTACCCCAATCCTGTACAAGATATTCTTAACATCAAAGCTACACAACCAACTGGTTTGCAACTATATAGCTTACAAGGGCAATTGCTAAAAGAAATAGAAGTAGTGGAAAACATCCAAGTAGATATAAGTAGCTTGGCATCTGGAGTCTATTTTGTAAAGGACATAAATAGTGGCACTAGCCATAAGCTGATAAAAAGATAACTAATAATGAGTGAAGAAGCTTGTAACTAATAGATTGAAACAATTAGAAACAAAATTTAAACCAAGTAATAAACATATAAATTTTAAATTATGAAAACAATAAAAACAAGTATCGCTATCGCAATATCCATACTAACATTTTCAGGAATAGTTGCGCAAAATATAACGGATGAAGGAGCAGGAGCAATTACCGCTACTTCAAAAAAATCTGCCGCTGCAGAGCTTATAAACTATCAAGCAGTTGCAAGAGATGCAGGAGGAGCACTTATGACGAATGCAGCCATAACTATAGATTTTGAAATAAGAAATGGAGCAGGAGGTGCAACAGTTTTCAATGAAACCCAAAGCCTAACTACAGATTCCAACGGAGTTTTCTCTGCACAAATCGGTGCTATTAGCTCACTTGAAGCTGTAAACTGGGCAATCACAGAGCCGTGGTTAAAAGTTAAACTTAACGGAACCAGTGTAGGCGAAACTCAAATGGCGAGCGTGCCTGGTGCTTTGTATAGTAAAAACAGTGGTGCTGTAATGATCTATGGAGCAGGAGGATCAAACCCCAATAAAATGATAGTTCAGCATTCCCCTACCAGTCCTAATCGGGGTATTGAGTATGATGATGTTCAAGATAAAGTAGGATTTTTAAGTGGTGGGTTTAGATGGCTGAGTATAGATTTAAACGACGGAACACTACAAACCTATGGACACTTAGGTGTTTTTGAAACCACAACAGAACCAGAATTAAACAGAATTTATGGAAATTCTGTGCCTGTTGCCTATGGTTCAGTATCTTCAGCTGGAGGTGTAGCATCTGATTATGGAATAACCTCAGTATCTAAAACAGGAACGGGTCTGTATTTAGTAACTGTGGACATTTCAGCTGCTTCAGCTAGTGCTTTAATACCTATAATAACTCCAATCACGGGAGGAAGTGGACCAGGAGAAATGACGGGTTACAATCAAGTTAGTGCAAATAGTTTTGAGGTAAGAATATTCAATGAGAATGGAGCCCTAAAAGATTCGGCTTTTGGTGTTGTAGTTTTTGGAAATCACTAAAATTTTTGAGTATTACATCCAAACATATTTAACCTTTGAGGAGGGTTTTATATAAAGATGTAGTTTTTCAGAGTATGCCGTAAAGGTATACAAAAGAGGTTTCAGGAATTTATTTTCCTGAAATCTTCTTTCTGTAAATTCTTATAGCTATCTAAAAAAATATCAAATCGACACAAAAAAATAAATAAAAAAACCAAAAGACAACAATTCGATAAACTAGGATTTGTTATTAACTAATATGTATTCTTTGCTATCTCTTTTAAGTGGTTTTATACGTTTGCCTCCAGGCAAACAGGCTTTAATGAATATGGCCATTCCGCTCTGTGGGTTACTTTTTTTTAATTGGATGCCGGCTGCTGTACTTGTGTTTTTTGGTGTGGAGTTGCTAAATTACTGGCTTTGCAACACAGTATTGCTTTTGTTATTTGTAAGGAATGAATCTATTATGCAAAGAGTAAAAAATACATTTTTTTTCAGTTTGTTTTTTTTGTTAAGTATCGGAGGTTTTTGCTTGCTTATTGTCCTGTTAACAGGCAAAAATATTGCGGAGCTATTAAATAGCATTTCGCAGCTGCAGTTTCTATTTATTGTTTCTCTCTACTTGCTGCAGTTTATTATTTACCTATTAGTAGCAAAGCCGGCAGGCAAGGTTACTACAGTCGCTATTAAGAGAGAAGTTTATTATAGACTTACCCTCACATATTTCCTATTCATTTGTTATGCTATACTGTTTGCCTTTTTTGCTGGCTCTGTTACCATGGGCTATGTGTTAGCTTTCATACTTATTTTTTCTAAAAGCTTGGTTGATTATATTTTAATGAAAGATCAGTCGTGGAAAAATATAAAAGAAGGCGATAGCGGTAATTGGAAAGACATAAAATTGCGTTACCAAAAAATAAGAAAGGAAAGAGATGAAAAGAAAGCGTCCAAATAATTGTAAGATGTAAACTGTTATTTTAACACTAAAATATAAATAAGATGATGCGAAAAACATTCTTAATACTAATGATTAACAGTTCCTTCTTTTCAGCTAACAGCCAAATTAAGGCCGATGAATATGAAGCTACATTATCTGCAACAACCGGAAAAAAATACATAAATGTTAGTGGAACAAAATTGTTTTTTCCAACGGCGCACAATATGTTCTTCCAAGGGCTTGTGAATAGGCTTGTTACATTTGATCCTGATGAGGCTGTTAATGGAGAAATCTTTTTTTATGATATTCCGTTTAAACTAAATGTGCCTGAAGACAATAAAATCAATAAGGTTGGCAGTCAGCTTATATCAAGTACTCCAGTAATGGTGAATGGATATAATGGAAAATTGGAAAAATATACAAGAGAAAATTTTTATGAATTAGAGTTAAAATTTGGAGATGGTAGTTTTACTGCAATAGTAGGCATCAAATTTTTACAGGAAAACAAGGAGCGTGAGGCATTTTTTATGGACTTTTTGCAAAATATTGTTTACGAAAAAAAGCTGATTTTGGATTTAGAAGGATTTGAAATACTCCAAGGTTTTACTTTTAATCCTACTTTATTCGATTATCGTTTTGCAGGAATTATAATGGGCAAATACGCCTATGTTCCCTCCAATGAAATAAAAAAAGATGTAAATACCAGCCATGTTTATATTTCGGAAGAGATAACAGGATCGGTTGATGATGTGCGCAGTTTAGAATTATTTGATTTACCACCGGGCATAGATCAAACTATTATGGAAATGGAATCCGTTAAATTCGATACAATTTATGGACATAAAAGCTATGAGATAAAAGCTAAGTTAGGGAAAGCACCCAATCAGGTTTATGTTTATCAAACCGCTAAAACAAATGGTATTTTCACGGTAATATTTACCGGCACAGCTCTTAGCGAAAATAAAAAGGATATTGAATTATTTAAAAATATGAACGAAAAACTTACAATAGAATGGTAGTATCATCAATTTTTTAAATTTCCTGCAAAATCTGAATTTTTTACAAGAATAGATTTTTGCTTACTTGTTCTAATAAAAAGTCCCTTTGAAACTGCACAATAAGGCTTTTAGAAATAAAATTAGAAAATAAAAATCATTTGAAAAGGAATATTTTGACAGAATTTGTGATATAGCTCTCAAATAAGATCGTCTTCGAAAGAACCATAACATTGAAACAAAAAAAATAAATACTCATGAAAAATTTTATAAAAAACAAAGCAAAAACTATCAACCTATTCAGTATTATCCTTACGGGCATAGTTATATTGGCATCTTGTTCCAATGGAAAGGCTAAGCCTCAAGACGAACGGAATCAAAACCAAAAGCAAGTAGATGTATATGTGGCAGGATATCAGTATAAAGAAAATCAAGCTATTGCCACTCTTTGGAAAAACGGAATTCCAATTACACTTCCAATGGATGGAGAAAGTGCAACCGCAACGTCTATTTATGTTTCTGGCACCGATGTATATGTGGCAGGCTTTGAAAATAGGGGAGAAACTAATATAGCCAAAGTATGGAAAAACGGAATAGCCAGTAATCTTACGGATGGAAGTAAAACCGCAGGTGTATCTTCAGTATATGTAGCTGGTTTTGAGCGCAATGAAACAACATCTGTTGCCAAAATATGGAAAAACGGCTCAGCTACCAGCCTTACCGATGGAAGTAAATACGCCGAAGCAATATCTGTCTTCGTTTCGGGTAAAGATGTATATGCAACAGGTTTTGAGGAAAATGAATCTGGAAATGTTGCCAAAGTATGGAAAAACGAAATGTCTAGTAACCTTACCGATGAAACTTCTTTTGCAAGGGCAACATCTATCTCTGTATCTGGTGCCGATGTTTATGTTGCAGGATATGAAAGCAATGGAGATGTAGATATTGCAAAAGTATGGAAAAACGGAACAGCTACCAGTCTTACCGATGTAAACCAATACGCCATGGCGTATTCTGTATTTGTGTCCGGTAATGATGTATATGTGGCTGGATATGCAGGCCTTACGGCAAAAATTTGGAAAAACGGCAAAGCATCAGATCTTTCAGACGGAACTATAAAAGCGGGAGCAAATTCTGTATATGTATCAGGTCAGGATGTTTATGCTGTAGGCTATGAGGATAAGGGAGCTAAAGTATGGAAAAATGGTGCGGAGCTGTATTCTTTAACGGGGGGAGGTTATTCCATTTTTGTGGTAGAGAGATAAAGGATTTACTGCTTTAATTATTTTCGACTTCTTTTATGATTAACGTTTATCTATAATCAAACACAACTAAAGTAAAAAGGCTTTTGTAGATTTACTATAAAAGCCTTTTTTTTTAAATTATTTCTTCATCGCACCTGGAGGATATTCAGCAAGAATTTTCATCACAATTTCACGAATACGTTCTTCCTTTTTTTCCATATTGCTCGTCACTAAATCTGCACTCCCCATACCTTGCCAAACCAAACTATTAGTTTTGGCGTCAATCAAGTCTATGTAAAGTGTGCCTTCAGTAGAACGGGAAACGTTGCTTCCGCCATAATAGCTGCCGTAATACCAAGGGCTCCAGCCCCAACCCATGCCAAAATTATTATTGTAAACATCAATGCGCTCACGTTCTTTGGTGAAAATACTAACAAGTAAATCTGGGGTTTCAGATTTCGACATTCCTTTCATCGTAAGATTTTCTTCAATAGCGCGAAGAATGCGTTTTTTGTCTAGGTCGCTGATTTCGGCCTTATCAATTCCTGGCTTAAAAAATGCGAAGGAATTGTACTGTGTAAAATTTGCTTCTTTGTCGAAATCTGTTGCCACGCGAACCGTGGAGCAGGAAGTGAAAACAAAAAGCAATAGTAGCGGTAAAAATTTAAGTGCTTTCATAGATATTATTTTTTTATTTGAATAAACTATCATCAACCAAATTTGGAAGTGTAACCTTTAACTGTGGATTATTTTCCATCGCACGTTTTATTGCGAAAACAGCTTCTTCATTTCGTGCCCAACTTCTTCTTGCAATCCCGTTATTTACATCCCAGAAGAGCATATTTTCTAGACGTCGTTGTGCGTCTGTACTACCATCAAGAACCATTCCGAAACCGCCATTAATTACTTCTCCCCATCCAACACCTCCGCCATTATGTATACTTACCCAAGTAGCGCCTCGAAAGCTATCACCTATTACGTTTTGAATAGCCATATCTGCCGTAAACCTACTGCCGTCATAAATATTAGAAGTTTCTCGGTATGGAGAATCTGTTCCAGAAACATCGTGATGATCGCGACCTAAAATGACGGGACCAATTTTTCCTTCCGAAATTGCGTTATTAAAAGCCGAAGCGATCTGAACACGTCCATCAGAATCTGCATAAAGTATGCGCGCTTGGGAGCCAACAACTAATTTATTTTCCTGTGCACCTTTTATCCAAGTGATATTGTCTTGCATTTGTTGTTGGATTTCTTTTGGCGAATTTTTCATCAACTCTTCCAAAACATTACAAGCTATTTCGTCGGTTTTTTGAAGGTCACCTGGTTTCCCCGAAGCGCAAACCCAACGGAAAGGCCCAAAGCCATAGTCAAAACACATCGGGCCCATAATATCCTGAACGTATGATGGATATTTGAACTCCTTATTCTTTTCATTAGAAAATACATCTGCTCCAGCTCGTGAAGCTTCTAAAAGAAATGCATTTCCGTAGTCAAAGAAATAAGTGCCCCTGGCAGTATGCTTATTGATGGCTTCCACTTGACGACGTAAGCTTCTCTGTACTTCTTTTTTGAATTGTTCGGGTTTATTGGACATCATTTCGTTGGCCTCCTCATAAGTCAACCCTACAGGATAATAACCTCCAGCCCAAGGATTGTGAAGTGAAGTCTGGTCGCTACCCAAATCAATTTTAATATTATCTTCTGCGAATTTTTCCCAAACATCTACCACATTTCCATCGTAAGCTATTGATACTGTTTCTTTATTTGCAGTTGCTTCTTTTACTCTTTTTGAAAGCTTATCTAAATCTGAAATTACCTCGTCAACCCACCCTTGACTATGCCTTGTTTCCGTCGCTCTTTTGTTTACTTCGGCACAAACGGTAACACAACCTGCAATATTTCCTGCTTTTGGTTGAGCACCACTCATCCCGCCAAGTCCGGCAGTCAAAAACAATCCACCTTTTGTTTCTTTCTTGATTTTTCTAAAACCGTTCAAAACAGTGATGGTAGTTCCGTGTACAATTCCCTGCGGTCCAATGTACATATAACTCCCAGCAGTCATTTGTCCGTATTGGGTTACCCCAAGTGCATTGAATTTTTCCCAATCGTCTGGCTTTGAATAATTTGGAATCATCATTCCGTTAGTAACAACCACTCTTGGGGCTTCTTTATGTGAAGGGAATAAACCCATCGGATGACCTGAGTACATGGCCAAGGTTTGCTCATCGGTCATTTCGGAAAGGTATTTCATCGTTAATAGATACTGTGCCCAATTTTGGAAAACGGCTCCATTTCCACCATAAGTAATAAGTTCATGTGGATGTTGTGCAACTGCGTAATCCAAATTATTTTGGATCATTAACATAATGGCTTTTGCCTGATTAGATTTCCCAGGATACTCATCAACAGGGCGAGCATACATTTTATATTCTGGACGAAGACGGTACATATAAATTCTCCCATATTTTTCCTGTTCATCTCGAAACTCGGGCAGGAGTAGGGTGTGATCTTTTGGTTCAAAATAGCGAAGTGCGTTCCGTAAGGCCAAATCTTTTTTCTTCTTTTGAAAGAATATCTTTCCGTTTTGGAGCGTGATTTATATCATTATCATAAGGTTTCTTCTCTGGAAGAGTTGATGGAATGCCTTGTTGTATTTGTTCTTTAAAATTCATATTCTATAATATTTCTATATGCTCTCTGTGCTCTTCTGTGAATAAATTCTCGCCGTAGAGTGTGTTAATTGTGCTTTCCGGTCTTTTTATCAAACCCATATGGGCAATGACGACAACCACTTTCACAGCAATAACCGCGCTTTAAGTGATACTGTTCGGTGAAACATTTATAGCCTTCTGGCGTCAGATAATAATCACCTTCTTCGAGCTCTATTTTTTTCTTTGGAAATAACATATTGTAAAAATACAAAATTGATTATTCAAAATTACCGAATGTAACTTGGGGATTAAACTCTAAATTTCCGTCGTTTGGCGAAATTAACCTTAATTTTGCAAAACCAATTCTAAACACTTATGGAAAAACACAAAGCCGGCTTCGTAAACATTATCGGAAACCCGAACGTTGGGAAAAGTACCCTTATGAATGCTTTTGTGGGCGAGAGACTTTCTATCATTACCTCCAAAGCTCAAACCACGCGTCATAGGATTCTCGGTATCGTAAATGGCGATGATTTTCAAGTGCTTTTAAGTGATACACCGGGCATTATAAAGCCAGCCTATCAATTACAGGAGAGTATGATGGATTTTGTGAAATCTGCTTTTGAAGATGCAGATATTTTGCTGTATTTGGTGGAATTAGGTGAAAGGGAATTAAAAGATGAAGCATTTTTTAATAAAATAACTAATTCTAAAATTCCTGTTTTACTCCTGATAAATAAAATAGATATAGGTAATGAAGAACTGCTTGCGGCAGCGCTTCAACTTTGGCAGGAAAAAGTGCCCAATGCTGAGATTTTTGCGATTTCTGCACTTCAGAATTTCGGGGTCCCCGAAGTTTTTAATCGAATAATTGAATTGCTTCCAGAGTCACCGCCGTTCTATCCAAAAGACCAATTGACGGATAAGCCGGAACGCTTTTTTGTAAACGAAGCTATTCGCGAAAAAATATTGATTCACTATAAAAAGGAAATTCCCTATTCAGTAGAAATCGATACAGAGGAATTCTTTGAGGATGAGAATATTATCCGAATCCGAAGTGTTATTATGGTGGAACGTGAAACCCAAAAAGGAATTATTATAGGCCATAAAGGTTCTGCTTTAAAAAGAGTGGGAATTGAAGCCCGGAAGGATTTGGAGAAATTTTTCGGAAAACAGATTCATCTGGAACTTTACGTGAAGGTGAATAAGGACTGGAGAAGCAATGAGCGACAATTGCGTAGGTTTGGATACAACAATTAGCAATGATTTATTTTATTCTATTTATTGGTTTAGTTGCTTTTGCTTTTTACGCTTTTAAGCTAAATATGAAACGTCCCGTACAATCTTTTCCACTGGGATGGGAAAAACTTTTGAATGAGAATGTCCGTTTTTATAGGAAACTTTCCACTACTCAAAAGAAAACGTTCCAAAAGAAAATGATGATCTTCTTAAGCGAAGTTTACATAGAAGGTGTTAATACGGAACTTGAAGATTTGGACAAAGTGCTTATCGCCGCCAGTGCGATTATCCCTGTTTTTGGCTTTAAGGAATGGCATTACAACAATCTAAGTGGCATCATTATTTATCCAGATAATTTTAATGGAGAACTAGAGTTCGAAAGTCACGGTGAAAAACGAATTATCGCAGGCCTTGTAGGTTCTGGCAGATTTGAAAATCAAATGATACTTTCCAGAAAAAGCACTTAGACATGGTTTTGAAAATGATACTGATAAGGGGAATACTTCAGTTCACGAATTTGTTCACCTCATAGACAAAATGGATGGGGAGGCCGATGGGGTTCCGGAGCGCCTTCTTCAACGTCAGTATATTACTCCTTGGTTGAAATTGATGCACGAGGAAATGGAAGCTATCAACTATAATAAATCGGATATACGAGAATACGGGGGCACGAGCGAAGTTGAATTTTTGGCAGTAGCGTCAGAATATTTCTTTGAGCGTCCAGGCCTTTTCAGAAGTAAACATCCAGAACTCTATGAAATGCTTGAGAAGTGTTTTCAGCAGAATCCGGCGGAAAGGAAAGAAAATTCCAAACTCACCTGACGGACGCATAGGTCTCAAATACCAAATAATCTCAAATTTTAAAATCTGATCTTCTCTAGTCCGAGGAGAAGGTCAGAGTGGGATATGGAATTTCTCTAACTGATTGTTTCCAACATAAAATTATAAAGCTCCTCCATATCTGGTTTTCCTCTCTTCTTTCCGATAGCACCAGCAAAATAGAGTAAGATCCACGCTAAAATCAAGGCGACTGCAATGCCTATCTGAAGGCTGATGGGGTTATCCAAGCTGTATCTTGTGTACATCCAAGTGGCGTTGACCATAAAAAGAATACCAACTGCCACATGTAAGAACATAAACAAGGTCCATACAGTTGGATTCGGTCCAAAAAAACCGTGAAGTGAGCATTGATTTTTGACTTTGTCAGTTAATTCCAAATGTAATTGTGGCGACCAGAAATGTTGTTGTTTATTTGGCAATTTTATGAAAATGTGATCGTCGATATAGGAAACCATAAATCGGTTTTGTTCGGCTTTCGCTTTAATAAAAAGATTTAATACGTGACTACAATCTTGTTCAAGTTCCATTTTGAAACGCGGCCGTAATACTATTTGGTTAGAAACTGGCATGGATATATTTGTTTTTAAAGCGGTTAAAATACTATTTTTTCTGCCAACTAAAAGCTATTTTTGCAGCGGCCCAACAAATTGTGGGCAACGCCTAAAATATAGAGTATGAGCATTGTTGCCATTGTAGGAAGACCAAACGTGGGAAAATCCACTTTTTTCAATAGATTGATTCAACGTCGTGAAGCAATCGTGGACGCCGTTAGCGGTGTTACGCGAGACCGCCACTATGGAAAAAGCGATTGGAATGGAAAGGAATTTTCGTTGATTGACACAGGTGGATATGTAAAAGGGAGTGGAGATGTTTTTGAAGCAGAAATCGATAAACAAGTAGAACTTGCAATTGACGAAGCAGATGCAATTATCTTTATGGTTGATGTAGAAAGCGGTGTTACTGGGATGGACCAAGATGTGGCAAAACTACTTCGCCGTTCAAAAAAGCCAGTATTTTTAGCAATTAATAAAGTTGATTCAGCAATGCGTGTGAACGATGCTTTGGAGTTTTATTCACTTGGTTTTGAGAATCAATATACGCTTTCAGGTATGAACGGTAGCGGAACAGGAGAATTACTTGACGATCTTGTTAAATCCTTGCCAGATACTGAGCCAGAGGATAACAGCGAGCTACCACGTTTTGCTGTTGTGGGCCGTCCTAACGCAGGGAAGTCATCTTTTATCAATGCTTTGATCGGAGTGGATAGATATATTGTTACTGATATCGCTGGAACTACGCGTGATAGTATCGATACTAAATACGATCGATTCGGTTTTGAGTTTAACTTGGTTGATACCGCTGGAATTCGGAAAAAAAGCAAGGTAAAGGAGGATTTGGAATTCTATTCCGTAATGCGAAGCGTTCGCGCAATAGAGCATTGTGATGTGATTCTTCTAGTGTTTGATGCCACTCGCGGTTTTGATGGACAGGTTGAAAACATTTTCTGGTTAGCACAACGTAATAACAAAGGGATTGTGATTCTTGCCAACAAATGGGATTTGGTTGAAGAAAAAGAAAGCAGTAGCGTGAAAGATTATGAAAAATATATCCGTCAGCAATGCGAGCCTTTTGTGGATGTGCCGATTGTATTTATTTCAGTACTTACGAAACAACGTATTTATAAAGCTATTGAAACTGCAGTGGAAGTTTACCAAAACCGAAGCAAAAAAATCAAGACCAGTGAGCTTAATGAGGTAATGCTACCGATAATTCAAGCATTTCCACCACCGGCTTATAAAGCAAAGTACGTGAAGATTAAATTCTGTACACAATTGCCAACGCCCTATCCAAGTTTTGCGTTTTTCTGTAATTTACCACAGTATGTAAAAGATCCGTACAAACGCTTTATTGAAAATAAACTTAGAGAGAATTTCAATTTCTCAGGTGTACCGGTAACAGTTTATTTCAGGAAAAAATAAACTAATTATTAAACTTCTTTATCAGTTCTAAATAGATTCTTCATTTCAAAAAAATGAGAAATGGTATACGAGCGGGAGTTTACTATTGATCAACCCTTGTCAATTTCCTCTATTTAATTGTGATCTCAAACGCGTGAAGAATCTCAGTGAAAACTGGAAAATCGGACTTAATATAAATGTATAGATAAAAGTCACCCAAAAGACCGGGCCACCTAGCAGAAAACCGATTACAAGGACGATACTTTCGACCAAAATCCGCGCTTTGCTCACAGATAATCCCGTTCGTTCAGACATAGAAAGCATAAAGCCATCTCTTGGTCCAGCACCGACACCTCCGGACACATACAGACCGCCGCCTATTCCTATCAATGTGATTGCTATCAGCAATATAATGTAATCTGTCCAATTGTTGCTAGCATCGGGTAAAATGTCCAGCCACAGAAAAAAATCCATAATGGGACCAATTAGTAAGGCATTTAGAAAGGTACCTATATTCACATATTTCTTGCTTACTAAAAGAGAAATGCCGATTAGAAATAATCCTACAATTATACTCCACGTACCAATAGTAAGTCCGAAATATTCAAATAATGCCACGTTCAGCACATCCCATGGGTGCAATCCTAGATACTTCACCTTTACTGAAACAGCTACGCCAAGTCCAAAACACACCAGACCGGTAAAGTAAAATCCGTAACGGATTACATTCTGTTGCCAGGAGGGGGCGGTTATAATTTGCATGTTTGTGGCCTTGGAAAATTAAAGGCGCAAAACTACGAAAAATGTAATGGAATTGCGACCTTACAAACGAAGACTGCCAAACTAGAGTTGCTATTTTTTAAGCAAAGCAATATTTACGTTAAAAATCGTTTCGTGATTTTTCTTTATTATTTTTGTTTCTTTGAAAACTGACAACCACATTAACATTCGATGAAGCGACTACTTTCCTGTTTTCTTATTCTTTTTATTTCATCCCATTCATTCTCTCAAAATTTTAAAGTCAGTGGTGCCTTGATAGACGAGGAAACGCAAAATCCTCTTGAGGCGGCTACGGTTTTTTTGGAAACGGCTAAGGACAGCACTTTGATAACTTATACCATTACTGATAGAAACGGGAAATTTGCGTTAGAAGGAAATACTTCAGCTAAAAATGTTCGTGTCAATATAAGTTTTGTTGGCTATGTATCTTTTCAAAAGGAAATAGATTTGAATAAGCCTATTCAGAATTTGGGGAATATTCCCATTGCTGTTTCCGTAGCAAGTCTGGATGAGGTTATTGTAAAATCGCGCGCTCCCATCACCATTAAAAAAGATACTTTAGAATTCAACGTGGCTTCTTTCAAAACTAAAAAAGATGCCACGATAGAGGATTTGCTAAAGGAACTTCCCGGTGTGGAAGTTGATGCGGATGGAAAGATAAAAGTGAACGGGAAGGAAGTGAGCAATATATTGGTCAATGGGAAACCTTTTTTCGGAGATGACCCAACCATTGCCACACGGAATCTGACAAAAGAAATCATCGAGAAAGTTCAAGTAGTGGACACCAAAAGCAAATCTGAAGCTTTTACGGGGGAAGCGGGCGATCAAAACAGTAAAACCATAAACCTCACTATAAAGGAAGAAAACAACAAAGGTGTTTTCGGTAGAATTGCTGCCGGTGGTGGCACGGACGAACGATTTGAATATGCGGGGCTTTTCAATTATTTCAACAATGACCGAAGATTGAGTGTGCTGGGAGGAGGGAATAATATAAATTCTCCAGGTTTCAGCTTTGGCGAAATTCAAAAGATGTTCGGAAGCCCTAAAAATATGTCAATGAGTAGCTCGGGTTCTTTTTCAATCGACGGTCGAAGTTTTGGATATGGCGAAGGAATTGTAAATAGCCGAATTGCTGGTGCCAATTACGCAGATATTATCGAAAAGAATACTGATGTTACTGCTGATTATTTTTACTCCGGAAGTACTTCGCATAGCGATTCTCAAACTCAAAGGGAAAATATTTTACCCGACCGAAGATATTTTACAGAAAGTGACAATAGCAATGATAGCGAAACCGATAGTCACAACGTCAACTTAGGGTTTGACATTAAAGTCGATTCCACATTTCTTATAAATATAAAACCGACCATCTCTTATACTGAATTGAAAGGCAATAGGCAGAACGAATCATCATCCATGAATGAGAATCGTTTGTTAACTAATTCAGCCAACTCTGAGAGTTCAAATAACATCAATAGCCGAATGTTTAAAAACGTAATGGATTTAACAAAGAAATATGGTAGTAATGGAGGTTTTGTAAAAATTAATTTCACCAATGAATGGAACAATACAGGTGGCGAAGATTATAATTATAGTGAAACACAAATTTTCGGTGATACTCCTTCTGAGGAAATTAGAGACCAATTTGCAAATTTGGAAAAATATTACACAAATTATTACACGCGACTAACCTATCGATTGCCCTTGTTATCCAAAAAATTATTTTTGGATTTGGCATATACTTACGGTTTTAAAGAGACTCTGGATATGAAGACGGTCTTTGATTTTAGCGATGCTTCTCAAAGTTATTCTCTTTTCAATACAGCTCTAAGTACAGATTACGCCTTTAATGATGTCCGTAGCACTCCTTTAGCTTCTATTGTGTTTAAAGCCGAAAAAGCTTCATTTGATGCGGGAGTGGGCTATGTTTTTAGAAAACTTCAGGGAACGGATGCCTTGAGACCTGATTTGAAAGTGGACAACCAATTTGAGGCGGTGGAGATGTACGCTCGTGGGAATGTGAATTTCTCTTCCACGGCTCGATTGTATACTGGCTATACACTTAAGAACGAAGCACCCCGAATAGAGCAGTTGCTTCCCAATACTGATGTTTCGGATCCGCTTAATATTATTACTGGAAATCCAGATTTAAAACCGATAAGCTCACATTCGATTTATGTGAATTTCAATAATTATGATTTTCAAAAAGGTATAGGTTATTATGCTTATGTGAATGCAACAATTGATGACAATGCAGTTGTGTCACAAACTAATATTGATGAGAACGACATTCGCCATACTACATATGCCAACGTGAAAGGCAAGTACAATGTATATGGAAGTCTTTCGGCCAATAGAAAATTCAAATTGGACAGTTTGATAAGCCTAACTCCTAGATTAGGAATATACGGCAACTATAACCAAAACGTCAATTTTAGTAATGGAATTGAATATGAAAGCCAGGATGTCTCAATGACTCCAACTCTTGGCTTGACCTTGTCTTGGCAAAAAATATTGGATATAAGAGCAAGCTATTCCATAGGAATTGGTAAGAATACTTTTGAAAACAATCTCTTCGAAGATCGTGATTATCTAAGTCATTCTGTGAAGCTTGGAACCAGTTTTTTCGTTCCAAAGAATTTTGAATGGCGAAACGATATCGATTTTAGTTATAATCCAGATATCAGTGAAGGTTTCCAGAAAAGTGCATGGTTTTGGAATAGCACCTTGGCATATTCTATGCTGAAGGACAAAGGTACCTTGACCTTAAAAGTATATGACTTGCTAAATCAAAATACGAATGCCCGTAGATACTCTTCTGAAAATTATATCCAAGATAGTCAGAGCACAGTTTTACAGCAGTATTTTATGCTGAGTTTTAGCTATAAGTTCAACACATTGGGAAGTAAAGGTGAAACTGGAAGGGGTAGGATGTATTTTGATTAGGAAATAAAGTTAAACCTAAAAGGTCTTTAAGATCTCGCAGAAATTTCCACCTGAGCTCGCTGTAACCTGTTATTGAACACTTACCATCCGCCAGAAGCACCGCCGCCGCCAAAACCGCCTCCGCCAAAGCCTCCACCGAAGCCACCTCCGCCTCCGAAACTTCCGCCTCCGCCAAAGCTGCCTCCGCCACCACCAAAACCGCCACGGCCGAGACTACTCAGTACAATCATGTCTAGTAAACTCCCGCGACCACCGTTCCCGCCGCCACGACCACCTTTACTCATAAGGGCAATGACGATAATTATAAAAATGAAAACAATGAAAAAAGGAATAGGGGTGCCGTCTTTTTTACCAAAGTCGCGATCTTCTTTGAATTCGCCTTTTAAAGCAGCAAAAATTGCATCGCTGCCTTGGTCCAGACCAGCGTAGTAATTTTCGCTTTTGAACAGAGGAATCATAATGCGATTTATAATTCTTTCAGACATTAAATCGGTAATACGGTATTCAATGCCGTAACCAGTGTTTATATCTACTTTTCGATCGTCTTTAGCTAGTGTTATAACTATTCCATTGTCTTCACCTTTTTGCCCAATTCCCCACTTTTGCCCCCATTCTGCACCAAGAATTGAAATATCTTCTCCATTGGTAGATCCAATAATAATACAAACAATCTGAGTGGAAGTAGAATCTGCATACCGAACAAGCTTGTTTTCCAAAGCTGTTTTTTGGGAAGGCGTAAGTAGGTTAATATAATCATAGACCGAAGTCTCCTCCGAAGGTTTTGGAGGAATTTCATATTGAGCCGTTACATTTTGAGTAAAAAATGCAACGACGATTAAAAAAATTAGAATCTGATATTTCAGAAGAGATTGTTTCATTAAAATCATTTAACCAACAGAAATATCGTCAGGTAATTCGTTTTTATCGTCTTTCCGATATGGGAAATGTTTTTTCAACTTTTCGCCAGCTTTTAAAATTCCATCCACTAAACCTCGTTTCATATCTCCATTTTTAAAATGGTTAATAATAGTGTCTTTAGTGCTTTCCCAAAAATTCTGATCCACAACATCATTGATACCTTTATCACCCATTATAACAAGAGTACGGTCTTCAACGGCAACATAGAGTAATACACCATTGCTTTCTTTAGTGTTGGACATATGAAGCATGTCAAAAACTTCCGCTGCACGATCAAACGCATCTATGCGTTCTTTTGGTTCTTTAGCGGAAACGGATGTGGCTTCTAAATGAACCCGAATTTCTCCTGATGTGTTTTTTTCAGCTATACGAATGGCTTCGATAATAGCCACTTCTTCTTCGGAAGTAAGAAAATCTTCAACTTTAGACATGTTTTTGTTTTAATTCCTAAAATAATTTCATCAGCAAATACTGCTGACTGCAACTGCCAACTGAAAACTTATTCCTTGTCTTTTCCAAAATCGAATTCTACTTTTGGAGCGTTCTCACTACCAGCATCTGCTTTAAAATATGCTTTTTCATGGAAGCCTAAAATTCCTGCGAAGAATTTGGTGGGGAACTGATTTAGTTTCGTGTTTAATTCCCTAGCAGCTTCATTGTATCTGTTTCGCTCAACGTTTATACGATTTTCGGTACGTTCAAGCTCGTTTATCAATTCCTTGAAATTTTCATTTGCTTTTAAATCAGGATACCTCTCAAAAACTGCTAATAGACGTGAAAGAGCAGATGTTACTCCAGCTTGGGCTTGTTGGAATTGAGCCAATTGTTCAGGAGTAATATTTGACGGATCAATATTAATAGACGTTGCTTTACTTCTAGCTTCCGTAACCGCAATTAAAGTTGATTGTTCAAATTCTGCATAACCCTTTGCAGTGCTCACAATATTTGGGATAAGATCTGCACGACGTTGATAAGAACTTTCAACATTCGCCCATTGAGCAGTAGCATTTTGATCCAGTACAACAAGTTTGTTGTTTAAGCTGGCCATATAAGCGCCGATTAACAAGATAATGCCAAGAATAATAATTACAGGTAACCATTTTTTCATGATGAGTTTGATTTTAGAGTTGTTCTTTAATTTTTAAAAGTTCTGCCTTTACCGATTCCAATTTACGGATAATCTCAAATTGGTCAAGTGTTTTTTGTTTGTTTTCCTTTAAATGAATTTTTGCGCCATCCAGCGTAAAACCTCGTTCTTTCACCAAATGATAAATAAGTTCAATAGTCTTTATATCTTCTGGTGTAAACTTTCGATTGCCTTTGGCATTCTTTTTAGGTTTTATTGCATCAAATTCCTTTTCCCAAAAACGTATCAGTGATGTATTCACGCCGAAAGCTGCGGCCACTTCGCCAATGTTGTAATATAATTTTTCAGGTAGGTTTATGTGCATTTTTCAGTCGTCTGTTGTCTAAAATAGGTTGTCAGTTTTGGAAGTTAATCCAAAGATTGATTTTCCTCTTGAGATTTTTTCAGTATTTCCGCAAATTCTTCTGAAGTTAAACTTCCGTAATAGAAATTTATCGGGTTGATGCGTTCGCTATCCTTAAAAACTTCGTAATGACAATGTGGGGCCTCGCTTCTTCCGGTACTACCAACGAAACCTATAATGTCTCCACGCTGTACTTTCTGTCCAGCTCGAACATTGTATTTGTACAAATGTCCATAAAGACTTTCATATCCATACCCGTGATCAATAACAATATGGTTTCCATAACCGGTTGCGGTATTGTCTGCACGTGTAACTACGCCATCTCCTGTTGCATAGATTGGCGTTCCGCGTGGAGCGGTAAAATCCATTCCGTAATGGAATTTTCGAGCTTTTGTAAATGGATCAGTTCTGTAACCGTAACCAGAAGCAACACGTGTTAAATCTTTATTTTTTACTGGTTGAATTGCCGGGATCGCAGCCAATAGCTTCTCTTTATCCTCGGCAAGTTTGGCAATTTCATCCAGTGACTTTGACTGCACCACAATTTGCTTAGTCAATATGTCTAAATTTCTAGAGGCAGTTATAATAAGCTTAGAATTATCAAAACCTTCCAAATCTTTATATCGGTTTATACCTCCAAAACCAGCTTTGCGCTGTTCTTCCGGAATTGGGTTTGTTTCAAAATAAACGCGGTAAAGATTGTTATCGCGTTCTGCTACTTCAGAAAGAACCGTTTGAGCTTGTTCCATTTTCCTGTTCAAAAGATCAAACTGTAATTGCATATTAGTCAGCTCTCGCTGTAAAGACAATTCTTTTGGTGTTTGAACCGAAGGAAGATTTATATAAACTAAAAACAGCAAAAAGCCACTCAAAAACATTCCCAAAAGACTTAAGGCGAAGATCTTAAATCTTCTTCCCTTTTTCTTTTCTATTTTTTTATACGAAAGTGTTTCACTATCGTAGTAATATTTAACCTTAGACATGCATTAAAAAATTGCTATTTTTGCGCGTTGTTTATAAGCGCGAAGTAAAGATAACGTTTTTACAAATATAGAAATTGTTTGTTATTGCGCCCAACCCTTAATTTTAGCATAACTTTATAATATACGAAACAAGCTTCCTTAAATAATGAAATTATATCAAATTTCTATTAGAGATCTTGCTTGTTACCTTTTTTGAAATAAATATTAGCCAAACATGAAGTCAAAGGAAATACGTTCCCAATTTTTAGAATTTTTTAAGTCGAAACAACATCTTATTGTTTCATCATCACCTATGGTTGTAAAGAACGACCCTACCCTAATGTTCATAAACAGTGGAATGGCACCGTTTAAAGAATACTTTTTAGGAAATGGGAAGCCGAAAAGCAATAGAATTGCCGATACGCAGAAATGTCTTCGCGTTAGTGGAAAGCATAACGATCTCGAAGAAGTGGGAATGGACACCTACCACCACACTATGTTCGAAATGTTGGGAAACTGGAGTTTTGGCGATTATTTTAAAAAGGAAGCAATTGAATGGGCGTGGGAACTTTTGACGGAAGTCTTAAAAATCGATAAAGAAATTCTTTATGTCACCATTTTTGAAGGTGATGAAAGTGAAGGTTTGGAGCGAGATACTGAAGCTTACAATCTTTGGAAACAGTTCATTCCCGAAGATCGAATTTTAAATGGCAATAAGAAGGATAACTTCTGGGAAATGGGTGATCAAGGTCCTTGTGGTCCTTGTAGTGAAATTCACGTAGATATCCGTTCTGCAGAAGAAAAGGCTAAAATCCCAGGAAAAGATTTGGTGAATAATGACCATCCACAAGTGGTGGAAATCTGGAATTTGGTATTTATGCAGTTCAACCGAAAGGCGAGTGGCAGTCTTGAAAAACTCCCTGCTCAACACGTGGATACAGGAATGGGTTTTGAACGTTTGTGTATGGTTTTGCAAAACAAACAAAGCAATTATGACACCGATGTTTTCACACCGCTAATTCGCGAAATTGAAGCAATAACCAATTCAAAATATGGCAAAGATGAAAAGAAAGACATCGCAACTAGGGTAATTGCAGACCACGTTCGTGCGGTAGCTTTTTCTATTGCTGATGGCCAACTGCCAAGCAATACTGGTGCCGGTTATGTAATTCGAAGAATTTTAAGAAGGGCAATCCGCTACGGATTTACATTTTTAGACAAAAAGGAACCTTTCATATATAAGCTGATTGAAACGCTTAGCGACCAAATGGGTGACGCTTTCCCCGAACTTATTAAAGAGAAAAATCTTATAACAAATGTTATTCGCGAAGAGGAACAATCTTTTTTACGTACGTTAGACCAAGGTTTGGTTTTACTTGAAAATGTAATAGAAACCGCCGATTCCAAAGTAATCTCTGGAAAAAAAGCATTTGAACTCTACGATACTTTCGGATTCCCAATTGATCTAACCGCATTAATTCTACGAGAGCGTGGATACTCGTTGAACGAAAAAGAATTCGATACCGAGCTTCAACAACAAAAAGAGCGCTCCCGTGCCGCAACCAAAGTAGAAACAGGAGATTGGATTGTTTTAGAGGAAGATGATGTAGAAGAATTCGTAGGCTATGATACTTTGGAAACCTCTGTGAGGATAACCCGATACCGAAAAGTAGAAAGCAAAAAAGACGGAGAAATGTACCAACTCGTTTTCAACTTAACACCCTTCTATCCAGAAGGCGGTGGACAAGTGGGGGACAAGGGCTATTTAAAAGCTGCAGATGGAGGCGTAACTTATATTGTTGATACGAAAAAGGAAAATAATTTAATTATCCATTTTGTAAAAACATTACCGCGAAATCCTGAATCTACTTTTAACGCAGTTGTAGACGAACTGCAAAGAAGCAGAACGGCTTCAAATCATACAGCAACCCATTTGCTACACCAAGGCTTAAGAAATATTTTAGGAGAGCACGTTGCCCAAAAAGGAAGTATGGTTCATAGCCGAAATTTGCGTTTTGACTTTTCACACTTCGCAAAAATGACTGATGAAGAATTGAAACAAGTTGAGGACTTCGTGAACGCAAGAATTCGAGAAGGAATCGCCTTGGAAGAAAGACGGAATATTCCATACCAACAAGCAATAGATGAAGGGGCAATTGCACTTTTTGGCGAGAAATATGGTGATGCCGTTCGAGCTATTAAATTTGGAAAATCAATGGAACTTTGTGGCGGAACTCATGTTCCGAATACAAATGATATTTGGCATTTTATTATTACTTCTGAAGGAGCAGTCGCTTCGGGAATTAGAAGAATTGAGGCTATAACTGGAGATGCAGCCAAACAGTATTTTATTGATAGAAGTGAATCTTTTGCTTCGCTTCAGAAAGCGCTTAATAATGCACAGGACCCTGTTAAAGCTGTGGCTAGTTTGCAAGAGGAAAACAATAATTTGCAGAAACAAATTCAACATTTATTAAAGGATAAAGCGAAAAACTTAAAAAGTGAGCTTAAAGCTGAAATTGAGTTAATAAATGGCGTGAATTTCCTAGCTAAAAAAATAGATCTAGATGCAGGTGGAATGAAGGATTTAGCTTTTGAAATGGGGAGTGTAATTGAAAATCTATTTTTGGTTTTTGGTGCCGAACACGAGGGCAAAGCATTACTCTCTTGCTACATCTCAAAAGAATTGGCCACTGAAAAAAACCTCGATGCTGGAAAGATTGTTCGTGAATTGGGGAAATACATCCAAGGCGGTGGAGGTGGACAAGCTTTTTACGCAACTGCTGGTGGGAAAAACCCTGCTGGAATAGATGAAGCTTTGGAAAAAGCGAAAGATTTTGTAAAGTAGCATTTTACAGTTGCAGTGATAAGTACTGTTAACCGACACTGCAAACGAAATACTGTTATATGAAACTGCAAACCGAAATAGCTCTAAGCCCTGAAGAAAATCAAATAGATTACTCTTCAAAAATTCTCTTGTTGGGCAGTTGTTTTTCAGAGAATATTGGGGCTAAATTTGATTATTTCAAATTTGAGAATATTCGGAATCCGTTTGGGATAATCTTTAACCCGGTTTCGATTGAAAAACTTATTATTAGAGCAATTGAAGATATTCCTTTTTGCGAAGAAAATATTTTTCAGCACAATGGAATTTGGAATTGTTTTGAGGTACATTCGAAACTTTCTTCCTTGGATAAATCTGAATTTTTAAAAAATCTTAATTCAGCTCTCAAAAAATTAAGAGAAGCGCTTCTTTTTTCAACACATATTATCTTCACCTATGGAACATCTTGGGTATATAGGAATTTGGAGAATGGTGAAATTGTCGCAAACTGCCACAAACTTCCACAGAAAGGCTTTAAAAAAGAATTGCTTTCAATCCAAGAGATTTCAGATAGTTTCAGAAATATCTTCAATAAAATTTCAGGAGTAAACTCAGAAGTGATAATTATAAATACCGTTTCGCCAGTTCGCCATGTGAAAGATGGATTTCCTGAAAATTCACTGAGCAAAGCACATCTAATTTCGGCAATTCATTCTTTTAAAAATACTCAATCTTTCTACTTTCCTGCTTTTGAAATAATGATGGATGAATTACGCGATTATCGATTTTATGCTGAAGATATGCTTCACCCAAACAAGACAGCTATTGAAATTATTTGGCAAAAGTTTTCTAAAGCGTGGATTTTGTCTGAAACGGAATCAATTCAAAAGGAAATCGGTTCAATTCAAACTGCCTTACTCCATAAACCTTTCAATCCTAATAGTGAGGAGTATCTTCATTTTTCAGAAAAGCTTCAGCAAAAAATCATCTCACTTAAGAATAAACTCCCAAAAATTAAATTTTAGACAGTTTATATCTAATGTCTCAGAATACGTCAATTGCCGTATTGTTGGCTATTTGGTTTTGGAGCAATTTTGAATCCAATAACAATCATAACCCTATAATGGGTTTCTAAAACCAAATAATATGAAAACGATTAAAAAAACAATTTTACTATTAATGGCAGTAGTTGCAATAAGTATTACTTCTTGTAAAAAGGACGACGACGGTGGCGATGGTGGCGGAGCTGTTTCAGGGACGGTCAGCGCTAAAGTAGCTGGTTCAAATTATACTTCTGATGCTGCTTTAACAAGCGCAATTCGTTCTGATTCCAATGGAACAAGTTCTGTCACGATTACAGCAAATACAATGAATGGCAAGAATATAAGCCTATCGATTATGGCTGGATTTGAAGGAGTGGGTTCTTATAATATCGGTGGCGGGGCTAACGTGTTCACCACAGCAAGTTATACTGAAGTAGATGTTGCCAATCCTATGGATGCCCAAGTTTGGTCTGCACCTTTTGATGAAACGGTTGCAGGTGAAATAAAGGTTTCTGAAGTTACAAATACCAATATTAAGGGTACGTTTAACTTTAAAGGAAAAAATGCTGATGGTAGTTTTAAAGATGTTACCGAAGGGTCTTTTGATGTAAATTTTCAATAAAAAAACAACTTTTTTAAAATCTTAAATATTGAGGTTTTTAAATGGGCCGGGAGTAAAACGTAAGTTTTGTTCTCGGCCATTTTTTTTGGGAAAGGCCGATGGCTCTAAGTGGTGATGTATAGGGGAATTAAAATAACATTTATGTTTTGAAGCCGGAATCTTAAATCTTTAAACTTCAACAATACGTCAACTGCCCTATTGATTTCACTTTATTTCCGAAGCACCTTTGAATCATCAACTTATTAAACCACAATTATGAAAACATCAATAGTATTTTACATTTTAATATGCTTTATGTTCGTCACTGAAAATCCAATCATTGCACAAAAAGCTGAGCAACCAGATTTTCGGTATGATACTGGCGCCAAAATAAATGAAATGACATTAACTCAAGGAGGAACAATGGTTGTTGCTACCAATAATGGTCTTGTGGGGATAAAACCAGGTAGCAACCAACTGTTGTTTAATTTCACTGAATATGGAAGAGTAAAACCAGAGGAACTCACTTTTGTTCCAAATGCACCTTACGTTATTGTTGCACAAGGAGGTTTTGCAAACTTGACAGCCAAAAAATCTGTAATAGATTATATGTCTGGGCAAGTGCTGTTCAATACCGAAAGTAACGGTTGGAAGATTGCTTATAGCTGCGATGTGAAAATGCCGCAGAATAAACTTGTTGTTATAGGGCAGCGCAGATCTGAAGAGAAGTATGCTACAGCCGTGGCGGTTTATGACTTAAACACAGGTAAAGAAGATTATCGTTTTAACTTGGGAGATCCAGGTAAAGTTACAATGGGCGCAGGTATGCAACCAAGTGGTTCTGTTTTGCTTATGAAAGATTATTTAATTGTCCCAACAACTAAAGGCTTATTGGCAAAGAAGGCACAAACCGGAGAAACTCTTTGGCAGAATGATATTAAGAACATTAACTGGATGGTTGCGGATGATTCAGAACAGGAAATCTATGCCTTCGAAAGTGTTAATTCTGGAAAAAATACACGGATTCATAAAGTGGGTGTTAATGGGGCCGAACTTTGGAAAGACGACCATAAAGTAAAGGGGGAAGTTGTAAACTTTCAAATTCTGCCCAATGGAATTGCTGTAGTAAGTAACCAGAGTGATGGTGGAAGTAATAGTGTTTTCTCAGCAAAGAACGAATCTAATATTTCCTTTTTGAGCGCAAATAATGGCGAAGATCTATGGGATAAAGCCCCGAAAACGAAAGGTTATGTTCAGCACTTTTACGTAATGGAAGACGGTATTCTCTTCGGAATTTACCAAGGAGGAATCAACAAGATTTCTTTTGACGGACAAACGCTTTTCAAAAAACCTTTAAAAACAGGCGAAAATATCTTGACGATGGCGCATACACCACAAGGTTTGATTTATATCACTTCTGAAGATGCGAATATTGTAAACCTAAAAACTGGTGATCAAGTCTGGGAAAAACCTTTAAAGTATAAAAGAGCGGGAGCCGTTAGTTCTACTTTAGATAAGAAAAATAATCGTTATCTAATAAGTGCAGACGAAAATTTGTTTGCAGTAGATGCCACCTCGGGAGCGGTAAGTACTTTGGCTCAATCTAAGTTTGAAGGTAAGGAAGTACCGTCTCACGTTGAAATTCGTGATAATGGAATTTTGCTAACAAGTGATCAAAATATGACTTTGATAGATTGGAATGGTGGAAAGCAATGGCAGGAATATTACAGAGCGCCTGGTAAAAGTGCAATGGGTGCAATAATCGCTGGAGTTGGTGCTGTAGCTTCTATGGCTGCTGCAACAGCTGCCGCAAATTCATCAATGCAAAACAAACTTGCAGGATATGACAGTCAGTCTGAGCGTGATGCAGACCTGGCCGGTGGTATGGCAGTAGCAGCTGGTGCTTCAATTTCAGAAATGTTGAAACGTTTTAAGGCAACAGCTGCAACTCAAAACGACCAATTCATTTTAACGAAACTTGATGATGGCGTAGGCTTGGTAAAAATCAATAAAGACACTGGCAAATTGGATAAAGAAATTGTGCTAAAGGATAAGCAACCAGAATATATTGTGGACGAAATAGGGGGAGTTCTATATTACAAAGCAGATAATAACTCAATTTTTGCTTACGATTTAACGAGATAATCCATTAGCCAGATTATATTTCAACCGAGGGTGAAGTGAGGTGCATCCTGTGTCCTAAGACCCCATATTCAACTGTGGGGTCTTTGTGCTATTTTATAATTTTGAATTTCTCACATCTAATTTTTTCATTTTATATAAAAATATGTGGATAGAAGTCTTGTTGCCAACCAAACACAATGCTGTTTTATGGGCGAATGCCCTGTTTCTGGCTTTGCTCTTGGTGCTGAAGTTAGCAGATCCACTTACAGTTGTTTTTGCCTATTTTTTGGAAACCATTATTATTGGTATTATCCATTTGGTAAAATTATGGTTAGTGAGTAACTACGGAAAGAAATCTTCTGATTCACAGTTCCAAATGAGAGGCATTCCTTTGATGCTTTTTTTTACAGTACATTATGGAATGTTCGTTGCTATTCAATCCGTCTTTGCGTTTACCCTTTTTCAAAGCTCCATCCCAGATCTTAAACCTGGATTTGATTTAATTTTTAATTACAAGTATATCTTTAGTAGTGCAGGGATGCCACTTATTTTGTCTTCTATATTGATTAACAACTTGAGCTATTTTTATACTAACTTTTGGCGAAACGAAAAATACAAAGACTACGCACCAGACAATATTTTTATGAAGCCTTATGTGCGTATTTTCATCCAGCAGTTTGTAGTGATTCTAGCCTTTTTCTTCTTTATTCTTTTTAATAGTGGGTTGATAGCGGCCGTACTTTTGATAATCTTTAGACTTTTAGTGGATTTGGTGTTGGTTTCACTTAAAAAGGACAGCGAAATACTAGACAAACTTTCTAAAAAACTTGCAAAAACACCTGAAGACTACCCGAAAATCAAAGAGCAGCTTCAGGAATATAGCGAATGATTTGGAGAATCTTTTAGAATGAAGAGTCCGAACTAAGCTAAAATGTAAAATTCTGTAGCATTCGTTTTGGAATTAATCTTACTTTTTATTGTTTGGTGTGGGTGTATCGTTTTAATCTATTTATTGCCTTGTCCAATAGTATCGCTGCCTATCTTTTGTGTGGGCTAGCCAATAAAGGAGTGCCAATAAATATTTTAACTAAAATAAATTATGCGCTATGGGTTGAGGCTATTGTGGTTGGAATATGGATGTTGCTCGATCTCTTGTGGATAATTAAATCCACTTCCGTAAAATATACGGCAAATGCCTTATATAGATAATCAGAAAAGAGATTTATCTTTAATGCTTAAAATGAACCTTTGAGCGAATGCTTTTTCAAATTATCATAATATTAGCTTTAGTCCTTTCCACGGGTGGATTGGTATATTGGTTTTTAAATAAGAAAAGAATAATGGATCTACTTCATAGTGAAAACATTTCTGTTTTGGAGAGAGCCATGACTCTTCATCGCAGTCAAATTGATTTTAGAAAATATAACTTAAATAATTATGATTTTTTGAAATATAATTTACAGGATACCTTGGTAGTACAACCCAAAATATTGCTATGATTCGATATCTTATCCTGTTCTCATTTTTAATCGGCTCCACGAATTTTTATTCACAGAGTAAAACTCGAGTTGACTCTATCAACAAACTTTATGTGCAAGGGTTAAATATTCCTCAGGATTCCATTATTTCTTTATTTCAGAAAAACTTAATGGATGCCGAGAAACTTTCATACGAACTCGGCATGGCTGATGCTTATTCACAACTCAGTTTGGTTTATGGGTATCAGGGAAAATATGAGGAAAGTGCCAAAAATTCTATTAATGGCATAAAGATTTATGAAAAACTAAATCAACTGGACAGGGTTGCTGATTATTATGCAGAAATGGGTTATGCAATGAAATATCGAGATTTAACAAAAGCGCTATATTATATGCAGAAAGGTAAATCGATTGCTGAGATTAATAATTATGAAAATGAACTTAAGGATATTTATAATAATTATGGCGTTCTGAAAGAACTAAACAACGAGTTAGATAGCGCCCTCTATTTTTTTCAACCGAGGCTTAGAAATAAAATTAAAGATTAAGGATACAATTGGTATTCCTTATAGCTGGAGCAATATAGCAGGTGTTTATGGTCTACAGGAAAATTTTTCAAAATCGAGAGAGTATTTTAATAAGTCGCTCCAACAGAGATTGGCCTGGGCAGATTCTTTAGGGATTGCAGAAAACTACACACAGCTGGGTGAAGTCTTTATGGCTGAAAAAAAATGGAAAAATGCAATTCCACTGATGCATAAATCCTTGCCCATTTCGCTAAAAAAACAATATCGAAATCTTACGCAGTATAATTATAAAATGCTTTCAGATATATACAAAACCCTGAACAATGCAGATTCGGCTTTGTATTACTTTGAACAATATGCAAGTGTAAAGGATAGTGTGCACAGCGTGGAGATACAAGAGAGAATTTCTGCCTTGAACATTGAATTTGAAACTGAAAAAAAAGAAAACCAAATCCTTCAGCAACGTGCTCAATTAGCAGAAAAAGATTTAGAAGTCCGTCGTAAAAACACATTTATATTCGGTAGTTTGGGATTGGCATTAATTCTTGGACTAATAGGATATTTATTATACAATCAGCAAAAATTAAAAAACCGACAACTTCAAAAAGAGGGGGAACTCACAACTGCTTTGGCAAAAATCGAAACCCAAAATAAACTGCAGGAACAACGTTTGCGAATATCTCGAGATCTTCACGATAATATTGGAGCACAACTTACTTTTATCATTTCTAGTATAGATAATCTGAAATATGGATTTACGAACATTGAGGAAAAACTTGGAAACAAACTTAGTAGTATCAGCAACTTTACATCCCAGACCATTTATGAATTGCGCGATACAATATGGGCGATGAATAAAGAAACTATCACTTTTGAAGATTTACAAGTGCGGATTGCAAATTTTATAGAACACGCTAAAAATGCATCAGAAAGCACAGAGTTTTCTTTTAATATCGATAAAGATGTTGACCAAAATCATGTTTTTACTTCTGTTGAAGGTATGAACATTTACAGAATCATTCAAGAAGCTGTTAATAATTCCTTGAAGTACGCCTCCGCAGAAGAAATTGAAGTGAATATTTCAAAAGAGAATAGCAATTATACTATTGGAATTGCCGATAATGGAAAAGGTTTTGATCTAAATACCATCGAACTTGGCAATGGATTGAACAACATGAAAAAACGAGCTCGGGAGATTGGTGGAATTATTGAATTTATTTCAAAAAGGAATAGTGGGACAAGAATAATTTTAAAATTTCCAAATTAGCTATAACTCTTTAAAACCGATGATTTATCTTTTCCCATTCTTTAATCCATAATATAAGGCAGTTAACTTATTTTTATTATAAATTTTAAAATCTAAATTTAGTATCTTTAAATCACTAACCAACTAAAGATGATCAAGATCGCCATCGTTGATGACAACACCTTCCTCATCCACGCTATCAAGGAAAAACTCTCTTTTTTCGAAGATATCGCAGTGAAACATACCTCATTAAACGGAAGTGAACTTCTAACGAAACTCCAAGAAAACCATAATCTCGATTTAATTTTGATGGATATTGAAATGCCTGTGCTTAACGGTATTGAAACCACTCAAATAGTGAAGCAGAAATACCCGCACATCAAAATCATAATGTTAACGGCATTTGATAATGACGAGCATATTTTTAACGCTATAAAGGCCGGTGCAGATGGTTATCTACTAAAAGAAATCAATCCCAAAGATTTATACGAAGGGATTCTAGAAACTTTAAAAGGCGGCGCTGCAATGAATCC
Source organism: Aequorivita sp. (assembly GCA_034675805.1). Classification (GTDB taxonomy): domain Bacteria; phylum Bacteroidota; class Bacteroidia; order Flavobacteriales; family Flavobacteriaceae; genus Aequorivita. Next base: position 1,424,589 of record JAUCCX010000001.1, on the reverse strand, counting down.
TTCCATTGCGATGAAAACATTGAAGCTATTAAGAAATCCAATAGATATTCAAAACTTAAAAGACAAAGAAGAAATCTCACTTTCCGTTCGTGAAGTTGAGGTTTTAGAACAATTAAGTAAAGGCTTAAGCTATACTGTTATTGCTGAACATCTTTTCCTTTCTCCAAGTACCGTTCGCAAACACATTGAAAATATTTATAAAAAACTGCAGGTCCATAGCAAGATTGAAGCCGTCCAAAAAGCAAAAAACCATAATATTATTTGAAAACGTCTTGTTAATCAGGTTTTATAACTAAATCAATATTTAAAACTAATATTGTCTTGTCCTAAAATAGCTATATACAAGTACAGTTAATTTTTTCTACATTTTAAATTGAGCTAATTTACTCGGAAACTTAAGCTCTAAAAACCTTAATCAACTACTATTTTTTTGATAAACAGCACTTCAAAAGGCTTTGACAATGTCCATTAGACAATTGATCTAACATATCTTAGTAGCTCGCAAAATATTTTCACAACGTCTTTTATGGCTTATTGGACTTCACATAACTTTTGCGAATGACTTGCTCTATCCTTTTGGTAATTATAAATTAGTTGTAGTTTTATATTTCCTTTCCGAAATATAGATTCAGAATGGAATTCCTCATTATGAAATGCCCATTTAAAAGTTTCAAGTCAATCGAAGATGCATGTTTGGGCCTGTCATCTTCTAATCTCTAAAATATTTTATAAGAATGAAAAAATTATTAGTATTTGCTTTTCTGTTTTCAGTGAGTTTTTCAATTTCTTCTCAAGAAAAAAATCCTATCATAGAAGGAATGGTGAAAGAAGCTTATGAAAATTCACAACTAGAAATCCTTGGTCACGAATTGATGGACGATATAGGTCCTCGTTTGGTCGGTACACCTCAAATGCAAAAAGCACACGATTGGGCGGTCGCTAAATATAAAACTTGGGGTATTAATGCCGAAAATCAGCAATGGGGCGAATGGAAAGGCTGGGAGCGTGGTGTCACACATATTGATATGGTTTATCCAAGAGTACAAACTCTTGATGGAACACAGTTAGCTTGGAACCCCGGAACTTCGTCAAAAGGAATAACCGCTGAAGTAGTTGTTCTTCCAACAGTAAAAAACGCAGCTGAATTCCAAAAATGGCTTCCTACAGTAAAAGGAAAGTTCGTGATGATCGAAATGAACGAAGCTACTGGTAGACCAGATTATAACTGGGAGAAATATGCCACTCCAGAATCCTTTCAGAAAATGAAAGATATGAGGACCGCTCAAAGCAGTGCTTGGCGTGCTAACTTAAATAATATGGGTTATGATAAAAGAAGCATAGTTGAGGTTCTTGAGAACGCAGGGGCCGTGGGGATTGTAGACTCATATTGGTCCAAAGGATTTGGAGTAAACAAAGTCTTTGGAGCTCGTACCAAGAAAATCCCAACAGTAGATATTGAACTGGAGGATTATACAATGCTTTACAGAATGGTAGAACACGGCGATAAACCGAAAATACACGTGGTTGCAGAATCTAAGGATTTAGGTGTAGTGCCAACTTTTAATACGATCGCAGAAATAAAGGGCTCTGAAAAACCTGAGGAGTATATAATCCTATCGGCACATTTTGATTCTTGGGATGCTGGAACTGGGGCTACGGATAATGGAACTGGCACTTTGGTAATGATGGAGACTATGCGAATCTTAAAGAAATTATACCCAAATCCAAAACGTACTATCATTGCAGGGCATTGGGGAAGTGAGGAGCAAGGTTTAAATGGCTCTTTGGCTTTCGTGGAAGACCATCCTGAAATCGTAAAAAACATTCAGGCCGTATTTAATCAGGACAACGGTACAGGAAGAGTTGTAAGCATTAATGGTGCAGGGTTTTTACGTTCTTACGATTATATATCCAGATGGTTGACCGCCGTACCAGATACAGTTAGAAGACATATTGAAACATCTTTCCCAGGCTCACCTGCTAGTGGCGGTTCAGATAATGCCTCTTTTGTTATGGCGGGTGCTCCATCTTTTAGTTTGAGTTCCTTGAGCTGGGATTATTGGAATTACACATGGCATACAAACCGTGATACCTATGATAAGATAATTTTTGATGATGTACAGAACAATGTCATCCTAACCGCAGTTATGGCTTATATGGCTTCGGAAGATGAAACAACAACCTCTCGCGAGAAGATTATCTTGCCAATTGATAAGAAAACAGGAGAACCACAAAAATGGCCAACGCCAAGGACTCCAGAGAGAAAAGGTGGATTGTAAATTTTAGTAACTCCAAAATATCAACCCCAGTTTCCAAATGGCTTGTTTGGAAACTGGGGTTCTTTTATCTGATCAATTCTTTTTGAAAAGTTGAAAGCTGCTTTTTGTTTATCAATTGTTGATGGAAAAAAAATCTAGCATTTTTCTCTTAAAAAAATCTTATCCGCCTAAACAATAGTCAATGAGTTTTTCTACCGCAAAACTCTCTTATCTTTTTTTTCTAAGGCTTTTAGTGCCTTGGCATCGCTCCATTATCCTTATAGGATTTCACAATTACAAAATCTCTATTTTGGCTATATATAAATATCTCCATAAAATTAATAATTCAAACATCTAATCCTAGATTAAAATAAAGAATGATTATAGCGTATTTACAGCGTATCTATAGCGTATCTATAGCGTGTTTATAGCGTGTTTAAATTATATAATTTAGGTGTAAGAGAATAATACTTTATAATATTTCTAATGAAGAATGACTATGAAGAATAAGCCATAGCTTTCGAGTTAAAAGTTCTCAAAAACTGCGGCTTATAAAATTTGGTTCATTTAACTAGATTGGCAAAAAAGAAAGTGCCAATCATTAAATTAATTATTTAAAAATTTACTTCTTAAAATACTTAGAATAAATCTTTAAAGAGAATTATTTCAGTCGAAAAGCTTCCTTCACTTTATCAACATAATCCAACTTTTCCCAAGTAAAAAGTTCTACTTCTATATCAATTTTCCCGTTGTACGGACTTTCGAAAGTCTTTGTAATTATTTTTGGAGTTCTTCCCATATGCCCATAAGAAGCTGTCTCTGAATAAATAGGATTTCTAAGTTTCAATCTTCTTTCAATGGCTGCTGGACGCATATTGAATATTTCTGAAACTTTTTTAGCAATATCGCCATCAGAAAGCTTCACGTTTGAAGAATTGTAAGTATTCACCAAAATTGAAGTTGGTTCCACAACGCCAATTGCATAAGAAACCTGCACTAATACTTCATCTGCTACGCCAGCTGCAACAAGGTTTTTAGCAATATGCCGGGCAGCATAAGCCGCACTTCTATCTACTTTACTTGGATCTTTTCCACTAAAAGCACCGCCACCGTGTGCGCCTTTTCCACCGTAGGTGTCAACGATTATTTTTCTTCCAGTCAGTCCGGTATCGCCGTGTGGTCCGCCGATTACAAATTTTCCTGTTGGGTTTATGTGATAAACGATCTCGTTATTAAACAATTTCTGAACGTAATCCGGAAGCTGTTTTATTACTCGCGGAATCAAAATATCAACAATGTCTTTTTTGATTTTTTTTAGCATTGGCTCGTCGGCATCAAATTCGTCGTGTTGTGTGGAAACCACAATTGCAACAATTTTTTGCGGAACATTATCATCACTATATTCTATGGTAACTTGACTTTTTGAATCAGGGCGCAAGTATTTTATTTCATCATCTTCTCTGCGAAGCGCAGCCAATTCAATCAAAATCTTATGTGAAATATCCAATGCCAATGGCATATAGTTTTCGGTTTCTTTTGTAGCGTAACCGAACATCATTCCTTGGTCACCAGCTCCCTGCTCCTCTTTGTTTGCTCGATCTACACCTTGGTTAATATCCTGTGATTGTTCGTGGATCAAAGAAATAACACCACAAGAATCACCACTAAACTTATAGGCTCCTTTTGTGTAGCCAATCTTGTTGATTACATCGCGAGCAATGGTTTGAACATCGAGATATGTGTTGCTCTTTACCTCGCCCGCAAGAACAACTTGTCCTGTCGTCACCAAAGTTTCGCAAGCTACTTTTGATTCGGGATCAAAAGCTAAAAAATTATCTAAAAGCGCATCGCTAATTTGGTCCGCAACTTTATCTGGGTGGCCTTCAGAAACACTTTCTGAAGTAAATAAATAAGCCATAGAAATGGTATTAAAAAATTAATTGTACGGAAGATTTGACGGTCGTGACCAAGGGTAGTTTGCACTGCCTTTAGCATTTTTTATGGAGGTTGCAATCAGTCAAATCTTTCCTCTTAAATTGTCTTGGCAAAAGTAAAAAAATTAAATGAATAGTAGTTTTATTTAAAGATTTTTGAAAAATAATTTGGTTATTAAATTTTTCTGACGCTATATTTGCACTCACAAAGTTCAAATCTTTACTGAAATGTTATCAAGAAAGGCCGAGGGATTAGACCCTATGACGCCTTAGCAACCCTTTCTCCGGAATGAAGGTGCTACATTCTACAACGATCCTGAAATATTCAGAATTGACGATAGATAACGACAAGACAATTTCTTTACTGAAATTCCTTTTCATTTTTTCTTTTTAACATTTTTCTATTGAAGTACGTCGAATGACGCATTTTGACTTTTGTTTTAATCTTTTAATTAACTCAAAAAACTAGAAAAATGAGTACGAAAAACAATTTCGCAACAAACTTGTTGCACGCAGGACACGATGTAACCGCTAATGGAGGAACCAGAGCGGTGCCAATTTACCAAACTTCAAGTTACGTTTTCAAAAACAGCGACCACGCTGCAAACCTGTTCAATCTTTCTGAACCCGGATTTATTTATTCGCGCCTAAATAATCCAACTTGTGATATTTTGGAAAAACGACTGGCAGCCTTGGAAGGAGGGATTGGTGCGGTTACTACGGCCTCTGGTGCATCGGCAATCTCAACCACATTATTGACATTGCTACGGGCTGGCGACCACATTGTAGCATCCAGCAGTTTATACGGCGGCACTTTCAATTTGCTAAACGTTACTTTACCACGTTTGGGAATTACAACAACTTTTGTAGATGGTTCCGAGCCAGAGAATTTTGGAAGTGCAGTTAAAGAAAATACCCGTGCGATCTTTATTGAATCTCTTGGAAATCCCAAATTGGACGTTTTGGATATCGAGGCAATTGCTGCTGAAGCCAAAATAAATAAAATTCCCCTAATTGTGGATAATACCGTCACTTCCCCAGCATTGTTGAACCCAATTAAATACGGTGCGAACATTGTTATCCATTCACTTACCAAATACATAAACGGAAATGGCACCACCCTTGGCGGTGCAATTATTGATGCAGGCACTTTTGATTGGACGAATGGAAAATTCCCTGAATTCACTGAGCCTTCTGCAGGATATCACGGCCTAGTATATTCCGAAGCTTTAAAAGAAGCAGCATTTATTGCCAAAGTACGGCTGGAGGGACTCCGCGATTTCGGCGCTGCTTTAAGTCCATTTAGTGCTTTCCAAATCATTCAAGGATTGGAAACCTTGGAGATTAGAATTAAAAAACACAGTGAAAACGCACTGAAATTTGCTAAATGGCTTCAAAGTCGCGAAGAGGTAGCTTGGGTAAATTATCCGGGTTTAGAGAACAATGCCTATTTCAGCCTTGCACAAAAATATCTTCCAGAAGGACAAAGTGGTTTGGTTACTTTCGGTGTAAAAGGTGGATTTGAAGCTGCAAAAAAAGTAGTTGATAACGTGAACCTATTTTCGCTGTTGGCAAATATCGGGGACACTAAATCCTTAATTATCCACCCAGCAAGTACAACGCACCAGCAATTAAGTGAAGAGGCACAAGCTGCTGCAGGTGTGACTCAAGATTTAATCAGACTTTCTATTGGTTTAGAAAATATTGAAGATTTAAAATCAGATTTGGAACAAGCTTTTGAAAGTGTTTTTAAAGAGCAATTCGTATAGAACAGCAGTCTTAAATTCTCACATCTAACGTCTAATAGCTCATGGCTCACATCTCAAGTCTAGCAATTGCAGATTACACCACCCAAAGTGGTTTTCAGTTTAAGAACCTGCCCTTATCCTATCAGGTTTTTGGGCAGGAATTGGGCAAGGCTCCAGTTGTTTTGGTGACGCACGCACTAACTGGAAACAGTAATGTTGGTGGAAAAGAAGGATGGTGGAAGCCCTTAATTGGTTCTAAAAAGCCTATAGATATTGATCGATATACTATTCTTTCCTTTAATATTCCAGGCAATGGCTATGATGATTTTTTAATTGAAAACAGCGAAGATATCAGCGTTTATGATGTTGCGCAATTGTTTTTGATTGGATTGGAAAAACTTCAAATACCGTCGATTTTTGTAGGGATCGGAGGTTCTCTGGGCGGAAGTATTCTTTGGCAAATGGCAGTTTTGGAACCAAAATTATTTAAAAATTTTATTCCTATTGCAACCGACTGGAAAGCTACAGATTGGGTAATCGCTCAATGTAGAGTGCAAAAACAGATTCTAAATAATTCTGTAAACCCTGTTCACGACGCTCGCGTTCATGCTATGACTTTCTACCGAACTCCGCAATCTTTTAAGCAGAAATTCAATAGAAGTTTGAATGAAACTGAAAATATTTATAATGTGGAAAGTTGGCTGCTTCATCACGGCCAATCTCTAGATAAGCGTTTTCAATTGCAAGCTTATAAGTTGATGAATCATCTGATAATGACTTCGAATATTGAAACCAAGATATTTGATTTTGTGACTTTGGCTTCAAAAATTGAAGGCAACATCCAATTGATTGGAATAGACAGTGATGGGTTTTATTTAAATGAAGAGATAAAGGAGACTTATGCGCTATTAAAACCGATAAAAACCAACATTCATTTTGCCGAAATAAATTCAATTCATGGGCATGATGCATTTTTAATAGAATACGAACAATTGGCGGAAATTCTGAACCCCATTTTTAATTCAGAAAATATTACAAAAACAAAAAATAATGAGCACGCAAGTATTGGATAATCCTGTTTTAAACCGAATTGATCTTAACAACATAAAAAAGAAAAAAATAAATATTGCCATTTTTGGTCATGGAAATGTTGGTAAACATTTAGTAGATCAAATAATTTCGTCTAAAGAAGAAATCTCCCGAAGACGCGATTTGGACTTGAATATCTTCGCCGTTGCTAATTCAAAAACAGTTTTATTTCAACAGAAGGGTTTGAAGAAAAATTGGTTGAAAGAAAAAGTTGAATCCGGAAAATCTTACAATGTAGAAGAAGTGATTTCGTTCGCTAAAATCAATAATCTTCAAAATCTTATTCTGGTAGATAACACGGCTGATTCTGGCTTTGTTCAGAATTATTTAACTTTTGTTGAGAATGGTTTTCATTTGGTGTCGTCAAATAAGATTGCCAACACTTTGGATTTGAGTTTTTATAAAGAACTGCGTCAAAAGCTGAATTCAAAAAAACGGCAATATTTATACGAAACAAATGTAGGTGCAGGGCTTCCATTAATTGATACCATTAAACTATTGCATCTTTCTGGGGAGAATATTACAAGGATTCGCGGTGTTTTTTCAGGCTCATTAAGTTATATTTTCAATACTTTTTCCGAAGAGGACAAGACTTTTAGCTCTGTTTTAAAATCGGCAATCGACAAAGGATTTACAGAGCCAGACCCACGGGAAGACCTTTGTGGTAATGATGTAGGTCGTAAATTGCTTATCTTGGCTCGTGAATTGGATTTGCACAATGAGTTCGCTGATATTTCTATTCAAAATCTAATTCCAAAGGACTTGCGGAATGTTTCTAATGAAGAGTTTTTACAACGTTTAAAGGAATTGGATGTTCCCTTTCAAATTAAAAAGAAGAACCAACCAAAAGATTTTGTTTTCCGTTATGTAGCTGATCTACACGGCGATTTGTCAAAGGAAACAGGAGCGCTTTTGGATGTGAGTTTGGTGTCAGTTCCTAAAAATAGCATGTTGGGCGCTCTTCGTGGCAGTGATTCTATTTTTGAAATATATACAGAAAGTTACGGAGATAATCCAATTGTTATCCAAGGCGCAGGCGCAGGCGCAGCTGTTACGGCTCGTGGCGTTTTTGGGGATATTTTGAGAATAAGCGATAAAGATTAAGGATAGATACAAGAAGATAGATGACAAAAAATCACCTACGTCACCTTCTTATGAAATGATAAAAAATATATAATTATGAAAGTTACCCTAAACAGAATTAATGACAACTATTTATTTGAAGCAAAAGGTGATTCTGGAGTTTCCGTCTATATCGATAGCAGAACTGACGAACCGTCTAAAGGTGCTAGTCCAATGGAACTCTTGTTGATGGGTGTTGGGGGCTGTAGCGCAATAGACGTAGTTTCAATCTTAAAAAAACAACGGCAGGAAATCACTTCCTATAAAATGGAGGTTGAAGGCAAACGCAAAGAAGTTCGTGAAGCAAAACCTTTTGAAGCAATCCACGTAACTCTTCATTTAGAGGGTAGCATTGACGAAGCAAAGGCAGTTCGCGCCGCGGCTTTAAGTTTTGAAAAGTATTGTTCAGTTTCAATAACCTTGGAGGCATCCGTTAAGATTACATATAGCATTACGCTAAACGGAAAGTCTTTAGATGTCTTAGGAATATAAAGCTGATTGTATTTTATAAAATAGGAATTATGAATAATATTCAAAAAGCATTACAAAATCGAATATTGATCCTTGATGGCGCAATGGGAACGATGTTGCAACGCTATAAATTTTCGGAAGAAGATTTCCGTGGGGAGCGATTTAAGGATTTTCATAAGTCTGTAAAAGGGAATAACGACTTGCTTTCCATTACGCAACCTCAAGCAATTGCAGAGATTCACTCTAAATACTTTGCGGCGGGAGCAGACATCGCTGAAACCAATACTTTTTCAAGTACCACAATTGCTATGGCAGACTACGATATGCAGGATTTGGTTTACGAATTGAATTACGAATCGGCTAAAATTGCTAAAAAGGTTGCAGAAGAATTTACAAAAAATGAACCGCACAAACCACGTTTTGTAGCAGGAGCGATGGGACCAACAAACAAAACGGCAAGTATGAGTCCAGATGTTAATGATCCGGGATTTCGGGCTATTTCATTTGAACAATTACGTGTTGCGTACAAACAACAGGCCGAAGCTTTGATTGATGGTGGTGTGGATCTTCTTTTAGTCGAAACCATTTTTGATACGTTGAATGCCAAAGCAGCACTTTTTGCAATTGACGAAATAAAAGAAGAGCGAAATCTCGACATGCCTATAATGATAAGTGGAACAATAACAGATGCTTCTGGGAGAACACTTTCAGGTCAAACAGCAGAAGCATTTTTGATTTCGATTTCACATATTCCACTGTTGAGCGTAGGTTTCAATTGTGCTTTGGGCACCAAGCAGCTCACGCCCCATTTGGAAGTTATTGCAAACCGAACCAATCTTGCAGTGAGTGCTTATCCTAATGCGGGATTGCCGAACGCCTTCGGTGAATACGATGAAAGCCCACAGCAAATGGCTGGGCAAGTAAAGGAATATCTAGACAAGCAATTGGTAAACATAATAGGAGGTTGTTGCGGAACAACCCCGGAACACATTAAAGCTATTGCCGAAATCGCTTCACAATACAAACCAAGATCTGTTTTTCAGTCTGAAAATCTAGTCTTATGATTCCTACAAAAATAGAAGTTGAAGAGGCCTATAAACGCGTGAAGCCATACGTCCATAATACACCTGTGCTGAAGTCTTCTTATTTGAATGAACTTTCTGGCACTGAAATTTTTTTTAAATGTGAAAACTTTCAAAAGATGGGCGCTTTTAAAATGCGAGGCGCTACCAATGCAATCTTACAACTTTCCGATACCCAGAAAAAGGCTGGAGTTGTAACACATTCATCAGGGAATTTTGCCCAGGCTCTTTCGTTTGCAGCTAAAATTTTTGGCGTAAACGCGTATATCGTAATGCCAAAAAATGCACCACAAGTAAAAAAGGATGCTGTTAAAGGTTACGGTGGGATTATTACGGAATCTGAATCAACGCCAACAGCTCGTGAACAAGAAGCTGAGCGTATTCAAAATGAAACTGGCGCCACTTTTATCCATCCATCAAATGATAAAAATGTGATTCTTGGAAATGCGACTTCGACGGTAGAATTGCTACAATTGCATTCAGATTTAGATTATGTTTTTACGCCTGTTGGTGGTGGCGGGTTGATTGCTGGCACTGCTCTTTCCGTAAAATTTTTTGGAAAGAATTGTGAGACAATCGGTGGAGAACCATTTGAGGTAGACGATGCTTTCCGTAGCCTTCATAGTGGGAAAATTGAATTCAATGAATCTACAAACACAATTGCAGACGGATTGAAAACCTTCCTTGGAGATGTCAATTTTCCAATAATAAAAGAATTGGTTTCAGAAATTATAAGAGTTGAAGAAACAGAGATCATTTCAGCTATGAAACTTATTTGGGAACGAATGAAAATTATTGTAGAACCTAGTAGTGCGGTTGCTTTTGCTGCTTTACTTCGTGAGAAAGAGCAATTTAAAAATAAAAAGATTGGAATAATAATTTCGGGCGGAAATGTGGATTTGAAGAATTTGCCGTTCTAATCTCTGTGTCCTCTGTGTCTCAGTGGTATATCAGCAAACCATAGGGGCACAGAGAACTCAAAGGAAAATGAAAAATGAAAATAGAAAATAGAAAATATTTAAAATTATCCGGTCTTGAACCATTGATCATCACTCCTGAAAGCAATTTCATAAACGTGGGTGAGCGTACCAATGTGGCAGGTTCCAAGAAATTTCTCCGACTTATAAAAGATCGAAATTTTGAAGAAGCACTTTCTGTTGCTCGTGAACAAGTTGAAAATGGCGCACAGATCATCGACATTAATATGGACGATGGATTGATAGATGGGAAAGAGGCGATGGTTAAATTTCTCAACCTAGTAATTGCCGAACCTGATATTTCTCGAGTGCCAATAATGATTGATAGTTCCAAATGGGAAATAATTGAGGCTGGTTTGCAAGTTGTGCAGGGAAAATGTGTGGTAAATTCTATCAGTTTAAAAGAAGGAGAAGCAGAATTCATACACCACGCAAAATTGATAAGACGCTATGGAGCTGCCGTAATCGTTATGGCTTTTGATGAAACAGGCCAAGCTGATAATCTTGAACGGAGAATTGAAATTGCAAAACGTTCTTATGATATTTTAGTGAATCAAGTAAAATTTGCTCCAGAAGATATTATTTTCGACTTAAATATTTTCCCTGTTGCCACAGGATTGGAGGAACACCGCCGCAACGCTATCGATTTTATTGAGGCTACCCGTTGGGTTCGGGAAAATCTGCCATACGTGAGTGTGAGTGGCGGAGTTAGTAATGTTTCCTTCAGTTTCCGTGGAAATGACCCTGTTCGAGAAGCAATTCATTCTGTCTTTCTATATCACGCCATTCAAGCCGGAATGAATATGGGCATTGTGAATCCCTCATTGCTCGAGGTCTACGATAATATCCCGAAAGATTTGTTGGAACGAGTCGAGGATGTAATGTTCGACCGACGTGAAGATGCTACGGAGCGTTTACTGGATTTTGCTGAAACCGTAAAAGGAAGTGCGAAAGAAAGCAAAATAGATCTTTCCTGGCGGGAAGAAGCTTTGCAAAACCGAATAACCAGAGCTTTAGTAAAGGGAATTGATGAATTTATTATTGAAGATATCGAAGAAGCTCGCCAGAGCGTTGACAAACCCATAGAAGTAATTGAAGGACATTTAATGACCGGAATGAATGTGGTTGGAGATCTCTTTGGAAGTGGGAAAATGTTTTTGCCTCAAGTTGTAAAATCGGCGCGAGTGATGAAAAAAGCCGTGGCGTATCTACTACCATATATTGAGGAAGAAAAATTGAAGAATCCTCAAATTAATGATTCCAAAAATGCTGGAAAAATATTAATGGCAACTGTAAAAGGGGATGTTCACGACATAGGAAAAAACATTGTCGGCGTTGTTTTGGCTTGTAACAATTATGAAATCATAGACTTGGGAGTAATGGTGCCGCCAGAAAAAAATAATTGCCGCTGCAAAAGAACAAAATGTGGATGCGATTGGATTGAGTGGATTGATAACACCCTCGTTGGACGAAATGGTTTTTATGGCCAAAGAGATGCAGCGTCAAAACTTTAGGGTTCCATTGCTAATTGGTGGCGCAACAACAAGCAGAGCGCATACGGCGGTAAAAATTGATCCGCAGTATGAATGTGCTGTTGTTCATATAAATGATGCTTCGCGCGCTGTGACAGTGGTTGGCGATTTATTGAAAAAGGAAACTTCGGAGGTTTACAAAGAAAACATTAAGCGCGAATACGACACTTTCCGAAAGGATTTTCTAAAACGTCAAAAGGTAAAAACCTATTTACCTATTTCCGAAGCTCGGAAAAACAAGTTTCCAATCGATTGGAAAACTTCTGAAATATTTAAGCCAAATCAACTAGGAGTGCAGATCGTAAAGGATTTCGATTTAAACCTTTTGTTGGATTATTTAGATTGGACGCCGTTTTTCAGAAGTTGGGAATTACACGGGAAATTCCCAAATATTCTCTGTGATGAAGTTGTTGGTGAGCAAGCTTCAGAATTGTTTGAAGACGCAAAAAAAATGCTTCATAAATTAATTTCAGAAAAACTTATAACTGGGAGAGCTGTGTTTGGGATTTTTGAAGCCAATACTATTAATTACGATGATATTGAATTGCAAAATCCAAACCTCACATTCCAAACACTTCGCCAACAATCCCAAAAGGCTAAAGGTAAACCCAACATTGCTCTCGCAGATTTTATTGCCCCAAAAGAAACTGGAATTCAGGATTATATAGGTTGTTTCTGTGTGAGTACAGGTTTTGGAACTGCGGAATTGGCGGCCAAATATGTAAAAGAACACGATGATTATAATGCTATAATGGTAAAAGCTTTGTCAGATCGTTTGGCGGAAGCTTTTGCGGAATACTTACACAAACAAGTAAGAACCAACTATTGGGGCTATGCTTCCGAAGAAAGTCTTTCCAACGAAGATTTGATTTCAGAAAAATATAAAGGAATTCGTCCTGCTCCAGGTTATCCCGCTTGTCCTGATCATTTGGAAAAACGAGCTATCTGGAAGCTTCTAAAAGTGAAAGAAAACATAGATGTAGAACTTACAGAGCACATGGCCATGTGGCCGGCAGCTTCGGTTTCGGGATATTATTTTGCCAATCCAGAAGCACGTTATTTCGGTGTTGGAAAAATCAAGATGGATCAAATTAAAGATTTCGCTACGCGGAAAAATATGGATATAGAAGAAGCGACAAATTGGTTAAAAACAAACCTAGCAGAATAAATGAAAGTAACCGAACACATAAGAAATGGCAATGGGAAAACACAATTTTCCTTTGAAATTTTACCTCCATTAAAAGGTGAAAATATACATTCTATTTTTGAAAACATTGATCCGTTAATGGAGTTTCAGCCACCTTATATTAATGTGACTTATCATCGTGAGGAGTATGTTTTTAAAGAACTGCAAAATGGTTTGATCGAGAAGAAAATCGTTCGTAAGCGTCCAGGAACTGTTGGTATATGTGCCGCCATTCAAAATCGTTATCATGTGGATGCCGTTCCTCATATTCTTTGTGGAGGTTTCACTAAAGAAGAAACAGAAAACTTTTTGATAGATATTCAGTTTTTGGGAATTGACAACGTGATGGCGTTACGGGGAGATGCGGTAAAAAGTGAAACTTATTTCACTCCCGAAAAGAACGGTCATAAATACGCTTGTGATTTGGTTTCACAAATAAACTTTATGAACAAAGGTTCTTATCTTGAGAAGGAACTTCAAAATACATTTCCAACAGATTTTTGTGTTGGCGTGGCGGGCTATCCCGAAAAACATATGGAAGCACCGAGTAGTGAAAGTGATATTCATTTCCTTAAAAAGAAAATAAAAAATGGTGCGGAATATATTGTGACCCAAATGTTTTTTGACAATGAAAAGTACTTCAGATTTGTCGAAAGATGTAGATCTGAGGGAATAACCGTTCCTATTATTCCTGGATTGAAACCCATCGCTGCAAAATCACATCTCAATTTAATCCCACATAGATTTAAGGTTGATTTGCCTGATACATTGGTAATGGAAGTAGTGAAAGCCAAGGATAACAAAACAGTTCAGCAAATTGGAATTGACTGGTGTGTTCAGCAAAGTAATGAGCTCGTCAAAGCAGGTGTTCCTTTTTTACATTATTATTCAATGGGAAAAAGTAATAATATAAAAGCAATTGCTTCAAAGGTATTCTAGCCAATAAATGAATGGGATGTGCTTCTTTTATTATTTAAAGATTAGTCTATCTTTACCGCCGTCGAAAAAAACATGAAGCACTTTCTTTTTGTATTCACAGCTTTAATTTTAAGTTTCTCTCTTTTTTCCCAAGAAAAGGAACTGAAGTCTGCTTCATTGGAGACAGACTTTTTCTATGGAAGTATTTTGGAACATAACCCAGATATTCAACACTTGATTACAGGGCATCCTACTGGTTTTATTTTTTCCTACAGTAGAAAGACGTATGGCTTTAATGAATGGGAGCGTCGTTATAATTACCCGGATTGGGGTTTTAGCTTAGCTTATCAGGATTTACACAATGAATATTTGGGGAGTGCTATTGGTGCCTATAGCCATATTAATTGGTACTTTTTAAATAGAAATCTGATGCTCAGTATTGGACAAGGGATTGCTTATGTATCAAATCCTTTTGACACGGATACAAATTATAAAAACAATGCTTACGGGAGCCATTTTTTGAGCGCCACTTACTTAAAAGGAAATTATGTATATGAGAATATATGGAAAGGATTGGGATTCCATGCTGGGGTTTCACTTTTTCATTATAGCAATGCAAACCTTAAAGCACCGAATACTAGCACTAATACTTTTGCTATTAATGCTGGGCTAAGCTATCTACTGGATTATAAAGAGTTTCCAGAATACATTCAAAAGGAGGATTCACTCAGCCGAACATATGCTGAAAGATTTAAATATAATATAGCTTTTAGAACAGGTGTAAATGAAAGTGATGTTATAGGGCTTGGCCAAGAACCATTTTATGTGATTTCGGCTTTTGTTGACAAGCGTATTAATTATAAAAGCACATTTACAGCTGGTGTAGATGTTTACTTCTCCACTTTTTTGAAGGAGTTAATTAAATATCGCTCCATAGCTTATCCTGAAGATGGTCTATCTGGAGATGAAGATTATAAACGGGTAGGTGTTTTTGTTGGTCACGAATGGCGCTTAAACAGAGTCGCAGTTGTCACCCAGCTTGGCTATTATGTGTATTGGCCTTATGATTTTGAGAATAGAGTTTATGTTCGATTAGGATTGAAACGATATTTCTTTGACGATAGAATATTTGCGGCCGTTACTTTGCATTCACATTGGGCAAAAGCCGAAGCAGTAGAATTTGGATTAGGTTACAGACTGTAACTAAAACTTATTTGTTTGAACGGATATAAAATGAAGAATTTAGTTTATATATTAATTGGTTTTCTTTTTCTGGGATGCAGTTCAGACAGTAGTTGGGATTGTATTCAAAAAGCAGGGGATATTGTGGAGACCGAAATGTCTGTGCAACCTTTCACTAAAATCCTTGTTTGGGAACGAACAAAACTTTTTATTAAACAAGGAGATGTGCAAAAGGTAGTAATTGAAACAGGTGAGAACTTGATGAGCGATATAAAGGTGTCAGTAACGAATGGTCTTCTTGAAATTCATAATTATAACGCCTGTAATTTGATTCGGGATTATGGGCTCACCAAAGTATATGTGACTACGCCAAATATTACAGAAATTCGTAGCAGTACTGGACTGACTGTTGAAAGTATTGGTGTCTTGAGCTTTCCAAGGTTAAATTTAGTTGCCGAAGATTTTGATATTGAGGATCAGTATCACGTTGATGGAGAATTTATAATGAACTTGGATTTAGAAAATCTAACTGTCGTAGCAAACGGCATATCCAAATTCTACTTAAAAGGTAGTGTGACTAACGCTGTAATGGGGCTTTATGCAGGAGATTGTAGAATATATTCTGAGGACTTGATTGTACAGGATTTAACTGTTTATCATAGAAGTACAGGTCCAATGGTAGTAAATCCGCAACAATCTATTAAAGGTAAAATTATGAGCTTGGGTAACGTGGTTTCAAAAACTAGACCTCCTATTGTTGAAGTTGAAGAACTGTACAGGGGCAGACTTATTTTTGAATAGTTAATTCGTTAAATAACTTTTCCAAGGTTGTGTTTTTTTGATGTAGTTGAAGAATCTTCAATCCATTGTCGTGCGCAAAATCAAAAACCTTTCCACGCATATCCTGTTCAGTTTCGAAGTATAATTGGTACACAAACCCTATCGAGTTTTCAACTTTTTCGATTTTCGGAAGTTGTTGTAACAATATTTCCTCCACACGATAATCAAACTCCACTTCAATAATTTGTTGCTTGTTGTTTTTCAGATCTGAGAGTTTTTTGTCGAGAACAATTTCACCTTTGTTTATAATTATAACGCGATCACAAATGGCTTCTACTTCTTGCATAATGTGTGTAGAAAGCAAAACGGTTTTTTCTTTGCCAACATCTTTAATAAGCTGTCGAATTTCAATCAACTGATTAGGATCTAGACCAGTTGTAGGTTCATCGAGAATCAAAACCTCTGGATTGTGTAAAAGAGCATTTGCAAGCCCTACACGTTGGCGATAACCTTTTGAAAGATGACTTATTTTTTTGTTAGCTTCGGGCGTTAACCCTGTTTTTTCTATAACTTCTTCAACTTCAATTTTTGGAATATTGTAAATACCTGCATTGAAAAGCAAGTATTCCCGAACGTACATATCTAAATAAAGAGGATTGTGTTCTGGCAGATAACCCACACTTTTTTTCACGGCAATGTCATCTTTGTTAATTTCAAAACCGTTTACAATAGCAACACCTTCTGATGCTGGAAGAAAAGTGGTTAAAATTTTCATCATTGTAGATTTGCCAGCACCATTTGGACCTAAAAAACCAACAATTTCCCCTCTTTCAATGGTAAAGGAAATTTTATTTAGCGCTTTTTGTTCGCCGTAGGTTTTGGTTATGTTTTCTACTTGTATTGACATATTGAAAGAAGTTGAACAAAGTTAAGCAAATAAAAAAATGAAAAAAACCTTTTTCGTTTTTAAGAATTGTTTACATTAGCAATCTATTAAAACACAATGAGCACAATTTTTTCTTTCAACAATTTCTGGTTTTTCTATTTTAAAGATAGAAACGGGATTGTTGTATAGTTAATCGAACCATAAAACATTTAAAGTCCCGGAAAATTTTCCGGGACTTTTTTTTTAACCTAAATTTAAAATTATGAGTCTAAAAGTAGCAATTCAGGGAATTGAAAGTTCGTTCCACCACCTAGCTGTACAGAAACTTTTTCCTTTGGAAGAAATTACTCTTTTATCTTGTGATTCTTTTGAGAAAGTAGCTCAAGCATTAAATAATGCAAGCGTCGATTATGGAGTAATCGCTATTGAGAATACCATTGTAGGATCTATTTTGCCCAATTATGGATTGATCGATACGGGTGATTTTGAAATACTGGCTGAAACAATTCTTAACATTCAGATGTTTGTTATGGCTTTGGAAAGTGAATCAATCCACGATATAAAAGAAATACATTCGCATCCTGTTGCTTTACTTCAGTGTAGGGATTATTTGCAGAGATTTCCACCCCAATTCAAAGTAATTGAAGGAAAAGACACTGCTTCTGAAGCGAAAAAAATAAAAGATTACAATTTAAATGGAGTTGCCACCATCGCTGGAAAACAGGTTGCAGAAAAGTATGGACTTAAAATTTTGGATAGTAATATTCAAGATATGAAGGAAAACCACACGCGCTTCGTACTTTTGGGCAAAAAAGAAAAAAGAACGATTAATAATATCGATAAAGCTTCCCTGAAATTTGAATTGGATCACAACGTTGGAAGTTTGGGGAATGTTTTGAATTTGTTGACGACTTTTAACATAAACCTGACTAAAATACAATCACTCCCTATCGAGGGAAAACCTTGGCAATATGCTTTTTTCGTAGATGTTCTTTTCGAAGACGAAAATTTCTTTTTTGAAGTAATGGAAATGCTAAAAAGAACAGTTAAGGAGTTAAAGGTTTTAGGCGTTTACAAAAACGATGAAGCCCATGCCAAAGTAGAATTTTCAAATGCAATTTTAAATGGAAAATAATAAAAATCTCCACAATTGGTTAAATAAGATGAAATTAGCTCATCCTATTGTGATCGCTGGACCCTGCAGTGCCGAAACAGAGGAACAAGTTTTGAAAATAGCACACCAATTAAAGGAAACGGATACCACAGTTATGCGGGCCGGAATCTGGAAACCTAGAACAAGACCGGGGAATTTTGAAGGGGTAGGAGCTTTAGGATTGAAATGGCTTCAAAAGGCAAAACAAGAAACCGGATTGATGATCGCCACTGAAGTTGCAAATGCAAATCACGTGGATTTGGCACTAAAACATGATGTGGATATTCTTTGGATAGGTGCGCGCACAACTGTTTCACCTTTTATTGTACAGGAAATTGCAGACGCCTTAAAGGGTACTGATAAAATTGTTTTAGTAAAAAATCCTGTAAATCCTGACTTGGCACTTTGGTTAGGTGCTGTGGAACGTTTTTATGAAAGTGACGTAATAAACTTGGGAGTAATCCATCGTGGTTTTTCTACTTATGAAAAAACCCGTTACCGGAATAATCCTGAATGGCAGATACCAATAGATCTTCAAAATAAATTTCCAGATTTACCACTTATTCTAGATCCTTCGCATATTGCGGGTAGGAGAGATATCATTTTTGATCTTTGCCAAACCGCTTTAGATTTAAATTATGATGGGTTGATGGTAGAAACGCATTTTGATCCAGACAATGCTTGGAGCGATGCTGAACAGCAAATAACGCCAGCAGCCTTAAAGCAAATGACGATCGATTTGCGAATAAGAAAACAGGAAGGAGATGCGATCGAGTTCCGAAATAAACTGAGCACTTTGCGCACAAGAATTGATGTGTTAGACCATCAACTAATGGAGTCTTTAGGGAAACGAATGAAGATTGCTGATGATATTGGTTTGCTGAAAAAGAAAAATAATGTCGCGATTCTGCAAACAAAAAGATGGAATGAAATTTTGGGTAAAATGATTTTGGAAGGAGAGGAAAACAATTTAAGTGAAGAGTTTATCCTGAAAATTTTCAAGGCTATTCACCAAGAATCTATCAATCATCAGAAAAAGATAATTAATGATTAAAAAGTTTTGCAACTTTGTGGCATGAAAGGACTTGTCTATAAATCTACAGGAAGCTGGTACAGCG
Source organism: Aequorivita sp. (assembly GCA_034675805.1). Classification (GTDB taxonomy): domain Bacteria; phylum Bacteroidota; class Bacteroidia; order Flavobacteriales; family Flavobacteriaceae; genus Aequorivita. The sequence continues at coordinate 1,405,153 of JAUCCX010000001.1, read as the reverse complement.
TTAAAGCTGAAAACGGTACTTTTTACGACTGTCGTATAAAAGGTAAGTTCCGTATGGGAGAAATTAAAAGTACCAATCCTGTTGCGGTGGGTGATCATGTAGATTTCGATATTGAGAAAAAGGGAGATGAGACTGTTGGAGTTATTAAACATATAGATGAACGAGAGAATTATATTATTCGCAAATCGGTGAATCTCTCAAAACAAACTCACATCATTGCGGCAAATATTGATATAGCATTTCTGTTAATAACATTGAATAATCCGCCCACTTTTACCACTTTCATCGATCGTTTTTTGGTCACAGCAGAAGCTTATCACATAAAGGCAGTTTTGCTATTCAATAAAATTGACACTTATAATGAGGATGAATTGTTGGAAATAAAATTTCTTGCTGCTCTTTATAGAAAAATTGGTTATGAATGTATTGGTATTTCTGCAATCACTGGGAAAAATATAGATAAAGTAAGATCGTTGATGCGTGATAAAGTCACAATGTTCTCAGGTCATAGTGGAGTTGGAAAATCTACTTTGGTAAACGCACTTGAACCTGGTTTAGATCTAAAAACTTCAAAAATTTCAGATCAGCATTTGCAGGGACAACATACAACCACTTTTGCGGAAATGTTCGATCTTTCTTTCGGTGGACAAATAATAGATACTCCGGGAATAAAAGGGTTTGGTGTAGTTGAAATGAATAAAGAAGAGCTCGGCGATTACTTTCCCGAATTTTTTAAGTTGAAAGAAAATTGTAAATTCAACAATTGCCTGCATATAGAGGAACCTCATTGCGCGGTGAAAGTAGCCTTAGAAACTGAAGAAATAGCTTGGTCTCGCTACAAAAGTTATTTGCAGATTTTAGAAGGGGAGGAAGAACACTTCAGAAAAGATATTTATAACGAAAAGTAATTTCTGTGCGCGTTTTAATTCAAAGAGTCAAAAAAGCTTCCGTAAGTATAGAAGGAAAAATTTTTTCCGAAATAAATCAAGGCCTTCTTGTTTTATTAGGAATAGAAGACGAAGACACTCAAGAAGACATCAATTGGTTGACTGGAAAAATAGTCCGTTTACGGATTTTTTCGGATGAAAAGGATGCTATGAATCTTTCGGTTCAGGATGTTGATGGCGATTGTTTGGTTGTAAGCCAATTTACACTTCATGCGAGCACTAAAAAAGGAAATAGACCTTCCTTTATAAATGCGGCGAAGCCCGAGATTGCTATACCTATATATGAAAGTTTTCTACTACAGCTTGGTAATGAAATGAATAAGAAGGTCGAGACAGGAAGTTTTGGAGCAATGATGGATGTCGCTCTAATCAATGACGGACCGGTGACTATCTGGATTGATTCGAAAAAAAGAGAATAGACTTTTTAACTTTTACTTGACCTTTTGGAAATATTAAATATTGCCAAATGCTGAGATATAGATTCTTGAAAACTATTTGATTGACATGCATCGACTATCAACCATCTTGGAAACGAAATTCGTAAAACATCTAAAAATAAAATTACTTTCAATCGGAAGCTTCAAATTCAAAAGGGTGAATATCCATCAGAGGAATATGAAAAATATATAATTTTTTAAGAGCAAGTGCAAGGCTAGATAAGACGAAGATACTGTTAAAATAAAATGTACTATAGTTAACTAATTAATATGAAAACAAACATAATTATAAAACAAATATTGAATTGCCAGAAGGGTATCAGGTAGAATTTTTACCCGAAAACGCGTTGTATAATTTGAGGAAAATGCAGGAGGTTATAGTTGCCTAATTTCCCAAATAGACGGCAAACTCCAACTTTCGATAGAATTTATGATCAATAAATCTTTCATATCAGTCGAAGAATAGGGAAATCTTAAAAAATTCTATGAACTTTTAATTGCGAAGGAACCGGAAAAAGTTGTACTTTCAAAAGCATAATGGATATAAAAAACTCACAACAAGCGGTAGATGCTTGGATAAAGGAACACGGAGTTCGTTATTTTAATGAACTTACAAATATGGCACAACTCACGGAGGAAGTGGGTGAAGTTGCGAGAATAATCGCACGGCGGTATGGTGAACAAAGCGAAAAGGAAAGTGATAAAAATAAAGATTTGGGTGAAGAGCTTGCAGATGTTATTTTTGTGGTGCTATGTTTGGCAAATCAAACTGGTGTCGACCTTGAAAAAGCTTTCAATAAAAAATTAAATATTAAGACCAAACGGGATCACGACAGACATCACAACAACGAAAAATTAAAGTAAATGTTTAAAAAAGTTATTAATACCAAAGGTTTTTGGAAATCGGTATTTTCTTTGGCTATTTCTTTTGCCATTCTTTTTGCATTGATAAAATGGGGAATTGAAGGTTTTGAGCTGGTTTACTTTACTGAAAGAAATCCTGTAATGTTTATCCTAACTCTCATTTTGGCAGGTTTTGTTTATGGTTTTTTTGTAACCTTCGGAAAATTTAGGTCGAAGTTGAAGGAAAGGGAATCAAGAAAATGAGAGTTATTCTTGCCCCTGGTGACTTTCCAAGAAAAAATATAAGAATCGACATCAGTGGATCTAAAAGTGAATCCAACCGATTATTGATTCTTCAGGCACAATTCCCGAATATTTCGATTGAAAATCTCTCCGAAAGCGATGATACAATTGTTCTTCAAGAAGGATTGAGAATTGTAAATGGCATTGTCGATGTTCATCATGCAGGAACTGCAATGCGCTTTCTTACTGCCTATTTCTCAGCAAAGGAAGGAGTAGAAGTAACTCTAACTGGAAGCCAACGTATGCAAGAGCGTCCCATCAGAATCTTGGTTGACGCCTTAAAAGACTTGGGGGCGGATATTGAATACCTTAAAAACGAAGGTTTTCCTCCTTTAAAAATAAAAGGCAAATTGCTCCAAGAGAAAGAAGTGAAGATAAGAGCGAATGTAAGTAGCCAGTACATATCGGCATTAATGCTCATTGCTCCAATGCTTCCAAATGGTTTAAAAATTTCATTGGAAGGTGAAACTACTTCAATTCCCTACATTGAGATGACGCTTTCCCTTCTAAAAAAAGTTGGTATAATAGCGAATTTTAGTAAAGATGAAATATTAATTTCTTCAACAGAGAATATTCAAGATAAGAATTTACGAGTAGAATCAGATTGGAGCTCGGCATCCTATTTCTTTAGCTTGGTCGCGCTTTCTGTTGATTGTGAAATGACACTTTGCAGTCTTTCAGAAGAAAGTTTACAGGGTGATTCGGTTTTGGTCCAGATATATGATTCTTTAGGTGTTGATTCAGTTTTTAACGATTATAACAAAACTATTTCACTTTCAAAAAAGAATAAAGAATTGCCGAATTCTTTACTTCTTAACTTATCCAACACTCCAGATCTGGCACAAACAATTGCAGTAACTTGCTTTGGATTAGGAATAAGTTGTAAGCTCACTGGATTACACACCCTAAAAATAAAAGAAACAGACAGGCTTTTTGCTTTAAAGAATGAATTGGAAAAATTAGGCGCCATACTTCAAGTTGATGATAACTCTTTATATCTAGAAAAATCATCTCGAATCGAGTCAAACAAAATCATTAAAACTTACCAAGATCATAGAATGGCAATGGCCTTTGCGCCACTTTCCTTAAAAACCAATATTACTATAGACAATGCTGGAGTGGTTTCAAAATCATATCCGAATTTTTGGAAAGATCTTGAAAAAACGGGAGTTCGCTGTGTTTTAGATGACACGTTAAAATAGCAGTTTTTACAATTTCGATACTCATCATTCCGCACCCAGACGCGTGCATCACACATTTCCAAATAATAAAGCTTCATTTACTTGACAACGCCTGTTCTGAGGTTGTATATTTGCAGCCTTTTAAAACCTAAAGACACGACGAATTATGGGAATGAAACTTTCAAATTTCAGTTTTAACCTTCCAGAGGAATTATTAGCGGAGTATCCGGCACCAAACCGTGACGAATCCCGATTAATGGTTCTGAACCGAAAAACAAAGACTATCGAGCACAAAATGTTCAAAGACCTTATTGATTATTTTGAAGAGGATGATGTTTTGATAACCAACAATACCAAGGTTTTTCCTGCTCGTTTGTTTGGGAACAAGGAAAAAACAGGTGCTCGTATCGAAGTCTTTCTTTTGAGAGAGTTGAATCCAGAAACCCGTCTTTGGGACGTTTTGGTAGATCCAGCCAGAAAAATTAGAATCGGTAATAAATTGTATTTTGGAGATGACGAAACTTTGGTTGCTGAGGTTATAGATAATACAACCTCTCGGGGAAGAACGCTTCGTTTTCTTTTTGATGGTTCTTATGAAGAATTCAGAAACAAATTGACAGAATTAGGCGAAACTCCACTTCCGAAATACATAAAGAGAGAAGTAGAACCTGAAGATGCTGAGCGTTATCAAACTATTTTTGCTAAAAAGGAGGGAGCGGTTGCCGCTCCTACTGCGGGTTTGCACTTTTCAAAACATCTCCTGAAACGTCTTGAAATAAAAGGCGTGAACATCGCAGAAGTAACACTCCACGTAGGCTTGGGGACTTTTAGCTCTGTTGAGGTAGAAGATCTTTCAAAACATAAGATGGATTCTGAGGAAATGAGTATTGAACAAGATGCGGTAGATATAATCAACACCGGGATTCAAAGAAAAAAGCGCGTTTGCGCGGTTGGAACAACTGCAATGCGAGCGGTGGAAAGCTCGGTTTCTTCAAACCATACTTTGAATGCTTATACAGGATGGACAAATAAATTTATTTTTCCTCCTTATGATTTCAGCATTGCAAATGCTATGATTACAAACTTCCACACACCTAAATCGACATTATTGATGATGGCTTCTGCTTTCGCAGGACATGATTTCATCAAGGAAGCCTATGCTGAAGCAATCAAGGAAAAATACAGATTTTACACTTATGGTGACGCTATGTTGATCATCTAGTAATAATAAGCCTTGAAGAATCCCGATGTAGATCGGGATTTTTTATTTTATAGGGGTTTGGCTTTTAAATGTCAAAATAAAAATTTACCTTAGACATCCTTAACATAAGTCCAATCAGCTAATTGAATGAAAAATACTACGCTTTTCTTCATTGGTTTTATAATCTTCTTTACCGCCTTTTCGCAAGGCGGTGATGGTGATTTGCCGGAAAGTTGGGATTTGAATCTAGGCGTATTACCCAATATCGTGCGTCTTCCTCTATTAGATTTTGAGGAAATAATTCAACAAGATAGCATTAACGATTTGGATAAAACTATGCCTTGGCGTTATGGCATTGAAAGGACGGTTAGCCTGAATATGCAAAATGATGGCCTTTGGACAGTTTTACCGAACGGTGGAAAAATTTGGCAGACAACAATACAGTCAAAAGGAGCTTTGAATTTGAGTGTAAATTTTGATGATTTCTTCTTACCAGCAGGTTCTCGACTTCAACTTTTTAATAATGATCATACCGATATTACTTCGACCTATACCAGCACACAGAATAGAGAGGAAGGCAAGCTTGGTACTTGGTTTGTAGAGGGAGATATCATCTGGATAGAATACTATCAACCACCAAGAACACGAGTTTCGCCGAGACTTCAGATATCCAGTGTGATTCATGGTTATAGATTGGGAAAGGTAAATGTATTAATAAAAGAGGGTCGAGGTTTCAACGATTCTGGTGATTGCAATTATGATGTTAATTGCCCCATTGGAAGTGATTTTGACCAAAAGAAAGATTTGGTAAAGAAGGCCGTTGCATTGCTCAATTTGGGAAATGGCCATTTATGTTCAGTGGCGCTGACAAATAATGCTTTAAATGATAAAACTCCTTATCTCCTAACTGCGAACCATTGTTTGGAAAACAGTAATCCCGCGCTTTGGACTGTTCGTTTTAATTGGGTAAGCCCTACGCCCACTTGCGGAACGGGAGATGATAGTGGTGATTTACAAACAAATTTTACCATCAGCGGCGCGGTATTAAGGGCAAATAACAGCTTGAGTGATTTTGCATTGGTAGAGCTTTTTGACGCAATTCCTGAATCTTGGGATGTAGCTTTTGCTGGTTGGGACAATTCTGATACAAATCCATTATATGAGGTAGGAATTCACCATCCAAATGGTGATATTATGAAAGTATGTCGTGACGATTCCGGAGCTAAAAAAATAGATGCTAACGGCACCCAAGTTTGGCTTATCGGTGGTGGCGCACACGGTTTTGGAAATGGATGGGAAATAGGAACCACTGAAAGTGGATCTTCAGGATCACCACTATTTAATGAACACGGAAGGATTATTGGACAATTATATGCTGGCCAGTCTGCTTGCAACGGGTTAGGGAATAATCATGATTATGATATTTATGGAAGATTCGGCGTTTCCTGGAATGCTGGAAATTCACGTGAATCTCGCTTAATGGATTGGTTGGATCCTACAAATATTGGTGTTGCAACTGTTGAAACCCTACAGAATTTATTGAACGTTCCAAATTTTCAATTAATTGGGGAACTTAAAGTTTATCCTAATCCTGCTAGCACTTTAATTACTGTAATGAACAATAGATATCCACATTTGTCTTACGTATTTTCAAACGTGATCGGCCAAAGAATTCATTCGGGTTCATTGTCTAATACAATGAATACTATTGCTGTTGATAATCTTTCTGAAGGAATATATTTTCTCCATCTTACGGATGATGACAGTAAAGATTCAATAACAAAAAAGATAATAATAAAAAAATAAGCAACACCTCTGTTCTATACCCCAAAGCCTCTATTCCGAATGTGAAAAGAGGCTTTTTATTTTAAAATACAGTAATTTTGTATCATGGTTTCAGAAAAAAAAAGACATACGCGCCCTTTCAAAAGAAGAACTAAGAGACTTTTTTGTAGGCATTGGTGATAAAGCATTTCGCGGAACTCAGGTTTATGAATGGTTGTGGAGCAAAGGCATTCACAACTTTGAGGATATGACCAATCTGTCAAAGGAAACTCGGGGGCATTTAGATGAAAACTTTGTAATTAATCATATTAAGGTTGACCATTTTCAGAAGAGCAATGATGGAACTATCAAAAATGCAGTAAAGTTGTATGACGATTTGGTGGTAGAGTCCGTTTTAATTCCCACTAAGAAAAGAACCACAGCTTGTGTTTCATCACAAGTGGGATGTAGTTTAGACTGTACTTTCTGTGCGACTGCAAGATTGAAACGCATGCGGAACCTAAATCCCGACGAAATATACGATCAAGTAGTGACTATAGATAAAGAAAGTAGGCTTTATCATAATAAACCCCTCTCAAATATTGTTTTCATGGGAATGGGAGAGCCATTGATGAATTATAAAAATGTTCTTGAATCCATTGAGAAAATCACTTCAGACGAAGGATTGGGTATGTCTCCAAAAAGAATTACCGTTTCCACATCTGGAGTACCTAAAATGATAAAGAAATTGGCTGATGATGAAGTAAAATTCCACCTTGCTGTTTCACTTCATTCCGCGATTCAAGAAACTCGAGAGCAGATTATGCCCTTTGCGAAAAATTTCACTTTAAATGATCTTCGCGAATCTCTCGAGTATTGGTATAGTAAAACAAAACGAAAAATCACTTACGAATATATAGTTTGGAGGGACATCAATGACAAGTGGGAAGATATAGAGGCACTTGTTTCTTTTTGTAAATATGTACCTTGTAAAGTAAATATTATTGAATACAACCCTATTGACGACGGTCATTTTCAGCAAGCTTCAACCGCGGTAATCGATGATTATATTGAAGCTTTGGAACACGATCATATTCCAGTAACAGTACGTAGAAGTAGAGGAAAGGACATAGATGCTGCCTGTGGGCAGTTGGCAAATAAACAACAGTAGGTTTTACTGTCTCGTTAGCTTTGTCATTCAAAATTCAGGTTAAATCATCCTGTAATTTAACTATCTTTGAGCCTTTATGAAGATAGTTTCACGCATCAAACTTCCCATTGAAAAAGAAATGGAACTTTTTGAAAAAAAGTTCTCTGCATCTATGTCTTCAAAAGTCTCTTTGTTGAACAGGATTACACATTATGTAGTAAACCGAAAAGGTAAACAAATGCGGCCTATGTTTGTTTTTCTCATTGCAAAAATGACTGGTAATGGTGAAGTGAACGAGCGAACATTTCGAGGGGCATCGGTTATAGAACTTATACACACAGCAACGTTGGTACACGATGACGTGGTTGACGATAGCGATCGCCGCCGGGGTTTCTTCTCTATAAATGCTCTTTGGAAAAATAAAATAGCGGTGCTTGTTGGTGATTTTCTACTTTCAAAAGGTTTGTTACTTTCCATTGATAATAATGATTTTGACTTGCTTAAAATAATTTCGGTAGCAGTAAGAGAAATGAGTGAGGGCGAATTGCTACAGATCGAAAAGGCTAGAAGATTGGATATTACTGAAGAAATTTATTTCGAAATAATCCGTCAAAAAACGGCAACTCTTATAGCTGCATGTTGCGCTATGGGTGCTCGCTCAGTGATGTCATCTGATCAAGAGGTTGAAAAAATGCGACAGTTTGGTGAGCTAATAGGAATCGCCTTTCAAATTAAGGATGATCTTTTTGACTACGGGAATGAACATATAGGAAAACCCACTGGCATCGATATCAAGGAACAGAAAATGACGCTACCTTTAATATATTCTTTAAATAATTCCTCTTCCGAAGAAAAAAAGTGGATTATTAATTCAGTTAAAAATTACAATAAAGACAAAAAGCGCGTAAATGAAGTTATAGCTTTTGTGAAAGATAACGGTGGTCTAGATTATGCGGTTAAAAAGATGAAGGAATACCAACAAGAAGCTCTTCAACTTCTGGATACCTATCCGTCCTCACCTTACAAAGATTCGTTAGAACTTATGGTGAATTACGTTATTGACAGAAAAAAATAGCACTACGTAATTACAGTTTTTGATAGCTCTTTGCGGCTGAAAAACTGCAAATTTTAAACTCTCAGATAATCCTTTTACAAAAACCTACGTCTATAGATTTGAATTAATTATAAGCCTTTTCATTATTCGTTATTTAAAACCTGCATGGATTTTCCAAATTCGTGTAGGTTTCTTTTTTAATATCCCTATTTTTACACATCTAGAATCAGCTAATATTTAATGCAGAATTCATAATAATTTGATATCAAAAATTACCATAGATAACGTTTTTGAAGCTGCCCGAGTAGAGGAAGTTATTGGTGATTTTGTTCAACTGAAAAAATCTGGGAGTAACTACAAAGGGCTCAGTCCATTTACGGATGAACGTTCACCAAGTTTTATGGTTTCTCCAGTTAAACAAATTTGGAAGGATTTTAGTAGTGGGAAAGGAGGAAACGTGGTTTCATTTTTAATGGAACATGAGCATTTCACCTATCCTGAAGCGATTAGATTTCTCGCGAAAAAATACGGAATTGAAATAGAGGAAACCGAGCAATCCGAAGAGGATAAGGAGCAATCCAACGAACGTGAGAGTCTGTATTTGGTAAGTGAATTTGCAAAGAATTATTTCCATAGCACCTTGATGAAAACGGAAGAGGGTAAAGCTATAGGGCTTTCTTATTTTAAAGAACGTGGTTTTACTGAGGAAACCATAAAAAAGTTTGAACTTGGTTATTCTCCAGATTCCTGGGATGCTTTTACCAGTCATGCAATAAAAAAGGGATACCAACTTGAATTTCTGGAGAAAACAGGATTATCCATTGTAAAGGAAGAGAAACAATTTGACCGTTTCAAAGGACGGGTGATGTTTCCAATCCTTAGTATGAGTGGTAGAACACTTGGTTTTGGTGGCCGAATTTTAACTTCAGACAAGAAAGCTGCAAAATATCTAAACTCTCCAGAGAGCGATATTTATCATAAAAGTAAAGTTCTCTACGGAATCTTTCATGCCAAGCAGAGCATTGCAAAAGAAGACAACTGCTATTTGGTGGAAGGCTATACTGATGTTATACAATTTCATCAGACTGGAATAAATAATGTGGTTTCCTCTTCTGGAACAGCCTTAACTTCAGAACAAATTCGTTTAATTAACCGTCTTACCAAAAATATCACAGTTCTTTTTGATGGTGACGATGCTGGACTTCGTGCATCTTTAAGAGGAATCGACTTGATTTTGGAACAAGGCATGAACGTGAAGATTTGCACCTTTCCAGTTGGAGAGGATCCAGATAGTTTTTCGCGTAAAAACTCCTTGGAAGAGCTAAATCTTTATTTAGAGGAAAATGCCAAAGATTTTGTCACTTTTAAAGCTTCGTTGCTCGCTTCCGAAGCAAAAAATGATCCTATAAAAAAATCTGAGACGATTCATGATATGGTTAACAGTATTGCCAAGATTCCTGATGTTATTAAGAGGGAAGTCTATATCAAGGAATGTTCACGAATTATGGATATTTCGGAACAGGTTCTTTTTAATACGCTTGCCCAAATTTTTAAAAAGGATAAAAAAGATGCTTCCAAATTAGCTGAAATTCCGCAAGAGGCTTTTGAGGTTATTCCTTCAGAAAGAAAGATTGAGAAAGTTGATATTCAATTTCAACTTGAACAAAAAATAATAGAATTGCTATTGCTTTATGGCGGTTTTGAACAAGATTTTGAGGAATTGATTATGGATACGGACGAGAAAGGTGAGATTGTTCTTAATCCTGAAAAACATAAGTCCCGCGTTTACGAAAAAATATATCTTGATCTTCAAGAAGATGAAATCGAGTTCACAAATTCTTCATTTAAAGAACTTTATCTTGAGATTATAAGTCGTTTTAATCAGGATCCTGAAGCTAAGACAGAAAGCTTTATAAATGATCTTGAACCTGAAATGGCTTCAGCAGTCACCCATGTTTTGATGGAAGAGGAGCGGTATTTACTTCACAATTGGGAACGAAAAGAAATATATGTGAAGGAGAAGGAACAAACTATTGCCCAAGTGGTAAGTGAGACTATCTTAAGTCTTCGCCGTCATCTTGTTTCACAAAAAATAAACGAACTTTCTGAAACTATCAGACAAGATGAGAATCTTGAGAAAGAAATGGTTTTACAGGAAATAATGGATTATATAAGTCTCAAAAAAGTGCTTTCGAGTCAATTAAACCGCGTACTTTAATTAAATTGAAACATACGTGCTTGATTGATCAATTCAGCTAGACTCGTTACTTTAAGTTTTTTGAGGAGTCGAGTTTTATAAGTGCTCACAGTCTTTTCATTTATTTCAAGTAACGTGGCTATGTCTTTATTGCGTTTTCCATTTGATAGTAAATTGAGAACTTCAATCTCTCTTGCTGATAGCTTTTTATATCGCCCAATAATAGTATTATCGTTAACGGAATTGCTATTTAAAGCTGCAGCTAGTTCTTCATTTAAAAATATACCGCCCATAGCGATTCGCTTAATGGCTTGAAGAAATACTTCTTTTGAGGATGTTTTATGAATATAGCCAGCAGCGCCAGATTTTATAGATCGCAAAGCATAAATTTCTTCTGGATGTGATGAAAAGATGGCGATTCGTGTTTTAGGAAACTCATCACGAATACTTCTGAGGGCGTGAAAGCCATTGATTTCGGGGATATTGAGTTCCAAAATTAGGATTTCAGGACGTTCCTTTTCTAAACAAGCCAATAAATCTGATCCTCGGCCTACTTTGCCAACAATAGAATATTCATTTGTGCTGTTAAGTAAAACCTCCAGACCAGCTGTGGTCACGGGGTGATGATCTGCAATAACAACTTTTTTCATCTGATTAAGTTTTACGAATATGAGATTTAAAACAGGAATTGCCAAAACTAATTTTCTGAAGTCAGAAATTGAGGGAGCGGCGGTTTACATATTTAAAATTTTCTACTAAATGTAATATTAAGGCTACATTTTGAATTAATAAAACTTTAAGTCGATGAATGAGTAATCTTTCGTTTAATGGTTAATTTTTTTCGATAAATGACAATATTATTTCAATCCATCCGGGATGACACATACAGGGATTGGGGTTATTTTATGTTGGTTAGCTCTGTTCAGCCTCGTATAAATATCCAAAACTACTTTTTTTTCTTCCAGCAAAGTCGAGAATAGATTTTCCTCCTTCGCTCATTTTCATCGCCCATTCTAGTTCATCATAACTTGCACCAAGTTGATCTTCATCAGAACGACTATCTCCGAACAATCCATCGGTTGGAGCAGCTTCTATTATAGAATCGGAGATACCAAGTTCTTTTCCTAGTTGGTAAACTTCGCTTTTCATTAAATCTGCGATGGGGCTGATGTCTACACCTCCATCGCCGTATTTTGTAAAAAAGCCGACACCAAAATCTTCAATTTTATTTCCAGTTCCGGTTACTAGATATTTATGTAATCCTGCGAAATAATAAAGAGTTGTCATTCGTAAACGAGAACGAGTGTTGGCTAAGGAAAGATCTAAGAAACTATCGTCTGAGGTTTGTGGTACTTGAATTCTGAACTCTTCAAAAACTGAAGATAGGTTCACTTCTGTATCGCTTACGTTTGAAAACTTTTCTTTTAGATAATTGATATGTTCTCTGCCACGCAACACCTGATTTTCGGCTTGGTGAATTGGCATTTCAACACAAAGTGTGCGCATTCCTGTTTGTGCGCAAAGTGCAGAAACTACCGCTGAATCTATTCCACCACTAATCCCGATTACAAAGCCTTCGGTCCCAGCTTTTATACTGTAATTTTTCAACCAATTAACAATATGATCAATAATTTTTTCCGTTTGCATGTTTGAAAATTTAATTTTGAAAGAAACCACGTGAAACTACTTTCATAAACTCATAAGTAAAAAGTACCTTTGCAGTGCGAAAGTCGTTAAAGATAAAATTAATAAAAAGGAATGGCGTTAACCAACAGTAACATTTTTTCTACTATGAGATATTTCGTATTCATTCTTTTCGGAGTTTTTGTTTTTTCTTGCAATAATAAAAATGAAGTTGAAAAGGAAATCGAAAGGATTCCGATACAAGTCAGAATTATACGTTTTGACAAAGAATTTTCGGCAGCAACTCCAGCCGATTTACCACAACTAAAAACTGACTTTCCTGCTTTTTTTCCGAAACAATTCAACGACAGTATTTGGATTGAAAAGTTGACTGATACTCTTCAGAATCAGTTGGAACACGAAGTACTGAAACTATTCTCTGAGGATGTAGGATTGCGTAAGGTGCTCGTTCCGCTTTTTCAACACATAAATTATTATTTTCCAAAATTTCAAACTCCACTTGTAGTAACCACAACATCTGATGTAGATTACCGTAACAAAGTGATACTTACGGATAGTCTATTGGTAATAGGCTTGGACAATTATCTCGGAAGTGACCATGGGTTTTATGAAGGCATTGAGAAATATATTACAAAAGGAATGAAACCTTCTCAACTAGGGCCGGATGTGGCAGAAACCTATGCAAACCAATATATAAAGCCACCGAATAACGCTTCTTTTCTTGGGCAAATGATCTATTATGGAAAACAACTCTATTTGAAAGATTTGTGGCTTCCAAAGATTTCTGATGCCGAAAAAATAGGATATACAGAAGAAGAGTATAAATGGGCTGAAGAAAATGAACAATATATGTGGCGTTATTTTGTAGAGAGTGAAATGCTTTATAACACGGATCCAAAGCTTGGAGCGCGCTTTATAAGCCCTGCACCTTTTTCAAAATTTTATTTGGAAATAGACAACGAATCTCCTGGAATGTTGGGTCGCTATCTAGGTTGGAAAATTGTACGATCATATATGGAAAATAATAATACAGACGTTCAGCAACTAATGATTATTGATGCTGATGAAATATTTACAAATTCAAAATATAAACCAAAGAAATAATGGCGGTTAAACATACTTCTGAAATAAAACTAAAGGTGGGACTTGATGAAAATAAAATTCCCGAAACAATTCATTGGACCGCAGATGATGGCGGGGTTACGAATGAAGAAACAAAAGCGGTAATGCTTTCTGTCTGGGATAATAAAAACAAGGAATCTCTAAGGATAGATCTTTGGACAAAAGAAATGCCTGTAGACGAGATGAAGATTTTCTTCCATCAAACATTGAGTGCTATGGCAGATACGTTTCGGCGCGCTACAAACGATGATAAAATGAGTGATACAATGCAGGATTTTTGTGATTATTTCGCAGAAAAACTAGAATTGAAGAAAGAATAATCTGTTGGATCTTAGAGATCCGTCAGGTTTTGGTTTGTTTTTTCAATATAGTTTAGTACTTCGTCTCTTCCTTCAGAATTACTGGCCGAAGTGATGAAGTATTTAGGCATTTCTTCCCAAGTTTCGAGCATTTTATTAGAATAAGTTTCAATATTCCTTTCTAAGGCTTTCGGTTTTAATTTGTCGGCTTTAGTAAAAATAATATTGAAAGGAATTCCATTTTCACCCATCCATTGCATAAACTCTAGATCAATGGGTTGAGGTTCGTGGCGACAATCTACCAGAACAAAAGCGAGAACCATCTGCTCTCTTAGTTCAAAATAATTAGTAATAAACTTCTGAAAAGTTTTTTTGCTGCTTTTTGAAACTCGTGCATATCCATAACCGGGCAAATCAACCAAATACCAGTTTTTATTGACAAGAAAGTGATTTATAAGTTGTGTTTTCCCAGGTCTTCCTGAAGTTTTTGCCAAATTTTTGCGCAACATCAACATATTTATAAGTGACGATTTTCCCACGTTACTGCGCCCAATGAAGGCATATTCTGGCAACCGGTCTTTTGGGCATTTAGCAACATCACTGTTGCTCATTAAAAATTCCGCAGATTTAATTTGCATTTTTTTTAAATTTTTAGGAAAAGAACGGTTAAATAAGATTGGGGATAAAAGTATGGCTTGTTACTAAGCGTTACGGCATTTTTTTTAATACTCTCGTTTTTTCAACCAAGAATAAAGAATGTCGTTAAACTCATCTGGATGCTCCATCATTGCTGCGTGGCCACATTTTTCAATCCAAAAAAGCTCTGAATCTGGCAGAAGCTCATCAAATTCTAAAGCAACTTCAGGAGGTGTCACATTATCATTCCTTCCCCAGATAATACAGGTTGGAGTGACCATTTTCGGCAAATCTTTCGCCATATTATGCCTAATGGCACTTTTGGCTATTGCAAGAGTTCTTATTAATTTATTTCTGTCATTTACTGTCTCGTATACGTCATCGACAATTTCTTTAGTAGCGACAGCTGGATCGTAAAAAACATTTTCTGCTTTTTTCTTAATATACTCATAGTCACCACGTTTCGGATAGCTTTCACCCATGGCGCTTTCATAGAGACCAGAACTTCCTGTTATCACTAATGCTTTCACCTTTTCGGGATACATTCTCGTACAGAGCAGTCCAATGTGACCTCCAAGAGAGTTTCCTAATAAGATTACCTCATCATAACCCAAATGATCGATAAACTGAGATACGTATTTGGCAAAGTTTTTAACGTTGGTGCGTAACAAGGTCATTTTATAGATGGGCAGTTCTGGAATCAAAATTTTATACCCTTTAGGAGGAAAAAACTCTGCTACTCCGTCAAAATTGCTCAAGCCTCCCATAAGTCCGTGAAGGATAATGATTGGAGTGCCTTCACCTAATTCTAAATATGAAAATTTACCTTCTTTCTTTATGTTTTCTGACATGCTTGTTTGGTGCAATTTAGAAAGACAAAAGTAAACAAAATTATTTCATACAGTCTATTTAAAATAAGGCTTTGTTATTCAGTTTTCCGTATTGGATGTATTGGCAAAGTGGTAAAACTTATCAACAAAGTGGTAGGATGTGGTAAATTGTGGTAAAAGTTGTATATATTTGAATCAATAAATTGCAAACAGAGAAATTCCACAATGCTCAATCTGATAGGTACATACGAATGTAAAGCAGACGTAAAGGGACGTGTCATGGTGCCTGCGCCGTTGAAAAAGCAGTTGGCTCCGATTATGGCTGAAGGTTTTGTCGTGAAGCGTGCCGTCTTCCAGCCCTGCTTGGAAATGTATCCGATGAAAGAATGGGATATCTTGATGAAAAAAATGGGTGAATTGAATCGATTCAGTCGAAAAAACAATGATTTTATTAGGCGGTTTACTGCGGGGGTAAAAACAGTGGAGCTAGATGCTACGGGACGTTTGTTGATTCCGAAGGATTTGCTCTCTTTTGCGGGAATCAACAACGAATTGGTGATTTCTTCCGCGATAAATATTGTGGAAATATGGGATAAGGACAAATATGAGCAGGCGATAAGCGATGCGGCAGATGACTTTGCTGATTTGGCTGAAGAAGTAATGGGGGACAAAAATAATGGAGGGGATGGAGTATCATAATCCGGTTTTACTCAAAGAAACTGTTGCTGGATTGAATGTAAAGCCAGATGGGGTCTATGTAGATGTTACTTTCGGCGGGGGTGGTCATTCACGAGAAATTTTATCCCAGTTGGGCCCAGAAGGGAAGCTTCTAGCCTTTGATCAGGATAAGGATGCACTGGCAAACGCAATAGTCGATCCTAGATTTTTGTTGATAAATCAAAATTTTCGATTAATGAAAAAGTTTTTACGTTTTCATGGTTTTAAAACGGTTGATGGAATTTTAGGAGATTTTGGAGTTTCATCGCATCAATTTGATGTAGCTGAAAGAGGGTTCTCAACACGTTTTGAGGCAGATTTAGATATGCGAATGAATCAGGGCAACGGTTTTTCAGCGTATACAGTGGTTAACAAATATGAGGAAGCTCAATTGAGAAATGTTTTTTCGAGCTATGGTGAGTTGCGAACTGCATCTGGAATGGCTCGAGCAATTGTTGAAGCTCGACAGGAAGAAAAAATAAAAACAAGTGAACAGCTTAAAAAAGTACTTAGCAGATTTTTACCCACTCATAGAGAAAATAAAATATTAGCTCAAATCTATCAAGCTATTCGGATTGAGGTGAACCAAGAGCTAGAAGCATTAAAAGAATTTTTATTGCAGACTGATGAAGTTCTGGAACCTGGCGGAAGGATCAGTTTGATAAGTTATCATTCATTGGAGGATAGATTGGTAAAGCGATACATCCGTAATGGAATGTTTCAAGGGGAACCGGAAAAAGATGCTTTTGGGAATTTTGAGGTTCCATTTAAAGCAATTGGAAAATTCATTGTTCCTACCAAGAAGGAAATAAAGGAGAATAGTCGAGCTCGAAGTGCGAAGCTTCGTATCGCTGAAAAGATATAGTTTCTCAGAAGTGAGAATGAATAAATAGAATAAAGAGAGATTGGATAGGGTGGCAATTAGCAAATCCCTGATTAAGCAAATAACAAATTGAGGGATAGTTTTTACAATATTATAAAGGGAAGGTTTTTAGTTAGTGATGACGCGTTAAAGAATTGGCGTTTCATCATTTTTCTTTCGCTTTTGGCCCTAGTTATGATCGCCAGTTCACATAATGCCGATAAGAAAGTGCATAAAATTTCGAAGTTAAACGCACAAGTAAAGGAGTTGAAAAGTGAATATGTAGATGTGAGGATGATATTGATGCAATCAAGGATGGAAAGCAAAATAATTGCAGCGATGGAAGAGCAGGGACTGCAACCGTCTACTACGCCACCAAAAAGAATTCAAATTATTGAGAAAAAAGAATAAGGACAACAACTAATCGAGAATTGTTTACTGAAAAATGGCTTTTGAAGAAAAAAACATATTGAACCGTTTATACATCGTAGTTGGGTGTATGTTTCTGTTTGCGCTTGCCATTACTATAAAATTAATAAATATACAGTTTGTAGATGGGGATAAATATCGCGAACTAGCCGAAAAAAATACTGTAAAAAATTTCATTATTCCTGCCAACAGAGGCAATATCTATGCTGATGACGGTAGCCTATTGGCTACTTCAGTTCCTAAATATGATATTCGTTTTGATGCCGTAACAGTTTCTGATGAAGATTTTCAGAAAGATTTAAAGCCACTTTCTGAGGGTTTGAGTAAGATGTTCGGGAAGCCGGTTACTCATTATCAAGAAATGCTCAGAAAGGCCCGTGCCGATAAGAATAGGTACCTTTTGATAGTAAAGAACCTAGGCTATTCAGATTATATAAGGGTAAAAAGCTTGCCGCTTTTCAGAAGAGGTCCATACAAAGGTGGAATAATCGTGGAACAAAGAACTGTTAGGGAGCATCCAATTGGGAAAATAGCTCAACGCACTGTGGGTGATGAAGCATTTGATCGTCCGGGCTATTATGCTGTTGGATTGGAAGGTGCTTTCAATGATCTTTTAACAGGAAAAGAAGGACATCGCTTAAAGCAAAAAATCGCCAAGGGCCAATGGAAGCCTGTTTATGATGAAAATGAGATAGAGCCTCAAGATGGTTTTGACATTATCTCAACAATAAATGTGAACATCCAGGACATTGCACATCATGCTTTGCTAAAGCAGCTTGAATATTATGAGGCAGAGCATGGAACGGTAATCGTCATGGAGGTTGCAACAGGTGAAATCAAAGCTGTTTCCAATTTAGGAAGAACTTCGGCCGGTGTCTATTATGAAAAATTAAATTATGCTATCGGCGAATCCCACGAACCTGGTTCTACCTTTAAAACTATGGCGTTTATGGCTGCCTTGGAAGACAAGGTCATTGATACAAGTACGGTAATCGATACCGGTACTGGTAGAAAATTTTTTTACGGAAAACCAATAAACGATTCGCATCGCGGTGGTTTTGGAAAGATTACTGCGGCAAGAGCACTCGAGGTTTCTTCTAACATTGGTTTGGCTACAATAGTAGATCAAAATTATGCCAAGAATCCTAATAAGTTTATTAATCGATTAAAGAGTTGGCACCTACTTGAAAAGACTGGAGTTGCAATTAAGGGGGAAGAAGATCCCTTTGTCCCACAGCCAGGAGGGAAAAATTGGAGTAAAAATGCCTTGCCTTCTATGTCTTATGGCTATGGATTGCGTCTCACTCCACTACAAACTTTAAACTTTTATAATGCTATTGCAAATAATGGTGTAATGGTAAAACCACGCTTTATTAAGGAGGTACGTGCTTGGAATGAGAAAGTAACTGTTTATGATACCAAGGTTATCAATCCTAAGATATGTTCAGATGAAACCTTGGGAGCGATTCAAGCGATTCTTAAGAATACTGTAATACGTGGTACGGCTAAATCTCTTTACTCGCCTGATTTTTCTATGGCTGGAAAAACGGGAACTGCGCAGACGGAATATTGGATGCCTGGTTGGGCTAGCAATCGTCGCTACGTTTCTTCTTTTGCTGGGTATTTTCCAGCAGACAACCCTAAATATTCCTGTATTGTCATTGTTCATAAGCCAAGTACAAAGAAGGGATTTTATGGAGCGGATGTTTCTGGGCCTGTTTTCAAAAGAATTGCCCAAAAAATATTCACTGAATCTCGAAATATCGATACCGTAGAAGGTATTGACAACGCCGACCCTGTTATTGAAAAGGATTTTGAACAATATTATGCGAAACTACAAAAACCAACAACTATAATCCCAAATGTTACTGGAATGGCTGGAATGGATGCAATTTCATTGTTGGAAAATCTAGGACTAAAGGTGGAGGTAATAGGAAATGGAACAGTCTCCAAACAATCAATACAATCTGGAGAATCATTGAAAAAAGGACAGCAAATAACACTTAATCTATCTTGATTCTTTTAAAAGACATATTGTATAAAGTAACTATCGAAAAAGTCGTTGGCAGCACTTCTGTCGCCATTAATAATTTGGCTTTTGATTCGAGGGAGATTTCTTTAAACGATGTTTTTATAGCAGTAAAGGGAACTCTTTCAGATGGACATCAATTTATAAAAAAAGCCGCAGATCAGGGAGCCTTGGCTATTATTTGCGAAGAGTTGCCAGAGAATATCGTGAATGGAATCACTTATGTTCAGGTTGCTGATTCTCATAAGGCATTAGCCATTATGGCAGCGAATTTTTATGGCAATCCTTCTGAGGCATTAAAACTTGTTGGAGTGACTGGAACTAACGGGAAAACTACTGTTTCTTCACTTCTCTACCAACTTTTCAAAAAAGCAGGGTTTGAAGCGGGACTTCTTTCCACCGTAAAAATAATGGTTGGTGATATTGAGTATAAGACAACGCATACTACTCCAGACTCATTAACCATCAATAAATATCTGCGTGAAATGGTTGAAGCAGGTGTTGAATTTTGTTTTATGGAAGTGAGTTCTCACGGGATTCATCAGAAACGTACTGAAGGCCTTCACTTTATAGGTGGGGTTTTTACTAATCTTTCACACGATCATCTAGATTATCATAAGGACTTCGCAGAATATCGAGATGTAAAGAAATCTTTTTTTGATGAATTATCAAAACCTGCTTTCGCATTGGTGAACGTCGATGATAAAAATGGAGTTGTTATGCTCCAAAATACAAAGGCGAATAAATATACTTATGCGCTCAAGACCTATGCGGATTATAAGGCGCAAGTTCTAGAAAGTCAATTTACTGGACAACTTCTGAAAATTAATAATCAAGAATTATGGGTAAAGCTAATTGGCGGTTTTAATGCATATAATCTGCTGGCTATTTACGGAACTGCCCAATTGTTAGGATTGGATGAACTTGAAATTCTCCAAATTATGAGCACATTAGATAGTGTTGATGGGAGATTTCAATATTTTATTTCGAAAAATAAAATCACTGCAATTGTAGATTATGCTCATACTCCTGATGCTTTAAAGAATGTTTTGGAAACGATAAACAGTATTCGCACCGGGAATGAAGATTTAATAACCGTCGTGGGTTGTGGAGGTGATCGTGACGTCACGAAGCGTCCTGTAATGGGCAACATCGCTGCTTCATTAAGTACGAAAGTTGTTTTCACTAGCGACAATCCACGGACTGAAAACCCCGATGCGATTATAGAACAAATTGAGGCAGGTGTACCAGCAGAACATTATAAGAAAACAACTTCCATTACAAAACGAAAGGAAGCCATAAAGGCTGCTTGCCAAATGGCTAAGGAAAACGATATTATTTTAATAGCTGGAAAGGGTCATGAAACCTACCAAGAGATTAATGGGGAGCGTTTCGATTTTGATGATTTTAAAATAGTAAACCAACTTTTAACGACCCTAAACAAATAGCCCATGTTGTATTATCTTTTTGACTATTTGGACAAAACTTACGATATACCAGGCACGGGTTTGTTTAATTTTATCACTTTTCGTGCGGCTATGGCAGTTATTCTGTCTCTTTTCATTGCTTCATTTTATGGAAAGAAAATTATTGCTTATCTACGGAAAAAGCAAATAGGTGAGTCTGTTCGTGACCTCGGTTTAGAGGGGCAGAATGAAAAGGCAGGAACTCCTACTATGGGAGGTATCATCATAATTCTTGCAACGTTGATACCTGTTTTGCTTCTTGCAAAGCTTGAAAATATATATGTAATTCTTTTGATTGTTACCACGCTTTGGATGGGAACAATTGGTTTTATAGATGACTACATAAAGAAGTTTAAAAATGACAAGCAAGGATTACCTGGAAAGTTCAAGGTTATCGGACAAGTTGGCTTAGGTCTTTTTGTTGGTGCAACGATGTATTTTCATCCAGACATCGTAGTTCAACGACAAGTTACAGACCCAGGGGTTAAAACAGAAATACATGCAAGTGGTTCATCGGATAAATTTTACGTGAAGGACAAGGCGATGTTTACCACCATACCATTTGTAAAAGCTAATGAATTCAACTATTCAAAACTTATAAGTTGGGCGGGAGAAAACTATAAAAGTTATGTGTGGCTCATATTCATTCCAATCGTGATTTTCATCATTACGGCTGTTTCAAATGGAGCCAATCTCACAGATGGGATAGACGGTTTAGCGGCTGGAACTTCTGCAATAATTGGGGTTACACTTGCGCTGTTTGCATGGGTTTCGGGCAACGTTATTTTTTCTGATTACCTCAATATTATGTACATCCCCAATACTGGTGAAATGACCATTTTCATAACAGCATTTGTAGGAGCCCTCATAGGATTTTTGTGGTACAATGCATATCCAGCTCAAGTTTTTATGGGTGATACAGGAAGTTTAACTATAGGTGGGATTATAGCCGTAATAGCAATTGCAGTTCGAAAGGAGCTATTAATACCCATTCTCTGTGGAATTTTTTTAATAGAAAATTTATCTGTGGTTTTACAGGTAGGTTGGTTTAAATACACAAAGAAGAAATTTGGGGAGGGTAGGCGCATTTTTAGAATGTCACCCCTACATCATCATTATCAAATTAAAGGATTACACGAAAGCAAAATTGTAACGCGGTTTTGGATTGTGGGTATATTCTTGGCAATCATAACAATTGTAACATTAAAAATTAGGTAAGGCGCAAGAGTTGTGTTAACTGATAATTGAAGATTAAAATGAAACAAAAATTGGTAATTCTGGGTGCGGGCGAAAGCGGAGTTGGAACGGCCATTTTAGGAAAAAAAAAGGAGTTTGAAGTGTTCGTTTCGGACTTTGGAAAAATTAAAGATAAGTACAAACAAGTTCTTGTAAATAATGAGATTGAATGGGAAGAGGAAGGTCATTCCATAGGGAAAGTTCTTTCTGCAGATGTTGTTATGAAAAGCCCAGGCATTCCCGAGAAGGCACCAATTGTCAAAAAGTTATTTGAAAAAGGAGTGAAAGTGATTTCTGAAATAGAATTTGCTTCGAAATTTACGAAAGCGACAATTGTAGGGATTACTGGAAGTAATGGAAAAACCACAACGGCTAGTTTGACTTACGAATTGCTCAAAAATGGCGGATTGAATGTGGCTTTAGGTGGAAATATTGGGAAAAGTTTTGCTGAACAGGTTTCAGAAGAGAGATATGAAAATTTCGTATTGGAGCTCAGCAGTTTTCAGCTTGACGGAATTGAAAACTTTGCACCCCACATCGCGCTTTTGACCAATTTGAGTCCAGACCATTTGGATAGATATGATTACAAATATGAAAATTATATAGCGTCGAAATTCCGAATAGTAATGAACCAGACAGATCAGGATTATTTTATATATGATGGTGATGATGTGGAGATTACGAAATGGCTTTCAGTAAACCCTATAAAATCAAAGCTTCTACCTTTTTCAGTCAAAAAGGAAATTGAGCAGGGAGCATTTAAAAAAAATAACGAAATAATAATAACAGTAAATAACTATCAAATTAATATGCCAATCACAACTATAGGAATCCAAGGAGAACACAATGTGAAAAATGCAATGGCCGCTTCAACCGTAGCAGCTTTATTGAGAATAAGAAAACAAACAATCCGTGAGAGTTTGGAGGGGTTTCAAGGCGTAGAGCATAGGCTTGAAAAAGTATTGAAAATTAATAATGTGCTTTACATAAATGATAGCAAGGCTACTAATGTGAATGCGACCTTCTATGCGCTAGATAGTATGGAGAATCCAACCGTTTGGATTGTTGGAGGGGTGGATAAGGGAAATGATTATAGTGAGCTTTTGCCTTTGGTAAACGAAAAAGTAAAAGCTATAATTTGCTTAGGCCTGGATAATCAAAAATTAATTGAAGCATTTGGAAATATTGTTGATACAATAATTGAAGCAGATTCAATGGATGTGGCCGTACAAATAGCAAACAAACTGGCTGAACGTAACAATACAGTTTTGTTATCTCCTGCCTGTGCTAGTTTTGACTTATTTGAAAACTACGAAGATCGTGGTAGACAATTTAAAGAAGCCGTTAGAAGTCTATAAAAGTTTTGGAAAAATAATAAGGTGCGAAATATATTTCAATACATACAGGGTGATAGAGCGATTTGGGGAATTGTAGGCCTATTGGCACTGTTTTCTTTTTTGCCAGTTTACAGTGCTAGTAGTAATTTGGCATACCTGTATGGTGATGGAAGTACGTTGCCATATTTATTCTGGCACTTTGCACATTTAGTATTAGGTTTTGCAATTTTATATGGCGTCCACAAAATCCCATACAATTATTTCCGTGGATTGTCGATTATAGCAATTCCCTTAGTTATCCTTCTGTTGATTATTACAATGGCGGAGGGCACAACGATAGATGGTGCTAATGCTAGTCGTTGGATTCGAGTTCCATTCGTAGGTGTTACTTTCCAAACTTCTACTTTGGCAGGGGTAGTCTTAATGGCGTATGTAGCACGTTATTTGTCGCGAATTAAAGATAAGACGCTTACTTTCAAAGAAACAATTTTACCCTTATGGGTTCCAGTATTTATTGTGCTTGCTCTAATTCTTCCTGCTAACTTTTCAACGACGGCTATTTTCTTTGCAATGGTAGTAATCTTGGTTTTTGTGGGAGGTTATCCGTTGAAATATTTAGGAATTATTTTAGGCATAGGATTAATTTTTCTAACTCTTTTTGTGCTTACGGCCAAAGCATTTCCCAGCGTTTTTCCGAACCGTGTTGACACTTGGATTAACAGGGTTGAAAATTTTGCTGATAAAAAAGACACAGAGGCAGATTATCAGATAGAAAAGGCAAAAATAGCAATCGCATCTGGCGGTATAAATGGGCTGGGGCCTGGAAAGAGTGTTCAGAAAAACTTTCTTCCACAATCTTCTTCAGATTTTATTTATGCGATTATTGTTGAAGAATTTGGGCTTTTGGGTGGGCTTTTTTTAATGTTACTTTATTTGTTCTTGCTTTTTAGGATTGTGGTGGTTGCGCATAAATCTACATCCGTTTTTGGGAAGCTACTAGCTGTTGGGGTAGGGTTGCCAATTATTTTTACGGCAATGATAAACATGGCGGTTGCGGTAGAGCTGTTCCCCGTAACAGGACAAAACCTTCCTTTAATAAGTAGTGGTGGTACCTCGATTTGGATGACATGTTTGGCATTAGGGATGGTATTGAGCGTGAGCGCAAAACGTGAAGTAGTTGCAAAAGAAGAAACTGAAGAAAATCCTTTGGATATTTTAAGTGAAACTATTTAGAAATACGAAATACGAAATACGAAATACGAAATTTGATTAAATAAAAAATCTTTTGAAACCTAAAAAATTCATCATATCAGGCGGAGGGACCGGGGGTCATATTTACCCTGCGATTGCAATTGCGAACGAATTAAAATCTCGTTTTGTCGATGCTGAGTTTTTGTTTGTTGGTGCAAAAGACCGTATGGAAATGGAGAAAGTGCCACAAGCGGGGTACAAAATTAAAGGTCTTTGGATATCTGGTTTGCAGCGAAGTCTTTCCTTGCAGAATTTGGCCTTCCCGTTAAAGCTTGTTTCCAGTTTAAACAAGTCTCAAAGGATCCTAAAGGAATTTAAGCCTGATATTGCGATTGGTACAGGTGGATATGCCAGTGCTCCATTATTGCGCATGGCCGCCCTCCGGAGTATTCCTTGCCTGATACAGGAGCAGAACAGTCATGCGGGAATTACCAATAAATGGTTGAGTGGGAAAGTCCAAAAAATTTGTGTGGCTTATGAAGGAATGGAAAAATTCTTTCCTTCTGAAAAGATAAGATTAACCGGTAATCCTGTCCGACAAGATTTGTTGAATATTGGCTCGAAAAGGGAAGAGGCAATTGCTTTCTTCAATTTGAAAAAAGATAAAAAGACTTTATTGGTTTTAGGTGGAAGTTTAGGAGCTAGACGAATAAACCAATTGATTGAAAAATCATTGTCATTTTTCGAAAGAAACCATCTTCAGGTAATTTGGCAATGTGGTAAATTTTATGAAGAAACCTCTAAAAACAAAGGGAGTGAGACCGTACAAGTACATGCATTTATAAATAGAATGGATTTGGCTTATGCAGCGTCAGATTTTATAATCTCGAGAGCAGGTGCGCTGTCGGTTTCTGAATTGTGTTTGGTAGGGAAGCCAGTTATATTTATTCCATCACCAAACGTAGCAGAGGATCATCAGGCTAAAAACGCAATGGCTATTTCAGAGAAAAATGCTGCCTTGTTAATAAGAGAAAGTGAATTGGATTCAAGGTTTGAAGTGGAATTTTTGGAATTGTTAACTTCTGAAGAAAGGCAAGATACACTTTCGGGAAACATAAGAAAGCTGGCAAAACCAAATGCTACAAAGGATATAGTTGAAGAAATAGAGAAATTATTAAAAATCAATTGAATAATCTTAAAAACATACAGACCTTCTACTTCGTCGGAATTGGTGGCATAGGGATGAGTGCGCTGGCGCGATATTTCAAAATGCAAGGCAAAGCTGTTTTTGGTTATGACAAGACTTCAACCGATTTAACAAATGAATTGGTAGCAGAGGGGATTCCAGTAACTTTCAGGGATGAAATTTCTGAAATTCAAAAAGAGGTTGCTTCTAAGGATAATGTGTTGGTTGTTTATACACCAGCTGTTCCAAAGCATAACAAAATTTTGAACTATTTCTTTTCCGAAGAATTTTACATTGTAAAACGGGCCGAGCTTTTAGGTGAGGTTTCAAAAGACACACTCTGTCTTGCAGTTGCGGGAACGCATGGAAAGACAACGACTTCGGCAATATTAGGACATTTGTTAGCTGAATGTAATATGCCAGTAACTGCCTTTTTAGGTGGTATTGCAGAAAACTATAATTCAAATTTCATTTACAAGGGCAGTAAAATAACCGTTGTGGAAGCTGATGAATTTGACCGTTCCTTTTTACAACTTAGGCCAGATATTGCCTGTATTACCTCAATGGATGCTGACCATTTGGACATTTATGGTGATGCTGCTGAAATCGAGAATGCATTTAGAACCTTTGCGAGATTAGTTGAAAAGGAAGAAAACGTATTTATAAAAAAGGATCTTCCGCTGGACGGAATGACCGTGGCTGTTGAGAGCTCTGCCGATTATGAAGCTCAAAATGTAAAAATTGAAAACGGAGCATATATTTTCGATTTAAAAACACCTTCTGAGACCTTGGAGGACCTTACATTCAACCTTCCAGGGCGTCACAATCTTACAAATGCCATTATGGCTTTGGGCATGGCAATTTTAGCAGGCTCCCCAACCGATTGCTTGCCCAAAGCACTGGCATCATTTACAGGTGTAAAGCGTCGTTTTTCATATAAAATCAAAACTGAGGAATTGGTTTTGATTGATGACTATGCACATCATCCAACAGAACTTGACGCCCTTTATCAAGCAGTTGATGAAATGTATCCAAATGATCATAAGCAGATTGTTTTTCAACCACATCTTTTTAGTAGGACACGTGATTTTGCTGAAGGTTTTGCAAAGAGTTTGTCGCAATTCGATGAAGTTGTTTTGCTTGATATTTATCCTGCTCGCGAGGAACCAATTGAAGGAATCACTTCAAAATGGCTGTTGGATCAAGTTAATGCCGACAATAAGAGATTGGTGTTTAAATCGGCTTTACCTGAAGTAATGCTGGAATCAAAATGTAGAATAAAACTATTGGTAGGGGCCGGAGATATTGGTGCCGAAGTAAATAAGATAACTCAAAAACTGAAAAATGAAGCGTAGCATTGAAGTACTCAAGTTTCTCGTTTTGATTGGTTTAATGGCATTTCTTTTCAGCTTTACCAAGAAACGAAATGACGCGAGAAAATTGACCAAAATTGAAGTTGAATTTGTAGACGATAATAGCCCATTTATCACTCACAATACAGTTAATAAATTGTTGATACTAAATCAAGCAAAGGTCACGGGCATAGACAAAGAAGCTTTAGTTTTGAGGGAAATGGAGCGAAGATTGTCGGAGAACCCTATGGTTCGTGATGCTCAGGTCTATGTATCTGTAGATGGCACATTAGGGGCAAAAATTGAACAACGAAAACCTATCGGAAGAGTATCGGCTTCACCTGATTATTATTTGGATGCGGATGGTAAGAAGATGCCTTTGTCTGAGGTTTATTCGGCAAGAGTGCCTCTGATTACTGGAAGCTCAACAGATAATTTCAACGAAGTGACGTCCTTATTGCTTAAAATTGAAAAAGATGAATTTATGAAGAGGAGCGTGGTAGGCTTAAATCGTAAGATGAACGGGGATATAGAATTGGAACTTCGAAAAATGAATATTAAAGTACTCTTTGGAGCGGCTGAAAATATTGAGGAGAAGTTTCAAAACTTTAAAGCATTTTATAAAAAAACGAAAGAGGACAGTACTCTTTTTAAATACAATATGGTAAACCTAAAATTTGACAATCAGGTGATTGCCACAAAAAAATAAGGCCATGGAAAATGATAATATTGCTGTAGGATTAGACATCGGGACTACCAAGATAGTCGCCATGATTGGAAGAAAAAACGATTATGGCAAAATGGAAGTTTTGGGAATAGGAAAGGCGAAAAGTCTTGGAGTACACCGTGGGGTTGTCAACAATATTACCCAAACCATTCAATCTATCCAACAAGCGGTTCAAGATGCCGAAACATCTTCAGGAATGAAGATAAAGGAGGTGGTAGTAGGCATTGCGGGACAGCATATACGAAGTCTTCAGCACAGCGACTATATTACTCGCGCCGACGGTGAAGAAGTAATAACAGAAGACGACATAGACAGGCTTTGTAATCAAGTTCACAAATTGGTTATGCTGCCAGGCGAAGAAATACTGCACGTTCTTCCACAAGATTTCAAAGTGGATGGGCAAGCAGAAGTTAAAGAGCCGATTGGAATGTATGGTGCACGATTGGAAGCAAATTTCCACGTGGTTGTTGGACAAGTTTCCTCTATTCGCAATGTTGGTAGATGTATAAAAAGCGCTGGACTTGAGCTTTCAGCCATTACTTTGGAGCCTTTGGCTTCTGCAAAGGCGGTTTTGAGCCAAGAGGAAAGAGAAGCAGGGGTTGCTCTAGTTGATATTGGAGGTGGAACAACTGATTTGGCAATTTTCAAAGACGGAATTATTCGCCACACTGCAGTTATTCCTTTTGGTGGAAATGTGATTACCGAGGATATAAAAGAAGGTTGCTCGATTATTGAAAAGCAGGCAGAGCTTCTAAAGATAAAATTCGGATCGGCGTGGCCAGGAGAGAATAAAGACAATGAGATTGTATCAATTCCAGGTCTTCGTGGAAGAGAGCCGAAAGAAATCAGTTTAAAGAATCTTTCGAAAATAATCCATGCGCGTGTAATTGAGATTATCGAGCAGGTTTATATGGAAATAAAGAATTACGGTCATGAGGATCAGAAAAAGAAACTCATAGCTGGAATAGTTCTTACTGGCGGTGGGGCACAACTTCAGCATATAAAACAACTAGTGGAATATATCACTGGAATGGATACTCGTATTGGCTATCCGAATGAGCATTTGGCTGGAGATAGTGATGCTGAAACCACAAGTCCGATGTATGCTACAGCGGTAGGATTAGTATTGAACAGTTTGGAGAGTAAAGGCAAATCTTCATTAATGAAGCGTTTCCCGCACGAAGAAACCGTTCCAGAAGAGGAAAAAATTACTTCTGAAGATGCCAAGCCAGAAAAAGAACAAATAGAAGATAGAAAGCCAAAGGATAGTAGAAGGTTTTTTGATAAATGGGCTGAAAAGTTTAAGGAATTTTTAGATAACGCCGAGTAGAGAAGTGTTCGGTGTTCAGTCGCAGTATTCAGTAATAAAGGAATTAAGGAAGAATAAAAAAAATAAAATTATGAGCAGCAAAACAGAATTTGAAAACATTTCATTTGATCTGCCCAAGAACCAGTCTAATGTGATTAAGGTTATTGGTGTAGGTGGTGGAGGAAGTAACGCCATTAACCATATGTTCAGCCAAGGCATAAAGGGGGTTGACTTTGTAATTTGTAATACAGATTCACAGGCATTGGAAAACAGTCCTGTGCCGATTAAAATTCAACTAGGGGTTTCCTTGACTGAAGGTTTAGGTGCTGGAGCCAATCCAAAGGTTGGTGAGCAATCGGCTGTTGAGAGTATGGAAGAGATTAGGAGTATGCTTACAACCAATACCAAAATGGTTTTTATTACCGCTGGAATGGGTGGTGGTACTGGAACTGGGGCGGCTCCAATAATAGCAAAGATGGCCAAGGATATGGACATACTTACTGTTGGTATTGTAACCATTCCTTTTCAATTTGAAGGAAAGACTAGAAATGAACAAGCGCATATTGGGGTAGAGAAATTACGCCAAAATGTAGATTCATTAGTGGTTATCAATAATAATAAATTGCGTGAAGTTTATGGAAACCTTGGTTTTAAAGCGGGTTTTTCAAAAGCTGATGAGGTTTTGGCCACGGCTGCTCGTGGTATTGCTGAAGTTATTACGCATCACTACACCCAGAACATTGACCTTCGCGACGCCAAAACGGTACTTTCTAATAGCGGAACAGCTATTATGGGAAGTTCTACCTCTTCTGGAGCTAACAGAGCAAAAGAAGGAATTGGAAGAGCATTGGATTCACCATTACTAAACGACAATAAAATAAAAGGTGCTAAAAACGTGTTGCTGCTTATTGTTTCTGGGTCTGACGAAATTACCATTGACGAAATAGGAGAAATTAGTGACCATATTCAAAATGAGGCTGGCCATAGCGCAAATATCATTATGGGTGTGGGCGAAGATGAGAGCCTTGAAGGTTCGATCTCCATTACGGTTATAGCTACTGGCTTTAATTTTGAGCAACAGAATGAAATAGTAAATACCGAGACAAAAAAAATAATCCACACATTGGAGGATGAGCAAAAAGCAGAGCAGACCCTTACACCGAAGGCGACGGCTTCTGCGGTACGATTCCCTGAAAAATCGATGCCACTGCTACCTAAAGCTGAAGCACCAGTAGTAAAACATACTTTGTTTGACACTCCGGAGATGGAAGTGGAAGAGAAATTACCATTTGAAGGCTATATTCAAACTTCAGAGCTTTTGAAAAGTCTGAATATTTCTTATGAAGAAGTGAAGGTTGAAAACCTTGAGCAATTTAATCAAGTGGAAGTAAACAAAATTAACGTTAATGAATTCGTCATAATTGAGTCGCCAAAGAAGGAAGAAATTGAAGAGGTTTCTGCGTTTGACGTGACTTTCCAAGAAACTGAGGAGCAAATATTGATGTTCGATCTTCCTATTAATCCAACTCCAAAAAAATCAATCGAAAATGATAGAAGGGAGGAGAACACATATTTTGATTTAAAGGAAATTGAAGTTCAAGAGCACGTAGAGGTCGTTCCTGTTACAGAGATCTCTAATGATGGAATTAAGCGTTATAGTTTAGACGATTATCAAGAAATAGAAGATCGTTTAAACAGTGCCAAACCTTCAAAATTTGAGCATGAAGAAGTTGATGAAGAAATAGTATTTGAAAGAAGAACCATCTCAGAACCAAAAGTAGATGAGTCCGATTCTAAGGAAGCGGACGACCCTTTGAATTCACCGATTTCTAAATTGCTGATAGAACGCACGGAGGAACGAAAAAGAAAAATGAAAGAGTTTAACTATAAGTTCAAAAATAGCCCTTCTCGTATAGATGAAATTGAGAAGCAACCCGCCTACAAGCGTATGGGGATTGATTTGAGCGAAACAAAGAGCGAATCGAATATTTCACGCACTTCAGTAAATACTGATGATGATGGAATTGAATTGCGCAAGAACAATTCTTTTCTACACGATAATGTAGACTAAGTGAAACCTTTTTCACTTAAAGCAGGGCCCGGATTTCATTATTGAGTTCGGGTTTTTCTTTTTTAGGTTTTTTAGTCTCATAATTCTAAAATTTACTATTTCGCTTTCGCGGTTTATTCAGTATATTCGTACACTATTAAAAATATTAAAATGAGCTTACAAGAAAAGGTAATGGAGGCGATGAAAGCCGCGATGAAATCTAAAGATACACAGTCATTAGAAGCATTGCGTTCTGTTAAATCGGCTTTGCTTTTAGCGCAGACCGAAACAGGATCTAAAATTGATCTGACTGAAGAGGAAGAAATAAAGTTGTTACAAAAGCAAGTTAAACAACGAAAAGATAGTGCTGCAATATACACAGAACAAAACCGGGCAGATCTTGCTGAACCAGAATTGATTCAAGCAAAAGTGATCGAACAGTTTTTGCCGAAGCAATTGAGTGCAGAGGAGGTGAGTTCCATAGTAGATGAAATTATTGCTGAGACTGGCGCATCGTCTATGGCAGATATGGGGAAGGTAATGGGCTTAGTGAGTGCAAGACTTGCTGGAAAGGCTGATGGAAAGACAATTTCGACTGCTGTTAAGTCTAGGCTTTCTTAGTTGGTTGTCGGTTGTGGAAAATTCAAATAAGCAGTTCTTTATGAATCCGATTTGGTAGTTTTGAACACTTAGCACTGAACACTAAATATTAAATAATGGCCGCGTGGCGCAACTGAATAGCGCATCAGATTTCGGCTCTGAGGGTTGGGGGTTTGAATCCCTTCGCGGTCACTAATTAAAAAGGTCTTTTTAAGACCTTTTTTTAATTTATGTAAGTTACTTGCCTCTATTTTAATTGGGAGAAAAGATGGTTGGCTCTTCTAGGATTTAATAAACAATTTTTATAAGGCTTTAAATCAAACTCCGTAATACTGACAATTGGTTGTTGATTATTGTAGCACTTGATCAGTGTTATGTAAGTCATTATTGTATGATTGTAAGGATTAATACACTTTAAAGACGCTATAAAGACGCTATAAATACGCTTTATACACGCTGTAACTTGGTATAGGATTAATTATATGCTAGATGGGCTTAAGGCTGGTGATTATGTACTCGGGCTTGGTTGTTTTAGGATTTGGTATCAGATACTCATCTGTTTAAAAAAATCTCTTTTTAATTATGGCTTCTTGTTTTCAAAGGATGTTATTATGTGGGTCATTTTATAAGTTGTTTTCTGCCAAATAGAGGTGTTATTGTGGATTGGAAGGGGGTTGGATAATGCATTTTTCCTTGGATTGTATTTGGTTGCCTTAAACTTTGAACTTCGGAAATGGCTGGGCAAAAACGTATCAATTACGTGTGCTGGAATCAATGGTTTCTGTGTATATTTTGAGGGATGGGGTTTTGAGAAAAGAAATTTGAGAAGGTTGAGGCCAACTTGACTTATTATTGGAGGGGACCGAAACTATTGGGTGTAATTAAATTTTTTGTTGGACGAGATGAGTGAGATTATCGGGCCAAGGGCATATGGATGATTTTTTGATGTCATTGTTATGCAAATGGAAAGCTTTTATGCTTTGTGGATGGGGTTTAAAGAAGAATAGAAATTATTGGACAGATTTGAAAATGATGATGTTTTTGTTTTTTAAACCCCGAACTGTTTCAAATGATGATCTAGATGTTTGTATTGCATCTGGCCCCATTGTTGTTTTGTGAAGTATCCAAATCCGGGATGAGGATGCCACTCTTCTCGATTTCTTTGAGTTTCAAATTCGTCTAATAAGGCTTCGAGATTTTTCTTTTCGGTATTAAAATCCTTTGGGTCGGTTTCTTTTAAAAATTTTGCGGTGGGTAGGTTCTTGCGATAAGGGGTGTCATTATAGAGCATTTTTTTAAAGAACAATTTGGCGAGGAAGTTTGGCTTTAGTCCATAGGTTTTCTTTTCGAGCATAATGTTTAAAGTTCCTTGGCAATGGTGCAGCATTTGTCCAACTGACATCTTACCCCATTGCTTTTGGGAATTTTCGGAAAGTATTTCTATTCTGTTTCTCGTTTCAGAAAAGGTTTTGGGGTCAAAAAGTGACTTCATTTATGTAGATTTCCTATTGTATGAATAAATGTAATTTAAAATAGTGGTGAAATAACATTGCATAGAAGATTGTTTTTTTTAAAGATATTGGCTGTTTAAATATTCATTATTATCTTTAGGGAAATAGAAATTACTATGGAAGAAAACTCTTCATTTTCCATAAAGAATTGGAACGAAGACGACCGCCCTCGAGAGAAAATGTTATTAAAGGGTCGTGTAGCCCTAAGCGATGCTGAGCTTATTGCTATTCTTATAGGTTCTGGTAGCCGCAATGAAAGTGCTGTGTCTTTAAGTCAGCGTATATTGGCTTCAGTCAATAATAATCTCAGTGAATTAGGAAGACTTTCGATTTCAGATTTGATGGAATTTAAGGGTATTGGCCAGGCTAAGGCTGTCAGTATTGCTGCTGCCACTGAGTTAGGTAGGAGAAGACGGACGGGAGAGGCGTTGGAACGAAAAAAAATCACTTCCAGCAATTCCGTTTTTGAATTTATGCAACCGGTAATTGGGGAGCTTCCTCACGAGGAGTTTTGGATACTTTATTTGAACAATTCAAACAAAGTAATAAAGAGTGCCCAGCTTAGTAAGGGCGGTATCACAGGAACTGTTGTGGATGTTCGATTGGCTTTTAAGGAAGCTCTCCAACTGGGCGCAGTAGGTATCATTTTGGCACATAATCATCCCTCGGGTACTTTGAAGCCAAGTCAAGCAGATATTCAATTAACCAAAAAACTAAAAGTAGCAGGGGAGAGCTTAGACATAAAAGTGCTAGACCATCTTATAGTTACTGAAAAAGCGTATTTTAGCTTTGCCGATGAAAATATGCTGTAACCCTCTATGTTGTTAATATACACTCAAAAGCTTACCCCGCGAATTTCCTATATTTTTAAACATATTGGTCTACGTATCTTGGGGATTGATGTAACCTTTACTTCGGGTATTGAAGAATTTATCGCATTTGTAGGTCCTAAAATTTCTTATGGAAAGAAACCTTTGGGAAATGAACTTTTCTTTCAGAGTTATGGTCTATTGGAACAGCAAGGGTTGGAGGCGATTGACTTCACCGTAAAAAAATGGAAAGATACATACGGTTTCTTTTCAGTTTCGCCCAGTAGTGGATTGCCTTTTGATATTTTTTCGTCCAGTTTTTATATGATTACGCGCTATGAGGAATATCTTCCTCACGTTAAGGATGAGATGGGACGCTTTATGGCTTCGGAAAGCCTGGCTTTTAAAGAAGGATTTCTACATCAGCCCATTGTTGATATTTGGGCATATTTATTAAAAGACAAGCTTTTAGAGGTTTTTCCTGAATTGAAATTTCCTAAAAAAAGATTGATTGTTCACCCTGTTATTGAAGCAGCACAACCATACGCATACAAACAAAAGGGAATATTCAGGTCTGTAGTTGGTTATATTAATAGTTTATTTAAAGGGGAGTTTCGAAAGATTATTGAGCGTACTCAGGCAATTGTTGGATATAAGCGGGATCCTTTGGATACTTTTAAATGGCTTGTAAATATTGCGAATAGAAGTGATTTTAACCTCACAGTTTTCTTTCTGTTGGGGAATGCTCTTTCTTTTAATGAAAGTATGAACACTCACAGGCAGAAGTTTAAAATGCTGATAAAATACGTTTCGGATTATAAGGAAGTGGGGCTTATTTTTTCATACAATTCATTGAGCGATTATGAGATGCTGAAACGTGAAAAACGCCGAATGCAGGAAATAACCAATCGTTCACTAGTAAGTTCTATGAATTCGGAATTTCTGGTGAATCTGCCTGATATTTATCGTCATTTGGTAGAGTTGCAAGTGACAAGGGACTTTACAATGGTATTTCGAAATACGAATGGATTTAGGGCAGGAACTTGTACGCCATTTCTCTTTTATGATTTAGATTATGAAGTAAAAACTCCCTTGGTTATTCACCCTTCTGCAATGACGACTTCTGCTTTTCAACAGAAATACGCTTCAGATATTGAGAAGCATGTTGTTAGTGCCATAGATGCCGTCTCAAAGGTGAATGGAACTTTTACAATGATTTTTTCCAACAAAGATTTTTCTTCTACCGAAAGTAATAAAGTATGGCGAAGTATTTTTTCTGAAAAACTGCAGGAATATGTACAATAGCGAAATAACAGATGTTTTTTTTGATTTAGACCACACACTTTGGGACTTTGATCGCAATTCTGGTTTGGCCTTTCAGCGAGTTTTCTCGAAACACAGCATCGAACTTCCTCTTGCCGATTTTTTACGGGAATACGAACCTATCAATTTGGATTATTGGAAGAAATATAGGGAAGAGCGTGTTACGAAAGAAGAACTTAGAAGAGGTAGACTCACGGAAACCTTTGATATTTTTAAGTTGAAGTATTCTATGGAGATAATTGACTCCCTTGCAAGTTGTTATATAGACGAACTTCCCGTGGATAACCATCTTTTGGTAGGAACATTTGAAATTTTGGATTATCTATCGGAAAAATATAGACTTCACATTATAACCAATGGCTTTGAGGAAGTGCAACATTTAAAACTTAGGAATAGTGGAATTGGGGAATATTTCCGCAGCGTTACTACATCTGAAGAAGTGGGTCTAAAGAAACCCCATCCGACAGTTTTTAATACTGCTTTGGAAAAAGCCTCTACGGTTCCAGAAAATAGCATTATGATTGGCGATAGTTTTGAAGCCGATATTATTGGAGCAAAAAATGCTGGAATGCACACTTTATTTTTTAATTATCGGAAAGAAATTGTATCATCTCCATTCTCTTCTGTCAATGAACTATTGGAAATAAAGCAGTATTTGTAGTAATATTATAGCAATGGATTGCATTCGGCTTCAGTAGAGAATCACCAAATATGTGTAGTTTTTTTTAATAACTACATTAATAGAAGATGGCTTTTCAAATTTAGGTTTGTTCAATCTTGCTAATTTAAAAAAATGGACTTTCATTTAGCAAAAGGTAATCTCCTTAAGTATAGGGAATTTTGCAAAAGCAAAAAGTGTATCTTTACGGCTAGGTTTCAATATTATAATCGACGACGAATGACACGATTTCTAGTACTTTCCATTGCCTTATTGCTGGCAACTACAGCGATTTCACAAAACATGAATATGAGTGACTACAGCTATGTTGTAGTTCCAGAACGGTTTGAGTTTTTAAAAACTAAAGATCGATATCAGATAAATTCCATGATGAAATTCTACTTTGAAAAAAGTGGCTTTAATGCCTATTTGGCTGATTCGGCTCCCAATGCTAACCGTTGTGATGGTCTTTATGCAGACCTAGAAGAACTGAAAGCTCTTTTTGGAACAAAACTTCAACTAGTTTTAAAAGATTGTAACGATAATGAAATTTATAGAGGGCAAGAGGGTAGAAGTAAGTATAAAGAATACGATAAGAGTTATCAGGATGCGCTTCGTAAAGCTTTTGTGAGTTTAGAAGCAATGCGTGTCCATCAAAAGGATGTTGTGCTTTTAGTTAATCGCACAGAAGATTCAAAAGTTTCAGAAGAGAAAAAATTAAATCCTGAAATGATTGAGCTTACAAAGCCAAAAGTTTCAAGAGTATCTGGGAATTTACTGCCGGATGCCAAATTTTCAAATTATTCGAATTCTGGTAAAACGTTTCTTCTTCGCAAAACTACGGAAGGGTATTCTTTATATGAAGAATCTCCTAGTTCAGAAGATGGACTTCTATTGCAGGGAAAGATTATCGTGATGAATAACGTTGTGAGATTTATGGACATTGCGGGAAATGTTTCTGATGCGAGTTTTGATGCAAGAGGGAATCTGACGGTTAAGAATGATTCTTCTAGGACAGTTTATTTATTAGAGAACTAAAAATCGTATTTATCTTTCCAGAGTTGTTTTAGATAATTTTTTAAGGAATTTTCCTTGGGATTGTTTCCTGGTTTGTAAAAGGTAGTTCCTTTTATTTCTTCGGGCAGAAATTCGTGTGGCACAAAATTGCCTTCATAATTGTGCGCATATTCATACTCCTTGCCATAGCCTAATTGCTTCATAAGCTTCGTTGGCGCATTTCGAATTGACAATGGGACAGACAAGTCGCCCGTTTGACGAACGAGCTGCTGCGCTTCTCCTATTGCTTTATATGAAGCGTTGCTTTTAGGGGAAGTTGCCAAATAGATTGCACACTGGCTTAAAATTATACGTGCTTCGGGATAGCCTATCGTGGTTACCGCTTGAAAAGTACTGTTGGCGAGTAACAACGCATTGGGATTTGCCATTCCAATATCTTCGGAAGCGAGGATAACCATTCTTCTTGCTATAAACTTTATATCTTCTCCGCCTTCAATCATCCGAGCCAGCCAGTATACTGCTGCATTTGGATCACTTCCGCGAATTGATTTTATAAAGGCAGAAATAATGTCGTAATGCTGATCTCCGGTCTTATCGTACAACACGGTGTTCTTTTGTGCTTTTTGCATTACGAGGTCGTTGGTGATTGTGATCTTGTCGCTTTTTTCTGATAGAACTACTAATTCCAATATATTCAGAAGTTTTCGTGCATCTCCACCAGAAAGCCTAATGATTGCCTCCGTTTCTTTTAGGGTTACTTTTCTCTTTGATAAAATTGTATCCTCTTTTAGGGCCCTTTTTAACAATGCCTCCATATCTTCTCTGCTGAAAGATTCCAAAACATATACCTGACAACGAGACAATAGTGCGGGAATAACTTCAAAACTTGGATTTTCTGTGGTGGCGCCAATAAGTGTAATCCATCCTTTTTCCACAGCGCCCAATAAGGAATCTTGCTGTGACTTGCTGAAACGGTGAATCTCATCGATAAATAGAATAGGATTTTTAGTAGAAAAGAGATTATCACTTTTTTTTGCCTTTTCAATTATTTCTCTTACCGCAGCTACGCCACTGTCCACGGCGCTCAAGCTGTAGAATGGCCTTCCGCTTTCAGTGGCAATAATGTTTGCAAGTGTAGTTTTCCCTGTTCCGGGTGGCCCCCAAAAGATTATAGAAGGAATCATTCCGGTACTCAATTGAGAAGTGAGCGAACCTTTGGGACCAACTAAATGTTGTTGGCTTAAATAGCTTTCAAGATTGTTTGGACGGATGCGTTCGGCAAGAGGTACGTTCATAGTTTCAAAATTACAATATTAATAAATCGGTTTCACTGACAATTTATCATAAATTTGATTTGGGATTGTTTTTTGTAATAGAAGTTATATGTCGAAATCGAATCAATTAAAATTTAGTCCAGAAGTTGTTGGTTATCCGTTGCTATTTGTAATGGTACTTTGGATTATTTTTTGGGTTGAGTCTCGATTTGGAATAAACTTAAATCATTATGGGGTTTATCCTCGAAAATTGGAAGGTTTGCGCGGTATACTATTTAGTCCTTTTATTCACGGGAGCCTTAAGCATCTTTTTAATAATTCTGTTCCCTTACTGGTATTGACTTCCGCATTGTTTTATTTCTATAGAGACATTCGCTGGAAAGTGTTGTTGTATGGATTACTGTTAACGGGTGTTGCCACTTGGTGTATCGGTCGGGCTTCATTTCATATTGGTGCGAGTGGAGTAGTGTATATGCTAGCAGCATTTTTATTTTTTAAAGGTATATTTTCAAAACAATTCCAGCTTACTGCCTTGGCTTTAGCTGTGGTTTTTATCTATGGTGGAATGTTATGGTATGTTTTCCCTGTAAATTCTGAGATCTCTTGGGAGGGTCATCTCTCAGGGTTTTTCATAGGTTTTTTCTTTGCTTTTTTCTTTAAGGGAAATCCAGTTGAACAAAAAAAATATGAATGGGAAAAGGATAGCTACAATCCTGATAACGATCCTTTTTTAAAGCAGTTTGACGAGGATGGAAATTTTATCGAATTACCGAAGAAGGAGCTAATAGAAGCCGAAGATTCAACTAAACCCAATGAAAGAGATACGAGTGGCCAAATGCCCCATCACGTAAAGGTTGTTTATACAATTAAGGAGAGTAGCAAAGAAAATCTACAATAGTTACTGGCGACGCTGGCGTACTACTTCATATAGAAATGCTCCACAAGCTACAGAAACATTTAATGAATTAATCTCACCTAGAAGTGGAAGAGATGCCTTCTTATCTACTAAATTTAGCACTGATTTGGAAACACCTTTTCCCTCAGAGCCCATAATAATGGCGAGCGGAGTTTTGAGATCTATGGTATAAATTTCCGAATTTGTTTTTTCTGTTGCTGCCACGGTTGTAATTCCGGAACCTTGCAAATAGAAAATTGCATCTTTTATATGTTCAACTTTGCAGATTGGGATTTTGAAAATGGCACCTGCCGAAGTTTTTACTGTATCTCCCGAAACGGGAGCACCGCCGGTCTTTTGAATTATCACTGCATCAACTCCAGTACATTCTGCTGTACGCAGAATCGCCCCGAAATTTCTAACATCCGTTATTTGATCTAGGATCAAGAAGAGGGGAGCTGTTTGGTTTTCTAGCGCTTTTTCGACCACATCTTCTAGGCTGTGGAAGCTAACAGGTGATGTAACGGCAACTACTCCTTGATGGTTTCCTCGGGTTAGTCTATTGAGTTTTTCAAAAGGAACAATACTTACAGGAATATTTTCTTTTTCAAGATCCTTTATAAGACCTTCAATTTTGTCGCTATCAATTCCTTTTTGTACAAAGACTTTGTCAAAAACAACCTTTGATTTTAATGCCTCTTTTATTGGATAAATTCCGAAAATGGTATTTGAATTGTCGCTCATGGATTATATAAGATTTGACTTCATTTGAAGTTTATGGAGGCAAAGGTAAATAGAATTAGATTGTGTTGTATAAAAAAACACCCCTTAAAAAATTAAGGGGTGTTTAAGTGAATTAAAAAATAATTTGAAAATTATTTTAGTTTTACTCTTATTGTAATTCTACCACCGGAAACTACATCTCCGCCACCTTCAACAGCAAGAGTGAAAAACTCTCCTCTTTCGTCTACGATAGAATTTCCATAACCGTAAATAGTGATTGTACCTGTTTGCGTATTTGCAGGGATAAGTACAGTCGCGTCAAAGCTATAGTTATCTGGATTAGTTTCAACAAACTCTGGGATAGCAGCTTCTAGAATAGCTGGAATTACAGTGATTTTGAATTCTCTATCAACAGCGGCCATATCGGAAACATATAAATCTGCAGTAGTGTTTTTCTCACCACCTACTGGGATATTGTTTATGTTTTTTGATGGTACTGTAAATCCAACTACGGTCTTACGAACTGTGTCGTAGTCATCATAAGTTTCACAGGAAACCATGACAAGAGCTAATATTACGAATGTAAATAATATATTTATTTTTTTCATTTCGATACTTTTTATAGATTATTAATACCCAGGATTTTGTTTCATATTGCTGTTCAAATCCAATGCTCCTTGTGCGATAGGCAATTGCATTTTATTGCTTCCTGCTGGCAATAGTTGCGAGTCAGAAGGAGTTCCTCCTCCGTCTGCCTCATCACCGAAGCCACCACGTTCAATTGAAAGACCCCATCTCTTAATATCGAAGAAACGTTGTGATTCAAATGCAAATTCCAATCTTCTTTCAAGACGGATTGCATCGCGAAGTGCAATACCAGTTTCACCGCTTGGAGGGGTAGTATATCTTTTTGAACGAACGGCATCCAATGCGATACGTGCTGGTCCTTCATTTCCAAGATTGTATTCTGCCTCTGCGATGTTAAGTTTTGCTTCAGCAGCACGGAATATCTTGAAGTTTACACGACCTGGAGCTGGCTCTGGATCTGATGTTGAAGGAGTTCTTAAGAAAAGCTTCTTTATAGCATTAAAATTCACTTTTGAGCTACCAGAACCATTTGAGGCTTGGAAGGTATAAGCATCCTTACGAATGTCATCTGCAGCGAACAAGCTAAACAATGGATAAGAAACTACATATTCAGGTACTAAAGTATTAACTCCAAATTGGCTCCAAGTTACTCCAGGTGTAATATCTAAAGTTGGTTTGTAGTTTGGGATGTAAAAAAGAAGTCCATCAACACTTGAATCTTCCCATACTCCTACTACGTTTGCACGAGCTGCAGGAGCAGCAGTTACAGCATTAGCTGCATCTATTGCATTTTGCCATTGGCCCATATAAAGGTAAACACGAGATAGTAAAACGTTTACCGCGTCTTTGTTTAAACGGCCTGGGGCGCTGCTTGCTGGAAGATCAACTAAGGCTTCTTTTAGGTCAGTTACGATCATATCATAAGAATCACTTACGGTTAATCTAGCTGGCTTTTCTTGAAAATCAGAGTTAGTTTTATAAGCTATTCCTAAGCTACTATTTGCTTCTGCCGATTGTGTTGGAATCTGTGCGAAGAAAGTGGCAACGTTAAAATGACCTAAAGCTCTAAGGGCTTTTGCTTCGGCAACTACCAATGCTTTATTAGAGCCGTCAAAGTTTTCACTTTGCTCTATAAGGGTATTTGCACGGAAAATCATTGTGTAAGCATCTTGATAAAGTCCGCCCATCGGTTCACCTGAGGCTGAATATTGCCAATTGTGAAGGGTTCTTCTGCTTCCTCTACCTTTTTGCGCAAAAGTCACGTTGTCTGCTAACACATCTGGTGCATCTAGCATACCGCCACCATCACTACCACCATATAATGAACCAGCAGTTAAAGTTCTATAGACGCCTCTGACTGCATTATCAAAATCGGAAACACTAACGTATGCTTGTGAAGTTGCAAGTGCATCAAAAGGTATTTGGTCCAGTTCACTATCGCAGGAAGTTGTACCTCCTATGATTAGCGCCAAAACTGTTATTTTATAAATTATTTTTTTCATTTTATCAATTTTTTTAAAATTAGAAACTAACATCCAAACCAAATTGGAATGACTTAACATTTGGATAACTATAAAGGGTAGCTTCTCCAGGTGCTACTGCATCGGCAAAGGCAATAGTTTCACCAGATGAAAGTCCTACTTCTGGATCACCCCAGAATTTAGTAAAGGTCAAAAGGTTTTGTCCTTGTGCGTAAATTCTTAAGGTTTGTATAGGTGATTTATCTAAGAACTTACTTGGGAAGTTGTATGAAAAAGTTAAGTTTCTCATACGGATATAATCTCCTTTTTCCAAGAATCTGTCAGAATTGATTGATTGATCTACTGCTGCATAAATAGGACTTGGCATTACATTAGTGTCGCCAGGTTGTTGCCAGTAGTTAAATGCAGTAACAGCTTGGTTATCAAGAACTGCTTGACCGTCAGATTCAGCATTAGATCTAACGAAGTTGTTTATCCAGTTTCCAGCTTTGAAAACGAAGTCAGCGCGTAAGCCCCATCCTTTGTAGTTCAAGTTGGTAAAGAAACCACCTTCTTTATCTGCGATGGTTGATTTTCCTTGGAATACACGGTTTTCTCCTTCTGGAAGATCTTCAGCGAAATAGGTTTTGTTATCAGCTCCTAAGAACAATGATTTACCTGTTGCGGGATCAACACCAGCATATCGAACTAAATAATGCTCGTTAAGTTTTCTTCCTTCTCTATAGGTAATGTTAAAAGCATCTTCTGGCGTAACGTCATCTCCATTTGGAAGTGAGATTGCTTCAGTGTCTAAGAAGATAATGTTTCCTCCTAGTGTCCAAGTGAAATTATTTGAACGGATGATATCTCCTTGTAAAGAGATTTCAAGACCTTTGTTTTGAATTTCTCCAAGGTTTCCTGCAACACTTCCAACACCAGATTCATAAGCCTGAGGTATGTTGAATAACAAATCAGTAGTATTTCTCACGAAGTAATCAGAAACCCCTCTAAGACGCTTGTTGAAAAGGTTGAATTCCAAACCAATGTTTGCGGTTGTAGTAGTTTCCCATTTAAGGTTAGGGTTTGCTACGTTAGATGGAACTGAAGATGAACCTCCTGGATATGAACCGAAGCTATTTGTTCCTTGAGAGTCATAGCGACCGATACCATTTCTGTTACCCACTGAACCATAAGCTGCTCTAATTTTAAGGTCATTGATAGCATCAACTCCAAAGAAGTCTTCTTTTGCAATGTTCCAGCCTAAACTTCCACTGTAGAAAGTACCGAATTTATAATCTTCACCGAAGTTTGAGGAACCATCGCGACGTACAGAAGCTGAGGCAAGATATTTTTCTTTGTAATCATAATCAGCAAATAAGCCATAAGACAACAAAGTTAATCTTGATCTACTTGAATATCCACTATCCAATGTTGAAGCGTTTATTGAAGTGCTTAACAGTGGAGAAGGGAAACCAGTTCTACGGATAATCGTTTTGTAGTACTCAGCTAGGTTGTATTCGTAAAGACCTAAAACATTTAAGTTGTGTCCGTTTGAATTAAGAGTATAGTTCAGACGGTTACTGATTGTAAGGTCTAATCTGTCTTGTTGATCGTCAAACTTATTACCAACAGGTGCGTTGTTAAGGATAATATCCAAAATACCACCTGGTTTAGAATAGCTTTCTCTTCTGATCAAACCGTGGTTGATAGAAGTATTGAATCCATAACTCCAGTTTTTAGAAAACTTGATCAAAGCATCTACACTAGCAAGTGTAATGTTGTCAATGTCCATTGATGGTTCTGTTTCAAGAGCGCCTCTAATAGGGAAGCCATCGTGAGTTGGGTTGTATTTTGGATTTCCGTTGTCATCTAATACTATCTGACCGTCTGTATCATATAAATACTCAGTTTCATAAGCGTTTACAGTATAGATTGGTCTGAAAGGGTTT
The DNA here is from genome assembly GCA_034675805.1 of Aequorivita sp. Classification (GTDB taxonomy): domain Bacteria; phylum Bacteroidota; class Bacteroidia; order Flavobacteriales; family Flavobacteriaceae; genus Aequorivita. The sequence continues at coordinate 1,360,847 of JAUCCX010000001.1, read as the reverse complement.
TGAGAGTTGTTTCTATCTCTAGGCTCATCACTTGTTGAGCGTGAATATCCAACGTTAACACCTAAGGTTAACCACTCTTTTGCATCGAAATTAACGTTCAATCGAGCTCCTAATCTTTCAAATCCACCAATCTTATCGATGATTCCTGTGTTCTTATCCGAGTTTACTGAGAAGTAATAATCTACTCTATCAGCACCACCAGAAATGGCAACACTATTGTTTTGTATAATACCTTCTTTTAAAATAAGATCAGCCCAGTCTGTTTCTCTAGACAATAATTCTGCACGTTCTGGAGAACCAGGTTGTGTTCTTACACCAGGTAATGAACCCGCAGCAGATACTCCCAATGCAAACATTTCAGCTTCATACTGAAGCTTTTGAGAGGCGTTCATCATTGTGAAGTTTGGTTTAATTCTGTTGGTAACACCGTAACGAGAGCTAAATCTGACAACCGCATCTTTGTTTCTGTTACCATTTTTTGTAGTGATTACAACAACACCATTTGCTCCACGAGAACCGTAGCGAGCTGTTGTAGCCGCATCTTTCAGGATGGTGATGTTTTCAACATCCTCGTTTGGAATGCTGGCAAGATCTACTTCTCTAATAGGAGAACCATCCACTATATAAAGTGGTGAAGACGCACCTGCAACAAGAGATCCAGTTCCACGAATACGAACAAAAGCTCCTTGACCTGGTTTACCGTTAGCAGCAGTTACCTGCACACCAGCAGCCTTACCTTGCAGCATGTTGTCGATACTGGTTGTTGGTGCCATTTGCGATAACTCTGCAGCAGAAATGGATACCACAGCCGATGTTTGTACTGTTTGGTTTCTTGTAGAATACCCAGTAACTACAACCTCATCCAATGCGGAACCAGGGCTTAAAGATACATTTATAGAGTTTTGATTTCCTACTTTTATTTCCTTAGTGTCAAAACCTACATAACTAAAGGTTAGAGTCTGTCCCACATTTGCCGAGATGGTGTAAAGTCCATCAAAATCCGACTGTGTTCCAGAACTTGTGCCCTTAATAATAACGTTTGCACCAGGCAATGGCAGACCCGTATCGTCTGTCACTGTACCTGTAATAGTTTTTTGCTGTGCGAAGGTAAGCTGCACAACTAACGCTAATAGTAGCGTTAAGATTCCACTAAACTTTGTTCTCATTTTTATAAATTATTTGAATTAGCCAACGGCAAAAATCATAATAAAAAGTTAATTACACAAGTATTTGGTCCCAATTTTTATGATTTGTTTGTGATGAGGAGCGGTTTATGGTAATATCTCTTTAAAATTTTGAAGAAAGACTGATGTGTATTTTGGTATTGGAAAAATCGAAATTTTGGTTTTCTTTATTTCCATTGGCTATGTTAAATTTGAACAGACCCGCCTTGGTGCTCAGTCCGAGTCCGATACCGAAGCTGTAAAGATTTTGTTTTAACGAAAGTGTTTCGTTTTCAAAATAGGCTACATCTATTATGCTGTGCACGTAAACCCCGTCATTAAATTGGTATCGATATTCAGTGTTTATTATTGAATAGAGCGATGCGTCAATGCTATTTTCATTGAATCCTCGTATACTGTTAATGCCGCCAAAGCGGAACAATTCGTTTACTAGATAGCTATCGCTGAATAAAACGCTGGTTATATTCTGTACAAAAATGGAGTTTCTATAATTTAAATTGAAGATATTGTTTATTAGGGTTTCTATCCAGACCTGATCATCGGTGAGGCCCTCTTTTTCACGAGATCCTATTCCTACATCAAATGAAAGAAATGTTTTTAAGGGGAATGTTTTTTTGTTTTGAGGTTTAAGATAGTTTGTTCCTGCAATAATGAACTTGGATTTATAATCTACTATAGGTGTTCCAGCGATTGCTTCATCGAGTAAGTTGCTAGAGTCGTTGCCTCTGTATCCTATATAAGTTGTCGATTTGGGATTAATTTGATATGTTGCTCGCAGTTCTTGTTCGGATGTAACAAAGGAACTGTCTCTTTTGAAAATTTTAAGTTCGCCACTTATTCCAAATGGAGATTGGAACAAATAAGGTAAAGTTGCTTTCACTCGGAAGTTTACTTGTTCTTCGCCGTCAGCTTTGTAGTTTAGCAATAATTGTTCTCCATAATTGAGGTTATTGTTTAGCTCCAGGTTTAGGTAGCCATTGAATTTTAATTTCTGTGTTTCCTCATCTGTTGCAAAACCTAGAATTCCATCAAAAAGATTGTTATTTTGTTTTTCTAGATAAAAATATACGATCGTGGAATCTTTTCTGAAAAGTGCTTCTGGAGGTTTAATTGCTGAGGCGAAACCTAGGCTATTCAGGTTCTCATTTTGCTTAACCAACCTCTCTTTGTTAAAAACTTTTTTAGTTCGCACACCAGCATAATACTTTAAAAATGATCGTGGAAATTTTTCGTAGCCTTTTACAATAATTGAATCAATGGTTCTTATGTTTCCATCATCAAGGTTTAGGGATGCGGTTAAATTATTGCTGCTGTCTTTTTCGAATTCTGTAAGTTTTAGACGAGCGAAGGCATTACCTTTTTGGTTGCGAAGTGCGGTTAGCTTTTTTAGGGAAAGCGGAATTGTTTCGAAAGGAAGTATGAAATAATAATCGTTAATTTCATTAGAGACGCGTTGTAATTCTTTTTTACTAAAGTCATCTTCTGAATAATAAATTTTTATTTGATTGTATTTTTTTCCCAAGATGAAATCTGCGATATAGTTGCTGTCGGATTCTTTTTGTAGTGATAGCAATTCACTTTCAATAAATCCCATCCGTTGTAGTTTTAAATGGATAGTGTCAGTTTCATTTTTTAGTGAGGCAAAATCGTTAAACGAAGTTTGCATCTTAAGTGAATCTTTCAAAGACTGAGAGATTGGTTTTTCCGTCTTTACGGATAATGTTAGTTCCTGTGCATTTATTCCAAAGAAAAAACAGGTATGTATATTAAGGTATATAAGAAGAAGAAGATTTTTTTTCAAGAAGTGTATAAATTAACTCTGTAAAACTAACGTATCGCGTTGCGATTTCATATTTAAAATAAAAAAATAATGAAAGTATGCTGAAAATTAATCCCGTATGGTTTGATTAGTAAAATAATTATTCTACATTTGCATCCCCTAAAAACAGGGGTGTTTTATTTTTAAACAGTAATAATACATATTTTATATGCCAACAATTTCACAATTAGTACGTAAAGGAAGGACCAGAATAACCAAGAAGAGTAAATCGGTTGCTTTGGATTCGTGCCCACAACGTCGTGGTGTTTGTACGCGTGTATATACTACTACGCCTAAAAAACCAAACTCAGCTATGCGTAAAGTAGCAAGGGTTAGGCTTACAAATGGTAAGGAAGTAAACGCATACATCCCAGGCGAAGGTCACAATCTCCAAGAGCACTCGATAGTATTGGTTAGAGGTGGAAGGGTAAAGGATTTGCCAGGAGTTAGGTATCACATTGTTCGTGGAGCTTTAGACACCGCAGGTGTTGCAGGTCGAACACAACGTAGATCTAAGTACGGAGCAAAACGCCCAAAGAAGTAAAATGAAAACGGGTTAATAGATAGTTGTAAAAACGACTAGCATTTAACCATTAACAAAACAACAAATGAGAAAAAGACAGGCCAAGAAAAGACCCCTTTTGCCAGATCCAAGGTTTAACGACCAGTTGGTTACGCGTTTCGTGAACAACATGATGTGGGATGGAAAAAAGAGTGTGGCTTTCAAAGTTTTCTATGATGCAATTGACATTGTAGACGAAAAGAAACAAGACGAAGAGAAAACTGCTTTAGAGCTTTGGAAAGATGCACTTTCTAATGTTATGCCGCACGTTGAGGTGAGAAGCCGTAGAGTTGGTGGGGCGACCTTCCAAATTCCTATGCAAATTCGTCCAGACCGTAAAATTGCAACTGCAATGAAATGGTTGATCACATATTCAAGAAAAAGAAACGAGAAATCTATGGCTGCTAAATTGGCTGGTGAGATTCTTGCTGCTGCAAAGGAGGAAGGTGCCGCTGTTAAAAAGCGTATGGATACTCATAAAATGGCAGAAGCTAACAAGGCATTCTCACATTTCAGATTCTAAACAATGGGAAGAGATTTAAGTTACACAAGAAACATTGGAATTGCTGCGCATATTGATGCTGGTAAAACCACTACTACAGAACGTATACTTTTTTACACTGGTGTAAACCACAAAATGGGTGAGACCCACGAAGGTTCTGCTACAATGGACTGGATGGAGCAAGAGCAGGAGCGTGGTATTACGATCACCTCTGCGGCTACTACATGTAAGTGGAAATTTCCTATGGAGAACGCCCATGAGCTTCCAGAGACTAAGGAATATCACTTTAATATTATCGACACCCCTGGCCACGTGGATTTTACCGTAGAGGTAAACCGCTCGCTACGTGTTCTTGATGGATTGGTGTTTTTGTTTAGTGCAGTTGACGGTGTAGAGCCGCAATCTGAAACAAACTGGAGACTTGCAGATAACTATAAAGTGCCGCGTATTGGTTTTGTTAACAAAATGGACCGTAATGGATCTAACTTTTTGGCTGTTTGTCAACAAGTGAAGGATATGTTGGGGTCAAATGCTGTGCCAATCGTTTTGCCTTTAGGTGAAGAAGCAGATTTCAAAGGTATTGTTGACCTTGTAAAGAACCGTGCTATTGTTTGGCATGATGATTCTTTTGGGGCAACTTTTGATGTTGTGCCAATTCCTGAAGATATGAAGGAAGAAGTTCGTATGTTCCGCGGTAAACTTATTGAAGAGGTTGCTGCTTATGACGAAAACCTTCTTGAAAAATATATGGAAGATGAAGATTCAATTACAGAGGATGAAGTGCATGCTGCGCTTCGTGCTGCTGTAATGGATATGAGTATCATTCCAATGATTTGTGGTTCTTCTTTTAAAAATAAAGGAGTTCAGTTTTTGATTGATGGTGTTTGTCGTTACCTTCCTTCTCCAATGGATAAGGATGGTATTAGAGGGATAAATCCTGATACTGAGAAAGAAGAATTGCGTAAGCCAAGTATAAATGAGCCATTTGCTGCTCTTGCATTTAAAATTGCTACCGATCCTTTCGTTGGTCGTTTGGCTTTCTTCCGTACATATTCAGGTCATTTGGATGCAGGTTCTTATGTTCTTAATAACCGTACTGGTAATAAGGAGCGTATTTCCCGAATCTATCAAATGCACGCTAACAAGCAAAATGCAATTGACTTTATTGAAGCTGGAGATATTGGAGCTGCAGTAGGTTTTAAGGATATTAAAACCGGTGATACACTAACTGCAGAGAAATTTCCTATAGTTTTAGAAAGTATGGACTTTCCTGATCCGGTAATTGGTGTTGCTGTTGAGCCTAAAACGAAAGCTGATGTTGATAAATTAGGTATGGCTTTATCAAAGCTAGCCGAAGAAGATCCTACGTTCCAAGTGCGTACAGACGAAGCTTCTGGACAAACAATTATATCTGGAATGGGTGAACTTCACTTAGATGTTCTTATAGACCGTTTGCGTCGTGAGTTCAAAGTTGAAGTAAACCAAGGTCAGCCACAGGTTGAGTATAAAGAAGCTATTACAAAAGTTGCCGATCACAGAGAGGTTTATAAAAAGCAATCTGGTGGACGTGGTAAATTTGCTGATATCGTATTTACTCTTGAACCAGCTGAAGAAGGAAAAATCGGTTTGGAATTTGTAAACGCTGTTAAAGGTGGTAACATACCAAAGGAATTTATTCCGTCTGTAGAAAAAGGTTTCAAGGCCGCGATGTCCAATGGACCACTTGCAGGTTTTGAAGTTGACAGTATGAAGGTTACTTTAAAAGACGGATCTTTCCACCCTGTGGATTCTGATGCATTGTCTTTTGAATTGGCTGCAAAGATTGGTTTCAGAGAAGTAGCCAAGAAAGCTGGTGCTGTAATTCTTGAACCTATTATGAAACTTGAAGCGCTTACGCCAGAGGAGAATATGGGTGATATAGTTGGTGACCTTAACCGTCGTCGTGGTACTATTACTAGTATGAGCGATCGTGCCGGAGCAAAAGTTATAAAGGCTGAAGTGCCACTTTCGGAATTGTTTGGATATGTAACTACATTAAGAACATTATCTTCAGGTCGTGCTACTTCAACAATGGAATTTTCACATTATGCTGAAACGCCTTCTAATATTTCAGAAAGTGTAATCGCAGCAGCAAGAGGAACCGCTAACGTATAATAATTTCAGCAATGAGTCAAAAAATAAGAATAAAACTAAAATCTTACGATCACAATTTGGTGGATAAATCTGCTGAAAAAATCGTAAAGACCGTAAAGAGTACTGGTGCTGTAGTTACAGGACCAATTCCTTTGCCAACACATAAAAAAATCTTTACAGTATTACGTTCTCCCCACGTGAACAAGAAAAGTAGAGAGCAATTCCAATTAAGTTCATACAAGAGACTTTTGGATATCTACAGTTCTTCTTCAAAAACAATTGACGCTCTAATGAAATTGGAGTTGCCAAGTGGAGTAGAAGTAGAGATTAAAGTGTGATAAAATTTGCAATTATGAATTCTGAATTCATAATTCTGAATTAATAAAATGTCCCGAGCTTGTAAGCAGAGGAAAAACGGTAAACAAAGTAATATTCGGGATCGAAATTATTTTGATCCCGTTTGTTTTTGAATAGAAATTTAAATAAGTAATAATCAATAAATAATTAAATATGTCTGGGTTAATTGGAAGAAAGATAGGGATGACCAGCATCTTTGACGAGAACGGAAAGAACATTCCGTGTACCGTTATTGAAGCAGGACCCTGTGTTGTCACCCAAGTCAGAACCATAGAGGTTGACGGGTACAATGCTCTTCAACTTGGTTTCGATGACAAGAAGACTGTAACTAAAGCTGCTGAAGGGCATGCTAAAAAAGCAGGAACCGTTGCAAAACGCAAAGTCGCCGAATTCAAGGGATTTGAAGAAAGTTACAAATTAGGTGACACAATTACTGTGGAGCATTTTATTGAAGGTGAATTTGTGGATATCGCGGGTACATCTAAAGGTAAAGGTTTCCAAGGGGTTGTAAAACGTCACGGTTTTGCCGGTGTTGGTCAGGCCACACACGGTCAGCACAACCGTTTGCGTGCACCAGGTTCTATTGGAGCTGCATCTTATCCTGCGAGAGTTTTCAAAGGAATGAGAATGGCGGGGCAAATGGGCAACGATAGAGTAAAAGTTGAAAATTTAAGAGTTTTGAAAGTAGTGCCTGAGAAGAATCTACTAGTGGTAAAGGGAGCAGTTCCTGGCCATAAAAACGCTTATGTAATGATCGAGAAATAATGAAGGTAGCTGTATTAGACATAAACGGAAAAGACACAGGTCGGAAAGTTGAACTTTCTGCAGATGTGTTCGGAATAGAGCCTAACAATCACGCGGTTTATCTTGATGTGAAGCAATACCTTGCAAATCAAAGACAAGGAACTCACAAAGCTAAAGAGCGCGCTGAGATCTCTGGTTCTACTAGAAAGATAAAGAAACAAAAAGGAACTGGTACTGCCCGTGCGGGTAGCATCAAGTCTGGTGTATTTAAAGGTGGTGGTAGAATGTTTGGACCACGTCCACGTAGCTACTCTTTTAAATTGAACAAGAACCTAAAGCGTTTGGCACGTAAATCTGCCCTATCGATGAAGGCGAACGATAAAGCCATTTTTGTAATGGAAGACCTAAATTTTGATGCTCCAAAAACCAAGAATTTTACTGCGGTTTTGAACACATTAGGGCTTAATGACAAAAAATCTTTATTTGTGTTGGGAGACTTAAATAATAATGTATATTTGTCCTCTCGCAATTTGAAAGGTACCGAAGTTATAACTAACTCACAATTAAGTACTTACAAAATTATGAATGCAAACAGTTTAGTGCTGTTTGAAGGTTCTTTGGAAGGAATTGAAACAAACTTAAGTAAATAGAAACAAGATGAACATCTTAATTAAACCTATAATTACGGAAAAAGCTACCAAGGATGCTGAAGACAAAAATGTTTTTGGCTTTGTAGTGAACCCAAAGGCGAATAAGGTAGAAATCAAGAAAGCGGTTGAGGCCACTTACGGAGTTTCTGTTGAAAAAGTTCGCACAATAAATGTCCGCCCTGATAGGAAGACCCGTTATACAAAAACAGGTGTCCAAACTGGTAAAACGAGTGCTTATAAAAAAGCAATCGTACAGGTGGCGGAAGGTGATACAATAGATTTTTACAGTAACATCTAAGATAACTTAGATTTAATTAGACACAAATGTCAGTAAGAAAATTAAAACCAATCACCCCAGGTCAGCGTTTTAGGGTTGTTAATGGTTTTGACGCCATTACAACCGATAAGCCGGAGAAGTCTTTACTTTCTCCGAACAAGAGATCTGGTGGTAGAAACAGTCAAGGTAAAATGACCATGCGCTACATAGGTGGTGGTCATAAGAAGAAATATCGAATAATCGATTTTAAACGTGACAAGGCGGGGATTCCTGCTACAGTTGCAAGTATTCAATACGATCCAAACCGTACTGCATTTATCGCACTTTTGAACTATCAAGATGGTGAAAAGCGATATGTAATTGCGCAGAGCGGACTACAGGTAGGGCAAAACATCATTTCAGGTGAAGTGGTAGCTCCAGAGATCGGTAACGCAATGCCTCTTTCGGCAATTCCATTAGGTACAGTTATTTCCTGCATTGAGCTTCGTCCCGGACAGGGAGCCATTATGGCTAGAAGTGCTGGTGCGTTTGCGCAGCTTATGGCTCGTGACGGTAAATATGCTACCATAAAATTACCTTCTGGTGAAACTCGATTGATTTTGGCAAACTGTATGGCTACTATAGGTGCTGTATCTAACCACGATCATCAATTGATAGTTTCAGGTAAAGCAGGTAGAAGTAGATGGTTGGGTAGAAGACCACGTACAAGACCAGTTGTGATGAACCCTGTTGATCACCCAATGGGTGGTGGTGAAGGTAAGGCTTCTGGTGGTCACCCACGTTCTAGAAAAGGTATTCCTGCAAAAGGTTACAGAACCCGCTCTAAAACGAAAGCAAGTAATAAATATATCTTAGAACGTAGAAAGAAATAAGTTATGGCAAGATCGTTAAAAAAAAGGACCGTACGTTCATTACAAACTAGACAAAAAAGTTCAACAGAACGTTGATGATAATAAGAAGACCGTAATCAAAACTTGGTCACGTGCTTCAATGATCACCCCAGATTTTGTTGGCCAAACCATCGCTGTTCACAACGGGCGTCAATTTGTTCCCGTATATGTAACAGAAAACATGGTTGGGCATAAACTAGGAGAATTTTCACCTACTAGATCATTCCGTGGTCACGCAGGTGCTAAAAACAAAGGTAAAAAATAATAGGCCATGGGAGTTCGTAAAAGAGAAAGAGCAGAAGCAATCAAGGAAGCAAAGAAGACAATGTACTTTGCTAAATTGAATAATTGCCCCACTTCACCGAGGAAAATGCGTTTAATGGCAGACTTGGTACGTGGTGAGAAAATAGACAAAGCACTTAATATTTTGAAGTTTAGTTCGAAGGAGTCTTCACGCAAATTGGAGAAGCTACTTTTGTCTGCCATCAATAACTGGCAACAAAAGAATGAAGACGCTTCAGTAGAAGATGCAGATCTTTTTGTTAAGGAAATCCGTGTGGATGGTGGTACAATGTTGAAAAGACTTCGACCAGCCCCACAAGGCCGTGCACACAGAATTAGAAAGCGCTCCAACCACGTAACACTGGTATTGGCAGCTAACGATAACACACAAAGCAATTAATTAAATGGGACAGAAGACAAATCCAATCGGGAATCGCTTAGGTATCATTAGAGGTTGGGAATCCAACTGGTACGGAGGCAACGACTACGGCGATAAATTAGCCGAAGACGACAAGATCAGGAAATATATCCACGCTCGTTTAAGTAAAGCTAGTGTGAGTAGAGTAATTATTGAGCGTACGCTTAAGCTTGTAACCGTTACTATAACCACTGCCCGTCCCGGTATCATTATCGGTAAAGGTGGCCAGGAAGTAGACAAGCTAAAAGAAGAGCTTAAGAAAATTACAGATAAAGAGGTACAGATCAACATTCATGAGATTAAAAGACCTGAGCTTGATGCATTTTTGGTAGCTGCAAGTATTGCGCGCCAAATTGAAAGTCGTATTTCATACCGTCGTGCAATCAAAATGGCGATTGCAGCCACAATGCGTATGAATGCTGAAGGTATCAAGGTTCAGATTTCAGGACGTTTGAACGGCGCTGAAATGGCACGTTCAGAATCTTATAAAGAAGGTCGTATCCCATTATCAACTTTTAGAGCCGATATTGACTACGCTTTAGTTGAGGCACACACTACCTATGGTAGATTGGGTGTTAAAGTATGGATTATGAAAGGCGAAGTATATGGAAAGAGAGAACTTTCCCCACTTGTTGGTTTATCGACTGGCAAAAAGAGTGGTGGTAAAGGCGCTCCAGCAGGACGCGGTGGCAACAAAGCACGTCGCAGAAAGTAATTTTTTAAATAGAAGAAAATGTTACAACCTAAAAGAACAAAATACCGTAAACAAATGAAAGGTCGTATGAAGGGCGATGCCGGTCGTGGCACGCAACTAGCATACGGTACCTTCGGTATCAAATCGATGGAATCTGAATTTCTTACGGCCAGACAAATAGAAGCTGCTCGTATTGCTGCTACTCGTTTTATGAAAAGAGAAGGTTCGATCTGGATTATGATTTTTCCAGATAAGCCAATTACTAAAAAGCCTCTTGAAGTACGTATGGGTAAAGGTAAAGGTGCTGTAGAATATTACGCTGCTATTGTAAAACCAGGAAGAATGCTTTTCGAAGTATCTGGTGTTCCAGTTGAAACAGCAAAAGAAGCATTGCGCCTTGCAGCACAAAAGCTTCCAGTTAAAACTAAATTTGTAATGTCTCGGGATTTCCAAGCATAATTTTTTGACAAATGAAACAATCAGAAATTAACAAAGCGTCAACGGCTGAACTTCAGGAAGCATATGCTGAATCAAGAAAGGCTTATACAGACCTTAAAATGGCTCATACCATTTCACCATTGGAAAATCCAATTCAACTTAGATCCCAAAGAAGGGTGATAGCAAGAATAGCGACCGAACTAACTAATAGAGAAGTGCAATAATTGTACAGCTGAAAGATGGAAGAAATTAAAAGAAATTTAAGAAAAGAACGTATTGGGGTAGTTACCAGTAACAAAATGGATAAGTCCATTGTGGTTGCAGAGGTAAAGAAAGTAAAACACCCTATGTACGGAAAGTTCGTGTCTAAAACGAAAAAATACGTTGCGCACGATGAGACCAATAACTGCAACGAAGGTGATACAGTAAGGATTATGGAAACTCGTCCTTTGAGTAAAACTAAGTGTTGGAGATTAGTAGAAATAATTGAAAGAGCGAAGTAATTATGTTACAACAAGAATCAAGACTTAAAGTCGCAGATAATACCGGAGCCAAAGAAGTTCTTTGCATTCGCGTATTAGGCGGAACTAAAAGAAGGTATGCTTCTATTGGTGATAAGATTGTAGTTTCTGTAAAAGAATCAACGCCAAATGGAAACATTAAGAAAGGAGCCGTTTCTACTGCAGTAGTAGTACGTACCGTTAAGGAGATAAGAAGACCTGATGGTTCTTACATCCGTTTCGATGATAACGCTTGTGTACTTTTGAACCCACAAGGGGAAATGAGAGGAACGCGTGTTTTTGGACCGGTAGCAAGAGAGCTTCGTGACAAACAATTTATGAAAATAGTATCATTGGCACCAGAGGTGCTTTAATATGAAAACTAAGATGACAAAGCTTAAAATAAAATCAGGCGATACAGTAGTAGTTACTGCCGGAGACCACAAAGGTTCTGAAGGTAAGGTAATGAAAATATTCCTTGACAAAAACAAAGCAATCGTAGAAGGAGTGAACATGGTTTCCAAACATGAGAAGCCAAGTGCAAAGAACCCACAAGGTGGAATTGCAAAAAAGGAAGCTCCTATCCATATTTCAAACCTTTCTTTAGTTGATCCAAAATCTGGAAAAGCAACACGTGTAGGTTACAAAATGGAAAATGGTAAGAAAGTACGGTTTTCAAAACAATCGAATCAAGCAATATAGTTATGGCATATTCACCAAGACTTAAAGAAGAGTACAAAAGCAGAGTGATCAATGCACTCACTGACGAATTTGGTTACAAAAACGTTATGCAAGTACCAAAATTGGAGCGTATTGTTGTTTCCCGCGGTGTGGGTGCAGCAGTTGCTGACAAAAAACTTATTGACTATTCGGTTGATGAGTTTACAAAGATAACCGGGCAAAAAGCGGTTTCAACAAACTCTAAAAAGGACGTTGCAAACTTCAAACTTCGTAAGGGAATGCCAATTGGCGTTAAAGTTACGTTGCGTGGGGAGCGTATGTACGAATTTTTAGACAGGTTGGTTACTTCAGCTTTGCCAAGGGTACGTGACTTTAACGGAATTAAAGCGACTGGTTTTGACGGAAGAGGAAATTACTCTTTGGGAATTACCGAGCAAATTATCTTCCCAGAGATCGATATCGATAAAGTGAAGAAAATTGAAGGAATGAACATTACGTTCATCACTTCTGCGCATACCGATAAAGAAGCGAAATCATTATTACAAGAATTAGGGTTACCCTTTAAAAAGAACTAAGAGATGGCTAAAGAATCAATGAAAGCCCGCGAGGTTAAGAGACAAAAAACGGTAGCGAAATATGCAGCCAAGCGTAAAGCTTTGAAAGAAGCTGGAGATTGGGAAGGTTTGCAAAAACTACCAAAAGATGCCTCGCCAGTACGTTTACACAATCGTTGTAAAATTACTGGAAGACCAAGAGGGTATATGAGAACCTTCGGAGTTTCACGTGTAACATTTCGTGAAATGGCCAATCAAGGCCTTATCCCAGGTGTAAGAAAAGCATCTTGGTAAGAACATTTATTTGTTCAAAACAAAAGTATAAACTGGTTGCAGGTTTGTTCCGATGGTCGGACGAAAACCACTTCCGCAAATATCAATAAATGAATATAGATCCAATTTCAGATTATCTAACAAGAGTTAGAAATGCTGCAAAAGCCGGACATCGTGTAGTAGAGATTCCAGCGTCAAATCTTAAAAAGGAGATTACAAAAATCCTTTTTGATCAGGGTTACATTTTGAGCTATAAATTTGATGACGAGAGTACTCCTCAAGGTATCATCAAAATTGCGTTGAAATATGACAAGCTTACAAAAGAGCCCATAATCAAGAAAATTCAAAGAATTAGTAAACCAGGTTTACGTAAATATGCTGGTTCTGATGAACTGCCTCGTATTCTGAACGGTTTGGGAATTGCTATTGTTTCTACTTCTTCGGGAGTAATGACAGGGCAACAAGCCAAGGCACAGAATGTTGGAGGTGAAGTATTATGTTACGTTTACTAAAAAATAGACAAAGAAATGTCAAGAATAGGTAAAAACCCGGTAGTAATCCCACAAGGAGTTACAGTTGATGTAAAAGACAACGTAATTACCGTAAAAGGAAAATTAGGCGAGTTATCTCAAGAATTTGATTCTGATATAACCGTGAAAGTTGAAGATGGACACGTAATAGTGGAGCGCCCTTCAGATTCTAAAGACCATACTGCAAAGCACGGTCTTTATAGATCCTTAGTCAATAATATGGTTGAAGGTGTTAGTAATGGATGGACTAAGCAATTAGAATTAGTTGGTGTAGGTTATCGTGCTAGTAATCAAGGACAGAAATTGGATTTGGCTTTAGGCTTTTCACACAACATAGTTTTGGATATTGCGCCAGAAGTAATAGTTGAGACCGTATCTGATAAAGGTAAGAACCCAATCATAAAACTAACGTCTCACGACAAACAATTGGTTGGACAGGTAGCTGCTAAGATCCGTGCCTTCCGTAAACCAGAACCTTACAAAGGAAAAGGAATTAAGTTTGTAGGTGAACAATTAAGAAGAAAAGCAGGTAAATCTGCATAACAAATAGAGTTATGGCATTATCAAAATACGAAAGAAGAGAGCGCTTGCGCATGAGAATCAGAAAAACTGTTGAGGGGACTGAAAGTCGTCCACGTTTAGCTGTTTTCAGAAGCAATAAGGAAATTTATGCTCAGATAATTGACGATGTAAATGGAAAAACCATTACTGCGGCATCTTCAAGAGATAAAGATATTGACGCTTCAAAATTAAATAAAACTGAAGCTGCAAAAATGGTAGGAAAAGCAATTGCAGAAAAAGCTGTTAAAGCTGGTGTTGACACCATTGCTTTTGATAGAGGCGGTTACCTATACCATGGACGAGTAAAATCATTAGCTGAAGGTGCACGTGAAGGTGGCCTTAAATTCTAAGTAAAATTATGTATCGAGATTATAAAAACGTAGAATTAGTAAAACCAGGAGGTCTTGAATTGAAAGATCGTTTGGTAGGTGTACAACGTGTAACCAAGGTGACCAAAGGTGGTCGTGCCTTCGGATTTTCAGCTATTGTAGTTGTTGGAGACGAAAAAGGTGTGGTAGGGCAAGGACTTGGTAAATCTAAGGATGTTGCTAGTGCAATAGCTAAAGCTATTGAAGACGCCAAGAAAAACTTGGTTCGTATTCCACTTAATAAAGTAACGCTTCCACACGAACAAAAAGGGAAATACGGCGGAGCTCGTGTTAATCTTCTTCCGGCTGCACCTGGTACAGGTGTAATTGCTGGTGGTGCTGTTCGTGCTGTATTGGAATCAGTTGGAGTACACGATGTATTGTCAAAATCACAAGGATCTTCCAACCCACATAACGTTGTAAAGGCAACTTTTGACGCACTATTGCAAATGCGAAGTGCACAAACTATTGCTGATCAACGTGGGATTTCACTTGAAAAAGTATTCAAAGGATAAATATCAAAGCGATGGCAAAAATTAAAGTAACAAAGGTAAAAAGCGTTATAAAGCGCCCAAAAAACCAAAAGAGAACCATGGAAGCTCTTGGTCTTCACAAAATGGGTCAGACCGTGGAACATGAAGATACGCCGAACATTCTTGGTATGATCAATAAAGTTAATCACCTAGTTTCTGTTGAAACTATATAAGGAAACACGAAAAAATGGATTTAAGTAACTTACAACCCGCCGCAGGATCGGCGAAAAACAAAGGCAAGCGAGTAGGTCGCGGACAAGGTTCCGGTAAAGGTGGTACTTCCACCCGCGGACATAAGGGAGCAAAATCACGTTCAGGTTATTCCAAGAAAATTGGATTTGAAGGTGGACAAATGCCTTTACAACGTCGTGTTCCTAAGTTTGGTTTTACCAACATCAACCGTAAAGAGTATAAAGGAATCAATATTGATACCCTTCAACAATTGGTTGACGACAAAAAAATAAATGATGCCGTTGACTTTGAAACCTTAGTTGGTTTAGGTCTTGCTGGAAAGAACGAAATGGTTAAGATTTTAGGTAGAGGAGAGATAAAGGCAAAACTAAAAGTATCTGGGCACAAGTTTACTGCCTCGGCAAAAGAAGCTATCGAAGCTGCCGGAGGTGAAGTAGTAACATTGTAACAAAAGATAAGGATGAAATTTATCGAAACCTTAAAAAATGTTTGGAGAATAGAAGAACTGCGCAATCGCATCTTGCTTACTCTTGGAATGCTATTGGTATACCGTTTTGGGGCGCAAGTTGTGCTTCCTGGAATTGATGCCGATATGCTTGCCTCTTTTGCTGGCAAGTTTGATTCTGGAGGAATAGGTGGATTGCTGAACGCATTTACAGGAGGGGCTTTTGCCAATGCTTCTGTTTTTGCCTTGGGTATTATGCCTTATATTTCTGCTTCTATTGTTGTTCAATTGATGCAGATTGCTGTTCCTTACCTTCAGAAATTACAGAAAGAAGGAGAAAGTGGTCGTAAGAAGATCAATCAAATTACACGTTGGTTAACCATCGGTATTTGTTTGGTTCAGGCTCCGAGTTACCTTGCGGGACTTCCAGCAATGGGTGTTCCAGCTGAAGCCTTTGTAATGGGGCAGAGCATAATGTTCTATGTTTCATCAGTAATAATCTTGGTGACTGGAACAATATTTGCGATGTGGTTAGGAGAGAAAATTACTGATAAAGGTATTGGTAATGGTATTTCCATACTTATTATGGTTGGTATTATTGCTCGTTTGCCACAATCATTTGCTCAGGAATTTGTTTCAAGAGTAATGGAATCTAATGGAGGACTGATAATGATACTTATTGAACTAGTTATTTGGTTCGTGATTATTCTATTATCAATTATGTTGGTAATGGCAGTTCGAAAAATACCGGTTCAGTATGCAAGAAGAACAGCAAGTGGCGGTTTTGAAAAGAATATTTTTGGAGCTCGACAATTTATCCCTTTAAAATTAAATGCTTCTGGGGTAATGCCAATTATCTTTGCTCAAGCAATTATGTTTGTTCCTGCTGCTGTTGCAAGTGTTTCTGACAGTGAATTTGCTCAAGGTATTCAAGCTACATTTAGTGATATCTTCGGATTCTGGTATAACTTGGTATTCGCCGTATTGATTATAATATTTACATATTTTTATACGGCTATCACGGTACCGACAAACAAAATGGCGGACGACTTGAAACGCAGTGGTGGATTTATTCCTGGTATTAAACCTGGGTCTCAAACGGCTGAGTATTTGGATAAGATACTGTCACAAATAACCCTTCCAGGATCTGTATTTTTAGCTCTGATTGCGATAGCTCCAGCCTTCGTTGTTAAGTTGATGGGAATCCAACAAGGATGGGCATTATTTTACGGTGGTACATCACTCCTTATTATGGTAGGTGTGGCTATCGACACGATGCAACAAGTGAACTCTTATTTATTGAATCGTCACTACGATGGTTTAATGAAAAGTGGTAAAAATAGAAAGGCAGTAGCCTGATAGTAAGTTAGCAGTTCACGGTTGCAGTGGGCAGTTATAAATAGTATTAATAAAGAATAGATAATAAATTAAATGGCAAAACAAAGCGCAATTGAACAAGATGGGAGTATAGTGGAGGCACTATCAAACGCTATGTTCCGTGTAGAACTAGAGAACGGTCACATTGTAACCGCTCACATTTCTGGTAAAATGCGTATGCACTATATTAAATTGTTGCCAGGAGATAAAGTGAAGCTTGAAATGAGTCCTTACGATTTATCGAAAGCGAGAATAACATACAGATATTAATACAACGGACCTCACGGTTCATTGATCGATAATTATAAATTAAAACAGATGAAAGTAAGAACATCCGTAAAGAAAAGAAGTGCCGACTGCAAGATTGTTCGCAGAAAAGGTAGATTATATGTAATTAATAAAAAGAACCCAAAGTTCAAACAAAGACAAGGATAAGTTATGGCAAGAATCGCAGGTGTAGATATCCCAAAGCACAAAAGGGGTGTAATCGCGTTAACGTATATCTTTGGAATCGGTAAAAGCCGTGCACAAGATATTCTGAACAAAGCCGGAGTTGACGAAGACAAAAAGGTGAGTGAATGGAACGATGATGAAATCGGAGCTATTCGTGACGCTGTTGGATCGTTCAAAATCGAAGGTGAATTACGTAGTGAAGTACAATTAAGCATTAAACGCTTAATGGACATTGGATGTTACAGAGGTATTCGTCACAGATCGGGTCTTCCTTTAAGAGGACAACGTACAAAGAATAACTCTCGTACTAGAAAAGGAAAACGTAAAACTGTTGCTAACAAGAAAAAAGCAACTAAATAACAGTTGATAGACGTTAGTCTGTAGTCTTTGGTTGAACTAGAAGTATTTCTATATTATTCAACTAATTACTACCACTAGCACTACAACCTAAATCACTAGAAGTTATGGCAAAGACAAGTCAAAAAACTACCAAAGCAGTTAAGAAGCGAAAGGTTAATGTTGAATCAGTAGGTGAAGCTCACATTACTGCATCCTTCAACAACATTATCGTATCCTTGACAAATAAAAATGGAGATGTTATCTCATGGTCCTCAGCCGGTAAAATGGGTTTCCGAGGTTCTAAGAAAAACACTCCTTATGCAGCTCAACTTGCATCAGAAGATTGTGCAAAAGTTGCACACGATGCTGGTTTGCGTAAAGTAAAAGTTTACGTAAAAGGGCCAGGAAACGGAAGAGAATCTGCAATAAGATCTATCCATAATGCTGGAATTGAAGTAACCGAAATTATCGATGTTACTCCAATGCCACACAACGGATGTCGTCCTCCAAAAAGAAGAAGAGTTTAATTATTACTGAATATCAATCTGAAGAAATCAAAAACTAAAGGATAGATTCGCAAGATATTGCGTTTCCACAAAAGACCTTAATTTAGTTTTTCCTTCAAAACCTTAAATTAGAAATGGCAAGATATACTGGTCCAAAAACTAAAATAGCCCGTAAATTCGGGGAAGCAATCTTCGGAGATGACAAATCTTTCGAAAAGAGAAACTACCCTCCTGGGCAACACGGTAACGCACGTCGTCGTGGTAAAAAATCTGAATACGCAATTCAGTTAACAGAAAAGCAAAAAACAAAGTACACGTATGGTATTTTGGAGCGTCAGTTCAGAAACATGTTTAAAAAGGCGAATGCTGCTCCTGGAATTACAGGTCAAGTTTTGCTTCAAATGTGTGAGGCTCGTCTAGACAACGTAGTTTACAGAATGGGGATTTCTCCAAGTCGCTCTGGTGCTAGACAATTAGTTTCTCACCGTCACATCACCGTTAATGGTGAAAAAGTAAACATTCCGTCTTACCAGTTAAAAGCTGGAGATGTAGTGGCCGTTAGAGAGAAGTCAAAATCTCTTGAGGCAATCAACAATTCTTTAGCGAATGCAACTCACGTTTATGAGTGGATTACTTGGAATGGCGATAAGAAGGAAGGAACTTTTGTTTCTATCCCTGAGCGTATCCAGATTCCAGAAAACATTAACGAGCAGTTAATCGTTGAATTATATTCTAAATAATTAAAACACAGAAAGTCAATTATGGCAGTATTTAGTTTTCAGAAGCCTGATAAAGTTATAATGGTAAACTCTACCGATTTCGAGGGGAAATTTGAATTTCGTCCTTTGGAACCAGGTTACGGACTTACCATAGGTAACGCATTAAGACGCGTACTACTTTCCTCTTTGGAAGGATTCGCCATCACTTCAGTTCGCATTGAGGGCGTGGATCACGAATTTTCTACCATCGCTGGTGTAGTGGAAGATGTTACAGAAATTATTTTGAACCTGAAGCAGGTTCGTTTCAAAAGACAGATTGACGAAATAGATAACGAAACTGTTACTATTTCTGTTTCTGGAAACGAGCAGTTGAAGGCTGGTGATTTTCAAAAATTCATTTCAGGTTTCCAAGTATTGAACCCAGAATTGGTTCTTTGCAATATGGATCCTAAGGTGAATCTTAATTTTGAAATCACTATCGAAAAGGGTCGCGGTTATGTTCCTGCTGAAGAGAACAAAAAGGCCAATGCGCCTCTAGGTACCATCTTTACAGATTCTATTTACACTCCAATAAAAAATGTGAAGTACAGTATTGAAAACTTCCGTGTAGAGCAGAAAACAGATTACGAAAAATTGGTTTTCGAAATTGTAACTGACGGATCTATTCATCCAAAAGATGCATTGACAGAAGCTGCAAAAACATTGATTCACCACTTTATGCTATTCAGCGATGAGCGCATCACTTTGGAGGCTGATGAGATTGCACAAACTGAAACTTATGATGAGGAATCTCTTCATATGCGTCAGTTGCTTAAAACAAAATTAGTTGATATGGATCTTTCGGTTCGTGCACTAAATTGTTTGAAAGCGGCAGAAGTTGATACGTTGGGAGATCTTGTTTCTTTCAATAAAAATGACTTGATGAAGTTCCGTAATTTCGGTAAAAAATCACTTACTGAGCTTGAAGAGCTAGTAAATGTGAAAGGCCTAAACTTCGGAATGGATCTTGCAAAATATAAATTAGATAAAGACTAGAACAGACTTGAGATCTTAGATGTGAGACTTCAGATATTTTGTATTTTATCTCACATCTTAAATCTCAGATCTATAATAATTAATCCATCATAATTTGCTCTCCGATGAACGGATTTTGTAGCAAGATGATGAAAACTAAAATGTCATGAGACACGGAAATAAACACAATCACTTAGGAAGAAAGACTGCCCATAGACACTCGATGTTAGCTAACATGGCGAGTTCCTTGATTGAACACAAAAGAATCAACACCACAGTTGCTAAGGCGAAAGCATTGAAGCAATTTGTTGAACCATTGATAACAAAGTCTAAGGAAGACACTACTCATAATCGTCGTTTGGTTATGGCAAAATTGCGTCAAAAAGATCAAGTTGCCGAACTTTTCAGAACTGTTGCGCCAAAAGTTGGTGATCGTCCAGGAGGTTATACACGTATTATTAAATTGGGTAATCGTTTAGGTGATAACGCTGATATGGCAATGATAGAGCTTGTTGATTTCAATGAACTTTACAACGCAGGCAAAGCTACTAAGAAGAAGACTACTCGTAGAAGTCGTCGTGGAAGTGCCGCAGGAGCTGATACTGCTGCTGCACCAGCTGCTAAAGCTGCTCCAGCAAAAGCTGAAAAGGAAGCGAAGAAAGAAGAAGAATAAATGAATTTGTAGTCATTAACTAACAAAGGGATAAGCGTTTTCGTTTATCCCTTTTTTTTATACTATTTTTGCAATGATTTTGGAAAAGCTGAAAACTGTTATCCTGAAATTTTCTATTGATGATACTTGCAACTTAATCCAAAAAACTTGAAACTCTTCAAAAAATGAAATACCAAACACGAAAAAAAGCACTTATTTTATTGGCAGACGGGACCATTTTCTACGGAAAGGCGGTTGGAAACAAGGAAGGTTCAGCCTTCGGTGAAGTCTGTTTCAATACTGGGATGTCCGGTTATCAAGAAATTTTCACAGACCCTTCCTATTTTGGACAGATTATGGTTGCCACAAACGCCCATATCGGGAATTATGGGGTTAATAAAGATGAAGTTGAATCTGAAGGAATTAAAATTGCTGGTTTGGTGGTTCGTAATTTCAGTTATCATTATTCACGTGATGCTGCAGATGGTTCACTAGAAGAATTTCTCAATGCGAACAACCTTCTTGCAATTAGTGACGTGGATACGCGAGCGTTGGTAAGCTATATTCGCGATAACGGAGCAATGAATGCAGTAATATCTACCGATGTAGATAATATTGATGGTCTGAAAAAACAATTGGCAGAAGTTCCAAATATGGACGGTCTTGAACTCGCTTCAAAAGTTTCTACAAAGGAGGCTTATTTTTTCGGGAATGAAGATGCTAAGTATAAAGTTTCGGCATTGGATTTGGGAATTAAAAGGAACATCCTTCGTATGCTTGCTGAACGAGATTGCTACATTAAAGTATTTCCTTATAACGCTAGTTTTTCAGAAATGGAAGCCTTTAGTCCTGATGGCTATTTCTTTTCTAATGGTCCTGGAGATCCTGAGCCACTCCACAGTGCAATTGAGGTTGTAAAAACTGTTCTGGAAAAGGAGTTGCCAATGTTTGGAATTTGTCTTGGACACCAAATGTTAGCTTTGGCTAACGGAATTTCTACTTATAAAATGCATAATGGTCACCGTGGAATTAATCACCCCGTAATGAACCTAATTACCGGTAAGGGCGAAATAACCTCTCAAAACCATGGATTCGCGATTATTAGAGAAGAAGCGGAAGCAAATCCCAATATTGAAATAACTCATGAACATCTTAATGATAAAACCGCAGCTGGGATACGAGTAAAAAACAAACCTGCTTTCTCTGTACAATATCATCCAGAAGCAAGCCCTGGTCCACACGATGCAGCTTATCTTTTTGACCAGTTTATAGATAGTATCGAGAAATACAAATTAGAAACTGTGTAACATATTTAGCCCCCAAAGGTTTTAAAACCTTTGGGGGCTTTTAATTACCAATATCCAAATAACAATAAATAATAAACCAATGAGTATCATCATCGACATTAAAGCCAGACAAATATTCGATTCCAGAGGTAATCCTACTATCGAAGTTGACGTATTCACTGAAAACGGTTATATGGGCCGTGCCGCAGTTCCTTCAGGAGCATCAACAGGCGAACACGAAGCTGTTGAACTTCGCGACGGGGGAAAAGCATATATGGGGAAAGGAGTTTTAAAAGCTATTCAAAACGTAAGAGAAAAGATTGCTATAGAACTTTTAGGCGTTTCGGTTTTTGAGCAAGAGCTTATTGATAAAATAATGATCGATTTAGATGGCACTCCTAACAAATCGAACCTTGGAGCCAATGCAATTCTTGGTGTTTCATTGGCCGCGGCAAAAGCAGCTGCTAATGAATTGGGAATGCCTTTGTATCGCTACGTAGGCGGTGTGAGTGCAAAAACGCTACCTGTGCCAATGATGAACATTATCAACGGAGGTTCGCATAGTGATGCGCCTATTGCTTTTCAGGAGTTTATGATAATGCCTATAAAAGCAAAAAACTTTACACACGCAATGCAAATGGGTTCTGAGATTTTTCACAGCCTCAAAAAGGTATTGCACGATCGTGGTTTGAGTACGGCTGTTGGCGACGAAGGTGGTTTTGCACCTACTTTAGATGGTACCGAAGATGCTTTGGATACTATCGCAAAAGCCACTAAAAATGCCGGATATAAGCTAGGTGATGATGTAATGATTGCATTGGATTGTGCGGCGGCGGAATTCTATGTTAATAAAAAATACGATTATACCAAGTTTGAAGGTGAAAAAGGAAAAATACGTACGTCAACAGAACAGGCTGATTATTTGGCGGAATTGTGCGTAAAATACCCTATCATTTCTGTAGAGGATGGAATGGATGAGAACGATTGGGAAGGCTGGGCATATTTGACCGAAAAACTAGGTGATAAAGTTCAGTTGGTTGGTGATGATTTGTTCGTTACAAATGTGGAAAAACTTTCAAGAGGAATTTCTGAAAATATAGCAAATTCAATTTTGATAAAAGTGAATCAAATCGGAACCTTAACTGAAACTATTGCTGCAGTAAATATGGCGCATAATGCTGGTTATACTTCAGTAATGTCTCACCGAAGTGGAGAAACCGAGGATAACACAATTGCAGATCTTGCCGTAGCACTAAATTGTGGGCAAATAAAAACTGGTTCTGCCTCTAGAAGTGATAGAATGGCTAAATACAATCAATTGCTAAGAATTGAAGAGGAATTGGGCGATGTTGCTTATTTTCCACAAGAAAAAGCCTTTAAAATTTAATTTGAAGCCATACATTGAAAAGGTATTGAACATCGGTATTACTTTTCACATTAAAAATCCCTTGTATAGCCGACGATTTAAGGATTTTTTAACCTAAGAATAGTCACTAATGCTAAATATAATCCCTCGAGATTTTGTAACTTAGCATTTCTGAAAAAAATAAAAAACACAATATATTTTATGGCAAAGATCGCAACCCTCGAGATAGATGGGAAAAAGTATGAGCTTCCCGTCGTGGAAGGAACTGAGAATGAATTGGGAATAGATATAAAGAATCTTCGAACCGACACGGGAGGTGTTGTGACGCTGGATCCAGGGTATAAAAACACGGGAGCTTGTGAGAGTGCGATAACATTTTTGGATGGTGAAAAGGGGATTCTGCGATATCGGGGTTATGCTATTGAGGAGTTAGCCGAAAAGGCACATTTCTTGGAAGTTTGCTATCTTCTTATTTTCGGAGACTTGCCAACCGAACAACAACTCAACAAATTTCACGCAGATATAAAAGCACAATCACATGTTGATGAGGATGTTAAAAAAATATTAGATGGGTTTCCAAAATCTGCTCACCCAATGGGTGTTCTGTCTTCATTGACTTCTGCTTTGGTCGCATTTAATCCGTCTTCGGTTAATGTTGATAGCGAAGAGGATATGTATAAGGCTATCGTTAAGATACTTGGAAAATTTCCTGTATTAACTGCTTGGACTTATAGAAAACGTATGGGTCTTCCGTTGGATTATGGCGGAGATTCTCTTGGCTACGTGGATAACTTTCTTAAAATGATGTTTAAAAAGCCTAGCGGGGAATATACTACGAATGAAGTTGTATTGGAAGCTTTGGATAAGTTATTGATTCTTCATGCAGACCACGAACAGAACTGTTCTACATCAACAGTACGTATTGTGGGGTCATCGCATGCAGGTTTATTTATTTCTATTTCAGCGGGAATAGCGGCATTGTGGGGGCCACTTCACGGAGGGGCAAATCAAGCAGTAATCGAGATGTTGGAGGCTATTAAAGAGGATGGAGGAGATACCAAAAAATTTATGGCGAAAGCCAAGGATAAAAATGATCCTTTCCGTTTAATGGGCTTTGGACACAGGGTTTATAAAAATTTTGATCCACGTGCAAAAATTATCAAAAAAGCAGCAGATGCTCTTTTGGATGAATTAGGAATAGAAGATGATGTTCTGGACATTGCAAAAGCATTAGAAAAAGAAGCCTTGGAAGATCCATACTTCGTAGAAAGAAAACTATATCCAAATGTTGACTTCTACTCAGGTATCATTTATCGCGCATTGGACATTCCTGTTGAAATGTTTACGCCAATGTTCGCATTGGGTCGATTACCTGGATGGATTGCTCAATGGAGAGAAATGCGATTGAATAAAGAGCCCATAGGTCGTCCGAGACAAATTTATATTGGTGAAACTCATAGGGATTTTCTACCTGTAGAAAAAAGGTAATAACTAATTTTTAATATATTTGAAAGCACTTCTGCAATGAGGTGCTTTTTTTATAGTTGTTTTATGATAAAATTGAATGTTAACGACGAAGTTTCAAGACTGCGTGCCGTAGTTTTAGGCAGAGCGGATAGCAATGGACCAATTCCGAAACTTGAAGATGCTTACGATCCTAAATCTGCAGAGCATATTAAAGCAGGTACTTATCCCAAAGACGAGGATATGGTAAAGGAGATGGATGCATTGGCTGAGGTCTTTGAAAAATATGATATAAAGGTGTATCGCCCAGACTCGATAGAAAATTATAATCAGATTTTTTCTAGGGATATCGCATTTGTGATCGAAGATAAGTTCATAAAGGCAAATATACTCGATGACAGAAGTAAGGAGATTGATGCAATACATTCAGTAATTGAACAAATAGATCCTTTAAAAATTATTGAATTTCCTGAAGATGCTCATATCGAAGGCGGAGACGTTATGCCTTGGGGTGATTATATTTTTGTCGGCACTTATTATGGTGATGATTATTCTAGCTACATAACTGCCAGAACTAATATGAAGGGGGTAGAATACCTCCGAAAATTATTTCCACATAAAAAGATAAAATCCTTTAGCCTTAGAAAAAGTAATACGATCGCAGATGAAAATGCGTTGCATTTAGATTGCTGTTTTCAACCGTTGGGAAGAGGAAAAGCAATAATTCATAAAGAAGGATTTTTGGTTGACGAAGAATACGAATGGTTAGTGAATTTCTTTGGAAAGGAGAATTGTTTTCACATTGATAAGCATGAAATGTATAATATGAACAGCAATATCTTTTCTATTTCACCTGATGTGGTTGTTTCTGAAAGATCCTTTACTCGTTTAAATGCTTGGTTACGAGATCAAGGATTTACGGTTGAAGAAGTACCCTATTCAGAAATTGCCAAGCAAGAGGGTTTGCTTCGCTGTACAACGATGCCTTTGATTCGGGATTAAAAAATTATCTTTAATAACTTTACTTATTCCAGACTGTTTCTAATATTTATAAAAGCTTATCTGCCAAAAAGAAAGCTGCCACAGAAAAGAAAATAATAATTCCCGTAACATCTACCAAGGTTGCTACAAAAGGAGCAGAGGCGGTTGCGGGATCCAGTTTTACCCATTTTAAGACAAATGGTATCAATGATCCAGAAAGTGTTCCCCACAATACAATAAAAACAAGGGAGACAGAAACACTGAGAGCCACTTCCAACCAAAATTCACCATAATTATAGAGGCCGGTTTCTTGCCATATCAAAATACGTAAGAATCCAATAGCTCCAAGGATAGTGCCTAATAAGACTCCCGAAAGCACCTCCTTTTTCATAACATACCACCAGTCCCTTAACTTTAATTCCTTTAAGGCCATTGCGCGAATGATAAGTGAGGCTGCCTGAGATCCGGAGTTACCACCACTTGAAATAATCAAGGGAACAAATAAGGCCAACACGACCGCTTTTTCGATTTCGCCTTCAAAAAATGCCATTGCAGATGCGGTAAGCATTTCCCCAAAAAAGAGAATTACCAACCAGCTGGCTCTTTTCTTAACGAGATCTAAAAGAGTTGATTGTGTGTAAGATACTTCCAGCCCTTCAGTACCCCCAAATTTGTGAATGTCCTCAGTGGTCTGTTCCTGAACTCTGTCTAGGATATCATCAAAAGTTACAATACCGACCAAAACACCACTTTTTGTAATAATGGGTAAAGCCGAGCGGTCGTATTTATCAAAAATCTCAACCGCTTCCTCAATAGGTGTGGTGGTGGTAATTGCCAGAACGTGCCTATCCATAAGCTCTGATATTTTTGTCGAGGGTTCGGCAAGTAGCAATTGACCAATTCTAAGGTCATCGATCAATTTATTATCTTCATCAACAACATATACAAAATTTAAGGTTTCCGCTTTTCTCCCCTCCTTTTTTATATGTTTCAGGACTTGGTCAACCGTTCTATCAGCTTTTGTCTGAATATAATGTGGGGTCATCAACCTCGCTGTACTATCCTTTTCATATCCAATTAGGCTGAGTGCGATTTCTCTTTCTTCGTTATTAAGAAGGTTTATAGATTTTTTTATAAGATGATCAGGGAAGTTTTCAAAAAGCTTTGTTCTATTATCTGGAGGTAGATTATTGAGAACCTCGGAAAGTTCTTTGTTGCCTAGTGCCTTTATGATTTTAATTTGAACCGCAGGTTCTAAGAATCGAAATACTTGGGTTTTTTTCTCGGGAGAAAGCATTAAAAAAGATAGTTCTCTTTCATTATTGTCAAATTCACTTAATTGCTCGGCAATATCTGCGGGGTGTTGATTTTGAAAATTCACCATGTCTGAATTATTTTTTGGCGTTCTGCAGTAGTCTATTGCTACTTAATTATATAAAATAGATATCTCGACGTAAACATACTTAATAAAACTAAGGCCATATCCTACATTAATTTGCAATGTTCTTATTTAAGCTTCTTTTAAATCTACAAAAGACAAAATTTTGAATAGTATTAAAAGGTGTTTGGTGATCAATGGTGTGGCACTCCAATTTTTGAAATGTATTTGAAAACACTTTTACTAAAGTTTTTTCGGTGTATTGTTTTATTGGAATTCCACTACATTTCTCTGGGCCACTATCAGAAAAGGTTCCGATTATTAAATTTCCATCTTCTTTAATGCAATTGCTGACTGTTTTTACATATTGTGATATTTCTTTTTCCTCCGTTAGAAAATGAAAGGTGGCTCGGTCATGCCAACATTCGTATTTTTCTGGAGGATCGAAATTCATAATATCGGACACTATCCACTTTACGAGTTTCTCGCGTTCGCCCAAACGTTTTTTAGCACGTTCAATGGCGAATTCTGAAATATCCAAAACTGTAACGTCTTCATACTCCATATCTAGTAGATGATCAACCAAAAAACTATCACCTCCGCCTACATCAATTATCTTAGCTTTTTTTGATATAGAAGTTTTCTCTATCAAATCCAGTGAATCATGGGGATTTGGCTGGAACCAGCTGACTTCTTTCAGTTCTTTGGTTTGATAAATATTTTCCCAGTGTTTTTTGCGATCGAAGTTTTCCATGGATTTTACTTTGTAACAAAGCTATAAAAGTCTTGCAATATTGGCTTTGACTAAACCATTATTTATTTTCAGCTCCATAAGGCAAATAGAACATTTGTGATAATTTGCTTAGCGACAAAACTAAACCTGTCATCAATTAAATTATGAAGACTGATGTTTTATTCTTTAAGAATATAGACAATAAATTTTCTACAATTCGATTTTCAAGAATTGAAAGCAAAATCTTGAAAAAACTATAATAAATCCTTTCAGCCTTTATCTTGAGGGAGTTGTTTCTAATTCTTTCAAAAGTGTACGATTTGTAAGACATTGTAACTAATTGTTATTGCAATTAAATAGGGCTTCAATGGCTTATTTAACAAAAAAGCGACCCTCACTTTCACAAAAAATTAGTAAACTTGGCCTATCAAAATTTTAACACTTTGAAAAAATTAATCTCCCTATCTTTTATATTGCTGTTTTTAACAGCTTGCAACACCCTTTTAGCACAGCAAAAAGACATAAGCCTTGAGGAAATTTTCAATGGTTCGTTCCGGACTGAAGGCCTCGATGTGTTACATTCCTTAAAAAACGGAAAAGAATATGCTGTCTTGAATTTTGACAGACAAAGCAAAACTTCAACTGTTGATGTTTACGATTATAAGAGTGGTGAAAAGGTGCGAACTCTTTTAAATAGTACAGATTTAAAAGGTGTCCCATATTTCATTTCTTACGAATTAAGTGAGGATGAATCAAAAATTCTATTTGCTACGGATTCAGAATCAATTTATCGCCGTTCTTCTCTTGGTACTTATTATGTTTATGACGTCAAGACTAAGGAATTCAAACTTGTTTCTACAAATAAAATACAAGAGCCAACCTTTAGCAATGACGGAAGTAAAATAGCTTATGGTTACCAGAATAACCTTTATGTGAAGGATTTGAATTCCAGTGAAACGAAACAAATTACCCAGGACGGTAAAAGGAATAGTATTATCAATGGAATTACAGATTGGGTTTATGAGGAAGAATTCGCTTTTGTTCGTGCTTTTGAATGGAGTAAAAACGCTGATAAGATTGCTTACATAAAATTTGACGAAACAGAAGTGCCACAGTTTACTATGGATGTGTATGGCGACGAACTTTATCCAACTGCCGATACTTTTAAATATCCAAAGGCGGGGGAGGCCAATTCAAAAGTTTCTTTACATATTTATGATCTTTCCAATGATAAAACTACGGAAGTTGACCTTTCAAAGTACAACAACTATTACATTCCTAGATTGCTATGGACAGAGGATAATAACTTAGTTAGTGTTCAATTGACAAACCGCCATCAAAATGTTGTGGATCTTGTTTTTGTTAATACTGTAGACAATTCCTCAAAATTGATTTTAAAGGAAAAGGATGATGCTTATGTTGATATAACTGATAATCTTACCTTTCTAAATAACAATAGTTTTTTCTGGACTAGTGAAAAAGACGGCTGGAACCATATATATCAATACGATAATAATGGAAAGCTTCTTAATCAAATAACAAAAGGTCCTTGGGAAGTTACTGAATACTATGGTTTCGACCAGAATACAGGACGTGTTTATTACCAAAGCACTGAAAACGGAAACATCAACCGCGATGTATATTCCATTCTTCCTTCTGGAAAAAATAAGGTGCGTTTAACGCAGAAAACAGGAACGAACGCTGCTGATTTCAGTGCGGATTACACCTATTTTATAAACACTTTTTCCGATGCCAACACGCCTTATGTATACACACTTCACGAAGCTAAGACAGGAAAGTTGCTTCGCGAAATAAAGAACAATAATGATTTAAAAAAGCGATTGGCTTCTTATAAAATTTCAACCAAAGAGTTTTCGACAATAAGAATTCACGGAGAAGACTTGAATATGTATATGATAAAACCTTTGGATTTTGACGAAGCAAAGGAGTATCCGCTTTTTCTTTATCAGTATTCTGGTCCAGGGTCTCAAAATGTAGCTAATAGATGGATGGGTGGAAACGATTATTGGCACGAGATGCTTGCCAACCAACAAGATATTATCATTGCTTGTGTAGATGGTCGTGGAACTGGGTTTAAAGGAAGAGATTTCAAGAAAATGACTCAAAAAGAGTTAGGTAAGTATGAAGTGGAAGATCAAATAGCAGTAGCCAAAAAACTAAGTGAGCTACCTTATATCGATGCTAAACGCACAGGTATCTGGGGTTGGAGCTATGGAGGGTTTATGTCATCAAACGCATTATTTCAGGGGCCCGATACTTTTGAAATGGCTATCGCCGTTGCGCCTGTTACAAGCTGGAGATTTTATGACAGTATTTATACAGAGCGCTATATGCAGACGCCTCAGGAAAACCCGACGGGTTATGATGAAAACTCACCTCTTTCACACGTAAAGGGACTAGAAGGGAAATATTTGCTTGTTCATGGAACTGCAGATGATAATGTACACGTTCAAAATAGTATGCGTTTAATCGAGGCCTTGGTACAAGCCAATAAACAATTTGATTGGCGTATTTATCCAGATAAAAACCATGGCATTCGGGGTGGAAATACCAGTTTACACCTCTATACATTAATGACAAATTTTATTAAAAACAACTTGTAATAACCAAATTAAATTCAATTTATGAGCCAAATAGATGATCCTCAATTAGTGAAGCACCTTGGGAGACTAGGTATAGACGATAAAATGGTAATGGGACATCCCGCTGGACTGTTTATTTTGTTTTTTACTGAAATGTGGGAGCGTTTCAGTTATTACGGAATGCGGGCCTTATTAACGGTATTCTTAATAACAGAAATTGCAAAGGGAGGCTGGGAATGGACCAATGCCGATGCTATGCAATTGTATTCTTGGTATACTGGGTTAGTTTATTTAACTCCTCTATTGGGAGGGATTATAGCCGATAAATTTACAGGATTTAGGAAAGCCATTTTATTGGGTGCCTTAATTATGACTTTGGGTCATGCTTCTATGGCTCTGGAGTTAGTTAGTCCTACCTTCTTCTATATCGGACTCGTATTTATGATTTTAGGAAATGGGATGTTCAAACCGAACATTTCTTCCATGGTAGGCCAATTGTATCCTGATAATAGCTCCAAAAAAGATGCGGGATATACTATTTTCTATATGGGAATCAACGCTGGAGCATTCTTAGGAATGTTGTTATGTGGCTATATCGGTGAAAAAGTAGGATGGCATTATGGGTTCGGATTAGCGGGAGTATTTATGCTATTCGGGATGCTTCAATTTTATTTTGGACAGAAAATTTTTGGAATAATAGGGAAGGAGCCGCCAGCAAAGGGTGCAATACCCGTAGAAAAAATTGTTGATGATTCAGAAGAACCAGAACCTGAAGCTCATATTGTAAGAGATAGATTAGTCGTTGTTGGAGTATTGATGGTAGCGAGTATATTTTTCTTCTTTGCTTTTGAACAAGCAGGAGGATCGATGACTATTTTTGCGAAAGACTATACACAAAGAGTTTTAGAAGGAAACACGGGAACCATTTTTAAATGGGTGGATGCTATTTTGACAATTTTTCCAATTCTAATTGTTACTTATGTGCTTTACGGTTTAGGAAAAAGAATTTTTAAGGCGTATCCATTGACAATCATTTTTACCGCAATTTCATTTATAATTATATGGATATTGGGTATCTGGAAAGTTTATAGAGAATTTAATCTTGAGCAAACTGAAGTAACAGTTTCTTGGTTCCAGATTTTGAACTCATTTTTCATCATTACGTTAGCTTCTTCGTTTAGTAAAATATGGGAGAAAGTATGGAATCCCTCCGGTCCCGTTAAATTTGCTATGGGACTAGCATTGGTGGGGCTTGGATTTGTTGTGTTGGCTGTGGGAGCGAATAGTATTCCTCAAGGAGCAGCGACCGCGTCTGTTAGTATGATTTGGTTAATATTGGCATATTTCTTTCATACAACGGGTGAATTATGTCTTTCTCCTGTAGGATTGTCTTATGTTTCTAAACTATCTCCTAAACGTTTAGCAGGTTTATTATTCGGGCTTTGGTTTACAGCTTCGGCGATAGCCAACTTCATTGCTGGACAGACGGGGTCATACATTGATAAAATCTCAGAAACGTATTCAATGTCTACCTTTTTCTTAATCATTGCAGCTATTCCAATGTTTGCAGCTGTAATTCTATTGATTATGAATCCGAAGTTAAAGAAAATGATGCATGGAATTCATTAAGATTGCCTTTTTGGAGTTTCAACGAATCTCAAATTAAATAGAAATGGAAAACGCTCAAATAAAACACAAAGAATTATTCGGACATCCTGTTGGATTGTACGTTCTATTTTTCACTGAAATGTGGGAGCGTTTTTCATTTTATGGTATGAAGGCTTTATTGCTCTTTTACCTCACACGGTATCATTTGTTTACAGATAGTGACGGGTATCTTCTTCTTGGAAGTTATGCGGCATTGGTATATGCCATGCCAGTTTTGGGTGGACATCTTGCTGATAAATATATTGGATTCCGGAAAGCGATTATTTTTGGAGCTATTTTATTGGTGTTAGGTCACATGGGAATGGCTTATGAAGGCAATCAAGCTACGATGGTAGATGGGGTAGTAACCCGAGATGCATTTGCTTTACAAGTATTTTATTTCTCACTTGCTTTAATTGTAATGGGAGTAGGCTTCTTAAAATCGAACATTTCTTCTATTGTTGGTGAACTTTATACTGAAAATGATCCAAGACGCGATTCGGGATTTACCATATTTTATATGGGAATCAATGTAGGTGCGTTTTTGGCTACTATTATATGTGTTTATTTAGGTGAAGAATACGGATGGGGCTATGGGTTTGGAGCTGCTGGTATTGGAATGTTTTTGGGACTGATCGTTTTTGTATTCGGGAAACCATATTTAGAAGGTAAAGGTGAATCTCTAAATCCTGACGTTATAAAAACGAAAAAATTCGGAGTAAAATTCGAATATTGGATTTATATTCTGGCCGCTCTTGGCACTTTTGTAGTATGGCAAATGATTCAAAGTCATTCTGTTGTCCAAACTATATTGATGGTTGCGGGTGCAGGATCTCTAGCCTACATTATCTACTATGCTGTAAAATTTTTGGATAAGGTGGCAAGGGAAAGATTAATTGCCCTTACCATTCTTATATTATTCACGATTGTATTTTGGGCTCTTTATGAACAAGCTTATATGTCACTTAATTTGTTTGCGGAGCGTATAATTAATCTAAATGTTTTTGGATTTGAATTAAAACCGGGTTGGTTTTTGAGCTTAAATGCATTTTTCATTATTACTTTGGCTATACCTTTTGCTAGGCTATGGGTATGGCTTGATAAGAAAAAACTAAATCCCGGTACGTCTTACAAATTTGCATATGCTTTGATACTTGTCGGCCTCGGATTCGGTGCTTTGGTTTTGGGCGGGAAATTATCTGGAGAAGAGGGGAAGGTTGCTTACTATTGGTTAGTTATTGCATATCTGCTGCATACATGTGGAGAATTATCCTTATCTCCAATCGGATTATCGGTTGTAACAAAGCTATCTCCTGCTAAAATTGTTGGATTTATGATGGGGGTGTGGTTTTTAGCAACTGCGAGTTCCGAATTTATAGCTGCAATAGTTTCTGATATGGCTAGTGTAGGCCTTGAGGATAGAGGTAATTTTATATTAGCTAAGGCAGGTTATATTAACCTTTATGAGTATTTATTTTATGCAGGGCTCACCAGTGGTGTGGTTCTTATTCTATTTACACCATTCATTAAAAGATTGATGCACGGAATAAAATAATTCACCTAAATTTTGATTCTATATTCTTAAACCTACCAATAATTATAAATTTTAAATAATCCCTATGAATACTGATATTGAAAATCTATTTAAGGACAAAGTTTTAGGGCATCCTGCGGGACTTTTTATACTTTTCTTTACCGAAATGTGGGAGCGTTTTTCTTTCTACGGAATGCGAATCCTTTTAGTGCTGTTCTTAACCGCGCCACTTATGAGTGACAATCCCGGTTGGGATTGGCCAAGAGAGCACGCCCTTGCTTTGATTGGAACTTATGCGTCACTATTGTACTTAACTCCAATTATCGGGGGTTGGATAGCCGATAAAATCACTGGCTACAGGTTAGCAGTTGTTATAGGATGTGTTATTATGACTCTTGGCCATGCTTGTATGGCTATTGAGACAACAACTTCTTTTTATTTGGGACTTGCGTTTTTGGTTATTGGTACCGGTTTCTTTAAGCCAAACATTACTTCCATTATTTCTGAAATGTATAAGGGCAAGGAATCTAAAAAAGATGGGGCTTACACTTTGTTTTATATGGGTGTAAATGCTGGAGCATTTTTTGGAATGATGCTTTGTGGTTATTTAGCTGAAAATTATGGTTGGTCTTGGGGCTTTGGTCTTGCCGGAATCTTTATGTTTTTAGGAATGCTTCAGTTTTTATTGGCTCATAAGATGTTTGGAAAAATTGGAGCTAAACCTTCTAAAGTACATGAGGTAGAAATACCGCAAAATATAAATGAAGAGCGACCTGAATTACGTGAAGATGGTGCAGAAGTAGCTCCTATTAAACTGAATCCGTTCACAATGTTTGATTACGTTCTGATTGTGTTGTCATCCGTGGGTGGTTTGCTATACCTTTTTAATGATCCTTTGGAAACTATCTATTCCACATCATTAGTGCCATTTGAAATTGGTGGAATGAGCGGTACCAATATTGTTGTTCTTGCTGCTTTGGCAATGTTTTTGATTTTATTGATAACACGTATTGCCCGCTATTTACCAATAGTTCGTGATAGATTGATTGCTGTATCCATTTTTGGACTTTTCACGGTTTTCTTTTTTGCGTTTTTTGAACAATCGCTTGGTTCGATGACTCTTTTTGCACAAGATTATACTGATAGAAGTTTAACAGGTAATTCAGCAACGATATTTAAAATTATTGATGGGTTATTGACTACGGTACCTTTAATAATAATTACGTGGGTAATTTTTCTTCTTGTCAAGAAAACACATAATAAAATTGCTTTGTCAAACGTAGCGTTGTCCCTTGCATTTATAGGTATTTGGGGCTTGGTAATATTCCGTTTGATGGATAAGTTTAGCCAGACTGAAATGACGGTTGACGCCACTTGGTTTGGAATTCTTAACTCATTTTTCATTATTACTTTGGCACCATTCTTTTCAAAATGGTGGGAAAGCAAATACAATCCAAGTGCAGCTATGAAATATGGTATTGGATTGGTATTGCTAGGGCTTGGTTTCGCTGTTCTTTCTTATGGGGCATCAGATATTCCTTCAGGGGCAATGACAGCTTCGGTGAGTATGGCCTTCCTTATTTTCGCATATTTGCTCCATACTATGGGCGAATTATGCTTGTCTCCATTAGGACTTTCTTACTTAAGTAAATTGGTGCCAGCACGAATGATTGGGTTTATGTTTGGGGTTTGGTATCTTGCAATTGCTGTAGGTCAAAAGGCGGCAAA
Source organism: Aequorivita sp. (assembly GCA_034675805.1). Lineage (GTDB taxonomy): Bacteria > Bacteroidota > Bacteroidia > Flavobacteriales > Flavobacteriaceae > Aequorivita. The sequence goes on along the minus strand of JAUCCX010000001.1, from coordinate 1,325,480 downwards.
CACTATGGGAGGAATGATTGATAAGATTTCTGCAGAATATTCTTTAGGAACTTTCTTTTTGATATTTACACTTATCCCAATTGCAGTTGGGGTTGTTGCAATGCTTTTGAACCCTGTATTGAAAAAATTGATGCACGGTATACGATAGAATACAATACATTAATATATAAAAGCGTTCCTTTTTGTGGAACGTTTTTTGTTTCACTATTTTTGAATTAATAAATAATTTTTGGATGAAGAATATTTTACTGATTGTTCTATTTTTTACCGTGGGCCTAGCAAATTCACAAGGGATTAATTGGATGACTATGAATGAGGCTTTGGCAGCCCAAAAAAAGGAGCCAAAAAAGATTTTTATGGACGTTTTCACCACTTGGTGTGGTCCGTGTAAAATGCTGGACAAAAACACCTTTGGTGACAAAGAAGTCATTGAGTATGTGAACAAAAACTATTATGCAGTAAAGTTTGATGCAGAGGGCACTGAGGAGGTAAAGTATCAGAATTTTACCTATACAAATCCGAACTATCGAGCAGAGCGAAAAGGTAGAAATTCACAACATCTATTCGCGCATGCCTTAAAAGTAACTGCTTATCCTACAGTAGTGTTTTTTCGCGAAAACGGAGACCTTATTCAAGCGGTTCCTGGTTACCGGACACCGCAGCAACTTGAGATTTTCCTGAAGATGATCCACAGTGATGATTATTTGAAAGTTACCACGACTGAGGCTTGGGAAACGTATCAAAAGGAATTTAAATACACCTTTTAGAATAGCCTTTTAGTTTCATATTTGATCTATTCTATTGAGAAAGCTCCTTGTTTTGCAGTATGGTAAAATGGGAGCTTTTTTATTTTACAAGTTTTCTCCCAAAGGCTTACATAGCTATAATAATTGCTGCCGTCTGCAATAATCTGTGACGGCTTTAAGCTGTCGATAATTCGGTTGAGGTTTATTTTTGGGCTATTGGTAAGCAATATAGTATGGATATTCTGTTGTTTTGGAATAATTCCTAAGTTGTCTAAAAGCAATATTTTTTTATTATTATATTGAAATATTTCTGGTAGTTTTTCTTCGGTATAATTATTAATGTTCATTGCTGTTTTAAACGATTTGATAGGGTAACTTTCAGGATTTATTGTAATTGAATCTCTTTTGAAAAGAGTTAGGTTCTTTCCGTTTTTATAGCCTACAAGGGTTTGTTTGCTCTTCTGGAAAATGAATAATCCATTCGATGAAATCTTGTATGCATCGTGAATATAAATGATAGTCAAGAGTGAGAGCGCTAGTAGAGAAACTATTATTCTAGGGTAGTTTATTTTCTTTATTAGAAAAGCCGAAGCAATTATCAAGAGATAGGCGCCTAAGGTTTTTGATGCTGAAAAATGAATATCCTTAAACAAGAACTCATCTTGTACTGCAACCCAATGTATAAAAGTATTTAAGCCTTCGATTATATAGTTGTAAGCTTCGCCCATCCAATTGGGTAGGTTGTTTAAGAATGCTAGGCCAACGATTAAAATACCACTGCACATGATGATTGTAAGTGTTGGGAGTATTACAATATTTGTGAGCAGGAACAAGCCAGGAAATTGATGGAAATAATACAGCGTCAGTGGTAAGACACCAATCTGTGCACAAATGGAAACTGAGATTATTGTCCAAGCATTACGAAGTATCCAATATTTAGAATATCCCATTTTATATAAGTGGGGATAGAGCCAAACAATAAAGAATACAGCTAGATAACTCAATTGGAATCCAACTTGGAACAACCACAATGGATTAATAATTAAGAGCGTTAAAAAGGAAAGAAACAAAGTGTTCATGCTATTTGTTTCTCTATTTAAAAGTTTTGCCAAGGCGAAAAAGGAGAACATAGTTACAGCTCTTGTAACGGAAGGCGACAAGCCAGAAAGCATCGCAAAACCCCAAAGCAGAATCACGATTATAACAGAATGAAGAAATATTCCAGGTTTCCAGTGGATTAATGGTTTAAAGATGAAAGCAAGGACTGCATAAAGAATAGCTACGTGTAATCCTGAAACGGCTAGGATATGTACTGCGCCGGCTGCTGCATATTCATTGTAGAGCTGCTTGTCTATATCTTTCTTTTCCCCTAGAACTAGTGCTTGAATAATTGCACGTTCGTTTGTTTTGAGTTTTGAGTTTTGAAGCTTTGTTATGATTGAAGCTCGGAGGTTTTGTGCGATACCACTTAATGTGGGAGTACCTTTTGTGCTCTTTAAGATGTCCTTTTCTGATATACGCAGTTGACCGTAAACTTCAAGGGATTTCATATAATTTGAATAATCAAATTGATGTGGATTGAGCGGTTTTTGGATTTCTGAAATTGGTGCATAAACTACTAAAATATCATCAGGCGCAATTGATTTTTGAAAGGAGTCTTTTGAAATGTTCAATGCTATTTTCCCTTTGGTAGGTTTGCCATTAATAGCATCTATCTCCGCGAAATATTTATGATAGAATTTATCAGGTTTTAAGGTCTGGGTAATTTTAAGTTGAATTACTTCAGCATAATCGTTAAGATTAATATGTGAATAATGTTTCGGCTGGAACTGTGGTAGGCGTATTTGATAACTAAAATAACCCACGGCGAAAAAACTAAGATAGATCGCAATTCCTAAGTAAATGGATTGAATAAGTTGGTTGCGGCTCCAAAACCAAAATAGTAAGACAATTAATAGAAGGATTACAACAAATGGAAATGAAAGAGTGGTAATGGGGAAGAAATGCGAAGCTAAAATCCCCAATACTAGAAAAACAGAGAGCTTTACAATTGCAAAGTTAATGAATTTCATATCCCAGAATTAAAACCTAAAATCAATTGAGGATAATTAAATTAAAGATAATAATATTTCAGATTTTTCAAAAAAGTAGTGTTAATATCGAAGTAAAAAATTGGATTTTTTTGAAATATATTTTACAGACTATTTAACTTGGATCAAACTGTTAGTGCAATACAAATTGTTACGTAAGGGTTACGGGATTTACTATTCATAAAAGATTAGCAGAACGGATCGTTATAAACACGATTAGGCTAGACTATGATGCTCATGAAAGCCTGTTTATCTATATAATTTTTCTCATTTTTAAGGAGGGGAAAAAAAGGCAGTTCACTTATGTTTTAATGAACCATTTATGAAGTATCTATAGTTTATGTAAGAGTGATTCTTGACTTTGGTAGGTAGTTAACTTGCGATATCAATTGTAATTCTAATTCTTTTGATCCTATATTTCCTAATTAGAAAAATAATTAAGTGTTGTAAACTAGGTGGATTGGTATTTAGTCGACTCTAATTTTCTGGGATAGATTAATGGTATTTTCGGTGGAGATTTAAAGATATGGTCCATAGTCAAGATATACTGGATATTCTTTTATACGAACTTACTATTTGAGAATATCACTAAATTACGCGTCTAACTTCTACGAAAGCGTTTTTCCAATAAGCTTCGTCAAGAGAGGAAATAATGACGCCAGCGCTGGTTGTAGAATGAATAAATTTTACTTGTCCCCGTTTGGCTTCTACAACGAGTCCCACGTGACTGATTACGTTTTTACGATTTGTCTTGAAGAAAACGAGATCGCCTTCTTCGATATCCTTGTAAGAAACAAGAACACCTTTTGTGGCCATGTCGCGAGAAATTCTCGGCAAGCTTATATTTTCCTTTTCGAAAGCAGTACACACTAGCCCAGAACAATCCATTCCGGCTTCTGATGTGCCACCAAACTTATATTTTGTACCCTGGAATGTTTTGGCGAAATCAATGATTTCTTTTCTTTTTTCCTTTGGACTATCTTCTTTGGATTTAGAATTTGACTCTTCGTCCATGTCAAGTTCTGCCAATTTGGTGTTTTTGTTAGGAGTTGCTTTTCTAACTGGTTTAGTTTTTGACGTATTTTTACCAATGATAGCTGAAGGAGTCTTACCCGTATTGACAGGTTTCGTACTTCCACAAGAAATAAGAAATAAAGTGAAAAAAGAGAGTAGCAATATTTTTTTCATCAATGGGAGAATTGAGGATTAAAAGGTTAAATATATGAAAAAAAATTTTAAGCTAGGTTAATGGCGAAATTACTAAAGTTTAGATACATATTTACAAGACAGGTTATTATTAACAGTTAATTTATATTTTATCCCTTTATAGGCTCTACTGATTTAATAGAATTGTAAATTAATTTAGCTGTATTCTGGCTTGCGCCACGTCCGCCCAATGCTTTTTCAAGATCGTAATATTCCAAAAACATTGTTGCGCGTTTATAGGGATCTAGAATATCGGTCAATTCTTTTTTAAGTCTTTTTGTATTGAAATCGGTTTGGATTAATTCGGTGACAACGGTTTTGTTTAAAATAAGATTCACTAAAGAGATATATTCGAGTTTGATGACGCGTTTGGCAATTTCATAGGAAACTCTACTTCCTTTATAACAAACTACTTGCGGCACTTTAAAAAGGGCGGTTTCCAAAGTAGCTGTGCCTGATGTTACCAATGCAGCATCAGCAATACTTAATAGATCATAGGTTTTGTTAGTTACAAAATGGATGTTCTTGAAGCTTAGAAAGGTTTCGTAAAATGACTTTTCCTGACCTGGGGCGCCTGCAATAACAAATTGATAGTCCTTAAAATCCTTCGCCGCCGAAATCATGATTTCTAGCATTTTCGTTATTTCTTGTTTTCTGCTGCCTGGAAGAAGCGCTACTATTGGCCGCTCATCTAATCCATTTTCTCTTTTAAAAGCAGTAGGGTCAACCTGTGCTCTATTGTAAATAGCATCAATCAGCGGGTGGCCTACAAAATGTACGGGAAAGTTGTGCTTATCTTCATAAAATTCCTTTTCAAACGGAAGGATGACGTACATTTCATCTATATCCCGTTTTATTTCTTTGATTCGGCCTTCTTTCCAAGCCCAGATTTGTGGGGAGATGTAGTAATGCGTTCTATATCCTTTTTGTCTTGCCCATTTGGCGATACGTAGGTTAAAACCCGGGTAATCTATAAAAATAATGACATCGGGATTATATGCTTCAATATCTTTTTTGCAGAATTTAATGTTTTTCAGGATAGTACCCAAGTTCATAATTACTTCAGCAAAACCCATAAATGCAAGGTCGCGATAATGTTTTACCTCAGTTCCGCCAGCGGCTTTCATCAAGTCACCACCCCAAAATCGGAAATCTGCTTCCGCATCTTCCTCTTTTAAGGCTTTAATTAGATTGGCGCCATGCAAATCTCCAGATGCTTCGCCTGCTAGGAGGTAATATTTCATTCTAAAAAGTTATGAGTTATGTGTTATGAGTTATGAGTTGTCGCGTTTTTAAACTTGAAACTTTTAACTTGAAACTAGAAACTATTTTAGTACATTCTGTATTAATATATCAAAAAATTCCGTGAGTGTCATTCCCGCTTCCCTTGCTTGTTTTGGTACAATGCTTTCAGTAGAAAGGCCTGGGTTGGTGTTTATTTCAATAAAAAATGGTTTTCCTTTTTGTATGATAAATTCACTTCTGGTAATGCCTTTCATATTTAGCAATTTGTAGATACGCACGGCTTCTTTTTGCACCATAAGTGTTTCTTCTTCAGAAATTCTTGCTGGGGTGATTTCCTGTGACTGCCCGAGGTATTTCGCTTCGTAATCGAAAAATTCGTTTTCTGAAACGATTTCAGTTACTGGTAGTGCTATTATTTCATCGCCATTATTGTAGACGCCGACAGAAACTTCGATACCTATCAGAGCGGTTTCGATGATTATTTCGGAATCCTCCGTAAAGGCTTTTTCAATAGCGGGTATCATCTCGTCCATATTATGCACTTTACTTATTCCGAAGCTAGAACCAGAACGATTTGGTTTTACGAAACAAGGAAGTCCTGTTTTTAAAACTATTTCATCAATATTGATTTCACCGCCTTCATTTACATAAAATGAATTCGCAGCGCGTACACCAAAGTTTTTTAAGACTGAAAGGCAGTCGCGCTTGTTGAAGCTAAGTGCAGCAGAATAATAATCTGTACTTGTATGTGGAATTCGCAATAATTCCCAATAGGCCTGCAAGTAGCCGTCTTCTCCAGGAGTTCCGTGGATGGTATTGAAAATAGCATCTGGTTTGATGGTTTGGATGCCATTTTCGAAACTAAAATCAGCTTTGTTTATAGGATATTTTGTTCCATTATCTGAAACAAAATACCAGCCTTCTTCCAGAATGTGGATAGGATAAACCTCATATTTATTTTTATCGAGTGCATTGCAGACTACGCCGCCGCTATTAATCGATATTTCAAATTCGCTGGAATAGCCACCCATTGCTACAGCTATATGTTTCTTTTGCATAACAAATCTTTAAAACCTGCGTTTACAAAAGTATTAAAAAGATGTGATTGGTGAGCTATTGGTGAGAGTTTTGAGTTATGGGTTATGAGTTGTCCGTGTTGAGCTGTTGGTTGTCGGGTCTTGGTTTTTAATATGTATCAAAAATATTCATAGAATTAAAAGCTGAATTAAATTTTCATTAAAATTTCAATTTCATCAAAAGATATTACCTTTGGCTTTTAAATTTCTGAGCCTTAACCTAGCAACATATGACTTTTTTCCAGTTTATTTTTACCAAAGCATTTTTAAAGCAATTGCTATTGGCTTTTGTGGCGATACTTGTTTTGGGGTTTTTAATTTTATGGTGGTTGCGGATTACTACCAATCACAATGAAAAAATAGAAGTACCGAACTTGGCCAAGATGTCATTGGATAAAGTTGAGGAAAAGCTAGATGAGATGGATCTTCGATATGAGATTTTGGATTCGGCAAACTACAATCCGGATTTTCCAAAATATTCTGTGATTGAGCAGATTCCGAAGCCAGGCAAATTTGTAAAGGAAAATAGAAGGCTGTATTTAACACTGAACCCTTCCGGTTACAGAAAGATAGAGGTGCCAGATGTTTTGGGGCGTACGCGCCGTCAAGCAGAACCTTCACTTTTAGCGATGGGTTTCCAGATTGGAAAAATAAGTTATAGACCACATATCAGTGATAATGTTCTGGAAATGCGCCATAAAGGTGAAAAGCTCGATCCGGGCACTTTGCTCCAAAAGACTTCGATAATAGATTTGATTGTTGGCGATCAATCCCTTAATCGAATATTATCTGAAGGGGACGGGTCTTCAGAAGACAATCAAGAGACACCAGACCAAAATGAAGGAGAGACCCATGACGAATTTTAAGGAAGAGGAAATAGACGATACCGACGGGAATGATGATCTTTATGAACATTTTCGTTTTACGGCAAACAAGGGGCAGAATGCGCTTAGGGTAGATAAATACCTAATGAACCTGATTGAAAAAGCCACTCGTAACAAAATACAGAAGGCGGCCACTTCAGGAAACATTCACGTTAACGGCGTTGCCGTAAAATCTAATTACAAGGTAAAGGGGAATGATGTGGTCACGGTGCTTTTTGAGCATCCGCCATACGAATTTCTATTGGTGCCAGAGAATATTCCACTTGATATTGTTTATGAGGACGATGCTGTGCTTGTTGTAAACAAAGCTGCGGGGATGGTTGTTCATCCCGGACACGGTAATTACAGTGGCACGCTTATAAACGCCTTGACCTATCACTTTGATAACCTTCCTAATAATTCAAGTAATAGACCAGGATTGGTCCATAGAATCGATAAAGATACTAGTGGGCTTTTAGTTATTGCCAAGACAGAAGAAGCAATGACGCATTTGGCGAAACAGTTTTTCAATAAAACTACAGAGCGTGAATATGTAGCTTTGGTTTGGGGAAATGTTGAAGAGGAGGAAGGAACTATTGAAGGTAATATTGGTCGTCATCCTAAAAACCGATTGCAAAACACTGTTTATGAAAACGATGATGAGGAAAGAGGAAAGCCAGCCGTTACACACTACAAGGTTTTAGAACGTTTGGGTTATGTTACTTTGGTTTCCTGTAGGTTAGAAACTGGTCGTACTCACCAAATCCGTGTACATATGAAATATATTGGCCACACGCTTTTTAACGATGAACGTTACGGTGGCGAAAAGATATTGAAAGGAACAACTTTCACTAAATACAAGCAGTTTGTGGAGAACTGTTTTAAAATACTTCCGCGCCAAGCTTTGCACGCGCGGACTTTAGGTTTTGTGCATCCGGTAACTGAAAAGTTCATGCGTTTTGAATGTCCTATTCCTGAAGATATGGAGGCTTGTTTAAACAAATGGCGGAATTATTCGCAGCATATTGTGGAATAAAAGAAGTCTGGCCGAAAAAAGTCTTAATTCCGCTCGACCAGACATCACTTGATTTTAATTCTTTATCCACTTCGCCGTGGAAGTTTGCTTTCCATCGGAAATCGTAACGAAGTAAAGGCCGCTATTCAAATGTTTTAGATTGAATCTGTTTGTCGCTTCTAGATTTCTTTCTTCTGAAAAAACCATTTTTCCATCTACGCTGAAAATTTTCACTTTTGCGTTTTGTATCGTTGAAGGAATTGTAAATGTCAAGATGCCATCCGAAGGGTTTGGGAATATGCTTATAGTTTTTGCCGTGTTGAATTCTGCAATGCCTATTGGTGGATCAAGCTTCACAAAACCTGCTCGGGTATTGTCGCCTTTGTAACCGTTTCGTTTTATGGTTTCTGGATTGTAGGGAACGTTTAAATTATAGACATTTACGAAGGTGGAATCAATTCCAGCACCGAAGGTTAGGGTATAGCTGTTGGCGGTAAGGTCTAGAAGGCCATCATTATCCACATCGCCCAAAACGGCGCCGTTTAAAAATGTGAACCCGTGTGGTCTTAATGGGAAACCATCAATTTCTCCACTACCGTCTAAGGCATAGGCATGGATAAAACCTTCGCCTGCGGCATCAGTCATTATGCTGGGGAAAATTATATCCAACACATTGTCATTATTCACATCGGCAATTGAAATGACGCCTTCTGTACCACCATATTTTTCTATGGGGAAGTTAGTTAGGTTGTTGCCATCTGGGTCTAGACCATAAATAACTGGCAATTCTTCACCAGGGGTGCCGCTGGTGATTCGGTCTGACATAAAGATATCCAAAGTGCCATCAGTGTCTATATCCAGAACGGTTGCTGGTGAGTATGTCCAACCGCCAAGAGCAATGGGCCAGCCCGCTTTGTAACTGCCGTTTTGTTCCATAACATAGAAACCGGGAGCGTCGCCGTGGTTACTTCCTATTATCTCCAAATCGTTATCGCCGTCAAGATCTGCAAGGATTGGGGATTGATAGGAATAGCTCACAGTCGAGTCATACACTGGGAATCCAGGAAAAACTTCGCCTTGATTGTTGAAAATATACATTCCCGCACTTGAGGCGGCTATAACCACGTCATTGTTTCCGTCGTTGTCAACATCTGCGATTGAGGGAGTAAAGGCTGGAGTTGCGGCTACTTCCACAGGCCAGTTAGCGTTAAGGGGCGTACCATCCATTTTGATGACGTGAACAAAGCCTTGTGCACTTGCTACCCTTTCTCCTGTTACAATATCTAAAACTCCATCTCCATCAACATCTGCAACTGCTGGGGCGTTTATCATCCAGTGGTTGTCAAAATTTAATGGCCAACCCGGCAAGTCGTTGCCCAATGGGTCTAAAAGATAGACACGGCCTGCATTGGGGACACCACCCGTATTTAAAACTATCTCTAATGTGCCATCTCCATCCAGATCTGCGACTGTAGGTGGGAGTAGAATGATGCCGCTAACGTTTTTGGTCCATAGCAAATCGCCGTTGCCTTTTAGGGCATAGAGTTTATTCCAAATCCCATAGAGAATCTCGTCTATACCATCATTGTCTATGTCGGCTAAAGTTGTCCCACGGCTGTTTTTGATATTAGGATGTGCTGGTTCACCAAAGCGCCAAATCATATCAAAAACTTGAGTTTTTTCTTGTTTGATGTAATCTTCTGGAAGGGTGACAGTTTCAACGGAAATTGTGCCGTCTTCATTTAGGGTTGCCTTATTGCCTTGTTGTTGGGCGGTGGTTGTGGTGACTATTCCGATGAATAGTGCCAATAGGAGCATAATTGTTTTTTTCATGAGGTTGGCTGTTGAAGTTCTTTCCTATAAAGTTATAGATAAATATTTGGTTTTCAAAGAAGTTGCTTTTTGATTGTTGTAGGTTAAATATTTGGTACAATATGGTTTTCCTTGGGTATTTATAGTGTAAATAGAAGATATCGTAGGTATTATACGCTATAAATGCGCTATAAATACGCTATAAATACGCTTTAAACACGCTATAAACACGCTATAAAATATAAATAATATGATATGTGTTATTTGCGAATGGTATTCTTATTGTAATACATAGGGGTCTTGATTTTTTTGATTTTATCAAGTGTACCCATCCCGCTTTTTGGGCATCCATCCCTTGCAGAATGGGGAACTTATAATGCTTAGCTGAATTTTGGTTTTTGGTTGTTTTTTTGGAAAGGATTACGTCCAAGCTGTATATCTGATATTGTAAAACGAAAAACAGATAATTATATCTTATTTTAAATTTTTAATTAACTTTAACGCTCATTAAAAAATATACAATGAGCGAAAAGATGAGAACATTGACAGAACCATTTAAGATAAAAATGGTTGAGCCGTTGACCGTAACTACTGAGGCCTATCGAAGGGAGGCATTGGAAAAGGCTGGGTACAATACTTTTTTACTTCGGTCGCAGGATGTTTTTATTGATTTATTGACTGATAGTGGCACTGGGGCGATGAGCGACAAACAATGGAGTGGCATCATGATGGGCGATGAAAGTTATGCTGGCGCGAGAAGCTGGGAGCATCTTGAAAGGGTTGTAAAAGCACTCACGGGAATGGAATATGTGTTGCCTACACACCAAGGCCGAGCTGCGGAACGCATTTTATACACCATACTTGGTGGACCCGATAAACTTTTTATTTCTAACACGCATTTTGATACCACCCGTGCGAACATTGAATACACTGGTGCAACAGCGATTGATATTGTTTGTGAAGAGGGAAAGGACAATGAGACCGATCTGCCTTTTAAAGGGAATATAGACCTTGTAAAACTCGAGAAATTACTTGTTGAAAACGGAACTGAAAAAGTTGCTGCGGTGATTATGACTGTGACCAATAATTCTTCAGGTGGGCAGCCCGTGAGCATTGAAAACATGAAAGCTGTGCGACGTATTTGTGATAAATACGGGGTAATGATGGTGATTGATGGCTGCAGGATTGCGGAGAACAGCTATTTTGTAAAGCATAGGGAAGCAGCTTATTCTGAAAAAACTTATGAAGAGATAGCTAGAGAGATGCTCAACTTGGGCGATGCTTTTGTGATGAGCGCCAAGAAAGACGGGTTGGTGAATATGGGCGGACTGCTGACGGTGAAGGATGAGGCTCTTTCCATTAAATGCAGGAATCTGTTGATTATATCTGAAGGCTTTACTACGTATGGTGGTTTAGCGGGAAGAGATATGGAGGCTCTTGCCATTGGATTGGTAGAAGTTTTTGATAAGGACTATTTGCATTACCGTATAAGAAGTACGGCATATTTGGGCGAACGCTTACGAGCAAAAGGTATTCCTGTGGTGTGGCCTATTGGAGGCCATGCGGTTTATATTGATGCCAAAAAACTGTATAGCAATATCCCAGTGGAGGAATATCCCGGTCAAGCCTTGGTAATTGACCTATACTTAAAAGGTGGTATCCGTTGTGTGGAGGTGGGTAGTGTGATGTTTGGGAAGTATGACGAGGACGGAAAGTTGATTCCAGCAGCTAACGAGCTAGTTCGATTGGCAATCCCACGCAGGGTTTACACCCAAAGCCACATTGATTACGTATTGGATATTTTTGATGATATCCTAGAATTAAAAGATCAAAAAAGGGGTTATGCGATAACGTATGAGCCGCCTTTCCTAAGACACTTTACAGCACATTTTAAACCCCTTAAATAATAATATCATGGCAAAATTAGATAAAAGATCCTGGGCAGAGCCTTATAAAATGAAAATGGTGGAACTGCTTAAGATGACCACCAAACCCCAACGAGCAAGAGCCCTAAAAGAAGCAGGTTTCAACACTTTTCTATTGCCTTCTGATGAGGTATATATCGATTTGTTGACCGATAGTGGTACCAATGCAATGAGCGATCAGCAATGGGCCGCTTTTATGACTGGAGACGAGGCATACGCCGGCAGCAAGAGTTATTACAGGATGGAGAAAGCCATTAAAGAATATTATGGCTATGAATATATAATCCCAACGCATCAAGGCAGAGGAGCGGAGAATATACTGTCTCAAATATTAATAAAGAAGGGGGATATTGTTCCTGGAAATATGTATTTCACAACCACCCGCTTGCACCAAGAGTTGGCAGGGGGGAAATTTGAGGATATCATTATTGATGAGGCACACGATGCGGCAAACGAATTTCCTTTTAAAGGGAATGTTGATTTAGGAAAACTAGAAGCCTTGGTAAAAAAACACGGTGCTTCCAAGATTCCTTATGTGTGTATTGCTACCAATGTGAATATGGCTGGAGGGCAGCCAATAAGTATGGAAAACCTAAAGGCTTTACGGAAATATACACATAAACACGGGATCCGGATTATTCACGACATGACGCGTGTTGCGGAGAACGCCTATTTCATCCAGCAAAGGGAAAAGGGATATGAAAACGCAAAAATAAAGGACATCGTTAAGGAAATTTGTTCTCTGACAGACGGAGCGACCATGAGTGCGAAAAAAGATGCACTGGTAAACATTGGCGGATTTTTGGCCACCAACGAATGGGATGTTTTTGAGGAAGCGCGAAACTTAGTGGTGGTATATGAAGGGCTGCATACCTACGGTGGCCTTGCTGGCAGAGATATGGAAGCCATTGCGGTTGGAATCAAGGAAAGTGTAAATGATTTTCACCAAAGAGCCCGAGTGGGGCAAGTGGAATATTTGGGAATGAAGATGCAGGATTACGGAATTCCTATTGTAAAGCCCATTGGTGGGCACGGTGTTTTTGTTGATGCCAAAGCTTTTTTGCCCCATTTAACACAAGATCAGTTTCCTGCCCAGACATTGGCAGCAGAAATTTATTTGGATTCAGGTGTACGGACTATGGAAAGAGGGGTGGTTTCGGCAGGAAGAAAGGCTAATGGTGAAAATTATTATCCAAAATTAGAGTTGGTTCGTTTTACAATTCCCCGCAGGGTTTATACCCAAGCCCATATGGATGTTGTGGCGGAATCGGTAGCTATGGTTTACGACAAGCGCAAGAAGATAAAAGGATTGAAAATGGTTTATGAGCCTAAATACCTGCGCTTTTTCCAGGCCAAGTTTGAACGGTTGAAGTAGATAGTACGCCAATTCTGTTCAGGGTATTGATAATTTTATTTATTTGGTAACATTTTGACCTTGCGTTTATGATGTGAGCGGCTTTGTTTCACTATGCGCATCCCTCCCTTTCATGGTGTCGGAGAATCGTTATTTTTTTGAAGCGATATTTTTATTTTTCAGATATTTATGTATCTTATACCGAAAAAAATAAGGATTCAGGGATTTTATTTAAAGATTTGAGTCATAAATATGTTTAACATGAAGCATTTATTAGTCGCGCTAATCTTATTTACAACTTTTTTTGCCAGCGCACAGATAGTTACTATCCCTGATGCTAAATTTAAAAATGCTTTGTTGAATTATAATCCGCCTATTGATACTAATGGGGATGGAGAGATACAGTATAGTGAGGCGGAGGTGGTGACTATTTTAGCTTTGTCGGCACGCAATATTATGGATCTGACGGGGATAGCGGCCTTTATAAATCTTGAAATTTTACAATGTGATGAGAATCAGTTGACTGAGCTTGACCTTTCCCATAACGTAAATTTAATAAAACTACAATGCGGACATAACAGACTTAATTATTTGGATGTTTCGCAGAGTATAAATTTAAAAGAATTGTTTTGTAGTGAAAATTTGTTAGCGGAGTTAGATTTAAGGCCAAATATAAATTTAAAATATATAATCTGTAAAAAGAATAATCTTAATTATTTGGGTGTTCCAGACAGTTCAAATTTAATTGAAGTGAATTGTGATAATAATAAGTTATCTGATTTAAACATTTCTTCAAATATAAACTTGTTGAGTTTAAGTATTGAGTTTAACCAATTTTCAACATTTAATACTACTTCGAATGTTAATTTAAAATATATTTATTGTTCTGGAAATCCACTTGTCTCAATTAATGTTTCTCAGAATCCTGAGCTTAGGGGGATTGACTGTGAAAGAAATTTTTCGTTAACAGCTTTGGATGTAACCAATAATCACAAATTAGATTACATATTTTTTTCCTATACTAGTATTTCGAATATAGATTTGACGCAAAATCCTATTTTAACTAGAGTGGATTGTTATAACACTAACCTTCAAAGTTTGGATTTTACACAAAATCCGAAGATTACAGAAATAGCGGTCGGGGGATCATCTTTTACAGATATTAATTTATCACAAAATAGTAATTTGAAATATGTGACTTTCGCCAATACACCTATAAGTCATATAGATTTTTTTTCCAACATTAATTTAGATAGGTTGACTCTTTTGAATACTGGTATAACGGAACTTGATTTGACTAATAATTCTGCCATTTGCACTATTAGTTTGAAAAATAATTTTTCTTTAGAATATATAAATCTAAAAAATGGCAACAACGGAATTTTTGGTGGATCCTGTGGGTCGGGTCAATTATATATTGGCACCAATCCTAACCTAAAGTTTGTGTGCGTAGAAGATGCACCCTATGCTACTACTAACTTTACTAGCATTCCACCGTTTACCTCTTTTGTTGAAGATTGTTCATTGGTCCATGACGACCTTAACAAAATAATGGGAACCGTAATTTTTGATGATGACAACAATGGTTGTGATGGGGGAGATGTGGGTATAGGAGGTTTGCTTGTGAACACCACGGACGGTTCTAACAACTTTGCCACCACAAACTTAAGCAATGGGAATTATAGTCTTATGGTTGCTGAGAACACTTATACCACAACAATATTGGGAATTCCCCCTTATTTTTCAGTGTCACCAACGGAAGCAGTGGATACGTTTGTTGGCTTTAACCAAACCGAGGTTTCAGATTTTTGTATTGAATCCACTACCACGGTCAATGATCTGGCGGTAACTTTTAGGCGATTGAACGATGCCCGTCCGAATTCCGAGGCTCGTTATAGGCTGGTTTATGAAAATGTGAGTTCTACCCAACTGAGTGGAAACGTGGAAATAGATTTTGATGGGGCATTGGTAACCTTTGTGGAAGCAACACCTGCTGAAACTACTGTTAATGGAAATACCATTTCTTGGGATTATAGCAACCTGAAACCTTTTGAGGTTAGAAATATAGAAGTGACTTTTCTTGTGGCCCCAATACCTATTGTTTTATTTGGTGACATTCTGCCGTTTACAGCAAGGATAAACCCCATAACAGGCGATGCAACCCCCAATGATAACGTTTTTGAATTGGAGCAAGTTGCTGGAAGGCTTTACAATCCGACCAACAAAACTGTATTGGAAGGACGGTATGCTCTTTTAGAGAATGCAGATAAATATTTGCATTACGTGGTGTCTTTTCAAAATACTGGCGAGGTAAGTGTCATTAACGCACGTATTGAAGATAAGCTTGATGAAAAATTGGATTGGACAACATTGAAGGTTTTGGATAAAAGTCATGGAATGCAAACCCAAATGATAAATGGGAGGATTAATTTTATATTCGATAATATTAACTTGCCTACGGCTACTTCTAATCCTTTAGAAAGCCAAGGATTCGTTGCTTTTAAGATAAAACCATTACCTATTATTAAATTGTACGATATGGTTGCGAACACCGCGAATATTTATTTTGACTTTAATGATGTTATAATTACCAATACGGTGTATACTAGCTATTTTGAAACAATGGGAGTCTCTGACTTTGAATCTTTGAAGGTTGTTGTTTACCCGAATCCTGCTAATGATATTCTGAACATTCAGGCAGAAGTTTCGATTTCTTCTGTAACGGTTTTGAATTTGTTGGGGCAGACGTTGCTTACGTCCAAAGGAAACAGTAAAAATGAACAGATAGATATTTCTGGGCTTAGTGCGGGAAATTATTTTGTGAAGGTTTTTGTTGGGGATGAGAGTAGTGTTTTGAGGATTGTTAAAAGGTAATTCGGCAGTTGTGATCTGTCAGTTGACAGTCGTGGGTTTGCGTATGCCTATATAAGGTTCCTTTATAAGTAGCGGTTTACAGTTTCAGTTGGCAGTTCTGAGTTGTCAGTTTTCAGGTTGATTATAATCACTCCACTCTTTGGAAACATATGCGATTTTTCGTTAGTCTTTTTATAGTCTTAATGAAAAGTTAAAGTTCTGGGAGTTTGTGCTTTTTAGAAGCGTTTCAGGGGGTATAGTTGGGAATCCGTTTATATTTGCAAGTTGACAAATTTTACTGCATTCAGTAGGTTTGTCAATTTTTATTTTAATTATTAAACTCCCTTTAACTAATGAAAAAACTTATTCTTTCCCTTATTATCGCAGTATTCGTTCTGCCTGTGCAGGCAAACGAAGGTATGTGGTTTTTAATGCACATTGAGCGTTTAAATTATCGCGATATGCAAAAAATGGGCCTTCAGCTTACGCCCGAAGAAATTTACAGTGTAAACCATTCCAGCCTAAAAGATGCCATTGTGCAATTTAACAGAGGCTGTACTGCTGAAATTATTTCAGATAGCGGTTTGGTGCTAACAAATCACCACTGCGGTTACAGTCAGATTGCAGAGCTTTCTACTGCTGAGAATGATTATTTGACTAACGGATATTGGGCCGCAAATCATCGTGAGGAATTGAAGCCGAAAAGTCTTTCTGTTCGCTTTTTTGTGAGAATGGACGATGTTTCAAAACGTATTTTAAGTTTGGTGAACGATAAAATGTCGGAGCCAGAACGCGAGGCTGTAATTAACCGCGAAATTGCGAAGATTGAGCAAGAAAATAATGAAGGAGGTAAATATACCGTTTCGGTAAAATCCTTTTACGAAGGGAACGAATATTACTATTTTGTTTACCAGGATTACAATGATGTGCGTTTGGTAGGAACTCCTCCAGCAAGTATCGGGAAATTTGGTGGTGATACTGATAACTGGGAGTGGCCAAGACATACAGGTGATTTCTCTCTTTTTAGAGTCTATGCAGATAAGGACGGAAACCCTGCGGAATATTCAAAAGACAATGTGCCTTTAAAGCCAAAATACCATTTGACCACTAGTCTTAAGGGATTTGAGGAAAATGATTTCGCGATGATCTTGGGTTATCCTGGAAGAACCAACCGTTGGATGCCTGCTGGAGGTATTGAGCAAAATGTGGAATATGCATATCCAGCGTGGGTAGAGGCCTCAAAAACTTCTATGGATGTGATGAAAAAATATATGGACAAAGATCAGCAGGTAAAACTTGATTATGCTTCAAGCTATGCTGGTACTGCCAATTATTGGAAAAACCGACAAGGAATGATCGATGCGCTAAAGCAGCATAAAACAGCTGAAGCCAAGTATAAAGCCGAGAAAAATTTCCAGAAATGGGCGAATAAAAAAGCAAATAATAAGTATAAGGATGTTATTCCTGTAATCGATAATTATTACAGTAAAACCAATGATGCAAGCCAGCATAACAATTATCTAGGCTTGTTATTAAGAACACGTATGGCAAGTATTCCATATCGTTTAGGCAATGCAATTACCTATTATTTGGGGCAGAATGAAGCAAAACAAGCGGAAGTTAGACCAAAACTGAATGAGGAAATCGAGAACCTATATGAAGGACTTTATCTGCCTTTAGAAAAAGACGTTTTAGCTTCCCAATTGAACCTTTATAGTGGAAAGGCTAAAAATGTGGCGCCAATGGTAGCAGAGATAGCAAAGGAAAAGGGTAATAGCATTGCATCTTGGACCTCCTATCTAGACACTGCTTTTGCAGGCAGTATTTTTGAATCTAAGGAAAAAATTGAGGCATTTATGGCAAATCCAGATGTTGAGGTTTTAAAGAACGATCCTTTGTACCTCCTTTCAAGTGATTTATTGGCTCGTTACAGATATAAATCTGAAGAAGAGAAACAATGGGATAATGATTTTGAGGGTGCCTATAGATTGATGGTTCAGGGAATGCGACTTCAAAATCCGGATGAGAAATTTTATCCAGATGCGAACAGCACTTTAAGGCTTACCTATGGAAAAGTAATTTCTTTGCCAGCAGATAAGCGTAATGATGCCAACAAGAACTATTACACTACATTAAAAGGTACGGTTGCCAAATACCAACCAGGAGATGCAGAATTTGATATGCCGAAGGAACTTATCGAGCTTTATGAGAAAAGAGATTTTGGGCAATATGCAGATAAAGACGGCTATTTGCCAGTAAACTTTTTGACCGATAACGATATTACTGGAGGAAACTCTGGATCTCCTGTATTAAACGGAAAAGGTGAGCTTATAGGAATAGCGTTTGACGGGAATATTGAAGCAATGGCTGGAGATGTTATTTTTGACGATCAATTACAGCGTTGTATTAATGTGGATATTCGCTATGTGCTATTTTTAATTGACAAATTCGCCGGAGCAGGTCATATCATTGACGAGTTGACACTATCTAAGTAATTTATAGGGGCAACATAAAGTTTGCTGTTTTAAAAACCCCACAAGTCTGATAATATTGACTTGTGGGGTTTTTGATTTAGAGTGATTAAAGAATTCCGTTGTAAATTTGCCGTCTTTCTATTATCCATAATTTGGAATTAATATTGAATAAATGAGAAATTATAAAATCCTGCTATTGCTGCCACTTGTTCTTGCTTTTTTTATGGCTTGTAAAAATGAATATAAGGAATACGCTAAAAAGCCTGAATATATAACTAACCCTAGTGGGAAATACAAGGCCTATTTTGAGGCCTATGACAAAACCCTTGAGAAATGGGGTGTTGATTATGAAGAACTGTATATAACCACTTCTCACGGAATAGCCCATGTTATCGTGAGTGGTGCTAGAAACGCACCCCCTTTGGTTTTACTTCACGGAATGAATGCCAGTTCTACAATGTGGTATCCAAATGCTAAGGCCTTGGCAAAAGACTATCGCATTTTTGCCATAGATCTACTCAATGAACCTGGGAAATCGTATAAGACTGCTGACTTTAAAAATCTTGAAGAGATTACCACTTGGTACCAAGAGGTTTTATGGGCTTTAAAATTGGAGTCTTTTCATTTGGTAGGAGCTTCACGTGGCGGATGGCTGGCAGTAGATATCGCTTTAAGGAAGCAAAATGATATAAAGAGCATCGTCTTGTTAAGTCCGGCACAAACCTTTATCTGGATTCCACCCAGCACGGACTTATTAAAGAATATTATCAATATCTTTTCTTCCAAGGAAAAACAAGTGGAAAGTAGTTTAGAGACAATGTCAAGCAATGTTAGTAATATTGACAAGAATTATCTGAAGCAATATAATATTGGTGTAAAAAATGATACGCTTCCAAAATTTATGATGCAGATGACTCCATTTTCCAAGAGTGATTTGCGATCCTTAAAAATGCCGGTACTCGTATTGATTGGCGATGACGATTTAATCAACAATGAAAAAACGATTCGTATTGTCAAGGAGGATTTATCCAGAGGCCAGGGTGAAGTTATTCCAAATGCGGGACATTTTTTATCTATCGATCAAGCCGATTTGGTAAATAAGAAAGTTGTCGATTTTTTGAAGAGTGTTGATGATGCTAAATAGGGAATCATAGTTTTAAGTAGCAGTTGGCAGTTGGCAGTTCTCAGCTCTCTGTTGTAAGTTGCTGGTTGTCGATTGTGAGTCTTGTTCGTTGTCGATTTTCCGAGCAAATGGAATCGATAAGCACTTTGTTTTAATTGTGTTAAACCCGAGTAAAAAGTAATTTAGGAAAAATCATTTAAGCAATTTTGTAGTCTCGAAAACTCAATCTTATATTTCCTGAAAATGGAGGAATACCAAATATTACCCCTACTGCTTCTTTTCCTTTTTGCTCCTAACAAGGATTTGGAGTATAATGTTTCCCACAAAGAGGAATATATTGAATTCAAATCGGAACCCGAGTATATCTCCAGTCCAACTCCAAACCGTCAGGAATATTTTGAAGCTTATGATAAAGCTCTACAGCATTGGGGAGTAGCTTATGAAGATCTTTACGTTGATACATCAAAGGGAATGGCCCACATTATTACTAGCGGCCCTAAAGATGGTGTTCCAGTTGTTTTACTTCATGGGATGAGTGCGAGTTCCACTATGTGGTATCCCAATGCGAAGGCCCTAGCCAGTAGATATCACATATTTGCTATCGATCTGATCATTGAGCCTGGGAAATCATATAAAACAGTTGATCTTAAAAATATTGATGAAATCAACAGTTGGTATCAAGAGGTAATTAAGAAATTGAAACTGGATGCATTTCATTTAATTGGAACATCTCGGGGTGGTTGGTTGGCTACTGATTTGGCATTACATTGTAAAAACATAAAAAGTGTAATTCTGTTGAGCCCGGTCCAAACGTTTATGTGGATGCCACCTAGTACAGGCTTGGTAAAAAATATGCTGAATATATTCTATCCAAAAGAAAAACAGGCGCTTCGAACCATGGGAACTTTATCCAATGACCCAAGCAAGATAGAAAAAGATTATATTGAACAGTATCGTCTTGCACGAAAAAATGATTCCTTAAGAAAATTTATGTTACAGATGACCCCGTTCTCCAATAGAGAGCTTGAATCATTAAACATGCCAGTTCTTGTTTTAATTGGTGACCGGGATTTGTTCAATACCAAGAGAACAGTTCGCCTGGTTGAAAGACATATACCGCAAGGGCAAGCTGAGGTTATTTCCAATTCAGGGCATTTCTTATCTATCGATCAGACCGAAGTGGTGAATCAGAAAATGCTAGATTTTTTAAGAAGTGTGGATGAAGAGAATAAAGTTAATTTTCCTTAATGAAAGTAGAGTTTTGACTAATTTTTGAAGTTGTTTTTTGGTAACGCTTTAGTTGATAGGAATGGTAGTTTCCGGATTTTTTAATCCATTTCCAAACGATCAAAAACTAATTGAAGGACTACCTTTGCCTATAATCTGAAAAAGAAAGAATGCAAGATAAACCAGTGAAAGAAATGCGCAGGAATTGGGTCTTGTTTGCGCTTATGCTCACTATGATGTTGGCAGCCATGGACAATACCATTGTTGCCACCGCCATTCCTCAAATTGTTGGCGATCTTGGTGGGTTCTCCCTTTTTAGCTGGTTGTTTTCCATTTATTTACTTATCCAAACCATCACTATTCCTGTTTATGGAAAGTTAGCTGATATTTATGGGCGCAAGCCTATACTGATAATTGGAGTAGCGATCTTTTTGGTAGGTTCAGCAGCTTGTGCTGCGGCGTGGAATATGCATTCGTTGATTTTATTTCGTGGATTGCAGGCCATCGGTGCTGGCGGTATTATGGCTACTGTAAATACTATTGCTGGAGATATATATACCGTTAAGGAACGTGCAAAAATTCAAGGATGGTTATCCAGTGTTTGGGGTGTTTCAGCAATTTTGGGGCCAGCTATTGGAGGAGCTTTGGCCGATTATGCCTCTTGGCGATGGATTTTTTTAATAAATATACCTATTGGTGCCGGAGCAGTTGCGTTGATTGTGCTATTCCTTCACGAAAACAAATCACATAAGGGACATAAAATTGATTGGGCAGGTGCTGCGGCGATGTTGGTTACGGGAACTGTTATTATGTTCGGCCTATTACAAGGCGGCCAATCGTGGCCTTGGTTTTCTCTAAATACACTGGGAGTAATAGTCGTTTCAGTGGTGTTGATTATAATCACCATACGCATTGAACGCAAATCCTCTGAACCCATTTTGCCACGTTGGGTTTGGAAGAAGAGGGTGATTTTGGGTGCTAATCTTGCTACTATTGGCATGGGAATCGCTACAATGGGGCCGAATATGTATCTCCCTGTTTTTGCGCAATCGGTTACTGGAGTAGGCGCTATTGCAGCTGGGTTTATTTTGGCGAGTATGAGTATTACTTGGCCACTCTCTTCAGCCTTATCTGGGAATCTATATTTACGAATTGGCTTTAGGAATACTGCACTTTGCGGCATTATTATTGTTATTATTGGAGCGACAAGTTTCTTGTTTTTATCTTTCCCTGGACCCGTATGGAGTTTGGTTGCAATACAAATGACTTTAGGAGCTGGTTTCGGGCTCATCACTACACCATTAATGGTTGGTGTTCAATCTACAGTAGTGTGGGGGCAAAGAGGGGTTGTTACAGGCACGAATATGTTTTCTCGTTATTTTGGTCAAAGTATTGGCGCGGCAGTTTTTGCAGCTATTTTTAATTCGGTAATTTCTGGTAAATTGGAAAATGCACCTGCTGAGCTTCAGGGAAAACTTCCAGAAGTAAATAAGGTGGTAGAAGTACTTCAGGAGCATAAATCTGTTTCGGAAGTAAGTCTATATTTAAGAGAAGTTTTCTTTTATGCCACCCATAATGTTTATATAGGTATGGTGGTAGCTGGTTGTGTGACTTTAGTTATTTTATTGCTCACTCCGGCAAAGTTTCCGGCAGCCCAAGAATAAAACTCCAAATCTTTATATGTTTCACTTGCAATCTTCTGGGTTTGCCATATGATTCCTTTGAACGTTGAATATTTTTCTTTCCTTTAAATAGCTTCATTACTTCGTAACTATTTTATCCTAAAACCAATAGTGATTTTTATCATAGTTTCTAAGTGATATCTGATGTAATTTGGCCATATAATTTGAAGTCTAATCATAAATAAGAAGGACTGTTTTAAAAGGTTCATATTATTTGAGAACACTGATGATAATTATAATTTTAGGAGAATGCTCTCCATATTGCATTTGAATATTAATGAAAAATAAAAGGAAATGAACATCACATTAAAAGAGCTTAAAGACATTCGTTCGGAGAATTGTATCACCATTATTGTTACCACGCACCGTACAAAACCCGATTATCTTAATGACGGTCTACGTATTAAAAACCTTATTAAGGAAGTGGAAGATAGATTGATGGCGGATACCAGTAAACGCAATGCTACAAGTTTAATAGAGAAATTAAATACGCTTGCCGCTACAATAGACCATAGTCAAAATCTAGAAAGTTTGATGCTTTTTGTGAATAATGAGGTTGCTGAATATACACGTTTACCGATTAAGGTTGAAGATCGTGTGGTTATTGACGAAACATTCGCCACTCGTGATTTGATTAGGGCAATGCATTTGGAGTCTCAGTATTATATTTTGGTTTTAAGTCAAGATAAGATAAGGTTGATAGAGGCAATGAACGATAAGATTATAAAGGAAGTTGGAAAACCGTTTCCCTATGAGAACACCCAATTCTTTACGAAAAACAGGGCTGCAGGAGCGATTGCTTCAAAGCAAACCAGTTTGATTGCGGAATATTTTAATCAAGCTGATAAGAAGTTAAATGAGATTAGAAAAAACAATCCGTTGCCAGTATTGATTTGTGGTCTTGAAGAAAACCATAATGAGTATTTAAAAATTGCTGATAAAAAGCACAGTATATTTAGTGTATTCCTAAATAAAAATAAAATCAATGATCCTGTTCATTCCATAGTAGAAGAAAGTTGGGGGATTGTGAAGGACTATGTGATAAAAATGAACAATGAGAGAAAAGAGGAATTGAGAAGAGCGGTGGGTGAAAACAAATTCCTGAGCGATACCAATGAAATTTGGAAGGCTATTTCTGAGGGAAAGATCCAAACCTTATTTATTGAACAAGGATTGTTCCAGCCAGCAGTAATGAAAAATGATGAGATTGTGTATGTTTCTAATGAAGAGAGAAATGACACAGGAGTGATTGATGATATTTTTGACGAAATGATTGAAGCCAATATGGATTTTGGCGGAGATGTTGTTTTTCTTCCAAAAGGAGAATTGACAAAATTTAATGGTTTTGGTGCGATAACGCGCTATTAAGAATTGGCTCCTCACTTTTGAGCTAACCAGTTTTGCTTTCAGTATTGAAAGTAGGGCTGGTTTTTTTACATGATATTGTTTTAATTGTCTGTACTTCCTAATATTTATTTGGATCAAGCATAATTGTGTGTTTATGCAAAGATTGTTGTTTGTATGCAAAAAAAATTATCCTGCTCTTTTTCATATCTAAACTATTCTCTAAAAATTTTTTACTTTGAAAATGAGGCAGTACCCAGTTTTTTAAATCCCAGGGCACACCTAGTAGAATTCGACTATTTTACTCCTCAACTTGACAACCGCATAACAATGATGTATATTAGCACTAGGCACTTCTACAATTATATCTTTCCTCTCTGAAAATATATAATTTGTCCTTTTATTTTCAGACCGTATGCCGACTCTATGTCGACCATACTCCATAGATGCTTCATATATACCTCCAAAACTCTATCACTATTGCCATTGCTTTTCCAAGGTTTCTAAAGAGTCATTATTCCTGTTGGTTATTATTACACATATCACTATTTAAAGATAAACCTGTATGGTTATTTTGGGACGGATCTATTTATTTTCTGATGGTATGATGTTTTATTAGTTGGAGTTATAAATGAGCTCTATTCTACAATTTTAATGCGAACTCCTTGAGAGTGACTGCTGAATTCGGGAGCGTACATGCTCTGGATGGTGGTTATTCCATTTGAAAATTCACCGATGTTATTCACTCGAACATCGTATTCTAAAACGTAAGTTCCTTGTTTAATGCTATCAAAGAAGAAATGTGTAGCTGCATCACGAGTACTCATATAATACTTTAGATTGTCTTTATAATAATATTTAGAAAGTACATCTATAGGTTCCAATGCAGAGGCTCGCATATCTTTTAAATGAACGTATTCCATGTCTTCTTTAGTTGAAATTATGAGTCGTATTGTAATTAAATCACCAATTTTTAATGGAGTTTTTGGGATGAATGCTTGAAGCTGTTGTCCATTGTCAGTATTCTTTTTTAGATAAAGTTCTTTTAAGACTTTTAGAGGCTGATCGGGGTTTGATTTGATTTTGTCCAAATCCTCGAAATATTGCCAGTAAAACCCTCCAAAGCCTGGTACTTCAGATTTATTGTTGATGGTTAATGTTGCCATTTCTGGAGTCATTTCTGAGCTATTGAAATCGATTTTAAAATATCCAGTTTCTGTTTCTTTTTCAGCTTCGGCTAACTTTTTCTGAACTGCGTTTGAAGGGCCTAATTTAAATTTTGTTTTATCTTTTATTGCAGTCCAATCGGTTCCCAGAGTTAAGAGAGCATCTACGGCTTCGTTAGTGGATTTGGTGGAAGACCAATGTTTCACTTGCTTATTTTTCAGTAACCAGACCTTCATCGCATCCACAGACTCTTTATCTTTTGTTACTTCGGCGAAAGCATTAATTAGCAAGGCTTGGGTTTCTATTTGGGCTTGATACCAATGCCAGCTTGTTTTATTTTCCAGCCAATACATTCCCCAATCTTCGTTATTGGAAGCTGTTTCTTTTAGGTTGTTTATTATCTTTATGGCAGTGTTTGAATCTCCAAAACGTTTAAAAATGAGAGCAGACATAGCTTTTTTGTATAAGGATGAGCTGAGCCAATTCTCTTTTAAACCTTCCAAATCTTTGTTAATTTTTAGTTTTAAGGTGTCTGAAAGTACGTTCGTATTTAGATAGAAACTGCGAGTATATAAATAATGGATTTCAGAATAATCAGGAGTAAAATTGGTTTGAGTTTTTTCTTGATTTTTTCTGTTTTTATGTCTTTCCTCAAATTTCTTATCAAGATAAGCAACGCCTTGAGTTGTCATATAACTGAAATTTGAAGGAAGATTATCCATTCTCATCATTAGTTTTCCTAAACCTGCGAGGATGTGTCTTGTGATAAATTCATTTTCAGGGCCATCCTGAAACCAAGGAAACGCACCGTTGGACATTTGTTGACTGATCAACTTTTCAAAAGCAGTTTTCTCCGAGGTTTTCATTCTGTCCAAATCAAACAATAGTGCAATTCGTGACTTTTTTTCTGCTTTGGTTTGCGCGTCATTAAACCAAGGAGTTTCAGCGAGAATAATTGATTTTAATTCTTCGTTCTTTTCCAACCTTGAAGAAAACTCCTTTGTTTTTAACTTCTTAAAGTATTCCGCGATTTTTGGGTTGCTGTTTATAATTTCCGTTGCTATTGCATTTGCGTAATAGCGTGCAAAAGTTTGCTCGGAACATTCGTGCTCGTATTCCATCAAATAGGGAAGGGCTTGTAATGCCAACCAAGTGGGATTGGAAGTGTATTCCAAAGTAAGTTGGTGGTTTTTCAAAGTTGTGGAAGCATTGTCTTTCCAGTTTTCAAAAGTGTATTCGCGTTTCGTATTCCCTTTTACCCAGATTGGGATACTTTCGGTTACTAAAATGTTATTGGTTAATACTGGAATTATGTTTTCTTCACCATCTGAAAAATCTCCTGCTTTGGCGACTACTTTATATTGAACTCCTTGAAGCCCTTCCGGAATATGAATTTTCCAAGTTACAGTCGTGTTTCCTTTAACGGAGGTTTGAAAGTTCTGGAAATTAATTTTATTGCCCATTTCAACGTCTATTGGCTCCAAGGTAATGGCATCAAAGAGTTGTAAAATCGCGGTACCTGATTTTCTTTCTGAAGTGAGATTTGAAATTCTAGCTGTTATTTTAATTGTGTCTTTTTCTCTGAAGAACCTCGGCATATTTGGCGATATCATCAACTCTTTTTGAGTAATTACCATCTTTTCAAGATAGCCAGAAATTGCTTTCTTGTCGTGAGCAAACATTCTAAGTTTCCATTGAGTCAAAGCTTCAGGACTTGTAAAGTTGAAACTTATTTGTCCTTTATCATCGGTTTTGAGTTGTGGATAAAAGAACGCGGTCTCGTTGAAATTTTTACGGGTTGGGACTTTTTTCAATTCTTCCAATGCAGTTTTGGTTGTAATTATCAATACGCCATTTGCCCCTGCTGTACCATATAAAGCAGTTGCTTCCGCTCCTTTTAAAACAGAAACATTGGCGATATTGTCGGCATCCAGGTTAGCAAGGTTGATGATGTTATTTTTATCGACACTATTGCCCGAACTTCCATTCCCAAAGACCACGGGAACGCCGTCGATTATAATAAGCATATCCTTTCCGCTACTAGCTTGTGAGCTCATCCCTCTTATATGTACAAATGAACCTTGCCCGGGCTTTCCGTCCGCTGGAGATATTTGCACTCCAGCTGCACTACCTTGAAGCATTTGATCGATACTACTAACTACAGAATAGCCCAAACTCTGTTTCTCTCTGCTTATGCCATACGCAGTAACTACAACTTCGTCCAACGAAGCACCTGGATCCAAAGACACATTGATTTCTCCAGAATTAACAATATAACTTTTTGTTTCAAAGCCTACATAGGCAATGTCTAGAACTTCACCCTGAGCTATTTCTATGGAGTAATACCCATCAAAATCTGATTGAGTTCCTCGGCTCGTTCCTCTTACAATTACGTTGGCTCCTGGTAAAGGCAAGCCAGTATCATCTGTAATCATGCCGTAAACTGTGGTAGCGCCAGCAGGTATTTTTGAGATTATCTTTTTTTTGTTTTTATAGTTTGTTATTCCTTTTGGATTATTGAAATCGAAACCGAACCAATATAAATCCACTTGGTCATTGGAAAATTGAAACAATGGAAGTGGGTCGTTTAGTGCGCTCAGGTTAATGTAGTCTACACCATAACTAAGGTTGGAGGTTCGGGAGTAATTATAATTAGCGTAATAATCTCGCATTTTTAAGCCTTCCCAATCGGTTGTTTTAAATTGGTCCAAAGAACTGTCATACATAGAAGCGAGTACTTCCGCTTCTACGGCTTGATCCTTTTTAGTGATTGTAAAACTCCAGGTCTGCTCGCTTCCAGGTTCTATTTTATTTCTAAAGCTTTTAATGGCTATATCAATTTCTCCAGTATCTTTTTTTATAACCGTGAATGGTTCTGTAAAGAATTCATTTTCAAAATAGGTTTCAAAATGTAATGTAACGTTGTCAGAGCTTTCACTTTCAATAGGCACTTTTATTTTTGCAAAACCATTTTTTAGCTCAATGACTTTTTCGGTTTCTGAAGACTCATATTGTGTGGAAACATTTAGATAAAGTGTTTTAATATCAGAACGGATTTCAACTTCTACAAAACCATCTTTAAAGGGATTAGAGTTTATTTGGGTTACAGTGAATAGTTTGTTGGATTGATTGGTATTTTCGTGTAATAATGTGAAGCTTGATGAAGTTTCAATCTTGTTTTCAAATTCGTCCGTAGCCGAAAAGATTAAATTGTAATTTCCAACCTCTTTCGATTTTAAAAAGTCCAATGAAATTTCTTTAATTACTTCTGTGTTTACCTCTTTTGAAAATATCAAGGTTCCCAATGCATCGTCTTTTTCAGTGTTGACTGTTTTTTCATAAGGAAAAAGACGTTCAAATTCTTCTTCGGAAAAACCAGGAATATCTGGACTTGAGAATATGCGTGGTTTGAATTTTGTATCTAACGGAGATTTATAGTAAATTTTCACGGTTCCTGTGGTTGCCAAAAAGCTATCGTTGAGGTTTGTACTGTTGAGTTTTACTGTGTTTTCGTTTTTCGTGTTTATAAGTGAAGGAATGGATGCGTTTAACTCAAGTGCGTGGTAGCCCACTTTTACTGTGGTTTCATTGCTTTGTGTTTCTCCGCGGCTATCGGTTATATCCGTGCTAACGGTATAGTGGAAAATGGGAAGATTTTCTTTTTTGAAATTTGAATAGGGCAAGGCTGTAAAATTGATTTTGAAATTACCATCTGCATCTGTGATAGTTTCGCCTTGTGTTATGGTTAAACTTTCATCAGAATAATAACCATGGCGATAATTGGGGAATGAGTTGCGCTCAACGCTATAAGTAACTTTAGAATTGCTAAGATTTACTCCAGAGAAAGAAATCGCTTTCCCTAAAACGCTTACAGTGTCATTTACCGTAAAAGTTTCTGATAAGGGGCTAAATTCAATCTTAAAGGTTGGCCGCTTATATTCCTCAACACTGAATTCAGTTTCTGAATAATTAAAATCTACATTATCCCAAAATAAGTGTTCATCTTCCTCTTTATCATATAGTTCATCATTTTCTAAATTGTCGGGTTCGTCGGCCTCAATTGTATATTCTCCCGTAATACCGTTTTTCGGGATAATAAAATCGAAGGTGAAAGAGCCAAATTCGTTGGTTTGATATTCATGCTCTAAAATGGTGTTGCCTTGCGCATCATCTATTTCCACATTTACTGTAAGTTTTGGAACAATGCTTTTTACTCCATTTTTGCTTTGTAGTGCAATTCCTTTTACATAGGCTTTTTGTCCCGGGCGATAAATGGCGCGGTCCATATAGAATTTTACATCTCCCGTGAATGTTTCATCATCATCATCTTGGTATTCATTATAATAGCCTTTGTAAAAATTGATATTTAAAGAGTCAGTTTCTTTTGAAAGCTTTAGCGTAGTAGATCTGTCGTTATTGGATTTTAGTTTTGTTCTAAGAATAGAGGCACGGCCATCTTTATCCGTTTTTACCAGATTGTTGTCTAGTTGAATGGTAGCCTCTTCAATAGGCTTCCCAGTCTTTCTATTTAGAATTTGAAAGTAATCTGTATTGCCTTTTTCTTGACGGAGTAATGACAGATTAGTGACGTTTACAAACGTAAAATTAAAAGGTTTTTTTTCTGTAAAGTGTACTTCATCCACAGCGAAGAGAATTAGATATTTCCCCGTTTTTAAAGCCGGCATTAAAACCTCTGTGCTGTAGCTAAACAGATCGTCTTTATTTGGGAGTTTATACGCTGCTGTCTTTTCGTACTTGGCATTTTTAAGTAAATCATTGATGATACTGTCTCTATCGAATGCATTGTTTGGAAACTGAAATTGCGTTGGAACCTTAAAAATCTTTAGAAATAAACTATCTGTATTCTTAAAGCTCACAAAGGCTCTGGTATTTTCATCTTCATAAACAAATTGCTGCAGTCGAATATCTACATATTTTGCAAGCATATTTTGTTTTCTCACGAAAGCAAGTTTATAAGTATTCGACCGGGATTCTACACTTAAAATACTATCCAAAATACTAATTGCTCTTTGATTGTAATCTTGATGCTCTTTTTTAGATGCCATTTTCGCATATAAATTCGCGCGCTCTAGTTGTACTTGTTGAAATAATAAACTGTCTTTTATTCTTTTCTGAAATTGGTTTAGGGTTTTAAGATAGGAAGCTTCATTTTTATAAACATAGGTTTCAAAAAACTGCATTCTTTCAAAATCCAACTCATCAGTTTTAGGATATTGGCGTTCTAATTCTTGATAGAGTAAAGTTGCACTTTTAAGATTTCCATCAGGTATAGAATCAAACTGTAGGGAGATAAATTCCTTGGAATTTCCGAAGATGGCGTTTTCAATTTTATTAAAATATGGATTCGTAGTGTCCCAACGATTTAGATGGCTGGCATAAATAGCGATGTATTTTTTCAGGAGGAAATCGTAAAGACTTTTGTTTTCAAGATTATCCAGTTTTTCAAAATCGAGGATAAGTTCATAATCCTTTAAAACTTTGTTTTTTAGAAGAGAATTATTAGAAATGGCTTTGTTAATGTATTTATCTATTTCCTTTTTAAAATCTGATATGGTCCAAGTAAGAAAATCGTCGTTAAAAGTGGTTTCCGTTTTCGTTCTTTCTCTTATTTTATATTGGTTTGCCTGTGAATAACTATTGAGACAAGAGATGTATAGATATTCCAAAATGGTCTTGTTAGGTTCGGGAGTTTCCTCTATATCTGACTTTAGGCTCGTTATAATATTTGTTTGGGCATCTTCTTCCAGAACCAGCATATATTTAGAACGGAAGAAAAATGTTTTAATAACTTCAAGATCATTGTCTTTTCTTTTCGCCTTTATGTAAATTTTATTTACTTCTTTGAGCGCAGATTTGAAGCTTCCTGTTTCTTCAAATTCAATAACTTTAATCCAGTTCTTTTCGAATTTCTGACCGAAAGAGGCTAAAGTGAAGAGTAGGAGTAGGGGAAAGAAAATATATTTCATTCGATAAAATTTCTATGGGAGGAAAAAGATACTGATTTTTTTAAAAGAATAAATTAAATTCGCAAGGCATAAATATTTATTGTTGGAACTATTCCAGCGAGAATCTTACTAAACCAATAATAAAAACTTCATGGCTTCAGGAATCTTTGCAATACTAGATGATATAGCGGCATTATTAGACGATGTGGCGATGATGAGCAAAGTGGCGGCCAAAAAAACGGCGGGTATTTTGGGGGATGATTTGGCTGTAAATGCAGAAAAGGCTTCTGGTTTTGCATCTTCGCGGGAGATTCCGGTGCTTTGGGCGATTACCAAAGGTTCTTTTATAAACAAACTAATAATTCTGCCAATTGCTTTTTTGCTGAGCGCTTTTTGGCCAATGGGAGTTATAATTGTATTGGTGCTTGGAGGTTTATATTTGGCCTACGAAGGTGCCGAAAAAATTTATGAATTCTTTTTTCCACATGAACATTCCAAAGAATTATTTGCAGAAGAAGGGCTTACTGAAGATGAAATATTAACGATAGAAAAAGGTCGCGTTAAAGGAGCTATTGTCACTGATTTTATCCTTTCTGTTGAGATTGTAATCATTGCATTGGGCTCTGTTGTTGGGCAGCCACTTGTTTCACAAATCGTGGTTGTAAGTATTATAGCGATTCTTGCAACTGTTGGCGTATATGGTATCGTGGCGCTTATTGTGCGTATGGATGAGGTGGGCTACAAACTCATTAAAAGTAGTAAGGAGGGGAAAAGCATAAAAAGGAGTTTCGGACTTCTTTTAGTTCAGGCACTGCCAAAGGTAATTAAGAGTTTAAGCGTAATTGGAACTATTGCCCTAATCCTGGTTGCAGGTGGAATTTTTGTACATAACCTAGAATTTTTTCATCATTTTCTACCGAAACTACCTTCTTTTATCCCTGAATTTATTGTGGGATTGGTAGTTGGTTTTGTCTGTTTATTATTGGTTCTAGGTTTTAAGAAGGTTTGGGGAATGTTCAGAAGGAATGCCTAAACAATTGTTATTCTCGTGATTCCTTGTGAAATGTGCGAGTAATATAATTTCTTCACAGAAACAAATCGGTAAAATCATTATTTAATAATTTCAATTTCCCGACATTTGAACAACCATTAACCGATCGTTGCAAAAAAGAATCATCGCCATATCGCTACTGTTTATATTGTTTGCGCCTGTTGCTACTATATTTCTATATCTTCAATATGAAAAGACGGTTGTCCGTCGAGAGGTAAAATGGAAGATGATTGCTGGATTGGACCAAGAAGAATTGGTACTTCTTAAATTTTCCATAGAACAGACAGAAACCGAATTACGCTGGGAGCATTCCAAAGAATTCGAGTATAAGGGTCAGATGTACGATATTGTTTCCAAGGTAATAATAGGGGATTCCATATTTTATAGGTGCTGGTGGGATCATGAAGAAACAGCACTCAACCAAAAACTAAAAATCCTTGTTGCCAAAGCTTCGGATTTGGATAAAAACAAGCACGATGCACATTTAAATCTACACGTTTATCTTTTTTCGTTTTTTTATACAGAGATATTGGACTGGCAATTCATTCCTTCCCAAAAGGTTTTGGTTGTTTATCAGGATTTTATACACGCAAAACATTTCACTTCATTACGTATTTCTCCACCTACGCCTCCTCCTAAGTTAAGTTGATAGTTAAGCAATTCAATCGCTTCCTAGTTTTGAAATATGGAAGCCAACTATCGGGAATGTAAAAAATCAAATAACAATAATTTGTGAGGGGTGTTATGCCCGTTACAGAATAGGTTGTTGTTTGGTCAATGGTTGTAATTAAATGCAATACAGCTTGTTTACATTCCTTATACTAACTTAAAAAAACTATTAAATGAAAAAAATATTCATGTTATTGGTGATGTTCGGATTTATAGGCGGTGCTTATTCCCAAACAATTACCATTATAGATCAAGATACCAATGAACCTATTGAATTGGTAACCTTAACTGTAGGCTCAAAAATATTTGCCACCACAAATTCCAAAGGGCAGGCAAATATTGACAAGTTTAAGGAGGCAACTGTAATTGAAATCCGTAGTCTTGGATATAAAACAATTACACGAAGCTATAGTGAGTTGGAGGGAACTTCCTTTGCACTTTCGCTTCAGCAATCGAATTTAAATTTAGATGAAGTAGTTGTTTCGGCGACGAGATGGAGACAGAGTAGTGATGACGTTCCTGCAAAAATCATCTCCATAACCCCACAAGAGGTGGCTTTACAAAATCCACAAACAGCTGCCGATCTTTTGGGAATTTCTGGTAAAGTTTTTATTCAAAAAAGTCAGCAAGGTGGTGGTAGCCCAATGATTCGTGGCTTTTCAACCAGTCGACTACTTTATTCTGTAGATGGTGTACGAATGAACACGGCCATTTTTCGTTCTGGAAACCTTCAGAATGTTATCAGTTTGGATCCTTATGCCATTGAAAATACCGAAGTGGTATTTGGTCCTGGTTCTGTAATATACGGTAGTGACGCTATTGGAGGGGTGATGAGTTTTCATACCTTAACACCACAGTTTTCATTGACTGATGAGCCATTGATAACAGGAAAAGCAAATGCGCGTTACTCTTCAGCGAACAAGGAAAAAACTGGACATTTTGATGTGAATGTAGGGTTTGAAAAATGGAGTTTTCTTACTAGTATAAGCTCTTTTGACTATGACAACCTACGTCAAGGTAGCCATGGGCCAAAGGATTATATTAGAGATTATTACGTACAGACCCAGGACAGTATGGACGTAGTAATCAAGCAGGAAGATGAATTATTGCAGATTCCAACTGCCTATTCGCAAATTAACATGATGCAGAAAATTCGATTTCAGCCTAATGAGAAATGGGATTTGCAGTATGGGTTTCACTATTCTGAAACTTCAGATTACGGAAGATATGACAGGCACCAACGTGTTAAAAATGGTACGGCTCGTTATGCCGAGTGGGATTACGGCCCACAAATTTGGATGATGAACAATTTGAGCATTGCTTATAATGGATACAACTCAGTTTTTGACCAGATGAATATCCGTTTGGCACACCAATGGTTTGAGGAAAGCCGAATAGACCGAAGTTTAAACAAGCCTGACCGTAACACTAATGATGAAACGGTGAGTGCATTTTCAGTAAACGCTGATTTTATAAAAGGAACTAGCGAAAAAAACACCCTTTTCTACGGATTTGAATACGTTTTAGATGATGTTAAATCTGGAGGTAAAATAACTGACATTACAACTGGAATAACTGTAGCAGGGCCTACGCGTTATCCTAAAAGTACTTGGCAGTCTTTAGCGGCTTATGTAACTGACGAATATAAGGTTACTGATCGTTTCACCTTAAGTGCTGGCGCACGCTACAACCAGATAATGTTAGAATCTGAATATGATACTACATTCTATCCATTCCCTTTTACCGAATCAAGTACGAGCTTTGGTGCTTTAACAGGGAGTATAGGAGGAGTTTATCGTCCAACAGATACTTGGGTTTTGAGCGCTAATTTAGGGTCAGCTTTTCGTGCGCCTAATGTGGATGATGTTGGAAAGGTATTTGATTCAGCTCCAGGACAGGTTGTTGTTCCAAATCCAGACTTAAAGCCAGAATATGCGTACAACGCAGACTTAGGCGTGGCCAAGGTAATCGCAGCTGTAGTGAAAATTGACGTAACAGGTTATTATACTAAGTTGAAAAACTCTTTATTGCGTCGCGATTATCAGCTCAATGGGCAGGATAGTATTTTATACCAAGGTGAGATGAGTAAAGTACAGGCCATCCAGAACTCTGCGGTTGCAAATGTGTATGGAGTTCAATTTGGTCTTGAAGTGAAATTACCCAAAGGTTTTGGTTTTAGCACAGATTTTAACTTCCAAAAAGGAGAGGAAGAGCTTGAGAATGGGGAGACAAGCCCCCTTAGACACGCAGCTCCGTTTTTCGGAATTTCAAGATTAAACTTTAAGGCTCAAAAGCTAAGCATGGAAGTAAATTTCGCTTTCCAAGGAAAAAGAGATTTTGATGATATGCCTGATGGAGAAAAGTCGAAAAAAGAACTCTATGCTCTAGATGAAAATGGAAATATATATTCGCCCTCTTGGTATACCTTAAATTTCAAGGGCCTTTATAGATTGACTGATTCTCTTGACGTAAGTGGTGGGATAGATAACTTGACAGATCAGAGATACAGGCCTTATGCTTCAGGTGTATCGGGAGCTGGACGTAATTTTGTACTTGCACTAACAGCACATTTTTAATTAATTCTAGTGAAAGCCTATCTTTCTTAGTAGAAGGATAGGCTTTTTATTTTGTTGAAAAATGGATAGAAAAAGACACGCTTCCATATTAAGGGCAACTAGAAAAGTACATCGTACTATGGGAATAGTACTTGCTGTATTATTTTTGGTAATAGCATTGAGTGGTTTGCTTTTAGGGTGGAAAAAACACAGTTTTGGGATGATTCTTCCAAAAACAGAAAAGGGGATTTCTATAAATATTGAAGATTGGATGCCTATGGATAGCTTGCATCAAATAGCCATAAGAACCCTACATAAAAATGTGGATCCCAATCTTTCATTAGAGCTGGATCGTATTGATGTGAGACCTAATAAAGGAATGATGAAATTTGTTTTTGAGGAAGGTTATCACGAAATCCAATTAGATGCCACAACTGGTGAAGTATTGCATATAGAGAGACGTATATCAGATTTAATTGAGGAAATTCATGATGGTTCTATTGTGGATAAAATGTTAAGGATAGATGGAGATGTCTTTAAATTGATTTACACCACTTTAATGGGAGTTTCGTTGTTTTTGTTTGTTATCACTGGAATTTGGCTCTGGGTGGGGCCGAAAATAATGAAGAGGCTGAAGTAATTTTATTATTACATAGTTTAAGAGTACAACTTTTATCAAGTGTTTATTTCTTTGATTCATCATTTGAAAAATAGAAAAAGAGCCAGTCAAAATTGAAACTAGCCCTTTTTCATGATCAAACCAACTATTCAAAAACAAAATTTAATAAGTGCGATATGTATTATTCCTTTTTCAATTTCTCTAATATTTCTTTCTTTATGATGTTATTATTTTAAACTTAGTGATTTCGACGTCCCTTTTTTCCTTTTGAAACCAGGTAATATTTCTACCTAATAAGACCAAGTTTCAATATTCAAGATAGATGTGTTTTAAAGAAAGGAAGGTGTTACGGCACACTCACAGGTGCGCCTTAATTCGGGAAGACAATCTTCAATTTAAAGAAAGAAGCCAAAGATTCTTGCAGATCGGTATTGCTGCAAATGCTTTTCCTAGATGTATTAAAACAAAGCATAATGGAATTCTTTAAACTTTAAGGTAAACATATACAATTCTTGATTGGAAAGCAAAGATTAAAGTATTTAGCTATTAGCTTATGGCAAACTGCTGCAATAATTTATACCGAGTAAGGAAAGTAGGAATTTCACAAATTCATTTTCGGTGCAGAAGAGGATGATTTCCTTATTGTTTTCGTGGGCTTTTTTTGTGGTGATGTAGAGCATATATGCACCCGCTGCATCAATTCGTTTTAGTCGATCTAAGTCTATAGTCAACGTTTCGGTCAAATCGAGAGCGGTTTCAATTTTATACTGTATCTCAGATATATTGCCGCTATAGAGGTTTCCGTCCAATTGCGCAAATCGATTTGTTTTAAACTTAATAGCCATTTCAATGTGATTAAATACAACAATCACATAGGTCTAATTGAGGAATCGGGCGTTTTACATAAGTGTGGGACAGATACTTAGATGTGTGAATTTACAAAATTAAAACAAAGTTTCAAATAGGTTTAGTGTGCGAAGATGACTACTAAAATATTCTGAAGAATCGACTTTATTATTTGAATATATTATTTTTATTCTATTAAAAGATTTCAATGGCACATTTGGAATTAAAGCTGAAAGCTTCATAAGGACCCCAGTAGGACACTGGAGAATAACCACCAAGTACATAAAGTCCATGGCTGGTAATTAACGGATAAAGTGGATAGAGTTTGGTTTCGATTGTGTCTATTAGTTCGAAAGTGTTTGCCTTAAATTTATGGACCAACTTTTTGCCCTGTACGGTAGCGTATATGTTGTTCTGTGCATCAAATGCAAATTGGAAATAGGGTTCTCCGGTTATCGTTGTAAGACTTGCTATTTTTGAAAGATCGTTCATATTATAAATATTCCCGTCCCTTCCAGTTACAAACTGGGTTTTGCTGTTATTGATGGAAAGAATATTGGCATCAACGTCATTACCGTCTGAATCTGCTTGTGAATCTGCAAGTGTTTCTGGGTCGCAATTTGAAGTTCCTGGACAGTTTGCAGGGGTGAAACGATAAATTTTTGCCCCTGTCCAATTGAAACCATCGTAGGTACATAATATGTCGGTATCATTAAGTGCTGTCATTGATTCCGGATTAAAACCCCAACCCAGCCGAGTGCTAACGCCAGTAGACATGGTAAGAAAATTGATTACCTCTCCGTCAATATAATAAATGCGGTCTGCGTTTACTGAAAATGCGTTAACTCTATTCCGTACGTTTAATTGGAAGTTTTGTTCGGTTTCATAATTATCGGTATTTAATTGATTGACGTCTCCCAGTGAATTTGCAAAGAACAATGAGCTGTATCTAATAAAGAAACGATTAGTATAACTATAAGTATTTTCAAAAGATTTTTCCGCAACTATTAGGTTTTGGGTGGCATTGTATTTTTTTAGCAAGTTGTGGTCAAGTCTGTCAATTATATGAAAATCATCTGAATTAAGTGGATCGCGCATTACTTGAAACGGGACGGTTTTTATAAGCACAATATTCCGAGAGAAAGTTTTGGTCTCACTTTCCAAAGTCTGCTGGCCCCGATCTGGATGGTTTTGGTCTCTATAGCTAATTCTTAAAAAGTATGAAACTTCAGGATAATAGGGGACTTCAATGTCAGCGAAATTAACACTATTTGATGGAATATTGGCAATGATTTCCGGATACGAAAAATCTTCAGAGGTTTGGCGCATTACCAAAATACTTTCAATGACGATGTTGCTCGGTCTAGAAAGTTGCCAGTCCAAGACCATTTTGTTATAAGAAGGTTCAAAATTTGTAATCAGTACACTTAATTGTCCACTGGAGTCATCGTCAGAGGGATTGCAGTTTGGTAAAAGAAATAATGAAGTAATTGTAAGTAACAGTAAATATTTATAGAATTTCATTGAGTATTTCTTTTTTTAATCTGTTGGTGGTTGTATTAATTACATTATTTCGACTCCCATGGAAATAAACCTCATTATTTAGCACAAAAAAATTATAGACCCAGTACCTAAAGTTGCCATAAACGATATTCATACCCTGTTGGGTTATCATATTGTACAAGGTGTCTGTATAGGTATAACGTCCTCCTAAAATTGCATTTTGATAAATAAAGAAGATCTGTCTGTTTAATATAGTAACGGATAGGTCGGGATTTATAACAAAGGTTTTATCGTAATTGCCGTAGTTTATATATCTTTTGCCATCGTCGAAAAAAGATGTGGCTGCCCCGCCGCCATAAATGGAAACCAATGGTAATTCCGAAAAGATACTTTCAGGAAGTGTCTCCCATTGTCCAGTGGTTTTAGAAAATTTGAATTTGTCGTGGGAAACATATGGATTGCCATTGTTGTAATACAGGCCACTCACAAAATACAGATTTTGTTGAAGCGTGAATAATATAGGATAGATAATCTCTGAGGAAGAAGGTAGGGGAAGTGTAGTTTCCGTAAAACTATTCATATTGAATGCAACAAGCCGCATTGGGTTTCCTGATTCATCACGTAAAGATAGATAGGCGGTATCTTCTTCATCATAGACCACATCATTGAGGTATCCTTCAAACTCAAAATTGGAGACTTGGCGCCATTTTTCATCAGTAGATTCGAACTTCTTTAAAACATAATGATTAACAGGTTCGGTTGCCGTAAGCATAAAACTATAAGCTGCGTTGTTATGTATAAAGATTAAATTTGGTCCAAAATCGTTGGCATCTACCATAATTGAGTTGTCCTTAATTACAACATCACAATTAAAGGAAACTGACAAGCCAGCTGTTTCGTAACGGATATTGTTGAATTTAAAATCTGAATACGGTCCCGCAGGAACTTCGATAAAAAGTTTGTCGTTCTTAGAAGTGAAATAGGTTGGAATATCATTTATAAAAACCTTTCCTTTTTTATAATCCGGATTGAAGTTGGCACCACTAACTTCTAATGTGCCTCCTATATAGATTTCATCTTGCACAACCTCATTTATGACTGGATTTTTTAGACTTAATGGTATTCCGCTTATGATTTCCTGAAGTTGGGCCGTCACCTTAATTTCAAGCTCATGGTTATCAATATCTGTTGGGATGTTTATTACGAGATGGTCATATTGGGACTCTAACAAAGTAGCAGGAATATTATTTACTGTTACTTTCACAAAACTCTTGTCAACATCGAAGTTTTCACCATTTATAGTAAAAGATTCCCCGAAAGTTACATTATTGTTACTATAGCTAATGATTTTTGGCATTTTTAGAAGAAAGTTATTTTCAAGAACCGTTGTATTGGTTCTTAAGTCAATCACTTTTAGAACAGGGTTGAAGCGTTCCAAAGTTCTAGGTACGGTTACTTCCAGCATTGTATTTGAAACGATGGAAACTTGAGCTTGTTCCAAATCAAAAAACACTTGGATCATTCCAACTTCAAAATTTGAGCCTTTAATTTGGATGGTGCCCCCTAGCAAGCCTGATTCATTAAAACTAGTTACGGAGGCATTTGATGGGTCATCCTCCTTTTGACAGGCCAAGATGCAGCAGAAAAAAAGGGTTAGGATTAGGAAATTTTGATATTTTTTGTAGTTCATTTCTAAATATTGGAGTTCAAAAATATAAAAATACCATAAAATAATGTTAACGACTCGAGTTAAATCCATAGCTACCGATGGGTTTTATATAAAAAAAGGTTTGTAGATAGAAATCAACAACCTAAGCAGGATTTTAATAGTTTTGCAGCCTTAAAAAATTCATATGATTTCAATAGACAATTTAGCGGTTGAGTTTAGTGGAGATACTCTATTCAGCGATGTTTCCTTTGTAGTAAATGAGAACGACAAAATCGCCCTTATGGGGAAAAATGGTGCCGGGAAAAGTACAATGATGAAGATTATTGCAGGCGAACAGACACCTACTCGCGGAAATGTGCGCGGGCCTAAAGATGCCGTGATAGCATATCTCCCTCAGCATTTATTGACAGATGATAGCTGTACTGTTTTTGAGGAAGCATCAAAGGCTTTTAAAGAGATTTTTGAGATGCAAGACGAAATGGATCGGCTAAATAAAGAGCTTGAAACCCGCACCGATTATGAAAGTGATGCATATATGAACATAATCACTAAAGTAGCGGAGCTTGGTGAAAAATATTATGCTCTGGATGAGATAAACTACGAAGCCGAAGTAGAAAAGGCTCTACGCGGACTAGGTTTTAAACGAAGTGATTTCGATCGCCTAACTTCAGAATTCAGTGGAGGATGGCGTATGCGAATTGAGTTGGCAAAACTACTACTTCAAAAACCGGATTTAATTTTACTTGATGAGCCAACGAATCACGTAGATATTGAATCGGTAATTTGGTTAGAAGATTTTCTGCTGAATAAAGCCAAAGCTGTGATTGTTATTTCGCACGACAGAGCCTTTATTGATAATATAACCAACCGCACCATTGAAGTTACAATGGGAAGGATTTACGATTACAAAGCAAATTATAGTCATTATTTGCAATTGCGGGAAGACAGAAGATCGCACCAGATTAAAGCCTACGAAGAACAACAAAAATTTATTGCAGAAACGCAGCAGTTTATTGATCGATTTAAAGGAACATATTCAAAAACTAATCAAGTGAATTCCCGAGAGAAGATGCTGGAAAAACTACAGATTATTGAAATTGATGAAATAGATACCTCAGCTTTAGCCTTGCGTTTTCCACCTGCTCAACGTAGTGGTGATTATCCAGTAACCGCGGAAGGACTTACC
The DNA here is from genome assembly GCA_034675805.1 of Aequorivita sp. GTDB lineage: Bacteria > Bacteroidota > Bacteroidia > Flavobacteriales > Flavobacteriaceae > Aequorivita. Next base: position 1,284,214 of record JAUCCX010000001.1, on the reverse strand, counting down.
AAAAAATACGGAGATCACGTTGTTTTCAACGATGCCAATATGAGCATCTCTCGTGGACAGAAAGTGAGTTTCGTTGGAAGAAATGGCGAAGGGAAATCCACGATGATAAAAGCCATAATGGGCGAAATAGATTTTGAGGGAACTTGTGCTTTGGGTCATAATGCTAAAGTGGGATATTTTGCCCAAAACCAAGCAGCACTTTTAGATAAAGATCTCACCGTTTTCCAAACTGTAGATGAGGTTGCTAAAGGTGAAATTAGAACTCAGGTTAAAAATATTCTCGGCCGATTTATGTTCAGTGGGGATAATATCGATAAAAAAGTGGGACTGCTTTCAGGAGGGGAGAAAACTCGTTTAGCGATGGTGAAATTGTTGCTGGAACCTGTGAACGTTTTGATACTCGATGAACCTACGAACCACTTAGATTTAAAATCGAAAGATGTTTTGAAGGAGGCTTTGCTTCAGTTTGATGGTACCTTGATTTTGGTTTCCCACGACCGTGATTTCCTTCAGGGGCTTTCAGAGAAAGTATTCGAATTTAAAGATAAACGTGTGATTGAGCATTTTGAAACGATAGACGATTTCCTTCAGAGAAATAGAATTGAGAATTTGAAGGAGATTGATTTGAAAGTTTAATATAATGGTGTTTTGACGACTGAAGTTACCGCTTCCATGGTTGTTTTTTCAAAACCAACCAAAGATGGCAGGACAGGAGCAGGTTGATTTTGTGGAATCATATTTGTATTTGAAAGAATTACAGGATTTGAAGCAGTAAGAAATTACAGTATTCAGTTATATTGGTCAGTAATACTATTTGAAATCAAAAGATTATGGTTGCACTCTGACAAATATTAACGGCGTAAAGATTGCTTAAGGAGTAAATAAAAAATAAATGATGATGAAACTAAAAACTATTTTAACTGCGGCCTTAATTTCCTTTATTCTTGGAAATGTTTCAGCCCAAGAGAAGGGTTTAAAAGCAGATACAAACAAAGAAACTGTGTCTATTAGCAACATCGCAGGCTTGTTAGATTCAAAAACTTTTGAGTTTATTGCTCACACTGTATTTCCATCAACTGGGAGCCCGAAAAATTTGGTGGGAAGTAGTTATTCTGTTACTTTTTCTCCAGAAATGATTATCAGTAACTTACCATTTTATGGAAGAGGTAATAGCGGGATGGCTCTGGGGAAGGATACAGGGATGAGATTTAAAGGATTGCCAGAGGATTACACTTTTGTAAAGAAAAAAGAGTATCAAGTGGATGTAATTGTTAATGATGAAGATACCTATGAAATATCCTTGTCAGTAAGCGATTCTGGGAATGCAACACTTTCCATAAGTAGTAATCGTCGTGGGACTATAACTTACCAAGGAGAGGTTAAGTAATCAGTAGTCAGTTTCATCTGCAGTTTTAGGTTTGATTGATTTGAACGTCAAAATCAATTAAGTGGTATTCAATTCCAAACTTATTTGAAATTGAATGCTTTTCTTTCATTCTCAATAAAATTTCGTAATACTATATTTTAACGAAGGGAAAAATTTCACCTTCTTAGAACAAGATTAAGTTCATTTCATCGAATAATTTGTGGAGTTAACCCGATTATTATCAAGATTTTAAAATCTTAAAGGTAAAATGATTATAAAAACTAATTCTATTGATGTTAACATAATTTTATTACCTTTACAGCTTATCCCCCATTTCAACTTTTTTTTTAAAAAAAGAGAGTTGGTTTGGGGGTTTTTTATTCGGCTCAAATAAATCAAAACACACTAATTAATATTTCTTTCCTTTAACAATATAAAAGATCTCGATCTGGAGATAAAATTTATAGACGATGAAAACAAAAAGCATATTAGTATTTATAATTGGACTGATTGTATTGTTCGGTTTCTCAAATTTAACTGCACAAACTACCAGTGTATATGTGGTTGCCCATCCCGATGACTGGCAACTGTTCATGAACCCGAATGCATACCAGAGTATTAAGGGAACGAACGAAAAAGTTATTTTCTTGCATTTAACGGCTGGAGATGCTGGTGATGGTACAAGCAATAATTATTATCTCGCAAGGGAAGAGGGAAGTTTAAGAGCTATACGATTTATGTCCAATACTTTCACCAATAATGGTGCTCCTGGCAGTAATATGAACCAGACTATCGTAACGGTAAACGGACAACAACTTTTAAAGTTTTCTTACCGAAATATAGTAGCCTATTTTTTAAGATTACCAGATGGAAATTACTATGGAGACGGTTATCCATTAACTAACAATAAGAGTTTGCAAAAAATATTCACTGGCTCCGTACCCAACATTTCGGCAATTGATGGAACTGCTACATATAGTTCCTTAGCGAATCTAGAAGCCACTCTTCAAGCAATAGTTACGTCTGAAATGATTCCATCTTCCAATGTTACATTCAATGTGGCTGATAATGATGCGGGTGTAAATCCGGATGACCATTCAGACCATATTTACGCTTCGCTAATTATGCAGGATGTTGCCAACAATATTGGAGGAGTTAACTTGAATTTATACTCAGAATATGACACTGCCATTAGAGCACAAAATGTATTTAGCAATGATTATATGATAAGCGTAGGTACATGGGCAGCTACTGCTTCTGGTCTTTCTGATAAATCATATTTTAGTACTTGGGACAATGATCACAATGTTTGGATTGGGAAACAATATTTCAGAACAGTTCTCGCAAATAACCTTCCTATCGCTTCGGTGATTGCCACTGATCCGTCGGCTTCAGAGAATCCTTTGGATACTGGCACTTTTACTGTAAGTTTAAATTCCGTAAATACGGGTAGCCCAATTGTAATAAATTATGCGATGAGCGGTACGGCAACATCGGGGTTTGATTATACCGAACTTTCGGGAACAGTAACTATTCCCAGTGGGCAACAAAGCGAAACTATTACGGTTACGCCAATCGATGACACTGAGGTGGAGCCATCTGAAACCGTTATCCTAACCTTGTCCTCAGGAACCGGTTATAATATAGGAGCTCCCTCAACTGCAACGGTCAACATTATCAGTGAAGACGATGTTCCCCCTGGAACAAACCTAGCGCTTTTAAAACCTACAACATCATCTAACGGGGTTTCAACAAAGGATAAAGCCGTTGACGGCAATTCTACCAAACACAACTATTGGCAAGGGATGACATACCCGCAATGGTGGCAAGTGGATCTTGGAAATAATTTTGACATTAGTAAGATAGTCTTGATAACCTATTATGGCGATAATAGATACTATCAATATGACATTCAAGCATCCACAGATGGGAACAATTGGACAACTGTGGTTGATTTTAATACGAATACGACCCTTTCGACAAAGGAGGGAAATTCCTTTAGCCTTAGTAATCCTGAAGCCCGTTATTTAAGAGTAAATATGAACTATAATTCAAAGAACTTTGGAGTTCATATCGTTGAGTTCGAAGCTTATGGGGTTCTTTCTGGAACTACTAACCCTCAAGTAACAATAAATGCAACAGATGAGTCAGCTTCTGAGAATCCTTTGGATACTGGAACATTTAGGGTAAGTCTCGAAACAGTAAATAATGGTGGCCCGCTAGAGGTAAATTATATTGTTGGGGGTACGGCGACGCCAGGTTCTGATTACACTACACTTTCTGGAACTCTAGTCATCCCCAATGGGCAGCAGAGTGGAACAATCACGGTAACCCCTATTGACGATCCAGAGATAGAGCCTATAGAAACTGTAATTCTTACACTTTCAGCGGGTGCTGGTTATACGATTGGTGTGCCTTCGAGTGCCATTGTAAGTATTATAAGTGAAGACGTTGCGCCACCTATTGGAAATATTGCTTTGTACAAACCAACAACTTCATCTAGTGGTACTGAAACAGCGAGCTCTAATGCTGTTGACGGAGTATACTTACTAGATAATTGGTGGGGAGCAAGTCCTTTCCCACAATGGTGGAGTGTCGATTTGGGCGATGAATACGATCTTAGTAAATTAGTGGTTTTTACCTATTATGATGATGACAGATATTATCAATACGATATTGAAGGTTCACTAGATGGGACCAATTGGATAACTTTGGTCGATTTCAATGCAAACACAAGTCCCGCAACAAGTCAAGGAAATACTTTTAACCTGAGCAACCCTTCAGCTCGCTATATTCGGGTAAATATGAATTACAATTCAGAAAACGTTGGAGTACACATTATTGAATTTGAAGCATATGGGACATTGACTCAAGTTTCTGGAAAAAACTTCCCTAGTCCAACAAATTTATTGGAGAAAAATTCAAATGAAGATTTGACTAATTATTCTTTAAAGGTTTATCCCAATCCAAGCAAGTCTGGAAATCCTATAAAATTGGCTCTTGAACTACAAAAAGATGAGAGCGCGTTGGTAGAAATCTTTGATGTAAGTGGGAAAAAAATTACAGACCAACAATTCGACCTTAAAAAAGGTTTTAATGAAGTTGAATTAACCACTAATTATTTCTCAGCCGGAATGCTTATTGTTAAAGTAGATATTCAGGGAGAAATAATGACCAAAAGGATTTATCTTGAATAAAGCTTTTGTTATTTTTAGAAGTTTAATATGAAGGGATTTGAAACCTAGTGGTCTGTGTTCATTTAGCAGTATCGATCTAAAAATCCATTCATATTAAACTTCTAAACTAAACAAATGAGTTTATTTAATAAAATTCTGGGCAATGCCAGTGAAGTTTCTGCTGAAAAACTGAACGAAAAGTACGAACGTCTCTTAATTGAAGGGGAAGTAGTGGAGCTTGGGTTTTCTCTTTTTCGCGATGTGTTTATGTTTACTAATAAACGTTTGATTTTGATTGATGTACAAGGAGTGACGGGTAGTAAGGTAGAATACAAATGCCTTCCCTATAAGCATATTTCAAGATTCTCCTTGGAAACCGCTGGTACATTCGATTTGGATGCGGAGTTGAAAATTTGGATTTCTAGTGAAGACAATCCTACAGTTAGTAAAAAATTCAATAAAAGTATCAATATCTACGAGGTACAGAAATATTTAGCTTCTAAAATTTTATAAAACCAACTCCCCGAAAAGTCGTTTTAGGGTTGCATCTAAGTCATCGCTAAACCCATTATGAGGACGCGAAGTTTGCAAGGAGGAACTGCGTTGTGCTGTAAGCCATCTAAATCTATCGGAATCTTCCCATAGTGCTACTGGTCCGCCATCTTTGGATCCTGAACAGATTTTTTCGAAAGCTTGGAGGTTTTTCTCTATTTCCTCAAATTCAAGTTCTGAGGAAAAGAGGTTTAGCTTTTCAGTATCAATTTGAAATTTGCATTTAATAAATTTGGCTCTCTTACAAAAAAGGATAATACCAACATTCAGAAATTCCTCGCGTTCTACGCGTGGTACCAAACGTATTACTGCATACTCATACAAGTGTTTCCCGGGCATCCTGAATTTGTTTTACAAAGTTATTTGAATGGTTTCTTCGCTGTACTAAAAATTGGAAGTATACGTCACGAATTGCTTCAGGAGCCATTTTAGAACCTTCCCAAATGAGCCAGGCTTCTGGGATGAGGTTAGTTATTTCCTGCAACTTTTCATCAGCGAGAAGCGCCATCATCTCCGCGTTTATTTCTTCAACCTGTGAAGCCTGAGACAATAAGACGTGATCTTTGATGTATGTAAAAGGACTCACGGCCGCTTTTTCCCAATTTTCCCACGAATGATGAAAATAGAGAGTAGCACCATGGTCAATAAGCCATAGCTCCTTATGCCAAATTAGCATATTAGTATTTTTTACAGTTCGGTCAATATTGGTAGTATACGCATCGAACCAAACAATTTTTGACGCTAATTTCTCATTCACTTGTGTTACGACAGGATCAAAAGTTAGGGCGCCAGAAAGAAAGTGGAGTGCGAGGTTAAGGCCTTGGCTTCCTTTTAAAAGATCTTGTATTTCTTCATCACCTTCACTGCGGCCAAAGGCTTTATCAATGTTGGCGAAAACCAATTCTGGGATTTTTAATCCTAAAGTTCTTGCTATCTCACCGCCTAATAATTCTGCAATTAATGCTTTTACACCGTGGCCAGCACCGCGAAATTTTAAAACATATTTAAAATCATCATCCGCTTCAACTAGAGCAGGTAATGAACCACCTTCACGCAATGGCGTGATGTAACGAGTAACGTTTACGGTGCGAAGTTCTATTTTATTGGTCGCCATGTACTACAAGCTATTTGTCTGTAAAATTAGGGTTATTTGTGAATATCCAATCCAATTTTAAATACTTGTTTTCTTAGTTGCATAAACTGGTTGATGCTATTTTTAAAACGATTTAATTCGTATTTTGCGACAATGCGAAATTTTTAAGCTATAGTTATTGGATTTAACCATTGAAAACATTCTGCTTGTTGGCTCGGTTCTACTTTTTATAAGTATTATAGCGGGTAAAACTTCCTATAAATTTGGCGTTCCTACCTTGGTGCTCTTCTTAGGAATCGGGATGCTGGCCGGAGAAGACGGGATTGGAGGGATTAGTTTTGATGACCCACAATTAGCCCAACTGATTGGGATCATTTCTTTGAATTTTATCCTATTTTCTGGGGGACTTGATACCGACTGGAAAGCGGTGCGTCCCATAATGAAGGAAGGTTTCGCACTTTCCACTTTAGGCGTTTTACTTACAGCCGTCGGGCTGGGAATCTTTGTGTATTACGTCACCGATTTTACTATTTATGAAAGTTTGCTCTTGGGAAGTATAGTTTCCTCTACTGATGCAGCTGCGGTATTTTCCATTTTGCGATCCAAGAACCTTGCGCTACGTGCGAATTTACGTCCCACTCTAGAAATGGAAAGCGGTAGTAATGACCCTATGGCCTATGTGCTTACCATTGCGTTTTTGGGATTGGTGATAAATCAAGACAAAGGGCTAGCTTCCATTATTCCCCTGTTTTTGCAACAGATGATTCTTGGTACTATTGCGGGTTTCGGTTTTGGGAAGTTAAGTAAGATTATCATCAATAAAATAAAATTGGATTTTGAAGGTCTTTATCCTGTACTTGTAATCGCTTTGATGTTTATCACTTTCTCCGTAACTGATTTTGTAGGTGGAAATGGGTTTTTAGCTATTTATATATGTGCGCTCTTTTTAGGGAACCAATATCTAATTCACAAAAAGACTATACTAAAAATGTATGATGGATTGGCATGGCTGATGCAGATTGTGCTTTTCTTAACCTTAGGGCTTTTGGTGTTTCCGTCCCAAATAGTTCCGGTAATAGGTGTCGGACTTGTAATATCATTGTTCTTAATATTCGTAGCACGTCCAGCAGCAGTTTTTATAAGCCTCATTCCTTTTAAAATGAAATTGCGCAGGCGATTCTATATTTCTTGGGTTGGTTTGCGTGGGGCCGTACCTATTGTGTTTGCAACCTACCCATTATTGGCGGGAATTGATAAGGCGAATATGATTTTTAACATAGTGTTTTTTATTTCCCTCACGTCTATTCTGATTCAAGGCACCACGCTTTCTATAGTGGCAAAATGGCTAAATGTTAGTATTCCCAGTGCAGAAAAAATTCTAAGTCCATCAGAAAAGTTTATGGAGGAACATCCTAAAACCGAAATGCGGGAGATAGGAATTGCAAAGGGGAATAAGGTAGTGGGTAAAAAGATCGTCGAGATTGAATTTCCCAAAACCGCAATTATCGCAATGATTAAAAGAGACGAAAAGTATATTACACCCAACGGCAGTACTGTCATTCATCCCGATGATGTTTTGATTGTACTTTCCGAGTCTGAAAAAGGAATCAAAAAGGTATTTAAAGCTTTAAAGATTAAGAAGTTTTCGGCTGCTGTTTAAGTTGAAGTTGACGAAAGCAGTGTGAAGTAGCAGTTGACAGTTTAAATCTCTTATTTACAAATCTCTGAGTATCGATTACAATTCATCATTCTTTTCGTTAATTTTGGAGAAAATGCAATTTTAATGAAAATAGTAGTTTCACCTGCCAAAACCTTGGATTTTGAATCCAAACTTCCGACTTCCCGTGCTACCCAACCAAAATTTCTAGAAGAGGCCGCATTGATAAACAACAAATTGGAAATTAAAAGTAAAAAGGCTATTTCTGAATTGATGGACATTAGTGATAAATTGGCTGAGCTCAACTATCAGCGCTATAAAGAGTTCAATACGCCGTTCACAAAAGATAACGCACGCCCAGCAGTTTACGCCTTTGCGGGTGATGTTTACACCGGATTGGATGCCTATTCCATTCCTTTGGAAAAAATTGATCTGTTGCAGGATTCGTTGCGCATACTTTCGGGAATGTATGGAATGCTTCGTCCGTTAGATTTAATGCAACCTTACCGTTTGGAGATGGGTACTAAGCTTAGCGTTAATCGGAAAAAGGACCTTTATGCGTTTTGGAAAAATACGCTTACCGAAACTTTGAATAAGGAATTGGAAGATGATGAGCTGTTTCTGAATTTGGCAAGCGTTGAATATTTCAGTGCTATTGACGAAAAGAAATTAAAGGTACCAGTTATTGCACCCGTTTTTAAGGACTTTAAAAATGGTAGGTTGAAAATCATTTCTTTTTACGCGAAAAAAGCACGTGGAAGTATGACTCGATTTGCTATTGATAATGATATAAAGACATTGAATGAATTAATTGCATTTGATTCTGATGGCTACGGTTATAGTGAAGAATATACCGAAAATAAGAATGAGCCTGTGTTTATAAGGTAGTTATGAATGAACTTGAACCTGAAAGTTAATGCGATAAACAAGAAACAACACACCGTAAATTAGAATTTTTTTGTTCCACCACATCCATCCATATTCTCCCTATATTCCTGCAACCGCCACTAAGTTAATTGTGGGAACCTTGCCACCGCCACGTTTTACAACTGGTGAATTAAAGGAGGGCGATGTTGATTTTTGCTATGGAAGTCGCGATGGCCAGTTGTGGGTGATATTGGACAAGATTTTTGGGTTGGATTTAAAGTTTGAAACTACTGCAGAAGCAATTGCACAAAGGGAACATTTTCTTATAAAAAGAGGTATTGGCATTTGTGATATGGTTGCTTCGGCAATGCGTGAAAAAGTGGATGCTTCTGATATTGGAATGTTGGAAGTAGAACTGCGCGATTTGGTTGCTGTGCTTCAGCAAAATCCAAAGATTGATACACTTCTATTTACTGGTGGTAACAGCAAAAACGGCCCTGAGTATTTCTTCCGAAGAAATCTTAAGGAGTACAATATTTCTTTGGAATTGGTTTCGAATAGAGTGCCGAGAATACATAAGTTCCTACTTCCCAATACCGAAAGAATCGTTAAAACCGTTTCTTTGATAGCGCCTTCTGGAGCTGCAAATAGAGCTGTTGGAAGTCTCGAAGCATATAAAAGAATGAAGGATCGATTTCCTGATAAAACTACCATAGATTTCCGTGTGGCGCAATACAAGCCGTTTTTTTGAGTAGAATTTTTCTTTGGGTTTATTGACTCTGTGAATTTGTTAATAGAATTGCGATTTTCACAAATTTAAGTATGTCATTTTTTTTTTAATTTCTTAGTCCAGACCCACATTTCCAATGTATAATCTGAATTAACTATATTTTTTTGATTTTCTAGTAGATGAATAACGTCATTTCATAAAAAGCTATTATATAGAATCTGAATAATTAGGGATGTTAATCATTTAATATACAGCAATCTATGGTTTAATATTTTTTTGCTTTTTGATGTAGTATAGGTAATTAGGTTATTGAGATGTGAAAGAAAGAATTATTTGTATTTTATGATAATTCTAAGTACTTTTAACGTCCTTTTAACTAATAACTAAAATATAATTTATGAAGAAAATTACACTTGTGCTTCTGCTGGTCTTTTTTACAGTCGGAAGCGTCTTTAGTCAATGTATTGCTACTTCTGCCTATGGCACTATTACATCGGATAATTCTGGAAATGTCCAGACTATCACGACCTGTAATTTTGGTGGTGAGTACGGTACAGTTTCTGGACTTTTGATTGGGGAAGATTATCGGTTTGCCTCTACAGCAGGCTACGTTACTGTCACAAATACTAGTAACGTTGTGATTGCTTATGGAGCTTCACCTGTTACCGTTAATTCAATTTCCGCAACAACAGTTAGAGTTCACGTACACAGCAGTGGACCGCCGACATGTGGAACTCAAGCATCTTGTTTTTTATCTACTGTTCAGCTAATATCACCACCACCGCCACCACCTGCAAATGATCTATGCGCAAACGCATTTGTCTTGACAGGCGATGGAACGGTGGCAGGGACTACAATCAATGCGACTGTTGACTCTCCAGGGGCAGGTACTTGCAACTCTGTTGGAGTTACTGCACCTGGTGTTTGGTATAAATTTACAGATGTTAGCGGTACTGGTTCTGTTGTAACTATGAATACTTGTTCTGCTGTTGGGTATGATACTAGACTTTCAGTTTATTCTGGTAGTTGTGGTGCGTTAACTTGTGTGACTGCCAATGATGATATGTCTCCATCTTGTCCATCCGGCTCATTCCGCAGTCAGGTTACCTTCACATCAGATGGTTCCTCTACCTATTATGTATTAGTTCACGGATATAGTACAAGCGTTGGGAACTTTGAATTGAATGTTTCTGGCTTCCCAATCGCTACTAGTGGCAATCCTCCTGTGATTGCATGTCCGGGTGATATAGTAGCTAACAATAACCCTGGTGTTTGTAGCTCTGTTGTTAATTTTGCTGATGCAATTGCATTCGATATTGAAGATGGCGTAATTCCTACCATTCAAACTGGTGGACCTGCAAGTGGAAGTGCCTTCCCAGTAGGAACAACTACTGTCGAGTTCTCTGCAACCGATAGTGACGGCAATACCGTGACTTGTGAGTTTACAGTGACGGTGGTTGACAACGAAAATCCAGTAGCTGTTTGCCAGAATGTAACAGTTGATCTTGATCCTGTAACAGGTCTGGCTACTATAAATAGCGCGGATGTAGACAATGGCTCAAGCGACAACTGTGGCATAGCCTCAATTACACTTAGCAAGTCGTCTTTCGGATGTGCAGATATTGGAGATAATACAGTTACCGTTACTGTAACCGATAATTCTGGTAACACTGGAACTTGTACTTCCACTGTTACCGTACAGGATGTAACCGCACCAGAAATTACTTGTGTGGGTGGATTTGGAACTTTTACCGAATCTGAAGATTTTGAAGGTGCGAGTATCCCAACTGGTTGGACTACCGTTATCGAAAGCGGTAGCTACGACTGGGCTTTCGGATCTGGCGATATGCCATCGGGACCGGACTTCACAACCAACGCAGCTATCTTTGACGATGACGCAGCAGGTTCTGGAACTTCCAACCTTGCAAGATTGGTTTCTCCAGCATATGATCTTACTGGAGCCACTAGTTCAGAGCTTTCCTTTGATTATGCTTTAAAGACATACCTTGATGATGGAACTTTTGAAGTAGAAGTTTGGGACGGTGCTGCTTGGCAATCCATTCTATTTGTTGATGCTGACCAAGGCCCAGTAAACACAGGTGCTATTGATGTTTCTAGTTATATTAATGCAGCCTTTCAGGTTCGCTTTACCTATGATGATGAAGATTCTTGGGCCTGGGGCGCGGGAGTGGACAACTTCCTATTGACATACCAGAAAGCTACGGGTGGTGGACTTGATGTTTATCTTGATGCCAATGGCATCGCGGTAGTAGATGTTAATGATTTGGTCCTAGGCGTTACAGAAGCTTGTGGTTACACAATTACCGCTGGTGGCGGTTCTGGTGGTGGAACAGTGGGCTCATTGACGAGTCTGTTCGCATCAGGAAATAACGGTAGCCCAGGAGGCGCTGTTTATTTTGATATCACTGTAGGACCGGATGATCTTGATGTTACTGAAATCGATATCAATACTGCAGATCCTGGAACATTTACAATGGATGTCTATACGTTGGTAGGTACTTATGTTGGCAATGAAGCCAATCCAGGTGCTTGGGGAGCTGCTGCTTCTACCGCTTCTGGTACTGGCGCAGGTCAAGATAGCCCTTCTAACGCTGTTTTAGCTACACCGATCACTTTGACCGCAAATACTACTTATGGTATCGCCCTAGTGTTGGACACTACTCACAGCCATTATTACACAAATGGAGACGGAAGCAACCAAAACTACTCAAATGCAGAAATGTCTATGGCTTTGGGAGGTGCGTCTAATGTTCCATTCACAGCCCCAATCTTCTCACCACGAATTTTCAATGGAACAATCCATTACACAACTAGCGGTGGAGGAAGTGGACTTAATCTTACTTGTGCGGACCTGGGCGAGAACATAATTGAAGTAACGGTAACGGATGACAGCGGAAACGCAGCAACTTGTATGGCTGTAGTAAATGTGATAGACAACATTGCACCAATCTTAGTGTGTGCAGATGCAACTATTGAGCTTGGCCCGGATGGAACGGCCACTGTGGATCCAAATGTCCTATTGGCATTTTCAGAAACAACCTATAACGTTATGGTTATTGGTAGTGACACATCCTCAGGTTTAGAAGGATTTACTGACTTTACTGTAGATGTAACAGATGCAGTAACTATTAGCTTTGATTGGGACTATACCCTGAATGATGACCCTGGATATGATGGCTTCGGTTATATAGTGAACGGTGTTTATACCGAGGTAGTTGATCGTAGCTTGGGGAACCAATCTGGAACTACAACTGTGGCTTTGTCTGCTGGTGATAAGTTCGGATTCCGTTCTCAAACTGATGACAACTTCTTTGGGAACAACGAAACCGTAATCTCAAACTTCCAGCCTGGATTTACAGGTCAGTTCGCTCCAGCCAATTGGACGCTTAACTTGACCAATTCTGATGGAACTGCTTACTTCGTTGAAATCCCAGGAGGACCATTGTCCTACGATGCCTGTGGTATTACTATCTTGGCAGTAGATGTTCCTATTGTGACCTGTGCAGATATCGGAACACCGATCACTGTAACAATCTTTGCAAGTGACGCAAGTGGCAACATCGCATCTTGTACAGCTATTCTAACTGTGGTCGACAATTTGGCACCGGTAATTACCTGTCCGGCAGATCAGACTGTTGATCCAGGAGCCGGTAACCTGTACTATATAGTACCGGATTATTTCGCAACCGGTGAGGCAACTGCTATCGACAACTGTACGGATCCAGTGACTGTCACTACCCAAGATCCCGCTCCAGGAGCTGCAATACCAGATGGTGTTTACACCGTTACATTGACAGCCACTGACGAGTACGGGAACACTTCTACCTGTGACTTCGAGCTTACGGTAGATACCATCGTGGGTGTTGCCGACAACTCTCTTGACACTGGCCTGATGTTGTATCCAAACCCAGCCAAGCATGTTGTGAACCTTGTGAACAAGACCAACATCTCCCTGGAGAAAATGATGATCTATGACATAAACGGAAAACTAGTTAACCAGGTGGACCTTCGCACTATGCAGGGTGAAAGAGCGGTAGATATCTCATCGCTAGCCTCTGGAGTTTATGTTGTTCAAATTATTGGTGACAACGCAAGCACCGTCAAGCGCTTGATTAAAGAATAATCACCATTAACCAACCAAAAAAGAAAAACCCTTCAGCTTGCTGAGGGGTTTTTTGATTTAAGTCACTTTTCTTAAATATTTTTTTCGTTATCAACTTTGATTTATAATTTATTTTGATTTGAAGATGGCTGAACTCATTAATGGATCTAAAATATTGTTCTACCATTTACGTATATTTACATTTCTATTATAAAATCAACAAATAATGAAAAGAACAATTCCCTTTCTTACTTTGGCCCTGCTTGTGGTGGCCTGTAACAATTCAAAGGAAAAAGAACACCCAAACCAAAATGAAGATCAGATGAATAATACAGAAAATCCTTTGCTTTCTGAAAGTACATTGCCTTATGGGGCGCCTGACTTTTCGAAAATCAAGGATGAAAACTTTAAGCCTGCTATGCTCGAGGGAATGGAGCAACAAAAGAAAGCCATAGAGACAATCGTAAATAATGAGGAAGAGCCTAGCTTTGAAAATACTGTTATCGCCCTTGAAAAAAGTGGGGAACTACTGGAAAGATCGTCACAAATATTTTATGCGCTTACCGGAGCAAATACAAATGAAACACTACAAGCGATTGAAGAAGAAATGGCTCCAAAATTCGCATCTCAAAATGACGAGATCTATTTGAACGATAAATTGTTTCAACGGTTTAAAAACTTACACGGGAAAAGAGAATCCCTTAACCTCGATCCGGAATCTTTAAAATTACTTGAGGAATATTATGAGGATTTTGAAATAGCAGGAGCCAATCTTTCAGTAGAAGACAAAACAACATTGAAGCGATATAATGCAAAACTAGCTTCATTAACTACAAAGTTTGGAAAAACCTTATTACAGGCAAACAATGCTGGAGCTGTAACTTTTACTGATAAAGAAGAATTGGCCGGTGTTGATGCAGATTACCTAAAATCAATAGAAAATAAAGACGGTAAAGGTTGGACAGTTCCATTGCTAAACACTACGCAACAGCCGTTATTACAATCTATGGATAACAGAGTGAGTAGGCAAATACTCTTTAAGGCAGCTTGGTTACGTGCAGATGGTGGCGCAAACGATACCAAAGGAATAATCAAGGATATAATTGAGTTAAGAGCTCAAAAAGCAAAGCTTTTAGGTTTTAATAATTATGCGGAATGGAGTCTTCAGAAAACGATGGCCAAAACCCCAGCAACTGTAAACAAGTTTTTTGCAGGGCTTATTCCTGCAGCTACTGCCAAAGCACAAGTAGAAGCTGACGAGATTCAAAAAATCATAAAGTCCAAAGGCGAAGATTTTACCTTGGAGCCTTGGGATTGGAACTACTATGCTGAGATGGTTCGAAAAGCAAAGTACGATCTAGATGAAGAACAGATAAAGCCTTATTTTGAAATGAAAAATGTCTTAGAAAAAGGTGTTTTTTATGCTGCTGAAAAATTATATGGTATTACCTATAAAGAGAGAACAGATATTCCAACTTATCAGGAAGATGTAAAAGTCTATGAACTTTTTGAGGAGAATGGAGATCAACTCGGTCTTTTTTATGCAGATTATTTTGCGCGTCCAAGTAAAAGAGGAGGCGCGTGGATGTCTAATTTTGTAACCCAATCTAAGCTATACAATAAAAAACCGGTTATCTATAACGTATGCAACTTTCCAAAACCCTCCGGAAACGAACCAGCTTTATTGACTTATGATGAAGTTGAAACGATGTTCCACGAATTTGGCCATGCCCTTCACGGATTTTTTGCAAACCAGCAGTATCCATCACTTTCTGGTACTTCAGTTGCTCGTGATTTTGTGGAATTCCCTTCACAGTTTAATGAAAACTGGGCACTATATCCAGATGTATTAAAAAATTACGCAGTTCATTATAAAACTGGTGAAACTATTCCACAGGAATTAATTGATAAGATAAAGAATTCTGGAACCTTTAACCAAGGCTATAGTTTAACCGAAAATTTGGCCGCATCCAATTTAGATATGCAATGGCATACTATTTCTGGCGATAAAACCATACAAGATGTTGACGCCTTTGAAACAGAGGCTTTACGAAAAACAAAACTCGACGTGGTTCATGCTGTACCTCCTAGATATCGTTCTACTTACTTCGCGCATATTTTTGCGGGAGGTTATGCTGCTGGCTATTATTCATACTCTTGGACAGAGATGTTGGATCACGATGCCTATAATTGGTTCGAGACCCACGGGGGATTAACCCGAGAAAACGGTCAGCGTTTCCGTGATATGGTACTTTCTAAAGGGAATACACTGGAGCTTGAAAAAATGTACAAAGACTGGCGTGGTAGTGATCCTAAGATTGAACCTATGCTGAAAGCGAGAGGGTTGAATTAAAACTTCAGCAAAATTTATAAATTAAAAATCCACGAATAATCTTAATAATTATTCGTGGATTTCTGCTTTTAACAAATGTTTGTTCGAGTACTCACGATAGTTAACGGGAGTGAGCTCTTGACTGCTAAAGTAGGTTTTGACTGCGCTCAACCTGACATTATAGCTATTTTTTCTTTTTAGACTTTTTGCTATCCTTTTTAGGATGAACCAGCTTTAATTCATCAATCAGATTCTTTGCACCAGCGTATTTATCTATAATAAATAGTACATAACGGGCATCTACCATAATGTTACGTGATAGGGCAGGGTCGTAATAGTAATCGCTCATTGTACCTTCCCAAACACGGTCAAAGTTTAAACCTATTAAGTTTCCGTAAGCGTCAATAGCAGGGCTTCCGCTATTACCGCCTGTGGTGTGGTTAGTGCCAATAAAGTTAACGGGCATTTTGCCGTCTTCCGCGTACTGACCATAATCTTTGGCGTTATAAAGGTCGATCAGTTTCTGGGGTACATCGAACTCATAATCGCCTGGAACGTATTTCTGCATTACACCTTCCAAATGTGTTACTGGCTCATAATACACGGCATCAGCAGGAGAATAACCAGCGACCTTTCCGTAAGTAACGCGAAGCGTACTGTTGGCGTTCGGGAAAATACGCGCATCTTTTGGGCTTAGTTCTAATAAAGCCTTCATGTAATCGCGCTCTAAACCAGAAATGTTTAATTGAAGTTCTTCGTATTTAGGTGCTACTTTTTCAAAATAAGCATCCGCCATTTCTTTAACAATTTGGAAGCCTGGATCGTTCTTCAGTTTTGTTATAACAGTTTCAGCATCACCTTCCAATAGAGTCTTAAACAATTCATAATTTACAAAAGCAGAATTGTCATAAACACTTTTAGTAAGCGCTTCAGTATTTAGGTTTTTAAAAGAAGCTGGTAGGAATTGTGCAGGAACTTTTTCAGCGTATAGAGCAATCAGTGCTTCAAAAACTTCTTCGTCCACTTGTTTGCTATAGTTTTTATATTGGCCTGACATTCTCTCCACCATATTATCTCTTCTGTCTTCAAAAGATTGGGCTCCTCGACTATCGTAAACTTGTACTAATTGATAGGTTTGATATGCATTACGAAGTAATTCAACATTTCTCAAAACTGTCTCAAGAAAATATTCTCTTCCTAGTGCATAAGGCTCTCTTTGGGTGTAATAAGTTTCAAATTGTGGCAGAAGTTGACCGTATTCCTGCTGTTTTCCTTTTTTGTTAATTTCGGCTGTAAGTGCTTGCTCTTGTTGTTTCTTAATACCCACTGCATCTGATTTTTGAAGGCCAAGAGTTTCACCCCTCCATTTTTTCCAATAGTTGGCGATACTAGCAAATTTAGAAGCATACTGGATTTTAATCTGTGGATCGGCACGCATATATTTATCCTGAATAGCCAAAGCTTTGTCGCGTATCGCTATTCTTGCTGGATTTAGAGTATTGATTACCTGCTCAATTGCAACAGCTGGTAAATATTCATCAGTAGTACCCGGAAAACCGAATACTAATGTAAAGTCATTTTCCGCTACGCCATCCAAAGAAATAGGCAAGAAGTGTTTTGGAGTATATGGAACGTTATTTTCGGAAAATTCTGCGGGACGGTTATTTTTATCGGCATAGATTCTGAACAGAGAAAAATCACCCGTATGTCTTGGCCAAACCCAATTATCGGTATCACTTCCAAACTTTCCAATTGAGGAAGGTGGAGCGCCCACTAGACGTATATCCTTGAATGTTTCAACTACAAATAACATATATTGGTTTCCTTCGTAAAAAGTACGAACTCGATTTTCCTGCCAAGCTTCTTTTGGGGAAGACTGTGAAACTAAAGCGATGTTTGTTTCGATTATTTTCTGTTTATCCGCTTCGCTCATAGCCCCTGTAATACCCTGCAGAACTTTGGTGGTAACATCTTCGATGCGTACAATAAAGGTTGCGGTAACCCCAGGGTTCGGTAATTCTTCTTTCTTGCTCTTTGCCCAAAAGCCATCTGCCAAATAATCATTCTCTAAGGTGGAGTGGCTTTGAATCTGCGAATAACCACAGTGATGGTTGGTGAGCAACAGACCTTGGTTACTTATTACTTCAGAAGTACAGCCACCGTTGAAATGTGGGATAGCATCTTTTAAACTGGCGTTGTTTACATCGTAAATATCCTTAGCGGACATTTTCATACCGAGATTTTTCATTTCGGTTTCGTTCATTCCTTCCAAAAGAGATGGAATCCACATTCCCCCTTGCTGGGCGAATAAGGGGACGGATAGAAAGATAAAGAGTAAGCGTAGTAAATTCATTTGTTTGTAATATTAGATTTAAGGAATATTTAGAAGAATTTGTTTGAGTTTCTATACAAAATAATTAATGCCCCTTCGCAAACGCTTCGGAGCACAAGTAGTTCCTTCATGATCATTTAGGAGCATAAAGGCAAATATAAGAATACATGGGGGATTAGGGATATTTATTTTCAGAATTGGCATTCATTCAAATTTATAATTGGCACCGAAGATTTTATAATCATAAATGGAAATGGCTATTTATAATTTATGGCTATCACTTCAACCATTCTCTTTTCACCACCTAGGTTAAAAGAAACTTTGTCGCCTTCTTTATGGCCTGTCAATGTTACCGCAATGGGTGCAACAAAAGCGATTTTCTTTTTGGAAACATCCGCTTCATCAACTCCAACAATTTGAAAAGTAAGTGGCGACTTGGCAGTGGTTATTTTATAGGTTACAATTGATCCAAAACGAATCTCATCCTTTGGTTGACTTGCAGGATCTAAAATTCTTGCAGAGGCTATTCGCTCATTTAACAAATCCAACTTGCCATTGATTACAGCTAGTTCAATACGACGTTCTTGTTCGTGGCTAATATCGAGATTTGCTCGTTCGTCTTCCAATTGTTCTCGCTCTGCTAAAAGTTGTTGCATTCCATTCGGCGTAACGTAATTGGTAGTTCCTTCAGGTAAAGCGGCGCGTGGGGGAATTATGGGAGTTTCCTCTTGATCTCCTTCTTTTACAAAACCTCGACTCATAATTAAATTATTAATAGGTAAGTTATGAATTATTCGGGAAATACTATGATAAAGCTTGTCTTGCAACGTACAATATTATGTATACAGTTGCACTGTGGAAATGTTGCAGTATTCAGTTGTAGTTTTTAGTAGAGAGGTTTCCAATTAACATATGTTCTCACCTCTTAAGTCTGGTTTAGTAACAATCCAATCGCAATTGTTTCCTATGCAAAAGCATGTCTAAACTTGTGTTAGATTTTTCTTTTAATACTTTTTCCAAAATATCCAGAACATCGTGTTGCATGGAGAGCGAGCCACAAATCATAAGGGTACCACCTTTTTCCAGAGCTTCCACAATTTCATCTTGCTGCTGTTTCACCAAATCCTGTACATATTGTTTATTTTCTTCTCGGGAGAAACACCTATGGATTTTTAATAGAGGGTCTTTAGTTCCATTATTGGTGGATTGTGAAATATTGTTTTCAAAATACGCATCATAGATATGTGAGGATTGCTGGGTGCGACTTCCCCAAAGCAGATTGATGGGTATATTCTTGTTCTTATCTATCATTCCTAAAAATGGTGCAATGCCTGTCCCATTGGCTATCAATATAGCGGAAGCGGTGTTCTTCGGAAAATGGAAATGCGCATTTGGTTCTATAGCAGCTTTCAGGATATCCCCATTATTCAAGTTAGAAAGATAGGAAGAAACCTTACCAAATTCATGTTTTTTTATACTGAGCAAGATTTCTTTTCCAATTTTAGCAATTGAATATTGGCGAGCATTATCAGTATCATTTGGAAAAATAGAAAGTAAATCACCTGACGTAAACTTGGCCCAACGCTTAGGTTTAAGTCGGAGTAAAAAAGTGTTGTCTTGGTTTAATGGAGTGCGATCCACTACCTCGAATGGTAATAATTTTAGCTTTTTCCTCTTTTTATGTGGACGTTCAATTACTAAAGGTAAATCGATTAATGTACACCATTTTTTTGCCCACTTTTCAAAGTCGGCAAAGTTCTCATCGTTTATTCTGTAAAGTGGTAGAATGCGTTTAAATTCTTTCTTCGTTTCTAAAAATAAATCCACTTCAACTGCGAACTGGCAGTAATCTGGATATTCCAAAGAGCCGAAGCCAACAACGGCAAATAAAACAGGATTAGGTTGTTGAACCTCTGAGGAATTATCAATAAAATTCCAGGCGTTTGTGGGAGCTTCGCCTTCGCCATAAGTCGAGGTCAAAACAATAATATGTTTTGCTTGGGTATAGGTTGAATATTTATTCAGTTCAGATAGGTAAACTGTCTTTCCAGAATTAGTCAGGGCATTGTAAAGTCTTGTGGCAAAATCATAGGTAGAACCCGTTTCGGAACCTACTAGAATAATAAATTCACTTTCGTCCTTGGCAGTGATTGTTGAAGTTACTCCAATCTTTTTACGTCTTTTAATAAACATCACAAAGCCAGAATACATGAAGAAAATTAGAGATGCACTTGCAATAAGCAACACTATGGACCATAAAACACTCCCTTCTCCCGTATGCAAAACCAAGCTAAGTCTGGAGGCAAGTTTTACGAAAGGGTAGGGGGCACTGCTCTCGATGGTACCCGTTTCCTGATTGACCTTTATCTCCTTGTCTTTTAAGGCAATATGAAAATATTCTTCAGGATCATCGGAAAATGGAAAATCTACTTTTCTTACATTGGAAAGTACGGTTCCCTGAAAGAAAGGAATCTCGCCAATGTTTTCATAGATCTTGGATTCTTTTGAGATGATGCTATCCTGATATTCAACTTTGGCTTCGGGCAAGAGATTGAATTTTTCAAGAGAAAGATATACTCCGGTAAGTGCGAGAATGACTATTGGAATAAACAGCCACCTACTCAAAATAACGTGATAGCGCATTTCGAAATACTCTTTCTGTACTTTTGAAAATAGCTTTCTTATCCCACCTTGTCTTTTGATCACTAAAAATATACCAGTAATGGCAATCAGAAATAAGAGTAAAGAAACCAGGCCTACAAAGAATCGACCAATACTTTTTAGGAATAGTGAGCGGTGCAAGTTTGTGGCAAAACTATAAATGTTAGGTCGTTTTCCTACTTCGCCTAATTGTACCCCTGTTTTTGGATCGATATAGATATCTAATGTTTCAAAATTATCAGTAAGAACAGATGCTTTTACGAAACCTGAGGATTCCACTTCCAAGGAAAAGACCTCATTATATTTCTCCTTCAAAATGCTGATTGCCGTTGCAAGAGAAATTTCATCTAAATCCTCTATAGCATACCCCTTGGCTTGGTGCGAGATTGGCTCTACTGCCAAAATAACACCAGTAACGGAAGCCATCATCAAAAACAAGGAAGAAACAGTGGCAAGCACTAAATGACTGTATCGCCAGATGGAAATGGTCATATATTAGATGTTAGGCATTAGACTTGAGGTGTGTGGTTTTGGACCTTGGGATATAGGGCGTGAGACTTCGGATTGCTGATTGATTTAAAAGGCCGTAAGCCTTTTATAATATAGCATTAAGCCTTTTTTACTTCGCCAACATTTTTACATAGCG
The DNA here is from genome assembly GCA_034675805.1 of Aequorivita sp. Lineage (GTDB taxonomy): Bacteria > Bacteroidota > Bacteroidia > Flavobacteriales > Flavobacteriaceae > Aequorivita. The sequence goes on along the minus strand of JAUCCX010000001.1, from coordinate 1,262,679 downwards.
AATAAATCCTGTGCCTTCTAGTTTGCTTTTTAGGTTTTCAGTTGTTAATGGAAACTGGATATCGGCCTGGTAATAATCTTTGTCTTCTACGGAAGATTCAAAACGCAGGCTATAACCTTTGTCGATTTTATCTACTGGAATTTGTAAAATGACAACCGTGCGTTCTCCACCACTGATCGTTTCGCCTGAGATGGCATCGATATTTGGTTTGGTTTTTCCGTAGAATTTCCACCACTCAACAATCTCGCTATACCATTCTGGGTCTTTTCCTTGTACGTGAAGTGTTTCTACATATTCCCCTTTTGGATTTAGCAAAGAGACAATTATATAAGCGCCCTCACCGGTATAATTGGTCATTTGGATCAAGCATTTTACGGGAGTTGTCTTGGCTATAGTAAACCCAGTAATCAGAAATCCCACGATTAATAGAACTGGAAATGTTTTTAAGAGATGTTTCATTTAAAAGTTTTTTATAGAATCACTTGATGTTAAATAAGGTTTTATTTTAAGAATGTCAATTCTACCTTATTTTTTTGCAATACTTCGTTTTCGTTGGCAAGGTCATAAGCCGTTTCTTCAAAATCGGTTTTTGCATTTTTATCGGCACCAATACTGATTAAATACTTCATCATTTGGTCGTCTTTGGCTTTCAATGCTGCTTGGTGAAGAGCTGTCATCCCTTCGTTGTTGATTGCGTTTACTGGAATATCGAATGTTGCCAGACGTTTCAACAGGCTAAGATCGTTTGCTTTTGCCGCAAGATGATAAAGCGTATTACCCTCGGCTTGAAATGTATTTAATGGTATTCTTTTTTTTCTGAAGGATATTCACTTTGGTTTCGAAATCTTCTGGTTTTTTTGGATTGAAAGATTCAAGTAAATAATAAGCAATAGTATTACCACTTGCGTCTTTTAAATTGAGATCACTTTCGTTTTTCAATAGAAATTCTACAACGTTTGGGCTGTTGCTTCCATACGCAAGCATTATGGCAGTCTGTCCGTTGTTATTTGCAACGTCAATATTTTTCACGTTTTTATAAAGCAGTCTTACAACATCCAAATCATTTCGGGAAGCAGCGTTTAAGAATGGAGTATTGCCATCTGCATCTTTTTGGTCCACACTGGCGCCAGCGTCTAGGAAAAGATTAAAGATGGCTGGGTCGGTATTGCTGAAAGCTATTCGGTGTAATGGGGTGCTGCCGTCATTGGTCACGATATTAGGTTCTAACTTAAGAGTTTTTAAGTATTCATAAACAGGAAGTAAATTGCTAAATCCACGTGTACCCATTGCCGCAAACATAAAGGCATTGCCGCCTTTTTTGTTTAAGGTTTTGTAATCGACGCCTTTTTTGACCAATTGTTCCAATAACACAATATTTCCCCTACGGGCAGCATAATTGAAAATGCCATTACCATCATTGTCGGTACTTTTTAAGTCAATTCCTTTACTGGTGAAATAGTCCAGATCTTTTTCATCATCCAGAAATGGAGCAACAAGCAAAAGTACATTTGCCCCTTCTTGATTTTTCTCTTCTGCGAGTTTTACTCCGTTAGCGATAAATATATCATACACGGCAGTATCCGTTTGTCCAGAACCTGCAGCATACATTAAGGGTGAATTACCTCGGCTATCCAGGGCTTTAAGGGAAGACCCGTTTTTCAATAAAGTTTTCATTATTTCTGTTTTCCCAGATAATGCAGCCCAGTGTAGATATATACGGCTATCGTGGGTTCGTTTATCGACGGAATTGCCATCAAGGGTCAAAAGGTATGTTATTACATCATCATTAGCTTTTGCTAGAATGGCGTTTACGGTAGCGTCGAATCCGTTATTGTTGAGGGCTACTGCATCATTTCCTTCTGCAATTTTTTGTTTTACCGTATATAAACTTGGATTTTCTTGCCAGAAAGTCCGATCGTGAAATATATTTTTCTCCTTTGCAATTGAAGGGAAACAGATAAGAAATATTAAGATTTTCAGGATGTAATTCATTTTTTTTATTCGTTTTTAGAAATATGCTGATTGATCTAACTTAGCCCTTTTCAGAGGCTGAAAATGCAATAACGAATTTTGTTGTCATCATTACAGCTAATTGGCAGCAAAACTAGGATTAATTGTTATTTAGAACAAATAAAAATAGGTGAAATATGCAAGTATTTAATAATGGATCAGAAATCTGAAAATATTAGAACAAAGCTTATAAATTTTTGTTAAATAAAACATAAGTTTTTATTAAGGTCAACTTAAAAATTAGATTTGTAAGATTTCTAATTTTTAGCTTGTAAGATTATTTTCCATTCACATATATGAAGACCAAATACATAGTTTATACCCTTTTGATTGTAGGGATTATAGCATTTATAGCCTATAGAATTATCAATAATCAGGAAGCAAGTAAAACAGGCCAAAGAGGTGGGTCAACGCCCGCAACCGTTACTGGCATTATTGCCGTCCCTGAAAAGTTTGCCGATAACCTTTCGCTTTCAGGAACGCTGGAAGCCAACGAACAAGTGGAGATTCGCAGCGAAATTATGGGCGTAGTTGACGCCATAAACTTTAAGGAAGGAACTCAAGTATCAAAAGGGCAGATTCTTTTAAGAGTGAATGACGTAGAACTTCGTGCACAACTTTCCAAAGTTGGAACAGCAAAACAATTGGCTTCGGAAAACGAACGTCGCGCAAAACTGCTATTGGAAAAACAAGCAATCAGTCAAGAGGAATACGATGTTGCCAGTGCTGGATTTAAAAGTGCACAAGCTGAATCACAACTTATTTCGGCACAATTGGAAAAGGCGACAATCAGAGCACCATTTTCTGGCACCATAGGTTTGCGTTATATTTCTGAAGGAACTTATGTTACACCAACAACACCCATAGCCACTTTAGTCAATACAAAACAGCTAAAAATCACTTTCAGTATTCCTGAGAAATACGCGAATAAAATAAAAATGGATAGTGAAATCACTTTCACTACTTCTGGTTCCAAAGTTGAACATACTGCAAGAATTTACGCCATAGAGCCACAAATTGACATTGCAACGCGGACTTTAAAAATGCGCGCCATCGCAGAAAACCCGGAAGGAACTTTATATCCTGGAATGTTTGCGAGTGTAGCGCTTCCATTGGAAACAGTTGACGACGCAATCCTCGTTCCTTCGGAAGCTTTAATACCCATTCAAAATGGAAAGATGATATTTGTTTCGGAAGGAGGAAGGGCGAAGCAAATAAAGGTAGAAACTGGATCTAGAACCGAAAGTTCCATTAGGATTACTTCTGGATTAAAAGCTGGAGATACAATTTTAACCTCAGGGGTTATGTCCCTGAAAGATGGAGTTCCGGTAAAAGTTAAGTTTGAAGAATCTTCTAAATCAACAGGGGTCTAATGAATCTTTCAACTTTAAGCATTAAACGCCCCGTTCTTACCATTGTAATGAACCTAAGCATAATCCTATTTGGGATTATTGGCTATACCTATCTTGGGGTTCGCGAATTTCCTTCCATAGACCCTGCACAGATTTCGGTCAGTACTAGTTATTCCGGTGCAAATGCGGATGTTATTGAATCGCAAATCACCGAACCTCTTGAAAAAGCAATCAATTCCATTGATGGAATTCGAAATATTACTTCTTCCAGCAATCAAGGTTCGAGTAGAATAAATATAGAATTTAACTTAGGAAAGGACTTAGAAGCTGCTGCAAATGATGTACGCGACAAAGTTGCACAAGCCATTCGGCGCCTTCCTGAAGATATTGATGCCCCACCGGTAGTTTCAAAAGCCGATGCAGATTCTGACGCTATTATCTCTATGACCGTTCAAAGTGATGATAAAAACGTTTTGGAACTCAGTGATTATGCTGATAACGTAATAGCACCAAGGCTTCAAACCATTCCCGGAGTGAGTAGTGTGCAGATTTGGGGACAGCGAAAATACGCAATGCGACTCTGGATAGATCCAATAAAATTAGCTTCCTATGGAATTACTGTTGCTGAAGTACGAAGTGCTTTACTCGCTCAAAACGTAGAACTTCCTTCAGGGAAATTAACGGGATCCAATACGGAATTAACTGTAAAAACCTTAGGAAACCTCGCTACCGAGGAAGAGTTCAACAACATTATCATAATTGCCGATGGCGAAAAGGTGGTACGAATGAGCGATGTTGGAAAGGCAGTTTTGGAAGCTGAAAATATGGAAACCAAGCTTAGCGATAGTGGACAACCAATGGTAGCAATGGCTATTATTCCACAGCCAGGAACCAATTATGTTGATATTGCTGATGCTTTTTATATTGAATACGAAAAACTTAAAAAGGATTTACCAGCAGATTTTAAACTCAATATTGCTACTGACAATACCATTTTTGTTAAACGAGCAATTGTTGAGGTGGTTGAAACCTTGGGGATTTCTCTCGTACTGGTTATTTTGGTGATTTTTCTTTTCTTTAGAAACTGGTCTATGGCACTTCGCCCACTTATAGATATTCCAGTGTCACTGATTGCAACATTCTTTATTATGTGGCTTTTTGGGTATAGTATAAACGTGCTTACGCTTTTAGCTATAGTACTTGCCACCGGTTTGGTAGTGGATGATGGGATTGTGGTTACCGAAAACATATACAAGAAAGTTGAAGAAGGAATGTCGCCTATTGAAGCCGCAATAAAAGGTTCTAAGGAAATATTTTTTGCTGTTATTTCTATTTCCGTCACCTTGGCGGCTGTGTTTCTTCCCGTAATATTTCTGGAAGGTTTCGTAGGGAGATTGTTTAGAGAGTTTGGAGTAGTGCTTGCGGCAGCAGTACTGGTCTCGGCCTTTGTTTCACTTTCGCTAACACCGATGTTAAATGCATATATGATGCGTCCAGGAAAGCAGAAACACGGTAAATTCTATATGGTTACCGAGCGTTATTTTGAAAAAATGAATGCGGGCTATTCCGATTCCCTTGGTCGATTTATGAAAAGGAAATGGCTGAGTTTCCCAATTCTTTTTATCTGTATTGTAATGATCGGTCTTTTTTATAGTGTTCTGAAAAAAGAAACGGCGCCCTATGATGATCGTAGTTATATTCGGGCATCTGTAACCGCTCCTGAAGGTGCATCTTATGATTATATGGATCGGTTTATGACAGAACTGACCAATTTGATAAACGATTCTGTTCCTGAAAAGAAAGTGAATTTGATTATTACTTCTCCAGGTTGGGGCTCTTCTTCGGTAAACAGTGGTCGTGCTATTATCTCTTTGGTAGAACCCGGAGATCGAGATCGCTCTCAAGCTGAGATAGCCAAAGACTTGACAAAATGGACACGTCAATATACAAATGCTCGCGTCAGTATTTCTGAATCGCCTACCATTTCTGTTAACAGACGTGGAGGAATGCCAATTCAATATATTATTCAAGCACAGAATTTTGAGAAACTAGAGGAAAAGATCCCTCCGTTTATGGAAGCGGTGGAAAACGATCCTACTTTCTCGAATAGCGATGTCGATTTGAAATTTAACAAACCGGAGATCTATGTAACCATCGATCGTGAAAAAGCACAGAGTTTGGGAGTCTCAGTATTAGATGTGGCGCAAACACTTCAGCTTTCCTTAAGCGGACTGCGATTTGGATATTTCTTAATGAACGGGAAACAGTACCAAGTAATGGGACAATTCGACAAGAAGGATAGAAGTACACCTATGGATCTTACTTCTATGTTTGTCAAAAATAAAAATGGAGACCTTATTCAGATGGATAACCTAGTTACCACTGAAGAGCATAGTAGTCCGCCGCAATTGTACCACAACAACCGTTATATGAGTGCCACCGTTTCGGCATCGCTTGCACCGGGGAAAAGTATCAGCGATGGCATTGATGCTATGGAAAGTATAAAACAAAAGGTGCTCGATGACACTTTTACAACCGATTTAGGTGGGGAATCTCGAGATTTTGTGGAAAGTAGCAGTAATACGCTGTTCGCATTTGGATTGGCTTTGGTGCTGATATTTTTGATATTGGCAGCGCAATTTGAAAGTTTTATTGATCCCTTAATAATAATCCTTACTGTTCCTATGGCTGTTGCGGGAGCAGTATTTTCACTTTGGCTTTTCGGACAAACCTGGAATATTTTTAGTCAGATAGGAACCATTATGTTGATTGGATTAGTGACGAAGAACGGGATTTTGATAGTAGAGTTCGCCAATCAACTTCGGGAGGACGGTATGCCGAAGGGACAAGCAATAATGAAAGCAGCAGAATCAAGATTACGCCCTATTTTAATGACGAGTTTGACGATTGCGTTAGGTGCATTGCCAATTGCATTGTCTTTAGGCGCAGCATCGACCAGTAGAATCGGGATGGGAGTAGTTATTATTGGGGGAACTATGTTTTCATTAATACTCACACTTTTTGTGATTCCCGCATTGTATTATATGTGGTCCCGAGAGAAAATACATCGTCCAGAATTTGATAATATTGAAAAATATGATGCTGAACAGATCTCATAAACTTTTTATACTATTCCTAGTGTCTATCGGCTTTCAAGCGATGGCCCAAGAGAAAGAACTGCTTACTGTGGAGGAAGCGGTTTCCATTGCCTTGCAAAACAATTATCAGATTAAAATAGTAACCAACGATCTTAAAATAGATGAAGCTTCTGTCAGTCCAGGCTTTGCAGGTATGCTTCCCAGCGTGAATGCTGTAGCCGACAATAATAATAGCATTCAAAACATTGATCAAACTCGTTCAGATGGCACGAAGCTTTCTAAGGATAATGCCAAAAACAATAGCCTAAATTATGGAGTGCAGCTGGATTGGACCATTTTTGATGGGCTGCAAATGTTTTCGCGCTACGATCAGTTGCAAGAAGTTAAAAAACGTAGCGATGCTGAATTGAAACTCGCGATTTTGGAAACAGTAAGCGATGTAATGACAACCTATTTTGATTTAGTGCAGCAAAAGCAACAGCTCACCGCATTAGACAGTACTATAGTTATCTCAAAACAACGCGTGGAGCTGGCAAACAATCGTTTCAGCATTGGAAAAGCTTCTAAATTGGAACTTTTAAATGCGCAGGTTGATGAAAACACAGATCAGGCCTTATACCTTCGGCAACAGGAATTATTTCAAAATACCAAAACACGATTGAATGAAATTATGGGAAGGGATATAAAGACAGAGTTTCGAGTAATTGATTTGATTTCAATAGATAGAACCTTGCAACTCGATGCTTTGGAACAACAAACAACAACTCAAAACCCGCAATTACAGGCACAACTTATAAATAAACGAATTACGGAACTTCAACTTAAACAGATAAAAGGCGGGCGACTACCAACCATCAGCGCCCAAGCAGGATATATGTTTAGCGATTCTGAATCGAGTTTAGGCTTTACTACCAATAATAATTCGCGCGGACTCAACTATGGATTTTCTGCTAGAATGAATCTTTTCGACGGTTTCAACCAAAACCGAAATGAAAAAATCGCCAAAATACAAATAGAGAATTCAGAACTTTTAATTGAACAGCAAACTCAAACATTATTATCGCAACTTGCCACAGCATACCAAACCTATACAACCAATTTAAAGTTAATGGAACTGGAGGTACACAATGAGGCAATCGCTAAGGAGAATCTTGAGATAACATTGGCTAAATATCGAATTGGCACGATTCCCACCATCGAATTCCGGACAGCGCAATTGAATTATAGAAATGCCGTTGTTCGTTCTAGCAATGCTGTTTACGCTGCTAAAATTTCAGAAATTACTTTACAGGAATTGGCAGGAAATCTTTCTTTAGGAATGTGATTTTTCAGCTCTCTATTCTCTGTCCAAAACGATTCTTTTCCCTAGGTGTTTAGTTGGTAGTAATATATGCATAAGGGATAGTCCTCCCATCTTTTTTGGTAGGTTCAACCGATTGAGGATTATTATTTGATATTCAACTTTTCATTTGAAAGCTGAGAAGTGTTTTCTATTTCCCTTTGTTCTTTTTCTTTTCTCTATTATTTGTTTTCTGCAATATCAAACCTTTATTTAGAAAGTTATTTTTATCGAGAAGATGTTCCTAAATTTAATATCTTTACGATACTCCTCTCAGTCACCGAAACTTTAGTGAAGGTGACCCAACCATTAAAAATCAGCTAATTATGCCAACAATTTTAGATATGCCACCAATTGAAGTAATTGAGAATCTTCAATTACTTTCTTATGACCTTGACTCTAAAATTCCGTTTAAAAAACTGGATAAAAACTTACTTATTGCAACTTGGAATATTCGAGCCTTTGGTAATTTGACTCGGGAGTGGAATTCAGGGCCGAAGGATTCCCCTAAACGAGATTTGCAATCTATACTGTGTATTGCCGAAATCATCAGTCGTTTTGACGTGATCGCCGTGCAGGAAGTAAAAGCGAACATTCGTGCGTTGCGCGATACGCTAAAAGTTTTGGGAAACAATTGGAGTCTTATACTTACAGACGTAAACAAAGGTGATTCGGGCAATGGAGAGCGTATGGCCTATCTTTTTGATACGCGTAGAGTGAACCTATCCGGTCTGGCTTGTGAACTGGTAGTGCCCAACGAATGGTATGGTACCATAGATGCTGGAGCACTGAACGAACAATTTGTTCGTACGCCCTATGCCGTGAGTTTTCGCTCTCTAGACAAAACCTTTGTCTTGGTAACGCTGCATATAAAATATGGAAAGAAATCAAATGATAGGATAAATGAACTAAAAGGCATAGCTAAATGGCTTGCTGATTGGGCAGGTGATATGAACGCATATGATCAAAATCTGATTGCATTAGGCGATTTTAATATTGACGCCCGTGGGGATTTGTTGGATAAAACCTTTCTTTCCGAAGGCTTATATGTGCCACCCGCATTACAGGAATCCACGGTAACACGCTCCATTTTTAACGAAACCAAATACTACGACCAAATTGCTTGGTTTAACAATCATCAACACCTCCCCAATCTTTCCCTGGAATTTCTAAAAGCGGGAAGTTATGATTTTGTACCAGTAGCCTTAAAAAACCAAAACCTTACTAAGTTGAGTTTGTCATGGCAAATGAGCGATCATTATCCGCTGTGGGCAGAGTTTGCGGTTTGAGTATTCCTGAATCAGGTAGACATTGGAAGGCCATTCTCCTCTTTTCTTTCCTCTTTGTGCATTTATATTTTAGAATTTCATTTCTAACTATCTAGATTTTTAATATATTTGAGATTCTCCCCGGAAAGTAAATACCCCTACAGATTACTATTTTTATGCTAAAAAGCATAAGTGTAACTATACCTTATTCTGAATGACCATTAACGAATTTGAAAAATTATTCTATCAAGAAAAACTATTATTAGTGACGTAATGTCCAGAAGTTGTGAAATTTATTACCTGGTCTTCTCCCATGCAATATATCACAGTCTATGCAATATATGGGTTTTATGCCGAATTGGTTTTTGATTTGGTAAAGCGGAAGATAGAGTCTATCAATGCTTTCGAAACAGTGGATTATTTGGAAAGACGCTGCAGTTTTATGTCAACGGTGGAAGAGGAAATACGCGAACTAAAAAATGATATAAATCCTTTTGATAAATTTTAAACCTTATGGAAGCAACGCAATTACTGGACAAACTCGCCCAAACGGACACCTTGAAATCTGAACTACAGAAAATCCTTAGTGCGTATCAAAAGCTAGACTATCATTTGCTCAATGAGCTACTTGATGATGACTGCTATTATCAGGATATGCGTAAAACATCCTTCCTGCTTCTCCAAAAGCGAATATTCGAATCCTTACGAAAAAAAGGCGATACCCATATGCTACTCTCCACCAACATCTGCACAGGCTGCCTCTGTGGCAAGCCACTTTTTGTTCTTACCGGTAATAATTCGGGATTTAAACACGGCCTCTACTTTGAGTTTACCGGTGATATTGTAACTGATATTTTTAGATGTTCGGAACAATCCGATTGGTTGGATTGGATGACGCCGTTTTGGGATGTTTAAAAAAATTAAAGAATCTTAATATTGAGGAGAACCGTGGTATTGGGAAATGCCGTTTTGAAGTGAGGGACAATTGCAAATGAAATTAAGAACTTTCATTTCGAAATGATACTTTTGAAGTTTAATAACATTTAAATTCAATAATATCTTGCGTGATTTATTTAAAGTAGTGTTTTCATCACTGCTTCTTTCTTTACTATTTCTTGCCTGCAATTCAAATCTTTATCGAGATTACGAAATTGAGGCATCACAAGTCTTATCCGAAAATACATCATCGGTAAATGGAGTTGCGGAAGCCTATTTTTCAGATACATTAAAACCAGCGAAGAGAGACAAGTTCACCCTTACCTCTTGGAACATCCGCCACCTAGGTCGCACAAAAACCCCAGAGGATATTTATGAGATTGCCAATATCCTGCGCGATTTCGATATAGTAGCTATTCAAGAAGTAGTTGCTAAGGATCCAGCGGGGGCACAGGCGGTGGCAAAAATTGCGGATGAACTCAATAGGATGGGAGCAAAGTGGGATTACCGGATTAGCGACCCCACAAAAAGTCCGTCTAGTAATATAAGCGAGCGCTATGCCTTCTTGTGGAAGACATCTAAGGTTAGTTTGGTTCATCGGGCATACTTGGATAAGGAGTTGGAAGAAATTTGTTATAGGGAGCCCTTTATTGCGGCCTTTAAGAAGGAGGGGAGTTCAAATCTGTTTTATGTGGTGAATTATCATTCCCGCAAGTATAATGATAGTCCTGAGGAAGAGATTTTCCATTTTATCGATTACCCGGAAAGATTGAAGTCCAATAGGATTCTTATTGCAGGCGACTTCAATCTTGATGAGAATCACGCAGTTTGGAAACCGCTATATAGCAAGGGTTTTAAAAGTGCACTGCAAAACCAACGTACAACCCTAAAAACGAAATGCAAGGATGGCGATTATCTAAGTCACCCGATTGATAATGTTTATTTCACTCAAGGAATTGAAATGGTGCAAGCGGGAAGTATTGATTTTGTGGGGAGTTGTGAAAATCTGGATCGAGCGCGGGAGATATCAGATCATTTACCGGTTTATATGGAATTTAAAATAAATGGAAATGATGATTTCTAAGATTATTAAAGTCGCATTGGCAATCCTATTTTTTCTTTGCCTCCTAAAAATGCCCTATAGCTACTATCAGTTCGTTCGCTTTTTGGCCTTGGTTGGTTTTGCAGTTTTGGCATATCAAGCCAATCAACAGAATAATTCTACAGCATCGTTTATATACGTAGCCTTGGCTTTGTTATTCCAACCCTTTTTTAAAATCGCCCTTGGACGTGACCTTTGGAATGTTGTGGATGTAATAGTTGGAATAGGCCTGCTGGCCAGTTTGTTCTTTCGGGCAACAAAGGTTGGAAATAAATAGAAAATATATGTAGTTTAGAGAACTATTTGAACCGCGACGATTTAAACAAAGCTATTTATCTTTAATCCTACATCCTAAAGCAAAGCTGTCATAAGCCCATTCCTGATAGCTTTTAAATACAATGCTATGATCAAAAGAATCTTCATTTTTTCGTTCCTATTGTTATTTGGAATTACAGTCCTCACATCTTGCGAGCGAATATGCCGTAAATGGAAAGCTAAGTCTATGGAAGTGGGTGACAAGGTTGATAGTCTTAATGGGGTTTATGTCTATTATAACAGCTCCGTGGGGAACGTTTCAGGAAGGAACACCGCTGCAGACGGTTATAACCTCGGACTCAAATACCAATGCGTAGAATTTGTAAAGCGATATTATTACGAGCATTTAAACCATAAAATGCCCGATAGTTATGGACATGCAAAAGATTTTTTCGCGAAAGGCGTTGCTGATGGTCAGTGGGTCAAGAGTAGAAATCTTGTTCAATATACCAATCCAAGTTCCTCGAAACCCAAAGTAAACGATCTTTTGGTTTACGGCGGCACCAGTTTTAATAAATATGGACACGTTGCAATCGTTTCCAAGGTTTCTGATGATAAGGTGGAAATCATCCAGCAAAATCCAGGGGCATCCGGACCATCGCGTGAGACCTATAAACTGACCCAAAAGGATGGGAAATGGAAAATTGAACAGGGCAGGGCATTAGGTTGGTTGCGAAAGGAATAAATTTTGGTACCCAAAAAACTGGAAAGAGGATAGACTTCACCCCAAATAGTCGTAGAAACAAACTCATAAAACGAGGACACAATATTCTACACTAAAAATTATTAATTTTAAGAGTCCAAATATGGAAAACGAATGAGTCCTGCCAATAATAATATGAAAAATCTACCACAAGAACGGATTAAAGAGCTCTTCGAGATCTTACAGATCCGTTTTGAAAAGAATATGAAAAGACACCCAGGTTTGGAATGGGATAATGTTCAAATCAGACTTGAATCCAATCCAGAGAAACTATGGTCGTTAAACGAAATGGAAGAAACAGGAGGGGAGCCTGATGTGGTTGAAAATGACAATAAAACAGGAGAATACATCTTCTTTGATTGCGCTGCTGAAAGTCCCAAAGAGAGGAGAAGTGTTTGTTATGATCAAGAAGCTTTAGAGTCACGAAAAAAGTTTAAACCTGCGCATAGTGCAATTGGTATCACAGAAGAAATGGGTACAGAGTTGCTGACTGAAGAACAATACCATTATTTACAGGAATTAGGCGACTTCGATCAAAAAACATCCAGTTGGCTTTCTACACCTTCTGCTATTCGAAAGAAAGGGGGAGCCATTTTTGGAGATCGCCGTTTTGGACGGGTATTTGTTTATCATAACGGTGCCGAATCTTATTATGGTGGTAGAGGATTTCGGACTTCCCTTAAAATTTGAATCCTTATTTAAACCTCCTATAATTTGCGATGGCTGAGGTGCTTCCCTTATTAAAATAAATAAACCGTCCTACCAAACGATAAGACGGCTCGTGGGAATATTCAAAATAATTCTCCCCAGAATATGAATTGTTATCCCCATTACAAAGAACGGAAGTTAACTATTCATTTCTTTGCGGGATTCCGTAAAGTGAGTATAATTTTTTAAATTTAAACGGTATCTGCCTTAGAATGATTATTGTACAAACTTAAATTAATCCTAAATCTTTTACCATAGCTACTAAATGGATGGCATTTCTGGCTTTAAAATGAACACATAATTTTCCTACCCGCTTTTCTACCGAACTCAGACTGCTAGGCTGAATGTTGATCACTCTAAAATGTTCGCTTATCTCTTTTTGGGACAAGCCCTTTGCCAATTGCGCCATTAAGGCGATATCATAATCCTCTATCACAGGTGTAGTCTTTCTAGAGAGGGCATTTTCAACTTGTGGCGAAAGATAAACCTCACCGTTAAAAACCTTGTTTATCGCTGTGCTAAGTTCTTCGAGTCCCTTCCTTCCCTTGCAAACATAAGCGTTTAGCTCGTGTTCCATAATAAGAGAGCGCACCCGTTGTAGTCTGTCTTCTACCGAATAAGCTATAATAGGCAATTCGGGGTGTTTTTGCTTTAGCACGGCTATAAGCTCATCCCCTGAAGAAAAAATTTGTTCCCTATGGTCAGGGGCATAAGAGAGATCCGTTATCAACAAATCAAATGGCGCTTTATCCAAAATAGCTTTTTCTATTTTTAGGAAAGCATCATCACAATAGGCAACCTCTGTAATAGCTTCAATCTTTAAAGCATGCAATACTGAAATGACGCCTTGGTTAATACAGTCAAGGTCATCTGAAATAAGAACTTTTTTAAACATACTCAAATAGTTATAGTTGCTTTAAACCCTTTATTTGGTTCTGATTCAAAAGTAATAGTTCCATTTATTGCCTCTATGCGGGATTCCGCATTTTGAAGCCCATTTTTGGTTTTTATTTCACACCCCTTTCCATTATCTGCATATTTAATGAAAATATTCTTGCCCTTTTGGTCAAAATTTAGCACAACTGCACTGGCTTTACTGTGTTTTGCCATATTGGTCATCAACTCCTGCAAGACTCTGTAGAGATTGGTCTTTTTAATATCAGATACTGCACTCCAATCTATAGGTACAATATCTCGGCGAATTACAGACACATTTTCGTTCTCATAATCCAACAACAGGTCGGATAAGCCTTCTTGGAAATTCTCGACATCAACGGTGCTATTTTCCTTGGAGATATCCCTGCTCTTGATATAAATAGATTCTAGATCATCTAAGATTTCATCCTTCTCAGCGGGCTTGCTCTGTAGTTTGGCCATCAGTTTGTAAACATCATTTGCCACTTCATCGTGCACTTTTTTTGAGATACGCTTTTCAGTAGTGTGTACCTGCTTGACGTTTTCTTGTTTGTGTCGATGTTTTATTGTAAAATATAGAAGTATGGACAAAACAAAGCCTACTATAGCGATAGCCAAAATAAAAATCTTCCAGGTCTTCTGCTTCTCCTTTTCCAATTCGGCAGCCAAAGTATTTTTGCGTTCCTTCTCCACATTGTACTTCATAAACGCATTTTTATTTTCTGCCAACTGCTTTATCTCTGCGACACTATCCGTTATTTTTTCAAACTGAACTATTTTAGGATCTGGGCTCATCTTTACAAACAGCGAGAGCGCATCTTCTAAGTAGGTTAGGCTGTTCATGGTATTCGCCAATTCATAAGCGATATTTGCAGATTGCAGAGCCTTTATTTTATCGTTTTGGTCAAAATAATAGAGCGCCAAACTTCTATGGCTAGAATATTTGCCAGACATATCATTTTTACTTTCTCTCAGTTTTAAAGCTTGTTGCATATTAATTAATGCTTCTTCTCTTTCTCCAAGTTTGGCTTGTGCCACCCCTTTATTGTTTAATAGTCTTGCATAGGATAGGGTATTTTGTTTTAAATTTCTTTTTATCAAGGCAAGTTCAAACTGTTCCAATGCTTTTTCATATTGGCCCATATCCATATAGACATTCCCAGTATTGTTTAAAATCGTGAGGCTGTCATTTTGGTTTGTAGAGAATCGTAGGGCATTGCTGTAGGCTTTAATGGTCTCATCATATCTGTGGGCAGTTCGATAAATTCTGCCCAATTGATTGTAAAGTCCCTTCTTGGCGTCAACCAAAGTATCTGCTTTCGGTGAATTATCTATCATTGCCAAGGCCTCCACCATTGCAGTTTCACTTTCAAATACATTTCCAATTTCCAACTGTGCGATGGCAATCATCCGTAAATCCTGAATCGCCTCATAGGTATTCTTGTTTTTAAGGTGCTTTTCCTTTAGAAGCGTATAATAAGTTATTGCCTTCGGAAAATCAGACTGGTCTTGCGGATTTAAAATTCGGTTATAGTGATAAGCCGTGCTGTCAATATTGTGTTGCCCCATCATTTTGAGGGGGAAAATGCCTAAAACGAGGCAAAAAAAGAGGAATGAAAATAGGGACTTCTCCATTCCTCAAAAATAGAAACAAATTTCTGGAAATTGTTAATTACCTCCACCATTTGGTGGTAAAGGAGGAAGATTTCCATCATCGCCACAACAACTCATAGGTTGTGTTTGGTCTACTGCCGCTTCTGGAGTACAGGAGCTTATTGAAATAAGAAATAATAGCATACCGATTAATAAAGTTACTTTTTTCATTTGGATGTAATTTTTTTGGTGAAACAATAGGGTGGCCGTTCTAAAAAATCGGTTAGGACTTCTTAAAATGGAAAAGTTGAAAAGCAGTGGCTTGGCCGTGCTTTGGAAATAGGGAAGAAGGAAGAACTGAAGTAATGCGAAAGACTTATTTCCCCTCTTCGTCCAATGGCATTACTCAGTGCCTCCTTGCTGATATTGAAATCTTTGAAGCTTCTAGATTCTCAATGATGGAGCAAATAAAGGGAGATGTTGAATAAAGGTTTGGAAATGAGTTGGAAAGATTTTGGAAAAGAACTTCCTAAGAACTTCCAAGTGAATTTTGTAGTTTTAAGCTTTGGAAAAAACATTTAGACGTGCATAACAGATTAATAATTGAATGCTTTGAAAAGGCTTTGAAACAGGAAGAGGAGCTAGGCAACTTGCATCCCTCAAAATCACGTTTGGCTACTGTTCTATCCGATTATATTGAAGCACACCAAAATTTTCAATTTGGCGAAAGGAGATTGAGAGATTACTACAATGAGGCTTTAGCTGATACCCAAGTAGAGATAAAACAGCCAACAGTTCTAAACGGACTAGCTTCTTTCTTGGGATATGAAGATTATACTGATTTTGTGCTAAGGCTTAAAGGAAATAAAAAGGATCTTCACCTGCCTGAATCCGAAAATCAAGTTGTTGAAAGTTTAAGAATAAAGAGTTTTCTAAAGAGCCATAAAGTATCTATAGCTATTACTGTAATATCTGCGGTAGTAATATTTTTATTAATGGCATCCAAGCAGCAAAGATGGATGAAGTGGGAAGAAAATAATTATGTGGAAACCTCTTTTGATGCCGACAAGTTGAGCAAAGGCGAGCTTAAGGCATACAAAGAAGATAGGATAGCGAGTTTTAAACTCCTAAAGCCAGAATGTGACACCCAATTCTTCAATCAAGATGGCAGCGTGCGGGTATGGTATAGTAAAAACAAAGACGGAAGTCTCGATTACTTTTCAGATTACGGGCTACATCCTAAAACAGGAAAAACCCTAAAGCCCATCACTAAATATATCATAGAGAAATATATCTGTCAGGAATAAGTTGTTTTTTTCTAGTATTGTTTTTTGAAGTTTTCCTTTCTACAGAACATTAAAAATGAGAATATTGAAAAAGAAAGAGGTTAAGAAAGGTTTCAATATTTATCATATTCTTCTTTCTCCAACCTCTTTTTTAAATTATAATGAGTCAATATTCTTTATTGTCTGCCCGTCTTTGGGTCGCGTTGTGTTTTTATAATCAGATCTCCAATCTCCAAAGTACCTACACGCTCTTTGCCGCGGCTAAAGACTAGACTGCCTATTTCATTATTTTTGGGTAGTGATATAAAAACACGCCCTTTCTCCAAAGCAGTGACATTGTTGTTTTCCCCCTCACAGGAACGGGCAATTAAAGGATCCTGCATAAGATATTCGGTAATTCTTTTTCCGTTTCTGTCCAAAACCAAGACGGTGAAATCACCATTTGGATAAGGCAGTTTTCCTGGGACCGCTGTTATGGTGGCGGTGCTGTCCAATACTATTTTTTTGTCCACCACATTTGCTTCTAAAACATAGAAGGAGTTTTCGGTAGGAGAAAAATAGCTCATATTAAAAGCCTTTGTTTTCTTTTCTACACGGTCGCGTTTTTGGTCGTTATTTTCTTCTTGTGCTATTGTTCTTGTAGCGAACAAAAGACAAACCATAATAAATAAAATTATATTTAGTGATTTCATAATTTCTTAGTTTGAAGCGTTATCAAAGACTACATAGGTTATTCTGTTTTTGCACGGGCAATCATATTCGGTATGGGTAAGCCCTGTGGTCACCATTTGGCAACTTTCTACACATAAATGATACCAACCACTACTTCCCATTTGTACCGCATCGGTACTTTGCTTACAATTTCCATAATTTGAAGCTGCTGCCTGTGCACCAGCAAGAGTTTTCCAATTATTCGGAGATTCTGCCTGTTCCCAATGCGATCCTCCGCCATATTCATCTGCTAAACCATAAAGAGCGTGACCCGCTTCGTGCATAACAGTTCCCCTATTTTGCATTTCACTGGAAAAAACGCCGCCACTTGCCCAATCCCGTAAATCGTTTTGGTGCATAAGAGCCCTTCCCTCTGCAAAGCTTAAATTGGCGTTGTTTGATGGCAGTTGATGTGGCCCATCCGTAGCTCTTCGGTCATAATCGGTAGCGTGTCCTCTTTCCGTATTTATATAGAAATTGTATTGTCTCCTCCAGAACCGGGTATGGGGTTCATCAAAGAATGATTCCCGAATAACACCCCTACAATTATTATAAAAGGTATTGAGACTGGTTATATCTGTATCAGGAATAAAAACGAGATCAAAAACATCATCTGGATCTCCTTGAGCATAGACTGGTGCAGGCATATTTGCTACGGGATAAGGTCTGGTAGCATAGGTAACATTAAAGGATTTGCTTTGGTCGGGGTTGGTAAACACCCAGCGATACGTTACCAGTTTATTGTCTCCGTGCCCACTTGGTTTGGTAAAGCTCAAATCGCCAGCAGGATTGTTCCAGGTTTGCAATAAGGTCTCTGTACCCGCCGCTGTCACATTTCCGCTGCTGTTAATGGTATTTACCGTTTCATACAGTTTAGCGGTAGTTATACTGCCATCTGTTACCCGTTCCGCTGTATAGGTAACAGCTTGGCTCCCGGAAGGATAAATAGGGTTGTGCAATACCAAGGTAATGGGATTTTTTTCGCAGGAAATGAGGGCCACTCCCATTAATACTAAAAACCCTCCCTGTTTTAGTGTGTAAACAATTCGGTTTTTCATAACTGAGTTCTTATTTGATTAAAATTAAAAATCAAATTTAAATCATTAGTTATGAATGACTTACTTATAAACCCCCCTAAATTATTAAGTATTTTCCCTGTGGAATATAAGGGGTTTTTCCTAATGAGTATCCTTCTACGTTCAATATTCAAAAATTTATCAGTCTCACTGTGGCTTTAAATCACAAATGTAATTTTATAAAGAATTCTACTTTTTAAATCCAAAAAACTCACGCGTATCCTCAATAACTTCATCATACATATTGTGTACAAGAAAGTGTGATCTTTCCCCATCGATCAACACATAGCCAAAGCCTTCCAAATTCAATTTCTTTTCCAAGCGTTTTATATCTTCAGATGACAGATCGCTAGAAGGGAAATCACCAAATTCAACTCCTGGATGCTTCTCCTTGAAATATTCGGAAACGTAATGTGTAAAATACGCCCAATCATCACTTCCTTCTTCTGCGTATACTTCTTCATCTTCCGGGGTGGAATATAGGAGAATCTTTTTGCTGTTAAGCCTTAAATCATTTGAAGTAAACGCTGCCCCTTCGGTAATAAATTTTCCAAAAACCCAGCCGATATTAGCTTGTTGGGTTTCCACTTTATACCAGTCACTATCATTAATGAATTCTAGATTTTTATAATCCAAGTCGGCTGTTCTCTCTTTGGAATTAAGGTCATTAAAACTGACAGTAGCTTTTTGGCTTTCATTATTACGAGATATTATTTTAACTGCTTTCCCCTTCGGCAGCGTAACGCTCTGGTTGTCAATAGTAATTTTGAGTTCCTCTTTTGTAATAGCCTGGGCAGAATTGCCAGCTGTTAATGTCTCAAGGATTTTTACTTTTTCACCTGCACCTTTTAGCACATCCAGCTTTTCGGAATTCGTTGAAGGGCTTGCGCGTAAAATAACATTAGTGCCAGTTATAGTGCCGTGTTTAAACTCAGTAGTGTCTGTTGAAAGCGGGGAAGTGGAAGTGTCTTCAGCAAGCTCCATATCCTGATTTCCCTCTGTTTCGCTCTTTCCTTCCTTTGCTTTGTCAGCACAGGCTAATAAGAATAATGATAAAAATGTGAGGAGTAGAAATTTTTTCATTGGGGTAGGGGTGTTGAGGTTAGTATGTACTACATCTTAAAATGGGTATGCTATTAATAAGAAAAGTGGGCTCAAGAAAGGGTCATAATATCATTTAATTATATCACTCCCATATCTTTAACTTGTTTCAAATATAGAAAACAAACCACATCCCTATCCACAAAAAATCATATTCAACAAAAACCCCCATAATTCCGCTATAAAAACTTCTATGTGAATCTTGCTTTTTTTTAATTATAACGAACCTGATGCCTCCAGGGCGACCTCTGTTGTCAACCTATGTCAGGGACAAATATTCAATATTAAAACGCCAATTTGGACAAAACTCAAAAAAAGAATTAGCCTTTTTAGGTGTTGATAATGTATTGTTCAAATGTATATATGTAGGCTTCTATAGTATGGGTTCGTAGTTCAGCTCGTGAGTATGTATGGTTCGTGCTGCATTAGTGTATAGTTCCCCTACCTCTTATGCTACTCGAGTGCTACGTTTATGCTAGTATATCCCTACTAAACCCCTAGTATCATACTAGTATGTTAAAATTTAAAACTTAAACCTTCTCATCGTGAAGAAGATCCAAGGAGCGACTGATGCAATCCGTTTCCCATTTTTAAAAAGACAACTTTATATAGGCAAGCAAACCGACAACTCACAACGGACAACCCATCCATAAAATTTAACTAAAAATAAATCACACCGTAATGCGATGGTATTCAATTATTTAATAAATTTACTTTGCTAAGTGACCTATTTATCACTAAGTGAAACTCTCCTCTTTTAAGCATTTTGGCTTTTTATTCGGGATAAATACCCGATTAGCTTCTTACTGATTGTCGAACATCAATTTCCAACTAAAATGTCTGCAAAGAAAATCCTTAAACCGGGGGTTCTGTTGAAAAAGACCCCAATTACCAAAGTTGTCACTTCCAAAGAGACCACTTCAAAAATCAATAACACCTCCGTGGTCAAAACAGGTGTCAAGCGTACGCCAATCCCGAAATCGACAACGGTTTCTGCATCTACGCTCAAAAAAGTTGGCACTATTGCTCTTGTCAGGCACTTTAAATTTACGGAGGACAAACCCGTAGTGTTCGATCCCAAAAAAGTGAAGACTGAGGTTTTTACAAGAGGCGCCAATGCTCCAAGTAATATAGAGTTCACCATGGAACCTGCTGAGGGTGATTTTGTACTTTATCATCCCACCCCCTGGCTTTACTAGCCTAGAGGCACCACTGGCGCAACTCTCCATTCGCACAGATGTTTATAATAAAGGCACCGAAAGTGTAGATCTGGACGAAGTGGTGCTTGAATACAAGATTGGCAACACCTTGGTAAAAAAGGATGTATTTCTGCCATCAGATCAATTGACTATCGCCCCTGGAAAAGTGGCTACCTGGCAGAACAGCCGCGACTACCACCAGAACGGGGATGTTATTTTCTTGGATAGCCCTTATCCCAATAAGATAAAACTGAGCTTCACTTTCAAAGGTTACAGCGGTGCGCTCTCCGTCACAAAAAGCCTAAAAGCCTATTCCCATTCGCTTGCTCTTCCCTTTGCCAAAGAGGATTTTGGCGATAATGAATATGTCTCTGGTTATTCCATGCACGGGGGTGGAAGCCAGGTTTTTGCATATGATTTAGGAGTTACCGCTTATGCTGACAAAGCTTGGAGTGGCCTATTGCCCAACACGGATGGTACAAAAAACGAAAACTTTCGCATCTGGGGGAAACCTGTTCGTGCTATGGCAGACGGTATTGTTCTTCAATTCGATAACGACGTGCCCAATAACTGGAAGCCTGATGGTTCCAAAGCAGGTCTGAAAAAGCAGAAAGATGAACTATGGGGCTCGTTTCCTTATGGCGGTGGTGGCAACCATTTTTATATTCGGCATGGCAATGTGGTGGCTCTTTATGCCCATATGCAAAAGGGTTCCCTAACTAGCAGTTTATTGAAAAATGGCACAACCGTAAAAAAAGGTGCTGTCCTAGGGAAGGCCGGCAATGCGGGCAATTCCACTGCGCCACACCTCCATATACATATAAAAGCCTATGAAAGTGATGCCGAACCAGATAAGGGTGCCTTTAGACCCTTACTGTTTAATACAGGCTACGTGATAGGAGGGGAGAATTACAAAACCCCTAAGTCCAATATCAACTGGTCAAAACTTCAGGTTCAGGGTATTCCCGGAAAAGTAGGCAAGTCTTGTTATGTCGCCTTCGAGCATCCCTATTGTGAATATGCCACCAATTGGGGGGGAGGTAGCCAGGCACGGGGTGGATGAGGCTAATTATCAAGCAGAATTCGACAAGATATGGACTTGCGGCTATTATCCCGTTTGGATAGATGGATTTGACGTAAATGGAAAAACATATTTTAATATGGTTTTCCGGCCTTCAAAAAATATAGCTTGGGTAGCCAGGCATAATATGGATGGCAAGCAATACCAAGTGGAATTTGACAAATGGTATAAGGCGGGATATAGACTTATCAATATCAATTCCTACCTGCTAAAAGGAAAATTGCGCTATGCCGCGGTTTGGAAATTGGACAGCTCAATAAAGTGGATGGCCTACCACGGGCAAAGCCTTGCTTGGCATGAGGAAAATTTTGAAAAGAACTGTAAAGCGGGATGGGTACCTACTAACGTATCTTGTGTTCACGTAGGTTCAAAAACCTATGTTGCTGCCTTATGGGAAAAGAAAAGTGTAGGCGGTTTCTATTTGCGGCCAGATATGGATTTAAAAGCATTTAAAGATTACTTCAAGGATTATACGGACAATAAAAAGTTTAAGCTCGTGTATTTGGATGCCTATTTAGTAGGAGGCAAGCCGAGGTTGTCCGGCATCTGGTATAAAAATGCCCTAGATTATAACTCTTGGTGGGAAAAACATCACCTATCAGGTTCAGAATACCAAACTGAATATAATGATATGCTTTCCAAAGGCTACCAAACACGCTGCGTTGCAGGCTATGAAGATGGCGACAGGGCAAGGTATGAAGGTATCTGGTCTAAGTAAAATTTAAAAATCACAACCCAGAGTAAGAAATCCTTTGCTTCAAGCACATGGATCGAAATCCCCATCTTTTTCCAAAAGGATTAGGTTCCGTATTCTTAATAAATGGAGGAAGCCAAAAATCCAATTTACAACAGAGTAGGCATTAACTTAATTATAGAAATGATGGCAAAACAAACTGATAATTTCATCGGGAATTTTAAGCTTCGCGTTGATTTTGAGCGCCCGCCGGATAAGGAAATACGACTACTCGGATTTCTTTTCAACTGTAGGGGAAAATTGCTGCAAAAGCAATATGTAAAAGATAATATTTTAGAGTTCAATCTAGAAAAGGGTCCTACTACAAGAAACCGGGGAAATATAAACTTTGAACAGTTAAGACTTTTTATAGTTCCAGAAACCGACAAAAAGGTACAACGTATAACCAATATGGAAGAACTGGAAAAATACAAGGGCTACGAGCCCATATTAACTATGGACGCCAATCAAAACTTGACAATGTTGCCCATTCCTTGGGTACTTAGTCAGTTTTGGTTTCTTTGCCAATGTCGTGTTACGGGAAAAGTTTCAAAATGGTTCCAAGTGGGTAATTCTTGGGTGGACCGTGCAGTGTGTAAGGCGCGGGTGCATATTTGTGAGATTGACCCTATTTGGTATTGGATCAGGCGCATTCCAGATCACGTAATCGCCAAAATTCCCGATGCTATTTTTAAGCCGGAATTCCGTATCCCAATTCCTATTCCAGACCCAGGGCCATTTGAAAGACAGCAGTTTAGTATGATGGCTGAACAAGGAGGAGGAAATATTTTCCAAACACAGTCTTTGGTCGAAAAGCAAAAACAGGCTTTTGCAAAACTTCCTGAACTAGGTATGGAGTTAAAACAGCAATTAAACTCAGGCAATCTCAATGTCATAAGGGAGGCCATTGCTAATAACTACACCCTTTTGCATCCGTGGTTCTGTCTATGGCCCTGGTGGTGGAGCTATTTCTATCGCTGCAATGAATTGGCGGTGGTGGAAACCAATTCGAGTGGCAAGTTTGAAAAGAGCGTTTTTTTTAATTGCTTTGGAGATAAACCTGATATTTATATTTGGGTAGAATACCTGATCAATGGTGTTTGGACTACGGTGCATAAACCACCGAAACCGTGCAATACGTATTGGAATTACGCTTGTGGCACGCCGATTAACATCCATATTACCGACCCACTGGTGCCAGGTGATTGCTGTTGCGATTGTGAGATTAGCGACGGAAATGTATGGATACGCACGGTAGGCCATACAAGTGTTTCACACATCAACCAAGACGATACCATTATGTTGCCACCTCCTGGACAGACCGTGGCTTATAATCGTATCGGACTTACCGATGCCCCTGCTAATGGTGACAATCTTGTCAAAGTGACGAATTATGTTTATAGTAGGCCCTTTGGAGGAAGTCCCATCCTAAGAATGGGCTTTGGGCCAGACCTTCCCAACGATAATCTCTACTATTATAGATGGAGCTTTAGACAGCGTAAAAATGCCGATTTAATTGACGTAGGCGATTCCTATAAACCATTAGTTCCCAAAGGCGGGGAGGTACGTAAAGGCTATGATTATATGTATAAGGATTCCAGCGATGAATGGCAATGGGCTCCAAACAATGTACGACTAGGTCCAAATCCGATAGGTCCAAATGATAATCTATATATCATACCTCCAATGTATCCAACTATGGATCCCTTTAATGTGCCAGCTTCCTCTTTCCCCCAGTGGCATCAAATGACCTATTATATGGATACCATTGTATTTGATTCCACTGCCTTTCCAGAAGATGGGTTGTATGAATTGAAACTGGAACTATTTGACAAAGCTGGAAATCTTTTGCAGAACCTTGCAAGGCAAACGTTTAAAACACCACGTCAAGCCGATGCGGCATATAGCGAAAATGCACCCGATAGTCTTTTGGAAAACCCCACAGCAGATTATGCAGATGCCTTTAAAATGCTAATAAGGATAGATAATGGCAAGTGTTTGGGGGATATCTTTACGGTTAACGTAAATAGCCATCCCGCATCATCAGATTGTTGTGGCTTTGTGAAATATAAACCATTAGGAGTAGAAGCAGATCTTGAACTCAGTTTTCAAGCAACGCATCCTAACGATTTCGCGGTATTCCAATTTAATTTGTACAAAGGAAGTTGTGGCGGTGTTAGTGCCGCAAACGCAAATGGAATGGTCATAGCCAGCGCTGATGGGTATAACCTTAGTGGTGGTATTTATAGCCAACACTTTAACCCTGGCACCCTCTTGGGCGAATGCTATAATAATGGCATTGGAAAAGCAGCTTTCGCGGAATCCCTGTACGTGGAGAATATGGCCACCGATGGAATATCGCGCGTAAACAGAGATTTCAGTAAAACGATTGCCTTTGCTTTGGAACCATAAAATTTAAAAGGATCCAGGGGAACAAAAGCCCGTAGATGTGAGGCTACGGGCTTTTTATTTATACCTGACTTTGATAATTCTGAATTCACAATTCTGAATTCTGAATTCTGAATTGTATAAAAACCCTTCCAGTTTCATTAATTTTGTAGATGGTAGGGCTTAGTGTGAGATTTAGGTGCTGACTTCTACTGAAGAGAAAGATTTCAAAACATAGAAAATGACTAAAGCATTGATAGTTTACGCGAGTATGACTGGGACCACAGCAGGGATTGCCCAACTTTTGGCACAAGAACTTCGGGATCTTAAAATCGATGTGCTTGTTGAAGAATGTACAGAGGTATATCCGAATGAGTTTTTACATTATGACATTTGTGTAATGGCTACTTATACTTATGGTTCCGACGGTGCTTTACCGGAAGAAGCTGAAGATTTCTTTTATGATCTAGAAGAAGTAAATCTACATGGAAAGATTTTTGGCGTCTTAGGATCCGGAGATCTTATCTACGAAAAATTCTGTCCGGCGGTGGATGATTTCGACAATCAATTTAAAAAAACCCAAGCCACCCGTGGAGCAAAACCACTAAAAATCAACCTCTCTCCCAACCAAACGGACAAAGACAACATAAAGGAATTTGCTAAGAACCTTATGGAGGCTTGTTCTAGGATGCAGATTTGATGAGTATTCAGTGACCAGTGTTCAGTGGTCAGTAGGAGTAAACAGTGTGTGTTGTCAGTTTTCAGTGTTTAATTGGTTTTGAACCCACAACTCATAATTCTGAATTATGAATTATGAATTCAGAATTCCATCAAAACCCACTAATTAACCTTCCCAACCTTAGCCTTCCATAGATCGGGTCCATCTGCAATTGTTTCCCATATAAATCCTGGACCTAATACATCATATAACAGTAGATGCTGTTTATTTAAATCCTCTTTTGACACGAGGGTAAAAGCTTCCCCGTAATTGATGGAATTAAATGTGTTTAAAAGCAAGGTGTCAATTTCATCGTCACTTTGTTTTAATTCTCTTAAATCGATTGTTTGCAACTTATTCTCTGGGAATTGACTGATGAGTTGAAGTAAGTTTTGACGTTCTTCAAAGGCATTTAAGAACCGAACCGCAAAAACAAGGGTCAATAATAGTAAACCTGAATATCCTATTGCAGATAATATGTATGGGATTATTGGGTCGCCCAAGCGCACGGTGGTCAATCCAAAAGTAAACAAGCCACCGGTAATGATAAAGCCCATTCCCCAAATCAACAGTAACCATTTTAAAAATTCGAAGCGCGTCATAGCTTTTCGCCAACCACTAATTTTTTTAGGGGCTACTAACCTCGTATTTATTCCTTTCAATTCTCTTTCGGGAATTGCTCTTTGTTTTAAGGTAAGCAGATCATATATTATGAGAATAGTACCAATTGTGAAAACAAATGCAAATAAAACTAAGAATACACGAGATTCGGCCATTGCGGGTCTAATGTGATGTCCCCACCAATCAAGTCCCAGGGTTCTATAAATAAAGATTTGCTTGGTACCTCCAAAAGCAAAGCTGGCGACGATTCCAAGAATACCAATGAACAACATCCAAAAGCCTAATTTTGATAATTTGTCATTAAACCGATCGATCCCTTTAATAACCCTGACCGCTTCATAAGAAGCACCTATTACCAAAAACCCAAATGCTCCAAAAAGAGCCATATGCCCGTGAGACCCCGTGATCCAAGTACCGTGTTCCCAAATATTAACATAGGCAAGCGTCATTGTAAAGCCTAGGATTCCGGCACCAACCATTTCAAAAAGAGCAGAGCCAAAGATGAAATAAAAGGCGACCTTATTTTTAATGGGTTTGACCCCGTGTTTTTCATCTAGGAATACGTGCCAAATACAGAAGATAAGCGGTAAGGGTTCTAGGGCACTAAACAGGGAACCCCAGAATTGCCAAAAAGCAGGAGTGCCAATCCAAAAGTAGTGATGGGAATTTCCGATAAGGCCACTTAAAATAACCAAACTAACTCCCCAGAAAACAGCAAAACCAACCTCTTCTTCATCAGCACCAAAAAGTTTATAGAGTAGAAAGCCAATGACCGTAATATGAATAATTTCCCAAACAGCCTCTACCCAATAATGAACCACATACCAACGTAAATATTCCTCTAAATCCAGATTTTCTGAGGAAATTAAAGCGAATATCCAAACAGTGGATAAGCCAATAACACCTACGGCCAGGCCCCAGTGCATTTCATTCCAGGTTTTTATCTTTTTTGGGAATACAGCAAGGGTTAGATAAGCGAAAATACTGAAGCCAACTAACAGAAGAATGCCAGTGATTCTTCCCCCTTCAAGATATTCTTTTCCCTGTTGAAGCATGGGCGTATTCCCAATCCACCATCCAGTTCCAGTTTGGGCGAGTGGTAAGGTGATACAAGACCATATAACAACGATCCATAAAGCGACCAGTAAAAGCTTGACAAGCCAAGTTGCTTTTATTTCTTTTTGCCCAAGTAATGGACCTATAAATAATAAAGTACCAATAAAACCGGTGACAATCCAAACAACGGCTAAGTTTAAGTGGAGTGCACGAACAATATTAAAATTTAGAGTTCCCTGAAGTAGCGTTGGCTCCAATTGTATAAGAGACAATAAGAGGCCCAATATTACCTGCAGCCCAAAAAATAGCATCATGCTTATAAAAAAGGGATAGGCTAAGCGCTGTGTTTGATAGCTGATTTTCATTTTGAAATCTTTTTAGTTTAATGATTTTATATATTCAATCAAATCTGAAAGATTCTCATTGGAAATAGCCCCTTCATACGAAGGCATTAATCCTGTTTGGAACCCATCCACAATCTCTTCATTAGGTTGAAGCACTGAACGTCTCAAATAATCATCGTCAACAGCAACCTTTTTTCCTCCAGTCAAAAGGACTGTTGTCCCGTACAACGCCTTCCAACTCGGTCCGATTACCACCGAACCATCCGTTGAGTGACAGGCCATACATCCCATTTCATTGGCTACCTTTTTTCCATTTTCTACAGGAGTTAAAATTTTTGTACTGTCAGTACTTTCTGAATTTGAAGAATTTCCACCGCTTCCTTCCAGAAAGATTCCACTCTTTCTTTCCAAGTCCCTTTTAGTTTTTTCAATCACAGACTCTTTCGCTTTAACTTCAGGAGGCCATCCCGCAGTGTTTAGATCAGAAGTGTATTTTAAAAATGCAATCAAGGCATTTATTTCATCTTTGGTAAATGGTAAATTAGGCATCAAAGCATCTCTGCCACCTCTTTCTTTTATCCTGCTTTCGGCTTTTTTATAAGTTGAATAATAGTCAGCCAAATCGGTTACTTTGGTATTTCCATCTTTTATAAGTTGATTAAGCTGAAGGTTCACTATTGCCTCAGTGGGATAACTGGCAGGAGAGCCCAGATAGGCCAATAGATAAGCCGGGCCAGCATCTTTATATATGTTTGTTAGGTCGGGGGCGAAGTATGCTCCATTTCCAACAATAGTATGGCAGTCCATACAGTTATACGCTTGCCACACCTGCTTTCCACGTAGCGCATTTTGATCGACAAAAGTGACATCTGTGGTTTGGGGACGTATTCTATCTCCAGAATCTATGAAGGAGAGAATTCCTAATACCGTCCAGACAATGACCATTAAGCCAATAATCCAGATCGCTATTTTCCGTGCTTTTTGTTCTTTTGGATTAACCATGGCATCCTTCTATATGGTGTCTTTCATGACTGAGCAACATAACTAAAGCACGCACAAAGGCCCACATTACATAAAGGCACAAGATGGCGCCTAGAATATAATGGACATACCAAGCAGCTAATGAATCCGCAAAAAAAGTGAATCCAAAATCCCAAGGAGTAGAGATCGCAAGAAAGAATAAGGTAAACAGAACGCTGATAAGATAGAGCTGTCGTCTGTTTTTCAAGATACTATTGCCGCACATATTATTTAGTTTTAATTAATAAGAGTTTCCAAGCATTTTCTGCTTTCGTTATCCACTTATTCTCTCACTAATACCGCGTCAATCTTTTTCAGAATAAATCTATTCGAAAACAGGATTATAAAACAATTCTAGAGTTTGTTTTTATATCCGTCAATTGTATTTAAGACAAATATGACCGAAATGTAGTAAATTTTTAATAGAATACAAAGAAGTATTATAATAATTCTCATAGGATACTCTTAAATCATAACATTATTCTAATTTAGAATAGAAAGTTTAGCCGAGAAAGGTAGGTTTGACGAATAAAATAAAGACCCGTTGAACTTTCCTAATTAAAGTTGACAATTTTAAAAATGGAAAACTTGAAAGCGGATTTCTTCAGTTGCTACTTGGGTCACTTTTTCGCAATGATGAGGTGTAAGTTTGAAATTTTAACATACTAGGATGATACTAGGGGAATAGTAGGGCTCGACTAGCTTAAACGTAGCACTCGAGTAGCACTAAAGGTACCTGAACTATACATAGACATAGGTTGAACCATACATTAAGACGGGTTGAACATAGAGTACATACGTTTGAACCCTACACTAATACGCTTAAAAAAAATCTGAACATAGCCTATATGCACTCTTCTTCAACCACCTAAACCCACAATCGAAAAATCAACACACCACACACATATCCTGCATCATTAGCACCAAGATCAGTATTCCCAATCCAAAAACGCCACCTATTACAAATGCGATCCAACCTATTGCACTACTTTTTATAAAAAGGCTGATCCCCCCTATAACGAAGGCGAGAATAAAGAAAATCACAAACAAGATGATAAACGTATCCGTCTGATCATAACTAGGAAACAACGACAGCATAAAGCATAGCAATCCCAGAATAGCTAATATAAGTGCAGCGATGGCAGTAGGACGTTCATTTTGTTTCATATACGTGATTATTATTGGCTAAAATAGGAGTATAGTAGTTAGAATCAAAACTGCCAACTGCCACTGCCACTTAATACTTTTATCTCTCCTCATTGAAAATAAAAATCTTCTCCATTTACGGAATCCCGTAAAGAGATAAACTTGTATTGATTTATATTTGGAAAAATTAAAACAACCTAAAACCCTTAAAAACATGAAAAAATTAATTACCCTTATTTTATTCACATTTATTAGCACATTGGTTTTTGCACAAAACAATTATCAAGATGTTGTTTATTTAAAGAACGGCAGCGTAATACGCGGAATAATGATTGAACAAATACCGAATGAAACCATTAAGATTGAAACTGCGGATAGAAGCATCTTCGTTTATAAAATGGACGAAATTGAAAAAATCACTAAAGAAGAAAAGAAGGTAGAGAAAAGTGAGGAAAAGACAGTCGCCAAAGTAAATGTACAGGAACCTACCAACACCGAAGGTTCTGGATTGCAGACTGGATATAGAGGAATTGCAGAATTTGGCTATCAATTTGGCCTTGGCGATTACGGATTGGATCGTTTTAAATTCAATATGATCAATGGAGGACAGGTAAGTCCTTTCTTCTTTATAGGAGGAGGAGTTGGCCTTCGTTATTACTTTGATGACGATGTTGCTCTCGTTCCTGTCTTTGTGCACGCAAGAGCCAATGTATTGGATAACAAAGTATCTCCCTATTTCGCTTTATCTATTGGTTACTCCTTCAATGCCACAGATGACTTTAGTACAGGAGGATTGATGGTGAGTCCGGCTACGGGGGTTACCTTCGTTGTCTCTAAAAAAGTAAACTTAAACGTTGGTTTGAGCTATGAGATGCAAAGCGTTGAATTTTATTATTATAATTATTATGGATATAGCACCACATCAAGAGAAAATTCAGGCGCCTTGAGTATTGACTTTGGGCTGTCATTTTAAATAATCTAGACCACCAATGCATTTGCTTGTGTTGGTGGTTTGTTTTTGTGATTCCAGGGAATGAAATTCTCAGGATAGTTAATCTCGAAATCCAAATTGACAGCTTATGGGCGTCGTATGAAAATGATTTACAATGAACGTACATTGGGTATTTTCTTAAAACAAACTTTAAATCTTGTTCAAATTGGGCGTGGCGATATTGCATACATTCTAAATCGCTATACATCAAATGTCTGGCGATTTTGACAAATAATTTTCTTTTCTAATTAGTTGTAATCTGTGGTTGTTATATTTATATAATGCGGCTTCTTCAATTCAAATTGCCCTTCGCCTTACAATAATCAACAAACTCACATATATAAGGACTATAGCACTGCGCCCCCATTGCAATCTCTGGTTCTTTGTTTTCTAATACGGACAGGTACGCAATAATCTTATCTCTCGCCTCATCGATTCTTTGTTCCAGGTCTTCTGTTCTGTCGCTAATATTCCAAGAATCATTATCCACCCTTAAAACCAAATTAAAAGACCTTAGGCTATCCCCAAATCTTTGCTTGCAGACGTAATATTGAATTGCTATATCATTTAATATGGCTTCATTAATAGTGGCGTTGAGCTTTATCTCATAGACATCGATATATCCATACTCATCCTTTAACAAGACATCACACATCACAAGCACATCATCTTCGATAATGGTCGCTTCATAAAGTGTCTGTGGCTCACCTGAGTTTAGTAAATGCTTTGTATAAGAGTTTAAGTATGCGAAATTGCCTACTGTTTCTTTGATATCTATCCCATTAGGAAATTCTTCCTTTCTGAATTTTTCTTCAAAAAGACGGCCTTGGTTAAATAGCTTTTTTGTCTCTTCAGTAAAAGGTGTTTTTTCCTGTTTTTTATGTTTGTCTAAATACAGATATTTAATACACTGATTCGCTTTTACAAAAGAACTCTTTGTCAGTTTCCAGGTTTCAAAAGATAAGGTGCTTTTCTTTGTGTATGTTCCAGACTCAAGGTTTTTTATCTTGTTAACTAGTTCTCCTGCCAAAATCATAGGCCGCATTGCATCCCCTTGATATTTCCGTAATTTATCCAAAGCTATGGAGTAATTGCGAATTGCCAATTGGTAATCTCCCAGGCCAGCAGCTAAATCACCCAGTTGTATAGCTCTGCTATCAATATAGAATATGTAATTGCTCATGTATTTTTTAGTATATAGTCCTCCGTGAAGCCATTATTATTGCAGTTTTCCCAAATATAAAAAACAAAATCCACCCATTTTTACGGGAAACCTCATTTAGATAAAAATCCCTTATAATAATTGGTCAAATTTTAAAAATGGTAGTTATAGAGATACCGATTCCTATGGGGAAAGATTTCATAAATATATATTTGATTATCAGTGTAACTGCAACTAAAAATTAAATAAGCTTAGCTTAGTAAGTTATATGAATAAAATGTTCAAATTACCAATCATCAATCTGAATTTATTTTGTTAAAAATTCCCTAATAGAATCTGTATATTTGAGCAATTGATACTTTCTTATCCTGAATGTGGAATCCCGCAAAGAATAAAGATTGTATTGATTTATATTTGAAATATTAATAATACATTCAATTTTTAATGGCCAAAACACCCACTACCAAAAAACAAAAATCAATAGAAGAAACCCTTTGGGAATCTGCCAATAAACTAAGGGGTTCCGTAGAATCTGCCGAGTATAAGCACGTGGTGCTTGGGCTTATCTTCCTAAAGTTTGCGAGTGATAAGTTTGAAACACGACGTGCAGCACTTATAGCAGATGGAAAGGAAAAGTATGTAGAAATGAAAGAGTTTTACAACCAGAGCAATGTGTTTTATCTGGCGGAGACTTCACGGTGGACTTATATTATCAAGAATGCAAAACAGGATGATATCGCCCTGAAAATAGATACTGCACTTCATCAAATTGAAAAGAACAACCCAAGTTTAAAGGGTGCTTTGCCCGATAATTACTTTTCCCGACTTGCTTTGGATAAAAGCAAACTAGCTTCCTTGCTAGATACCATTAATAAAATAGATACCCAAGCGGATAAGGCGCAGGATATTGTGGGGCGTGTTTACGAATATTTCCTCTCCAAGTTTGCACTTGCCGAAGGAAAAGGGAAAGGGGAGTTCTACACCCCAAAAAGTATTGTAAACCTGATTGCGGAAATGATAGAGCCCTACAAAGGGATTATCTATGACCCCGCCTGTGGGAGTGGTGGTATGTTTGTGCAGTCCATTAAGTTTATTGAGAGCCACCATGGCAGCAAACAGGAAGTGAGTATTTATGGGCAGGAATACACCAATACCACTTATAAGATGGCAAAAATGAATCTTGCCATACGCGGTATTGCCGCCAACCTTGGTGAAAGAGCCGCAGATACTTTTGGACAAGACCAACACCCCGATTTAAAAGCCGATTACATCATGGCAAACCCACCTTTTAACCAAAAGGATTGGCGAGCAGAAACCGAATTGGTGGACGACCCAAGATGGATGGGCTACGAAGTGCCGCCAAAGAGCAATGCCAATTACGGGTGGATATTGAATATGGTAAGCAAGCTTTCCGATAATGGCGTGGCTGGATTTATCTTGGCCAATGGTGCTTTAAGCGGTGGGGGCGAGGAATATAAAATACGGCGTAAGTTGGTAGAAAACAATTTGGTGGAGGCGATTGTTATTTTGCCACAGAATATGTTTTATACCACCAACATAAGTGTAACGCTATGGATATTGAATAAAAACAAACGGTCGCACTCTAAAAGTATTGGTGATGAACAGCGGCTTTACAGAGACCGTGAAAATGAAGTCTTGTTTATGGATTTACGACAAACCGGGATTCCATTTGAGAAGAAGTTTATACAGTTTAGCGAGGAACAAGTTAATGAAGTAGCTAAAACCTACCACACTTGGCAACAATATGAAGCCGATTATAAAGACGTGCCGGAATACTGTTATAATGCCACTAAAGAAGAGATAGCAAAAAAAGATTTCTCCTTGGTACCGAGCAAGTATATAGAGTTCGTAAACCGAGACGAGAATATTGATTTTGATACCAAGATGCAAAGTTTACAAACTGAAATCACGGAGTTGTTAAAGCAGGAGGAGGAAAGTAAAGCGGATTTATTGAAAGTGTTTAAAGAGTTGGGATATGCAATCGAGTTATAAGCGGATTGGGGATTATATCGAAAGGACTAATGAAAGAAATTTAGAATCTAAATACTCTCTTTTACTGGGAATTAATATTAATAAATATTTTATGCCTTCCGTTGCAAATATTGTTGGAACTGACTTATCGAAGTACAAAGTTGTTAAACCGAATCAATTTGCCTGTAATAGAATGCACGTTGGACGAGATTATCGACTTCCAATTGCACAATCCAAACAAGATGAGCCCTTTATTGTTTCGCCAGCTTATGATGTTTTTGAAATAATTAAACCTAAAGAATTATTATCAGAGTATTTAATGCTCTGGTTCTCAAGAGCAGAATTTGACAGAAACTCTTGGTTTTTCACTGATACAGATGTTAGAGGTAAATTAGGTTGGGATTCATTATGTGATATGAAATTGCCCGTTCCTTCTATAGAAACCCAACAAGAAATAGTAAACGAATACAACACCATTACAAACCGTATCCAATTAAACGAACAGCTTAACCAAAAGTTGGAGGAAACGGCTCAGGCACTTTATAAACATTGGTTTGTGGATTTTGAGTTTCCTATAGCCCTATGTCACACTGAGCGCAGTCGAAGTGCTTCCAAAGACGGAATAAACAATAAAATCAATTACTCTAAAGGCTACAAGTCTTCTGGTGGGGTTATGGTTTATAATGAGGAATTGGATGGGGAGGTGCCGGAAGGATGGGAGACTGCTAATTTAGGAAGTTTCATTAATGTGATTAATGGATTTGCTTTTAAGAGTTCTGACTTTGAATTATTGGGGCGTACACCTATTATTAAAATAAAAAATATCACAAAACCTACGGTATCATTAGCCGATTGCCAATACTTTAATAATAATCTAACAGAGCGATTAGTAAAAGTAAAGATTGGAAAAGGTGATATTCTTATTTCCATGACGGGTTCTGGTGCCAACCAAATGAACTCTGCTGTAGGTCAGGTTGGAAGGTATTACCATAATGAAATATCATTATTAAATCAGCGAGTGGGTAAACTGGAGATGATAAAGGAGGGAATATCAGAATTTGTATACCAGTTTATAAAGCATGACGAAACACATATGGAACTTTTAAATGGTTCAACAGGGAGTGCTAACCAAGCAAATATTTCACCTGAACAAATAAGGAATCTTCAGATTATAATGCCTAATGAAAATGTTTTAGATGAATTTCAACGTTTAGCAAAAGTGATATATAGAGCTAAACGAGTTAGTAATCAGGATAGTCTAATAGAAATAAAAGACTTGCTTCTTTCTAAAATGGCGATGGTTGGGAGTGAGGAAGTTTTAAACATTCATTGATATGGAAAAGGCATCAACGACTACAATTCCTTTCAATTCGTTATCACCGATAAGCGATTATGAGAGACATAAGGAATACTGCGATGCCTTGGAATGGGCTCTTTCCAACAGGAAGGAAAAAGATATAAAAAATATTGCACTGACGGGTACATACGGGTCTGGTAAGAGTAGTATAATAAAAACTTTAGAAGATAGAAATCGTGAAAATAAAGATTTACATTTCTTAAAAATTTCATTAGCAACTTTTAAAGAGGAATTAGAGTTTAAGTCTAAAAATATTGATGATAATCCTGTAGCTAAGAAAAAAAGGAAGAGTCCTAAGTCGAAGGTTGATCAATTAAGATTAATCGAATTAAGCATACTTCAGCAAATATTTTATCATGAAAAACACGATAAGATTCCAGAATCAAGATTTAAGAAAATAAGAAAATTAGAGGAGGTAGA
Organism: Aequorivita sp.; assembly: GCA_034675805.1. GTDB lineage: Bacteria > Bacteroidota > Bacteroidia > Flavobacteriales > Flavobacteriaceae > Aequorivita. The sequence continues at coordinate 1,226,938 of JAUCCX010000001.1, read as the reverse complement.
TTTGCATTTTACTGCAACGCTTATTATTGGTCTTTTAATAACTTTTACTTTTGCTTTTTATTTCGACACCTTAAAAAGTAATTTGAAATTAGATTATATACCTCCGTTTTCGGAGACTATTGCTGTCTTTTTTACTTCCTTAGCTTTTCTTGCAATCTTATTCTTCGTCTTAAAAAAGGGCTTAAAGCTTTCACGTAAGTGGACTATAAATAAATTGAATTTTCATAATCTGGAAATAGAGGTTGACAATAAATCTACGAAGTCAATACTCAATAATCATTTAGATGAAATACTGTATTTCTTTGAAGCAACTGAATATAATGTTGTTATTATCGAGGATTTGGATCGTTTTGAGCAAACAGAAATATTCACGAAGCTTAGGGAAATAAATTTATTGCTAAACAACTCGAAGGCTGTCAATAGGGAAATAGTGTTTATTTATGCGGTAAGGGATGAAATGTTTAAGAACTCGGATAGAACGAAGTTTTTTGATTTCATCATTCCAGTTATTCCAATAATTAATTATTCCAATTCGAAAGAGAAACTCTCAGAAGCATTAAAGGCTTTTGGTTATAAAATATCATCGGAGCTTATAAAGGATGTGGCTTTCTATGTCGGCGACATGAGGTTACTTTACAATATTGTTAATGAGTTTCATATTTATTTTCAAAAATTCAAAGGAGAGAAATATGTTGATAAACTTTTTGCAATAATTGTTTATAAAAATATACACCCAGAAGATTTTGCTCTGCTTGGGAGAAATGACGGTGTATTATACGATTATTTGAAAGTAAAGAAAGGGATTTGGATAAAGGAAAATACTTTAAAAATTGAGAAGGATATTGGGGAGTTAAAAGTATCGATATCCAAAATAGAAAATGTTTTTCCAAAAACGCTCAGGGAATTGCATGCAATCTTCATGTTTGAAATTCTAACAGAAATTAGAGATTATCGAGATTTTAAAATTAATGATCAATCGAAATCTGCTGATCAAATGTTAGAAGATGAAAATTTTATTAGCTTGACAACAAATACCGCCCAATATAGGGCACCAAATGGTTATACACAAAATTTACCAAGCCAGTTTTCAGAGATTGAGAAGCGTATCGATGACAAGGAAAATTATAAAGAAAAACGAGAACTTATAGAAAAACGAAAAGCAAATAAAATTGGTGAGTTGAAACTCAAGATTCAGAAATTGGACATTGAAAAGAAATCAGTACGAACTAAAAAAATAAAGGACTTACTTATTCAACAATTGATTAAAACGACAGATGAACAGACTAAACAGGATCAAATCATAATTTTATTGTTAAGGAATGGTTATATCGCAGAGGATTATTTGGCGTATATCTCCTATTTCCATCCAGGAAGCCTGACCGAAGAAGATCATTGGTTTTTAATGAATGTTAAAAATGATGTTGAAAACGAGTTTGATTATAAATTAAATCAACTTCAGAATCTTATCGAAGAAATTAATGAATTTCATTTTAGCAAGGTTAATGTTCTTAATTATGATATAGTAGACTTTTTTCTTGAATCTGATCACTTTGAGGATAAAAAGGCCACGCTCTTCAATCAAATGTCAGATGAATCTCCGACATCGATTGACTTTATTAACGGCTTTATAGAGAACGGGAAATGTATAGAGAACTTCATTGAGGTTTTATGCGGAAAGTGGGAGGGAATTTGGAAGTTTCTTGATGAGGATATTTTTATTGAAGATGAACGCAGGCTAGAATATTTAAAATTGATAATTGCTTATGCAAAAGTTGAGGATATAAAGAAGATCCAAAATAAATCTAATCTTAAAGCCTTTATTGCTAACACAAAGGATTTTCTCTTGTTTAATTTTAATGAAGATAAGCTTAAACGAGTGATTTCTGCACTTGAGATTAAGTTTCAGCTATTAGAGTTTGACAAAGTATCTGACGATTTAAAGAAATTTATATATGAGAATGATTACTACGCAATAAACCCTGAAATGTTATCTCTAATGTTAAATGAACGTGGAGCCTTAAAGCAAACAGAATTTGACACGGCTAATTATACTGCAATCCACAAATCTGGATGTGAAGAATTAATTAATTACGTAGATGGAGATATACAAGACTATATTTCTGAGGTCTATTTGCAAATTGAATCTAACACTAATGAGGAAATAGAATTTCTATTGAAAATTTTGAATAATGATGCCGTAGATATGGATTCAAAAAAGGAAATAATTAAACGCTCAGAAACGAGGATTGCCGATATTAGAAAAATTGTTGAGCAAGATGACTTGGTTGATTATGTGTTGGCGAATTCAAAGATCTCAATCACTTGGGAAAATGTGATTAACTATTATCTAAATAGAGAAAAGGGTTTTAATGAAACGTTACTTGAGTTTTTGAATAATGAGGGACATTGTGAGATTCTTTCAAAATCTAATTTGCCGATTGAAAAAGATGAGAATAAAGAGTTTATTAGGAAATTCAGTTTAACCGATGAAATTGAAAATGAATTATATGATCATTATCTAAAAAGTTTCAAGATTCGATTTATTGATTTGTCTTTTGAAGGTCTTTCACCAGAAAAAGTAGGTGCATTGATTCGAAATAAAAAGATATCTTTTAATAAAACTCATTATGATTTATTAATCTCAGATTTCGATGACCTACATATTCAATTCATTGAAAATAATAAAACTAAATTTTTCGATTTATTTGATGAGTTAACTCTTAAGTCTGGGGACATAATGAATTTGTTGCTATCAAATGAGTTAGATACTACTGATAAAATAAAGCTTGTAGAAAAGTGTGATGAAAATATTTTGTTCTCAAATCCTATCGTATTGCGTTTAATAGGAAAGGCAACGTTAACAATTCCATCATTTACTAATAACGTGAATTTATTGAAGAGTATTCTTTTAGAATCATTTGTGGATAACAAAGACAGAATAGGCCTCTTTAATATTAAAAATTCATTATTAGATAAGGAATTTATCCCTTTATTTTTAAGGAGTTTGGGTGGGAAATACGAGGAGGTCACTCAGAAAGGTCCCCGCCCATCATTTGAGAAAACAGACTATAATTTAAACTTATTTAATCATCTTGAATCTATAAATTATATCTCAAAGAGTATTGAAAAGGCAAATAGGATTAAGGTTACAACTTTCAGAAGCTAATGAACTACTCAAAAAAAAATCTAAATAAATCTGCTCAAGCTCTATTTTTAAAAGATGAAATATGGCTCTTGACCTTTGGCGGTTCTTTTCAGCGAAATACCGTTTATAAAAAAGAGGTAAGTGAAAAGGATAGAAATAAATTTAGGGGAGAGTTGCGTAGTTTCTTGGAAACAGAAATACTTCCTATTTATTTAAACGATGTAAATGATAAGGTTCAATACAATTCTTTGACTAAAATCATTCAATATTCAAATAAGCATAAACTCATTTTAGAGAATGATTCTCTGAGCATTGGCACAGCACAGAAATTATTAAATCTTGTATTAAAGTATTATTGGTGTTTGGGATGGTTGCCAGAACCACCACATTTTCCTGTTGATAGCAGAATTCAAAAATGTATTCCTGCAAAAAGTAGAAAGAGTTGGACAGCAATAAATAGTTTAGAAGAATATCAATCGATTATTGATTGTGCAAAGGAACAATTGAAGGAAGGAGAATCATTGGCAAAATGGGAGTTGGCAAATTTTAAAAAAGGTTAATGGTAGAGTTGAAACGATTTTTAACTAACGCGAAAACATAATTTTAGACTATGAATAAAAGATTACTATTAATATTTCTACTACCCTTATTATCATTCGGGCAGGTAGCGATTGAAATGGAAAAACAACAAGGAGTTTATATGGTTCCGTGCAAAATAAATGGTGTTCCACTTGCAATGGTTTTAGATACGGGAGCTTCTGATGTAATAATATCTTCAACCGAAGCTGCTTTTTTACTGAAACAAGGATTGATTATAGAAGACGATTTTTTGGGGGATGGGAAGTATCAAACAGCTGACGGAAGCATAATAGAAGGAACCTATTTAAATATTAGAAAGTTACATATTGGAGATGTTTTATTACATGATGTAAAAGCGGCTGTAATTAAAGAAAGCAACGCACCAATCTTGCTTGGGCAATCCGCTCTTTCAAGACTTGGAACTTATAGGATTTCAGAAAACAAGCTTATTATAGAAGACTACTTTTCGCCATCTCCAGACAAGGCATCCATTCTTTGCGAAAAAAATGGTTACAAAAGTTTGAATTTTAATATGAAAGCTAAGGATTTACCTCCTGAGTTTAGATCTGGTAATTGTAATGTTGGAAAGGATAAAATTGTTTGTATAATAGAGGATGTTTCAAAGGAATTCATCACAACGTTTGATGTTGAAATGCAAGGGCTTGTTGTGTATTTTTCTAAGGAAGAAAAGGATTTGGAGCGTATTCAGCTTATAAAAGGGTATTTAGTAAAATTAGATCCAAGTGCTGGGGATGCTATTCCAGATCCCCCAACACAGGAATTTAATCATTTGTATAATAAATTCTCCTCACTATTGGGAAAACCTAAATTAATGGAAAGCGAGAATACTGCGGAATCTACAATTTATTGGAATTGTAAAGACGTGTCTTTGGTCATTAGCTTTAGACTAAAAGACATAGATTTTGACGAGAACTTTGATATGCTCGCTACCTACAATATGGATATTAACTTTATTAAGAATGAATTTAATTCTATAGAAAATTTAATAAACCAATTCTGAGTGATAATAATTCTGCTATAGAAATAAATTAAAAGCAATGAAATTCACTGAAGCCAAATTAGAGGAATCATTTATAGAATTATTGGGTATTGAAGGCTATCCCCATACTTTGGGCAATACCATTACTAGAACGGTGGATGAAGTTCTCATTGATGCAGACTTGCAAGCCTATTTAAAAGCACGTTATGGCAAAGAAGGAATTACAGATGCAGAAATCAAAGCGATACTGCTTCAGCTAAAAACCCTGCCGGCTTCAGATCTTTATGAAACCAATAAAACCATTATGCGGTGGTTGGCAGATGGGTTTATTTTAAAGCGGGAAGATAGAAAGCAAAAGGATATTTATATAGAGCTTATCGATTATAGCGGTCTCACAGCACATAAGATTTCAGAAGACCTGGACGTGATTGCCGCAGAACCTAAAGCAAACGAGTACACAAAAAACCATAACCAGTATCGTTTCGTTAACCAACTAGAAATAACAGGCACGGAAAAACGAATCCCCGATGGCATACTTTATATAAATGGTTTGCCTGTAGTAGTGTTTGAGTTTAAGACCGCGATAAAAGAAAACTGTACCATTCACGATGCATACGTTCAATTAACTACACGATATCGGCGCGATATTCCCGAACTGTTTAAATACAATGCGTTTTGCGTAATCAGTGATGGTGTAAACACCAAAGCGGGATCTTTCTTTGCACCTTATGAGTTTTACTATGCATGGCGCAGAATAGCTGGGTTAGCAAAAGATGTGGATGGAATAGACAGTATGTTCACAATGATTCAGGGCATGCTTCACCCAAACCGATTGCGGGATATTATTCGGAACTTCATTTATATACCAGACAGTTCCAAGAGGGATGAAAAGATAGTATGTCGTTATCCGCAATATTATGCAGCGCGAGCATTATATGACAGTATTCAAAAGGCACAAAAACCAGAAGGAGATGGAAAGGGTGGTACTTATTTCGGGGCGACTGGTTCTGGGAAGAGTTATGCCATGCTGTATTTAACCCGCTTGCTGATGAAGAGCCTCTATTTTGAAAGTCCGACGATAGTCTTGATTACCGATAGAACAGATTTGGACGATCAATTATCGGGGCAGTTTACCAATGCCAAAAAGTTTATCGGGGATAATACTGTTATGAGCGTGGAAAGCCGCGCAGAGCTGAGAGAGCTTCTGCAAGGGAGGCAAAGTGGTGGGGTATTCTTGACCACCATCCATAAGTTCACCGAAGATACCCAATTGCTCACCGATAGAAATAATGTGGTCTGTATCTCGGATGAGGCTCATAGAAGTCAGACTAATTTAGATCAGAAAATACGGATCACGGAAAAAGGAGTGCAAAAGACTTATGGCTTTGCAAAATACCTGCACGACTCCTTACCAAATGCTACTTATGTTGGGTTTACTGGAACGCCAATTGATGCTACCCTAGATGTATTTGGGAAAGTTGTGGATGCCTATACTATGACTGAATCTGTTAAGGATGAAATTACGGTTCGGATTGTTTATGAAGGCAGAGCGGCGAAAGTGGCATTGCACAATAGAGAGTTGGAAAAGATAGAACAGTACTACGAAGAGGCAGCGGAAGCGGGAGCGAATGAATATCAGATTGAAGAAAGCAAGAAACAATCCGCCAATATGAATGCCATTTTGGGCGACCCAGACCGTCTTGATGCCATAGCAAATGACTTTGTTGCGCATTATGAAAATAGAGTGGAAGAAGGCGCAACGGTTAAGGGGAAGGCGATGTTTGTATGCAGTAGTCGCGAAATTGCATATGAGTTTTATAAAAATGTAATCGCCTTGAGGCCCGAATGGGCAGAAATTAAGGTGGCTGAAGAAGGAGTGGAACTCAGCGATAAAGAGCGGAAGGAGATAATGCCAATGGAAAGAATCAAAATGATTATGACCAGAGGCAAGGACGATCCCAAGGAGATGTACGATTTATTGGGCACTAAAGAATATCGAAAAGAACTGGACAGACAGTTCAAAAATGAGAAGTCCAATTTTAAAATTGCCATTGTTGTAGATATGTGGCTTACCGGTTTTGACGTTCCATTCTTGGATTCCATTTATATAGACAAACCAATTCAACAGCACAATTTAATACAAACCATATCAAGAGTAAACCGAAAATTCAAAGGCAAGAATAAAGGTCTTGTGGTGGATTATATCGGTATTAAAAAGCAAATGAACCTTGCTTTGGCCCATTACAATAAAGGAGACAGGGAGAATTTTGAGGATATCAAAGAATCGTTGATTGTGGTTAAAGATCATTTGGATCTGTTGGCACGGATGTTCCATAAATTTGACAGCTCCCGTTATTTCGGTGGTACACCCTTACAACAACTCAACACCCTTAACCAAGCCGCTGAATTTGTACAGACTACAAAAGAACTTGAAACCCGGTTTATGGATATTGTAAAGCGTTTAAAAGCCGCTTATGATATTTGTGCAGGAAGTGAGAAACTTACCCAAAAAGTAAGAGATTATACCCATTTCTACTTGGCCATACGGTCTATAGTATTTAAACTGACCCGAGGGAACGCACCCGACACCGCCCAGATGAATGCGAAAGTTCGAGAAATGATTAAAGATGCTCTGGAAAGTGATGGTGTTATTGAAATCTTTAAAATGGGCGATGAAAACCAAAAAGAGCAGGATATTTTTGATGAGGATTATTTAGCCAAGATTGATAAGATTAAACTTCCCAATACCAAGATAAAATTACTACAGCAACTTCTGGCTAAGGTTATTGGCGAAATGAAAAAAGTAAACAAGGTTAAAGGTATTGACTTTACCCAAAAGATGGTATCCCTTGTAAGTAGGTATAACGAGCGGAGGGAAGATGATGTTTTGCGCAGCGAGGTGTATGAGGAAATGGCGGAACAGCTTACCAATTTGATATGGGAAGTCCATAAGGAGTTCTCGGCAGGAGATGAATTGGGAATCGGCTTTGCGGAAAAGGCCTTTTATGATATCCTGAAAGAACTGTGCGTTAAATATGATTTCAATTATCCCGAGGATAAATTGGTTGAGTTGGCAAAGGCTGTAAAAGACTTAGTAGATGCAAAAGCAAGATTTCCGGATTGGAACAAGCGGGATGATATTAAGGCGGCTTTAAAGGTTGGGTTGATATTATTGCTGGATGAACACGGGTATCCTCCTGTGGAGCGGGATGAGGTATATCAGGATATATTTGAGCAGGCGGAGAATTATAAGAAGAATAAATTATAAAGCGAACTATGAAAACGTTTAAAACAATATATTGTAAGTTAAATGAAAATCTATTTGAAAGATTTGATTCTGAAGTTCTATCAAAACCTGGTTGTTATGTTCTTAGTTTGTCAGAACTTGATAGGCCAAAAGCAATCAATAGGTTTGGGGGTATTGATAACAAAGGGATTTTATATATTGGAAAAGCAGATTTATTAGCTACTAGAATGACTTCATTAAAACAATCAGTTTTAAGTAACTGTCTTAGTGAACAAGAAGATTTTAAGGAAAAGGGGCATAAATCTTTAAGTAGAAAATATCACCGTATTCGTAATTTTCTTAATGCAGCTGACCTGAATATTGGAGTGTGTATTCTAGAAGGCATTAGTCCTTTTGTGCTTGAAAGTTATTTACTTGAGATATATGTTTCCAAATATGGAGAGTTACCACCATTAAATGGGCAATACGGCAGTCACTCTCTTAAAGACGCAACGAAAGATTTGGAGTTTAACGGCATAAACCCTAAAGAGATCAACTTTATATAAAAACCCACTTATGTGGAAATAGGCTACCTAGCTGCCAAGAGCATCCAGTGCCCTCCCATAGTTGTGTGGATTTGCAGCTCATGCCCTCCAACTTCTATTTATAGCGTTATCTTAGATCCCTCTCCAAAATATTTATACATTCCTCACGATTTTTTCATTTCCACAAATTCGAAGATGCCCTTATAGAACAAGCTACCCAAGATGTTTTGGAAGGGTTGAGATGGAATGCAAGGTTGATATTTGGCGTCCTTTCACAATCTTTGTATAAACTTTTCCCGCCAGCTCTTTAGCTAAGATTTTATTTTTCGATTCAGTTGCAGTATTTCAGTTTATATTAATCTGATATATGGGAGGTTGTTTAGTAGGGTATCAAGGTATAGCAATCCGGATACTATGAATCAGAATCAAGCTGAATTAATTTGAATGGGTTTTTCATATATAAAGATATTTATCGTTTAGTTTTTTCTTCTCTTAACTTCGGATTATTTAATTAAATACCCTTATTTTACCCTAGAAGATTTTCCTAAAGTGTTTTTAAAAGAAATACAATTTTTTAATTTATTGCAAATATGAAATGTCTATATTCCCTACTTATACTATTTTCCGTAACAATATCTTTTTCACAGCCTAACGAACAAAAATCACTTTTAAAAGAAGCCAATAATAACCTTACTCTCTTAAACACCGATCCTGAAAAGGCATATGAAAAGGCGAAAGACATTCAAATCCAGGCCCAAGAAATAAAAGCAGAGGAAGCAGAGTTGAAAGCCATTCAAATACAATGTGAATATCATAAAATCAAGAACGATTTTATAAAAATGATGGACTCCTCGCAAAAACTATCTGTGAAGGCTACTAAATATAACGTACCGTATTATCAAGTAATAGCGAAAAGATATCTTTTTGAATCCTATTTATTTACCGGTTTGCCAGAAAGAGCGTTCGATGAACTCCAAGAAGGAATGGAGTACGTCAACAAATTGAATAGACAAGATTCTTTGCAGGTTATAGAAAGATCTAATTTTTATATAGCATACTCCAATTTTTATTTACTTAATGAGGATTACAGAAATCAACTGAAATACACAAAATTATCTGGAATAGAGCTAGAGAGTCTTCCGGAAAGTGACTACAAAAAAAAGGTAATGTCAATTCATTATTCCAACCTCGCATCATCATTTATTAAAAATGAAGTGATGGATTCTGCTCGCTTCTTTGCAAACTTGTCCCAAAAACTACACAAGGAGGACGGTCGCCAAGAGGTGAAATTCAATAACCTGATGGTATTGGGCAAAGTGGGTATGAGTGAAACAGATTATGGAGAAGCGCTGCGTTATTTCAAGGAGGCAGAGGGCGTAACCGGGTATAAAAATCATATTGATATTGAATTGTTATTCGAAAATATAATAGAGGCTCATCTGCAGTTGGGGGAGGAAGATCTGGCAAGTGTATATAGAATGAAACAGGACTCCTTAAAATTGATTATCTCCCAAAGCCAAAACAAGTCATTGCATAATTTGTTGAAAGAAAAAGAAGATGTGAATCGGCCTTGGTATTTATATATCCTCTTTATTTCAATTTTTATATTAGTCCTTATTATATTTCTTGTAGTTCGAAAAAACAAAGTTCTTGCCGAACAGGAAATTAGAAGCACTCAATTTTTGGAGGAGTTTTCAAATAATCCCAGTGGGGAAGATTTTTCCAAATTATTGGAACTCTTAAAGGAAAAAGACCCTGCGTTTATGATTTATTTCGAAAAATCCTTTCCTGGTTTTTCCACCCGACTTTTGGAAATTAACCCAGAGTTATCTTCTTCGGATATCGAATTTTGCGCGCTTTTAAAATTGAAATTGTCCACCAAAGAGATTGCACAATATATATTTCGCGCCCCACAGACAATTAGAAACAAAAAATATATGATAAAAAATAAGTTGGGGATTCAAAAAGAACTAGACATCTACGAATGGTTTGATAATTTGTAGCGCGAAATTTTATTAAATTATACTATCAAGAGTTAAAATACTTACTTCGGTACACTTTCGGTATAAGGCTTATTAGGGTTTGTTCACTTATTTATTTAAACTTGCCTAACCAAAATTTAAAACTTTTATCAATGAAAAAAAATTTCTTAAAAAATAGTAAATTCCTATTTTTACTATCTACTATTGGGAGTGGCGATTTGGCTCTATTAAGCACAAGAAATAGTTTGCCTTCGATTTCCATTCGGCCTACTAAGAATCAATTTAGTATAACTTGGAACACTGTATTGGGATTTTTGGCATTTGTGATGATGTCTCACTCTTTGAATGCGCAGTCCTGTGAAGCTCCAACGAATGTACAGACAGAATATGAAAACGGAAAGCCTACTGTCCAAATTAGTTGGGATGGAGCCACTCCTGAAAATGGATGGATCATTTTGTATGGTATGGAGGGAACCATCGATATTAACCAATTCCTCTCCGACCCTCAAAATTATGAAAATCCGGAAGCGAGAATAGAATACGTTAGCACCAGCCCGAATTATATTTATGCGAATATGTTACAACCAGCTCGCTATGAATTTTACGTGGTTGCGGATTGTGGGGTGAATGGAATGGAGGCCTCAGACATGGCCGATTTTATGATGGAAGGAAGAGGAGAGGAACAAGTAGACTCCGGATGCGAGACTCCTTATAGTATGAACGTGTCAGAAAGTGGAGAAACTGCAGTAGATGTATCTTGGGCACCTCAAGATGGTGAATTATACCATATAGCTTGGGGCCCTGAAGGTCTTGAAATGAACCCAGATTTCTTTAATGATCCACAAACGGGAAGTATAATTACTTCCGAAAATCCATATCATTTAATCTTTACTGGTCCCGAACGCTTTCAGCCACATTCTTTATTTATGCGTAAATTTTGTGGAGATATTCAGTTTAGTGAGTGGACAGAACCAACATGTATAGCGCCTTCAGCGTTAGTTAGTAGTCAAGATTTGGAAGATATCACTCTTTCTTGGACACCTGGAGACTACGAATCGGGATGGCAAATAGCGTATGGTCCTGAGGGATTTGACGTAAACGATGAAAGCAACCCGGACGTAACAAGAGTGAATACGAACGGTACCCCTTCTTATACCCTTTCAGTCTATGATGTGGAACTTGGAATAACATATGATTTCTATGTTCGATCCAGATGTTCAGAACAGAATCTTAGCGACTGGACAGGCCCAGGAACTTTTATTCCTGAAATAGCGCCTTGTTTTGCAGTCACAAACATGGAGGCCCGACATTTGACCTATAAAACAGCCGATATTTATTGGACTCCCGTGGGAGGAGAATCCAACTGGACGGTAACTTATGGAATCTCACCTCTCGACCCCAATAATTCTCTCACAGTGTCTGTGCAAGGTAGCCCAAAAACAACCTTAAAAGATTTGGAAGCGAATACAACATATGATTTTTATGTGACTTCTATTTGTGTGGCTGGGCAGACTGCTGATGGGGAGACTATCAGTTTCTCTACTACACAGGGAAGTACTGGTGGTTATTGTACACCAATATTTACAAATGGTTGCGAATATGGCGTTGTTATAGACCACTTTATTTTGACTGGTGAAAACGATACAGAAATTTATGATCTCAACACAGGGTGTTCCGACAGCAATTACGACGATCGTACGGATGAATCAGTCGATTTAGCACCTGGATCCGATTACTTGGCTTGGGTAACTTCTACCTCACTTTCTGGAGACCATTGCGTTATTTGGATTGATCTTAACAATAATGGCGTTTTTGAGGAGACAGAACGTGTGGCAGCAAAATCAATGGATTCTCCAGCAGAAATAGTTCAAATCAGCATTCCTGAATCTGCGAGCGTAGGAGAGCGGCGCATGAGGGTTCTAGTGGGTTTTGCCGCTTATTTTGAGGATTTGACACCTTGTAACGACATAGGGGATAGCAATGGAGAGGTACACGATTATACAGTGAACATACTGCAGCTTGATGACTGCAACGATGCCATTGCCGGGATGCCTATGGACAATTTTGCAATTTGTCCCGATGAAACTTTTACCATCTCAGTAACCGGAGCATCTGCACCCGCTAAAGGATTGGATAGAACTTGGCAATCTTCTCCAGCTGGACAAAATAATTGGTCGGATATAGCTGGTTCAGACCTGCCTAGTCTTACCTTGTATGGCGGTATTGGTCAGGCTATGGATTTTAGATATAAAGTAAGCTGCTCTATTAGTGGTGAAACCGATACATCCAATCTACTACAAGTATTTATGTCAACCAATTGTTATTGTAAACCTATTGGTTCACTCTGCAATGGACCCAGTGGGCTTCAGATCAACAATGTATACCTAGCAGGTGAAACTGTTATTTTGGACAATGACACAAATGGGGGAGGATCGTGCTATGAAGATTTCACTCTTAAGTTCGCGCCCGACTTAAAACAAGGTGAGACCTATAATCTTTCAGTATGGGCGAAGAACGCAGCTTTGAACCAAGACAAAATGATAGCTTGGATTGATTTTAATAATAATAAGATTTTTGATCAGAATGAAGTAGTCTTGGACTTTACAAATGGTCTTCCTACTCACATAGTTACATCAGATTTTACAGTCCCTGAAAATGTGCCCCCTGGCGAATACAGAATGCGATTGAGAATAGGATGGTCGTATGCTACTCTACTTCCTTGTAATGGAATAGGTTGGGGAGAAACGGAGGATTATACAATCCGAGTGATTGAAGGGGATCAAAATAATTGTTCCGGTACACCTGATGCAGGGGTAGCAAGTGTAGAGCCTGAGGAAGGGAATCCGAATAGCAGCTATACTGTTACTGCAGTGGACTATGATGTGGCAAATGGCTTGACTTATCAGTGGCAATCTAATACAGATGGAGCGGGTTGGGTAAATGAAGGAGGTCTAGAGGATCAATATTCTGCCTTTGCTGCGACTGCTCCCAATCAAGAAGGAATTGAGGTAGCATGGAGACTAGAAGTTACTTGTACCTTTTCACAAGAAACCACATATTCTGAGACCGCAATCTTTACAACTACTATAACAACGGGAGGTTATTGTATTCCCGAGTTAGATTGTACAGATGGCGATGTGATTACCAATGTCACTTTCCAGGAAATTGATAATACTACTGCTTGTAGCTCAAATGGATATGGAAACTATACAGCTATATCAGCAACCGTTCAATCTGGCGGCACTTACCCAATTTCAGTAACCGTAGGAGATGGATGGGCATACGAATCAGTTTCTGTTTGGATTGACTTTGATAATAGCCAAACTTTTGATGAAGACGAATTCTTCTACATTGGAACAGGAAGTGATGAAGCTTTAACTGGTGATATTTCTATTCCTGCAAGTGCATCAAACGGCAGTTATAGAATGAGAGTTCGTGTAGCAGCTGTTGGAGAAGGTTCAGCTACGTGGGATATGGCCTGCGACGAAGAACAAGGCTATGGGGAAACTGAAGACTATACTGTTATTGTTGATGGAGTAGTTGGAATTGCAGATAATGGAATGTACAATTTCACCTATTATCCAAACCCAGTGAATAAAGTACTCTATATTGAAGCAGGTGAAAGCATTAAATCCATTGCTGCCTACAATTTATTAGGGCAACTTGTCTTGAGCGACAAAAGTGTTGTTGATGGTAAAGTAGATGTTTCTTCCCTGTCAACGGGAACCTTTATTTTCCGAGTTACTTTTAATAACGGACAAATAGAAAATTTGAAGGTTGTAAAGGAGTAGCCAATTATTTTTAACTTATTAAGATTGAAGAGCTGTCCCATCCTGGGCAGCTCTTTTTTATGATGGTTATTTTATTGCAATGTTTGTTAATTATAATGGGGTTTACAGGAGCCACGGAATAAAGTTGGCAAAGTATCAAACCTCGAGATTGTGTTGGATAGAGAGCGGGAATTATTAGAGTCCACTTTTGCATCATATCCAAGTGTATGTGCAAAAATGTTAGTGAACCGTTGAGTTAAATAAATAATCCAAATGTCTGAGTGAGCAACCATCCTGAGCGGAGCCAATGAGCAGTCGAACGTCTCTAAAAACGAGATTACCAATGTATTCCCAAAACAATCTTTACAAATTAGTATCTTCATAAATAAGTTGTAATTTGCACAAATTATTAAATATTTACATATCACTGATTGTCAATCCTCTATATTATAAAAGAGCTATTTTAGTGTCTTAACTATAGCTTTCAATTGAATATTACTTCTATTATGCGCGTACAATTTTATATTATATCGACTATTTCCCTATTGATAAGCTTTGCTTTGGCCTTTTTTCTAAGTTCGAATTGGTATGTGCTTTTCGGCCTTGTATTAATCTTAACTATTATAGGATATTATGATGTCTTTCAAACGCATCATACCGTTATGCGGAATTATCCTGTACTTGGAAGACTCCGTTATGTACTAGAAGATCTAAGGCCAAAAATGTATCAGTACTTTATTGAATCTGATATTGATGGTCGTCCATTTAACAGAGTGGATCGCTCCACCGTATATCAAAGAGCAAAAGGCGTACGTGATACCATACCCTTTGGTACCCAACTTGACGTTTATGCTGAAGGCTACGAATGGATCTGCCATTCAATTGCGCCTAAAGCATTTGACACATTAGATCACGATCCTAGGATAATGATAGGTAATAAGGATTGTAAACAGCCTTATTCTGCCAGTATTTTAAATATTTCGGCAATGAGTTTTGGAGCCCTTAGTGCTGCTGCGGTTGAATCCTTAAATGCAGGTGCTAAGATTGGGAATTTTGCCCATAATACAGGAGAAGGTGGCTTGAGTGATCATCATTTAAAGCACGGTGGAGATTTAATTTGGCAGATAGGCACAGGGTATTTTGGATGCCGAAAGGAGGACGGAAGTTTCAATCCGGAACTATTTGCAGAAAAGTCACAACATCCCCACGTGAAAATGATTGAACTTAAAATTTCCCAAGGCGCAAAACCTGGACACGGTGGAATACTACCAGCAGAGAAAAACTCTGAGGAAATTGCAAGAATCCGACATATTCAACCACATACCAAAGTATTGTCACCCCCTTTCCACTCAGCTTTTGACACGCCAATGGAAATGGTGAAGTTCATTCAGAAATTAAGAGATTTATCTGGTGGTAAACCGGTTGGATTTAAATTATGTATCGGGTATAAAAGTGAATTTATATCCATTTGTCAAGCTATGGTAGAACTGGATATCTATCCAGACTATATTGCAGTAGATGGTGGTGAAGGTGGAACAGGAGCTGCTCCTCCAGAATTCAGTAATTATGTAGGCGCCCCATTGATTGACGGTCTTGACTTTGTTCATAATATTCTTAGAGGAATGGGAATACGCCAGCATATTAAAATTCTTGCTTCGGGTAAAATCACCTCTGCTTTTCATATCGCACGTGCAATAGCTTTGGGAGCTGACGCTTGTTATCAGGCGCGCGCCATGATGTTGTCGTTGGGATGTATTCAAGCCTTGCTGTGCAACACAAATAAATGCCCCACAGGAATCACCACTCAAGACCCTAAATTGACCGTTGGTTTGGTTCCTCAAGATAAAAAAGTTCGTGTGGCTCAATATCACGAATCAACAATTAAAAACTTTGTTGAACTTCTTGGGGCTACTGGGTTGGATGAATCAACAAACTTAACCCGATCTCATATTTATCGTCGTATCTCTCTAAATGATATGATTACCTATGAAGAACTTTTCCCAACAATAGTGCCTGGTTCAATGCGTAATGGAGGCATTCCAGAGAAATATAAATTGGATTTCGCCCACGCTAATAAAATGCGCTGGGGGATACATCCTATTGTGGAGGCTTAGGTTTTGGTCAGTTTTCAGTAGCAGATTGTAGTGGCAGTTTACACTGATTAGCGTTCGGATGCCTTTGAGGGAAATATCTATCTCAAATACACTTGTTTTGTAATCGCTGCTCTTCCCCAATTAAAATTGTCTCCAGTAGGTGCCCACATATTAAACCGAAAGATATGATCAATACTGTCTTGTATTTGTTCGATATATCCATTTAAGGTATAAGTTATGGTTCTTTGTATTGGAGAACCAACAAAATTCTCAGTATAAGTCGCACTAACAGAAGCCATATTTGAAGTAGTCGGACTTATTATTATCGAGAATTTTCTCGAGCCTCCAGGGACTTCTATCCCATTCTTTAGAAACCTAATACCATAATATCCTCTTGGGGTGGTAAAGGTTGAAATTCCTATAGGGACAGAATAGGTTATAATTACAAATCCATCGGTATTTGCAGGAATCGTAACTGTTGTTGAAAGACCCAAATTGATATCGTTTCGGACTTCGATTATTGGACTGGGATTGATTGTAACATCTACATTTGTTGTAGCTACCGTTGTGCCTATATCCGAGATCATATAAGCTTTTAGTTTCCCAATATTCCCCTCTTCATCGGCTACTATTAAAGCATTATTCGTTTGTGTTGGCAAGTTTCTTATCCTTAACTCTCCATTGATGTCTAAGTCCTTAGTTGGGCTGGTTGTGTTGATGCCCACTTGTGCAAAGCTGAAAGTACTTGTGAGTATTAGGATAATCGATAAATATAATTTAGTTTTCATTCCATAACTTTTTATCTCCTGTAGCGATTTGGACTAGCTTCTCTTTGAATTAGATGAAAATATTTTCAGTCGGTTACAAAGGAAAGACGGGGTTATATGGTCAATGGTCCGCTGAAGTTTTCAGTGGCAGTTTTCAGTGGCAGTTTTCAGTAATAGGTGCTTTTTGAATTAGGGTTTTTGCTTAATGACTTTTAAAAGGCTCCTTCCTGCCAATTGCCTCTGCCTCTTCCACGATTACAAGAGAATCTAATTCAGCATTATTAACACCTGCTACTGAATTTCTTTTTCAATAATTTCTTAAATTCGAAAGGCTAAAATTTAAAGGCCTCATTTCCTTATTAATTAAGTTTTAAAAACAGCCTTATAAATAGAAGGAATGGTTTGCTGATCTATCTGTTTATAAGGCTGAAACAAGTTTTAACGCAGTAAACAACACAAAATCAAATGAAAAAAACTATTACTTTTCTATCGATTGTTTTGACCGGTTTTCTTTCTGTAACTGGTGCCAAAGCTCAATTTAGTCAGACAGTAAAAATTGTAAGTGAGAACCGCGAATCACGGGCTGAATATGGAACTTCTGTAGCAATTCGTGATAATTACGCAGTAGTGGGGGCAGCCCGCGAGAATATTGCTTCGGGAAATGCCTATGTGTATCATAAAGATGGAGCAGGGGATTGGTCCTTTCTTCAGAGCTTCTCAGCTCCCGATCCCAATGAGGGTGCCGAATATGGTGGCGGGGCAAAAATTAGTGGCGACCAAATGGTAATTGCAGCAGGTAGGGCAAATGTGGCAGGTTTGGAGCGTGTGGGAGCGTTATACACATACCATCTAAATGGCTCCGCTTGGGTGTATGACACCAAATTAGTGGCAAGCGATTATAGCAGCGAAGCCAAATTGGGGATGAATCCAACCTCATTAGCACTCCAAAACACTACCATAGTTGCCGGGGCGCCTGGCGAAAATGGGTGGACGGGTAGCGTTTATATCTTTGAGAAAACTGCTGGAACGTGGACCGAGAAACAAAAGCTAATGAGTCCAAACCCGCAACAGAACGTGAATTTTGGGATTGGAGTGGCTATTATGGGTGATTATATTGTTGTTGGCGCAAGTGAGGAGGGCAATACAAAGGGAGCTGTTTATATTTATAAGAAAAACACAAGTGGTATTTGGGAGCCTATTCAAAAGTTGACAGCATCTGATGCTATGGCCCAGGCTTATTTCGGTACCTCTGTCAGTATGGTAAATGGTACCATTGCAGTAGGCGCTTATGGGGACCACTCAGAAACCGGAGCGGCTTATATTTTTGAGGAAGATGGCACGGGTAATTGGAATGAGGTGCAGAAAATAACTGCTTCTACGCCTTCTTCGGAAGCAAATTTTGGATGGAATTGCAAGCTTGAAGCTAACTATTTGGTGGTTAGTGCGCCACATCCCTACGGTGTTGAAAAAGGGGAAGTGTATATTTATAAAAAGAATGGGGGTAGTTGGGTTGAAATACAAAAAGTTGAAAGCTTTGACCTAGCGCCAGAGGACTTTTATGGGTGGAATATTGAAACAGATGGCGATCAATTAATCGTGGGCGCCCCTTGGGAAGATGAAGATGAGAACGGTGGCAATCCAATTGATCGAGCTGGCTCTGCCTACATTTTTAAGGATCCAACAATCTTGGGTGTCAATACTGTTAACCTCGAGGGAAAAATCTCAGTTTACCCTAATCCTACAAATAATATTATAACGATAAATTCTACTAGTTATATAAATTCAATCACCCTATCAAATCAGTTT
Organism: Aequorivita sp.; assembly: GCA_034675805.1. Lineage (GTDB taxonomy): Bacteria > Bacteroidota > Bacteroidia > Flavobacteriales > Flavobacteriaceae > Aequorivita. The sequence goes on along the minus strand of JAUCCX010000001.1, from coordinate 1,208,025 downwards.
GGGTCTATACTTAAGCAACAGCACTTCAATGAGACAACCGTTCTTACTTTAGATATTTCACAATACGCTAAGGGTCTCTATTTTTTAAGAATCAAAACTGCTGATGGACGAAGTATGGTGGAGAAGATATTACTTCAATAGGCTTTGTTGTTCAGTGAGCTTAAAAAAGTTGCAGTTGCAGTAAGCAGTTTTATATTCTCAGTTTCAATCAGACAACAGACAAACGATAGGTGCCAACTGCTACTCGCAATGGATACTTTCACAATATTAACAACCTCTTAAGATGAACTTTTTTGGTTAAGGGGTATATTGTAAAAAAAAACAACTATAAATATAAAAAAGATATTCTATGAAGACACTAAAGACTTTTATTATGTTGCTCTTTGTTACCGCTGTTTCGGTGGCCCAAGACCTAAACCCTTCTGAATTGCCCCAGGCAGTAAAAACTGCATTTGCTAAGGATAACGCCAAAGCTACTGATGTGGAATGGAAAAGAGATATGGACAACTATAAAGTGGAATTTGATATGGGGCGTATGGAGCACGAAATATGGTATACCTCCTCGGGAACTGTGATTAAAAAAGAACAGGATATAACTGAAGCGGAGCTGCCACAGGCGATTAGGGATGTTATTAATTCCAAATACAAAGGATATCGTGTGGATGATATAGAAATGACTTGGCAAGATAATGCCACGACTTATGAGGTGGAAATTGAAAAGGGAAGAGAAGACTGGAAGTTAGTATTTGATTCCAAAGGAACCATTATCCACGAACGTAGAGATTAAGAAGGGGGCAGTGGCAGTAAGAAGTTGTATGTTCTCAGTTTCAATCAAACAACCGCTTACTGCCACTGCATACTTCTTCAAGCTTGGATTATTTCTTTTGGCCTGACGAAGGTCTAAATATGGCTTTAAGGTCTTGCCAGAAGGTTTTTGGTGCTTGTTGTAACATTTTTTCTTGTTCTTCGGAATGGCCAAAGTTATGTTCTCTTAAGAAATCACTGTTAGATTTGCCATAAGCGTATTTCCTGCGTTCTGAGTTTAACTTTTCCAGCTGTTGTTTGTCTCTTCTGGTAATTTCCTTGACAAGGGGGAGAAGTCTTTCGTTTAATGTGTTTATAGGCTCTTTCAAAAAGAAACCTTCCGCACCTCTTTTTAATAATTCCTCGCTATCCGATTCATATTTTAGCTGTCCGGTAATCACTATAACGGGTATCTTGCTGTTGTATTCCTTTGTAATCCTGAGCACGTCAAAAGCATTCATACCCACCAAATTGAAATCGGTTATCACCATATCTGGGATGTAGGTTTTTAAGGCGTTTATGAGACTGATCTCACTATCTACAAAACGGATCTCTGGATCAGCACTAATTTTTTTTAACTGCCTTTGCAGCAAAAATGAATCTGAGACCATATCCTCAACAAGGAGAAAATTTAAGTTATCAGGCAGTTCCATAGTATAAAGATTGGTTGTTTATTGGTTGGTTAAAGTTATCCAATTTCGGTGTGTTTATTAGCAGAATTAATTTTATTTTTAATGCATTAAAGTAAAATCCATTTTCTTTTTGGAAAGGAAATGAAGCTAAGCAATTTCAGCAATACTTCTTTAATCAATTTTTCCAAGTACTTAAAAAGCATCTAAACATATGAAAAGAATTCGAAAGATTGGTTTTACAAATTTTATCCTACTAGTTTCTTCTCTTATATTAGTTATTGTGCTTATTGGGTTTTCTTTTATAATGAATGCCCATTCCGCTTCTGAGATTACCCATTCTTGGGAAGTTAAAAACAATCTTCGTCGCGTATCTTCCTCAATTTCTAAAATGGAAAGCTTGAGGTTGGCACAGGTTTATACCAATCAAATAAAGTATAAACACGCCTTTGCAGCTGCACAGGAAGAATACGATTCTTTACTGGACGTCCTCAAGGGACTAGTAACTGACAATCCACAGCAATTGGAACGGGTGAATGCGGTGGAGAAGGAAGTGGAGCTCAATTTCTCTGAATTTAAGGAAATAATGGCCTCTGGGGCACATATTTCCAGCGAGATGTTAGCGCAAGGAAAGGAAGAGATGATGTTTGCAGAGAAGATCCAAACTTCCTTAGAGGAAATCGTAACTTCCGAAAATGAATTGCTGGAAGATAGAAATCAGAGTTATGCCATTTGGAAATTCATTATTCTGGGAGCATTGGCAATTGCAACCATTATTGTTTTTCTAAGCCTATACAGCTTAATCAACAAGATCAGGCCACTAATAGAAGAATTGTTGCAGACCAAGAACGATTTAGAGGATTCTAATCAAAACCTGCAAACTACATTAGAGGAGCTAAAAACAATTAATACTGAAAAGGAACGGGAAATAATTGCAAAGGAATCTGCTATTGAAAAAGCTGAGATTTTAAACGAATCACTAACCGCAAAAAACCAGCAACTGGACCATTTTGCCTACGTAGCATCCCACGATCTTCAGGAGCCGTTAAGGACAGTTTCCAACTATTTGGAAATCTTTCAAGAGGATTTTCCTGAGCGTTTAGACGGCGAGGCGACGATGTATTTTGACTTTATTAATAGTGCGGTGGAACGTATGCGCAATTTAATTAGTGGGTTGCTTTCCTTTTCTCGTATTGGCACTAGCGGCAAGTCGGAGGATATCGATCTTAATCAAACCCTTTTAAAAATTAGGGAGGATTTTTCAGCGGTTATTGAAGAAAGAGGAATCATAATTGAAAGCGATACGCTACCTGTGGTTAACGGACATCGGATAGAAATTAAGCAGCTGTTCCAGAACCTTATTGCAAATGCCATAAAATTTACTGCGCCCGATGTGATACCACATATTAAAATCAGCTGCGATAAAACTGACAATTATTATAATTTCCATATAACCGATAATGGAATTGGTGTTCCCGATAAAGATTTTACTAAGATATTTGATATGTTCAGCCGCTTACACAGTGCAAAAGATTATGAAGGCCAAGGTATAGGGCTGGCATTTTGCAAAAAAATTGTAGAATTGCACCACGGAAATATCTGGGTTACCTCTAATTTTGGCGAAGGAACTACATTTCATTTTACATTAAAGAAATAAGTATGAAAAAGAAACTTAAAAATGTATTGCTGATTGACGATTCTGAAAGTGATAACTTTTATCACGAGCGTAAAATTCGAAAGATGGGAATAACAGACAATATTCACGTTTGTTATAGTGGCCAGGAAGCGCTCGATTTTCTAAAGAGTGAGCTCGAAGGAGTCCACCCGCAACCAACGTTAATCTTTCTTGATATCAATATGCCCGGAATGAACGGATGGGAATTTCTGCGAGAATATGAAAAGCTTGAGGTGGCCCAACAAGGGGAAATTGTGCTTACAATGTTAAGCAATTCCATAGATGAGCGAGACAAAGCACGTGCCCACGAATTTAGTGCTGTACAGGGATTCTATAGTAAACCCTTAAGTGAAGAATATTTGACTTCTATCCTGGAGAAACATTTTTCTGACTATATTTCATAAAGACATTTTCCTTTATTGTCTAGTAAGTCTTGTATGCTTTTAAGAATTACAATGTTTTCTTAAAGTGCTTATTTGTGATTGGATAGATTTGTAATTTGGCCCTAACAACACTAAATTCTATAATCATGATAAACCTAAGAACACTTTTTGCAGTTGGCTTTATGGCTGTATTAACCTCCTGTGGCACTACACAAGACGTCACTGCAGATAAACAGGCAGGCACTAGAGGCAGGTCAAACCAAGAAATCACCACTGGAAGAACCAAAACAACAACTTCCCCAGAATTTTCTTCAGAAAGAACAGTAACTTCTACTACTACACGAAATGATGACGCCCGTTATAAAGCGAATTTGAAAAATATGTATTCTTCATTGAATATGAATGAGGATCAAATAAAACGTTTTGAAAATGAATGGGGGAGTTCAACTAGTGCCTGGAAAAGGAGCAATAGAAATAAAACCATGAACAGCTTTGAAAGAACAGAGTATCAGGATCGAATATTAAAGGGTATTCTGGATGAAACACAATTTGAAGCTTATCGCGAATGGGCGAGGGAGAATCCGATGACAGATTAGGATTTTTAATTGTGCGTCTTTAAAATTCTAAATAGTCAATAAGCTTTACTAAAAACAATTCTGTGTTTAAATCTTCTTAAAAAACAGATCCACTTCCTCTTTAAACACATCAACTGGGATGCGATGGCCTAGCCGCTGTCGCACGTGAATGTGATAATCTGTATGCTCTTGAAGTGTTTTAGATAAAAATAGAAAGGTGCCTTTTGGGTCTATTACATCGTCATCAACCCCAAGAACTATCTGTTTAAAACTGAGGTATGGGTTTTTATATGTCGGTATTCTTTGATTTACGGAACGGGAAGAAAGGGCGGGATTAAAAAGTAGAGAGGGGAGTTGGTAGGCGTCAGCAATATAATAGCCAACAAAACCACCCATACTGCTGCCAATTACCGCTTTGATCTTTTCGTTTTTATACTGCTCTACCAAAAGTTCAATACTGTTGTATTCAGTTCGGTAATCAATTGCTGGAGAAAGGACCTTGCCATATTTTTCCAAAATGAGTCTTTTCTCTGGAGCTAGATCTCCGTCCAAACCGTGTAAATATAGAATATTCATAATCTGGATATTTCTTAAATTAGTATTCCTTTAAAACGAATTTCATACGCCTTGCACCATTGCTAATGCTCTTGGCGGCTTGATTCCTTCTAAGGTAGTTGAATCTTTTTTAATCTCAAAATGGAAAGAAGTTTTTAACCTGAAATTATCTTTCATTGCTTATTACTAGTAATATTTATGAATACAGTCTTTGATATAAATACAACCAATAATGAAAGCAGCCTTTTGTTTTCTGGCAAACTTTGCAATTCAAATTAATTTGCTAACTTTCCTTTGCTAACTTTTATTTAAAAAGAGGTTATGGATACATATAGAGAAAAAGTTATAATGTCCTATTTATACATTAGAACTGCGCAAGAAGATTTAATGGATCGGATTGTGAATGTTGGTATGGCCGGTGAATACCAGGATATAGGAAAGACATTCTCACCAGATGATTACTATGATTTTGATATAGTCCAATTTAGAGATACTGATGATGTCACGTTAAATACCTTGCTAAATTTATTCGATGAAATGGAAGCGGCAAAAGATTTAATAAAAAATGTGAATGCCATTACAGACGAAGAAATAGCAGCTGTTTTTCCAGATTGGTTAGATATAATTAATCCATACTACAGTGAGAATGGGGAAGATGGTTTTGAGGAGTACGATGATCTAGATGATTTCGAGAATAGTGAAGATGCAGAAGACTGGGATGATTAATCCATTGAATTATAATAGTCTCATAGTTGTTTTCAATTAGTCCAATTGCAATTTCTGATTGAATTTTATGTCTTTATGGATATGACCCAATTGGAGATTAGAAGATCTATTTCAGAGAAACGAAACCGTAGCTTTTAAGATAAGTATAGTAAGGAAAAGAATATAATAGGATAAAAATGAGGTATAACCGATCGGTCTGGATATGAGAATCCAGATTTCATTTTCATTTAATGAAATGAATAAAAGATATTAAAATCTTTCCTGAAGCTCTGCAAGAATAAACAGAACCAAGAATAATAAAGCTGTTGCTATTGCTAATCCACCTACTCCCATAGGGACAAATCTACTAAAATATTTTAGGGTTTTTAAATATTTGGAAGAAATTTTAGAAGAAGGATTTGCTTCCATTTAAATTGAGAGTCTAAGCTTTTGATAGTTAAGGGAATAATCCACAAGGATATGTGGATTGTTTAAATTAGCGTGCGCATTAAAATAAAAACCCTTTGTAGCTTTGCTCAGAAAAAGCAAAACTACAAAGGGTTAAGTGGAGCCGGAGGGATTCGAACCCTCGTCCAAACAAGCAATTATAATGCCTTCTACATGCTTAGTTTTCATTTAGGTTTTCGAGAGATTGCCGGTCGAAAACTACCAACGCACTCCTTATCTTTACTTGAGCTTCACCCAGGCATCAAAGCACTAACTGGGCTAGGTTTACTTTTACGAAGCCACTATATCAACCGCCGCAAACCAAGGCCGTTGAGTGACTTCCTGCTTACCCACCTTGTGGGCCGAGGCACATCCTACTGTAATTCGGATTATGCAGCTAGGGCGTAGTTATTCTCGCCGTTTAAAAAGTGTGAAATATGAGATTTACGAGCTATATCCCAGCGCTCGGCATGCTTACAATACAATTAGACCCGCTGTCAAAACCAGTCGGCCCCTTTATTAGTGTTCAGTGACGAATGTTCAGTTGTCTGAAGCATTAATCAGTCACCTCTCACTTGTAAAAGAGTGCAAAGATACATGAAAAACCCTTATCTTTGCGAGCTTAATAATTCTGATACCATCAGAGCAAAAAATATACCAAATGCCTATAACCTTTGCCATCATTAAAGAACGTAAAACTCCGCCAGATCGTCGTGTGGTTCTATCGCCGGAAAAGTGTCAAGAAGTCATAAAGAAATTTCCAGATGCGAAGATCATCGTGGAATCATCTGATATTCGTGTTTTCCCAGATGAAGCATATCGCAACGCGGGATTTGAAGTGGTAGATGACGTTTCAAGTGCAGATGTTATGCTGGGAGTGAAAGAGGTGCCAGTAGATGCACTTATTCCCAATAAAAAATATTTCTTCTTTAGCCATACTATAAAAAAACAGCCATATAATCGAAAGCTTTTAAAAGCGATACTGAAAAATAACATTGAGTTACTTGATCACGAAACCATCGTGGATGAAACCAAACACAGGTTGATTGGTTTTGGATATTACGCTGGTTTGGTAGGTGCATACAACGGCTTTAGGGCTATGGGTCTCCGCGATAATCTTTTTGTATTGCCAAAAGTTGAGAGTCTTCATGATTTGGAGGCAGTTAAAGCGGAATTAGATAAAATTTCAATTCCCAAGATAAAAATTGTCCTTTCTGGGACAGGTAAGGTTACTCGTGGTGCGAAGGAAATTTTGGATCACCTCAAAATAAGGGAAGTTCAGGATGCGGAGTATCTTTCGCAAGATTTCAACGAGGCTGTTTACACGCTAATCGATGTTTCAGAATACAATAAACGCAAGGATGGCGGTGCTTTTAACAAGCAAGAATTCTACGACGATCCTTCAGATTATGAAAGTGATTTTATGAAATATGCCAAAGTGAGCGATGTTTTCTTCACCGGTCATTTCTATGGGAATGGCGCCCCATATCTCTTTACAAAAGAAGATGCAAAAAGCCCCGACTTCAAAATAAACTTGGTTGCTGATATTTCCTGTGATGTTGATGGCCCTGTAGCATGTACGTTGCGGTCCTCTACAATTGCAGACCCTTTTTATGGTTATGATCCGAAATCTGAAACCGAAACTACGTATGATGCACCTGGTGCAATCGCGGTGATGGCGGTTGATAATCTGCCTTGCGAATTGCCGAAAGATGCTAGTGAAGGCTTTGGAGATATGTTTCTGGAAAACGTAATCCCCGCATTTTTTAATGATGATAAGGACGGAATTCTAAAACGCGCCCAGGTTACTACGGATGAAGGGAAATTGACACCTAGATTTGCATATCTGCAGGATTATGTAGAAATTGCGGATTAGTAAATTAACTTTTCATTAACATTCAAAAAATCAAATAGTTATTGATAACAGGGAAAAATCAGGCTTAGTTACTGGTGCTGCTTCAGGGTTAGGATTTGAATTGGCGATGCTTTTGGCCAAGGATGGGTATGACCTTATTTTAACAGATGTTGATGCGGAGAAACTTCAGAAAGCTAAAGAGGAAATTGCCTCTAAGTATCCTTCGAAAATTCAACTAATAATTAAAGATTTAAGTAGGAGCAATGTAGCTGAGCAAATTTTCCAAGCCATTGAAGGTAGGCCCATCGATGTGCTAATTAACAATGCTGGTTTTGGGATTTTTGGAAGTTTTAAGGATACCGAATGGCAACGTGAAATGGATATGCTAAATCTGCACGTTATGACGACGACCCACTTGACCAAATTGGTTTTAAAAGGAATGGTGGAGCGCGGGAGCGGAAAAATTCTGAATATATCATCCCTTGCGGCGTTTCAGCCTGGGCCGCTTATGTCTTTGTATTATGCGTCTAAAGCTTATATCCTTTCATTTTCTGAAGCAATTGCCAATGAACTAAAAGGCTCTGGTATAACGGTTACTTGTCTTTGTCCAGGACAAACCAATACTTGTTTTCAGGAAGTAGTTTCGAACGGCACTCCTTCTTCTGACAATAAGATTAATTTTAATATAGCCTGTCCAAAGAAGGTTGCGAAATATGGGTATGATGCGATGCAGAAAGGAAAGGTTGTCGCCATCCCTGGAAACTTCAATAAGTTTCTCTCCAAGCTACCTCGTTTTGTATCTAGAAATACAGCTACAGCTGTAATAAGAAAGATTCAAGAGAAGAATCGCGATCTTTAGAACAATTCCTATATTTTTTTAATGTAATAGGCTCTTCCTTCACCACGGTTATTATCGGGGCGAAAAATTCCTTTAATGATTGGTAAGCGTCCGAAGGGGAGTATTATTAAGGTTTTTTTAAAGACATTTTTTGGAGCTGAGACTTATTTATAGTAATATTCTCGTTATATGAAAAAATAGGAAAAATCCTGCATAAAAAAGGGGGGTTTCCCTCTTGACTCCTCTGAATTTATTTAACACCTTTGTACCACTACGAATTAATTGGGGAGTTAATAAATAGTACTTTTTAAAAGGTTGTCCGTAAAAAGGCAACCTTTTTTATTTGATTTTATTTTTGCTGTTAATTAATGAGTTTAAAAAAAGGGTAAATACCCCTTAAAAAACAGGCTTTTTCCTCTTGACTGGCCTTTAGGTTATTCGCATCTTTACAATAGCTAATTAATTGGGGAGTTAATAATGCAAAAGTAATAAAAGCTGTTCTGTTTTAGAGCAGCTTTTTATTTGTAATAAACTGATAAACAGGAAAAACCCTGTATGAAAATGGGGTTTTTCCCTCTTGATTGTTGTTTATTTTTGATAGATATTTACAGTACTTATTTAATTGGGGAGTTTTATAAGTAATGAGGTTAATGGCTGCTCTCCATTGGGGAGCAGCTTTTTTATCAAAAATTTTTATAAATTTTGTTTTTAGCCAAAGAGCCCTGCCATCAAAGGATGGCAGGGCTCTTTATTTTTTTTGGTATCTTCACAACTAGGAATCCAGTTACTCTATATATTTTGGAAATCCAGAGTCTATTCGTTCTTTGCTTCTGTATATACAAGCTACTGGGGAATATGTGATTCCTAACGCAGACTTATATGTTTAAATGGAAGTTTCCTCCTTACGCGATAGAAAGTATTACAAATTATTAATTGTTTTCCGAATCGCGACAAGATCTGTGAGTAGTTTTTCGAGCAGATTTAAATTCAGCATATTGGCGCCATCACTTTTGGCATTTGCTGGATCAAAATGGGTTTCGATGAAGATTCCATCAGCACCAGTTGCAATTCCTGCTCTTGCAATTGTCGAGATCATTTCAGGTCTTCCGCCAGTAACTCCAGCACTTTGGTTGGGTTGTTGTAAACTGTGGGTTACATCCAACACGACGGGTGCATATTGTTTCATTGTTGGGATTCCTCTAAAGTCCACAATCATATCTTGATACCCGAACATAGTCCCTCTGTCTGTAATAATAACCTGTTGGTTATTGCAGTCGGTAACTTTGGTGACAGCGTGTTTCATGCTTTCGGGGCTCATGAATTGACCTTTCTTCAGGTTTACCACCTTTCCTGTTTCTGCAGCTGCAACGACTAAGTCAGTTTGGCGTACGAGGAATGCAGGGATTTGTAGAACATCCACATATTCTGCAGCCATTGCTGCATCGCTCACTTCGTGGATGTCCGTTACGGTGGGCACATCAAAAGTCTCGGAAACTTTCCGAAGGATTTTTAAAGCTTTTTCATCTCCAATCCCGGTAAAACTATCGATGCGGCTTCGATTTGCTTTTTTGAAACTTCCTTTAAAAATATAAGGTATCTCGAGCTTGTCGGTAATTTTTATAATCTTTTCAGCAATCTGCATTGCCATTTCCTCACTTTCAATGGCGCACGGGCCTGCTAAGAGAAAAAAGTTATTGGAGGTTGTGTGTTTTATTTTTGGGATTAGTTCGAGTTTCATACTTCGTTTTTAGCATTGTAAAGATAGTTATTTTACACTTCCTGAATTCTATTTTATAATTTCTGAGACTTAAATGAATTTTATTTCTTTTTTTCCGTCAAAATAAAATCCCAACTTTTATTTCTAATCCACTTAGAAACACTACTTTTGCACCCTCCAAAAAAAGGAGAAAGCTTTATGAAAATCAAAAACATTGCTATTATCGCTCACGTTGACCACGGTAAAACCACTCTGGTTGATAAAATTATGCACCACTGCAGTCTTTTTCGTGACAACGAACAGTCTGGAGATCTTATACTAGATAACAACGATCTGGAACGCGAGAGAGGTATTACTATTACCTCAAAAAACGTTTCGGTAGTGTATAAGGATACGAAAATAAATATTATCGATACTCCTGGTCACGCCGATTTTGGTGGTGAAGTGGAGCGTGTACTTAATATGGCCGATGGTGTTTTGCTATTGGTGGATGCCTTTGAAGGACCAATGCCACAAACGCGTTTTGTTCTTCAGAAAGCAATCGATTTAGGATTGAAGCCTTGTGTGGTTATAAATAAGGTAGATAAGGAAAACTGTACACCAGAAGAGGTTCATGAAGCTGTTTTTGATTTAATGTTTGAATTGGGTGCTGAGGAATGGCAACTTGATTTCCCAACTGTTTACGGTTCTGCAAAACAGAACTGGATGAGCACAGATTGGCAAAAACCAACTGACAGTCTTGAGCCATTGTTAGATATGGTTCTTGAACACGTACCTTCTCCAAAAGTTGAAGAAGGTTCACTTCAAATGCTTATAACTTCCTTAGACTTTTCATCTTTTACAGGTAGAATCGCTATTGGTCGTTTGCAAAGAGGTGTATTGAAAGAAGGATTGCAGATAGCTTTGGTGAAAAGAGATGGGTCTATTATAAAATCTAAGATTAAAGAGCTTCATATTTTTGAAGGCATGGGCCGTAAAAAAGTTACAGAAGTACAGCCGGGTGATATTTGCGCCTTGGTGGGTCTGGAGGGATTTGAAATTGGAGACACAGTAGCCGACGTTGAAAACCCGGAAGCATTAAAAACGATTTCTATAGATGAGCCTACAATGAGTATGCTCTTCACTATAAACGATTCACCGTTCTTCGGAAAAGATGGGAAGTTTGTTACTTCACGTCATATTAAGGAACGCCTTGAAAGAGAATTAGAGAAAAACCTTGCGTTGCGTATGCAACCAACAGATAGTGCCGATAAATTTATGGTGTTTGGCCGTGGGGTATTGCATCTTTCGGTATTAATTGAAACGATGCGTCGCGAAGGTTATGAACTTCAAATAGGACAACCACAGGTAATCATTAAGGAAATTGATGGTGTTAAGTGTGAGCCTGTTGAGGAAATGACCATAGATTTACCTGAAACAGTTAGTGGTACGGCTATTAATATGGTTACAATCCGTAAAGGAGAAATGATTAGTATGGAAGGTAAAGGCGATCGTATGATCTGCAAATTCACTATTCCTTCACGTGGAATTATCGGTTTACGAAATCAATTGCTTACCGCTACAGCGGGAGAGGCCATTATGACACACCGTTTTCTTGAATATCAACCGATGAAAGGCGGTATTCCGGAAAGACAAAATGGAAGTTTGGTTTCTATGGAAACTGGAAATGCAATTCCTTATTCTATCGATAAATTGCAAGATCGAGGTAGATTTTTTGTCGATCCAGGAGAGGATATATACGAAGGACAGGTTATTGGGGAAAATACTCGTCACGATGATATGGCAGTGAACATCACCAAAACCAAAAAGCTTTCAAACGTACGTTCTTCGGGAGCTGACGACAAAGCAAGAATTATTCCAGCGGTTAAATTTTCTTTGGAAGAAGCTTTAGAATACATTCAGAAGGACGAATATGTTGAGGTAACCCCTCATCATTTAAGACTTCGTAAAATTTATTTGAAAGAAACTGACCGTAAGAGAAACAAGGCTTAATTTTGACGCACGGAGACGTAAGGCGAGCTTGGAAATGACTTCGTCTTACGTCTTATGTCGATAAGTCTTAAATCAACAGTTAAAAGATAATTGGGCTTTGACTCAATAAACTCGGCGTTTTTTAGTTTATTTGTTGTTGCTTAATGGCAAACTTAGAATAAAATAATAGGTATGAATTTTCTTTATTTCGATCCAGGATTAGGAGCAATGTTGGTACAGGCGGTAGTAGCTGCTGCTGCGGGTATTTTACTTTTTTCAAAAGGAGTTATGTATAAGGTGAAGTCTTTTTTCGGATTGGTAAGAGAAAAGGAAGATACTTACGATTCAATAGATATTGAAGAGAAAGACACCGATACAGATGACAAACAAAACTGACGCCCACCAGGCCTCTTTCCGGGACCCTTCTGGTTATATGTTTTATGATGGTAAAACGCTACGTAGAGCCATCAATCCTATTTATTTTCCGCAATACAACAAGCTGAAAGACTCTGGGTTTTTTAAAAACCTGATTTCTAATGAATTATTGATTCCGCACGAAGAGACTTCAAATACATCGGAACAAATAATAATTACTCCAGAAGAAATTCCGTTTATAACAAATCCTTATGAATGGAGTTTTGAGCAGTATAAACACGCTGCACTCCACACGTTAAAAATTCAAAAATACGCACTTTCAAAAGGCTTTATCTTGAAAGATGCTTCTGCTTATAACGTTACATTTCACAAAGGGAAACCTATTTTTATAGATACGCTTTCTTTCGACTTTTACGAAGAAGGAACTCCCTGGCGAGCTTATAAACAATTTATCACCCATTTTTTTGGACCGCTAGTTCTCGCAAAATATCACGGTACTGAGGTTTTTAAAATGATGCAAACGCATATTGATGGAATTCCGGTGAAACTTATTTCTTCTTTGTTGCCATCGCGCACCAAATTGAGTTCTGTTGTTTTTCCAAACATCCATTTGCTGGCAAAAATGGAAAGCAAGCACAACGAAGATTATAAAGCAGAAACCAAGATTGCCACTCTTTCCAAAAAAGCACAAGAGAATATAATTGAAAGCCTTTTTGATTATATAAAAAATCTAAAACTAAAGGAGAGTAGCGAATGGGGAGATTATTACACAAAAACCAATTATGACGAAGCGGCTTTCGACGCTAAGAAAGAGCTAATAAAACAATGGATAAAGCCTTTAGCTCCAAAAAGACTAATTGACGTGGGTGGCAATGATGGTACATTTGCTCGAACAGTGATTGACAACGTTCCAGATATTATTGTGACCGATATTGACAGTAATGCGGTAGATTACAATTACAAACAGCTTCAGCAGAATAAAGAAACTAATATGTTAGCCTTTGTGTGCGATGTGCTGCAACCAGCTCCTGGTATTGGTTTTAATAATACCGAAAGAAATTCTCTGCTTGAGCGTTTGGCAGATTATGCACCAGACGTGACAATGGCATTGGCCTTGATTCATCACATCACACTTTCAGGAAACGTTCCCTTTGAAAAGTCGGCTGCTTTTTTTGCTACCTTTTCAAAGAATCTCATCATTGAGTTTCCAACGCGTGAAGATTCTTGGGTGGAATCACTCTTGGTGAGAAAACGTGAATTCATAAATCATTTCGACTTTTATAACGAAAAGGAATTTGAAAGAGGTTATCTAAAGTACTTCACTTTAGAAAAAATGGAAGCGGTGAAAGGTACTAAGCGCTTACTTTATCTTTTGAAAAACAAAAATCATGCAGGATAAAAAAAAGCGGGGATCACTCTCAGTTTTTTTTGGAAATGAAAAGGTGCTTCCCTTAATAGCTGCGGTAGCAGCAGGCTTATATCCACTTTTATTTTATTATACCAACAATTATAAAATGATCAATTCATGGGGTCATTTGGGGTATTTCATCTCTCTGTTTTTGTTGCTTCCACTCGCAATTTTTTTTGTAGCTCATTTTGTTTCGAAACTCACTTCCTTCAAAAAAGCACGGCCTTTTGTGCTTCCTTTTCTAAACTTCTTTTTTTTCTTTTTTTATTTGAATATAGCGCTCTATGCGGGCTTTAGTTGGATACGTACGGCTATCGTATTGGTGATTGCCATTGTACTTACTGTGCTACTTCGGAAATATTTTAAGAAAATTATCATCTTTCAATTGATTCTGGCTGCTATTGGGATTTTCACTCTAACACCCGTAGTAATAAAACAACTGAATTATTCAAAAGAGTGGATGATCCAACCTGACGATATTGAAGTGGCGGTTTTCAAGAAAAAGCCTAATATCTACTTTATTCAACCCGATGGTTACGCCAATTTTTCTGAATTAGGGAAAGGCTTCTATAACATAGAAAATACAGCTTTTGAAAACTATTTAAGCGAGAATAATTTTAAAACCTATCCTAATTTCCGCAGTAATTACGCTGCTACTTTGCCTACCAATAGCTCGGTGTTTATGATGAAACACCATTATTATAACAACGGCTCAGATTTTACCGAAACTATTGATGCACGCAACGTTATTGTTACTGACAATAGCGTTCTGAGAATATTAAAGAATAATAATTATCGTACTTTTTTTCTTACCGAGCAGCCTTATTTCTTAACAAACAAGCCTAAACTTGGTTATGATTTCTCTAATTTTTCGCTTGAGGAAATTAAATTTCTGACTAAAGGAATCGGTGACCCCAGAGATATAGTACAGCCATTTAAAGATTATATGGATTTGTACTCCGAGGGCCCAAACTTCTTTTTTGTGGAGATTTTTAACCCGGGACATATTACCAATACCCTCACTGATTCAAAAGGGGTTGAAGGTGAGCGGGAACACTATATTGAAAGCTTACAGGAATCAAACAAAAAGCTTACGGAACTCACCAAAACAATTTTAGAGAATGATCCAGAGGCTCTAATTGTGATAATGGCAGATCACGGTGGGTTTGTTGGAATGACACATACTGGTGAGTCTTATACAAAGAATACCAATCGAGATTTTGTAAACTCAATTTTCACGACCATTCTGGCAATTCATTGGCCCAATGATGAAGCACCAGAATTTGACAAGCAGTTGAAAACATCGGTAAATCTGTTCCGCATCTTGTTTTCATATTTAAGCGAAAATCCTTCGTATCTTGCAAACTTGCAACCAGATGAAAGTTATATAATTATCAATTTTGATGCGCCAATAGGCACTTATCAATATTTGGACGCTGATGGAAATGTGGTCTTTAAAAAGAAGTGATGGAACCAAAACGAAAAACAAATGGGTCTAGTGATTATTTAAACAATCTTGCGAAAAACCCACTGTTCATTGCCTTGGGCGTTGGACTTTATCCCTTAGTTTTTTATTATTCCCGCAATTTTGGAATGATAAATTCTTGGGAGCAGTTTGGATATTTTTTGTTTCTGTTTTTATTGCTTCCCTTAATCTTCTTTTCCTTGCTAAAATGGATTTCAACAAAACCTTTCGCTTCGAAATGGGGTAAATATGCACTTCCTTTTTTCAGTATTTTTTTGTTTTTATTTTTTCTTAAAATCATTTTGTACGCCGATATCCAGAAAAAAAATTATTCTGGGGATTCTGATTATTTCAGCGGTTTCATCATATTTTTTGTATAAACATTTCCAAAGATGGATTGCGATACAGTTGGTTTTGGCTGTAATTGGATTCATTGGTTTGGTACCACTAATTGTAAAATATTTGAATTATTCCTCAGCTTGGACACAACAGCCAGACGATATTGAAAGTGTGATTTTTCAGAAAACGCCAAATATTTATTATATGCAGCCTGACGGCTATGTCAATTTTTCTGAATTGGAAAAAGGTTTTTACAACCTTGATAATTCAGTTTTTGAATCTTACTTAGTTGAGAATAAATTTAAAAATTATCCAGATTTCCGCAGTAACTACTTGACGACCTTGACTTCCAATAGTGCTACTTTTATGATGAAGCACCATTATTATAACAACGGAAAGGATTATTCCGAAATGCTAAATGCACGGAAAAATATTATTTCTGAAAATGCAGTTCTTTCCGTATTCAAGAATAATGGATACAAAACGCATTTTATTACTGAACATCCTTATTTGATGGTTAACCGCCCAAAAATTGGATTCAGTTATACAAACTTTACATATCATGATATCCCTTATATAACTACAGGGTTTAATGTGGAAAGGGAAATTTATCCTGATTTGGAACGTGCAATTGCTTCAAAAAGTGAGGAAGGGAATTTCTTTTTTATCGAATTTTTTGAACCTAGTCACGTTTCTAGTACAAAATCGGCATCAAAGGGAAAATCGATTGAACGAGAAAGATGGTTGGAAAAAAGAGAAGTGGCCAATACAAAGATCATTAAAATGGTTGACTTAATTGTAGAGAAAGATCCGGATGCATTGATTATGATTATGGCAGACCACGGTGGATTTGTCGGTCTTGACTATACCGAGGAGATATCTAAACAGACCTCAGATCGCGATGTTATCTATAGTGCGTTTGGATCGATGTTGTCCATTAGGTGGCCTAACGCAGAGGTGCCCATAATGGATTCAAATTTAAAAAGCTGCGTAAACGTTTTTCGTGTTTTGTTTTCGTATTTAAGTAATGATCAGAAATATTTGGAACACCTTCAAGAGGATAGAAGCTATGTAATATTGAAAGAAGATGCCCCAAAGGGTATTTATGAATATATAGATGAAAACGGACATATTACTTCCAAAAAAATATAACTTGCACCTATAATTTCTAGGTTTGTAAATTAAGAACTAGGTTTTTTTATAACAATTATAATTCACGAAAGCTTTGTCCAATTATACAGTTAGAAAATATTCAGAAAACGATAAATCATCATGGGAATCCTTTTTGGGAACAGCCAAAAATGGCTCTTTTTTGTTCCATAGGGATTTTATGGAATACCATGCCGATAGGTTCCAAGATTATTCTCTTGTAGTACTTAAAAATAATAAAGTGGTTGGTTTGTTACCTGCAAATCGCTTGGATCAATCTGTTCATTCCCACACAGGATTGAGTTATGGAGGCTTGATTTTGAACAATAAAACCAAGCTTAATGAGGTAACGGAAATTTTTAAAAGTATACTTCAATTTTTAAATAAGGAAGGAATAGAAATCTTAAGTTTAAAACTGCTTCCTAGAATCTATGCTACAATGCCTTCAGATGAAATGGATTACCTCCTTTTTATAACGGAAGCCAACTTAACAAGAACTGATGTTTTAAGTGTAATTGATAATCAAAACCCTTTAAAAATTGCTGCCAATCGAGTAGAAGGCGTTAAAAAAGCTCAAAAAAACGAGTTGACCATTTTGGAAGGAATTGATTTCGTTCCGTTTTGGGAGGAAATCCTTCTTCCTAATTTACATTTTAGACATGGGTCAAAGCCAGTTCATACTATTGAGGAAATAACAAGATTGAACAAATCTTTCCCTGAGAATATAAGGCAGTTCAATGTTTTTAATGGAAATAAAATCGTAGGTGGTGCTACAATTTTTGAAACTGAAACTGTAGCCCATGTGCAATATATTTCGGCAGATAAAGACAAGCAGCAATTGGGGACACTGGATTTTCTATTTGAGTTTTTAATAAAACAACGATACAAGGAAAAGAGATACTTTGATTTCGGTACATCAAATGAAAATCAGGGAAGAAATATAAATGAAGGATTGTTGTATTGGAAAGAATGTTTTGGTGCTCGCAGTATCATCCAACAGTTTTACGAAGTGAAGACAGCAAATTATAAAAAACTTGATTCCATTTTTATATGATTCTATTTTTGGATTTAAAAGCGATTAATCAACGTTTTGAAGCAGAATTTCAAAATCGGTTTCAGCAGTTTTTAAACTCTGGTCACTATGTTTTAGGGAACCAAGTAAAATTGTTTGAAGCTAACTTTGCGAGCTTTTGCGGTGTTAAGCATTGTATTGGCGTTGGCAATGGTCTAGATGCTCTAAGACTGATTCTAGAAGCCTATAAAATTCTGGGAAGATTAGATGACGGCGATGAGGTTTTGGTAGCTTCAAATACCTACATCGCAACGATTTTAGCAATAAAGCAGGCTGGATTGAAACCAGTGCTAGTTGAAACCAATCCAAACACTTATAATTTCGATTTCAGTTCTCTTAAAAATTTAATTTCAGAGAAAACGAAAGTAATAATGCCCGTACATCTGTATGGACAACTTTCGCCAATGGATGAGATTTTAAAGATTTCTGTTGAAAATAATTTAATCGTTATTGAAGACGCTGCACAAGCTCACGGAGCCAAAGATGAAAGAGGTAAGCGTGCTGGTAATTTAGGCCATTCGGCAGGTTTTAGTTTTTATCCAACCAAAAATCTCGGTGCACTTGGTGATGCAGGAGCCGTGACTACCAATGATGACGCTTTAGCTGAAGTTATTATAAAACTAAGAAATTATGGAACTTCTACAAAGTACGTGAATGAACTTTTAGGTTTTAATTCCAGGCTCGATGAGTTACAAGCGGGATTTTTAAACATAAAATTGCCAATATTAGATTCTGATAACGAACGTCGTCGCAGAATCGCCAAAAAGTATATTTCTGAAATAAAAAGCGAGAAGATAATTCTCCCGAAGTATGATGGAAGTGACGATCACGTATTCCATCTTTTTGTGGTTCGAGTAGCAAACAGAAATGAATTTATTGATCATTTAGACAGAAACGGAATTGGACATTTAATCCATTACCCAATCGCGCCACACAAACAACAAGCACTTTCAGAATTTTCACTATTAAGCTTCCCAAATACTGAAAAAATACACAATGAAGTTTTGAGTATTCCGATAAGTCCTATTATGACTGAGGGAGAAGTTGAAAGAGTAATCTCAGTTTTAAATAACTACTAGTTGAAGATCCCTGAATCCATACGCGGTAATTTACTTTTAAAGATGACTTCCTTGAATGCTGGGGTCATAGCAATTAGGCTTGTTATTTCTCTCTTTATACAGCGTTTGTTGGCTGAAATTGTTGGTGAAGCTGGTATTGCAAAAATAGGTTCTTTGCGCAACCTTATTGAAATGTTGGGTTCCTTCGCATCGGTTGGTGTTTTTAGCGGGATTGTAAAATATGTGGCCGAACATAAGGAAGACAAAGAACAGCTACAAAAATTATTTTCCTCCACTTTTGTATTTACAGTTTTAGGAACGATCGTAGTTTCGGGTGTCTTATTTTTTGGAGCAAACTACTTAAGCCAGACTATTTTTGACTCGGCGGAGTATATCTATCTTATGAAATTATTGGCCGTAATGGTGCCTTTTATTAGTATTTCGAAGATATTCAATGGCGTAATAAACGGACTTTCTCGATATAAGAAATTGGCAGGGATCGATCTGTTTAGTTATATTTTGAGTTCTGTCTTGACGGTTATATTACTGCTTACCAATAATATTGATGGTGCGCTTATCGCCATAGCCTTGACCCCGGTCTTGCAACTTGTTGTGATGCTTTTTATATTTATAAAAGTACTTCGGGAATATGTTCAGTTTTCAAAACTTAAGTTCAAAATACCAATGGCAAAAAGCTTATTGGCTTTTTCGCTTATGTCTTTTTTTTCAACAGTTTTGCTGAACTATGTGGAAATTGACATTCGTGTGATGATCCAAAAACGTATTACCATGGTTGATGCTGGAATATGGACTGCAATGACCAATATCTCAAAGAACTATATGGTTTTTTCTAGTGCCATTTTCACCCTTTATGTACTTCCGAAGTTTGCCGGCATTCATAATAAAACTGATTTTAAAGCAG
Source organism: Aequorivita sp. (assembly GCA_034675805.1). Classification (GTDB taxonomy): domain Bacteria; phylum Bacteroidota; class Bacteroidia; order Flavobacteriales; family Flavobacteriaceae; genus Aequorivita. Next base: position 1,188,083 of record JAUCCX010000001.1, on the reverse strand, counting down.
AATTATTTAATATTTATAAAACCTTGCTGCCCTTATTTGGGGTAGGAATGTTGCTTATTTATTTTTTGCGCGAGTACGTAATCCAAATTATCTATCCAGATTTTTATGCAATGTCTCCATTATTCAAATGGCAACTCTTGGGTGATTTTGTACGATTGGCTGCTATTGTTCTTGGATATCAGTTTCTGGCGAAAAAAATGGTGCGAAACTTTATCTTTTCTGAAGTTCTATCCTTGGCGCTTTTTTATGGATTCGCATATTATTTTGCAGGAATCTACGGGGTTGAGGGTGTTGTAATGGCTCACTTCTTAAGATATATAGTTTACTTTTTCGTCGTCCTATTCCTTGTATTTCGTTATTTCAAAAATCAACCGGTCCCGACACAATAATTGTTGTAATCTTTTTCTTCCGAATTAGTAGTGTTTGCTGTCTTTCAGAAATAATCTCTTCGTGAGTTTGGCGAACTGAAAGAGAGTTTATGGTTATATTTGCAAAAAAATTCCAAAGCTTAAATTTCTAAACTTTTATGGCTCAATTGCTTTTTAATCCCTATCAGGATTTGATTTTTGATGAACATTTTTGCTTCCTTTCAGGAGTCTTGACAACTGAAACGATGACCGTTTTCCCTGAGTGGTTGATGGACCATTTTAAATTTGGTGATGAGAGAATAGAGATGATGGATAAAACCAAGACCTACATCTATACCGACCTTAAATTGCCGTGCTCGCCAGCTGTGAAAAAAGCTTTTGAAGAATTGGATTTGGAAGTTCAAGCTGCTTATAATAAAGGTTTTGAAGGAATGGCGTCACTCGATGAAGAAATGCTTTTCCAATGGACCGGTAGAATGGTGTATGGCCTACTTTACTACGAAATGCTTTACGAAAGAGATAGGCTGCTGAGAAAAGGGGAGGAGTTTGCACTTTCTGCCGCACTTAGAGAACGATTTGGTAAATTTCATTTAATGCTGCAATCCATAATTGAACCAATTACATTTGTCGGAAAAAAACCTTGGAGCATAGTGGTGTTTCCATTAAAATATTCTGCCGATATTTTTAGTTATCGCGATGATGCGATCAACTTAATGTTCTCATTCGGAGTCAATGGATTTGGTTTCATTGCGTGTTTACAGGACAACGGTATAATCGGAGATAGCCAAAAAGATATACTTCAAAAAATGGAAGGCTATATTTTACATCCCATCCAATTTGAAGAGTTATATGCCAGGTTCCATTATTCTGACTACATATTACAATACAAACCTAAATACAAAATCGAAAGCTCAGACAGTGGAATTACAATAGAAGGACTTCCTATTGAGGTTACTGATAGTAAACCAATGTTTGGATTATGGGATGAGGATATATTTGCTCAATTGCTCTCCAATTATTGGCAAGTTTATGGGATTGAAAGAGAGGATATTATAAAATTTCAGAAACCACCGCTTAGTTTTCTTGAAAATCCATATTCCAAAGACTTTATTGTTCCAGAAAGTATTGATTTGCCATTTTAAAGGTCAGCTATAACTTAATTCCAGACATTTAGATATTTTTTGGCAACAGAGATATAGTGGTGCTCCCTCTCAATAAATTCTCTCGCCTTAGTTGAAATTGAAGTGAGTTTCTCTGGGTCTAAAATTAAGTTTTCTAGCTTTTTATATAAATAATCGATATCCGGAAGCGCGTTTATACAGACTTCGTCTTCCTTAAGATTATATAGTTTCAAAAACTCCTTTTCAGCACCGGTAAAAACTACTTTTCCCTTTGCCATTGCTTCCAAAGCATTATAACCTTGGTCATAGGCGAATACTTGATCCAGAAGGATGTGAGCGGAGTTATATTTTTCAATATACTCGGCATAAGGAATATTTTCGACTGTAATCACCACAATATTTACCGAATATTTCCGCATAAGTTTTTCAAGTGCGGCTTCAAAATAATCGTTTCCTTTTTTGAAATAGTTGGATCGATTGATACCGTGGAAGATGATGATTTTCTCCTGCTTCTCAGCAGGAACGGATTTGGAAGGAAAAGGTTTGAACTCCAATTTTTCAGTATTCACAGGGTTTGGAATTAGCCCTAAATACTTTTCATTTCCAAGTAGGGGAATATCGTAATCCAAATCTGAAGATATCACACCATCTATGTTTTCAAAAAGAAAGTCGTGTAATTCTTTATATTCAGGTTTTAAGTATTTCAATACATGAAAAAAGTCTTTTTGGGAGACTTTACCTTCAAACAACGAATTGAAAATCGAGTACCGAAACTTCTTTTCGTATCCGTATTTCACGCTGGTATAGTCGGTGCCGCAGGAAAGCAGGAAGAGTTTTCTATTGTTTTCTTTTAAATACGAAATGATTTCTCTCTCATATTTTGGTAAAATTCCCAACGGACTTTCATTGATCAATTGTACCACATCAAAGTCTTTAAATTCTTCTTTCTGCTGAAAAAATTGATTTTTTAATGAAACTGAGGCTATGTCCAGCCCAAATATTCTGAACAGCCCAACCTTCACTTTTTTCGAAAAACCAGTTCTGTATTTGCCTTTTAAAAGAATATCTGAAGGGAAGTTTTTAAATTCATCCCCCGCGGAAACCAATGTTACTTCGTGACCTAATGCTAGCAATCCTTCCTTTAAGGAATTGTGAAGTCTGCTGTACTCGCCCACTAAAAGTATTTTCATAAAACCTATATTTGCACTGTGCAATCAAAAATACACAATAAATAGCGATGGCCGCCGAAAAGAAATTCAAAGTGTGCCTTGTTTCCATTTCGCTAGCAAAAGGTGGATTGGAGCGCTCTTGCGCGATGCTTTCACAAATGTTAGAGGCAAAGGGACACAAAGTGCACGTGGTTATTTTGAATGATGAAGTTGATTATCCATACAGTGGAAAAATGCTGAATTTAGGAAAGCTCAAGTCGGAAAAGGATACAATGGTCAAGCGGATGTTGCGCTTTCGCAAATTGCGGAATTATTTAACAAAGGAAGCCTTTGATGTAATTATTGACCATCGTCCAAAAAATAATTTTGAACGGGAAATGTTTTATTCGAAATTCATTTATAGGAATCTGAATAAAATATATGTGGTTCATAGTTCGAAAAAATCTGAATATTTAACAGAGAATCCTACTGCTTTTTCAAAAATATGCAAATCAAATCTTTTGACTGTGGCAGTTTCGAAGTACATTGAAAACGAAGTTTTAAGAAAGGCTGGAATAGAAAATTCAGTCACAATTCATAATGCTTTTGATCCAGCTTGGGAAAATGAAAGTGGCGAATTGCCGGAAATACTTCGAAATAAGAAATATATTCTTTCTTATGGCAGATTGGATGATTCTATAAAAGATTTTTCTTTTTTGATTGAAGCTTTTTCACAATCGAAGCTTTGGAAAGAGAATTTTGAACTTGTTATTTTAGGGGATGGAAAGGATAAAGAAAAGCTTCAAATACTTGCTGCCTCCAAAGATTGTAGGGACCAGATTCTGCTGTTGCCATTTACAAATAAACCTTTTCAAATCATTAAAAACGCACACATTGTAACGCTTACAAGTAAATATGAAGGTTTCCCTATGGTACTTGTAGAATCACTTTCTTTGGGAACGCCTGTAATTTCTTTGGATATAATTTCAGGTCCATCGGAAATTGTGAAGCATAAAAAAAATGGTTTGTTGATTGCCGAAAGAAGTTTACCTTTATTTGCGGAAGCATTGCAAAGTGTATGTTTAGAAGAAGTGCTTTACGAAACCTTGAAGAAGAATGCAAAATCTTCGGTAGAAAAATTTTCAATGCAATCCATTTCTGAACAATGGAATCAAACCTTACAGCATGCAATACGTTGATCTGGATAAAATAGAACTAAAGGAAATTCCAAAAATTAGCGATCCCGACGGTCGTGGCAACCTTTCTGTAGTGGAAAAGGATTTTCTGCCTTTTGTGATAAAGCGCGTTTATTATTTATACGATGTTCCAAGTTCTTCTACGAGAGGGGGGCATGCCCACAAGGAGTTACAGCAGTTTCTGATTTCGCTCAGCGGTAGTTTTGATGTTGTCTTGGACAATGGAATTGAACGGAGAGTTATAACCCTAAACAGACCCGATAGAGGCTTGTTGATTCCAAATGGCGTTTGGCGAGAGTTGGAAAATTTTTCTTCAGGAGCTGTTTGTCTTTCCTTGGTAAGCGCAGAATACAGTGAAGACGATTACATCCGCGAATACCGAGATTTTAAATTATTTAAAGGTGCCTAATCGCAAACCAAGTTTTTCCAAATTGTTCTTAGTCTTTGACAAATATTTCAAAATGGTTTTGTTTTGCTTAAGCAAAAACTGTTGCTTTTTACTCAGATTTTCCTGATCTATTTTCTGATAGTTTTTCTTAAATGCTTCCTTATCGCCTTCCAACTTTGCCAAAATACATAAGGAATATCTATTTAGATCAAGAAATTTTTTAAGGGCAGGATCGTCCTTTTCGTACGATTCATAAGCATCAAAACTGGCTTTATCCTCTATCTTTTTTACACTTTGGAATAGGCTGTTTTCTCGAACAACATAAGTAGCAGTGACTTTTGGACTAAATACTATTTTATACTTTAATCCAATTCGAACATATAGATCAGTATCCTCACCGCTTTTTATTTTGGGATCGTACCCTCGAACTTTCACAAATACTTCTTTTTTGATCACAGTAGAAATACTAAGCAGCACAGAATCCAATTGGCTTGCCTCAAAATAATTCACAAGAGCGGCATCTATTCCAATAGTCTTGATAGAGTAACTGCTTTTAAAAGTCTTTCCGTTTCGCCTAATTTCGGTAGCTGTAGCAAAAACGGATTCATTGCTGAACTTTTCAATAAGTCGATTTTGTTCTTCCAAATGAAAAGGGTACCAGTAATCATCGGCATCCATCAATGCGATATATTCAGATTTTGCTTGTTCGATTGTGAAATTCCGTGCGGCAGAAGCACCTTTATTTTCTTTTGAAAAATATCGAATCCGAGGATCGTTGAATTTTAAGATTTCAGTTTCACTATTGTCTGTTGAGCCATCATTTAAGATCACCACTTCAAAGTCAGTAAAAGTCTGTGCCAACACACTTTTTAATGTGTCAGTAATATATTTCTCCTTGTTAAAGACTGCTATGACTACCGAAAATTTAGGCATCCTTCGTTTTTAGAGAACTAAGATAACCCAAGCGGTATAAATCGAAAAGGAAAAGGGATGGTTTTGGAGAATTTAGATTCTTAAGCAATTTTTTTTCTGATAGTCCAAATAATATACGAATGGCAAAAAGTAATCTAAGCTTTTTTAATTTCAGATAGGTGTTGAGAATTTTTACTGTTTCTCCATTAATCACCCCATCTTTATAAAAACTCAACAAATTCTGTAGAGCGAGCTGTGATTTCTCAATAAAATCTTTAGTGGTTTCAAGATTCAAATGGAGTACAGGATTGTCTATATGAAGTAGCTGAATATTGTATTTTCCAAGTTCATAACCAAAAACAGAATCTTCGTAACCATAGCCGGCAAGCTTTTCATTAAATTTTATAGTATCGAAAACCTCCTTTTTAATCGCAAACGCCATCGTTATAAAACTCCGGAATGGATTTTTAAGACGTTTCTCCAGAGACAGGCTTTCACGATCTGAACCGTATTTATATCTTAGGTTTACATTTACTGAAGTGTTATCTGGATATTTAATTCCGCCGTATATTACAGAAGCACCTTTTGGGATTCCTTCTAAATAGTTTGATATAAATTTTAAATTTGTTGGGAAAGTATCGGCATCCATAAAAAGTAACCAGTTGTATTGAGCTTTTTCTGCTAAAAGATTTCTGATTTTGCTCCTACCAATATTTTCTGATAAAACATTAAAACTGCAATTTACTAACGAATTGATTTTTGAATTCCCTTCCACCACTTTCTTATCGGTTGAAGCATCATCCAAAACCAATATTTCATAAGTGACATTTGCGCTCTCACATTGTTTATGTAAATTTTCTACTAATGGAAATACATCGTAATTGTATGTAGGGATAAGGATAGAAATCATTTTTTGCTAATTAATACCGTTTCTTCCATAAATCCGTAACGCTCATTTGCCGGAAAAGTTTTGATTTCAACATTCTGAAAACCATTTTTCTTCAATCTTTCTTCCAATCCGTTCACCGAATAGATCCTTACGTGGTCTTCCTGTCCAAAAGCTGCAAGTCTTTCTTCTTGAGTCTTCTTTGAAAAATCCTCATAGATTTCACCTTCTTTAAACGGAGTTTGAATTAGGCAGGCTCCACCAACTTTCAAAACGCGATGTAGCTCTTCCATTGCTTTCTTGTCATCCTCAATATGCTCCAAAATATGATAGCAAATTATCAGATCGAAGAAGTCATTTTCTAAAGGAATTTGGGTGATGTCATATTGATATTCGGCAATAAATTCATCTTCATAATCGGTGCTGAAATAGGTTATGTTCGGGTTTTTGTTCAGTAATCTATAAACACTCCTAGAGGGAGAAAAATGAAGAACTTTCCCATAGATTAAATGGTTTTCATTTAGAAATGAATAAAGTCGTCGGGTTCTCGCTCGACTGCCACAAAAAGGGCATAGAATGTCACCATCTGGAATTTCGATAAACCTTTTCAAACCTTTTTTACACACTGTACATTCATGATCTTTCCCGCTTAATTGAAAAGAAAAAATACTTCTGAAAAAAAGCTCATTCTCAAAAAGGATTTTTCTCGGAATTAATGAAAGTGCAATTTTTTTCAGGGTTTGGTACATAAGGCTAAAATACAGATAAGTTTCTTTAACTTTAAAAACAACTCTCTAGAATATTTATCGAAATTGGTTGTCAAAAGGAATCTATGCCCGTATTCATAAAAACTGCGATTGTTTGTATATTGCAGAAAAAATAACAGCAACTAAATGCTTTTTAATACTATAGATTTTGCTATTTTTTTTCCAATAGTACTTCTTTTATATTGGACGGTTTTTAGAAAATCTCTTTCCTTACAGAATTTATTTTTAGTAGTAGTAAGCTATATTTTTTATGCTTTCTGGGATTGGCGTTTTCTTTCCTTAATTTTCTTAAGCACAATAGTGGACTATTGCGTAGGCCTTTGGATGGGCCAAACTGAAAGGCCAGGCAAACGTAAAATACTTCTTGGAATTAGCCTCTTTTTCAACTTGGGGTTACTTATGACTTTTAAGTATTTCAATTTTTTTGTAGATACTTTCGTCGATGTGTTTTCTTTATTTGGAACAACATTAAAAATCACTTCTTGGAATATTTTACTGCCAGTAGGAATTAGTTTTTACACTTTTCAGACAATGAGTTATACCATAGACTTGTATCGAAAAAGAATTGAGCCTACACAAGATATTGTTGCGTTTTTTGCTTTTGTTTCCTTTTTCCCACAATTGGTTGCAGGACCTATTGAGCGCGCATCACACTTATTGCCTCAATTTAAGGTAAAACGAAAGTTTAATTATATAAATGGCATTGATGGTCTGCGATTAATTTTAGGGGGACTGTTTAAAAAGATGGTGATTGCAGATAACTGCGCACAATTGGTAAATCATATTTTTGAAAACTACGAAGTATCGAGTGGAAGTACTTTGTTTTTCGGAGCTATATTTTTTGCTTTTCAAATCTATGGTGATTTTTTCTGGATATAGCGACATTGCAATAGGTACAGCGCGTTTAATGGGTTTCGATTTGATGAAGAACTTCAATTATCCATATCTCTCCCAAAATATATCTGAGTTTTGGAGGCGTTGGCATATTTCTTTGTCAACTTGGTTCCGTGATTATGTTTACATTCCGTTAGGAGGAAGTAGAGTCAAGAAGTCAAGACTGGTTTTTAATATTTTTGTTGTTTTTCTAGTAAGCGGTTTGTGGCATGGTGCTAATCTGACTTTTATTTTTTGGGGTTTTATCCATGCCTTGTTTATTATTCCCGTTTTGTTATTTTTTAAAAAGGAAACGCCTATTTCTCCCGAAAGAAAACTTCCAAGTTTAATGCAGTTGTTGCGAATTGGAACTACCTTTTTTATTGTTGTGATTGCTTGGGTGTTTTTTCGATCGGAGACAATTACAATGGCTTTTGATTATATTGGAAAAATATTCTCTTCTTCATTTTTTTCAAATCCAGAGATTCCTAAAAGTACCGTGCTACTTCTATTCCTTTTTATGGTTGTAGAATGGATTCAAAGGGATAGGGAACATATTTTGGACCTTGGTCATCTGAAGAATAAATGGATTAGATATACGATATATTATTGCGTGGTATTTGCGATTTTCTATTACGCTGGTGACTTACAACCTTTTATTTATTTTCAATTTTAATAATGAAGACATTCTATAAAAAACTGCTTTTATTTCTGCTACCTGTTTTTCTGGTATGGGGAGCTACTGAGGTTTTTTATCGCACTGTTGAAAATAATTATACATTTAAAAATAAACGCATTGTCTCAGAATACCACGATATAGAAACTTTAGTGTTGGGTGATTCCCATGCTTTCTTCGGAATAAATCCCAAGTACTTTTCTTCAAACACTTTCAATATAGCTAATGTAAGTCAGAGTCTTTTCTTTGACGAACTTCTTCTAGTAAAGCATATAGATAGCCTTTCAAATTTAAAAAATATTGTTCTGAACATCAGTTATTTTACACTTTCTGCCAAAGACGATTCTTATGAAGATAGATGGCGGAAATATTTTTATCAGCAACAAATGGACCTCGATGTTCCAACAATTTCCACTTTTGATCCCAATCAATATAGCTTGGCGCTTACTAGAAGGTTTGCTAAATCTGTAACCTTGTTTGGGGAATACCTTAAAAATGGAACAATAGTTACTTGTTACGATAATGGTTATGGTTTTCAAGACAAATCTAATATCGTAACTGATAAGGAAAAGACTTCAGAAATCATTGCGAAAAAACACGAGGACAATTCTTTGGATTTTGATTCGAACATCAATCGATTGCAGCGGATGATTGATTTGTGCAACCAGAAAGGGGTTACTGTGTTTTTAATTGAAATGCCAGTATATAAAACTTACTACGGGCTTTTGGATGAGACGAAAAAAGAAAAAATAAATTCGTCCTTATCTCAATTGCAACAGAAGAATAAATCTGTTTATTATTACGATTTCAGCTTAAATGAAAATTTTAATAAGTCTGATTTGCGTGATGCGGATCACTTAACAAACAAAGGTGCTGAGAAATTTAGCAAGCTTTTGGATGCTTTAATAGAAAGACAAGATTAAAATAATTAAACGGTTTTCTGAACCACTTCAAAAATCTGGTTTTCGTCGCACTTCAATGTTTTAGAAGGATATTTTAGCAATAAGGCATAATCGTGCGTTGCCATTAAAATGGTATTTCCGTTTTTGTTTATTTCCTGCAGTACTTCCATTACCTCCACACTGGTTTGTGGGTCCAGGTTTCCGGTAGGTTCATCTGCAAGAATTAGTTCTGGATCATTTAAAAGTGCTCGTGCAATGGCGACACGTTGCTGTTCCCCGCCTGAAAGTTGGTATGGAAATTTAAAGGCTTTGGTCTTCATCGCTACTTTGTCTAGGACTTCATTTATCTTGCTCTCCATTGCCGCTTTGTCTTTCCAGCCTGTGGCAGTAAGAACAAAACGTAAATTATCGCTTACCGTGCGGTCATTTAATAATTTAAAATCCTGAAAAACAACTCCAAGTTTTCTTCGTAAGAATGGAATTTCTTTTTCCTTTAGCGTTGCCAAATCATAACCAACAATATGTCCCGTACCTTCCTGCAGTGGCAGATCGCCGTAAAGTGTTTTCATAAAACTACTTTTTCCGGTACCAGTTTTGCCGATAAGATATACGAATTCACCCTTATCCACCGAAACGGAAACGTCTGATAAAACAAGATTATCTCCCTGATAAATGGAGGCATTTTCTAATTGTAGAACAGGTTCGGCCATAAAAACGGATTATTTTTAGCAAATGTAATGTAAAGCGAACGGAAACAAAAAATGTGATTTACTATTTAATGAAAATTACGTCATTTAAAGATACGGTCATATTTTCTGGGTGGTTGTGGTTCACATTCTTCAGACGATATTCGTGGGTCAATGGCAAGTTTTATTTTACTTGATGCATTGGGTTTTAAATGAGTATTCGGTTTTAAGATTATCGTCTTACGCGCCTTAAAATCGACAGAAGCATCTTCGCGAAATGTTTGGTTCTCAATGATTATCTTATTTTGGGCGCGTTCTATTTTGAAATCAAACCTATAAAAATCACGATTACGAATGTAAACGGTTCCTTTTAAGTTTTTCATGTCATTGGCCATCTTCACAGCCTCATATGTATCTAATCTACCAGCTCCCATCATTCCTTTAAAGGGAGTATTACCATTTAAATTTTCTATATCCACTGATGTTAATTTTAAAATAGATTCTATTTCATAAGAAGAGAGACAGTAATTCACAGACCACATTAAACCAATGGTTCCCGTAACATAGGGGGCTGCACTTGAGGATGCGCCTCCAAACATAACATCTTTGCCGCAAACCTCATTTCCTAATAAATAGCCTTCTCTGGGAGCGACCAGATCTATAGCACTGTTAACTTGGACTCCCTCGTCTAATGGGGTGGGATTTATCTTTCCATCTTGACTAATAGTAAAGAATCCGTTGCGTCTGTCGCTTAATAAATGAGTATAGTTTATATTGTCTTTAGTGAAAAAACCATCCTCAATAAATTGATTTTCAACATAAACTCCTGAAACGGCGATAACCTTGTCATAGGAAGCTGGGTACATTTTATCGCCCACTGCTTTTTTATCTCTATCGCAATCTCTACCATTTCCAGACGCGGCAACTATGATAATTCCATCATCGTAGAAATCCTTTATACGTTGATTGATTATCTCATATTTTGGTTCTTTCCCGCACAACGCCCAACTTGCGTTTATAACCTTGGCTCCAGCATCCACTAAATCTTCAATATTTCTAAATGAGCCGTATTGACCACTTATTCCTATACATTCACTGCAAATACCAGGCCTACCGTAGGCATTATTCATTCTGGCAAATGCGATTGCCGCCACATTCGTTCCATGATAACAATTTGGCATCAGTCTATTACTGTCATAAAATGTTTTAACTATTTTACCCTCTAGGTCAATGTTTATAGTATCCACAGGAGTGTCTGAAATACCTATTAAAACCTTTTTGTCACCTTTGGTAATTCCCCAGGCGCCAGCCGCATTTATAACGTCTAGGTCCCGACTAGAATATTTATTCCCCAAATTTTCTATCGGACTTGTATTGCCATAATCGTTAGGGTAATAAGGATTGGGTGCGGGAAAAAATTCATAAACTCGTGTGTATTTTTTTGGATATTTTTCTTGAAGTTCATTTAAAAAATCCTTGGAATCTGTAACAACGTGATATACTGTTTTTAATATCTTGCTATCGGTATTAGGATGTGCGATTTTGAAAGTATAAACCTTGTGTTTTTTGTAAATAGCTGTTTCATTTCTGTCTTTCGGATTGTTTATTGAAATAGAACCGTCCTTATTTTGAGTTGCTTTTAAAGATGAAGCATCGGCTATATTCACGAAAAAATGATGTTTTCCAATTTCCTGAGCAATTGCCTGGTTGAAAATAAAACTGAAATTGAAAAATATTAATAGGATACAATATTTCATTTTTCTGTTTTTTCAGGTTGCTTCACTATGCTTTTCAATTCATTAATTTCTTTTTGTTGCTGAAGCGTATAAAGCGTAAGCTCTTCAATCTTTTGAAGTAAAATCAAATTCATTTCTTTTAACCGCATTCCTTCTTCCTGAATTTTTTGAGCGGAAGGAACATTGGGTAAGTGATGGTTTTCTTTTAGAAAAATTTCTAATTCTTCTAAGGGAATCAATCGATAATCTGGCATTACTTCAGAAAAACCGTTGAAATAATTTTCGAAAACATAATCTGGAGCAACGGCACCATCCAAATCTACCAAAACTTCTTGGGTGTGAATTTTTCCTTTTACTGTTAGGAGTTCATCTGGACTGGAAGTTCCTATGCCTATTTTGCCGTCTTTTTCCGAAAGATTTTTGAAAGGACTGCGCTGGGCGGTGGCAGAAATTGAAAATAATAAGATTGCCAAAATAAGTAATCTGCTCATATCGATGCTTTTATAATTTTTGAATGTTTTAAAATTACAGTAATTTTTAAAGATTTCCCAGAATGTCAGAAACTGTTGTTAAAGCAGATACTTATTTGGTATTTGTAGCGTTATCTTGGAAGGAAAATACATCAAAAAATCATTCGTTAATAAAACCTTAAAAATTACAGTATCGCCGAAAGCTACATTTAAAGTTAAATATCTTTACGCCACAAAAACTGTAAATAATGATAAAGAATTTTCTTGTCTTTTCGCTTTTCCTATTCCTTTCATTTTCATCATTTTCGCAGCAAACCGCAGCTTATACTAACGACCTTGTCGAGTTCAATCAGGCCCTGGATCTGTACAATAATCAGCAGTATTTAGCTTCTCAAAGTCTATTTGATAAAGTTAAGAGCAATAGCAATGATGAAACGGTACAAAGTGATTGTGCATATTATATAGCAAATGCCGCTGTTCGCTTGAATCAGCAAAATGCAGATCAGTTGATGGAGGAGTTTGTAGAGAAGTATCCCACGAGTATTAAACGCAATTCTGCTTACCTGGACGTTGCAAATTACTATTTTGAAAATGGGAAATATTCACATTCCCAAAAGTGGTATGACAAAGTGGATCAATACGGATTAAGCCGAAGCGAGCAAGAGCGTTTCAATTTCAACAACGGATACGTATATTTTAAGGCAAAGCGTTACGACGAAGCAAAGAAATATTTCAATCAGGTTTCTACCTCTCAGAAATATGGATCGCAGGCAAAATATTATTTAGGCTTTATAGCTTATGAAGGTGATGATTATGAAGAAGCCAATGAACAATTTGAGCAGGTAAAAGGGGAGGAGCGTTATTCTGAAGACCTCAGTTATTACCAAGCTGATATGAATTTTAAGCTCGGGAATTTCCAAAAGGCCATCGATATGGGTAAGGAACAGTATGATAAATCCAGTCCGCAGGAAAAGAGTGAACTTTCGAAAATTATTGGAGAGAGCTATTTCAACCTAGGCCAATATTCTGAAGCTGTACCGTATCTAAAAGATTACAAAGGTGCGCGCGGTAAGTGGAACAATACCGATTATTATCAGTTGGGTTATGCATATTATCAGCAAAACGATTTCGAAAGTGCCATTGGAGAATTCAATAAAATTGTGGACGGTAAAAATGCCGTGGCACAAAATGCATATTACCATCTTGCAGAAAGCTATCTAAAGCTTGACAAAAGACACGAAGCCTTAAACGCTTTCAAAAATGCTTCTGAAATGGATTTCAGTGCCGAAATTCAGGAAGATGCTTATTTGAACTATGCCAAGTTGAGTTATGAGATTGGGAACAGCTACAAGAGCACTCCACAGGTTTTGCTTTCTTTTATTGAGAAATACCCTAAAAACCCTAATAATGACGAGTTAAAAAGATTGTTAATCGACAGTTATATAACTTCAAAAAACTATAAGGAAGCGCTGGATCTGTTGGAAAATAACAAAAACTTTTCTGACAAAGCAGCTTACCAAAAAGTGGCTTTTTACAGAGGAATCGAGTTATACAATGAAGGCGATTACAAAGAAGCGATTTCTTTTTTCGATAGAAGTTTAAAGGAGCCAATAGATGGAAGTTTTAAGGCACGTGCTACTTATTGGAAAGCTGAAAGTGATTATCAACTTTCAAACTATGATAAATCGTTGGCAGGCTATAAGCAATTTCAACAATTGTCGGAAGCTCAGAACACTTCGGAATATAAAAATTTGAAATACAATTTGGGTTATAACCAATTCAAACTTAAAAATTACAACGAAGCTATATCGAACTTCAAAAGTTATGTAGGTACTGCTTCTGCAGAAACAGTTCGTAAAAAAGATGCTTACTTGCGTTTGGGAGATAGCTATTTTGTAACAAGTCAGTATTGGCCGGCGATGGAGAATTACAATTCCGCAAACGAATTGGGCGGTGATAATGACTATGCCCAGTTTCAAAAAGCAATAAGTTATGGATTCGTGGATAGAAGTGATAAGAAGGTTGAAGAATTAATTGCATTTGTAAAGAAATATTCACAATCTCCTTATCGTGACGATGCATTGTATGAACTTGGGAATACATACGTGGCTCAAAGTAAGCCAAGTGAAGGTATTTCAGCTTATGATCAGTTGATTCGAGATATTCCGAATAGCAGTTTTGTTCCAAAAGCATTGCTGAAAAAAGCTTTAATTTTTGACAACACTGGCAAAAGCAACGAGGCTTTGGCAATTTTTAAACGCGTCGCAAAAGATTATCCGTCTACTCCAGAAGCTTTGCAAGCTGTTTCTTCAGCAAAAATAATTTATATAGATCAAGGAAATGTTGATGAATACGCACGTTGGGTAAAAACCTTGGATTATGTGCAAGTGGGCGATACGGAGCTTGACGATGCTACATATTTAGCAGCAGAGCAGCCGTATTTAGAAAACAAACAATCACAAGCAAAGAGTCGTTTTGATGATTATTTGAAGCAGTTCCCAAATGGACAACACACAATGCAAGCGCATTTTTACTTGGGACAAATTTATTTCAGCGACGGAAAGAATGAAGAAGCCATCCCCCATTTTGAATATGTTGTAAAGCGTGAAAGAAGTGAATTTACGGAACAAGCTTTGGCGCGAATATCAGAATTGTATTTGGGCAAAAAAGATTACAAAAATGCACTATCATATTTACAAAGGTTGGAAGCTGAAGCCGATTTCCCACAGAATATAATTTTTGCGCAGACTAATAGTATGAAAGCTTCCTATGAACTAAAACAATATTCAGAGGCGGTGAGTTATGCTGAAAAAGTGCTTCAAAATTCGAAAATTGACAATTCAATTAAAAGTGACGCACAGATAATTATTGCTCGTTCAGCTATGAAAACGAATAATGAAGCAAAAGCTAAAACAGCTTATGCCGAAGTACAAAAAATAGCTACCGGTCAACTTGCAGCTGAAGCACTTTACTATGATGCCTACTTTAAGAATAAGGAAAAAAATTACGAAGCTTCAAACGCTTCTGTCCAGAAATTGGCGAAAGATTATTCTGCCTATAAATTGTATGGTGCAAAAGGATTGGTACTAATGGCGAAGAACTTTTATGCGCTTAAGGATGCCTATCAAGCTACTTATATTTTAGAAAGTGTAATCAAAAACTTTCCAGATTACCCTGAAGTAGTTGAAGAAGCAAAAGCCGAATTGGCAGTAATCAAAACCGCTGAAGCAAAAACAAATTCATCCGTAGAAACCGAAAACTAGAAAACTCTGTGTCCTCTGTGTCTCTGTGGTGTTATTTTACCACAAAGGCACGAAGGACACAAAGAATTAATTCAAAAACTCTCATCATAAACTTTGAAAATATGTCCATAAAACAAATAGTTTTATTTTCAATTCCAACATTATTTCTATTTCAATTTTCAGCTTTTTCACAAGAGAAAGAACTTGATCCTGAAGTTGTAAATATTGTAAAACCATATACGCCTACAATTTCTGACGCTTTCAAAGTAAAAGAAACAGCATCTGTAAACGATTCTATTTCTACCACGAAAAAGGAAGTGAAATACAGTATTTTCTCGGTTCCTGTAGCATCAACTTTTACACCGGCAAAAGGAAAAGCAGCAACTGTTGAAAAAGCTAAGCAGATTAAATTATATGACAATTACGCAACTTTAGGTTTTGGGAATTACACAAGCATTCTAGGAGAATTATATAGTAATTTTGAAATCAGTCGTACCGATAATGCTGGATTTTTCTTTCGCCATAATTCTTCTCAGGGTGATATAAAAGGTGTGGAATTAGACAACAAATATTATGATACTAGTCTTGATGCAAATTATACCAGCCGTCAAAAGGATGCAACCTATAGATTGGATGTCGGCGTGGAACATCAAATCTATAATTGGTATGGTTTGTCAGAGAATTATGCAAGCGCTTTTCCAGAAGGTGCTATAGCGGGTATAGACCCGTTGCAAATGTATTTTAGTGGTTATGTTGGCGGTAGTATTGCTTTAGATGATTCATTTTTTGATAAAGCAGCTTTGAATGTTCGTTACTTGGGTGATGCTTTTTCCTCTTCGGAAATTAATGCCACCTTTAAACCAGAGTTTTCATTTCCATTGGAAAATCTAAACTTGAAATTAGATGGTGATATTGATTATGTGAGCGGGAGTTTTGACAGAAACTATGACAATACATCAAGTATTAAATACAGTTATCTAAATGCTGGTTTAGCCCCTTCTATTACCTTTGTAAATAATGACATTACTCTTTCCTTGGGAGTTGCTGCCTATGTGAGTTTAGATACTGAAAATAGCAAAACCGATTTCTCTTTATATCCGAGACTGAATGCTTCGTACCGATTGCTTGACGACAATGTGATAGTTTATGGTGGCGCTGAAGGTGGACTTCAACAAAACACTTATTATAATCTAAAGGAAGAGAATCCATTTATTTCTCCAACGCAATATATACTGCCAACGAAAAAGTTATATGAAGGTTTTGGTGGAATTAAAGGGATGCTTTCTAATATTTTGGCCTATAACGCAAGAATTTCCTATGGAAAAGACGAGAATAAGGTGCTGTTTCAAAAAAATACTTTAAAAATGTACCAGCCAAACTTTAAAGGATATGAATACGGAAACTCTTTTAATGCTGTATATGACGATATAAATACATTGGCGTTTTTTGGTGAATTGAAAGTGGAAATATCAGATAAATTTACCTTAGGAATTAATGCCAATTACTATAGTTATAGTACAGATCTACAGGATGAAGCATGGAACCTTCCGGAGTTAAAAGCTTCCCTGTTTTCAAATTTCAATATTACTGAAAAATTTTACGGTAGTGCTTCCTTGTTTTATGTTGGCGAACGTTCAGATATACTGCGACGAGAGGTAGTTTACAATTACCCCACGATGGACGAAAAAGTTACTTTAGATGGTTATGTAGATGCCAACTTAAGCTTTGGATATAGATTTACAGATCGACTTTCAGTTTTTGTAAAAGGCAGTAATCTTTTTGGCGATAATTACGAGAAATGGTTGGATTATCCTGTGCAAGGTATTCAGGGATTGGCAGGGGCTACTTATAAATTTGATTGGTAACTCTAAAAAAATTATATTTTGTGAAAACATCCGTCTTTTGCGGATGTTTTCTACTTTTACGAATTAATACTATTTTAAATGAAAAAACTATTACTTCTTTTAATAGCCATATCCATTGTTTCTTGCGCACCGGATAAACTTCCTGCAGATTTATTAATTAAAAATGCTAAAATCTATACAGTTGATAAGGATTTTAGTACTGCCAATGCACTCGTAGTAAAAGATGGTAAAATCCTCGAAATTGGTCTTAAACCTGAACTTGAACTTAAATATAAAATTAAGAAAACCTATGATGCCAATGGCAATACAGTTGTTCCTGGATTGATTGATGCCCATGCGCATTTATACGGATTGGGACTTGGACTCCAAAATGTTGATTTGGTAGGAACTACCAGTTTTGATGAGGTTTTGGGTCGTGTGGTTGCATTTCAGGAAGAGAAGAATGTCTCGTATATTGTAGGCCGTGGATGGGACCAAAACAAGTGGGAGAATAAAGATTTTCCTACCAAAAAAAGATTAGATTCCTTGTTTCCAGATACTCCAGTTGCTTTGCGAAGAATAGATGGCCATGCATTATTGGTAAATTCAAAAGCATTGGAACTTGCTGGGATTACTGGAAAAACAAAGATAGATGGTGGTGAAATAGTTCTAGAAAATGGGGAGCCAACAGGAATTCTTATTGATAATCCGATGGAATTGGTAAACCAAACTTTTCCTTCGATTACCAAAGAAGTTTCTGTACAAGCGCTTTTGGATGCTCAAAAAATATGTTTGGAGTACGGCTTAACAACGGTTGACGATGCTGGTTTAGATAGAGATATTATCGAACTTATCGATGAGCTTCAAAAACAAGGAGAGTTTAAATTGAGAATATATGCAATGGTAAGCAATAGCCCAGAAAATGTGGATTATTATTTGCAAAATGGAACTTATAAGTCAGATAGGCTGAATGTGCGTTCTTTTAAAGTTTACTCAGATGGTGCCTTGGGATCTCGTGGTGCCGCGATGCGTGAACCTTATAGTGATATGCCACATCATTTTGGGGCAATGATAACTTCTGTCGATAGTCTAAATTATTTAGCCCAAAAATTAGCTTCTTCAGAATTTCAGATGAATAGTCACGCTATTGGCGATTCCGCAACTATCGCAGTCTTACGGGCATATAGCAAAGCTTTGGAAGGTAAAACCGACCGACGATGGAGAGTGGAACACGCACAAATAATTTCACCAGAAGGCTTTGAGTATTTTTCTAAAAACCATAATATCTTGCCATCAGTGCAACCTACGCACGCCACGAGCGATATGTACTGGGCTGAAGATAGAATAGGGGCTGAAAGAATGAAAGGCGCTTATGCCTATAAAGAATTATTGGACAAATCCGGAGTGATAGCACTAGGAACTGATTTTCCCGTAGAGCAGGTAAATCCAATGTACACATTCTACGCCGCTGTGGCGCGAAAAGATTTAAAGAACTATCCGGAAAATGGTTTTCAAATGAAAGACGCACTCACAAGAGAGGAAGCGCTTCGTGGAATGACCATTTGGGCAGCTTTCGCCAATTTTGAAGAAAATGAAAAGGGAAGTATAGAAGTTGGAAAATTTGCCGATTTCACCATTCTTGATAAAGATATTATGGAAGTTGATGAGGATGAATTACCGATAACCAAAGTAGTGGCAACCTTTATTAATGGCGAAATGGTTTACGAAATAAAATAAAACTCTGTGTCTCTGTGTCTCTGTGATCATCTATCACTGCGAAAACACGAATAACTCAAAGCGAAACTAAGACGAATACTATTCGGATTTTGCCAGTGTAATCTTCGCTAAATAATCGAAATTACTACCGCGAGCAATCACTTCAAAATTGAGGTGGTTTAGAGTACAAATCCTTTCGAAAGTCCTCTCATCAATATAGAGCCATTCGAAAGATTCACTTTCCATTTTTTTATAGCGCATTGTGAATTCCAATTCACCATAATAACGATCAGCGGGAACCATAATACCTCCATCTTCGGTGGAATCATACATGTAACGCAGATCGCTAGAATCGATCAGAATCTGTCCATTTGGATTTAGTAAGGATTTTAAATGTTGTAAATATCTTGAAGTGCTCTCAAGGTTTTTAAAAATTCCGGTTCCATTCATCAATAATAAAATGGTATCGAAAGTTTCGTTTTCCAATTGAAGCAAATCAATATTTTTTGCGTCTTTAACACCTCTAAGTTTGCAAACTTCTATCGCACCTTTGGAAGTGTCAATCGCCATAACGTCAAAATGTTTTTCTTGTAGATACAACGAATGGCTACCAGCACCGCAACCTACATCGAGTGTTTTTCCCTTTGTGGATTTTAACGCCTTTCGTTCGATTTCTGGCATCTCTTTAAAAGTTCGAAATAGATAGGAAAGTGGTAATTCATCCTCTTCCGAAATATTTGTTTCAGTGAAAATGTCTTCAGAATAATTTCCGTTATAATAATCTTGTAGTGCAGTGCCGATAATGTCTTGCATAATGAGATGATAGATGAATGATACCTTTTTTTGGGATAAATATTTCCGTACGAAAGTATTGTTATTTGATGGTATTTTTTAAAATTATTTAGGTAAAATGCCAAAGGGAAGCATTTAGGGTAGTAGTTTTGCAACTGTTATTAGAAGTAGCAAACTAAGAATCACTCTTAAAATAACTTTGTGCCCTCTGCGTCTATTCGGCGGGTTATTTTTCGAAGAGACACAGAGAAAAACTGAAATGGAAAACATCTTAAAACAACTTCCACAAAAAGCCAAAGAAGCCGAAACCGAAAACAAAAAGTTTTTTGCGAAGCTGAAGAAAAAGCCGCCCAAACATCTCGATAGTTTGATGCAGGAATTGCACGATGAAGAATTCAAAAGAACAGACTGCCTTACTTGTGCAAACTGCTGCAAAACCACAGGTCCACTTTTCACCGATAAAGATATAGAGCGTATCTCCAAACATTTCCGGATGAAACCGCAGCAGTTCATCGAAACTTATTTGCATATTGACGAAGACAAAGATTACGTGCTGCAAAGCGTTCCTTGCACTTTTTTAGGTAGCGATAATTATTGTAGTATTTACGAAGTGCGCCCAAAAGCCTGTCGAGAATTTCCACACACAGACAGAAAGAAATTTCAGCAAATTTCAAACATTACTATGCAAAATGTAGCCATTTGCCCAGCAGCTTTTAATATTGTGGAAGAGATGAAAAGAAGAATTAAGTAGGCAGTCACAGTCGCAGTTTTCAGTAATTAAAAGCTGGTTACTTCAACTGATAACTGAGACTGCGAATCCTTTTCAAGGGTAGAGCAAATACTTCTCCCGAATCTTCTGAAAACCAGTAAGCCCATCTTTCCAAGAATCCCGAATTTCTTCCGCAGACATTCCATCCTCAATTTGTTGTTGCAGCTTCTTCGTTCCTGCAAGCTTCACAAAAAATGATGTGAAAAAGTCTTTCTTTTTTCCGTTAGCCACGTAAGCGTCAATTAGCCATTCTAAATTAATTTTATTTAATCTAGGCTCTTTCCGAAGGTCTTTTCCGTGGCACAGTTGGCCTTTAAATTTTGGATTTTTTGCACCTTCATTGGATTGAGGTGTATATTCAAAAGTATATTTTGAGGCAGGCAAGCTCGGTGCACCAAAGATTTGGAATTGCATCTCAGTTCCACGACCTGCATTGATAAAAGTTCCTTCAAAAAAACAGAGACTAGGGTAGAGGTTTATTGCTTGGTCGTTTGGTAAATTGGGTGATGGTTTTATTGGCAGTGAGTAAGGCGTTTGATGTGTGTAGTTTTTCATTTGAATAATGGTAAGATCACAATACATTTTTTTCTTTGAACCATCTTTCTCTGCATTCTTTAGCCATCCTTCGCCATTTATCATAGCTGCATACTCCCCAATCGTCATACCGTGTACTATTGGCACAGGATGCATTCCCACAAAGCTTTGGTTTTCGGGTTCCATAATAGGGCCATCAATGTAATGTCCGTTTGGGTTTGGGCGGTCGAGAATTATTACTGGAATGCCCAACTCTGCACAAGCTTCCATTACATTATGAAGTGTAGAAATATAAGTATAAAAGCGTGTGCCGACATCTTGAATGTCAAAAACGATAATGTCAATACCTTTCAATTGCTCTTGCGATGGCTTTTTATTGTTTCCATAGAGTGAAATTAGAGGAATACCCGTTTTTGAATCAAGGCCATCTTTCACGTGTTCGCCAGCATCAGCAGTGCCACGAAAACCGTGTTCGGGCGCGAAAACCTTTTTCACTAAAACTTTATTTGAAATTAGAAAATCCACTAAATACTGATTCTCATTTTCCAAAAAAGAAGTCTGGTTGGCGACAACTCCTACATTTTTATTTTTAAGAAGTTCAGAATATAGATGGAATTGTTCCGCCCCCAAAATAATATCGATACCCTCTCCGTCATCCGTTATGAGACTTCTATTCTCTTTATTCTCTTCTCTTTGTTCTTTCTTCTCAACTGAACTTCCACAGGAAAATATAGTCAAGACAACCAATAAAGCTGTATTTTTGAAAAAAGTTAAGCCCATACAATCTCAGTGAATTTCGAATTTTTCATCGCCCGGCGCATCATTGCTTCCAAGGACTATAAAAGTAGTATTTCGGCACCGATTATAAAAATTGCAATTACTGCAATCGCACTCGGCATTATTATGATGCTTGTCTCCATAGCTACAAGTGTTGGGCTTCAGAAAAAGATACGCGAAAAGGTTTCTGCCTTTAATGGTGATATTATAATTACCAATTTTGATACCAACTTTTCAAACGACTCACAAAACCCTATTTCAAAAAATCAAGACTTTTATCCAACATTTAAAAACGTTGATGGAATAAAACACGTACAGATAACCGCTTCAAAAGGGGGCGTGATCCGAACAGAAACCGATTTTGAAGGTGTAGTTGTAAAAGGTGTGGGCGACGATTATGATTGGACTTTTTTTAAAGATTTTTTGGTTGAAGGAAAACTACCCGATTTTAAGGATGAATTGAATAGCGACATATTGATTTCGGAATATTTGGCTAATCGACTTGATTTAAGATTAGGCGATAAAGTAACGACCTTCTTTTTGAATGATGAGGTTTCAAAAACGCCACGTAGCCGTGGTTTTAATATAGTTGGTATTTATAACAGCGGATTTCAACAGTTTGATGAACAATTTGTAATAACTGATATTCGCCATATTCAGCGTTTGAACAAATGGGAGCCCGATCAAATTGGTGCTTTCGAGGTTTTTGTAAACGATTTTGACCAAATTGTTCCGATTGGAAATGCGGTTTACGCCGAAACAGGAAGCACTCTAGACACCCAGACAATCCGCGATAAATTCGCTTCTATTTTTGAATGGATAGACCTCTTTGATTTTAACGTTGCAATGATTATTGGTATCATGATTTTGGTGGCGGGAATCAATATGATTACTGCGCTTTTGGTTTTGATATTGGAGCGTACACAAATGATTGGAATACTGAAAGCCCTTGGCAGCAGTGATTGGAGTATTCGGAAAGTATTTCTGTACAACGCGATGTATTTAATTGGCGTGGGCCTTTTTTGGGGAAATGTGATCGGAATTGGCTTGCTTTTGGTTCAGAAATACGCCAAGGTCTTTAAACTAAACCCAGATACCTATTATGTGAACGAAGCTCCCGTTTATTTACATTGGGATTATATTTTAATCTTAAATGCTGGAACATTTTTGCTTTGTCTTTTAATGCTATTGATTCCTTCTTTTATTATTGCAAAAATTTCTCCGGTGAAGGCCATTCGATTTGAGTAATAATCAGCAAAAGGCATTCTGACATTATATCGTTATCTACCTACCTGTATTCATTTATATAAATCCATTTGACTACGCAATAATCTAAACAGATTAGATAAATGTGAAATACTAACAACACCATAGATTGAAACCAAATTGTTAGTTAATTGTCACCTTGACCCTAAAGCGTATCTATAGCGTGTTTAAAGCGTGTTTATAGCGTGTTTATAGCGTATCCTATTCTGGTATATCTTAATTTTTAACCCATACTATAATTAATCTCACAACAATAGGCTTACTGCATATTTAATTAATTGGCCTCATCTAAGTGTTTCAATAACCATAGGTCAAAGCAAGTAAAACACTTTGTTTTCATCTATTAATTGTACCTTTGCATTCGAATTCAGAAGCTCCATATACAACGTAGCTTTATTGTAGTTGTGTAGGACCAAGAGGGTCCCTTTCTAAAAAAAATCTATGGAATACGCAGAAAATATATTAGGAACCATTGGCAATACACCAATGGTGAAAATCAACAAAATAATTGGAGATATTCCAGCATTAGTGTTGGCCAAATATGAAACTTTCAACCCGGGCAACTCAGTAAAAGACCGTATGGCCTTAACAATGATCGAGGATGCCGAGGCCGATGGAAAATTAAAGCCAGGAGGAACAATAATTGAAGGGACTTCTGGAAATACGGGTATGGGTCTCGCGCTTGCCGCGATTGTGAAGGGTTACAAAATGATCTGCGTAATTAGCGACAAACAAAGTAAAGAAAAGATAGACATTCTTAAAGCAGTAGGAAGCAAGGTTATCGTCTGCCCAACAAACGTTGCTCCGGATGATCCGCGAAGCTATTATTCTACTTCAAAACGATTGGCCGAAGAAACACCCAATAGTTGGTATGTCAACCAATATGACAACCCAAGCAATACTAAAGCGCATTATCAAAGTACGGGTCCAGAAATCTGGAAGCAGACTGATGGTAAGGTGACGCATTTTGTAGTAGGTGTTGGCACTGGAGGGACAATTAGTGGGGTGGGTAAATACTTAAAAGAACAAAACCCAAACATAAAAGTTTGGGGAATTGATACCTACGGAAGTGTTT
Source organism: Aequorivita sp. (assembly GCA_034675805.1). Taxonomy (GTDB): domain Bacteria; phylum Bacteroidota; class Bacteroidia; order Flavobacteriales; family Flavobacteriaceae; genus Aequorivita. Next base: position 1,163,939 of record JAUCCX010000001.1, on the reverse strand, counting down.
TCAAAAAGTATCACGAAACCGGTATTTTTGACGAAAACGAAATATATCCATATATAACTGAGGGTATTGGGGAAGATATTCTTCCGAAGAATGTTGACTTCAGTGTAATCGATGGATTTACTAAGGTTACAGATAAAGATGCAGCCATTTACACCCAGAAACTTGCCAAAATTGAAGGCTTCTTTTTAGGGAATTCGGCAGGAGCAGCAATTAAAGGATTGCTTCAGCTTAAAGATAATTTCACAAAAGATGATGTAGTTGTTGTTCTTTTTCATGACCACGGTAGTCGTTATGTTGGCAAAATGTATAATGACGAGTGGATGCGCGAACGTGGTTTTGTTGAAGATGAAGCTAAAAATGCTTCTGATTTGATCAAGGAACACGAAGATAAACCTTTGATTACCGTAAAAACAGAGGAGTTGGTAAGCCACGCTATCGAGCGTATGAAAAAATATCATATCAGCCAGATTCCTGTTGAAGATACTACTGGATTTGTGGGCGCTCTTGACGAAACCGACCTACTTCGTAAGTATTTAGAAAATAAAAATGTGGCAGACCTACCCATAAAGGAAGTAATGCACAAACCTTTTCCGATAGTGAAGAAAAGCACACCTATTGAAGAGATTTCAAAATTGATTCATAAAGAAAACAATGCAGTTTTGGTAGATCTCGGCAATGGAGAATACAATATAATTACCAAACACGATATAATAAGTTCTTTGTAAGTTTGAACAGCTTATAAACCAATACCTAGGATAAGGATATTCTCTTATTCGCAATAGAAACACTAAGATATTATTTGTATTTTTAAAGTAATATGAAAAACGAGGCTCAAAAATTATTTAGATTCTTACGTACCAAACCGGTGCCTGCCAATACTAATGAAATCTTAGCTTTGGAGCGTACCAAATTGGCAAATGAGCGTACGTTGCTTTCCTATATTCGCTCGTCACTTTATCTTCTTATAGGGGGAATTGGTATCCTTCAGCTCAAGGATTTTAGTAATATCCATTGGCTAGGTTATGTGGCCTTAGTGGTTTGTGTAATATTTTTGACTATCGGTGTGTTCCGTTATGTGCTATTGAGTAGAAGGCTCTATAAGTGGAATCGTATTTTGTTTGTGGATACCATTTCAGAAAAAGTAGAGAGACGGTCTGATTATCAGAAAAAAATCGAAAAGGAAGAGATACAAGAAAAATAATTTTTTTCTATATTTACTTTTTAGCGATTAAGACTCCCCTAAACATATTTTCAAATGAAAGAAGATTTTCTACACTATGTGTGGAAATTTCAGAAGTTTGATGTGGGTAAATTTTTTACGTCGAACAATGAAAGTCTACACATTCGGAATCAAGGTAGCCACAATTTAAATTCGGGGCCAGATTTTTTTAATTCGCAAATTGAACTTGACGGGCAGCTATGGGCCGGCAATGTTGAAATACACTTAAAATCTTCAGATTGGTACGCTCATCGTCACGAAATCGACCCAGCTTATGACAACGTAATACTCCACGTTGTTTGGGAACACGACACCGATATTTTTAGGAAGGATGGATCTGCCATTCCAACATTTGTAGTGAAAGATCATATTCCTAAAAAAACTATTGAGCAATGTCAGAAACTGTTTTCTAAAGATAAAAAGTGGATCAAGTGTGAAAATGACTTTGCTTCGGTTGATGATTTCACAATGCAAAATTGGTTGGAACGACTCTATTTCGAAAGACTTGAAAAAAAGCAAGTCCTTCTCCTAAAGGAATTGGAAAATTCCCAAAATCATTGGGAAGCATTGCTTTTTAAAATGTTATGCAAGAATTTTGGATTGAAAGTGAACGGAGATTCATTTTTCAGTGTTGCTAAATCGATCGACTTTTCAGTAATAAAAAAATGCAGTCAAGAGCGACAAGATTTGGAAGCTTTATTGATGGGGCAAGCGGGGATCCTTGAAGGGGAGAAGGAGGATTGGTATTTCAAGACTTTAAAAACCAATTACGAATATTTGAAGTATAAATTCCAACTTCAAAACGATAGTGTAATTGCTCCAAAATTCTTCAGACTTAGGCCACCCAATTTCCCTACGGTTCGATTGGCACAGTTGGCGATGCTTTATTTTGAAAATGGTAATTTATTTTCCCAAGTAATTTCAATTAACGATACTAAGGGTTTTTACGATCTTTTTAATATTTGTGCGAGTGAATATTGGAATACACACTACAATTTTGGTGTTTCTTCTTTGGAACGTAAAAAACGCATTACCAAAACCTTTGTGGATCTTCTTATAATCAACACCATTATCCCTTTGAAATTTTGTTATGCAGTGCAGCAAGGCCATGATATAATGGAGGAAATACTGGAGCTGGCCTCAGAGATTTCTTCAGAAGAGAATACGATCGTTAAGAAATTCAATTCCTTAAAAAAGGTTTCGACAAATGCATATCAAAGTCAGGCATTACTTCAATTAAAAAGTGAATATTGTGATAAGGACAAATGTCTGCAATGTGCAGTGGGAGACATTATATTAAAGTCTTGATGTTTCGGGTTATTCTTTGTTAGAAGAAGTAAAAACGTGATTTTTTTCTGGCAGTTTAATTGGGGCTATAGATAGATTAAATGCTGAACAGGACTATTGAGTAAAAAATCAATAGAAAAAGCGTAATTTGCACCTATGTTACAAGCGATATATTCTTTACGCTACTTCCTTGAAAAAAGGGGGTTTTATGTTTCTTCGCGTCTTGCAGATAGGCTGGGTATGCGGGCCAAAAGTGTTCGTCTCTTTTTTATTTACGTTTCATTCGCAACGCTTGGTGCTGGCTTTGCTATGTATCTTACTTTGGCTTTTCTTCTAAGATTGAAAGATTTAGTCAATACGAAACGTACTTCTGTTTTTGATTTATGAAAAATTGTTGGAAGTTTCATCTTCCTTGTGAATTCTGAAGAATTGATTTATTTTTCTTCTCGCTTCTGCCGACGGACGTGGGATTCGAGGGGTTTTACAAAAAAAATTATTAGGATTTGTAATTTTCGGTCATTTCTGCTGTATTTTAGTGGCTCATTTATCTGTCAAAATAATACCAGTTTGAAAGTGAGATTTTCTTTTGCTACTTCACTGTTATTAGTTGAACGCTTTCCTTTGCCCTCTAGAGTGACTGGAATGGCTTTGACTTTTATAGGTCAATCTAAAATGAGTGCTTGGCCATTTACTATTGAATACGATTCAGTATGCAGTGATGATGGCAAGACCTTTTACAATCCCTATGCTGCTAATAGGTCGGGCGTTACTTCTAGTACTCGGTGGGAATATCCCGAAATAAATCTTTAAATAGCCAAGAGGTTACCCGGGGTAGACCCGGACTTTTCCCAGACTTGACCCAGACTTTTATGGGAGTTGACCCGTCCTAAAATAACTATACAGATTAATAAATAAATCCTGATATAATTATACAACTATAATTGGTAATCCTAAAGTAACTATACAACTGTTTTTTCATAGTTAAAAACCTTATTATAGTTCTTCCATCTTTTCTTTAATATTCCTGATTGCAAATGAGCTTGGTCGGGTGTTAAATAGTCACAGCTTGCATGCGGTCTTAGTTCGTTATAGGACTTGATACTCTTGCTTATTTGCTTGCTGGTCTGCTCAAAGCCCAAAGGACTGCTGTAGAGATTGAACTCTGACTTGATGATACCGTTTATTCTCTCTGCCAACGCATTCTCATAGGGGTCTCCGTTCTCCGTCATGCTAATGCCGATATCATTTTTCATTAATAGACTTACATAGTTGTGGGAACAGTATTGGGAGCCTCTGTCGGAATGATGAATAATTGGCTGATTATACATCCTATTGTCTAAAGCCATCTTTAGGGCAGCAATACATCCTTCCGCAGCTAAGTCCTGACGAAAATTATAGCCCACTATTTTTCTTGAATACGCATCTGTTATCAAGCTTAGGTAGCCCCACTGATTGGACAATCGGATATACGTGATGTCGCTTACCCAAACTTGCTCTGGTCTTGTTATGGTAAGGTCTTTTACCAAGTTGCTGTACTTTCTCATCCAATGTCTGGAATCTGTAGTGATAGCCTTTCTTTTTCTTTGGCGAATCAATAATTTATGCTCCGACAATAAATCAAACAGATAATCCCTGCCGAAGCTTATTTGATGGGAGATCAGCCTTTCCTGTAGTACATAGTGTAGTTTTCTAGTGCCCAAGCGCGGTAGTTCCTTTCTGACATTGGTTACTTCCTGGAGTATAATATCTTCCCTGATCGAACTATTTTCTTTTCGCCATAACGAATCATAATATGCGTGCCTTGTCTTGCCAAACAATCGGCATAAAACGGCTATCCCCAATTGGGGAAAATCCTGTTTCATTTTCATCACTGCTTGGCACCAGACTTTTTTCTGATATCAATTTTAAGCTGTTCTTCAGCCACATCAATTAGCGTGTTCAGTGCCTTTATCTTAAGTTCTGCTTCCCGTAAGGCCTTTTGTAAAGCTTCTTGCTCTACATCTCTTGAAATTGGATTTTTCGTGCCCATCGAAGTATTATTATCAATACAAATCTCGACTTTTTCGGATTTATATTGAAATAACCAATCTCGAATGGTTTTTTCGTCCCTAACATTATAAGCCGTTTTGGCCTCTTTGATAGATAGCCTGCCCTGCTCTATAGCTGTAACGATGGTGCGCTTCTGAAGGTTGGTGTAGCTTCTTCGCTTTGTGTGTTCCCGATAGTCAGGGGAACTGAATTTCCTCATCCAGACATCTAAAGTGGACGCTGCCATACCATAGATCCGAATAACTTCTTTTCTGGGAGAACCATTTTCAACTTCTTCGACAATTTTAAAAATCAATCGCTTGTCAAAATGACTAAGTTTATCCTTGCGAAGGGCATAAATCTCTTGTTCTTGATGTTCCATATACACTGTTTTTGTGTATAGCTATTTTAGGACAAGACAAGTAACCTAGGAGCATCTGTGAAGTATCTATTTAGGAAAGCTAAAGGATTTCTATATTCTATATTGCGCTTTCTATTTGATTTGATTAGGGCTTTATGAAAAGGCAAGAAGCTCAATCTTGATTATGGTTCTATTAGTTTTATGAACGCGTTAACAATTTTCCTGACAAAACATTGAATTTTTGATTTTTTTTAAGCATCTTGCTCTGTTTTATTTTTCAAAACGTTTCATCTTAAAAATCCACTATGAAGAAATATCTTCTTTCCCTAATTACCTTTTTAATTCCAATTATCACTTTTGCTCAAGAAACCACTGCCTCACAGAAAATTGATGAGATTTTTAAGGATTATACAGGATGGTTTGTAGATCTAATTTTTTATGAAATCCCATTTTCTGATTCATTTCAGATCCCTTGGGTTCTTATAATATTGATAGGTGGAGCTACTTACTTTACGATTTATTTTAAATTGATAAATTTTACAGGTTTTGGAACTGCACTTAAGGTTGTGCGTGGAAAATATGAAGATATTGAAAAACACGGCGCCGACACACTTTATGGCGATGTAACGCCAAATGAACAAGAAAATCTTATTGAAACCATTCGTGATGATAGTGCCGATGGAGAGGTTTCTCACTTTCAGGCCTTAACTGCAGCGCTTTCCGCAACAGTAGGACTGGGAAACATAGCTGGAGTTGCCGTAGCACTTTCCATTGGTGGTCCAGGAGCAACATTTTGGATGATAGTCGCAGGTTTGCTTGGTATGGCGTCCAAATTTGCTGAATGTACTTTAGGGGTTAAGTTTCGTGATGTAGGTCCAGATGGAACTGTTTACGGAGGTCCGATGTATTATCTTAAGAAAGGGTTAGCCCAAAAAGGAATGGCTGGTCTTGGGAAAGTATTGGCGGTAGTTTTTGCAATTTTTGTTATAGGTGGTTCTTTTGGTGGTGGAAATATGTTTCAGGCCAATCAAGCTGCTGCCCAGTTCGTTCAGCTTTTTGACCTTCAAGGAACGAGTGCTGCAATTTGGTTCGGAATTGTTATGGCCATCATTGTAGCAGTTGTAATTATTGGAGGTATAAAGCGTATTGCTAAAGTTACTGAGAAAGTAGTGCCATTTATGGCAGGTCTATACGTGTTAGGCGCACTTGTTGTTTTAGGGGCAAATTATCACCATATAGGGGATGCATTCTCTCTAATTTTTGAAGGTGCATTTTCTGGTCTGGGAATTGCTGGTGGTTTGGTAGGAGTAATGATTCAAGGAGTACGTCGTGGTGCGTTCTCTAACGAAGCGGGAGTTGGTTCTGCGGCTATAGCTCACTCTGCAGTACGTACAAAATACCCTGCTTCTGAGGGGATTGTGGCGCTTTTGGAACCTTTTATCGATACGGTAGTGATCTGTACAATGACGGCACTTGTAATTGTAATAGCTAATTTTGACAACAATATTATTCAATACGGAGTAGAAGTAAAAGAAGGAGTGGAACTTACTGCCACTGCTTTTGACAGTGTGATTCCACACTTTTCAATTGTACTTACTATTGCAGTTATTCTTTTTGCCTTTTCAACCATGATTTCTTGGTCGTACTACGGTATGCAAGGCTGGATCTACCTTTTCGGAAGAGGAAAAGTTACGGAACTTGTATATAAACTGTTATTTTGTATCTTTATATGGGTTGGATCAGTAATCAGCCTAGGTTCGGTTATTAACTTCTCTGATGCGATGATTTTTGCAATGGTAGTGCCTAATATTATCGGGGTAGTTCTATTAACACCCGTAGTGAGAAAGGAACTAAATCGCTATATGAAGGCAATCCGAATCAAACACGAAGCCATTGATGATGGTTTGCAAGATATGTCGAAACATTTATAGAAAACATTCTTATGGAATTAAAATCCCACTTCACGTTTAACAAACAGCAACGGAGTGGGATTTTATTTTTGTTACTTCTCATAGTTACTTTGTTAAGCGTGTATTGGTTGATTGATTTTTCTGAAGAGGATACTTTCGATATTTCTTCTGCAGAGATTGTTTCAATACAAAGACAATTAGATTCACTTCGTCTTGTCGAATTAGAAAACCGAAAACCTAAGAAATATCCTTTCAACCCAAATTTCATTACCGATTACAAAGGCTATACTCTTGGAATGTCCAATGAAGAAATTGATCGTTTGCTTCAATACAGAAAAGAAGGTAAGTGGATTAATTCCGTAGTAGATTTTAAAAAGGTAACGGGTATCTCAGATTCTTTGTTAAATGAAATTAGCCCGTACATCAACTTTCCGGATTGGGTTACTAACCCGAAACCCAAAACCAATCATAAGGATTATAAGTCTGAAAAAGGTTTTTCAGAAAAACCATTCGCCCAAAAAATTGATCTCAATAAAGCTACAGAAGTGGAATTGCAGCAAGTGAGTGGCATTGGTGAGGCGCTCAGCAAGCGTATAATTGCCTATCGCGAGAAGTTGGGTGGGTTTTCAAATGATGTTCAATTATATAGTGTTTACGGCTTGGAAGCTTCAGTCGTACAACGTTCCCTGAATCTTTTTACAGTAAAAACACCGAAGGAAATAATTAAAATAAATATAAATACAGCTTCCGCTTCAGATATTTCAACCATTCCAGGAATTTCATTTGAAATGGCAAAGAAAATTTGGGAATTCAGAATCCTTCGCGAAAAAATAAGCTCCATTCAAGAACTCAGCAAAATTGAGGGAATGACTGAAAGAAAGTTACAGCTAATTCATTTATATTTGTCCGTTGAGTAAATTTTATAAATCGCCGAAAGGCTTATAAATAATAGTTTTATACCAGTATGAATAAATTGTATTTTACAGAAGAACACGAATTTTTCAGAAAGAGTTTTCAGGATTTTCTTCAAAAGGAAGTAGTGCCGCACATTGAAAAGTGGGAAAAAACAGGGCATATTGAACGCTTTATTTGGGAGAAATTTGGAGAGATGGGCTATTTCGGAATCTATCAACCTGAGGAATATGGAGGGCTCAATCTCGATCTTTTTTATACCGTTATATTTTTGGAAGAACTTCAAAAAGTCAATAGTGGCGGATTTGCTGCAGCTATGTGGGCGCATGCCTATTTAGCGATGACACACCTTAAAAAAGAAGCCAATCACGAGCAGAAGGAAAAATACTTAGCACCAAGCATTACCGGTGAAAAAATTGGTTGTCTTTGTATAACAGAGCCTTTTGGAGGGAGTGATGTATCCGGAATGCGTACTACTGCAGTGAAAAAAGGGAGCAGCTATATTATAAACGGATCAAAAACATTTATTACGAACGGAATTTATAGTGACTATTTAATAGTTGCAGCGAAAACAGCTCCAGAACTTGGCAATAAAGGCATCAGTATTTTTGTTGTAGATCGCGCTACAAAAGGCATTTCTGCAACTAAACTCGACAAACTGGGTTGGCGAGCCAGTGACACTGCGGAAATAGCGTTTGACAATGTAGAGATTCCACTAGGGAACTTAATGGGTGAAGAGAACGCAGGATTTCCCTATATAATGCAACATTTCGCTTTGGAAAGACTTATTATGGGTATCAATGCCCACGCTCGTAGCGAGTTTGCTTTAGAATATACTATTCAGTATATGAAAGAGCGAACAGCTTTTGGAAAAAGTATTTCTAAATTTCAGGCGTTACGCCACCGCGTTGCGCAAATTGCAAGCGAGATTGAGGTTTGTAAAACCTTTAATTACGTTACAGCAAAACGTTTGAGCGACGGTGAGTATGTAGTGAAAGAGGCTACAATGAGCAAACTGATTTCCACTAAAGTTTCTGACGAAGTGATGACGGAATGCCTTCAGTTTTTAGGAGGCTATGGTTATATGGAAGATTATCCTTTGGCACGTTTAATGCGTGATAGTAGATTAGGGCCTATTGGCGGTGGAACATCAGAGATTTTAAGAGAGATCATTTCTAAAATGGTTATTGAAGGGAAAGAGTATAAGCCGGCTACTTAGTAGGTCTTCTTGATTTATAACCATAAACCTAATTGTAAAAATGAAGAGCATCAAGAAAAGCCATTTCCTCGCGATATTGATTTTTTTAATAACAGCCACTACTTTTGCCCAAACCGAGCTAAAAGGGAAGGTGGCGGATTTTTTAACGTACCAGCCTATTGAAAGCGCAAGTGTTTATATTAAAAACACAACAACTGGTTCCATAACCAACACAGATGGGAACTTTGTTTTGAAAGTGCCACAGCAATATTTGAATGATACCTTGGTTATCTCTTCCATCGGCTATAAAAGCTTCAATGTGGTAATTGCTGACTTTGAAAATGGTTCTGATATATTTTTGGAAGAAGATTTAGAACCATTAGATGAAGTTGTGATTTATGCAGATCCGAGACCTACAACAGGCAATGGAATTGTGGTTAAAGCAATTGAGAAGCTCCCGAACAACCTTCCAGAACAAAGCTATTTGCTAAAAGGATTTCTACGCCATAAAGAGCGAAATAAGAAAGAATACAAATGGCTTATTGAGAGTGCCATTACTTTATACGATTCCAGTTACGCTGCGGGCGCTAAAGACAATCTGAAGCTAAACGTAGATGAAACTCGAAAAAGCTACGACTTAAGAGATATTGACAGTTTGTTTACTTATTCGGCCTATCTAAAGAATTTAGGGTCTAAGGCTGTAAATATCAATAGGAACTCAGTAAAAACTTCTTCATTAATAGAAGCCATAAAATGGAACGACAGTCGCGTAAATGGTTTGGAGAATTTTTTCAAGGGCCGGCTTAATTTGGTTAGGAACAGCAATGTTACAGGAGCGTTATTTGGTAAAAATGTTTTGGAGAAACACCAATTTCATTTAGATACGATTTTAGTTGACAACGGCAGAAAGCTTTATAAAATCAAAATTTCAAAAGGGAATGATTTTGTTGGTTTAAATACACCTGGCATCTACAATGAAGGATTCGAGCCAAAAGGTTGGATTTACATCTACTACGATACTTACGCCATCAAAAAGATAGAATATGAATTGGTCGCTGGTTCTGATGTGCAGAAGAAGAGGAGTAAAAGCCTTTTCGACACCCAAGATATCCATAAACTTATAATGACCTATAGAGAATATGACGGTAAGATGTATCCTAACTATATTTATTATGAAACACCAAAACTTGTAAATATAGGAGACAGATCTTCAGATAGAATTAAAACAGAATCTGAACCTGGTTTTGATAAAGGCGAACAGTATTATTATACAATACAAGAAATATTATTTAATGATATAATTCAGGATCCGGAACTAATACGTCAAGAGCTTAAGGAAAATGATTGGGCAGGAGATATCTTTTTAAGTAAACCTTATAATGAATCCTTTTGGAAAAACTATAATGTTCTACTCGAAAGCAAAGAAGAAGAGAAGCTTATTCAAGACCTGTCTAAACGAGCATCTTTATATAAAGAATAGTTATCTAAATTATTTTTAAAAAAACTGAGCGTTGAAGGCTGAATACTGAATACTTTTTTTATCTTTGCCGTCCTAAAGAGAGGAGGTGATGACACTATGTTAATTATACCAGTTAAAGACGGAGAAAATATCGACAGAGCGCTGAAACGTTTCAAGCGTAAATTTGATCGTACAGGTACTATGCGTCAGCTACGTGCAAGACAAGCTTTTATGAAGCCTTCAGTTAAGAACAGAGCTCAAATGCAAAAAGCACAATACATTCAGAACTTAAGAGATCAGGAAGAAATTTAATATTTCTTTTTGTTTCCTAAATAATTTAAAGATCCGCTGAAATTTTTCAGCGGATTTTTTTGTTTAAAAAGTTATTGGGTTAACAGGTTATTGAGTTATTTTGTAACTTCCCAGATAACAAATGACTCAAAATGCCCTTCCAAGCTTTCACAGACTATCTTCAACTCGAAAAAAAGTATTCCCCCCATACGGTCACTGCGTATTCAAAGGATTTAAAGGAATTTGAAATATTTTCTCGTGAACAATATCAGTATCCTGATATTGTAAATGTGAACTATTCCATAGTTCGCAGCTGGATTGTTTCGTTGGTAGATTCAGGTATTTCAAATAGGACCGTAAACCGAAAGATTTCTTCTTTGAAAACTTACTATAAATTTCTTCTGAAAACGAAACAGATAGAAATTCATCCTTTGGCCAAGCACAAGGCATTAAAAACTTCGAAAAAAATCCAGGTGCCATTTTCCGAAAAGGAGATTGGAAGCGTCATAGAAATATTGGAGACTAAAATGAGTTTTGAGGGCTTGCGGGATCTTTTGATTGTAGAGCTTTTTTTATTCCACTGGAATAAGAAGGGCGGAACTTATAAATGTGAAGCTCAACGACATCTCGTTTGCTCAAGAAACCATTAAGGTTTTAGGTAAAAGGAATAAAGAGCGCATTGTTCCACTGTTGCCCTCAGTGCTTAGGAGTATAAAGGCTTATCTTCCTATACGCGAACAATTGGAAAGTATAAGTGATGGGCAGTATTTGTTTTTGACGGCCAAAGGAATGAAAATATATGAAAACCTTGTCTATCGAGTTATAAATACTTACTTTAGTGAAGCATCAGAAAAAGTAAAGAAAAGCCCGCATATTTTGAGGCATTCTTTTGCAACCCATCTTTTAAATGAAGGTGCGGATATTAACTCGGTAAAGGAGTTGTTGGGGCATTCCAGTCTTGCTTCAACACAGGTCTATACCCAAAACAGTATTTCAAAGTTGAAAGAAGTCTACAAGAATTCGCATCCACGCAATTAATTAAATATATTATAAAGAGAGGCTTATGGCGTAAAAATACATATTACATTAATTTAAAAAAATAGTATATATGAAAGTAAACGTACAGACTCCCAATTTTGCGGCAAAGGATGAATTGTTAGAATTTGTTCAAAATAGATTATCTAAGCTCGAGCAGTTTTATGATAAAATAGTTTTTGCCGATGTTTTTTTAAAAGTTCAAAAAACAAGTGAAAAGGAAAATAAAGTCGTTGAGGTTTTGTTGAGTATTCCTGGTGATGAGTTAATGGTGAAAAAAGAGGCGAAAACTTTTGAAGAGGCCATTGATGAAGTGGTAAACGCGTTGGAAAGACAACTTAAAAAACGAAAACAAAAACAAAAGGCATATTTGTAACATTTTTTTGAGAAAAAGTTTTGTAGAAAAAATAATTTTTCTACATTTGCAGTCCGTTAGAAATAGCGGACTTTTTTATGGGTCAAAAATGCCCCTCAAAAAAGGTAAAAAAAGCCGATGTAGCTCAGCTGGCTAGAGCAGCTGATTTGTAATCAGCAGGTCGTGGGTTCGAGTCCCTCTATCGGCTCTTAAGTTTCCTAGAAGAAGGAATATTGAAATTTTGAAATTAGAAAATCTTAATTTTTGGGATTTTCTAAAATGGGGAGATACTCAAGCGGCCAACGAGGGCAGACTGTAAATCTGCTGACTACGTCTTCGCAGGTTCGAATCCTGCTCTCCCCACATAATAATTTAGAAATGTATATTCTAAATTATGAATAAAGAATCTCGAAAGAGATTTGGTTCATTAAAATAATGAAATCCTAATTGTGAATTCTTAATTCTGAATTCTTGATTAAAATTGCGGGAGTAGCTCAGTTGGTAGAGCGTCAGCCTTCCAAGCTGAATGTCGCCGGTTCGAACCCGGTCTCCCGCTCAAAATGAGTTTCAAGTTTCTCGTTTGTTGTTACAGGTTGTTAACTTGAAACTTTAAACCTGAAACTACAAACCGTAAAGGCCGGTGTAGCTCAGGGGTAGAGCGCTTCCTTGGTAAGGAAGAGGTCATGGGTTCAATTCCCATCATTGGCTCAAGAAAATATCAGAGCCTAATATGTTGTGTTGTATTTAAAACATATCCAATATTAGGTTGCGAGTCTTTTTAAAAGCATTTGGTATCTCGCAGGTTAAATTTTGAATACAATAGAACACTAATATAAACTAAGATTAAAATTAATACAAAATGGCAAAAGAAAAATTCGATCGGTCAAAACCACACTTAAATATTGGTACAATTGGACACGTAGATCACGGAAAAACAACCACGACTGCGGCTATTACTAAAGTTATGGCTGATCTAGGCTTTTCTTCAGCGACATCATTTGATCAAATTGATAATGCGCCAGAAGAAAAAGAAAGAGGTATTACAATTAACTCTTCTCACGTAGAATATCAAACGGCTAATCGTCACTATGCACACGTTGACTGTCCTGGTCACGCGGATTATGTGAAGAACATGGTTACTGGTGCTGCACAGATGGATGGTGCTATTCTTGTAGTTGCTGCAACAGATGGTCCAATGCCACAAACACGTGAGCACATCCTATTAGGTCGCCAGGTTGGTATTCCTAGAATTGTTGTGTTCATGAATAAGGTTGACTTAGTTGATGATGAGGAATTGCTTGAGCTAGTTGAAATGGAAATCCGTGACCTTCTTAACTTTTATGAGTATGATGGTGATAACGGTCCTGTTGTTCAAGGTTCTGCTTTAGGTGCACTTAACGGTGAACAAAAATGGGTAGATGCTCTTGTTAAATTAATGGCAGAAGTTGATGCTTGGATTGAAGAGCCAGTTCGTGATATTGAGAAGCCTTTCTTAATGCCTATTGAAGATGTTTTCTCTATTACTGGTCGTGGAACTGTTGCTACAGGTCGTATCGAAACTGGTATTGCTAAAACTGGAGATCCAGTTGAAATCATTGGTATGGGAGCTGAGAAATTAACTTCTACTATTACTGGTATCGAAATGTTCCGTCAAATCCTTGATAGAGGTGAAGCTGGAGATAACGCAGGTATCCTATTAAGAGGTATTGAGAAGACTCAAATCTCTAGAGGTATGGTAATTGTTAAGCCAGGATCTGTAACTCCACACGCTAAATTCAAAGCTGAGGTTTATATCCTTAAGAAAGAAGAAGGTGGACGTCACACTCCATTCCATAATAACTACCGTCCTCAGTTTTACGTACGTACAACTGACGTAACTGGAACAATTATGCTTCCAGAAGGTGTTGAAATGGTAATGCCAGGTGATAACTTGACAATCCACGTTGAGTTGCTTCAGTCTATTGCAATGAACGTAGGTCTTCGTTTCGCGATTCGTGAAGGTGGACGTACTGTAGGTGCAGGTCAGGTAACTGAAATTTTAGACTAATTATCTTATAATTAAAAGTACTAGGTGTCCCGAATTTACTTCGGGATACCTTGGCTTTTAAAGAAGGTTTGGCCAATTTTTTTGATTATCTGAATTGTGCTGAAGATTATAAATACGGGTTTAGCTCAGTTGGTAGAGCACTGGTCTCCAAAACCAGGTGTCGTGAGTTCGAGTCTCCCAACCCGTGCTAAATTGAAATACTGAATGGCTTTCATAAAATGAATTATTTTGGAAATGATTTTTTAGCCTTTCTCAAATTTCTAAAGACTATATCTTCTGAAATGTTACGGATAAACTGATATTTTAGAAAATCCGAATTTAATATTACTTCAAAATGGTAAACTATATTACAGAATCTTACAAAGAGCTTAAAAATCACGTTACTTGGCCTACTTGGGCAGAAGCTCAAAAACTTACCGTGGTTGTTGCAGTGTTTTCTATCCTGTTAGCCCTAGCGGTTTGGGGTGTGGACAGTGTATTCAGCAAAGTAGTAGGTTTATATTTTGACTGGATTAAGTCCTAAGCAATGACCGAAACAACTCAAACAAAAAAGTGGTATGTGGTCCGTTCGGTAAGTGGACAGGAAAACAAGATCAAGTCGTATATCGAAAGTGATATAAAACGATTGGAGCTTGAAGACTATATCGATCAAGTACTGGTACCAACTGAAAAAGTTATACAGATACGCAACGGTAAAAAGGTAAACAAGGAACGTGTTTATTTTCCAGGTTACATTATGATAAAAGCAAATTTGGGGGGTGAAATTCCTCACATCATTAAGTCTATTAATGGTGTTATTGGCTTTTTAGGTGAAACCAAAGGAGGCGATCCTGTGCCGCTTAGACAATCTGAAGTAAACAGAATGCTAGGTAAGGTTGATGAGCTTTCCGTAAAAGACGAAAATGTAAACATCCCTTATATTATTGGTGAAACTGTAAAAGTGATAGACGGACCGTTCAATGGATTTAACGGAACCGTAGAAAAAATAAATGAAGAAAAACGCAAGCTTGAAGTGATGGTGAAAATTTTCGGAAGAAAGACTCCACTTGAATTGAGCTATATGCAAGTAGAAAAAGTTTAATTGTTACGCTTAATAGGTTTTTCTTAGGCTTCCACTTACGAAAGACCACATTAAAAATTGAAAAATGGCAAAAGAAGTCAGTAAATTAGTTAAGTTACAAGTTCGCGGAGGTGCTGCTAACCCATCACCACCAGTTGGACCTGCTCTTGGTGCTGCCGGTGTCAATATCATGGAATTCTGTAAGCAGTTTAATGCTAGAACCCAGGATAAGCAAGGAAAAGTATTGCCTGTAGCGATTACGGTTTATAAGGACAAATCATTTGATTTTGTTATTAAAACCCCACCTGCTGCAGTTCAAATACTTGAAGCTGCTAAAGCTAAAAAAGGTTCCGGTGAACCACACGCAAAAAAAATAGCCACTATCTCTTGGGATCAGGTTAAAGCAATCGCGGAGGATAAAATGCCCGATCTTAACGCTTTTACCTTAGAGTCTGCTATGAAAATGGTGGCGGGTACTGCTCGTTCCATGGGAGTTAAATTAAAAGGTGACGCACCTTTTTAATCTTAAAAAGAATCTATAAAATGGCACGATTAACTAAAAAGCAAAAGGAAGCACGCGCAAAGATAGAGCCTAACAAGGCTTATTCTGTGGCTGAGGCTTCTGCTTTAATAAAAGAAATCACCAGCGTAAAATTTGATGCTTCCGTTGACCTGGCAGTACGTCTTAACGTGGATCCACGTAAAGCGAACCAAATGGTTAGAGGCGTTGTTACCCTTCCACACGGAACAGGTAAAGACGTAAAAGTTTTAGCATTGGTAACTCCAGATAAGGAGGCCGAGGCTAAAGAAGCGGGTGCAGATTACGTAGGTCTTGATGAGTACCTCGATAAGATTAAAGGAGGTTGGACAGATGTTGACGTAATTGTAACTATGCCAAGTGTAATGGGTAAATTAGGTCCTTTAGGCCGCATATTAGGTCCTCGTGGTCTTATGCCAAACCCAAAAACAGGTACAGTAACAATGGACGTTGCTAAAGCAGTTTCAGAGGTAAAAGCTGGTAAAATCGACTTTAAAGTTGATAAGACTGGTATTATCCACGCAGCAATTGGTAAAGCATCTTTTGATGCTGAAAAAATTGCAGGAAACGCAAGAGAATTATTAACAACCCTCGTTAAACTTAAGCCACAGGCTGCGAAAGGTGTTTACATAAAGAGTATCTATATGTCTAGCACAATGAGCCCAGGAGTTGAAGTGGATACCAAAAGGTTTACTGAGCAGTAAAAACTGGAAATTATGACAAGAGAAGAAAAATCACAAGTAATTGAAACGTTGACTGCCCAGTTGTCTGATAATGCCAATATTTATTTGGCAGATATCTCTGGCCTTAACGCGGGAAACACTACCAACCTACGCCGTGCTTGTTTTAAAGCTGGTGTGCAGTTAGCAGTAGTTAAGAATACATTGCTTAAAAAAGCGATGGAGAGTTCCGATAAGGACTTTGGTGAATTGAAAGACATACTTAAAGGAAATACTTCTTTAATGTTTTCTGAGACAGGTAATGCACCGGCCAAAGTTATTAAGGAATTCAGAAAAAAATCTGATAAGCCTCTTTTGAAGGGAGCCTATATCCAAGAGTCAATTTATGTTGGCGATAATCAATTGGATAATTTGGTTGATCTTAAATCTAAAGATGAACTTGTTGGAGAAATCATCGGGTTATTACAGTCACCTGCTAAAAATGTTATTTCTGCTCTTAAGAGTGGTGGTAATACGATTGCAGGACTTGTTAAAACCTTATCCGAAAGAGAAGGATAGAACAAACATTGCACTAATTAATTTATATAAACACAATTATTTTTAAAAACGATAGAAATGGCAGATTTGAAAGATTTCGCAGAAAAATTGGTTAACCTAACAGTAAAAGAAGTTAATGAGTTAGCTACTATATTAAAAGACGAGTATGGTATTGAGCCTGCTGCTGCAGCTGTTGCTGTTGCTGCTGGTGGTGGTGCTGGTGCTGGAGAAGAAGTTGAAGAGCAATCAGAATTCAATGTAATTCTTAAAGCTGCAGGTGCTTCTAAATTGGCAGTTGTAAAACTAGTTAAGGAATTAACTGGTGCTGGTCTTAAAGAGGCAAAAGAATTAGTTGACAACGCTCCTTCTCCAATTAAAGAGGGTGTGTCTAAAGATGAGGCTGAGGCTTTAAAAGCACAACTAGAAGAAGCTGGAGCAGAGGTTGAGCTTAAGTAAGCTTCCAGAGTTCCAAACCTTTAGGTTTAGGTCTTCCGAATTTTATTCGGAAAGGCCTAAACCATTTTGCGTATATAATGGTTAATGCCTTTTTATACGATTTTCAATTTCATTTTTAATTAAAATTCCGTCCATAGATGTCAGCAACGCAAACTGAAAGATTGAATTTTTCCTCTGTAAAAAATAAGCCGGATTACCCGGACTTTTTGGACATTCAGATAAAATCCTTTCAGGATTTTTTCCAGTTGGAAACCAAGTCAGAAGAAAGAGGCCAAGAAGGATTGTATAAAACCTTTTTGGAAAATTTCCCGATCACCGATACCCGCAACCAATTCGTTTTAGAGTTTTTAGACTATTTTGTTGATCCACCAAGATATTCCATCCAGGAATGTATTGAACGAGGTCTTACTTATAGTGTGCCTCTAAAAGCGCGGTTAAAACTGTACTGTACAGATGCAGAGCACGAAGATTTTGAAACCATCGTGCAGGATGTTTACTTAGGTACTATTCCATACATGACCCCAAGCGGAACTTTCTGCATCAACGGGGCAGAGCGTGTAGTTGTTTCACAACTTCACCGTTCTCCTGGTGTGTTCTTTGGCCAATCGTTCCACGCAAACGGAACTAAACTTTACTCTGCCCGAGTTATACCTTTCAAAGGTTCTTGGATTGAGTTTGCCACAGACATCAACAGTGTAATGTATGCTTACATCGACCGTAAGAAGAAGTTGCCTGTAACCACCCTTTTCCGAGCAATCGGGTTTGAACGGGATAAGGATATTCTTGAAATATTTGATCTTGCTGAGGAAGTAAAAGCTTCTAAAACAGGACTAAAAAAATATATTGGCCGTAAATTGGCCGCTCGTGTTCTAAAAACTTGGCACGAGGATTTCGTAGATGAAGACACTGGCGAGGTTGTTTCCATTGAGCGTAATGAAATTATTTTAGACCGTGATACTGTTCTTGAAAAAGAGCATATTGATGAAATCATCGATTCTGGTACAAAAACTATTTTATTGCACAAAGAGGATAACCTGTTGGCAGATTATGCTATTATCCACAATACATTGCAAAAGGATCCTACCAACTCTGAAAAAGAAGCGGTAGAACACATATATAGACAATTACGTAACGCTGAGCCGCCAGATGAAGAAACTGCACGTGGTATTATCCATAAACTATTCTTCAGTGATCAAAGATATAATCTTGGAGAGGTTGGTCGTTACAGAATGAACAAAAAACTTGGTCTTGATATCGCTATGGATAAGCAAGTGCTTACCAAAGAAGATATTATAACCATTGTTAAATATTTAATCGAGCTTATTAACAGTAAAGCAGAGATTGATGATATTGATCACCTTAGTAACCGTCGTGTACGTACTGTAGGTGAGCAATTGTCACAACAGTTTGGTGTTGGTCTTGCTCGTATGGCACGTACAATCCGCGAGCGTATGAACGTTCGTGACAATGAGGTGTTTACACCTATAGATTTGATAAACGCGAAGACACTTTCTTCTGTTATCAATTCTTTCTTTGGTACTAACCAGCTTTCACAATTTATGGACCAGACAAACCCATTGGCAGAGATTACGCATAAGCGTCGTCTTTCAGCTCTTGGGCCAGGAGGTTTATCTAGAGAAAGAGCAGGTTTTGAGGTTCGTGACGTTCACTACACTCACTACGGTAGATTATGTCCTATTGAAACTCCAGAAGGGCCAAACATTGGTTTGATCTCTTCACTTTCGGTCTATGCAAAGGTTAATAACCTTGGGTTTATAGAAACTCCATACCGAAAAGTGACTGATGGAAAAATCGACTTTAAAAATGAGCCTATCTATCTTTCCGCAGAAGAAGAAGAAGATATGCACATTGCTCAGGCCAACATTCCGTTGACTGATAAAGGTGTGATTGATGCAGATAAGGTTATTGCACGTATGGAAGGTGACTTCCCGCTTGTTGATCCTACTATTTTGGATTATGCTGACGTTGCGCCAAATCAAATTGCATCTATTTCAGCTTCATTGATTCCTTTCTTGGAACACGATGATGCTAACCGGGCACTGATGGGATCCAACATGATGCGTCAGGCTGTACCTTTATTGATCGCAGATTCACCAATTGTGGGAACAGGTCTTGAAAGACAAGTTGCTTCAGATAGCCGTGTTCTTATCAATGCAGAAGGTGATGGTGTTGTGGAATATGTGGATGCAAATGAAATCACCATTAAATACGACCGTACTGAAGAACAACGTATGGTAAGTTTTGATAGCGATTCAAAAACATACAAATTAATAAAATTCAGAAAAACGAACCAGAGTACTTCTATCAACCTAAAGCCTATTGTTAGCAAAGGTGATAGAGTTAAAAAAGGACAAGTACTTTGTCAAGGTTATGCTACTGAAAAAGGAGAGCTTGCACTAGGACGAAACATGAAGGTTGCTTTCATGCCTTGGAAAGGTTACAACTTTGAGGATGCAATCGTTATTTCAGAAAGAGTTGTTCGTGAAGATATTTTCACTTCTATCCACATTGACGAATATTCTTTGGAAGTTCGAGATACCAAACTAGGTAACGAAGAATTGACAAATGATATTCCAAACGTTTCGGAAGAAGCTACAAAAGATTTGGATGAATTCGGTATGATCCGGATTGGTGCCGAGGTAAAACCTGGCGACATCCTTATTGGGAAAATTACTCCAAAAGGAGAAAGCGATCCAACTCCAGAAGAAAAACTGCTTCGAGCTATTTTTGGTGATAAAGCAGGTGATGTTAAAGATGCTTCGCTTAAAGCTTCGCCATCTTTGAACGGTGTGGTAATTGACAAGAAATTGTTTGCCCGTGCTGTGAAAGATAAACGCAAGCGTGCGAAAGACAAAGAAGACATCGCAGAACTTGAGGCAAAATATGAAGCAAAATTCGTTGCGCTTCAAGATGTTTTGGTTGAAAAACTTTTCACCATTGTAGGTGGAAAAACTGCTCAAGGTATAAACAACGACCTTGGTGAAATAGTATTCCCAAAAGGTAAAAAGTTTACATTAAAAATGCTTCATGCTGTTGATGATTACACTCACTTAATAGGTGGTACTTGGACGACTGATGATGAGACCAACGTTTTGGTGGCAGATTTGATGCACAACTATAAGATTAAGGAAAATGACCTTCAGGGTAACCTACGTCGCGAGAAGTTCACCATCTCAGTTGGAGATGAGCTTCCTTCCGGAATTTTGAAACTTGCCAAAGTTTACATCGCTAAAAAGCGTAAACTGAAAGTAGGGGATAAGATGGCTGGACGTCACGGAAACAAAGGTATTGTTGCGCGTATTGTACGTGAAGAAGATATGCCTTTCCTTGAAGACGGAACTCCTGTTGATATCGTATTGAACCCACTTGGGGTACCATCGCGTATGAACATTGGGCAGATTTATGAAACTGTTCTTGGATGGGCTGGACAGAAATTAGGTCGCAAATTTGCAACCCCGATTTTTGATGGTGCCGTTCTAGATCAAATCAATGAATATACTGACGAAGCTGGAATTCCAAGATTTGGACATACCTATCTATATGATGGTGGAACAGGAAAACGTTTTGATCAACCTGCAACCGTAGGTGTAATCTATATGCTGAAACTTGGCCACATGGTAGATGATAAGATGCACGCACGTTCCATTGGACCGTACTCACTTATTACGCAACAGCCGCTTGGTGGTAAAGCACAATTTGGTGGTCAGCGTTTTGGAGAGATGGAAGTTTGGGCTTTGGAGGCATATGGTGCATCCAGCACTCTTAGAGAAATATTGACTGTTAAGTCTGATGATGTTATTGGAAGGGCCAAAACCTACGAGGCAATCGTAAAAGGTGAAACCATGCCTGAACCAGGACTACCAGAATCTTTCAACGTGCTTATGCACGAATTGAAAGGATTGGGTCTTGACATTAGATTAGAAGAATAACTAAAGCCCCTCCGCCTTGGCGGAGGGGTCTTAAGGTTCTTTAAGAAATCATAACAATTGATTTCATTCAACAACAAAGTTTATTTTAAATCATGATGAACAGAAATAAAGAAAACACAGTACAGAAATTCGACAAGATTTCTATTGGTTTGGCTTCTCCTGAATCCATTTTGGCGGAATCACGTGGGGAAGTACTTAAACCTGAAACAATAAACTACCGTACGCACAAACCTGAGCGTGACGGACTTTTCTGTGAGCGCATTTTTGGTCCTGTTAAAGACTACGAATGTGCCTGTGGTAAATATAAAAGAATCCGCTACAAAGGTATTGTTTGTGACCGTTGTGGTGTGGAAGTAACTGAAAAGAAAGTACGTCGTGACCGCGTGGGCCATATCAACTTGGTTGTTCCTGTAGCTCACATTTGGTACTTCCGAAGCCTTCCAAACAAAATTGGTTACCTTCTTGGGTTGCCTTCCAAGAAATTGGATATGATTATTTACTACGAACGTTATGTAGTAATTCAGGCAGGTATTGCAAAATATGAAGGAGGAGAAGCTGTTAAGAAATTGGATTTCCTTACTGAAGAGGAATATCTAGCCATTCTCGATACACTTCCACAAGAAAACCAATATTTGGAAGAAAGCGATCCAAACAAATTTATTGCGAAAATGGGAGCAGAGTGCTTGATCGATCTTTTACAAAGAATCGATTTGGACACCTTGTCTTACAACCTTCGTCATAAAGCAAATAACGAAACCTCAAAACAACGTAAAACTGAAGCGCTTAAGCGTCTTCAGGTTGTAGAAGCACTTCGTGATGCAAACAAAAACCGCGAAAACAAAGCCGAGTGGATGATTATGAAAGTAATCCCTGTAATTCCACCAGAATTACGTCCATTAGTGCCACTTGATGGTGGTCGTTTTGCTACCTCAGATTTGAATGATTTGTACCGTCGTGTAATCATCCGTAACAACCGTTTAAAGAGATTGATGGAGATTAAAGCTCCAGAGGTTATTCTTCGTAACGAGAAACGTATGCTTCAGGAATCGGTAGATTCATTGTTTGACAACACCCGAAAATCTTCAGCAGTAAAAACTGATAGCAACCGTCCGTTGAAATCTCTTTCAGATTCATTGAAAGGTAAACAAGGTCGTTTCCGTCAAAACTTGCTTGGTAAGCGTGTGGATTATTCTGCACGTTCGGTAATCGTCGTTGGACCCGAATTGAAATTGTTCGAATGTGGTATTCCAAAAGATATGGCAGCTGAGCTTTACAAACCTTTCGTAATCCGTAAATTGATTGAAAGAGGGATTGTAAAAACAGTAAAATCTGCAAAGAAAATTATAGATAAAAAAGAGCCAGTAGTTTGGGATATCCTTGAAAATGTATTGAAAGGACACCCTGTACTACTTAACCGTGCTCCAACGCTTCACCGTTTGGGTATCCAAGCGTTCCAGCCTAAATTGATTGAAGGTAAAGCAATTCAGCTGCACCCATTGGTTTGTACCGCTTTCAACGCGGATTTCGATGGTGACCAGATGGCAGTTCACCTTCCATTAGGGCCTGAGGCAATTTTGGAATGCCAGCTTTTAATGCTTGCTTCACATAACATTTTGAACCCAGCAAATGGTTCTCCAGTTGCGGTTCCTTCACAAGATATGGTTTTGGGTCTCTATTATATGACCAAACTTAGAAAATCTACTGAAGCTCTTAAAGTTAAAGGAGAAGGACTTACTTTTTATTCAGCTGAAGAAGCTATTATCGCCTATAACGAAGGCCAAGTAGACTTGAACGCTGAAATAAGAATCCGTACTGTTGATTTCAATGAAAACGGTGAGTTGGTAAAACAAATCATCACCACAACTTTAGGAAGAGTTATCTTCAATGAGCAAGTTCCTGAGGAAGCTGGTTTCATTAATGAAGTATTGACCAAAAAATCACTTCGTGATATTATTGGTAAAATTCTAAAAGTGACCAATGTTCCAACTACATCAGCATTCCTTGACGAAATAAAAACTCTTGGATACAAATTCGCTTTTGAAGGAGGATTATCTTTCAGCCTTGGGGATATTATTATTCCGGCTGAAAAACAATCTATGATTGATAGCGCCAACGAACAAGTTGACGGTATTATCAATAGCTATAACATGGGTCTTATCACCAACAACGAACGTTACAACCAGGTAATTGATATTTGGACTGCAACCAACGCTGAGCTTACGGAGCTTTCTATGAAACGTATTCGCGAAGATCAACAAGGTTTCAACTCTGTGTATATGATGCTTGATTCTGGTGCGAGGGGTTCTAAGGAACAAATCCGTCAGTTAACCGGTATGCGTGGATTGATGGCAAAACCTAAAAAATCTAGTGCTGGTGGAGGCGAGATTATTGAGAACCCAATTCTTTCTAACTTTAAGGAAGGGCTTTCAATTCTTGAGTACTTTATCTCTACTCACGGTGCGCGTAAAGGTCTAGCAGATACGGCTCTTAAGACAGCGGATGCGGGTTACTTAACACGTAGATTGGTTGACGTTTCACAAGATGTTATCATCAATATTGAAGATTGTGGTACGTTGCGAGGAATAGAGGTATCAGCATTAAAGAAAAACGAAGAAGTTGTTGAAACTTTAGGAGCTAGAATTGTTGGG
Source organism: Aequorivita sp. (assembly GCA_034675805.1). Taxonomy (GTDB): domain Bacteria; phylum Bacteroidota; class Bacteroidia; order Flavobacteriales; family Flavobacteriaceae; genus Aequorivita. The sequence goes on along the minus strand of JAUCCX010000001.1, from coordinate 1,139,968 downwards.
CGTATCGCCCTTAATGATATCATAAACCCACTAACAAAGGAATTGTTGGTTGAGTCAGGTGGTCACATCTATGAAGAAATAGCTGATGCCATTGAAAAATCCCCATTAGATAGTGTAGAAGTTCGTTCTGCACTTACTTGTGAGGCCAAACAAGGTATTTGTTCGCAATGCTACGGAAGAAACCTTGCTACCAATAAAATGGTTCAGCGTGGTGAGGCCGTTGGGGTTGTGGCAGCACAATCTATTGGAGAACCAGGAACACAGCTTACACTTCGTACATTCCACGTGGGAGGTATTGCAGGTAACATTTCTGAACAGAACAAGTTGGTCGTTAAATTTGACGGTAAAGCTGAGATTGAAGATCTTAAAATCGTTAAAGGTGAGGACAGTCAAGGAAAAGCAGTTGATATTGTTATTTCTCGTACTTCAGAATTAAAACTTGTTGACAAGAAAACAGGTATTACATTAAGTACTAACAACATTCCTTACGGTTCAACACTGTATGTGAAAGATGGTGATAGCTTAAGTGCAGGTGATGTTGTTTGTTCTTGGGATCCTTACAACGGTGTTATTATTTCAGAATTTGCTGGAAAGATCAAATATGAAAACATCGTTCAAGGTATAACTTATCAAGTAGAGATTGATGAGCAAACAGGTTTCCAAGAAAAAGTAATTTCTGAATCAAGAGATAAGAAACGAATTCCAACACTTCAGATTTTAGGTAAGAAAGATGAAGTAATTCGTTCCTACAACTTGCCAGTTGGCGCACACATTATGGTGGACGACGGTGATAAAATCAAAATAGGTAAGGTATTGGTAAAAATTCCACGTAAATCTGCAAAAGCGGGTGATATTACGGGAGGTCTTCCACGTGTTACTGAGCTATTTGAAGCGCGTAACCCTTCAAACCCTGCTGTTGTAAGTGAGATTGATGGTGTTGTTTCTTTCGGGAAAATTAAACGAGGTAATCGTGAGATTATCGTTGAGTCCAAATTGGGTGAATTGAAAAAGTATTTGGTGAAATTATCTAACCAGATCTTAGTTCAAGAAAACGATTATGTACGTGCGGGTATGCCACTTTCTGATGGTTCTATTACTCCGGAAGATATTCTTCGTATAAAAGGCCCATCTGCAGTACAGCAATATCTTGTGAACGAAGTTCAGGAGGTTTACCGTCTGCAAGGTGTGAAGATTAACGACAAACACTTTGAAGTGGTTGTACGCCAGATGATGCGTAAAGTAAGAATTGAAGATCCGGGAGACACAACTTTCCTTGAAGATCAATTGGCTCATAAAGATGATTTCATTGAAGAGAACGATAAGATTTTTGGAATGAAGGTGGTTGTAAACGCCGGTGATTCAGAAAATTTGAAGGAAGGTCAAATCCTTTCTCCACGTACACTTCGTGATGAAAACTCTTTGTTGAGAAGAAATGATAAAGTACTTGTAGAAGCGCGTGATGCGGTTCCTGCAACAGCAACTCCGGTACTGCAAGGTATCACGAGAGCGTCGTTACAGACCAAGTCATTCATCTCTGCGGCTTCCTTCCAGGAAACTACTAAAGTATTGAACGAAGCAGCAGTCGCTGGTAAAGTTGATACCTTAGAAGGCTTGAAAGAGAATGTGATTGTGGGGCATAAAATACCAGCCGGAACCGGTATGCGTAGATATGATACTATAATTGTGGGATCTAAGCAAGAGCTTGAGGAAATGAATCGCGTGAAGCAAGAAGTAAATTATAATTAATTTGTGTGGTGTTGTGACGCATTATTATGCGTCTCAACGCCCATAATTATATTCTAAAAAATGGCAGATCAAAAAAAAAGAACAACCCAAACAAGGACAGATAAACATTGAATTGGATGAAAGTGTGGCTCAGGGCATTTACAGCAACTTGGCTATTATTAATCATTCTGTTTCTGAATTTGTTGTGGATTTTGTAACCATAATGCCAGGAATTCCAAAGAGCAAAGTGAAGTCAAGGATTATCTTAACTCCACAGCATGCAAAAAGGTTTCTTAAAGCATTGGGTGACAATGTAAAACGATTTGAAAATTCCCATGGGGAAATAAAGGATTATGAGCAACCGCCCATACCTTTAAACTTCGGTCCGACGGGCGAAGCATAAAATAAAAAAATCCAGCTCTCTAGCTGGATTTTTTTATTTATAACAAATTGTGAATGTGGAGTATATCTATACTTTTGTTTTATCATATTGCCTTATGGCGTTTGTTTCTTCTCCGTTCCCATTTTCTCAAATTCACTTACAAAATGTAGGATAACATTTGGGTATTTTGACTGGGTCATCTGCAAGGTAAAAGCTGAATCAGCGAAAAAAACCAGTTGTCCTCGTTTATCTTTCGCCAAAAACTTCGCCTTGACTCTTTTAAAATCTGCGAACTCTTCACTTTTTGGATCTTTTGCTTCTACCCAACACGCCTTGTGTACGTTAAGGTTTTCGTAAGAGCAGATAGCACCATATTCGTGTTCCAACCTGTATTGGATTACTTCAAATTGAAGTGCGCCAACGGTTCCAATTACTTTACGACCATTCAGCTCTAACGTAAAGAGTTGCGCTACACCTTCATCCATCAATTGGTCGATTCCTTTTTCAAGCTGCTTGCTCTTCATTGGGTCGGCGTTGTTGATATATTTAAAGTGTTCTGGAGAAAAGCTTGGAATACCTTTGTATTGCATTTCTTCGCCTTCCGTAAGGGTATCACCAATTTTAAAATTCCCAGTATCGTGAAGGCCCACGATGTCTCCGGGATAGGATAGATCTACTATTTGTTTCTTTTCTGCAAAGAAAGCGTTTGGACTGCTGAACTTCATCTTCTTCCCATTTCTAACGTGCAGATAAGGAGAGTTTCGTTCAAAAGTTCCCGATACAATTTTCACGAAAGCCAGGCGGTCTCGGTGTTTGGGGTCCATATTAGCGTGAATTTTAAACACGAAACCTGAAAATTCTTTTTCGTCTGGTTTTACCAAACGAGTGTTACTCTCTTTAGCCCGTGGGGTAGGGGCTATTTCAACAAAACAATCCAATAGTTCACGCACGCCAAAATTATTTAAAGCAGAGCCAAAAAACACCGGCTGTAGATTTCCTTCTAGATATTCATCTCTATCAAAATCAGGATAGACTTCATATATAAGTTCAAGTTCATCCCGAAGTGTTTTAGCTGGTTTTTCACCGATAAGTTTCTCGAGTTCTGGGCTGCTTACGTCTTCGATTTCAATTGTTTCTTCAATATCCTTCCTACTATCTCCACTGAAGAGGTTTATATTTTTTTCCCAGATATTATAGATTCCTTTAAAATCATATCCCATACCTATTGGAAAACTCAAAGGCGTAACTCTTAGATGTAATTTCTGTTCAATTTCATCCAACAAATCGAATGCATCACGTCCTTCACGATCTAGTTTATTAATGAAAACGATCATTGGAATATTTCGCATTCTACAGACTTCCACAAGTTTCTCTGTTTGTTCCTCAACTCCTTTCGCAACGTCTATCACGACAATTACGCTATCTACAGCAGTTAAGGTTCTAAAAGTGTCTTCTGCAAAATCCTTGTGGCCTGGAGTGTCTAGAATATTGATTTTAATACCTTCATATTCAAATGCTAAAACAGAAGTAGCTACGGAAATACCACGTTGCCGCTCTATCTCCATAAAATCACTGGTGGCACCTTTCTTTATCTTATTGTTTTTAACTGCTCCAGCTTCATTAATTGCTCCTCCAAAGAGGAGAAGTTTTTCTGTAAGCGTTGTTTTTCCAGCATCAGGATGCGCGATGATTCCAAATGTTCTTCTGCGTTTTATTTCTTTTGATAAAGACATAGGTTTTTTCTAGTATAGGGTTGCAAAGATAAAGTTTGTTATTGGAGTAATAAACTGAAGTTGTATCTAAATAATAATTCACTTTTATTTATAGATAATAACTGTAGCTTTCATTGTAAAAAGAATAGCTGGAAACAGTGCAAGGAATGTTTGTATTTGCAAATTGGAAAGCATTTAGTGGTATTTTTTCTTACCTTGAATGGGCTTTAAAGCCTTATTATCAGTACATATACGTGTTAGTACGTATATGTTTTTCCTACAAAAAATATTGCTTTTTAAAGTGATTTAGGTCGTTTGCCGACTATTCTTTACAGTTCAACTAATAGTTGTTTGTTAGTAATTCCTTAACACTTTTTCCACTGTATATTTGAATCCAAATTGAAGAGACATTTCAATTATAGCGTTGTCAAAATATATCGGTATTAATAAAATTCGAACTTATGTTTAAAATAATTACTAAATTATTTACTTCTGATAAGAGGTTTTTAATAGGTCTTTTTTTGATTCTTTCATTTAGTTTCTATGGACAAGAGATTAGTAAAGGAAGAGTTGGCTACAGTCCTGATAAAAGTAACAATACATCTAAAGGTCCAGGAACCGGAAAGAGTATTCTGGTGCCAAATGATGATGCGACATATGGAAATACACCAAAGAAATTGGTTGAAAATATTTTAACATCTTCTTGTCTGACAATAGGAGAGGTTAAATTTGGGTATTATAGAAAAAGTGGTACTAATACTTGGACTTGGAATAATCAATTTGGAAGCTCAACATTAGATCGCCAATTAGGTTATTTTAATGAAGGGAATGCTCAGAATTTTGGAATTGAAGAGGGCTTGTTGCTTTCTACGGGTAAAATTAGAAATGCTATGGGTCCCAGTGTTTCAGATGGTTTTTCCGACAAAATGAACGGTAATGCAAGTGATCCTGATTTAGCAAAGATTACTGGGCGCACAATGTATGACGCGGCAGTACTTGAAATTAATTTTACACCTGTTGGAACTAAAATTGAGTTTCAATTTGTTTTTGCTTCCGATGAATATTTAGAATATTGTGGGACACAGTATGAGGATGCTTTTGGTTTCTTTTTAAGTGGGCCAGGTATTGCCGGAGGTCAAGGCTATCAAAATAATGCTGTTAACTTAGCAAAATTGCCAAATGGTGATCCAATTACCATTAATACTATACATCCATACGTTGCTTCAAATGTTAATGGTAACTCAGTACCAGCAAGCAATCCAGCTTATTATGCTAATAATAACATAAATATTTCAACTGAATTTGATGGTGGAACTGTTATATTAACAGCTGAATATACCGGACTTATATCTGGGCAAGAATACAAAATGAAAATGGCCATTGCTGATGCATCTGATCAGCAATATGATGCAGGAGTTTTTTTAAAAGCGAGAAGTTTTACGTCAAATGCGTTGGTTGTTAATGATCCTGCCCCTCTTTGTTCAGGGGTAACAACAGCTGATATTACTGCTCCTGCTGTAACGGCAGGAAGTACTATTCCAGGACCATATACTTATTGGAGAGATGCAGCTGCATCAATACCTTTTACTACACCAACTGTAGCGACGGTAGGAACCTATTATATTAAAGCAGTTGATAGTGATAGTGGTTGTGAAATTATTAAACCTGTTAAGGTAACGAATTCAACCCTAGATTCCAGTTTTACAAAACAAAATGTAACTTGTTTTGGAGATTCGAATGGTTCTATTGACTTATCTGTTACTGGGGGAACAGGTACATACACTTATGCATGGACAACTGTTGATGGAAGTGGTTTAAATCCTTCCTCTCAGGACCAAACTGGTTTAACAGCTGGTACTTATAATGTTACTGTTAGCGATGGTAATTGTACTACTTTAGAAACTGTTGTAATAACACAAGCTACCGCTGTAAACCCACCGGTAAGTGGGGGCAACCAGACCGAGTGTGAAAAGAGCCCGATCCAGACATTAACCGCTACCGCAACTGTTCCTACAGGGCACACTGTTGTTTGGTACGATCAAGCAACTGGAGGAAATATTGTCACGCCTACGCTGAATTATGTAGGCTCAAAAACATATTATGCACAGGCCAATGTAAATGGTAGTGGCTGTACCAGTTTATCAAGAACGGCAGTAACCCTTACAATCACACCGGCTCCGGGCGCACCAGTAAGTGGAGGTGACCAGACGGAATGTGAGACCAGCCCAATCCAGACCTTAACGGCTACCGCAACGGTAGCGGGAGGTCAGACCTTAGTTTGGTATGACCAGGCTACCGGGGGATCTGTGGTTAACAATCCTATATTGAACAGTGTTGGTTCGGTAACCTATTACGCCCAGGCCAATGTAACTGGCGGTGGTTGTTCTAGTTTATCAAGAACGGCAGTAACCCTTACAATCACACCGGCTCCAGGCGCACCAGTAAGTGGAGGTGACCAGACGGAATGTGAGACCAGCCCAATCCAGACCTTAACGGCTACCGCAACGGTAGCGGGAGGTCAGACCTTAGTTTGGTATGACCAGGCTACCGGGGGATCTGTGGTTAACAATCCTATATTGAACAGTGTTGGTTCGGTAACCTATTACGCCCAGGCCAATGTAACTGGCGGAGGTTGTTCTAGTTTATCAAGAACTCCAGTAACATTAACGATCACACCGGCTCCGGGCGCACCAGTAAGTGGAGGTGACCAGACGGAATGTGAGACCAGCCCAATCCAGACCTTAACGGCTACCGCAACGGTAGCGGGAGGTCAGACCTTAGTTTGGTATGACCAGGCTACCGGGGGATCTGTGGTTAACAATCCTATATTGAACAGTGTTGGTTCGGTAACCTATTACGCCCAGGCCAATGTAACTGGCGGAGGTTGTTCTAGTTTATCAAGAACTCCAGTAACATTAACGATCACACCGGCTCCGGGCGCACCAGTAAGTGGAGGCGACCAGACGGAATGTGAGACCAGTCCAATCCAGACCTTAACGGCTACCGCAACGGTAGCGGGAGGTCAGACCTTAGTTTGGTATGACCAGGCTACCGGGGGATCTGTGATCAACAATCCTATATTGAACAGTGTTGGTTCGGTAACCTATTACGCCCAGGCCAATGTAACTGGCGGTGGTTGTTCTAGTTTATCAAGAACTCCAGTAACATTAACGATCACACCTGCTCCGGGCGCACCAGTAAGCGGTGGAGATCAAACCGAATGTGAGACCAGCCCAATCCAGACCTTAACGGCTACCGCTACGGTACCTGGTGGTCAGACTGTAGTTTGGTATGACCAAGCAACCGGGGGATCTGTGGTTAACAATCCTATATTGAACAGTGTTGGTTCGGTAACCTATTACGCCCAGGCCAATGTAACTGGCGGAGGTTGTTCTAGTTTATCAAGAACTCCAGTAACATTAACGATCACACCAGCTCCGGGCGCACCAGTAAGCGGCGGAGATCAAACCGAATGTGAGACCAGCCCGATCCAGACCTTAACAGCTACCGCAACGGTAGCGGGAGGTCAGACTGTAGTTTGGTATGACCAAGCAACCGGGGGATCTGTGGTTAACAATCCTATATTGAACAGTGTTGGTTCGGTAACCTATTACGCCCAGGCCAATGTAACTGGCGGAGGTTGTTCTAGTTTATCAAGAACTCCAGTAACATTAACGATCACACCAGCTCCGGGCGCACCAGTAAGTGGAGGTGACCAGACGGAATGTGAGACCAGCCCAATCCAGACCTTGACAGCTACCGCTACGGTACCTGGAGGTCAGACTGTAGTTTGGTATGACCAAGCAACCGGAGGATCTGTGGTTAACAATCCTACGCTGAATTACGTAGGCTCAAAAACGTATTATGCACAGGCCAATGTTAATGGCGGAGGTTGTTCTAGTTTATCAAGAACTCCAGTAACATTAACGATCACACCAGCTCCGGGCGCACCAGTAAGCGGTGGAGATCAAACCGAATGTGAGACCAGCCCAATCCAGACCTTAACGGCTACCGCTACGGTACCTGGTGGTCAGACTGTAGTTTGGTATGACCAAGCTATCGGGGGATCCGTGGTCAACAATCCTATATTGAACAGTGTTGGTTCGGTAACCTATTACGCCCAGGCCAATGTAACTGGCGGTGGTTGTGTTAGTTTATCAAGAACTCCAGTAACATTAACGATCACACCTGCTCCGGGCGCACCAATAAGCGGCGGAGATCAAACCGAATGTGAGACCAGCCCAATCCAGACCTTGACAGCTACCGCTACGGTACCTGGAGGTCAGACTGTAGTTTGGTATGACCAAGCAACCGGGGGATCTGTGGTTAACAATCCTACGCTGAATTACGTAGGAACTATAACATATTATGCCCAGGCCAATGTTAATGGCGGAGGTTGTTCTAGTTTATCAAGAACTCCAGTAACACTAACCATCACGAATGCACCCGATGCACCAGTAAGTGGAGGCGACCAGACGGAATGTGAGACCAGTCCAATCCAGACCTTAACAGCTACCGCTACGGTACCTGGAGGTCAGACTGTAGTTTGGTATGACCAAGCAACCGGGGGATCCGTGGTAAACAATCCTATATTGAACAGTGTTGGTTCGGTAACCTACTATGCCCAGGCCAATGTAACTGGCGGTGGTTGTGTTAGTTTATCAAGAACTCCAGTAACATTAACGATCACACCGGCTCCGGGCGCACCAGTAAGTGGTGGTGACCAGACGGAATGTGAAGAGAGCCCGATCCAGACCTTAACAGCTACCGCTACGGTACCTGGTGGTCAGACTGTAGTTTGGTATGACCAAGCTACCGGGGGATCCGTGGTAAACAATCCTATATTGAACAGTGTTGGTTCGGTAACCTATTACGCCCAGGCCAATGTAACTGGCGGTGGTTGTGTTAGTTTATCAAGAACTCCAGTAACATTAACGATCACACCGGCTCCGGGCGCACCAGTAAGCGGCGGAGATCAAACCGAATGTGAAGAGAGCCCGATCCAGACCTTAACAGCTACCGCTACGGTAGCGGGAGGTCAGGCTGTAGTTTGGTATGACCAAGCAACCGGAGGATCTGTGGTTAACAATCCTACGCTGAATTACGTAGGAACTATAACATATTATGCCCAGGCCAATGTAACTGGCGGTGGTTGTGTTAGTTTAACAAGAACTCCAGTAACACTTACCATCACACCGGCTCCGAGCGCACCGGTAAGTGGCGGTGACCAGGCCGAATGTGCCTTGAGCCCAATTCAGACTCTAACTGCAACAGCAACAGTGCCTACTGGTCAGACCGTAGTTTGGTATGATTTGGCTAGCGGTGGAAATATTGTTACTCCTACACTGAATTACGTAGGAACTATTACTTATTATGCACAGACCAATGTAGATGGTGAAGGCTGCTCTAGTTTAACAAGAACACCTGTTACTTTGACTTTAAACAACTGTGGTATTATACTTGAAAAAATAGCAAGTCCAAACAATCCACAAGGTTGTACTCCAGTGGCTCCAGGAGAGTCTATTTCATATACATTTAAAGTGTCTATCCCAGCAGGAAGCTCACCTGTATATAATGTAGTGTTAACTGACCCATTATTGGAGGCTCCGAACCCGGTAGTTCCAATCGTATACGTATCTGGAGATGACGGCGACGGTATCCTAGAAGATGGTGAGGTTTGGACATACACTGCTTCTTATTCAGTAACACAACAAGATATAACAAATGGACAAGTTCAAAATACAGCTACTGTAAATGGACTAGTTCAAACATCAGGAACTCCTTATCCAGTTTCAACTACTGATACGGTTACAGTTAACCTTTGCCAAGATGCCAAAATGTCGATTGTAAAATCAAGCACAAGCGCAACAGGAAATTGTATTTCGTTTAATGTAGGTGATTCGGTTACTTATAAGTTCGTTGTAACTAATGATGGAGATGTTGATATTTCAAATGTTGTAGTAAACGATGCTAAGTTGGGTGGAGTAATTTCCGGTCCTGCTAGTGGAGATACCAATAATGACGGAATATTGAATGTAGGTGAAGTTTGGACCTACAATGCAACTTATACAATAAACCAATCAGATATTGATTTTGGATCAGTAGTTAACATTGCAGACGCACAAGGTAATACTGCATTGGGTCCGATTGATGCCACTAGTAACGAGGTTACGGTTTTAATCTGTACTTCTGCAAGCATCGCTCTTATCAAGACATCCACAGTACCGGTAGATCCTACCACGGGCTGTTCAACACTTGCTGTTGACGATGTTATCACATATGCCTTCTCAGTGAAGAACACAGGAAACGTAACGTTGACCAACATCAACATCACGGACCTAGTTGCTGGTGTTACCGTAGTTGGTGGCCCGATCAGCTTGGCACCGGGTGCCGAGGACACGACTACCTTCACTGCTACCTATACAGTTACCCAGGCAGACATCGATGCTGGAACATTCTCCAACAGTGCCAAAGTATTCGGTACAACACCGGGCAATACTGAGGTAACCGATATCTCTGATAACACCAGTTATACAGAAGATGACGCAACAGTTACTACAATCTGTACTGCTGCAAGCATCGCGCTTATCAAGACATCCACAGTACCGGTAGATCCTACCACGGGCTGTTCAACACTTGCTGTTGACGATGTTATCACATATGCCTTCTCAGTGAAGAACACAGGAAACGTAACGTTGACCAACATCAACATCACGGACCTAGTTGCTGGTGTTACCGTAGTTGGTGGCCCGATCAGCTTGGCACCGGGTGCTGAGGACACGACTACCTTCACTGCCACCTATACAGTTACCCAGGCGGACATCGATGCTGGAACATTCTCCAACAGTGCCAAAGTATTCGGTACAACACCGGGCAATACTGAGGTAACCGATATCTCTGATAACACCAGTTATACAGAAGATGACGCAACAGTTACTACAATCTGTACTGCTGCAAGCATCGCGCTTATCAAGACATCCACAGTACCGGTAGATCCTACCACGGGCTGTTCAACACTTGCTGTTGACGATGTTATCACATATGCCTTCTCAGTGAAGAACACAGGAAACGTAACGTTGACCAACATCAACATCACGGACCTAGTTGCTGGTGTTACCGTAGTTGGTGGCCCGATCAGCTTGGCACCGGGTGCTGAGGACACGACTACCTTCACTGCTACCTATACAGTTACCCAGGCAGACATCGATGCTGGAACATTCTCCAACAGTGCTAAAGTATTCGGTACAACACCGGGCAATACTGAGGTGACCGATATCTCTGATAACACCAGTTATACAGAAGATGACGCAACAGTTACTACAATCTGTACTGCTGCAAGCATCGCTCTTATCAAGACATCCACAGTACCGGTAGATCCTACCACGGGCTGTTCAACACTTGCTGTTGACGATGTTATCACATATGCCTTCTCAGTGAAGAACACAGGAAACGTAACGTTGACCAACATCAACATCACGGACCTAGTTGCTGGTGTTACCGTAGTTGGTGGCCCGATCAGCTTGGCACCGGGTGCTGAGGACACGACTACCTTCACTGCTACCTATACAGTTACCCAGGCAGACATTGATGCTGGAACATTCTCCAACAGTGCCAAAGTATTCGGTACAACACCGGGCAATACTGAGGTGACCGATATCTCTGATAACACCAGTTATACAGAAGATGACGCAACAGTTACTACAATCTGTACTGCTGCAAGCATCGCCCTTATCAAGACATCCACAGTACCGGTAGATCCTACCACGGGCTGTTCAACACTTGCTGTTGACGATGTTATCACATATGCCTTCTCAGTGAAGAACACAGGAAACGTAACGTTGACCAACATCAACATCACGGACCTAGTTGCTGGTGTTACCGTAGTTGGTGGCCCGATCAGCTTGGCACCGGGTGCTGAGGACACGACTACCTTCACTGCCACCTATACAGTTACCCAGGCGGACATCGATGCTGGAACATTCTCCAACAGTGCCAAAGTATTCGGTACAACACCGGGCAATACTGAGGTAACCGATATCTCTGATAACACCAGTTATACAGAAGATGACGCAACAGTTACTACAATCTGTACTGCTGCAAGCATCGCGCTTATCAAGACATCCACAGTACCGGTAGATCCTACCACGGGCTGTTCAACACTTGCTGTTGACGATGTTATCACATATGCCTTCTCAGTGAAGAACACAGGAAACGTAACGTTGACCAACATCAACATCACGGACCTAGTTGCTGGTGTTACCGTAGTTGGTGGCCCGATCAGCTTGGCACCGGGTGCTGAGGACACGACTACCTTCACTGCTACCTATACAGTTACCCAGGCGGACATCGATGCTGGAACATTCTCCAACAGTGCCAAAGTATTCGGTACAACACCGGGCAATACTGAGGTAACCGATATCTCTGATAACACCAGTTATACAGAAGATGACGCAACAGTTACTACAATCTGTACTGCTGCAAGCATCGCGCTTATCAAGACATCCACAGTACCGGTAGATCCTACCACGGGCTGTTCAACACTTGCTGTTGACGATGTTATCACATATGCCTTCTCAGTGAAGAACACAGGAAACGTAACGTTGACCAACATCAACATCACGGACCTAGTTGCTGGTGTTACCGTAGTTGGTGGCCCGATCAGCTTGGCACCGGGTGCTGAGGACACGACTACCTTCACTGCTACCTATACAGTTACCCAGGCAGACATCGATGCTGGAACATTCTCCAACAGTGCTAAAGTATTCGGTACAACACCGGGCAATACTGAGGTGACCGATATCTCTGATAACACCAGTTATACAGAAGATGACGCAACAGTTACTACAATCTGTACTGCTGCAAGCATCGCGCTTATCAAGACATCCACAGTACCGGTAGATCCTACCACGGGCTGTTCAACACTTGCTGTTGACGATGTTATCACATATGCCTTCTCAGTGAAGAACACAGGAAACGTAACGTTGACCAACATCAACATCACGGACCTAGTTGCTGGTGTTACCGTAGTTGGTGGCCCGATCAGCTTGGCACCGGGTGCTGAGGACACGACTACCTTCACTGCCACCTATACAGTTACCCAGGCGGACATCGATGCTGGAACATTCTCCAACAGTGCCAAAGTATTCGGTACAACACCGGGCAATACTGAGGTGACCGATATCTCTGATAACACCAGTTATACAGAAGATGACGCAACAGTTACTACAATCTGTACTGCTGCAAGCATCGCCCTTATCAAGACATCCACAGTACCGGTAGATCCTACCACGGGCTGTTCAACACTTGCTGTTGACGATGTTATCACATATGCCTTCTCAGTGAAGAACACAGGAAACGTAACGTTGACCAACATCAACATCACGGACCTAGTTGCTGGTGTTACCGTAGTTGGTGGCCCGATCAGCTTGGCACCGGGTGCTGAGGACACGACTACCTTCACTGCTACCTATACAGTTACCCAGGCAGACATTGATGCTGGAACATTCTCCAACAGTGCCAAAGTATTCGGTACAACACCGGGCAATACTGAGGTGACCGATATCTCTGATAACACCAGTTATACAGAAGATGACGCAACAGTTACTACAATCTGTACTGCTGCAAGCATCGCCCTTATCAAGACATCCACAGTACCGGTAGATCCTACCACGGGCTGTTCAACACTTGCTGTTGACGATGTTATCACATATGCCTTCTCAGTGAAGAACACAGGAAACGTAACGTTGACCAACATCAACATCACGGACCTAGTTGCTGGTGTTACCGTAGTTGGTGGCCCGATCAGCTTGGCACCGGGTGCTGAGGACACGACTACCTTCACTGCCACCTATACAGTTACCCAGGCGGACATCGATGCTGGAACATTCTCCAACAGTGCCAAAGTATTCGGTACAACACCGGGCAATACTGAGGTAACCGATATCTCTGATAACACCAGTTATACAGAAGATGACGCAACAGTTACTACAATCTGTACTGCTGCAAGCATCGCGCTTATCAAGACATCCACAGTACCGGTAGATCCTACCACGGGCTGTTCAACACTTGCTGTTGACGATGTTATCACATATGCCTTCTCAGTGAAGAACACAGGAAACGTAACGTTGACCAACATCAACATCACGGACCTAGTTGCTGGTGTTACCGTAGTTGGTGGCCCGATCAGCTTGGCACCGGGTGCTGAGGACACGACTACCTTCACTGCTACCTATACAGTTACCCAGGCAGACATCGATGCTGGAACATTCTCCAACAGTGCTAAAGTATTCGGTACAACACCGGGCAATACTGAGGTGACCGATATCTCTGATAACACCAGTTATACAGAAGATGACGCAACAGTTACTACAATCTGTACTGCTGCAAGCATCGCGCTTATCAAGACATCCACAGTACCGGTAGATCCTACCACGGGCTGTTCAACACTTGCTGTTGACGATGTTATCACATATGCCTTCTCAGTGAAGAACACAGGAAACGTAACGTTGACCAACATCAACATCACGGACCTAGTTGCTGGTGTTACCGTAGTTGGTGGCCCGATCAGCTTGGCACCGGGTGCTGAGGACACGACTACCTTCACTGCCACCTATACAGTTACCCAGGCGGACATCGATGCTGGAACATTCTCCAACAGTGCCAAAGTATTCGGTACAACACCGGGCAATACTGAGGTAACCGATATCTCTGATAACACCAGTTATACAGAAGATGACGCAACAGTTACTACAATCTGTACTGCTGCAAGCATCGCGCTTATCAAGACATCCACAGTACCGGTAGATCCTACCACGGGCTGTTCAACACTTGCTGTTGACGATGTTATCACATATGCCTTCTCAGTAAAGAACACAGGAAACGTAACGTTGACCAACATCAACATCACGGACCTAGTTGCTGGTGTTACCGTAGTTGGTGGCCCGATCAGCTTGGCACCGGGTGCCGAGGACACGACTACCTTCACTGCTACCTATACAGTTACCCAGGCAGACATCGATGCTGGAACATTCTCCAACAGTGCTAAAGTATTCGGTACAACACCGGGCAATACTGAGGTGACCGATATCTCTGACGACACCAGTTATACAGAAGATGACGCAACAGTTACTACAATCTGTAGCGATCCTGCCATTGCGATAGTTAAGACAGGAGTCTTTAATGACGAGAATGGAGATGAGTGTTCAAACGTAGGTGAGACAATCACTTACACCTTCACTGTTACCAATGAAGGAAACGTAAGTTTATCGAACATCGTTGTTAACGACCCACTATTGGGCGGCCCAGTTGCTGGACCACTAAGCGGAGACACGAATAATGACGGTATCCTTGATGTGACCGAAACTTGGATCTACACAGGAACATACACAATTACCCAAGGAGATATCGATGCAGGACAGGTGACCAACCAGGCCACTGCGACAGGTATCGCACCTGATCAGACTACGGTTACCGATCTTTCTGGATCTACTATTGAAACTGATGACACTACTGTTATCGAGCTATGTCAGAACCCTGCCATTGCAATCGTTAAGACAGGGGTATTCAATGATGAGAATGGAGATGAGTGTTCGAACGTAGGTGAGACTATTACCTATACGTTCACAGTGACCAATGAAGGAAACGTAAGTTTATCGAACATCGTTGTTAACGACCCACTATTGGGCGGCCCAGTTGCTGGACCACTAAGCGGAGACACGAATAATGACGGTATCCTTGATGTGACCGAAACTTGGATCTACACAGGAACATACACAATTACCCAAGGAGATATCGATGCAGGACAGGTGACCAACCAGGCCACTGCGACAGGTATCGCACCTGATCAGACTACGGTTACCGATCTTTCTGGATCTACTATTGAAACTGATGACACTACTGTTATCGAGCTATGTCAGAATCCTGCCATTGCAATCGTTAAGACAGGGGTATTCAATGATGAGAACGGAGATGAGTGCTCGAACGTAGGTGAGACAATCACTTATACATTCACTGTGACCAACGAAGGGAACGTAAGTTTATCGAACATCGTTGTTAACGACCCACTATTGGGTGGCCCAGTTGCTGGTCCACTAAGTGGAGACACGAATAACGACGGTATCCTTGATGTGACCGAAACTTGGATCTACACAGGAACATACACAATTACCCAAGGAGATATCGATGCAGGACAGGTGACCAACCAGGCCACTGCGACAGGTATCGCACCTGATCAGACTACGGTTACCGATCTTTCTGGATCTACTATTGAAACTGATGACACTACTGTTATCGAGCTATGTCAGAATTCTGCCATTGCAATCGTTAAGACAGGGGTATTCAATGATGAGAACGGAGATGAGTGCTCGAATGTAGGTGAGACAATCACTTATACGTTCACGGTGACCAATGAAGGTAATGCGAGCCTGAGCAATATCGTTGTTAACGACCCACTATTGGGCGGCCCAGTTGCTGGACCACTAAGTGGAGACACGAATAATGACGGTATACTTGACGTTACCGAAACTTGGATCTACACAGGAACATACACAATTACCCAAGGAGATATCGATGCAGGACAGGTGACCAACCAGGCCACTGTGACAGGTATCGCACCTAATCAAACTACGGTTACCGATTTTTTCTGGATCTACTATCGAAACTGATGACACTACTGTTATCGAGCTATGTCAGAACCCTGCCATTGCAATCGTTAAGACAGGGGTATTCAATGATGAGAACGGAGATGAGTGTTCAAACGTGGGTGAGACAATCACTTACACCTTCACTGTAACAAATGAAGGAAACGTAAGTTTATCGAACATCGTTGTTAACGATCCACTATTGGGCGGCCCAGTTGCTGGACCACTAAGCGGAGACACTAATAATGACGGTATACTTGATGTGACCGAAACTTGGATCTATACAGGAACCTATGCGATCACCCAGGCTGATATTGATGCTGGCGAGGTATTGAACCAAGCTACTGCCACAGGTATTGCACCGGACCAAAGTACGGTTACTGATCTATCAGGATCTACTGTTGAGACTGATGACACTACTGTTATCGAGCTATGTCAGAACCCTGCCATTGCAATCGTTAAGACAGGGGTATTCAATGATGAGAACGGAGATGAGTGCACGAATGTAGGTGAGACTATTACCTATACGTTCACTGTGACCAATGAAGGAAACGTAAGTTTATCGAACATCGTTGTTAACGACCCACTATTGGGCGGCCCAGTTGCTGGACCACTAAGTGGAGACACGAATAATGACGGTATCCTTGATGTGACCGAAACTTGGATCTATACAGGAACATACACAATTACCCAAGGAGATATCGATGCAGGACAGGTTACCAACCAGGCCACTGCGACAGGTATTGCACCGGACCAAAGTACGGTTACTGATCTATCAGGATCTACTGTTGAGACCGATGACACTACTGTTATCGAGCTATGTCAGAACCCTGCCATTGCAATCGTTAAGACAGGGGTATTCAATGATGAGAACGGAGATGAGTGCTCGAATGTAGGTGAGACAATCACTTATACATTCACTGTGACCAATGAAGGAAACGTAAGTTTATCGAACATCGTTGTTAACGACCCACTATTGGGCGGCCCAGTTGCCGGTCCAGCGAGCGGAGACACTAATAACGACGGTATACTTGACGTTACCGAAACTTGGATCTATACAGGAACCTATGCAATCACCCAGGCAGATATTGATGCCGGTAGGGTATTGAACCAGGCTACTGCCACAGGTATTGCACCGGACCAAAGTACGGTTACTGATCTATCGGGATCTACTGTTGAGACTGATGATGCTACCAACACGGAGCTTTGCCAGAACCCTGCCCTTGCAATCGTTAAGACAGGGGTATTCAATGATGAGAACGGAGATGAGTGCTCAAATGTAGGTGAGACTATTACCTATACGTTCACTGTGACCAACGAAGGGAACGTAAGTTTATCGAACATCGTTGTTAACGATCCACTATTGGGCGGCCCAGTTGCCGGTCCAGCAAGTGGAGACACGAATAACGACGGTATACTTGACGTTACCGAGACTTGGATATACACAGGAACCTATGCGATCACCCAGGCTGATATTGATGCTGGCGAGGTATTGAACCAAGCTACTGCCACCGGTATTGCACCGGATCAAAGTACAGTTACTGATTTATCCGGATCTACTGTTGAGACTGATGATACTACTGTTATCGAGCTATGTCAGAATCCTGCCATTGCAATCGTTAAGATAGGGGTATTCAATGATGAGAACGGAGATGAGTGCTCAAATGTAGGTGAGACTATTACCTATACGTTCACAGTTACCAATGAAGGAAATGTGAGCTTGAGCAATATCGTTGTTAACGATCCACTATTGGGCGGCCCAGTTGCTGGTCCACTAAGCGGAGACACTAATAATGACGGTATCCTTGATGTGACCGAAACTTGGATCTATACAGGAACCTATGCGATCACCCAGGCTGATATTGATGCTGGCGAGGTATTGAACCAAGCTACTGCCACAGGTATTGCACCTGACCAAAGCACGGTTACTGATCTATCAGGATCTACTGTTGAGACTGATGACACTACTGTTATCGAGCTTTGTCAGAATCCTGCCATCGCAATCTTGAAGACAGGAGTCTTTAATGACGAGAATGGAGATGAGTGTTCAAACGTAGGTGAGACAATCACTTACACCTTCACTGTAACAAATGAAGGAAACGTAAGCTT
Organism: Aequorivita sp.; assembly: GCA_034675805.1. GTDB lineage: Bacteria > Bacteroidota > Bacteroidia > Flavobacteriales > Flavobacteriaceae > Aequorivita. Next base: position 1,121,402 of record JAUCCX010000001.1, on the reverse strand, counting down.
GAGCAATGTAACGGTAACAGACCCGATGATTGTTACGATCACTGGTCCTACCGGAGACACTAATAACGACGGTATACTTGATGTTACTGAGACTTGGGTCTATACTGGAACCTATGCGATAACCCAAGGGGATATCGATTTAGGACAGGTGACCAACCAGGCAACAGCTACTGGTATTGCACCGGATCAAACCACAGTAAGTGATCTTTCAGATGATACTAGTGTACTTGAAGATGACCCAACGATTACCAGACTTTGCCAGAATCCTGCCATTGCAATCGTTAAGACAGGCATTTTCAATGATGAGAACGGAGACGGTTGTTCAGATGTAGGTGAGACAATTACCTATACGTTCACTGTGACAAATGAAGGAAATGTAACTTTGGATTATACAGAAGTATTTGACCCAATGATCGCAGTGATCAGTGGTCCTACTGGTGATACCAATGGCGATGGCAAACTAGATGTAACTGAGACTTGGATATACACAGCAGCCTATGCAATCACCCAAGGTGATATCGATGCTGGAGAAGTTGTAAACCAAGCTTCTGTAAAAGCACTTGCACCGAAAGGTGAACTAGTGACTGATCTTTCAGATGACAACAGTGTGCTTGAAGACGATCCTACAGTAATTGAGCTTTGCCAGGACCCTGCCATTGCGATAGTGAAAACAGGAGTCTTCAATGATGAGGACGGCGATGGTTGTTCAAATGTAGATGAGACTATTACCTATACGTTCACTGTTACAAATGAAGGAAACGTAAGCCTGAGCAACGTGACTGTTACAGATCCATTGATCGCAACAATTACAGGACCAACGGGTGACACCAATGGCGATGGAAAACTAGACGTAACCGAGACTTGGATATACACAGGAACCTATACGATCACCCAGACTGATATTGATGCTGGACAGGTGACCAACCAGGCAACTGCTACAGGTACGGCACCAGATGCAACAGTTGTAAGCGATCTTTCTGATGATACCAGTGTATTGGAAGATGATCCAACGGTAATTGAGCTTTGTCAGAACCCTGTAATTGCTATTATAAAAACAGGAATCTTTAACGACGAGAATGGCGATGAGTGCTCTGATGTAGGTGAGACAATTACCTATACGTTCACAGTGACCAACGAAGGAAACGTGAGCTTGAGCAATGTAACTGTTACAGACCCATTGATTGCAGTGATAACTGGACCAACGGGAGACACCAATGGTGATGGAATACTTGATGTTACTGAGACTTGGACTTATACAGGTACCTACGCGATCACCCAGACCGATATTGATGCCGGTCAGGTGACTAACCAGGCAACTGCTACAGGTACAGCACCTGACGCAACAGTTGTAAGCGATCTATCTGATGACAATAGTGTTCTAGAAAATGATCCTACAGTTATAGGATTGTGCCAAGATCCAATAATAGCCCTAATTAAAACAGGAGTTATCAACGATACGAATGGGGATGGATGTGCGAATGTTGGTGAGACTATAGATTATAGCTTCACAGTTTACAACATTGGTAACGTTACCTTATCGAACATAATGATTACCGATCCGCTTGTTACCGTACTAGGAGGTCCAATAACTTTGGCTCCAGGTGCTTCAGATGCAACAACGTTCACAGCGACCTACACGATCACACAGGCTGATATTGATGCAGGATTTGTTGAGAACCAAGCAACTGTAACAGGTACGGATGATTCAGGAACTACAGTGAGTGATTTATCTGACGACAACAGTGAGTTTGAGGATGATCCTACCATAACAGTTCTTTGCCAAGAACCTGCTATCGCTTTAATAAAAGTGGGCGTACCAGCAGATGAGAATGGTAATGGTTGTGCTGATGTTGGAGAGACAATTGTCTATAGCTTCAGTATTAAGAACACAGGTAATGTTGCACTTACAAATGTGATCGTAACCGATCCGCTGGTAAATGTTACTGGAGGTCCTATCAGTTTGGCAGTAGGTCAAGTGGATAGCACAACTTTCACAGCTGTGTACACTGTTACTCAGACCGATGTTGATACCGGATTTATTGAGAACCAGGCCACTGCTGACGGAACCGCACCTAATGGTGATATAGTTTCAGATCAATCTGATGACAATAGCTACCTGGAAAATGATCCTACGATTACAGTTCTTTGCCAGAACCCATCAATCTCCTTAGTGAAAACTGGAGAGTTCAATGATGACAATGGCAACGGGGCATCAGAGGTAGGTGAAACAATATCCTATGCCTTTGCGGTTACAAATACTGGAGATGTTACCCTATACAATGTCACCATTACGGATCTGTTGCCGGGTGTTGAGATCTTCGGAGGACCAATCGCAGTATTGCAGCCGGGAGAAACAGATAGTACGACCTTTACAGCTACCTATGCAATAACCCAGCAAGATATTGATAATGGAGAAGTGGTAAACAATGCTACTGCATTTGGAGAGGATATAGACGGTACTATTGTTCAGGGCGATGCAGAAGCGGTTGTTGTTCTACCGGATGTATTGGGTGTTGACTTTGAGATCTATAACGGTATTACACCGAACGGGGATGGTATGAACGACTATTTCTGGATCAAGGGAATACACAACTATCCGAACAACAACGTGAAGATCTTCAACCGATGGGGCGTGCTTGTGTACGAGACCGACGGATATGGAAGTGGTATTGATGACAGCCAGAATACATTTAAAGGTATTTCTGAAGGACGCGTAACGGTTCAGGAAGATAAGGAATTACCAACAGGAACATATTTCTACATTCTGACCTTCCAAGGAGAGAACCCGGGCAAGGATAGCTATAACGGATATTTATATATTAATAGATAGAAAAATCAAATATACCTGGGAGGACATTCCTCCCAGGGTTAAAAATACATAACTATGAAACACAGTTATTTAACACTGATAATTTTGATTTTACTTGGTACGTTTTCAAGTAAAGCGCAGCAGGATCCACAGTATACACAATACATGTACAATACACAGGTGGTAAACCCTGCGTATGCTGGGAACCGTGAGGTATTGAGCTTTGGTCTTCTGTATAGGACCCAGTGGGTCAATTTTGGGGATGGGGCGCCCAACACGGGCACCTTCACGGTAAACTCACCGGTGGCCAACAATATGGGGCTAGGACTATCTGTTGTAAACGATAGGATTGGACCGGCCGTTGAGACCAACTTTAATATAGACTATTCCTATAGTATTAATACTTCGGAAACGGCCAAATTATCTTTTGGGCTTAAGGCAGGTCTGGACATATTGGATTTGGATTTTTCCAAACTGAACCTTCCTAGGGATATTTATACGGATCCCTATTTTGGCGAAAACAATATAGACAACAAGCTTCAGCCTCAGATAGGGGCGGGTATCTATTATAACACTGAAAAGTTTTATGCAGGGCTTTCGGTCCCGAATTTTTTGACTACCAAACATTTTGACAAGAGCAGTATTGCTGGCACTGGGGTCGAGACCACAGCAGCAGAGCGTATGCACTACTTCTTAATCGCGGGTTATGTGTTTGACTTGGGTGAGAATCTAAAGTTCAAACCAGCCACCCTTTTCAAGATGGTGAGTGGTTCGCCTTTACAGGCAGATGTTTCGGCTAACTTCCTGTTGTATGATAAGGTAACCCTTGGGGCCGCATACAGATGGAGCGCCGCAATGAGTGGACTGGTTGGTTTCCAGGCTACGGATAATATATTTATAGGTTTTGCTTACGATTATCAGACAACGGACATTGAGGCCTACAGCGACGGCTCTTACGAGGTTATGCTTCGCTTTGAACTGTTCAATCGACCAGAACGAGTGCTAACTCCTAGATTCTTCTAAAAAATAATGACTATGAATACAATAGTACGCAACATAATTATTTTCGCCATCGTTGTTCTTTCAGCGGGAAGCAGCTTTGGACAGAAAAGGGATATCAAAAAGGCAGACAAGGAATTTGACAAGTTTGCCTATATCGATGCCCGCGCAATCTATCTAAAGGTAGTGGAGGACGGATATGAATCTGCCCAGATATACAAGAACCTAGGGGATACCTATTATTTTAATGGGGATTATACCAATGCCGCAAAATGGTACGATAGATTGGTGACTGCCTTTCCAGATGAGATAGGGCCAGAATATTATTACCGATCCGCACAATCGTTAAAGAGCCTTGGGCGCTTTGATGAGAGCAAGGCCCTTTTGGACGACTACAAGGCAAAGGGAGGTACTGGTTTTGTTATAGCATCCTATGAGAATGATGCTGATTATTTAAAGAGCACCGTTTTCCAGTCTCGTGAATTTGCCATTGATAAAGTATCTATCAATTCTCCGACATCGGATTTTGGTACGGCATTCTATATGAAGGATAAAGTGGTCTATGCTTCAGCGGCCAATACTACTGGCGCCAAGATAAATGAATGGACCCAGGAACCATTCTTGGACCTGTTTGTTGCAGATAGGAGCGCTACCGGCGAACTTAGCAACCCAAGGCCATTGGAGGGTGACATAAATACAGAATACCATGAGTCCACTCCTGCCTTTTCAAAAGATGGGATGACTGTCTATTTTACGAGGAACAGCTTTTTAGATGGAAAAAAGGCACTCGACAAATCAAAAAAGTTCAAGACCCTACGATTGAGCCTTTACAAGGCAACCAAATCTGGTGACAATACCTGGTCAAACATTGTGGAGTTGCCATTCAACGCAGATGGCTATTCCGTAGCCCACCCTGCATTGAGCCCTGATGGAAAGAGACTTTACTTCTCTTCAGATATGCCTGGGACATTGGGAATGTCGGATCTTTGGTACGTAGATGTACTAGGAGGCGATGCCTATGGTACCCCGGTAAATCTGGGACCTGGGATCAACACTGCGGGTAAGGAATCCTTTCCTTTTATCAGTGAGAAGAACAAACTTTATTTTTCCAGTGATGGTCGCTCCGGTTACGGGGGTTATGATATATTCGTAACCACATTGGATACTGATGGAAAGCCTGGTGCCATTTCAAATTTGGGTGAACCGGCTAACAGTGCCAAGGATGACTTTGGATTCATTATGGACGAAGAGGCCCGTATCGGTTACCTTTCCTCCAATAGGGATGGGGAGGCCGGAAGTATTGACGATGATATCTATTTAGTACGGGAAAGCTGCACCATTACGATCAATGGTATCGTGTTTGACAAGCTGACCAAGGACCCATTACCGGGTGCTGATGTTTCTTTACTGGATGAAAACAACCAACTGGTCAGCCAGACCACTGCCAAAAATGATGGAAGCTATAGTTTCCAGGCAGATTGCAATACACAATACACAGTACGTGGAGCAAAAGAGGGCTACAGTCCTTACGAGAAAATGATCCAGACGCCGATGGTGACTGGAACGATTGATGTTCCGCTACCATTGGAGCACATTGGGCCATGCCCACCAAACGATCTGGGTTGTCGCCTAGACCTACAGCCTATCTACTTTGATTTTGATAAATCAAACATCCGTCCGGATGCTGAGATAGAATTGGCTAAGATTCTTGCAGCAATGCGGGAGTACCCTGAGATCATTATCCACATCGAGTCCCACACGGACTCTCGTGGCAACGACCGCTACAACGAGAAGCTATCGGAGCGCCGTGCACAATCAACTCTTAACTGGTTGGTTGGTAAGGGAATCGACAAAAATAGGCTTACCGCCAAAGGATACGGGGAATCGCAGTTGGTCAACAAATGTTCGAACGGGGTACCTTGTACTGCAGAGGAGCACCAGCTGAACAGAAGATCCATGTTCATTATACAGAACTAGAGTTAACCAAATTAAGTTTTATATAAAAGCGTCCGATACATATTATTGGACGCTTTTTACTTTTACAACAGTTGTCGATTTTGTATTTTTGGATTAAAATCAAAATTAAAGTGGAAGAAGAAAGAGTAATTCTCGTTGATGAAAACGATCAGAAAATTGGATTAATGCCAAAGCAGGAAGCGCACGAAAGGGGTGTTCTTCACAGAGCTTTTTCAGTTTTCATTTTTAATCAGAAGAATGAACTTATGTTGCAACAGAGAGCGCTTCATAAGTATCACTCTCCAGGTTTATGGGCCAATACCTGTTGTAGTCATCAGCGCGATGAAGAGTCATCTATTGAGGCTGGAAAAAGAAGGCTTTTTGAAGAGATGGGTTTTACTTCTGATTTAAAAGAAACGACTTCTTTTATTTATAAAGCTCCTTTCGACAATGGATTGACAGAGCACGAACTAGATCATATTCTAGTAGGGAATTTTGAAGGGAGTCCTGAAATAAACCCTGAAGAAGTAGCTGCTTGGAAATGGATGGATTTGGAAGAAGTTAAAAAAGATGTTAAAGCTAATCCTGACAATTATACAGCTTGGTTTAAAATCATTTTCGATAAATTTTATGAACACTTGGAGGTATGAGTTTAACAGTTTATAGAAAGGCGCATTTCAACGCTGCGCATCGTCTTTTTAATAAAGAGTGGGACGATGCGAAAAACCTCGAGGTTTTTGGTAAGTGTAGCAACCCGAATTACCACGGCCACAATTATGAATTGGAGGTTGGACTGACGGGTGAAATTGATCCAGAAACTGGATTCCTAATGGATTTAAAGATTTTGACCCAAATTATTAAAGAGGAGATAGAAGATGCTTTTGATCATAAAAATCTTAATATAGAGGTGCCTGAATTCAAAAATCTAAATCCTACTGTAGAGAATATAGCAGTAGTGATTTGGAACAAGATAAGAGCTCGGATTAGTAAAGAATATAAGATTTCAGTAAAACTATACGAAACACCACGTAACTTTGTTGTATATAACGGCCACTAATGATAACAGTTTCCCCTCTATATCCTTTAAAATTTGATCCCATTCTAAAAGAAAAAGTTTGGGGTGGAGATAAATTGAATAGGTTGTACGCGAAACAGGCTAAGGGAAAGATTGGGGAAAGTTGGGAAATTTCAGGTGTGGAAGAAAATGTATCTGAAATAATAAATGGACCATTAAAAGGAAGAACCCTAAATTGGTTATTGGGGAATTATAAAGATAAACTTGTTGGGAAGAAGGTATATAAGGATTTCGGGAACACCTTTCCATTATTGTTTAAGTTTATCGATGCCCAAGAAGATCTTTCGGTACAGGTTCATCCTGATGATATCCTGGCAAAACAACGACACAATTCTTTTGGAAAAACAGAGATGTGGTATATTCTCGACGTTGAGGAAAACGGTCGGCTTATCGTAGGTTTTAACGGAAACATCGATCAGCAAAAATATTTGGATGCACTCTCAGAAAATAGGATAACCAGTATTTTGAATTCACAGAATGTAAAACGCGGGGATGCATTCATAATAAAGCCAGGAACAGTACATGCTATTGGGGCTGGGGTTCTTCTTGCAGAAATACAACAAACATCAGATATTACCTATCGGATTTATGATTGGGATAGGCCTGATACCAATGGCAAAATGCGCCAATTACATACAGATTTGGCATTAGATGCAATTGACTATACACATTCAAAATTAAAACTTGATTATAGAACTAAAAAGAACGCTTCCACACCTATTGGAGCGACCAAATTCTTTTCAGTAAATAAACTTGATCTATCTAAAAACTATGTTCGCGATTTGGAGGAGGTACCCTCATTTACTGTTTATATGTGCTTGGAAGGTAATGCCGTAATAGAAACAGATGATTTTTCGGAAACAATTCATAAAGGTGAGACAGTCTTGATTCCTGCACAATTACCTGAAATAAAATTTATTACAAAATCCGCAAGCTTTTTGGAGGTGTTCATTCCGTAAATGTTCGTATCTTTGCCCGATTTTATAATTACCAACAATTAATAATAGCAATAATAAATAAAGATTAAAATGGCAAACGTAAGAGATTTAAAAAAAGACATTAATTATGTTTTGGGAGATATCATTGAAGCAGTATACGTGTGGGAATTGACCAATGCAGACAAAGAGAACAAAAAAGCTGAAGGCATTATAGATGAGGCAATCGGTGCATTTGATGAACTAATTGCAAAAGTGAACGAAAAGAAAGTTGAAGACAAAAAGAAACACTTTAAAGCTATAAACACTGAGCTAGAAGAGCGTGGTAGAAAACTTATCGACAAGATAAACGCACTATAAAATAGTATCCGATTTTTTTCGGTTTATAATAAAAGACTCCAATTCCTTACCGTATTTGGAGTCTTTTATTTTTGGTGTAAGTGAGTTATATACAGTATCCAAATACTTGATGTTAGAGTCATAAACTTCGCTTAGCACTAAATAAGGGGCTACCTCGCTATCCTTGTTATTAAGGGCGAAATTGATAGTGGCAAAATACTTGTTGGAAAGAAGTAGGCGTTGTTTTTCTTCAATCTTAATTGCTGCTGAATCGCCTTTCCTTGGATTTATTTTCAATCTTTCTTCAATCAGGCTTAAGTTTTTGATTACGTACCGCTCTTTAAGTTTTAGATAATCCTTTAAAACGCTATCATTTTTAGAACCTGAAACTATAGCGGCACTGCCGAAGTTTTTCAGATTTGTTTTGATATTGATATCACTATTTTCTGCAAAGAAGGTTATTCTATCATCACGCAGCGTTCCATCTTTTAGTCTGACGTATAAATAATAAATCTCTGGGCTTTTAACTTTTTCAGAAAAAGAAAAATTAGAATTTCCATCCACAATCATCGAATCTATAGAAACCAAGATAGTGTCCTCAAATTTTTGAAGAAGAATGGTTCCTTTTTTGAGACCTTTTACTGTGCCAGTAAGGTTCATCATTTCTGTGTCTTTCGAACAGCTAATGAGGCATAGAAATACAATTGTAATGGAAATAAAATAACGCATTTTGTCTTTTTTAAAGGTAAAACCTACACTAAAATAGCTTTGGTTTACGGAGGTGCAAAGATGAATATTTTTTTTGAAATTTTTATGTTGCTGATGCTAATTGCATAAGCACCGTACATAAAATTGCACCCACTGTTCCAATGGCGTATCCAAACACGGCCAGAAGCACGCCTACCGTTGCCAATGACGGATGAAAGGCAGAAGCCACAATTGGCGCTGAAGCTGCACCACCGACATTTGCTTGGCTTCCAACAGCCAAGAAGAAATAAGGTGCACGAATCATTTTGGCAACAAAAATCATTAATCCTGCATGAACTGCCATCCAGACTAGACCGATAATGATGAGCCATAGATTGTCAAAGATTAAGGTTAAGTCCATTTTCATCCCTATAGTCGCCACCAGAATATATATGAAAACTGTGCCGTATTTACTCGCTCCCGCGCCTTCATAAGTTCTCGCTTTCGTAAAAGAGAGCAATACCCCGATTATAGTTGTGATTGTTATCATCCAAAAGAAACTGGAGTCGAGAAAAGTAAAGATGTTTCTTGTAATACCTTTTGGAATTTCATCAACGACAGAAGTGAAAAAGGCACTCAAAAAGTCACCGCCCCAATGTGCCGTGCTCACGGTGCCAAAGGCAATTGCGGTTAGAATCATTAAGTCTGACAATGTAGGATTTCTATCTGTTTTTTCTGGAATAATCAGAAACATTTTCCTTTAAGCGTTCAATAGCAGAAGTATCTGCTTTAAGCCATTTGTCAATTTTAGCAGACTTTCCAATTCCGAAGAGAATCACTGCCATCCAAATATTAGCAACGACAATATCAACAAATACCATCCCACCGTATAGTTTTGGGTTATAACCATAAATTTCTAGCATAGCGGTTTGGTTGGCGCCACCGCCAATCCAACTTCCAGCAAGAGTTGAGAGTCCACGCCAAACAGCATCTGCCCCAACCCCACCAACGGCTTCAGGATGGATTGTTCCAACTATTAATACTGCTATGGGACCTCCAATAATAATACCAGCCGTTCCAGCCAAAAACATTATAAGTGCTTTGGGTCCCAAGTTGAAAACTCCTTTTAAATCGATACTCAAGGTCATTAACACCAAGGCGGCAGGCAATAGATACCTACTGGACATATAATATAAGCTTGTTCCTTCGGCAGAAACATCACCTGTTTCAGATACTGCAATCCATTCAGGAGATATGACACCTGTGGTGGTTAATAGGGCGGGTAAAAAGTAGGCCATAAACAGAGCAGGCACAATACCGTAGAATTTGCTCCAAAAACCTTCTGTTTTAGATGAAGTATAAAAAATGAAGCCCAAGGCTACCATTAAGATTCCAAAAACAATTGTGTCGTTAGTGAAAAGGGGAGTGGTGTCTCTAATTATTTCAACGGCTGAATCCTGCATTTGTGATGATTTTGCCGCAAAATACATTTTTTAATTCAAAATGGGGAAAGCTTGATTCACATTTGAGCAAGAAAACGATTGTAAATTTTTATTTATTGATAAAATGACTAATAGTATCAATTAATTCTGGCATAACCGGCAGATTATAAATGTTATAGGATTTGCTATTCTCTAAGCTATTTCCTCCAATTTCCTTAAAGATGTGATTCATATTATGAATGATTTGGAATTCAGCATCTGGCTTTGCTTCTTTCAATAATTCTGCTTCGGAGACTTGGACTTGAATGTCATTATCACCATTTATGATTAGTACGGGGATGGTTAGTTTTGCAATTTCCACTTTGGGATCATATTTCATCCAAGTGAATATGAAGGGCTGTATTTCTTTTCTAAAAATGGAAGCCAAACCAGGACTGTAATTGTAAGCTACACCGTTTACGCGAAGATCGTCAAAGGCAGTTCTGGCATTGTCCACTAAGCCGGGGGCTTGAGCGGTTAGTTGGTCTATTATAACATCGTCTATTTCTTGTCCCGCTCCTGAAATGGAAATAAAACCATCAGCACCTTGTTGGGCTGCTACCATTCCTACAAGAGAACCCTGACTGTGACCTATTATATAGATTTTTGAAAAGCGTTGATCTTTCTTGAAGTATTTAAGAACGGCGATGGCGTCGTTAATAAAATCGTCAAATTTTATGTTTTTTTCCTGTACAGACCCTTGTTTCATTTGCTTTACGATTCGCTTATCATATCTGAAAGTTGCGATGTTTTTTTCGAAAAGTCCTTCCGCCAAGAAGCGCAATGAATTATTCACCAACATTTGTTGGTTGCCGTTTCTGTCAGTTGGGCCGCTTCCTCCTATAATTATTGCTAAAGGTGGTTTTTCTTTGGCTTCTGGTACTAACAAGGTTCCATCAACCAGCGGAGTGATGGCTAAATCCTCGCCTTTGTATTGTTTGTTTTGGGAAGAAACTATTCCGAAGAAAAAAAAGAAAAATCAAAAAGCTGTATTTCATCTATTTGTTTTTTAAGGCTCAGATTGTGGCGTAAGTATTAACAGAAAAAGATGAAGTATATTGTTTTATTTTTCTCTTTCTATGGGAGTCAAATGCTTTTGAATGCCATTCTAAATGTACCAAATTAAATATAAAGTTTTGTTTTGTTTTAGAAATTGAAAAATTCAGAGAGTTCTGGGAGCCTAATATCAAGGGGGTTATTGTAGCATTGAAAACGTGGTGCTAACGGCTTTGGTGGACAGGATCTCAATAGTAACAAGTTTGATTTAGTGGTTAGTATTTGATGTTTGATTTGTCTTTATTAAAACTCCTTGATGGCTCTATTTTTATGTGGGGATTGAGTTTTTAAAAATAATATTTTTTGTGATTTTGGAATCTAGTGAAGGCAGGTAGAATGTAGGTTTTGTGAGGCTAATTGTGCCAAATATAACACAAAATTACTGTTCATTGTAATTTTGGACTTTTTCTGATATATATTAGTGGCTTAGAAACGGTTACTATTATCATTTCGATAAAGTCTATTTTCCCGTATCATTGTATCTTAAGTCTGCTTTAATTTATTGAGAGTTTGGCAAGACTTAATTAGATTTCTTTTGAGAGGCTAGGTTTAAAATTTAGGCTCTAATGGATACAATTCTAAAATTATTTGCCTTCAGCTTTTCAATATTTTACCCAGAGTGGACCCGAACCTGACCCGGACCTGACCCGGACTTTTATGGGAGTATCGTAGTGGTACCTGTGGGGGAGTTGTGGCTTTATTATGCGCCTGCTTACTTTTGTGGGCAAGATCGGGACGCTTGCGCTAGCGGGGTTTAATTTTGGGTGTGTTGTCACGAGTAAGAGGCTCTTGCAGGAAGAGGTTGCTTACTGTTTAGGTGTAGCTTAGCCTCTAGTTATCGCAGTTAGTCTTATCTCATCCATCCTTCAATAACATAGTTTTTTTCGTATAATTTCGTGCTTTTATTTCCATTATCTGAATTGAACCAAACTTCAAATCTTGCTCCATAAGGTTTTCCCCATTCTCCTTCATAAATACTGAAATGGTCAGTTGTTCCGAACTTTTTGATTTTTCCGTTTGTATTGTTTATTCTTATGCTAGAACTCTTTTTTAGTCTTGGTACAGATAATTCGATTTCTTGAGTTATCTCAAATGCTTTTAGAAATACTGTTCCACTTTCATTTGATTTTAACCATAAGTCATATTCGTATAAGCCTGGTTGAAATGAATTATAAATTTGAAATGATATTTCATCTTTTATTTGATTTTGAATACTATCAGGTCTAATTCCTTGAAGGTTATCTACCATTCTCAAATCAATTGGATACTCTAATTTTACGTTTTTTGGTAATTCCAGATTGTCGGCAAACGTATCTGTTTCAGGCCCAAACATTGTCGTAAAAGTTAATATAAATATCAATCCAGCAAGTCCAATAAATAGAACTCCTAATTGTAGTAGCCCCAAGTACCATTTTCCACTAATTAGTTGCCAAATTCCAGCAGGTAGCAAAAGAATTATGGTGAAGAGAAAGAAATAGTCAGATATATTTAGAAGAAGTTCATCAGTTGAGGGTATGAGCAATAAGAAGATTATAGAAGATACAGGGAACAATAGCAACGGTAACCACCATTTTTGAAATATATATTTTCTTAATAAATCGCTCATTTTTTAATTTGGCTACAACATTTTTGGGTTTTGCTGTTGGGCAGGATTTCGTTCCTATTTGGTTAAAAGTGTTTTCCACTTTTTACCTACTTTTCTCGAATGACCCATATCTTGGATTATTTCAACACTTCTATTAAATATTGTATCATATTGAGTTTTATTAAAAATTGGTATTTCGGTATTGTTTGGTTCGATAAAACTTAGCCGGTATTTTTGATTATTAAAAGTTATATGGGCTCCAGCTGAAAAGTATATTATTGGGAAAGTTACTTTTTGAATTTCACTTAATGCGACATTAAACAGTTGTGCTGGTTTCCCGTGTTTTAACAAGGAAGAGAAATCTTTCGCACCTGACTTTTGTTCTATTTTTTTTAACCCACTATCCCAATATGTGCCTGTCCCAAGCGCAGTAAATACTAATCTTTCATTCTCGAGAGATAATACTCCAGGCAAACTATTGAATATCCCGCTAATAAGCCAAACCTCGGTTGCAAAGCATTGATTTTTATCCATTTTTTGTTTTATTAACCGGAGTTTAGTGTTAGGATAAAGAATATATAGGGCTTATTCCCATTAAGGGTTAGTTTAATGTTGCTATCAAATATAACAAAAACAATGTTTTATCTTAAGTGCTTAAGTGGTAGTTGGCTACTTTATGCCACTACTGATAGCCTGCCGCTTGCAATTTAAACAACTCTGAGTACAGTTTTGGGTTTGCCATTAATTCTTCGTGGGTGCCAAGTTCTAGTACGCGGCCGTGTTGCAATACTAAAATACGATCTGCCATACGCACGGTGCTAAAGCGGTGGCTGATAATGATGCTGGTCTTACCTTTGGTGAGGGCGATAAAGCGTTCAAAGACGTCAAACTCTGCTTGGGCATCCAGTGCGCTAGTAGGTTCGTCGAGGACCATAATATCGGTGTCTTTCATATAGGCACGAGCGAGGGCTACCTTTTGCCATTGCCCGCCGCTTAGTTCCTGTCCTTTGTAGAATCTTCTACCCAGGCGTTGTTCCAGTCCGTCTGCCATTTCGTTTACTACTTGTTCCGCAAGGCTTTTGCTGGCTGCGTATCCAATGGTTTCATCGTTATCTATTTCAGAGATATTACCAACTGCGATATTTTCACGCAGGGTGAATTCATATTTGAAAAAGTCCTGGAAGATTACGCCAAAACGTTTTCGGTAGGCATCTACGTCAAACTTGTTTATGTTGATGCCATCTAAAAGGATTTCACCTTGCGTAGGTTCGTAAAAGCGTAGGAAGAGTTTTATTAAGGTGGTTTTTCCTGCACCGTTTTGTCCAACGAAGGCCATTTTTTCACCAGCATTGATTGTGAAAGTGACGCCTTTTAATACTTCGCTTTGGCTGCCGGGGTAGGCAAAATGTAGATCATTGATTTGAAAGCCTTGCTTAATTGTTTTTGGCATTGGGGTTTTTGCTTCGGGAGTCTTTTCGATGGTTAAGTCTATAAAGTCGAAATAATCCTGAAGGTAGAGGGCACTTTCGGAAATTCTTGTAAATCGGGAAAAGAAGCCTTGTAAGTTTCCACGCAGTCTGTTGAACGATCCAGAAAGAAAGGTAAGTTCACCAATTGTGATTGCCCCGGCAAGAACACGCATAATAATATAAATATAGGCTCCGTAATAACTGAGGACGCCCAGAATATTAAACAGGGAGCCGTATAGACTCTGTTTGAGTGACAGTTTTTTGTTCAGGAGGTAGTAGTCGTTTGAAAGATTTTGAAAGCGTTCCGCTATAAAATCTGTTAAGCCAAAGAGTTTAATTTCCTTAGCTGTTTGGTTATTGGCACCAATAAAGCGAAGGTAATCCAGTTCGCGTCTTTCGGCAGTCCAGCTGCGTGCTAAGGAGTATCGGTTGCTACTGAATTTTGCTTCATTAATAAACGAAGGAATAATACTAAGAACCAAGATAAGTATAAGAATCGGTTCGAAATACACCAATCCTGCGATGAGGGAAACCATTGAAATCATACTTTCCGCTTGTCCAAGCGCATTGCTCATTAAATCTACTCGGCTATTGGTTTGGGTACGGGCACGTTCCAGTTTGTCGTAGAAATCTGGATCTTCCAATTGAGCTATGGTAAGCTCTGAAGTTTTTCGAATAATTTTTTCGGAAGAGGCGTTTGAATATAGGTCACCTAAAAGTCCGTCAGTAAGGTTTATCAATCTTCCGAGCAAATCGGAAAGTATTGCCACTGAAAATTCAATAAGCACGTAATTCCAAAGTTGTGTGAAATCTTTATCTTCCAGGGAGACCTGTAGGATGATTTCGTCTATAATCATTTTCCCCACCCATAGGATAACTACAGGGGTAAAGGCATTTATAAGTCTACTGAAAGCGTTTAGATAAAACAGTTTTGGGCTACTGCGGTATATTTCTTTGAAAAATCTAGGGATAGTTTTGAGGGCTTTGAAGGAGTCCTTAACGCTGGTTTTTTCTTCTTTATCGGTGATGGATTTTGGTGTTGGTCTTGGCAATGTTTACTGATTATTAATTAATGTATGGGGCTTTGACTCTTCTTTATTAAAAAAGTTTAAATAAATTATTTAATTCTTTTACAAAGCTATTGTAAAAATTCAACAACTATCTTTGCGCAAAATTTAAAATTTGGTTCTTTCAGAATATACTCGCGAATTTAAATACAATATCAAACTGGCAACGCCTGTGATTTTGGGAATGCTGGGCCATCAAGTGGTGGCTTTGGTAGATAATATTATGGTGGGCCAATTGGGAAGTGCAGAGCTCGCGGCAGTATCATTAGGAAACAGTTTTATGTTTGTGGCAATGAGTATTGGGGTTGGGTTTTCAACCGCTATTACACCCTTGGTAGCTGAAGCTGATGGAGAAGGAAATCGTGAAAAGGGAAAATCTTCTTTTAAGCATGGGTTGTTTTTATGTATAATACTTGGGTTGGCGCTTTTTGCAACGGTAATGTTTGCCAAACCGTTGATGTATGTTATGAGTCAACCACCGGAGGTGGTGGATCTTGCTATGCCTTATTTGACATTAGTGGCAGCTTCTTTAGTTCCCTTGATTATTTTTCAAGGGTTTAAGCAGTTTAGTGATGGTATGTCTATGACTCGTTTTCCGATGTATGCTACTATTGTTGCCAATTTGGTAAACGTGCTGCTTAACTATATGTTTATCTTCGGAAAATTTGGTGCTCCTGAATTAGGGGTTGTTGGTGCTGCAATAGGTACTTTGGTTTCACGGGTTGTGATGGTTGGTTATCTTTGGTATCTATTGAGTCGAAAAGAAAAATCCCGTTATTTTGTAACTGAGATTAAGATATTTAGACTTAGTAAAGCAATGCTAAAAAAGCTGTTGAACCTTGGTTTTCCTTCGGCAATGCAGATGTTTTTTGAGGTTGGGATTTTCACTTCGGCTGTATGGCTGTCAGGAATTCTAGGTAAAAATGCACAAGCTGCAAACCAGATTGCTTTAAATCTCGCATCTATGACTTTTATGGTAGCGATGGGATTTAGTGTAGCTGCTATGATCAGGGTAGGGAATCAAAAAGGGTTAAAGAACTTTGGGGAGTTGCGACGGGTTGCTATTTCTATCTTTTTACTTACTTCTATTTTGTCCTTGGTATTCGTAGCCGGATTTATACTATTCAATGGGGAATTGCCAAAAATATTCCTGGATTATGACAATCTTGCCCAGTTTGCCGACAATAACGAGGTTGTAATTCTGGCTTCTCAGTTGTTGATTATTGCGGCGATTTTTCAGTTTACTGATACCTTGCAAGTGGTTGCCCTTGGGGCATTGCGCGGAATGCAGGATGTGAAAATACCTACTGTGCTTACGTTTATAGCCTACTGGGTTATTGGATTTCCAGTTTCATATTATTTAAGTATGCATACTTCTTTAGAAAGTATGGGAATCTGGATAGGTCTTTTGGCTGGACTTACGGCGAGTGGGGTTATGTTATTCGTAAGATTTAATTATCTTTCGAAGAAATTGATACGCTTGGGGGCGGGGTAGTGGTCAGTGTTCGGTGGTCAGTGTCAGTATATTAATAGTCATTAAGTAATAATAATTAACTCTTTACAAATAATGGATTTCCCAAAATATTTATTAGGCGACAATAGCGATTATCCTACTGCGATTTTCGTGATACATACTGAATTTCCGCGGTTTATTATCAATCTTGAAAATGATGAGGTGGAGTGGTTGGAAGATTTTGACCAGGAAGATCAGAAGGAACTTGAAAGAGAGGCGGAAAACTTGATTCAGCAGGCTACGGAATTTTATGATCGGGAGATAGCCCTCTATGATGAAGATTAAATTTTATCTTTACCTGAATTATATCTTTTTATAGTAATAACTAAGAATGCTCGACCAACTCCTAGATTACGACACACAACTTTTCCTTTTTCTAAACAATTTAGGAAATTCTTCTTGGGACGGACTATGGTTGTTTATTACCCATAAATGGTCTTCGATTCCTATTTACGCCGTTCTGCTTTATCTTATCTATAAGAATTATGGATTAAAGGGAACACTTGTCGTGATTATATGTGTGGCCTTAATGATTACTGTAACAGACCAGATTGCCAGTCTTTTTAAGTATGGTGTTAGAAGACCCAGACCTTGCCAAGTGGCAGCATTGAAAGAACAGATGCGTTTTATTGCTAGTGGCTGTGGCAGATTTGGTTATTTTTCAGCTCACGCTGCCAGCTCTATGGCTGCAGCAGTGTTCTTAGGCTTGAGTCTTCAAAAATGGTATCGGTATTTACCTTTTTTATTGTTGATCTGGGCAGTGATTACCGGCTATAGTAGGATTTATCTTGGGGTACATTATCCGTTGGATGTAATTACGGGGATGGCTTTTGGGGGGTTGACTGGCTCGCTTTTTTACTTGTTGCAGAAGTGGGGGCAGCGGAGGTTTAATAGTTAGGGGATATTGGGTTTCACGCTGATTTTCGCAGATTTTTTTCATTCTGTTTTGGTACGAGCGGGCACTTGTAATAGCGGTATTATTTTCTCGTTACAATGAATAAATCCCTATATAACCTGTCTTTGTGGGTTTTGCTATCGGAGCCTTTTGGGTTCATATCGTAGCGTGCGATGAATTCTCTTTTAAAATTTGAATAGGCTTGATTGAAGTTCTCGTGGTTACTTTCAGAAACCATCACGCCGAATTTGTTTTCTTCGGGAACTGCAACATTATCTCCTTCTTTTAAAATTTTCATCTTATCGCCATAATCCCAGATGAGTTCTGGGGTCATATCTGAAAATTCATAGATTTTTATGTTTTCTTTTTTGCCGAAATTATTGAGTTCTGAAAAAGCTTTGTATTCGGGGTTGTTGGTTATGGCGTTGCTTAGTGGCAGTCCAAACCATATTACGGCGACTATGAATGCAATGGTCAAATAGAAGACTGTGGCGATTTTTTTTCGGAAGAGGTTTCGGAAGATAAAGATTGCGATTATAAACAATGCTACGGCAAGCAATACGAACCAAAGCCAATTGCCGGCAAGTCCGTCTTTTAGAAAAATATATCCACCAATTGGGAAAGCAATTCCTATAAAAGCGATCAGGCCAAAATTGAAATAGACTGGGATGGTTTCTCTTTTGTCATTTATTTCTTTAAACCTTCGGAAAAGATATTCGATATAGAATCCGGTGTTTAGTGCCATTGGAATAAGCACTGGCAATAGGTATCTGGATTTCTTCTCAGGAATTAAAGACAGTAAGATAACAGAGATCATCGTCCAGAGAAAGGTAAAGAGATATGCTTTTTTATTTAAAACCTTATTTTTTAAATAGGGATAGAGTAGGGCTATGAATGCGGGAATGGTCCAAACACCACTTTGGGTAAAGAAGCTCCAATAATAGTAAAAGGGTTTGGTTTCGTAGCTTATCCAATTGGTGGTTTCGTTTTTAGTTATTTCTGCAGCGGCAGGGTCGAATTTTATGGTGTACCAATGCCACCAACTTGAAACTATAAAGGCCACGGCCAAAAATCCAATTAGAGGCAGCCAGCGTGATTTAAAGTTCTTGTATTTGTAAACTATGCCGAAAGCAACCAAAAAGGGCAGGAGGAGGCCGTAAAGTGATACGGGGCCTTTGCTTAAAAAGGAACAGCCAAAGAAAAGTCCAGCTAAGAGTGCATTTTGATATTTGTGTTTGTCTTCCGTAAAGAATAAATAGAGCAAATAAATACAGATCACCATAAATCCGTGAGTGTAAATATCCCATTGGCCATCACGGGCGGAGGCAACGATATAAAATGATGTAGCCATTATAAGGGAACTGATAAAGGCGTATAATTTTTCAGAAGTTAGTTTTTGGGCGAATTTATAGGAGAACAAGACTAAGAAGAGCGTAGTTATTGCTGCTGGGAGTCTAAGTGCCCAAACACTTTTTATTCCGAAAATGATTGCGGACAAAGCCGTTAGCCAAGTGGGCAATGGTGGTTTTTGATAGCGTGGTTCACCGTTGATGGTAGTAAGCAACCAATTGCCATCAGTTAACATTTCGCGAGCGGTGATGAAATTACGCGCCTCCATAATGTTCACTGGTAGCGAGTCTAAATTCACAAAGAAAATAGCGGCGCAGGTGAGTAATAGAAGGAGTAAATAATTTTTCTCAATTTTCATAACGCATTTGTTTTTTCCAAATGAAAATATTCCGCACATAAATTATCAAACCAGCGATGTGGCCTACGAAAAGAACCGGATCTTGTCTAAGAATTGCATAGGTCAAAATCAGAGTAGCCCCTACGACACTCATTCTCCAAAAACCTACTGGAAGTTGTGAAGTCTTTGTTTTTTCAGAAACGATCCATTGATAGATAAACCGCAGTGTAAATATTATCTGTGAAACAACTCCCAGTAGTAATAACCACAGTGGGATATCGTCATTATTAAATAGTTTGTCGATGTCGTATTCGCCATTATTATATGCGTAAATAACAATTAGGATAGGGAATACGTAAAGAAAGAGTTGTAACAATTTGGGAGATTTTTGCCATTCCCCTTGTAATTGTAGGTTCCGAATATAAATATAATACGTCAACGCCTGTCCAAGCATTATTGCAAAGTCGTCACGTAAATATCCGTAAACAAAAAGTAGGAAGGAAGCTAGCAAGCTAAGCTTCCAAAATGTGGAAGGGGTTATAATCCGTTTGCTTTTTTCGGAAAGTATCCATTGCACCAGTAGTCTTCCGCTGAAAAGAATTTGAGCTAAAAAGCCAATACCATACACAATCCAGTTGCTCATCCTTGACTTTTAATTTCGTAGTTGATGTATTTTTTCTTCATCCAAAGGTAGGCGAAACAGTCCATCAATGGCCCCAGTAATCTGTTCCAAAGACCAAACTTCGCAGTTCCTGCCATTCGTGGAAAATGTTTTACGGGAATTTGAACTATTTTTCCATGCTGCAATAGAATCATAGCAGGCAAAAATCGATGAAGGCCTTTGAACATTGGGATGCGTTTGGCATACTCTGTTTTTATGACTTTTAATGGGCAACCCGTATCATCCATACCATCGTGTGTAAAGGCACGGCGAATTCCGTTGGCAATTTTGGACGACATATTTTTTACAAACTTGTCTTTTCTGTCAGCGCGAACTCCGGTTACCAAGTCGTACTCACCAATGTGTTCCAGAAGGAGATTAAAATCTTCAGGAGCTGTTTGTAAATCGCTGTCAATATATCCAACCAATGGTGTTTCTACAGTATCAAATCCTGCTTTAATAGCAGCGCTTAAGCCTCGGTTTTCTTTAAAGGAAATAAAATGAAAGTCTTCATTTCTCTTACAGATTGCTTCAATCAAGGCCTGGCTATTGTCTTTGGAGCCATCGTTTACAAATAGGATCGAAGTTCTTTTAGCGGCGATTTTGGTGTAAGCCAGTAGTTCCTTTTCAACTCGTTCCAGGTTTTCTTCCTCGTTATAAACGGGTACAATAATCGTGAATTCGTACATCTATATAATTGAAAAGGTTTCTGCAAAAGTAATTTTTTTTAGTTTAGAAGTTTATGGGTTTAAAAGTTTATGTGTAGAATAGGCGGAAAACTTGAAATTATGAAAGTGATTGCTTAAAAAAGATGTTATTTTGCGAAAGAAATTGAAACAGGAAATAAGACTAAAGGGATATTGGACAAATGACGAACTAACAGATCAAATTTGTTTTTAAGAGAATTTCCCTTGGTTCTTGTAAGTCTTACTTCAAAAAAACACTGAATGAAAATACTTGTTACGGGAGCGGCTGGATTTATAGGTTCACATACTGCGGAAAGGCTAAAGATATTGGGTCACGATGTTTTTGGCGTTGATAATTTTTCGCCTTATTATGATCTGCGATTAAAAAAGTTAAACGCTAAAGTGCTTATGGAAAAGGACATTGAAGTTCTTGAAATAGATTTGCGAACTGATCATTTGGATGAAAAGCTGCCGATAGATTTAGATTATATTTTTCATTTCTCTGCCCATCCTGGAATTTCCAACTCTTCTACTTTTGAGGATTATTTCAGTAATAATATTTTAGCTACCCAGCGTTTATTGGATTATGCCGAACATTTGACCAAGAAACCGTTCTTTGTAAACATTGCTACTTCCTCTATATATGGTTTGGAGGCTACTTTTCCTGAAAGTGCACCTCCAAAACCAGCGTCTTGGTATGGAGTAACCAAGCTTGCGGCTGAACAATTGGTTTTGGCTAAAAGTCGTGAGAACAAATTACAAGGAACATCTTTGCGATTGTTTTCTGTATATGGGCCACGGGAGCGACCTGATAAACTTTACACACGCTTGATTGATTGCGCATTGAATGACAAGCCCTTTCCGCTATTTGAAGGAAGTGAAAAACACCTTCGCAGTTTTACTTATGTTCAAGATATAGTGGATGGAATTGTAAGTGTGATAGGAAAAGAAGAAGTATGTAATGGCGAGATTTTTAATTTAGGTACTGAGACAGAAAGCACTACTGCGGAGGGAATTGCAATTGTTGAAGATATTCTTCAAATAAAAATCACAACTGAAAAGATGCCACCGCGAGATGGAGACCAATCGCGTACTAAGGCAAATATTGACAAAGCCAGAAAATTATTGAGTTACAATCCGCAGACGAGTTTACGCGGAGGTTTGGAGGCACAGGTGTATTGGTTCAAAAATAAGGTTTAACTTGTGGTTGAAATAAGGCCAGGTTAGAATATGCTCCGAATAATTCAAATAATAACATTACTTCAGGGTCTGTTTTTGCTGGTTGTTTTTCTTTCGAATCGAAAAAAATACAGGAAACCACCTTTTTGGTTGCTAATTGGTAGTATCATTTCTATCCTTCTCTATATTTTGGGAGATGATGAAAATAGATTTTTATCGAAGAATATAGATTTATTCTATTTTGACGCTTCCTTATTTATTACATTTCTCTTTCTTTTTATTAAATATTTTGTTTCGGGAAAGAATATTTTCAACCTTCGTCATCTTTTATTTTTCTTACCAAATATTGCATATTTTGTAATTGAGATTATAGAGAATCAGTCCAAAGGGCAAATCCCTATAGCCATTGAAATAATGGAAGTTTTTTCCGAGCTAGTCTTCCTTTTGTACCTCATTTTAAGCGTATGGTTGTTGTACAGATTTGCTGAGCAAAAATGGATGCTCTATTTTGTTGTGCCGTTGGTAATAATTACCAGTCTGTCGATATTAGATGAAGCCTTGGAAATTGTAGGTATTACAGAGAATAATTATTTGACAGACCCCTCGCTCAATACTTATCTTCTGGTTCTCGTAGCTTTTCTGTTTTATTTTATTAGTTTGAAGCTAGTGATGGCTCCTTCTGAAATTATGCATTTATCAGAAACGAAAAAGTATAAATCTTCTGGTTTAAACGAAAAACTTATAAAGAGTTATATTGAAAAGATAATCGATTTTATGGAAAAGGAAAAGGGTTATATGGACGGCAATCTTTCGCTCACGCTAATGGCTCAAAAACTTGACATTCCCAAGCAATATATCTCTGAGATTTTGAATGTACACTTGTCCACAAATTTTCAGGATTTTCTTAATAGTTATCGCGTTGACGCGTTTATTGAAAAATTAAATAACCCTAAATTCTCCAATCTGACTCTAGTGGCCATAGCTAGTGAAGTGGGTTTTGGTTCAAAATCTAATTTTTACACTGCTTTCAAGAAATTCAAGGGATTGACGCCTTCGGAATATAAGAAAACGATTTCTTCACAATAAAAAAGATGTCCTTATTAAGCATATAGGACATAACCAAGCGATGCTAAGTATATTTCTGGGTATACACGAGTTAATTTCGTATGTTAATCTAAAAACTTGTGACCACTCTTTTTCCAAAGCGGTTTAAACTGCTTTTCTTATTTGTTAGTACGTTTATCATTTTATCAACTTTAGTCCGTGTCATTTTTACCATTTGGTCTTTTAGGGAGGTTGATTTTTCCTTTTTGAAAATTTTAGAAACCTTCTTTATCGGTTTTGTCTTTGACATTGGGACGGTTTCTTTTTTTGCCCTTCCCTATGCGGTGTACTTATTGTTTTTTCCTCATAAGTGGTATGGCTCTTTGTTCGATAGGTTTATAACTTGGTTTGCATTCACCCTTGGACTCATCATTTTTCTATTTTCATTTTTTGCTGAAATTACGTTTTGGGAAGAATTCAAGAATCGTTTTAACTTTATTGCGGTTGACTATTTGATTTATACTTATGAAGTAGTAAAAAACATTAACGAATCTTATCCAATTCCGCTGTTAGTATGTGGGATTTTACTTCTAACTATAACAATACTCTTCATCACAAAAAAGAAAGGTGTTTTTTACGACACCTTTCACAATGAAAACACTTTTACACAAAAGCTGTTGCCTACATTTCTTTTTCTGGCTATCGCAATTATTTTTGCTGTCTTCGTAAAAAATAAGGATGCGGAGCAGTTTAAAAACCGTTATAATAACGAGATTTCAAAAGCTGGTATTTATTCATTTTTTGCTGCTTTTCAAAACAACGAACTCTCCTTTCCTGATTTTTATAAAACACTCCCTATAAAGGAAGTTTTCGCCGAAGTGAAAAACAGCTTTCAAGATAGTGGTGATAGTTTGATTTTCCCAGAAAAGGATTTGATTTATAGAAATATTTCAAATATCGATTCTCTGCCAGAAAGTAAGCCAAACGTAATCTTTATTTGTGTGGAAAGCTTGAGTGCCAAATTTTTGGGGAGTTTTGGAAATACGGACAACATTACTCCGACCTTAGACTCTTTGGCCAACAACGGGTTACTTTTTACTAATCTTTTTGCTACTGGGACTCGTACTGTTCGTGGAATGGAGGCGATTACACTTTCTGTGCCACCAATGCCTGGTCGTAGTATTGTGAAGCGTGAAAATAACCATAAGCTTTTCACAATAGGCGAAGTTTTTAAGGAAAAGGGTTATGATCGTAATTTCTTCTATGGAGGTGATGGCTATTTCGACAATATGAATAGTTTTTTTGGAGGGAATGGGTTCAATATTGTGGACCGTGGGCGTGGGTTTTTAATGGATGAGCGTATAACCACAACCCGGACAAATATTGAAGATGATGAGGTTACTTTTGAAAACGCTTGGGGAATTGCAGATGAGGATATTTACAATAAGGTAATAAGGACTGCGGATGATGCACATAAAGGTGGGAAGCCATTTTTTGACTTTGTGATGACCACTTCAAATCACAGACCCTATACCTATCCAGAAGGAAAGATTGATATAGCCTCTGGCAGTGGAAGAAATGGAGCGGTGAAATATACTGATTTCGCTATTGGTGAATTTATAAGGAATGCCCGACAAAAACCTTGGTATAAGAATACGGTCATTATTATTATGGCAGATCATTGTGCTTCCAGTGCTGGAAGGCAGGAACTGGATGTAAAGAACTATCACATTCCTGCAATGATAGTAAATTTACCAAATACCCCGCCTCAAAAAGTAAATCAGATGTCTTCTCAGATAGATATTTTTCCTACTCTTTTTTCAATTCTGAACTGGAATTACAATTCAAATTTATTTGGAACGGATATTCTTAAAATGAAAATCAAAGAGGAACGCGCATTTGTGGGTACATATAGGAAGTTGGGTTTGCTTAAAGGAGATAAGATATTGGTACTAGGAGATCAAAAGGCTTCCAATTTTTATAGTTGGGATCGGGAAACAAACGTTCTTACCCCTTTAAAGGATGATGAAAGTTTTTTAAAGGAAAGCATTTCCTATTATCAAACGGCGGACTGGTTATTTGCAAATGGTGGGTTGAAATTAAAAAGTTTGGGTATTGATTAAAGTCCATTTTATCGTCAATCCTATCGCTGGAAAAGGTGAAAATCGGCTTTCTTCAGCCGTTTTAGAAGCTTACTTTCCAGAGACGGAATATTCGGTTGTTATAAAGAAAACAGAGTTTGTTTCTCATGCTGCTGAACTAACGATGAAATCTCTTAAAGAGGGCGCAGAAATCATTGTTGCCTGTGGAGGCGATGGCACTATTAACGAGGTGGCTTCTTGTTTGGTCAATACCTCAGTGGTTTTGGGTATTGTACCTATGGGTTCTGGTAATGGGCTTGCCTCCAATCTTAAAATACCCAGAGATATAAGCTCGGCGCTGGCAGTTATTAAAAATCAATATTCAATATCCATTGATACTGCGAGTGCGAATGGAGAAGCTTTTTTCAGCAATATGGGTGTTGGATTTGATGCTCACGTTATTTCAGATTTTGAAAAAAGCACTTCACGTGAACTTTTTGGCTATATGAAGTCCACCCTACGGAGTCTGAGGAATTACCATTTTGATGAGGAAGTGGAGATAAAATACAATACTAGGTTAGAAAGAATTTCACCCTTTCTTCTATTTGTCTCAAATTCAAACGAAATGGGTTATAAAATGAGTCTTACGCCACGTGCTTCATTGCAGGATGGGTTGCTTGACGTGCTGATTGTGCCTAAGCTTTCAAATTTTAAACTAGTACTCTTTTCGTTATTGTTTCTTATTAAAAAACACCATTGGTTAAAACAAGTAAGATTTGAGCAAGTGCATCAAATAAAAATTGTGAGTTTGGATAATAAAATTCTTAAGGTCCAAAAAGATGGTGGATTATTTATTCCGAAGCAGTCTAGCATTTCAATTCAGATACATCCACAGAGTTTAAAAGTATGTGTTAAACAATAGAGCCATGAAAAAAGTAGCCGAAGTAACCTTGATTTTTTGGATTATGAAAATATGTGCCACAACACTTGGTGAAACTGCTGGTGATATGCTTTCAATGACTTTTAATATCGGTTATGGTATTAGCTCTCTTATTTTGGTTGGATTTTTCGTAATTGTTTTGATTGCACAATTGGCTTCAAAAAAGTACAATCCGATTTTGTATTGGCTCGTTATTCTTGCAACTAGTACAGCGGGTACAACAATGTCTGACTTTATGGATAGGACTTTAGGCTTAGGATATGCTATTGGAGCTTCTATTTTATTGGTAATGCTCATTTCCATGCTTTTGGTTTGGTATAAAAGTGAAGGTACTTTATCGGTAACGGATATCAGAAATTTTCGACCTGAGATGTTTTATTGGATGACGATACTAATTTCAAATACATTAGGTACAGCCTTGGGAGATTATTTAGCTGACGATTCTGGATTGGGCTTTGCCGGAGGTGCATTTTTGATTGGTTCACTCATTCTTGTTACTGCTCTTTTGTATTATTTCACAAAGATATCACACGTTGTTTTGTTTTGGATAGCATTTGTTCTTACCCGTCCTTTTGGCGCCACGTTTGGCGACTTACTTACAAAATCTACTGAAAAAGGAGGCTTTAATTTAGGGACGGTGGGTTCTTCCTCGGTACTATTTGGAATTTTGTTAATTCTTACTATTTATTCATTTATCAAATTAAGGCGTCAAGAAAACCTTATGTTATAATGAGTCAACGAATTCTGAATTGTAAAAAAGGCTTTATAATTCTTATTAGTAAGCTGCAAAGACTTATTTTTAAATTCGTTTAACTTAATCGTCGAATTATGAAGGAATTTATTAGCAATATTTCCAAAAAGTCATTTCCTGAGAGTGAGAAAATACATGCTTCCACAATCCGAAAATCTATTTACGATTTAATAAAGAAAGAGCATCCGTCTTTTTCCCATACTAGCTCACTTTCGATTTCAGAATTAAACGAATACCGTCAGAAATATATTTCAGAATATTTATTGGATGAGGTTGGAGAGCTATCTGAACTTGAAAAGGATGTTCTAGAAAGCATTCAAAACCAAGAAACTATTTCGTCTAAGATCAATTTGATGGAGGGTGAAGATAAATTTACTATTGGCCAGCGTTTGGCGGACAGAATTGCGAGTTTTGGGGGCAGTTGGAAATTCATTATAATTTTCGGTGTTTTTATTTTCATTTGGATGATCATAAACATTGTTGTTTTGGCCACCCGAGCTTTTGATCCCTATCCATTTATTCTTTTGAATTTAATTCTTTCCTGTTTGGCAGCTTTGCAGGCGCCGGTTATTATGATGAGCCAGAATAGACAGGAGGATAAAGACCGGGAGCGGGGAAAGCAGGATTATATGATCAATCTAAAATCGGAGTTAGAAATAAGAATGTTACACGAAAAGCTTGACCATTTAATAATACACCAACAACAGGAATTATTAAATATTCAGCAGGTACAAGTAGAGATGATGGGAGAAATTATGAATCAGTTAAAAAAATAAAGTTCAACGCTTTATAAAGAGCAGTTTTTCTGCTGCTTCGAAAGGAGTCGTTTTGTTTTCATCTATAGCTTTCAGCTGAAGAGTTAATTCTTTTTTCACTGAGGGATTTGAATAAAACTCCATTTTCAATCGGCTTTCAATAGTTTGCATTAACCAAAATTTGTTTTGTTCTTTCCTTTTATGTTGGAAATAGCCGTTGTTTTGAGTCGTTTCGAAGTAATTTGACACTACTTCCCAGATTTCAATAATACCTTCATTATTAATTGCGCTGCACAGAAGCGTTTTTGGGGCCCAATCACTTTCTTTAGCAGGGTATAGGTGGAGTGCGCGATTGAATTCGTTTTTGGCGAGTTTGGCGGCTTTTAAGTTGTCACCGTCTGCTTTGTTAATCACAATGGCATCTGCCATTTCCATAATACCGCGTTTTATTCCCTGTAACTCATCGCCTGCGCCGGCAAGTTTTAGCAATAAAAAGAAATCGGTCATTGAATGTACTGTGGTTTCACTTTGACCAACACCTACGGTTTCAATAAGTATTATATCGAAACCTGCTGCTTCACAGAGGATAATAGTTTCGCGAGTTTTTCGAGCCACACCTCCCAAATTGTCGCCACTGGCGGATGGACGAATAAAGGCGTTCTTCTCCTTTACCAGTTCTTCCATTCTAGTTTTGTCACCTAGGATACTACCTCTACTTATGCTGCTACTAGGGTCAACAGTAAGGGCGGCAACTTTTTTTCCTTTGGAGATCAATAGTTTTCCAAAGCTCTCAATAAATGTACTTTTCCCTACTCCGGGGACACCTGTAATTCCGATGCGAATTGATTTGTTTGCATATGGCAAACACTTTTCAATAATTTCCTTTGCTTGTTGCTGATGCTTTTGGGCTGTACTTTCAATGATGGTAATGGCTCTACTGAGGGCAGTTTGGTTTTTTTGAAGAATGCCTTTGATGAGTTCATCCGAAGAAGGAGCTTTCTTCAATTTGGATTTAAGAGCTCTGATCATTTCCTGATTTAAAGTTTCAGGATGTGAAACCCCTTCCTTTTCTTGAAGCGCACTGATATTTTTTCTCTTTTCCGTCACAGTGTGAATTTAGGACAAATTTATGAATATGTTCTTTTAAAAATGGGTTTAACGCAGTATCTTGAAATTTAATAATTTTAAAATTCACACTAAAATGAAAAAGTTATATGAAGCTTCATCTACAGCGGTAGGCGGCAGAAAAGGTCACGTAACCACAGACGATAAAAAAATTGATATGGAGCTTTCGGTTCCTCAAGGTCTCGGTGGAGATGGTGGAAAAGGAACCAACCCTGAACAGCTTTTTGGAAGTGCGTATGCAGCCTGTTTTGGCGGGGCTATACAAATGGTTGCAGAGAGCAAGAAGGTAAAGCTGGGAGATGATATGAGCGTAACAGCAAATATTCAAATTGGAAAAACTAAGGATGGTGACTTACAATTGAAAGCAATTTTGGACTGTTACTTGCCTGGAGTAGATGTAAAGACTGGGGAAGATTTAGTGAACAAAGCTCATGAGGTGTGCCCTTATTCAAGAGCTACACGCGATAATATTACAGTGACTTTAAACTTGCTTTTGGACGAATAGGATTCTAAAAAGAGTACGAATAAAAAAGCCCTGAATTTCAGGGCTTTTTTATTTAAATTGCTTTTAGGTTTATGACTTTTACTCCTTCATTTCCCTTAGTGTGATCTTCTTTTTTCTCATCCACAAATGGACTTTTCTTGGTTTGTTGTGCGGCTTGTTTAATGTACCATTCCAATTGATACTTGTGTCTTTCTAAAAGTTCTAGAATCCCATCGGGCAATTCCCTGCGCTCCAAGAGCTCATCATATCTTTTAATATTATTTCTGTCTCTACTTATACACGAATTGACAATAGCATCTGCATCAAAATGCTCCAAAGCTTCTTTGATTTCTAGCCAGGTGCGGTCAACATTTCCTTTGTCGGCATCATCTTTTAAAGGTTCGATGTCTCGGGAATGTAGCTCATTAGAAATATCGTGGCTCATCCGGTTGCGTTCCACAGCCATATAGTTCAAAAAGCGTTTCAGGTCTGTAGTTTGAGCATCTTGTGCCGCGTTATAATACAATTTTTCAGCTTCAAAGCATGCTACTAGCAGGCGATTCAGTCTATCAAAATCTTCGTATTTCTTTGTCATAATTGTACGTTTTTACCAAAGTTACTATAAAAAAGGGGGTTTCAAAATTCTAATTCTCAATTATTTCATAAAAAAATGGAACTACTTTGCAACATACTAAACTTTTTGTCGTCTTCTAAGAGAACAGCAATTAAAAACCATCAAACTTGTCCGATTCACTTCTTATCCAGCAGTGCAAACAATGCAACCGAAAGGCGCAAATGACGCTCTATGGAAAATATAGCAAGGGTATGTTTATCATAGCTAAAAGATATTTAAAAGATAGTGCAGCGGCCGAGGACGCAATTCAGGAATCCTTTATTAAGGCATTTCAAAAACTAGGCCAATTTAATGGAGACGTCACATTTGGGTCTTGGATGAAACGGATTGTTATAAATACTTGTTTAGACAGTATAAAAGGAACCAAGATGGAAATGCAATCTTTGAATGATGAGGTTTTTACAATTGTGGATACCAATGAGGATTGGTCTATTTCTGAAGAAACAACGATTCCAGAGATTTTGGCTGCTATTGAAGAACTACCAGGCAATTATAGAACAGCTGTAAAACTGTTTTTATTGGAAGGATATGACCATCAGGAAATCTCAGAAATACTTAATATTTCTGAAAATGCCTCTAGAACTTATTTGCATCGAGGGAAAATGAAATTAAAAGAAAAACTAAAACACTTGCGTTATGGCACGGGATATTAAAAAAATATTTGAAAACTATGAAGCAGAACCTCTTGAACTTCCAGAAGGACATGAGGCACGCTTTGAAGCTAAATTGGAAAAGACTTTTGAAGAGAATAATTCAGAAGAGACCGGTATATTAAAAATAGGAAGAAGCACTAAAGCACCTTGGCTGAAAATAGCTGTGATGTTTGCCGTGTTGCTTGCTGTCAGTTTTTTTGGGTATCAACTATTGAATGATTCGAGCTTAGATTTTAATGTAGACGCTAATAAATCTGTCGTTGAAACTGATTCTGAAATGGTAGATAACAACGAGGTGTCAAAACTCACATTAGCAGACATTTCTCCAGACTTAAAAAAATTGGAAGAATACTATATGACAGGGATAAACGTGCAATTGGCTTCCTTAAAAATAACTGAGGGAAATAAGGATTTGGTAGATGGGTATATGCAAAGACTTGCTGAGTTGGACAAGGAATACACATCTCTAAATGTTGAACTTGCCAAGGTTGGACCTACGGAAGCTACTGTTACGGCCTTGATAGACAATTTGAAATTGCGTTTGGATTTGCTGTTCAAACTAAAAAATAAATTAAAAGACCTTAAAACTCAAAACAATGAAGATTTTAATGTTATTCAATCATAAGGCAGCACTGTTATTACTGCTAGTAAGTACATTATCCTATTCGCAGAAAAATTATGTCGAAAGCTTTAATGTTTCAGATAATGTGGAGGTTTTGGTGAATTCCTCTTATACCAACATCATTTTCGAAACTTGGAATAAAAACAAAGTAGAGGTAGAGGCATTTATTGACGGTGAAAAACTTTCAGAGAAGGAAAAGCAGCAGTTGATGAAAAGCTGGGATCTAAACATATCTGGTAACAGTAAAAGAATTAGCATTAGTTCAGATGCTGGTAACCAATCTTTTGCCATGGAAAGTATACCTAATTTGGATTTTATTGGTCCGTTGATGGAAAACTTGGTGATGCCAATGATCCAAAACGTAAAGGTGCCCCCGCTTCCTAAGGAGCTGTTTGAGAATTTGGGTAATATTCAGTTTGATTATGAGGCTTACCAAAAGGATGAGGAAGGCTATCTGAAAAAATTTGAGGCACAAATGGATAAGAAATTTGGAAAGGATTTTGAAAAAGGAATGGAAGAATGGGGCAAAAGTTTTGAAAAATCTTGGGATGATAAAAAGGCGGATAGCATTGGCGAGGCATATGGAAAAAGAATGGAGGCTTGGGGAGAGGAATTTGGAGAGAAGATGGAAGCTTGGGCCAAGCAGTTTGACAATCAAGGTGGTAATTACACAAAAACAGTAACCAAAAGCCCGAATAGCACTTCTGTTGTTATTAAGAGTAGTAGTGGAGGTAATGTGAGTAGTGGTAATACAAAAAAGACAATTATTATTCGCTTGCCAAAAAGTGCGAGAACCGATTTAAATGTGAGGTATGGAGATGTAAAGATGGCAGATGCGAATAATATTAAGGCCAGTTTAAATTATACAGCCTTTACTGCAACAACTGTGGATGGAAAACAGACTAGTATTAGTGCTTCTTATGCTCCCGTAATCGTAACTACTTGGAAACAAGGGGCACTTAATGTAAAATATGTGGATAATTGTAGTATTGAAAATATTCAAAATATTAGTTTGCAAGCCAATTCCAGTGATGTTAGGATTGGAAATATAATTAATCAGGCTTTTCTTTCAGGCTCTTTTGGTGATTTGACTGTAGAAAGGATTTCTGATGGGTTTGAGACTTTAGATATTAGTTTGGAAAATACCGATGCGAGGGTGAAAGTACCGGTGGGAGCTTTTTCCTTTTATTTTAATGGAAAGAAATCTACTTTAAAATACCCAAAATCACTTCAATTGAAAGAGTCTAAAAATGCTGATAGGGTTTTAGTGAAGGGATTTAATCAAAACAATAGTTCTAATAAGACTATTACTATTACTTCTACTTATAGTAATGTTTCTTTGCAATGATTGTTTGTTATTACGGTGGGTTACGCAGAGTTTCGCAGAGTTTTTTTGTTTAATTAATGTTTTATCCTAAGGAAGAAGGGTTACCGGATAGTGCTACGGAATACTGCTACTGAACACTGAGAAAAAAAACCCCTCTTCAAAAAATGAAGAGGGGTTTGCACGTTAGTGCTTTGAATTAGGGGAGTTTGTTTATTGTTTAACCACTTTAAGATTTTCTACATTGTTGTTGCTGGATACCTTAACAAGGTAAACGCCACTCGCCAAGCTAGAAAGATCTAATTCAGTATGGTTGTTGTTTGAAGTGATATTAGAAACTTTTTGGCCAGTAATAGTGTAAACAGATACTGAATCAATAGTTTCTTTTGAGTTTAGATGCAATACGTTCTGTACTGGGTTTGGATAGAAAGAAACGCTGTTTTGCGAAACATTTTGAGTACCCAAGATAAGGTCGTCAAGATATAACATCCAGCCTTCCGCATACATTGGTGAGCCATTTACCCAGCCAGCGATGTATTTTCCGTTAGGGGAAATGGATATTGCAGTTCCTAGGAGGCCATCAGCAGTATTCACATCTACTCCCTTATCTGCCAATACATCTTTTAAATATAGAGGTTGCTCGCCAAGTGAAGGATGGTAGATAATTGCATCTCTAACTTGAAAGTCTACATCCGCAAATCCAACAGCGATTCCGTTTTCAGAGATACTGGCAAAAGCAGCTGAGTCTGCACCAGCTGGAATATCGAAACTTGTGAAAGTATCTGTGTCCATATCATAGATAAACGGAGCTAGATCAAAAACACCTACCATAACGTTGTTGTTGTTGATATGTTGAATAGTGTTGTCTCCAGAAAGAGTTGGTAACTGTCCTTCAGGAATAAAATGATATTCCCCATCTAGGGTTCTGTAGGCTGGTACGCGCAAGGTTCCGCCCGAATTTGGACGGTCAACCCATCCAACCATAATACCGTTGTCATTTACGTTATAGGAAGCACTTGCTTCACCCTCGGGATCAAAAGTACCTATCATTTCTTCAGTATCTGTATTATACAAGAAGCCACCGTAATCCCAGCCTATGTTACTTTGTCCAGTTATATATTTGCTGTTTTGAGAGATACCATAGGTTGCATTCTCGTCATAATCTTCTGGATCCTGTCCAGGTAGAAAACCGATAGGATTCCAAACACCCTCTTTTCTGTATGCTGCTTGAAGAATAAAGTTTGGCTCGTCATAAAACATAAACCCAGCAACATTTTCGTCATTGTTGATTGACGTAACCATAAATGCGTCTGTCTCAATTGGTGTTATTTGGTCTGTTTCGAAATCGTAATAATGCCATACAGTAACTCCGAATCCAGAATCATTTACGGAATTAAAACGAGTTTCCATTTCAGTAAGTACTTTCAACTCAATTTGTGCTTCGACGTTTGATGCGGCAAAAAGAACAGCCGCCAAAATCATGCTCTTTGCAAAAAAGGTAATTTTTTTCATTTTAAATTATTTAAATAGAATTAGTAAAAATTAGGTGCCGCAAAGTAGAAGGAAACATCCTATAATAAAAGAATCTGTGTTTCAGAATTCAGAATTTTTATGATTTATAAAATTTAATATTCTGATAATGAGTAGTTTTTATATGGAATAAAAAAACGGATTTCTTAAAGAATATTGAGAGAAAATCTATAATGTCAATTTTTCTTTAAGAGATTTCAGGTTGTTTTCCGTTTTAAAAATGAAGCGAATTATGAAAATGAAGTTTAAAATGACCAATACTATCAGGCTTAATTGGATAATCTTTGTTCTGTTTTGAATTGTTTTAATTTCTTCGGAAGTAGTTTTTAAAAGATTATTAATAGAATCATCTATAGTTTTTCTCTCAGTTTTTGTTAACTGCTTATCGATTTCGATATTTTTATTTTTATAATAGGAATACTTTTCTAAATTTTCCATTGCCAAATAATTTATGGCTAATGCATTATAGAGGGCTCTGTTTAAAACTTTGTCACCGACTTCTTCCGAGTTTTCAAGAGCATCTTTAAGTAAGGAAATGGCTTCTTTATTGACTCCTTGCACAGTGTAAACTTCAGCAAGACCTTTTTGAGCAAAGGCAACCAAACTTTTAGCATCTTCTTTTTTCGCGTAATTAATGGATTGAAGGAAACTTGCTTCAGCGTCTTTTAGTCTCACCAAATTTATCAGACAGTTTCCACGATTATAGTAAGAAGTACTAATATTAGCTTTGATTCCTGCTGTTTCTGGGTTTTTTTTAAAGTCTTCAATCGCTTTATCAAAATAAGTTAAGGCAATGTCGCAACTCATTTGTTCCCTGTAAATAAAACCTCTAATCACATTATTGATTCCAAGGTTTTTTGATTTGACAGGGCCTTCGGGTAAATCTTCTATCAATTTTCTAGCTTTATCCAAATAGAGAATAGCTTTTTCATAGATTTTAAGTTCCTGATACTGCCCGCCTATTCTATTCAATAAATTGATTTTAAGGGTGCCGTCTTTTAGATTTGGTAGTAGATCCATTGCAGCAAGAGTGTAGTCTAAAGATTTTTTATACTCTCTTTTTGAAGAGTAGGCTGTCGAAATTATTAAACTAGCCTGCACTTTATCATCTGCTGAAGCTCTTGATTTGTTGAGCTCATCTTTGGCTATTTCAATAGCTCTATCGGGATTTTCATAAATCTGTTGCCTTGCGATAGAAAGGATACTATCTGTTTCCTTCTGGGAATAGACACCTGAAGCAAACAAAATGATCATCGCAAGAGAGAAGTATTTTATGTGAAAATCTTTAACTGTCATTTTTTAACTTGGTTAGAACTAGACTCTTCTTTTTTATTTCTCAAAATATTTATAAATGTTGTTGGTGAAATACCTATGACCGATTTAAATACGGTGGCAAAAGCACTATGTGATGAAAATCCACTAATATCTGCCAAATGACTTATTTTATATTGCAGGTAGACGGGGTCATTTTTTAGTTTTTCAATTATAGCGTTTATTCGCAGCTCATTTATATAAGTATTGAAATTTTTGTGTTTGTGAGTGTTTATTATTTCAGAGAGATATTTTGTGTTTGTTTCAAATTTCAGAGCTAAACGCGAAAGGGAGGTTTCTTTGTTGTTAAAATCCAAGGAGTTTTCAAATTCCTCCAACTTTAACAAGAGGATCTCTTCCATTTCTTTGGGTATCACCGAAGGCTTTATGGATTTTTGTTCTTGCGCTGGCTGAGGTTCCGATTTTTGTTTCTTTTCAAAATAATCTGTAAAGCTTTGATATTGTTTTGTCTTTTTACGGTAGCGAAAGATTAAAATCCCCCATAGCAATATGAAAAGGGTTATACCGATTCCCATAGACAGAAAGATTTGGGAGAATTTGTGCTTGGCTCCTGAAAGCTTTTTAGTTTGGTTGTCATTAATAAAATTGAAAGCCGTATTTACAGCTTCATAATCAATATCTGTTTGAGAGCGGTTTAATAGTTGGCTTTTATCGGTATAGTTATTAAAGTTTTCAATATCGTTTAAGGCCAAGTAATTCTCTGCAATAGCTTCAGAAATAATGATTTGTTCTTCGATGTTGGTGAATTTAATTGCGATTACTTGTGCGGAATTCAAGGAATCTATTGCTGCGGAGTGTTCTTTTTTTAAGAAGAGATAATGACCATATTCCTGTAGGCATTTCATCTCAAGGTAGTTTCCGGGGTTTTCTAATTTACTTTCGCGATAAGCTGTTTTTAAATAATATTCTACAGAATCTGTTTGAAATAGACTTAGTTTTATTCTTGCCAATTCTAGGTTTATGTTTCCTATTTGATTTGGGTAGTGCTCGTTTTTTATTCTATTAAACTCTTTTTTTGCCTTGTAAAGTTGGACTAGGGTTTGTTCGTTATTTCCTTCATGGTTGGTTTCCGGATCATACTGTAAGATTTTTCCGTTGATCCAAAATCGCATATCGTCATTGGCAGATTTCTCAGATTGTTGAATGACCTTGGATAGGTAAAGTGTACTTAGCGTATTTAACTCCAGTTCTTCTAGAATTTTAGCGAGTAGTATATTTAATTTAAATTGGGTGTCAGAGTCATTTTCTAAATCATCTTTTGAAAATGCTAGTCCAATTTTTAAGGCGTTGTCATAATTGCCCTGCATATAGAAACCTCGTGTTAAGAGATAGGCAGCTTCGAGAGATTGTATTGGATTTTCAGATTTTTCTGAAATGTATGTTGCAATCTGTAGGGCTTCTTTTGGCTCTACATAAATTGAATTTTCCGCTTGAAGCAACAAATCAGATATATTGCTTTTTTGCGACAGGCAAGTGCCATAAACTAACAATAGAAACGTTACTGTAAGAAGGAATCGCATTTTTTGGTACTATTTTTTGCTTGGTAAAAGTACTTACTAAGAAACGAAAGTAGAAATTATTTTTTGGTTCCTTTGTTGTTGTATTTGGGTGTGGGTTATTACGCCGAGCTGCGCAGAGGTTTTTTTGGTGGGTTGTTACGCTGACCCGCCTGTCGAACGAGCGGGGTTGTGCGGAGGTTTTTGGTGGGGTGCTTTGATTTGTTTGTATTCAAAAACCCCTTTTCAAAAATTGAAAAGGGGTTTGCACTTAATGCGCATAGAAAAAGGGGAGTCTGCTTATTGTTTTACTACTTTTAAATTTTCTACACTTCCATTGCTAGCAACCTTGACAAGGTAAACACCGCTGGCTAAGCTTGAAAGATTTAATTGAGTGTAGTTATTTTTTGATGTGATATTAGAAATATTTTGACCTGTAAAATTCCACTTGTGCTTCCATGGAAGTAGCACAAACTAAAAGAGATATTGTAAAAATGCTTTTTATAAAAAAAGTAATTTTTCTCATTTATTTGGTGATTTTTAGTAAAAGTGGGGATAGGAATGAAGACGCAATGTAGAGATGTTACTCCTATAATAAAAAGAATTGTCTTTAGGAATTCGGAATTTCTATAGAATTTAATTTTTAAT
The DNA here is from genome assembly GCA_034675805.1 of Aequorivita sp. GTDB lineage: Bacteria > Bacteroidota > Bacteroidia > Flavobacteriales > Flavobacteriaceae > Aequorivita. The sequence continues at coordinate 1,083,904 of JAUCCX010000001.1, read as the reverse complement.
ACCCTGGTAATTAGACGTAATAGCATACCCTGTAAAAAAGAGACGGCCGCTTCGCTTGCTTTCTAAAAACTAAATCTTCAATTCCATTTTAAGGGATTTTAAGGTTTTCTCGGAACTAAAAATCAAACGGAGCGTAAATACAATTACCAAAAGAATAAGAATAGTGATGCTAGTCAAATATAGATTAATCCTGGTTTGGAAAACTTCAACTTTTTTGGAATTTTCATGGATCAGATTTTTGATAGAATTATCAATTGTTTTCCGTTCTGTTTTGATGATTTCTCCGTTAATGGACTGCCATTTTCCATGGAATAATGAGTAATTTTCCAAATCGGTTACAGCCAGGTAATTATTGGCAAGTGCGTTGTAAACAGCTCGGTTGAGTACTTTGTCGCCTACTTCTTCTGAATTTTGAAGGGCATTAGTTAGTAGTGCTATGGCATTTTTATTTTGTCCTTTGGCAGTATAAACACTAGCTAGCCCCTTTTGAGCAAAGGCAATCAGGCTTTTGGCGTTTGTTTTTTCGGCATATTCTATGGCTAGCAGAAAACTATCTTTAGCATCCTTAGCTCTACCAATTGTTATCAGGCAGTTTCCGCGGTTGTAATAAGCGGTGCTCACATTGGCATTATAGATTGGGTTGGTAAGCACTTTTTTATAAGACTCTATGGCACTATCAAAATAATTCAAGGCAATCTCACAACTCATTTGTTCCCGATAAATAAAACCACGCGCCAGATTGTTAAAACCTATACTCTCAGCTTTAAAGGTATTGTCGGGGAGAGGCTCCATAAGTTTATATGCTTCGTCCAAATAGGCTATTGCCTTGTCATAAATCTTTAGTTCTTGGTATCGGATTCCAATTCTATTCAGAAGATATATCTTCAGTTGTACGTCTTTTATTTTTGGAAGTAAATCCAAAGCATTGAGGGAATATTCCAACGATTTTTCGTACTCTCTTTTTGATGAATATGCAGTGGATAGAACGATGAGTGCCCGTACTTTAAAATCAGTAGTTGGTTTGGTTGCATTCAAAAGCCCTATCGCGATTTCAATGGACTTGTCGGGATTTTCATAAACTTGCTTTCTTGCGTAAGCTAGAGAGCTGTCTGCTTCTTGTTGTGGCCATAACACTTGGGAAAGTAGGAGGAGGGTCCCAATCAAAAAATACATTCTGTTTGTGTTTTTAGCTTTCATCTTTATGCTGTTATGATGGTGCTTTCTTGTTTGTTTCGCAATATGGTGATAAATGAAGTGGGCGAAATGCCCGCAACCGATTTGAATACTGCGGTAAAAACACTATGGGACGAAAATCCGCTATCTTCTGCCAAGTAGCTTATTTTATAGTGTAAATATTTAGGATCGTTCTTTAACTTGTCGATAATGTAATTGATGCGTAGCTCGTTGATATACCCGTTGAAATTTTTCTGTTTGTGGGAGTTTATTATTTCGGATAGGTATTTTGTATTGGTTTCAAATTGCAGTGCCAATCGAGAAAGCGAAATTTCTCTGTTTATAAAATCCAATGAATTTTCAAATGTGTTTAGTTTTGCAAGTAAATAGCCCTCTGCCTCTTTGGGAATATTTAGCTGTTTCGGGGTATCAAGCTTTGTCGAAGGAGACACATCCAGTGATTCTTTTCTTTTCTCCAAAAAATCTATTAATTTCCGATACTGCTTTATTTTAGCGTGATATCTTATTTTTGTGACACCCCAAAATAACAATAATAACAGGAAAATACTACCGAGCACGAATAGACTCCATTGTGAAGTAGCTTGGAGCTCCTTGAACTTTTGGATTTCGTTACTGTTATAAAAGTTGTAGGCTGTATTTATCACTTCATTTTCAGTATCGTCTTGCTTGGAGCTCAGTTCTTCTATTTCTTGGGTATAATTATTGAATTCTTTAAAATCGTTTAGGGCTAAATAATCTTTGCTAATTTCTTGTGAAATAGCAATTTGTGCTGGAATGTTAGTAAATTTTTGCGCAATACGCATCGCAGAATTCAAGGTGTCTATTGCTTCAGAATATGCCTTCTTCTGAAAAAGATAGTCTCCATATTTTATGAGCGATTTCATTTCCAAATAATTGTCCGTTTTGATTTTTTTGCTCTCAAGAAAGGCAGTAGACAGATAATATTGTGCCGAATCCAACTGAAATTCCCTAAGGTGCATAGTGGCAAGCTCTAGATTGATATTTCCAATTTGAAAAGGATAGCCGTCGGATGTTATTTTTTTGAACTTGCTTTTTGCATTATAAACTTGGTCAAAAGTTTCGTTGGAGCCATCCTCTTGGTCTTTATTTAAAGCATATTGCATGATTTTACCTTCTACCCAGTTTCGGGTGTTACTATCGGTCCCTTCTTTTAACAAGTTGGCGGCTTTACTACTATATTTAGAGGCGAGTGAGTTGAGTTCGAGCTCTTTTAGGATTTTTGAAAGGAGGATATTAAGTTCGAGTTGTGTTTTGGTATCGCTTTCCAGATCTACTTCAGAAGACTTCAATCCCGTTTTTAGTGCTTCATTATACTTTCCTTCTATATAAAAAGCGAGAGTAAGAAGATAAGCAGCTTTTTGTAATTGCACTGGTTGATCGGATTTTTCCGAAATATAATTCGCAATCCGGATTGCTTCCTGTGGGTCTGAATAGACCGCATCTTCCGCCTGTGTTAAAAGACTAGAAGTATTTTCCTGAGCTACAGATATGTAACCGAAAACCAATAAAAGCCATATTGCACTGACCGAACGCATAAATGGGAATGTTTTGGTTGCTAAAAGTAGGTAGTATGTAATGAATTTGGGAGAGATTTTGACTAAAAGTACTATTTACTATTTGAAGATAAACAAAAAACCCCATTTCAAAAGTTGAAATGGGGTTTGCATTTAATGTGAATTGAAAAAGGGGAGTTCGACTATTTATTATAAATCTTGTTTTTGAATTGGGACAAAAGCATTTTAGTTTTTGGATTACCGCCTCCAAGTCATTTGGAGGCGGCACTCCATTCAATCTAACTATGAAAAAAAAATTACCTATTAACTAATTTTTAATTTTTTATAATTTTAAAAGTCCCTATAGAATTGTCTGCAAGCACACGAGCGAAATAAATACCAGTAGACAAAGAATCTAAATTGATTTCGCCTTGAACAGAATTCAAGTTTTTGCTCATCAATTGTTGCCCGTTGATATTATAAATCTCTACTGAGATAATTTCTGTTTTTGCTGAAATCTGGAGAACATCTGTTACGGGGTTTGGATATAAAACTACGTCGGTCAATTGATTTTGGTTTACTCCTAGTAACTCGCAAGATATTCCTAACTGAAAGTTACCTGCTTTTGTGCTATCATATCCTTCCACCATAATGATATAGGTGGTTGTTCCATCAGATTCAAAAATAAGCTCTGGTTGGTTTTCGCAAGAACTATCGTTAAATGCAATTTGAGTGGTTAGGGTACAATCGGAATACACTCTAACTGTAGTGGGGAAATTTGTAGCAGGACCACAAGCATTAAGAGTAATGTTTTGGGGAACGCCAGCTCCGGTATAGGAATAGAACACGTCATTTGAACCATTCCCGCCAGAATTTGTTGCGAATACCGTAGAATTAGTAACCAAATCGCCACAAGCCAATGCAGTTGCATCTACACAATCGTCATTGTTGGGAACTCCTGGCATTTCTACTCGGTAGGTAAACAGATCACCCCATGGGCCAATAGTAGGGTCGTAGCCCCAACCTGAGATGTATTTTCCGTTTGCGGACAACCCATTTACTGACCATATTGGGCTTGCATCCATTGTATAGCCTAAGGTTCCTGTAACAAAGGAGTTGAATTCTACCATACCGGTTGCTTCGGTCCAAATGAAAGGAATATTAGGGGTCCAAGGATCAATTATGAAAAAACCTATGATAATACTGCCGTCTGCGCTCATTCCTGTGACATGTCCTGAAGCGCCGGGTGCTAATGTACCCAAAGATTCATAACCTGAGGTTTCGCTCCATCTCCACGGTTCGTTGTTGTTGGCGTAGTCGCCATCACCAGCTATCCAAGTACCATCTTCAGAAACTGCTTGGCACTCACCCAATTGGTTGAATTCATTATTTGGGTCGCCATTGGGGTCAACAAGAAGATAAACATTTGGCAGGTAATGGCCATTGGCGTCTTTTCTCCATACGGCCGATTTCCATGGGCCGTTAAAATCTTGCCAACCTACAATTACGCTTCCGTCTCCGTTCACAGCATTTGCACGTGTATTTCTGTTGGTACTAGCAAAAAGGCTTCCCAAATCTATTAAACCATCGGCAGCTGTCCATGCGGTGGCGTGATAAGGTGCACCTGGTTCTCCTTGTACTTTTAACGTATAGGCACCTCCTACAACGGTAGTGCCATCGTCTGAAATATTATACCCTGAGCTTTTACTACCATCTATGCTATAACCAAAACTACCCATAACAGTCCATTCTGCATTGGCAACATTGTACATTGATTGTTCGGTATATGTATTGGTTTCTGGGAATTTTCTGAACATAACTCCATGAGCACCTACAATGAATCCTGTTCCATTTGGTATAAAAATAACATCGTATAGCGCTTCGTTAAAAGTGGTAGTTCCTAAGTTGTTTGTTGGCCAGGTGGCACCACCGTCTTCAGATTCAGCGATAATCTCGGGAGTTCCCACTAAGGTTACATTGTCTGCGTTCAGCCAAGCTGCATCGCGCCAGATTACTCCTTCAATTACTTCTTGTCCTGTCCATGTTGCACCACCGTCAGTAGTTCTATAAACATCACTATCTGCGGTTGCTATTCCGTTCATAGAATCGTTGAAAGCTATTCCAACCAATAGTGCATTGCCTGGAGTAGTGAATACTGTGGTCCAAGTTGCGCCATTATCTGTAGATTTTTGGATTTGGCCTGCATTTGTTACCAAGAAGTAAGTATCACCTTCCACATAGGTTAATTTATAAGGAATCGCGGCCAATCCTGACCCTTCAACCCAAGTAGTGCCACCGTCGTTGGTGGTATAGACTGCCATCCCGGAAGTGGTCTGAGCTGTAACAACGCCATTCCATTCGTCCTTAAATTCAATACCTGTATAGATATATGCATCGGGAATTGGTGTTTGCTGAACCCAACTGTTACCGCTATCTTCTGTTTTTGCAAAATATTGGTTCCATCCACCTACATAGCCAGTCCATTGGCTGGGAAAGCTCATGGCCTCCAATCCTTGATTTACTCCAGTCCAGATTTGGGTCCAAGTATCGCCGCCGTCATCAGTTCTAATAACAATTCCATCACCGTTATAAGTCAATGATTCGCCTGCAGCAAAGGCAGTATAATCACCACCGCCGGGAAATTCAATATCCCTGATGATGTAGTCGAAACCAGTATTCAACTTTTCCCATTCAGTGGGAGTTGTAGTGGTAACATAAGATGTTCCTGAAAGAAGTTTTCCGTCTGCCGAAAATTCAGCAGAACCACCACCACCTAAACCGGGCGCAGCACCTCCGATTTCTTCAAAAGTATTGGTCTCTGGAGTCCATAATGAATATGGACCAGCCTGATTTTCATAACCAGAAACAACACCATCATTAGAAACGTCTTGTGTTTCAAAAAATGTGGGTTTTACCACGAATTGAGCGAAAAGATTACTTGCGCCAACGACACAAATAAAGAGAAAAAGAAATAATGTTTTTTTCATTTTAAAAATTTTATTGTTTTAAAGATGGCGCTAAAGTATGAGGGCTTATACTATAATAAAAGGAAGTATCTTTTGAAATTCACGAATTTTAAAAGCATAAAAATTCTGTAAAGCGTTGTTAAATATGTGTTTACAGGGTTTTTGTGAAAACTTTTGAAATGAAACGAGGAAGAGGGTTTCTGCTCTAATTCTTAAGCTTTTTTTGAAGTTCTTTTAACTTTTTTTCTTCTAAGAGGATTAGGCGAAGCAGAATAAAAAGGGCAAATACAATAAATAGGATCAAGGAAATTTGGAAAGGTTTATAATACTTGTTTAACTCCTCGATTTCCTTGACCTTGGTTTCGGTAAGATTTACCAGAGATTGATTGACAGTCTTTCTTTCAGAGGTTTTTGTTTTTTTTTGTAGTGAAAGAAATTTATTGTGATAAAGAGTATAGTTGTCCCAATCGTTTAGGGCGAGGTAATTATTCGACAGCCCGTCGTAAAGCCCTTTGTCTAAGATCAAGTCGCCTACGCTGTCAGAAATATCAATTGCGTTGTTGAGAAGTGAGGTAGCTTCACTATAGTTTCCTTCTAAAGTTTTCACTTCGGCCAAGCCTTTTTTACCATAAGCAATTAGACTTTTAGCATCTGCTCTTTTTGCATACTCAATGGCGCTTAAATAACTGGCTTTGGCTTCTTCGGTTTTCTTAGCGTTAAAAGACAGTTTCCTTTATTGTAATAACAAATGCTCAAGTTGGGATTCCTAATGAAATCCTTTTCGGTTTTTTTGTATGCTTCAATTGCTTTGTCGAAATAGGTGAGGGCAATGTCACAGTTCATTTGCTCCCTATAAATAAAGCCTCTCATCACGGCATTGTACCCAAAAAAATGCTGTATAGAATCTTGCGCTGGATACTTTTTAATTAATATTAATGCCTCATCCAAATAATCTATGGCTTTATCATAAATTTGAAGCTCTTGATAATGACTTGCAATCCTGTTAAGGATTTTCATCCGGTGGCGGTCGTCTTTGATTTTTGGCAATAGCGCTTTTACTTGCTCCACATATTCCGAGGATTTTTTATAATCTCTTTTTGAGGAATATGCATTTGATATAAGAAGCAAGGCACTGATCTTATTTTTTACTGAAACTTCAGAATGATTAGATGCTTTCTCAGCGAGCATTATTGCCGTGTCGGGATTTTCATAGACCTGCTTATTGGCGATTTCCAATATACTGTCCACCTCCTTTTGCGCAAGGGCTGTCTGGGCAAGGATGAAAAAGCTTGCCAAAAGAAATAGTATGGTATGTTTATTATACCTCCTCATATTTTTCTGTAAGAGCTTTTGAAGTAGTTTTTTGGGTTCTTAAAAGATCTATGAATACTGTTGGCGGTATTCCTGTAACCGCCTTAAAGACCGTAGCAAAGCTGCTGTGGGAAGAAAAACCACTTTCCTCGGCCAGGTAGCTTATTTTATATTGTAAATAGGTGCTATTGTTTTTAAGTTTGTCAATTATATAATTTATGCGTAGCTCATTGATATAGCTGTTAAAGTTTTTATTCTTGTGGGTATTAATTATTTCAGAAAGATATTTGGTGTTGGTGTCAAAATTTGAGGCTAACAAGGCGAGAGACATATCCTGTTTTGTGAATTGCTTTGAATTTTCAAATTGTCTTAACTTTTGAATCAAGGCGTCTTCGGTTTCCTTTGGAATGTTCAAGCTTTTGGGAGTCTCCTTTATGGGAACTATCTCTTGCGGCCTTAGCTTGTTTTCGAAATAATTTATAAAGTTTTCATACTGTCTTGCCCTATTTTTATATCGATACCTTAAAGCCATCCAGGTCAGCAGAATGAGGGTTAAGATGCCACTTAGAATAGACAGATTCCTTTGGTATGTCTTTTTTACTGTGTCTCGTCTATCGGTATTGTTGTCGTTTATATAATTGTAGATGGAATTAACGGCTTTATTTTCTTCAGTCTCTACCTCCTTTGCTACTTGCCCGCTTTCTGTTCTATTGGAATAAAAAAGAGACACTTCATCTAAAGCTAAATAAGTTGTAGAAAGCCCTTCCATGATTTTGGATTGATAGGGTTTGTTGTTGAATTGTTTTGAGATTTCAATAGCGGTTTGATAGGAGGTAAGTGAATTTGTGTATTCTTTTTTTAGAAAATACAATCTACCTAATTGGTTTAGGGTAAGCATTTTTATAAATCTATTAGGGTGCTCCCCGATAGTGTTTTGAAGTGAAGATTGAAAGTAGGCTTGAGCCGAATCAAGAGGGACAGTTGCTAGATAGGTTTCTACTATGGCAGCGGCTGTTTCATTTTTAAGAATTTGATCTGGGATTTTTTCGAAAGATGTATTTGCAATCTTAAGACTATTTAGGGCTTCGGACGGGTTGTCATTCACAAAGTATTTGTAGGCCTGGATTAATGCGATTCCGCCGTCTAAATAATTGAGGGTTTTTTCGTTTTTTGACTCAGTTGCTAAAACTTTTATTCTCAAATAATATTCCTCTGCCACAATGTTCATTCCCAATTGATTTAATAATAGAATGGAGGAAATACCAATTTTAATTTGCAGTTCATTATCGTCTATTGCTTCCGCAAGTTTTTTTGCATCGATATTAGCCTTTATGGCGTTGTCAAATTCACCCATTGCATAATAGGATCCTGCGCTAAGGAGGTAAGCCTGAATGCGTTGAGGTGTATCTTTAGAATTTTGGATTAGATGCTCAGCTATTTTAAGAGACTCTTGGGGCTGGGTATATAAAATACTTTCTGCCTCTTGTAACATCGGGGTGAAATCGTTGTTACTTTGAGTAAAACTATTTGTAATAAAACATACAAAAATGGCTATAGTTAATAGAAAGCGCATAAACTGAGCTATAAGCAATCAAGATACATAAAATTAGTTTCTTGAGATTTAAATAATTCATTGAATAAGGCCTTAATCCTTTTCTCGCCTATTTTTTTCGAACAAAAATAGCGACAAGAGCTGCTGTTAAAATACCTAGACCTAATGCCCCAAATAAGGATTGCCAGATATAGCTGTTAATATTAAAATACTCGTTAGCTCTGGTACGCGTCATAAGTTCATTGGTGACAGAGTACTCTATAACATTGTTGAAGTATTCAGTAGTGATGTAATTATGCGTAATATATTGGGTCAAGGGTGAAAGTAAGGCAATAAAAAGAGTGAGAATTGCACCCGAAATAAAACCTTGTAACCAAGTCATCTTTCCGCCATAAACACGTCTTCTTTTTTCCCGTAGTGCTAATAGATAAAGTAGGATTGCAAAAGGAGTAAAGAAAAGAGTTAGCCATTGATGGTTAGCAATTTGCTCCTCGTGCCACCCCAATGTTTTTTCAAGCAGCATCCAGCAGAGCAGTGCAAATGTGAATATTAATGCCCATTTTAGCTCAATGTATATTTTCTTCGTAAATGGCTTCATATTATTTCTTTTTCAATTTGAGTATCAAAGATAGATTTTTTTGTAGGACGTAAGACTTAAGACAGCTATTGCTGCGTATTCTATTAGTAAAAAATCCCGAAGCGTTGGCTTCGGGATCTATAGATTTAATAGAGTTCCTAAGTTTCTAAAAATAACTTATGATTAATCTCACGTCTAATTTCTATTTATCGACTAAAACCCAATCTCCTTTGTCCAGCATTGGTATGGCTTGCTTAAATTTTAGTGTTTTGTTCTCGCCGCTCATCACGTGTTTGATGGTCACTTGGTCATTACGGTTAATCTTTGGTCGGTCACGGGTAATGGTTTCAGTTACCTGTTGGCGCTGAGGTTGTGTATTTCCAGCGGCACGGGATTCTGCGGCACGTTCATCCATATTAGGAATTTCTTCCTTCTGCTCGCTTAGGTTATCTTTTCTTTTAACCTCACGCGCTTCCTGAATTTGCTGTTGGTTTTCCAATGGCAATTCCCCTTTGAAAAGGAAGGAGACAACGTCTTTATTTACCTTTTCTATCATTGCTTTGAACAGTTCAAAGGCTTCGAACTTATAGATTAGCAACGGATCTTTCTGCTCGTGAACTGCAAGCTGCACAGATTGTTTTAATTCGTCCATTTTGCGTAAATGCGTCTTCCATGCATCATCAATAATGGCGAGGGTTATGTTTTTTTCAAAATCATGCACCAATTGCTTTCCGTGGGTTTCATATGCTTTTTCAAGGTCGGTAGCAACGTTCAAAGTTTTTACGCCATCGGTAAATGGCACTAAGATTCTCTTGTATTTATCTTTTTGTGTTTCGTAAACATTTTTGATAACAGGGAAAGCCATCTCTGCATTGCGTTCCATTTTATTCTGATAGTGAATAAAAGCAGCTTTATAAACTTTTCCTGCAATTTCACGAGCGTCCATTTTCTCAAATTCCTTTTCAGAAATAGGAGAACTCATAGAGAAGAAACGGATTAATTCGAATTCAAAATTCTTGTAATCCTGTGCCAGTTTGTTGTTTTCGGCAATAACTTCAGAAGTGTCGTAAATCATATTTGCGATATCCACACGAAGACGATCGCCGAACAACGCGTGGAAACGACGTTTGTAAACCACTTCACGCTGTGCGTTCATCACATCATCATATTCCAATAGACGCTTACGAATACCAAAGTTGTTTTCTTCTACTTTTTTCTGTGCACGCTCAATAGATTTTGAAATCATACTGTGTTGTATCACTTCGCCTTCTTTTAGGCCCATTTTATCCATCATCTTCGCGATTCGTTCGCTTCCGAAGAGACGCATCAAGTTGTCTTCCAAAGACACGTAGAACTGTGAGCTTCCTGGATCTCCTTGACGTCCACTACGACCACGTAACTGTCTATCAACACGACGTGAATCGTGGCGTTCGGTACCTACAATTGCAAGTCCGCCGGCATCTTTCACTTCTTTACTCAATTTAATATCCGTACCACGACCTGCCATGTTTGTGGCAATTGTTACGATTCCACTTTTTCCTGCTTCAGCAACAATGTCTGCCTCGCGTTTGTGGAGTTTTGCGTTCAATACGTTGTGGGGAATGTTTCTAATACTCAACATTCGGCTCAATAATTCTGAGATTTCCACGGAAGTAGTACCGATAAGTACCGGCCTTCCCGCTTGTGAAAGTGCTACAACCTCTTCCCCAACGGCATTGTATTTTTCACGTTTTGTTTTGTAAATTTTATCCTCGCGGTCGTGGCGAGCAATAGGGCGGTTGGTAGGAATTTCTACCACATCCAATTTGTATATTTCCCAAAGTTCTCCAGCTTCTGTTACAGCGGTACCTGTCATTCCCGAAAGTTTGCGGTACATTCTAAAATAATTCTGAAGGGTAACGGTAGCAAAAGTTTGAGTCATAGCTTCAATCTTAACATCCTCTTTCGCTTCAATGGCTTGGTGAAGTCCGTCGCTATAGCGGCGACCATCCATAATACGTCCGGTCTGCTCGTCAACAATCATCACTTTGTTTTCCATCACCACATATTGATCGTCTTTTTCAAAAAGCGTATAAGCTTTCAAAAGCTGGCTCATAGTATGGATACGTTCACTCTTCAAGGAAAATTCACGGAAAAGTTCTTCTTTTGCGGCAACTTCCTCTTCTTTTGAAAGACCTTTATTTTCAATCTTAGCTATCTCAGTTCCAATTTCCGGCATTACGAAGAAATCGGGATCTCCTTCGCCAGATAGATAATCTACCCCTTTATCGGAGAGTTCTATCTGGTTGTTTTTTTCATCGATTACAAAATAGAGTTCGGCATCAACCTTCGGCATTTCGCGGTTGTTATCGCTCATATAATGGTTTTCAGTTTTCTGAAGGATTTGTTTCACACCTTCTTCTGAAAGATATTTTATCAGGGCTTTGTTTTTCGGTAAACCACGGAAAACACGTAGCAATTGGAAACCACCTTCTTTCTGATCCCCTTCTTTTATAAGTCGTTTAGCTTCTGCCAGAACTCCAGTTAAGTATTTTTTCTGAACTTCAACAATATCCTGGATTTTTGGTTTCAGTTCGTTGAACTCGTGACGGTCGCCTTCTGGAACTGGCCCGGAAATAATAAGCGGGGTACGGGCATCATCAATCAATACAGAATCCACCTCATCCACAATAGCGTAGTGATGCGGGCGCTGTACAAGATCATCTGGCGAATGTGCCATATTATCACGCAAGTAGTCGAAACCAAACTCGTTGTTGGTTCCGTAAGTAATATCAGATAAATATGCTTTTCTACGTGCTGCGGAGTTTGGACGGTGATTGTCTATACAGTCAACGGTCATTCCGTGGAACTCGAACAATGGAGCCATCCACGCACTATCACGTTTTGCCAGGTAGTCGTTCACGGTTACAAGGTGTACCCCGTTTCCGGCTAGCGCATTTAAGTACATTGGCAGGGTTGCAACTAAGGTTTTACCTTCCCCCGTTTGCATTTCTGCAACTTTTCCTTCGTGAAGTGTGATACCCCCGATTAGCTGTACGTCATAGTGAACCATATCCCAAGTGATAGGCTTTCCAGCGGCATCCCAAGAGTTTTTCCAAATTGCTTTATCATCTTCAAGCGTAACGTAATCTTTTTCTGCGGAGATTTCACGGTCAAACGGACTGGCGGTAACGGTAAGGGTTTCATTGTCCTTAAAACGCTTTGCGGTTTCTTTCATCACTGCAAAGGCTTCCGGAAGTATTCTGGAGAGAGTCGCTTTTTCAATTTCGTAGCGATCGTCTTTTAATTTGTCAATCTGGTTGTAGTAATCTTCTTTTATGTTGATATCCTGCTCTTCATCAGATTTTTTTTCAAGGGTATCAATTTGATCTTGTACTTCTTTTTGGTCGTTTTTAATTTCCTGCCTTAGGTAGTCTGATTTGGCCCGAAGCTCATCGTGGGATAGTTTTTCGATTGCTGCCTCGTGCTTCTTTATTTCATTTACCAGCGGCTGGATTAGCCCTATATCTTTTTTTGATTTGTCGCCTACAAAAACTTTAAGTACGTTATCTAATATTCCCATGATTGTTTATTTTGTTGAAGCGTTTTTATACGCCCTGCTTATTTTGAAGTGTTGCGAGGCAGCACTGTTTTATCGATTTTGTTTTTAGAACTTATATTTCAATTCTAAACTCTGTTTTTGCAATTCGTCTGAAAAGATATCTCTACATTCTTTCAAGTCCTTTGTCACCGTAATAGGCTAAATTCTATCAAGAAATTCAAGCTTCTATCGTCAATTAAGTCTCAACTGCGCTTGGTCGGACATTAAAATCGTTCTTAAACTTCAGATATAATTTTTCAATACTTTTTAAATAAAAAAAAGCCTCCCAAAGAGACTTTTTATGTTATTTTTTAATCTTCCCCAAATTGTTGGGATTAATATTCATCCTCATTCCAAAGATAATCGTCGTCGGTTGGGTAATCTGCCCATATCTCTTCAATAGAGTCATAGGAGTCTCCCTCGTCTTCAATTGCCTGAAGGTTTTCCACTACTTCTAGTGGAGCACCGGTCCTGATCGCGTAATCAATCAATTCATCTTTGGTTGCGGGCCAGGGTGCATCGCTTAAGTAGGATGCTAATTCTAATGTCCAGTACATAGCACTTTAGGTTTTAATTTTCTGCAAAAGTAATTTTTTAGATCAAAAAGTCAAGTAAAATCCCAATTATTTCTGCTGTATTTTAAAGAACGTTTTTTAATATCTGATAATCAAGTGATTGCAAACACGATTGTTGATAAGTTATTTAGGCTAAAGTGCTGTTTTTCTTATATTTCCAATCGTTTTGGATAATTCAACGATTATAGTTTCTTCGGAATCCATTGCGTTTCTTCCGCGTTGCTATCATTAGACAATTTTCGTGCCAGCACAAAGAGGTAGTCAGATAGTCGGTTTAAGTACTTTAGTACCCTGTCGTCAATGGGTTCATTTTCATTTAATAAAGTGACACGGCGTTCTGCGCGACGACATATTGTACGGGCGATGTGACAATATGACACGGTGGTATTTCCTCCGGGGAGTACAAAATGGGTTAAGTCTGGCAGGGCCTCGTTCATCTTGTCCATTTCAGTTTCTAGGAGGGTAATATCTTCTTCGTCGATTTTTGGAATATTTAGTCTTTCCTTTCCGCTTTTAAGCACTGCTCTTTTAGGGTCTGTAGCTAAGGTGGAGCCTACTGTAAACAAGCTGTTTTGAATTTGGATTAATATTTCTTTACTGTGCGCATCAATATCTTGACTGCGTATCATTCCAATGTTGGAATTGAGTTCATCTACAGTGCCATAGCTCTCAATTCTAATATTGTGCTTTGGGACACGTGTGCCACCAAAAAGGGCGGTGGTTCCTGCATCACCAGTTTTTGTATATATTTTCATTATTGGTTTATTGTTTGAAGTTTATGGCTTCCAAATTTACGAATAACAGATTTAAAAAAGGCTTTGGAACGACATCAAGATGCGGAATACTTATTTATTTTTGCCGATCACTCCCTCAGTGTTCTCTGAGAAAAATCTCTGAGAACTTTGTGGTTAAACCATTGCAAACTGGCACTGCCAACTGCTCCTAAACCGACGACTGACCATTAATCATTTTCCCTTCTCTCGTTCCTTCTTGCGTTCGTAATAACTGTTTCGGAAATTTTTATTTTTACGCTGACGTTGATTACTAGCATTGCGTTTGTTCCAAAAATAAAGAATGGCTAAAAGGAGTATTCCGCCAATTATTAAAATGATGGGGTTTGAAAGATCAAGATTCATTTTTCAAAGATAAAATATGAAATTGGAAGTTTAAAATTCAACATCTATTATTAAAGATTATTCTTTTACAACTTTAATAGTTTCCATTGAGCCATCTTTCAAAATTACTTTTACAAAATATAATCCCGTTGATAGATGTGAAAAATCTATATAATTATTGGTAAATTCGGCTTTTGCTAATTGTCCCAAGTTATTATAAGCTTCTATTACACTGATTGTGCTTCCATCTGAGGTTTCAATATTTAATATATCATTTGTTGGATTTGGATATACCAATAATTTCTCGGTCTGATTTTCACTAATTGAGAGATTACAATTATCCAGGATTTCTTGAGTTGTATTGCAACCGGGCGCATTCCAGGATAAATAATGTTCGCCTCCGGCACTAATAAATTCACAAATAGGCCTTACGGAACACATTGATAGAAATGGATTGTGTTCAATCCTTACTCGGGTAATAATTTCATTTGTAGCATTTAAAAAATCCAAACTCTTTAGACTTTCGTTGTTATTTATACCAATTTCTTTAATAGTTTCTAAACCAGAAAAACCTTCAATTTCAGAAAGTTTTAAGTTGCTCGTTAAATTAAATTGATGGGCTATATTATAAAGCGCGTTAAAACCATTGATGCCAGTTAAATTAATATTACTACCAATTCCAAAATTATAAAGATATTCTACGGCGTTAAAGCCGCAAATATTGGTCAATTCTTCATTATTTAATATATGAATATTGCTTATCTGGCTTACGTTTTCGAAATCGCATATTTCTTGCAACAGGATGTTTCCTTCAATGTTTAAACTGCCGCTTATAACGGTAAGGTTGGGAAAATTATTCGACAAGGAAAGGAGTTTGGGATTATCTGAAATTAGAAAATCGCCTCCAATAGTTTCCAGATTGGATAATCCGGTAATTTCTGCTAATTCAGCATTATGATAAAGGTAAAAACCGTTTCCTATGTAGGTTAAATTTTGAAATCCACTGATGTCTTCTAAGTGGTCGGTAGTGATATTTAATTTTCCATCAATAGTTATAAGGTTTTGAAACCCACTAATGTGTCTCAATTCACTTCCATAGATATCAAGGGCACCCGCCAAATCCGTCAAACTCTCAAAACCCTTAATATCATTGGTGCTGGCAGAAAATATTGAAAGAAAAAGCCCTACATTTTGCAGACTATTAAAACTATTAAGATCCCCAGAATTTATAGTAACGTCTATTACCAAGGAACTTCCCACATCTGTAAGCGAACTAAAGTAATTATTTTGAAGTTTTACGGCTCCGCCCACCTTGAGGGTATTGCCCACAGTTACCAAGTTGTCAAAACCAGCAACCGTTTCTAATAAATCATTGTTTATAATCAAGGAATTCGTTACAGAATTTAAATTTTGAAAACCATCGATGGACGTAAGTATTATATTGGCTTGTATGGATAGATCATTCGTAACTTGGTTCAAGCTGCTAAAACCCGAAAGTGATTCCATTACATAGTTGCCTTCAATTTTAATATTTTGAATTTGTGTAAGAGCGTCGAAACCACTAATTGTTTGCAACGAATCATTACTTAAAATTTCAAGTACGGAACCGAGGTTAGTTAAACTGTTAAAGCCTGCTAATGAACTAAAATTGGTATCGTGTATTTTGATAGAACCGCCTACGGTTTCTAAAGTATTGAAGCTATTGAAAGCATTATTGTCATCATCATAGTATAGGCTAAAATTACCACCAACGGATACTAATGAAGGGAAACTATTATTCTGAAAATTAAATGGACAATTATATATTTGAACATTCCCTCCAATCGTGGTTATAGCTTGTAAACCATTGGTACTTGTTAAATTGGGCGTATTGTTTATTAATAAATCGATTCCAATAATTTCAAGAGTACTTAAAGGGGCTAGGCTTGTTATATAGGAGCTCGTGATTTGAAGTGTTCCGGTTATCTCTGTATATGCATTGCTGCCAAAATTATCCACATCTGCTTGTGAGTTGAGATATGCGCTACCGTTATAAATATTTTGTGGGTATTTACAATCAACATTTTCATTTATCGTGATTGTGGTACTTTTGGCATTAAATGAAAGTAATATAAGGACTGTGGATAATAAAATGATTTTTTTTAGAAGAATGGATTTCATGAAAGTTGTTTTAAGCTCGCCCAATATGATTGCAGGTAACGCAACGGGGTAATTTGGGATTAATTACTTTCAAATATATTAAGAAATATTTAACTTCCTATAAAATGTACATTTGCTTTTGGAATAAGCCAATATTCCTACTCAATATTAGTGATTAATAACTTCCCTCTTAGTATCACTCTCAACAATCCCATCTCGCAAGCGAATAATACGGTGAGCGTTTTCTGCGATTTCTTCTTCGTGGGTAACTAGAATTACGGTATTTCCCGCTTTGTGAATATCGCCAAAAAGTTTCATTATTTCTTCAGAAGTTTTTGAGTCCAGGTTTCCTGTGGGTTCATCGGCTAATATTATTGAAGGTTTGTTAACCAAGGCTCTGCCAACGGCTACACGTTGACGTTGCCCCCCAGAGAGTTGGTTGGGTTTGTGGTCCATTCTGTCTGCCAAGCCTACATCAGCTAAAACTTGTTTTGCACGTTCAGTGCGATCGCTTTTGGAGACCCCGGCATATATCATTGGTAAGGCCACATTTTCTAAGGCAGTGGTGCGAGGGAGGAGGTTAAAAGTTTGAAAGACGAAGCCTATTTCTTTGTTTCGAATTTCGGCCAATTCATTGTCGGTCATATTGCTCACGTCCTTCCCGTTTAGCTCGTAACTGCCAGAAGTAGGTGTGTCTAAGCAACCCAAAAGGTTCATCAGCGTAGATTTTCCTGAACCGGATGGGCCCATAAGCGCTACATATTCGCCACGTTCAATATCGAGATCGATTCCTTTTAAAACTTTTACTGTTTCATTTCCCAGTGGGAAATCCCGTGTGATGTTTCGAATTTTTATTATTAAACTCATATGTTTCTCTCAATATGCTTAATAGGACGCAAATATAGTGTTCCTGTTACAAAGGATTGTTAAAAAGTGGTCAGTGTTCGGTGGTCAGTCCCGATGGTTATCGGGAGCGGTCATTTGGTTTTTAACTTGTAATGCGCAACCGACAACCCACAACAGACCACCGAGTAATCACACTCTTATTGTAAAATGTTGCTTGGGTTGTTCTTTTCTGAAGAAGACTATTCCCCATTGAAAGGTGTCTATACTTACTGTTACTTTTTTATTGGATATTATCTTCTGCCACGCAGCGGTCATATCTTTGCTCCAGTAGATATCGTCAAAAATCATTATGGATTGGTTGTGGACGTTTTTTAACAGGGAATTGAAATAATCCATTGTTCTTTCACCATTGTGGTCGCCGTCGATAAAGATAAGGTCGAATTTTTCTTCTGGGTGTGCTGAGAGGTATTCATTGAAGGTTTGCTGATGTATTTTAATATTCTTCAAGTCGAATTTTTTAAAATACTCTTCAGCCTTATTAGCAGTATTCGGGCAACCTTCTACGGTATTTACAAAAGCGTATTTGTTCGAAAGGGAAAGGGCGGTGGTTCCTAGTCCGAGGGAGGTGCCAAGTTCCAGCGTGTTTTCAGACATAAAATAATAGGCCAAACGGAAAAGTAACTTTTGGCGATTCTTTTTCATACCCGCGTTTTTAGTGACGGCAGCAACTTTTCTCGCAGTGCCTTTAAAGACTCGGGAGCCTTGACCTAAATCCTTCATTTCGATGATGGATGGGTCGGCTTGCAGGGTTTTTCGGTATGATCTTAGAATCTGATATTCAGGGTACTTGGTTTTGTCATTAATGCATTTGGTGACCAGGTCATACACGAAAGGGGAGTGCACTCCGTGTTTATTTTTGGAGAGCCTAACGAATTTTATGAAGCTTTTTGCTTGGTGAATCATCTCTTTATTTTGAGTGTTCAGGGTTCAGTAGCCATTGATTAGTGCTGATGTATTCTTTTTACCACAGAGGCACAGAGGACACAGAGCGTTTTTTATTTTACCACAAACCACAAACCACAAACCACAAACCACAAACCTCACTCCTCCATTTTTCCTGAAAGCTCAAACCATCTTTCGGTTTTGGATTCTATTTTATCCATTAGGTCTTGTAGCTTGATGGACTGTTTGTCTATTTCGGCACCGTTCCAGTTTTCAGTTGCAAATTTATTTTGAAGCGCTTCCCTATCTTTTTCCAGATTGGCAATCTCTTTCTCTAGCTTGCTAAACTCTTTCTGTTCGTTATAATTCAGTTTTACTTTTGTCTTGTCCTCTTTCCAATCGTTTTTTGGTTTGGAAATAACTTCTACTTCTTTTTTAACCGTGGGTTGGCTATCCTCATAAATCCTAAAGTCACTATAGTTCCCTGGGAAATCTTCTACTTCGGCATTGCCTCGGAAAACAAAAAGGTGATCCACAATCTTATCCATAAAATAACGGTCGTGGGAAACTACCAAGAGACAGCCTGGGAAGTCTAATAGGAAGCTTTCTAAAACGTTCAGTGTAACGATATCCAAATCGTTGGTTGGCTCATCGAGAATTAGGAAATTAGGGTTTTTTATAAGAACTGTACACAAATACAAACGCTTGCGTTCGCCACCACTCAGTTTTTCAACAAAGTCGTATTGCTTTTTTGGGTCGAATAAAAAGCGTTCCAAAAGTTGTGATGCTGAAATCTGCCTACCTTTTTTTAAAGGAATGTATTCTCCGTACTCTTTGATCACGTCAATTACTTTCTGGCCTTCTTTGATATTGATACCGCTTTGGGTGTAGTATCCAAATCGGACTGTTTCCCCTACAATTACCTTTCCTGAATCAGGTTGTATTGCGCCGGTAAGGATGTTTAAGAAGGTAGATTTCCCTGTTCCGTTTTTACCGATGATACCGATTCTTTCTCCTCGGTTGAAGTGGTATTCAAAGTTCTGCAAGAGTTTTTTGTCGCCAAAAGACTTTGAAACTTTATGGAATTCCACCACCTTGGTACCCATACGCTCCATATTCAGCTCCAACTGGACTTCGTGATCGTTTCTTCTTTTGCTGGCGCGATCTTTTATTTCGTGGAAATCATCAATACGACTTTTACTCTTGGTGGTTCGTGCTTTTGGTTGTCGGCGCATCCAGTCCAATTCTTTTTTGAATAGTTGCTTCGCTTTTCCTGTTTCGGTAGCTTCGTTTTCTATTCGGGCATCTCTTTTTTCGAGGTAGTAGCTATAATTTCCTTTGTAACTGTATAGTACACCTTCATCCAATTCCACGATTTCATTACAAACACGTTCCAAAAAATAGCGGTCGTGAGTAACCATAAACAAGGTGAAGTTTTCCTTGGCAAAGAGGTTTTCCAGCCATTCGATCATTTCAAGATCTAAGTGGTTGGTAGGCTCATCCATTATCAGCAAATCAGGAGTAGTGAGTAGGGCGTTGGCAAGTGCAAGCCGTTTTTTCTGTCCCCCGCTAAGACTGGAAACCTTAGCGTGCAGGTCTTCCATCTTCAGTTTAAAGAGGATTTGTTTGTATCGCGTTTCGAAATCCCAGGCGTTGTGTGAATCCACTGCGTCGAATGCTTTTTGATAGGCTTCGGAGTCGTCGGGATTTTCTAGGGCGTGTTCGTAGTTTTCTATTATTTTTAGAATAGGGTTATCTGACGAAAAGATGGTCTGCTCTACTGTTAGTTCGGGATTCAAATCTGGGTCCTGTGGCAGGTAGGCGATTTTAAGGCCTTTTCTGAAAACCACGTTGCCGGTATCGGCTTTGTCTAGGCCGGCTATAATGTTAAGCAAGGAGGTTTTTCCGGTACCATTTTTGGCGACGAAACCTATTTTTTGTCCTTCGTTTATTCCGAAGGAAATGTTTTCAAACAAAACCCGCATCCCGAAGGACTTGGATATATTTTCTACTGAAAGGTAGTTCACGGTTTATATTTTCGGCAAATGTAGTCAATTTTGGAGGCTTATTACATAGACCCGCCTTTTAGTCGGGCAGGGTTGCGCAGGGGTTATTACGTAGCTATTTAATTGAATGCCGTCATTGCGAGCGTAGCGAAGCAATCTCTTGAGGTGTAGTTCCAAATGTTATTGTTGCTTATTCGACGAGGTTGCTTCGGTCGCGCCCTGCGGTTGCTTCCTCGCAATGACGTGTCGTCATTGCGAGCGTAGCGAAGCAATCTAATGGGGTTGATTTTATTAGGGTGGTATTAAGTAGGGTTCCTTAAAAATAAGTTTCATTATTAGTTGCGTTACTTTATATTTGTCCAATAACAATCCTGCCCTTATGAAGTTTACGTATTTATTGTTCTTTTTCATTGTTGCGGTGTGTGCGACGTCTTGCGTGACTACCAAACAGCTTACTTATTTACAGGAAGACACTAGCGGCACTGATACTTTGGCGCTTCTAAGGAAACGACAGGAGCCGTATCGCCTTCAGATAAATGATTTGTTAAGTATTCGAGTTAAAGCTCTAGATCAAGAAACGGTAGGTATTTTTAACCCGATTAGCGATGCGAATCCAAATGCGACGGGCGAAGAGCGGTTGTACTATGATGGGTTTGTTGTGGACGACCACGGAAATGTGCGTATCCCTAGTTTAGGGGAACTTAATGTTCTTGGGTATACAGTGGATGAGGTACGCGAAAAACTGGAAGAAATTTTACTAAGGGATTACTTTAAGGCGGAGGCCAATATTTTTGTGACGGTAAAACTGGCTGGGATTCGTTATACTATCAACGGGGAAATAGGCACTCCAGGTTCCAAGATTATTTACCGCGACCAAGTGAGCATAATGGAAGCCATTGCCAATAGCGGCGATATTACCATTACGGGAGACCGCAGCGATGTGATTATAATTAGGCAATATCCCGCCGGACAAAAAGTGCATCATATAGATCTCACCAGATTAGATGCGATGAACTCGCCTTACTACAACGTAAAACCAAATGATCTGATCTTGGTAAACCCATTGCCACAAAAATCCCTAGGCACTGGAACTACAGGACTGCAATCCCTTACTACCATTGTTTCCCTTACCACAGCCTTGGTGACTACTATTTTACTGTTTACAAGATTATAAAACTATGAGCGAGGAATTCGAGATAAATGAAACCCATACCACCTTTGATTTTAAAGGTTTTCTCTTTCGGCTTATGCGCCATTGGCCGCTGTTTCTTATTTCCCTGGCCATTGCTTTTTCAATAGCTTACTATATAAACGTTAGAAAACTTCCCATTTACGAAATGGAAAATATGGTATCCATCAAGGATGACCAAAACCCGTTCTTCACCAGTAATACCAGTTTAACCTTCAATTGGGGTGGAACTACAGATAAAGTAAATACCGCAGTTATTACCCTGAAATCACGCTCGCATAACGAGAAAGTGGTGGAACGTCTGCAGTATTTTATGGATTATATACGCGAGGGAAAATACCAACAGGTAGATGCCTATAAACAGACTCCTTTTTTCGTGGATGTGGACACTACCAAGCCGCAGATGCTGAACAAGCAACTAAAAGTGGTGTTTAAGGATTCAGTTAATTTTAATCTGAGTGTGGCTTTTGAGGAGGCTGGAAATATAACTCTTCAGGATTATAGCAATAAGGAAAAGACAAGCAGGTTTGTAGATGCTGGCGAGTTTGCCCAGGATTTTAAAATAGGAGAGCCCATTAAGTTGCCATTTTTCAGTGGCACTTTTATGCCGAATCCAGAGGTGATCTCATCACCTGGTACAATTTACTATATTGTCTTTAGGAATTATGACGCCGTAGTAAAGAAATATTTGGGCATTCGGGTTGACGCGGAAAGTAAAGGGTCGTCTGTTTTAAAGATGAAACTCACCGGGGAGAACAAGGCACAATTGGTAGATTATCTGAATACTTCCGTAGCTGTTTTGAGCGAAAATATGCTGGAACGTAAAAACCTCTTCGCCACAAAAACCATTAAGTTTATCGACAGTAGCCTTGCGCAAAAATCGGAGGAACTTTCCACTGTGGAAGATGAGCTTAATACCTTCAAAAATAAGAATGCCATCTTTGACCTTGCCAGTGAGGGCACGGAGATAAATGCGAAGTTGAATGAACTTGATCTTCGAAAAGAGGCGGTCAACAGAGAATTGAATTACTTCAACACCCTACAGGAATACTTAATAAACCGTTCTGATTACCGTGATGTGCCAGCACCTTCCGTAGCTGGAATTTCTGAGGCGAGTGTGGTTTCTGGGGTAGGGAAGATTGTCGCCTTGGCGGAAGAGCGCAATAAACTGCAGTATTCCTTTAAAGAGGGAGCACCTATTTTTAATGATATCGATAGACAGATTGATGCTGTGAAAACGGTGTTACTAGAGAACATCCGTTCGTCAAAGGGACTGAAAGGACAGGAACTTAGATCTATTAATGGCGATATAGGCCGTTATGAAGGGCAAATTAGAAAACTGCCGAAGGAACAACAGGACCTTTTGAATATTGAACGACGTTATAATTTAAGTCAGGGGACTTACAACCTGTTTCTGGCAAAGCGAAGTGAGGCTGGCCTGGTAAAGGCTGCCAACGTGAGCGACGTAATGGTTATAGATACCGCGAAGGATACTGGGGGTGGACAAATTGGCCCCAATACACAGCTAAATTATATGATGGCGGGCTTGCTGGGCTTGTTTATTCCGCTACTTTTTGTTTTTGTACGCGTATTCTTTGATACCAAGATAAGCAGTGTAAAAGATTTAGAGCGGATTACACCGATTTCCTTACTGGGGATTATCGGCAGAAATCAAGTAGATTCTAACCTGGCGGTGCTTACAAAACCTAAATCTGCAACTGCGGAGGCCTTTAGGGCCTTGAGATCGAGCTTGCAGTTTATTTATAAAAAACAGGGTATTCAAGGAGCTAAAACGGTGCTCATCACAAGTTCTGTCAGTGGGGAAGGAAAGACTTTTTGCTCTATCAACCTAGCTTCTGTTTTTGCCTTGAGTGAAAAGAAGACGGTATTGGTTGGGCTCGATCTTAGAAAGCCCAAGATATTTGGCGATTTCAAGATAGATAACTCTATGGGAGTGGTGAATTATCTCGTTAATGATACGCCGCTGGATACAGTAATACAAAAGACCGATATAGAGTTTCTGGACGTTATTCCTTCCGGCCCCATTCCTCCAAATCCAGCAGAATTGCTGATTGGTGAAAAACTGGACGAGCTAATAAATAGTTTGAAGGAACGCTATGACTATATAATCCTAGATTCCCCACCCTTGGGCCTCGTTTCCGATGCTTTGGAATTAATGACGCACGTGGACGCTATGCTTTATGTTGTTCGATTTAACTATACCAAAAAGAATATGCTCACCTTTGTTAACGAAAAGTATAAAACAGGAGAGGTAAAACATATCAGTCTTGTGCTGAACGATTATGTTGAAAAGTCGGGTAGTGGTTATGGATACGGTTATGGCTATGGTTACGGCTATGGTTATGGCAACTATGGGAATGGCTATCACGAACCTTTTGAGAAGCTTGGATTTTTAGAGCGGATTAGGAGGGGGTTGAAGAGGAAATGACACGTCATTGCAAACGAAGCGAATCGTCATTGCGAGCGCAGCGAAGCAATCTCATTCAGAACTAAACCTACAAATATGAAGGTTCCTATGGTATACATAACCGCCAATAAGAACAACTCCGTTATTTATACTGGCGTTACTTCAGATATTGTTAAACGGGTAAAACAACATAAAGAGAAATTCTACAAAGGTTTTACAAGTCGCTATAATTGTGATAAATTGGTTTTCTATAAAGAGTTTCCAAGTATGGTTGATGCGATTGCTTTTGAAAAAAAGATAAAAGCGAGTAATAGGAAGAATAAGGAAAAGCTTATCAATGAGATGAACCCAGAGTGGAAGGATTTGGCTGAGGCTTGGTATGTTTAACGCACCTCATTGCGAGCGAATCGAATCGTCATTGCGAGCCCAGCGAATCGTCATTGCGAGCGCAGCGAAGCAATCTCATGAGGCTAGTTTCAATCTCATTTTGAACTACACCTCAAAAGATTGCTTCGGTCGCTCCCGTTGGTCGCTTCCTCGCAATGACGTTGCTATTTAATTGTGGGGTCATTGCTCAGTCGCTCCCTTCGGTCGCTTCCTCGCAATAACAGGGATGTATTTTCACCTAATCCCCCAAAAATCCCAAGAAAACCCTTAATTTTGCCGCTTGTATAATAATTCGACTTTTTGTCGATTAAGGAGTAGTTATTTAAACAATGAAACAAAACCCAACGATTGCAATAATAGGACTTGGATATGTGGGCTTGCCACTTGCCGCTGCCTTTGCTGAAAAATATAAAGTGATTGGTTTCGATATTAATTCGGAACGCATACAACAATTAGAGGATGGGAAGGATACTACCCTGGAGCTTTCTTCTGATGCCTTAAAGAAGGTATTGATCCAAACCAAAAGTACAGGGCTGACGGTTACTGATGATGCATCTGCCATTGCAGAGGCAACAGTTTTTATCGTTACAGTTCCGACTCCGACCAACAAATACAACCAACCAGTGCTAATTCCCCTTCAAAAGGCGAGTGAGACGGTTGGGAAGGTTTTGAAGAAAGATGATGTGGTTATTTATGAATCTACAGTGTATCCAGGAGTTACTGAAGATATCTGTGTTCCTATTTTAGAGGAGTATTCAAAGCTTGTTTTTAACACGGATTTTTATGCGGGGTATTCTCCGGAGCGTATAAACCCGGGAGATAAGGAACATACAGTGACCAAGATTTTAAAAGTTACTTCTGGTTCTACCCCCGAAGCTGCTAAATATATCGATGAACTTTATGCTTCCATAATAACTGCGGGAACGCATTTGGCGCCTTCCATTAAGGTGGCGGAGGCGGCTAAGGTGATTGAGAATTCACAGCGCGATATCAATATTGCCTTTGTAAATGAGCTGTCCAAGATTTTCCGTCTGTTGAATATTGATACCCAAGATGTACTGGAGGCAGCCGCTACCAAATGGAACTTTTTAAAGTTTACACCCGGACTAGTGGGCGGACATTGTATAGGGGTTGACCCATATTACTTGGCGCAGAAGGCCCAGGAAGAAGGCTATAATCCGGAGATTATCTTAGCAGGTAGAAGAATGAATGACGGTATGGGCAATTATGTGGCTCACGAAGTAGTTAAATTAATGATTCAAAAGGAATGTAAGGTAAAAGGAGGGCACGTGCTGGTTATGGGTATTACCTTTAAAGAAAATTGTCCCGATATTCGTAATAGTAAAGTTATAGATGTGATAGAGGAATTGCGAAAATACCAGCTTAATATAGATGTTTATGACCCTTGGGCAAAAGTTGCTGAAGTGTCCAATGAATATGGATTGCGTTTACTAAGTGAAGAGTCCCAACTGAAAAAAAATTATGAAGCCATCATACTAGCAGTTGGCCATAAAGAGTTTTCAGATTTTGATATCGATAAGCATAAAGCTTCGTCTTCTGTTGTTTTTGATGTGAAGGCGTTTTTTGAGAGGAATGCTATTGATGGGAGGCTGTAATGAGATTGCTTTTCTGCACTCGCAATGATGTTAACTAATTAGTAAGTAACAAACCGATGCCCCCCGGGCCCCTAAAGGGTAGAAGTATCATTTTTCAAGAATCGAATTAACAAATAGCCCATTGCAGAACACAAAATACCATACAGACAATTTATCAAACCTAAGCTTCCTAATCACTGGTGGGGCTGGTTTTATTGGGTCTAATCTTGTGGCTTATTTGCTGGAACACCAGGCGAAGAAAGTGCGGGTGTTAGATGATTTGTCCACTGGGTTTATGAAGAACTTAGAGGCATTTCAAGGTAATCCTAGTTTTGAGTTTATGGAGGGGGATATCCGTGACTTGGAGACTTGCAAGCGGGCGATGTTGGATATCGATTATGTTTCGCATCAAGCTGCTTTGGGTTCGGTGCCGCGTTCTATTAATGATCCTATTACGAGTAATGAGGTGAATGTTGGCGGGTTTTTGAATATGTTGGTGGCACAGAATGAAAGCAAAACCGTAAAGCGTTTGGTTTATGCAGCTTCCAGTTCTACTTATGGCGATAGCCAAACGCTGCCGAAGCAGGAGGAGAACATTGGGAAGCCACTTTCTCCCTATGCCGTTACCAAATTAGTAAATGAACTTTATGCTGATGTCTTCTACAAAACCTATAATACTCCGACTATAGGGCTTCGGTATTTCAATGTGTTTGGGCCAAACCAGAGTCCGACGGGAGCCTATGCCGCCGTTATCCCGCTCTTTATGCAAGCCTTAAAAGACCAAAAAGCTCCAACAATCAATGGCGATGGGGAGCAGACTCGTGACTTTACCTTTGTGCAGAATGCTGTGCAAGCCAATGTACTTGCCTTTTTTGCTAAGGAGGAAGCCGTCAACCAGGTTTTCAATGTTGCTTATGGCGAACGTATTAGCCTCAATACGCTTTGGAATGATCTTCAAAATATATCTGGAAAGGAGTTGGCCGCTATCTATGGTCCACCGCGAAAAGGGGATGTTCGGGATTCTTTGGCTGATATTGGTAAGGCCAAAAATTTACTGGGTTACAATCCTTTGTTTTCTGTGAAGGATGGGTTGCGAATCACTTGGGAGGGGTTTGTTGATTGACGGTTATCAGTTGTCGGTTTGAGCTTACCTAAATTGCATTGCCTACTTTTTCATTGCTAATCTTATTTTAGAAACATCTCTCCTGTATCTCCGCGAAAACTCCGCGTCACCCTGCGCATCCTTCAGGTGGGTCTGCGTAATAGTGCGATACCCTCAGATTAGTCTCTACAAACACTGTTAAATAATTAACGATAGTATTATCTTCTTAGTGATATTATTGCTTCCGCTACGAATTAACTAATTATAAAAGATATTTTTGAGGATATCATAATTCCTACAATTATTCGGAATAAAGTGCTTAAAAACTTGTGAGTTTTGGTTCACCACAGAGGCACAGAGGGCACGGAGGTTTTTTTTGGGGGTTGGTTCACCGCAGAGGCGCAGAGGACGCAGAGGGTTATGAGTTATGAGTTTTACCACAGAGGACACAGAGTTTTTTTGGGTCGCTCCCGCTTTGCCCCGGCCCTAAAGGGTGGCGGGAGAATGGGATTTGGGTTATTGGTTGTGGGTTTTCTGTTTTGGGTTATGAGTTCAGAGTTATTGGTTTCAAATTAAATTTATAATGAAGGGTTGATTTGAATTTACATCATTGACAACTGAAGTCCCGCATTATGATATTCACTACGTATCTTCACAAACACTCATTTTAACACAATCAATTTGCATTTTATCGAATATTTTTTGAAAAATTTGCGATATTTCTGAGAATCTATTATTATTGGGTTGCTATATTTCATTATAAATATGTTTCATTTTAAAAGCTATTTATGAAATACACGCCAATGAATTATCTGCTAACCAAAGATGTCCTGATAGCCATTGGGACTGAAACTTCTTTCTTCTTTAAACTTTATTATTTTTTTACACATGAAAAATATGTACACCTCCCAAAGGTATGCGTCGGTTTTGTGCTGCCTTTATTTTCTATTTTCCTTTAACGGATTTACACAAGTGGGTATTGGGACAACTACTCCCAATGAAAATGCTATTTTGGATGTTACTTCTACTCCTGAGGCAACTGGTGGGTTGTTGTTGCCGCGGGTGGCGCTTACTGGGACTGCTAACGTGGCGCCTTTGACGGAACACGTGCAAGGTATGACGGTTTACAACACAAACACAGCAGGGGATGTAACGCCTGGATATTATTATAACGATGGCAATAACTGGGTACGGATCGGTTCGGCATCTGGAGGGGGTGATGACTGGAGTATTACTGGTAATACTGGAACAAAGCCTGATAAGAATTTTATTGGAACTATTGATTCACAACCGTTAAGAATAAGAACTCAAAATGGAGACCGTTTTGATTTTACGAGTAATGGTAGACTTAGAAGCTATGATAAAGGTACTCAAGAGGAACCTACCTATTCGTGGATCGGTAGTGGCGGTAAAAGTGTGGGGATGTATAGTCCCGGTAATGGTATTCTAGGGTTTTCTACTGGGGGTATCGAAAGGTTTCGAGTGGGTATGACACATCAGATTCTTGGGAGTCACCGCGGGTCGAATATGCAACCTTTTTTCAGTTTTAAAGATGACGATGATACAGGGCTGTATAGTTCAGGCGAAAACAATATAGGTTTAGCTACAAATGGGCAAGAATGCCTTAGAATAACTTTTCCAGCGCAGGTTCAAGGTATGAAGGATGGTACGGCAGCATTGCCTTTTTATTCCTGGGGTACCGCTAATAATTCTACTACGGGAATGTTTTCTCCTAGCGCTCGATCTATTGGTTTTTCTACCAATGCCTTGGAACGATTTAGAATACCTAATGCATACCAGGTTCACGCAATGAATAATGGTACGGCAGCATTGCCTTTCTATTCCTGGGGTACAAAAGATAATTCTACTACAGGAATGTTTTCTCCTAGTGCTCGATCTATTGGTTTTTCTACCAATGCCTTGGAACGATTTAGACTACCTAATGCATACCAGGTTCACGCAATGAATAATGGTACGGCAGAATTGCCTTTCTATTCCTGGGGCACGACTAATAATTCTACTACAGGAATGTTTTCTCCTAGTGCTCGATCTATAGGTTTTTCTACCAATGCCTTGGAGCGGTTTAGAATACCTAACGCATACCAAGTTCAGGCAATGGCAGATGGCACTGCGGCATTGCCATTTTATTCTTGGGCGGCAGATGCAAATATGGGGATGTATAGGTTAGAAACCGATGTTCTTGGCTTTTCTACAGCGGGTACTGAGCGGATGAGGATTACTTCTGCAGGTAGGGTTGGCGTAGGGATTGATCCTATTGCAAAACTTCACGTATTAAGTAATGTAACTACTGAGGACGCTATCTATGCCGAGTTTGCCACTGGAACAGATTCTTCTATGGCGGCTGGAAGTTTTAAAAATCCAAGTGAAACGCAAGGTACTGGGGTGATTGGAAGTGGATTTATTGGAGTGTATGGGGAGTCTACTGCTTCTGCTGCTAATAGCGGATTGGCAGGGAATTTCAATGGAGATGTCTATGTGGATGGTTCCGTCACTTATACTGGTACCTTGAATAACCTTTCGGATGAAAGATTTAAATCCAATATTGCTTCATTAAATGTAAAAAACGATATTCTCAAAAAGGTTATGCAGTTAAGCCCTAAATCCTATAATTGGCGAGCTGCGGAATTTCCGGGAATGGCTTTTGACCCAAATAAGAAATCCTTTGGGTTTATAGCGCAGGACTTAAAGGAGATATTTCCTGAATTGGTGGATTCTAGTGCTATTCCTGATCCTAAAAAGAAAAGGGAGATTCGTGATCCTATTGAGCTTGTTTCTGGATATTATTCAGTGAACTATACTGGGTTGATTCCTATTCTTACGGAGGCTATTCAAGAACAACAACATATAATAGATTCACAAGAGGAGCGTATATCTAAGTTGGAGGGTTTTGTGCGGGAATTGCTTGGTAGGGGGTAGTTTTTTTTAGTTATGAGTTATTGAGTTTTACCACAGAGGCACGGAGGGCACAGAGGGGTTTCTGCTCTGGGGTGGTTTACCGCAGAGGCGCGGAGGATGCAGAGGGTTTGCTTCGCTGTGCTCGCAATGACGGGGTGGGTTGGTTTACCACAGAGGCACAGAGGGCACGGAGGGTTTCTGCTCTGGGGTGGTTTACCGCAGAGGCGCGGAGGACGCAGAGGGTGTTTGTTGGGTGGCTCCCGCTTTGCCCCGGCCCTAAAGGGTGGCGGGAGAATGGGTTTGGGATTATAGGTTTTGGATTGTTTGTTTTGGTTTTTAAAAAATAAAAAGGCCCTTCAAATTAATGAAGGACCTTTCTTTTGTGCTTAAGATTTTAATCTTTAGACTTTCTTTCCAGGGGTTTGCATATTGACTTTAGTACAAGGGTCACTGCAAAACTGGTTAGGGTTCCGAAGGCGGCCATACATAGGGTGACTACTATATCTTCGATGGGTAGATTGGGTAATATCCCAAAGGCGATTCCTCCCATTATACTGATATGATAATTATCCATAGCTTTCAGTATTAACGGTTCGGGTCGAGGAGCGGATTTGGCTCGTAGGGGATAACTCCTCCTGATAGATCCGTAGGATCGTCATAGTCATCGTGCTCGTTGCCGTCGTTTATTACCGTCTGACTTACCACAGAGGCCACCGTGCCAGCGACTATCAGATAACCTGCAATATTGGTGAGCACTATCGGTAACATAACAGGCAATGTAACCACCGCTCCCCCTATTGCAGTAAGTCCTAATCCAATGTTCCGCAAGCGACGAAAGAATTTTGGCGTGGGGTGTTCCATTCGTTCAAATAAATCCATAGGTTTTAGTTTTGGTTAATTTTGGTT
Source organism: Aequorivita sp. (assembly GCA_034675805.1). Classification (GTDB taxonomy): domain Bacteria; phylum Bacteroidota; class Bacteroidia; order Flavobacteriales; family Flavobacteriaceae; genus Aequorivita. The sequence goes on along the minus strand of JAUCCX010000001.1, from coordinate 1,053,064 downwards.
TTTGGTTGTCGGTTGTGGGCTTCACCACAGAGGCACAGAGGGCACAGAGGGTTTTGCTTCGCTTTGCTCGCAATGACGGGGTTGCTTCGCTTTGCTTGCAGGGAACTTTCTGCATCTTCACCACAGAGGCACAGAGGGCACAGAGGGTTTTGCTTCGCTTTGCTCGCAATGACGGGATTGCTTCGCTTTGCTTGCAGGGAACTTTCTGCATCTTCACCGCAGAGGCGCAAAGGGCGCAGAGGGTTTTGCTTCGCTTTGCTCGCAATGACGGGGTTGCTTCGCTTTGCTTGCAGGGAACTTTCTGCATCTTCACCGCAGAGGCACAGAGGGCGCAGAGGGTTTTGCTTCGCTTTGCTCGCAATGACGGGGTTGCTTCGCTTTGCTTGCAGGGAACTTTCTGCATCTTCACCGCAGAGGCGCAAAGGGCGCAGAGGGTTTTGCTTCGCTTTGCTCTCAATGACGGGGTTGGTTCGCTTTGCTTGCAGGGAACTTTCTGCATCTTCACCACAGAGGCACAGAGGGCACAGAGGGTTTTGCTTCGCTTTGCTCGCAATGACGGGGTTGCTTCGCTTTGCTTGCAGGGAACTTTCTGCATCTTCACCGCAGAGGCGCAAAGGGCGCAGAGGGTTTTGCTTCGCTTTGCTCGCAATGACGGGGTTGCTTCGCTTTGCTTGCAGGGAACTTTCTGCATCTTCACCACAGAGGCACAGAGGGCACAGAGGGTTTTGCTTCGCTTTGCTCGCAATGACGGGGTTGCTTCGCTTTGCTTGCAGGGAACTTTCTGCATCTTCACCACAGAGGCACAGAGGGCACAGAGGGTTTTGCTTCGCTTTGCTCGCAATGACGGGGTTGCTTCGCTTTGCTTGCAGGGAACTTTCTGCATCTTCACCACAGAGGCACAGAGGGCACAGAGGGTTTTGCTTCGCTTTGCTCGCAATGACGGGGTTGCTTCGTTTTGCTCGCAATGACGGGGCTTGCTTTATTTACCGTTTACCAATTCTTACATAAGAGACTACCTGGTTGAATGTTCTGAGGTGATTGTTAGAAATACTGCTTCTCTTGGTTCTCTGAATGCTTCTATTCGCAATAACAGGTTTTGCAATGCCTTTTGTGAGCCTAAGCCTTTTGCTATTCCAGTTAATTGGGAGACGGGAGCTATACATCCTTTCAGCTGAGTCAGGGCATCATTGGCGGGATGGATGAGGATACCGCTACGATCTGGGACATTTTTCAGTATCAAATGATGTTTGAAACGCAGGGAATAGAACGTCTTTAGTTCATAAGTGCCATCGGGGATGCAGGAAATCATAGTTTGATTTTGCCGCCAGGGGAGTTCTATGCAAAAGCACAAGAACTGATTATTATGAAATAAAACCCCATTTGTACCCGCTCTGTAATGTGTTCGTTGCAGATATAAATCCATAACCTCAATCTTTTTGGTTACAGCTGATCTACTCCCACAATTGCCAGGGCATTAAAAGCACCATTTCGCAACGAATACATTTCACCGTTCACCTCCTGAAAGAAATTCACTCCTACCACTTGGATTACTGGTAAAGTTCCCCCTGCAGTAATACTAGTGCTTAGGGTTATGGCTGCCTGCTGTGTTTGGTTCCAAGGTAGGATTGTAGAATTGGTATTGTCTTCTTCAAAGCTTCTTCCTGGAAAGTCCAAGGCGCAAACTCCAGCTACCAATTGGAAGTGGGTAGTTCCTTTTGGGGCATCGATGGTTTCGTTGGGCACGAAAGTATCAATGTCAACATCGAATATCCCGGTAGCTCTGTCGAAACTTGGGGTATAGCCACTGAAGAATACGGTGTTGAGGATGCCTTTCGAATTAAAGTTAAAGTCTTTGAGCAGGGACATATCACCATCTTGGACGGTTCTGTAACCACGATCGTTTAACGGGTCAGTTTTTACCACGCGCATCAGTAATTGCACGAGTCTGGGGGTTAAACGGTGGTCGCTTGCCTGACGGATCAATATCCTTTCTGCCTTTCGGATAAGTTGGCCGCCCTTGCCGGCAGTTCCGAATTCCATTCCGTTTTCACGAGTTCGCTTAAACGCTGGATCGTTCATAATTCGGCTTTTGTCGACTCCGCCTTTTTCTCGGGCTAAATAGCCGTCGCGGGTTTTGTAAAAGGTAAAATCTCCAATAGTACCTTTTAGCTTTACAATTCCTTTTTGTTTTGCCATAATAAAAAATTTTTTGGGTTAAACTTATGGCAAACCTACAATGCAAATCTTGTGAATGGTTTTTGCGAAACGTAAAGCGGTGTTTTTTGCGCAAGTTTGTATTTGGGGTTATATGGTGTTCATTTTATTCTTGTTAGGGGTGGTTCTTGCGGGTTTTTGGGGGTTGTTGCGCGGGTTTGCGATTATGGTGGTTTTTAATGGGGTTTTGGATTGGTTTACCACAGAGGCACAGAGGGCACAGAGGGTTTTGCTTCGCTTTGCTCGCAATGACGGGGTTGCTTCGCTTTGCTTGCAGAGAACTTTCTGCATCTTCACCGCAGAGGCGCAAAGGGCGCAGAGGGTTTTGTGAGTTATTAAGTTTTACCACAGAGGCACAGAGGGCACGGAGGGTTTTTTTTGGGTGGCTCCCGCTTTGCCCCGGCCCTAAAGGGTGGCTCCCGCTTTGCCCCGGCCCTAAAGGGTGGCGGGAGAATGGGATTGGGGTTATGGGTTATTAGTTATGAGTTTTACCACAGAGGCACGGAGGGCACGGAGGGTTTTTTGTTGGGATGCTCCCGCTTTGCCTCGGCCCTAAAGGGTGGCTCCCGCTTTGCCCCGGCCCTAAAGGGTGGCGGGAGAATGGGATTGGGGTTATGGGTTATTAGTTATGAGTTTTACCACAGAGGCACGGAGGGCGCAGAGGGTTTTTTTGGGGGTTTGTTCACCGCAGAGACGCAGAGGGCGCAGAGGGTTTGCTTCGCTGTGCTCGCAATGACGGGGTGGGTTAAAGGTTTACCGCGGAGGTGCGGAGGGGGCGGAGGGTTTTGTGAGTTATTAAGTTTTACCACAGAGGCACAGAGGGCACGGAGGGTTTTTTGTTGGGATGCTCCCGCTTTGCCCCGGCCCTAAAGGGTGGCTCCCGCTTTGCCCCGGCCCTAAAGGGTGGCTCCCGCTTTGCCCCGGCCCTAAAGGGTGGCTCCCGCTTTGCCCCGGCCCTAAAGGGTGGCTCCCGCTTTGCCCCGGCCCTAAAGGGTGGCGGGAGAATGGGATTGGGGTTATGGGTTATTAGTTATGAGTTTTACCACAGAGGCACGGAGGGCACGGAGGGTTTTTTTTGGGGTTTGTTCACCGCAGAGACGCAGAGGACGCATAGGGTTTGCTTCGCTGTGCTCGCAATGACGGGGTGGGTTAAAGGTTTACCGCGGAGGCGCGGAGGGCGCAGAGGGTTTTGTGAGTTATTAAGTTTTACCACAGAGTCACAGAGGACACAGAGGGTTTGCTTCGCTGTGCTCGCAATGACGGGGTGGGTTTACCGCAGAGGCGCGGAGGGCGCAGAGGGTTTTGCTTCGCTTTGCTCGCAATGACGGGGTTGCTTCGCTTTGCTCGCAATGACGGCGGGGTTACTGAATAATTGGATAAATCTGAGAGATTTTATTCTAAATGGGTTGAAATTTTGTTATAAAGGATAAAAAGGTGTTTTTGTGTGATTTTTTGGTTGTGATTGGGGGTTGGAGCTTGGATATTTGGGGAATTTTTAAAAATTTCGCTTTTGTGTGAGGGGTGTTAAGCTGAGGTTCGCTTTGCTCGCAATGACGGGGTTGCTTCGCTTTGCTCGCAATGACGGGTTTTTTTTGTTTATGTCTATTATTAATTTAATCTATATAATTATGAAAACAAAAATTGAAGAGTTTTGGGATTATTTTTTAGCGGTGCAACTGGATTTACTGGAAGCGACCGGAGAGGTGGAATTGATGAGGAGGGAGAATATGATGGCTGTGTTGTATTCAAAGGCTACTTCTATCGATCCTAAATTGGCTGTGCTATTGATGTTCCCGAATGATGGGAGCTATTTGGCAAAATTGGCATTTGTAACCTGGGGGATTCCGAGATTAAAGGCCCTGGCTGATGAGCTATTGGCGGAGGCACCTTTGCTTTATTCTTGGGAACTTAGTGTGGGGGTTAAACCGTATAGACTTTCGGTAATTCACCTTTGCGAGGATTATAAATTTTTTGAACGGCCCACTACTATTTATCAAATTTATTTTGCGGTTGAAAGGATTTATAAAACTTCTAATAAGCTGCATTTGGTTCTGTACATCCAAATGGATCAGCGTTACTCTAAGGCTGATATTCACAGTGCGATGTACGAAATTCTTCTGTGTTATTTAGGGGATTTTCTTTTTCACAAACATATAAGCAGGTTTAGAATCGTGAGACGTAAATATTCTGCAATCAATTTTATACCCCTCGATGAGCTTAAAAATTTAATTCATTATAAATCTATTAATTAGGATTATTTGAAGGGGGGAGGGTGCAGTGATAGGGGGTTGTGAAAATTATTGGGGATGGGTGTCTTTCACTTTTTTTCTTGATTTTATTGGAAATCTTTATTTTTTTTGTTTCTCCTTTTTTTGATTGGGACCAAAGGATGAAGATGAGAATTTCCTAAGAAACTGAGGGAAGGGAGCTGTTGATGTGGGGGAGTTCTTATATCGATTATCACAAGGAGGGATTTAATTTTTATTGGATTTTTAAATTTTCAGGATGTCGAAATTTGATCATTTTGGATGTGGGCGGGTGAAAGGTGGAAGTAGTATGATAGTAGGGGAAGAGTAGAAGTATAGTAGCTTAAAAGTAGGACTGGAGTAGCACTATAGGTACCTGAACAATACATAGACATTTTGTGAGCCATACATTATGACAGATTGAACATAGCATAGATGCATTTGAACTATACATAGATGCAATTTTTATTTTATACGAACAAGGGGTTTTGCACCTTTTTTGTGGCATTTCTTTTTATTAATAAACAAAAATTAAATTTATAGTAATATGAAAAATGATTTTGAAAAAAACGGGGTTCCATCTTTTGGGAATGGGCCAAGAAGTTCTAGAGTAGTTATTTATCCAAAGGATATCCAGTTGCTTACTGGGAAGTCATATCGGCATGCCTTGTATCTAAATAGGGAGGTGAAGGAGTATTATAAGAAGGAAAAGCATCAGCTTTTGACGATTTATGAGTTTGGGGAATATACTGGGATTAGTGCGGAGATTATTCGGGCGCATATTTTGTAGTTTTTAGTTATGAGTTTTACCACAGAGGCACAGAGGGCGCGGAGGGTTTTTTTGGGGGGTTGCTTCGCTTTGCTCGCAATGACGGGGTGGGTTAAAGGTTTACCGCAGAGGCGCAGAGGACGCGGAGGTTTTGTGTGAGTTTTGAGTTATTAGTTATGAGTTTTACCACAGAGGCACGGAGGGCGCAGAGGGTTTTTTTTTGGTGGCTCCCGCTTTGCCCCAGCCCTAAAGGGTGGCGGGAGAATGGGATTTGGGTTTTTAGTTATGAGTTTTACCACAGAGTCACAGGGGGCACAGAGGGTTTGCTTCGCTGTGCTCGCAATGACGGGGTGGGTTTACCGCAGAGGCGCGGAGGGCGCAGAGGTTTTTGTGAGTTATTAAGTTTTACCACAGAGTCACAGGGGGCACAGATGGTTTTTTGTTGTGGGGTTGGTTTACCGCAGAGGCGCGGAGGGCGCAGAGGTTTTTTGGTGGCCCCCGCTTTGCCCCGGCCCTAAAGGGTGGCGGGAGAATGGGATTTGGGTTATGAGTTTTACCACAGAGTCACAGAGGGCACAGAGGGTTTTTTTTTGGTGGCTCCTGCTTTGCGCCGGCCATAGAGGGTGGTTCCCGCTTTGCCCCGGCCCTAAAGGGTGGCGTGAGAAAGTGATTTGTGATTGGTGATTTGTGATCGGTTTTTTGGTTGAGGTATTTGGTTTTACGTATTTATGACTCAGAACTCGAAAGGGTCATTTTTTCTTGGCTTTATTTTATGTTTTTTCTTTCATTTTTTTTCTAGGATTTTTCCTCTGTTAGAAGAATTTTCGCTCATTTTGAGGAAATTGAAATGTTAAAGTTTTAAATATTAAACATTTGGCTTGTTGTCACTAAGTGTTTTCCTACATATAATATCCACTTAACGAAATTAGAAAACATCTTAACGGATATTTTGAGTATTTCGCAACAAACACTCCTTACCCCTAAGTAAAGCTTACAAAATTTGCATTTATTGGGTAGGTGCTCTATTATTGTTATGTCACTTTTTAGTACAAAATACGTTTTAATTTAAAACTTTTTTTATGAAGAATATATACACTCAAAAAGTAGGGTCTTTTTTGTTTTTTTGCTTTTTGTCATTCTTTTCTTTTAATGGATTTGCGCAGGTTGGGATTGGGACAACTGAGCCGAAAACTGCTTTGGATGTGAATGGTGCGTTGTCATTAAGAGAAGGAGCCGCGATAAATACCACAGGTAACCCTGGTAACTTGAACAATATTAGTTTAGGCACAACTCCTTATTCTTTTTATAGGATTACTAGTACGTCGACTTCGAATTTTGACTTGACAGGTATTATCCCTGTAGCTGGAGCAGATGGTCAAATGGTGACACTTATCAATACGCGAGCTGGTGCAATGACAATAAGACATAATAGTAATAGTTCTACCAATGCAAATAGGATCTACGTGCCTGGTGAAAAAGATTTACAACTAAGAGGAAGATACACTGCTATCACATTGCAATACAGCAAAGAATTCCAGCGGTGGGTTCTTTTAAACAAATTAAACCATATAGAAACTTGGAGATTCTCAAAATCCTTTGTTAGCGGAACTCAAACGTATATAGAAATTATACCGCAAGCCACTGCAGAGTCGAGTGTGAATGTAAATTTTGGAAACATCGCTTCTAATAGACGCAATAATCTATATATTGAATATGTAGAATCCCAAGACGGGCAAGTAGTTTATCGCGTCCGTAATACAAGAGGGAGCAGTATAAGTGGAGATATTATAGTTACCATAAATAAAATCTAAAAATTAAATCCTAAAGAAATGAAAATAATGATCTTAATATTCTTATTAATGGGTTTTTGTGTCAATGCCCAGGAAGGAGTAAAAAATGTTTATGCTGAACGCGTGGAATTAACTAAAGAGATTTCTCCTAAAAGAGTCCAAGCTATTGTCTCTTTGGACAAAATGGAAATTGATTCAAACAATGTTGAAACTAAAATTAATCAAAATACTAGCGCAACCACTACTTACGATTCTAGTAAAAGAACAATAGTAAATAGTGATTCTATCAATTCAAATAAAAGCGACAAAATTGGTAAGAACTATGCAGAAAGTAAATCTATTAAGGTCGGTGAAAAAAGAGATTCAGAGAAATATAACGTAGAGGATTGAGCAACTTGTTTTCTATAACTAAATCTAATCAATAGAATGAATATTTATAAACTACTTCATAAAATACTGGTCATTGTCTTTTTTATGATAATGTCCTTAAATGTTTCAGCACAAGTGGGGGTGGAAACAGGTGATCCTCTAACAACATTGGATGTAAATGAGGCGCTATCGTTAAGAGAAGGACCACCATTGACATTGACAAATGGGAATAATAACGCAATAAATCTCGGAAGTAACCCATATTCTTTTTATAGAATAATTGGACCGACGACCAGCTTCTCTATTAATGGCATATTGCCTGTTGCTGCTGCTGATGGTCAAATTGTCACTCTTCAAAACACCACAGATCAAGTAATGAATATCGGTCATTTGAGTACAATACCTGCAGAGCCGATCAAAATCTTTGTGCCAAGTGAAAGGGATTTTATGATGAGGGGTAAATATGCTTGCGCAAGTTTTCAATATAGCAAAAGTAACAATAAATGGTATCTTTTAAATAAATTGAGCCATACGGAAACATGGTATTATCCTCCTTCATTACTATTAAGCAATATTGCTACAACACTTACAGGTGGGCTTCCACAGGCCACAAGATATTCTGGATTTTCTATTAATATTATTGGTCCTTCGATAGGGGATATGGACGAAGATCTCACAATAGAATATAAGGAGGCTAATGCTGGCGAGCTCATTTTCAGGGTTAGGAATAATTCTACCACTTATAGTTATTCGGGTGTCCAATTCGCAATAACACTTTATAACGATTAGCACTGTTTTTTAAAAAATCATTCCTTTAGGTGGTGTCTTGAGAAGATTTGAATGTAATTGTAAAACTTATTATTCTGATATAGCATACAATGTTCGTTTTCAGATTGTTTGACCGATGAACTTGTTTAATCTTGGCATAATGAAAATTTACGATTAAACAAAATTCTGTTTCTATCACTTTTTGAGCTTTTAGATTTATTTATGAGTCTAGCTACTGAGTCCTTCATAAATCTCCTAAGGCATATGTCGTTTATACTTAATTTTCCCTTAAAATCCTTATATTCGCCAACAACAAAAATCCAAGTCTTTGGCTCCCGAACAAAACGACACCTGGCTATACGAGATCTCCTCCAAAAGAAAAGCCTTCGACCTTAACCTAAAAGAAGTATGGCACTATCGCGACCTGCTTATTCTTTTTGTAAAACGGGATATCACCACGGTTTATAAGCAGACCATCTTGGGGCCGTTGTGGTATTTTATACAGCCGTTGTTTACCTCAGTTATTTTTACCTTGGTGTTTAACAACTTGGGGAGTATCAGCACAGGGAGTATTCCTCCTTTTTTGTTTAACCTTGCGGGAATAACTGCTTGGAATTATTTTACTTCCTGTTTTACTGGCACTTCCAATACCTTTAGAAGCAATGCTGGAATATTTGGAAAAGTGTATTTCCCGCGGGTTATTATGCCTATATCCATTACTATCAGTAACCTGATGAAATTTGGAATACAATTTCTGATATTTATTATTTTCTATTTCTATTATGTATTTCAGGGCTTTGAACTTAGTCCAAATTTACATTTATTACTATTTCCTGTATATATCTTAATGATGGCATTGCTTGGTTTAGGTCTTGGGATGACCATTAGTTCTATGACCACCAAGTATCGCGATTTAAATGTATTGGTTGGGTTTGCGGTTTCGCTGTTGATGTACGTTTCCGCAGTACCCTATCCACTTTCAGAAGCACGAAAAAAACTTCCAGGATATGTTGCAGACTTGGTAGCGTATAACCCTCTGACACAAATTATCGAAGGCTTCAGATATATGTTATTAAACACGGGCAGCTTTAGTTGGTCAGGATTTATTTACACGCTAATTATAAGCATAGTCTTATTTTTAGTGGGCCTAGTAATCTTCAACCGAACCGAAAAAACCTTCATCGATACCGTTTAACCTAATTGCTTTTATATTGCGAGCGAAGCGAAGCAAAAATACGTGAGTGCTAATCAGCTTGTCAAAGGAAACAAAAAACATTATTTTAGCTCCAAAGTTAGAATCGCCCATAACCCACAGCTCACAACCGAGAACCGAAAATGACCATCCTAAAAGCCGAAAACATCTCCAAACAATACCGTCTCGGCACCGTAGGCACCGGCACCATTAAGCATGATTTTAACCGCTTTTGGCATAAAATCCGTGGGAAGGAAGATCCTTATTTAAAATTTGGAGCTGTAAATGACCGAAGCAGCAAAGAAAAGTCAGAATACGTTTGGGCATTAAGAGATATTAATTTTGAAGTGCAGGAAGGTGAGGTGCTGGGAATTATAGGGAAAAATGGAGCGGGAAAATCTACCTTACTTAAAATCCTTTCACGCGTTACCAGCCCTACAACAGGTGTCATCAAGACGAAAGGCCGCATAGCATCCTTATTAGAAGTAGGTACAGGCTTTCACCCAGAGCTTACGGGGCGAGAAAATATTTATCTAAATGGTGCTATTTTAGGAATGACTCGCTCAGAGATAACTGCTAAGTTGGATGAAATAGTTGAATTTTCTGGCTGCGAAATGTATGTAGATACTCCTGTAAAGCGTTATAGTAGCGGGATGACCGTAAGGCTTGCCTTTGCTGTGGCTGCGCATTTGGAACCGGATATTTTGGTGGTTGATGAGGTGCTAGCCGTGGGGGATGCTGAGTTTCAGAAGAAGGCTATTGACAAGATGAAAGATATATCCACAGGTGATGGAAGAACGGTTTTGTTTGTAAGTCATAATATGGCTTCTATTCAAAACCTTTGCACACGTGTTATGCTTTTGAATAATGGCACTGTGGATATTGTAGGAGATACGGAGGACGTAATTAATTATTACCTTAAGAAATTCAGGAATGAAGAAGTGTCAAAAGAACTTTCTTTGCGTACTGACAGAAAAGGTGATGGAAGCTTAAAGTTTTTAGATTATTGGTTTGAAAATGTGGATGGTGAGAAAATCCATATAATTCCTTCAGGATTGGCTTATAATATGGTTGTAAAAATTGAAAATAACTCTAATTCTACATTAAAAAACGTTAGAATTTCTATTGGTATTGATGACGATCAGGCGAGGCGAATCACAATTTTTGGTAACGATTTGACAAATCAATTAGTTAGTTTTGAATCTCGAGAAACAAAATTGATAAAAATCTTTGTTCCTGTAAATCCATTTCAGTCTGGCAATTATCATTTTACGCTCTTTGCGAGTGAAGACAATAAGGTTTCCGATTGGGTTATAAACGCTGGCTCCTTTGAGGTGGAAAATGGAGACTTTTTCAATACTGGCCGTATCATTCCAGTAAATCAGGGACATATTTTAGTAAAGCATGAATTCCAATAAAATGAAAAAAATTATAAATAAAGTTCTTAAATATTTTGGATACCGAATTGAAAAGAATTCAAGAAAAGAATCACCTCTGACAAAAGCCAGTAAATTATTGGAATTTGAATACGGACATTTAAAAAGCAAAAAAAACAAAAAATCTATTGATGCATTCGGCGAACCTTTACCTTGGTTCACTTATCCAGCTATAGACTATTTAAAGCAATTGGATCTTTCTAATTTAACTATGTTAGAATGGGGAGCTGGCAATTCATCTTTGTTTTTTTCAAAGAGAGTCAAAGAAATATATTCTATTGAGCATAATAAAGATTGGTATGGAAAAGTTTTAGAATTTAATATTACAAATCAAAAGTTGTTTTTTGCTGAATCCGATTATGCCAAAAAACCTGCCGAGTTTCGAATTCCCTTTGATATAATATTGATTGACGGAATTGAAAGAGAGAATTGTGCAAACGAGAGTTTTAATATTCTAAAAAAAGATGGTTTAATAATTTTAGATAATAGCGACCGTCATCCTGAAATTGCAGCAAATTTTCGAAATTTAGGATTGATAGAAGTTGATTTTCATGGTTTTGGACCTATTAATGATTATACTTGGACAACTAGTATTTTTATGCAAAGAGATATTGGTTTAAAGCCTTTGTCAATACAGCCTACTATTCCTATTGGCGGTGGGTATTGACTTCCGTAATATGAAATTTTTAAAAAACATCTTAATCAAAATAACACCTTCCAAGATTAAATATTTTCTTGGGCGAGATGAGGTTGTCAATTTTAAAAAAACCTTAAAATATGCCAAACTCTCCTATTCACAAGAAGGGGAAGATTTAATACTTGAGCGGTTTTTTGAGAATAAGAAAAATGGTTTTTATGTTGATGTAGGTGCCCATCATCCTAAACGATTTTCAAATACCTATAATTTTTATAAAAACGGATGGAGAGGTATCAACATAGATGCTATGCCAGATAGCATGATAAGCTTTAATAAAGAGCGACCACGAGACGTAAATTTGGAGACTGGAGTATCTTTAGAAAAGAGTGAATTGACCTATTATATGTTTAACGAGCCTGCCTTAAACACATTTTCTAAAGATGAAGCAAAAAAGAAAGATGGTTTGAGGGACTTTAAGATAATAGCGGAAAGAAAAATTCAAACCTTACCTTTAAGCTCAATTTTAAAAGCATATCTTCCTCACAACGTTCAAATAGACTTTTTGACAATAGATGTTGAAGGTTTAGATTTGCAGGTCTTAAAATCGAATGATTGGGAGCTATATAGACCAGCTATGGTTTTAGTGGAAGACTTAAAGAAATATCCTATAGTTGAATTGGAAAAACAGAGCGAAGTTTATAAATTTTTAGACAGCAAAGAATATCAATTAGTAGCTAAAACATTCAATACGTTGTTCTTTAAAGACATACAAACTAAATGAAATTAGCCCCTATCATATTATTTGTTTACAATCGTCCCTGGCACACAGAACAAACACTCGAAGCGCTGTCTGTAAACTTTTTGGCAGATCAAAGCACATTGTATATTTATTGCGATGGGCCAAAAAAAAGGAGCTTCGTATGATTTAGTAGAAAAGATTCGGCAAGTGCGAGAAATCATTCGTAAGAAGAATTGGTGTAATAAGGTTCATATAATCGAGCGATCTACAAATGTTGGGCTTGCTGAAAATATAATTAAAGGGGTTACAGAGATTATTAATAAATTTGGAAAAATCATCGTTTTAGAAGATGATATAGTTACTTCCCAAGGGTTTTTAAAATATATGAATGAGGCTTTAAATTTTTATGATAAAAATGAAAAAGTAATGCACATTTCTGGGTATATGTATCCTCATGAAGAAAAACTTCCTGAAACATTTTTTTTCAATGTTCCACTATGCTGGGGATGGGCTACTTGGAAACGATCGTGGGAATCATTTAACAATGATGCAAATTTTTTATGGCAAGAAATTCAAGAAAAAAAGGAACTTTCAATTTTGGACAAGTTTGGTGGAGATTATCTGAGCAGTCAACTTGCCCATAATATAACAGGAAGACTTAATACTTGGTTTATAAAATGGCACACATCTGTTCTTTTACAGAATGGGTTTACTTTATATCCTTCAATTTCTTTAGTTGAAAATATTGGCTTTGATAATTCAGGAATACATAATGGTGAATTCTCACAATTCAAGATTGAAAAATTAGCAGACAATATTGAAGTATATAAAATAGAATTAAAAGAAAACGAAATTGCATTAAACGCTGTTCAAATATTTTATAAAGAATTAAATAAAAAAAGCGTAAAAGATGAGAGATTGTCTTTAAAAAAAATGATTAAAAAAGGATTAAGAAGACTATTTGTAAAAATATATCCAGAATTAAATAATATAAAAACTAAAAATAAAAAAATTGAAAATAATAGTTCATATTTAGGTAATGATTGTAAAGTTTATCCAGATGCAATATTGAATAAAACAATAATTGGATCTTACACATATATTGCTAAAAATTCAATAATTAACAATTCTATTATTGGTAAATTTTGCTCAATAGGTCCTAATTTAATTGCTGGTTGGGGGATTCATCCAACTAACGGAATTTCTACACATCCAATGTTTTATTCCACATTAAAACAAAACGGGATGACACTAAGCAAAACAAACAAGGTTAAAGAAACACTCCCTATAGTGATAGGGAATGATGTATTTATAGGAATGAATGTGATTATATTAGATGGTGTTAAAATTGGAAATGGTGCTGTCATTGGTGCTGGTGCAGTTGTTTCAAAAAACATACCTGATTATGCTATCGCTGTTGGGAATCCAATCAAAATAATTAGATATAGATTCGATGATATCACCATAGATAAACTTTTAGGAATAAAATGGTGGGATTTAGATCATGATAATCTCGAATTAGTAGAGAAGTATTTTTTTGATGTAGAAAAGTATTTAGAGACTAATGTTGCTAGTAATCAATTATTGAGTAATAAAAACTAATAACTACAATCTAAGAATATTTTATGTTGATTTTAAGGGTTTATCATAATTCTAAAAGTGAAAGACATTAATTTAATTGTATCTTCTCAAAAAATAGTTGGAATAACGAAAATGAATAATGCATTAATAACAGGAATCACAGGGCAGGATGGTGCTTATTTGGCTGAATTGTTATTGTTAAAAGGCTATGAGGTCCGCGAAGCAAAAGAACTTAGTAAGACAACTTTTGAGGTATGGGAGACAGTCACCCCCAAAAGAGAGTTTCTGCATGTGGACCATTTAGGAAAATCCTGTTTACATTTAATGAACTCGTATGAAGGAAACGTTTACGTGAATATTGGTGCTGAAAAAGTTATTTCCATAAAAGAGCTGGCATTATTGATTAAAGAGATTGTTGGTTTTAATGGAGAAATTGTTTGGAACACCAAAAAAATCGATGGCACTCCCCGAAAATTATTGGATGTATCTTTAATACACAGTTTGGGTTGGCAGCATACTATTGAACTGAAAGAAGGAATCACAAAGGTTTACAGAGAAACTTTTTTAAAATAAGAAAACACGGTGCTAATTTCCATAATCACAATAAACTACAATGATATAGAGGGTCTGAAAAAAACAATGACCAGTGTTTTAGAGCAGACTTATAGTGACATTGAATATATTGTTATTGACGGTGGCTCTACCGATGGCAGTAAGGAGTATATAGAAACTCACCGCGACTCACTGAATTATTGGGTTAGCGAACCTGATTCAGGTATATATAACGCCATGAATAAGGGGATTGATAAAGCTACTGGAGAATATTTATTGTTTTTGAATAGTGGGGATTGGTTGGTGGATGGAGAAGTAATCAAAAACATTGAGCCAAATGGTTTTAATAAAGATATAGTATCGGGCGGCATTCATGTAAGGGGGTTGAATAAAGATTTTATTAAAAACCCTCCTGAAAAAATAAACTTTTCTTTTTTATATAAAGATACCTTGCCGCATCAATCAACTTTTATTAAAAAAATGCTATTTAATAAAATAGGCTATTATGATGAAAACTTAAAAATTGTAGCTGATTGGAAATTTTTTATTCTTGCTATTTGTAAGTATAGTGCCACTTATAAACATATAAATAAGGTTGTTTCTTTATTTAATTTAGAAGGCGTAAGCTCAAAGAGAGAAAATATCCATAATCTTAAAAGAGAAAGAAAAGAGGTTTTAGAGACTGAGTTTAATGTATATCTACATGGTTTGGAACAAATAGAAGATTTAAATAGGACTATTAAAAACTTAAGAAAATCAAAATGGATAAACCTTTTGATTAAGTTTGGGTTAATAAATAGATTTTAAAATTAAAAAAATCCATTGAAGATTTTTAATATAATTACTTATTAAATGAATAACCCATTAGTTACTATTATTATTCCCACCTATAATCGTGCCCACCTAATTGGTGAAACATTAAATAGTATAATTGTCCAGACATATCAAAACTGGGAATGTATTATTACTGATGATGGAAGTACTGACAATACTGAAGCGCTTATTAAGGAATACTCAAAAAAAGATGGACGATTTCAATATATTATTAGGCCGCCATACCTTTCAAAGGGTGTAAGCAATAGTAGAAATTATGGGTTAGAAAAATCTAAAGGAGAACTCATAAATTTTTTTGATAGTGATGATTTGATGCTGCCGGGGTTTTTAAAAGAACGGGTTGAAGTTTTTATTCAGTATCCTGAAACTGATGTGATTTTTTGCGCATTTAAGTGTTTTTATAAAGATGGATTACGAGATAAAATATATAATGGAGAGTTTAGTGGCGATATAATTGATGATCTATTAAACTCAAGAGTGAGTTTTGGACCATTGTGTTTTTTAATAAAAAAAGCTGTTCTAGAAGGCCTTAGGTTTGATCCTGAAATTCATAGTTCAGAGGATACGGATTTTTTCTTTAATTTATTCATTTCAAAAGACTTGGTTGTTCGTAATGTTTCTGAAATTTTGTATCATGTGAGACGTCATGAACACTCAATAGTCTCCAAACTAGACAAAAAAGGAGAAAGTATAAGTTCCTTACTCACCGTCAATAAAAAGATTCTACACTATTCCATATATCATCAAAAAAAATCTGGAATTAAAAAATATAAAAGAAGATGCTTAATGAATTTCAAGATTATGGCAGATAATAAAAACTTTTCTTTGGCATTTAAGCATTTGTTCTCATTCAACGATATTGGATATAAAGATAGAATGAAGTTATTTTTATTACTTGTTTTAACTATGATTTCAGGAAAAGGATCCTATAAGATTAAAAATTTAAAAATTTAATCATTGTGAATAGCTTAGTGTCTATAATTATCCCCACTTTCAATCGTGCCCATTTAATAGGGGAGACTTTAGATTCCGTTTTGGCACAGACCTATAAAAACTGGGAGTGTATTGTGGTAGATGATGGGAGTACAGATAATACTGATGTTGTATTAGCAAACTATATTAGGAATGATAATAGATTTCAATACCATCATAGACCAAAAAATAGATTACCCGGCGGAAATGCAGCTCGCAATTACGGTTTTGAGAAGAGTAAAGGAGAATATGTGCAATGGTTTGACAGTGATGATTTGATGGAAGTAGAATTGATTCAAAAACAACTCTCCTCTATTAAAAATAATAAAGTTAAAATAAGTATTTGTCTTTTAGATAGATATAATTCGAATTTTACTGAGCTGGAAAAACCAGCTCAAGATCATAAAGTGAAGTTTTCGATATATTATGATTTTATATTAAGAGTATTGGAAGCTAATCTCCCGACAACTCTCTTTGAAAAAGAAACTATTCAAAAGTATAAACTTGATGAAACTTTAAGAAAAAGTCAGGAAGTTGAGTTCTTACAACGAATATTTCGAGAAAGTGAAAATGATATTTTTCTTCTCAATGAATCACTAGTTAAGGTTAGAAGACATAATAATTCTATTACTGGAGGAATAAATAAAAGAGCTGTAGCGGATATGCTCAAAGTGAAAAGATGTTTGATTAAAGAGTTACCCCATAATGCCCCAGAAAATGTTAAAAATAATTTGAAATATGAATATTTTAAGGCACTATATTTAGCTTTTAAGAATAAATACTCATTCATTTATTTTCGAGGGTTGCTGTTCAGTAACAAAATTATAAATCCATTAGTTTATAAATTAGGAATACTATATATAATCCATTATTTTATCGACAAAGGAGGTTTGGAATATAAAAAAGTAATAGGAAGGTCTTTAAAATGGAACTTTAAATGAGTAAGAAAATTGCGATCATCGCTT
Organism: Aequorivita sp.; assembly: GCA_034675805.1. Taxonomy (GTDB): domain Bacteria; phylum Bacteroidota; class Bacteroidia; order Flavobacteriales; family Flavobacteriaceae; genus Aequorivita. Next base: position 1,036,000 of record JAUCCX010000001.1, on the reverse strand, counting down.
CATATATACACCCAATTCGGCAAAAACATTTGTTGGATTGGTATGAGGATATATCTTTTAAAAACCTGAAAACCCAATTATTTCTTGGCTCGAAAAATAAAAGTATCCCTTTAGCGATAAATTATAAATTAAATTCTAAAAAGGAAAAATTAAAAAACTGGTTTTCCAATCTTTTTGATTTCACACAAAAAACAGATGAATTAAAGAGGATACAACCCTTAACACGTTATAATCCAGACATAATCCATTTATTGACTTCCAATGCCTTTCAAAACATCGAACCAATTTTAGAAAATAAAAATATTAAACTGATAGTAAGCTTTAGAGGTTTTGATGTCAATGTGTTTCCCAATCTGGCTAAACAAAATAGAATCTTGATCCAAAGAATATTTAAGAGAGCTGATGTTCTACATTTTATTAGTGAAGATTTAAAAAATACAGCTATAGGGTTAGGTGCCGATCCTAGAAAGTCTATCGTTTTATATAGATCAATTCGCGCCAAATTAGAAGAAAACTTTACGCATTCTCCATTCGAAAATAGAAGATTGATTATTCTTAGCGTCGGGAGATTAGTATGGGAAAAAGGTTTTTTATATGCTCTGGAGACTATTTCAATTTTGAAAAAAAAAAGGTTATGAATTTGAATATCAAATAGCTGGTGAGGGAATTGATTATAATATGTTAGTTTTTCATCTTGAGCGATTGAATATTCGAGATCGAGTTAACCTTTTAGGAGGGTTATCAGAGGAAGAGGTAAAGGAAAGATTAATTCAGGCTGATATATATTTTCAACCTTCATTAACGGAGGCTCTCTCCATGGCGATAATTGAAGCGTCTTATTATAATTTGCCTGTGGTCTCCTCGTATGTAGGGGGAATACCTGAGGTGGTCGAGAATAATGTTACTGGGCTTTTAAGTGACTCTTGTAATCCTGAAGAATATGCTAAGAATTTTGTGAGATTGTTCGAGGATAGAGAGATGAGAATAGGAATGGGAAATAGTGCACATAGTAGGATGGTCAAGATTTTTTCTCGAGAAAAAGAGATTGAAGAATGGAAGAAAATATATGGGAATTTATAATATGAGCGCTGGCTATATTTAATTTGGGTCTTCGTTCTCTATAAAAATTAAATTAACCTGACTAATACCTCTCGAGATAAGCACGCCTAATACAAGCTAGTTTATTTTTTAACCTTTATGCAATGCTCTTTCAAAATCTTTATTTTCTATAGTAGTTTAAAACCTTGGCGTATATAAACCATTCGGAAAGGAAAATGACGAAAAGTTTTGGAATCGTGAATGTGCTTTGTCAATTTTTTTAAACTTATTGGTATAGATGATTTTTAATTCTCTTGATTTTGCAATATTTCTACCTATAGTGTTCTTACTATATTGGTTTGTGTTTAAAAATCTGAGATTACAAAATATTCTAATAGTAGTAGCCAGTTATGTGTTTTATGGATGGTGGGATTGGCGATTTCTTTTTTTGATTGCTTTTAGTACTTTGGTTGATTATCTCGTGGGAATCTTTTTAGAACGGGAAGAAAACCACAGCAAAAGAAAAATGTTGTTATGGATAAGTATTTTAGTGAATTTAGGGTTTTTGGGGTTCTTTAAATACTATAATTTCTTTTTAGATAATTTTATTGCTTCGTTTTCCTTTTTTGGAATGGAGATTAACGCCAATTCACTAAATATAATTCTTCCCGTAGGAATCAGTTTTTACACTTTCCAAACTCTTAGTTATTCCATAGACGTTTACAGAAGGAAATTACATGCGACCAAGGACTTAGTTGCATTTTCAGCCTTTGTTTGCTTCTTTCCTCAACTTGTTGCTGGGCCTATAGAAAGAGCTACAAATTTATTACCACAATTTAATAAGGAACGAAAATTTAGTTATGAACAAGCGGTCATAGGTTCTAAACAAATATTATGGGGACTCTTTAAGAAAATGGTAATTGCTGATAATTGTGCCTACTTCGCTAACTTGATTTTTGACAATTCCAGTGAATATTCAGGTAGTACACTATTATTGGGTGCAATCTTCTTCACATTTCAGATTTATGGTGATTTTTCAGGCTATTCGGATATTGCGATTGGAACTGCTAGATTATTCGGGTTTAGATTGATGCGCAACTTTTCATATCCATATTTTTCAAGGAATATTGCAGAATTTTGGCGACGTTGGCATATTTCTCTTTCAACCTGGTTTCGTGATTATTTATATTTCCCTTTGGGTGGTTCAAGAGGCTCTAAATGGCAGCAAATCCGAAATATTTTTATCATTTTTATAGTTAGTGGATTTTGGCATGGTGCTAACTGGACGTTTGTTTTTTGGGGTTTCTTAAATGCTATATATTTCATACCTGTGCTATTAGCGAAAAAAAATAGACAATATATAGAAATCGTTGCGGCTGATAAAAGCCTGCCTAGTTTCCAAGAGCTTTTAAAAATCATTGTCACTTTTTTTTTAACCGTATTTGCTTGGATATTTTTCCGATCTGAGAGTATGATTTTTGCTTTAAAATACATTAAAGGAATTTTCAATAGCTCTCTTTTTAAGATCCCCGCTATACGTCCAACGGATCTTTTTTTGCTAATCTTGATATTCATGGTTTTGGAATGGTTTGGGAGAAAATCGGAGTTCCCTTTACAAAGAATCGTATTTAAGTCAAAAGCTTTCAGATGGGCTACTTATATTGTGTTGATTTTGATCATTATAATTTTTAGTGGCCAAAAACAAGAGTTTATTTATTTTCAATTTTAAAGAATGAGTATATTTTTAAAGCAAATAATATTGTTTTTAGCGTTTCTATTGTTGATATGTATGATTGTATTCGGAATCCAAACTCAGAATATACGTAACCAAGCCAATTTTAGATTTGAAAAGAATTACAAATACCTAATGTTAGGTCATTCGCATGCGGAATGTGCGTATAATGATTCTCTAATTTCCGATTTTAAAAATCTTGCGACATCGGGAGAATCATATTTTTATACTTATTATAAACTAGAAAAGATTTTTGAACAAAATGATCATATTGAAACGGTTCTTATTGAATTTACCAATAATCAGATTACTTCAGAAATGGATACTTGGATATGGGGGGATAAATACATTTCAAAATTTTATCCGAAATATGGTTCCTTTTTTAATTTTGATGATGCAGCTTTATTAATGAGACATAATTTAGGTTCATTATTAAACAATTTTTCAGTTTTGCAAAAACGGAATTTTAGGATGGCTTTGAATAATAACTATGACTTTATCCATCAAATAGGAGGATATGTTTATCACAAGGAAAATAATTTGGAAACAGCAATAACACTTCAGGAAAAAAAGGGAGAGATTATTAAGGCGAAAAATGATGAGGATATATCAGAGAGCAATATTTATTATTTGGAAAAAATAGTAGCACTTTGTGATGGCTTAGGAAAGCAGATTGTATTTATAAGGTCCCCCCAACATTTGAAGGGCAGTATTAGAAATAATGACGTTAAATTTCTACAAATTTATGCCCAGCGATTCAGAGAAGTACCTATGTTGGATTTTAATGACTTTACGATTCCTAATAATGGATTTAGAGATTTGCAACATTTAAATTACCGTGGGGCACAGATAGTATCAAAAAAATTAGAATCCTTACTGGAAAACCGAATAATAGAGGATTGCTATATGAAAACTAACAAAAGAATAATCATTACCCCTTAGTTACAATATATGCCAAGAAAATTAAAAATAATCATCTTTGATGGCAGCTTTAAAACCACCGCCTTTATAAACCGTTTGGTAGCAGGATTGGCAGAGCAACATGAGGTTTATATTTTGGGATTTAATGAGGAGGTTTTTAAAAAATTAGAGAAAATAAATTATGTTCCCTTGGGCAGCAACCAAAACAAATTGCGGTTTTTAAAAACCTCTTTGAGATATGTATTGCAATCGGGGTCAGCAAAACTGGTTCTTTCCACTTTATCAAAATTAGTCAAGGACCAACGACAAGCACTGCAAGGGCAGAATCTTCGTTTGGTTATTAATGAAATTGCCCCTGATATTATTCATTTACAATGGCCTTCCGTAATTCCTTGGTTTGAGGAGGTGCTGAAGGAGCAGAAAATTACCGTAGTGCTTAGCCAAAGGGGTTTTCATAACAATGTTCGCCCTTTTGTGGATGAAGCCAATTTTCAATATCTAAAGAAATGGTATCCCAAAATAGCAGGCTTCCATTCCGTTTCCAAGGCAATGGCAAGAAATGGCGATAAAATTTGGAACTCTTCAAAAAAAGTTAATAAAGTGGTTTATACTGGGTTGCCGCTCCAAGAATTTCCCTTTTTCGAAGAATATGCCTTTTCTCCACATTTGCAGTTACTTTCCGTGGGAAGAACGCATTGGAAGAAAGGCTATGACTATGCCTTGCAGAGCTGTAAACAATTAAAAGATAAAAACATTCTCTTTCAATATACTATCATTGGCGGGGCAGGGGACGAAGAGTTGCAGTTTTTGATTGACGATCTGGGGTTGCAGGATTCGGTAATCTTAAAAGGCCGTGTGCCGCAGCAGGAAGTTTTTAAATTGATGCAAGAAGCTTCTTTGATGTTGATGCCCAGCTTGGAGGAGGGTATTCCAAATGTTGTTGTAGAAGCTATGGCACTTGGCCTGCCTGTACTTAGTACAGATTGTGGCGGGGTGCCGGAATTGATTGATGAGGGGGTAAATGGATGGCTTGTGCCAACTAGAGATCCAGAGGCTATGGCAGAGGCGATTGTGGCTTTTTTGGATTTGTCATTGGAGGAAATAGAAAAGGTTCGAATTGCGGCTCGGAGAAAAGTAGAGCTACAGCATAATGAAGAGCAGATGATTAAGGGGATGGAGGCGTTGTATTATGAGGTGCTTTCGAGAGTTCACCACGAAGGCACAGAGGACACGGAGAAGGATTTGTGAGTCTTTGTGCACTTTGTGCTCTCTGTGCCTCTGTGGTTAGCCATTCAACGGTTAACAATGAGTAATAGCTATATATAAGCCCTTATTTTTCTATATTTACCAAGCTAAAATATTTATTATTCCGTGACTAAAATCAAGATCCCTATAATTCCGAGCCATCAACACTTCGTAAAGGTCAAAGCCCCGCACGAGATGGATAAAAAGGCGATCTGTATTTTTGCAGCTACAGGGTTTTTCTTGGGGACTGATACTTATTGGCAGGATTTAAAAGTGTTACCACCGGGGACTATAAATACTATTGACGATGATGGGGTTTGGATTGAAAGTACACCTTGGTTTCAATGGCATTATAGTCCGCGGAATATAAGTTTTGATACTGCCTTAGCGGAGTTCACTCAACTCTTTGAGCAAATCTGCAAGGAGCAAGCAGAGGATAAGGTGGTACTGCTCCCTCTTTCGGGAGGATTAGATAGTAGAACACAGGCCATTGCTTTTTCAAAATTAAAAAATCCTGTTACAGCTTACAGTTATTCGTTTAAAGATGGCTTTTCAGAAAGCGGCATTGCCAAAAAGATGGCGAAAGTCTGTAACTTTGATTTTAAAGAATTTACGATTGAATCGGGATATCTATGGCCAAAATTGGAAGAACTAGCTTCTATAAACCAATGTTATTCAGATTTTACCCACCCCCGACAAATGGCGGTGCTGGAGGAATTTAAAAAGATGGAGGGTATTTTTTCGCTGGGGCATTGGGGCGATGTCTTGTTTGATAGAGGTGCCGCAGAAGGAACTACCGAGAATGATATTCTATCGCAGCTTTATAAAAAGGTCATAAAAAAAGGAGGGCTAGAACTGGCAAATGCCTTATGGCAGGAATGGGAGTTGGAAGGTGACTTTGAAAGTTATTTGAGGGAACGAATGGAAAGCATCCTTGCTTCCATACAGATAGACAATGTGAGTGCCAAAGTGAGGGCTTTTAAAGGTCTGTCCTGGGCGCCACGCTGGACGTCTGTCAACCTCACTATCTTTGAAGCAGCCCATCCGTATCAATTGCCCTATTACGATGATAGAATGTGTGAGTTTATCTGTACAATCCCTGAAGAATATCTTGCAGACAGAAAACTACAGATAGCTTACATAAAGCAACAAGACCCTAAACTGGCTAAAATTACTTGGGAAGCAGAGCGGCCTTTTAATCTATACAATTATCAAAATAATAAATCACCTTACAACTTACCGTATCGGATTGGTGATAAACTGAAACGGATTGTAAAGAAGAAATTGGGGAAACCTTATATTCAGCGCAATTGGGAATTGCAGTTTTTGGGGATGGAGAATGATGAGAAATTACAGGAGCAGCTCTTTGGTGAAAACCTACACCCCTTTTTATCCAAAGAACTTCTTGTACGCTTCTATAATAATTTCAAAGCAATGGATTCCGTTAAATATTCCCATCCCTTGAGTATGTTGCTTACCTTGTCGGTATGGTATAAAGATGGAAGGAATGGCTAAAAGGATAAAGATTTTATACACTATTCCAAACTTTAAAACCGCTGGCAGTCAGTATGTATTGCTTTCATTATTTAGGAATATTGATAAAACCGTTTTTGATCCCTATATCTGCATTGAAAAGTTTCCAGAAGCAGTGCCCCCTGAAATTTTGGTAGAACAGGTTTTCTGCTTTGAGTGGACGGGTAATAAAATTAATGATATTCGGAAATTTGGAAAAACTTTGAATGAATTTGGAATCGATATTGTACACTCGTGGGATTATAAATCTAATTACTTTGAAGCACTTGCCTGCAGAATGGCAGGAGTTTATTATTTATATACAAAAAAGAATAATGCTTGGTCTAAGAGGTGGCAGTTAAAGAGTTTCTTTTCTCACCATATTTCCTATGACAACCCCGAGATGAAGACACGTTTTTTTGATTCTTTTCTTCTTCGTAATAAAATTACCTTTATACCCCATGGAGTAGATACTTCTGTTTTTAAACCTTTGGAGCAATTAGGACGTAAAACTTTTAATATAGCTTGCATAGGAAATATTGGAGCTAACAAAAACCAATTGTTTATTATTAAAGCTTTAAAAAATTTGCCTGCTGCTATCCATTTATATTTATACGGCAATGAAGATAAAGCGTATAGAGAAGAGATAGAGAGTTATATCTTTTCAAATTCTTTATCGGATAGAGTTCATTTTAAGGGTTATGTAGCCAATAAGGATATCCCTGAAATATTTAGAAATATTGATTTATTTGTACTTGCGTCTTTGCAGGAAGGGTTGCCGGTTTCTGTTTTGGAAGCAATGGCCTGCGGTGTTCCAGTTCTCAGTTCAGATTCTGGAGGGGGAGCGAGGTATTTATTAGATTCGGAATCTATTTTCAGTTTAGAAAATCCAGAAAAAACTGATACAAAAAATCTTGGCGATATATAATTTACAAGAATCTGAAAGAAAAGATTTGACAAAAAAGGCAGTTCAGAATATAGCTGAAAACCATACACTGCAAAAGGAAGTTACTGCTTATGAACTACTTTATACGAAAATTATTAATTTAAATAATTAAGATGCGCATAGGCCTTGTCCTTTCCCAAACCCCCGGCTATTCCGAAACTTTTTTCAATTCAAAGATAAAAGGCCTCCAGGATAATGGGATTGACGTGCGCTTGTTTTGCCAATCAAAAAAGGAAGACTTCACCCTTTGCCCGGTGATACTAAGCCCCAAAGTTAGTAGAAATCCATTATTGCAATCTTGGTATTTTTTAAAAGAATTCTTTTTGCTAGTGCCATATCTCTCTACGGTTTTTCGATTTGTAAAATTGGAACGCAAAGAGGGTAGTAGTCTTCTTCAAATATTTAAAAAGATTTATCTCAACGCTCATTTATTGAAAGTCAAATTAGACTGGCTGCATTTTGGTTTCGCAACTATGGCTTTGGGAAGTGAAACCGTGGCTAAGGCAATAAGGGCGAAAATGGCGGTAAGCTTTCGAGGTTTTGATATAGCGGTTTATCCCGTAAAGCATCCAGGTTGTTATACCGTTTTATGGAAATATTTAGATAAGGTTCATATCATTTCCAATGATCTTTTGGTTTTGGCTAAAACGCACGGTCTGCCTGAAAGTATTCCCGTTGTAAAAATCACGCCAGCCATTGATGTGAATTTATTTCAATTTACTTCGCAGGCTTTTGGGGCGAACGATACCATAATCTTTATGACCACAGGTCGACTACACTGGAAAAAGGGCTTTGTGCCCACAATAGAAGCATTAGCAATTTTAAAAGAGCGGGGATTAAACTTTATTTATAGAATTATTGGGGAGGGGCCAGAATATGAGCGTATTGCTTTTGCGGCATACCAACTCGGTTTAAAGGATAATGTTGAGTTTTTGGGAAAACTGCCTCAATTTGAGGTAAAGAAACAGTTGGAAAGTGCCACTATTTATCTGCAATACAGTATTCAAGAAGGTTTTTGTAATGCTGTTTTGGAAGCGCAAGCTATGGGGAAGCTTTGTATAGTTAGCAATGCTGAGGGATTGTCTGAAAATGTGTTGCATCAAGTAACAGGTTGGGTAGTGGCAAAGAATTCTCCAGAAGACTTGGCTAAACAAATAGAAGCAGTCTTGGCAATGACAGAGGAAGCGAGGAAAGTGATTTCCCTGAATGCGGTTAAGAGAGTGAATAACGAGTTTAATATTGAGAAACAGAAAACTGAATTCATTGATTTTTATAAAGCGAGATAATTTCCATTGGAGATTTTTTGGGCATTGATATAACTAGATTAATAATTTAAGATTAATACTGTAAAAAAGTTTGTAATTATAGATATATACAAACCACACATCTTGAGAATTGATAGCATAATATGAATACGTATCATAAAATAAAAAGGCATTTTAGACGACTACAAAAACATCCAATGACGGATCGACATCCATATATAGCAATGTTGCATTATATTTACTTTAATGTGAAAAGTAGATTTGGTACGGAACAGATTATCAATTGGATAGGAGGATTAAAGTTTTATGCGCGTAAAGGTAATGCAGGATTGGTAGGAAATATATATTATGGTCTCTATGAATTTGAAGACTCATTATTTTTAATTCATTTTATGCGTAAAGAGGATATATTTTTTGATATTGGAGCTAATTTGGGGCATTATGCTTTACTTCTTTCAGGATTAAAAAAATGTAAGACTATTGCGTTGGAACCTGTGCCAGCCACATTTAAACAGTTAGTTAGAAACATAGAATTAAATGGATTGCAAAAATTAATTGAGCCAATTCAAAAGGGCGTTGCTGATAGGGAAGATTTACTTTATTTTTCAACTGACAGGAATACAATGGATAGAATTGTGAAAGATAGCTATAAAAATGCTGTGAAAGTACCAGTTACAACTATTGACAATCTTAATTCAGGTATACCAATAGCTATTAAATTGGATGTGGAAGGCTATGAATACTTTGCCCTCAAAGGTGCCGAAGAGATTCTAAAATCCACAGAATTGAAAGTAATAATTCTAGAATTAAACCAATCAGGTAAAAATTATAACACAGAGGATGATAAAATTTATCTATTATTATTGGACTACGGATTTAAGCCATTTAAATATAATTTTCTAGACAGGGAACTAGTATCCTTGGCTAATTACAATAAGGACAAGTTTAATACTATTTTTATAAAAGATGTTCCTTTTGTCAAAAAGCGTTTATTAGAAAGTGAGCAGATTAAAATTAGAAATAGGAAATTTTAATTCGTTCAATAGGCTAAATGGCAAGAAAGGTTAACCGCGAAGTCGCAAAGATCGCAGAGAAAAGATTAAAACTTTGCGCTCTCTGTGTCCTCTGCGGTTAAAAAAAAGGTATTAAACATAAATGAATTAATAAAAATTCTAACCAAAAATTGAAATTATACTACCCAAAATCCCATTACAACAAAAATTACCGTGGTTTGGTATTTCCCTTATTAAAAGCATTTATAAAAGGTGATAACTTTACCGATAACGACAGGAGGTCACTTTACGGGCTTTCGGAAACTGATTTTGATTTTACGGATATTTTGAAAGAAGCTGAGGTTGTCATCCTCACTATGGCTTGGAACTATTACGTTCAGACCGATCAATTGAAAATGGCAAAGGCGTTTGTTCAAAAGTGCGAAGCTTTAAACAAAAAGGTAATCACTTTCAATGCAGGCGACTATGGGGTGCAAATTCCTTATTTCAAAAATTTAATAATCCTTCGTCCCAGCGGCTATAAATCAAAATTTACAGAAAATGAACATGCTATACCTGCTTTTATAGCTGATCCCTTACAAAAATACTACCAGACGGATAATGTTTTAATACGTCCTTACCTATCAAAGCCCATAATTGGATTTTGTGGGCAGGCAAACCAATCACTTATTAATGCAATAAAAGATGTGTTTAAAACCTTCTTACGGAATTTGAAGAGTTATCTAGCTATTTCCAAAGAAGAGCCCCAACAACTGCTTTCCACTTCCTTTTTAAGGGCATCGATCTTGAAAATATTGCAAGAATCAGAAGATGTTGAAACCAATTTCATCTTCCGCAAAAAATATAGAGCGGGTGTGATTAGCGATAAGGATTTTCATAAAACAACACTAGAATTTTATAATAACTTAAACGATTCAGATTATGTGGTCTGCGTCCGTGGAGCGGGAAATTTTTCGGTTCGTTTTTATGAAGCCTTGGCTATGGGACGAATTCCTGTTTTTATAAATACGGATTGTGCGTTGCCTTTTGATGATGAGCTTGACTGGAAAAAACAGATGGTTTGGGTGGAATTTAAAGATCGAGGTCAGGTAGCCAAAAAAGTAAAGGAGTTTCACAAAGCATTATCTAAAGAGGATTTTATAGATTTACAATTTTCAAATAGAAAACTATGGAAAGAGCGAATGACCTTGAGTGGTTTTTTTAAAATTTTTATTCAGAGTGATAAACAAATTCTTTAGATAGGTGCTCTTTAACTCCATAGACTTCGCTGTATTTTTACCGATAGTTTTTATCCTCTACTGGTTTGTAGTAAATAAAGATCTAAAGCTTCAAAATGCACTTATCTTGGTTGCCAGCTATGTCTTTTATGGTTGGTGGGATTGGCGTTTCTTATCGCTATTGCTATTTAGTACTGTTGTAGACTATACTATTGGGCTTCAAATAGAGAAACGCTCTAATATAAATCATCGAAAGCAACTTCTTTTTTTGAGTTTGTTAGTCAACTTAGGACTATTGGGTTTTTTTAAGTATTACAATTTTTTCATTGATAATTTTACTACAGCATTTACATTTTTTGGAGGAAACATTCAACCAAATACTCTTTCTATCATTCTGCCCGTTGGAATTTCTTTTTATACATTTCAAACACTTAGTTATACCATAGATGTTTACCGGCGAAAAATTGAGCCGACCAAAGATTTCTTGGGTTTCGCCGCCTTTGTCTCTTTCTTCCCACAGTTAGTTGCTGGCCCTATAGAACGAGCTAGTAATCTTCTTCCACAGTTCCACAAAAAAAGAGAGTTCGATAAAGACGAAGCAATTATTGGAGTGAAACAAATTATTTGGGGTTTGTTTAAAAAGATTGTAATAGCCGATAATTGTGCCCAATTTGCAAATGAAATTTTTGTTAACCATGCTAATCTTTCGAGTGCTACACTTATATTAGGCGTGATATACTTTTCATTTCAGATATACTGTGATTTTTCGGGCTACTCGGATATTGCTATTGGAACCGCACGCTTATTCAATTTTAAATTAATGGTAAACTTTCGATATCCTTATTTCTCAAGAGATATAGCTGAATTTTGGAGAAGATGGCATATATCTCTAACCACTTGGTTTCGGGATTATGTATATATTCCGTTGGGCGGAAGTAGAGTATACCGAAGCAAGCAGATTAGAAATGTTTTTATAGTTTTTATAGTCAGTGGCTTTTGGCATGGAGCCAATTGGACCTTTATTGTTTGGGGAGCTATAAATGCTTTATTTTTTATTCCTTTATTACTATCAAATCGAAATAGGAATAATACAGATACGGTAGCCGATAATAGGCGTTTACCTTCATTTATGGAGGTAATCTCTCTATTTATCACTTACTGCATTGTACTTATTGGATGGATATTTTTTAGATCGGCTTCCATTAGGGAGGCGATCGAATATATTAGAGGTATTTTAAAATTGGACTTTAGTATTGAAATGCTAAAAATCGAAAGATTTTCCTTTGAAATACTTCCTCTCATTTTAGTTTTATTGGGAATTGAGTGGTTTTCAAGAAATAAGGAATTTCCATTATATTCAGCAAAGCCTAATTATATAAAAGTTAGCTTAATTATTGCAATGATTTTAATTTTTGGCAGCTTTTCTATAGCTCAAGATTTTATATACTTCCAGTTTTAATGAAAAAGTTTGTAAAGTACATATTTGCTCTAGTTCTGATTTTAGTGGCGTTTATGTATTTGTTTGATTTTATATATAGTAGCGTATATCAAAAAGGAGCGTATAGAAATAAAGTTATGTGGATGCATAATCTGAAAAATGAATCGCTAGACTTTGTGGTGTTTGGTTCTTCAAGGGCTAATAATTATGTGGTTCCAAATATTATATATGATAAAACAGGGCAAAGAGGCCTAAATTTGGCTATTCAAGCTTCTGGGCCTTTGGAGATAGAATTAGCCGTTATGGAATATTTAAAAAATAACACCGCCAAACGATTTTTTATACAGGTAGACTACTCGTATAACAAAGAAATTCCAGATAAAACAGGACAATTAAGCTGGCTGCCTTATATAGTGAATAATGATGTTTATGAAGTTTTTAAACCCTATGGCAAAGAGTACTTTTTATATAAATACATTCCGTTTTACCGCTATGAGATGTTTGACTCACGAATAGGCTATCGAAATGTGCTGTTAAGTGGATTAAACAAAGGACTAGACTATTCTTCTTCTCGGGGATATACAGAATCAACGGGAAAATTAAAAAAAGATAAACCTTATAATTTCTCTATAAACGATAAACCAAACCCTCACTTCATAAGAATAAATGAGATTTGTAAAACAAAGAATATAGAAGTCATCTATTTTACTTCTCCAATTTATAAGCCAGAAGGCAACTTTGATGTATTAAAAAAGCATCTCCCAAATTATTATGATTTGTCTGATGAACTACAGGATATGGAATTATTCAGTAACCCGGTACATTTAAATAAACAAGGAGCGTCTGACTTTACAGAATTATTTATTGATTTATTTTTTAATGAGAATAAAATTGAAAAAAATTAATGCTCTTCAATTTCCTAAAATACCTCCAGCCCACCCATTATTTTCAATTATACAGAAAAGATGGCAGTACAGTCTTTCCAATAATCGAAAAGCTTCCACCGGAAATTATAGCACAACTAGAACCTGAGGTTAATTTTAAAAGTGAAAAGACAAGAGCTTATGATTTATCCTGGCAGGCGGTCCAAAAAGGATATATAGGTAATGATGAAACCTATAAATCTTTTGAGAAACTACCGATAGTTGATGAATACCGTTTTCTTCGAAAATACTTTCATCCTGTTTGGGTTTTCTATGTTTTGCTATTGCGGATATTTTCTTTTAAAAACCCGTTTCGGGAAATAGCCGCTTGGAAAAAGAGCAGTGATGTAAGAAGAGGCAATTATTTAAAAACTCCGATTCAATATAATGATTGGGCTACATATAAAGTCTCACTTGTTGATGAAAATCCATTTGTAAGTATTGTAATCCCAACTCTTAATCGCTATGAATATCTGAAGGATGTATTGGAGGATTTGGAAAAGCAGGATTATAAAAATTTTGAAGTGATTATTGTAGATCAATCCAATCCATATCAGGAAGATTTTTACAAAAAGTTTAAATTAAATATCCAACTTGTTCAGCAAACAGAACGTGCGCTTTGGTTAGCACGCAATAATGCAATTAAGATCTCAAAAGGAGAATATATATTGCTGTTTGATGATGATAGTCGGGTGGAACCAGATTGGATAACGAATCATTTAAAATGTCTGGACTTTTTTAAAGCCGATATTTCCTCAGGGATCTCAATTTCTTCTGTCGGAGCGGAAGTGCCTCAGAACTACTCTTTTTTTAGGATTTCAGACCAGATTGATACTGGCAATGTAATGCTTAGAAAGGACGTGTTTAGAGAAATCGGTCTTTTCGACAGGCAGTTTGAAAAGCAGCGTATGGGCGATGGGGAGTATGGTTTACGAGCTTATTTGAATGGGTATAAGAATATTTCAAATCCATACGCAGGTAGGATTCATCTGAAAGTAGGTTCTGGTGGTCTCAGAGAAATGGGGAGTTGGGATGCCTTTCGGCCTAAAAAGCTGTTTGCGCCGCGGCCTATCCCTAGTGTGCTTTATCTTTATAGAAAGTACTTTGGGAGAAAAAGAGCATTGTTGGCAATCTTTAGAAGTGTGCCCCAATCTATAATCCCATATCGATATAAGAAAAATAAGAAAATGATGGTCTTGGGGATGTTAATCTCGGTATTTTTGTTTCCGTTTGTGGTGGTGCAGGTGGTTATTTCTTGGAGGTTGGCGAGTAGGAAGTTGAGGGAGGGGGCGATGATTGGAGAGCTGGAGATACGAGATATGAAGTAGGTTCACCACAGAGGCACAGAGGACACGGAGGAGTTTCTGTTGTGGGTTGGTTCACCGCAGAGGCGCAGAGGACGCAGAGGGGTTTCTGTTTTGGGTTGGTTCACCGCAGAGGCGCAGAGGACGCAGAGGGTTATTAGTTATGAGTTTAGTTGCAGTAGGCGATAGGTTAACTACAAAGGACACAAAGCAACAATGGACGAATTCACAAATTAACCAATCTCGAATCTTCTTCCCCCCTTTAGGGGCCGGGGGTCCGACGAATTTAGGTTCACCACAGAGGCACAGAGGACACAGAGGAGTTTCTGTTGTGGGTTGGTTCACCGCAGAGGCGCAGAGGACGCAGAGGGGTTTCTGTTTTGGGTTGGTTCACCACAGAGGCACAGAGGGCACAGAGGACACGGAGGGAGTTGTTATTTTTACCGCAGAGGCGCGGAGGACGCAGAGGTTATGAGTTCAGTTTTAGTGGGATGGTGAGAAACTACGAATCTTCTTCCCCCCTTTAGGGGCCGGGGGTCTGACGAATTTTTAGGTTCACCACAGAGTCACAGAGGACGCAGAGAACTGCAAATGCCAACTGCTTCTAAACTGATCACTGACCACTGACCACTAAACACTTCCTCTGTGCCTCTGTGGTGAAAAGTGGTGAAAAATCAAATTATTATTCAATGACAAAAACCCTAATCCTAACCTCAGAATTCCCACCCCAGCCCGGGGGCATAGGGAATCACGCCTATAATCTTGCTAAGGGCTTGCAGGGCAATGGCTATGAAGTGACGCTGATGTGCGATAGACGCTCTGAAAGCGGGACTGAGGAGGATAGCTTTGATAAAACGCTTTCCTTTCAAGTGGTTCGGATTCCGCGGGAGAAGATTCTTCTTTTTAGTTATTTAAAACGTATTGGGATTGCTTTCTCGCTTGCAAAAAAGAGTGAGCTTGTTATCTGCTCTGGGAAGTTTTCTTTGTGGGTGGGGGGCTTGTTGACGCTTTTTTTTAATCGGAGATTTGTGGCGGTTATCCACGGAAGCGAGGTCTTGCTGCCCAATAAATTCTTACGGAAGCTTACGGATCTTTCCTTAAAACGATTTGATAAGATTATTGCTGTAAGTAATTATACCAAGTCCTTGGTGGTGCATCTGAATTTGAAGAATGTGGAGGTGATTCCCAATGGATTTGAAATGGAGGTGCCGCCGTATACTCAGAATAAAAATGAGCCTGTACCGGTATTGATTACGGTGGGGAATGTTACTAAGCGGAAGGGGCAACACAATGTGATCAGGGCGCTGCCTTTGCTATTGAGGAAATATCCGGATCTTAAGTATCATATTGTTGGTATTCCTACTGAAAAGGCGAAATTGGAGAAGTTGGCTTTGCAATTGGGGGTTGAGGATGCTGTGGTTTTTTATGGGAAGGTTTCTGAGGAAGAGAAGCTGAAGCTTTTGCAGCAGGCGGATGTGTTTGTGATGTTGAGTGAGACTACGGAAACGGGGGATGCGGAGGGCTTTGGGATTGCTATTTTGGAGGCTAATGCGGCTGGTGTTCCGGCTATTGGGGCTTTGGGGTGTGGGATTGAGGATGCTATTGAGGATGGGGTTTCTGGGAGGTTGATTAATAATAAGGATGCGGATCAGTTTGCGTGGGCTTTGGAGGAAATATTGGATAATTATCAGACTTATTCTCAGGATGCGAAGGATTGGTCGGGGAATTTTAGATGGGGGAGGGTGATTAAGAGATATTTGTTAATTTTGGGGGAAGGGTGAGGTGCACCGCAGAGGCGCAGAGGGCGCAGAGAAGATTATTGAAACTGCGTTTCCTTTGTGCCTCTGTGGTGTGATTTTCTCACAGGGGGCGCGGAGAAAATGCATAAAACCTTTGCGTTCTTTGCGTCTTTGCGGTAGTGTTTTTCACCGCAGAGGCGCAGAGGACGCAGAGAAAAACTTTAGTAATGACTGAAAACGAATTATCTTCGAAAATTATAGGGGCGTGTATTGAGGTACATAAGCAGTTAGGCCCAGGACTTTTGGAAAGTACTTATGAAGTTTGTTTGGCGCACGAGTTAAAGTCGCTGGGGTTGGATGTTATACAGCAAGTGCCATTGCCTGTGGTTTATAAAGAAATAAAACTAGATGCTGGATATAGAATAGATATGATTGTAGAGAATAAAGTGATTATTGAAATTAAATCCGTTGATAATTTGGCTCCTATTCATACCGCTCAATTATTAACTTATTTAAAATTGAGAGAGATTAGACTTGGACTATTGATAAACTTCAATTCAGTAAAATTGGTTGATGGTCTTAAAAGAATAGTAAATAAATTATAATCCGGGTCCTTTGCGGCTTTGCGGTAGTGTTTTTCACCGCAGAGACGCAGAGTGCGCAGAGAAGAGACTAAAACCTTTGCGTCCTCTGCGCCTTTGCGGTGAATACCCAATACCAATCCATCATGAAACTAACAATAATCTCCCACACCGAACATCACAAACAAGCAGACGGCACTATTGTTGGCTGGGGGCCTACGGTTAGTGAGATTAATCATTTGGCACAGGATTTTGAAGAGATTTACCATATTGCCTTTTTACATCCCGGCACCCCACCACCTAGTTCCTTGCCCTACACATCTTCCAATATAAAATTCATACCCTTAAACCCCGTCGGAGGAAAAGGGATGGGGGCGAAGCTTAAGGTTGTTTGGAGTATTCCTGGAGTAATCGCTACTGTTAGACGGACTTTAAAAAAAGTTGACGCCTTCCAACTGCGAACACCTACGGGAATTGGAGTGTTTTTGATTCCCTACCTCACACTTTTTAGCAAGAAAAAAGGTTGGTATAAATATGCTGGCAACTGGAATCAGGAGAATCCTCCTTTGGGATATGCTTTACAGCGGTGGATGCTAAAGCGGCAAAGCCGCAAGGTGACCATCAATGGCAAATGGCCCGAGCAACCGAAGCACTGTCTTACTTTTGAGAATCCCTGTTTAACAGAAGAAGAACGGCAGGAGGGATTGATCATCACAAAGAACAAATCATTTGAGCCGCCATATACATTCTGTTTTGTAGGTAGGTTGGAAGATCCCAAGGGTGTCCAGCGCATTATTGATGCTTTTGGGAAGATGGGGGATTTGGATAGGGTGAAGGCTATTCATTTTATTGGTAATGGGGAAAAGAGCGATTATTATCAAAGACAATGTAAGGAACTTGGACTGCCTGCTATATTTCATGGCTTTCTGGACAGGGCAATGGTTTTTGGGATCTATAAAGAGGCACATTTTATTCTATTGCCCAGTGATTCTGAAGGATTTCCGAAAGTGATAGCCGAGGCAATGAATTATGGTTGTATTCCGCTAGTATCTGATATTTCAAGTATTGGGCAATATGTTAATCACAAGAATGGGTTTCTTTTAAGTCCCATTGATGAGGTTCATTTAAAAGGATTGCTGGAACAGGCACTTGCAGAAAATGCTGATGAATTAAAAAGAATGGCCTTGGATTGCTATCTTGTGGCCTCAAAGTTTACCTTTCAGAATTACAGAAATAGATTACAACAGGAATTGCTTTAATCTTAAAATATAGACGCGCTATTACACCTAAATTATTTCAAAATATAAAACCGTTAAACGCCATAATTTTCCATGTGTTAATTGGGGTGTTGGCATATTTAAGTCGCTCTTTTATGTTGATTTATATGTTCTTGGTTTTAGGGTATTTTATCTATAATATTATCATAAAAACAGATAAGGCGAAATATGTTCTTTTAGGGGCGGCATATATTACGGGGGCTGAAGTGTTCCTTAGAATGACCAAGGCCTTTATTCTCTATGAAACAGGAAAGTATGCGGTAATATTGTTTTTTCTTCTTGGTCTGGTTTATTTGGGTTTTAAGAGGAGCGCCTCTCCTTATCTGCTTTATATCCTATTTTTACTCCCTGGGGTGTTGGTTTCATTTGATTTAATTAGCTATGATGCTAACTTTAGAACATCTGTTCTTTTTAATTTAAGTGGCCCTATTTGTTTGAGTGTTGCCTCTATATTCTGCTTTGGTAGGACGGTTTACTTTAAAGATTTACTTAAAATACTGGATTATATAGTGTATCCTATAATCAGTATGGCAGTATATGTGAGTCTATATACGCCCAATATTCAGGATGTGGTAACAGGAACAGCTTCTAATGCCGAACTTTCCGGAGGATATGGACCCAATCAGGTTGCAATTGTCTTCGGATTAGGGGCTTTTATCCTTTTTACCCGTTTTTTGATGCCTTATAAAAATGCGATTGTACATTGGACCATGATGTTTTTTATGCTGATGATGGCATATCGTGCCCTGCTTACGTTTTCCAGAGGTGGGGTTTTGGTTGCTGGCCTAATGTGTTTTGTATTTCTTGTGATATTTTATCTCAACACTAACCTAAAATCAAAAGCCACCTTATCGGTTAAGATAATTAGTATATTGATTATCTCTTTATTTGTTTGGTCTTATACAATTTTTCAGACTGGAGGATTAATCCAAAATAGATATGCCAATGAAGATGCCTTGGGGCGAGAAAAGGATGATTTGACAACAGGGCGTACGGATTTGCTCGCAGTAGAATTTGATGCTTTTAAAGGTAACCCTTTCTTGGGGATAGGAATTGGGCAGGGTAAATTTCAATTTGAAGAAGAAATGGGCATAACATCGGCATCGCACAACGAAATCTCCCGCATGCTTTCAGAGCATGGCGTCTTTGGAATCTTTGCATTGTTAGTATTGATTTTCGCGCCCCTCATTTCAAAGATGAATGGTAGGAAGAATATTTATTTTTACCCTTTTCTTATATTTTGGGGCCTTACCATAGCCCACTCCTCTATGCGGATAGCCGCCCCTGCATTTATTTATGCCTTATGTTTGTTGAATATTGATTATGCACCCAAGAAAGAGACTGCTCTACATAGGAAATAAACTTTCCAAGAAAGGTAATACAGTTACCTCTATTGAGACGCTTGGGAGCCTTCTTGACAAGGAAGGGTTCTCTGTAGTATCGGCATCTTCTGTAAAGAATAAAGTTTTACGCTTGTTTGATATGATGCTTGCGGTTATTAAAAATAGAAGTAAGGTATCTTATGTATTAATAGATACTTACAGTACCCAAAACTTCTATTATGCTGTAATTGTAGGGAAGTTATGTACTGTTTTTAACCTGCCATATATTCCTATTTTACGGGGAGGCAATCTTCCCTACAGACTGAAACAAAACCCAGGTTTGTGCAAAAGTCTTTTTGGAAAGGCTTTTACCAATGTGGCGCCTTCAAGGTATTTGCTGGAGCAGTTTCAGCAGGAGGGAATTGAGAATCTTACTTATATTCCAAACACCTTAGAGATTGAGAATTACCCGTTTAAGAAGCGGGAGGCTGTAGTAGCTAAATTGTTATGGGTGCGTTCTTTTTCGGAGCTATACAATCCCTTGCTCGCCTTGGAAGTTGTGGAGATATTGCAGAAGAGAGGAGTGGAGGTTTCCTTGTGTATGGTAGGTCCTGAGAAGGATGGTTCTATGGCGCGCTGTAAGAAGGTGGCGGAGGAATTAAAGTTGCCTGTGACTTTTACGGGAATGCTAACGAAAGGGGAATGGATCGCGCTTGCAAAGGATTACGATATTTTTATAAACACCACCAACTTTGATAATATGCCGGTGAGTGTGATGGAGGCGATGGCGCTTGGGTTGGTGGTGGTATCTACTGATGTTGGGGGGTTGGGGTTTTTGATAGATGAGGGAAAAGATGGTATTTTGGTGCCTGCTAAGAATGCCGAGGCTTTTGTGAAGGTCATTGTTGAATTATGTGAGCAGCCTGCTAAGGTTCAAGGTATAACCCAGAATGCGCGCTTGAAGATGGAGGGGTTTGATTGGGAGAAGGTGAAACATAGTTGGATTGAGCTTTTGGGGGATTGAAATTTTAGTAAATTTGGGGGTGGGTTCACCACAGAGGCACGGAGGGCACGGAGGGTTTGCTTCGCTGTGCTCGCAATGACGGGGTGGGTTAATGGTTTACCGCAGAGGCGCAGAGGACGCAGAGGGTTTGCTTCGCTGTGCTCGCAATGACGGGGTGGGTTAAAGGTTTACCGCAGAGACGCAGAGGACTCAGAGGGTTATTAGTTATGAGTTCAGTTTTAGTGGGATTTTGAGAAACGACGAATCTTCTTCCCCCCTTTAGGGGCCGGGGGTCTGACGAGTTTTGGGTTCACCACAGAGGCACAGAGGACACGGAGGGTTTGCTTCGCTGTGCTCGCAATGACGGGCTGAGTTAAAGGTTTACCGCAGAGGCGCAGAGGACGCAGAGGGTTTGCTTCGCTGTGCTCGCAATGACGGGGTGGGTTAAAGGTTCACCGCAGAGACGCAGAGGACGCAGAGGGAGTTTTTGTGCTCTAAGGGTTAGAACTTTGTGAGCTTTGTGTCCTCTGTGCCTCTGTGGTTAAATTGGGCTATGTGTTCAGCACAGAGGTACTCTTAACTTGCAACCCAAAACCGAAAATAAGAAACAACAAAAAAGGAATGTCCAAAAACAACATCCATTTCGATATATCAGAACGCAAGGTACTCCTTCGGGTGCTGGACGTGGTGTTTGTTTTGGGGTTGCTTTATTTGGTGGGGATCGTTTTTAAGTTTGATTATTTTATTATCAATGGGCAACACTGGGTTTGGTCTATTGTTTTGGGGGTTTATTTAACGGTGTTTGCTACTATTTTTGAGCTTTATAACCTGCAGAAGGCGAGTAGGTTTGATGTGGTGGTTAAGAATGTGATTATTACTTCTTCGGTAACGGTATTGTTTTATTTATTGACGCCGTTCTATACGCCTATGTTGCCGACCAATCGGTTGCAGATAGTCTATTTCTTTTTGGCGATCAATGTGGCGATGTTGGCTTGGCGGTATGCTTATATTACGCTTATATCGGCACCGAGATTTTATAAGCGGGTGTTGTTGATTGCACACGCAGCGGATGTGGATGCTATTGTGGAATCACTGGAGAAGTCGGATCCTAATTATCGGGTGATTGGGTATTTCAATACGGGGCCCAATTTAGGCACTTCCACCAATACTTTGGAAATTGACGCTATAAGTATTGACAATATAGAAATGTTGGTGGGAGAGATGACCATCTCTGAAATAGTTGTCGGCACGCCTCTTTCTGAAGGGATGACGGTGGAACTGAACAATAAGCTTATAAAGCTCTTGGAACACGGCATTCCGATCCGTGAATACACCCAGGTTTATGAGGAGCTGACGTTTCGAATCCCGGTACAGCACGTGGAAAAGGACTTTTACCGCTATTTTCCTTTTAGCCGAAGCAATCAGAATAAACTATACCTCTTCTTTAATAGGATATTAGACCTTTTCTTTTCTATCCTCGGACTTGCTTTCGGGCTCTTTCTATCTCCTTTTTTGATTGTAGCAAACTTACTCGCCAATCGGGGTCCGATGTTTTACAGTCAGACGCGAGTTGGGAAAAACGGGGAACACTTTAAAATCTACAAGCTGCGAAGTATGATCATCAATGCGGAAAAGGATGGAGCACAATTCGCCACGGCTAAAGACAGTCGTGTTACTAAGTTTGGGAAGTTTTTGAGGAAGTCGCGGTTTGATGAGATCCCACAGTTTATCAATGTGATAAAAGGCGAAATGAGCGTA
Organism: Aequorivita sp.; assembly: GCA_034675805.1. Taxonomy (GTDB): domain Bacteria; phylum Bacteroidota; class Bacteroidia; order Flavobacteriales; family Flavobacteriaceae; genus Aequorivita. The sequence continues at coordinate 1,013,766 of JAUCCX010000001.1, read as the reverse complement.
ATAGGCCCCCGCCCCGAACGGCCTGAGTTTGTTGCGGATCTTGTGGATAAAATTCCTTTTTATGAAGTCCGACACTTAGTAAAACCTGGTGTGACAGGATGGGCGCAGGTAAATGCTAAATACGGCTCTACTCAAGAGGATTCCTTGGAGAAACTTCAATATGATCTCTACTATATCAAACACCGGAGTCTCTTTCTGGATGTTGTGATTATTATTAAGACTTTGAGTACTATTGTTTTTTTTCGGGGGCAGTGAGTTTTGGGTTTTACCACAGAGGCACAGAGGGCACAGAGTGAGTTTTGAGTTTTACCGCAGAGGCGCAGAGGACGCAGAGGTATGAGTTCGGTTATAGTGGGTGTTGAGAAACGACGAATCTTCTTCCCCCCTTTAGGGGCCGGGGGTCCGACGAATTTTTAGGTTTACCACAGAGGCACAGAGGACACGGAGGGAGTGGTCTGATTCAGTATGGGGTTCACCGCAGAGGCGCAGAGGTCGCAGAGGGTTATGAGTTATGAAGCTTTACCACAGAGGCACAGAGGACACAAAGACTGACTCTGTGCCTCTGTGGTGAAAATAGAGGTGAGTTTTTAGTCACATCCCACAACCTAGATCCGAAAAACTACTTCTGTTTACCAATAACCCCCATCAAATAAACATACCTTACCCCTAAAGCAATCAACAACGGTAACAAAGCGACAGCAAACACCTGCACGCCGGTTATCCAATGAATTGTCAATAATGCCAAAAGGAGGATTAGGAGTAAGATATAGCGTCTTATTTTAGGTGATACATTCTTTTTGGAGATAGCGATAAGAAATACTAGGGAAATGGGAAATGCCCATAGCAGGTTGTAATTATTAGCAGTAGCAGTATGATCTGTAGCAAACCAAAGCAATAAAAGAAAAACCCCGATTAATCCCGTAAAAAAGAAAAGGAAAGCATCCAGGAAACGGCTTCTGCTTTTTCTTTTGTAATCGCGAAGGGTGATGATGATGATTAAGAGTCCGAGTAAGCCTAAGATAGATATCGGACTCAACAGAAAATTGGTATCAGAAGGAGTGGGATCGTTCTCAAAAAGAACTTGCGTTGACTTCACCAAGTCCACCGTCTCTCCATTTCTATGGATAACTGCGTTGGCTGCCCCTTCATAGACATATTCGGGTAGGAATTGGTATTCTATGGGTCTAGCTTTTCTGTCAATTACAGCACCAAGGGCGATGTCAATACCCATACTTCCCCAGGTGTTTGGTTCTAGGTTTTTTTGGATAAGTTGCCGAAAGCTTAGTTCGTCTTTTATATGATCTTCGTGGAATTCCAGGTTATTGCCCAATACATCCACCATCACATCCCGTATTTTGGTGGCGCAATTGTCGTAGAAGAAGTCGTATTTGTATTTTTTGTTTTCGGGGAGGGCATTTTTCCAAAGGAAATCTGATATGCCCTGTTGCTCCTCTTTGGTAAGATTGAGGGTTTGTTCCTTTACCCATCTGTTTTGTGCTACATAGCTCTCGTAAAAGGGCTGATAATAACTTACTCCAACCTGATAAAGGAGTTTGCCTTGGGCGAATTTGGTATAGAAATTAGGTGTGTCGAAGTCATATACCCCATAATTAAATACCACATCCACGCCACTAAGCGTATCTTTAATTCTAAAGGCGCTATGTCCGAACTTGTCATAAAGTTCTGCCCCAGGACCAATGGTCAAAATACTGATCTCGGCAGCAGGAGACAGAGATCCAAACTGTGCCTTGACGGAGATGGTTAGGAGGAATAGGAGAAATAGAATGTAATTTTTTATCACGGTTTATTGGTTTGGTAGTTGTGGGTTGTGAGATGTTGGTTCTAAGTTTTCCATACTTCGTATTTCTGCCTTCTCTCGGTTGTTGGGCTCACTGTTATGGGTTCCCTCCTTTGTCGGGAAGACAAACTTTTTTGTTGTTGTGAGGCTCACTGTTATGAGGTCCCTCCTTTGTTGGGAAGACAGATTTAATTAAATAAACTCGTGTTTTAACCACAGAGGCACAAAGGACACAAAGACTCCCTCTGTGCCTCTGTGGTAAAACTCATAACTCATAACTCAATCACCTAAAAATATCCCAATCCAGTTTCAAAGAAAACACATTGGAATATAGGGCAGCGCTTTGGTCGCCTATATCTGTTAATGCGTAATCTACTTGTATGCCTTTATATTTAAATCCGACGCCGATGTTTGGCTGAAAGCCTACGGAATCAGTGTTGTCCAATTGTCTTATGTTTTGGAAATTACCCACTCCAGTACGGACGTAGACCATATCTATATAGGCGAATTCAAGTCCTAAGGATGGGGTGATACTAGCAAAGGAGGTGGAGATTATATCATTTGTTTGTGCAAATCTAAAGTTTAGATCCACTTCTGCAAGGAGGGAGAAGTCGTAATGATAGACAAATTTTCTGGCCATCCCCAGTTGTAATTTTGGGATTGTTATTTCGGTAGTCTCAGGCAATTCCTGATTTTGTCCTTCCACAGCTCCCTGGATCTGGGCGAATTTTTCTTCGTCTATACTCCAGGCGTTGAAGGTAGTGGTTATGTCGCGAGCCATTATGCCAAACATCCATTTGTCGCTTCTAAATTGGATGGCGGCATCCAGTCCGAAACCCCAAGAGGAGGCGAAGTCCCCGATAACACGTCGGATAACTTTTGCATTCACCCCATAGTTTAAGCCATCTAGTGGCAACTTGCGGGCATAGGAGAAGGTGAAACCATAATCGGCAGTAGAGAACTTGCTGATGCGGTTATAATCGATATTTCCTTGTTCGTCTATTAGTTGGGTAGTATTCAAGATATCATCTACTCCAAAACGGATTACTGAAAGTCCTACGGCACTTTTATCGTCCAATGGCATAGCAAAGGCGGCGTAGTCGTAATTTGCAATATTGGCAAAGTAAGACGCGTGCATTAATGAGAGCTGTTTGTCTTCCAAGTTTACAAGTCCGGCGGGGTTCCAGTAGCCTGAGTTTACATCCCCCGAAGAGGCTACCACGGCATTCGACATTCCGAAAGCTGCGGCATCAACGCCGATGTTCATAAATTCGTTGGAGTATTTACGCACGGTCTGTGCACTCAATGTTGCGGAAACTATTAGTAAAAGGAGGAGAAATTTCTCTTTCAAGCTTAAAAATTTGGACAAATATCAGACTATTTTACAGAATACTAAACTATAAATTTATCTACATATTGTATTTTAATAGCATTGGACGCAAATACTTTGTTATTTTTACAGTTCTGTGTTCGGTCGAGTCCTTTGATTGGGCTCAGGATAAACTAAAGTCCAGACCTTATTTATCGTAGATATGCTAAAACAAGTACCAAATATTATCACTTCCCTCAACATTCTTTGTGGATGTATAGCCATTCTTTTTGCGGTTTCGGGGGACTTAATTAACGCCTCCATCTTTGTTTTTCTCGGAATCTTTTTCGACTTCTTTGATGGACTCGCCGCTCGCTTGCTAAATGCGCAAAGTGAAGTGGGGTTGCAGTTGGATTCCTTGGCAGACGTTATTACGAGTGGCGTAGCTCCAGGAATTGTAATGTATCAACTACTGAACATTTCCTTCTTAGGCCATATGCAGACGCTGACGGAAACTTTTTCTGGGGCAGGATGGAATGTGGGAGTAAAAAACTATTTACCGCTTATAGGCCTTGTTATCGTGATTGCGGCGGCTTATCGTCTTGCGAAGTTTAATGTTGATACCCGGCAGACTTCGGGTTTTATTGGGCTTCCTACGCCGGCGAATACTATTTTGGTGTTAAGTCTGCCGTTGATATTGCAATTCCAATATTCAGATCTGACTGCGAATATCCTTCTAAATAAATGGTTTTTGATTGGAATCACCTTTCTCGGCAGTATCCTAATGAATACCGAAATCCCCCTCTTTGCCTTAAAGTTCAAGACGTGGGATTTTAAAAGTAATGCGGTGCGGTATATGTTTTTGTTGCTTTGCGTTGTGCTTATGGTGTTGTTGAAGTTTTGGGCTATTCCTCTTATAATTTTGGTTTATATTGTGCTGTCTCTGATTAACCACAAGGAACACGTTACTTAGTAGTTATGAGTTAGGAGTTCATTAGTAGTTGGCAGTAGGTTAACCACAGAGGGCACAGAGGGCACAGAGGGAGTTATGAGTTTTACCGCAGAGGCGCAGAGGACGCAGAGGGTTATTAGTTCAGTAGTAGTTGGCAGTAGGTTCACCACAGAGGCACAGAGGGCACGGAGGGGTTTCTGTTGTGGGTTGGTTTACCGCAGAGGCGCAGAGGACGCAGAGGGTTATTAGTTCAGTAGTAGTTGGCAGTAGGTTCACCACAGAGGCACAGAGGGCACGGAGGAATTCACAAATTAACCAATCTCGAATCACCAATCACCAATCACCAATCACCAATCACAAATCCCGAATCACGAATCTTCTTCCCCCCTTTAGGGGCCGGGGGTCCGACGCTTAAGCAGTTTTCTGTTGTGGGTGGTCAATTTGAGTTGGTAGTTTATACTACACTTATAATTAAGTCCGAATCTAGCCCCTCCCTTTGAAGGGAGGTTGGGAGGGATGTTTTACAGTTCCAAAACACTAAACCTCAAATCAAGCGGATCTAAGTTCTCTTTTATTATATCCAGCAATCCCTCCCCATTCTCCAAATAGAATTCCGAGAAATTAAGATGTCGTTCCTGCAAACTCTGATTGGGAAATAACTGGTTCTGAACATTCTTCACCCGGTCCAACTCTTCAGAGAGTTTTCTCTTTTGGGCTTTCATAAGTCGGTGTTCAAGATTGTTTAAACCATTCAACTGTTTCTTTTCCTGCGCACCTACCGCTCCTATGAAAGAAGCGTCCGTCTTTTCAGCCAATTCATATAGATCTATAAACTGCTGCTTTAGAAATTCCTTTTGCTTTGAAAAGTCGATTTCTATTTGCGAAATAGTCCGAGTATGCTTTGTAATGAGTTCGTGTTGCGGAAGAAAGAGATCCTCTATTTTGAGGTTTAGCTTTTTCAATTTCTCGGAAAGCAGTTTAGGAACCAAAAGTGCCGAATTCCGAAGTAGGAGAATAGGAAAGGGAATATTCACTGCTTTAAAATAATCCTTTAGTTGGAACCAATACGCCAACTCCCCACCACCGCCAATATAACAGAGATTGGGCAAAATAACTTCTTGATATAGCGGACGCAATAACGCATTAGGCGAAAACCGCTCTGGATAATCGTGCAGTTCCTTTAGTATTTCTTCTTTCGAAAAAACTATTCCGGTGTCATTCGTATAAAAACTCCCGTCCTGCTCAATTATGCGCTCACGAAGATTTTCCTTTAGGTAGAACAGATTGATCTCGCGAGGATGTACTTGTTCCGAAAAACCTAGGTCGGTGAGTTTTGTAGTAGTCTCCGTAACCTTTTTAAAGCTGAGGTTCTCTGTCAGTTCTTTTTCTGCATAAGGAATAAATTCTTTTTTTAGCTCTGGATCGTTGCCATCTAAAACTACCAAGCCGTATTCCCAAAACAATGAATTGGCTAGGTGCCTTGTTGCATCCGCCAGATTGGTGTTTTTGTGATATGCTTCTACGAAATAGGAGATCAATTTTTCAGCATTCTTGCCGTCCCCCAATTTCTCTTTCAGTACTTCTTTCACCTTATGCATTCCGTCGGTCGAAAGCTCGCCTACTGCGCCAGAGGCATCCCGCTGCCATTCGATTTTACTTCCAAAAAGATTGAAATAGTTGATCTCCTCAAAATCGTGGTCTTCTGTCGCCATCCAATATATCGGCACGAAATAATGTTTGGGGTATTCTCTGTTCAGTCTTTCTGCAAGGTTTATGGTAGAGAATATTTTGTAAAGAAAATACAAGGGACCGGTAAAAAGATTGAGTTGATGTCCGGTAGTAACGGTAAAGGTATCCGCTTCTGAAAGCAGATCTATATTGCTCAAGGTGCCTTGCGAAAGATTATTATCGCCGTATTGGAACATAATCCGCTTTGCCAACGTACGGCGTTGCGCCAAGGACAACTGACTCCGTTTTTCCTCAAACTGGGGCTTAAAGTTTTCCAAAGTGGGAAACCTGTTGTAAAAGGGATGTAAATCAGGGTTTTCATCCAAGTAATCGCACATCAATTTGGAGAAGTAACCAGTGTTTTTATAGGAAATGGAGTGGGTTGGCATAGGTGTTTAGAAAATTTCAAACAAAAATAATCGTTTTGGATTGGGTATAGGTTTAAAGATACGTTAATATGATTAGCGAACGTGTGTTTGGGGTTGATCTTTGTTTTTTGGGGTTGGTTTTTGGGGTAGTTGGGGATTGGGTCACCACAGAGGCACAGAGGGCACAGAGGGGTTTCTGTTGTGGGTTGGTTCACCGCAGAGGCGCAGAGGACGCAGAGGGTTATTGGTTATGAGTTATGAGTTCAGTAGTAGTTGGCAGTAGGTTCACCACAGAGGCACGGAGGGCACAGAGGGGTTTCTGTTGTGGGTTGGTTTACCGCAGAGGCGCAGAGGACGCAGAGGGTTATTGGTTATGAGTTAGGAGTTATGAGTTCAGTAGTAGTTGGCAGTAGGTTCACCACAGAGGCACAGAGGGCACAGAGGGGTTTCTGTTGTGGGTTGGTTCACCGCAGAGGCGCAGAGGACGCAGAGGGTTATTAGTTCAGTAGTAGTTGGCAGTAGGTTCACCGCAGAGGCGCAGAGGACGCAGAGGGTTATGAGTTCAGTTTTAGTGGGATGTTTTACAACTCCAAAACCCCGAATCACGAATCCCGAATCACAAATCCCAAATCCCAAATCCCGAATCCCGAATCACAAACCAGAATTTACCTATCTTTAACCCGCAAATTAAATAACACACAATGACCAGGATCTTCACCTTTCTTCTATGCTTGTCGCCCATCCTTATTTTCGCTCAACTGAAATCCCCTTCTGAGTTTCTGGGTTATGAGCTTGGGACGCAATTCTCTCGGCACGCAGATGTTGTTTCTTATTTTGAACACGTGGCTGCGAACAGCAGGATGGTGAACTATTTTGACTATGGAAAAACCAATGAGCGCAGACGACTTACTTATGCAGTGATTTCCTCAGAGGAAAACCTAGGGAACCTTGAAAAGATACGCACTGATAATTTAAAGAATATTGGCGTTGTGCCAGGTGCTGCAACTCCAGAAAAGGCTATTGTTTGGCTTAGCTACAACGTACACGGGAACGAGGCTAGTAGTAGCGAAGCGGCGATGAACACTATTTATAAACTGATTACGGAACATTCAAATTGGTTGAATAATACCGTAATAATTATGGATCCAGGCGTCAACCCTGACGGCCGTGATCGTTATGTGAATTGGTACAACCAAGTGGTGGCTTCTCCATACAATTCCTCAAGGGATGCTATTGAGCACAATGAGCCTTGGCCTGGGGGAAGACCAAACCATTACCTTTTCGATTTAAACAGGGATTGGATGTGGGCAAGTCAGGTGGAAACCCAACAGCGGTTGAAAATCTACAATCAGTGGATGCCACAGATACACGTGGATTTTCACGAGCAGTATATCAACAACCCCTATTATTTCGCACCAGGAGCTGAGCCTTATCACGAAATTATAACTCCTTGGCAGCGCGAATTTCAAAATAAAATAGGAAAGAACAACGCCAAGTATTTTGATGAAAACGGGTGGCTTTTCTTTACACGTGAGAGCTTTGATTTGTTGTATCCGAGTTATGGGGATACCTATCCGCTTTATATGGGTGCTATTGGAATGACCTACGAACAGGCAGGGCACGGAATGGCTGGCCTCGGAATTATCAATGACGAAGCGATTGAGCTTACTTTGATAGATCGTATTGCACATCATACCACTACTGGGCTTTCTACTATTGAGGTAGCGTCGCAACAGGCTGCTTCCCTGAATTCAGAATTCGGGAAGTTCTTTAAAAACGATAATTTAAAATATAAAAGCTTTGTGTTAAAAGGCAATCCCGACAACCTGAAATCGCTGACCGATATGCTTGATCGTCACGAAATAAAGTATGGGTACGCCAATAACGGAAGTGTAAGTGGCTTTAATTACACCGACAATAAGAAAGGGAAAATGGATTTTAAAGGGGCTTTGGTAGTTAGTACCAATCAACCTAAAGGAAAGATGGTGCAGGTGCTTTTTGAGCCTAATACCGCCTTGTCAACACCTATTACTTATGATATTACGGCTTGGAGTCTGCCGTATGCTTTCGGACTAGAAGCAGTGGCAAGTACAACATTGGTCGCGGCAAATGAAACTGCGCCACAAGCTGTTGTTTCTAATATGCCCAATCCCACAGCGGCTGGATATATTGCCAAATGGAACAGTATGCAGGACGCAGAATTTCTATCGGCCTTGTTGAGCAAGGATATTAAAGTCCGCTTTTCAGAAAACGAACTCAGCTTTGGCGGGAATAGTTTTGGTCGTGGAAGTCTTATTATTACTAGAAGTGACAATAAATCGAATGCCGACTTTGATAAAACGGTAACTCAATTGGCAAACGAAAGAGGGCGTCAGCTTTATGCTTCCCCAACAAGTTTTGCGGATAAGTTGACTGATTTTGGTTCGCAGTACGTGCATTTAATCAAAAACAAAAGAGTGGCAATGCTTCGTGGTGAGGAAACTTCTTCGCTGAATTACGGCTCACTTTGGCACTATTTTGAAACCCAGTTGAAATATCCAATCACATCGATTAATACAGCCGACATCGGTAGGATAAAATGGAGTGATTACGATGTATTGATTCTTCCTGATGGCAATTATAAATCTCTTTTTGATGAGGTTGCTTTTAAGACCTTGGACGAATGGATAAGCAAAGGTGGCAAATTGATAGCTATCGGCAATGCCGTTAGCATTTTTGAAGGGCAGGAAGGTTTTGATTTAGCCGAAAGCATTTCCAAAGAAGACGAGGAGAAGCACAAAGACTCTATAGGCAACTTGGTGCCATACGCCCAACGCGAACTGGAAAGCACCAAAGATATGATTACGGGTAGTATTTATAAAGTGGCATTGGACAACACCCATCCCTTGGCATTTGGTTATGGGGATACTTATTACAGTTTGAAACTGGGCAGTGATTCCTATAAACTTTTGGAAGATGGTTATAATGTAGGCTATTTGAAAGATGAGCCCGAAAGTGTTGCTGGTTTCTCTGGAGAAAAAGCTAAGGCGTCTTTAAAAAACTCCATCGTTTTTGCCGAGGCGAAAAAGGGTAGAGGGAATGTGATTTATATGGTTGATGATGTTACTTTCCGTTCCTTTTGGCAAAATGGAAAGCTGTTTATGGCTAATGCGGTATTCTTTGTGAATTGAGGATTTTATTGATTTTAGATGTTTTGAGTGCTGTCGCGAGCGTCTCGCTCGTGCCAGCGGCGACCATTAAATAATTATGGGCGGTACGCGATAGGTTGTAGCATATTTCAATAGTTCAATCAAATCAGGATTGGACAGATCCTCAACAGATTTTACTTTATAATGTCTAAATAACTTTCCTGTTCCTTCTAGGAGGTGCTTTGAGTCTGGAAGTTCTGCCCCGTAGTTAAAACCTAAGCTTACGTGTTTTGTAGCTGGCATTAGCCAACAGAAGTGTTCGGTCTTTTTCTTCGGACCTGTTCCGAATCCGATATTTTTTTGTTGAATCCAAACTACTTCCACCACTTGAGGAAGCACATTATAAATCAGCTTTCTCGTCGCTCGTGCAATCTCTTTTATTTCGTCCGAAAAGCTTTGGATGGCTTGCTCAAATTCTTTGTCGTTTTCCATTTTAGTAGTTTGAACAATAGATTAGCTATTATGCAGGTCTGCACATTCCTTTTCTAATATCCCATTTATTAAGGTCGGCGGGGCTGGCCACTTGCTAATTGTCTTGTCTAAGAGTAGAGGGAGTTTAGAGCTAAATCCGCCAATTTCTCCTGTCGCCAAACCTGATACAACTACTGGTATTTTCGTATGTCGGATCATATAGGAACACATAATACAGGGCTCGTGCGTTGTGTACAAAATGCAGTCCGAAAGATCTTGTGTTTCTAGCTGTTTTGAAGCAGCGCGGATGGCTTCAATTTCTGCGTGAAAAGTAATGTCCTTGTGCGTTTTCCCGCCTTCAATTCCTTCTCCGATAACTTCCCCATCTCGAATAATGATTGAACCAACGGGACTGTCTCCCCTTTGCTTAGCAATTTTGGCAAGACCTATACAGATTCTCATATAGGATTCGTGTTGATTTAGGTCTGAGGTTTTCATTTTTTTTATGTTTTGATGAGCTTGCTAGCTTTGAATTCTGTTCGTTAAGGCACATAGTTTATTTAATGAGTTATCTATTATATTTAGCATATACTCAATGCATATAGTAGATTTCCCCGATTTGTCGCTTTTTGCTAGGCTTGACAATATTTTTCTTGGTCATTACTAATCATTGTCTCGAAAGGAAGGAACTCAAAGATTGGGTATTTCTTCATTTGATTACTCTATTTGCAACAGCAAAGCGAACATCAAAAGGAATTCAGATGAAAAAACCTATCCCAATATTAACAAGTCTTACTTTTTGATAAATTGTTTAGTAATTGTATTGTTGATTCGAATAAAGTATATTCCAGGATTTAGGCTTCGCATATCAATTTGTTCACCTTGATCTGCTTTACCGTTTAATAGTTTAATTCCATTTAGACCATAAATGCTGTAGTCTATTTGCTCGTTACTATTTGAGAAGCTGATAAAGTCGGAAGTCGGATTGGGATACAGAATAATTTCCTCTGAACCCATTGTGGTTGTTCCTAAAATCACATTTTCAAGTTTGGATATTTTGTGCCCTTCGTGCTCTGTTATATAAAGGTCGTTGCCAAAGAATATTATGTCAGTTGGGCCTTCAAGTCCCGTTACTACATCAATTGCTGTCGGCGTGCCATTGGAAATATCAATTTTAGAAATTTTATTTTCTCTTTTTTGAGCGATATATAAGGTGTCTCCTTGAAGTCTAATTCCAATTGGACCATTCAGATAGTTTATAACGTCAATTGGAATGGGGGAGCTACTGGTAATATCGATTTTAGAGATTCTATTTCCGTGAATTTCAGAAACGTATAAATCATTCCCCTTGAGAGCCAAGGTACTTGGAAAGTTGAAGCCAGTAGCAACAGTGGTTCGCGAGGGTGAACTATCGGAAATGTCAATTTTGGATATCCTGTTAGCGATACTTTCGGAAAAATAGAGCTCATTGCCGATTAAAATCATTCCATTAGGTTGGCTAAGACCTGTAATCACATCTGTTAAAACTGGAGAACTACTCGTTATATCGATTTTGGCTATTTTGTTGTCCAAACCTATTGCGATATATAAGTCGTTCCCATTAATTGCCATACTCGACGGATCATTAAACCCACCGATTATTTCTATAGCGGTTGGAGAACTACTTGTAAGATCAATTTTAGACAAGGTGTTGGTTACTTGTTCCGTAAAATAGAGGTCATTCCCAACGACGAATACTCTGTTTGGTTCACCATTTAAATCTGTAACAACGTCAATTGTTTGAGCGGCTGAAATATTGAAGCTTAAGATTAATAGGACTAATAAATATTGAATTTTTTGCATATTATTTATTTAATATTAGGGTGTTTATAGGTTATAAGTGGTTTCATAGGTTCGACGGCAAGCAAACGCGATGCTATGTGTAATCGCTTTCAAAACTTGTCATTTTCTTGATGGATAACTTAGACTCAAATGACGAGCTTATAACACTCAGGGTGCATATTCTATCTCAATTCAATTGTCTATAGTCGGCTTCCAAATATAAAATAAATCTCACAACTGGCTATATGCCAACATTAAAAACCAATTCAAATATTCCATCTCGATAATCTCTTTTCGGAAGTTTCACAAAAACAATCGATTTCGCTTAGAATTAATCTAAATAAGGCTTAAATTTGCACGAAATATTAAAAATCAATTCTATGAAGAAATTAGTTTTATTAACCGCTCTTGTTTTTGGAGTGGTACTTTATTCCTGTTCCAGTGATGATGATAATGCTCCTGAAGAGACGGTTGACTTAGTAGGAGACTGGCGATTAACCAATGTAGATTTCACTGTTTTTAAAGAAGATGGAAGACCTGCAAGTGATGCGTGTATCGTGGAACTTGTAGCAGGATATGAATTCCGTAGCGATAAGAGTTTCTATTTTATTTTGGGTGAGGGTGGATTCTTTGACCCTTATGCGGAGAAATATTGGACTTGGGAAGGAAATATCGACGATTTTAAAATTGTACAAACCAATGGGGCAATGCCTCCTTATAATTTTAGTCTAAACCCAACTGATATTAAAGTAACTAAGATCAATGGTAAATCCATACTGACTTTCCATTCGGAAATGTCTAATGGCTCTTCTGCCAACTTCACTTTGGTAAAAGAGACGATTGATAAAACCAAAACTCCAGTGCTTACCAAACCTGATGGGTCGGTATATGTATGTGGGTTTTTTGGTTAATCAATTATCACATTTTGCGCTTAGAGCAATAAGCAAGAGGGACGTAGGACAAATACACTGTTTAATAGGGAGTATCTATTATAAAAGAAATAAGTCCCTACGTCCCTTAGTCTTATCTCCTAAGCCCTATAGTCTTATGTCTTCTTTATGTTAAGGAATTTTCCATTCTTCTTTTTTTTGCTTTTTACGTTATTTTCCTTAGCGCAGCATACTGGGGTTCTACAAGGGAACATTGTAAACTCCATTGATAATCAACTGGAGAATATCGAAATTCATTTGGTTGAAACTAATGCACAGACACTGACAGACAAGGAAGGCAACTTTGTTTTCACGAATCTTCCATCTGGAGTCTATACTATCTATGCTACCTATGACGGTTTTCATTTCCCTATCGAAACTGTGCAGGTAGGAGTGGGTGAGGTGCAGGAAGTGATACTCTACATCGGGACGATGAATTACACTCTTGAGGAAGTGAAACTGCGGACGCTTACTTTAAGCGAAAAATTAAAAAACGCTGCTATCAAAGCGGATATTATTCCCGTGGAAGCCAACACCAGACGCGCCAATTCTGTAGAAGAACTGGTAGATAAAAGTCCGGGGGTTAAAATACGGAATGTCGGCGGACTTGGATCCGCGAGCAATATCATCGTCGGCGGCTTTACGGGTAATGCGGTCAAATTTTTATACGACGATATCCCTATTGATTATTTGGGTTCCAACTACGGTCTTACCAAAGTTCCCACCAATGCCATCAGCCGAGTGGAAGTTTACAAAGGGGTATTGCCCACAAAAATTGGAGTGGACGCCTTGGGTAGTGCCATTAATATTGTTCCTAAGACCAGTAACAAAAACACTGGTACGGTTTCTTATGAAACGGGATCATTTAATACTCATATCGCTACCGCCAATGCAAATTTAAAAGTAAACAAGCATCTCTTTTTTGGCATCAATAGCTTTTATAATTATTCAGACAACAATTATAAAGTAGATAATCTCCCTTATAAAGATCCGAATACAGGACAGGTTAACTATATCCGAGAACGCTTGTTCCACAATGCATTTAACCAGCATTCCTTGGAGCTATCTCTTCAGGTCCGCGACTTGTCTTGGGCCGAATTGATTGAGCTAAAAGTGAATTCATACGGCCTTAAAAAAGATATTCAGAACAATCCATTTTCAAGAGCTAGACCTTTTGGAGAAGTGTATCGCAAGGAAAGTGGGGATTTTATCCCTTCTCTTAAATACAAGAACCACTTTCTCAACAATAAGTTGAGCCTAAACCAATTTTTGGTTTATAGCCAAATCGATTTTGAAATATTTGACAAGGCCAAGGATGTTTACTATGACTGGAAAGGCGTCGCACACGTTACCAATTCCAGTTCTGAGATGGGAAATCTACTTCTCAAAAATGGCTATCTGCACAACGGCTTTGAGCAATTCACCTCTCGTACCAACCTTAATTATTTGATCAATAATTATTTCCAAATAGAAAACAATACTGTTTTTAGCCATTACAACAGAACATCGAACGTGGGAGATTTGAACCTCGATGGGACTACCTATGATAAGCTTATCACCAACTTCGCCCTGAATGCCCAATTTTTTAATCAAAAATTGGAATCCAATACCCAATTCAAATATTTAGTGGGGAATTTCGAGGGCCAGTATAATGCTTCTGATAATCCCTTGGAAGAGACAATTGTAGATAAAGAAGTGACAAGTAATGGCTTGAGCTTTTCACAGGCCTTAAAATACAATATCAATGCGAAAAGCTATGTTCGAGCCTCGTATGAGAACACCTTTCGTCTACCCGAACAGCAGGAATTATTTGGCGATAACAACTTTATTGTTGCTAATTATGAATTAACACCCGAGGAGAGCAAAAACATAAACCTGGGATACACTTATGCCGCAACCACTTTCGGCTTTGAAATAAACACCTACTATCGCGACACCAAAAACTTGATCCGTTTAAAAGATCTAAATCAATATCAGGCTACCTATCTAAATCTCGACAATGTGAAAGGCTTGGGCGTGGAGTTGCAGGCCAATTACGAACCAGTGGAGAATCTACTGCTTACAGGGAATTTAACCTACAACGATTTCCGCTTACAATCCTCTAGGGATAAATACTTAAACAACCAACATTTTGAGAATGCCAGGATTGCCAATATGCCTTATTACTATGGCAATATCAGCACAACATATAACTTCAAGGATTTGTTAAAGCTTTCCACTGATTTATCCTTCTTTTGGGATTATTCCTATGTACACCAGTACTATCTGGATTATATCGAAAAACAATTTGAGCCAGATGGCTTTCTAGGCTTGTACGGTACTTCTAAAATCAATACCAGTCGCATTATTCCAAATCAGCATACCCATAATATTGGGTTTATCTATGTTCGAGATTTTTCAAAACAAAGTGTATCTTTTAGTGTAGAACTTAAAAATGCCTTTGATGAAGATATTTACAACGAATTCAAAATGCAAAGCCCCGGCAGACATTTTAGAATGAAAATAACCTATAGTTTCTAAGTATGAAGTTTTCAATTATAAATAGAACCCTTGCTGTTTTACTTTTGTTGGGCTTGTTTGCTTGTGAAGTTGACAACTTGGACGACGAGAACAAAAATCCAAAGACGGATTACTCTTCCTTTAATTATGTGTTGGCGACAGAGGATGCTTCCACCGCTGATATAACCCGTTTCTTCAGTTTTAATCTTGGAGGGATAGATACACAGAAAACCTATGATCTGATCCAAGAAAATCAAAGCTTTGTCAATTCAGATCCCTCAACCTCCTCGGGCCATCATTCTTTTAAGAACTACATCTTTAGTATGGCTAAGGATAAAAGAGGTTATTCCTCCACTCCGGGCTTATTTCGGCTTACCCTGAACACTTCCAACCAAGTGTTTATCGACAGCGAATTATATATAGGCAAGGACAATATTTTCCCCTCTCGGAAATTGGCTTTAGTAAACGATCAACTTGGTTTTTATTATAATGAGGATAGTGGTGGCCAGACCATTCAAGCTTTTAACCCGCTGTCTATGCAATTGAAAGAGGGATTGGATTTACGACCTTATATCAAAGCCTTTCGCCCAGATGCTGAATTTGAGGATGAGTATGGGAATAATTTGGTGAGAACGGGTTCCTTGGTGATGGATTATAAAGAAGACAAACTATACGTGAGCGTCGTGTTTTTAGAGGATGCCAGTTTTAACCTCATAGCCGAGGAGGAGGAGAATTTCTATTTGGCAGTCATCGATATTCCGACTTTTAGCTTTGAGAAAATCATTAAATATCACGGTGCCAAAACGGTAGGGTTTTTTGTTTCGGAAAACAATCCTACTACCAAGGACGAGGATGGGAATCTCTACTTTTGCTCTTGGGGTTGGAATCAGTTTAATAGTCATAATCCTTCAAAGGTCTTTAGAATCAAGGCTGGAGAAACAGATTTTGACCCAGACTGGGAAATCGATATCGAACCGCTTTTTGGTGAGGGAAGGATTGCCCAATCCATTATGTCCTATAACAACAAATTGTATTTGCATATATCGGAAGATCCCTATCTTTTTGACTCCAGTGAAGAGATTGAAACCCGAAATGGCTTAAAACTCTCTTATTACGAATTTGATACCGCTTCTCCAGAAAAACTATACCAAGCTGGATATGCCAACCTCCAATCCCGCCTCGCGGATGAATGTGTTCAACATTGTGGACGATAAGCTCTTTGTGGTAGTCCCCAATGCTATTTCTCCCAACTTCAATGGTCTTTACTCCATCAATCGCCAGGGAGTTCTTAAAAAGGAGTTACAGATTGCGAATAAATATAGGCCTACGCGATTTTATAAATTGCAGAATTAAGAGTGAGGTAGAGTTGGAGAATATGATAAGTCTTTAAAAGAACAGGATTTTACATTTGATGAAAGATAAATCGTTCAAATAGTAAAAATATTCCGGCTCCGGAGATAAACCCTATAAATGCCAACCAACTAATTTTTTTAAAATACCAGATGAAGTCGATGTTCTCCATTCCCATTGCAGCAACACCGGCGGCAGATCCAATGATTAACATACTGCCTCCCGTGCCAGCTGAATAGGCAATGAATTGCCATATTTCGGCATCTATTGGATAATCATACATTCCCATAGTTGCTGCCACCAAGGGAACATTATCTATAACAGCGGACAATACGCCTAAAAATAACACCACAATATTGTCATTCGGAATGGTATGATGCAACATTTCAGCGGTATAACGCAGTGCACCTACATTTTCGCCATTCACAACTCCCGAGACAAGCGTTTCGAGCCCTGCCACAGCCATCAATATACCCAAGAAAAAGAGGATACTAGGCATATCAATACGTGTTAAAGCCGTATGTGTTGGATGTTTTAGTCCACCTTCAAGACCCAGTCTTTCCTTTGGTTGGATATATTCAGAGACCATCCAAACAATGGATAAGGAGAACATCATTCCCAAGTATGGTGGAAGATCTGTGATTGATTTGAAAATGGGCACAAAAATAATCATCCCTAAACCAAGGAATAATATTATTTTACTAGTTGATAATAGCTTTTCTTCCTCAACTTCTACCTCTGGAGGTTGTACATTTCCTCTAAACACGGGAAGATAACTGGCGATAAAGAATGGTACTATGAAACAAATTATTGAAGGTAATACCACGTAACTTATAAGACCAGAGGCGGTTATTTTTTTACCGATCCACAACATTATGGTCGTTACGTCGCCGATAGGAGACCAAGCACCTCCGGCATTTGTGGCAATGATAATTAATGACGCGAACCAAATACGTTCTTTCTTTGTCGGGATTAACTTTTGTATAAGGGTCACCAAAACTATTGTAGCAGTAAGGTTATCGATAACTGACGAGAGGAGAAACCCTATAATACCAACAATCCAGAGTAATTTCCTCTTGCTTTCAGTATGTATAGCTCTTTTTAAAATTCCAAAACCATTGTGCATATCCATTATTTCCACAATGGTCATGGCACCTATTAAGAAAACAAGTATTTCAGAAGTTGCCCCGAAATGGTGGAGTAGGGTGCTTTTAAATCCGTTCTGTGCTTCTTCCCCTCCACCAAGAAAATTAAAGCTTTGCCCCTTGGTGTTAATCACATCAAACCAACCCTTGGAAAATCCGATTGCAAGAACAACCCAGATCAAGCTCGCCATAAGAAGTGCAGTTACGGTTTTGTTGAGCTTAATAGAATGTTCAAAAGCGATTGCTAAATAGCCAATTATGAAAAGTAGAACAACTAAGATAGCCATCGATCGATGCTTTAAAGGTTAGACCTGGCTCTGATGCACATATGAACCTAATCTCAATTTAAGAATAATGATATCTATGAAAAAAACAACAGGAATATCAATGCAAACTAGCATAAATAATAAGCCAACAATCAAATATTTGATTAATTCCCATTACTACAGCTCTATTGATAAAGTTACTGATATTTCTTTTTCCAAAGGGAAATTTCATAAAGTTTTTGACCTGCATTGTATTGGTAGTTTTCGGAACAATCCTATCTGTTTGCCTCCAGTTAAGTGGTGGCACCAGGAATAACCTAAAACCCTCTTCTTACAAATTTGACACTACTTTCCTATAAAACTATATTTCTAACGAATCAGTTTTCAGACAATGGAAAAATACAATCTAGTTCAGCTGAATAATAGATTTTTGGACCGAGACAATAAACCTTATCGTCTTTCACGATAATGGGGCTTTCATCGAATTTATCGAGAAAAACAGTATGCAGGACATATAGATATACAATTTGTGCGTGTACGCCCCAAATATTTTTTATGCTATTGTAAGTGTCCACCAGTTCTTTTTTGTTCTTGGCCGAAAGACGGGTTTTAAATTCTAGGATTAGTTCCTTATCGGAGCGTCTTGGGATATAAATCCCTACTTGGGTGTGTGGCCTTTGAAATTTGTTGATCATCTTTTTTCCTTTTTAGAGTTAGGCACATCGTTTGGCCACCTTCGCATGACTGCAGGTTGGCAGTACCTTATGGTACTTCTTGATGCATTAATGATACAAATATAAAGATAAATTTCGCAAATGTCAACCAGAGTTTTTGAATGACATTTATAAGCTTGTGCGATTAAAATGAAATTGGTTAGTTGAAGCTCTTTGTGGTATGCCTAACGGACTAATTCCTACTTAATAATAGTTCTAAACGTCAGGTTAATCCTAGCAGAATCAACCTTTTTAGTAGGAGGTAGCCTGTGCAACCAATGGGTTTGGGTGCTGTCTTTCATAATCAATAGGCTCCCGTTTTCAAGGTTTAAGGAAATAGTTTCCTTGGTTTGTTTATGTTTAAAAGCAAATTTACGTTCTGCACCAAAACTTACTGATGCAATGGCTCCGTTCTTTTTTAAATCTTTTTCAGCATCGCTATGCCAACCCATTCCTTCATCGCCAGAATGGTAAAGATTGAGGAGACAGCTGTTATAGGTTTCACCAGATGTAGCCTCCACTTGTTGTTTCAGGTACAGTAATTCCGTTGTCCACAAGTGGGCCTTTTTAGTGATTTTGGAATAGGTATATTCAAATTCACGATCGCCGTACCAAGCTACTTTTCGTTTGGTAATAATCTTTTTCCCAAAGATAACTGCTTCATCATTTTTCCATTGAATGGTATTCATAAGAATTTCAAAATAACGGTCGGCTTCCGCTTCAGAAAAAACCTTTCCGAAGTAATTTACCACGCCATCTTGTGGCAGTAGATTTTTTTCTTCGTCTGTTTTAAAATTGAACAAATCCATAGCCCTTAAAACTATGAATTTTCAAGAGAGTATCGGTAGAATATTGGTTGCAAAACGTGAGGAAAATACTATTGGGGCTTAAATCAGGATTTTGCATTGCTAAAGAATAAAATATGTTATCTTAGTTGTTAGTTTTTTTGAAGCTTAGTTCTTTCAATAGTAAGGATTTGAGCTCGAGACTATCAACGATTATCTACCAAAAACCGAATCAATTATGAGTATTTTATTAATTATTATTGGAATCATCGTCGTGTTGGGCTTTATGCTTGTAGGCATCTTCAACCGTTTTGTAAAAAACAAAAACGTGGTTAAGGATGCTTGGAGCAATATTGATGTTGCCTTAAAACGTCGTTATGATTTAATCCCAAATCTTGTGGAAACCGTAAAAGGCTACGCCACCCACGAAAAGAGCACTTTCGAAAGCGTCATAAAAGCACGGACTGCAGCAATGTCCGTTCCTTCAGGAGACATAAACGCACAGATAAAGGCTGAAAACCATCTACAACAAACCTTGCGTAGTATTTTTGCCTTAAGCGAGGCTTATCCTGAATTAAAAGCCAATGTCAACTTTTTGGATTTGCAAGCTAAGTTAAACGAGATTGAAGAAAATCTGGAACGTAGTCGCCGTTACTACAACGGAACCGTTCGTGAAAACAATACTTATGGCGAAAGCTTTCCTGGGGTTATCTTTGCTGGTATGTTCAGCTATCAACACTTTGATTATTTTGAAGCGGATCCATCTGAGCGTGAAAACGTGAAGGTGAGCTTCGATTAAGGGGGATGAGTTATTGAAATATTAAATAACCCACATTTAGAGTATCTATCATGGTCAATAATAATGCTATAAACGAAGGTTTTGAGTTTCGGTTTGATAAGAAGCTGTTGCTATTTCTCATTGGCTTTCTGTTCTTTCTGAAAGGCTATTCACAGGGTTTTGACGTGGATCGCGCAAGCATTGCTATTTACATTAGCGAGGAAGGTTATTTTGATGTGGTTGAAAATTATTATCTCACTCTTACGGAAGAGAAGCACGGTATTTACAGAAATATCCGGTTAAAGTATGATCTATTGACAGCTAACGGAGAGCAGGAGGAACGCAGGATTAAAATTAGAAAGGTCAAGGTTCCCGGCCATAAGTTTCAGTCGGCACCAGATTTTATACAAAAGATTAGTGAAGAGCTGGAAATCAAGATAGGTGACAAGGATGAAACGGTTATTGGACCACAGCATTATGAAATAAAATACAGGGTCTATAACGCATTTCTTTTTGAAGATGGACAAATTCGCTTCTATTGGAACGTAAAACCCGATGCTTGGTATGCTCCTTTTCATCAATTGGATTTAACCGTTCATCTTCCAAAAAGCATCAAGGCAAATCTGGATGATTTCTTTGTTTATTCGGGAGAAAGAGGAGGGACGGACCCCAGCACCGAATTTGACGTGACTTATGAAGATGGGGTTTTTACTGCAAAAAGTCGTCCTGACTTTCTTTCTGTTACGGGGCAGAGTGTTACTGCCTTGTTGAATCTTCCAGTAAATTCGATTAAGGAAATAAAACCGTTTTGGCCTTTTTGGACAGACTATGGGTGGACCTTAATTCTTGCTGCGTTGATATTCTATTTTTATAGAACGTGGAAAAAATACGGAAAAGATGATGAGGTAGTTGCTACCATAAGTTATTTTCCGCCCAGTGGAGTTGATCCGTCTATGGCAGGCTTTCTTATTGACGACAGTGGGGATACGGAAGATCTTATTTCGTTAATACCTTATTGGGGCTCTCGTGGTATTATTAAAATGGAAGAAATTCCAAAAAAAGGTTGGTTTGGAACAAATGATACCAAACTAACCCGATTAAGACCATTACCCGCAGGCGCTCCAGATTACGAAGAAGCAATATTCAACGGACTTTTCGGAAGTGATAATGAGTTGGTTGAAAAGGAGGTTCTCATAAGTAGCTTAAAAGATTCTTTTTATACTACAATGGCTTCTGCAAAGGAGCAACTAAAGGCGAAGGCTCAAATTTATTATGATGAAACTGCCAAGAAAATGCAGACTCGAACTATTGTAGCTATAGTTCTTATAGGTTTGTTGACGTTTGGTATTTTCCTTTTTGCCTGGGGAATTTTTGCTGCATTGGCCGTAATTCTTGTTGGTGTTTTCCTATTGTTTATGAATATGCATATGATCAAGAAGAATTCTAAGGGCAATCAAATTCTATCTGATTTAAAAGGATTTAAACAGTTTATAAAAGTTGCTGAAGAAAACAAATTGAAAATGCTATTGCAAGACAGCCCTTCTTATTTTGAAACGACTATGGGTTATGCGCTGGCTTTTGGATTGTTCAGTCAGTGGGCTGGCAAGTTTGCAGCACTAAATCTGCAACCACCTAGTTGGTACACGTCGTCAACAGGAGCGATAACAATGAATAATTTTTCTCAGTCGTTTACAAGTTCTATGTCATCTGCAAAGTCCACTATGGTGAGTTCGCCTTCGAGTAGTTCTTCGGGTGGTGGAGGTTCTTCAGGTGGTGGCTTTGGTGGCGGTGGCGGCGGAAGTTGGTAATATCAAAAACATTTATCAAACCTATCAACTCTCAAATCTATTCTTCACTTCCCCACGGAGTCCCTGGAGTATCAACTTCTTTTGTTAAATCAAATTTTACGGTAAAAAGTCGATCGCTACCAATTCTACGAAGATTGTAGGAGATAGAAGTATCATCAAGGGTAAACCACCAAACATTAGTGGAGGCCAAGGGTATTAGATTGCTGGTATACTGATCTGCAGGGAAAAATTGTATGTCGGCCAAACCTGTATTGGGGCTCATTCCTCCATATTGGGTAACTTCTTCCTCAGAACCATCCTTTTGGCGATGATCGTGTTTAAGGAGGATACGATTATCTTCCTGTAAAGAAAGTACCCACGTCCTAGATTTATCTTCCCCAACAAAGAATGGAATGCGAATGGTCTTTTCCTCGCAACTTCTAACGTGCATCACAAGCTTTTCGCCCAGAAATCCATCTCCTTCTTTTCCACCAGCGATTATGGTGCCCTCATAAGCCTTGCCACAATGGCTTTTTAAGTTATCCCAAAATTGAAGAGATGCGGGTGTATCCTGTGCTAATAATTGTAATGGCAATAGAATCAAAAGAAAGAATAGGTGATTCATTTAATAAGTTTTTTATATGGAATTAGAAAAAATCAGCTTTTGAAGGCAATATATGAGTTAATTATGAAACAGGGCCTATCCTTAAAAAAACGGGGGTCTGGTTTTTTGAGCAGTAGCTTCAGAGATTTCCTTTTTACAATTATCTGAGTTTTCTATTTTAGTAAATCCTGAGTACAGCCGAAGCGCTCGAAGGGCGATCGAAGCCTATTTCTATATAGATTGGTAAACATTGGGAAAAGTTTTAATGCACGTCAATTCCGTCAAAGAAAATTTCAGTTATAACGGTGTCGTTATACTTATCACCTTTATAAACTTCTGCTATTTCGAATCGCAAGATTAAATCAATACCGTCTTCGTTGCGTCCAAGTGTACCAACTTCAAAAGATTGATTTGTCGGGCTATCTTCCAGATTTAAAATACCCAATAATGAATCGTTTGCCAATAACCTTAATTTTTTTACTCTATTATTGTTTTTCCACGCAGCTTCTGATTTTACATAACCATTTGTAATGATGACTTTAGTGATTCTCGGGCTATCATTTTTAAAATAATACTCTAGGTATTCATTAATCCCTTCATCGGGACTACCTTCAACCCAAGCTGTTTTATAACTTAAATCGTTGGCGTTTTCTGCACTATAGGTAATGTTTTTTCCAGGTTCTAAACTGGATGATGCTTTAACCAAATAATTGCCGCCACCACAATACCAGCTACACCCTCCTTCCAGTATATTCCATACACTCGTTCGCATTTCGTTATACTTTTCTAATAATCGATTAAGCTCGCTCTCTTCTGAAGAGGTGTGATTTTCTTTTTCTAAGAGTTCGGATTGCCGCTGTAATTCTTTCTCAGTTTTTGCGCTTAAATCTATTTTCTGCACTTCCGTTGGATAATAATCCGTAGGTAAATCTTGTGCAAAAGCAAGATTTAAATTGATTGTAAGGATTAAAACAATATAGATTCTTTTCATATTTAATGGTCTTGCCGTTTATGATTGGTTTAGCTTTCTTAATTTATTGATTTTAGAACAAAACGTTTATCATAATCGATTTTAAAAATAATCAATAATTAACATAAACCCATCCAATAAATGGCTCTGGATATTTGGGGTCATTCAATACCAAAACATAATAATACGTACCAACGGGAACGATGTTGCCGGTAAACAATAAACCTTGGGTTGCCACCCCATTCCAAAAACCATCCTGATTGTGGGAATTGTGGATTAAATTCCCATTGCGGGTATATATTTTCAATTCGAATTGGTCATAGATATTCAGTAGATTGCTGATTTCAAATTCATCATTTATCCCATCACCATTGGGTGAAAACCCTTGTGGGATAAAAGGGGCACATTTTTCGGTATTCAATAAAAACGAAGTGGTTGCAAAGCAGATGTTATTTTCTAATCGCACATAAATGGTCTGCGGATCTGTTTCATTTTGAAATTCAGAAGGATTGGAGATGACATCGGTATTTTCAATGGCGCTTTCTAAGGAGGTATAATACTGAATAACATCTTCAGGTGAAGTCCGAATTAAATCATCTTGAACCGTGAGGTCGAAAATAGTTTTTCTAAAACCTTTGTCGCACTCCAATAGATTTGGCAAATTCAGAATTTGGGGGATACTTTCAAAAGGAATAGTCTGCGTAAAGATGTTGTTGTCTTCACGCAGTTCTTCTACCGATCCGTTGCCGTTGCCGTCATCATCAACGACGGCGGTGATTGTAAATATATCGGGTAAGCTATCTGGCAATAAAAGCTCAACCTGACCATTTTCACTACCACCAATTGGGATGCTTTGGCGGGTTTGTGAAAGACCTAACAAGACATCTTCATTATAAAATGCAATTGATGTATTGTGTGGCAAGGAAGCGGTAGCTTCCAGATTGTAAACCGTATAGGGTAAAGTCAGTATTCTATCTCTACAAGCGGAAATTTCTGGTAGGCTTATGGTGGCATCGGGCAGAGGGCAGGGGATTACTTCAACTCTAAAGCTCTCTACAAGGAAACAATCTGGGTTTGCCACACGAATATAAATGGTCTGAGGGTTTTCAGTGTTTTGAAAGTTTTCCGGGTTGGCAATGGGATTAATGTTGTTCTGAGCATCTACTTCGGATAGATGAAAACTCAGTTCATAAATAGGATCTATTTGGGAAGTGGCTTCCGTTAGATTGAAATATTCTATACCGATTGCATCACAGGTTTCTAAATTATGCAAACCGGTTATTTCGGGGTTTAGAAGTAAGTGAATGGGGGTTTCGTCTTCGTTGTTTTCTTCATTTGTTTCTTGAACAATTCCCGTTCCATTTCCAAGATCATCAACAACAGCTTTTAAAATAAAATCAGCATCAATGTTGTTGGGCACACTAAAAGAGACGATGCCACTTTCCTGTCCATCAATTGGAATAATATCCACAGTGGCCTTTTGTGCCACTAGGGTTTCATCAGCATAAAAGGCAATGGGTGTGCCTGCGGGCAACACGTCTGTACTGTTTACGTTATAAACGGTGTATTCAATGGTCATTTCGCGGTTGCCGCATTGGGTTCCACCAACTATATTATCTATAGAGATCGTGGCATCGGGTAACTCGGTATTTAGAACTGTAATAATATTATTTACCATTACGAAATCTTGTCCGCTTGTGAGCTGTATTGTCGCCGACTTATCTCCTGGATTAATATAATTTGAAATAGGATAAACATCTATATCCATATTGTAAAGCACGTCGCTTCCCGTGAAACTATTGGTCCCATTAAAAGCATTGTCTGCAGGGTTTAATGGTGGATTGCTAAGAATATTTCCATTGATGCGTAGGGTTTCATTTACAGCTATTCCTCGGTCACCTTCCCACGCGAGAAAGCCAATCTTAGCGCCTTGGGTATCCAGGACCATCAAATTGTTTAAAGTAATTTCTAAGGTTTGATTGTTTACTGAAACACTTTCCAAACCATCAAAAACATTCACTTGATTACTTGATAAACTAGGGTCTTCATAGATTACTGTTACTGCCCATCCACCAAAGTTGGTGCCTGAGCCAGGTGGACTGCAAAAAGGTGGGATGACTTCTGTAAGGTCCAGGTCTGAAAGCGTGTAATAGCCATTGCCAGTATCCTGTATTTGTTGGGTAACATCGGCGAAGGCTGCAAAGTATATGTATTCAGTACCACCGCTAGTATAAAGCACATTGAAGGTGCGCTCTGAGGTTATTGGAATTTGGTTGAAAGTAACATCCAGATCTCCAGGACCTGACCCTGCCCAATAGAGATATGCGGCAATCACCTCTTGATTTGGTTGCAATTGAAAATTAGCGCTGCTGCTAGTTAAGATAAAGCATTGGCCTCCTTGTCCGTTTTCTTCAACATTCAGGGTATTGCCGAAAGCGGTGTAATCATAATGCCCGTTAAATTGTTTGTACAGCGAAATATCCTGCGCAAAAATCAGTTGGGAGCACAATAGCCAAGTTATAATAAGGTAAGGCTTCAAAGAAACTATTTGGTTGATTGTTTGCTAAATATAGACAAAAAAACAACGGACATAGTGTTTTCTATAGGTCTCTTTTTTTAAGAATAGCATAAGACCAATAGAGAAAGAGGGCAGTCCAGATCAAGACAATTAACAAGTTTAAAAGACTCACACTGTAATCTTTCGTAAAACTTTCGCCCAGCTGAGTTGCTGCTGATTGTATTGCTCCCAAACGGCTCATTGGTTCTTTGATGAGGTTTGCCATTGCATTCAAGGGAAAGAATTGGGAGACATTGTCAGCTATTTCCGTGTCTTTAAAGAATTGCCATTTCATAAGGCCGTAGAATAGCCATTCAATAATCTGAATAACAATCAAAAAGCCAAGGGCAAAAGCAGAGCGTTTTACCAAAACTCCAAGAAAAAGACAAAGTGAAAAGAACGCCACGAGTTTTATAAGATATGCTCCAATATATTCCATACCGCTGAATATGATTCCTATCTCAGTATAATCTGAGAAAAGAAGCCCCAATATCAAGGAAACTGCAAATATGAAAATGGTTGAAATTATTGAAAAGAGTAGGACTGTGAGAAACTTGGAAAGTAAGAACTCCTTTTTACTAAGCCCGTCGATAAGGTTTTGTTTTAGGGTTCTATAACTGTATTCGTTGCTCATCATTGAAACGATTACAATAGCTAAAAACAATTTTAGTATGGCGGCAACATAGGTATTGAAATGCCAGATAAAAGGAAAGTTGAAAATCCCTTGATCAGCTACGCGAAAGTGAAAATTCCCAAAGTTAAATTCAATAGATGCAATAAGCGCGATAAAGGTGATAAGAATAAAATAGATAATGGAAATAACTTTGGCAGCACGATTGTAGCGCAGTTTTTGAAGTTCTATATTTAGTAATCTGAGCATTGGTGACTAGTTTTGATTGGTGAGTTCAAGGAATTGTTCTTCAAGGCTTTCTTTGCGTTTCACGAGATGCGAAAGCGCAATACCTTTTTCAAAGAGGAGTTTGTTCACTTCGGAAGCATCTAATGGCTCATTGAGGTAAACTATTAAATAATCGCCTTCTCTTTTTACTTTTCCAAAAACAGGATTTCCTTGTAAAGCATTTTGAAGTATTTCCATATTGTGGCTCTGCATAGTGAGGAAACCGTGACTGGCGTTCATTCCATCCACTCGGCCAGAATAAAGACTAACTCCTTTCCGAAGAATAACTACGTGAGTACAAACTTTTTCCACTTCGTCCAATAAATGGGACGCGAGTAGGATGGTAGTGCCTTTAGCCGCAATAGTCTTAATGATTTCCCTAATTTGATGGATTCCCTGTGGGTCTAATCCGTTTGTTGGTTCATCGAGAATAAGTATTTCAGGGTCGTTCAATAATGCTGAAGCGATTGCTAATCGCTGTTTCATTCCCAATGAAAAGGTGCTGAATTTGCTGTCTTTTCGATCTAATAAACCGACAAGTTGAAGTTTTTCTGAAATCTTTTCTTCAGAAACTTCTTTTATCTTACATACAAGTTTGAGGTTTTGTACTGCAGTCATATAAGGGTAAAAATTGGGCCGCTCTATAATCGCGCCTACTTTCTTTAAGGCATTGTGGGTTGAAGTTTTGCCACCAAACCACTCAAAATTACCAGCTGTTTTGTTGACTACATTCAGCACAATCCCTAGGGTTGTGCTCTTTCCACTTCCGTTTGGACCAAGGATACCGTAAACGTTTCCTTTTTCAATGTTAAAGGAAAGATTGTCCACTGCAGTGAGGGAGCCAAATTTCTTAGTGAGATTCGTAATGCTTAGAATATTATTCAAAGGAAGTGTTTTTTGTGATTGCTGTTTATTTGACTAATGAGTTGGTGAATTGTTACATTTTTTCAATTCTGAATTTCGAATTCTGAATTTAGAATTAACTAACTTTGCACTTCATTTAAAAAGAAAACAATGCAAGACGGAATCTACGCAAAAATTACGACAGAAAAAGGAGAAATTCTTATAAAACTTACGTACGACAAAACTCCCGGAACGGTTGGAAACTTTGTTGCCCTAGCAGAAGGGAACTTGGAAAATTCTGCAAAACCGCAGGGAACGCCTTATTATGATGGGTTGAAGTTTCACCGTGTAATCCAAGATTTTATGATTCAAGGTGGGGATCCAAAAGGGACAGGTTCTGGTGGTCCAGGTTACGACTTTGAGGATGAATTCCATCCTGACCTACGCCACGATACTCCAGGAGTACTTTCTATGGCCAATTCAGGACCTGCAAGTAATGGAAGTCAGTTTTTTATAACCCACATAGCAACTCCTTGGTTAGATGATAAACACACTGTTTTTGGAAATGTAGTGGAAGGACAGGATGTTGTAGATAGCGTTGCACAGGGAAATACTATGCAAAAGGTTGAAATTATCCGTGTAGGTGACGATGCCAAAAACTGGAATGCAGTGGAAGCTTTTAGAAGTTTTACTGGGGAAAGAGAAAAGAATCTTGCTAAAATAAAACAACAGGAAGAAGATGAAATAAAGAAAATATCCGAAGGATTTGATCGTACGGATAGTGGACTTCTTTATAAAATGATCGTTAAAGGAAACGGTAAAAAGGCTGAAAAAGGAAAGACGGTTTCGGTACATTACAAGGGAATGTTAACAGACGGCACCGAGTTTGATTCTTCCTATAAAAGAAAGGAACCAATCGATTTCCCATTAGGTAAAGGTCACGTAATTGAAGGGTGGGATGAAGGTATCCAGTTGTTGCAAGTTGGTGATAAAGCCAGATTTGTGATCCCTTCACATCTTGCTTATGGTGAACGTGGCGCAGGGGGAGTTATTCCTCCACGTGCTACCTTGATTTTTGATGTGGAATTGATGGATGTGAAATAATCCGATAAATATTTATAATATACATACAAAACGTCCCGAGCTATCGGGGCGTTTTGTATTTTTAAACTATGGATATAGAGAAACTAAAATACCCAATCGGTAAATTCGATTGCCCATCAAATATCACTGTTGATATTCAGAAAGCTTGGATTTCCATCTTAGAGCATTTCCCAAATAGATTGAGTAGGCTGGTTAGTAACCTTTCTGAGACCCAATTGAATACATCCTACAGGCCAGAAGGTTGGACAGTTCGGCAAACAATCCATCACATTTATGATAGCCATCACAATGCTTATACACGTTATAAATGGACGCTGACGGAAGCAACCCCAAGCATAAAAGTTTATGATGAAAAGGAATGGGCAGAAACTGCTGATGCCAAAAATGCACCTATCGAGCTCTCGTTATTAGCGATCCACTCTTTACACGCCAAATGGGTTTATTTAATAAAAGGATTATCCCAAGAGCAATTATGGAAAGAATTTTATCATCCCGCACGAAACTGTAATTATAAGCTTGTAGAGACCATTGGCAGTTATGCTTGGCACTGCAACCATCATTACTCTCATATTGAAAATTTAATGAAACGGGAAGGTTGGAACTAAAATGATTAATTCGATAATTTGACTACGCTCAGTTTTACAGATTTAATGGTCGAATCGCTTACTAAGATTGCCTTTGTATCTATGACGGACTATTTAATTTTTACGACCAACAAAATGGTCCATTGTTCTATAAATTCCTAGTACGTCATCCATAAACCAATCAAAGATTTTTATAGAGAATAATGCCTGGCCTAATCGTGTGAACCTATAGATATAACCCGGTATAGTCACCATTCTTTTATTTTTTTCAATGGCTTTTACAATTGTAAGCGCTGCTATCTCTGGTTCGAGAATCGGAATCTTAGATTTTACCCCATCAAACATACCAGTGTTGATGTAATATGGCATTATAGTAGTAACATTTATGTTTTTATTCATTTGTTTCATTTCCAAACGCAAACTGTCAGACCAACCAATCAATGCCCATTTGCTGGATGCGTATACCGACATTTTAGGATTTGAAATCAATCCTCCAGAGGATGCAATGTTGCATATATGACCAGAATTTTGATTTAACATATCTTCCAAGAATTCCATTGTCACATACATTGGTCCGATAGCGTTAATTTCCATTGTTTTTGCAATATCTGTGGCTGAGTGCTCACTGAAAAATTTACCAATAACTATTCCTGCATTATTTATCAAAACATCAACCACGCCTATTTCCTGCTTTACTTTTTTAGCGGCTTCTTGTAATTGTTTAATATTAGACACATCGACTTTAAAGCCAAAAATGGATTTATCGTTGGGAAATTCGGATATAGTTTGATCGATATTCTCCTGATTAATATCCCAGATTATCACTTTGGCTTTGCGTTCTAACATTAAGCGAACCATTATTTTGCCAATCCCAGAGGCTCCGCCAGTAATTAATACCGTTTTTCCATTTAAATATTTCATCTACTTCTTATAAACGATAGGATTATAAGCGATTATTCGAACAACTTGAACTTTGCCGAATTATTTCTTCCATTTAATATTACAGCCGATACTCGGTTTTTGATCTTTTCTTTGCGGATTGTTGTAGAGTATGTTATCCATAGCTTCACGTAGGTTACGTCCGTTTACTAGAATTCCGTTCCCTGGTCGCGAATTGTCCAATTGTCCGCGATAGACTAATTCCAGTTCATTGTCGAAAAGATAGAAGTCTGGAGTGCATGCGGCGTCGTAAGCCTTTGCAACTTCCTGAGTTTCATCAAATAGATAAGGAAAAGGATAGTCGTTCTTTCTAGCAGTTTCCCACATTTGTGCAGGAGAATCTTCGGGATACTTTATAATATCATTGCTATTTATGGCGACAAAGCCAAAGCCAGGCACCCGATAATCGTTACAAAGACGAACAAGTTCTTCATTCACATGTTTTACAAATGGGCAATGGTTGCAAATAAACATAACCACAGTTCCTTTTTTACCACGGACATCTTTTAAAGAAATCGCATTATTGCTTACTGCGTCAATAAGTATAAAATCAGGTGCTTTAGTGCCTAAAGAAAGCATTTTTGATTCTGTGTTAGCCATTTTATTCCTTTCTAAATTATGCTTTAAAGTTACGATTTTTGAGCGGTTATCGAGTTGTTGATAAACAGGCAATTAAACTTTTAAACACTCCGATTATTAAACAACTTACTATTAAAGAATTTATAAAACTTTGTCATTAAAAGATATCTCCATTAACTTTAGAATCTAATTCAACTATTATGAGAAACTCCTATTCATCCCTTTCCGTTGCAATCGAAGATTTACAAGACCAGGGTTTTAATGAAGATTTTAACCTTGTCGCAGAAGGTATTGAGTCTAAGAACCTTAAGAAAAAGTGGAAAGCTGGCGAGCTTGATGTGATTAAATTCTATCGTTTTGAAGGTATGACAGATCCTGGTGATAATACTATCCTATATTTGATTGAAACACACGAAGGGCGAAAAGGGTTACTTGTTGATGTTTACGGAGCCGATCAAGGGGATATTTCGCCTGAAATGATCAAGAAACTTACCATACGCCATGAACAATAATCTTTCCTGGTCCGATTTTGAGAAAGTCGAAATGCGAGTTGGAACCATTATTGAAGCCAACGATTTTCCTGAAGCGCGAAATCCTTCCTATCAACTATTGATAGATTTTGGAAGTGAACTCGGGCAGCGCAAAACGTCGGCACAGATTACTTCACTTTATTCAAAAGAAGAGCTGATTGGTAAACAAGTAGTTGCCGTAGTTAATTTCCCGAAGAAGCAAATAGCTAATTTAATGAGTGAATGTCTTGTTTTGGGCGCGGTTGATGGAAAAAATGTAACCTTATTGCAAACAGATAAAGCTGTTGAAAATGGCTTGCGTATTTTATGATGAGCCGGTTTTGACAAAATTTTAAACCTTTTTAATGTTGAAAATTTTTCAATACATTGGCTCATTAATAATTCGCAATATGAAAAAGCATTTGTTTCTAATATTTCTTCCTATAATTCTATATTCCTGTAAAAACAATTCTGAAAATGAAAGTTCAGAAGGCATAGTTTCTAACAAGAGATATGAAAAAATAGAACAACTAGAGTGGCTTTTGGGGACTTGGACCAATGAAATAGGTAATGAATTCTCTCAAGAAACGTGGTCGAAGGAAAACGACAGCACATATACTGCATTTAGTTTTACCCAAGTGGGTGAGGAAACTGTTTTTGCAGAAACGATGGCACTTGAGCAGAAAGGAGAATATTTGTCATTGACGGTTGCAGTTGCTAATGAGAAAGAGGAGTTGCCAGTAACGTTTAAATTTACCTCTTCTGAAAACGAACAGTTCACTTTTGAAAATAAAAATCACGATTTTCCTCAACTTATCATTTATACAAATCCTGCGAAAGATTCACTTCGTGCTTGGATTGAGGGTACTGTGAATGGCGAGAATAAGAAAGAAGAATTTAACTTTTTGAAAAAAAATTAATCGTTATAATATCTCTGAATCCAAAGTATCGGTTACCACATAATAGCGTGGATCTTCAACAGAATCTTCAATGATGGTCTTGAATTCGGGATTCCATTTTAAGAGAAGAGTTTTACAATCTGGGCTGAGGTGAGTCAATTTAATTTGTTTTCCGCTGTCAAGATATTTATTGGCAATATTTCTCACTGCTTCCACGCCAGAATGATCGGAGATTTTAGATTCTATAAAATCAATTTCAATTAAATCAGGATCGGTGGAGACATCAAATTTGTTGTTGAATGCGGTAGTTGACCCAAAAAAGAGTGGCCCCCAAATTTCATAGACTTTTGTTTTGTCCTCTTTAATTCTCTTTCTGGCTCTTATCCTAGTGGCGCTTTTCCACGCAAATACTAGGGCACTCATAACAACCCCAACGAAGACCGCAATTGCCAGATCCTGCCAGACAGTTACAACCGAAACCGTAATTAGGACTACTGCATCTGCCAACGGTATTTTATGTAAAATTCGAAAACTACTCCAGGCAAAAGTCCCTATTACAACCATAAACATTACTCCAACCAAAGCTGCAATGGGAATTTGCTCGATCAAAGGAGCTCCGAAGAGCACAAAGCATAAAAGAGCAATTGCTGCTGTTGCACCTGAAAGCCTTCCGCGTCCACCGGAACTTACGTTAATGATAGATTGCCCGATCATAGCACAGCCACCCATTCCGCCGAAGAGTCCGTTAAGGATATTAGCACCGCCTTGCGCCATACATTCGCGGTTGCCGCTACCACGAGTTTCGGTTATTTCATCTATTAAATTCAAAGTCATTAAAGATTCTATCAAACCAACTGCAGCCAATAAAAATGCAGTTGAAAGTATTAAATCCCAATGGCCGTTTAAAGTTTCAAGAAATCCAAATATTTGTGTTTGAAAAACAGGTAAGGAACCTTTTAAGCCACTTCCACCCCCATCACGAATGAAGGAGCCAACAGTGCTAACATCAATACCTCCAAAGATGGTGATACAGGCTACTATTATAATAGCAATCAAGGCAGCAGGAAGTTTTTTAGTGAGTTTGGGCAAGCCAAACATTATGCCCATTGTTATAGCAACCAAAGCTAACATAATCCATAAATCGATACCAGTTAGCCATTGTGGAACAGTACCTCGACTTTCTTTAAAAAGTCCCAATTGTGAAAGAAATATAACCATTGCTAGGCCGTTTACAAAACCCATCATAACCGGATGAGGGATAAGTCGTACAAATTTTCCCAGCTTAAAAACTCCGGACATAATTTGGATAACTCCAACAAACAAAAGTGTTATAAAAAGCCATTGTAGCCCTAGATATTCAACCGGTTCAGCCAATGTAAGCCCCACTTCATTTCCCTTTTGGATTAAGTGGACCATAACCACCGCCATTGCGCCAGTCGCTCCAGAAATCATTCCCGGTCGGCCACCGAAAAGTGCGGTTACGATTCCCATTATAAATGCACCATATAATCCAACTAATGGATCAATACCAGCAACAAAGGCAAAGGCTACCGCTTCAGGTACTAAAGCCAAAGCTACAGTGAGCCCAGATAGAATATCATTTTTTGGATTTTGCGTAAAGTTTTGGAGGGTCTTTGCGAACATTTTATTTTTTTCGAGGGCGGCAAAGATAGTGTTTTCAAAAAGAAAGTAATTTAGGCTATTTTTTAAGTATCATTTTTATGGTGAACCAACCCAAAAGACAAATTATTAGACCCATAATTATCCAAAGCCAAAGTTTATTTTCAAATAGAGGAGAAGGTTTGGAATCAATTTTTTTGTCAATCGGTTTTTCTTCAGAAAGCCGCACTGCAGAAATATTTAATGGAATATTCTCGGAGAATTTTGAGATATCGTAGTTTGGTTCGTTGGCGTTGGGATTGCCATAAACTAAATAGTATTTAGCCGGTTCCGCAAAGCGAGCAACTAATTGGTGCGCATAGCCTTTTACAGTCGCTCCTTCGATCTGTAAAGGACGATTGTCAAAATTCTCAATTTCTATTCTTAGCTTTTTAGTTATTGTACTATAAAAATGAAGATCGTTATTTTCTAAAGAACTCAGAACACTTGAACTTACAGTTTTGAAGTTGTATTTCCACCCTTTTTCGGTTTGAATACTATCAGCTAAGTATTTTATTGTAACCGGGCGATAATAATCTACTGAATCTTTAATTTTTAGTGAAACCAAACTAAGTGGCAATGGTCCTAAAAAGTCGAGTTCCACTATTGTTTTTTTTGATTTTTTATTTTCTATAACTGAAAAACTTTTAATGGAATATGATTTGAAAACTGGAGGGTCAAAGCTGCTTAGCTGTGTTTCTGCAGTTATAAGTTCAGGCTTTTTGTCTGAGGTGATTTGAAGCCTTAAGTAGCGGTATTTTGACTTAGGAAGCTTAACATTCGTAAACTTATAGTCCGTTTGTCCATTTTTTATGGAGAGGATCCTATAATTCTCAATTATGGAGAACCACTCGTTGTTGTCCTGGCTACCTTCCAATTTGACTAACCAATTAAAATTTTGCTGTTTAAAATTTAGATTTATCTCATTGATGGTTCTTTCTGAAGGAATTTCGAAAGTGAAAAAATAATCATTTCCTTTTTTCGAAGAATTCAACAAAGTGAAATCTATCTTTTTATCTGTTTGCTTTTCCGAGGCTATTCTTAACAAATATGGAACTTCTATGGTGTCTGTTTTTGTTATGCCATAGATTCTGAAATCATTTAAATTATTATAAACCTTTCCGAAAACAGCATCGGGTAATTCAATGGAATGCCACGTATTTGAAATGCCGTTAATTTCTCTAGAATAGTCGTATGTATTTAGCTGTGCGAAGGAAATTTCGGCAAGTAAAAGAATCAAAAACAGAACTGATTTATTCATCCACGTCATTGGTGATTTTCATTTTAAACTTGTTATATAAAAATGAGATTATCAGAAGTAGTAAACCCAAAATAACAAAAACGATAGTTTTTGAAATAGTATTCATATCTGAAATATCATATAGGAAAAGCTTTAATAAGGTAAACCCAAAAAGAACTATGGCCATAATGCGAAGTGATGGTTGTCGCTTCCAGATACCTAATGCTATAAGCAATAGTGCATAAAGCCCCCAAAGGATGCTGAGTCCTAATTTATACGATTGGGTGGAGCCAGCGAGATCCAGCCAAGCGATGAGTTCTGTGCTCAAAATTGCGAGAATAATGATATGTAATAAAACTGTGAACGGGGTTTGTAGTCCTTTTTTCATTATACCAGATTTCACTGAAAGCACTCCTACGAAAACCAAAGACAAGACACTAATTATGGCGATATAGCGTATTAATAAATTAAAAATGCCGTGATTGTAATATTCTGATGATTCTTGATGAATATATGTCTGCCGTAAATCTGTCAAGGCAATTATCCCTTGTGAAAAGAAAAACAAAAAGGTGAAAGCGCTTGCCACGATAAGTACGTAGCCTAAACCATTGTTTTTAAGTTTTTTAATATTAAAAAGAGATAGTATAGCAAGGAATAATAAAGTATAAAAGTAAATCCAAACAATTTTAAAATTATGGTAATCTTCATTTTGGTGATAGTTCATGTAGGAACCATCTTGATCATTAATTTCCAAATAGGAGGCAATGTATTTCGTTTCAAAATAGTCTGCAATTTCAAGTCTGAGGCTATTGTAGAGTACAAAAATCAGTATGCCAGGGATAATAACTGAAATGAACTTCTTGAGAAAACCACCTTCCTTCAATGGAGATACAAATTTTTCGCTCTTATATAGGTAGTTAATAAATCCAAATGCGACAAGAAATAAAGCACCAGTTAAATAGCGGAGGTTGAGAATAGGTGTAAAGGTGCTTTCTTCCCCTAAAGCATTATAGGGTGCGTAGGCCATCCAGTCGTGGACCAAGCTAATAAAGGCAAGCGCCATTAGAATATAAGAAAGCTTTTCATAAACTGTAACAGCTTTAGTTCTGCCAATCCAGAAGAGCAAGGCGGCTTCTCCCGCCCAGATGATGGTAACCCAATTGCCATCTAATTGGACAGGAACGGCCAAGGTAATAAATACCAAAACCAATCCAGCAATAAGATAAAAGAGGTTTTTATCCGCCAGTTTTTGTTTGTAAATAGCAGCACTAATACTGAAGTGGATTATTGCATTTGCTAAGGTGAATAGGCCTAGGAGTTCTTCGCCATTTTCCAAATCGGTAAGTAGCGCATAGCCAACGCCATAAAAAATAAATGAATTGGCCAATAGTAATAGTATATCGCCAAAATCATATACTTCCTTTTTTATAAGTTTATATGCTAGTAAGGTGCAGTAAAATATTGCGAAGAAGACTGTTAGGAATATAAATGCAAGTGAAAAATCATCAAGTTTATAGGAAAAAAAGAACCAAGATAAATAGATAACCCAAGTTAAAAGAAACGAGGAGTAATAAATCGATTTCCAGTATTTTTTG
Source organism: Aequorivita sp. (assembly GCA_034675805.1). GTDB lineage: Bacteria > Bacteroidota > Bacteroidia > Flavobacteriales > Flavobacteriaceae > Aequorivita. The sequence goes on along the minus strand of JAUCCX010000001.1, from coordinate 976,959 downwards.
AAGGAAATAAAGAGGATTCCAATATTTATAATTGCAACGTAACTGAACAATATTTCGACCCTTCCTGAATCGTTGCTCAATAAGAAAGGAACGGCATACGCCCCTACCAAACCTAAATGGGCAATGATTGGAAGATTATAGTTGAGTGCGGCTACTACTGTAAAAACAGTGAAGACCACCATTAACAAAAAGGTAAGCGACTGTGGTATTAATTCATAAAAAGAATAAGCTGAAAAAGTAATAAAGTACAAAATGACCATAGCGCCGCTTACTAGAACCGCACTGAAGTTTTTATACTTTTCCTTCAGTTTTAATCCAACTCCAAGTAGTCCAAAACCCATTATATACCCCAGTATGATTCTTGTCAACGGACTTATAAGATCATTTTCGATTGAATATTTTGCGCCAATGGCAACTCCCACGATTGTAATTAGAATACCAATTTTGTTGATGAGATTTTCCCCAATAAACTTCTCGATATCAGACTTTTGCTTTGCGGTATATCTCGGTATTGAAGAGGGGGTGATAGGTTGTTTTACTTTTGTTGTAGGTTCAACGAACTGTTTATTTGGGAAAACCTGTTCACTGGGAATTTGATGGTTTTCAGATTCGATTAAAGACTTAACTTCTTTTGGAATATTCTTATTGGCTTCAATATTCAATGCTTGGAGCTGTCCTTTTATCTCCCAAATATCATTTGAAAAGAGTTCTTGTTTTTTAAGTAATTGCTCCAGTTTTTCGTTTAGAGCTTTTAAATTTTCTGAATTGTTTTGCATAAATCGTTTTGAGAATTAAAAGCCAAAAAGGATTAGAAAGCCTTAAAGATATGCAATTTTATTTTTCATTTTTCGACTGAGTTTTCACGTTAAAGCTCGGTGCTTCATAATCTTTTGGCAAATAATCAGAAGGAATTGTGGATGTACTTCCATCGCGTGCCGCGCGATAATGGGGAGACATAATTTCTATTCCACGTTCATTGAAGACATCCTGAATATTCTGATGTAGATTAGAATAAATGGTTCCCTGCCTATTAGCCTCGCGTACATAAGCGTTAATTTCGTAGGCTACGTAAAAGTCTTCTAGGGAGGTTTGAAAAACGAAAGGATGTGGATCCTTTAAGACTAGTTCTGTACGAAGGGCAGCATCTATCAGTGCTGCGTGAACATCTTTCCAAGGTACATCATAACCAATGGTTACTGATGTATGAATAATTAAACCTTTTTCGGGGGCATCGCTACTATAGTTTATAGTATGACTGCTCATAACTGTAGAATTGGGAATAGAGATAATTTCATTTTGCGCAGTTCTGATACGTGTTACCAAAACAGATTTTTCAATAACGTCTCCGCTAACTTCTCCTATTTTAACACGGTCGCCAATTACGAAAAGGCGCATATATGTGAGTATCAAACCAGCCATAACGTTGGATAAAGAACCCGCAGAACCAAATGTAAATAGAAACCCTAAAAACACTGATACACCTTGAAATATTGGAGAGTCACTTCCTGGTAAATAAGGAAATATAACAACGAATGTAAAAGCTATTAATAAAATACGAACAATTTGATATGTAGGTTCAGCCCAATCGGGATAAAATCCATTAAGCTGAAGATTGCCATGGCGAATTTCATCTTTCAGGAAACGGACTCCGCGCAGGATATATCTGTAAACAATAACAATAACTATTATGGTTATTAAATCTGGCAGATAATGCCAAAATGATGTTAGCATGTTTTTGAGTGGATTCAGAATGTATCCAATCAGCGTGCCGGCAAAATGTTCCGTCCAAGGAAATATCCCGAATAGTATAGGTAAAGCGAGATATATTGCAATTATTATTGTAAACCATTTTATTATTTTATTGATCGCAAGCAACACATTTATTTGTCTTTTGGCATCAAAAAGAGTGTAGTTTTTTAACTGGATGCCTTTGATTTTTTTGTCTTCCTGTGATTGAATTTTTAAAGCAGTCCAATCGAAAAGTTTTGAAATATATTTAACAAGAGCAACAATTATAATCAGCACGAGTAGGGCCAGGCCTATCTTTTTTGCTAGATTTAAATAGTTTGTTTCTTCTTTATACTTGAGGACCGCTGTAGTGATCTTGTTTTTGTATTCTTTTGATAATGCTTCTCTAGTACTGTCGTTCCATAAACCATCATTTTCGGTAACGCTCATAATGATCGATTCATCCATTATGATGTCATTCGAGGTTTCAGCTTTTTCTATTTTTAAAGAGTTTTCGTTGAAATTGATATTACTTCCCAACTTTTCAATTCTGTTGTTTAGGGCGTCAGCTCGGTCTTTAGGAGAGAAACTCCCTAGTTTTGAATAAAGAAGGAATAAGGTGTCATTAAAAAATCCAGTGACGGGATATCCTTTGGTGTGGCTTTTTAAAGAGTCTATACGCGCTTTTTTTTGAGAGAGTCGTTTGTTTTCCTTCTCTTGTATTTCAATTAGTTGCTGCTGCAGTTCATCTTTCTTAAGATTGTCTGTGGTTTTAAGTAAGCTTAATTCATTTTCGAGTTCACTCTTTTTAATTGAATCTGCAATTCGTTGGGATTCTATTTCGTGAAGAAGTTTATTGTAGCTCTCGAGCAGTACGATATTAACGGAATCTTTTGCAATAGGCGTAGTGTCTTCTTGGGAAAGAGAGACATTTCCAGAAAAGAGAATTGCAAGAAAGATGGCAATACACAGAAAACGATTCATATCACTTAATTTTTGGGCTAAAATACTCAAAAAGTAACTTATAATTTGCTGTGTTCGATTTCTTTAAAATTTTCCAAGAATCAAATTTTAGAATTGTTGATGTACACGAAAATATCCATTGATTCGTTTTCTGAACTTTTCCTTTCCTGCTTTGAAAAAATATTCTGAGCTTTCATTATTTGTCAAATCATAAATTATATTAGTCGATCCATTCTAGTTTCCCATCACTAAAAAAGTCGAAAAACCATCGAAGAGAAGAATCTTTGCCCATATACCTAGATAGTGCATTCAGATATCCAACTGAGAACCATCTTTTCTTTTAAGACTATGCGTGAAATCGCAGGGAATATAATGACGTTTGGAAATATCAATCTCTTTCCAGTTTTTGTATGACAAATAGCAACTGTAAGTCGGTCTATTTTTATACCAACCAAAATATGATCAAAGTCTCAAAAATCTAGATTTGGCAATGTAGATAGATAAAGTTTTTTTGATTTTTGAAATATTTTAAGACTTTGGAATTCAGCAATAAAAAAACCGGCAATAGTTTTGCTATGCCGGTCTTAATTCTAAAATCAATTTTTTATATATCGTCGAATTCTATATCTGTAAAAGAGCTAGTGTCGGTATCCACAGATTGTGTGGCTGGTTCAGGAGCTTCATCTACTTCTTCTTCTGATTCTCTTTTGTAATCTTTTTGGTGACGCTCGCTTATTACCTCTTCTCCTTTTTCATCTATTACGTAGCTTATCATTTCATCAAGATTATCCTTAAATTCACTGAAATCTTCTTTGTATAAATAGATTTTATGTTTTTTGTAATGGTAAGAACCATCGTCATTTGTAAATTTTTTACTCTCGGTAATAGTAAGGTAAAAATCTCCTGCCTTTGTAGACCTTACATCAAAAAAGTAGGTGCGTCTTCCGGCGCGCATAACTTTTGAAAAAATTTCTTCTTGCTCCATCGTATTGTGGTCATTCATAATTTCTATATTTTGCTTACGTTTTGCCAAAAATCCAAAAAAAATCCAAATAAGCCAAAGTAAATCTACATTTCTTTTTCTAAAAGCTGTTTGGCGTATAATTCCTTATAGTAACCTTCGCTATTTACTAGTTGATTGTGTGTTCCTTGCTGGATTATTTGGCCTTCTTCAAGCACAATTATTTTGGTTGCATTTTTTGCTGAAGAGATCCTGTGACTAACAATGAGTGTAGTTTTTTCTTTGGATATTCTGTGAAGGTTCTTGAGTATTTCTTCCTCGGTTTCAGTGTCAACTGCAGAGAGGCAATCGTCAAACAGTAAAATCTGCGGGTCTTTAATGATTGCTCGAGCAATTGAAACACGTTGTTTTTGCCCACCGCTTAAGGTAATTCCGCGTTCACCTAGGATGGTGTCGTAGCCCTTACTAAAACCAATGATGTTTTGATGTACCGCAGCATTTTTTGCTGCTTCGATAACTTCTTCATCGGAAGCATTTTCTTTTCCGAAACGAATATTATTTCTCAGCGAATCGCTAAATAGAAATGCATCTTGTGGCACATAACCCATACTTTCCCGTAAATCTTCGAGGTTTAATTTTTTAATGGGTGTACCGTCAATATTTAACATTCCCTCGGGCACATCATAAAGACGGCCTATAAGTTCGAGTATGGTCGATTTTCCAGAACCCGTATTGCCGATAATAGCCAATGTTTCACCAGGTTTTACTTCAAAAGAGATATTTTTAAGCGCCTTAATTCCTGTGTCAGGATAGATGAAGGTTAGATTTTTGAATTCAATCGTACCTTTCACCGGAGTTTTTTCTTCTACTAAATTCTGAATTGCAGGTTTGGTTTCCATAAATTCATTGATTCGTTTTTGTGAAGCTTCTGCTTGCTGAACCATCGAGGTTACCCAACCTACGACGGCAACTGGCCAAGTGAGCATATTTACATAAATCAAAAATTCAACGATGGTTCCGAATTCTGCAATTTGACCATTAATATATCGAATTCCGCCAATGTAAATAACTAAGATATTACTCACACCAATCAACAGCATCATCAATGGGAAAAACAAGGCTTGCACCTTAGCAAGGTCGATGTTTTTGATTTTACTCCCTTCCGCAAGTTCTTCAAAATTCGCATTGGTGATCGGTTCAATTCCGTAGGCTTTAATAACTGCGATGCCGCTAAAACTTTCTTGTGTAAAAGTTGTAAGTTTTGAAAGATATTGCTGTACTATAGTGGTTCGCTGATTAATTAGTACACTCAACTTGTAAATTGCTATGGAAAGTATGGGTAAAGGAGCAATGGCGTATAAAGTAAGCGTCGGTGCTTTATAAAACATATAACTAATTACCACAACAAAAAGTGTCACTGTTGTGATGCTGTACATTAGCGCAGGCCCAACATACATACGTACTTTTGAAACATCCTCACTAATTCTATTCATTAGGTCTCCTGTGCGATTTTGTTTGTAAAAACCTAAGGATAGTTTTTCATAATGTTGGAAAATTTCATTTTTAAGGTCGTATTCCACATATCTTGAAACCACAATGAAGGTCTGACGCATCATAAATGTAAAAAAGGCCGAGAGTAATGCCGCCCCTAATAGTAATAGAATGTTGATTAAGAGTTCATGTTTAACGAGCGCCAAATCGGTCACCTCACCATTTAGATATTGCTTTACTATCGTTATGGAGTCACCGATTTTCATTGGAACTACTAGTTTAAATACCGTAGCGATGATGGTGATAAACATGCCTAAAATTAGACGTCCTTTATATTTTAAAAAGTATTTATTTAGGTATTTTAATTCTTTCATTTATTTTAAAAATATCTTTTTTGAAGAAATAATCTAGAGGTTCTCTGAGTGTTGTTTTTTGCAAATAATATATAGACTGTGATATTTTCCACGTAACCAGTCAATGATTTTTTAAAAATTCTTAAATTAACGGGCTATGCTTTGTAAGATTGACAACAAAAAGCTACTTTTGCACCGTCTTTTTAGGGGATGAATAATTTAATTAAAAAAGCTATGACATCTGAGGTAATCAATACAAGCGAACTTCATAAAATGGACCCGGTTTTCGGGCAATTGTCTTTTGACAATCACGAGCAAATCGTTTTTTGCAACGACAAAGATACTGGTTTAAAAGCAATAATTGGTATCCACAATACCGTTTTAGGACCGGCCTTGGGTGGCACAAGAATGTGGAATTACGCCAGCGAATGGGAAGCTTTGAACGATGTTCTTCGACTTTCTCGCGGGATGACTTATAAGAGTGCAATTACAGGTTTAAATCTTGGTGGTGGTAAAGCTGTTTTAATAGGTGATGCCAAAACTCAGAAAACTCCTGAATTAATGTTGAAATTCGGAGAGTTTGTAAATTCCTTAGGAGGAAAATATATTACTGCTGAAGACGTAGGAATGGCAACTTCAGATATGGACTTGGTGCGTACAGTTACACCTTATGTAACTGGTATTTCTGAATCCAAAGGAGGTAAAGGGAATCCATCCCCAATTACCGCTTATGGTGTTTTTATGGGAATGAAAGCCGCCGCAAAATACACTTTCGGTAGCGATGTGCTTGAAGGAAAAGTGATTTTTGTTCAGGGAATAGGCAACGTGGGTGAAGGTTTAGTTGAAAATTTGACCAATGAAGGTGCAACAGTTTATATCACCGATATCAATAAAGAGCGTTTGGAGGAAGTACGCGACAAATACAGCGTAAAAATTTATGAAGGAGATAATCTTTATGCTGAAAAAATGGATATTTATGCCCCTTGTGCGCTTGGTGCTACACTTAATGACACTACCATTAAACAGCTAAATACAAAAGTGATCGCAGGTGCTGCAAACAATCAATTAGCAGACGAGAAGAGACACGGACAGATGCTTCGTGATCGAGGGATTGTATATGCTCCAGACTTTTTGATAAATGCTGGTGGAATTATAAATGTTTATGCTGAACTTGAAAATTATGACAGAAAAGAAATAATTAGAAAGACGGAAAACATCTACAATACCACGTTAGAAATCTTGAGAAAAGCTGATTCTGACAATATTACTACCTACCAGGCTGCATATAATGTTGCACAGGCCAGAATTGACGCAAGAAAAAACGAAAAATAAGTTTCAGCTTTCTGAAAACACTATCTTTGCAACGCACAGGAATTTTCTGTGCGTTGTTTCTTTAAACTAGTTCTTTCAATAATATATGCTTACAAGAAGACATATCCGAGTAAAAGTTTTGCAGTCCATTTATGCTTATAAGCAGACTGAAAATCCCAGTATAGATGTACAGGAAAAATTTTTGCACCACAGCATTGGGCAAATGCAGGATCTTTATTTATTGATGTTGCAATTATTGCTTGCGCTTCAAGGCCAAGCAGAAAGTTTTCTTACGCGATCCCAGCAAAAACATTTGGCTACAGCGCTCGAAAAAGATCCGAGTCGGACATTTGTAACTAATAAACTATTGCAGGTTATTGCCACAAATTCTACTTTTTCTGAAATCATTGAAAAGAAAAAGCTTGATTACTGGGCTCTTGATGGGGAATATGTAACCATTATTTTTAATGAATTACGTCAGTTAGATTGGTATGCAGATTATCTTTCTAAAAATGAAACTACCTACAAAGAAGATCAAGATTTTATAATTAAGATTTTTAAGGAAGTGATCGCTCCCAATGATAAACTTTATGATTATTTGGAAGACAAGCGTCTTACCTGGCTCGATGATTTTCCACTAGTGAATACAGCTATTGTAAAGATGCTAGGTAAGCTTTCAGAGAAGAACGCATCGTCCTTATTGGTTCCTAATCTTTATAAAAATGAGGAGGATCGTGAGTATGCGCTGCAGCTATTTAGGAAAGTAATTTTAAATGAAGAAAAACTTAATGCTGAGATAGAAGGTAAAACTCCAAATTGGGATCAGGAACGGATAGCCGATATAGATTTAATAATCTTAAAAATGGGTATTGCTGAGTTTTTGTATTTTCCTTCAATTCCTGTTAGAGCGACCATAAATGAATATTTAGAGGTTTCTAAAGAATATTCAACTCCCAAGAGCAGCATCTTTGTCAATGGTATTTTGGACAAAATAGTAAAAGAGTTTTCCGAAGCAGGTAAACTTAATAAAATCGGGCGCGGGCTTCAATAAGAGTAAAAAAATACTTATTTTTGGCGTGCTAAAAACACAAAAATCTAAATTATTATGAAAAAATCAGTTTTAATAGTTGCTATTCTATCTGTTTTTGCTTTTTCTTCTTGCAAGGATAATGCAGCAGATAAAGTAAACGAGGAGAACGTAGTTGCAGCGGCAGATCGCGATGCAGAATCAGGTAAATTTCCAGTGATGGCTTTTGAAGAATCTCAGTTCGATTTTGGAACTATCGATCAAGGAACCAATGTAGAGCACGTTTTTAAATTTAAAAATACTGGAGACGCTCCTTTAATGATTGTAAATGCAAAAAGTAGCTGCGGTTGTACTGTGCCAGAATACACAAAAGAGCCAATAGCTCCAGGTGCTACAGGAGAAATGTTGGTGAAATTTAATGGTAGTGGCCAGAACCAAGTGAGTAAAACGGTTACAATTACTGCAAACACTCAAGCGGGTAATGAAACATTAACTATTAAAGCTTTTGTAACTCCTAAAGCAGGTGCAGCAGCTCCAATAAAAACTCCAACTTCCTAAGATTTATAGCTTAGGAATAAATAATTACTATGGAACAAATTCAAAGTTTTTTACCTATAATATTATTGTTTGTGGTGATGTATCTTTTCTTGATTCGTCCCCAAATGAAAAAAGCCAAACAAGAAAAACAGTTTGCCGCCCAACTTAAAAAAGGTGATAAAGTTATTACAATGGGTGGTCTTCACGGTAGAGTTTTGGAGCTTAATGACGACGGGACTTGTATCATTGAAAGTGGCTCTGGAAAGCAGAAGTTTGAACGATCTGCTATCTCCATGGAGAAAACAGCAAAATTGAACGCTCCTGTTAAAGAAAAGAAATAGTAAATTGTTCCTTTTTTAAATAAAACTCCCTTGCTATTTTTTAAATAGTTGAGGGAGTTTTTTGTATTCGTTATCTAGATTTTATCTTTTTCAAGTTATTCTTCTTCACTTTTAAATTTTGAAATGTCCAGAGCGGTTAACTGTGCGATGTTAACGATAACCTCTACAGCTTTCTGCATACTTTCAACAGGAACATATTCATATCTCCCGTGGAAATTATGGCCACCAGCAAAGATATTAGGGCAGGGTAGGCCCATAAAACTTAATTGCGAACCGTCGGTTCCCCCGCGAATTGGTTTGATGATTGCCTCTATTCCGGCTTGTTCCATTGCTTGTTTAGCAATTTTAACGATATGCATTACAGGCTCAATTTTTTCGCGCATATTGAAATATTGGTCTTTTATTTCAACGGTTACTATTTCTGATCCGTGTTGTTCATTTAGGTCTTCAGCAAGTCTTTGTATCATTCCTTTTCGAGCCTCAAAATGATTCTTGTTGTGGTCACGAATGATATACTGAATTTTTGTTTCATCAACAGATCCATTTATGTTGTGAAGATGAAAAAAGCCCTCGCGACCTTCAGTGTGTTCCGGGGTTTCAAGTCTTGGTAAAGAATTGATATAGTCCATGGCGATGTACATGCTGTTTATCATTTTCCCTTTTGCATATCCTGGATGAACTATTTTTCCCTTAATAGTTACTACGGCACCTGCAGCGTTGAAATTCTCATATTCAAGCTCTCCTACTTGGCTACCATCCATAGTATACGCCCAATCTGCACCAAATTTCTTTACGTCAAATTTATGTGCGCCGCGCCCAATTTCCTCATCTGGGGTAAATCCTACGCGAATCTTACCGTGTTTAATTTCGGGGTGCTGAATAAGGTATTCCATTGCAGAGATTATTTCAGTAATTCCGGCTTTATCATCAGCACCTAAGAGTGTGGTACCATCGGTTGTGATCAAGGTTTGGCCTTTATACAGCAGTAAATCTTCAAAATAGTCTGGAGAGAGTATGATGTTCTGTTCTTTATTAAGAACAATATCCTTCCCGTTGTAATTTTCAATGATTTGTGGCTTTACGTTTGCCCCTGTAAAATCTGGTGAGGTGTCAAAGTGAGATACAAAGCCAATCACAGGAACGTGATGCGAAACATTTGTCGGTAAAGTAGCCATAATATAGGCGTTTTCGTCTATGGTCACGTCCTCCATTCCTATTTGTTTCATTTCCTCTACCAGTTTGTTGGCTAGGTCCCATTGTTTTTTGGTGCTTGGCGTAGTATCGCTGTTTGGATCACTTTCAGTATCTACGGTAACGTAACTTTTAAAGCGGTCAATAATGTGTTGTTTTTCAATCATAGCTTTTCTTTTACTATGCAAAATAAAGCATATTCAAAAGAACAAATACATAGTTTAGTGTATTTTTGTACCACATTTTTCAACCATGTACAAAACCATCATCCGTCCTATTTTTTTCAGCTATGATCCTGAAAAAATCCATCACTTTACCTTCTCGTTGATTCGTTTTTCCAATAAGATTGGCTTCGGAGGTATTTTTCGAAGTGTCTATAAGATTGAAAGCCCAAAACTGGAACGCAATCTTTTTGGACTGAGATTTCCTAACCCTGTTGGACTTGCCGCTGGATTTGACAAAGACGCAAAACTTTATAACGAACTTTCAAATCTAGGTTTTGGTTTTATTGAGATTGGAACTGTTACCCCAAAACCACAATCTGGAAATGATAAGCCACGTTTGTTCCGCTTAAAGGGAGATTCGGCGATTATCAATAGAATGGGCTTTAATAATGGCGGAGTAGAAGAAGCTGTTGCAAGGTTGAAGAAAAACCCTGCAATTGGTAAGAAAGGGCATGTTTTAGTTGGGGGGAACATTGGAAAGAATAAAGTTACTCCAAATGAGGAAGCTGTAAACGATTATTTAATCTGTTTTGAAGCACTTTTTAATTATGTGGATTATTTTGTGGTAAACGTAAGTTCTCCCAACACGCCGAATCTTCGTGCGTTACAAGAGAAAAAACCGTTGACTGATTTATTACAGACACTTCAAGACAGAAATAATTTAAAAGAAAAGCGAAAGCCTATTCTTTTAAAAATTGCACCAGATCTAACGGATGAACAGCTTATAGATATTATTGAAATTGTTTCCACCACAGAGATTGACGGTGTTATAGCTACTAACACAACTATTTCTCGAGACGGATTATCTTCGGAAAACAAAGAGGAAATAGGTGGTTTAAGTGGAAGACCATTGACAAAGAGGGCTACGGAAGTTATCCGCTTTCTTTCAGAAAAAAGTAATAAAGCCTTCCCAATTATAGGAGTGGGTGGAATACATTCTGCAGATGATGCTTTGGAAAAACTTGATGCTGGTGCAAGTTTGGTTCAGCTATATACGGGGTTCATATATGAAGGCCCTGGCTTGATTAAGCAAATAAACAAAGCGATTTTGAATCGGAAATGATTGAAACGCTAATTTCATTTTCTATAGCAACACTCGCCCTCGCCATTTCTCCGGGTCCCGACAATATTTATGTGCTTACACAAGCATTGGTAAACGGAACCAAGAGCGGAATCGCCACTACTTTGGGATTAGTAAGTGGTTGTATTGTCCACACAAGCCTTCTGGCTTTCGGTATTTCTGCAATTATAGCTGCTTCTGAAGAACTTTTTTACGCAATTAAGGTTTTGGGTGCTTGTTATTTGCTTTTTTTGGCCTACAAAATATATATTGGTGATGGGAATATTTCATTAACTGCTAAAGCACCGAAGAAATCATATTCAGAACTTTTTAAAACTGGAGTGATAATGAATTTGGTAAACCCAAAAGTTATGATTTTCTTTCTGGCTTTTTTTCCTGGATTTTTATGGGATAAAGAAGGAAATTCGGTTTTACAGTTTTATGTTCTAGGAATTACTTTTATGATTATTTCCTTCATAACTTTCAGTATCATTTCACTTATGGCAGGTAGTATTTCTGAATTCATTTTAAAAGCAAAAAAAGTAGGGCTCTTTTTTAAATGGCTTCAAATTCTAGTTTTTGTCGGAATTGCTCTTTATATAATCATTTTTTAACCAAGAAATAATTATATAAATCGAAAATAGGGAATTGGCAAAGACACTTGCAAAAAAGTTATTGCTAAATGTGAATAATTTAATTGCAGACTTTTAAGTGAATATTCATAAAAGTCTGCTTCTTTTTTTAAAATCTAAAGATTCCTGCCTACGTAGGAATTGCTATCTTTGGGCAATGCAGCAAGTAAAAATTATAGAATGCCCGCGCGATGCCATGCAAGGTATCAAAAACTGGATTCCCACAGAGGAAAAGGTAAAATATATTCAGTCGCTATTGCGCTGTGGTTTTGATACTATTGATTTTGGGAGTTTCGTTTCTCCAAAAGCTATTCCACAAATGCAGGACACTTCCGAAGTGCTTTCCAAACTGGATCTTTCTGCAACAAAAAGTAGATTATTGGCAATTATTGCCAATCAGCGCGGAGCCGAAGATGCTGTAAAACATTCTGAAATTGATTATTTGGGTTATCCGTTTTCCATTTCTGAAAACTTTCAGATGCGAAATACCCATAAGACTATTTCCGAGTCTTTAGTGATACTTCAAGATATTCTAAATCTAGCCCATAAGAATAATAAAGAGGTCGTTGCATACCTCTCTATGGGTTTTGGAAATCCGTATGGAGACCCGTGGAATGTTGAGATAGTGGGTGAGTGGACAGAGAAGCTTTCTGCTATGGGAGTGAAGATTCTTTCCTTGAGTGATACAGTAGGTTCGTCAACACCTGATATTATTTCATATTTATTTAGTAACTTGATACCCAGATATCCCCACATAGAATTTGGTGCGCATTTGCACACCACTCCAAACGCTTGGTTCGAAAAGATAGATGCTGCCTATAAAGCTGGCTGCCGAAGATTTGATGGAGCCATACAAGGATTTGGAGGCTGTCCGATGGCAAAGGACGAATTGACGGGAAATATGCCTACTGAAAAAATGCTCAGCTATTTTACTGCTGAAAAAATTTCATGCAATATTAACCCGATGTCTTTTGAAAGCGCGCACAACGAAGCGACGAAAATTTTTACTAAATATCATTAAATGAGAAAGCTTTTACTTTTAGCTATCGCGGGTTGTTTTTTTTCCAGTTGCGAAATACTTCAAATGACCCCTGAAGACCCAATCAAAGGGGCGGGTGTTGTGACAATTAAGTTTGTTCAAATGAATGACGTTTATGAAATTGCACCTCTAAGTGGAGGAGAATATGGTGGGCTCGCTAGGGTGGCGCATATTAGAGACTCCATTAAAGACAAGTTTCCAAATACATATTTATTCTTGGCTGGAGATTTTTTAAATCCTTCCTTATTAGGTACTTTAAAAGTAGATGGCGAGCGTGTTAATGGCAAACAAATGGTTGATGTGCTTAATGCCATGCAAATCGATTTGGTGACATTCGGAAACCACGAGTTTGATCTTGATGAGAAGGATTTGCAAACAAGATTGAACGAGTCAAAGTTCAGTTGGACTTCTGCCAATGTACGTCATGTTACGGAAAAAGGGCTCGTGCCGTTTAGTACGAAATGGGAGTATAGCAATGTCCCTTCTTCAGATTTTTCAACCTTTAGTGCTATGGATACAGATGGTAATAAAATGAAATTTGGTGTCTTTGGAGTTACTTTGCCTTCAAACCCAAAGGATTATGTCTATTATGGTGATATTTATGACGAAGCTAAACGAGCGTATGCTTTGGCTATCCAAAAAGCAGATTTTGTTGTAGGACTCACCCATGTTGCTATTGAAGAAGATATTGAAATAGCAAAGAAGATACGTTCTCTTCCATTAATTATGGGAGGTCATGAGCATTATAACATGCTTGAAAAAGAAGGAAGAACCATAATAGCGAAAGCAGATGCAAATGCAAAAAGCATTTATGTACATACTCTTATATATGATTTACGCACTAAGAATCTTCATATAAATTCTGAATTAATGATGGTTACTGATAAGATAGCCTCTTCGGCTAAAGTTGAGCGCGTTGTTAATAAGTGGACAGCGCTTTTAGACCAAAAATTGAAAGAAGTGGTTGAGAATCCCAATGAAGTGATTTATCATGCAAGTATTCCATTAGATGGAACAGATACCTCCAACAGAAGCAAACAAACCAACTTAGGGGAGCTAATTGCTCGTTCTATGGCATATTCATATAATGATAAAGTAGATGGCGCTATTTTGAATGGTGGATCTATAAGAATAGATGATGAATTGGAGGGCGATATAACTAGTACTGATGTTTTTAGGATTCTTCCTTTTGGGGGAAGTGTTTTAAAGGTTGATATCACGGGGAAGCTTTTAAAGGAAGTGTTGAATTTTGGAAAATCCCGTAATGGTGAAGGTGCTTATCTACAACGTTATAACATTTCCCAGAATGAAAAGGACGAGTGGCAAATGGCTAATAAACTGATTAATGACCAGAAGACTTATAGCCTTGCTATAAGTGACTTTTTGTTGAAAGGGTTAGATGTTCCTTTTTTGACTCCTGAAAATGATGGTGTGAAAAAAATCTACACTCCAAAGGAAAATGAAACTTCGGCGGACATTCGTAAATCAATTATTTCCTATTTAAAATCACTAAAAAAATAATGTTTTCGAAAAAGATCACAAAGTCAATTCTCGTTTTGGCGCTGATTGCTTTAGTGGTAATTCAATTTATACGTCCGGAGAAAAATAATGCTGGCTATGAAACCGTAACATTATTTGAAACAGAAACTAGGCCTTCTCCACAGGTGACTACTATCTTAAAAGAAAACTGTTATGATTGCCATAGTGGTCAAACGGAATATCCTTGGTATGCAGAGATAGCTCCATTTTCACTTTGGTTGGACGATCATATTAAACAAGGAAAAAAACATTTTAATGTTTCTACTTGGAGCAAATACTCCATAAAAAAGAAAGAGCATAAACTGGAAGAACTAATAGATATGGTTGAAGATGATAAAATGCCACTAAGATCTTATGCGTTTATTCACGGCAATATTTCTGAAGATGATAAAAAATTATTACTGCAATGGGCTGGCCTTGCCAGACTGCAATATAAGCACCAGTTAGAAGTCTCCTCGAAATAATTTTGGAGTGATTAACAAAGTTACTGTAATCTTAAGAAAATAAATAAAGATTTTATAGTACATTTGCACGCAATTAATCCATAACCACATTCCGATTCTATTACTTCTACCGTTAAGCCTCGGATATTAAATTAATTGCAATGACTGCACACGATAACAAGATTCTTGGTGAAGGCCTTACTTACGACGACGTACTTTTAGTGCCTGCTTATTCTGAAGTTTTACCACGGGAGGTTTCAATTTCCACAAAATTTTCACGAAATATTACTCTTAACGTTCCTATTGTTTCCGCAGCGATGGACACCGTTACTGAAAGTGCTATGGCAATTGCCATTGCTAGAGAAGGCGGTATTGGCGTACTTCATAAAAACATGACTATCGAGCAACAAGCTGCTGAAGTACGCAAAGTGAAACGTGCTGAAAGCGGAATGATAATCGATCCAGTTACGCTTCATAAGGAAAATAATGTTGGAGATGCTCAAAAGACAATGCGTGAATACAGTATTGGTGGAATTCCGATTACTGATAATGCTGGAAAGCTGATTGGAATTGTAACCAATCGTGATTTACGTTTTGAGAGGGATTTAAAGCGTCCCCTGAGCGAAATAATGACCACAGAAAATTTGGTAACAGTTGCTCAAGGAACTTCATTAAAGGAAGCAGAAATAATTCTTCAAAAAAATAAGATTGAGAAATTACCGGTAGTTGACGATAATGGGAAACTTTTAGGATTAATTACTTTTAGGGATATTACCAAACTAACCCAAAAACCCAGCGCTAACAAAGACCAATATGGAAGACTTCGTGTTGCCGCAGCTCTTGGGGTAACTGCTGATGCTGTAGAAAGAGCTGAAGCTCTTGTGAATGCACAGATTGATGCTGTGATAATTGACACAGCTCATGGTCATACAAAAGGCGTAGTTGAGGTGTTAAAACGAGTTAAGGCTAAATTTCCAGATTTGGATGTGATTGTCGGCAATATAGCCACAGCCGAGGCTGCGATATATTTGGTTAATGCAGGTGCAGATGCCGTGAAAGTTGGGATTGGTCCGGGCTCTATTTGTACCACGAGAGTGGTTGCTGGTGTCGGTTTTCCACAGTTTTCCGCGGTACTTGAGGTCGCTGCGGCTTTAAAAGGAACTGGAGTGCCCGTTATTGCTGATGGTGGAATTCGTTATACAGGTGATATTCCAAAGGCTATTGCAGCCGGAGCAGATTGCGTAATGTTAGGTTCATTATTGGCAGGGACTAAGGAGTCTCCTGGTGAAACAATCATTTACGAAGGAAGGAAGTATAAGTCCTATCGAGGAATGGGCTCTGTAGAGGCTATGAAACAAGGTAGTAAAGATCGTTATTTTCAAGATGTTGAAGACGATATTAAAAAGCTTGTTCCTGAAGGAATTGTGGGACGCGTACCTTATAAGGGTGATCTAGTTGAGAGCATGACACAGTTTATCGGTGGTCTTCGTGCAGGAATGGGCTATTGTGGCGCAAAGGATATCGAAACCTTAAAAGAAAATGGCAAGTTTGTGAAAATCACATTTTCAGGAATTACGGAAAGCCACCCACACGATGTTACCATAACAAAGGAAGCGCCGAATTATAGTCGGTAGAACTTTGTATTAATGAGTTTGAATAAGCCATTATTGAAATTTCTGAAGAAGAAAATACTGACGATTTGTGAATAATTTGTCAGTTTATTCACAAAAGCTGTGTGAGCATTGCGATAAGATATAAGGTTTTTCGGGTGATATTCTAAGAACTATTTACATTCTTGTTACATTTTAGAACTGTCATAAACGGCTTGCTCAGCGTGGGTATAGTACTGCAATTAACTGAGGATTGCGATCCTTTGGATTAACTCATTATTTGCCTAGTGGATCTAAGGTTTGGACCATTTCCCAATAAAAAAACGCGAAGCTTAAATACTCCGCGTTTTTTATATTTAAATAAAATATGATAATTTATTCTCCTTCTTCCACTTTTATTCCCATATCCAAAAGAATAGGAACTGTTAGATCATAATTAGGATCTAAATAAACTATATCTTGTGTAGTTTGAGTAACCTGTGTGTAGTTTTGTGTCTTGGCTACTTTTTCAAGGGCTTCACCGATTTTTTTATACAGAGGCTTCAGAGCTTCTTGTTGTTTTATTTCCATTAGCTTTGCTCCGTTTTGCTGAAACTTTTGAATATCGGCTTCCAAATCTAAAATTGCATCTTGTTTTTCTTTTTTCTGAGCTGGAGTAAAAGTAGCTTCGCCGGCCTTATAGGCATCGGCTAATTTTTTATACTCTTCAACTTTTTTATTAAGGTCAACGTCTAATTGTTTTCCATACAATTCCAATTCAGTTTGGACTTGAGTCATTTCTGGCATCTTTGATAAGATGTAGTCGATATCCACGGCACCCACTTTTCCTTGGGCGAAAGTTGTTAAGCCTATTAAGAATAGGGCGATTTTTAGAAATTTCATGATATTTATTTTTAAAAATATTAGGAGCGCAATATTACTATAAATATTACAAATAAACATAAAGCTGCTATCGTTTATGAAAAAAGCAATTGGCTATAATCGATTCAAGGCTTTCAATTTTCAAAAGCCTCACCATATACTGGCACTGTTGCTAGTCATATAGCTGACCACGGGTAGGTTTCAAGGTTTCCCTTAAACTATCCATAAGGTGTTTCTCAACCACCAAGAAGGCAATATGGTGCATCGCACTAATCTCTTCTTGGCCTAGAATTGTATTTTGTAATTTTTCAGCTTCTGCGAATTCGCCTAAGTGTTTCGCGTGATGCTCTGCAATATGTTTTGCATTTGGCCCACGGAAATCCCAAATAAGTTTTACTCTTTCAGTCATTTAAAGTGTGATTTGTGAAATATACTACCTGTTTAAATTGGATTTACTTTCATTTATAGAAATGGTAACGCAAGTTATGGGTTTTGGGAATATTTTAAAAAGCTAAATACACTATAATTATATTAAAATCGTTTGCTTTTCTGGCATAAGTTCCCGTAGCTTTTTGCTATTTTTGCCACGCTTCATTAAAAATAAATATTCGATAAGATGAAAAATTTTATTTCTGTATTCATTTTGGCCTTTTTAAGTGCCACAACCATTTTTTCACAAAACAAAAAAGAGGTTCTTATGACCATAGATGGAAATCCTGTCTATACAAATGAGTTCGTTCGTGTTTATAAAAAGAATCTTGACTTGGTCCAAGATGATTCTCAAAAGGACATAGATGGTTATCTAAATCTTTTTATTGATTACAAATTAAAAATCGCAGAGGCGGAAGCTCAAGGTTTGGACAAAGAAGCCGATTACAAAAGCGAGTTTTTAAAGTATCGCGATCAGCTTTCAAGAAATTATCTTTACGAAGACAAGGTCACAGAAGAACTTGCTAAAGAAGCTTACGAGCGTAGCAAGAAGGAGATAAACGCTACGCATATTTTAATTACTGTTGATTACGAAGCAGTGCCACAAGACACATTGGCTGCTTATAATAAAATCAAATCAATTCGCGAAAAGGCGTTGAAAGGTGAGGACTTTAAAGCACTGGCCAAAAAATATTCAGAAGAGCCAGGCGCAAAGGATAGAGGTGGGGAACTGGGCTACTTCTCAGTATTCTCTATGGTTTATCCTTTTGAAAATGCTGCATATAATACTAAAAAAGGTGAAATTTCAGATATTGTGAGAACAAGTTTTGGGTATCATATTTTGAAAGTGAATGACATAAGGATGGCAGAACCTAAGATTGTGGTTTCACATATTATGATTTCAGACAAAAAAGGTGCACGTACTTTCAATTCGGAGGAGCGTATTAATGAAATCGCTACAATGCTTAAACAGGGAGAGTCTTTCGAAAGTTTGGCAAAACAATTTTCTGATGATAAAAATTCTGCTATCCATAATGGGAAATTGAAACCTTTCTCAAAAGGAGATTTGCGTTCGCCGGAGTTTGAAGATGCGGCATATGCACTTCAGAATCCCGGTGACATAAGTAAACCGGTTAAAACGGATTTTGGATGGCATATTATCCGTTTGGAAGAAAAACTTAAGCCGGAAACATTTGAACAGCAAAAAGAGGAATTAGAGAAAAAAGTAGGGGAAGGTGATCGCTCTAAAGTAGTTATTCATGCGATTAACAAAAAGATTAAGGATAAATATGGGTTTACAAAAAAAGAAAGTTACCTGCCATTTTTTGATACTTATTTAGGTGATGATATTCTGAAAAGAAAATGGGTTATGACACCTATACCAGCAGATCAGGACAAAACACTTTTCACTATTGGCACAAAGAATTCAACCTATTCTGATTTTGCAAAATATATAGAAGAGCGTCAAAAAACCACAAGACCCTACAAGTTGAAAGAAACATTATTGGTTGACTTTTATAATGAATTTGAGACTTTGGAATTGAAAAACTATTTCAAAGAAAGACTTGCAGATGAAAATGAAGATTATGCTGCTATTTTAAACGAATATCGAGATGGTCTTTTAATTTTTGATGTAATGGAGCGAAATATATGGGAGAAGGCTAAGAACGATTCGATCGGGCTTCAGGAGTACTACAACAAAACAAAACAAAATTACCAATGGAAGCAACGTTTAGATGCTGATATATATTCTGCTACTTCCGAGATTAGTGCTCAACAGATTCAAAAAATGTTGGATGAAGGAAAAAGTTCCGAGGAAATAAAAGCAATTCTAAACTCAGATAATAAAGTAAACGTTTTGATTACTCCAGGCATTTTTGAAGTTGATCAAGATGAGCTTCCTAAAAACCTTGAGATAAAAGAGGGCCCTTCAAATATCTATCCAAATAACGATTCTTTTGTGGTAGTAAATGTTAAACAAATAATAGCACCTGGAGTTAAATCTTTAGATGATATTAAAGGACGGGTTTTGAGCAATTATCAAAATGATTTGGAAGAGTCTTGGATGCGAAGCCTACATTCGAAATACAAGGTAGAAGTTAATAAAAAGGCTCTAAAGCACGTTAAGAAAGATCTTAAGTAATGCATAAACTTTTTTATATAATAGCTTTGGCTGTCGTATTTGGTTCCTGTCAGTACTTTAAAAAGGAAGCCGAGAAGAATGCGATTGCACGTGTGAACGACAGCTTTTTGTATGAAGAAGATATAGAAAAATTATTAACTGCAAATACTTCCCCGGAAGACAGTACTCTAATTGTAAACAATTACATAAATCGTTGGGCCACCCAACAATTGCTGATTGGCCAAGCAAAGATTAACCTTACACCCGAAGAACTGGAGCAATATGACAAACTGGTTAGGGAGTATAGAGTTGATTTGCTTACTGAAGCATATAAAAATGTGATTGTAGATAAACAATTGGACAGTATTATAACAGAACAGGAATATCAAGAATTTTATCAGAATAATAAGGAAAATTTTCGCCAAAAAGATATGCTCGTTAAGATGCGATATGTACAACTTCCTCTTAATTATGATGGTCTACCAGCTGTTAAGGATAAGTTGAACCGATACAACGAAAAAGATAAGGCGTCCCTAAACAGTCATAATTACCAATTTATATCTTCCAATTTTAATGATTCAGTTTGGATTAATAAGAATGTTTTGTTGAGTGTCTTGCCTGTGATTAAAGATAACAGCGAGCAAGTGTTAAAAAAATCCAATTTTTCACAATTGCAAGATTCATTAGGGGTATATTTGGTGAAAATTGAAAATGTTCTCTATCCCAATGATACTGCGCCATTTTCATACGTTAAGCCAACTTTGAAACAAATAATTTTGAACAAAAGAAAGCTTGAGCTCATAAAAAAACTAGAAACAGATATTACAAAAGATGCAATTGAAACAAATAATTTTGAAATCTATAAAAATGAATAAGTTTTTATTGATACTGCTATTTTCTTCTGCCATGGTCCAAGCGCAGGTTGTGTTGGAACCAGACAGTGCCGGTATAGTAAAAGAGAATGACTCCCTTATAGTGCAACAAACAATCCAACGCGATACATTGAAGCCTTTTAAAAGATATAAAGCTGAAGGTGTAAGTGCAGTAGTAGGAGAGTATGTGATTCTAGATAGCGATATTGATAAGGCTTATGTGGAGATGCAGTCGCAAGGAATGTCTATTGAAGATATTACGCGTTGCCAGTTAATGGGCAAATTAATGGAAGACAAACTTTATGTGCATCAGGCTAAGCAGGATAGTTTGGTTGTAGCTGATTCCGAAATCAATGGTATGATAGATCAGCAGATGCAATATATGATAAGTGAGCTTGGAAGTGAGGAAAAAGTTGCTGCCTATTACAGAAAGGATAATCTGGCGGAATTAAAGAAGGAGCTTTTTGAAGCCAATAAAAACATAAAGCTTGCACGTATGATGCAGGACAAAGTGATTGAAAAGGTTGAGATAACTCCCGAAGAGGTAAGAACATTTTTCTTTTCAATCCCAGAAGAAGAGCGGCCGGTTTTTAGTGCTGAGATAGAGGTTGCCCAAATAGTAATCGATCCTGAAATAACGCAACAAGCTAAAGATGAGGTTGTGGCTAGATTAAATTCTATTAGAGCAGACATTCTTGACAATGGAGCGAGTTTTTCTACTAAAGCGGTTTTATACTCAAAAGATCCTGGATCTTCTTCCAAAGGAGGACTTTATACTGGAGTAAAAAGAGATTCACCCTGGGCCAAAGAATTTAAAGACCACGCATTTTCACTTTTGGAAGGTGAAATAAGCGAACCTTTTGAAACTGAATTTGGATATCATATATTATATGTTGAAAAAATACGTGGACAGGAAGTAGATGTAAGGCACATTCTTATGTTCCCTGAGGTTTCTCAAAAATCCATTGATGCAGCACAGAAAGAAATAGAAGATATAAAAGCTCAAATTGATTCGGGAGAAATAACTTTTGCTGAGGCTGCGCGCAAATTTTCAGATGATAAGGAAACTAGAAACAATGGTGGACAATTGGTAAATCCTATTACCTTCGATACTAAATTTGACCTTACAAAAATGGATCCGACTCTTAGTGCACAAGTCTATAACTTGGATGAAGGTGAAGTTTCAAAAGTATTTACAGATCGTGACCGTACGGGGAAAAGCAGTTTAAAAATATTAACTGTCACTAAAAAATACGCTGAACATCAAGCAGATTACGCTAAAGATTATGAGCGAATCAAGCAATTAGCTTTACGCGAAAAACAAATTCGCGCAATCAATAAGTGGCAGAATGAAAAGATAAAAGATACGTATATTAGCATCAATCAAGATTACCACGATTGTGATTTTGCCGGAGATTGGATGAAAAAATAATTTAAAAAAAGTATGTCAGACGTTGCAGCAGTTTCACAGCTGGTTTCAAAGTACAATGCCCTTAGGCAAGAAATAAAAAAAGTTATTGTAGGTCAGGATGAAGTGGTAGAGCAAGTTTTGCTTGCGGTATTCTCCGGAGGTCACGCATTACTTATTGGCGTTCCCGGACTTGCAAAAACCTTGTTGGTAAATACTGTAGCGGAAGCATTAGGTTTAAAATTTAAAAGAATTCAGTTTACCCCAGACTTGATGCCTAGTGATATTTTAGGCTCTGAAATTTTGGACCAGAATCGTGAATTTAAATTTATAAAGGGACCAATCTTTGGAAATATTATCCTTGCAGACGAAATTAACCGTACTCCTCCAAAAACCCAAGCTGCACTTTTAGAAGCAATGCAGGAACGTGCCGTTACAGTGGCCGGACATCATTATAAATTAGATTTGCCTTATTTTGTATTGGCCACCCAAAACCCGATTGAGCAGGAAGGAACTTATCCTTTACCCGAAGCACAGTTGGATCGTTTTATGTTTGCCATTAATCTTGAATACCCTTCCTTTGAGGAAGAAGTAGAGGTTGTAAAACAAACAACAGCGGGTGAGATTGAAAAGGTAACCCCACTTTTTACAGCTCAGGAAATCATTGATTTTCAACAGTTGATACGGAGAATTCCCGTAGCAGACAATGTGGTGGAATACGCGGTTACTTTAGTAGGCAAAACACGTCCCAACAGCACGACTGCACCAGAGATCGTAAAGAATTATATTGATTGGGGTGCTGGTCCGAGAGCATCTCAGAATTTGATTCTGGCGGCCAAAACAAATGCCGCGCTACATGGAAAATTCTCTCCGGACATCGAAGATGTTCAGAAAGCAGCTATAGGAATCTTAAGACATCGATTGATCAAAAATTATAAGGCTGAGGCCGAGGGCTTAAGTATTGAAGAGATTATAAGAAGTCTTTATTAAAAATTGAACTCTGCATATATTTCATAAATCCATATTTTTTTCTACTTAAAATCAACTATTTGATGATATTATTCAATATATACTGTTAATTTTTGAATTATATACATTGATAAACCATTTTCATTAAATATTTTTTAATTATTTCAAATTTTTGTAATTTTGCTTCACTTTTTGCCGAACATCTTACTTTGGCAAATTACTCTGAAAACAACTAAAAAATTCAAGAATGGCTTTTGATATTGACATGATTAAAAAGGTTTATGCCCAGATGGCAGAACGTGTTGATAAGGCACGTGAAATCACGGGGAAACCGCTAACACTTTCCGAAAAAATACTTTACTCTCACCTTTGGGATGGCAATCCGAACAAAGCTTTTCAACGAGGAAAGGACTATGTGGATTTTGCTCCAGATAGAATTGCTTGCCAAGATGCAACCGCCCAAATGGCACTATTGCAGTTTATGCAAGCCGGAAAGAAAACCGTTGCAGTTCCAACAACTGTGCACTGTGATCACCTTATCCAAGCTAAACAAGGTGCAGCGGCCGATTTAAAACGCGCAAACGAAACCAGTAATGAAGTCTTTGATTTCCTTGAATCTGTATCCAATAAATATGGTATTGGGTTTTGGAGACCTGGTGCTGGAATAATCCATCAAGTTGTTCTTGAAAATTATGCATTTCCGGGAGGGATGATGATTGGTACCGATAGCCATACAGTTAACGCTGGTGGTTTAGGTATGGTGGCAATTGGTGTTGGTGGTGCAGACGCCGTAGATGTTATGGCTGGAATGCCTTGGGAACTAAAATTTCCCAAGTTAATAGGAGTAAAACTTACAGGTCAACTTAACGGATGGACCGCTTCAAAAGATGTTATCCTTAAAGTAGCTGGTATTCTTACCGTTAAAGGTGGAACAGGTGCAATTGTTGAATATTTTGGGCCAGGTGCTAAAAACCTTTCTTGTACGGGAAAAGGAACCATTTGTAATATGGGTGCTGAGATTGGCGCAACCACATCAACCTTTGGTTATGACGATTCCATGGAGCGCTTTCTACGAGCTACAGACCGTGCGGATATAGCTGACGAAGCAAATAAAATACGGGAATATTTAACTGGGGATGATGAGGTTTACCAAAATCCAGAACAATATTTTGATGAAGTTATTGAAATAGACTTAAACACCTTACGTCCACATTTAAATGGACCTTTCACTCCCGATTTGGCGACTCCAGTTGGTCAACTTGGTGATAAAGCAAAGAAAAACGATTGGCCATTAAAAGTAGATTGGGGTTTGATTGGTTCTTGTACTAACTCTTCTTATGAAGATTTAAGTCGAGCCGCATCTATTGCTCAACAGGCGATCGATAAAAATATAATGCCAAAAAGTGATTTGGGTATAAATCCTGGATCGGAACAGATCCGTTTTACGGCTCAACGTGATGGTCTTTTAGATGTTTTTGAAAGTCTTGGAGCAACAATTTTCACGAATGCTTGTGGACCGTGTATTGGTCAGTGGGATAGAAGTGATAGAAAAGGAGATGAGAAGAACACTATTGTACATTCTTTCAATAGAAACTTTTCAAAACGTGCCGATGGTAACCCAAATACTCACGCTTTTGTTGGTTCGCCAGAAATGGTTGCAGCAATCGCAATTTCTGGTCGTTTGGATTTTGATCCTATGAACGATACTTTGATAAATGAAGATGGAGTAGAAGTGAAACTAGATGAGCCAGTAGGTCTGGAACTTCCTCCAAAAGGGTTTGAAGTGGACGATAATGGTTATTTAGCACCAAAAGAAGATGGAAGTTCTGTTGAAGTTAAGGTTTCTCCGGAAAGTGAGCGCCTTCAATTATTAGAGCCATTTGAACCTATCAAGGATTCTGAATTGCAAGGAGTGAAATTGTTGATTAAAGCTTTAGGTAAATGTACCACCGACCATATTTCTATGGCGGGACCTTGGTTGCGTTACCGTGGGCACTTAGATAATATTGCAAACAACACTTTGATTGGAGCAATAAATGCTTTCAACGGGAAAACGAATTTTGTTAAAAATCAATTTACAGGTGATTACGGCGGTGTGCCAGACGTACAACGCGAATACAAAGCTAAAGGAGTTAAAACTATTGTTGTGGGTGACCATAACTACGGGGAAGGTTCTTCTCGTGAGCACGCAGCTATGCAACCAAGGTTTTTGGGTGTAGCCGCTGTATTGGTTAAGTCATTTGCTCGTATTCACGAAACAAACTTGAAGAAACAAGGAATGTTAGGACTTACTTTTTCCAATGAAGCAGATTACGATTTGATTCAGGAAGATGATACTTTCAACTTTGTTGACATTGCTGATTTTGCAGAGAGTATTCCATTGACAATTGAGATTGTTCATAAAGATGGTAGCAAAGATTCTATAAAAGTGAACCATACTTATAACGATGCGCAGATAAAATGGTATCATGAAGGTTCAGCTTTGAATTTGATTAAGAAGCAAAACGCTTAATTTTAAAAATAAATGCTTAAACCTCACATGTCTTTAATGCTTGTGAGGTTTTTTTATACCATAAAACTATGATTCCCTTTCTGAAAAAAAATTGGAGTAATATTTTATTCTTTGTGTTTTTGGCACTTTTGATAATTCCACAGACACGGATGCCTATTCAGGTTTTTGTGCAGCGACTGGTTTCATTTTCACCCTCTGAAAAGAAAGAGGAAAATAGGGAAACACTTGAAGATTACAATTGGCAACTTACCCAATTAAGTGCTGAAGAAGTGAATTTCACCCGATCTAAAGGAAAGGTTACAATAGTGAACTTCTGGGCTACTTGGTGTC
Source organism: Aequorivita sp. (assembly GCA_034675805.1). Taxonomy (GTDB): domain Bacteria; phylum Bacteroidota; class Bacteroidia; order Flavobacteriales; family Flavobacteriaceae; genus Aequorivita. Next base: position 951,006 of record JAUCCX010000001.1, on the reverse strand, counting down.
CGCCCTGTGTAGCCGAAATGCCATCGTTTCAAAAATTATATGATAACTATAGTGATAAAGTAGATTTCTATTTTGTTACTTCGGAAAAGCCCGATAAGGTGAATAAATTTATGGAGAAAAATGGCTATACATTACCCATTTTTCAACAAAGTTATAAAGCGCCCGATGTTCTTGAATCCAATGCTTTACCAACTACTTATTTGATTTCAAAATCAGGCGAGATTGTCATTGAGGAAACAGGGGCAGCAGATTGGAATAGCAAAAAGGTGAGAACTTTCCTGGATCTGCTTTTGGTTGAATGAGGTTACCCTGAATAATGGTTTTTTAGAATTGAAGCCATTTCTTTTCTTCCTTCTGAAATAGCTATGAGTTCCTCCCATAATTTTGGCGTAAGCAGTGACTTTAAAGGCTGTTCAACTTTCATTATTTTTGGAAAGTGCTGTAAAAGTGTTTTATCCCAGTTTTTAAACTGCTTTAAAAGATCATCTGGATAGACGGTTTTTCGGCGTGTCCCTTCATCGATCCCTCTAAACGGCTGAGAAACGTTCAGGTACCCATAGTCATCTGTAAGCTCTTCACCAGCTTGAATATCGCGAATGGCGATTTCGAAATCATAAGCTGTGGAAAGACAGTTGCTTTTAAAACTATGGTTTACATATCGACCATAATCCCAACAGAGAACTAAGTTCCCTTTATTATTTCGGTAGCAATATGTATCCAAAATATCCTTATAAAAAGGTTTCATTTTATCATATTGAGCGGGAGTGAATTCACGATCAAGGTCGTCTAAAGCCCAAGTTATAGTTCCTGCAGGTATGAATTCCTTGGCAACTACACCGTAGCCGATTTCATTATTGATAAGTTTTAGTTCTGTTTTCGGATGAATCATAAACAAGTGTTTTTTAGGATTAAATGTACTATAAAATCCAATTCGATTGACAGGGCCGAATCTATTGTCTATGAGTTTTTATTGCCGTTTATTTACAGTTTTTTCTGAAATAATATTTTAGGCTTCTACCTTTTTTGATGGATATTTCTCTTTAAATTTCTCCATTAACACATAAACTGTGAGTAACATTGTGAGAGCATAGACGCTATCTTCAATAGGAACTGTTCCAATTCTTATTCCAAGATTTTCCGCATCATTATACCATACCACTTGTTCGTGGATCCAACTTCCGGTTAGGAAGCCATTCACTACAAAAAATGGGATTAAAAGAATTATAAACACAGGAAAAAAAACATTTAAAGCATCTCGTTTGTAGTTGTACACCAAGGCTAATAAAATTATGGCATAAGCAAAATCCACCGCTGTGTACCATCTATCATAGAAATAGAGGAGAATAACAATAAATACGGTTTGTAAAGTAAAATAGATGATTTCTGTACTTTTATCGGAAAATCGAAACTTTGGAAGTAGGTTTTTAAAAGAATATAATGTGAAAAGACAGGCGTAGGTAATACAAACAAAGAAAAGCCACTCCTCTAAAGGGAGATTTACAAGTGTAATACCGGAAAGATATTTTTCATTAAATCCCCAGAGCCCGTTTTGGGTGAAAATAATATCCCACGACACAAAGAAAGCCATCATTATAAAGGTGGCTGGGAAGAAATATTTCCAAAGTTTATAAAACTTTATTTTCGGATGAAAGCTAAATAAAAAGGGAATAATGAACGAACCCAAATTAAGTAAAAAGTAAAGATGCCACATGTACTATTTCTTAAAGTATTTTAAAGGAGGAAAAAGCATTCCAAAACATTCTCCGTCTTCCTTTCCACGATGTTTATGGTGCATTTTATGTGCTCTTCTGATGCCTCGTGCATAACGATTATTTGCATTTCGAAACATATTAAAACGTTGGTGAATAAATATGTCGTGTACGAAAAAATAAGCTAATCCATAGGCGAATATACCCAATCCAATTGGCAGTCCTGCCCAAAATCCGAAATAGCTCCAGCTAATAAAACAACCTATACTAATCATTGCGTAAAACACAAAAAAATAGTCATTACGTTCCCACCAGCTGCTGTGATCTTTATGATGATGGTCTTTGTGCAATTTCCAGAGAAAACCGTGCATAACGTACTTATGCGTGAACCACGCCATAAATTCCATAATACAGAACGTCGTTATGAAAATTAATATCCAAATAAAAATTATCATTTTTAATTGTTAATTGAGCATGGAGGATTCGTTAATTAGCATCTGTTACTGGTCGTCTTTCATTCATTTTCCAGCTTCCTATCATTTCACCAAATTTAATTGATATTTTACGTAGCTACGAGTTAAAAGACCAATTTTTTCAGCGTTTGGAACGCGTATTCTGGTATTTTTAATCTCAGTTGCTGGCGTTTGTTGAAGTTTTTTAGGTAATCTTTTGTAATATCTGTAAGCAATAAAGACACCTAATTTTGAATCGTGGGGTAGCTGCAAAATACCTTGATAACTCATGCGAAAGTTTTCTTCTATTTCTTTAATAATTTGCTCTTTTGAAGTTTCATCTAAGGCGTTTAAGTTGGTATTTGGAAAATAACTTCCACTCAAATTCTCGAAATCCTCTTTTAGATCGCGCAAAAAGTTCACCTTTTGAAAAGCGGAGCCTAAATTCATTGCTCCAAATTTTAGTTCATTATATTTCTCGGTGTCTCCCTTCACAAACACTTTAAGACACATTAACCCTACCACATCAGCAGAGCCATATATATAGTCGTTAAACTCCTCTGTAGTTTTATAAACATGCTTTGAAAGATCCTGGCGCATATTGGCCAAGAAAACATCTATTAATATCCTGTCAACATTGTATTTATAAATTGTGGCTTGAAAAGAATTCAATATAGGGTTGAGGCTTATACGATCCACTAAAGCTTCTTCCAGAGAAGTTTCAAAACGATTGAAGAGCACTTGTTTGTCATAATCATGGAAGGAATCTACAATCTCATCTGCAAAACGAACAAAGCCATAAATATTATAAATATCCTGACGTATTGACGGCGCCAGCATGCGCGTTGCTAGCGAAAAGGAAGTACTATATGTTTCTATAACTTTCCTGCTACATTTCTCAGATAATACGTCGAAAAGTTGTTTCAAATTTTGTTTTCTTTTTCAATTAATCCTGTAACTAATTTTCCTGAAATAAGATATGGAGGGACTCCTGGGCCAGGTAAAGTTAGTTGTACAGTAAAAAATAGGTTCTTCACTTTTCCACTTTTTAATTTAGTTCTTAAAAATACCATTTGCAATAATGTATTGGAAAGTCCATAGGTATTACCCTTATAGCTGTTGTATTCTGAAACAAAGTCATTGATGCAAGGGACTCTTTAAAAATAGCATGTTTATTGACCTCTAGTTCGGTTATTTTTTTAAATCTTTCTATGATTTTCTCTCGTATTGTTTAACAAATTTATATTTTATTTAAGCACAAAAAAAATTGGACATTTTTTTTGTGCTTCAGAATATTAGGTGCGATTGTATAATGCTAATTCTAAATCAGCGGAAGTTTTGTAGGGTATTTTGAATCAATCTTTCCTTGACTTATCCACTTCTTCTAAGAACTGTTTTAAGTCTTTAAAAAATTTGAAATTTTTTATGTTCTTTAGATTTAGGCCTGCTTTTCGTCCTAATATCCAAAGCTCGCAGGTGCCCTTCGAACTAACATTCATTTGAAAATCGTTCAAATACTTCTGAAGGTTATCATTTTCTGGTTGCACAGTAAAATAAGTGACGAATATTACTTTAGTTTTTGTTTTAAGCAGGTGGTTTAAGCTTTCCAGAGGAATGTTGGCGCCTAAAAAAATTGTGGAACAACCTGCTGATAGAAGCTCATAATTAGCATATAAGAGACCAATTTCGTGAATTTCTTGATATGGCAGGTATAGTGCGAAGATTTGAGATTTTTTTTCAGTATTATAAGATTTTTGTTTTTCCGTATATCTAATGATTGAGTGTTTTATTTTTTCGGAAATGAAATGTTCATGTGAAGGATCAACGGTTCCCGAATGCCATAGAATTCCCATTTCATTAAGTAAAGGAATAAATACTTCTGAAAATATTTGTCTAAAGGTTTTTTTTTTCTAAAAGTTTATCAAGCGTTGAATCGAAAAGGTCCCCATCGAATTCAAACATTGCCGATTTGAAAACATTCAATATGCATTCAGAATCTAGATTGGTGATGTTTTTTTTAATTAGTGCTTGAATCTGTACTGGATCTAAACTTGCAAGTTTTGAAATTTTATGTCCATTATTGTATAGATATGCAATATTCAGTAATTTTTTAAGATTTTCGAGATCGTACTTTCTAATATTGGTATCGGTACGATTTGGCTCAAGAAGATTATAGCGTTTCTCCCAAATTCTTATGGTATGGGCTTTTACGTTAGAAAGATTTTCGAGATCCTTAATGCCAAATTGAGTTTTGACCACTGAAGAAAAAGTTTAGAATGAAAGCGTTAAAGTACTAAAAAGAAGTGATATTGTTGATAAAAAACCAAAATCCTTTAAACACATTCAGAGTTTTTGTTGATTCGTCTCAAAATATGTATACAGGTTCATCTTTAAATGGTGAAATGTGTAATAATAACCAACCGGAATAATGACTCTTTAGAAGCCTTGGGAAAGCAACGGCAATAGTGAAAGAATTTTGGAGGTATATATGAAGTATCTCTGGAGTATGGTCGACATAGAGTCGGCACACAGTCGGCATAAAGTCGGCATACGGTCTGAAAATAAAAGGACAAATTATACTCCCAAATAATATTTTCAGAGAGGAAAGGTATACTTGTAGAAGTGCCTAGTGCTAAAATACAACATTGTGATGCGGTTGTCAAGTTGAGGAGTAAAATAGTCGAATTCTACTAGGTGTGCCCTCGGATTTAAAAAATTTGGCGATGCCTCATTTTCAAAGTTAAAAATTTCCAGAGAATAGTTTAGATATGAAGAAGACCCGAATAATTTTTTTTACAGACAAACAACAATCTTTGCATAAACACAACAATTATGCTTGATCCATTTTTGTACCCGGAATGGGACTTGAACCCACACATCCTAAGGACACATGGCCCTCAACCATGCCTGTCTACCAATTCCAGCACCCGGGTGGATACTTACTTATGCTTTGTTTTACACGCCATTAAAAAATGATGTAAACAAAAAAAGTTAAACCGTAGGCTTAACTTTTTGTGACCTGGCTGGGGCTCGAACCCAGGACCACCTCCTTAAAAGGGAGGTGCTCTACCAACTGAGCTACCAGGTCTTCCTTTTTAATGCTCGCCTGTCTTTCGGTAGGCGGGTGCAAATATACTATCATTAAATTATACTTTCAAAATGAAATTGAATAAAATTTAGATAAATTTTAAAAAGCCTGAGAAACAGCGCGTCACAAATGCTTTTTTTAATATAGTTTTGTAGATTAACAGAGAATATATTAAAAATCGTGAGCTATTTTACTTTAAAAGCCGCGAAATTTGGACATTGAAAGTATATGAAAGTTGTATTGATTGGATATATGGGGAGTGGGAAATCTTCTGTAGGAAGAAAACTGGCTGATGTGTTGAGGATCCCTTTTAAAGATATGGATACTGAAATTGAAAAACAGGAAGGTGTTTCAATTTCCGAGATTTTTAGGAAAAAGGGGGAGATTTATTTTCGAACCCTCGAAGGTAAGATTTTGAAAAAGCTTCTCTCACGGCCTGAGTGCTTCGTTCTAGCTACTGGTGGAGGTACGCCTTGTTATGGGAGCAACATGGCTTTTATGGCTGAAAAAGAGGGTCTAATGACAGTATATTTGAAAACTCCTCTTGAGACCTTAACTTCTAGACTGTTTCTGGAAAAGGAAAAAAGACCATTGTTGGCACATATCAAAACAGAAGAAGAGCTTAACGACTATATTAGGAAGCATCTTTTTGAAAGATCATATTACTACAACCAATCAAAATTTGTGATTGAAAATAAATCTGAGAGTCTTGGAGAAGCCGTAGAAAAAGTAATTTTAGGGTTATTCTAAAATAGCTCGATCATTATTTTTTTCGAAAATAACAGATACGTTCTCGTTCAAGGAAGTGGAGAGTGAAATACCTTTAAAATCTGCTTTAATGGGATATTTCTTATGATTTCTATCAACTAACACAGCAGTTTTAAATTGTTTTAAAGGCACTTCCAGAAAATGTTTCACACCGTATATTAGCGTTGTTCCAGAGTGGAGTACATCATCTACCAATAAAAGAGATTTGTTTTTGTATTCCTCTTGATTTAATGAAGTACTGATTTCTTTTATTGGATTTTTTTTGTCTATAATTACTTCGCAGAGTAAAACTTTAATAGGTGATATTTTTTCTAATTCTACTTTTATCTTTTTAGCGAAAAGGAAGCCGTTGTTCACAATTCCGGCTATTACCACTTCTTTTTCATCTACATTAGTTTCGTAGATTTGATAAGCGATCCGCTTAATTTTGTGAGCTATCTGCTTTTTGTCTAGAATAACTGTGTTTATTTCTTGCATTATAATTTGTTTTTTAAAATAGTTCTAGGCTTCATTTTCATCTTCTGTAGATTCGGTGAAATCATTTATATCTCTTCTGTCTTTTTTAGTTGGCCTACCCACACCTTTTTTTCGGTAATAGGTTTTGGCGTACTCTAACATTTCATTGGTTTCAAAGGCTTCTTTAGGAGTTTTGTCTTTTCTATATAGGTCTGCTAGCTTTGCGCCAACACGACTTGGGGGTATATCTAAAACTTCTATTTGATAGTTTATTTGATTCTTCCGCAATATTATAATGTCACCGGGATATACATCGCGTGAAGGTTTAACAATATCGCCATTCACACGTACCGAACCTTTTTTGCAAGCTTGTGTAGCGATGTTTCGTGTTTTTAAATACCGAACGCACCATAAATATTTATCAACCCTCATAGAATAACCCTAAAAACAACGTTAATGTGGTATGCAAAAATAGTGGAAAATTGTATCTTGCGCCCTCAAAAACCTAATGATGATAAAAATTAAATATGGATTTGCACTTTTAATTGTAATACTTGCTGTTACTGTTTCTTGTAAAAAGGATGATGATGCACCACCACCTCCACCACCACCTAGAGATCGTGGAGAGGAAGCGGTTCGTGCCCAGGCCGAGATAGAATCATTCTTGGAAACACATTTTTATAATTATGAGGAATTTCAGTCTGATCCAGATAACTTCAAAATAAAGTTCGACACAATTGCTGGTGATAACGCATCTAAAACTCCTTTGATAGAACAAGTTAGGTCTAAGGATGTTGTAGATGTATACGATAAGGATGTAACGTATAAATTATATTTTCTAAAAGTTCGTGAAGGAGGAGGAGATAAACCTCATTTTTCCGACTACACAACAAATACCTACGATGGTAGATTGATGAATTTGGATTTGTTTGATAGCTCCGTAATACCTGTGAGATTTAACCTTGTTGATACGAAGACATCTCCTGGAATTATTAGAGGTTTACAGCAAGCTTTAATCGAATTTAGAGGAGCAGTGGGTGACCCTATAATTAATCCTGATGGTACTTTATCTTTTGAAGATTTTGGGATCGGGGCAGTGTTTATTCCATCTGGGTTGGGTTATTTTCAATATCCGCCTCCTGGTGATTTAGGAGCGTACGATCAACTTATATTCTCTTTTCAGCTATTTGCTTCTGAAGTTGCAGACCATGATGACGACGGAATTCCATCATATATGGAAGATCTTAATAACAATCAATATTTGTTCGACGATGATACGGATGGAAACGGAGTTCCAAATTATTTGGATGACGACGATGACGGGGATGGCAGACTTACAAAATTTGAAATTGAAATAATAAATGGTGAAATTTTCTTTCCTGATACTAACGGAAACGGTACTCCAGATTACTTAGATAAAACCATTTAAGAGAAATTCATTAAGGTTAATTAAATAATAAAAAAGCCCCGCTCTAAATGAGCGGGGCTTTTTTTAGTATTTTGAAATATAGTATTTACTTTTATTTACGTGCTATTACTTTTTTTACTGCACTAACAATTGCAGAAGTATTAAGACCGTATTTATCCATTAACTGCTCAGGAGTTCCAGATTCCCCAAAAGTATCCTGAGTTGCAATAAATTCTTGTGGCGCTGGATGTTGGGTTGAAAGCAATCTTGCAACACTTTCGCCTAGACCACCTAATATATTATGTTCTTCAGCCGTTACAACACAGCCTGTTTTTTTAACGCTATTTATTATAGCTTCACCATCAAGAGGTTTTATGGTATGAATGTTTATTACGTCTGCTGTAATTCCGTTTTCGTTTAGAATTTCTGCAGCCTGTAATGCTTCCCAGACTAGGTGTCCTGTAGCTATAATAGTAACATCTGTTCCTTCCTGAAGTTGAACCGCTTTTCCAATTTGGAAATCTTGGTCAGCTGGAGTGAAATTTGCAACTTTAGGTCTTCCAAATCGAAGGTAAACTGGACCGTTGTAATTGGCAATTGCAATTGTAGCAGCTTTTGTTTGGTTATAATCACAAGTATTAATAACGGTCATCCCCGGAAGCATTTTCATCAAGCCAATGTCTTCAAGTATCTGGTGGGTTGCACCATCTTCACCTAAAGTCAAACCTGCATGTGAGGCGCAAATTTTTACGTTCTTTCCACTGTAAGCAACGCTTTGTCTAATTTGATCGTAAACTCTACCTGTAGAAAAGTTGGCAAAAGTTCCAGTAAAAGGAATTTTCCCTCCAATAGTCATACCTGCAGCCATACCGATCATATTTGCTTCGGCGATTCCAACTTGAAAGAATCGCTCAGGATGGTTTTCTTTAAATTCGTCCATCTTTAAAGAACCGGTAAGATCTGCGCACAGTGCAACAACATCTTTATTTTTCTTGCCAAGTTCTGTAAGTCCATCACCAAAACCTGAACGAGTATCCTTTTTGCCTGTATCTGTGTATTTTTTCATCTGAAATGTTTTCAATTTAATAATCTCCCAGGGTTACAGGGTTTTGTGAAAGTGCGTTTTCCAATTGCTGATCGTTTGGTGCTTTTCCGTGCCAATCGTGAGTGTGCATCATAAAGTCAACCCCGTTGCCCATTACAGTATGCAATAAGACACAGATTGGTTTTCCTTTGCCAGTTTTTTCCTTTGCTTTTTTCATTCCGGAAATAATAGACCTTAAATCATTTCCCTCGTCAATGTCCATAACATCCCAGCCAAAAGCTTCAAATTTTGCTTTCACATTTCCCATAGGAAGTACGTTGTCCGTTGATCCATCTATTTGTTGGCCGTTTAAGTCAACGGTTACAATCAGATTGTCCACTTTATTTCCTGCGGCATACATAATTGCTTCCCAGTTTTGCCCCTCTTGCAATTCTCCATCACCACAAAGTGTATAAACCAAATGCTTATCCTTATTCAGTTTTTTGGTTAAGGCGGCACCTATAGAAACAGAAATGCCTTGGCCCAATGAGCCTGAGGCGATACGAATACCAGGCAAACCTTCATGAGTGGTTGGATGACCTTGTAAACGAGAATTCAAAAGGCGGAAGGTGTTCAATTCTTCTACGGGAAAATATCCCGCTCTAGCCAAAACACTGTAAAAAACTGGCGAAATATGTCCATTTGAAAGGAAGAAAAGATCTTCTTCCTTACCATTCATGGTGAAATTTTTATTGCGATCCATTAATTCATTATAGAGTGCTACGAAAAATTCGGCACAACCTAATGATCCTCCAGGATGTCCAGAGTTAACTTTGTGTACTTGTCTTAAAATATCCCTTCGGACTTGAATAACCAAATCCTCAAGTGCTTTATAATCTGCCATAATGTATTTTAATTTTCAGGGTCAAAAGTAACCTATTCATTGAGCTAGTCAAAGCGTAAGAGAATGCTTTTATTAACGAATTGAATGTTTTGTTAACATCTATGGAAATTTCGAATTCAGAATTCAGGCTGATAGCTATCGTGATAGCAACAATAAAGTTATCTTTGCCCCTCAATAAAAATTGCTGAATGCACTTTAATTTAGAAGCCACAGATATACGAAGCAGTGCTCGCGCTGGAACTATTACCACGGATCACGGGGTCATTGAAACACCAATCTTTATGCCAGTTGGCACGGTTGGGACCGTAAAGGGTGTGCATCAACGCGAATTGAAAAAAGACATCAATCCAGATGTGATTTTGGGAAATACCTATCATTTATATCTTAGACCCCAAACCCCAATATTAGAAAAGGCTGGTGGACTTCATAAGTTTATGAACTGGGATCGAAATATTCTTACTGATAGCGGTGGCTACCAAGTTTATTCACTTTCGGCTAACAGAAAAATTAAAGAAGAAGGCGTAAAGTTTAAAAGTCATATTGATGGAAGCTACCACTTTTTCACTCCAGAAAATGTAATGGAAATTCAGCGTACCATTGGCGCAGATATTATCATGGCTTTTGACGAATGTGCACCATACCCTTGTGATTACAATTATGCAAAGCGATCTATGCACATGACGCATCGTTGGCTGGATCGATGCATTAAACATTTAGAGAAAACACCTTTAAAATACGATTACGGTCAATCTTTTTTTCCAATTATACAGGGAAGTACCTATAAAGATTTGAGAAAACAATCTGCGGAATATATTGCTTCGGTAGGAGCGGAAGGAAATGCGATTGGCGGACTTTCAGTAGGCGAACCTGCAGATGAAATGTACGAAATGACCTCCATAGTAACGGAAATACTTCCTAAGGATAAACCACGATATTTAATGGGGGTGGGAACGCCGGCAAATATTTTGGAAAATATAGCTTTAGGAATTGATATGTTTGACTGTGTAATGCCTACAAGAAACGGTAGAAACGGGATGCTTTTTACTTCCGAAGGGATCATTAATATTAAAAACAAAAAGTGGGAGGCAGATCTTTCTGTAATTGACCCGATGGGGATTACTTGGGTAGATACTGATTATAACAAAGCGTACCTAAGACATTTATTTACGGTAAATGAAATGTTGGGAAGGCAAATAGCAACCATTCACAACCTAGGTTTCTACTTATGGTTGGTTCGTGAAGCCAGAAAACATATCTTAGTAGGTGATTTTGCCGAATGGAAAAACGGCATGGTCAAAAAATTAGATCAAAGATTGTAAGATGCTCAGCATACTTGACAGATACATACTTCGAAAATATTTGGGCACTTTTACGCTCCTTCTGTTGCTTTTTATCCCTATCGGAATAACGGTTCACCTAGCCGAAAAGATTGATAAAATCTTAGATAATGAGGTTCCATTAACCGAAGTTTTAATATACCTCTACAACTTCACGATCTACTTTGCAAATCTATTATTTCCATTATTTCTTTTTTTATCAGTAATATGGTTCACTTCAAAATTGGCTAATAATACCGAGGTAATTGCTTTTTTGAGTAGTGGAGTTTCGTATTATAGGTTTCTTCGTCCATACATAATCGGAGCTACGATTGTATGTATTGCCGCACTGGTTTTTAGTATGTATCTAGCACCAAAAGCGAGTAAAGGATTTAATGAGTTTTCATATACCTATCTTAAAAAAGGGAAACAGGACAGGGATCAGAGCAATGTTTACACACAGATAAATGACAATGATTATATCTATGTGAGCTATTTTAATGTGAAGGAAAAAATTGGAAGTAATTTCACATTGGAACATTTTGAGGGCAATAAAATGATCTATAAAATTTCTGCTGGTCAAATTAAGTTTATAGAAAAAGACAGTACCTATTCTCTGTTTAATTACACCAAAAGAAAAATAGGGGAGCGTGACGATATTTTGGAAACAAAACCGAAATTGGATACTGTGTTTTCGTTTGATATGGAAGATTTAACTCCAGTAACCTACATTGCCGAAACCTTAAATTTTACCGAGCTAAATGATTTTATAAAAAAGGAGAAGGCACGTGGATCATCTTACATAAATAGATATGAGGTGGTGAGATACAAAAGATGGAGTTTACCAGTTTCCGCCTACATACTTACAATTATTGCAGTAGCTGTTTCCTCGGTTAAAAGAAGGGGAGGAATGGGGGTTAATCTAGCTATAGGTATAAGTGTTGGAATGGTATATATTTTCTTTGACAAGGTTTTCGGCACTATGGCTGAACAAAGTGACTTTTCCCCATTTGTCGCAACTTGGTTTCCAAATTTTGTATTTGGAATATTGGCAATTTATCTTTTAAGAAATGCGAAACGATAAGCTTCTTAATTATCTCCATTTACATTTTATAGTGTTTATTTGGGGGTTTACAGCTGTCTTGGGAGCTTTGATTACTTTGGATGCCATTCCATTGGTTTGGTACCGAATGTCATTGGCGACTCTTATAATTTTTATTTTTCTAAAAATTAGAAAAGAAAGGTTGAAGTTTTCCTTCAAAACCTTGATGGGTTTTGCGTTAGCAGGAATTATTATTGCGCTGCATTGGCTCACGTTTTTTGGAGCTATTAAAGCTTCTAATGTTTCAGTAACTCTTGCTGTGCTTTCGACGGGTGCTTTTTTTGCTTCGCTCTTGGAACCACTTATATATGGTAGAAAGATAATTCTTTACGAGGTGTTGTTCGGGTTAGTTGTAGTAGCAGGGCTATATGTTATTTTTGATGTTGAAGCTTCCTATACATTAGGAATTATACTAGCGCTGATTTCAGCATTTTTGAGTGCACTTTTTTCCGTAATCAATGGAAAATTTGTCTTGAAGCACAAGGCCTCAGCGATTTCGTTTTATGAGTTGATGTTTGGTGTTGTGGGAATTAGTATTTATTTGTCATTTACAGGAAAATTCACCACCGAATTCTTTACAGTTTCAGCTCATGATTGGATATATCTTGTTATTTTGGCATCGGCTTGTACAGCGTATGCTTTTATCGCTTCAATACACGTCATGAAGTGGATAAGCCCTTATACAGTAATGCTAACCATCAATATGGAGCCTATATATGGGATTATTTTAGCCCTTATCGTTTTGGGCGATTCAGAGAATATGAGCCCCCAATTTTATTATGGTGCTGGGATCATTCTGCTAACAGTACTTGCCAATGGTATTATAAAGATTACGCAGGAAAGAAAACGAAGAAGATTGGCTAACACCTAAAACAAAATTTTATCTTTGTAGGCTAACCTCTACAAAAAGAAGGAATTAATTATGGAATATCTTGATTTTGAACTCCCTATAAAGGAATTGCAGGAGCAATTTGAAAAGGCTTGCCTTATTGGCCAAGAAAGTGATGTGGATGTAAGCAACACCTGTAAGCAGATTGAAAAGAAACTGAAAGACACTAAAACTGAAATATATAAAAATCTTACTCCATGGCAGCGAGTACAGCTTTCGCGTCATCCAGATCGTCCTTATACAATGGATTATATAAACGCAATCTGTGGGGATTCGTTTTTAGAGCTTCACGGGGATCGTGGCTTTAAGGATGATAAAGCGATGGTAGGTGGTCTTGGAAAAATTGGCGATCAGAGTTATATGTTTGTTGGCCAGCAAAAAGGCTACAATACAAAGACGCGTCAGTTTAGAAACTTTGGAATGGCTAATCCTGAAGGATATAGAAAAGCACTTCGCCTAATGAAATCTGCGGAAAAGTTCAATGTGCCTGTAGTATCTTTTATTGATACACCCGGTGCTTTTCCAGGATTGGAAGCTGAAGAAAGAGGACAAGGAGAGGCGATTGCAAGAAATATTCTAGAGATGACACGTCTTAAAGTGCCAATTATAGTTGTGATTATTGGTGAAGGAGCCAGTGGGGGTGCTTTAGGAATAGGTGTAGGAGATAAGGTATTAATGTTGGAGAACACCTGGTATTCGGTAATTTCACCAGAAAGCTGTTCCTCAATTCTTTGGAGAAGTTGGGAATTTAAAGAACAAGCTGCCGAAGCTCTAAAACTAACGGCTACAGACATGAAAAAGCTGAACTTGATAGACGAGATCATAAAAGAACCTCTAGGAGGTGCTCATAGCAATCGTGAAAAGACTTTCTCTACTGTTTCTGCTGCTATTGACAGGCAATATAAATCATTAAAAATGTTATCCCCAACCGATTTGGTTAAAAATAGGATGGAGAAATATTTAGGAATGGGAGAGTTCAAAAGTTAGATTGAACTATAGCTTATCATACCGTAAATCCGAAGCGAGAGCCTCGGATTTTTTTAGGGGTTATCAACAATATTTTGGAGTTTTCAACAGTTCAATTGTTGAAGGATGGTTAATATCGAAGGATGAAAAACCATGTCCTCCTCTTAACATTTTATTTACATTCGCTTAATGGAAAAATTAAAAGCTCAAACTAGTTTTACAACTCGCTCCTCGCAGGTAATATCGCTTGAAAAGGGCAAGATTCCGCCTCAAGCTCTTGATTTGGAGGAAGTTGTACTCGGGGCTTTAATGATTGACAAAAAAGGAGTTGATGAAGTAATAGATATCCTACATCCTGAGGTTTTTTACAAACAAGCGCATCAGCATATTTTTGAGGCCATTCATAACTTGTTCGAAAACAGCCAACCAGTAGACTTATTAACCGTTTCAACACAACTTAAGAAACAAGGCAAAATAGACTTAGTCGGTGGGGAGTTTTATTTGATTCAACTCACTCAAAAAGTGTCATCTTCGGCTCATATTGAATTCCATGCACGTATAATTCTTCAGAAATATATTCAAAGAAGTCTAATTAAAATTTCTAACGAAATAATTGAGGATTCCTATAATGAAAGTACTGATGTTTTTGATCTTTTAGACAATGCAGAAGCAAAATTATATGAAGTAACTCAGGGCAACATTAAGCGTTCTTCAGAAACTGCACAAAACTTAGTAATTCAGGCCAAAAAAAGAATAGAGGAGATTGCCAATAAAGAAGGACTTTCAGGAGTTCCTTCCGGTTTTACAAAACTAGATCAACTTACTTCTGGTTGGCAACCGAGTGATTTGATAATTATAGCTGCTCGTCCAGGTATGGGTAAGACAGCATTGACTCTCTCAATGGCTCGAAATATGGCTGTTGAACACAATATACCAGTTGCATTTTTCTCTTTAGAAATGTCTTCGGTACAACTTATTACGCGTCTTATTTCCTCAGAGACTCAACTGAGTTCAGAAAAGTTGAGAACTGGAAATCTAGAAAAACACGAGTGGGAACAGCTTAACGTAAAAGTAAAAGGTTTAGAAAAAGCACCGCTCTTTATAGATGACACACCATCACTTTCAATTTTTGACTTGCGCGCTAAGGCGAGAAGGCTTTCTTCCCAACACGGTATTAAGCTTATAATTGTAGATTATTTGCAATTGATGACTGCGGGCGGAAGCCAAAAGGGAGGAAATCGGGAACAGGAAATATCTACTATTTCTCGAAACTTAAAGGCATTGGCGAAGGAGTTAAGCATACCTGTTATTGCCCTTTCCCAGCTTTCTCGTGCTGTTGAAACACGAGGGGGAAGTAAGAGACCGTTGTTGTCCGATCTTCGAGAATCAGGGGCTATTGAGCAGGATGCGGATATTGTTTCCTTTATCTATCGCCCAGAATATTATAAAATTGATGAATGGGATGATGAAGAACACACTCCAACAGCTGGCCAAGCTGAACTTATCATTGCCAAACACCGTAATGGTGGGCTGGATGAAATACGTCTCAAATTTGTTGGTAATTTAGGTAAATTTGAGAATCTGGAATCCTTTGTTACCCCGACTGAAATTCATTCTAGAATGAATGATGCTGCCAATGATGATACTTTTAGAACTAAAAATTTACCATCAGCGAATGAGGCTTTTGGAAGTTCAATGAATGATGATTTCTCTGTGGAAGATGAGAACGATGTACCGTTTTAATATACTGGAATACTTTGGCTTAAAAATTGGCGTTATATTCGCATCATGACACGTTTTATTCTAATTATCTTTTTAGTGCTTTTTTCTTTTAAAGCTTCGGCTTCGTATATTCTTATACCGATGGATGCTGAAAGCCAAAAAGAGCATCTAAAAGCATACGGAATCACATATTGGGTGTTAGAAAAGCAACTAAAAGTTAAGTGGTTGCTCAATTATCGCGGTGGTTCTTTTCTGATGCCTGATTCTCCTGAAATTCAAAGAGAATGTCAGATTCGCGGTGTTTCTTTTGAAGTGATTTCTGATGGTAAAACCGAGCAAATACTTACAGATATTAGTAGTCCATCCAAGAATATGGATGCAGTAGTGCTGGAGAAAGCTCCTAAGATTGCTGTCTATTCACCTAAAGGGAATCTTCCTTGGGATGATGCTGTGACAATGGTTCTTACCTATGCCGAAATTCCATACACTACAATTTATGATGAAGAAGTTTTGGGAGACCAGTTAATTCTATATGATTGGTTGCATCTCCATCATGAGGATTTTACTGGGCAATACGGAAAGTTTTATCGTGCATATCGTTCAGCACCTTGGTATATTGAAGAGAAAAAAAATGCTGAAGCCTTAGCAGCGAAATTAGGATTCAACAAAGTATCGGACTCAAAATTAACAGTCGCTAAAAAAATCCGTGATTATGTTATCGGTGGTGGATTTATGTTTGCGATGTGCAGCGCTACAGATAGTTTTGATATCGCTCTCTCCGCAGATGGAGTAGATATTTGCGAGCCCATGTTTGATGGAGATCCAAGTGAGCCTAACTATCAGAGTAAGATAGATTACGTTAAAACATTTGCGTTTACAGATTTTATTTTGGAACGAAGCCCGATGGTCTACGAGTTTTCAAGTATTGATACCACGGATAAACGAAGAGTTCAAAAGGAAAGCGATTATTTCACATTAATGGATTACTCGGCGAAGTGGGATCCTATTCCAACAATGCTTTGTCAGAATCATACAGCTTTAGTTAAAGGGTTTATGGGACAAACCACAGCATTTGAACGAGATCAAATAAAGGCTAATGTTTTGGTAATGGGAGAGAACAAAACCAATGGTGAAGCTCGTTACATTCACGGGATAAAAGGAAAGGGATTCTTTACTTTTTACGGTGGTCACGACCCTGAAGATTATCAACATAGGGTAGGGGATGCTCCTACTGAATTAGCATTACATCCTAAATCACCTGGTTATCGGCTTATTTTGAATAATGTACTGTTTCCTGCAGCAAAGAAGAAAAAGCAGAAAACTTAAGTCTTCAACGAAATGAATTTAGAAATTGCGATTTATAATCTCAAATACTTACTCGCTCTTTTTAAGTAGACGCTGATAATAATCCTTCGGTGGAATAACGGTAATCTCCACTCTTCTGTTTTGTTGTTTGTTTTCATCTGAATCATTCGGGACTCGTGGTTTACTTTCACCGTAGGGTTTAGTTTCTAATTCATAAAGCGAATTCTCGCCATAAATATCTATTAGTCTATTTTTAACCGAAATACATCTTTTTTCAGAAAGTTCCATGTTGTATGTTTCATCACCATCATTGTCTGTATGACCTTCGATCAATATCGTGGCTTTATCGATTTTTCTGGATGTATTGCACCAACGAATCTAAACTTTGTTTTGCCATTTCCTTTAGATCATATTTGGCAATGTCAAAAAGAACATCAGAGTTTATTGTGAGTTTCATGACACTGTTAATTGCTCCAATAGCGTCGATATCAGCACCAGCTGTTTTACTTCTGCACAATTCTTTTAAATCAGTAATTCGAAGAAAATAAAAAACGGTTTCATTGTCAATACCTTGATCACTCAAATCGATCGCAGATTTACCACCAGCAATTTTTCCTGCATATATCCAATCATTTCCATTTTCTGAAATTTCGATTCTTGCAGCTTCTCGGGAAGGACCGACTTCAAAAATATATAGATCGTCACCGGCGAGGTTCATAAAACCATTATCCGTGAATTCTACAGTTAGTATTCCACCGCAGCCTAAAGACAGAAAATTTGGAGTTTGATAGTTTTTATAATTGGGCTCGTGAAGACATTGTAAGCTATCGATGTATTTGCTTATAGGGGCAGGTAATCCAACTTTAAAATCCACAAGCTTATCAGCAAAAGAAATTTTCCCTAACGGAAGGTATATAGATTTATAACGGTCAATTTTATAAAATTTTCCACTCTCTTGTTGCGCGAAAAGGAAATTGCCCCAAACTAGAAAGGGAATACAGAAGTTAAAACTCGAACGAAACATCAATCCTATTTTAAACGAAGATAGCAATTCTGTTTGATTTGAGTTTTATACAAAAAAAACCGCTTCATTTCTGAAACGGTTTTTAGGCGAAATAATATAGTTAATGTCTTATTTTACTTGTTTTACGATTGCGGCAAAAGCCTCAGGATGGTTCATTGCCAAATCTGCCAAAACCTTTCGGTTAAGTTCGATTCCGCTATTGTTTAAACTACCCATAAATTGTGAATAAGACATTCCATGCTGTCTTGCACCCGCATTAATACGAGTGATCCATAGGGATCTGAAATTTCTCTTTTTTGTACGACGGTCACGGTATGAGTAAAGCATAGCTTTATCCACAGCGTTTTTAGCAACTGTCCATACGTTTTTACGTCTTCCAAAGTAACCTTTGGCTTGTTTAAGAACCTTTTTTCTGCGGGCTCTCTTCGCAACTGAATTTACTGATCTTGGCATAATTTTAATTTTTTTGTAGTAGGCGATTCAGCGATTCTGAATTCTTTGATTGCACTACTCCAGGGTTTAAATAATAGTTTTAACCGGTTAGGCTAAATTACTTCAAACGAAGCATTAGCTTAACATTGTTTTCATCGGCCGCGTGGACTAATCCCATTTTGGTCAATGCTTTTTTACGTTTTTTGCTTTTCTTAGTTAAGATATGGCTTTTAAACGCATGCTTTCTTTTAATTTTACCTGTACCCGTTAGCTTAAAACGCTTTTTGGCACTGGATTTTGTTTTTTGTTTCGGCATGTTTCCTACTTTATTATTAATTATTTCGCTTTATTGTATTCTTCAGTTGCTGAATGCAATTGAAGATTTATTTTTATCCTGTCTTAAAAACTGTAGCTGCCTACTTCTTTTTAGGGGCGATGAACATAATCATTCGCTTTCCTTCTAGTTTAGGCATTTGCTCTACTTTTCCGAATTCTTCAAGATCTCGTGCAAGGCGTAATAGTAATATTTCACCTTGGTCTTTATAAATAATGGAACGTCCTTTAAAGAAAACATAAGCTTTCAATTTTGAACCTTCTTGTAAAAACTTTTCTCCGTGTTTCTTTTTAAACTCGTAATCGTGATCGTCCGTATTTGGCCCGAATCTAATTTCCTTGATGGTTACTTTAGTTGCTTTTGCCTTTAAGACTTTTTCCCTTTTCTTCTGCTCATAAACAAACTTTTTATAGTCTATTACTTTGCAGACTGGTGGGTTTGCATTAGGGGAAATTTCCACCAAGTCAAGTTCCTGTTCTTCCGCAATTTCACGTGCTCGTTTTAAAGGATAGACCCCAATTTCAACATTGTCACCTACCAGACGTACTTCTTCTGCTCGAATTTTTCCGTTGATTCGGTGTTGATCTTCCTTAATAACCCTTGCAGGTCCTCTACTTCTTTTTCTTCGTATTGCTATGGCTAAATATATTTAGTTAAACATTAAATTCTTTCGATTCTTTTTTTATTTCTTTTTGAATCAATTCTGAAAAGGCTTTTGGTGTCATCGCACCCAAATCGCCTTCACCATGTTTACGTACAGAAACCGTTCCATCTTTCTCTTCTTGCTCACCCACTATGAGCATATACGGGATTTTGTTCATCTCAGCCTCCCTAATCTTCTTGCCGATGGTCTCGTTTCTATTATCAACAAGGGCGCGAATTTCGTCATTTTCAAGCACATTTAAAACTTTTTGTGAGTATTTTTCATATTTTTCACTTAATGACAGTATGCTCACTTGATCTGGCATTAGCCAAAGTGGGAAGTTTCCACCCGTATGCTCTAATAGAATCGCTACAAAACGTTCCATACTTCCGAAAGGTGCCCGGTGAATCATCACGGGTCTATGCATTTCATTATCGCTTCCTTTGTACTCTAGCTCAAAGCGTTCAGGGAGGTTGTAGTCTACTTGGATTGTACCCAGTTGCCAGCTTCTGCCCAGTGCATCTTTTACCATGAAGTCCAATTTTGGCCCATAGAAAGCTGCTTCACCGTATTCAATCTTGTAATCTAATCCTTTAGATTCGGCAGCGCTTATAATTGCTTTTTCTGCTTTATCCCAGTTTTCAAGACTTCCAATATATTTTTCTGGTTTCTCTGGATCGCGTAAGGAAACTTGTGTGTAGAAGTTTTCAAATCCTAAGGAACCAAAAACATAAAGCACTAAATCGATTACTTTTTTGAACTCTTCATCTAATTGATCTGGCATACAGAAAATGTGTGCATCATCTTGTGTAAAACCACGAACACGGGTTAAACCGTGAAGTTCACCGCTTTGTTCGTAACGGTAAACCGTTCCAAATTCAGCAAAACGTTTAGGCAAATCTTTGTATGACCATGGTCTGCTGTTGTATATCTCGCAGTGGTGCGGACAGTTCATTGGTTTTAAAAGAAACACTTCTCCTTCACTTGGCGTTAGTATTGGTTGAAAGCTATCAGCGCCATATTTTTCATAGTGACCAGATGTAACATAAAGCTCCTTTTGACCTATATGTGGAGTTACGACCATTTCGTATCCGGCTTTTTTCTGAGCTTTCTTCAGGAAGGTCTCAAGTCTTTCGCGAAGCGCGGCTCCTTTTGGCAACCATAATGGAAGTCCTTGGCCAACTCTTTGTGAAAAGGTGAAAAGTTCCAATTCTTTCCCAAGTTTTCTGTGGTCTCTTTTTTTTGCTTCCTCAAGAAGGTTAAGGTATTCAGTTAAATCTTTTTGTTTCGGAAAGCTGATACCGTAAATGCGTGTTAATTGTTTGTTTTTTTCATCACCACGCCAATAGGCTCCGGCTATACTCATTAATTTAACGGCTTTGATAATTCCAGTGTTTGGAATGTGTCCTCCACGGCAAAGGTCGGTAAAGGTATCGTGATCGCAGAAAGTTATTGTTCCGTCTTCTAGGTTTTCGATCAATTCGACCTTATATTCATTGTTTTGTTTTTTGTAATAATCCAATGCGTCTGTTTTGGAGGATTCTCGCATTGAGAATTCGTGTTTTCCACGAGCAATTTCTAACATCTTATTTTCGATCACATTTAGATCTTTGTCTGAAATAGTTTTATCGCCGAAATCTACGTCGTAATAAAAGCCATTTTCGATAGCTGGGCCAATGGTCAATTTGATACCTGGGTACAAATCTTCTAATGCTTGTGCAAGAATATGTGCGGATGAATGCCAAAATGCTTTTTTGCCTTCATCATTGTTCCATGTATATAGTATGAGGTTGCCGTCCTCGGTTAGAGGAGTGCTTGATTCAATAGTCATATTGTTAAAGGAGGCCGAAATTACATTTCGGGCAAAGCCTTCACTGATATTTTTGGCTACATCCATTGGAGTAACTCCTGCATCGAAATGCTTTACACTTCCATCTGGTAAGGTAATGGCTATCATATACTGAGAAATTTTAGAGTGCAAAGATAGTGTTAGTTTTGGGGCTTTGCAAAACATAGTCGAATTCATAAAACGATTTTTTACAAATTTGCTAATTGTCTTTATCAATGAGCAGAATTACGCTGAAAAATGAATCTAGGGAGGTTTTAAAATCAAATAAAAGCTCCCAAAATAGTAAACTGTTTTTCTTGTAATTAAGAAGCTTTGCTAATACCTCAATTTTCTGTACCTCCGAAAACATATGAATTTCAATTTTCTTTTTAAGTGCTACCTCCTACTTTTCCAAGAAAAAATCTTAAGACTGAAAGCTAATTATTCTATCCGATACTGCTCTCTCCAAAGAGATGTGTAAGCATTTTGGATTTCAAAACCAAATTTAGGCCTATCAGGGAAAACCCTTAGAGGGAATTTCAGTAATTACCCTGAAACAAGCCTTGGTATCTCTAACTAATTTTGGAATAAATAATTAATAACAATCCAATAAAATTGAAAACTAGTTTACAGAAAACCGCAAAGAGTTGATTAATAAATAATATCGAAAGGATTCATTGTGATTTAGAATGCTATTAAAAAGAAGGGCAATTTGACCTTACTCGAAAACAATTACTAAAATAAAAATTATGAAAACTATGAAAATTTTAAAAGAAACACACAAGCTAACAATCTTAGCGTTTGCATCATTACTACTATTTTCTTGTAGCAAGGATGATGAAATAGATGATAGATACACAGAGATAGATCCGCCCATTCTATTGGATTGCGCTTATTTCGATGCTAATCCAAGTGTTCATTTAACCGATAACCCAAAAGCACCTGTTGATTATATAATCGCTTGTGATCCCAAATTGAGCGAAGATTTCATAATAGACGCTGGAGTAGTTATAGAATTTGAAAGTGAAGCAGGATTGATATTAGGTAAATATGGAAACGGTAAAATACAGATGAACGGAACCGCCGAAAAACCAATTATTTTAACCGGAAGACAAAAGATAAAAGGTTCGTGGAGAGGAATACAGATTTCCAGTAACAACCCCGCGAACCAAATGGAATATGTAACGATAGAATATGCGGGTCAAAGTGGTCGCGGTGGTTGGGGCCAAAAAGGAGCTCTTATAGGAGTTGCTGGAGGAGTGATGAAAATAGATCACTGTATCGTGAGGGAGGGAGCCATTTATGGATTGCATTGGGCCGGCGGAGCATTGGATGCTGGTGAATTAACACTTTCCAATAGTGTCTTTACTGGAAATGACATTCCCGTTCTAACTAATATTAATCACATCAACACTATCGATGGTAGCAGTACCTATATTGGAAACGTTAACGATTATATTAAATTGATAAACAGCGGCGCCTATCAAGATGTGACCTTCCATAAAACTGATGTTCCTTTTTTTACTGATGGATTCGGTCCAGACAACGACGCTAAACGCAAGTTCACATTCAAGCCAGGGGCTACCTTGCTAATGGAAGCTGGAAGTCTCATCCGTTTTCAAAATGCTTTTCATTATAATCACGAAATAATTATGGTAGGAACAGAGAGCGACCCAATCACTATTAAAGGAAAAGAAGACGTACCAGGATATTGGGAAGGAATTCAGATTGATTATAATACCAATCCTTTAAATGAAATAGGGTTTTTGAATATCGCCAATGCCGGAAATCCCAACGGTTATCCCAATGGGGCTATTCTTTTAAGAAGCAATGAGGTTGTGTTAAATATACACGATGTAAATTTTAGAAATTGTTTTGAATATGCTGCAAGTGTTCAGTCCCCTAGTGCTATAAACTTCACCTATAGTAACTTGTATTTGGATAATACCCCAAAACTATTTTCGGACTGGAACGGTGTAGAAATAGCAATACCTTAATCATTGACTTTTAAGGCAGTAAACGCTTTGCGGTTAGTTTGATTTAGCTCTTTTTAATTTTTGCCACACGGATATAAACGTGTGGCAAATTTTAAAAAGGATTTAAAACTTTAAGAATTTCATTTCATTATAAATTTGATTTTATAACTCTAGTTGTTAAAATTTATGAGGAAATAAAGGGGCTTCAGCTTTTTTGGTCTCGAAAAATCAACTAGGGAACAGGGGTCTTCCAATAGAAAGTGTTAGTTTTACTACAAAACACTTTTACGCCCCTTGTAATGAAAATTATACTTGCAGATGACCACTTTTTGGTTTTGGACGGATTGGAATTACTGTTGTCCACTTTCGAGTTTGTTGAAGAAACACAGAGTGCATTGAATTTTATGGAATTGAAAGAAATCCTAAAAGTTGAAAACTTTGATGTTTTGTTGCTGGATATTCACTTTGGTAAACACGATGGAAGAGAATTAATTGGTGGCATTAAACAAAATGCCCCCGATATGAAAATTATAGCCTTGACCAGTCATTCAGACTCAGTAACTTTAAAATCATCTCTAAATGCAGGATTTGACGGGTATCTTTTAAAGATTGATAGTAGAGATGAGATTGAAAAAGCTCTAAAAGCAGTAATGAATGATGAGTACTATTTCAGTTCTAAAACACAACAGGCATTTTTCGAGTTGAACGTCGCAAGAGGCAAAGTTGAATTAACAGAAAGAGAAACGGAAGTCTTGCAATTAATTGTACAAGAAAGGACAACCAAGGAAATCGCGGAACAGCTATGCCTGTCGGAAAAAACAATTGAAACGCATCGCGGAAGTATTATGCAGAAGCTCGATGTAAGGAATATTGCTGGGATGGTCAAGAAGGCGATAATTAGGGGTTTGGTAAAGATTTAAAACAACTCTTTCTTGTTTCAGGTTTTTTCTCGCGGGAATTTGCCGCTAGGATGAAAAACTTTTGAATTACCAAATCTGAAAAAACATATATTCTTCTTTCTAAACTATAATTTTCACATGAAAAAGCTATTATTCTTCTCACTTTTCTTGATATCCATCCAATCACAGGCTCAGAATCGTGATGATAAGGTGGATGTAGGTCCGGAATATAAGGTACTGTTTAATGAATTTGATGCCTGCGTTGAAAAAGAAAATAAAAATTGCGTTGAAATATTAAACAAAATCATCGAAAAAGGGAAGCAGGAAGAGGTTCAGTTTTTGGATTATTTATATGGCCGAAAGGCATTTTATTTTTGGGGCCACCAAGAATTGGACTCCACAATGACATATAGTAAATTGTCGCTTCAAAATCCGAACCCCATAGAAAGCCAACGACGCGATGTGGATTCCTATAATCTTTTAGCGAATTCGTATTATTATAAAGGAGATCTGACAACCGCAATAAAAACATATCTTAAAATTGCAGCTATTTTGGAGGATGGCGGCAACCCGGTTCATTTGGGGTATCTTTATTCAAATATTGCCACCTTGCTGGGCGAAACCAATAATGATGATAAGCAGCTTCAGTATTTGCAAAAAGCTTTTAAGTTGTTGGATAAAAATAAGGATGAAC
This sequence comes from Aequorivita sp., assembly GCA_034675805.1. Classification (GTDB taxonomy): domain Bacteria; phylum Bacteroidota; class Bacteroidia; order Flavobacteriales; family Flavobacteriaceae; genus Aequorivita. Next base: position 926,067 of record JAUCCX010000001.1, on the reverse strand, counting down.
TGTTTATTGCAACTATTGCAAGCAATTTGGGCCTCACCTATTATCATACAAAGGATACCATAAATGCAATCAAGTGGTCGGATAAAGCTTTGTACCTATCTCAACTTTCAAATGATCTGATTGCCAAAACTCAATCATATCTTACCCTATCATTGATTGAGAAGGACTCGGGCAAATCCTTGGAATATGCCGAACAATCTGTGCTATATGCCGATCAGTTAAAAAACGAAACCCATCAGGCGGCCGCCTATTATAGATATGCTGCAGTCCTAGACCAGCGGGGAGAATCTGAGAAGGGATTAAATTTTGCTGAACGAGCCGTTGACTTGGCACAGGATATAGGGGATAATATAACCCTTTTTCAAGCTTCTTACACCGCAGCCAACATTGCCTATGATCTTGGGTTAAAGGAAAAAGCATCAGAATACTTTCGTACCTATGCCAACATGAAAGACTCTGTTTCTTCCGTGGAAAAGGTTAGAGAAATAAATGAGATACAAACTAAATACGAGACTGAAAAGAAAGAAAAACAGATAGCTGAACAGAAATTAAAAATTCAAAGCCAACAGGCAAATATGTATTATGCGATTTTGGTCGCAGCAATGCTGCTAATTGTTTTGGGCGGGGTTTTTATTTATAACCGAAAATTTCAGCAATTAAAAATGAAGCAACTTCAACAGGAAAAAGAGAAGGCTATTTTAAATTCTTTTATTTTGGGCGAGGAGCGAGAGCGAAAACGAATTTCCCACGAATTGCACGACGGGATAGCTGCAATGATTGGTGCAGCCAACATGAGTTTAGAGTCTATTCCCCACCTTTCGCCCGAAAAGGGAAAAGAGCAACTTTTGAAAGTTCGTAGAATTTTAGAAAATTCCCATAGAGACATTCGTCATATAGCCCACAATTTGCTCCCAACCGTATTGGAAGAAGATGGATTGATTCAGGCAACTGAGCAATTTGTTTCGGAGATCAATGATACGCAATTGGTCAATATTTCTGTGATCGACAAAAATAGTAGGGCGGAGAACCACTCAAAACAAATTCAGTTAATGCTCTTTAGAGTAATTCAGGAATTGGTTAATAATATCATCAAGCATTCACAGGCGCAAAATGCCGAAATTGTATTTAGCAATAGTCCAAAAGGTTTGCAGATTGAAATATCGGATGATGGCAAAGGTTATGAAGCTAAAAACGATTCGGGTAATCATGGCTTGTACAGCATAACCCAACGTTTAAAATCAATAGGTGGTAATTTTAAGATTTCGAAAGTGAACCATGGAGGGACACGAGCAAAAATAGGGTTAATAGATTAGGACACCAGTTTAGATTGGATATATCAAAATCCTTATGGCTCCAAGATTCTGTCAAGAGAATATTATTGAACGTCAAAGTTCTGCTTTGCCCATAGACTATTTAGATTTTACTGGATATTAGACTAAAAAATCGATAGTGCTCAATAGCTATAAGTGCATTTCTTCCAATTCAATATTTAGTTTTGAGTTAATGGTATATATATTAAGGTATAAAATGATAAAAATTATTTTCAGTGCTAAGTAATGTACTTTCAGGTGTTTGATAATTGTCGTTAAAAATAATCAAAAAAAAGGCCAGAAATAGTTTGCGGGTATTGAAAAGGGTTCTATATTTGCACCCGCTTAGGATAACAGCCATGGGTTGTAAAACGAAGCGGCACGCTCTTCGAAATAAATTTTAGAATATTTTTTCAAAAAGTATTGTGGGATTAAAAAAGAGTTGTATATTTGCACCCGCTTAGCGAATGAGTGATTACAAAACACGGGTTTGCTTTGGCGATAGACAAGAAGGATAAGTTCATTGAGATATTGAAATTGACAGCGTAGGCAGGGACTGGAAACGGTTTTTGCCAACATTTAAACTAAACTAAGTAAGATTTTCTGAGAATTTTTTTGAGAGTCGAGCTCTTACTGAAGTATGGTCGCAATATTATTGAAGATTATACGATGAAGAGTTTGATCCTGGCTCAGGATGAACGCTAGCGGCAGGCCTAACACATGCAAGTCGAGGGGTATACGGTGCTTGCACTGTAGAGACCGGCGCACGGGTGAGTAACGCGTATGGAATCTGCCTTGTACAGGGGAATAGCCCAGGGAAACTTGGATTAATGCCCCATAGTGTTGAGAAGCGGCATTGTTTTTCAACTAAAGATTTATCGGTACAAGATGATCATGCGTCCCATTAGCTAGTTGGTGTGGTAACGGCACACCAAGGCTACGATGGGTAGGGGCCCTGAGAGGGGGATCCCCCACACTGGTACTGAGACACGGACCAGACTCCTACGGGAGGCAGCAGTGAGGAATATTGGACAATGGGCGAGAGCCTGATCCAGCCATGCCGCGTGCAGGAAGACGGCCCTATGGGTTGTAAACTGCTTTTACAGAGGAAGAAACACCCCGACGTGTCGGGGCTTGACGGTACTCTGCGAATAAGGATCGGCTAACTCCGTGCCAGCAGCCGCGGTAATACGGAGGATCCAAGCGTTATCCGGAATCATTGGGTTTAAAGGGTCCGTAGGCGGACGGCTAAGTCAGTGGTGAAAGTCTGCAGCTCAACTGTAGAACTGCCATTGATACTGGTTGTCTTGAATCGTTGTGAAGTGGCTAGAATATGTGGTGTAGCGGTGAAATGCTTAGATATCACATAGAATACCGATTGCGAAGGCAGGTCACTAACAACGTATTGACGCTGATGGACGAAAGCGTGGGGAGCGAACAGGATTAGATACCCTGGTAGTCCACGCCGTAAACGATGGATACTAGCTGTCCGGTGCACATTGGTGTGCTGGGTGGCCAAGCGAAAGTGATAAGTATCCCACCTGGGGAGTACGTTCGCAAGAATGAAACTCAAAGGAATTGACGGGGGCCCGCACAAGCGGTGGAGCATGTGGTTTAATTCGATGATACGCGAGGAACCTTACCAGGGCTTAAATGTAGTCTGACAGGATTGGAAACAGTCTTTTCTTCGGACAGATTACAAGGTGCTGCATGGTTGTCGTCAGCTCGTGCCGTGAGGTGTCAGGTTAAGTCCTATAACGAGCGCAACCCCTGTTGTTAGTTGCCAGCGAGTCATGTCGGGAACTCTAACAAGACTGCCAGTGCAAACTGTGAGGAAGGTGGGGATGACGTCAAATCATCACGGCCCTTACGTCCTGGGCCACACACGTGCTACAATGGCAGGTACAATGGGCAGCCACTGCGCAAGCAGGCGCGAATCCACAAAACCTGTCTCAGTTCGGATCGGGGTCTGCAACTCGACCCCGTGAAGCTGGAATCGCTAGTAATCGGATATCAGCCATGATCCGGTGAATACGTTCCCGGGCCTTGTACACACCGCCCGTCAAGCCATGGAAGCTGGAAGCACCTGAAGTCCGTCACCGCAAGGAGCGGCCTAGGGTGAAGCTGGTAACTGGGGCTAAGTCGTAACAAGGTAGCCGTACCGGAAGGTGCGGCTGGAACACCTCCTTTCTAGAGAAAGACGACCGAATATTCAACAAAGAGACACTCTTATTGGAAAACAAAGGGGTCTTGCTTG